>NZ_AP043826.1:0-3320955 GCF_055379965.1 Halostagnicola alkaliphila | reverse complement strand
TCTCGTGACGATCGACGAATCGTACCTGGAGGGGATCATCCACGGCTACCGCGCCGACGAGCAGGCTCAGGTGCCCCTGGTTGATTTTTCGGCGCTGATGGAAACACTGAAAGAGTATTAGTACCCGCCCTTAGAACGTTAGCCACATGGTTACTGTTGGGATCGTGGATGACTCGGCATTCATGCGGAATATTCTCACCGAGATTCTCGAAGAACGCGGACATGACGTTGTCGGAGAGGCGAGTGACGGTGAATCCGCCGTCGAACTCGTCGAATCGACCGACGTCGAAGTCATCACGATGGATATCTCGATGCCGGGGCAGGGGGGCCACTGGGCGGTCGATAAAATCATGGAACGCCACCCGGTTCCGATCGTCGTCCTGAGCGCCCACGTCCACGAAGACGCGGACGAAGCGCTCGAGTTGATGGAACGGGGCGTCGTCGACATCATCCGAAAGCCCGGCGGAAAGGAACGTTCGGTCTCCCTCTGGGATCGAGCCGACGAAATCGTCGAGCGCATCGCCGGCGCATCGCAGTCCAGTTCCCGCGTGAGTTCGTCGACATCGGCTTCTGCCGGGTCGACAGTGGGTTCGACGACTCGAGGGTCGAACGTCGGAACCGGGACGAGCACCGGCTCCTCGACGTCCGCCGGCTCGGATCGTTCGTCGATCGGATCCTCGACGCGAGCGAGTTCGTCATCGACGACCGCCGTCGATTCCACTCGAACGACGACGTTACTCATCGGCTCCTCGACGGGCGGCCCCGAGACGGTGGAAACGCTACTTGCGAATCTCCCGACCGGTCTCGATCTTCGCGTCATCGTCGTCCAGCACATGACGGATGCCCTGACCGGATCGTTCGCGGATCGCCTCGACGCGGCGACGGATTTCGAGTTTCGCGAGGCCGGTGCCGACGAGACGATCACGGCAGGCGAGGCCGTCCTCGCGAAGGGGGGCTATCACCTCGAGGTGACGGGGTATCGACGCGGACGGATCGATATCGATCTCTCGAAAGCGCCGAAAATCAACAACGTCAGGCCGGCCGTCGACGCGACGATGCGAACGGCGGCGGACGTCATCGACGATCACGTGGTCGGCGTGATTTTGACCGGAATGGGCAAAGACGGGGCGGTTGGAATCCAGTCGGTCGCGGATGCCGGCGGTCGAACGATCGCACAGGACGAGGAGACGTCTCGGATTTTCGGGATGCCGAAAGCGGCGATCGAAACCGGATCGATCGAGCAGGTCCTCGCAATCGAGGACATACCAGGCGTAATCGTGGACCTCTGTACCGAGGATAGTTGAGGACAAAACGGCCTTTCGATCCCATTTCGTCTAAAACGGCCCGTCGAGACCGGACTACGATCTATGACGTCGTCAGGTCAAATACTCACTTCTCCGAATCGAAAACGACGACGAAACGACGGAAAATAGAATACCGCTCGAGCCGTTTCGACTCACTCATCGGTCTCAGATACGCATCTGTGCCGGATCGAGCCAGATAACGAAATCCTCTTCCTGTCGAACCACGCCTTCGACGCCGGGTGCGTCTCCCCCCGCTTCTACGTCGCTCGGGGCGAACGAATGAACTCCTCTGACGCCGTCGACGAGCCATCCGAGGCGGCTGTCTGCACCGTCCTTTCGCTTGAAGACGATCAGCTTTTCATCGTTGTAGGCGTCTCCTGCTTCGAGTAACTGTTTTAGATTTATCACCTTCACGGCCTCGTCTCGAAGGTTGAGGACGCCCTCAATGTGCGGTGGCGTACTCGGCAGGTTAGTTAGTTCCCCGCAGTTGACGATTTCCGCGATGTACCCGATTTCGACGCAAAACCCGTCAGTATCGAGTTCGAACTCCAGAACCTCGACCGTTTCCTGGTCGCTCGACTCCTCGAACCCCTCTTCGCCGCCGTCTTGCTCGTATTCTTGTGCTGCCATACGTTAAATTCGCCCCCGATTTCAACTACAACCACTGTTGAAACCGTTCTCGTCCTGACCTGTTTCCGAGACACCTACTTAATTCTCGCGGCCCCGCCCTGTGTCTCGCCGCCGTTCTCGAGACTCTGATTGGCCCCGGCTCCGTTATGTCAGAGTAATGGCCAGAGTCCTTTTGCCGTGTGCAAACAAGAATACTGTACTACTCGGTACTCGCCAGCACGTTCGGAAACACTATTCAGATGACCGATAATTATATTGAAGGGATAGGCGCATCGGAATCTCGTGACGGATTCGTGAGTCAAACTAACGTGAGCGAGTCCGATTCGCGTTCGAACGACCAATCACCTAGCCGTCGATCGTTTCAATCGAAGAAATCGACTCCGAGAACGGACCCGTTACGGGTGGGTGAGCCGGTGACGATCCATCAGGCTGCGCGCGTCGAAACCCCAGCCGTGGTTCCCGGCCCGAACGAAAGCGTCGCCGAATCCGCGTTCAAAGTCGGTATCGCTGAGTACGCGCTGACGGTCCAAAGCGAGTACCAGTCGGTACGCTCGAGCGGGTTCGGTTCGTGTATCGGCGTCGTCGTTCACGACGAGTCGGCGGCCGTCACCGGGCTGTTGCACTTCATGCTTCCCTCCATCGAAAAGATTACCAATCCGGATCCGAATCCGGCGAAGTTCGGCGATTCGGGCATCGAAGCCATGATCGAATCGATGGCGGAGGTCGGCGGATCGGTTTCGGCGATGGAAGCCAAGCTGGCGGGGGGTGCGAAAATGATGGACTTCGAGAAACGCGGTCAGTCGATCGGCAAACAGAATCTCGTCGCCGCACGGGCCGCTCTCGAGGCTCGAGGAATCCCGATCAGGGCGACGGATACCGGTGGATCGATCGGTCGATCAATAACTGTCGAGACGAGAACCGGTTCGGTTTCGATTCAACGATCGGACGGATCCGAGTTGGTCATCTGATCGTGCGACCGTCTCCAATATTGTCGTATCAGGCCGAAAAACCGTCATTCACGATCTCTTCACGAACGATATTCGCGTTATTATGACATTCAGATATATTTGAATTATCGAATCACTCGCTGGTTAGTTCCCTGTCGTTTATACTGTGGCCGTTCCTCGGACTCAGTAGTCGTGGTTGTATTCCAATCCTGGCTCCCATCGACGATGTGTGGTCGGTGGTGGATTGATCGAACCACGGACCCCCCAAAATGGTGATCGAGAATGCGTGAGGAACCCCCTAATAGCATGTCCCTTTTCGCAAAATTGTCGAAAGTGATTGCTACAAGCAAAACGTCGGAATCGTACGAAACACCACTGAACGAACCCGAAGAACCGGTCGATATCGAGCACGAGTTCGAGGAACTGATGGCGCAAGTCGACGATGTGCTTCAGACTGATGACGTTCACTTCGAGGATGCGCTGATCAAGGAGAATCTCGACGACATCCTGCTCATGCTCATCTCGTTACACGGTGAAACACACGGGAAGGAACTTCTCTCGGATCTTGATTCGTTGTTCGAGACGGAACTGAGTCCCGGAACCGTCTATCCGCGACTCCACGACCTCGAAGACGAAGAAATCCTCTCGATGCATTCGAAAATTCGGACGAAGGAGTACGCCATCACGGATACCGACCACGTTCACTCGAGCATCGAGGAAACGATGGTCCAGCATTTGGCGTTCGGACTGCTGCTGTACGCGTTTCTCTATCGACTCTGAACGCGACCGTTCCGTGAGGCCATCTGCGTCGACCGTGTCGCGACGGTTCGACAGTCGAACGAACCGCTATGGCTCTTCGAGATCGTTTGCGATATCGGATAGACTACTCTTTGGCGGCTCCGAAGCGTCGTAATAGTTTGTTTCTCCGGGGCTTCGGAGGCCGTAGGCGAACTCCGGTTCGATGATGTCGATGAGGACCGACCCGCCGTCTCGAATCGTGTTGTCGTCACACCAGTCGGGGAAAACGTCGGTTCCCTCGCGCGGATCGCGAGCACCCTCCGTCGTCTCGTAGATGCCTTCGATAGTGAGCTCATCGCCGGTGAGCGCCCGCTCGATGCGTGCGAACCGCTCGGTTCCCTCGAGCGTGATCCGAACCAGTTCGTCGACCGAAAAGTCGCCGCTCTCCTCGCCCGGTATCTCCAGTCTGACACCCGTCGTGGTCTCCGAAAGCGTCGCTCTGACGGTCCGAATCGACGGGTGATCACTCGAAAGTCGATCTGCCATAAAACTGAATGTGCTGTCGTTACTCGTCCTCGGCGAGCAGTTCCTCGACGGCGGTGTCGCCGGATTCGGTGACCGAGGCGTTGATCTGTGCGACGGCGTCCGAAACTTCGCGGCCACGGACCGTGATACGACGGCGTTCGCCGTCTCGCTCCGGATTGTAGCCCGTCTGCTTTTCTTTCATCAGGACTTCCTGCAGGTCCGCTCCCGCGACGGTCTCGTTGAGCGGTCGACCCGCGTCGTCCGAGCCGCCGGTGATCTCGAGCGTGTAGCCCTCGAGTCCGACCGCGGAGCCGTCGACTTCGTCGCCGATCGACTTGCCGAGGAATCGATTTGCGTCCTGTCCGTCCGCCTCGAGTTGGTGTGCGAGCCCGGAGTCCGGGTCGCCAACAACGACAGTGAAACTTGCCATGGTCGATGAAAAACGGCCTGCAGTCAAAAATACGTCGAATCCGAACCGGCGAGCTCGGTTCGAGGATCGATCCGTTGGTGTTCTCTCCCGCCGGTCACCGACGATATCGGCTCGAACGGCCACATTCCGGTTTGAGTGCGATTACAGACGTCTCGCATCGATTCCGTGGTCGATCCCAGCCCTGTCTGTGGCACTTCACCTCTCCAAAATGGGTCCTTTCATCACATATTTCGCCACCGCGTCGGTCGTGCACAGACGACGGTACTCGCGACGACAGCGCTCGGGATCGCGACGCTCGGTGCCGGCTGTAGCTCGGACGACGAATCGAGCGCCGTGGACATCACGATCACCAACACGCCGATACGCGGAAGTCTTCTTTCTCGCCGTGTCGAGACGCGGCGATCCTCGCAGGGGATTAGATCGAGAAACTGTGTTCTCGGCGCGGCACGACCCCGAGATCGGCTTCGCGTGTCAGTGATACCGCCTCGAGCGTCGGTACAGGTCGAACGCCCGGGACGCCAAGCACTCGAGGACTCAAGTACCGCGACGCCATCTCTTTGCCCGTGCCCATCGACCCCGGTTCCCTCGAGAAACGGCTTCGTGAGAACTTCGGCGGAACGACGGCCGAGTCTCGAGTCGTCGCCCGTCAGGCCGTCGACCTCGACGATTCGGGGCGCTACGAGGCGACGGTGGATCTCGAACTGACGAACGAACTCGTGGTCGCGGAGTTGGCGGATGCCCCCGATGGCACCCCGGTCGAGCGCTGGAACTGGTGGATCGGCTCGCTCGAGATCGCGTTCGGCGACTACGAGCGGTTCGCGATCCGTCGATACCACCGATAAGACGGCCGTACGTCCGATGGAAGCGAAACCTCTTTGAGCGTATCTGACTAATTAGTCAGTTAGTGACTGATCCGGACGTTCGCGACGCGATTATGGCCGCAACATACGACGCGTTGTGTACCCACGGGTATACCGACCTGACCGCACAGGATATCGCAGACCGGACTGACAAGAGCAAGTCCCTCCTGTTCTATCATTACGACTCCAAGGAGGATCTCATCGCGGATTTCATCGATTACCTGCTCGAGCGCCACGACGAACGCGTCGAGGCATCCTCGGCTCGCCCGGCAGTCGACCGACTGGCGACGTTCATCGACCTCTTTCTGTACGGGCCCGACGACGACCGGACGTCGTTTCATACGGCGATGCTCGAGTTGCGAGCGCAAGCGCCGTACAACGAAACGTACCGCGAACAGCTCCAGAAAAGCGACGATCGGATTCGGAACACGCTCGAGAACATTCTCGTCGACGGGATCGAATCCGGCGAGTTCGTCGATCACGACTACGAAGCGGTCGCCGCCCTGCTGGTCGCTTCCTTCGACGGCGCTCGCACTCGTCAGATTACGATCGAGGGCGACGCCTATCTCGAGCGAGTCAGATCGGCGGCCGTCGACAGGATTATCGACGATATTCTCGCCGATGACGTCGAGTTCCCCACGGAATCACACACCGAGGATCCGCTCGGACCGGACGAACAGCTCGAGACGTTCGAGATCGGAGCAGAAGCTACAAACGAGTTGGACAACGAACAGGTAACTGAGGCAAGGGACGACGAACACTGTACCGAACCGACAGGTTCGGATCGATTCACCGATGAAGACAGCGATGAACAGACCAACTGAGCGATCCGGAGTCCTCGATCGACGGCTCCGTCGGACAGTCGGTCGAGTCGCTTTCCTCGCCGATCGTGGATCCCCCTCGCTTGGCGCGACAGCGTTCGTCGGGTTGCGAGCGGACGGACCAGCGTCTTTCCGTGCCCATCGTCGCGGTGAATACGTTTCGGATGCCGCCTCGAACCAGTCGTCGCCACCACTCGCCGACAGTAGCTGCTGATCGAATATGACTAAACACACCTCCACACCCGTTTCAGACACGGTTGCCGATCGATTCGATCGAACACTGCCCGCGCTCTCGCCGGACGTCCGTTCGGTCGCGTTCGATGCGCTCGAGCCGGTCGATTACTCGTTCCCGGTCTCCCTCTGTCGAACGACCGGCCGAGCCGTCTCGAACGAACGCCCCGGTGAGCAGACGCTCGAGGCGATTACAGTCTCGATAGCAGCGTTGCAGGGGTACGTTCAACTTCGGAGCGAGCTGCTGGAGCACGACCGCTATACGAGTTCGGCCGACCGAGACGCGGCGATCCTTGCAGGGGATTATTTACACGCGTTCGCACACGCTTCGATCGGCAATCTCTCCACCGACGATGCCGGCCAACTCCAGCTGTTTCGCGTCCTCACGAACGGCTCGAACACGCTGGCGCGGGCGTATCTCGACCCCAGTAGCGGCCCCGAGCGTGCGGACCTCGAGCGAGCAACTCCGACGGAGTCCGAACTATGGGCGAACACACCAGTCGTCTCCACGCCGGATGCGATACTCGCGGGTATCGCCGCCGAACTCGGTGCGACGGCAGTTGGCGCGACCGAAGCCGTTCGTGAATCCATCCGAGCGTACGGCTATTCGCTTTCGCGTGCGCTTACGGTCGCGTCGCTCGAGTCGCCCGATTCGTCGACCGAAGACCCTCGTTCGATCGCGATTCGCGTTCTTTCGGAGCGATCCGCTGAAGCGATGTCAGCCGCTCCCTCGAATCCGGATATCGGTGATGCAGGCGAAGCGTCTACGGAAACGACGGAGCGCTCCCGACTACTCGAGCGCGAACTCGAGTACGCACGTACCGCGCTCGAAACGATCGAGGCGGTCGACGTGGCTCCTCGAACGGCCGACGAAGTAGACCGTGGAGATCGGTCAGGTGGGGCCGATCGAACTGGACCGACCCCTCGAGAGCGACTCGAGAGGGCAACACGGATCCCGTTCGAAGACGTACTCGTCTTCAATGAGTGAACTCGGGCGGCCGTCCTGGCCAGCGTACCTGTTTACCGCACTCGTCGCGGGTCTCGGTCACTGGTATCTCGGCGAGTGGCGCCGCGGGGTCGCCTGGTTCGGTCTCTACGTGCTCGCGCTCGCGTTTTTGAGCGCACGGACGCTGTCGGGCGCTTTCGAGCCGGGCGAACCGTTCGTCGTGACGGCCCTCCAGATCGAGTCGGTGACCTACACAGATGTCGCCGTTCCGCTCGCGGTTTTGCTCGTCTGTCTGCTCGATGTCTATCTTATCAGGCTGACCGAAGTCGCCGGTCCGAGCGAATCGATGGACGAAAACCATTCGAACGGCTAGGATCGCCAGATGGAACTCGAGTTTCGGGGCGGGGCCGGCGAAGTCGGTCGGAGCGCGCTCTTGATCGACGAGACGCTATTGCTGGATTTCGGGATGGATTCGGGCAACCCGCCGTCGTTTCCGGTCGGCGATGTCGATCCCGAGGCGATCGTCGTCAGCCACGGTCACCTCGATCACGTCGGTTCGCTCCCCTCGCTGCTTTCTGGCGACGCCCGTCCGGAAATCCACTGGACGCCGCCCACTCGGGACCTCGCGATGGTGCTCGCTCGAGATACGCTGAAACTCCACGGCGTCTCCTCGAACGGTCCGACCCAGCGGGGTGGAACCTACGACTGTCCGTTTACCGAAGCCGAAGTCGCACGGGTGAGCCAGGTGTCGGAAACCCACGGCTACCGCGAGACGTTCGAGGTCGCCGGCTACGAGGTCACGTTCTTCGATGCTGGACATATCGTCGGCAGCGCACACGTGCTGATCGACGACGGTGACACCAGACTTCTCTACACGGGGGATTTCCAGACGGAAGCCCAGCAACTGGTGGGGAGGACGACCGCTCGACCCGACGCCGATATCGTCGTCTGTGAGAGCACCTACTCGGACACCGCGCGTCCGCCGCGCGAGACGATCGAAGAATCGTTCGTCGAGAGCGTCGAGGGAACAATCTGGGAGGGCGGCACCGTCGTCGTCCCCGCATTCGCGATCGGGCGCACGCAGGAACTGCTCTGTCTCTGCGAGCAACACGACCTCGAGTGTTACGTCGACGGGATGGGCAAACGCGTGACGGAGCTGTTTTTGCGGGACCGAAATCGGGAGTTCCTCCGCGATCCGGATCTGCTCCGCCGCGCGAAAGGGAACGCTCGATTCGTCACCGGAAGGGACGGCCAACGAAAGCGAATCGCCGAGAAGAACACCGTAATCGTCACCACGAGCGGAATGCTCCACGGCGGCCCCGCGATGACGTACGTTCCCGAGGTCCGGAGCCACCCGGTGAACAAGATCGCCATGACGGGCTATCAGGTCGAGGGGACGCCTGGCCGCGACCTCCTCGAGACGGGCAGCGCGGAACTCGACGGGCGGATGATGCCGGTCAGCGCGCAGGTCGAGGCGTACGACTTTTCGGCTCACGCCGATCGAAACGGCGTCCTCGAGTTCCTCGAGTCTTATCGGGATACCGAGGTGCTCGTCGTCCACGGCGACCGCTGTGAGGGGTTCGCGTCGGAGCTGTCCGAAGACGGGTTCGACGCGAGCGCACCCGAGGTCGGCGATACGTGGACTAGTGCGGACTGAGTGGCGGACGATATTCTCGAGAGAGGGGTGCGTTTGATAGGTCTCGCCGTCGTCGAGTGGCTATGTCGAACCCGAATCCGCGATCGAGAGCCGGCGAGGGTGATCGCTAGTGGCTCGAGTACTCGTCTGTTACGGCTCGAACGAGGGACAGACCGCAACGATAGCCGACCACATCGGTGACGAACTTAGCGAGGCGGGCCACGACGTCGTCCTGTCGACGGCGAAGTATCCGCCGAGTGCGTTGACCTCGGGAGCGGTCGCCTACGACGGCGTCGTCGTCGGCGCGTCGATCCACAAAGGCAGCCATCAGGGATACGTCGCCGAGTTCGTTCGCGAGTACGCCGACGATCTGAACCGGGTTCCCTCGGCGTTCTTCTCCGTCAGCCTCGCCTCGGCACGATCCGATCCGGGCGCACGGTCCGAGGCCGAACAGTATCTTCGGGAGTTTCTCGAGGATACTCGCTGGGATCCGGACCTGACGTACCCCGTCGCCGGCGCGCTCAAGTACAGCGAGTACGGCTTTCTCACGCGATTCGTGATGAAGCGCATCGCCTCGAGAGAAGGATTAGATACCGATACCGATCACGACTACGAGTACACGGATTGGGAAGGCGTCGACGCCTTCGCGACGGACGTCGAGAACCTCGTTTCGAAACGGCAGTAGCCTCACCGACCGATAGTCCCCTGGCGCGTGATCGGCGCGTCGGGGTTGATGAGAAAGGCGACTATCACCGACTTTTCTCGAGCGCTCGCGGACATCACTTCTTCGTCGACGAGGAGTCCGCTCTCGGCTTCCTCGAAGCGGACGCCGTCGACTTCGAGCGCCCCCTCGAAGACGTAGAAGTAGGTATCCCAGCCAGCCGTCGACGGGAACTCGACCGTGGCACCCTCCTCGAGTCGACCGTCGTAGCACTCGACGTCGTTGCGGACGAAAAACGGCGCGTCGGATCCGTCGGGGCCGAAGAGGTGTCGCCACTCGTTCGGAACGGGATCCGGGACCGCGCCGTGTTGAATCCCCGGCTCGAGTCCGAGACTGTGCGGTCGGACGAAGATTTGTAACATCCGCAACGGTGGGTCGTCCGCGAGCGTCCGCTCCTCGTGCCAGAAGCCGCTCCCCGAGTTCATCACGAGGAGGTGGTCGGAATCGGTGACCAGTTCGTTCCCCTCTCGGTCGTCGTGGCGCATCACGCTGGCCGGAACCCAAGAAATAATCTCTTCGTTCCGGTGGGGGTGCATCGAGATCAGCGTGTCCGGATCCATGAACGACTCGACGACGGTCGCGAGCGGGCCGTAGCCGTGGTCGTTGTGGTCCGGACGATTTCGTCCGGGGAAATTGAAGTGAGTCCTGAACGAACCCTGATCCTGCGAGACGTCCGTCCGCGGGGCCTTGTAGAGTCCCGTTTCGGAACCGGTATTCATGTGTCAGAATGAGGGCGAGAGCGCATATGTCCTTGTCGCACACGGAACGACTCCGGACGAACGCGAGCGAGTGACTACACGATTCCGACGCCGCTCAATAGCACGAACGCGAGAAACAGCGAGGCGAGGACGGCTCCGACGGCGAGCGGGACGTTCTCCGTGGCCTTCTCGTGGATCGGCATTTCGTCGTACTCCTCGCGGAACCGCTCGAGGTTTCCTTCGTCGTAGAAGTACTTTGTCTGCAGCGCGAAGCGTTCAGTGACGGCACAGCCGGTACAGACCGGCTGGTTCTCGAGTCGTTCCGTTTCGATGTGATCCTCGCAGTTGATGCTCCCGCAGTTGTCACAGTAGGTGTGCGTTCCGTCGACCGCCCCGCAGTGAACGCACTGGTGGAGGTCGTTCGCGGTCGTCGCTCGAGAGGGGCCGGCGGCGTAGTATTCGTAGGCGTAGGCATATTCGCCGAGCGAGAGACGGGATCGGACGTGCGGAAGGTAGACCGAATCGATATCGAGAACGCTGACGTCGGATCGATTCGGCGTGCACGTCTTCTGATAGTCGACGTTGTTGTCGCCGGTGTAGTGTACCGTCGTCGTCTGTCGTTGCTGGATCTGGTCGACGGCCCACTCCTTGTACTCCGTCTCCGTCTGGCCGTATCGCTCGCGAGAGACGGCATCGAATCGATTCTCGAGAGGCGTTTCCTCGAGGTCGATCCGAGGTGCGGATCGGTTCGCGACGAGTTCGCGAACGGCTCCCCCTGCGACTCGTGGATGTCCGCGATTCGCGTACAAGACCAGATCGTTCGTCTCCTCGAGCGAGTGTATCACACCGACGCCGGTTTCAAACGTTGCGCTCGTTCGTGTGCTGACGGTGACCATCGGCTCGAGGTCGACGGCCGTCCGGGGTGAGGGGATCCTCGTCGGATCGAGGTTCTCGACCTCCTGTGTGGCCTCGAAGACGGGTGCATCTCGGCCGGCGGTGGGGTGAGTCGGGCGGAGGGTTTCCTCACAGAGGATTTCGATTCGGCCGTTGTAGAGGTTCATTCCGATCTCGTCGCCGATCTCGCGGAGGTCGCTTCCATCGAGGAGCGCGACGCCACCGTCGCGGTTCGCCCCCAAGTTTTCGGCGTACTCTCGAGCGGGGCCGGTAAATCGCCCGGTCGTCGCCACCATGCCGCGTTTGGGGCCGTCGTAGTCGTAGGTCGCGACCGCCGAGTGCAGCTTTTGGACGACGGGCCGGCTTACCGTGTCGGTGTGTTTGCACTCGACGACGACCGCCCGGCGTCGTCCGTCGACGACCTCCTCCATCAGGATATCTCGGCCTTCGTCCGCACTACGTGCGGAGACGCGAACGTTCTCGTATCCAAGGTGTCTGAACACGTCCTCCATCAGGTCCTCGAACTCATAGCCCGAGAGATCGTCGAGTATCGCCATCAGCTTCTCGGAGGATTCTCTCTAGTCGACTGCCGATAGTCTTTCGGCCTCGTGTCGTGCCTTCGCCGGCCTCCGTCGTGTTCGCCGATCGGCACTCGCGCGCTCACCGTCCATCGGCCCGCCAGCCGGATATCTCCCCGGCTCGGGCGATATACGCGAGCAGAAAGAACACACACGCGAGTACCCCGCCGACCCCGACATCGGCGAGCAGGTCGTTCGGTATCCACTCGACTCGAGACGTCGCGACGACGACGGTCGCAAACCCACCGATGATGGTAGCCCGGCCGGCGAGCCCGATCCGGCGAAACCATCGCCCGATTCGGCTGCCGAAGGTGGTATTCGCCCCCGGGCCAATGGCCGCGGCGAACGCGACGAACCCGATACTCACGGCGGGCCACGACGGCGAGCCGAAGAGCACTCGAGGTGCGAACCCGACGATGATGAGGGCCGCGAGACCGACCTCCGCCCACGTCGGCGGCCGATCAGGAAAATACCGATCCGGAAAATACGTCGAGACGCCGTTCCGTTCGCTCATGTACGGACATTCACGTCACTCGTCATCAGTATTCTCCCGGGTCGAATCGAGACGGCCTGCTCTCGCGCCTGAAACCGTTTTCCTGCGCCACGTCGTCGGAACTTCTGGATGACCGATTCAGACCCTACTCCGAGCCCGGACGGCGACGACCTCGAGTTGAGCGACGCCGAACTGGATGCGCTTCACGACCTGCAGTTGGGAATCGAGTACGTCCACCGGGCCTACGGCACGTTGCTCTCCTTTCACCACGAACTCGGCCACGCGATGGATCGAATGGCCGACGCCGAAGACAACCTTCGGACGGCCGGCCACGAGTCGTGGGCCGACGAACTTCAGAATCAGCATCTCCCGGCAGGGGCCGTAAGCGACCAGTGGACGTTCGAACTCGTCGAAGAGTTTTCGGCGGAGTTCCTCAAGGAAGTCGACCGTTTCGAGGGCGACGTTCGAGACGAATTAGCCGACGGCCTCGATCACGTGAGCGAACGCCGACAGAAACGCCGCGTTCGTGAACGGGCGGCCGGCGAGGAAGAGACAGCCGGCGAGGAGCGAGCCGATATCGGCGACGGAGACGAGTAACCGACGCCCGTAAGTACGAAACGTTTTCGTTCGCCCCGTGATAGGTCGGTGCATGACCGATCGGTACGACGTTATCGTCCTCGGCGTGGGTGGAATGGGGGCTGCGACAGTGTCTCACCTCGCCGAACGGGGGGCGGACGTGCTCGGACTCGAGCGCTACGACGTTCCACACGGATACGGATCTTCGCACGGCATCACGCGCATTATTCGGCTGGCGTACTACGAGAATCCGGCCTACGTTCCGCTACTCCGGCGAGCGTACGATCTCTGGCGTGACCTCGAAGACGATCACGATCGACAGTTATTGTACCAGACGGGTTCGATCGACGCCGGTCTCTCCGGAAGCGATCTGGTCGAGGGTTCGAGACGATCTTGCGAGGACCACGGCCTCGAGTACGAGTCGCTCTCGAGTGCGGAGCTCACCGAGCGCTATCCTGGCTATCAGCTTCCCGAGGAGTACGAAGCCATCTATCAGCCCGACGGCGGCTTTCTCGTCCCCGAACAGTGTACCGTCGCACACGTCAATAGGGGCCACAGCGAGGGGGCGACGATCCGGGCTCGAGAGCGCGTCGTCGACTGGCGGCCAACCGATGACGGCGGCGTAACGGTCGCAACGGACCACACCACCTACGAAGCGGACGAACTCGTCGTCACGGCCGGCGCGTGGGCCTCGACGTTCATCGACGAACTCGAGGGTGTCGCCGTCCCCGAACGGCAGGTACTCGCGTGGCTCCAGCCCGAAACGCCGGCGTACTTCGAGCCGGAGCGACACCCAGTCTGGAACCTCGAGGTGCCGGAGGGACGGTACTACGGCTTTCCCGTCCACGACGTACCTGGATTCAAATTCGGCCGATACAACCACCGAGAGAACGACGTCAATCCCGACGCCTTCGAACGAGAGCCGACCCAGGCGGACGAACTCGTCCTTCGGGAGTTCGCCGAGGAGTACTTCCCGGAGGGAGCGGGGCCGACGATGCGGCTGGAGACGTGCCTGTTCACGAATACCCCAGACGACGATTTCGTTCTCGACACGCTGTCGGACCATCCTCAGGTCACCGTCGGTGCCGGCTTCTCCGGCCACGGCTTCAAGTTCGCTCCCGTAATCGGCGAAGTGCTCGCCGACCTCGCGCTCGAGGGCGAAACCGACCACGACATCGATTTGTTCTCGCTGGATCGGTTCTGAGCGCGGTGATTCGAACGCGGCGTTCGAGTCCGATTCCGAAGGCGGGGCCGTTTCGAGTCTGAAATCGACCTGTTATCTTCCGGAAGATTCAGTGTTTCGTGGACAAACGCGTCCGTATGTCGGACCTCGCCCTCTACGTCTTCCTCGGGTCGCTCGCTATCCAGTACCCGGCCGCGGCGTTCGTTTACCTCGACTCGAGGCAGTTCGACCTCGAGCCGATGGAACGATACGACGTGGGCGTGCTCATGCCCGCGATTGGATTCGTCGTGCTGGCGTACTATCTCTCGAAACGACGGACCTTCGCTCAGAAATCGTAGGGAGAATCGTTCGTCCGGGTCACATCGAGTGAAATACGAACGAAATCAGCCGTACGCCGCGGGATCGAGCGACCGAGACGGTGCCTCGAGCCACCGAGCGGGTTCGCCGGGAACGAGGAGGTCGGCGAGTCGAACCGAGCGGTCGGCGTCGACGCGAACGGCCGCCTCGATCCGAACCACCGTTTCCGGCCCGACGTCTGCGTCGGCGGCCGCGGGCGCTTCCCGAGGCTCGAGGCCGACGCCCGTAACTCGAGTTTCGATGCCGTCGGCATCACCGAAGCCGAACGCGCGGATCTCGGCCTCGAGGTCGGCTTCGACGGCCGTCACCGAGTGGGTCGCGTCGGTCAGTTTCGAACGGACCGACCGAAACGCTCGCGTCAGCGCGACGTGGGCGCGACGGTGTCCGCCGCCGTCTCCGTCGACGACGAACGTTCGAGTCAGTCCGCCGTGGTATCCCTCGAGTCCTCGAGGGGATAGTTCGACGACGATCGGTTCGCCAGCCCGGAGCGGATCGCCGTTCGATGCGGACCGACTGCTCGTGAACTCGCCGGGAATCGCTCCGGTCGCGACGATGGCTTCGTCGACCGCAGTTCGGAGTCGCGCGCTCGTGAGGTGCTCTCCGGCGAAGACGAGCGTCCTGTCGTCGGCGACCTCCGTCTCGGCCAGAACCGACGCAGCCCGTCTCGTTCCGCTCGCGGCCGCCTTTTGCGCCCGCTCGATCCGCACGCGTTCGTCGTCGGATTTCGACCGACGGGCGCGACTCAGCACGTCGCTCGAGGCGAGCTCAAATCCGGCCTGCTCGAAGTAGAGAGCGGCGTCGTGGGGAATCGTCGCCGGCGTCAGTACCGTTCCGGAGACACTCTCGTCGGCGAGTCTGGTCGCGAGGTCGTCGGCCGGATGGGGTCCGGATCGCCCATTGCCGATTTTTCGACCCTGAGAGTGGTGCCAGGTCGAGCCGTCGAAGCCGATAGCGTGAATCGTCTCGACGACATCGAGGCCCCGAGGACGGTTCTCCGGATCGAATTCGGCGAGACAGTATCGAATAGCCGGCACTCGAGCGGAACCAACGTGGACGAACGCGCCGGCGTCCCGCGAGGATAGTTCGGCCTCGAGTAACGCGGTGAGGGATTCCCGCTCGATCACGGCGCTTCCGCTTCGACTTCGGGTTCGGCTCCGTCCACGTCAGGGTCCTGAGCCTGTTCGACGAGTTCTTCCAGGCTCGTGTCGGTCAGGCGGTTGTTGAGCAGGACGTCGACGGGGAGGGTGGGTGCGCCGTCGACGAGGTTCTCGAGCAGGACCAGACGCTCTCGAGCGCGGGACATTCCGACGTAGAAGACGCGTCGCTCGTTGTCGGTGAGGACGGGAACCGGGGAGGTCGTCTTGGTGAACTCCTCGCAGCCGGGAATATCCGTAATCCCTTCGGATTCGGTCTTGATCTCTCCCGCCGATCGGTCCTCGATGGTCGCGACCATCTGCTCGACGACCTTCTCGGTGAGGTCCGTGCCGACGACGACGTGGTCGGCTTCGCGCCCCTTCGCGGAGTGGATCGTGCCGACGCGGACGCGGTCGGTATCCATCTTCTGGTAGGTTCCGATTCCGAAGTACGACTTGACGCTCTTTTTCTGGAAGTTCGTCACCTTCCGAAGCATGTCCGAGGCGGATTCCGGGCCGGGCATGAACGGCGTGTGGTCGGTGATCACGTCCGCAGGGATCATGAGCTCCTCGAGGTCGTCGATGCCGGCTTCTTCCTGTCGGTCGTCGATCGTGTCGAACAGTTCGTCGCGCTCGTTGGTTCCGAACGCAGAATCCTGCAGCATGTCGGCGAGTCTACGGGCCTGCAGACCGGTGACGTCCTCGCCCTTGTCCATGGCTTCGACCGCGCGGACGTACTGCGTCAGCCGATCGGTCCACATCCGCTGGTCGGTCAGCGAGGTGAAGGGGACGCCTTCGGTGATGAACTCGTCGATGAACTGGAACATCTGGTAGCGCGCGCGGAACAGCACCATGATCGTTCCCTCTCCCTCGACGAGCGTCTGGCGGACGAGCCTGACGACGTCGAGCATCGACGCGTTCCGGTGGGCTTCGACCGCCCCGCCTTCTTTGCGCGGTTTGAGATCCTTGTCTTGCCGTTGATCGATGTGTCTTATCTCCTGGTTGACCGCATTGAGAACGTTCGAGGGTAGTCGATAGGAGTTGGGGAGGATCACATCGTCGTCGACATCCTCGTCGAGCAGGAGTGCGGGATCCGCTCCCTGCCAGGAGTAGACGACCTGATCGTCGTCTCCCGCGATCAGGACCTGATCGACGTGGGGTTTCCATTCTTGGTAGACGTCGTACTGCAGGGTCGTAATATCCTGGAACTCGTCGATGACAAGATAGTCGACGTTCGGCACGAGCGAGCGCTGTCTGACCCGCTCTAGCATGTCGGCGAAGCCGATCTTCTCTTCGGATCCCTTGTAGTTTCGCCAGGCGCGGATGACTTCGGGCACGTCGATCCGGTCGTCGTCGGAGGGCCACGTCGGCGTGTACTTGTTGCCTTCCTGGGCGTTCGGGTCGATGTCCGGCGGGAGTCGAACCTCTTCGACATCCCACTGGAAGGGGACATCGTACCAGTCGGAAACGTCGCGACGAGTCCGCTGGAGCCACTGACTGGTCGCGATGACCTTGTTCCCGATGGTCGTCGACCGAGCGGTTCGTCGACCGGCACCGCTGTACTCGTCTTCGAACTCGACACCGAAGTCGTCGCAGAACTCCTCCTTATCGGATTCGCCGATAACGTCGCCGCGAGAGAGATCCAGCAGATCGTAGGCCTTGGCGTGCATCGTACAGACGTTGCCCTGTAACGCCCGCGGGCTTTCGTCGAGTCGCTCGGCGAGTCGTTCGCGGACTTCCTGTGCTGCTGCACGCGTGTACGAGACGACGAGGATGTCCCGAAACGTCACGCCGTCTTGCTCGAGGATTTCCTCGACGTGATCGAGGAGGGCTGTCGTCTTCCCGCTCCCCGGACCGCCGAACAGCCGGGTCACCTTCGTCTCCGTGGTACTCATTGTACCTGTTCAAGAGCGCAATACCCATAAGTCACGTGGATTGTCGGCGAGAAAATCCGTTCGAGGCGTTCGATTTCGGGTACGTCAGGGATTCCGTGGCGAGCGTGTATTCCTGATCTCGGCCCCATCGCGGATTTTGTCAGGACACTGTGGACAGACTCGCGGCTCGTCGATTCCCTGAGGGGTGAATACTCGAGCGTACCGCTCTGTGACGAACGAACTACAGTTCTGGCAGGTGGGCATCTCCAATTCATGTTAGAAACGTATTATATATAATCGTTACTGTCGCTGGTAGATAAAACAACGGACCCGTGCAAAATCAAAAGGTACTGACGGTTGGCACTGAGTCGATGGGATTCGTTGATGGGGGACCGAGTTCGGTTTCTCGCTCGAGCCGATGTCACTGCGCTTCAAAAAGTGGCCAAACGCTCTCGGTACCGCCGACTCTCAGAGCTGGGGAGCCCACCCGCAGACGCTACAGTTCGTCGCCGCTGTATCGTGGATTCCGCCGCATTCCGGACATTGTTTCTTGTTATACGCGTTTTCCCACCCTACTTCGTTGACATCGTGGCCGCGGTCCGCAAGGAATTGATCGAACAGCTCGTCGTCGGCACCATTGGGTGAGGTTGCCATAGTCATGGTATGGCACACCAGGCTATTAAATCAATGGGTTGCGTAAAACGCTGCCACAAGGCGTCTCTTTTTCCCGGTCATCGCCTCCCGACTGCCGGCAGTTCGTCGACGCCGGCCGTCGCTATCAGCGTCACTCGGTTTCTCCGGACCCACGTACTTTTCTTCGGGGTTCCCCAATAGTCGACCATGAGCGATCTTCGCCTCGACGCGACCCAACTCGACCGATACTCGAGACACGTGATCATGGACGAAGTCGGCCCAGAGGGCCAAAAGCGGCTCCTCGAGGGATCCGTACTCGTCGTGGGTGCCGGCGGGTTGGGCTCGCCGGCGATCCAGTACCTCGCCGCCGCGGGCGTTGGCCACTTGGGAATCGTCGACGACGACGTGGTCGAACGCTCGAACTTGCAACGCCAGATCGTCCACGCCGACGCTGACGTGGGCCGTCCCAAAGTCGAGAGCGCGGCGTCGTACGTAGCCGCATTGAATCCGGACGTCGACGTGGAAACCTACGAAACGCGGCTCACGACCGAAACCATCGACGATATCGCCGAGGGGTACGATATCGTTCTGGACGCGAGCGATAACTTCGCCACGCGATACTTGTTAAACGATTACTGCGCCCTCACCGGGACGGCCCTGTCACACGGCGCGATCTACCGGTTCGAGGGTCAGATTACGACGTTCACGAACGACGATTCTGCGACCGATGACGGTTCCGACGGTGGGCGTCCGTGTTATCGGTGTCTCTTCCCCGAAGCGCCCGAACCGGGCACCGTTCCGGACTGTGCGACGACCGGCGTTCTGGGCGTGCTCCCCGGCACCGTTGGCTGCATTCAGGCGACCGAGGTCGTCAAGTACCTCCTCGGGACGGGCGACCTCCTCGAGGGACGCCTGCTGATGTACGATGCGATGGATATGACCTTCGACACGGTCGAAATACGTCAGAACCCCGAGTGTCCGGTCTGTGGCGAAACGGGCGCGATCGACTCCATCGAGGAAGTCAGTTACGAGGGGACCTGTCAGGTAACGCACGCGGAGTAACATCGGATCAGTCTCACACAACCATCTAATACCGGTTTCTATCCGCTTTTCTCGCCGCTATTTTTGATCGGAATAACGAATCACCAGATATAATAAGATATCAATAAATCCAGAACGTTCAAAACCCCTGACTGTCGACTGGATAGACATGGCACAATCCAATAATAGAGACGACCAAGTAGACAGTACGGGAAACGATGGGGAACCAACCAACGACGATGGCGGCGACGAGTCGATCGTTGACCTCGCACAGCAACCGATAGTCAAACAGTGGACGAAGTTCGTCACGATCCTCTTTGCGTTCGCTGGCGTCGGAGCGGGACTCACCGTTATTCTTCGAGACGTCGTCGATCAACCGATTATAGACTCGAACACGACAAGCGCACTCACGTTCCCCGGCGTTGACCTTCCGATCGTTGCTGCGATAGTCGCCGTCTTTATCGGCGTCTATCTCGGCTGGAATCTCCAGACGGACGACCAGACGGCGTATCTAGCCGGCGCGATTTCCGCGTTCGCCGGGACCATCGTGAGTATACTGCTGTTCGTGATTTTCTACTCGGTCGCGACCGACCTCTCGATCGAGTTCGGCGGTCTCATCGTCAGTTCGATCGTGAGCGGACTCGGCGTGAGCGTCGCCGCCGCAGGCGGCGCCTGGGCCAGTCGAAACGCAGCACCGGAGACGTCGGAATCGCAGCAGACGGTCGAGTCACAACACGGCGCACAGGCGAGCGACTAACTCTCGCCGACAGTATCCGCGACCGCGGGCTTTTTCGTATCCGCGTGCCAACGTGTAGGCATGTCTACGCTCCGCGAGGCGCTGGGAGACCTCTCCGACGACGTTTTTTTCGATTTGCTCGAGAGTGACGAGGCGTATTTGCTCGTTCTCGACGTGCCGGGCGTCTCGG
Source organism: Halostagnicola alkaliphila (assembly GCF_055379965.1). Classification (NCBI taxonomy): domain Archaea; kingdom Methanobacteriati; phylum Methanobacteriota; class Halobacteria; order Halobacteriales; family Natrialbaceae; genus Halostagnicola; species Halostagnicola alkaliphila. The sequence continues at coordinate 3,300,780 of NZ_AP043826.1, read as the reverse complement.
CCGAGACTCTCCAGGTGACCGTCGACGGCGGCCAGATCGAAATCGACGCGAGCCGCGAGAAGTCGATGGACGACGAGTACCGATACGTCGAAGAGAACCGATCACTGTTTCTCGATATCACGCTTCCGCTGCCGGACGATGCGACCGACACCGGTGCGGGCGCGACCGTCGAACGCGGCGTCCTCGAGTTGAGCCTGCCAAAGCGTGAGGCAGCGGACGAAACGACGATCGACGTTGTCGCCGGGGAGGACGTCTAACGCGAGGTGGGGTGATCTGTCGACCCTCCGCGCGTACAAACGATTCTTCGCCGTCGCGTGGCAGTTCCTCCCGCTGTTGGTCGCCTACGCTCGAGACCGGCGGCGGTTTTTCCTGTTCGGTCGCTCGAGACGAGTCGATCCCGAAACCCACCGACACCGAGCGGAGGTCCTCCTCGAGTCGCTGCTGACGCTCGGCCCGACGTTCATCAAACTCGGACAGCTGCTGTCGACCCGGCCCGACGTTCTCCCGCCGGAGTACATCGACGTCCTCTCGGCGTTACAGGACGAGGTCCCGCCGGCCGACTGGGACGAGGCGAAGGTCGTCCTCGAGGAGGAACTCGGGCCGCTCGGCGAGCGATACGAGGAGTTCGACACCGACCCAATCAGCGGTGCGAGTCTGGGGCAGGTCTACCGCGCCAAGGCTGACGAGACGGACGTCGCGGTGAAGATTCGTCGCCCCGGAATCGAGGAACTCGTCGAGGCGGACCTTCGGGTGATCCGGTGGTCGATGCCGTTCTTGTTGTACTTCGTCGACGAGTCCCGATCCTTTTCCCTCGAGAACTTAGCCGAGGAGTTCTCGAAGACGATTCGCGAGGAGATGGACTACGAACGCGAGGCGCGGATGTTGACCGAGATCAAGTCGAACTTCGCGGACGACGAGGAGATCCGAATACCCGCGGTGCTCGAGAGCCACTCCGGATCGCGCGTGCTCACGATGGAACACGTCGAGGGAACGAAGATCAACGATGTCGAGGAACTCGATCGGAAGGGGATCGATCGAAGCGAGGTCGCGGAGACCCTTCAGCGGGCCTACCTCAAGATGATCATCGACGACGGCGTGTTCCACGCCGACCCACATCCGGGGAATCTGGCGGTGACCGACGACGGCCGGGTCGTCTTCTACGACTTCGGGATGTCGGGCCAGGTCGACGAGTTCGTCCAGGAGAAGATCGTCGAGTTCTATATCGCGGTCGCGAATCAGGATATCGACGCGATTCTGGACGCGCTGATCGAAATCGGAACCCTGAGTCCGGATGCCGACCGCGCGGTGATGGCCGATGTGATGGAACTGGCCATTCAGAACGCCCGAGGGGAGGCCGTCGAACAGTATCGCGTCCAGCAAATCGTCGGCCAGATCGAGGACTCGATCTACGAGTTTCCGTTCCGACTGCCGAAGAACCTCGCGCTTGTTCTCCGGGTTGCAACGGTCGTCGAGGGCGTCTGCATCACCCTCGACCCCGAGTTCGACTTCATCTCGACGGCGACGGACTATCTCACTGAGGAAGGCTACCGCGAGGAGTCGATTCGCAAGTACCTCGAGGAATCCGGCCGACAGATCAAGCGTTCGGGCGAGTCCCTGACGCGAATGGCACCGAAAGTCGAGCGGACGCTGGACCGTCTCGAGCGGGACGACCTTTTCGTTCGGATCGGCGTCGAGGACGAAAAGGATGTCTTCGCCGCGCTGGCAAAACGCCTCATCTACGGGATGTTGCTCACGATGTCGCTCTTTTCGATGGGCGTCCTCTACGCGCTGGATGCGCCGGAGGCGTCGGTCGTCGCTGCAGTCTTTGCGGTGGTCGTGTCCGTCCAACTGTATCGCTCGTTCCGGAAACGACGTGGGCTCAGGGCGGAACCGCAGTTCGCACAGCAGCGGTTTCGCCAGCGCCAGCGCGACGACTGATAGGGTCGTTCGTAACTATTTTCAGCCAACCTGAGCAGAAAACGAGGTTCGGGGGACGAAACCGGCGATGGAGTATCTACGCCGGGAGAGAATTACGAACGCCCCTCTGACTCCGTGGCGCGAGAATTTGCCCCTGTAGCGCGAGATTACGACCGGTGGTTCGACAGTCGGTTGGGACTCCGTCCCGACTCGCTCGAGAGGCGATCGGGGTAAACCGATAACTCGCTGGGACCCAACGTAGGGCCTATGGACTACGAACGAATCGCCAACCTTCCGGTCACCATCGAATCAGTTTCGACGAGTCAACTCGAGGCCGATACCACGAGTGACTTCACCCGCGTGACGACGTTGTTCTCGCTATCGGGCCCCGGCGAGGACGGGCAGGTCCGTACGGGCGAGGGCGAAGACGTCACCTACGAAACCGAGGAACACCGCGCGCTGGCCGACGCGGAACTACCCGACCTCTCCGGAGCGTACACGATCGATTCGTTTTCGGCGCGACTCGCCGACGTTGATCTCTTCCCCGCGGGGGCTCCCGACCGCGAGGTGTTTCGAAACTACCGACAGTGGGGCCTCGAGAGCGCCGCGCTCGATCTCGCGCTCCGACAGGCGGAGACGGATCTGGCGAGCGCACTCGAGCGCTCGTTCGATCCGGTTCGGTTCGTCACGAGCACCAGGCTCGGCGATCCGCCGTCGACGGATCGACTCGAGAAACTGCGAGAGCGCGTTCCCGGCGTCGAGTTCAAACTCGACCCGACGCCGGAGTGGGACGATGCGGTCGCCGAAGCCGTCGCAGAGACGGCACCCGTCCGAATTTTGGATTTGAAGGGACAGTACGAGGGAACCGACGTCGACGTACCCGCGGACCCGGCGCTGTATCGGCGCGTGCTCGAGGCGTTCCCCGATGCGGTGATCGAGGACCCCGCGCTGACCGAGGAGACTGAGGGAATCTTCGACGATCCGGACGCGCGCTCTCGCGTCTCCTGGGACGCGCCGATTCACGGCCTCGAGGATGTCGAGGCACTCCCGTGGGAGCCCGACTGGCTCAACATCAAACCCTCCCGGTTCGGATCGCTCGAGTCCGTACTCGAGACGATCGCGTTCTGCGAAGAGCGCGGGATTCGGATGTACGGCGGCGGGCAGTTCGAACTCGGCGTCGGCCGAACCCAACTCCAGACGCTGGCCTCGCTGTTCTACCCCGAGACGCCCAACGACGTCGCACCGCGGGCGTACAACGTCCCCGAAATCGCGGACGATCTGCCGGCGAGCCCGCTCGATATTCCGACCGAGTCGGACGGATTCGGCTGGTGAGTTCGCGCGCCGTCGGCACTCGTAGATGGCATCGTGGGCGTTAGCACTCCGCACACAGTCTCGAGGCCTCAGCATTCATCCCACAGCTTCGGGGTCACAGCACCCTCTCGCTCGTCGTCGCTTTCGACGCCGCGCTTGACATCTCGCCGGAGTTCGAGCGCCCGATACCGGTCTTCCGAAACCAACCGCGTCGCCATCGACGGCGGAACCGATACTTGGCGGCACTCCCCGGAGACAAGCAGGCCGTCGGGACCGAAGGTGAACTGCACGTCGTACTGGCGGACGTGAACGGTTTCGTCCTCGAGAACCGGATGAATCGACTCGAGGACGCTCGCGACGAACTCGAAGAGCAGGTCCAGTCCCGGCGCGTCAGTCGTTCCGAGGTCGATCCGCACGGTCGGGACGTAGATCGGCTTGCCGTCGTTCGCGGTATCGACCGCGGAGAGCTCTCGGATCGTCGGCGGGGTCTCGAGGTGAGAACGGGGTTGGGAGAACTCGGTCTCGAGACGTTCCTCGAGTCGGTGTGTGAGCGGGTTAGTTTCGCCTCCGCTTCCTTGATCGACGTTGTCCGAGCCGTCGCGTAATCGCCAGAGCAGTGTGAGCAGGACTGTTGCGGTGGCGATTGCGACCATCGGTCCGATCACGTCCATGGCTACGGGGTCGATCGGCGTTCGCAAAATCGTTTCGTCGAACAGTCTCCGCGACAGAAATTACTCGCCGTCAGAACCGCTGTCAGGGTGCTCCGCCGATCCAAACGGTTTATGCCGTTCGGTTGATTATCCCGGCGTATGGCGAAAAAGCAGCAAGAGGTTCGCGATCTCCAGGAAGGTAGCTACGTCGTTATCGACGATGTAGCCTGTAACATCAACTCCTACAGTACGGCAAAGCCGGGGAAACACGGCAGCGCGAAGGCCCGTATCGAGGCCGAGGGCGTCTTCGACGGGAAGAAGCGATCGCTCTCCCAGCCCGTCGACGCGAAGATCTGGGTCCCGATCATCGAACGAAAGCAGGGTCAGGTCGTCTCCGTTGACGGCAACGATATGCAGGTGATGGACTTAGAGACGTACGAAACGATCACGATGCGCGTCCCCGAGGATCAGGACGTTTCGCCCGACGAGAACATCGAATACCTCGAGATGGAAGACGAGCGAAAGATCATCTAATGTTCCCCGGGGCGGCCGACTACCGACGAGCCGATACGCGAGGGCGAGAGCCCGAGCCTACCGCGGACTTCGTGGTCGTCGGTGCGCCCCTGGACGCCTCGACGACCTTTCAACCGGGGACCCGCTTCGGTCCCCGACGCATTCGAACGTTTTCAGAAAGTTACGACGATTACGACCGGCGGACCGACCAGCACTTCTCCGAACTGCGCGTCTTCGACGACGGCGACGTTCGCGCTTGGGATGAGGTACCAGAATACCTCGAGTTCCTCGAGGGAACGCTCACGGACGTGGTCTGGGACGACGCCGTCCCACTGTTGCTCGGCGGGGAACACACCGTCTCGCTGGCAGGAGTTCGCGCCGTCGAGCCCGAGGTGTTCGTCTGTCTCGACGCCCACCTCGATCTGCGCGAGGAGTACGACGGGAACGAGCTTTCTCATGCCTGCGTTACCCGACGAATCCTCGAGCGCGTCGACTCGGTCGAGGAAGCGATTATTATCGGAGCTAGAACCGGAAGTGAGGAGGAATGGGAGCGGGCAGAGGCCGAGGACGTGACCATTATTCGACCCGAAGCGCTCGAGCGAACCGGTTCGGCTGATGTCGGTGTCGACGCGTCGTCGACGACCGAAGCGCTTGGGCTGACCCCCGATCTCGAGTCGATGCTCGACGGACGCGACGTCTACTTGAGCGTCGACATCGACGGTGCCGACCCCGCCTACGCGCCGGGGACGGGGACGATGGAGCCGTTCGGCCTCGAGCCGCGGGAGCTCCGATCGGTGGTTCGAGCCGTCGCTCCGTCGGCCAGCGGGTTCGACGTGGTCGAGATCAACGACCGCGACGACGGACAGGCCGCAGCCCTGGGCGGAAAGCTCCTCCGTGAGTTCGTCTTTTCAGCCGCTGACGGTCGATAGTACACAGTACCACACTTTTGAGCGCAGAACCACAACTGCGTTCAGTCACTCGTCTCTCTGAACAGAATTGAGTAGAACACCCTCAGCAACGAGGTATGGTGGGTGAGATCGAAAGGGCCGGGGGCTTTCCGGGACCGTACTGTCGTTTCGAGTCGGTTCGGTGCCTCGCTCCGTTACTCGTGGTCGAACGGATCCGAGAGGTAGTCCTTCGGAATCGCGTTCCGAACCGTCACGAGCGGATCGACGACCTGACTGATCTCGAGGCCGCCGACGAGACTCGAGAGCATGTAGGCCTCAGTCGCGTCGAACTCGTGTTCGGCCGCGAGCAATTCCACGGCGTCCTTGTTCGCGAGCTTGCACGCCTCGAGCATCGACTCCGCGCTGGCGACGGGTTTCCAGGCGTCGGGCGTTTCGATCAGCGGTCGCTCGAGGTCGAACGACGGGTCCTCGATCACCTCGAGCGAGACGTCGATTTCGGTGGCGACCTCCGCGCCGGTGCCACACATCTCCCCGTCGGCCATCGCGATCTTGCAGTCGCCCATCGCGAGCATCGCGCCCGCTTGGAACACGGGGAAGTAGATCGTGTTCCCAGCCGTCACGTCCGTCGTATCCAGGTTTCCGCCGTGATCGTGGGGAACGAGCGTGTCGTAGGCTTCCTCGGCGGGGGCGACGCCGATCGTCCCGATGACGGGATCAACGGGGATCTCGAGTCCATCGAAGGTGATCGCCGATTCAGACTCCTCAAGGGGCGTCATCTTCGATCGCGGGGCCTCGATGTCCTCGTCGTCAGCGAGCAGGCCGAACCCCTCGATCGTGATCACGCGGCCCGCGTCCTCGGCGATTCGGATCTCCTCGATTTCGACGGCGAGGACGTCTCCCGGCGAAGCCGCTTCGACTTCGATCGGCCCCGTCGCGGCGTTGACCTCCTCGGGGATCGACTCGACCACGTCGTCTTCGGACTGGACCGCCCCCTCGAGGCCGTCGAGCGTCTCGATCGTGAGCGACGAGCCGTCAGTGACGCTGTGGCTCGCCTCGAGATCGGGCGTGAAATCGTAGATGACACCGTCAGTCGCAGAAATAGTACGTCGTTCCATACGTCACGATTCGACGCGAGAGAACGTAAATAGCCGACTATCGGAATATCGGACCGGTTTCGGCGTTCGAGAGCTGAGCCGCTGTGGCGCAGTCTCCCGCGAGTGGTACAGATACAAGCCCCGGGAGTTCGAATCGGTCGGTATGGAACTCGCCGAATTCGCATCTCGACTCGACGAGGAGCTTCGACAGGACGCTTACGCAGATCTGGATGCAAGTGCAAACGGACTGCAGGTCGGTCCCGACAAGGGAGAACTCGAGCACGTCGCCTTCGCCGTCGACGGCGTTGCAGAGACGTTCGAGCGGGCGATCGACGCGGGAGCCGACGCGTTGGTCACCCACCACGGGATCTCCTGGGGCGGCTTCGATCGCGTGACGGGCCGGACGTACGACCGCATCGCGGCGCTGATCGAGAACGACCTCGCGCTGTACGTTTCCCACCTCCCGCTGGACGGCCACCAGGAACACGGCAACGCGGCGGGGGTCGCCGACGTGCTCGAACTCGAGAACCGGTCCCCGTTCGGCGAGCTCGGGCCGGAGTACATCGGCCAGCGCGGAACCGCACCCGAGTCCTACACGTTCGACTCGCTGTGTGAGCGCCTCGAGTCCGAACTGGATACGGGTGGGCGAGAGGTTCGCGGCCTCGAGTTCGGCCCCGAGGAAATTTCGGAGATCGGGATCGTGACCGGGAGCGGCACCGACTGGCTCGATGAGGCTGTCGACGCGGACGTCGACGCGCTCGTCACGGGCGAAGGGAAACAGAAGGTCTACCACGAAGCCCAGGAAGCCGGCGTTCACGTCGTGCTGGCTGGCCACTACGCCACCGAAACGTTCGGCGTCCGGTCGTTACAGGAGTTGGTCGAAGGGTGGGGCCTTGAGACGACGTACCTGGACGTTCCGACCGGGCTGTAGTTGTCTCCTGCTATTGGGTCGCTGATCCACCTCTTGGCGAATACCCACAACCAGTGATGTCAACAAAACTGTATTGTGCTTCCGTATCTACATCTCGAGTATGGCTGCGCCATTGTCTCTCAGACGATACCGGCCCGCCGATACCGACCGAATTCTTGAGCTCCACGAGGAAGCCATGCGAGATGTCGGATCATTCGTTGACGGCGCAGCGGATCCTGATCTCGAGGATATCGAGAGCGTATATCTCGATAACGGGGGCGAGTTTCTCGTCGGGAACGTCGACGATCGAATCGTCGCGATGGGTGCATTCCGGTCCGCCGAGGGGTACATAACGGAATTCCTCGAGAATCTTCCCGACTCCACAGCGGAACTCAAACGGATGCGCGTCGATCCGACCCGCCAACGTCGAGGGTACGGCCAACGAGTGTACGACGAACTCGAACGACGAGCGATCGAAGCCGGCTATTCCGATATCGTTCTCGATACGACGCCTATCCAAACCGGTGCACAGCGGTTCTACGAAAGCAATTCGTTCGAAGAGGTACAGCGTAGGCGGGTGGCGTTTTGTGGAGACGAGTTCACGATGATTCTGTACCGGAAATCGCTGTCGGACGAATCGCACTCGTCCTCGAGGAACGAACCGCGGCGTTGAACACCCTCGAACCCCATCCGCGAGTATGACCGACGAGCACGAGAGCGATCACGAGCACGAGGCCGAAAGCGGGAACGACAACGCGGATTCGGACCAACACGCCCACGGTTCGGACGACGGCCGAGAAACGTTCTCCCACGACCCGATCGGCCACGCCGAGGCTCGAGCCGGGATGACCGTCGGCGAGTTGGCCGACGAGTACGGCAACGCGGGCGTCGGTGCGGCGGACCTTCACGAGGCCGTCTCGATAACCGAGGCGATGTTCGACGACGACGTAACCGTCTTCTTCGGCCTCGCAGGTGCGATGGTCCCGACGGGAATGCGCCGGATCGTCGCCGACCTGATCCGAGACGGCTACATCGACGCACTCGTGACCACGGGAGCGAACCTGACCCACGACAGCATCGAGGCCATCGGCGGGAAACACCACCACGGCTGCGTCACGGCCGAGGGGAAAACCGAGCGCGAGCACGACGAAACGCTGCGCGACGAGGGCGTCGACCGGATCTACAACGTCTACCTTCCCCAGGAGTTCTTCGCGACGTTCGAGTCCCACCTGCGCGAGGAGGTGTTCCCGACGCTCGAGGACGAGGGCGTCGTCCCCATCGAACGGCTCACCGAAGCGCTCGGCCGAGCGAATTCGGAGGTGAACGAGCAGGAGGATATCGCGGAGGGCCCCGGAATCGCCGCGGCGGCTTTCGAGAACGACGTGCCGATCTACTGCCCCGCAGTTCAAGACTCCGTGTTGGGGTTGCAGGCGTGGATGTACTCCCAGACGAGCGACTTCTCGCTCGACGCGCTCGCCGACATGACCGCGTTGACCGACATCGCCTACGACGCCGAGGAAGCCGGCGCGTTCGTCGTCGGCGGCGGCGTCCCGAAGAACTTCACCCTCCAGACGATGCTGGTGACGCCGGGCGCGTACGACTACGGCGTCCAGCTAACCATGGACCCAAAACAGACCGGCGGACTCTCGGGTGCGACCCTCGAGGAAGCCCGCTCGTGGGGCAAACTCGAGAAAGACGCGCAAAACGTATCTGTCTATGGTGACGCGACGATCTCCCTACCGCTGGTTATCGCGGCCGCCCGAGAGCGACTCGAGAACTAAGCGCTCCAGTTACGGTCGCTTACAAAAACGTATTGCCAAGTAATTTTGTTGAGAGGGTTACTGTTCGCACGTCCGCTCGAGTTGTTCTGGGAGACGCTCGAGACACGTTTCGAGAAAGCTCACGGGAGCTTCGACCGTTATGTCCGCTGGTTCGTGAACCGTTTCACCGTCTGTCTCGAGTTGGAAATGCGCCGTTCCGAGGTCCTGATGATCGTCGTCTTTGTGCCAGCCCAGGTTCACTGCATCGTCGGCCCAATGAACACGTTGCACGTCGGTTCCTTCTTGAGGACGCCAGAGAATCTCAACTTTACCTTCCTGACGCGGAAAAGATTCTCCAAGGAACATCTCCACGTGGACATCGGCGACGACGGTTCGCGGTCGAAGCCGTGAAGGCCGATATCGAATTTTTGTAAATCCTGGTACGTTCTCGAGTCGCTCTTTGCACCGACGGAGACCTTCGCGCCGGGTGAATCCGCGACCACCCGCGAGTAACAACACCATTCGCGGAATTATCCTTCCTGCGGAAGTCGTGTGGACGATCCGTCTGTGACCGAATCCACGTCTAACGTCGTCAGGGAGCCCTTGAGGCTGATCGCGAGTTGAATAGCCTCTCGACTCTCCACGTTGTATTCCCACTCTTCGACGGCCTCGAGTCGTTCACGTCGCTCGTCGCCGGATAAGTCTTCGCGACCGACGCTCTGGCGGAGCTCCGAAATTGATTCGACATCGTAGTTGGCTTTCCACGAATCAATTTCGTCACCGATCGCGTCGAGCTCTCGAGTCAGTTCGTCGAGCGTGTGTTCTTCGGCGAGCTGACGGACTTCGCGGAGGAACTGCGTAACACCATCCGGCCTGTAGCCGTCGCCGTTGTTCGTCTCGACGACCTCGAGGTCACCGCGGTCGACCATTCGAGTGAGGTATTTTACGGCCGTATCTCGAGAGACGTTTGCCTCGGTGGCGATCCAGCCGGCGTTTCGTGGTGCCGTTCGCGTTAGCGCGACGTGTCGAACCCGTTCCGACGCGTCCACGTCATCAGCCCACTTCGGTTCTTTCTCGGTCATTGTTCGTCTGTTCTCCTCGAGAGTACTAATATATTCGCATGCGTACGATTTATTTAGCGCTGGCCGAAAGCGACTCGAGGAGTGAAAACTGAATTATCCCGGGCTCGTTCTGTCTCGACTCGAGAGTTGTATTGCGAGAAATCGTGGGTTTTGCTGTCTCTCTCACGAACAATATCCGCACAGCCAAGATGATACTTTGAAGTTTGATACTCTCGAGTATCATTATCCGAAGTACGATACTTTGTAGTACGATACGCTACCGCACGTTAGGACATCAACAGTACACTCCAATTAGCGGAAGAGCGCCGACTCTTCATCTTTTCGAGCTCTCTTCGTTCGTCTCCGGCACTATCCGCCGGACTCTGACTCTTCGGGATTTGCATCCTGCACCTCGACGATCACGGCCTGCTCGAGGTGTTCTATGTCCCCTCCTGTACGGATCTGAAGCGTTCGTCCCGGAAGGTCGGGATCGTCTTCGTCGGTCGGCTGCTCCGGAACGGAGACGGCGGTCGCCGCCGTAATCGTAACGTCGCGGCGTTGGATCGGATCGCCCTCGTGCTCGATGGTCTCCCAGGTTGCGACGTCGAACTCGTCGACGTCTTCGCCGAAGTACTCCTCCGAATCCCGCTCGATGGAGTCCGCCGTCTGGGATTCTCCGGTCGTCCTGTTGTCGTCGAACTGGACCTCCTCGTGTTTGTACTGTTGGAGATGGACGAGCATGGACGTTACCATCGCTCACAGTGACTAAAGCGTGTGACCGGCCAATGCAAGAGGGGGTGTCAGTGTAGCGATCGAGAAGCGATCGAAAGCCGATGCTTCCAACCTGATGCACGAGTCGATACGTTTGCAGCATATCGGCCGAGCGGAAAGTGAGCACAAAAACTGCTGTCGAACGCTTTCATGACTGCGGTTCGAATTCGCTGTCCCTTTCTTGTTTGACTTCACGAACCGACTCGTCGATCATCGTGTCACTCCACGCCCCAAAGCCGGCGAGCGGATCGTCGTGCTGTAGCTCGCGTTCGATAACGGCCTCGAAGTTCTCGTCGCCTCGCTTGCGAGACCGTAGCTTCCGCCAGGTCTCTTCGGACACCCGAATGACTTTATCGCCCATGACACAATGCTGTATACTCTCCATCCGGTTTGTTCTTTCTCTATAGACAATCGGCGTCTACAGACCGTCCCGGAAGGGTGGCCCTCGAGCACGACCGACGGCGACCGAGTGAGGGTAGACATCCCTGTAGCCGTCCGTTCGAACGGTCCTCTCTTGGTCGCAGTCGTGGCCCTTTTGCAGCGTTCCTCGAGGATTTCCTCGAGACGAACCACGTGTCGCTCGGTCTCGAGGCGTACTCGGTTCCCCGTGGTCACTCCGTGCCGGTGACGGCAGCTGTCTCCGGGGCGTCGGCGCTCGAGTCGGGTGTATCCTCCGTCGCGCCTCGAGTACCACCGCTAGCTCCATCCCCCATCCCGCCGCTTCGCTCGCCCGGGATCTCGGCGTCGACCGTGAGCAGGACCCGACGTTCGGTGTACTCGAGGCCGTTCTTTCGCTGGCGTTTCTTCCGCACCGCGAGGCGGTTCTTCGAGAGCTCGAGCAGGGCGTCGATGGTTCTCGAGACGAGTTTCTTCGCGTAGGAATCGGAGACGCCCGCTTCCTGCCTGCGGATCCAGTGTTTCAGATCGGAGGCCGTGACGTACTCACGGACGCCCTTGCAGCCAGTTCGCCAGGGATTATCGCCGACGGCAGGGTCGACTCGAGCCTTCCAGAGTTCGGCCGCGAGCCTCGAGGGGAGCGTACTCGTCGTCGAGCGACGCATCGGCTCGTCCATGCGGGCGAGTTGCTGAATCGGGAGCAGGTCGGCGTGGGCCAGCGACACGTTCCCGCCGCGCTCGAGGGGATCCTCGGAGTCTGGCAGTCGGTAGTAGGTCCGGTCGTCGTCTTTGCGGATCTTCTCGAGGTGGTCGCCGGCGATCTCGAGTTCCCGCGGGGAAACGGTCGTCTCGAGCAGATGGGCTCCTTTCTCGAGTTCCCGCGCCTGGAGTTCGGCGATGCGGTCTTTGTTCGCTCCGGAGCGGTTGATCGCGGCGGTGGTTCGGTTCTCGAGACGGGTGGTCGCTCGCTCGAGGTGGTCCGTTTCGTCCTCGAGCGTGGTCGTATCGTCCTCGAGTTGTGTGGTCTTGTGTTCGAGTTCCTGAACCCGTTCGCTGAGGGATTCGTTTTCGGCCTCGAGCCGTTGGTTCTGGGACTCGAGCTGTGCGCTCTCGGATTCGAGTCGTTCGTTATCGGATTCGAGGTCGGCGACGCGGTCGGTGAGTTCGCCGACTCGGGTTTGGAGCGTCTCGAGCGCTCGAGCGAGATCCTGCGTCTCGAGTTGGTTGGAGGGAGCGCTAGTCATCTCGGTCGCCTCGTTCGTGGAGGTCTTCATCTTCGAGGGTGGCGTCGGCAGGTTCGCCGTGGCTGTCGGCACTGGGTTCGTCCTCGGACGTGGTCTCCCGGTCGGAATCCGGCTCGCTCGAATCAGTGACGTCTGCTCGTCTCGAGTCGTCTGCTCGTTCCGGGTTTTCGTTTTCACGTCTCCATCGATCGTAGGCGCCCGGATCGGGGCCGAGAACGGTCGTCACGCCGCCCCCGCGTTCGACGAGCATGGGCACGTCGTCGGCGCTGTCGCTCGAGTCGTCACCGTTCGTCGCGGGCTCGTCGTTCGTCTTGGAATCTCCCGCCGCGGACTCCTCGCCCGCTTCGGAATCGGGCTCGCGGAGCAGTCGGTGCGCCCACTCGGCTTCCGCCCGGATTTCGCGGACGTGGCGCGTGGCTTCGGTAGTTGCTGAGTCCGGGTAGTCGGCCTCAAGTTGCTCGAGGAGGATTTCGGCTTGTCTGTCGATCAACTCGAGGCGGTCGAAGGCGCTCGGCTGGGTGGAGCCGCCGTCGGTGCGAAGGGCTCGAGTCCCGGCGTTCGTCGTCGATGCGTGCGGTCGGTCGGGGCTTTCAAGACCCCGTGAATCGTCGTCGTACATGGCTTCCGTACTGTCTTACGGGAGCTGTCGCGGCTGGTGCGCAGACACCAGCTGCTTTCTACTCGGGAGCGCTGGTCGCTCCAGTGTAAATTCCCGTCTACTAACAGGTAGTGCATAATGCCTGATAAACTTTGATGCCTATTCGTAACATAAGAGATCCGAATTAATATCTCAATTCAGATGGACCGATAGTCGTAAGAATCTGTTTTGCTACTCATAGACAATGCGTCAACCCGGCGAGTGGATGCAATTACCTACTGATGAACGGATCCTCGAGATCCTCGAGTCAGGACTGATTCTCTCGCCACAAGTGATCGCGAAGAACATCGACAAGTCACGTGTACACGTCAATCGTCGACTTACAGTTCTCGTCGAGTATGGATTCGTTGTGAGAGTCGAACGAGGATATTACGAAATTGCTGAGGATGGGATGCAGTATCTCGAGGGGAATCTTGATGCCGATTCGCTCGAAGCAAACGAATAAATCCTACCTGATTTCTACCGAAAAGCGCACTGTGAGTCTTCGGCAAACCCATGCTTTCACCCTCTCAGAAAAGAGCGCAAGCATCTTCTCAAACTCGAGTGAGCGTTTATATACCATCACATAGCTACGCGGTATGTATGAACAAGGTCTCTACCATAGAACGGTATCTCTACTATGCGAGAACGTGCTGACTGGATGGTCCCAACCGACGACGCTATCCTAGAATACGTGCGGGATGCAGGCGAAGTTCCACCAGCAGTTATCGGACGCAACATCGACTCCCATCCGAATTATGCTGGACAACGTAGCCGACTCCTCGCCGAGCACGGCTTGCTCGATCGCGAAAGCGATGGCTACTATTCGCTTACTGAACGTGGACGCCGATATTTGGATGAGGACCTCGAATCCGGGGAGCTAGACGTTGATCACGAGTAACAACTGAATCGACAGCGGTGAACGATCACATCTTCAAATCTATGAGACGACCTGGAAACTGGATGCAATTGCCGACTGACGAGCGGATCCTGGAGGTCCTTCATTCGTCGGGTCTAATTCTGTCCCCTGCTGTTATCGGAAAGAATATTGACAAAAGCCGAGAACAGGTGAATCGACGCCTTTCTGTTCTCGTCGAGTATGGACTCGTTGTCAGGATTGAGCGCGGTTATTACGAAATCGATGAAGATGGTATGCGGTATTCGTCTTTAGCTAAGACTCACACCTCGGTTGCGTAGCGGTAGCGAGCGTCTCTTGTAACACTGGGCGTTGCTGGTGGATCTTCTGTGCGTCGTCGATCAGTCGGTCGAGCAGCGGTGGCGGCGAATAGCCGAGATATTCGCCAAGTTCGTGGAGGATGAGCTGGGCGTGCGACCGGAAGGTCGCCGCCCAGCGTTCCGGCGGAAACACGATCTCATCGTCCGCCTGTTCGGTGACCAGATCGAGCAATTCACGACTCACGAGCAGTGACAACAACGCTGCGTACAGCAGAATTTCGACAATATGCTTCTTTGTCGTGTCGAACTCGTCCAGTTCGTACTGCGTCTTCAACTCACGGAATAGCAACTCCACCTCCCACCGACACCGATAGACCGTCCCTAGATCCGACGGCAGGAACTCTTCTCTCGGGAGATTCGTGATGTACAGGTGGTAGTCGTCGGCGTCCTCTTTGCGGACGCCGACGACGCGAAACCGCTTCGTATCGCGTGACTGCGTTCCTCCGTACGGTCTTCGGTCGAACTCGGCTTCGACTTCCACGTCGATGTACTCGCGGTGCAGATCATCCACAACATCGTGGATCTGCTCACCTTCCAAGGGAATGGCGCGGCCGCGCCATTCCCGTAATTCCTCCGTTACGACCGGATTTGCGCTCTCTTTCAGCCGACTCACGAAGTAGCCGTCGTTCTCATCGATCAACGCGAAGCGGCGGTACTTGAAGTAGGCTCGGTCGAACAGAACGAGCCGATCTTCGAGCCACGATCCTGTGTTAAACAACGTGCTGTCGTGCGTTTTCTCGTCAGTCACGTCGAGACGTTCTATCGTCTGCTCAGTGGCATTGTGGAGCAGGTGGAGCTTCGCTCCAGCCTGCTCCTCCTTGCGAGCTTCGTACTCATCGGCAAGGAACTCGTGCAACCGCAGGACGGTTCCATCAGCGATCATCACGTCCCTGAATCGGTCGATATCGGCGTCAACAGTGTCAGGGACAGCGACCTCGTCGAGGCCACGCTCGACGAGGTCGCGGAAGTACTCTGCGAGAGACGGCGTCAACCGGTGATAGAAGCCGCCGGGAGAGATCGTCTCGTCGCCTGTCGAGTTGTAGCTGCGTCTGAAGCCAGCGAGTGTTCGGCTTTCGCCTGCGGCGAAGCCGAACACGAATGCCCAGACGAAGGCGGGAATCTGGAGCTTGCGGTCACGTTCGACCACGCCGAGTTCCTCGGCGTGCTCTTCGAGGAACTCGGAGGGAAACAATGTAGTGAGCCGACGCATAATCCGAGATGAGGAGGCTTCGTTGTGCACACTCGTCGCCTCCTCATTCCTCTCGAAAAGATGCCTCGATAAGCCGCCGCTGTCACGTGGTTTCTCGCTTAGCTAAAGACGGATATGGTATGCGGTATCTCGAGGGGAATCTCGATGCGGATTCGCTCGAGGAAGGTGAATGAGGGTATCCAGTCCTGTTGAAACTATTTTGGACACGTATTCTCGTGGAATTTTTGTAACTACAGGTGCAACGTAACAGGCAAAGAACTATTGTGGCATATATAAAACATTACAACATGGATACAGATAACCCGAACTCAGGAAAACTCCCCAGTTTTTCTGTTCGTCTCTTCGTACTTTGTGTATTCCTCCTAATTGCCTCAAGAGCAGCTATGGGGGGTTTATTTGAGTTTATTTCTAGCGGAAACTGGCTGGCTGGTATCTTGGGTGTCATACTCGCAATTCTTATCGCATATGGACTTTATACTATAGCTGTTGACTCTCCTAGCGAGGAATAAAACTCCGAACCACTGGTATGTGATTCACCTTTACGTATCGGCAGCCGGAAGCGTAAACGAGAACGTCGATCCCTCGTCCAGTTCGGATTCGACCCAAATCTCTCCGCTGTGGCGCTCGATAATCCGTTCGCAGAGTGCAAGACCGATTCCAGTACCGTTACCATCGCTACGACTGTGGCCTCGCTGGAACACCTCGAAGATCTGCTCCTGTTCTTCTCGGTCGATCCCGATTCCCTCGTCCTCAATGGAGACGATCCAATCTGTATCGTTTTGCTCTGCGGTTACGTGAACCGTCGACTGGTCGTCGCTATACTCGATGGCGTTGTCGAGCAGGTTCTGGAATACCTGCCGCAACTGGTCAGGGTCGCCTTGAACATGCGGAAGCGGCTCTGCTTCGATCGTCGTGTCGTTCTCCTCGATGGTCACCTGTAGGTTCTTGCGTGCATCCTCAAGAATGTCTTCCAAGTCGACCAGCTCTAATGGGTCGCCCTGTATTTCGACGCGGGAGTACTGGAGAAGCCCGTCGATCATCGACTGCATCCGCTCGGCCCCGTCCACGGCGAACTCGATGAACTCTTCACCCTCCTCATCAAGTTCGTAGCGGCTATCGATGAGTTGGAGGTACGACGAGATCATCCGCAACGGCTCTCGCAGGTCGTGTGAGGCAGCATAGGCGAACTGTTCGAGTCGTTCGTTCGATTCTTCGAGCTCAGCAACCAGTTGTTCTAATCGTTGCTCTTGTGCTTTTCGCTCGGTGATATCGGCAACTACACCGTGTAACCGGACTGGTTCGCCATCATCGTATTCGACCTCTCCTTGAGCTTCGACCCAAGTGATGTCACCGGTCGCATCCTTGATTCGGTACTCGGTCCAGAGTTCGCCCGTCTCCTCAACGGCTTGTTCGAGTTCCTCCCACGTCTGCTTCGTGTCGTCGTCGTGGATCGGTTCGTAGAAGTCTTCCATGGGGGTATCCCCCGGGTCCATCGCATACATCTCCAGGAGAGACTCGTCCGCAGTAACAACGTCATCTTGGATATCCCACGTCCAGATCCCGATTGACGCGGCATCGGTCGTTACATCCAGTTGTGCCTTCTGTTCCCTCAATTGGCGTTCCTTTTCTGTGCGCTCGATTGCCTCCGCGAGGATGTTGGCGACACTTTGGACGAAGTTAACGTCATCCTCGGTGAACTCTTGCTGGTCGGTATCGTGTGTCCCTAAAATTCCCCATGGCTCAGCGAACGGTCCAATGATAGTGGTGATGCCGCTGTGGACATCGTGGTTTGTCAGCAATTCTGTCCCGCTAAACCGTGTCTCCGTTTCGAAGTCTTTGACAACGATCGGATGGTTATTAGCTAGCGTATACGCTGCCTGTGAGTTCGCTTCGACGGACGAGACTGTCGTCTCTCCTACGATCCCGTCTTTCCAACCGACGCCTTGGCGGAGTAGCAGTTCCTCGTTCTCAACGTCGAGATCGAGCACTTCGCAGTAGTCATTGTCGAGTGCATCCACGACCTTGTGGGCCACTTCATGCATGAGGGCGTCGAGGTCATCGGTTTCGAGCGCAAATTGACCGAGCTTTGCCACCGTCTCTTGCTGGCTGGTTCGCCGCTTGAGTTGCCGAGTTTGCGTCTTGGCTCGACCATCGTAGACACCGACACCGAGACCGCCGACACTACCCAGTACCGTGAGAATTGGAATCCCGGTCACTGGTTCAGAAATACCACCTTCGGGTTGGAGCTGAAATAAGATGAGCAGACCCGCCATTGTCCCGAATCCGACGAGACACCATCCAGCGATGTCAGCGTGGAACTCGGTGTTGATATCGCTCCGCGGGAGCCAGTATGCGCCATAAAGGAGAAGGAAGCCGGGCACGGCGACCGACAGGATTATGATAAAGATACTACTGACCGGTTCACCGATATCGAGCCCAATGAATACCCATACTGAGGCAAATACGACGTAGATCGCCCCAAGAGCGGCGATAATACGTCTCCCTCCGATTGTAGACACGCGGCGTCGCCAAGATACCATTGTACTGTTTGTGAAGTAGGAGAATAAAGCACTGTTGGAACTCAGAACCCCGCTCTTGACAGCTATCGGTGAGGACGATTGCTACTCCGTTATCTACTCGACCTGTACTGATCGCTGACTGTATTGAGTGACCAACGGATGATAGGCACATCTCTTAATAGTCCAAGTTCTGTACTGTCGGAAGGCTCCAATTGTAACTAACCGCAGCGAGCCGAGTCACCACGGTCAGTATCGCACAGACCACAGCAGCAGTACTTTCGGCACCGCCTACCGACCCAACGAGCCAGTACGCGCTTCCGCCGAGGACTGCACAACTCGCGTAGAAATCCTCGAAGAGGATGAACGGAGAGCGGTCGAGAAGGATATCTGCAAACGCACCGCCACCGACGGCGTTGATCGTCGCAATAGCAACGATACCAAACGCCGAAACGCCCGCTTCAGTTGCGACGATCGCACCGGTTGTCGTAAAGGCGGCGAGCCCGATAGCGTCGGAGACCAGCGTGATCGGGTGTCTTTCCGGCGACGACAGAACGACGCTCAACGCGATCGCTAAGCCAACTCCGAGGAGCCCCAGACTGATTTCGATCGGTGACTGGAGCGCTAACGGTACTCGCGTCACGAGGAGATCGCGTGTTGCTCCACCAGCAAACGCCATTGCCAACCCGACGATGGCGATTCCGAACAAGTCGAACTCCTCGTGGATCGCCTTCGACGACCCGACGAGTGCGAACGCAACTAAACCGACCGTGTTCATAACGGCGAACGGATCGACGAACAGTATTGCGAGGGCGTCCTGACTCACTGCTCTCGCCTATGAGTGAGAGTCTCTTGAGTGCTCCGTCTCAGCACCCTCTCCTGCTCGAGCCAATTGGACGAGACATGCGCGGTAACTGCAACCTGTACTGATTTGCTGGTCGTATTCGGGAGCGCGACGAACTCGAGGACGCACAACCGGTCTTGAATTTCGGCTCGTACGCGGAACTCAGCCGACTCCTCAGTCCGAGGATCCTCGAGTTACTCGAGACGATCGCCGAACACGAACCCGAGAGTATCCGAGAAGCCGCTGCCCTCGTCGACCGAGACTACAAACAGGTCCACCGGAACCGCTCCGAACTCGAGGATCTCGGAGTCCTCGAGTTCGACGGCGGGGGATCCGGGCAGGCGAAGACGCCGACGCTCGCGTACGACGGCATCGAGATCGACATCCCGTTCGCGGATTCGAATGGCGGTGTCGACGCTGCTGCGCCCTGAATAGTTCGTCGGTCTGTGTATTCAGTGCCTCTCTCGAGTTTCTCTTGGCCCGTGGACATGACCAACCTCCGTTTGTGACAGGTTTTATAGGCTGATACTGTCTGCTTCTCACCAATGAAGATGGGAGCAGATGGGGACGACGTGATCGGGGAGGACACGGATTCAAGCACGGACGATCCGACCGTATATCAGGTTCCCGTGAAAACTGGCGACGGGCCGATCCGCACGAACTTTGATCGAACCGTCATCGAAGGCGTTTCTCGAGACCGATTGGAAGACCTCTGTGATATCCCGCTTGACCGCGAGACGCTCTCTGTCTGGGGAAATACGGCCGACGAGTCCGCGGATGAAGGCGATTTCCTCCTATTCGCTGATCGCGATGGTCGTCGTGGCGGAGAGTATACGCTGTTGGCACGGATCGCTCACGCGACCGTTCTCGACGACGACACCGCTTCGAAATTCACCCAGCGAGTGGGCTGGGGAGATGGATCGGATAAATCGTATCAGCACGTGATGTTCCTCGCCCCCATCTACGAGACGACGCTCGACCGCGGGCAATTCTGGGAGACGATCGGGTTCAAAGGCTGGCCGAACGATACCTACAGTCGAATCAATTTCGAACGAGGCGGCTCGAGCTTTTTCGACGAGTACGATTCTATCAGCGCGTTTATCGACCAGATTACGGGACAGCCACTCTCTCGAACGGATAGCAACAACGATTACGACGGCCTCGAGGCGGCGAGAGACGACGTTCGGCGACGACTCACCGACTCGTCGACGGAAACGGAGTGGCTCACCGAACGGTTCGGGGAAGCGCTCGTCGCCGATTGGACGACTGCTCTCGATGGTTTCCGTCCGTCCGACGATGTTTCGGCGGACACCGCCGCCCAGTTCGACCAACTTCGGGACATCTACGAGCGCCTCGAACCGGAACTCGAGCGAACGGCCCGTGAACTCGGTATCGGATCGCTCGGCGCGTTTTCGCCCGCCAAGACGCTCTTCTTGTGTTGGGTTCGAATTGTTCAAAAGCGGCTCAACCTTTCCGGCGGTGTGCTCAGTCAGCCGCGGCTCAATAGTATCCTCCACGACTCCTATACCATCGAGACGGAGACGCCTACTGACGAGTCACGAACGATAGCCGAAATCGACCATTCAGTGGTCGAACACATCCAGTCGTCGACGCCCGCGGTCTACAAATTCACCGCACCGCCGGACTTCTGGATAACCGCCCTCGAGAACAACTCCGTTTGCTTCGAGAGCACCGATCGGGGGGAGTGGGAGGGACTCTCGGAGAGTGACGTCGTACTTTTTCACTCACGTTCACAACCCTCCGACAATTCGCTCAGCGAGCAACCAGCGGGGCTCATCGGTGTCGGAATTCTCGGCCGGATGTCCGAAAAGTCAGAGCCGTGGTGGCGTAACGAACACGAAAACGGAGAATCATACCCGCTCGTCGCGACCTTCGACCGCCTATTTTTCAACGGGCGATTCGAGGAGGTCGACACCTCTCGGTCGATTACCGAAAAGACGTCAACCGAAATCGACCGAGAGTGCGACGCACTCACCGCGAACGGTCTCCCAATTGCCGACGCCAACGAAATCTGTGACGAAGTGTCTGATCGAGAGTTTCCGGTTCAATCTCGGTTCGCGAGACTCCGGTCCACCAGCGAATCAATCGATTACGAGCGGACAATGGCCCTTCTCGAGGCTATGGTTGACGACCTTCGAGAAGCGTCGTCAGTCAACGTCTCCAACCCGTATCAAGGACCGCTCCCGTCCGATATTCTCGAGGGTCTTTATTTCCCCGACGACGGTGGTGAGCAGATCGTCGAGCAAATTTCGACGGCGCTCGAGGCGGACAAACACGTTCTGTTGACTGGACCACCCGGGACCGGAAAGACGGAAATCGCTCGCCAGGTCTGTTCACATCTCGCCGAGACGGCCCCGCACCTGTATTCGGGCTTCGAGACGACCACGGCGACCGCTGATTGGTCGACGTTTGACACAGTAGGCGGCTATATGCCGAACGAGTCGGGTAGCGACGGGGACAATCTTTCGTTCAAGCCAGGGATCGTTCTCAATCGCCTCAAGCGGACACGAACGGAATCTCAAGCCAACGAGTTGCTGATAATCGACGAACTGAACCGGGCCGATATTGACAAAGCGTTCGGCCAGCTTTTCACGTTGCTTTCGGGTCAATCGGTTCAGCTTCCGTACACCAGAGACGGTCACGAAGTCGAGATTACGACGACGAACGACCATTCGGGACTGGTTGCAGACTATCAGTACCTCGTTCCGAATTCGTGGCGCATCTTCGCGACGATGAACACCTACGACAAAACCTCGCTCTACGAGATGAGCTACGCGTTCATGCGTCGGTTTGCGTTTATTCGCGTTCCCGCACCCGAACTCCCCGACGCTCGTGCGGCGGAAGAACATCTCGAGAGGATCGTCCACAACTACGCGGATGCGTGGGGACTCGATCTCGATCGCGATGTTGCGATCGCGGTCGGCCGCGTATGGCGGGAGACGAACAACGCGGTCGATGAACGCTCCATCGGCCCAGCGATCATCGAAGACGTCCTTCGGTACGTAACGTACCATCCCAAAGAAGAACTTGAGTACCACCTCACCCAGGCGGTCGTTAGCTACATTCTTCCCCAGTTAGAGGGCGTTCCAAAACGTCGAAGAATCGTTGGAGAGATTGCAGCCGTTGGAGAAATCGACGACTCGTTACTCGAGAAAGCGGCCCGAGACATGTTACAGGTGACCATCGCCGAGAATGAATAGAGAGCAACTCCTCGATCAGCTCACTGAAGACGTGTTTGCTCACGTGATGCAAGGATCGTTTCCCGAGCGCGAGTTAGCACAATCGATCAAACCGGAGCAACTCGACGAGCGGTTCGAAGAATACGAACTGCTGCTCGATCTTCACTTTATTCTCAAGTCTGATGTCGTCGACTTCGTTCGAGAACTTCCTACCCATTTGCGGAGTGTACGGACCGAAACGCGGACGACCACACGAACGCGTCGTGGAACCGTCGACGGACGAATCAACTGGGGAGAGACGATCAAAACGCGGCACACAGAACACCCTCGAGATTCGTCGATATTCGTCTGCGAGAACCGATCGGAGGATTACGATATACCGGAAAATATCGTTCTCAAGCGGTTGATCTCCGTCGTTCACACGACCATTCGCAAAGCCGAAGAATACCTTCGGGGAGAGTACGAATGGGTCCGTGAAACGTGGACGGGGAACGAAAACTTAATCGACGAGTTACAGCACATCGTCGAGCGAAACGTCCACGTTCGCCGGATTCGCGAACCCGATACTTACGAACCGACCGAGCGGATGCTGACGACGGCGGCGGATTCGCGCCACGGTGTCTATCGCCAGGCTGCATCGCTTCTTCGATCGCGTGAACGGCTGGTTCGGGGCGAAGCCGACGAAATTCGTGAACTCCTCGAGGAAACGGCGATCGCGCCAGACGACCAGAACACGCTCTTCGAATTGTTCGTTCTGTTCCGATTCGTCTCCACGCTCGAGCGATTGCGCGAGACACAACCGGAGTTCAAAACGATCGCAACTGGCCGACAGGAAGTAGCGCGTTTCGAGGACGACAAGGAGATTGTTCTCTATCACGACAATTCTGGATCCGATCGAAAGCTGTCGTTCGTGGCGGTTCCCGACGAGGAACAGAAAAACCTCTCACGAACCGATGAAGTACAACTCACGGCACAGGAAATTGCGAGTGACTATTTCGATCGTGACTTTCGAAATCAGACGGGTCGCCCTGATGTTATCGTCCTCGAGATCATCTCACCGGAAGACGACCAACACGAATACCTGATCGTGGAAGTCAAAAACAGCACCAACGTCGATACAATCCGTCGGGGAATCAAAGAAACGCTGGAGTATCTCGCATTCCTCCGAGTCAACGAAGAATTCGTTTTCGGCCGTGAGGAGACAACGAGCGACTACTTCGGATCAGGGTGGAACGGTTTATTAGTCGTTCAAGATATCGAAGACCCCACAGCCTCTTTCAAGGAACAGACCGAAAACCCCGTTACGATCCTGCAAGCATCGGAGTTGGAAGCTGAACTCGAAGGGATCCTGCGCAAGGTTTTATCCGATCAGTAATCTTCAGGATTTCACTCCCCAGGCGGTTCGTTGAGAAGTCCGTACTTCAAGCGGTAGACGACCGCTCCCGCACAGCTTCCGATACCGAAGCTGTGGGATGCGCGTTCGTCGTAGCGCGCCAGAAGGAGGCCGGAAAGCATCTCGAGCATTCCGAATCCGATCCGTCGGACTCGAGACCGCCGAATCGACCACACGTCGTGATCGGAGAGATGTCGATAGCCGACTGCGGAAGCGAACCCGCACAGAAACCACGGGAGCGAGACGGGGTCGTCGGGGGCTCCCTCTGCGACTCCCGCCACAAATGCGTTTGCTGGCCGCTGGCGGTCGGAATCTCGAGCCGGCGCGCTCGAGTCCGACGCTTGAACCGCCGTGTCGGTCGCCTCGGGAGTCTGACTGTCTCCGATCCGGTCGTCATTCCGACGGCGTTCCATCAGGGGAATAATCGATATCGCGAGAGCGAACAGGCTCACGAGTAACTCGAGGAGTGCGCGAGTTCGACGGGAGAGCATCGGGTGATGGTGACGTGTGAATCGTCTAATACGTTTCGACGATCCGCTCCGAAGGGTCTGACAGTTCGGACGGCGAGGGTCTCGGATGCGGCGGTACCTCGCGTTTCGGTGCGGTTGATTGCCCGCTCGAAACGGCTGTCAGTTTGACTGAATCCATATACCCAATCTCCGTCTGACTGGATCCATACCCGAACTCAGTCGCGTATCGAGAGGTGCGTTCTGGTTCCCCGACCGAGGTTTGGCGTCCGCCAAAATCCCGGAGGGCTTTATCAACTCACCCGCGGCACTCGAGAGCACATGCACCGACCATCGCTCCGCGGCGAACCCGCGGCGGATCAGGGTATCGAACTGACGGAGGCAATCGAGTTGTTGGCCGACGACCACGCCCGGGAGATTCTCCAGTCGCTCGACGAGACGAACCGCTCTGTCGCCGAGGTCGTCGACCGTTGTGACATCTCTCGAGTGACCGCCTATCGACGATTGAACCGGCTCGAGGACGCCGGGCTCGTCACCGCCGAAATTCGCCCCGTCGCCGACGGGAACCACCGTAAGGTGTACGCCAACGCACTGGACACGCTGACGCTTTCGGTGTGTGCGGACGGATTCGAGGGGGCGGTCGAAACCGCCCGAGGGCCACCTGCCGATCGGTCGAAAGACAACGGGAGGTGACGACTGAGACTGCGAAACCGCTCGGTTCGACATCCGTGGCACGTCCCAACGAACGGCCAGGCAAACACCAACAACTCGAGGACTACGTCCCAACGAACGGCTAGGCGAACACCAACAGCCCGAGAAAGACCAGCGGGAGCAAGGCCAGCACCGCGAACACGTGTCGCCAAGTCCCGATCGGCGGTTCTCGAGGGGCCCCGTACTGTTGTTCTCGCTCGTAGGCGACCCACGCGCCGGTCACAGCCGACACGACCCCGACGGGAACGATCGCAAACGTGACGAAACTCCAACCGACCTGCATCGCGAACACCCAAAGCCCGGCAAACAGTCCCAGTAGTTCGCCGCCGAGCAACGCTCCGGTCGCGATATTTCGCCACTCGGCGAGTAGTATCGTTCCGCCGATGAGAACAACAGACCAGGCAACGACCCCGATTCCGGCAATTGCCGGAAACGACTCCGGGAGATGGCTGCCAAGCGCTGCGTAGAGGATCCCGATCGTGACGAGTAGTCCGAAGACGAACGCCTCGACCAGCATAAAGAGATCCGGTCTGTCTTTCATGCGTTAGTGTCAGCTTGATCGGTTATGAACGTGTTGGATCGCCATACTTACGGAGAATCGAGGAGAAAGCCTCGCGTTTCAGCGGGGGAGGATGTCAAGCTTCCTGTTGTCTCACCCTCTCGAACCTCGGTCATCTCTCCACCCGTCTCTCTCGGTAACGCCCCGTTCGATACCCTCGAGCGGTCGAAAGCCACTGAATTCGAATCCCGCTTCGTGGCCTCGACAACAAATTGTCCGGAGCCGTATCACTCGTCCGACGCGGCGTACCGGGCGTTCGTCCAGATTTCGTCGGCATCCCTGTGATCGAAGTAGATCCGGACGCTGGTGATCAGCGAGTCTCGCACCTGACTCTCCCACTCCTCGAGCGCCGCTTCGTGCTCCTCCTCGAGAACGCCCTCGTCGAGTTCGTCGCCGTGAGCTGTCGTCGCTCGCTCGCGGACCGCTTCGCGCGTCGGAACCGTGAGGTGAGTTTCGTTCGGGTGAACGCCGGCTTCGTTTCGGACGAACGTCGCCGGATCGAGGTGGATCGGTTCCGGCTCCCTGTCCGGCGGATACCGCTTTGGTCCCTCCTGTACGTACGGCTCCGCCTGCACTTCTCCCTCGAACGGCGGCGTGAGTCGAAGGACGTGCGTTCGAAGCTCCTCCTCCTCGTGGTTTCGTGTGAACGCTTCGATGATCTCCTCGGGATCGGCGACGACCGTCTCAATATCCGCCGCCGGGTGGGTTCTCAGCGCCCGGTCGGTAGTCTGATTCTCTCGCATGTTTCGTCTACTGATGGTGCGCTCATTTAACGCTGGTGTGAGGTGAGCGGGACCGGTATCCGAGTGGTACGGTGCTTGGACGATAGAGGGAACCTGAGAACAGAAATTGTCGATGAGCTAGTCAGCGGTGAGTACGGTTCCGATTTTGGCTTGCCACGTCGCCACTCGAGCGATCGTGAGTGGATCACCGTCGGTCGATCAGCTCCGACGTCCGAGCGGCTGCGGTAAACCCCGTCGATCGAACCGATCAGTCGTCGTCGTCGGCGGTCGCAACCGCATCGGCGCGCGCTTCGGGTGCTGCGTCCGTTTCGGGTTCGTCGAGACGCGGGAAGTTCTCGATCGTTTCCTCGCGGAGCGCGGCCTCGTCGAACTCGTACTCGCCGTCGAGGAACTCGAGCACCCGTTCGGTGTCTTGGACGGCGTTTTTCAGGCACGTCGACGCGCCCGGCGAGGGGGTGATGTTGAAGACGATGTCGTCGCCGACGATTTTCGCCTCGCCCATGTCCAGGGACTTGTTCTTCGTGTCGACGATCTGGGGCCGAACGCCGCCGTACCCCTTCGCGCGTTCGATATCCTCGAGATCGGCGCTCGGGACGACCTTCTGGACGTGCGGAAGGAACTGTCGCGGTCCGACTTCGGGCAGATCGTAGACGAGGTTTCGAAGCACGTACGGAAGCAAGACGCGGTCCGAGAGGATGTTGGCGTAGCTGAGAAACGCCGCCGCGTTCAGCCCGAACACGTCGAGAAAGTCCTTCACGGTCGAGACGCGACCGCGCTCGAGCGTCGGCACGAGTTTCGCGGTCGGTCCGAATCGGGTGATGCTATCGTCGTGGACGTCCGCGTCGCCGTGGACCGCGGCGAAGGGCAACTTCTTCATCTGCAGGGTGTAGACCTTCCCGTTCAGGAAGTCGTCTGCGAGGAAGAAGCTCCCTGCGATGGGGAGCAACACCTTGTCCTCGCCGTAGCCGAGTTCCTTTGCGATCTGGAGACTGTGTGATCCCGCTGCAACGACGGAAGCCTCACAGTCGAATCGACCGTTGTCCGTCTCGATCGTATACCCGTCGAGCGTCGGGGTGATATCCGTGACCTTCGTCCCGGTGTAGACATCCACGTTCGCTTCTTCTTCGGCCGCTTCGACGAAGGATTTGGTCGTCTCGCCGTAGTCGACGACGTAGCCGTCCGGCGTCTGGAGCGCGAGCATCTCCGTCGACGGATCGCGGCCCTCGACGACATTCGGCTCGATCTCGGCGATCTCCTCGCGGTCGATCGCGCGCAGTTTCGGGAAGAGCTCGCCGAACCCTTCCTCGTCGTAGCGGGACTCGAGTTGCTCGACCTCGTCCTCGCCGACGGCCAGCACCATCTTCGAGCGCTTCGAGTGCATCTCGCGGTCCGGGTCGTGCTCCTCGAGGTAGCCCGCGAGCAGTTCCGCGCCCTCCTTGACGTCTTCTGCCTTTTCGAGCGTGTAGTTCGTCTCGATATCTCCGAAGTGGAGCGTCTGGGAGTTGTTCGTGACGTGTGAGTTGATCGCGGCGATCTCGGGCTCTTTCTCGATCAGTGCGATGGAATCGATGTCGGTGAACTTCGCTGTCGTGTACAGCAGTGATGCACCACTGATACCGCCGCCCACGATAACGAGGTCGTATTTGCCAGACATGGTTTTGGGAGTAGCTAGTTTCGTGGCCGCACTCCACACGGATAACTCATATTCTTTCAACCGGGATTTCGTCGATCGACGAACCAGCTATCGACAGAGAGTATGTTCGATTCAGAAAATCGATTATTAGTCTCCGTTTGGGAATAAATAAGTCAACGTTCGGTCAGTTGCTTTGCGCGAGTGAGGCGATAATCGTTCGTCACCGGTAGCAGATCCGAGCTTCCCGAAGGGTTCCGGCGATTACCCCGACGACGGTCCCAATGCCGACCAGAATGAGCACGTACGACTCCTGCGGAGCGAACGAATAGACACCGACTCCCAGCAGAACGTAAAAGACGGCGAAGACGACGCCTGCGAACAGTCCGTATCCCGCTCCGACGAGAACGAAATGACGGCTCGAGTGGCGAACTTCGATGTAATACCAGATGCTCCCCATGACGAAGGCGGTGAGGGCTGTGGTGTTCAGATAATACCGGAAGTACGCGTGCTCGAGGAGGAACAGGAGCGTTTCGACGGTCCCTCGAGAACCGGAGAGGTGCTCCCCGACGAACGGGAGTACGTACCCAAGGACGAGCAACGCGACTGTACACGCCATGTTTCGAATCGCTGTTCGGTCCGGCATAGTTCACTATCGTCTCTTCGTATACACCACCGAGCGATAAAACGCCTCGAGATGCTGATCGTACCCGGGTGCGAGTCGAATAACGGCCTCCAGTGGAACAATCTGTAGCTTCCTCTCGAGACGAAGGCGCCGCTGAGCCAGTTTTGACTCGAGGGCCCGAACCGTCAGGAAGTCGGCCGGTGGTCCGTGTACCGTTGCTAGTCGTCCGCGCAGTGGCCGCTGTTGTGTTATAGAGTTGTTCGTAACTATTTTCAGCCAGCCGTCGCGGCGAACGGGTTTCGCGGGCCGAAACCAACGACGGAGTCTCTCGCCGGGAGAGAATCACGAACGACCTTATCAGATCTTTCCGAAGATGCTCCCGTCCGCGTATTTTCGTTCGTACTCCGAATCGTCCGCGATCAGCATGATGATCCCCTCGATGATTCCGAACAGGGCCGGAATTCCGGTCCAGAAGAAACACAGGTAAAGGACGCCGTACTTGATGTTCCCCTGGTAGAACTTGTGTGCGCCCAATCCCCCGAGCAGGATTGCCAGGATTCCGGCCACGAGCTTATCCGAATTCGCGTCGCTCTCGGCGCCGGGTTGTCTCACGCCGCACTCCGGGCAAATTTCCGCCTTTTTGTTTATCCGCTCCCCACACTCCTGACAGAATTTTCCGTTCTCGGACCCGCTCATGTTTCTTTCCTCGAGTGCTGGTGTTTGATCGCCTCTCCGGCGGCGGTCTCTGCGTCGTTGTCGAATCGTTCCCCACTGTCGATGTCGTCTATCATGCGATAACTGACCGATGCTTGTCACAGCGGCCTTATATTAGTACCTATGATTATGTCACGTTCTGTGATATGTACACGAGTGCGCCAGCAATCGCTCCGTAGGCGATTCCCACGAGTACGACGCGGAGATCGGCCGCGAGAAAGAGGTGCGTCAGACCGACGCCGTATCCGTATCCGAGCAGCAAACCCGTCCCCGTTCGAACCGCGTTGTATCCTCGTCGGTCGGTAAACGTCGTTGCCGTCCAGTCGAGGAGTGCGGGAAGCGGGAAAACGAGAATGATGGCGATGGCGACAGTCGGCGAGTGTGCGAGACCGGTCGCGAATAGCGAGACGACGAGAGCGACGAGTATTCCGGGATAAATACCCAGGCATCGCGCGCACACGTGGATTTGCCTCCCGAAGATCACCGGCGAGTAACACCGATACCACTCGGACGGCAGGTGGTGCGAAAGGAGGTAGGGCCAGGTCCTCGAGAGCCCCTTTCGTAACTCCGTCCGATCGATTCCCATGTCTCACCCCAGCGACTACGGCAACTAAAGATTGCGCGTTCGGTCCGCACTCGTCTCCGGATCGGACGAAACAAATCTGGAGTGGGCCGACGGCTAGGCCGTGGAGTTGATTTTCACCGTCGGTCTGTTCGGTTGCTCGAGCGTGACGAGGTTGTAGACGATCGTTCCGTTGATACACGCGGAGCGTCGCGAGACGGCTATCGGCATGTTCGAGACGGCTCGTGGTGTCGTTCAGTCCCCGTTCGACACTGAGCGAGCGACCCGTTCGCCGGTTTCGAGTCCGTTACGGAGCGCTGCGTGGAGCCGCCCTTCACCGGCGACCCAGTCGCCGAGACAGTACAATCCCTCGCGTTCGGCCGATTCGACCGCGCTCCGGTCGACGCCGCCTTCCGGTTGCGCGTAGCGCCACCCGTGGTAATCCGTCCACGCGGGCTTCTCGAGGCGGTCGTCGTCGACGACGTCGGCGGTCAGTCGAGCCAGTTCCGCGACGATCTCGCTCGGATCGTCGTCGTCCCGTTCGACCGACCACGAATCGTTCGCCTGAACGATCAGGACCGACTCGCCGTCGGGAACGTGGCCGGGTTTGCACTCCTCTCGCGCGATCCAGCCGATCTCGTGGCGTTTGTCGGTATTGACGAGCGCGTAGTAGGGGGCCTCGAGTTCGAACTCGTAGCCGAGGACGGCGGTCAGGATGGTTCGGTACTCGACCGCTCGAGCGGCCTCGAGGAGCGCGTCGCGACGCTCGCTTTCCCAGTCGGCGTCGTGGAGGAGGTTCGCAGTTTGCGGTGCTGGCGGATTGCAAAGGAGCCGATCGTACGGTCCCCACCGGTCGCCGTCGGCGTCGGTTAGGTACCACTGCTCGCCGTCACGGCGTATCGCCGTGATTCGCGTGTTCCGGTGTACCGTCGCGTCCGCCGCTCCGAACAGTCGCTTCGCGAGCTGTGTAATGCCCGTCCGATAGGTCAACTTCCGTTCGGTCTCCGCCCGCCCTTCGCTGACCGTGCCGTCCTTGTCGAAGACGTGTATCGGCCCCGAAACGGAGACGAGCCCGTCGGTCTCGAGGTGCTCGGTCACGAGTGAGAGCACCCGCTCGTCGTCGTCTTTTAGGTAGTTCGCCCCGTAATCGTAGTACCGACCGTCCGCGCGTCGCGTCGCCGCCCGCCCGCAGACGCCACCCGACTTCTCGAGTACCGTACACTGCGCGTTCGGTGCGTCCTGCTGGATGGCGTACGCCGCGGCCGCACTCGCCGCACCCGCGCCGATGATCCCGATTTCCATACACGACATACGAACTGACGGAGTAACTGTCTAGGGCTCGCGGTTGCGCTGTCCGCTCGAACGACCTCAGCGTAGGAAAGTGAGTACCCCTCATCACCGTTTTTCCCTCCGATAGTTCGAATTAGCCGACGACACATCTGTCTGGATATATTAGGTTCCCCGTTCTGTTGGCGCTTCTTTCCACACGTTCTCCCCTATGACATTCACAGTCATACACTGGACGCGGGCGGTCGAAAGTCGAAACCAACAGAAGACGGTGGCTTGGTGATTGGGTTGACAGGCTGTCTCCCGAATTCATCTACGGCACGGTGGCTCGGAGGATCCTGCTAACGGCGAATCTAAATGATGTCGGTATTTTTGAACCGGACGTATCCGATAGCAATGGGAACGGTCAGCCACAGGAGAAATACGATTGCGCTGACCCACTCTTGGAGGAGTAGCGGATCTCCCGTCGACAGTTCTCTCGCCCATAACAGGTTCACGACGTTGTTCAGTGCTTCGTGTGGCGGGAGCGTTTCGACGAACTCCACCCACGTCGGCGGTGTTTCGGGTACTTCACCATGGATTGCCCAGTAGATGATGTCACCGAGTACGTAGAGCGCGAAATAGACGGTTAGAAAGAGACCGACAAGCGTTGCGAGAACGCGACGAGGGGTCGTGAGTGCTGCAGAGACGCACACGCCGATAACCGTATAGAGAACGCCGTTCCCGAGATTCGTAGTCAAAAATCGCACATACTCGGACGGTGCGAAACTTCCGTACAACAGATACAGAAAGGGGATCACAAGTAAATAACCGATCGAGACGGGGATAAATAGTGTGAGCGTCCGGCCGACAATCTTACCGAACAGCAACTCCCTCCGATTTACCGGGAGACTGAGAAGAACGTGCAAACTGCCGGACTGGCGCTCGCTGACGATTGCTGAATAGCTGATCAACACCGCAACAATCGGAACGAGGATACTCATCGTGCCGAACGCCGCACCGACACCTTCCTCGAACGTCGGGTCGCCGAAAATATACTGCATCGAGCTCAGTGCGAATGTCAGGAACAAGAACCCGGTCACAAGCACCAGGAACGTCTGAGACCGAATCGAGTCCGCAACGTCTTTTCGAGCAATGGGTCGCCACGTCATGTCTCTGCCTCCGCTTCCGTATAGGCGGCAAACAGATCCTCCAATGTCGCTCCTTCCGTGGTAACCGATTGGATGGGCGATTCCGCTTTACAGAGCTCGCCGAGCACCTCGTTGGTGGCTCCGCTCTCTTTGAGAGCGAGTTCGATGGTGTCCCCGTCGATATCGGCGGCTGCAACGGCATCCCCGTTTTCGATACGGTCGCACATACCGTTTACAGCATCCTTGAACGTGACTCGGATGCTGTTCGTCTCGGATATCTGTGCCCGTAGTTCCGAAATCGTATCCTCTGCGACGAGCGTCCCGTTATTGAGTATCCCGACTTTGTCGCACGTCCGTTCTATTTGGCTGAGAATGTGGCTCGAAAAGAATACGGTCGTTCCGCGTTGATTTTCGGTTTCGATTAGTTGTCGCACCTCTCGAGCGCCGTTTGGATCTAGTCCCCGCGTCGGCTCGTCCAGAACGAGCAGATCCGGCTCGCCGACGAGAGCCATCGCAAGTTTGAGTCGTTGTTTCATTCCGGTAGAAAATCCTCTCACCTGCCGGTCGGTCGTCGACGCTAACCCAACACGTTCACAAAGGTGGTCGGGGTCGACTTCGGTCGCCTTGATACGAGCCACGAATTCGACGTGTTCACGCGCCGTGAGATTGCCGTATAGACCACCGTGACCGGACAGGACGCCGATGCGCTCTCGTAGGGTCGCCACTGCTGAATCGAGCTCTTCGCCAAACAGCTGGATCCGACCGGCGGTCGGCCGAACGAGCGACAGTACCATATGAATTGTCGTGGTCTTGCCAGCGCCGTTTGGCCCGAGAAAGCCGTAGATTTCCCCTTTCTTCACGGTGAGATTGAGATCCTGTACGGCGACGACGTCACCGAACTCTTTGGTGAGGTTTTCCGTTCTGAGTAATGTTTCGTTGTCGGTCATTTCGGTGGAACCTACTGGCCGATACGAAAAAGTCGCTATCTACGGTCAAAATCGATTTTGACCGTCTGAATGCCAGCTCTCGTCTCGAAGGGGAGTTACTAAACGCGAACTGACCGGATATATATCCGCGTTCCTACGACGAACCAGAAAGCGTACCCAACGCTGTAGAAAAACAGTTGAACGAAACCCGTGACTGGTGGCCAGAGAAGCCGTTCACCACCGAGTGATGCGATTACGTGCTCACCGACCTCCGGAAGGTAGACGGTTACGGCGAATCCGGCAACGACAACGAACACGCGAAGCCAGTACAGGCTCGTCACGGACCAGCTCAGTTTGAGTGCGGTCAGTGGTCCGTAATTCCCCGCGATACAGATCTCGGGCGCGAGCCAGAACTTGAACACGACGAGCGCCGAGAGGGACCCGAAAATGAGCGTTGCAGACGCGCCGTCGTAGATACTTTCACCTACGAGCGGAACCGTCACGATTACTCCCCAACTCAGAATCGAGGCAACACCGATTGTAACTCCGGCGGCGACGAGCGTTGCAACGAGCACCGTGAGGACTGCTGGTATGCGCCGTTGACTCGTGACGAAGAGTTTTCGGATAGACTGTTCCGAATCTTGGAGCGCTGCGGTCGTAATCGTCACGACGTAGGCCCGCAACACGGTTGCACTAATCAGCATAAAAAAGGCCACGCTGGTTCCAACGGGCCAGGTCTGTGGCGTCGATTCGAACACGGGCCACAGGATCCAACTCAGAATCACGACGACGGTCATGACTCCGAACACGGAAGGATTCCGCTGAAGCAGTTTCGTCGTCCATAGAAAATCCCCCACGATCGAGCGACGTCTGATGCTCCCGTCGATAGGAACGCATCTCGGACAAGCGCACCCTTCGGTATCATCGGGTCGTCTAATCGGCTCCACTATCGGGAGAGTACGGTACAACGGTCAAAATCAGTTTTTATCGAAATTAACCTATTTCACGAGTGGACCCGAACGGTACTGGCAAGATGAGTACGCTCCTCCCGACTTCGTCAGACGCTAGCATCAAACGAAGCGACGAGCCACACCTACTGTGTATCGACGACGAACACACCTCGGAGGTGTTCAAGACCCTCTCTTCGGACACGAGTCAAGAAATTTTCACCGTACTCAACAAAGAGCCGATGGCAGCACAGGACGTTGCCGACGAACTCGATCTGTCGCTGCAGCAGGTCTCCTACCACCTCGATAACTTACGGGAGGCTGACTTGATAACGGTCCTCGACACGTGTTATTCTGAAAAAGGAATGGAGATCGATGTGTACGGCCCACCAGAAACGCCGCTACTCCTGTATCTGGGGCCTTCGGACGATAAACCGGGAATGCTCGAGTCGTTCAAACGATTCGCTCACGCGCTCGGTCCCGTCGCTGCTCCGCTTGCAATCGGTCAAGCGCTAGTACGACTCGTTTCGGACGACGAATGAGTTCCTTATATGGTAATTGGAGGGTGTCCCGAGTGACACTCTCGAAACCGAGTAGCGGTATCAGTAAATCGAAGGCCTCAGCACTCATAGGGCTCGTCACAACCGGTTGCCGAGACCGGCTCGGAGCGGAGAGATCGTCATCGGCCACTCGAGCATACAGCCTCCGTCGAAAAGTCAGTTCGGATCGCGAGGCGGCGGACTCCTCGGTTGTTCGAATCCACGACAACAAGTCGTCAACTAAAATTCATTCGGACGACGGCTCCGAGTTCCCGGAGACGAACGCGGAGTTACAGTCGTCGATCAGGTTCTCGAGTCGGTTCGTATTCGTCGCGGAGAACGTTTGTTGAACGCGCTCGGTGGGCCGGCCGTCTCGAGTCCGCTGGCGGCTGGGTGTGGTTGGCGTTCGGTTCGGGATTCGTGTCGTCGTCGATTGCAAGTTTTGTGTGCTCATGTCGGTCGGGTGGTGGAACGGGTTTGTGACGTGGATCGGCGAGGCCGTCCAAGAATCGATGCGTCGGATCGAGAATCGTCTGGAAGAGGAGTTCGTCACCGTGCTACGTGTACGACCGACATCTGTACCCAACCCTACAGAGCCGACCACCATAAAAGTTCATGATAGATCAATTCTGGCCACGAAGCGGTGTGAAAACAACCCGCGTGATCGTCTCGATCTCGAATCGCGTTCAGCTCAGTTTCGTCGATATCATCGGTATGCCTCTGTGAGACGAGATCTGCATAGACAATAGTTACAAGACGTGCCCGGAAAGTATCGACTCGATGACCGCCAGCGAGTCGACCGTCGATGTAAGCGCCAGGAATGAGCCCGATCCGCCGGTCGCCAGTTTCGTCGTCCCGGCGCGAAACGAGGCCGACTACCTTCGTGGCACGCTCTCGAGTATCGCCTCGCTGGACACCGCCTACGAGTACGAGGTGATCGTCGTCGACGGCGGCTCGACCGACGGGACGGTCGATATCGCACGCGAGTACGAGGCGACGGTCGTCTCGGACGACGGGGCGGGAATCGGTGCTGCGCGGACGCTGGGCGCTGAACGCGCCGACGGCGAGTGGCTGGCCTTCGTCGACGCCGACACCGAACTGCGGGCGAGCTACCTCACGGCGATGCTCGGGCTCGTCGAGGCGAACGGTCTGGCTGGCGCGAGCTCCGCCTGCCGGATCACGGGTCCCTATCGGGCGAAGCTGATGGAGGCGACGATCAACCACGTCTTTCCGCGACTCGAGTATCCGATTCTCCCGGGGTTCAACTGCTTCGTTCACCGACGGGCCTTCCGCGATATCGGCGGGTTTCCGAACGTGGCCAACGAGGATACGGCGTTCAGCCGGCGACTCGCCCGCTCCTATCCCACGGGCTACTGCTCGCAGGTGCTCGTCGAGAGTTCGGGGCGAAGAATCGCCGAGTCGGGGCTCACGGGAACGCTCTGGCACTACGGCCGGCTGGACCTCGAGCGCGTTCGCTCCCGGAGGGAGAGCCGGCGCTCGAGGTGACGCACTCGCCGACGAAAACGCGGTAACCGGTCAGTACCCGCCGGTCTGGTCCCGACCGAGTATGAGGTACAAAACAAGCCCTAAAATCGGGGCGAGAAAGACGACGATCGCCCATAAAAAAGCCGGATGGCTGCTGTTTTTCTCCGCGTCCGAATAAGTCCAGACGACGAGTGCGAGGAAGAGGAGAAAGAACAGGAACCCCATCAGGAGGACGATACCGCCACCACCACCACTTTGCAGGATCATGTTGGAGAGCATATCAGTAACGGCTTATTCGTCGGGAAAATACTTTATGGTTCTTTGACGAGTTCGGTTACGAACGGTGTTAGCGATTCTCCGTTTCATTCGGAAACGACGGTTGCAGTCCACGTAGTCTAATATAACGGGATTCGGACGGCCGCTATTCGTCCGCTCGCCGAACCGGAAACCCGGCCGATCGCCCATCTCGAGGAGCGGGCGGGAGAGTGAAATAGTTCACCTGTCTATCAGTGGGTAGATGGAGTACGATCGACCGTTCGCACGACGGTTCGCAGTCGGATTGGTAGTCCTCGCCCTCTTCGCGCTCGTCGCGTACGTCGCCGTACGGTTTATCGCAGTGATCGTCTTTGCAGTCTTTCTGTACTACGCGGTTCGGCCCATCCACAGGTTTCTCGAGCGGTTCGGACTTCCCCGCCGTCTCAGAGCGGGGCTCGCGCTGGTGCTCTTCGGCGTTCCGTTCATTATCCTGGTCGCGTACACGATCGCGATCATCGCGCTCGAAACGCAGGCGTTTCTCGCTGCCTACGACGTGCAGGGGGAGATGATCGACCAGGCCCTCGAGGAGGCCGATATCGCCGATTTCGAGGAATTGCAGGAGATCCTCACCGGGGCGGTCTCGCAGGCGTCGCTCGGCGTCCTCGGGGTGAGTCTCCTCGGGACGATCAGCCTGCTCAGTAGCGCGTTCGTCCAGCTACTGATCCTCGTCGTCCTGACGTACTACATGCTGGTCGATGGCCCGCGGTTCATCTCGTGGCTCCTCGAGACGTTCGACGAGTCCGGCGTGATGGGGCAGTACGTCCGCGCCGTGGATCCGGAGCTGTCGATGACGCTCTTCGGAAACATCGTCAACGTGTTCGTCACGGCCATCGTCGGCATTGCGACGTTTTACGCGTACAACCTGTTCGCACCCGTCACCGTGCAGGTACCGTTTCCGGCGCTGATCGGCGCGTTGGCTGGAATCGGGAGCCTCATCCCGGTCGTCGGTATTAAACTCGTCTACCTCCCCGTGACGGTTATACTCGCGGTGAACGCGTGGCTGAGTGGTGATCTGTCGCTGTTGGTCCCCGTCGGCGTGTTGCTCGTCGTCAGCGCCGTTCTCGTCGATTTTATTCCCGATTTCTTCATCAGGGCCCACATCAGCGGCGACCAGACCCACACCGGAATGTTGCTGGTTTCGTACATCGTCGGACCGGCCGTGTTCGGCTTCTACGGGCTCTTCTTGCTTCCGATCCTCCTTATCCTCGTGATCAACGCCGCACACGTCCTCCTGCCGTACGTGCTCTCGGGCAACCGACCTGGGCGCCAGTCGCGTCTCCCCGAGTACACGGACGGAGAGCGCACCTCGAGGCCATCCGACCGGCCCGAGAAAGAACCCTCGCAAGTCACGAACGAGCCCTAAAGGCGAATAACGAGTGCGAGCGAACGCGAATCGATCGGCAAACCCGATTTGCGCTCGTCGAGTTCGGGCCGTTCGAGTTTCTCTCGAGAACGTCCCCGCCGCTCGCTACATGTACATTCGATTTTCGGGGAAGTCGCGGTTCTTGACTGACTGCTCGTTCTGCTGGAGGGTGTTCAACCGGGCGGCGAGTTCTTCGTAGTAGTGGTGCATCTCTTCGGAGCGCGCCTGGAGTTCCTGTTCGTCGACGTCAATATCGTACAGTTGCGTGACCCCGTCCAGCAGTCTGAGTGCGGCGTCGATGTCGGGCCCCGGTGGATGCGAAGGTGTGGTGAGCACGCCGACCGCCGGCTGATTTTCCTCGAGGCTTCGAACGAGGATCTGGGCGTGGACCCCGTCGAGAACGCCGCCCGGAAGCGCCTCGATATCGCTCGCGGTCCCCTCCGCGAAGTGTTTCCGCCGGTACGCTTCGGTGCCGACGTGAAAGACTAGGTGCTCCGCTTCGCTGTGTGGAAACGGTGCCCCCTGTACCAGCGTTATCTCGTCGATACCGTTCGCGCTCGTCCACTCGAGAACCGCGTCGACGAACGGGGCCGCGACCGGGACGGGCACGAATTGCTCGCTGAGTAGGATCGCTAGCTCCGTGTGGTCGACGGAATACAGTCGGATCGGATGGCGCGGTTCTCCGTCCGAAACCGGGGCGACGACGGGAAGGTTGTGCGTACTGACCCACCCGATCTGGGTTGTCTCGAGGTGATCGACGAGGTAATCGATTCCCGTGAGTCCTGCGGCACCGACGTCGGCGACACCGCCGAGGAGTACGGGTCCGGCGTCGGCGTCGTCTTTCGTTCGTACCTCGAACGATGGAGTTCGTGTCATGTCGGACGTACACTGCGTACGATTATAGTTGTGTCAGGGACTTCGTAAAGAGCGTCTCATTCTTCAAGAGGAAGCGGGCAAAGAGATCGATGATCATCCGAACTGTGTGTTAATTGGTACCGTCACACAGCTATTTTATTTCAAACCGTCTCACAATCAATCTTGATCCGAGAGAAATCAAGTCATTGATGTGGTGAGATTCGAAAAACGTGGTAGATGGTACGAGCGCAGCTACAACAATTCTGGTCGTATCTGTGGATGCTCAATGCACAGACCAAAGCGTACCTCACGCTCGACGGCCCTCGCATTCTCGAGGATATGGATTCCGTGAGCGAGGAGGAAAAACGCGTTGCCCGGAAGGCGTTCACCGATGGCGGTGGCGAAACCGCGGCCAATACGACTGACAAGACGGCCAGCAGTAGCCCGAGTGAAACCACCGAATCCGACGGATCCGTCGATACCGTGGAGTCTGCGCCCGCGGGGGAAGGCGACCCCGATTCGAGTTCGGGTGACGACAGCTCACCGTTCGACGCCGGTGGAAACTACAAACTCCGACAGAAGATCGGCTTCGTTCTCGGTCCGCTGCTGTTCGCGCTCATCCTGCTCGGTCCGACACCCGGCGAACCCGCCGGGTTCGAAGGGCAGGCGGTCGGCGCGGTCACGGCCTGGATCGCCGCTTGGTGGATGTCGGAGGCGATCCCGATTCCTGCGACATCGTTACTGCCGATCGTTTTGTTTCCCCTGACCGGTGCAGTCGCCGCGGAAGACACAACGCCGTCCTACGCGGATCCGTTGATCTTCCTGTTCATGGGCGGATTCTTCCTCGCGATGGCGATGCAACGGTGGGGACTGCACAAACGGATCGCGCTTCGGACGATCAAAGCCGTCGGCACGACACCCTCGAGGCTCATCCTCGGGTTCATGCTCGCGACGGCGTTTCTCTCGATGTGGGTCTCGAACAGCGCGACCGTGATGATGATGGTTCCCATCGCCCTGGCGGTCATCTACCAGACGAGCGATCTGATCGACGACACGGGCCTCGATATCGACACCAGCGAAGGCAACTTCACGTTCGGTATCGCGCTGATGCTCTGTATCGCCTACGGCGCGTCCGTCGGGGGTGTCGCCACGCTCATCGGCACGCCGCCGAACATCCTGTTCGCCGGACAGGCGGGCGAACTGTTCGACCAGCAGATTTCGTTCGCCCAGTGGATGCTCTACGGCGTTCCGATCGCCGCGATCGGGCTGGCGACGGTCTACCTCTGGGTCACTCGAGTCGCCCTCTCGCCCGAATTCGACGAGTTGCCGATCGGTTCGGAGACGATCAACACCGAACTCGAGCGACTCGGCTCGATGAAAATCCAGGAGAAGCTGGTGCTCGTCGTCTTCGTCGGGATGGCAATTGCGTGGATCGCCGGCAGCCTGATCGGCGAGTTCGATGCCGTCCCGATTCCGTCCGACCCGGACTCGATCGCACTCGAGGGGGCCGCCCTCGTTCTCTCCGGCCTCGCGCTCGTGCTCGATCCGATCTTTTCGATCCCGATACCCGACGATGTCGACACGATCGTCGCCATTGGCGGGGCGATGGTTCTGTTCACTCTCCCAACGAAAACCGAGAGCGGCGACCACACCTTCCTGCTCGACTGGTCCAGCGCCGTGAAGATTCCGTGGGGCGTCATTCTGCTGTTCGGCGGCGGACTTGCGATCGCAGCCGGCTTCGACCAGTCGGGACTCGCGATGTGGCTCGGCGAACAACTCGAGTTGCTCGAGGGGGTCTCGATGGTCATCATCATCCTCACGGTCGTCACGATGGCGGTCTTCCTCACGGAAGTCACCTCGAACACGGGAATGACGGCGATGTTGATGCCGATTCTGGCCGCCGTCGCGATCGGCATCGGCGTCCACCCCTACGGACTGATGATCGCCGGCGCGACCGCGGCCTCGTTCGCGTTCATGCTGCCGGTCGCGACGCCACCGAACGCGATCGTCTTCGGCAGCGGGTACATCACGCTCCCGCAGATGGCCCGCGTCGGCTTCGGACTCAATATCATCGGGATCATCCTGATCACGATCGCCGCGTTGCTCTGGTTGCCGCTGGCCTGGGGAATCGACCTCGGAACGCTCCCGACGGAGTTCGCGGAGATGGCGAGCGACTAACTCTCGGGCGGGTCGATCGATTCCCGGAGTTGATTCTCACGCGTTCCGTTCACGGGCTCCGTTTCAACAGGAGTAACAGTAACACCAGTGCGACGAACGCACTGCCAGCCAGCATCGTCCACGCGATGTCGTATCCGACGCTGTCGACGAGAAAGCCGAACGCGGGCGGGGCGATCAATGCGCCGGAGTTGAGCGCGAGTTGTCCGCCCGCCGTCGCGCTCGCGATCTCGTCGGCCGGCACGATCGAGCCGATACAGGAGTAGTAGACGCCCGTAAACCCGAGGATGAAAAGCCCGAGCAGTGAGAAGAGTACGATCGAGACGAGCGGCGTTTCGACGACCGTCACCGCCACGAAAAGCATGACGGAGGCCCCGGCCTGGACGGCGAGGATCCCCAGCGTCGATCTGGTGAGCGGTCCCGAGAGCCGATCGGCGATCCAGCCGAACGCGATTCGTCCGACACTCCCGGTCACCTGTGCCATCGCGAGCGTAACCCCGGCGAAGACGACGCCGGCGCCGACGACCTCGTCGACGTAGAGGATCGTGTATCCCGTCGTCGTGAACAGCCCGGCACCCAGGAAAAAGCCAGCGAGCGTGAGCAGGGTGAACTCGAGCGATCGAAAGTGTGCCCAGATCCCGGCTCCGTCGTCATCGGTGCCAGCGCGACCGGCATCGTAGACGACCCAGAAGGTGACGGCGACGACCAGCGCGATTGCGCCGGCCAGCAAAAATCCGACTTCCCAGCCGTACCGCGTCGCGCCGAACCACGGGATGAGAAGCGAGCTAATGCCGCTCCCGGCGGTGACGCCGACCTGTTTGATCCCCATCGAAAAATTGAGTCGATCGGCGGGAATCGCGTTGAACACGGCCTTGTTCGTCCCGGGGATCGCCGTCGCGTAGAACGCACCCAGAACGAACACTGTGAGGAGAACGAGCGAATACGACGGAGCCAGCGTAACGAGTGAAACGGTCGTCCCGAGACCAACGAGCCCGCCCAGCAGGATGCGGTTTTCGCCGTAGCTATCGATAAGCGAACCGACCGGGAACAGACAGATCGTATAGCCCAACATCAGCGCCGTCAGCATGAACCCGATGTGGGTCGCCGAAACGTCGAACGTCTCTCGGACGAACGGCGTCACGGCGTAGATCGCGTAGAAGCAGATGCTCGCCGCGACTTGCCAACCTAGGATGAGCCCGGTGTACGTTTTCCAGCCGCGGGGACTCGAGTCACCTCGAGAGTCAGGAGGAGATTCGGTGTCAGGGTCGTGATTTTCGCCCGAACCCGGCACGGAGTTAGGATCGGAGGGAGAGTCAGGGCGGTCGTTCACGCTAATCCAACGACTTGGCGGAGTACACCGACGCCCGTATATGCTTTGAATCCGGAAAACCGGAGGACTGCGTTGGGGTGACTTGTCCGTTCCGTACGGTCTTTCGGCCGGTCGTACCTATCCCGAGGCGATGGTGATCGGGCGCTCGCTCTCGAGGATGACCGCCTGTGCGACGCTTCCGAAGAGGACTTTGCCGATGGGTGATCGCTGGCGGGCCCCGAGTACGAGTGCGTCCACGTCGAACTCCTCGGCGATCTCGAGGATCGCCGAAGCCGGTTCGCCGGTCACGGAGTGGACGGACGTATCGATGTCGGACTCCTCGAGTTCCTCGGCGACCATCTCGACCGTCTGGGGAACTTTTCGGAGTGTCTCGAGGTTCCTGTTGAGTTCGTCGATGTACGCCGGTCCGGCACCGTCGACGGGCATGTCAACCTCTTCAAAGACGTAGAGGACATCCACTTTGACGTCTTCGCGTGCGTTCGGCAGGTCGCGGATCGCTTCGATCTGTGCAGTCGCTCGAGGCTTGTCGATATCGACCGGAACGAGTACGTGATACATACCGCTTCCTCCGGTACCGACGCCTATCAAATCCACACATCGATCGCGTCCGCGAGGGCGGTGAGCCAATCACGATGGCCGGACGTGAGTCGGAACGCTGATAGGGTCGCTGTCTAACCGTTTTCGTATGGTCGATCATCTCGTCGCGACGACGGCCCATCTCATCTTCGCCGCCCTCTGGGCCGGAAGCGTCTTCTTCGTCGCGTTCGTCGTCGTTCCGCTGGCTCGAGATGGCGCGTTCAACACGACAGCGCCGCTTGAAACGATCTCCGCCAAACTGACGACTGTTTCGCGGTTCAGTTCGCTCGTCCTCTTGCTCTCGGGTGGCCACCTCGCCGGAACCTCCTACACTTCCGAGAGCCTCTTTTCGACCTTCAACGGCCAGTTGGTTCTGCTGATGGTCGCGCTTTGGCTCGTACTGACCGCGCTCGTCGAAGTCGCTACCAAGCGATTCGAAGCGGGACTCAACGGCAAAAAGCTACGCGAACCCGCTCGAGACGCGCTCCCGCTGTTCCGCGCGGCGGCGGTCGTCGCCGTCGGACTTCTCGTCGTTGCCGGCGCGCTATCGGGCGGTCTCGTCGGTCTCGTCTAACGACGAAATCAGTCGGAGGACTAACTATTGTCTGACGCATGTCTGCTTTCCGGACCGAAGACGTATCAAACGGAGATATTTGGACGAAAGATACTTATTCGATTGCTATAACGTAGGTTCATGATGATCAGGGGGAAAGACGTGGCACTGTCCGCACTCGTCGTCGGCTCAGCTGCGGTCGCAGGCTACGTATTTCGGTCGGGTCGATCGAGAAATACCAGCGCGCGCTCGAAGGCCGACCTCGGTGCCCGCGTCGTCGAGGATGTCCCCGCCGATGCGACCGTTATCGACGCCTCGAGTCGACCGCTCCACGAAATTCCGGGCGCGAGAAAAGCGATCCGTCGGGCGATTCGAAACGACGCTCGCGAGGAGTGGGAACACGTCACCTTAGAACGCGACGGCGCCTGGTCGATCGTCGACGCGATTCGCGGCTCGCTACCCTACCACGAGGGACGACGCGGCGGCTATAACGGCGTCTACGTCTGCTACAAGGGCCACGTCGTCGTCCTCGATGCGATCGGCTGGGCCCGCCTCGAGGACCCGATCCAGTAACGCCTCCCTCTTTTCCTGGTGAAAACGAGTGTAAACATCACGTTTCGCCAACGGTGACGAGTTTTGAGCGACCGCCGTCGACGAATCACAACCACTACCTCACCCGCCCACTCAGCCACGAGTATGCAACTGGGCGTAATCGGACTCGGACGGATGGGACAGATCGTCGTCGATCGCGTACTCGAGGCCGGCCACGAGGTCGTCGCCTTCGACCTCGACGAGGAAGCGGTCGCGGCGGCCGCCGAGGCGGGTGCCGACCCCGCCGAATCGATCGCGAACTTTCTCGAGCAACTCGGAGAGACGAAACGAATCTGGTTGATGGTCCCCGCCGGCGCGGCTGTCGACGCGACCCTCGAGGAGCTCGAACCGCACCTTGACGACGACGATATCATCGTCGACGGCGGCAACTCGAAGTTCCAGGACTCGGTTCGGCGCGCCGAATCCTGTCCCGCCGCGTACCTCGACTGTGGGACCTCCGGCGGACCCGCAGGTGCGGAACTCGGCTTTTCGCTGATGATCGGCGGTCCAGCCGAGGCCTACGCGGAACTCGAGCCGATCTTCGACGCGGTCGCAACCGGTCCCGAGGGCCACGGTCACATGGGACCCGCCGGGTCGGGCCACTACGTGAAGATGGTCCAC
This sequence comes from Halostagnicola alkaliphila, assembly GCF_055379965.1. Classification (NCBI taxonomy): domain Archaea; kingdom Methanobacteriati; phylum Methanobacteriota; class Halobacteria; order Halobacteriales; family Natrialbaceae; genus Halostagnicola; species Halostagnicola alkaliphila. The sequence continues at coordinate 3,256,505 of NZ_AP043826.1, read as the reverse complement.
AACGGCGTCGAGTACGCGCTGATGCAAGCCTACGGCGAAGGGTTCGAACTCCTCCACGAGGGCCGGTACGACCTCGACCTTGAGGAGGTCTCTCGGGTCTGGAACAACGGTGCGGTGATCCGCTCGTGGCTCCTCGAACTCTGCGAGGAAGCCTTCCGCGAGGAGGGAACGGAGCTGGGCGACGTCGCGGATCGAATCGAGGGCGGCTCGACGGGAACGTGGACGGTACAGGAGGGGCTCGAGCAGGAAGTGCCCGTCCCGTTGATCTATACGGCGCTCTCCGAACGGTTCGGGTCGCGGGCCGACGACGGCCGATTCTCGCGACGGCTCGCGAGCCGACTTCGGTACGGCTTCGGTCGCCACGAGGTCCCGCGACGCGAGTAACTGCGATCTTTTTCTGCTCGTCGAGGACGCTTCAACAAATTGATCACCTCGCCACTCCTTTGTCGGGACAGTGTCCGAGGATCCCCGTGAGCCAGACGATAGTCCGTCTCGGCGAGACGACGGCTCATCTCCGCCCGACGAACCTTCCGACGGTGATTCCGCGCCGTCGAACGATCCCCCGTCGGACTCGACAGACGATTCTCTCGATGACTCGAACGGCGGTCTCGACTCGAACGCGGAGGCGAACGACGGGGACTCGAATCCGGATGGGGACGGAGCGGACTCGAACGCAGACGCGAACGATGCGGACTCGAATCCGGATGGGGACGAAGCGGACTCGAGAGCGGAATCGGAAGATGACGACTCGAGCGTGTCGTTCAGCCCGTCCAGTTCGATCACGGAGGGGTCGCTCATCGGGCCGTTGTTTCACCTGGCCTGGCCGATCGTCGTCATCCAGCTGTTGCAGGTCACCTACAACGTTGTCGATACGCTCTATCTGGGTCGACTCTCCGCGGAAGCGGTCGGGGCTATCAGCCTCGCGTTCCCGCTGATCTTCCTCCTGATCGCGGTCGCCGGCGGATTCACGACCGCGGGGGCGATTCTCGTCGCCCAGTACATCGGCGCGAAAGGCGACCGGTCGGCGGGGCTGGTCGCGGGCCAGACGGTTTCGTTCGTCGCGATCCTCTCGGTTGCAATCGGGATCGCCGGCTACTTCTACACGCGACCGGCACTCGAAATACTGCCGAGCGACCCCGACACCGCGGCCTCGGTCGTCCCGCTCGCGGCGGACTACATGGAGATCATCTTCCTCGGCATGCCGCTGATGTTCGGCTTTTTCGTCTTCTCGGCGCTTATGCGAGGCTACGGGGACACGCGGACGCCGATGCTCGTAATGGTTATCTCGGTTATCGTCAACGTCGTCCTCGACCCGCTGTTCATCTTCGGGTTCGATGACAACCCGCTGACTGGCTGGCTCGAGGCCACGCCCGTCATCGGCGCGCTCGATTTTGCCGGGACCGAGGCCTCCTTCTACGCAATGACAGGCTTCAGTGGATGGGGGATCGAAGGTGCCGCGTTGGCGACCATCGGCGCTCGCGGGGCGGCGACCGTCGTTGGGCTCTGGATACTGTTCGCGACGACGCGTGGCCCCGCCGTCTCGCTCGAGCACCTTCGACCCGACTTCGAGTTCATCGAGGATATCGTTCGCCTCGGCGTTCCGAGCATGGTCGAGCAGTCGACAAGCGCGCTGGCGATGATCTCTCTGACGGCGATGGTCGTCACGTTTTCGCCGCCGGTCGTCGCCGCCTACGGACTCGGAAATAGGCTCATTTCGTTGGTCTTCCTCCCGGCGATGGGACTCGGTCGAGCCATCGACACCGTGGTCGGCCAGAACCTTGGTGCCGACAGGGCCGACCGCGCCGCACGTGCGGTTCGACTCGCCGCCACGACCGGTGCGGGGGTGATGATCCTCGTCGCCGTGATCGCGGTGTCGTTTACCGAACCGATCGTTAGCGCCTTCCTCGGAGACGTCGAAGACGCGCCCGAAACCATCGCACTCGGCGTCGAGTACGTGCAGATACGTTCGGTCGAATTCGCCTTCATCGGCGTTTCACAGGTCGTTCTGGGTGCGTTCCGGGGTGCCGGAAATACGAAGACCGCGATGGTCATCTCCATTCTGACCCTCTGGGTGGGCCGCGTCTCGAGCGTCTTCGTTCTGGTCTTCGTACTTGACATGGGTGCGACCGGAATCTGGATCGGGATGGCCGTCGGGAACGTCCTCGGCGCAATCGTCGGCGCCGGCTGGTTCGCTCGCGGCACCTGGCGAAACCGCTACATCGACGATCCGGATCCGGCAACCGGGGCCGAGTCCGCAGAAGACTGATACGGATTACTGTAACGATTTACCGGCACAACCGCAGGACTGGACGCGGTTGCGCCGGAAATGACTTACAGTAAACCGTATGAGACCTCTCTCAAGACGGGTGTTGGTGACTGAGTTTTTCGCCGATCATCCCCGGCACGGGCGTCGCACAGTCCTTGCATCTCCACGTCCGACTCGTCGTGGCGCGGTCCGATTCGATATCCTGTTTGTACTCGAGAAGCGCACCGCAGGGACATCGATACGTTGCGCGGGACATCGGCGCGTCCTACGTCCTTCGATCGCATAAACGCTTAGCCAGCGCTCGACGCCCGTTCTCCGCCCACCTCGCGTTGACTCCACTGGCGCTCGAGTACCGGTCCGACCATTTATATACCAAACCGCGGCCAACGAGCCCATGGCAGAACGACCGACCGTCGACCGCCGAACCGTCCTGCAAACCGTCGGCTCGAGCACCATCGCCGGTGCCGTACTCGCCTCGAGCGCCGGTGCAACCAACGACGCTTCATCGGATTCTGACGCTTCGGAGTCACGGACAACCGAAGCCGATTGCGACGACATTCCCTCCGTGACCGAGGAGGCGGCGAACCCGCCCGAATCGTACGTTTCCACCGTCGACCGCGTCGTCGACGGCGAACACGTCGTCATCTTGCTCGAGGACGGCACTCAAACCGTCGGCCAGATCGTCGTTCCCTCCTCGGAGTACCCGTGTCTCGAGGAACGCGACAGGATCGTCGCAACCGTCGAGGACGACGATCTCACGTGTTATCGATGGCTCGAGGAGCAACCTTCGGACCGTCTATCCGACCTACTCGACTAACGGGTTACTCGACTCAGTAGAGTAAGCTGGCTCACTCTACTGACCCGACTCACTCGAGTGCGTCTCGATACTGCTCGAGGACGTCGGCTTCGGGCTCGCCGTCGGCGCGCAGTGTTCCGTCGACGAGAACGGTCACGCGATTCAGCGCCGATTCGAACGCGTCGACGTTGTGCGTGGAGATGACGACCGTTCGATCGTACGACGCCTCGTCGCCACTGTCCTCGTTGCCCTCGGCTCCGGACTGATAGGACTCGAGAAACGCCCTGATACGCCGTCTCGAGTAGTCGTCGACGTCGGCTAGGGGCTCGTCGAGCAGGAGGAACTGCGGGCGTTTGACCAGCGCCAGCGAGAGGTCGAGCTTCTTCCGGAAACCGCCGGAGAGTTCGTCGGCCCGGCGGTGAGCGGCTGGCTCGAGTCGAAGCTCCTCGAGGAGCGTTTCGATCCACGAATCCGGCGGCGGATCGTCGACGAATCCATGAAACACCTCGAGGTTCTCTCGAGCGGTCAGGGAGGGGTAGAATCGGGGCTCCTGAAAGCTGTAGCCGACCGTGGCGTCGCCTCGCTCGATATACCCGCTCGTCGGCCGTGCAAGTCCGGTGAGCAACCGAAACAGCGTCGTCTTGCCGGAGCCGTTCGGACCGACCAGACCGTGGAACTCGCCGGGACGGAACGCGAGCGTGGCTCCCTCGAGATCGAGTGCGGTGGTTTCGCCGTAGCGTTTCGTCACGTCGGTGAGCTCGAGGGGTGTCGGTGGCATGGATTGCTGGCTTGAATCGGGTTCCGCCATCGTTATCGCCTCCGTCGATACAGCGCGATCGTTAGCAGGAGTACGAGCAACGAGACGCCCGCACTGCCCGCAAGCCACAACAGGTAGTCCACGTACAGCGAGGGCGGTGTATCACGCAACAGTGCGCTTCGCAACGTGATCGCCGAGTAGTGCGTCGGGAGCGCTCGCGAGATGGTCGTCTGCGTCGAGGAAAAGAATCCGACGGGATAGACCAGACTCGAAAGCGCGAAAACCCCGAGCGTCAGTCCGAGGTTGACGAACAGCGCTGTCTTCCGGAGCTTCAGCAAGAAGAGGACGGCGAGCCCGGTCGACGCCAGCAGAACGAACGTGAGCGCGACGACGCCGAGCGCCATCGGCGAAAACGCCGCGATGGAGTAGCCGAGCCACGACGTTACCGCGGTGATAACCCCGACCGGAACGACCAGCAACAAGCCGTAGAACAGCAGTTTACTAGCGACTACGGTCTCGAGTCGTGATTCGGTCTGCAACCGATCGAGAACCAGCCGTTCCGAGTGAAGCTGATAGGGGAGATAGACCAGTCCGTAGAGCGCGACGAACGCGAAGAGGCCGGTCGGGACGAGAAACTCCGAGAGGCTTCGTTCCTCGCCGATTCCGTCGTTTTCGACGGCTACGTCCGCCGGGAGCGAGCTGTCGAACTCGGATTCGATAACGCCGGCGCTCTCGTTGACCGGTTCTTCGAACGGCACGAATGCGCGGTCGGAGGAGATGGTATAGTTCGCCTCCGCACCCGGTTCCATGAGATCACCGGGGACATGGACCACGATGTAAACCTCCTCCCGCTGGAGCGCTTCGGTCGCCTCCTCGGAACTGTCGTAGGTCTCGGGGGTCGAAAACGCGGTGATGCCGGCTCGAGTAATATCTACGTCGTCGCTCGTGGCCCCTTCCTCCCCGACGAGGCCGACCGGCACGTCTTGTGGAATCGTCTGTTCGAAGACGACCGTGCCACCGGCGAGTGCTCCCGGGAGCAGGACTAGCAACACGACGACGAGACCGAGGTTTCGTCGAACCGCGATCGATTCCTTGTACAAGAGGGCCAGCAGGTCCACGCTACACCTCTTCGATCAGGTCGATGACGGCGTCTTCGTCGCCCTCGTACCGTATCCTGACGACAGTCTCTGCTCGGTCGAGGTCGACCTCCTCGAGCGCGTCGCCAAGCTCATCATCGCTGGTCGATCGGAGGGCCGCGATGGCGCCCCTGAGGACCTCCTCGAGCTCCTCGGCGTCGCTTTCGGAATCGGTGTAGAGGCCGGCCTCGAGACGCATGCCACCGTCGACGACGTTGTACGCCCTGCTGACGACGGCGACTTCTTCGAGGATGTCGAAGCTGACTGGGATCGGAATGTCGAACGTATCCAGTTCGCCGGGATCGAGTGTCCCGTCCGCTCGCGTCACCACCGTAAACTGGGCGTCCTGTTCGTCGTGGGCCTCGAGAAGACGTCCCGAGACTGGATCGGCATCACCGTACCGAACCTCGAGGGAGTCGCGAACATCGGCTTCGTTGCCGAGGGCGAACTGGCCCTCGCCGGCGACGCCGAAGGCAAGGATTTCCGCAGACTCCGATCCGTCGACCGGTTCGTACAGGTTCCCATCGAAGTCGGTTGCCTCGTACTCGGCGTCCTGTCGGGTTTCGATGGTGTCGATTACACCGTCGGTGTTCCAGTCTCCTTCCAACAACACGGTGGCTGACGTGGATCCGGCGGGCGACGGGTCGTTTTCGGATTCATCGTCGGATTCGTCGCCGAATAGCACGACCCTATCGGCTTCCCGCGGGTTGATACCCGCCTCCGCTTCGAGTCCCGCCAGCGTTCCGCCGACGTCGATCGTTCCGGATTCGATCTCGTCGAGTTCCTCGAGCAATCGGTCGTGTTCGTCCGCTTCGAGCGCGCTCACGTCGAGTTCGGCGAGCAGTTCTCCCTCCGACGGGACGATCCTCTCGAGGGGTACCGATTCGGTATCCTCGCCTCCATCGCCGAAGATGTCGTCGGTGCACCCTGCAGTTCCGACGGCGACGGCGACGCTCCCGACCAGTAGCTGTCGCCTCGAGAGGGATCGCCTGAAAGGGCTCGACGGGGACCGTTCGATCATGTTGGTTCATCTCACTGATGAGATCTCTTAACTATGGTGGGTGTTTCACCAACCGACCGGTTACGATCCATCGGATCGCCCATCGTCACAGAACGCCGATCTGCAGCCGTTCACTTTCGAAATTACTGTCCTTGAAACTCCGGATCCCGGTCTTCCGTAAAGGCCGCGACGCCTTCCATCATGTCCTGGGTGTGGAACATCCGTTCCTGTTCGCGCGCCTCGAGTTCGAGCTGTTCCTCGAGGGTGTTCGCGTTCGATCGAAGGAGGAGCCGTCGAAGCGAGGAGTGGACGCGGGTCGGCCCGTTCGCGAGCTCTGTGGCGCGTTCACGGACTCGGCCGTCGATTTCGTCGTCGTCGACGACCGCAGTCAGGAGCCCCGTGTCGTCGGCTTCGGAGGCAGAAAGGATGTCCCCGCTCATCAGCAACTCCGCCGCGGTACGAACGCCGACCAGTCGCGGGAGGATAAACGTCGCACCCGTGTCCGCGGTGAGTCCGATGCTCGAGAACGAAAAGCCGATCCTGGCGGATTCGGCGGCGTAGACGAAATCACAGGCCGTCGCGAGCGAGGCCCCAGCGCCGATTGCCGGCCCGTCGACTTTTGCGATAACCGGTTTCGAACAGGTCAAAATTTCCTGGACCGCGGCGTGGAAGCCGCGGTCGATGGATTCTGCGGTCGGTGTGGAGCCGACCGTACTGAGGTCCGCACCTGCACAGAAGGCCTCACCCTCCCCGGTCAGAACGAGACAGCGAACGTCGTCGTTCGCGTCGAGTTCCCGGAACGCCGCGGCGAGTTCCTCGGTGTCCGACTCGCTCACCGCGTTTTTCCGGTCCGGATTCGAGATCACGACGGTCGCGTACGGTTCGTCCTCGGCGATCTCTGTTCGAATGGTTGTCATAGTACACAGTCACTCTCGATAATCCTATAAAACCCCGCGAACGGCTTTCAATCGGCGTGCAGTTTCTCTGGGACTCGGCTGGATCGGCGTGGTTTGTGGCCTCGCGTGGCTCGGCCGACTCAGAGGTAGCCCAGGTCGGCCAATCGCTCTTTGGTCCCGGCACGCATCGAAACGCTCTCGCCAGCCGTCTCGGATCCGATCGAATCGATGTCCCCCAACTGGTCGTCGAGACGGCGGCGCAACTCCTCGAGTCGGTCGCGTCGCCACGGTTCGCGTCGACGGCTTTTGGATGGGGTTTGGTCGCGTTGTTGGCGTTCGCCTTGCCGTCGACTCCCTTCGGTGCTCTCTGCGCCCCATTCCTCGAGCAGATTCCGCTGTTCGTGCGGATCCATCTCGAGGTCGTGGAATCGCTCGAACCCGTCGTCGCCGCGGACGTACTTCGCGTCTTGGGTCCGTATCGTTTGTAGCCGCCGGTCGAACGCGCGGACACGATCCGGAACGTCGCCGAACCGCGCTTCCAGCCGGGCGATCGAGGGCTGTGGCGCGACGTATTCTGCGAAAACGCTATCCCGTGGTTCGGTTGCCGAGGCCGGATGCATCGACTGTCCCCGGCTTTGCTCGCGGAACGCTCGGTCCTCGATACTCGTCGCCTCGAGCAGGGTTTCGGGGAGATCGAGCAACTGGACGAGATCGCGACGCGTCCCGCCGCCGGTAAACTCGCCGCCGTGGACGACCAGCGGGACGTGAAGTACGGTGTCGTAGAGGTTGTACTGATGGCCGAAAAAGTCGTGCTCGCCGACGTGTTCGCCGTGATCTCCGCAGACGACTAGGAGCGTGTCCTCCCACTCACCCGTCCGCTCGAGCGCACGGCGCAGTCGCGCGATCTGTTCGTCGACGTAGGCGAGCTCGGCCCGATACAGGCCGCGAAGCATGGCGAACTCCTGATCGTCGATCCCGTAGTCGCCGCAGTCGTAGGCTCGAGGGTCCTGTCGAATCGCCGCCGCTTGCTCGTAACTCGCGCCCTCGGGAAGGTGCTTTTCGGCGAGTTCCTTCGGCGGATCGTACTCGACGTGGGGCTCGATGTAGTTACAGAACAGAAAGAACGGCCGGTCGTCCGTTCGTCCCTCGAGCCAGTTCTCGACCCACGACGTGGTTCGGTCGGCCCCGTCGTCTCCGGCCGGTTGAATCAGCTCGCTGTAGAGGATGTTCGTGGCGTTGACCAGCGGATTGCCGTTGAAGAGATTGTCTCGAGTCGCGTCGAGTTTCTCCCGAAGATCCTCACCGCGAACGACCGCTCCCATGTCGTCGTCGGATTGGATGTACTGCCAGCCGCGTCGCAGAGTTTCGAATCCGCGGTCGAAGCCGAACTCCTCGGTGATCCAGGTGTTGTTCGAGACGCCGACGGTCTCGTAGCCGGCGTCGGAAAACGCCTCGGGAAGAGTTCGCAGCGATTCGTTCAAAAACGGGTGATTTCCGTGCGTTCCATGCTCAGACGGGTAGGTTCCGGTAAATATCGAGGCGTGAGAGGGGAGCGTCCACGGAGCGGTCGCGAACGCGTTTTCGAACGCGGATCCCTCCGTCGCGAGCTTCGAAAGGGCTGGCATCGTTCGATCGCTTACGCTCGTCGCTCGAGCGGTATCGAGAACGACAAAGACGACGTTTCGCGAACGTTCATGTGGCTCCGAATCACTGTCAACTGGTGACTCCATTGTATGCTCTGTGCACCTCCCTGGGGGAAGGTCACCGACCCGGAGTGTGCAGGCCGCTCATATCGAACCCGGATTGTGGATCGCTTAGCGGAGCCGCTTTCCGCGTTTCCGGGCGTTGGCGCCTTTGATTGCGTTGGACTCGGCTCTCATTCTGATCGCCCGAGGAGAGGGCGAGCACCCGACGGAGCTAACAGACGGCAGGTCCTCGATCCACCCGAACAGTGATGCGCGCCTTTCGGATCGCCTACGACGGCACCGGCTACTTCGGGTTTCAGCGCCAACCCGACGTGAACACCGTCGAGGATACGATTTTCGACGCACTCCGCGGGCTCGAGGTACTCGCTCCCGACGCCGACAAACCCGACGGATACGCCGCTGCCGGTCGCACGGACGCCGGCGTATCGGCTCTCGCCCAAACGGTCGCCTTCGAGGCCCCGGACTGGCTCGCCCCTCGAGTGATAAACAGCGAACTCCCCGCCGATGTCCGAGCCTGGGCCGTCGCCGAGGCTCCTTCGGGATTTCACGCGACGCATCACGCGACCAGCCGAACGTACACCTACCACCTCTACGCGCCGCCTCTACAGGGGTCGGTAGCGGGCGACTCTCGACTATCCGACCGAACCGCCGAAAGGACGACGCTCGTCGAGGACGATCGATTCCGCGACGCACTCGAGGCTCTCTCCGGCCCACACGATTTCCACAACCTGACGCCCGACGATCGGAACACCGAACGCTCGCCGACGCTCTCTGCGACCCGCGACGGGGAGTTTCTCGTTGTCACGGTTTCGGCGGGCGGCTTCTCGCGCGAACTCGTCCGCAGACTCGTCTCGCTCGCCCGAGCGGTCGGTGCGGGGAAAACGCCGCTCGAGAAGGTCGACCGAGCGCTCGATGGCGAGCGGTTACCGGGTCACGAGGGGATCGCCCCCGCACCGACGGAACCGCTCGTGTTGACGGCCGTCGACTACCCGGACCTCGAGTTCCGAGTGGACGAGGAGGCGGCGACGACCGCACGGAAGCTATTCGAGCGACGCCGAATCGAACAACGAACCGCGGCGCGGGTCTCGAAACAGCTCCGCGACGGGATGTGAGCGCGGATCGGGATCAGTTTTGACTCCGTCCGATCTTGAGGGGGTACTGCTCGGAGAGCGGATTGGCGAGTGGGTTTATTAGATTCGGGCGACGACGACGGGGCATGGAACTGTCGCCCGAGGAGTACGGCGCGTACTGGCGAGCGTCGCTTCTCCTCTCCGCCGGTGTGCTTGTCGGCTATCTCGGCTATCGCGTCGCCGCGCCGCTTCTTACTCACCCCGAGGCGGGTGCGACCTTGTTCGGGCTCTTCTTGCTGGTCGCGCTCATCGTTGCGGGTGGGTACCTCGTTACGCTCGGTATCGCCCGGACGATCCGGGCTGCGGTCGATGCCGAAATGCGCGGATAACGGAGATCTCGTCCGCTCACGGTGTCTCCCTTTCTAACGGATCGTTCGTCAATCCCAGCCGTCGGGCCAGATGTCCGCCGCGCGCATTCCCGGCTCGTACTGTTGTTCTTCGAGCGCGCTCAGGAGGACTTCCTTGCTCACCCGAGGGATGTCAGCTCGAGCGGATGCGAGTTCTCGAACCAGCAACGCGGTCAGTATCGCGTGCTCGCGGAGGTTCCTCGAGTCGACTTTATCGCGGGTGTCGGCTTCGGTGTGGCCCCAACCGCGCCCGCGTTCGCTCCCCGAGGGCGGCTCGCTGTGGAGTTGCAACGCTGGTACTCCGTCTCGGAGAAACGGCCAGTGATCGCTGAAGGGATGCGGCTCGGGAACGTGCCCGATCGGTTGGCCGAACTCGTCGGCGACACGTTCGGCGAGTTCCTCGATCGAGTCCGATCCGTGGCTGAACGCTCGCAGGTTTCGGTATCGTCCGGCTCCGTCGACGTTGACGACCGCTCGGATCGACTCGCGGTCCGTGTTCGCCGCGAGGGATTCGGCTCCCAGCAGTCCGACCTCCTCGCAGCCGACCGCGACGACTCGGAGACGACACTCGAGGTCGGCGGCAAGTTCCGAGAGGATCGACGACGCGCCGAGGGTGGTCGCGATTCCACAGCCGTTGTCCAGCGCCCCTTCGGCGATGTCGTGTGCGTCGTAGTGAGCGAGCAGGAGGATTTCGGCGGTCGAATCCGCCATTTCGTCCGCGTCGATACCCTCATTGTCCGACCGCTCTCCCTCCGGTTTCACCACGCCGTGAACGTTCTGACTCGAGCCCTCGGTCGTCGACGCCGCCACCTTTACACGTGCTGTTCCGCTCTGATCGGCGTACTCGTGGAGCCAGTCGCCAGTTTCGCTGCTCACGCCGATCCCGGGGATCGCGACTTCGCCGTCGAAGGAAAGCGCGCCGGTGGGTGGCAACTGGCCGGAGACGTGGTTTGCGAAGACGAACGCCGCCGCTCCGGCGTCGACCGCGTGGCCAAACTTCTCCATCCGATGGACGAACCGCTGGCCCGGCGGCGTCGTCGTACGCGCGACCACGATGGCTCCCTGCACCGCATCGCCAGCCGCATCGATCTCTTCGGGGGTTCCGTGGCCGACGTCGACCAGCGGCCCCTCGAGATCTCCCGACGGCGAGTAGGGAAGCGCAATCGCGTCGAACGTCCGCTCGACGGGTTCCGTGACGGTGAACGTCGTCGTTCCACGCTCCCAGTAGGGAACCGAAAAGGACTCGAGGTGAACGTTCTCGAGGCCGGCGTCCCGAAACGATTCGGCCACGAACTCAGCCGCTCGCCGTTCGTCAGGCGAGCCGGCCATTCGGTGCGGAAGTTCGGTCAAGTCGGTGAGTAGCTCCCACGGCTGATCATCGTACCAGGCCCGCCCGAGGACACGCTCGAGCTTGGCGTTCCCGCTCATACCTCGAATTGAACGACGAACGGCAATACGTTACTGGTGGAGTACGGCGTGATTGTCGGTTACGAGAACGGGTACCCTGCCTCGGTCCGGCGAAACGAACGATCGGACTGAACGTTCGTCTCTCGCGCTGGTCGGCTTCGGTAGCTTTTCACAGCTTCGTTCCGAAACACGGTGTATGAGTTCTGTGCCCGATCGCTCCGAAATCGACCAGGAATATACCTGGGATCTCGAGAGCATCTACGCGACCGACGAGGACTGGGAGGAGGCGTACGCGACGGTGAGCGAGCGTGTCGACGAACTGGCCGACTACGAGGGCCAAACGACCGACGACGCGGAGACACTCTACGCCGTTCTCGAGCTTCGAAACGACATCATGCGCGAAGTGTCGACCGTCGCGGCCTACGCCAGAATGCGCCGCGACGAGGACACGACCGATCAGGAGTACCAGGCGCTGACCGCTCGCTCGCAGTCGCTGGCCGCCGAGGCCCAATCTGCAGCGTCGTTCATCGAGCCCGAGCTCCAGACGCTTACCCGGGAGGAGTTCGAGGCGATGGTCGAGGACGAGCCGGCGCTCGAGACCTACGATCACTATGTGGACGACGTGTTACGGATGAAACCCCACACGCGCTCGGCCGAGGTCGAGGCTCTCCTCGCGGACCTGAGCGAGGTCACGAGTGCAACCGGCGAGGTGTACAATATGCTCTCGAACGCGGATATGACGTTTCCGACCGTCGAAGATCCGGACGGGGACGTCGTCGAGATCACTCAGAGCAACTTCACGAACCTGCTCAAGCGACCCGACCGCGAGTTCCGTACCCGCGTCTACGAAGGCTACTTCGACGAGTGGGAGTCGGTCCGAAACACCGTCGCGGCGTCCTACAAGAACAGCGTCAAAGCGGACGTCAAAACGGCACGGGCTCGCAACTACGACACCGCACGGGAGGCCGCACTCGACGGGCCGAACGTCCCCGTCGACGTCTACGACACGCTGGTCGACAGCGTCAACGACAACCTCGATAAGCTTCACCACCACGCCGAACTCAAACGGGACGCGCTGGGAGTCGACGACCTCCAGATGTGGGACCTCTACATGCCGCTGACGGGCGGCGAAGGTCCGGACCTCGACTACGACGATGCAACTGACCACGTCGTCGAGGCGGTCGCACCACTTGGTGAGGACTACCAGTCCCGCGTCGCCGAGGGACTCGAGTCGCGCTGGGTCGACGTTTACGAAAACGAGGGCAAACAGGCGGGCGCATACTCCGGAGGGACCTACGACACGCAGCCGTTCATCCTGATGAACTATCAGGACGACATCTCCTCGATGTACACGCTGGCCCACGAACTCGGCCACTCGATGCACTCCGAACTCACGAAGGAAGAACAGCCCTACGTCTACTCGGGCTACGAAATCTTCGTGGCGGAGGTCGCCAGCACGGTCAACGAAGCACTCTTGACGAACCACCTCCTCGAGACCGTCGACGACCCCGCGTTCCGAAAAGCCGTCCTCAACGAGTTCTTAGAGCGGGTCCGATCGACGCTCTACCGCCAGACGCTGTTCGCCGAATTCGAACACGAAACACACCAACTCGAGGAAAACGGCGAGCCCCTCACCGCGGACCGACTCGACGAGCTCTACCGCGGGCTCAAAGAATCCTACTACGAGCCCGCCGCCGTCGACGACCGGATCGCCCGCGAGTGGATGCGCATTCCGCACTTCTACCGCGCGTTCTACGTCTACCAGTACTCAACGGGTATCTCTGCCGCGCTCGCCATCGTCGACAACGTGCTCCCCGACGGCCCCGGCAGCGAGCCGAACTGCGAGGCGGCCGAAGAGTACCTCGAGTTCCTCCAGCGGGGCTCTCGAGAGTACCCCCTCGAACTCCTCCGAATCGCCGGCGTCGACATGAGCACCAGCGACCCGATCGACCGCGCGCTCTCGACGTACGGCGACCGACTCGACGAGATGGCGTCCCTGCTCGAGTAGGACGAACCGACGATCCAATAGTTGCATTTTAGTCATTTGACGAACTACAGCTCGGTATGCCCACCTCGAACCGGCTCCGCGCTTCGATAGCCTCGCTTGAGTGGACGCCTGTCTCCATCCTGCTCGCCGCACTCATGGCGGTACAGATCACGGTACTCTACGGAACCATCGGCGGCGAACCGGGCGACATCGCCCTCTCGTTGGCCGCATTGTACGTCACAGCGCTAATTATCGTTGTCTCGCTCGCGGACGGCCTTCATCAATCGAACGTGTTCTTCTTCGCATTGTTTGCTGGCTGGTCGGTCTTCATGTGGATCTCGTACATATTCGCCCCGTCCACCGTCGCGGCGATTATCGGAACGTTCACCGCCGTCTACGCGCTCTATTACGCGTTTAAATCCCGGTACGACGGCGATTTCTCTCTTGTCACGGCCGTTCGTTGACGCCGATCTTCCCCCCTCTCGAACGCACTTCTGGTCGGCTCGGTTGCCTCCTTGATACGGATTACTGTAACGATTTACCGGTGGTGAGTCGAACCGTGTAAGACGAGTCTCGGTGGAGGGGCGAAGCGAATCAACCGTTGCAACCGCAGGACTAGACGCGGTTACGCCGGAAATGACTTACAGTAAACCGTATGAGACGCCAGTTCCGCCCGAAACCGCTCGAGCCCCATCGTTTCGACAGGCGAGTGACAACAGCACCCGTTGTCGGCCACCCGAAAACCAACCGCGACCCAAAGGCACATTTATCGTGGGTATCTTATCGATGTACATCACGATGTCTCGAAGCCCATCTGTTCCTGAGCGACCACATCGAGAGATCGACCCCGATCTCTCCGATAACGAACGGATCGAGGCGCTCCGCGGACACTTCGAAGATCTCACCGACGTTCGAGATCAGCTGTCCGAGCAGCTCGATTCTGCACAGGAGCGCCGCGAACGGTTACAGGAGAAAGTCAACACCGTCGAACGCGAAAACGAGACGCTCAAAAGCTCCTCGTTGTACATTTCGACGGTCGAGGACGTTCTCGACGACGACGAAGTGGTCGTCAAACAGCATGGAAACAATCAGGAGGTCCTCACGGACGTTTCGCCGCGAATCGCAGAGAAAGTCGAAAGCGGCGACCGCGTCGCCGTCAACGACTCGTTTTCCATCCAGACGGTCCTGAACACGGAAACCGACTCCCGTGCCCAGGCCATGGAAATCGCCGAAAAGCCCGACGTCGATTACGACGAGATCGGCGGTATCGACGAGCAGGTCCAGGAGGTCCGCGAAGCCGTCGAACAGCCCCTCGACGACCCCGAACTGTTCGAGGACGTCGGCATCGATCCACCGAGCGGTGTCTTGCTTCACGGCCCGCCCGGAACGGGCAAGACGATGCTCGCGAAGGCTGTCGCCACCGAAACCAATGCGACCTTCATCAAGATGGCCGGTTCGGAACTCGTCCGCAAGTTCATCGGCGAAGGCTCTCGACTCGTTCGGGACCTCTTCGAGATGGCTCGCGAGCGCGAGCCGGCAATCATCTTCATCGACGAAATCGACGCGATCGCAACGACTCGAACCGAGTCAAAGACCTCGGGCGACGCCGAGGTTCAGCGGACCATGATGCAACTGTTGAGCGAGATGGACGGCTTCGAAGCCCGCGGTGAGATCCGCATCATCGCCGCTACGAACCGTTTCGATATGCTCGACCGCGCGATTCTTCGGCCCGGTCGGTTCGACCGCCTCATCGAAGTCCCCGAACCGAATCAGGAGGGCCGCGAACAGATCCTCGAGATCCACACGCGGGACATGACCGTCTCCGAGGACATCGACTTCGGCGATCTAGCCGACGAAACCGACGGCTATTCGGGTGCCGAAATCGAGAGCCTCGCGACCGAAGCCGGCATGTTCGCCGTTCGCGACGATCGCACGGAGGTTACCCACGAGGACTTCACCGCCGCCATCGAAAAGATCGAAGACGACGACTCGAGCGACGTGGTCTCGTCGCCTGGGTATATTTTCCAATAAGCACGCCGTTTTGCGCTGTCGCTCGAAAGACGCTCGCGTCTTTCGGGATCAAGCGAGATCAGAGATCTCGCGGCCCCCGCGAATCTGTGACTCGCTCAGTCACGGGACGGCTTCGCCGTCTCGAACGACGGTCTGTTTCGCTGGCGGCTTCGCCGCTCGTCTACCCGCGGAGCTGCGCGCCGCGCTCTCCGAGTCAGTCGTCGGCCCGCTCGTTCGCGAAGCGAACGTCGCGGAGGAATCAGCGGAGCTGCCTGCCCTCCCCCGCCTCGCGGCCCCTCAATTCTTCGGGGGCCGCTCGTGGTCACTGCACTTTTCCTGTCGATCAGTCGAAGTGACTCGAATCGAACCGCAACCCCTTACGCCATCGATCCCTGAACTCGGATAATGAGCACGATCCGAATCGTCTGGGGAACCGCGTCGGCTCCCACGGCGATGGCATCCTACGACGCCGCACTCGCCGAAGCCGGCGTCGAAAACTATAATCTCGTTGCCGTCTCCTCCGTTATTCCTGCCGATACCGCCGTCGAAGCCGTCGGCACTGCACCCGATCTCGGCCCCGTCGGCGACCGGCTCACCGTCGTCGAGGCTCGAGCGACGACCGCCGGCCCAGCTCGAGCGAGCGCGGGATTGGGGTGGGCTCAGTCCGTCGACGACGGACCGGGACTGTTCTACGAAGCCGCGGGCGAAACAGACAGCGAGGACGTCGAGACTCGCGTCCGGGAGGGAATCGAGGCCGGCCAGAAGCTTCGAGACTGGGAGTTTACCGATCCTCGAGTTCACGTCGAGAGCGTACGGGCGGAGTCGGGAACGTACACGACCGCAGTCGTGTTGGCGGCCTACGGAGAGAGCGAGCCGATTCTTTGAGTGCAAAGTGACGTCCTGAGTTGTCGGAAGCCGAATCCTTTTGACTACCCGTCCCTATAGGACTGGTAGGACTTCTCATGAACGGAAATACGCCGTACGCGGGCTTGCCGGGTGTCACTGGGGCTGGAAAGCGTGCAGCGGCGGATATCCCCGATCTGACGAACACACAAAAACGAACGCTTCACCGCGACGTTTCGCGGATCGCCGCCCGAACGCGGGAGTTCCTTCCGAACGAGTACATCGTCGATTCCGATATCTCGCACGGTACCGGCGGTCCCCAGGTGACCGTCGCCGTTCGACCACCCGTCGGTCACGCCGTTAGCGCAGGCTTCACGCCGGATCTCGAGGCTGATCTCGAGGACGCCGCCGAAGACGTTATCGACGCCAACGAGCGCGACGAAGTCGCTCGCGGCCTCGCCGCAAGTGCCGCACTACAGGTCAAACAGGCACTGAGCAATAACGTCTCGCCGACGGCGAGATAGCGGAGACACGGATCACCGCGTCGAATCATCTCGTTTTGCTGGCTGATTCAGTACACGAGCTGCTCGAGTTGATAGAGCCGACGCTCGAGATCGATTGCCGGCTCGACCGACGGATCCGCAGCCACTCGTTCAAGTGTCAGTAACGGATCCGTCCCCGACCGCTCGAGGTCGGAAAGCAGCGTCTCGAGAGCATTACGGTTGCGCGCGAGTGATGAACACAATCCGATCACGAGTGCGATCCCGGCGGCCGGCTTCGGCTGGTTCGGGAACGCGTCGCTGACGGTCGTGAGGTCGTTCGATTCTCGAGAATCCGTTTCGTCGTCTTCCTCGAGTGGTTCGACGGTCAGACACTGCGAGCAGATCGTGGCTATCGAAGTCTCTTCGGGTGCGAACTCGCGATAGGATTCCGGAACGGCGAACGAAACGGTCGACGAACCGCAGGTAGAACAGTGCATGGGTTTCGGTTATCCGCAGAGCGGGACTCCGAGCCGAACGTACGGCGCTCGAATCGCCTCCTCAGTTGCCGCCCGCCGCGCTTCCGACCGGCGGCGCTTGCCCGCCTTCGAGGTCCTCGGCCTCCTCGGCTTCCGCCGCTTCGGCTTCTTCTTTTTCTTCCTGTTCTTTCTTCTCCTTGATCTTCTTCAGTCGGAACGTCTCCTCGCGTTCCTGTTCTTCGAGTTTCTGTTCGATGTACTCCTGGCTATCGTAGAGGTCGGGCAGCAGCTTGAATTCGAGGGCGTTGACGCGCCGTTTGGTGGTCTCGATCTCTCGGAGCATCTTCTTCATCGCCGTTTCGACTTCGGCGGCGAGGATGATGCTCTCGAGCAGGTCTTCGTAGGCTTCCGCGGCTTCGTCGATACGCGCCGAGGTGCCCATGATCCCGTAGCCGCGCTGGCCGAGATCCTTCGAGACGCGTGAGGATTCGATCTGCGGGACGACGACGCCCATGATGTTCTTGGACTCGGTCGTGATCTCCGGGTGCTCTTGCAGGGCGGCGGCAGCCCCGCGGACGGCGACGTCGCCTTCCATGGCTCGAGCCATGTTGATCTTCTTTTGGGCCTCGTCGTAGTCCTCGGAAAGCTCACCGCGGACGTCCTGGGCCTTGTCCAGAATGTCCATGAACTCCATGATGAGCCCGTCTCGTTTCTTCTCGAGAGTGCCGTGGCCGCGCTCGGAAAGCTCGATGCGATCCTCGATCGCCATCAAGTTTTTGCGGGTCGGCTTGACGTCCTTGGCCATGTTGTGCGGAGTTTGCTCCCCCAGTCGGATAACTGTTTACAGTTGCTCTCGAGGAAGGCTGTTCCGTGGGTGTCTGCCCGCAACGACATCGATCGGTTATACTAATTCCGCACCGACGAGCACGAGCCCGAACGCGCTCGCCGCGAGTCCAGCGAGGGCGTATCCCGATCCGCGCAGCAGGAGTCGCATTCGCGTTTCCTCCTCGGTAGCGTCCGAGAGCATGAAGGTTGGCGCGTCGGTGCCGACGATCGCGACATCTGCGTCGACGCCGGCGGGCGGCCGTTCGGCCGTCCCGACCGCGTAGCAGTGGCCCCCGACGTCGAGTCGTTTCTCGGTGTATCGTTTGTTTCCGATGCCGACGCTTCCTAACCCGGGAATGTTAGCCGACACGTTGAGGTTCCAGGTGCTGTCGTCCGGAACGGGTTGTCCCTGCGCGTTCGTCTTTCGCGTTCGCTCCTGCTCGAGGGAGAACGATGCTCCCTCGGGATCGACGTACGCCGTTCCCGACTCGTCTTCCAAAATAAACGGCCGGAACGCTTGGCCGGAATCGATCGTCCGCCAATTCGAGCCCGAGTTGTTCGAGCTGTGACGACGTTTTTCGGTCTCGTACTCGTAGGCGACACAGTTCTCGCCGAAGTGGACCGACTCGAGGGTCGACTCGTGGCCGCGAACGTCGCCTTCGACTTCGGCCGTTCCGGATGCGGTGATCGCCTGGTTGATCGGGACCGGGTCGTTCGCGCTGAGCCGTCGCCACTGTCGGAGCGACTTGCCGCCCACGACGAGACCGGCGATACCGAGCCCCGCGATGGCCGCCCCGATGAGTACCGTTACGATGTCCATATCGGTCACCCCGCAGTCCAGGTACTATTAGGTTTCGTGGCGTTTCCGGGCAAGTAACTCGGTTTTTGACCGACCAGTCCGGAACTCCGGCGCTCGGCGACCGCGCGAACCAGCATCATCGACGATCGGTTGGCCGTAGCCGCTCGGGCGACGTCCTCGAGCGGATCCCAACGCGTTCTGCGGCTTACCCCTGCCCGACCATCCGGTCTTCGTCCTCCCACTCCTCCTGGCGGAGTTCGTACTTCTGGATCTTGCCGGTCGCGGTCGTCGGCAGTTCCTCGACGAACTCCGTTCGCCGAACTGCCTTGTAACCGGCCAGATTGTCCCGCGTGAACTCGAGGAGGTCCTCAGTAGTCACTCCCGGTTCCTCGAGATCACCGCTTTCGGGGACGACGAACGCCTTCGGCGTCTCGCCCCACTCGTCGCTCGGCGCGGGGATGACCGCGACGTCTGCGACCTCGGAATGGTCGAACAGCGCGTCCTCGAGTTCGATGCTCGAGATGTTCTCGCCGCCGGAGATGATGATGTCCTTCTTGCGATCCTGAATCGAGATCATGCCGTTCTCGTCGATGGTCGCGAGGTCGCCCGTGTGGTAGTAGCCCTCGATGCGATCGGAGAAGGCCTCCTCGGTTGCGTCGGGTTTGTTCCAGTACTTCTCCATGATCTGGTTCCCGCGGACGACGACCTCGCCGAGCGTCTCGTCGTTCTGTGGCACGTCCGTTCCGTCCTCGTCGACGACCCGAATCTCGGTTCCCAAGTAGGCTAGCCCCTGTCGCTTCTTGATCCGGAACCGATCGTCGCTGTCGTCTTCGAAGTGTCGCCGGGCGTCGGAGGTAGTGATCAGCGGCCCGGTCTCGGTCGCCCCGTAGACGTGTTTTAAGTACCAGCCGAACTCCTCCTCTATGGTTCGGATCGTCGCCTCCGGCGGCGCGCTCCCGGCGGTCGCGAGTCGAACCGGGGAGTCGCCGGCCGTCTCCGGTTCGTGGTCCCCGTAGTAGTCGACCAGCATGTTCAGGACCGTCGGTGCGCCGCACATGTATGAGACGTCTTCGGTTCGGACCGCTTCGAAGATGTCCCCGGCATCGACGCCGCGCGTACAGACGTGTCTCGCCCCGACGCCGGTTACGGCGAAGATGTGGCCCCAGCCGTTGGCGTGAAACATCGGCAACGTCCAGAGGTAAGTGTCGTCGTCGGTGATTTCCTGATGAGCGACGACCAGATACGCGTGGATCGTTTCACAGCGGTGAGTTCGACAGACCCCCTTCGGATCGCCCGTCGTCCCGGAGGTGTAGTTGATCGTGATGATCTCGTCTTCGTCCATTTCCGGGCGGTCGTACTCGGTGCCGGCCGACTCGATAACCTCGTCGAACTCTTCCCACGCTCCGTCCCCATCCACCTCCTCCGCGTCGTTCGTGATGAACGTCTCCGTGGGAACCTCCTCGCGGACGGTTTCGATGGCCTCTGCGTACTCGTAGTCCGCGTAGATCGCGTCGACTCCGGCGTCCGAAAGAATGTAGGCGAAGTCGTCGGGCGTCAACCGATAGTTCAGCGGCGTGTGAACCCCGCCGATCTGCATGATTCCGTAGGCCGCCTCGAGGTGATAGTGCGTGTTCGGGTCCAACACCGCGACGCGGTCACCCTTCTCGACACCTCGTTCCTGCAAGGCCGCGGCGAATCCGTCGGCACGCGACCCGAGTTCGTCGTACGTCAGTCGCTCGCCCGTCGTGGCGACCACCGCTTCTTCGTCTCCGTAGTGCGTCCGCGCCCGGTCAAGGAACTCCGTCACGAGCAGTGGTTTGTGCATACGCAGTAACCATCATCATCGATCGATACGTTTGTTTCGGTCACTGTATCCTCTCGAGATTCACTCCGTCGGGACGGCTCATCGAGATCTCGAGATGACCCGTGCTCGAGCGAACGATTTTGTACCTGTCACTTGTACGGACGACCACAGACCGTGTCACGTCGAACACAGTCCGAGACGCACCTTCCGGAGACGCTCGAGGAACCCGATGTCGGATTCGTCGCTATCGCGGGCGTCTACGCAGGTGTCGTCCTGCTGGCGCTCCTGATCACCGGCGGGCTTGCAGTCGGCGCGTCGGCTCCGGCCATCGTCGGGAGTATTTCCACCGCCGGAACGCTCGGACTCATTGCCGGAGCCGTGCTCGCTCGCCGAGCGAACGGCTTTCCCGAGCGACTCGGTCGCAGAACGCGATTGCTAGCGCTCCCGTTTATCGTTCCAGGACTGTTCGCCGTCGTCGCGGTCGCAGGAGTTGTCTTCTCGTCAGTTTCCGGAATCGTGGCGCTCGCGGCTGGGGCTAGCGCCGTCGTCACCGGCTCCGTCGCCGCGGTCGTCGCCAGAATGGCACGGACCCGGTACGCTCGAGCGGTAACTTCGACGAACCCGATCGTGACGGTACCCTGGTTGCTCCCGAACCGCGGTCTGTATTGGATCGGGTTCGGCGTACTCTGTCTCGCCGTCGCCGGGCTGTTCGCCCTTCGAGATGGATCGATCCTTCGAGGACGCCCGCTGTGGTGGTCCGTACTCATCGGACTGTTCGCCATCTTCTTCGGCGTCTCGATCAGGGTAAATAGGAGGGGTGGGATTCGGGAGGCGATCCGATCCGGTCCGCCTCGCCGCCGGGTCCTCGACGCGGAGTGGGGAATGGCCGGTTCCGGAACGCTCGAAACGGCAACGGAACTACAGATACACGACGCAGGAATAGTCCGCAAGCGGACGATGCGCCGTACGTTCGTTCCGTGGTCTGTCGTCGACAATGTTCGGTTGACCGACACCGCACTCGTGATCGAACGCCGCCGCTGGTTCGATATTCGGTGTGATCGTATTCTCCTCGACGACGCTGAAACGATTCTCGAGACGATTACCGAGGCGTGGACTGCCACGGAGCCGTCGACTGAGCGAGACTAATCGGCTTCTCGCACCTCGAAGCGATTACTGATCTATTTCCCAAGCTGATCGCTATCGTATCACTCGAGAACAACGCTACAAACGAACGGAAACAAATCGAAACGAACGAACTTAGTCGGCCGAAACGGCTTCGGCTTCTTCGCCGCCTTCCTCTTCGCGGTAGTGCTCTTCGATGAGTTCCTCGTCGATACGGTTGAGGGCGTCTTTCGGGAGCATCGAGAGTAGATCCCAGCCGATCTCGAGGGTTTCCTCG
The DNA here is from genome assembly GCF_055379965.1 of Halostagnicola alkaliphila. Classification (NCBI taxonomy): domain Archaea; kingdom Methanobacteriati; phylum Methanobacteriota; class Halobacteria; order Halobacteriales; family Natrialbaceae; genus Halostagnicola; species Halostagnicola alkaliphila. The sequence continues at coordinate 3,234,439 of NZ_AP043826.1, read as the reverse complement.
ATCGAGCGGTTGGTGTCGTAACCCTGCTGGACGAACTCCGTCTCGAAGCGGTCGGCGAAGTCGAGGAACTTGTTGTCCCGTTCGGATAGCGCTTCGCGACCGACGATGTTCACGAGGTCGCGTAGGTCCTCACCCTCCGCGTACGCGGCGTACATCTGGTCGGAGACATCGCCGTGGTCCCCTCGAGTGAGGCCCTCGCCGATACCGTCGTCCATCAGCCGCGAGAGGCTCGGAAGTACGTTGACCGGCGGTTCAATACCCTGACTGTTCAGGTCCCGATCCATCATGATCTGGCCTTCCGTAATGTAGCCGGTCAGGTCCGGAATCGGGTGCGTGTCGTCGTCGCCGGGCATCGTGAGGATCGGAATCTGGGTAACGGATCCTTCACGGCCCTCGATTCGACCCGCCCGCTCGTAGAGCTGAGCAAGGTCGGTGTACATGTATCCGGGGTAGCCACGTCGACCCGGAACTTCCTCACGTGCGGCACCAATTTCTCGGAGCGCCTCACAGTAGTTGGTCATGTCCGTCAGGATGACCAGCACGTGGTAGTTCTTCTCGAAGGCGAGGTACTCCGCCGTCGTCAGCACGAGTCGCGGGGTGACCTGCCGTTCGACAGCGGGGTCGTCCGCGAGGTTCATGAAGACGACCGAGCGCTCGAGTGCGCCCGTTCGCTCGAAGTCCTGCATGAACTCGTTCGCTTCCTCGGCGGTGATACCCATCGCGCCGAAGATAACTGCGAACTCCGTCCCTTCGTCGTCTTCTCCTTCTTCCTCTTCAGGCACGGTCGCCTGACGGGCGATCTGGAGCGCGAGTTCATTGTGCGGCAGACCCGATCCGGAGAAGATCGGCAGCTTCTGGCCGCGAACCAGCGTGTTCATGCCGTCGATGGCGGAGACGCCGGTCTGGATGAACTCCTCGGGATACTCGCGTGAGTATGGATTGATCGCTTCGCCGACGATATCGTGTCGTTCGTCGGGGACGATTTCCGGACCGCCGTCGATCGGGTTCCCGGAACCGTCGAGCACCCGGCCGAGGAGATCCTCGGTGACGGGCATCTTCATCGTCTCGCCCAGGAAGCGTACGGAGGCGTTGCGGTCGATTCCGCCCGTCCCTTCGAACACCTGGATCGAGACGATACCCTCGCTCGATTCCAGCACCTGGCCGCGCAGCGTTCGCCCGTCCTCGGTCTCGATCTCGACGATCTCGTCGTAACCGACCGGCTCGTCGACCTCGGCGAACACCAGCGGACCGCTGATTTCCGTGATAGTCTGGTACTCTTTCATTGTTAGTACAGTGCTCGCAATTGTTCTTTGAGATCGTCCTGGATCTCGTCGATGAACTCCTCGTACTCCTCGGCCGTTCCCATCCGGTTGAGCCGCGGAGCGGCGTCGACGTCCTGGATCTCTTCGACGGGAACGCCCGCCTCGAGGGCCTCGAAGGCTTCGTCGTTGAACGTCTTGATTGCGCCGAGCATCTGGTACGTCTTCTCGGGTTCGCAGTAGGTGTCGACGTCGTGGAGCGCGTTCTGCTGGAGCCAAGCTTCACGCAGGTAGCGTGCGACCTCGAGGGTCAATTGCTGGTCCTCCGGCAGCGCGTCCTTGCCGACGAGCTGGACGATCTCTTGGAGTTCGACCTCCTCGTCTAATACGTCGACGGCCCACTGGCGAACGTCCGACCAGTCGCCCGCGATGTTGTCCTCCCACCACGGATCGAGCTGGTCCTTGTACAGCGAGTAGGACTCGTTCCAGTCGATCGACGGGAAGTGCCGACGCTCCGCGAGGTCGGCGTCGAGCGCCCAGAACGTCTTGACGATACGCAGGGTGTTCTGGGTAACCGGTTCGGAGAAGTCCCCGCCGGGCGGCGAAACCGCGCCGACGACCGAAATAGAACCTTCGCCGCCGTTGATCAGCTGGAACTTGCCGGCGCGCTCGTAGAACTCCGAGAGCGACGCGGCGAGGTACGCTGGATACCCTTCTTCTCCGGGCATCTCCTCGAGTCGACTCGAGATCTCACGCATGGCCTCTGCCCACCGGGAGGTGGAGTCGGCCATCAGCGCGACGTCGTAGCCCATGTCGCGGTAGTACTCTGCGATCGTAATTCCTGTATAAATACAGGATTCACGCGCTGCGACGGGCATGTTCGACGTGTTGGCGATAAGGCAGGTCCGAGCCATCAGCGGGTTCCCGGTCTGTGGGTCCGGCAGTTCCGGGAAGTCCTCGATGACTTCGGTCATCTCGTTGCCGCGCTCGCCACAGCCGATGTAGACGACGATGTCCGCGTCGGACCACTTGGCGAGTTGCTGCTGCGTGACGGTCTTTCCGGAACCGAAGGGCCCGGGAATCGCCGCCGTCCCGCCTTTTGCGAGCGGGAAGAGCCCGTCCTGAACGCGCTGTCCAGTGACGAGCGGTTCGGTTGGGGTCTCCTTGTCACCGGCGGGACGGGCCTCGCGGACCGGCCACTCCTGGTGCATCTGGATCTCCTCGCCGCTGTCGAGCTCGACGATCGTCTCTTCGACGTTGAACTCGCCGCTCTCAACGCTCGTGACTTCCCCACCTTCGTAGTCCGGCGGGACCATCACTTTGTGTTCGATGGTGACCGTCTCCGGCACGACGCCGACGACGTCACCTGGTTCGACCGAGTCGCCTTCCGCGACTTCGGCCTCGAACTCCCACTCCTTCTCGAGGTCGATACCTGGCGCGTCGACACCGCGGTCGAGAAACGCCGTTCCCATCTTGTCCTCGAGGACGTCGAGCGGGCGCTGGACGCCGTCGTAGATGGAGTCCAGCATCCCCGGTCCGAGGTCGACGCTGAGCGGTTCGCCCGTGTTCTCGACGGGTTCGCCGGGACCGACGCCAGAGGTTTCTTCGTACACCTGAATCGTGGTCAGGTTCCCTTCGATTTCGATAACCTCGCCCATCAGTCCTTCGTCGCCGACGTAGACGACATCGTTCATCCGGGCGTCGAGGTCCGCGGCGGTCACGACTGGACCGCTCACGCTTTCGATGACACCGCCAGATTCGGCGGCTTCCGTGTTGTCTGCCTGACTCATACTAGTTCTCGTTATCGTCTTCGTCCTCTTCCATCAGGTCGATACCGATCGCGCGCTTGATCTGATCGCGGAGACCGCCGCCACCGGTCCCGCTTCCGATGGTGACGACGACCGGCTCGACGCTCGTTTCGACGTTTTGTCGGACGTTCCGAGAGAGGTGCTCGAGATCGTCGTCGTGCATGACGACGATGCCAACGCCGTCGTCGTTCAAGACTGTGGTGACGGCGTCGTCTAAGTCTTCTCCCTTCTCGTCATCTGGCACGTTCTCGAACCGGCGGACTCCAGCCAGTCGAAATCCGGTGGTGAACTCAGCACTGCCGACGACTGCGATTTCCTGGCTCATAGGATCACCAGCTCCTCTTCGATCTCGGTTTCGTCCAGTCCGACTTCGCGACCTCGTGCAATTGCGCGAATGTTCTCGACTTCGCGTTCTTTCGCGAGGATGTACGACAACACCGCCGACACCGAGACCGGATAAATACTCGAGAGCCGATCGGAGTACTCGAGTAGTGCGGCGTCGAGCGCGTGTTCGAACTGGATGAGACTCTCTGCGTCACGAAGTCGCCCGAGCGCGGTCGAAAGACGATCGCCGTATCGACCGCTCTCTGCGATGTGATCGACGAGTTCGTCGTAGTCCGTCACGAGCCGGGAGAGTTCGGACTCGTCGAACAGGACGCCGCCTTCGATGTAGTACTCCGCCGGATCGAGACCCGATCCGCTTCGTGCGAGCCGAAGCGCGTTCCGGGCGTTTCGGAAGTCGATCTCGGCCTGTAGGAACTCGACGTAGAGGGCGTCCGGCCCTTCGGACGGTCGTCCGAGGTCGTCGAGTAAGTGCTCGTAGAACTCCCTGTCGAGTGCGTTCTCGAGCGGAACGAGAACGCCGGTTTCCTCGTACACCTCGTAGGCTTCAGAAAGCGGTTCGTAGTACATCGTACGACCGAGCACCTCAATTGCGTCTTCGATCTCGTCGACCTCGAGCAGTCGATCGATTGTCGACTCCTCGAGTTCGCCAGCGCGGATGAGGTCGGTCTCGATCTCCTCGGCGGGCGTATCCGTGTAGATGCCCCGGATGATCGTCTTGAGGTTCCAGACATCGAACTTCCTGAGATAGCGAGCGATCCGGTCGTAAACCCGACCGTTCGACCAGTCCAGCAAGTCCTCGAAGTGTCTGGCGAGATTCCGGTTCAACGCGTATTCGATCAGGTCGACGCCGGAAAACCGCGTGCCGAGCTGGTTGATTTCGCGTTCGTACTCCGTCTCCTCCATGAACCGTGCGATCCCGCTCGGCCCCATCCGGACCAACTTCCGATAATCCTCGTCTGCGAACAGCGCGGCTCGGCGTGACCGAACACGTGCGTTCACGTATTCCGGATTTGAGGCACCTGCGCTCATTGCTCGAATAGTTGGTCGCTGATCTCCCGGAGGTTATCTTCCCAGACGTCCTCGAGCAGCGAGTCGAACGTGTTGTTCACGCGGACTCGCGATTGCTCGCTCTCGACGACGACGCCGCCGAGACAATCGTACTCGCCGGCGAACGTGTAGCCGTCGTACTCCTCGAGAATCGACTCGAGAAGCTCCTGATCGTCGGAGCGGCCGTAGACGCTCACGTCTTCGCCGTCGTCGAACTCGACCGCTGCGGCGTCGAGGAGTTCTCGCGTGAGTTCTTCACGGGTGTCTCCCTCGAGCGCTGCGAGTTCGTCTTCGACGGTTTCGTGAACGTCGTTGAGGACGTCGCGGCGTGCCTCCAGGCGCTGTTGTTTCGCCTCCAGTTTCGCACTGGAGAGTCGCTGTTCGCGAAGCTGCTCGATCTCACGTTCGACCTCGCGCTCTGCTGAGGCTGTGATCTCCTCGGCGTCTGCCTCGGCTGCCGATTCGATCTCCTCGGCGCGGGCGTCACCCTCTGCGCGTATGTCTTCCGCACGCGCGTGGGCTTCTTCTCGAATGTCTTCAACGACTGTGTCCAAACTCATTGTGAGAAAAGGGGGGCGATTACAGGGCGAGGATGACGATGAGGAGCGCGAAGATAACGAGTGTCTCCGGAAGCACCGTCAGGATGATCCCCGGGATCAGCATGTCTCGGTCCTCGGCGACAGCACCGACAGCGGCAGCGCCGATACCGCGCTCTGCGTATCCGGATGCGAGCGCTGCCAGTCCGACAGCGATCGCTGCTGCGCCGTAGTCAGTGAGGAACGGCGATTCTTCGACGGTTCCGTTCTGCAGTACGACCTCGGTAAGTGCGGCTCCAATTTCAATCATGTGTAAGGTAGTTCTCGGTGTCGTTCAACGGCTTCGAACAGGCTATTCTCGCCACGCGGACACTATAAATCCCCCGAAAGAATTCGACATAGCTAAGCCCTCTCATTAGCCCTCAGACTGCTGTGTTTGGAGTAACACGAGTATCGATTCGAGGCGTTCCGTGACTTCGAACGAACGATGAGAAAAACGAGATTCGACGCAGACGCGCTTAATCCGCTGTGTGTGTCCGATCTGTGTGTGTTCGATCGTCACCGAACGGCTCGTACTCCTCACCGCCGCCCTCGTAGAACTTCTGGAAGAACTCGACGTACTCGAGGCGGAGCATCTGAATGCCCGCCGCGGTGATGCCGAGTAGGAGGACGACGATGTGGCCGACGACGAACACCACGATGCCGAGGACGATTCCGAGAGCCGAGAGCGCGATCCCGTCACCGAGGTGGACGAGTCCAACGAACTGTTGGGAGAGATCGCCTGTGCCTGCGACAGTTTCTGCTCCGACGCCCGGAATGTCGAAGTACATGTAGCCGTCGGGAGCCTCGTAGGCGCCGAACACCAGGAGGTTCACGACGAACGCCATGACACCCTTCGCGAGCAGGACGGCCACGATTCGCAGGTACGAAAGGACGTGACCGAACGCCCACGCCGGTGTTTCGGCGACGCCGGCGATCCCTTCACCCATGGCGACCATGACGAAGCCGACGAGGAAGGCGAACAATCCGATTAGACCGACGAGTTCGGGGAACCCGGCGAAGCCGAGATCCATGAAGTAATCGGAGCTATGGAGGACCGCTTCCTCGCCGCTGCCGACGAGGAACGGCGGTTTGTACTCCGCCGCCGTCAGGTCCGTGCCGAGTCCGAGACTTCCTGCGTCCTGATGGCTGAAGATCCAGATGAACAGTCCGTTGAGCGCGAGGATCCACGAGAACTTCTCGAAGATCGCAGCTTTCAGGCCGTGATCCAGCTCGTTAATGAAGCCGACGATCAGCCCAACGTTCAGGTGGACGAGGCCGAAGATGACGCTCACGACCGCCCACAGGAGGACCCACTCGACGGTCTGAATACCTTTCGAGAGCGAGCCAGCAAGGGGGAGGTACAAGCCGAGATCGGCCATGTGGACGCCGAAGATGTCGTCGAACAGATAGCCGAAGAAGACGGTAAATCCACCAGCCCAGACGGCGATCGAACCGATCGCGCTCATCGCATCGGAGTCGAAGAACTTCCAACACGCCCAACCCATTGCGATGTAGAGGATACCGTAGCCGATATCCCCGATCATGAATCCGAACGCAGCCGGGAACGTCAGGAAGACGAGTAGCGTCGGATCGAGCTCCCTGTACTTGGGCTGGCTGACCATCTGCACCATCATTTCGAACGGCTTGGCGGGCGTGAGATTGTCGAGGACCACCGGTGGATCCTCGTCCATCGTTACGGCGTCGCCGTGGTTCGTCGTGCCGCCGTCCGTTGCCGCCTTTGGCTTCTCGCCATCTTCTTCGGCGGCCGTCTCGTCGGCGTCGTCCTCGTCGCCGACGACGCCCTTTTCTTCGGCTGGAACCGGTGCCGAATGCGTCGGCGCGCCGTGTCGATCGTACTCGGCGCGCTCGAGCTCTTCGATCTCCACGCTGTCGCCGACCGCGTCGTTCAACGACGCGACGAGTTCGTCGTACTCCCCGGAGGGAATCCATCCCTCGGCGATGAACGCGCGTCGCGTCGTCGCGAACTGCAGCGGCGCATCGGCCCGCTGGGCTTCGATGCGGAGCTCCTCTTCGATCCGCAGCAGGAACCCGCCTTCGTCGACCTTGATCTCGCCGAGTTCGGCGTCGATCTCGTCGAGTTCGCCCTCGAGTTCCCGTTTGCGGGCCTCGAGTTCCTCGACGTACGCCTGCGGACTCTTTTCGGTGTCCGGAACGTCGTAGCGGTTGAACTCGATCCCGACGAGCGCGTCGTCGATGATACCGTTCGGATCGTCTCCCTCGGCGGGTGCGGCGACGATCGCGACGATGTCGCCGCCCGTAAACGTCTCGTAGGCGCCGATCTCTTCGGCGTCCTCGAGCACCGCGTCGACCTCTTCGGGCGCTCCTTCGCCGACGAGCACGTCGACGTTTTCGTAGCCCGAGAGCAGATCGAGGTCGATTCCGAGTTCGGCGAACGGACCGACGCGGTCGAGTCGTTCCTCGACCTGTCGGAGCTGCTCGCGGACCTCGTTGCGTTCGTCGTCGAGTTCGTTCACACGCGTCCGGACGCGCTCAAGCCGGTCTTCCCAGTCGTCAACGAGCGTTCCTGGGGCGACGTCGTCGGCCGACAGATCGAGCGTACTCTCGAGCGCTCGAACCGTCACCAACTTCTCGGAGACGCCGTCGGCTCCTTCCATGGGGTTGCCGTTTTCGAACCCCTCCCAGGTGCCGTCGTAGTCCGAGAGATGGACCAAGTTGAGCTCGTGGATCGCCTCGATGACCGCGGGCATGACGCCCTTCGAACCGGTCACCGAGATCTTGCTCATCTGCTCAGGTCTGAGCATGGACGTCCTCCTGGAACAGGGAAACGACGTGATCGGCCACGTCATCGACCCGCTCTTCGGCTCGGTCGACGAGCGCTTCGCGGTCCGATTTCCCCTCCTCGAGGACGCGTTCGCACTCGTCGTCTATTTCTTCGCGCGCTTGCTCGAGCCGACGCTCTTTGAGTTCACGCGCTTCCTGTTCAGCGTCTGTGCGAATCTCCTCGGCGCGTTCCCGGGCCTCGGCTATTCGCTCGTCGCGGTCGTTTTCTGCCTTTGCGACGATGTCGTCGGCCTCGTGTTCGGCCGACTGAAGTCGTTCGAGAACCTCTGGCCTCGGCATAATCTAAGCAAGCGAACGTTTGCTCAAGCGCGTATATGGTAGTTGCGAAAGTGATCCACTATTTCGACTGTCTGAACCCCGAATCGTGTGTTGGTAACTCAACCCATGAGAGCCGGAATCACCCAAAATGAGGGTCGAACTACCCGTCTAAAAACGAGAACAGCAAACATATTGTGTTCGAACTGAAACGCAACGAGCAATGGGAATCCTCGAGAACAAAGCCAGGGCTCGGTTCTTTTATAAGTACCTGTCGACAGTGTACGACCGGATCAACCCGTTCATCTGGAACGAACAAATGCGAACCGAGGCGCTCGACTTACTCGAGTTCGAGGAGGACATGACGGTGCTTGATGTCGGCTGCGGAACCGGGTTCGGAACGGAAGGATTGCTCGAGGAAGTCGACCACGTGTACGCGCTCGATCAGAGCGAGCACCAACTCGAGAAGGCGTACGGCAAGTTCGGCAAACGGAACCCGTCGGTTCAGTTCCACCGTGGAGATGCCGAGCGACTCCCCTTCGGAACGGACACGTTCGACGTCGTCTGGTCCTCGGGATCGATCGAGTACTGGCCGAATCCGATCCTCGCGCTTCGTGAGTTTCGCCGCGTCCTGAAACCGGGCGGCCAGGTTCTCGTCGTCGGGCCGAACTATCCCGACCGACTCGTCGCACAGAAACTCGCCGACACGATGATGCTCTTTTACGACGAGTATGAAGCCGATCACATGTTCAAAACGGCCGGGTTCGAGGATGTCAAACACAAGTTCATGGGTCCGTCCTACGAACCCGACGTTGCAATCACGACCATCGGCCGCGCCCCCGAGAACTGATCCTCCGTTTTCGCTGATCGGTCGAGTCCGTCTCTCGTCCGTCTCGAATCGGTATCTCGACGAGCCACTGCGTGATCGAGTTCGTCTCGTCGCTGTCGATCCGATCAGGTCGCTATCTCCTCGAGCGATGCGATCCGATGGCCGTCGACAACGAGCGTGACGGCAACCGTATCATCCGTCTCTACTCGCGGTTCGTTCGTCGACGCCAGTTGTACGCTCGCAACTTCACCGCCGCGCCAAGTTGAATCGCTTCTGGCGTTGAACGGCCCGGTTGGCGTCTCGTCGAACCCGTCCGCGCCGACGAAGGGGACAGGTGGCTGTGACTCGAGTTCGTCGCCGTTTATTTCGACGGTTATCGAGAGTTCGTCGACATCGACCGAATCACCGCCTACGTGTTCGAGTTCGATCGTCGACCGTTCGCCGTCGACGGAGAGTTCGAACCCGGCCGTTGGTGGAGTTCCGGCCGCTCCGATGGAGCTCGTGCCGGCTGCGACGACTGCTGCGAGGAAGACGGTCACGACGAGCAACGCCAGTATCCCGACGAGTGGGCTCACCGCTCGAGTCTCGCCGTTCGTCACCAGCGCGTTCGAACTGTGCCTCCCGGACGCATCATCGTGCGAATCCACACGGGACGATAGCGCCGTAATACGGGATAAACTCTCGTCCGACTACGGTATCGTCAGCTCTACGGACGCGGAATCGGCCTCGGCCTTGACGGTGTACTCTTCGCCCGGCGGCAGGAGCCAGATTGATCCCTCGTCGTCGGTCTCACCGACTTCGATTCCGTCGATGGAGACAGTCGCCGATTCGACGAACTCGTCCGACTCTGAGTCGTTGACGATCACCTCGATTGGACCGTTCGACGGTGTCTCGTTGTGGGTGAGCAACAGGTCGGAATCCGTCTCCGTTGTCGTCTCCGAAACCGGTAACGAGTCGAGGCTCAACTCCTGTACCTCGTGATAAATTTCGCCGGAGTTACTATCGAGGAACGTGGAGAGAACGCCCTGACTGTGGGATATCTCAGCGTGGTAGAAATTAGCGGGATCCTGGTTGTAATCACTGAAACTCGTCGAGCCGTCGTCTGACGCCCACGGGTACAACTCTTCGGTGTGATCGAACGCATCCCGCGTCTCGTCGAACTCGTCCCACCCACCTCTGTCTCGATTGTCGGAGCGAGTGGTTTCGACGACGTACGTGTCGTCGACGATCGTTTCGAGTTGATAGCCGTTTTCGGACGTTTCGATCTCGATCGTCTGCTCTGCACTGCCCTGGTTGGTTGCGTCGGCCAACGACCGAACCGAACCCTGCTGCATCTCGAGTCGTTCTTCGTCCGGGTCGAGGTCGATGCTGTAGCCGAGGATCTGGTCTTCTTTGTCCTCTATTTCATCGACCGTGTCAGCAAGCGAGTCCGCCTCATTGTGGTTCCTGACCAGCGTTTGGATGAACTGTTCGCTGGATATCTCACCGTTCGCGTGGGCGGTGGCAGCCGCGTGTGATCGGTCCTCGAGTTCGTCGGTTCGGTTCTGGACGTATCCTCTCGCTTCCCTGATCATCGAAATCTGTTCGTCACTTGATGCCTCGTCGAACTCGTGGTCGAGGATGGTGTACCGATCGTATTCGCTCCGCAGTTCGTCGTCAGCGGTCGCGAGTTCGGTCCCGAGCGGCGTGCTATAGTCGATCGTGTCCGTTCGAGTCTCTCCGGTCAGTTCGAGACGGTTCGTCGTGCCGTCGACCGCCGTCGGTTCGACTGATTGGACGGTTGTGGCCTCGTATCTCTCATCAACGTTGGTACCGGTCGCCGACGGGCTCGCCGCACTGACGGCCATCGCTGGGAGGGAGAAAACGAGAAGCAACGCGAGGAGGACAGGCATCGCGTTCGTCATTGCGTTACTCTATAACCCTCTGGTACAAAAATGAGTCGACAAGTGACGATCGATAGTAATCGCGAACTACCAGTAGCGTGCGAACGCAGCCGGCGAAGTAATGAGTAATTTTCCGATGGAAAGTGTTTTTTCCCCTGGGAAACCACCGGTTGTACGTATGCGGTTATCGACCGCCTTCACGCTTGCCCTCACAGTCCTCCTCGTTACGTCGACGCTCGGAGCGGTGGCTGCCTCCCCTTTCACGTCCACTCCGACGATGGACGATCGATCCGCCGTTTCCTCTCCTCCCGCGCCGAACGTTCAACATTCGGACAGTAGTTTCGGATCCTCGGATCCGAAACAGGTCTTTACCATCAATATAACGGAGTCCGGAGCTGCCGAGTGGACCGTCGAAAGTCGCTTCGTTCTGGAAGACGACGACGAGGCCGAACAGTTTATGGAGTTTGCTACCGATCGGGTCTCCAACGACGACTACCCCATAACGGCGTTCGATCAGGCCAGAGCAAACGCCGAGCAGGCGGTCGATCGAGAGATGTCGATTGAGGACGACCAGTGGAACGAGCCCCGTACCGAAGCACCGACCGAAGACGAACATGACACGATCGAGTCCAACGACGACCTCGACGTCGAAGACGCGAGAATCGGGGTCATCTCCTATTCGTTTACGTGGACGAATTTCGGCCACGTCGACGGTGATCGTATTTACGTCGACGACGTGTTCCACAACGACAACGGTAATCTTCTCCCCTTCCTTAACAGCAACCAACAGCTCGTCGTTCAGGTCCCGCCAAATTACGAGGGAGCGACGCCGGGCGGGGATGACGGGGTTTACGTCTGGACCGGTCCCATGGAGTTAGACCACGAACCCGACCTCGTCTTCCTGTCGTCGGGTGAATCAAGCGGTGGTGGCTTCAACATCGGATGGATCGGGAGCGGGCTGATACTGTTCGCGCTCGCATTCGGTGTCGGCGGTTATCTCCTTGCCCAGCGGCGTGCGGATCTCGAGCGGGTTTCCAAACGCGTTCCTGGGGTTTCACTGCCGGGAACAGGAGACGGTCCGGATAGTGACGCAGGTGCGGAGACCAACTCTCTTTCGGCGACGGGGTCGGTACCGCCAGCCGGCGATATCTCGGCTTCTGACGGCCGTCGAGACGCCGAACTCGAGTTCGATGAAGTCGAGGATGTGGATCCCTCGCTGTTGAGTGACGAAGAACGCGTCCACAGAATGCTCAGCGATAACGGCGGTCGAATGAAACAGGCGACGATCGTCAAAGAAACCGGGTGGTCGAACGCCAAGGTTTCCCAACTGCTCTCGAAGATGGACGACGACGAGGAGATCGAGAAACTCCGAATCGGTCGCGAGAACCTGATCACGCATCCCGAGGTCGACCCGACCGAGATCGACTGATGGGGGGCTGTCGATTCTGACGGAATGTGGCGACCGATTACGAGTACCTGATTTCGTAATAGAACCCTGCACTCTCCCGTAAGCGGTGTCTAACACAACCGTCGATAAAAGCCCTCCACTCACCGGTCGCTCGCGGTACAGACGGTACGGTATGGGATGAGCAGGCGCAAGACTTCGTCTTCAGGGTGGGGAGGATATCAAGCGAGCGGCGTCCGTTCGACTACTTGCCCGTCGTAGGTCGGATACTGCTCGACGATTTCTCCGTCCTCGAGATCGCCTTCTTCGATCATCTCCTCTAAGAGCCACCAGGCGATCTCGACGTGGTTCGTCTTGACGCTGTAGAACTCCTCGGGGACGCCGAGATCCGCGAACCGGTCCGGCTCGGCGTACGTTTTTCCGTAGACGAGGGTTCCGTCGTCGGTCACGTCGTCGAACTCCCGGCGGACGTTTCGGGCGGATCGCTTGAGGCGACGGCGGTGCTGGGCGGCGTCTTTGAACACGGAGGTACAGAAGTAGGTCCGCTCGTGGTCGCCCATCACGTCGAGGATCTTCTCGCGGTCGTTGTCGACCGCGCTCATGTGGTCTTCCTTGAGATCGTATCCCTCTTCTTGCATCCGGCGGAAGTTCCCGTCGCTCATCTCGAACTCGTTGATGTTACAGAACTCCGCCGCGCCTTCGTCGAGGAACTCGAGGAACTCCGGTTCGGGTCGGATCCCCGGTATCTCGAAGGCGGGTGTCAGTCCCTCTTCACGCGCGATATGGAGAATATCCTCCCACTCGGTGCCGTGGAGGTCGCCCCACTGCTCGAGCGGCGGGTGGAACCGTATCTCGTCGAGACCCGCCTCGGAGAGTCGTCGCATGTTCTCTCGCCCGCCCGTAATACCGGTGTAGAGGTGGGTGTGATGGTCCTCGCCGAATTCGTCTTTGAGCAACTCGAGGTAGTGACAGGTGCGCTCTAAGGCCTCCTGTGGTTCCCCGCCGGTGATCGACGTTCCGAGTGCGTCCATCCGGTGGGCCTCGGTGAGGACGTCCTCGTCGTCCTCGACGAGCCGTTCGTTCGCGTAAACGTCCGTGACGTTCTTGCGGTTCTCGCCGAGCGGGCAGTAAAAGCAGTCGCGCTGGTCGCAATAACCGTAGACGAACAGCACCATCTTGCCGCCTTTCGCACACTGCTCACAGCCCTTCGAAATCATTCAACTTTTCATAGCGTCTCGAGGGTCAAAAGCCGTGCGAAACGCGCGGTGGGTGTGGTATCTTCCCACGCAGATAGCCGCTTTCGGTCGAATTTCGGTCCGCTCCGTCTCCCTGATCCCTTTTCAGTCGACGAGCGCTTCGGTTTCGAGGATCGTCGCGAACTCGCCTCGAAGGTGCGCCAGCGCGTGTTTGTGTGTCGTCTCGGCGTCGAAGACCGTTCCATCGGCCCCCTCGCGGTCGAACGTCGCGGTGGCGTCCGCGACGACGATCGGATCGAAGCCGCGGTTCTCGGCCATCCGAGTCGTCGTCGACACGCAGTGGTCGGTCGTAAACCCACAGCAGACGATCGTCTCGATACCGCGCTCTCGAAGCCACGACTCGAGATCCGTCCCGATGAACGCGCCGTTGACCCGCTTTTCGACGACCGGTTCTCCTTCGCGGGGTTCACCCACGGGTTTGAACGCGTTGCCGGATTCGTCCGGTCGAAGCGGCGACTCGGGTTCGGTCGAGCAGTGTTTGACGTGAACGATCGGCTGTCCGACTTCGCGCCACCTCGAGCGCAACTCGCCGATCCTCGCCTCGGCATCGGGGTTGTTCCGCTCGCCGTAGACGGGATCGTCGAACCCCCGTTGGACGTCGATGAGAACGAGCGCGACCGGCTGGTCGCTCGCAAACAGGTTCATATCTACCCTTTGTGGGTCAGCGAATTGAACGCTTCGACCGCCGTTCGGTCCGTTATCCGGCGACACCGCTCTTCGCCCATCGATACGTTCTGGAAACCGATCGGCAAGCCGGTTCCCGTCGGCCACTGCTTGGTTGACTCCGACCTGTCAACCGACCACACCCCGAAGATGGAAATACCACGCTCCCGTACCTTGAGGCGATGCTGTTGGTCCTGTGTGTCGATCTCGACGACGATCTCGGCCGCAAGACCGGCTTTTCCACGCCAGTTATCGGCCGCGAACCGGTCGAGGAAGCGGCCGTCGCGCTGGCGACCGCGGACCCCGAGGATTCGGACGTGAACGTGATTTTTCAGGGTATCCACGTTTACGACGACCTTGCCGAACGCGACGAAAGCGTCGAGGTCGCGGTCGTAACGGGCAACGACGGCGGCGACGTCGACGCGAACCGGGAGGTCGGCGACGAGGTCGATACCGTCCTCGCGAGCCTTTCGACCGCCGAAGATGTCACGACGCTTGTCATCACCGACGGCGCACAGGACGAATCCGTTATCCCGATCATCCGCTCGAGGGTCCCGATCGACGGCGTTCGGCGAGTCGTCGTCCGGCAGGCCCAAAACCTCGAGTCGATGTATTACACGATCAAGCAGGTACTGAACGACCCCGAGACGCGCGGGACCGTCCTGATTCCGATCGGGATCCTCCTGCTCATCTACCCGCTCGCACTGATCGGCGCGCTCCTCGAGTTGCCGGGGCTCGTCCTCGGCGTCACCTCGACGTTGCTCGGGCTCTATCTCATCTCGAGGGGGATCGGTCTGGGCGAGTACCTCGACGCGACCGTCGAGTACGGGCGCAGGTCGCTGTACGCGGGTCGGACGACCCTGCTCGCCTACGTCGTCGCGGCCGCGCTGTTCGTCCTCGGCGGCGTCAGCGGCGTCAACATGCTCGAGGACACTCGGGCCTCGATGTCGGGCGAGCTCGGAATCCCCATGATGCTCGCCGCGCTGGTCTACGGCTCGGTCCAGTGGTTTGCGGCCGCGGGCGTGACGACCAGTCTCGGTCAGATCACCGACGAGTACATCGCCGGTCGCCTCGAGTGGCGATACCTCAACGCGCCGTTTTACGTGATCGCCATCGCAGTCGTCCTCTACGCGGTGAGCGGGTTCTTCCTCGACGAGTTCGGGATTACCACGCTCGCGACCGCGCTCACGGCTGGAACGTTGCTCGGAATCGTGAGTACGCTCGCCTTTGCGGTCGCGGAATCTCGGTTCTCGGAGGGATCGCGGCGGGCCGACAGCGCGTAGGAACCCGAGGTGCCGGCGCGAACGCGAATCACAAAAAACTATTTTCTCCCCCCTTCTGTACGTGGGCTATGGCTCCGGTTAATCGAGACGATCTCGAGTGGACGGAACTGAATCAGGGGGCGATGAACGCCCAACGAAAACAGTTGGGCGAGGCCGTAGACGGCGACCAACTCGGATGTAGCCTCTACGAAATTCCGTCCGGGAACGAGTCGTGGCCGTATCACTACCACACCGCGAACGAAGAAGCGATGTACGTACTCGCGGGAACCGGAACGCTTCGGCTCGCCGATGAAACGTACGACCTCGAGGACGGCGATTACGTCTCGTTTCCGGCCGACGAAACGGGCGGACACAAGGTGATCAACGATTCGGATGATACCCTCCGGTACCTTCTGTTCTCGACGATGAACGAACCCGACGTCTCCGTCTATCCCGACTCGGAAAAACTCGGCGTGTTCGTCGGCGCACCGCCGGGCGGACGCGAGGAACGGTCCGTTCATGGGTACTATCCGATGGACGGGGATGTCGACTACTGGCAAGAAGAGTGACCCTAACGCTCGCGGAAGAGACAGCGACTATCGCTCCCGCTCGACGACGAACTCCGCTAACTCGAGCAGGTAGTCTCGAGCCTCCGTATCGACGGCGTCGACGGTTCCCAGCGCGTCGATCGCTCGATCAGCTTCCGTGCGTGCTCGCTTGTTCGCTTCCTCGGGTGTCAGGTCGGTCACCTGTACGACGGAGGGGCGCTCGAGGGCGGCGTCGTGGCCCGTCGGTTTGCCGAGCGCTGACGCGTCGGCCGTGGCGTCTAACACGTCGTCTCTGATCTGGAAGGCGACGCCGACGCGTTCGGCGTACTCCCCGAGCGCTTCGACCGTGAACGGATCGGAGTCCGCCGCGATCGCGCCGAGTTCGGCAGCGGCACGAAACAGTGCGCCGGTTTTTCGCCGTGCCAGGGTCATGTACTCAGCTTCGTTCGAGGGCTGCGAGGAGAGTTCGGTCGCCTCGCCGACGCCGAGTTCGACCATCGACTCGGCGACGACCTGCGTGGCTTTCGGATCCGCCGAAAAGAGTGCGAACGCCTCGCCGAGCAGCCCGTCGCTGGTGATGATTGCAGGCCCGTGCCCGAACTCCGCCCAGGCGCTGGTCGTTCCTCGGCGGAGCTCAGAGCGATCGATGATATCGTCGATCACGAGCGACGCGCTGTGGACGAGTTCGATCCCGACGCCGAAATCGACGGCGTCCGTCCGGTCGCCGCCGACCGTTTCACACGCCAGTATCGTCACCATCGGCCGCACTCGCTTCCCCCCCGAGAGCGTCACGTGGCGAACTTCCGAACTGAGCGTCTCCGGGTCGACACCGTCGACGACCTCGACGAGACGCTCCTCAATTAGCGCCCGGCGGCGCTCGAGAAGTTCCATTGCCAGCGCTTCGGACGGGGGAAAAAAGTACGTGACGGTTACGGATGAAGGTGTTCGGTTTCTCGAGACTGTTCGTACGAGTTCGCAAGCGACCGGACGGTGAAAATAGCGCTCGTTTCTCGCGGATTTTCGCTCGTTCGCTAGCCCGTGATTCTCGTTTCGTTCAACCCACGCAGCTCACGGGCGTTCGCCCGTTCGCTAGCCCGTGATTCTCGTTTCGTTCAACCCACGCAGCTCACGGGCGTTCGCCCGTTCGCTATACCGTGATTCTCGCTTCGCTCGAATCACGCTGCTCGCGGGTCGTCCCTCCCCGCTCGCTATATCGTGGTTCTCGCTTTGCGAGAACCACGCAACTACTCAAACTCTTCGGTCAACGCCGGCACGACGTCGAAGAGGTCGTCGTAGATCGCGTAGTCCGCGATGTCCATGATCGGCGCGTTCTCGTCGGTGTTGATCGCGACGATCGTGTCCGAGCCTTTCATCCCGGCGACGTGCTGGACAGCCCCGGAGATACCGATCGCGATGTAGACGTCGGGCGTGACGACCTTGCCGGACTGGCCGACCTGACGATTCTTCGGGAGCCAGCCGTTGTCGACGATCGGTCGCGACGAGGACAGCGTCGCGTCGAGTGCGTCCGCGAGATCGCGGATGATGTCGAGGTTCTCTTCTTCCTCGATCCCGCGGCCGATCGAGACCAGCACGTCGGCCTCGCTGATGTCGACGTCGCCGCCGCCGACTTCCTCGAAGCCGTTGACGCTCGAGCCGACCGCGTCCTCGTCGATATCGGCGTCGAAGGCTTCGATCGAAGCGTCGCCGGTACCCTCTGCGGTGGGCCACTCGGCGCTTCGGATGGTGACGAGGGCCGAGCCCGAGTCGACCTCGACGGTCGTTTCGACCTTGCCGCCGTACATTTCGCGGTTTGCGACCAGCGTCTCGCCGTCGGTCTCGAGCCCGACGGTGTCGGTGACGATCGGGAGATCGAGTTCGTTCGCGACGGATGGCGCGTAGTCGAGGCCGTTGACGCTGTTGGGTGCGAGAACGAACTGCGGTCCGCACTCGTCGTAGAGCTGCGTGATAACCTGCGTGTAGACGTCGTGGTTGAACTCCTCGCCGTGGGAGACGGTGTGGATGACGTCGACACCCTCGCGGTTTGCCTTCTCGGCGAAGTCGTCGACGGTGCCGCTGATGATGGCGAGGTGGAGTTCGCCGCCGGTCTGGTCGGCGAGCTCTCGGCCCGCGGTGATGATCTCGTAGCTGACGTCCCGGAGTTCGCCGCGTCGGTGGTCGGCGATGGCGAGGATATCCGTCATGGTGCCACCCCCTTCTCGCGAAGGAGATCAGCGAGCTGTCCGGCGGTGTCGTCGGCACCGCCCTCGAAGACAGTGACGTCGCTCTCGGTCTCCGGCTCGTACATCTCGGTCAGTGTCAGATCGCCCTCGACGACGCCCTCGTCGATGCCGAGGTCGGCGAGGCTCTGCACGTCGAGTTCCTTGCGCTGGGCCTGTCGGATGCCCCGGAGGCTCGCGTATCGGGGCTCGTTGATCCCGGTCTGGATCGTCAGGACCGCTGGCAGTTCGATATCCGTCAACTCCTCGACGCCGCCCTCGAGTTCGCGTCGAACCGAGGCGGTGCCGTCCTCGAAGTCGTGCTTGAGATCGTTGACGACGGCCCCCCACTGGAAGCCGAGGTCGGCGGCCAGGGAGACGCCCGTGGCACCGAAGCTATCGTCGCCGGATTGGACGCCGGAGAGGACGAGATCCGGATCTTCTTCCTCGACGACGGCTCGGAGGATATCCGTCTTTGCGCCGACATCGAGCAGGTCGACGCCCTCGAGTGACTCGTCCCAGACGCGGACGGCGCGGTCGGCACCCTTCGCGAGAGCCTGTCGGATGGTCTGTTCGCAGTCTTCGGGGCCGATCGTGACCGCGACGACTTCGTCGGCGACGCCGTCCTCCTGAAGCTGGACGGCCTCTTCGATGGCGTAGTCGTCCCATTCGTTGAGATCGGCACCGAGGTACTGGTCGGCGATCGACGTACCGTCGATGTCGAACTCGTCTTCGACGGTCGCGACTTCTTTGACCGTAACGAGAATCTTCATCATTGTTTCGTGCGTTGCCATCCCCGTAAACGTTTTCGAAACCCTGTTTCATACACAAACAGTTGTCTCGATATCTTTTCGCGGGGACGGCGAGAGTCGCCGATCGACCGCGTTAATCGAAACCGTTCTACGTTTCGGCGGCTCGATTTCGAGTAATTCGACGGGAAACACAGGAGTTCGACGTCGAGAGTAAACGTCGTTTCCAAGACGCAAGCGGTTTAACGCCGCCGCTGATAGGGAATCATATGGCAGACTGTCCACTTGCCGACGACTGTCCGAACTTCTCGGAGCGGATTTCGGGCATGGGGTGTCAACACCACGGTGATCGTGGTGGAAAGGAGTGGTGTCAACACTACAACCAGCCGATCGACGATCTGAAAAGTCAACCGATCAAACGCGGGGAAGAGGTAGTCGTCGACATCGTCGACATGCACGAAAGCGGTGCCGGTGTCGGACGAACCGAGGACGGCTTCATCGTGATGGTCGACGGCGTACTCCCCGAGGCTCGTTCTCGAGTCGAAATCCAGCGCGTCCACAGCAGCCACGCTCGGGCCGAGGAGATCGAACGGCTTCCGATGGAGACGGACGACGACGAGTCGGACAACGATGAGTCGAACGGAGACGACGGTGAACGCGCCGATGACGCGAACGACGAGACGACCGACGACAACCGCAGTGGGCAGACGGAGCGAGAGCGACTCGGGAGTCGCGACAACTTCTGGGGCTCGTAACGCTTTCGCAGTGAAGTCGTTCGTCGTGGACAGTCGCTTCCAAAGGACAGTTCTCGGATATCGATCGTTCTCTTTTCCAGTCGCGTATCTACCGACTCAGATTTAGAGACTTGGTTCAACCGTAGACGCTTTGATCCTACCGCATCGATGTTGGGACATGAACACGCTCACGGACCTGATCGGGGGACGATCGTCGTGATAGACGATATCGAGGAGCTGCTCGAGGATATCGGGTTCGAGTCCGAGACGAGCGTTCTGACCCAGAGACAGGCCCAGATTCTCGCCCTTCGGGAGCGAGACGTTTCTCAGGCCGACATCGCCGACGCGCTGGGTACCTCGCGGGCGAACGTCTCGTCGATCGAGTCGAGCGCTCGAGAGAACCTCGAGAAGGCTCGAGAAACGGTTGCCTTCGCGGAGGCGCTTCGAGCGCCGGTACGGGTACGAGTCCCGTCCGGAACGGATCTGTACGACGTGCCACAGCTGGTCTATGATGCGTGTGACGAAAACGGTGTCAAGGTCGATCACACCGCTCCCGACCTGATGAAGGTCGTCAGCGACGCGGCCGGGCCGGCGGTCAAAGGGCGAAAGATTTCGACGCCGCTCATCGTCGGCGTGACCTCGAACGGCCTCGTTCGGGTCCGACACCGGGAATAATCTGTTCGCTACCCTTTTGGGCTGCGCCCCTTCGATTGCGCTCGATCGGCTTCCCTGAAGCCTTTGTCCTCCCACCTCGTTTGCCCCCGCATGGATCTGGACGTAGACGGTAACGCAGCACTGGTAACGGCATCCTCGAGCGGTCTCGGACTCGCGAGCGCAACGGCGCTGGCGGAAGAAGGCGCGAACGTCGCTATCTGTAGCCGCACCGAGGAGAAACTCGAGAGCGCCAAAGAGTCGATCGAGGACGCCTGCGAGTCGGCGGACGGGCCGACCGGAGACGTGCTCGCGGTGCAGGCAGATCTCACGTCGCCCGAGGACATTGCGAATCTCGTCGAGGAGACCGTCGACGCGTTCGGCGGGCTCGACCACCTGGTAACCTCTTCCGGCGGCCCGCCGAGTGCGACGTTCCTCGAGACCGAGCAGAAAGACTGGTACCAGGCTTACGACCTACTCGTGATGAGCGTCGTCTGGACGATCGAGGAGGCCCATCCCCACCTCCTCGAGTCCGAACACGGCACGATCACCTCGATCACGTCCCGGACGGTCCAGGAGGTCGCGGACGGCCTCCTGCTCTCGAACTCGGTTCGCCGCGGCGTGATCGGACTCATCAAAACGGTTTCTCGGGAGTTCGCGCCCGAAATCCGGGCCAACGCCGTGCTTCCGGGAACCATCGAGACGCCCCGGATCGAGGAACTGATCGAATCCGGCATCGAGGGCGGAACGTACGAAAATTACGAGGCGGGACTCGCCGACCTCTCCGACGGGATTCCGGTGAACCGGATCGGCCAGCCCGAAGAGCTCGGCGAGACCGTCGCGTATCTCTCGAGTCCACGCGCGAGTTACGTCAACGGGGCCGAGATCCCGATCGACGGCGGCTTGCTCCGGAGCTAAGCGCTTTTTCGAGGCCTCGGTAGCCCCACGAAACGCGACGGGACGGTCCCGCACGTTTTTCCCCTCCGCCCGCACGTTTTCGAGTATGAAAGGTGCCGACCACGATCGAACCGAAGCGGGGTTCAAGGTACGCACGCCCGTCGACGAGGCGCGCGCCGTTTTGAAAGACGCACTCGAGTTCGACGAGCGCGAACCCGATACCGAAGCGCTCCCCATCGAACAGGCCAGCGGACGCGTGATCGCCCAGTCGGTGACGGCGTCGCGAAACGTCCCGCATTACCAGCGCGCGGCGATGGACGGGTACGCGGTCCGTGCGGCGGACACGTTCGGAGCCAGCGACCGGTCTCCCGCCGTTCTCCGGGTCGCCGACGACGAGTCGGTCGCCCCCGAAACCGCCGTCCGAGTTCACACGGGAAGTTCGCTCCCCGACGGGAGCGACGCCGTCGTGATGATCGAACACGTCGAGGAGTTCGACGCCACGGACGAACTCGAGGTCGCCGACGCGGTCGCCGAAGGGGAAAACGTCGCGCCGGTGGGCGAAGACGTCGAATCGGGGCAGGTGCTTTACGAACCGGGACACCGACTCAGGCCGTCGGATCTGGGCCTGCTCAAATCCGTCGGACTCGCGCGCGTCGAAGTGGCCAAGGAACCTCGAGTCGGCGTGGTCCCGACAGGCGAGGAACTCGTCCAGCACGACCCGGATCCCGGCGAGGTCATCGAAACCAACGGCCTCACCGTCTCGAGGCTGGTCGAAGGCTGGGGCGGACGAGCGACCTACCGGAACATCGTGACCGACGACCACGACGCGCTCCGGGCCGCCATCGAGCGAGACCTGACCAAAGACGTGGTCGTCACGACCGGCGGCTCGTCGGTCGGCGAACGCGACCTGATCCCTGAGGTAATCGACGACATCGGCGAGGTCGTCGTCCACGGCGTCGGGCTCAAACCCGGTCACCCGGTCTGTCTCGGCGTCGTCGAGGAGACCCCCGTTCTCGCCCTGCCGGGGTACCCCGTCGCCTGCATCGTCAACGCAGTTCAGTTCCTTCGCCCGGTCATCCGATGGCTCGAGGGCACCGAACCCGAGCCCCACCCGACGACGATGGCTCGACTCGATCGCAAGATACCCAGCGAACCCGCGACGCGGACCTTCGCGCGGGTCACGCTCGAGGAACGCGACGCGGACGACGCGGCGGATACGGATTCCGAGGATACCGCCCCCGGATTCGACGCAGTGCCGACGAGAGCCAGCGGTTCGGGCGTGCTCTCGAGCGTCTCGCTCGCGGACGGATGGGTCGTCGTCGACGACGATCGCGAGGGGATTCCGGCGGGCGAAACCGTCCCGGTACAGCGCTGGGAGTGACCCAAGCGAGCCGCCCTGTGCTCGAACGACACGACGTTTGGAAGGCCGCTGTCTGCCTGCGCGCGATAACTGTCTGCAGTCCTCTCTGATACGGTCGATTGGGGAATACCGTCAGAACCCCTCCTTAGCGACGCTTCTCGAGGATCGTTTGTGTACCCTGCTACACACAAAGCTTATTCCAGAGACGTACACAGAAACGATCATCTTTCCAGAATATGATCGTGATCGAACAATCGGTCGGAGTGGTCTGCACGCGGTTGGTGTGGAACCGCTCGCTCGAGTCCAGCGGGAGCGCCTAACATGGGCGTCGCGTCGAAGTTGGGTCAGGTCGGGCCGGATTCCGAACGGTACCGCCGATTTCTCACTCGACTCGAGCCGATCCGACGGCGGATTCGCTCTCGGTTCACGGTCGATACGCGCGCGCTCGCCGCCCTTCGGATTTCGCTCGGGCTCATTATTCTCGGCGATCTGCTCTACCGTGCCGGAAACATAGGGCGGTTTTACACCGACGACGGCGCGTATCCGATCGCGGCCTACGAAGGAACGTATGGTCAGGTTATCGGTTTCTCGCTTCACGCGATGTCGGGGGAGCTGTGGGTGCAACAACTGTTGTTCATCGTTGCAGGGGCGTTCGCGGTCGCGTTCGTGCTCGGCTATCGAACGAGACTGGTGGGCGTCGTTTCCTTGCTCCTATTGCTATCACTTCACGCTCGGAATCCGACGATCCTCAACGGCGCGGATCGACTACTTCGGGTCATGTTGCTGGTCGCGCTCGTGACCCCGCTGGGGGAGCGGTGGTCGATCGACGCGCTCCGTCGCGGTTCGGCTCGGATGAGTGTCCGTAGCTTCGGGACCGCCGCGATTCTCGTTCAACCGCTGATGGTGCTCTCCCAGAACGCGGTGCTCAAGTTCGAAGGCGATACCTGGTACGAGGGGGAAGCGGTCCAAATCGCGCTTTCGAACGACGTGATGACGGTCTTTCTCGGCAATCATCTCGTCTCCTATCCCGCGCTCCTCGAGGGACTGAACTGGATCTGGGTCGGGTTGCTCGCCGGTTCTGTCGTCTTCCTCCTGCTGACCGACGGGCGGTTGCGAGCGTTTTTCGCGCTCGTCTATATGGGCGCGTTCGCAGGGATGGTGACGACGATGTCGGTCGGCCTGTTCCCGTTCGTTCTCTCGGCATCCATGCTTCCGTTCCTCACGGCGCCGTTCTGGGAGACGCTCTCCCGTCTGGCGCCCGCCGCAGTGACCGACAGACGACCGACTGCGCCACAGCTCGGCCCGCTCGGCAGTCCACCCGTCGAACGCCGCCTTCTCGACGCGCTCGATCGGCGGGGCTACGAATCGAAAACGTCGTTCGTCCGGGCCTACAGCGGCGCGTTAGTGACCGTCCTCGGAGTCATTATTCTCGCTTCGATACTGTTGTACGGGACGACCTACGTGACGGGACACGACGTGCCGGACGAACTCGACTCGAGTTACCTCAACGAACAACACTGGGGATTGTACTCGCCGAATCCGTCCGAGGCCTACAGCTGGTACAGCGTCGAAGCGGAGCTCGAGTCCGGTTCCCAGGTCGACGCGTTCGGGGGTGGAAACGTCACCGCCGATCGCCCGCCGGACGCCTCTCAGGAGTACGACACCTTCCGCGATCGAAAGTTCATGGAGTCGGTTCGCGACTCGGGGCAGGGTGATTCGAACGGCGTGATCTCCCGAAGTTACGCCGAGTGGGCGTGCGAAGAGGCCAATGCGAATCACGACGAGTCGGTCGAAGCGGTGACGGTGTACCGGTTCTACCAGCCCAGTCCGATCGACAGCGAGTACGAGGATACGGGGCAACTCACCGTCATCGATCGGGAGTGTTAGCCGGGTTCCACGACCGGTCGGCTCGGAAATCCGTTGGTCCGAACTGTCATCGATCGAGCGCCAACCGAACCGTCACCGACCGAGCGCTAACCAATCCGTCACTGCTCGAGCGCTAATCGAACCGCGTCCGCGAGCGTGCTCACTCGAGTGATGTGTTCGTAGGTTTCCTCCCGGACGCCGTTTGTCACGTACGAGAAGGCGACGTTTCGCTCGGGGTCGGCCCAGCCGACGCTACTGCCCAGCCCGGCGTGGCCGAACACCCGCGAGGGAGTGAGTGATCCGAACGGATCCGCGCTGGTTCCGCCCTTCCAGACGCCGAGGCCGTACCGCGATGGCCGGTGAAGCGTGCCGTCCTCGTCCGTCGCGGCCCAGAGCGTCGTCATCGCCTCGACGATGTCTGGCTCGAGGACGCGTGTTCCGTCGAGTTCGCCGCCGTTCGCGAGACAAGCGTAGAAACGAGCCATGTCCCGAGCCGTGCCGATCCCGTTCGCGGCGGGGATCACGGATCGATGGATCGCCTCGTCGTTGAACGACTCCGCGACTTCGGCGTGATCGCCCAGTCCTTCCTCGAGTTCGCGACAGCTATCGAACGGGGCAAAACCAGTGAGCGTCGCGACCGAATCGTCCTCGTCGTCTCGGAGTCCGATTCCGGTATCGTCCATCTCGAGCGGCTCGAAGACCCGATCGGCAGCGACGGCCTCGATCGGCCGACCAGAGACTCGCCTGACGAGTTCGCCGACGAGCCAACCGAAGGTTAACGAGTGGTAGGCCGGTTGTGTGCCGGGAGCGAAGACCGGTTCCATCCCCTCGAGGACCTCGATGACGGCGTCCCAGTCGCCCCAGAGATCGGGACGCCGATCGATTTCGCCGTAGGGAAGCCCCGCCGTGTGGCTGAGGATTTGCCGGACGGTTATCGTCGCCTTCGCCGACCCCTCCTCGGCGAACGACGGCCAGTGGTCGACGACGGGGTCGTCGTGTGCGAGCTCCCCGTCGTCGACGAGGGCGTGCAACGCCGTCGCGGCGTACGGTTTCGTACACGAGAACAGGACGTGGCGCGTTTCCGGCGTCGTCGGTTCGACATCGTCCGGCGCGTTCCCGTCGAGTCCCATCACTCCGCCGGCGAGGTCGATCTCGAGTCGGCCGTCGACGTACACCGCACACTGTGCACCGTGGTGGAGGCCGACCTCGAGCTGTCTGTCGAAGAGTTCCCCGATCCGCTGTCGATCCCCCTCGCTCAATCGTGACATATCATCGACTCAACTGGCAATTTCATAACTATTCCTATCCAAGATGTCCGGTACCGACTCGTCTATGCACACAGACGCCTCACTTCTGTCCGCTCCGACCGCCGAATCGACGTATCGCGACGTAAACGGCGTTCGACTACACGTCGTCGCGGCAGGCGACGAAGCCGATCCGCTGGTCGTCTTGCTTCACGGGTTTCCCGAGTTCTTCTACGGCTGGCGCGAGCAGATCGAGCCGCTGGTCGAGGCGGGGTATCGCGTGCTCGTTCCGGACCAGCGCGGCTACAATCTGAGCGAGAAACCCGACGGGGTCCGGGCGTACAGAAAGAGCGAACTCGCCCGCGACGTCGTCGAGCTCGTTCAGAGCGAGGGCCGCGACTCGGCCCACGTCGTCGGCCACGACTGGGGAGCGGCGGTCGCCTGGGAGCTCGCGCTTCGCTATCCGTCAACCGTGGATCGCCTCGGGATCGTCAACGTCCCCCATCCGTCCGTTCTCCGGCATCACCTCCTGCGCAACCCCTCCCAGCTACGCAAGAGTTGGTACGTCTTTTACTTCCAGCTCCCGCGGATTCCCGAGTGGTCTTCCAGCCGGAACGACTTCGAATACTTCGTGCGAGCGTTGCGAGCGAACGCGTCGCCGGGAACGTTCACCGACGACGACCTCGAGCGCTACCGCGCCGCGTGGAGCCAACCGGGCGCGCTGACGGCGACGATCAACTGGTACCGCGCCGCGGTCCGCCACGCCGCCTCGCCGCCCCGCGAAATCGTCTCCGCTCCGACGCTTATCGCGTGGGGTGAGCAGGACTTCGCGCTCGAGCCCGAGATGGCTCCCGAGAGCATCGCCTACTGCGACGACGGCCGTCTCGAGCGGTTCCCCGAAATCGGCCACTGGGTCCCCCACGAGAAGCCGGCGGCGGTTACGGAGTTGCTCCTCGAGCATCTTTCTGAGTAGGGTATACTATTCTCCTATGGAGCAAATATATACGTCAGGCAGTCGAATGCGAATACAACCCTCATGCCAGATGTTGGATATCCGAACGATGCGAACGCCGTCGAAGAAGAACGAGAACGGTGGGATCGGGATCGTTCGACCCGCGACCGTGTGTACGAAACGGTGATTCAGCTCTCCGATCCGGCGACCGCGGAAGCCGTCGCCGAGCGCGCTCGGTGTTCGGAGGGTGCCGCGCGGGAACACCTCGAGTGGTTCGAGGAACGAGGGATCGTCGAACCGCTTGAGGGGCGTCCCAAGCGCTATCGACGGAACGACGCGTATTTCGAGTGGTCCCGAGCCAACGAGCTTCGGCGAGAACACAGCGGCGCCGAACTCGAGCAGCTCCTCGGCACCCTCGTCGAGGAAGAACGGACGTATCGCGAACGGTATGACGTCGATGGGCCCGACCAGATCGACGCACTCGAGGAAGGAGGGTACGACGACCTCGAGAGGGTGTGGGAAGATATCGGCGAGTGGAAGTCGATACGTCGAGATATCCGCGTCGTCGAACGGGCTCGCAAGGATCGAGAGGCCGTCGATGGCACCATGAGTCACGGATGAGCGGCGATGACGAAACCGACACGGGACCGATCGACATCGACGCCCTTCGAATCGTTCGCCGTCGATTATCTCGGGACGACCGGTTCCAGCGCGTCGAATTCGAACCGTCTTCGGACAGAATCCGGAATCTGGTTGCTCGGTATGATCGGTCGCTCTTCCCCGACCGTATTCAAAGCGCGCGACTCGAGATACGATGGTACGTCGGCGGTGATTTCTCGGTGCACTATCTCGAGGAGCCGACGGACGGAACTCGGTGGGACTGTCGCTGGGATCGACACCCGAAGCCTGTTGGTCGAACACACTTTCATCC
This sequence comes from Halostagnicola alkaliphila, assembly GCF_055379965.1. NCBI lineage: Archaea > Methanobacteriati > Methanobacteriota > Halobacteria > Halobacteriales > Natrialbaceae > Halostagnicola > Halostagnicola alkaliphila. Next base: position 3,206,878 of record NZ_AP043826.1, on the reverse strand, counting down.
GCCGCCGGATGCGGGTCGTGCGGTTGAGGCCGAACTTCCGACCGACTACCGCGACGTTCTCTCGATCGTGCTGGCGTACGTTTCGGAGCGAATCGATACCCTCTGGGCCGATTCGTCCTGATTTTCGTTCCTCCCATTTGACTTCCGTAATCGACCGACGTTTTTAGCCCCCGCGACCAAACACCCGCTATGGACCGCAAGGAATTTCGCGACCTCGCGTCGCCAGCAGCGGCGCGCGAGGCCATCGACTCGCTATCGCTCGAGGGCGGCGTCGAACGGGTACCGCTCGAGGAGGCTCGCGGCCGCGTGCTCCTCGCACGGATCGACGCCGAACTCGACGTTCCAGGCTTCGATCGGTCGAACATGGACGGCTACGCGCTCCGTGCGCGGGACACGTTCGGCGCGGACGAAGCCGACCCGGCCCGACTCGAACTCGTCGGGGCGGTACACGCGGGCGAGGAACCCGACGTGACCGTCGGCGAGGGGGAAGTCGTCGAAATCTCGACCGGCGCGGTGATGCCCGACGGTGCCGACGCGATGGTTCCCGTCGAGCGGACGGACGAGGCGAGTTCGGGGGGTGGCGGCGACGACGGCGATGCCGCGGCTACCGCTTCCGAAGTGCTCGTCCGAACGAGCGTCGCGCCCGGCGACAACGTGATGTTCGCGGGTGCGGACGTGGCCGCGGGCGAACGGGCGCTCGGGCCCGGAACACGACTGACGCCGCGGGATATCGGCCTCCTTTCCGCGCTCGGGCGCGAGGAAGTCCCGGTCCGGGCGAAGCCTCGAGTCGGCATCGTCTCGACCGGCGACGAACTCGTCAGGCCGGGCGAAAGCGTCGAAAGCGCTCGTGGCGAGATCTACGACGTGAACAGCTACACCGTCGCCGCAGGTGTCGAAGACGCCGGTGGAGAGCCCGTTCTCTACCCCCACGCGGGCGACGACCAAGCGGAGATGGAGCGCGTGCTTCGCGAGGCGGCTGCCGAATGCGACCTCGTTCTCTCCTCCGGGTCGACGAGCGCGAGCGCCGTCGACGTCATCTACCGCGTGATCGAAGAACAGGGTGAACTACTCCTCCACGGCGTCGGCGTCAAGCCCGGCAAACCGATGCTGGTGGGCCGACTCGAGGACGCCGGACCGCGCTCTGGCGACTTGGAAGGTGGGTCGAACCCGTCCGCCGGTGAATCGGCCTACGTCGGACTCCCCGGCTATCCCGTCTCCGCGATGATGGTCTTCCGGACGTTCGTCGCGCCGGCGATTCGCGATGCCGCGGGCGTTCCGGAGCCGGCCAGCGCGATCGTTTCCGGGTCGATGGCGACCGAAGAGCGCTCCGAGCAGGGGCGACTCCGACTGATGCCCGTCGGCGTCACGACCGACGGAGACGGCGAGCGCCTCGTCTACCCCGTCGACAAGGGAAGCGGCGCGACGACGAGTCTCTCCGAGGCCGACGGCGTCGTCGAGGTCCCAGCGGACACGGACTACCTCGAGGCCGGCGAACCTGTTACCGTCCAGCTCTTTTCGCCGGACGTTCGGCCGCCGACCCTGTTAGGCGTCGGCGAGGACGACCCGACGCTCAATCGCCTGCTCGACGACCTCGAGCACCCCCGATATCTCTCGGTCGGCACTCGACCGGGGCTCAGACGCCTTCGAAACGGCGTCCCGGATTTCGCCGTCGCCGCCGGACCGCTCGAGCGAGACGTCGACGCGTCCGAACTCGGCCGCTGGACCCGCGAGTGGGGATTGATCGTCGACCCGGGCAATCCGCGGGAGATCGAGGAACTGTCGGACCTCGTCGATCGAGAGATCGCGTTCGTCAATCGGACGTCCGACTCGGGACTTCGGACGAGTCTCGAGCGTGCGATCGACGGCCTCGCCGACGAACGCGACGCGTCGCGGGGCGAACTCGTCGAGTCGATCGACGGCTTCGACCTCGGGCTTCGAGCCCACGAGAGCCCGGCTCGGCGCGTAATCGGCGGTTCGGCAGACGCTGCCGTCGGCCTTCGCGAGACGGCCGAACATCTCGACCTCGAGTTCGTTTCCCTGGGAGAACAACCCGTTCGCGTGCTGGGTAATCCGGATCGACTCGAAAAGCCCGGCATTCGCGCGCTCGTCGACCGACTCGAGGAGTAAAACGGCCGAACTGCTCAGGGACGGATTCGACGCTGGTCGAACTACATCCCCAGTCTGAACAGTTCGTGTTCGGTGTCGTTCACAGTATCGCCGAAAACCGTTCCAGAAGACTGTCAGTGCGTTCGGAATAGGAGTTTTACCGCTCTCTGCTGTACCAGTAGTGATGTCGACGATTGCCGAGTTCCGTTTCCCAGCGACGGAGACGATGCTCGCAAACACGTTCGAACGAGTCCCAGACGTTCGCTTCGAGCTCGAGTCATCCGTCTCGCAGAACCGTCCTTGTTTGTGGGTTATCGGAACCGATCCCGCAAATATCGAAGGGGCGTTCGACGCCGATCCGGCTGTCGAACGGTTCGAGCACCTCGTCACGGCGGGAGACCGACTCCTCTACGACGTCACCTTCGCCGGAACGGAACCCATATTATCCGACGAATTTCTCGAGGCGAGTTGCTCGCTACTGGCAGTCTGGGGGGTCGACGGCTGGTGGCAAGCCAGAGTTCGCGTACAGGATCGGGACGACCTCTGGGCGATCAGAGATCGGCTCCTCGAGGAGGACGTTACCGCCGACTTGCGACGGGTAACCGATGTCACCTCGGAAACGACGCGGGACACCCGACTCACGCCGGAACAACAGGAGGCGCTCGAGGCTGCACTCGAGGAGGGGTACTTCGAGATTCCCCGCCAGATTTCGATGGAAGAACTCGCCGAAACGTTGGATATCTCCCATCAGGCGCTCTCCGAACGATTGCGACGGGCCTACGAGACGCTGGTCAACGAAGAACTTCAGCCCGCGGGCGAGCCGCCAACCTCGAATCAGTGACCGATCGGGGGAGAGTCCGAGCAGAATCAGGGTAGGAACACCGATCGAGTATCAAAACAGTTCGTCGAACGACTGGACTCGATAGTCACCTAGCACGCACTGTCCGCGCCGGTCGTGGCCGACGCGTTCGACGTGAATCGCGTCGAGCCCGGCGTTCCAGGCCGCGCCCACGTCGTTCGCGCCGTCGCCCGCGAGGACTCCCTGGTGGCCGTTTTTCGCGACCCCGAGCTCGTTCATAACTTGTTCGACCGGCGTCGGGTCCGGTTTCCACCCCGTTTGTTCGGTGCAACTGAGGGTCGTGTCGAACCAGTCCGCGATCCCCACGTGTTCGAGGACCGGTTCGGCGAGAAACTCCTGACAGTGCGTGACCAGGCCTACCGGTTCCTCGAGTTCGGCGACGAACTCGGCGTCCTCGTGGAGGTAGGTCTGCTCGGCCCGGACGAGCGGATCTTCCTCGGCGTGGAACGCCTGCCAGAACGCCGTCGGTTCGATCCCCCACTCCATCAGCTGTCGATCGCGAGAGCCGGTCAGCCCGCTCCAGATGATGTCCGCCTCTTTGTCGGTAAACTCGCGGCCGATGCTATCGCCGACGCGATCGAAGACGTCGCGGGTGTAGGACCACTCCACGTCGACCAGCGTCCCGTCGAGATCGAGCAGCCAGAAATCGTATTCGGAGACCATCTGGACGGTGTCCTACGAGACTCTCGAGTAAGAGTTTGTCGCACGCACGGACTGGTCGGAAAACTCACGTGCAGTTCGATAGCGGTGAACTGGTGTACCCGCGTCTCGAGCGGTCACGAATCGATCTCCTCGACTCGGATACTCGAGCCGAGGTACTTCGAAAGGACTTCCGAGACGTTCTCGGCCTTGAACGCCTCGAGGTCCGCTGCGATTTCCTCTTTCAGCGCCTCGAAATAGGCCTCGTCGGTCTGCAGTTCGCGGAAGGCTACGCTCTCGACTTCGACCGGTCGCTCGAGCCACTCCTCGGCGAGTTGGCGTCCGTATTTCTGATCCGAGAGTTCGCCGCGCCAGAGCGCGTCTCGAAAAAAGCGCCAGCCGTCGGTTCCTGGCTCCGGAGCTTCGAGCGATAGCATCGCCTCGACCGTCGACGGTTCGAGTGAGACGTCGGACCGGTCGGGTTCGAGGCGGAGTCGAACGCGGAAGATGTAGTTGGCGTTCATCCGTTGATTCTCGGTCCGGATTGCAGTGGTCGTCTCCTCGACTAACTCACGCCGACTGTTCGGATTCGATCAGTTCGGCCATCTCGATATCCGCGTCCGTGATTCCGCCCTCCTCGTGGCTCGTCAACCGCACCTCGAGTTCCTCGTACCTGATGATGATCTCGGGGTGGTGGAACTGCGATTCGGCGATTTCGCCGACCATCTGGGCGGCGCTGACGCCGTCGAGGTAGTCGTCGAACTCGTAGACGCGGACGATTTCGTCGTCCTCGCGATCCCACTCCTCGGGGAGTTGTTCGCTGATCTCATCGTCGGATAGGAGGTCGGCCATAGGTGATGAGACGGAACGCAGTTAAATAATGGTTGTGCCAACCCGACGAGCGGAAGGAAAAAACCGTTCATACGGTTTACTGTAAGTCATTTCCGGCACAACCGCAGGACTGAACGCGGTTGCAACGGTTGACTCGCTTCGCTCCTCCACCGAGACTCGTCTCACACGGTTCGACTCACCACCGGTAAATCGGTACAGTAATCCGTATCAGTCGTCGTCCGCTGCCCCGACCGCTTCCGGAGGGGCGTTCCCGAACAGGGATTGTGGCGTCCCGTCGTGTTCTCGTTCGCCCGATCCAAAGTCGGGGTCGAACAGCCCTAATGCGGTGTTGATCGTGCGCCAGTCGTCCTCTTCGGCGGCCGCTCGAAGGCTCTTGGTCGGGGGCGCAAGTAGTTGGCTCACCAGCGAATCGGCCATCGATTCGATGATCTCACGCTGCTCGTCGCTTAGCCCCTCTCCGTCCTCGTCCTCGAGTCTCGAGACGGCCGTCTCGAGTTCTCGGGCCTTGATCCGCTCTGCGGACTCGTACATCGTCCCGATCACGTCGTCGGCGCGAGCTCGCTTGTACTGACTCCGGAGGTGGTCGAACTCTCGCTCGATCATCGCCTCGACCGCCGAGGCGGCCTCGGCGCGCTGGTCGCGGGTTCGCTCGGTCACGGTCTCGAGGTCGTCGAGATCGAAGACCGTCACCGACTCGTGTGCGCTCGCCTCGGGACGGACGTCGCGTGGCTGTCCGAGGTCGACGACGATCTGGTCTCGATCGCCGAGCTGTTCTCTCCCGAGGATCGGATCGTCGCTGCTGGTCGCGGTAACGACGACGGTCGCTCGTTCGGTGACGGTCTCGAGCGAACCGAGGGGGACGGCGCGCCCGTCGATGTCGATTTCTTCGAGCAGGTGCTCCGCGTGGGAAACGGTCCGGTTCGCGACGACGAGTTCCGCAATGCCGGTTTCTGCGAGGCTCCGGGCGGCGAGTTGTCCCATCTCACCGGCTCCGACCACGAGCGCGGTCGTTCCGTCGAGCGAGCGCTCTCTGGTCGCGAGTCTGGCCGCCGCCGAGCCCAGCGAGACGACGCCTTCGTTGATCTTCGTCTCCGTTCGCGCGCGTTCGCCGACGTGAATCGCCTTCGTCACGGCCATCTCGAGGAGGGGACCGATGCCGCCGGCGGTTCGGGCGTCCTCGTAGGCCGTCCGAACCTGTCCGATGATCTGGTCCTCGCCGAGGACGACCGACTCGAGGCCGGTCGAGACTCGAAGCAGATGTTTGAGACTTTCCTCGTGGTCCGTCCTGACGAGCGCGTCCTCGTCGGTTTCGCTGAAGAATTCCTCGAGTGTCGCCTGGCCGACTGCGCTGTCTCCCGTGACGACGTAGGCCTCGACGCGGTTACAGGTCGAGAGAACGATCGCCTCTTCGACCTCCGGTATCGAGAGAAAATCGGCGACACTGGAGCGTTGGCTCTCGGGACTTGCCGTTGCAAGATCGTCGACGGTCCCGCTTTCGTGGGTTACTCGTGCGCCGGTGACGACACCTGCCGGCATCATCACGGCTCACCTCCTGTTGCGCATTCCTCGTCCAGCACGTCCTCAATCACTTGCCCATAGTTCGAAGTGCCAGTACGTAAAGCTGTCCAAGTGGACGAAGAATTGACGACGTTCGAGACGATGGTTCGTCGTCGGTCGGCCGGAACCTCCCGAGCTTTGAGTTCTGCTCGCAACTCGCCGAGGACGGTCGCCATCTCGCTTGCACCCTTGAGCGTCCCCTCCAGCTCTTGCCGGAGATACTTGCTCAGGACGGGTGCGGTTCCACCCGTCGAAATCGAGACGACGACCTGATCGTCTCGAACCGTCGCGGGGACGACCACGCTTCCGGGTTCGCGCTCGCCGGAGCGGTCCGCTCGGTTGACCAGAATCCCCCGGTCGCGGGCCATCTCGACGACGGCTTCGTTGACGGTCTCGTCGTCGGTCGCGGCGACGACTAAGGCGGGGTCGACCCGCTTGAGCCACTCCTCGATCTCGTCGGGCTCCGGTGCGGCGCGGACCAGTTCGACACTCCCTGTCGTGTCGTCGTCGCTCTGGCACCTAATTTCGTCGTCGATCCCTCCGTCGGCCTCTTCGTGCGAGCCTCTAAACGATTCGTCGACGAATTCGGGACTCACGACGGTAACGTCGGCTTCTCTGGCGAACCGACGGGATTTGCGCGCCCCGACGGGTCCGCCGCCGAAAACGAGTACGGGAGCGTTCGTAAAGTCGTGTAACAGTGGAATCATCGATATGTGGGTTGGTAACTGTTTTCGCGCGTTGCCTACTGGGTCGTCGTGTTCGCGTCTGCGCGTTCGGCCAGCCGAATGCCGGTCTTTTTGAGGATCTCCGTCGAAAACAGGGAATCCCAGTCGTCCTCCTCGACCGCCCAGTGTTCGCTCATCGTCTCCCTGACCTGTTCGATTCGGCGTTGGCTCTCCGCTTCGCTTCGACCGTGGGTCATCGCGAAGAAGTTGTACGGCCAGACGTCGTCGTGGCGTGGCCGTTCGTAACAGTGGGTGACGAACGACAGGCTCGCCACTTCGGGACCGACGGTCGAAACGAGGTCGTCCGGTACGTCCCAGACGGTCATCCCGTTTTCCGTGTAACCCAGTTTGTAGTGGTTCGGAACCACGCCGATTCGGCGTATCTTCCCCTCGAGGTCGAACCGTTTGACCGTCTCGAGCACCCAGCACGTCTCCTGGCCAATTGTTTCGGCCACATCGGCGTACGGCGTTTCCGTGAGTGGGAGGCCGTCTTGTACCTCGAGGAGCAGATCCCGTTCATCTGGCGAAAGCGTTTCCCGATCGGTTGGCGTCACGTCGGGACCGAGTTCGGAGCAGTTGACACCCGCGGATGCGGTATTCGCGGCTGTCTCGCTCGAGTCGTCTGCACTCGTGCCGAACGGTCCGTCGACGTAGAACTTCGCTTCGACGCGGAACTCCTGTTGTTTCGGGAGGTTGTAGGTCTCCTGCCCGGTTTCGGCTTCGATTTCGGAGAGCACCTCCTCCACACGGTCCTCGTCGGCAACACTAACGACAAACCACACGTTGAGGTGCGGATGCTCGCGTCGGTAGTTGTGGGCGACCTCGCGGTGATCGTTGACGGCCTCGACGACCTCTTCGAACCGATCTTCCGGAGCGTGCATCGCAACGAGCGTCGCCGCGCCGCCGATCTCCTGGGCGTTGACCAGCGGTCCGAACCGCGAGAGCACGCCGCGCTCGTCTAGGTCTCGAATCGTCTCGAGCAGTTCGTCGGCGGTGATATCGACGCCTCGTTCACTCATCGCGTTCGCGGCCGGCTCGAACGGTCGTTCCGTGACCGGAAACCCGCCCTGAAACGCGTTCACGATAGCGCGTTCGTACTCCGTCAGATCGACGCCCGAAGCCGCGTTCATGTTGGTTCGTCAGGAGTCGCGTCACATAAGCGAATCGGGACTGCAGTCGATCCGTTGGCAACGAAGCTAGTCGCCTTCGACGCCGGTCACGTCGAACCCGAGGTCGCGAACGTCCTCGAGGATCGCCTCGTGATCCGCGGTCGCCTCGTAGTAGATGACAATATCGAAGCTTCCGTTCCGCAGGAGCTGTTGGCACTCCCAGACGAACTCCTCGTCCTCGAGGGTCAGTCCCTGATGCTGGTTCGAGGAGAAGTCGGTGTCGTCGTTCCCCGAGTAGACGTAGCAGTCGGTCGGGTCGTGGCCCGCGTGCTCGGCGATGATGTCGCCGACGTCGATCGTCGCCTGCATCATCTTTACGTCTTCTTGCCCGTCGTACTCGGTGTGAACGACGGTTGCGTTGAGTTCGATATCGCCGGGCTCGAGCAGTGCCTTCGTCCGCTGGTAGAGGTCGTCGTCGATCGCGTCTGCCATTGACGGAGACGAGCCCCCGGGGACTCATAGCCGTCACGGTTCGACGTCCAGTACTCTCGTGATCGTCCGATTTTCTCTCCGAGCGTTCGACCACCCCATATAATAGTTTCTACACATATCATTGGTTCCAACTACCACACAAGACACATAGTGATTCGTCTCGTCACAATAGACGATGAAGCGGTGGCTTCGCCGACGTGTCGACTGGGCTTACGAGCAGCTTCTCTCTCGAGAAATCTCCGGTGCTCCGACCCACGTCGCCGTTATTCAAGACGGTAACAGACGCTACGCGCGACGCCAAGGCGGCGACGCACCCGACGGGCACCGCGCCGGCGCGGAAACGACCGAACAGGTCCTCGAGTGGTGCCAGGATATTGGGGTCGAGGAACTTACCCTCTATACGTTTTCGACTGAGAACTTCAACCGTCCCGACGAGGAAAACGAGGAACTGTTCGATCTCCTCTGTAAGAAACTTCACGAGTTCGCCGACGCCGACCGCGTTCACGAAAACGAGGTTTGTATCCGCATTATCGGCGACGTAGACCGGCTTCCGGACCGGGTTCGGGAATCGGTCGACTACGCGGAGAACCGGACTCGCGGCTACGACTCGTTCGTCCTCAACATCGCACTCGCCTACGGCGGCCGTTCGGAACTGCTCTGTGCCGCCAGAAGCGTCGCTCGAGACGTCGACGACGGCGAACTTGATTCCGAAGAGATCGACGTCGAGACGATCGAATCGCGACTCTACGACCGGTCCGTCAGGGACGTCGATCTGATCATCAGAACCGGCGGCGACGAGCGAACCTCGAACTTCCTGCCCTGGCACGCCAACGGTAACGAGGCCGCGGTTTTCTTCTGTACGCCCTATTGGCCGGAGTTTTCGAAACCCGACTTCCTCCGGGGAATCCGCACTTACGAACACCGCGAGGCTTCCTGGCGTCGCACCCGCGCTCGCCGTGCGCTCGCGCTTCTCGGCGCGGTCAGCGAACCCGAACTCTCGGAGGCGAAAGCGGTCGTCGATCGGTTCCGCGACTCGCTCCCCACCGGCGAACAGCCCGAGGAGGGCGATGATGAGGATCTCGAGGGGCTCGAGACGGGCCGGCAGGCGGCGGACTAGATCAGGGGTCGGCTTCGAACTCGCGGCGATTCGGAGTGTCCGGGTTCCACTGTTCGGGCTCGAGTCGAAACGTTGAATCACCAACACACGAAACGATCGGACAGAATGGACCGCCGACTCTTCGCGATCGGACTCGCGGCGATTCTCCTCGGCGTCGCCGGACTGGGATATCTCCTCGTAACCGGCGTATTACAGCACCCGAGTGACGCCGCCGAGCAGTACGAAACGGTTGATTTCGTGCTCATCGGCGGCTCGTTTATGTCGGTGACTATCGGCGTCTTATTGACGTTTCGTTCGTACGTTGAACTCGATTCCGAGTCGCCCTCGAAGAACTGATCGCTTGGCGCAGCTTTTCGAACTCCCGGGCTCGAGCACCGATTTCACGTTTTTCGAACCCCAAATCTGAAGGGTTATACGGTCTGCTATAACGGTTATACGGTCTGCTGTAATTGTTTACCGCCGCACCTGCGACCCGCCTGCGGGTGCGCCGGTTCTGACTTACGGTAGTCCGGATTACTCTCCGAACCGTCGCGACCGATTGCGGAACTCTCGAACCGCACGGAGGAAGTCTCGCTTGCGGAAGTCGCGCCAGTTGACGTCGGTAAAGTACAGCTCCGAATAGACCGACTGCCAGATCATGAAATCCGAGAGCCGTTCGGCGCCGGTCTTGATGACGAGATCGGGTTCGGACGGAAATATCAGATGTTCTTCGACGGCCTCGTCGTCGATCTCCTCGGGCTCGAGTTCGCCGTCGTCGACGCTGGTCGCGAGGGTTCGAATAGCGCTGGTAAACTCGTGTTTGCCACCGAGTCCGATTCCGATCTGAATCGGCGCATCTGCCGGTCTCTCATCGTCCGGCCCGCGGACTGCACTTTCTCGGGGCGTCTCGACCGTCTCGAGGTCGCTGCGCAGTGTCGGTACTGCCGCCGCGTCGAGGACGCTGACGTACACCGTCACGCGGCTCGCGTACTCGAACGCCCACCCGAAGAAGTCGGTGAGCGTCTCGTAGGCCCCCTCCTCGAGGAGGTCGCGTTCCGTGATGACGAGCGCGACGTGATCGGGGCCGTCGGCCTTGTAGCGGCCGATCCTGTGCGTTAGGTACCGTTCGTACAGTCCCACGGCCGTTGGTTTTTCTGCGAGACCCATACCCGTTTCGGGATCGTTCACAGACAGATTCACACTCCGGACTGCCGTCGACGGTGAAGGGGAGGTCGTCGATGGTGAGTCTATAGGTTGTCGACTCTGGGCCGTGGGGTCGGATTTCGCACGGAGATACCACAACGCTACTCGAGCCGCCCGAAACCACTATGTTAGTATAGCAGACTGTTTCTGTATGGTCCTCTCGTACGTCCTCGTCACAGTGTTGGCAATCGGTGGGTATACCGCCATCCTATCGTATTACGATCGCGAAAGCGAGACGCTGGTCGAAACGGTGTTTCGGGCCGTCCTCGTTCTGGGAATTTTGCTCGTCTCACTTCCGCTCGGCGCCCTGTTCGGTTCGGCTATCGTCTCGGCGTTTACCCAGAGCCTCCTCGCCGGATCCCTCATCCTTGCCGGCGCGGTTACCGTCGTCGCACTACTCGGTTTCGGGCTCTACACCGTCGCAGAGGGGCAATTCCCGCCTCTCGTTCGCCGCTACCTTTCGGTTGAGTAGCCCGGACGTCGGTTTGCCAGCAAATCGATCGACCGGCGTTCGTTCTACGGGTCACGATGTCCGTCCCGAGCGAAAACTCGAGAAGCAACCGCTCTACTAGTTTATTTCACTGCATACGCTGGTTCGGGAAGCTTAAAGTAAACCCCACAGAAAGGGTCGGGTACCGTGACAGCACCCGTCTGGCGAGCTGGCGCATTCGCAGTGCTTTCGACGCTTTCGCTCGTCCTTCCGCTCTTCGGGCCGGAACCCGCGCTCCTGCTCGCTGCGGTGTTGATTCTGGGCGCGCTCATCGTCACCGATGGCCGCCTGTTCGATCTCCTCGCATACCCCGACGATTACGAAGACGGTCGTCTCTACGGCGTGATCGCCTTCGTCTTCGGCGCGGGCATTCTCGGCTTGTTTACCACGGCGTTCTCGATGCCCGTTTTCGTGCTAGTGGGAACGATCTTCCTCGTCGGCTACGGGAACCTCGCGGAGCGCCTCGCCCGACAGCGATTCGAGCACGGCGTCCGATCCGTCGCCGCGTTCTGCGTTGGCGGTGCCGTCGCCGGCGTTATCGGTCAGATTGCGACGCTCACCATCCTCGGCGATTCGCTCGAGTCCGCACTGCCTGCGGTCCTCTTTCTGGCCGCGAGCGGTGTCCTGCTCGCCGCCCTCTTGCGAGACGTGCTTTTGTTGTACGACGACCCGGTAATCATGCTCTCGGTCGGATTGCTCCTCTGGTTGCTCGCCGAACTCGAGACGGCCATCGGCCCGGTCGAAATCCTCGCCGCACTCGCGGTGACGATCGCGCTCGGGTACGTTTCCTACGCGCTCGAGACGGCGTCGATCGCGGGAATGCTGACCGGCGTCTTGCTCGGCCTGCTGACGATCGTTCTCGGCGGGTACGGCTGGTTCGTCGTCCTCATCTCCTTCTTTGCGATCGGCGGGCTTTCGACGAAGTTCCGATACGACGAAAAGGAAACCCGCGGCGTCGCCGAAGAGAACGACGGTGCGCGAGGAAGCGGGAACGTGCTCGGCAACGCCGCCGTGGGATTAGTAGCGGTTCTCGCCTACGCGGCGAGTTCGGCCGGTATGATCCCCCGCGAACCCGAACTGTTTCTCTTCGCCTTCGCGGGCTCGGTCGCGGCCGCGATGAGCGATACCCTCTCGAGTGAGATCGGAAGCGTGTTCGATAAACCGCTGTTGATCACGACGCTCGAGCCGGTCGATCCCGGAACCGACGGCGGAATCACCTGGCAGGGGACCGTTGCGGGATTCGTCGGTGCGACCATCGTCGCAGTTCTCTCCTACGGCTTTTTCGCCGAAGTCGGCCTGCTCGGCGCGGCGATCATCGCGACGGCGGGATTCGCCGGCATGATCGTCGACAGTATCCTCGGCGCGACGCTCGAGGGGTCCTCGCTCGGCAACCAGGGCGTGAACTTTCTGGCGACGCTCTCCGGGGCGATCCTCTGTGCGTTACTCGTGCTTTCGTTGGCGGCCCTCAGCTAAAACCGAGAGTTGGAACCGTTCAACCGTGGTCTCCTACGACCGTTCCGGCGGCTCCTCGGCGATTTCGTCGATGGCGTGGATCCGGACTGCGGTCGGTCGCTTGGTGAACTGGCCGAACGAGCGGGCGACGATTCGATCGACGCCCGCGTCGGTCGCGAGATCGAGGAGCCGTTGTCCCAGAATCGCGTCGAGAACGATCGTTGCGGGTTCGCCCTCGAGGCTTTCCAGCGCTTCGTACGCTTCGCTCGCGGCGGTGTTCTCGAGAACGGCCCCGTCTTCGTCGAGGAATCGAACGCTGTCGGTCCGCTCACGGATCCCCTCGTTTGCGTGTTCGTAGACGGTTTTCGGGTCGGTGGACGTTTCCGAGTCACCGGACGGTTCCGGATCACCGGCCGTATCGACCGAACCGCTCTGAGTGGGTCCCGTCGATCCGGCTGCCGTCGTACCCGATCCCGACGCGTCTTTCCCTGCCGTCTCGGTTCCCTCCGCCCCGAGATCTTTCGTAGCCGCTCCGTCACTTCTCGCCGAGCCAGCGCCGTCGGGTGCCGTCGTGCTAGTCTCGATTCCGCTTTCGGATTCGACACCGCTCGAAGCGCCGGCCGCTCGACTCGAGTTTTTCGCTCGCCCGGCGGTGTCCTCGAGTGGCGCCGTTTCGGTCGTGCTCGTCATCGGCGGCGACGGCTTTGCGCTGCCGTCAGTCGCGGCGACGGCCTCCTGTGGTTCGTTCAGTTCCGAGATGGTTTCGTAGGGGACCTTGTTCCGCAGCGCCGCGAACAGTTGATGATGGTCGAGATCCTCGACCGATTTATCGGCCGGTGCGAAGGTAACGTAGTCGACTTCGCCGACTTGCGTGAGTTCCTCGAGAATAAGGTCGCCGCCGCGGTCGCCGTCGAGGAAGGCCGTGACGGTCCGGTGGTGAGTGAGTTCCGCGACCGGTTCCGGAATGTTCGTTCCTTCCACCGCAATCGCGTTTTTCACGCCGTACTTGAGAAGCGTGAGGACATCCGAACGGCCCTCGACGACGATAATCGCGTCACTGTCCGTGACTCGCGGGCCGGCCGGTAATCCCTCGTACTCCGTGATATCTTCGACGCGGATGTGCTGGCGGACCTCCGTTAGAATTTCGTCGGAGGTCATCACGGAGTCGTCGAAGCCCGTTTGCAGCAGTTCTTTCGCCCGGTCGACGACTTCGTTTCGCTTTGCCGCCCGGACGTCTTCGATCCCGGTGATCTCGAGGGAGGATCGACACGGACCGATTCGGGTGATCGTCTCGAGTGAGGCCGCGAGCGTCGCAGTTTCGACTTTGTCGAGACTTGTCGCGATGGTTAGCGTGCCGTGTGACTGGCCGTTCGTGCTCGCGATTTCGACGTCTATGCGACCGACTTTCTGTGATTGTCTGAGGTCGCGAAGATCGAGCTCGTCGCCGAGGAGCCCTTCGGTTTGCCCGAAGATCGCACCGACGACGTCGCTACGCTCGACGACCCCTTCGGCCGTGACGTCTGCGTGGATGAGATATTTCGACGTGTCTTCCATTGGAGATCCGCCCCGCGAGAGACCTGTTCGGAGACTCGGAGACTCGTTACCTGAAATTATGTCCGACAATGGCAAATAGTTGTTGACCTCGAGCCACAGCCTACGTCTGGTCGCCTATCCGTGTTATTCTCCCACAAACCTTCCGTTCCGGTGAAATTTGGTTCATGTTGTGTCTTTCAGTAAGTCGACCAGTACCAGTACGCTGTTACGACCGTCAGCACGGAGACGCCGCCGAGGAAAAAGAGCAGCCCCGGCGGAACGCTCGAGAGTACCGCTTCCGTCGTTTCGGCTGGGTTTTCACCGAACACGTCCGCCAGTATACCGCCGTCGTCGGAACTGTCGATGTCCTCGCCGCCGTATCGCTCGTCATCGTCCGAGGCTGGCGCGTCCCCCTCTTCGTCCGCCGTCGACGCGTCGTCGTCATCGGCCCGGTCGCCAGTTCCGTCAGGGTCGTCTTGTTCTTCTTGCTGAATGCTGACATCGTCGGATTCCGCGTCCTCGGTTTCACCTTCGGTATCGTCCCCGGCGTCGGTCGTTCCGTCGTCTCCGTCACCCGCCTCCGCGTCGTCCCCATCGCCGTCTTCGGCACCACCCTCGTCATCGGATTCGGCATCGTCTCCAGCGCCGTCGCCGGCGTCTCCGGCGGCGGGCGCCGCATCGTCCTGTTGGAATCCCGAAGAAACGTACTGCTGGAGGCCGTACTGGACGAGCAAACTGCCGGCGGCGAGTGCACCAATCCCGCCGAGAAACCTCGAGAGGGCGGTTCGTAGCTTCGACGCCGTCGACTCGTCGCTCGTGACGATCAGGGGGCCGTCGGCGGTCGCGTAGACGCTCATCTCGTTTCCGCGCGAGGAGTACCAGGTGTCGACGACTTCGACGAGCCCCGCATCCTCGAGTTTCTCGAGGTGATAGCGAACGTTCTGAATCGAGGAGTCGACCGCCTCTGCGATATCGCTCGGGGTTCCCGGTTCGTCGGCCAGCGTCGAGTAAATCTCGCGCGCCGTCGAAGACGAGAGCGCGCCGAAGACGGCGTCGGCGTCCTCGTCCTCGAGGTCGACGACTCGCGGCTGTCCCTCGCTCGAGGGAGTGTCGGATCGAAGGGGGAACAGCCTGGCCATAGTGGGTTCAGATTAGGTTCTCTCGCCGACAGTTATACCCCTTTTCCTACCTGAAAACCTGATTTCACCTTGGGAAACCGCGCGACGTAACCGGGGTATAATATTGCACAAAAATATCTCTTCGATATCTACGATCGAATAGAAACAATTACCAACCTCGCTCTTCGAGAGAGCACAAATGGGTCGCGCCGAACTCGTCGGGTGGGGTATCGTGGGACTCGTTCTCGCCGTGTTCGCGATTCCGTGGTTTCTCTGGGGGAACGAAACGATCGTCGCCGGCCTGCCGCTGTGGCTCTGGTGGCACGTTGGCTGGATGTTTCTCACCGCACTCGTCTTCTGGGTCTTCACGAAGCGTGCGTGGGGAATCGGGATCGAAACCGACGTTGATGGCGCTCCGGCCGGCAACGATATTGACTCGGGTTCCGAGGGGCGGAGTGATTCGACGTGACGCTTTCGATTCAACTGGGGATCATCGTCGGCTATCTGCTCCTCGCGCTGGTGATCGGGCTTCTCGCCTACCGGGTAACCGAGCGGACGGCGGAGGATTTCTACCTGGCGAGTCGGACGGTCGGAACGGTCGTCCTCCTGTTTACGACCTTTGCAACGCTACTCTCGGCGTTTACCTTCTTCGCCGGACCCAACATGGCCTACAGGTGGGGTCCGGAGTGGATCCTCGTCATGGGATTGATGGACGGCATCATCTTCGCCATCCTCTGGTACGTCATCGGCTACAAACAGTGGCTTCTCGGCCAGCGCTACGACTACGTCACCCTCGGGGAGATGCTCGGCGATCGGTTCGCCTCGAGGCGGCTCCGCGGGCTCGTCGCCGGTATTAGTCTGATTTGGCTCTTTCCGTACGTCATGCTCCAGCAGGTCGGCGCGGGCACGGCCCTCGAGGCGCTGACCGAAGGTGCGGTCTCCTACGCGGTGGGTGCCGGGCTCATCACGCTGTTTATGATCCTCTACGTTGTCGTCGCAGGTTTTCGCGGAATCGCCTGGACGGATACGTTACAGGGCGCGTTCATGCTCGTGACGACCTGGATCGCGCTGATCTGGGTGCTCGTCGCCGTCGGCGGTCTCGAGACCGCGACGGGAACGCTCCAGAACTCACCGGAGACGTCGGAGTTCCTCGCGCTCGGAAGCGCCGACTACACGCCACAGTGGATGCTCTCGACGGCGATCACGATCGGCTTCGGCGTCGCGATGTTCCCGCAGGTCAACCAGCGTTTTTTCGTCGCGGGATCCAAGCGGGTCATCAAACGATCGTTCGCGCTCTGGCCGATCCTCTGCGTTCTGCTGTTCGTTCCCTCGTTCTTGCTCGGCGTCTGGGCGCAGGGGCTGGGCCTCGAGATGGGCGAGAGCGGGAACATTCTTCCCGTCATTTTGAGCGAGTACACCGCGGTCTGGTTCGCCGCCTTGGTCATCGCGGGCGCGATGGCTGCGATGATGTCCTCCTCCGATTCGATGTTGCTCTCCGGCTCGTCGTACTTCACTCGAGACCTCTATCGACCGTTCGTCGAGGCCGACCTCTCCGAGCGGCGCGAAGATCTGATCGCCCGCGTGGGCGTCGTCTGTTTTGCCGTCGCAACCTTCCTCGCGAGTCTTTACAACCCCGCGACGCTGTTCGAACTCGGCGACGCGGCCTTCGGCGGGTTCGCTCAGCTCGCCCTGCCGGTCATCGTCGCCCTCTACTGGCGCGGGACGACTCGAGCGGGCCTCACTGCGGGTGTTCTCGGGAGTCAGCTGTTTTACCTCTCGAGTCTGTTCGTCGGAACGATACTCGGCGCGATCGAAGTTATCACCAGCGCGAGCCAGGTCGTCCCCTACGTCGGTGAGTACCTGGCCGCGATCGGTTCCGGTCTGACGACGCTCGTGACTGTTTTATTCCCGGGAACGTATCTCGGGTGGACACCCGGCGTCGTCGGCATGCTCCTCGGGCTCGTACTGACCGTCGTCGTCTCGTGGGCCACCTCCTCGGTCGTCGAGGAGCGCAGAGCGCGGTATTTCGAGGGTCTGACTGGGGATTAAGGCCCGAACTCGAGCCAGAACCTCTCGAGCCAGTCGGCTCAGTAGCCTTCTCCGGGCTCCGCGACGCCTTCGAAGACCGAGTACAGCATGACGAACCCGAGTGCGACCGCGGGGAGGAAGATCGCCGCCATGATCGTCGTGACGTGGAGCGTGTGCGGAGAGACGATCGCGTCGCGGATCGACAGCCCCGTCGTCGGGTCGATCATCGGGTACAGTTCGATCGCGAGGAAGCTGACGAAGACGACCGCCAGTCCCGACGCCGAGCCGAACGCAACGTAATCGTTTTCGAAACGCGATCCCGCGACGACGCCGAGCGAGCAGAGGACGGTGGCGACCGCCGCGAGGACGACGACCTCGAGGGTTGCGCTCCCGACGGCGTACAGGACGGCTCCGGTGCCGGCGAAGAGTGCGACATAGACCGGCGTCGCTCTCGTCGTGTACGTCACCATTTCAGTCCGGAGCTCGCCGTCCGTCTTGATCGCGAGGAACGACCCGCCGAGGACGAGACAGAGGACGAGAAGGACGACGCCGCCGACGAACGCGACGCTCAGCGGGACGTCGACGAACACCCACTGCAGGACGAACGCGCCGAGGACGATCGGCGACAGGACGCTTCCCGAAACGAACGCGTAATCGCAGTAGCGCTTCCACTGCACGTCGTCGCGTTCTTTCCGGAGTTTGACGCCCACGCCTCGCAGGATCAATCCGAGAAGCAAGAGGAAGACGAGCAGGTAGTGGCGGGAGAGTACGTTCGCGTAGACGCTCGGGTACGCCGCGAAGAGGATCGTGACGAACAGCACGAACCAGACCTCGTTGGCCTTCCAGATAGGGCCGAAAGCGGCGTGGAGCGCCTCGCGATCGCTTTCGGTCTCTCGAGTGGCGTAGAGGATCCCGACCCCGAAGTCGAATCCGTCGAGCACCACGTAGACGGCGAGAACGCCGAAGAGCAACCAGAACCACGCCTCGGGAAGCCATTCGACGACGTACGCGGCCCCGATTGCCGGCTCAGTCATCGGTGATCACCTCCGCCGGATCGGGTCGCTCGGCTTCCTCGTCGGCGGGGTCGGATCGCTCCTCGAGTTTCTCGCGTTCGGCGGCGACGATTCGCTTGCCGATGTAGAGGAAGAGTCCGAGCAAAAAGAGGTAGCCGACGCTGACGCCGACTAGCGTTAGCAACGCTTCGTTCCCGCTCAACGCCGGCGAAACGCCGTCGCTCGTCTGGAGGACTCCCTGGATGATCCACGGCTGGCGGCCGACCTCCGTGACGTACCAACCGGTGACGAGTGCGACGAATCCCAGCGGTGCCGACAGCATCATCGCGAGGAGATACTTGGGGCTGTGGCGCAAACTGCCTCGCCACCGGTTGTACGCGCCCCAGACGCCCAGGAAGACGAACCAGAATCCGAGCCCGACCATGATCCGGAACGACCAGAACACGATCGCGACCGGCGGCGAGTCGTACTCGAAGTCGTTCAGGCCGGTCACCTCCGCGGACGGATCGCCCCCGCTCGCGAGGAACGACGTGAGATACGGGATGCTCACCGTATACAGGTTATCGGCTCGAGGATCCGTCAGCGCGTCCAGACTCGTCGGAACCGCGATGATGTGCAGATCAGCGCCGCGTTCGGTGTCGTAGTGGGCTTCCATCGCGGCGAACTTCTGGGGCTGGGTTTCGGCGACGTGTTGGCCGTACATGTCTCCGTGGACGACCTGAAAGATGGACGTGAGCAGTAACACGACTACTGCGGCTCGGAGTGCCGTGTTCCAGACCTCCGAGTTCCGGTTTTGCCAGACGAAGTACGCGGCGACGCCCGCGATAACCAGCGTGACCGAAATGATCGCCGCGTTTTGCATGTGAACGAACATCCACGGGAATCGCGGATTGAAGAAGGCGGCGAGCGGATCGGTCATCTGGACGATCTCGGTTCCGTCGCTGGTGACGGTCTCGTAGCCTCGAGGCGTCTGCATCCACGAGTTGACAACGAGAATCCAGAACGCCGAGAGCCACGCGCCGAGCGCGACGAAAAACGACGAGAGCGCGTAAAACCAGCCCGAAACCCGATCCCGGCCGAAGAGCAAAACCCCGAGGAAGATCGCCTCGAGGAAAAAGGCCATCTTCGCCTCGAACGAAAGCGGGCCGCCGATGAGTTCGCCCGCGACCGTCGAGAACTGCGAGAAGTTCGTGCCGAACATAAACCCCATCGGAATCCCCGTGACCGTCCCCATCACGAAGCCGACGGCGAATATTTTCGTCCAGAACTCGCGGAGTCTCCCATACCGATCCTCGCCGGTTCGGACCTCCTGAACGGTAAAGTAGACGAGATACGGCGCGAGTCCGATCGACAACGAGGCGAATAGGATGTGAATCGTGATCGCGATGGCGAACTGGAGCCGACTCGAGAGGGTGGGGTCGATCAGCGCGGGCGCGGAATCGACCGCTCCGAGGACCAGTTCGATCATCGCCACCACCGCGTCGAGGTCTTGGGGTCGGATCCACCGACGTGAGTGGTATCGAGGCCGAACACGCCCCACGCGACAGGGTCATCGTCGAGACCGATGGCGGACGCGGAATCGGACTCACCTGCGGTAGGGAGGGCTGTTTGGCGGCCGAGATTGGCCGCGACATCGGTCCTGAAGGTGACGGTCACAGTACCCGGTCGGGCGGGTGATTCGAACCACGGATCTCCCATGCGTCGAATTATGTCCGCGATTTGAATGAGTGACAAGTCGATTCCCGACCACTGGAAATCGACGGAACGGTTTGTTGGGTAGCGGCTCAACTCGGGGTTGTTGATACGTTTGCAGTGTCTCCTGTGAGCGGTTCGTTCCGGGATCCCCGTTGCACACGATTGCAGCGAGATTATCGAACCACCGACCGTGCGTTCTTCGGTATGGCATCAGACGTCGATACGGTGTACGAGGAGTGGAGTGCAACCGTGAACATGTCCGCCGCGGAACTCGAGTCGTGGGCGGAAGACGACTGTAGTCGTCGGGCGAGCGAGGATCCGGAGGAGGTGATCGAACGGAACCTTCGGTTGCTCGAGACGGACAAAAACGACTGGACCGAAACCGACCTCGAGGATGCAGAGCGTGCGATCTCGTTCATCTCCCGCATGAATTCGGAATCACAGCGGCCCGAAAACCCAGAAGAAGGCGCGGGTGATTGTCCGTCAAAGTGGGTCGTCTCCCTCCGTAATTGGGCGTACGACCCTTTGCGGTGATCGCATCGCTCCAGTTGCTGGGATTCATAAAGACCCCGACGAAGTATATCGTATGCAAACCCACATCGTTCCGGTCGGCTTCGACTACGACCGGCTGATCGCGCCGCTGGTTCGCGATCAGATCGACGTCGATCGCGTCATCTTACTCGAGGGGGCGGTCGGCAGCGAGGCAAACGTCGAGTACTCGAGACACCTCTCGGGAAAGCTCGAGGCCGATTTCGAAAACTTGCTCGGTGCGAGCACGAATCGGTTCGTGCTCGAAAACGTCTACGACTACGACGAGGCCTTCGAGCAGGCCTACGACCTGATCACGAACGAACTGGATCGGGACAACGAGGTCTGGGTGAACATCGCGGCGATGCCCCGAACCGTGAGCTTCGCCTTCGCAAACGCCGCCCACTCGCTGATGGTCGAACGCCAGGAAGAGCGCGAACAGATTCACACCTATTACACGGCCCCCGAAAAGTACCTCGAGACCGAACTCGCCGAGGAGCTTCGGCGACAGTCGACGCTGCTCGAGGAACTGCTCGAGGCGGCTGATAGCGACAACCGCGGCTCTGCCGGTTCCTCGGCGGAAACGAGCGTCGAGACGGACCGAATCGCGGACCGACTCGAGAGCGCTCGAGACCTGCTCTCAGAGTTCGACGAGCGCGGTACGACGATCGGGGCGAAGGAGATCGACGGCTCGCACATCGTCGAACTCCCGGTCGCGTCGTTCTCGAACGTCAAACCCTTCGAGGAGTTCATCCTGTACAAACTCGGCGAGGAGGGTGAGTTCGACTCCGTCTCGGAACTCGCCGAAGCGCTGGCTCGAGAGCTCAACGAGGAGTACACCGACAGCTTCCGATCGAAGGTCATCTACAACGTCGACAGGCTCGGGCCCGGCGGAAAGGGCTACATCGAGCGCGAAGAGCACGGGAAATCCTACCGGACGAGACTCTCACGTATCGGAGAGCTGTGGGTTCGGTCACACTCCGACGAAGTGCTTTCGGGGGACGACGATTCCGCGTCCACAGCCGACCAATCCTAGCGTATCGGAAGGTAGAGTGAAGGTGCGAAGTGCCATCGAGCAGAACTTTCACCACCGTTGAATATTCTTCCAGTAATCGCCCGAATGTACCACGAGCTCCCGGGACAACGAAGTAGTGAAACTGTGTTTTTAGGACTGCTACCCACCGATTAGCCGAAGCGAGTCTCAGCCACCCGCGGCCGCGAAGAACTGATCTTGATCCGCTCGAAACGGGAATCGTTCCCGAGCGGTGTTCTCGAGGGCGACCGTATTCGTCTCTTGATCGTACTCGACGAGCCCGTGATCGACGAGCCGCGGAATGTGACAGTGAACTAACGAGGTGACGACTCGAGTGTAGGTGCGCTCCGTGACGTCGCGTTGGTGTTTCTCCCGTTCCATCGCAGCGACTTTGCGTCCGAGGGTTTCGACGGATTCCCGTTCCTCTTCGAAGAGGACCGTCAGTAAGCACCGGCGTCGTGATTTCGAGAGCAGTTTGAACGCCGTTTCTTGACTGATCGGTTGGAGGTCGGTGGAAGCCATACAAATTACTTATGGCTATCTCCTATACAATAGTTGCCCCTAATAGTATCAATACGTGGAACCGAGAACAACTGTTTCGGACGAGGGACGAAACACATAACACGCCTGCTCGAGGACTATACTGTATGTTCGGTGCCGGAACGAAAGCGGTCGCCAGCTTCTACGGTCCACCCGAATCGGTTTTCGTAGGGCCGTCCTAGGCCCCACCCTCTACCCCGTTTCGACGGATGTATTGTGCACGACTGGATTCAGACGAGTAACGACCGGTATTACCGATGTTCGAACACCAACTGCGATTTCGACGACAGCGCCGCCGACAGTACCGACGACGCCCGCTGCGGGCGGTGAGAGCATGAGTCCGGAGACAACGGACGACCGCGCGGCCGACACGGAGCGGTCGTTCGACGATCCCGACCTCGAGGGCGGCTACGACCCCGAAATTGCCGAATCGCGCTGGCAGAATCAGTGGGTCGACGAGGATATCTATGCCTACGACGGCGATCCTAAACGGGATCCGAACACCGTCTACGCAATCGACACGCCACCGCCGACGGTCTCGGGAAGCCTGCACATGGGCCACCTTTACGGGCACACGCTCCAGGACTTCGCCGCTCGCTTCCGACGGATGTACGACGGGGAAGTCCTCTTTCCGTTCGGATACGACGACAACGGAATCGCGAGCGAGCGACTGACCGAGTCGGATCTGGACATCCGACACCAGGACTACGAACGCCGCGAGTTTCAGGAACTCTGCCGCGAGGTTTGTCAGAAGTACGAGGCCGAGTTCACGGAGCAGATGCAGTCGCTTGGCTGTTCGATCGACTGGAATCACACCTACAAGACGATCGAACCGCGCGTCCAGCGGATCTCCCAACTTTCCTTCATCGACCTCTACGAGAAGGATCGGGAGTATCGCAAGAAAGCGCCCGCGATTTGGTGTCCCGAATGCGAAACGGCGATTTCGCAGGTCGAAACCGAGGACGACGAGCGAAACGCTCACTTCAACGATATCGCGTTCGAACTCGTTGGTAGCGAGGCGCGAAGCGCCTCGGACAACGCGAGCGGGTCTTCGACCCGCGAGCAGACGGAGGAACCGAGAGATAGCGAGGCGCCCCGCGAGGAGTTCGTCATCTCGACGACCCGACCCGAGCTCCTCCCGGCCTGCGTCTCGGTGTTCGTCCACCCCGACGACGAGGAGAACCAGGACCTCGTCGGCGAGACTGCCCGCGTTCCGCTCTTTGGCCACGAAGTGCCGATCATCGCCGACGAGCGCGTCGACATGGAGAAAGGCAGCGGCGTCGTCATGTGCTGTACGTTCGGCGACCAGAACGACATCGAGTGGTACCAGGCACACGACCTCCCGCTCCGAGTCGCCATCGACGAAACCGCGACGATGACCGAACTGGCGGGCGACTACGAGGGGCTGTCCACCGAGGAGGCTCGAGAAGCAATCGTCGAAGACATCGGCGACGCGGGGCATCTCCGCGACCGACGGGAAATCGTCCACGACGTCGGCGTTCACGAACGCTGTGACACGCCCGTCGAGTACCGCGTCTCAAAACAGTGGTACGTCGAGATTCTCGATCACAAGGAGGAGTACCTCGAAGCCGGCCAGGAGATGGACTGGTATCCCGAAAAGATGTTCACCCGGTACCGCCACTGGATCGAGGGCCTCGAGTGGGATTGGCTGATCTCCCGCCAGCGCGACTCGGGGATCCCGTTCCCGGTCTGGTACTGCACGGAGTGCGACCACGAGATCGTCGCGGAGAAAGACGACCTTCCGGTGGATCCACTCTCGGACGAGCCGCCCGTCGACAGCTGTCCGGAGTGTGGCAACGACGAGTTCGAGCCCGAGGAGGACGTCTTCGACACGTGGGCGACCTCCTCGCTGACCCCGCTGATCAACGCGGGCTGGGACTGGGACGAGGGAAGCGAATCCTTCGAGATGGACAACCCCGAGCTGTATCCGTTCGATCTGCGTCCGCAGGGCCACGATATCATCTCGTTCTGGCTGTTCCACACCATCGTCAAGTGCTACGAGCACACGGGCGAGGTTCCGTTCGACGCGACGCTGATCAACGGCCACGTGTTGGACGAGAACCGCGAGAAGATGTCCAAGTCTCGCGGCAACGTCGTCGATCCCAACGACGTGCTCGCGGAGTATCCCGTCGATGCGATCCGCTTTTGGGCGGCCAACGCCGCCGTCGGCGACGACTTCCCGTACCAGGAAAAAGATCTCCGAGCGGGCGAGAAGCTCCTCCGGAAGCTTTGGAACGCCTCGAAGCTCGTCGACAATCTCGCACCGGCGAACCCCGACGAACCCGCCGAACTCGAGGCGATCGACCGCTGGATGCTCGCGGAACTCGACGACGCCGTCGCGGAGCTAACGGGCTACCTCGAGGAGTACGAGTTCGCGAAGGCCCGCGACCGCCTGCGAACGTTCTTCTGGAACACGTTCTGTGACGACTACCTCGAGATCGCGAAGACGCGGGAAGACAATCGCTCGACCCAGTACGCACTGCGGACGGCTCATCGAACGTTCCTGGAGTTGTGGGCGCCGATCTTGCCCCACGTCACGGAGGAAATTTGGCAAGCCGTCTACGCGGACGAAGCAAGCGCCACGAACGACGACGACGCTGATGCATCGGCTTCCGACGCCCTCGAGAGCATCCACACGCGCGACTGGCCCGAACCGCGGGGCTACGACGCCGACCTCGAGGCCGGAGAGACGGCCATGGAGGTCATCTCCGCGCTCCGGCGGTACAAGAGCGAGCGCCAGTTACCGCTCAACGAGGAACTCGACTTCGTCGCCGTCTACGGCTCGGTTTCGGGCTTCGAAAACGCGGTCCAGAACGTGATGCACGTCGCCGATCTCGAGGTGCTCGAGAGCCAGCCCGAGATCACGACCGAGGTCGCCTCGATCGATCTTGATTACTCGACGCTCGGGCCCAAATATGGTTCGACGGTCGGCGACATCGATTCGGGTATCGAGAGCGGGGAGTACGAGATTGATGATGACGCAGGTGTCCTCCGTGTTGCCGGCGAAGAACTCGAGGACGAACTGTTCGAGGTCTCCCTTGAGCGAACCTACTCGGGCGACGGCGAGATGGTGGAGACCGAGTCGGCGGTCATCATCGTCGATCACGAGGAGTAACGCCGCTCGCATCGAAGGTGCGATACTCGTTTCACCTTGGAATACTGTTTTTACCTGACCTATCGTTCCCACTGGTATGTCCGAACTAGATCGCCGACACCTGCTCGGCGTCGTCGGAGCGAGCGCGCTCGCTGGCTGTCTGGATACCGGCGAGCTGACGGGCTCGTCCGACCCCGGAGAGTCGCCCGGAAATGGCGGCGATCCGCTCGAGCCGTCCGACTCACCGGACGACCTGCTACCGTCATGTCCGGACTATGGCGATAGCGTCGATCGGGTCGTTTGTTACGACGATATTGATCCGCAGGAAGACGCGTACCTCGAGCCCTCGTCTCGAGCCGTCGAGGACGGCGGGGAAATCGAGTTTACGCTGGTCAACGAGGGGGACGACCGATTGCAGACGAACTTCTATAACTGGCGGGTCGACAAGTACGTCGACGGCGAGTGGCACCGCGTCGCCCCGCGGGCGGTCAACCAGCCGCTGATGTCTCTCGACCCCGGCGAGACGCACACCTGGACTGTCAGGATCGACAACGACGGAATCGAAGGCGGGGACAGCGTCGAGCCGACCGGCGGAACGGCCGAGATCGATCTCGAGGGGCTCGGATCCGGATCCTACGCGTTTCGCGGACGCGGGTGGTTCGAAGCCGACAGCCACAACGACGCGCTCGCGTTCGCGGCGACGTTCGAACTCGAGGGCGAACCGCTCGAATTGACGACCACGGGTGCCATCGGCGACACTGAATGGGACGGCGATACGCTCGTTGCCCGCTCGGACCGCGGCGGTCCGGACGACGAATACGCTAGACTGCGTGCGTACGAACTCGAGGTGATCGGCGACTCTAACGGGGTCGGTGATCAGGAATCGGTCCCGGTGATCACCGAACAAGTGCTTCGACAGCCTCGTCTCCGCGACGCGCTCGCGCTCGCATCTGAATACGAGAGTTCGGTCGTCCGTCTCGAGGAGTACGATGGAACGACGCCGATCTTCGGTCACGACAGCAACGGCGTCTACGAGTATCAGGGAACGTATTATCGGGTTCGTACCGAGGAACTCGATAAGTGAATCGGGCGGTCGCCGTTGTCGCCTACGGTTGCCGCTACATCGTTGGTATGAGAATTCGTCAACCGCCCCGTCTGTCAGTCGGTCGTGACGGCGAGTTTATACCCCTCAGATGACTAGATCACTGAAGTGTACGCCACGTTGTACACCATTGACGCTATGGTAACAAATTATCACGACGAAGACACCGCGGCGGCGATCACCCAGTTCGAGCGCGATCTCGAGGCGCTTATTCTCGAGGCCTTCGCCAACGGTGTCCCTATCGAAGGAGACTGGGCGTTCGTTTCCGAGCCGTCCACCGTTCCCGATTGGACCGTCCTGATCGAGCAGCGCTCGAGCGCTCGAGACGATGATGAAGCGACTGGACACCGCTGAGCCGAACCCCGGACGCACACTCACTGTTTTGTGAAACTTCGATATAGAGTAAGAAATTCAACTTTGATGGGTGACTTCGACATACTTTCAACCGAATTGGGCAGTAGGGGAAAGGTTATAAAATTGTCCGCCAATCTCATATCGTGCTCAGCTGAAGTCGGTTCGAGACGACCACTCGCCAGCCGCCGTGTAGGCCGAGTATAGGACACTATGAAGACAGATACCACGGACGTCGAGCACCGAAGTGGCGATGTATCCATCCCGCCGAACACGATTTTCGACCTGTTACTCGACCAGCGGAGACGGTATGCGCTCTATTATCTCTCTCGACGGGTCGGGGCAGTGTCGATCGAAGAACTCGCAGAAGCGATCGCGCTCCGCGAGGGAACCCAGCGCTCGGACAGCCTCGAGCGTATCAGTACGGGCCTTCACCACAATCACTTGCCGAAACTGGTCGACGCGAACGTCGTCAAATACGACCCGGCCACCGAACGAGTCGAGCGGCTATCGGCCGCGGCGACACTCGATCCGTATCTCGAGCTCGCCGCGATCGACGAGCTCTCTCAGGCGAACTATCACAGTTGATAGCGCTACCGGTCAAGGTGTTGGCTCCCTCTCCCCGAGCCACCCGCCCTCACACAGTTTGACCCGGGTCGCGAGCGCGAAAAAGAGCGCGACGAGCGTGAACGTCACCTCTCCCGCGGCGATGACGCCGAGAGCGTCGGCCTCGAGGAACATCTCGGTCTCGCGGGCGACGGGAATCGTCGTGTGGTGGGGCTCGCCGGTGATCGGAACGAAGTAGTCGACGATGAGGTTACTGCCGTACCAGACGAGCGCGATAGCGACTGCGTAGACCGGGAAGTCGGTGATCCGGTGGAGGACGAACGCCTGGACGACCATCGCGAGGTGACTCCAGAAGAGGAACTGGTACATCGCCCAGTGGAGCCCGGCGTAGGCGTCGGCGAAGACGATCAGGGTAAAGGGTGTCCAGAGCCCGAGGATGATGTTCCCGAAAAAGGCCAGCGCGGTGAGCCACGGAATTTCGTGACCGAGTTTCCAGCACGCGATCGCCAGTGCGATAAACAGCGTCGCGAGCGGGCTGTCGGGAACCCACGGCCACATGACCGCCGCGGTGTCGGCGAACTGGCCGCTGTAGTACCAGAAGCCGAAGACGGTTCCAAGCAGATTGATCGCGACGACGACCCACGCAAATCGCAATCCGAGATCCTCGAGCACCCGTGGAACGGGAGCGAAGTATCTTGGCAACGGCGCTCGGTCGGGCAACCCGTTCGTCGCGGTCATCGTCCGAGGCGATGGGTGGAACCCCCAAAACGGTAGCGGTCGCTTTCGGTGACTGTCCTCCGAATAATCATCGGTCGCGTCGCCGGTTCTCTCACAGCGCTGTGACCCGGCGAAGGCTGACAAAGGACACGCGTAAGTGCGGTGCGTTCAAACGCCATACTATGACCGAGAAGACCGATCTCGAGGAACTGCGACGCGGAACGGATCTCGTCAAGCGAGGATTCGCCCGGATGCAAAAGGGCGGCGTCATCATGGACGTCGTCAACCCCGAACAGGCTCGGATCGCCGAGGAAGCCGGTGCGGTGGCCGTCATGTCGCTCGAGGCCGTCCCCGCGGATATCCGAAAACGCGGCGGCGTCGCCCGGATGGCGGACCCGGCCGATGTCGAGGAAATCGTGAACGAAGTCTCGATTCCCGTCATGGGCAAATCCCGCATCGGCCACACGAAAGAAGCCCAGATTCTCGAGACCGTCGGCGTCGACATGATCGACGAGAGCGAGGTGCTCACCCCCGCCGACAACGACTACCACATCGACAAGCGCGACTTTACGGCCCCGTTCGTCTGCGGTGCCCGAAACCTCGGCGAAGCTCTCCGACGGATCGGCGAGGGAGCGGCGATGATCCGCACGAAAGGCGAGGCCGGAACCGGCGACGTGAACCAGGCCGTTTACCACCAGCGGACGATCAAAGGAGAGATCCGGAAGATCGAGGGGATGACCCACGAGGAACGCGAAGCCTTCGCTCGAGAGATCGAAGCGCCCGCCGAACTCGTCCACGAGACCGCGGAGATGGGCCGCTTGCCGGTCGTGAACTTCGCCGCGGGCGGCATCGCGACGCCCGCCGACGCCGCGCTCATGATGCACCACGAGTGCGACGGCATCTTCGTCGGCAGCGGTATTTTCGGCGCGGAGAACCCGCCGGAGATGGCAGAAGCGATCGTCGAGGCGACGAACAACTGGGACGACCCCGAAACGCTCGCGGAAATCTCGAAGAACCTCGGCAAGAGCATGAAAGGCGACGCGAACGTCGACCTCTCCGACGACGAGCAGATGCAGGGTCGAGGCGTCTAAGCAGGACGTTCGACCCGGCCGAATTGGGCCCGAAATATTTGTTTTCAGGAATTCTGTCTCCTACTGACGACTGCGAGAAAGAGGAGATACGTCGACAGTGACCCGATCCCAGCGGAGAGAACCATCGAGGGGGCGACTACCGCTCCAACCGCGGCAACTCCGACTGCCCCCGCGAGCGACGCGGAACGGACCCACGGGCGTTCCCAGTAGCGTCGGACCGCTTCGGGATCTCGAGTCGCCGCCAGTTCGAACGCGACGGTAGCGGCGCTTCCGAGGGCGAAAAACCGGATCGAAACCGACGCCTCCACGAGGACGAACGCGAGACCGAACGCCGCGAGCGAAACGCCGGCGAGAAGCGCGTCGATTTGGGTCTGCGTCCGGGAGGTCATTTACCCGAACGGTCAATCGCGATACAGCGTCGCGCCCGAACCGACCCGCGTCTGGTAGGCCCGGCTTTCGATTCCGTGGTCGTCGAAGGCGTCGATCATCGCCCCGGCGACGTTGCGTCGGCTGGTTCGGTTACAGACGGCGAGAATACCGGGACCGGCACCGCTGACGGTGACGCCCGTCGCACCCGCCTCGAGGGCGGCCTCGAGGACGTCGTCGTAGCCGTCGATAAGTGCGGCGCGTTCGGGTGTGACGATCCCGTCGTCCATCCCGCGGCCGACGAGTTCGGGGTCGTTTCGGGTCATTCCGACGGCGAGCGTCGCGGCGTTGCCGACAGTCGAGACGACGTTCTCGAGTGCGGCGTCGTCGGGAACCACGCCACGCGCGTCTCGCGTCGAGACGGCGGTTTCGGGGAGGCAGGCGACCAGCGGGACCGAGGTGTCGACCTGCGTGACGCCGTCGTCGGTCACGATGGTGAAGCCGCCCAGCAGCGAGGGGGCGACGTTGTCGGAGTGGGCTTCGCCCGAGACCAGCGCTTCGCCTTCGGCGGCGATCGGGACGAGTTCCTCGCGCGAGTACCCTCTGTCGTAGAGCGCGTTCAACGCGACGGCGGCCGCAGCGGCGCTCGAGGCCGAGGAGCCCAGACCCGACGCCGGCCGAACCCCTTTGTCGATCTTGATGTGTGCCGGCGCGTCGAGTGCCTTTGCGACTGCACCGACGGTGTTCCCCTCCGGATCTTCGGGAATAAATTCGCTTCCCGCACCCGTCACTGTAATCGTCGTTTCCTGGGCCCGTTCGACGCGGACGATGTCGGCGGGCGTCTCGAGAGCGACGCCGAAGACATCGAAGCCACTCCCGAGATTCGCGCTCGTCGCAGGTGCCCGCACGGTGAGCATGTCGATTCATTCCCAGAGTGCAGCCAAAAAGGTAGCGAACGAAGCCGAAGCGAAACCCGAGTTCGAAGCCGGACTCGAGGGCGGGTTTGAGCCCCGGTTTTGCTGTCGCGCTCAGTCGTCCGTTCCCTGTCCGGAAACCGCTGATTCACCGGTGTAGAGTCGATCGAGCCCGAACAGCAGTCCGGCGGAGAGTCCTGCGCCGACGAGCGAGAACGTCGCGATCATGGCGAAGAAGCTCGCGTGAGAAATTCCGAGGAAGAACCCGCCGAGTGCGATGCTCGCCGATCCGAGCCCGAACTCGCCGAGGTAGGTGTAGCCGTAGGAGAGTCCGCGGCTATCGGCGTCCGTGTAGACGGCGACGGCGTTCTGGTAGAACGGCTGAATCGCGAACAGGAAAAACCCGAAGACGCCACAGAGAACGACGATCGCACCCAGTCCCATGTTCGTTACCGGGATGAACGCGAACGCGAGCACGGTCAGGATCGCGAAGATACCCGCCATTCCTCGAGCCGGCGAGAAGCGATTGATGAGTTTTCCGGCGACGTACTGGCCGGCCATCCCGACGACGAGGAGTCCGACGTAGATGTAGAACTCCGGATCGATGTCGTACTGCTCGAGCGCCGGCGCGATTTCGATCCCTTCGATCGCCGGGAGCCCGTGGAGGATTTCGGGGAGGTAGGTGAGCATCCCGCGGTAGTACAGTCCCTCGAAGGTGACGATCACGAAGACGATCGCGAACGCGCTCGCGAAGAGCGCGCGGCTACTCGAGACCAGTTCCGGGAGCGAGAGCGCTTCGTTCGGGCCGGCGTCGACGTCGTCCTCGACGGCGGCGACCGGGTCGAAGTTCGCCTGCAGGCCGTAGACGGTCGCGAAGAAGCCGGGAACGGCGAGTATCGCGGCGACGACGTGCCAGTCGAGGAAGATCAAGAGCGTGGCGGCGACGAACGGGCCGAGCGCGATGCCGACGTTGCCGGCGATGCCGTGCCACGCGAAGACGGTCCCGCGATCCTCGACGCCGGTGCTGATGAGCGCTAACCCAGCGGGATGGTAGATGCTCGCGGCGACTCCCCAGAAAATCAACCCGACGGCGATCGCGTAAATCGAGTCGACGAACGCCGCGCCCGCGAGCACGACAAAGGAGAGGCTCATTCCGAGCAGACAGAGCAGAATGAGTCGCTTCGTTCCGTATTTGTCCGCAAGAATTCCGCCCGGAAGCGCGCCGATACCGAACGGCGCGTAGCCGAGCGCGACGATGATGCCGACGAGCGCGACGCTGACGTCGAATTCGGCGAGCCAGACCACGAGAAAGATCGGGATCGATGTCTCGAACCAGTGGACCAGCGCGTGGCCGGCCATCGTGAAGTTCGCGATCGATTTATCGTTCGCATTGAGAGCCATAGCGACAGTAGTGAGTACCAAAACCGCGTCGCCGGGTGCACTTAGCCCCTTGGAAACGCGATCACACAGCCGTTATCGCAGGTTCGCCTCACCCATCCGTCATATATCCGACCAGTTACGGATCTGCCTCACCTGTCCATCACACGTCGTCGCGTCCACTTGTTGCACGGCGTCTCGACATGTCGTCGCGTCCACTCGTCGCACGGCATCTCGATTACAGGAACAGGAATTCCCGCTCTATATCCTGGGGCAATATCACGTCGATCTCGCCGGCGGATTCGTACTCGGAGAGAACGTCGAGCATGTCCTCGAAGTCCGTGAGTAACTGGTCCTCGAGTTCGTGATAGAAAACGCTCGTAATCCCCGGCATCCGTGCGGTTCGTTCGAACTCGAGTTCTGCGCGTTCCCTGTCCGGTTCGCTGATGCGGGAGGCCAGCGCGGTGTTCGAGGTGTATCCCTGCACCGGCCGCCCACCGGCGAACCCGATTTCGTGGTACTCGTCGACGAGTTCGACCGTGGTCGCGTCGAAATCGCCGAAGGGATACGCGAAGTATCTGGCACCCTCGTCGTAGCCTCGCTCTTCGAGCCACTCCTTTCCGTCGCGGATTTCGGCTTCCTGTTCGTCGCGGTCCAGATCGGAGAGGTTCGCGTGCGTAACTGTATGATTGCTCAGACACCAGCCCGCGTCGTGAAGGTCCGCGAGTTGCGATTCGCTGAGTCGCGGATAGTCGGTCCCGTCGCGGCCGACGTAGTCGGGATTGACGAACGTGACCGCCTCGTAGCCGTACTCCTCGAGAAGCGGCAGGGCTTCGGTGTGGTCGGTGACGTGGGTATCGTCGAACTGGATCATTACCTTTCCAGTTTCGGGGCGCGGCACGAAATGAAAATCGTCGAACCAGACGGTCCGAGCGGTATCTTCCGCGGTCCAGAGCTGGAGTTGTACCTCCGTCACCGCGGTTTCGTCGAACTTGTCGTCGAGTTCGTTGATGCCGAAATTGTAGCGCATGAACGGGAGGTCGCCGGTTACCGTCCGGCGGTAGTCGATCCGATTCCCGTCTTCGTCCAGGAGCCTGATCCAGGGAGAGACGATCGATTCGGCGGTGACCGCGACGCCCGGAACGACGTTCGAGACGTCGATCGGTTCGTCGAACGTCTTCGAGATTCGTCCGGTCGAGGTCGAGGACCCGACCTCGAGACGAGCGCTCTGGGAGCCGATGAGCGAACCGTCCGTATCAGCGGAAAGCGAACCCGCGCCCTCGCTCCAATTCGAGAGATCTTCGAAGTCGTCCTCCGAGCCGGGTTCGACGACGCCCGAAGCGGGGACCACCTCGCCGTCGTCCTCGTACGATTGGTCTTCGGAGGGACCGCTCGAGCCGTTCGACCGGCTGGGTTCGGACCCGGAACAACCCGCGAGACACATCGTCGTCGCTGCAGTCGCCGCCATCGTCAGATATGCACGCCTGTCCATAGCCGTCGAAATATCAACGGAGGTCATTGTTATGGCTCCATTAGCGTCAGCGTTTCTGAAGTAAGCGGAGACAACCGCCTGACGCGGTCGGTTTCGGAAACGAAACGTCTGTTCAGGAACGATCTACCGGTTCGTCTTCGGCGGCGATTTCGTCTCCGGTGGAATCGGCGGTTGCGGCGTTCGTGTTGGACGCTGCGTTGTCGGTCCCTGCGCTCGAATCGGCGTCGACGCCGACTGCGCTGGAGACGTCGATTTCGTCGTCGTCGGGTTCGTCTTGCCCGCCAACGATCAGTTCCCCGTCCTCGAGTTCGACGTAAACGTCGTCCGCAAAGCCGCCCTCCGCGTGGGGGTGGTCGGGGTTCTCGAGGCGCTCCGGCGTCGAGGGCGCCTCTGGAAGGCCCCCAGCCGGCGCGAACTCGCCGAGCGGATCGTCGATGGTAATCCCCCACGTTTCGAAGAAGTCGGCGTATCGTTCGTAGTGGTCCTCGAGTTCGTCGCCGGGGAACTCCATCATCTCCGTCCAGCCGTGGTTGTAGAAGTCGAAGTTCGATTGAACGTGAGTGATTTCCCTCGCTTCGGCCTCCGAGTACCCTTCCTGAAGTGCGGCCAGGTAGGAGTCCATCGTCGCGTCGAAGAAGGCGTCCAGTCGCGGCTTTCGTTCCTCGGCGTGGGCGGGATCGGCCTTTTTGGTGAATATCTTCGTGTGCATGCGCACGAGCCCGGACTTGGCGACCGAGCGAACGACGGGCGTCTCGAGGGCTTTTCTCGAGGCAAAGTGACGGGCGTTCTGGCGGATCTTCATACTGATACGTGTGAACCCGAGGATAAAGAGGCGTTTGGATAGCGAAAAACTGCATAATCGAACACGGAAACGTCGCCGAGATAGCAATCCACTTTAACCCTCGTTACGAACGGTCCGAATATGACCGAGTACGTAATCATCGGTGACGGGATCTCGGGCAGTTCGGCCGCTGAGACCCTCCGGGAAGAGGACCCGGATGCGAACATCACTATCATCACCGATGAGGGGGAGCCGCTGTACAATCGCATTCTCATCAAAGAACACGCGAAAGGGAAACTTCCAGAGGCTCCGATTTCGATCCACGACGAGGACTGGTACGCCGAACGAGACATCGAACTCTCGTTGAACACCCACGTGACGACGATCGATTCCGCCGAGAAGATCGTTCGGATTCACGAGGACGAGGACATCCCCTACGACAAACTCCTGATCGCGACGGGCGGGACCCCGACACAGCTTCCGGTTCCCAACAGCGACGCCGAGGGAATCCATCACTTTTGGACGTTTCAGGATGCGCGTGCGATCCGCGAAAGCGCCGAAGCGGCCGACGACGCCGTCGTCGTCGGTGCCGGCCTGCTCGGAATCGACTTCGCGGCGGTCTGTGGTGCACAGGGCGTCGAGGGCAAGTACCTGATGCGCGGCGACCGCTGGTGGCGCTATGCGCTCTCTGCTGACGGTGCCGAAATCATGCACAACGGGATGCGCGACGTCGGCGTCGAACCGGTGTTCGACAGCGGCGTCGACCGCTTCGAAACGGACGACGACGGGCAGGTCGCTGCGGCGGTCGATCCGAACGGCGAGCGTTACGAGTGTGACTTTGCAGGCGTCGCCATCGGACTCACGTTCAACACCGAGTTCCTCTACGGAACGGACCTCGAGATGGACAACGGAATCGTCGTCGACGAGTACATGGAGACGAACCTCGAGGACGTTTACGCCGCCGGTGACATCACTCGGTTTTACGACGTTCTACTCGGCGAGCAAGCGCAGAACGGCTCGTGGGGCTCGGCCAAAGAACAGGGCCGCGTCGCCGCGACCAACATGGCCGCAGACGACCGGTCCGAAGCGTTCCAGTGGGTTTCCTCGTATTCGATCACGCACTTTGACTTCCCGTTCCTGTCGTTCGGCCATCCGACCCTCGGCGACGAACACGCGGAACGTCGCTACAGCGACACCGAGTGGCGACGCGTCGCGTTCAAAGACGGCAAGATCGTCGGCGGCGTCCTGATCGGGGACCTCTCCCCGCAGAGTACGTTCAAGAAGCTCATGCGCCAACAGCGCGACGTCGCGGACCAGGCGGAACTCCTCCTCGAGCAGTCCGTCGACATCGATAAGCTCGCCCCGGCTCAGGAGCAGTAATTCGTTCGCGGTTCGTTCGCGTCTTTCCTTCGTACTGGCTGACAATCCGTTGGCGACTCGCGTAAGCAGTTGATTTTCGAGGATCGTCTTGGGTTCGAGACCCATTTCGGACCGGTTGATGGCTCCTCGAGGCAAACGTTTATGGTCGATCATGTTATTTGGTATCAATAGACATGGCAACCAGTGAAACCGTCGATCGATCACCGACGCTTCGGTGCGTCGACTCAGTTCCTCCGGACGCGACCGTCCGCCACGTCGATCAACTCGAGGAATCGACGTTGACGTGGTTTCTCGAAACGCTCGAGTCCGGTGCGAACGCGAGCGCGTCAATCGACGCACACGGTTTCGAAGACGGCGACGTGATCGTGTTCACTGCGTGCTATCGGATCGATCTCTCCTGAGAAGCTGTTTTCCATACAGCCAGACCGCGTGCTGGAAGTGTGCCGACCAGTCGACCGCCCGAACAACGATTACTCCGCTCCGAGTGCGGTTACTCGTCCGCCGGATCCGCTCATCACGATCGTTTCCGGCAGCGTGATGACCTCGCCACTGCCATCCGTCTCGGTACTCCACCGCGTCGTCCCGTCCGCTCGAGCGAGTGCCCGCAGTTCGCCGTCCCCGGCGAGGAGTATGTCCTCGCCGCTGATCGTGGGGGGACCGGCACCGTCGTCTGCTAGTTCGGCGGACCAGGCTTTTTCGCCGTCTCGAGCGATCGCGTAGAGTCTCTCCCGCGTGGGAACGTAGACGTGCTGGTCGTCCAGTGCAAGCGGTGATTCCCACCTGTGGCCCGGAACGTTGAACGTCCAGCGTTCGCTTCCGTCGATCTCGTAGGCGTGAACGAGACTGCCGCCCTGCACGATCACCAGTTCGTCGTCGACGACCGGTCCAGCGGAGACGCGGGCGGTCGATCGATGCCACCGTTCCTCGCCGGTTTCTGCGTCGACGGCGAACACGCCGGTCTCTCCCGCCATCGAACCGAGATACAGCGTCCCGTCGTGGACGGCGATTCGTTTTGTGAACTCCTGGTTCGATTCCGTCGAGCCGATTTCGCGAGCCCACCTGAGCGAGCCGTCGTGGGCCGAAAGGGAGTGTACGGTCCCGTCCCAGTCGGGAACGTAGACCGCAGTGCCGTCGATCGTCGGCGGCGCGGTCACTCGAGCGTCGATATCGTAGAGCCATTCCTCGTCGCCGTATCGTTCGTGGAACGCGACGAGACGCCCCTGCTCGAGGTCGCGCCGTGCGCTGACGACGATACGGGACCCGCGGATGGCGGGAGGCGAGTTCGGGTTCGAGCGAAGCGGGACCTGCCAGCGTTCTTCGCCGGGTCCGGCCTCGAGGGCGTGCAGTCGGTACCGGTGTCGGGCTCGATCGGATACCGCGTCGACCGGCACGTAGATCCGTTCGTCAGCTATCGACGGGGTTCCGGTCGCTCGGACGTCCTCGAGTTCGGTCGTCCAGACCGTCTCCGGTTCGACGGGACCGTCGGCGACCGAACGGGTTTGACCCGACTCTCGACCGACGATCGGCCACTCCCCATCGACCTCTCCGAGGTCACCGGACGGGGTAGTTCGTGAAAAACAGCCAGCGAGGCAAGCGCTGGCTGCGCCAAGCACTGTGAGTGCGTGACGACGCGTGAAGGAGGGCATTTCGTGAGAATTGACAGACATGCCAAGTAAGCGTTTGGTTGCTTAGCCGACTGCCTTCAGCCGTTCGCCCCCGTCAGCCGGGTTCGAATGGTGTCTCAGGGGACGCTGTCTCGGGGGATCCCTACCCCTTGGACTGCTTTCAAATGAGCGTGACACGTTGACACCTGCGAGTCCCGTACGGAACTGTGCATGTCGGAGAACGATGATATGTCACCGCTTTCGGTCGACCGGCGGAGGTTTCTTCAATCGGTGGGCTTTTCCGCGGGAGCCGCAGCGCTCGTGACTTCGACCGTACCGACAGCAGCAACAGACACTGACGACGAACCCAGCCCAATGACCTACGAACTACCGCCGCTTCCCTACGGCTACGACGCGCTCGAACCGCACATCGACCAACAGATCATGGAACTCCATCACACGGGCCACCACCAGGCCTACGTCGATGGCGCGAACGAAGCGCTCGCCGAACTCGAGGAGATGCGAGACGGCGGCGACTTCGAGGGCATCAAAGCGGTCAAACGCGATCTGGCGTTCAATCTCTCGGGGCACGTCAACCACGCGATCTTCTGGGAGAACATGGCACCGGACGGCGGCGGCGAACCGACGGGGGACCTCGCGGAGGCGATCGAGTCGTCGTTCGGATCGTTCGAGACGTTCCAGAACGAGTTTTCACGGACCGCAGCAGAGGTCGAATCGGTCGGTTGGGCGATGCTGTTTTACGAACCGCTTTCGGACGACCTGGTTATCGGCCAAATCGAAAGTCAACACCTCCTCGCCCATCAGGATTCGACGCCCCTGCTGACGCTCGACGTCTGGGAGCACGCCTATTACCTGCAGTATCCGAACGAGCGCGCCGAGTACGTCGAGGAGTGGTGGAACGTCGTCGATTGGGACGACGTCACAGAGCGCTACGAGGCGGCTCGCGAAGAGTCGGCTCGAGTCCACGAAGAGCGGGATCAGACCGGCGAAGAGACTGACCACCCCGACGGCCAGACCGAGGAGAAACCCGGCCGAGCCGGCGAACAGCCCGGCCTGCCGGACGGAGCCGCCGCCGAACTCGTCCCCGGTAACTCCCGGTAGCCAGCCGATTCGGCTCCGACTCGAGGGTGCCGGAACGACAACGATTTAGTGAGTTATCCGACCATAGCCGTTCATGGCACAACAGCAAGCCGAAGTCTCCGGGCCCTACGACGCGTTTCGGCAATTTTTCTCCCTCCGGCGGGACGTGTTGGTGCTCTCGGTCGCGATGTTCGCCTTTAGCCTGGGCTTCCAGATGACGAACCGGTTTATCCCGGACTATCTGGTTTACCTGGGTGCTGGCGGGTTCGTCGTGGGCCTGTTCGCCACCCTCGGAAACGTCATCGGTGCGGTCTACCCCTACTACGGCGGGATCGTCTCGGACCGCGTCGGTTCCCGATACGCCCTGACCGTCTTCGGCTTTCTTTCGACGTTGGGGTTCGTGATCTGGCTGGCTTCGGCGTACATTCCCGCTATCGATCTCGGTGCGATCGTCCTCGAGCCGTGGGTCTGGGTTTTCGTCGGTCTGCTGTTGGCCCAGTGTTGGAAGTCGTTCGGAATCGGCGGCCACTACGCGATCGTCAAGCAGGCGACCGAGCCCAGTCGGTTGGCTCGCGGGTTCGCCAGCACGGAGACGTTCCGTCGGACGGCGTTCCTGATCGCCCCGCTGATCGTCGCCGTTCTGGTGGTAGACTCCCTCATGCCGGGCTTTCTGTGGGTGCTCGTGATCGGTATCGTCTTCGCACTCCTCGGCACGCTCGCACAGCACCTTCTGTACGACGCCGACGCGGATACGGTCGGCAAGGAGTTTCAGGGAGTCGGACAGGTCGTCGACGACCTGCGTTCGCTTCCCGACCCGCTGGGCCCGCTGTTGATCGGTGATGCCCTGGTTCGATTCGCGAACGGGATGGTGTACGCGTTTTTCATCCTGGTCATCACCCTCGAGATGGGGATCGGACTGACGCTGTCGCTCCCCGTTGTCGGAACGATCAGTCTCTCGCCGGCCGCGTTCTTCGGCGTGCTCTTGAGCGTCGAGATGCTCGTTGCACTGCTGACGATGGCCCCGGCCGCTAAAATCGCGGAGTACACCGGCCTCAAGGCGGTCGTCGGGCTCGGCTTTTTCGTCTACGCCATCTTCCCGATCATGCTGATCTTCGCGCCGGAGAACGCCTGGATCCTGATCGTCCTCTTCGCCTTTTCGGGCCTTCGATTCGCCGGCTTGCCGGCCCACAAGGCCCTGATCGTCGGTCCGGCCGAACGTGGTTCGGGTGGGCGGGTTACGGGTTCCTATTACCTCGTTCGCGGCGCGATCGTGATTCCAAGCGGCGCGCTCGGGGGATTTCTCTGGGAGTTCGTCACGCCGGAAGTGTCGTTCACCATCGCCTCGATTATCGGGATGGTCGGCGTCGTCTACTTCCTGGTCTTCGGCGAGGAGTTCGAGGCCTACAAGTAGCGCTGTGTGGCAATCTCCGTCTCGAGCGGTTCTACCCTGATACTTGCCTCGACCGATTCGGCTCCCCGCTCACACCAACTCTCGTTCGTCTGGTTCGGTGTCGCTCCGATCGAAGTCGGAATCGGCGGCGTTCTCGTTGCTGGCAGACCGCTCTTTCGAACCGGCCGCGCGCTCGCTATCGCCCGTTCGAGCCAGTTCGTCCACCTCGAGCAGCCGCTGGGTCTTGTGCTCGAACTCCGCTTCGGAAAGTTCCCCGCGGGCGTACCGACCCTTGAGTTCCTCAAGCGGATTCGTCTCTTTCTCGCCGGCGTCGATCTGTTCTGCTTTTTCCTCGCCCCACCACTCCTCGACGGCCGCTCGGTCACCGAACAGGAGCGCGACGAGCGCCGATCCGAAGAAGACGCCGAACACGCCCGCGACGATGAGCCAGGTCGTTCCGGTCGCGAACCCGACGGCGGCGACCCCGGCCATCAGAATCGCGAACACCCCGGTAACGTTCCGTCGAAGGCGCTCGAGCGGACCGGCTTCGCTCATGACAGTCGCGTACGACTTTCGAGTTGAAAAGCGTTGCCGGTCGACCCGCGGGACCGCCGGGGCGGTTTCGGTATCGGTCACGTTGGGTTTACTCTCGGCCGCGTCGGTTTCGGTATCGAAGCCGTTTTGCCTCGGCCACGCCTTCGTCCGTCTATGAACGGCGATAGCGACATGACCCTGGCGTTCGAACTCGAGGCGCTCAAGGAGGTCGCCTCCCCCGAAGAGGTCTTCGAGGACGCCAGAAGCTGGACCACCTACATCGGTGTCGTCTCCGAGAAACCGACCTACGTCGTGACGAACTTCACGCGAAAGAACCGCGTTCGTCAGGACTTCTTCTCGGGACCGCGCGGCGTCGACGAAAGTCTCAGCGGCGTCAAAGGGCAGTTCGACACGGACCGTTACGTCTTCATCGGAGCGAGCGACGACGACGAAGCCCGCGCGGAAAAACTCGACTGGGAGTACCTCGACATCGAAGACGCCGCCGAGGCCGCCGACTGGACGATGGCCACCGAAACGACACCCGAGGAGATCGAGACGGACTCGTCTCGAGACGATTGGCCGTAAGCGAGTATTCGGACCGGTCGCGACTCGAGCCGACGCGCCGTTCTCGGAACTGATTGCCGCTACTTACTCCTCGATCCTTTACTACCGTGGTTGTTTCAGCGGATAATGTTGTGATTATCGACGGTTCCAGCCTACAGCATCGGACTGTCGGTGTAACGGTCGGTGGGACCCTTTGAGCGCCTCGGCAAGATTTAGACGATGACGCACAACAACGATCGGAGGAGAGACGCATCGGAACCGGGCGACGGGCGGTCGGACGGTGACGGGCGATCGGATTCGACCGGGAAGGGGCGGTCTCCCGTCCGTCCATCGCGGCGGCGGTTCTTACAGACGGCGGCGGCAACCACGGCTGTTGCCGGGCTCGGCGGCGTCGGCGCGGCCCAACTCGAGGAGTCCGAAATCGAACTCGACGGGGTGAGCGACGGCTGGGTCGGCGTCTCGCCCGAAGAGATTGCAGACGAGACGAATCCGACCCTCGAGCTCGAAGAGGGCGAAACCTACGAGCTCACGTGGGAGAACATCGACGGGATCGGTCACAACTTCGTCATCATCGACGACGACGGCGAGCAGTTAGTCGAGACGGAGATCGTACAGGGGGAAGGCGAGACGCAAACGGTGGAGTTCGAAGCCGAAGACGAGATGGCCGAGTACTACTGCGAGCCCCACCCCCAGACGATGCGCGGGGACATCACCACGGACGGGGAGGAAGAAGAAGATCCCGACGAGGAAGCCGAGCCGTACTTCCCCGAAGGGCCGACCGTCGGCGTCGAGCCCGTCGCGGAGGGACTCGTCGCGCCGACCGACTTCCACGACCCCGAGGGAACCGACTACCAGTACGTCAGCGACCAGATGGGGGAAGTCTACCGCATCGGCGACGACGGAATCGAGGACGACCCGTTCCTCGACATCGGCGATCGAATGGTCGATGTCGGGGAGGAGTTCGCAGGCGGCTACGCGGACCCGGAAGGCGACTACGACGAGCGCGGCCTGCTCGGCCTCGAGTTCCACCCGGAGGACGATTCCCGCGTGTTCCTCAACTATAGCGCGCCGCCGGACGACGAGACGCCCGACGGCTGGTCTCACGTGCAGGTGCTCTCGGAGTTCGAGGTCGACGAGGACGGCGAAACCGCGGATCCGGATTCGGAACGATCGATCCTCGAGATTCAGCACCCGCAGTTCAACCACGATAGCGGCCCGATGGCCTTCGGTCCAGACGGTTACCTCTACTACCCAATGGGCGACGGCGGTGGCGGAAACGACTCCGACTACGGCCACGTCGAGGACTGGTACGACGAGAACGAGGGCGGCAACGGACAGGACACCGAGGAAAACCTGCTCGGCGGCGTCCTCCGAATCGACGTCGACGAGGAGGAAGACCAGGAGTTCGGCGAGTACGGTATCCCCGAAGACAACCCCTTCGCGGAAGGAGAGGACCTCGAGGGCGAGGGCTTAGAGGAGTACTACGCGTGGGGACTTCGCAATCCCTTCGGTATCACGTTCAGCGAGGACGATCGGTGTATCGTCGCCGACGCTGGACAGGTCCTCTACGAAGCGGCCTACGAGATCGAAGCGGGGAACAACTACGGCTGGAACGTCAGGGAGGGATCGCACTGTTTCAGCACGGATACGCCGGCGACGCCGCCGGAGGAGTGTCCGATGGAGACGCCCGATGACGTCCGCGACGGCGAAGTACTTTCCGACCCCGTGATCGAATATCCGCAGGTCTACGAGGGTCAGGGCGTCGGCATCGTCATCATCGGCGGCCACACCTACGAGGACGACACGGTCGAGGAACTCGAGGGACAGTACATCTTCGGCGACTGGACGGTCGACCAGGGTCGCCAACAGCCCCAGGGTCGCGTGTTCGCCGCGACGCCGGAGGACATCGACACCGACCCCGAATCCGTCGAGCGCGACGAGTACGGCGGTCGGCCGCGAGACGACCTCTGGGAGATGGAGGAGGTCGTCTTCGACGGCGGCGAGGACGGCGAACTCCACCACTTCGTCCGTCAGTTCGGTCGCGGAGCCGACGGCGAAGTGTACATCCTCGCGAACCAGATCGGCGTCCCCGAGGGCGACACCGGCGTCGTCCTCGAGATCGTTCCGGAGGGCGAAGGCGTCGAACTCGAGGCTCCCGAGGAGGTCGAAGAAGAGCCGGACGACGACGACGAGGATATCGAAGACGAAGACGAACATCCGGGCGACGTGGACGAAGAAGACGAGGAACAGACGGACGAGGATGAAGCGGACGACGAAGCGACTGACGACGAGGACAACGAGTCTGCAAACGACGATTGAGCAGGCCTCCCGCTCGGTTCATTCGATTCGTCGTTTTTGCTTTATTCGTCGTTTCTTGTTTTCTCGAACGTGCGCGGCGCTGTCGCTCTCGATTCGGTGTCTACACGAGTGCGGGCGCAGTCGCTCGTGGTTTGTAGAAAGACGGGGTAGGTCAGTCAGCGTGACCACACGTGGAAACCACGCGGGTCGAAAGGTAACTGCCAGACCGTGCCGTCTACCTGCACCTCTTTTCTCGCACTACAAAACCCCTTTGATACGGGGACCCGAGAACGTGGGTCCTCGAAAGGCCTCCCTCGTTGGCGCAACGCTCGTGCTCTTCGTTTCGTCTCGAGACGTCGTCCAGCTCCGCCGCGAGGCGTCGCGCTTATGCCTTCACCGGCCGAACGTGGCACAATGGCAACACCTCGCGTTCCGGGTGACGATATCGGCACCTTTGAACTTCCCTGCGGGACCGAGATCGACCCGCGAGACATCGATCTGGGGATGCGCGAGTACGACTGCTCGTGCGGCGAGACTCACGCCGTCGTCACCGACGTGCATCCGCCCTCGAGATTTTTCCCCGAATCGTTCGTCGCGGTGCTCGAGGAGACCATCGAGGTCGAAGACGAGTTCGAGAGCTTCGGCACGCCGCACCTGCTGGGGGTCACTCTAGAGGAGTTCCCCGAGGAGGTCGCGTCCTACGACGCGGCCGACGATGGCAGCGTCGGCTACACGCTGGTCTGGGTGACCGAATTCGACTCGAGGCGACTCCACGAAATCGTCGTCGAACTCGTGATCGAACTCATGGACCACGCGATGAGCCACGCCGGGGACGACCAGGCGATTTCGCAGTTCGAACGGCAGATGCTCGAGTTCGACGTCGAGGCCTTCGTCGAGGAGTATCGCCGGGAGCGAGAGTTCGAGACCGAACACGATCGGGCGATGTAGGTAGTTCAGCTTGCGCGGATACCTCAATGCTACTCCCCTCCTGTGTTAATTACCTCGTCGGTCGTGGGTGTCAGCCGAATGGGCTTTTCTCGTTTGCCTAACTCACTAGGTATAGGGTCTCTGAAAGCCCCCGCCCCGCTCTGAGCGTTCTGTGTGCGTGCGCGCTTCGGCTCGCGGTGCTCACCTGCAGTGCTAACGGCACGCAGAACGCGCGAGCGGACCGGCCCCTTTCGATCCCACCCACCGCAGCCTCCACGCTCGCGGCTCACTTCGTTCGCCCCTCGCCCACCCCAGCCGTGGCGGTTCACTTCGTTCGCGGGTCGTTCCACTCACGGTTCTTTTCAATCACCGTTCGCTGTCGAGACCCGGCTTCGCCGTGTCTCGCTCCCCGCTCACCGTTTGAGGGCTTCACTCTGTTCAGCCCTCGCATTCACCGCCACCCTCGCACGAATTGGGTGCGACGCTCGAGCGCCGCACCAGCGCGCGCCACCGCCGAGTGGTCGGCCGGTCGTTTCGATCCGAAAATACTTCACTCCAATTCGAAATTCGAAATTCGATTTCGAGAATCGTACTGTTTCGTGGGGCTTATTACGATGTACGAACTCCGGACGAACAAGACCAATGAGTACGGACCACCAGAGCGCGGGTGACATCGCGGGCGACGGGCGCACAATCCTGCTGATCGGCAGCGGCCCGATTCAGATCGGGCAGGCGGCGGAGTTCGACTACTCCGGCGCGCAGGCCTGCCGAGCCCTGCAGGAGGAAGGCGCGGAAGTCGTCCTCGTGAACTCGAACCCGGCGACGATCATGACGGACCCGGAAATGGCCGACGAAGTCTACATCGAGCCGATCACGACCGAGGCGATCTCCGAGATCATCGCCAAAGAAAATCCCGACGGCGTCATCGCCGGGCTGGGCGGCCAGACGGGACTGAACGTGACCGCTGAACTCGCCGAGGAGGGCGTTCTCGAGGAACACAACGTCGAGATCATGGGGACGCCGCTGGAGACGATCTACGCGACCGAGGACCGAGATCTGTTCCGCCAGCGCATGGAGAAGATCGGCCAGCCGGTTCCGGCCTCGACGACGATTTCGCTCGACGAGGA
Source organism: Halostagnicola alkaliphila (assembly GCF_055379965.1). NCBI lineage: Archaea > Methanobacteriati > Methanobacteriota > Halobacteria > Halobacteriales > Natrialbaceae > Halostagnicola > Halostagnicola alkaliphila. The sequence continues at coordinate 3,162,012 of NZ_AP043826.1, read as the reverse complement.
CGAAGCCGTCTCGGAGCTGACCGAGGCGGACCTCGAGGACCGCGTGCAGGCCGCGGTCGACGAGGTCGGTGGCCTCCCCGTTATCGCACGCACCACCTACACGCTGGGTGGCTCGGGATCGGGCGTCGTCCACGAATTCGACGAACTGTTGGCCCGCGTCCGCAAGGGACTTCGACTCTCGAGAAACAGCGAGGTCCTGATCACCGAGTCCATTGCGGGCTGGGTCGAGTACGAGTACGAAGTCATGCGCGACGCCGACGACTCCTGTATCATCATCTGCAACATGGAGAACATCGACCCGATGGGGATCCACACGGGAGAGTCGACGGTCGTGACGCCCTCCCAGATCGTTCCCGACAAGGGTCACCAAGAGATGCGCACCGCGGCGCTCGACGTGATTCGCGAACTGGGCATTCAGGGCGGCTGTAACATCCAGTTCGCCTGGCACGACGACGGCACGCCGGGCGGCGAGTACCGCGTCGTCGAGGTCAACCCCCGCGTCTCCCGTTCCTCGGCGCTCGCTTCGAAAGCGACCGGCTACCCGATCGCTCGCGTGACCGCGAAGGTCGCGCTGGGCAAGCGCCTCCACGAGATCGACAACGAAATCACGGGCGAGACGACCGCGGCGTTCGAGCCCGCGATCGACTACGTCGTCACGAAGGTCCCACGATGGCCCAAGGACAAGTTCGACGACGTGGACTTCGAGCTGACGACGGCGATGAAATCGACTGGCGAGGCGATGGCTATCGGACGAACCTTCGAGGAGAGTCTGCTGAAATCGCTGCGCTCGACCGAGTACGACCCCGACGTCGACTGGGACGATGTGAGCGACGAGGAGCTCGAGGAACGCTACCTCGAGCGCCCGTCGCCGGACCGTCCGTACGCGATGTTCGAGGCCTACGAGCGCGGCTACACCACCGAAGAGGTCGTCGAACTGACGGGTATCTTCGAGTGGTACGCGGAACGATACCACCGCATCGCCGAGTCGATGCGCGCCGCCCAGAACGGCGACTTCACCGAGGCCGCGATCGCGGGTCATACGAACACCTCGATCGCCGCGACGACGGGATCGACGGTCGATACGGTCGAAACGGACGTCCCCGGGCGCACGTACAAGCAGGTCGACACCTGCGCCGGCGAGTTCGAGGCGGAGACGCCGTACTACTACTCCGCGCGCAAATCGGAGTTCGACAAGGGGCCGCTCGTCGGCGACGCCGCCGCGGGCGAGCTCGAGGTCGACCGCGACGTCGAGAGCATCATCGTCGTCGGCGGCGGCCCGATCCGTATCGGACAGGGCGTCGAGTTCGACTACTGTTCAGTCCACGCGGTTCGCGCGTTGAGAGAGTTAGGCATCGACGCACACGTCGTCAACAACAACCCAGAGACCGTCTCGACGGACTACGACACCTCCGACGGGCTGTTCTTCGAGCCGATTACGGCCGAAGAGGTCGCGGATGTCGCAGAGGCGGCCGACGCCGACGGCGTCATGATCCAGTTCGGCGGCCAGACCTCGGTCAACATCGGCGAACCGCTCCACGACGAGATCGAACGTCGCGGTCTGGACTGTGACGTAATGGGCACCAGCGTCGAAGCGATGGACCTCGCCGAGGACCGCGACCGCTTCAACGCACTCATGGACGAGATGGGCGTCGCCCAGCCCGACGGCGGGACGGCGACCTCAAAGGAAGAAGCCCTCGAGCTGGCCCACGACATCGGCTACCCCGTACTCGTCCGTCCGAGCTACGTGCTCGGCGGTCGCGCGATGCAGGTCGTCCACGACGACGCCGAACTCGAGCAGTATATCGAGGAAGCGGTTCGCGTCGCGCCGGACAAACCGATCCTCGTCGACGAGTTCCTCGAGGACGCCGTCGAACTCGACGTCGACGCCGTCGCCGACGGCCGCTCGGTGCTCATCGGCGGTATCATGGAACACGTCGAGAGCGCGGGGGTTCACTCGGGCGACTCCGCCTGTATGATCCCGCCGCGCTCGCTCGAGGAGGAGACGCTCGAGCGCGTTCGCGAAGTGACCGAAGACATCGCGTCGGCACTCAAGACGAGGGGGCTGATGAACGTTCAGCTGGCCGTCAAAGACGGAGAGGTGTACGTTCTCGAGGCCAATCCGCGCTCCTCGCGCACCGTTCCGTTCGTCTCGAAGGCGACGGGTGTTCCGATCGCGAAACTCGCCGCGCAAGTGATGGCCGGCGAGACCTTGGAGAGTCTCGGCGTCGACGAGCAGATCCCCGAACACACTTCCGTCAAAGAAGTCGTCCTCCCGTTCGACCGGCTGCCGGGCTCGGACCCGCGTCTCGGCCCGGAAATGAAGTCGACCGGCGAAGTGATGGGAACGGCCAGCGAGTTCGGAACGGCCTACTGGAAGGCCCAGCAGGCGTCTTCGAACGCCGTCAGCTCCGGAACGGCCGTCGTCGACTTCGACATCGACGGCTTCGAGGACCACTTCGAGGTCGCGACGTTCGAGGACGGCGACGAGCCACGCTCGTCGGAGAGCCGGACGGAGTCCGGCGGTGTCCCGCAGGCGATCCGCGAAGGAAAGGTCGACTTCGTCGTCAGCCGCGACCGCGATTCGCTCGAGATGGCCGTCGAGGAGGAGATCCCGTACCTTTCGACGGAAGCCAGCGCGAAGGCGTACGTCGAGGGACTCGAGGCGGCCGAGGGTGATCTCGAGGTCGAAACGATCTCCGATCGTCCGAAGCGAACGGCTCGCTGGGGAGCCGGCGAGTAATTTTCCCAACCCGCCGCTAATTTCACGAACCGTCGCGTCGGATCTTCTGCAGGGTACACACTATTCTATCGAGAGCGCGGAGCGACGCCCATGCCGAGCGCATCCGATCTGCTCGTCGACTGTCTCGAGGCCGAGGGGGTTGACCGCGTCTTCGGGGTACCGGGCGAGGAAATCGAGGATCTGCTGTTCTCGCTTCGGGACTCCGAGATCACGTTCGTTCCGACGCGCCACGAACAGGGAGCGGCGTTCATGGCCAACGTGTACGGTCGGTTAACCGGCGAGGCGGGCGTCTGTCTGTCGACGCTCGGTCCCGGCGCGACGAATCTCATCACCGGCGTCGCCGACGCTCAACTCGATAAGAGCCCGGTCGTCGCGATCACCGGGCAGGGCGATCGAGAGCGATTGCACAAGGAAAGCCACCAGGCGCTCGACGTGATCGACGTGTTCGAACCGGTCGTCAAGTGGAACGCACAGATCGCAGACCCCGAAATCGTTCCCGAGTCGGTGCGCAAAGCGTTCAAGCTCGCGGAGTACGAAAAGCCCGGCGCGACCCACCTCGAGTTCCCCGAGAACGTGGCTCGCGAGGAGATCGACTCTACGCCGATCCCGATCCGCGAGCAGGTTCGTCGGCCGGACCCCGACGGCGAATCGGTCGACCGCGCCGCGACGCTGATCGAATCGGCCGAACGCCCGATTATTCTGGCCGGTAACGGCGCGGTCCGGACTCGCGCTTCCGACACCGTTCGATCGCTCGTCGAGCACCTCAAGATACCGGTCGTCGCGACGTACATGGGGAAGGGAGCGATCTCCGACCGCAATGATGCGTCGTTGATGACGCTCGATTCGGGGCCCAAGGGCGAAGCCGCGCAAGCGATTGACCGAGCAGATTGCGTCGTCGCGGTCGGCTACGACATCGCCGAGCACGATCCGGAGGGCTGGAATCCTGCTCTCGAGAAATCGATCGTTCACGTCGATCTCGAGCCCGCAGAGGTGTATCGACACTACATTCCCGACGTGGAGATCGTGGCCGATATCGGCGCGTCGATCGCGGCGATCGACGATCGAATCTCGGCCGACGCGTGTTCGTTGTGGTGTACAGATCTCCACGATCGGATTCTCGAGGGGGCGACGACGAAGCCGAACGAGGCCGATCCGCTCACCGTCGAAAACACGCTTCCGTTGTTGCGCGAGGCGATGGCCGACGAGGACGTGCTCGTCTCCGACGTCGGCACGCACAAGATGAAAATCGCGCAGGCGTTCCCGACGTACGAGCCCAACACCTGCATCATTTCGAACGGACTGGCGAGTATGGGAATTGCCGTTCCGGGAGCGCTCGCTGCCGACCTCGCGACCGACGCGAACGTCGTCGCGGGCACCGGAGACGGCGGGTTCTTGATGAACGCCGCGGAGCTCGAGACTGCGACGCGGCTCGACTGCGGATTCACGGTCGTCGTGTTCAACGACGAGGACTACGGACTGATCTCCGAACAACAGCGCGGCCACCGCGGGGAGCAGTTCGGGACTGAGTTGACGAACCCAGATTTCGTAACCTTCGCCGACTCGTTCGGGGTTGAGTCGTTTCGACCCGAGACCCGGAACGAGGTCGAACGGGCGTTGGCGACCGCAGTCCCGTCCGACGAACTCGCTCTGATCGAGATCCGACTGTAGATTCGGCTGCCGAGTCGTCCGCAGAAAACCGACAGTCCCTGTTTCCCTTCGACGCGATTACGCGACGTACTCGGCCGGGTCGACCGCTTCCCCGTCGATTTCGACGTCCGTTTGGCCGCCGGTGACGGTGATGTCCGTGACTTCGCCGGAAAACTGGAACTCGAGGTGATCCGAGTCGACGGCTCCTTCGACGGTGGTCCCCGAAGCGATGATTGCGTCTTCGAATGGGTCCTCGGAAACCGGTTTGATGGTTCCGTCAACGGTAATTTCGAAGTTAGACGGCGTTCCGCGTCCTCCTATCGTCAGTAGCTGTGTCATACATTGCATCAAATTCGAACACCACATCATAAGTTTTCTCTCTTATAGAACGGTAAGAAAGTCCGAACGTCGCAGTATCCTGACCATCAGTCGATCGAATATGCGCGGGCCTGTTCCGGGGGGAGACGACCGGGTCAGCGCCGTTGCGCAACCCTAAAGCGGACGGACTCTCTGCATCAGATATGGAGTATCACGAGGCGGCGGATTTCCTCTTTAGTCTGCGGCGATTCCGTCCGAAACCGGGGACGGAGTCGACGGCCGACCTCCTCGCCCACCTCGAGAACCCGCACGAAGACGTGGATTTCGTCCAGGTCGCGGGCTCGAACGGCAAGGGGTCGACGGCGCGGATGCTCGAGCAAACCCTTCGCGAAGCCGGCCTCTCGGTCGGAATCTACACCTCGCCACACCTCGAGGATCTGCGAGAGCGCGTTCGCGTCGACGGCCGCAAGATTCCGCGCTCGGCGGTCACCACGTTCGTCGAATCGAGTCGAGGATACGTTACCGAACGCGGCGCGGACGGCGAGTCGCCGACGTTTTTCGAGACGATGACCGGACTCGCACTGTGGTATTTCGGCCGCGAGAACGTCGATGTCGCGATTCTCGAGGTCGGTATCGGCGGGAAGTTCGACGCGACGAGCGTCGTCGATCCGATCGCGAGCGCGGTAACGAGCGTCAGTCTCGAACACACCGGGATCATCGGCGAGACGAGAGCGGAAATCGCTCGAGACAAGGCCCACGTCGCGCCCGCGAACGCACCGCTCGTGACCGGCGTTACCGACGAGACGCTCGAGGACGTTCGTGACGTTGCCGGCGACGTCGTGACGGTTGGCAAAGACGGCGAGTCGGAGGCGATCGGTCAGGGCGCTCCGGACGTTCGCGTCACATACGGCGGCCGGGTGAACCACATCGAAGCCGAAATCGAAATCGTCGGGGAGGGCTGGGACCTCGAGACGCGGATTCCGCTTCCGGGCGAACACCAGGCCGAGAACGCCGGGATCGCGGCGACGCTCGCCCGACAGGTGACCGACGTCACCGACGACGAACTCGCCCGCGGGCTGCGAAACGCCCACTGGCCGGGCCGGTTCGAGGTGCTCGATACCGAGCCGCTGGTCGTCCTCGACGGAGCGCACAATCCCGCCGCGTGCGAGCGAGTCACCGAAACGCTCTCGACGTACGAGTACGACGATCTCCACCTCGTCTTCGGAGCGATGCACGATAAGGATCACCGGGAGATGGCGACGGCGCTGCCGACGCCCGATTCGGTCATCGCCTGCGAGCCGACGCTTGATCGGGCCGAGGACCGAGCCGTCCTCGCCGAGGTGTTCGACGACGCTGGTGTCAAGGCTGACGACGTGCACACCGAATCAGCCGTCCAAGATGCACTCTCGAGCGCCCTCGAGGCGGCGGGCGAGGACGACGCGGTGGTCGTGACCGGCTCGCTGTTCGCCATCGCCGAGGCCCGATCTCGGTGGACCTCTGCGGACGTGCCAAAGCGGATCCGTTCGCTCGAGGACGCCCGCGAGACCCTCGAGAGCGCGGAGGTCACGGAGAAAGGCGTCTACCGAATGCGCGGGAAGGCCGTCCACCGCGTCGTCAAGACGAACCTGCAGTACAGACAGGCCTCCTATCTGAAACAGGAACTGCTGAGTCTCGGCGGCGAGTGCGCCCTTTCGGGACTCCAGCGCGAGGACGAACGAACCGACGCCGTCCTGATGGGGACGCTCTCGCAGTTCAAACGGCTGACCGACAAACTCGAGGCCCAGCCCTACGGGTTGGCTGAAGTCGCTCGAGAATTGCGCGAGACGCTCGACATCGGCGTTTCGGCTCCCGACCACCGGTATCCGTGGCAGGACCGAACGGCGGTGATGGGTATCCTGAATGTGACGCCCGACAGCTTCCACGACGGCGGCGAGTACGGCGACTTCGAGGACGCCGTGGCTCGCGCCGAAGCCATGATCGAGGCGGGCGTGGACGTAATCGATATCGGCGGCGAATCCACTCGGCCCGGGGCCGATCCCGTCTCGCTCGAGGAGGAGATCGACCGCGTCGTCCCCGTCGTCGAACAGCTTAGGGAGGGGACGCTGGCCGACGACGTGCTCATCTCCGTCGATACGCGCAAGGCGGCCGTCGGCGAGGCCGCGCTCGAGGCCGGTGCGGACATCCTGAACGACGTTTCAGGCCTCGAGGATCCGGAAATGCGCTTCGTCGCCGCCGAGTACGACGCGCCGCTGATCGTGATGCACAGCATCGACGCACCCGTCGTTCCGGATCGAGACGTCGAGTACGACGACGTCGTCGAGGACGTGATCGACGAGTTGACCGAACGGGTGTTGCTCGCCGAGAAAGCCGGGCTCGACCGCGAGCAGATCATCGTCGATCCGGGGCTCGGATTCGGAAAGTCACCTCGCGAAGGGTTCGAACTACTGCGCCGAACGGCCGAGCTTCGGGCGCTCGGCTCGCCGATTCTCATCGGTCATTCTCACAAATCGATGTTCGATCCCGTCACCGACGAGTCGGACGACCGACTCGTCCCGACCGTCGCGGCCACCGCCCTCGCGGCCGACCGCGGCGCCGATATCGTCCGCGTCCACGACGTGCCCGAAAACGTCGCCGCCGTAAAGACGGCACTCGCCGTCGGAAATCCGGATTTGGTGGCCGACGACGAACTCGAGTGGTAGGTCGGACTCGGCTTCGCACGGACTAGTTAGGAAACGCTCATGTCCATCCGCTCTCTGCACCGGAGTATGGCCTCGTCCACTGCCGGTACTCCGCTCGATTCCCCACTCGAATCGATCGCGTTCATCGTCGGGTTTACGCTGATTTTCTTCGTCCTGATCCAGGTCGGATTGATAGCCTCCCTCCTATTGATCGTCGCCGGATTGAACCTTGTCGTGATCTACCTCCTTTACAGGGTACTGGTTGCTGTCGAAGCCATCTCCCCCGATAGCTGATCTCGGCCCTGTAGTCAGCTGCCGGCCCACGTTTCAACCGTCTCGAGTTCGTATCTCTATCGAATGCGGGCCTCGCCCGCGACTGAATACAATGACCGAGGACCCTCTTTCCGACGCCGCGGACGAACTGGGGCTCGAGACGAACGGTGCCGACGACCACGAGCAACCGGGACTCGAGACGGCCAAATCACTCCTCCGGACGGGTGTAGGGGACGGCTCGCTGGCGCTCGCGGGCGGCGGCGCGTTCGTCCTGGCGGGCGTTCGATCGATCGCTCGAGGCAGGTTCCGTGCGATCGGACAGCTCGCTCTGGGCGGTGGACTCCTCAAAATCGGCCAGTACCAGCGACGGAACCGAGACGGGACGGCAGTAGAACGGGTGCTCGATCTTCGAGGAACCCAAACTGACGACGAAGAAGGGGAACCAGCAGCGGACGAAACGGATGGGAAAGCGAATTCCGACGAGGCACACGCCGCGACCGAACGCCACGATCTCGGACGCGTCTCCCAGACCGACGAGGACGGCGACGGTAGCGCCGACGCCGAGTTCGGGGCTCCTCGAGACGACGACTCCGAGTCGGAGATCGAGTTTACCGAGGAAACCGACGCCGGGCCTCGAGACAGGCCGGGGGTCGACGCCGAGGACGACGACCCGAGACGGAACACGGACGGCGAGGAGGTCGAGGTCGACGTCTCGGATTCGGCGCTCGCGGACGAACCCGGCGAGGCGACCGGTCCGGATCCGGAACAGGCCGAGCCGTCCCAGACGGAAGGAACAGAGCCCGAGGGGACCGTCGAGGAGGACGCGTCCCACATGCGGGCCGACACCCCGGACGAGCGCGAGGATGGCGACGAACTCGAGGAGTAAGTTGCGTTCTCCCTGGAACGTCACGAGTTCGGCGGAATGACCCTCGTCCCGACGGTTCGCTACTACGAGCGGGAGCTCCGCCGCCGACTTCGCCACTACGCGGAGAAACGCCGTTCGGGGTTTCGCCATCGGGGCTCGCTCAAGCGGGCCGCCAGGGAGATCCTGGCCGAACGAGCCGAGCGCGGGTTCGAATCCGGCGGCCACTTTCGCGGCGTCTGGCCTCGAGATCTCTGTTTCGCGGCTCGGGGGCTGTCGCTAGCGGGATTCGACGAGGCCGTTCGCGAATCCGGCGACTGGCTCGTCGATCAGTTGTCCGCCGACCGTCGCGGGGACGTGTTTTACACCGATTTCCACGACGAGTACTGCGCCGCGACGCCGTCCGAAGGCGTCGACACGTTCCCGGCGCTGGTCATCCTCCTCGCGGAGTGTGACCGGCTTCGAGCCCGCGTCGACGAACTCGAGCGCCTCGCTGAGCGCCACCGCGAGAAGTTCTTCGACGAGGAGCGGTCGATCGTCAGCGGCTCGGGAAGCTCGTGGTGGGATTCGGCGAGAAGGCCTCGCGAGGCGTACAACACGGCGATGTTGCTGGCCGCGACCGAGCGCCTCGAGCGACGCGATATCGAGACGGCGTTTACGGGCCGGTCCTCGGAGATCCGCGACGGTCTCGTCTCGACCTTCTGGACCGGGAGTCACTTCGCCGAACACCGTCGCTCCGCGACGCTCGCCTGCGACGCGAACGTGATCCCGCTGTACTTCGGACTGCTCGAGGACGAACGCGCACGGACAGTTGCGAAATCACTCGGTAAACTCGAGACAACGGCCGGACTCCGAATGCGAGCGCGGCCGTTCGCTCGCACCGAAGTGCATCCGTTCTTCGCGCTCCACCGCGATTATCACTATCACGTCTGGCCCTGGAACAGTTTCATGTACGCCGTCGGCCTGGAGCGCTACGGGTTCGACGACCGCGCTCGAGCGGAAGTCGACCGAATCGAACGCCGATTGAGTCTCTACGGGAACTTTCTCGAGGTGCTCACCCTCGAGGGCGGGCCGTACCTCAAACGGGGCTACGCCAGCGCGGAGGATTTCACCGTCGCCGCTGCGCTCTGGACGGAGTACGTTCGCGGGAGCGACTGAACGCCCCTTGAATATCATCGGGAAGTTCGCTCGATGCCGCTTTCGAGCACTCACACTGCCTCCCACTCGAGCGCGTACTCCTTCTCGGCGTCGTTGATAATCGATTCGAATTCATCGAAGGGAAGCGGCGGGAAGTGGGGGTGTCTCGAGCCGATTTCATCGGGAAGATCGGCGTGATACCGAACCTGCGTCTCGATATCGTAGGGGAACTCGTCGGTGTCGACGCCGACGAACCCTGCCTCGTCTCGAGCCCGTCCGAGGACCTCGCGCCAGCGGTCGATCGACGCGAGTCCCGCGGATTCCATGCCGTGTGAGAACAGCGTCGTTCGGATCTCGTCGTACGGCTCGGTCTCCTCGAGGTACGACTCAAGGTGGGCGGCGTCCGATTCCGTGTTGAACGCGGACCAGTAGGGGACCGAGCCGGTGCGGATCGTCCACCAGGGTTCGAGCAGGGCGAACGACTGGTTGAGCAGTCGATCCACGGAGCGGCCCCGGGCCTCGTACCGCCGTCGGTACAGGTCTGCGACGAACGGGCTCAGGTCCCGCGGGTCGTCGAAGGCGAGCCGACGAACGTCGTACCCTCGTTCCTCCGCGACTCGTTCGACGTCCCCGCGAAGCGCCGGATCGAATCCCCACTCGGACTCGGGAACTTCGCCGTCGGGCACCGGCGTGTCCCACTCCCGTATCCCCGCGTTCTGTTTCGCGAGGAACGACGCGACCGAATCGGACCCCTCGTAGTACTCTCGGGGCTCGAGTCCGCCGAGGCCGCCGACCTGAAAGCTGTGCCGTTCGCCTAGGTCAATCGCCGGCCACTCGTACTCACACTCGAGCGAAATGATCGTCCCGCCCGGTTCGAGGACCGTCTCGAGGAACGCTTCGTAAGCCGGTCCGAGCGTGCGGATCTTCGTTCGAAAGTACGCCAGCTTTCGGACCATCAGCCGGTCCTGATTCGGGTCGTGCATCTGGTGGAGCGAGACGTTCGGATTGGCCTCGAGAAACGCCGGCGCGTGTTCGCGACCCCACTCGATATCCTCCCGGATCTCGTCGGGCCCCACGGAGCGTCGGATCGGAACCAGGAACGTCTGGGGAAGCCACGGAATCCCCAACAGGGCGGCCAGATGGACCGCAGCGCCGTTGCTCGAGCCGACGATAACCGCCGGATAGCCTCGAGTCGGATACTGTTCGACGACCCAGCGGCGGAACCGCTCGACGTCGACATCGCCGAGTGAATCCGGCGAGATCCCTTCGTTCGCACCACCCTGCGTGTAGATTCCAGTTCGAACGCGTTTGGGCAGTCGGTTGAGTCGCGCGGCGATCGGAACCAGTTTCGGGTTGATCATCCCGAGGGCGGGAAACTCCTCCCCGCGAAGGTATCGAGCCGCGGCGCGCAGACAGACCGTCGTCGAGTCGAAGTTCGGAAGCGCGGGCGGCGTGGACCGCTCGCCCGCGAGGAGCCGCGAAACCCTCATTGTCGCCGCCTCGTCGTCGTCTTTCGGCGCTGGATCCTTTGACGGCTTTCCGGTGCTCGTCCCGGACGAGGCGCTCCGCCTTCGAATGCGCTGTGAGAACCATCGTCTTTCGGAAGGATATCGATCATCGATCGAGTACGGTGTCTACCGCGCGCTCGGGGATAATACGCCGGCGCACTTGCGCAGGTTCGCCGATCGGAACGTGGGTGTCGCCTCTTCGCGCCGACTATCACAAACATACATTACGATGAGGCCGTAACTGCACCCAGACTATGTCTCACGGAAACTTCGAGGGGTACGGCGGTCGACACGTGCCGGAACCGCTCCGAGAGCCGCTCGAGCAACTGGCGAACGCATACGACGAAATCGGAACCAGCGACGAGTTTCAGGCCGACCTTCGCGGGCTCCTCGAGGAGTTCGCCGGCCGTCCGACGCCGCTGTATTACGCCAGCAACCTGAGCGAGCGTTACGGGGCCGAGATCTACCTCAAGCGCGAGGACCTGCTCCACGGCGGCGCTCACAAGATCAACAACGCGCTCGGCCAAGCGCTGCTCGCGAAACGGGCCGGTCGGGATCGACTGATCGCCGAGACCGGTGCGGGCCAGCACGGCACCGCGACGGCGATGGTCGGCGCCCTGCTCGGCCTCGAGACGGAGATATACATGGGAAAAAAGGATATCCAGCGCCAGGAGATGAACGTCTTCCGGATGCGCCTGATGGGTGCCGAGGTCAACGAGGTGACCCGCGGCGGGGAGGGATTGGCCGACGCCGTCGACGCCGCGCTCGAAGACTTCGCCGAAAACGTCGAGGATACACACTACCTGGTCGGGAGCGTCGTCGGACCGGACCCGTTCCCGCGGATGGTCCGGGACTTCCAGAGCGTCATCGGGACGGAAGCTCGAGAGCAATTCAAAGAGCGGACCGGCGAACTGCCTGACGCCGCGGTCGCCTGCGTCGGCGGCGGTTCGAACGCGATCGGACTGTTTCACGCCTTCCGAGACGATGATGGCGTCGCGTTCTACGGCGCCGAGGGCGGCGGCGAAGGCTCCGATTCGAGTCGCCACGCGGCACCGCTCGCGAGCGGCAAAGACGACGTTATCCACGGGATGAAAACGCGCGTCATCGACGAGGACGTCGACGTCCACTCCGTCTCGGCGGGGCTCGATTACCCCGGTGTCGGCCCCGAACACGCCATGTTTCGGGCTGTCGGCCGGTGTGAATACACCGGCGTCACCGACGACGCGGCGCTGGCCGCGTTCCGGGAACTCAGCGAAACGGAGGGGATTATCCCCGCACTCGAGTCCAGCCACGGACTCGCTCGAGCGATTCAGTTGGCTGAAGAAACCGATCACGAGCGAATTCTGGTCAATCTCTCGGGACGGGGCGACAAGGATATGGAGACCGCAGCCGAGAAATTCGACCTGTAGCCGTCGCAGTTCTCCTTTGATACGGACTGCTGTAAGTCATTTCTGGTGCAACCGCGACCCGTCCTGCGGTTGCAACGGTTGACTCGCTTCGCTCCTCCACCGAGACTCGTCTCACACGGTTCGACTCACCACCGGTAAATCGTTACAGCAGTCCGTACGAGTTGATCAGTTATTACCAAAGCTATTTATTGGACGAAAATCCCTTTGGGAGTAATGTCAGAAGACGCGATCGTTCATCGCCTCAACGTCGTCATCGTCCTAGTCGTCGCCGTCCTGGCCGTCCTGCTGTGGCCCCTTCTCACGGAGGCCATCGTTTTCGTCGGTGTCTTGCTGTTTTTACTCGTCGCCGGCGCACTCGGCTGGTCGCTCGCACAGTCGGTCTGAGCGTACGGTCAGAGTCGGTCCCGAGCCTTCATGTACGAATCGGGTTCGGCTTAGCCGTTCACAGTCTGCCAGCGTCCTCTCGGAGCGTTCGGTAGCTATCGAGGTATCGCTCTCGAATCGGCCGTTCGTCGTAGGCGTCGAACCGGTCGTCGTAGTCGCGGTACTCGAGGTCGCCGGCACCGACGATAGCGTTCGTCAACTCCTCTTCGCTGGTCGTTCGAAAGCCTCGATCCCACCCCTCGACGAGTTCGTGGGCGCTCGAGTCCGCGTGGTACTCGACGATGCCGACACAACCCGCGGCGAGCGCCCAGAGCATCTCCGTCGGGAAGACGCAGTGTTCGGCGGTCTGAGCGAAGACGTGTGCGCCCCGGTAGACGGCGATCCGGTCCTCGCGCGGGAGTTCGCCGGCGAACGTAAGTCGGTCCTCGATCCGAAGATCACTCGCCAGTCCCTCGTAGTACTCGCGCTCGGGGCCGTCGCCGATGATGACCGCGTTCCAGCTTCGGCGTCGCATCTCGGCCAGGGCGAGCAACAGGCTCTCGAGGTTCGCTCCCTCGTCGAGTCGACGGGCGTACACCACTTCCACGCGCTCTCCGGGCGCAACCGTCTGTATCCGCTCGATATCGATCCGGTTCGGAATCGGCGTCACTTGCTCTCTGTCCGCGCCGATCTCGCGAACCCAGGTTCCCACGAGTTCCGAGGGAGGGACGATCCGATCGGGCTGACTCGTCGCCCATCGGGTCGTCCTGTCGTCGTCGACGCCGCCGTCGCCGTACCACTCGGCGACGAGCGGGACGCGAGCGAGTCTCGAGCCCCACTTGGCCGCGATGACCTGGCCCGGCGGCTCCGCGCTCGCGTGGATGATGTCGGGTCCGAACGAGGCGAGGACGAAGGGCAGTCGAAGCAGAAACGACGTGCTCGCGTCGAGACCGGTCGAAACGCCGTGGTATGTAACGCTGTCGCGCTCGAGGACGGACTCCTCGCCGGACCAGAACTGGGCGCAGAAGACGTGGACGTCGTGGCCGCCGTCTCGAAGCAACTCGAGAGTCGCCTGAAACCGCTGGTTCGTCTCGGTGTCGCGGTGATCGACCGTTTCGAACGAGACGAACGCGATGCGCATATGCCGTCGGGACGTAGCCCCGGATTAAAAAATCACCTAAGTTATCGAAGCGCCGAGCAAGTCGAATCCGAGACTTAGTCGTCGCCGGGCATCGCATCTTCTACCGTGTCGCTGATGTAATCGCCGAGTCCATCCAACGGTCCGCCACCGTCGTCATCATCCGAATCATCTTCGTCGCTATCTGACTCATCCGTTTCGTCACTGTCTGACTCGTCCGCTTCGTCACTGTCTGACTCGTCCGCTTCGTCGTCCTCGCTACTTTCGTCACTATCTGCGTCTTCTTCGCTCTCGTCCTCGTCGTCGGATTCCTCCGATTCGGTTTCGTCCTCGCTACTCTCGTCGGACTCGTCGCCGTCCGACTCCTCAGTATCGTCGCTACTCTCGTTCGCTTCGTCGTCAGATTCGTTCCCGTCGTTGCTCTCGCCGTCGGACCCGTCCTCGCCGTCCACCGACACGTTCCCGTCGCTATCGGATTCATTTCCTATAGCGTCTACTGATTCATTGATTGATTCATCCGCCGATTCGTTCTCCGCATCGTCGGCCGATCCGTTATCGTCTTCATCCGACGAATTCTCGTCGCTTTCGGTCTCATTCCCGAGAATATCGTCGGAGTCGGTATCCGACGTGCCGTCGGAGATGCCGTCGAGGACGCCGATCGACTCGGGGACGCCGTCACCGCTGGACGTTTCGCCATCCAAAAATTCCGGGCCGACCACTGCGATGGTCAACCCGAACGCGACGAGGACGACCAGAACCGTGACGAGGACTGTCGTGACTGGCGCGGCCTGTTCTTCGTCGGTGGAATCGACCTCGTCTGCCATCGTCCTGTTTCGTTCCGGATTCTGCCGTTTTGTTATGCATACCGAACACCGCCGTCCTGGTCGCCCGCTTTCAATCCCTGCGGACCGTGTGAGCGAACGTGAGGAGGGAATCCCGCCACAACTCCTCGGTGCCTATCCGTTCGACCAATCTCGAGCGGCGTCGATACCCGCGGGACGGAGCGGCGACTAACCGATAAGAGAACCGTTGCATCCACCGGAACGGTGCCTAGGCCGGACCTACAGGCGGAACGAATTTCCATCGCGGGTCGGTCACGGACGAATCGAGGGGAAACGGTTACTGGGTTGTCTCAATATGTTCTACGCACCCGATGTACGATATCGAACGCTATCTCAACATCCGCAGCGCCTACGGTGCTTCGTTCGGTCCCGACGGCGAGCGCCTCTCCATTCTGATGAATACCACCGGCGTCTCGCAGGTCTGGACGCTCGAGGATCCGATCTCCTGGCCCGAACAACGGACGTTTACGGACGAACAGGTGAGCTTCGCATCCTGGTCGCCCGAGCGTCCCGAACTGATCTTCGGGATGGACGAGGGCGGCGACGAGCGCGCCCAACTATTTCGACTCGACGCCGAGACCGGCGTCATCGAGAACCTGACTCGGAAGCCCGAGTCTAAACACCGCTGGGGTGGCTGGAGCCGCGACGGCGACCGCTTCGCGTTCACGTCGAATCGTCGGGACGAATCGGTCTTCGACGTGTACGTTCAGAACCGAGACGAGACTGGCGACGGAGCAACGCTCGTCACCGAGGGCGACGGCTGGCTCACCCTCTCGGGGTGGAGTCCGGACGATTCGAAACTTCTCGTTTCGAAGGCCTACTCGAACTTCGATCAGGATCTGTACGTGCTCGACCTCGAGGCGGCCACAGACGACACCGGCGACCTCGAGTCAATCGACCCCGAATCGGTCGAACTCGAGCGCCTCACGCCCCACGAGGGCGACGTTCGATACCAGAGCGCGAGCTGGGCTCCGATTCCCGACGGAGCCGATGAGAGTCCGGGACTCTACCTGGTTACTGACAGGGATTCCGATACGCTCGAGTTGGCGTATCTGGACCTCGAGACGAATACGCTCGAGACGGTTGTCGAAGGTGGCGAGTGGAACGTCGACGGAATCGCGGTCGACGACGAGACGGGTCGGTTCGTCTACTCGCGGAACGTCGAGGGGTACACCGACCTCACCGTCGGCGAGTTCGACGCCGCGGAGCCGACTTCCTTCGAGACGTTCCCCGAACCCGACCTGCCGGGCGGAATCGCTGGCGGGGTGAGCTTCGGTCCCGACGCCGAGCGATTCGCGCTCTCGACCTCGGGCGATACGATCAACACGAACGTCTTCGTCGTCGAGGTCGAAACCGGCGAAACCGAGCGGTGGACCGCGGCACCGACGGCGGGTATTCCCCGCGAGACGTTTCGCGAGTCGAACCTCGAGCACGTCGAGAGTTTCGGCGTTGACGGGGAAACTCCCCCCGACGGCCTCGAGGTGCCGGGCTATCTCACCCTCCCCGAATCGACCGAGGAGGGTGAGACGCCGGTCATCGTCGACATTCACGGCGGCCCCGAGAGCCAGCGTCGACCGTCGTTCTCGGGCGTCAAGCAGTACTTCCTGAATCGGGGGTACGCCTACTTCGAACCGAACGTCCGGGGCTCGTCGGGCTACGGCGGCGAGTACGCGAGCCTCGACGACGTCGAAAAGCGCATGGACTCGGTCGCGGACATCCGCGCTTGCGTCGAGTGGCTTCGGGACCACCCCGCGATCGACCCCGATCGAATCGCGTGCAAGGGCGGCTCCTACGGCGGCTTCATGGTGCTGGCCTCCCTCACCGAGTACCCGGACCTCTGGGCGGCGGGTATCGACGTCGTCGGTATCGCCAATTTCGTCACCTTCCTCGAGAACACCGGCGACTGGCGGCGCAAACTCAGGGAGGCGGAGTACGGCTCGCTCGCCGACGACCGCGAGTTCCTCGAGGAAATATCACCGATCAATAACGTCGAGGCGCTCGAGGCTCCCCTGTTCGTTCTCCACGGCGAGAACGACCCTCGCGTTCCGGTCGGCGAAGCCGAGCAGATCGTCGAACTGGCTCGAGAGCAGGGCGTTCCCGTCCGAAAGCTGATATTCGGCGACGAGGGCCACGGCTTCTCGAAACTCGACAACCGAATCGAAGCCTACGCGGAAATCGCCGACTTCCTCGACGAACATGTATAATACTCAACAATCGGACAACATCGCCGATGCACGATAGTTAACCGTCCGTGTCCCCGAACGAGGCGTATGCGTTGGCGACGCGCGGCCGGCGGGCTCTTCGTCGCGATAGCGCTCGTAGCGTTTCTCGTTTACGGCGTCGGGTGGGAGGACGTCCTCGAGAACGTCCAGCAGGCCAGCCCTGCTGCGCTCACCGCCGCGGTAGTCGCCGGGGTCGGAATGCTCGCACTCCGGGGGCTGGTCGTCAAGCGATTGCTCGTCCCGATCGGAGACGGAGCCAAGGGAATTTCGTTCGTCACGGCCTTTCTGTCGGGCTATTTCGCCCGGAGTGCGCTTCCCTGGGGCCGCTCGACGGGGACGCCGATTACCGCGTACCTGCTCGCGGCGAACTCCGAGTCGAAGTTCGAGGACAACCTCGCGGTGGTGGCTACCGCAGAGGTGTTTAACTTCGTCGCGAGTCTCCTCGTCGTCGTCCTCGGATTCGCGGTGTTCGCGGCGACCGGCGGCTCGACGGAGGAGATCTTTACGAACGTTCTCATCCTCAGCAGCGGCGGCGTGATCGTTGCGGGCGCACTCGTCGTCGCCGTCAACCGCGGGTGGGCGAAAACGATGATTTACGACGGCGCTTCCCGGTCTGAAACCGTCGTCACGAAGCTCCCTCGAGTGCCGGCAGAGAAGGGCGTCCTCACGGATCGCGTCGATGGGTTTTTCACGGCGCTTGAGCGAATTCAGGCCTCCCGCCGTACGCTCCTCGCGGCGTTTTCGATCGCGATCGTGGGCTGGACCGTCAACGCCTTACCGCTTTACTTCGCCTTGCTCGCCCTCGGCGTCGACGTCTCCCTGGCGCTGGTGTTCGTCTGTGCGCCGCTCGCATCCTTCGGCGGAATCCTCCCCGTTCCCGGCGGAACGGGCGGCATCGAAGTCGTGCTCGCGAGTCTCCTCGTTGCGACGGCGGGCGTTTCGGGAGATGTGGCGACCGCCGCGGCCATCCTCTACCGACTGACGACCTACTGGACGCACCTCGTGGTCGGCGGGCTCGGGGCCGTCTATCTCTCCGTTAGCGGGACACACAGGGTACGAGTTTAAACTCGACCGACTTTCGTTTCCAACGATCCCGCGCAAGGCCGCCCTATTCAGACGATCGAGCGCACCAGGAGTCCCAAACTGACGAGCAGCGCGATCGGAAATCCGGTGAACTCGATCGACGCCTCAAGGGCTTCTCGCTCGGCGGCAAAGGCCTCCGCGTCGGAGACATCGATTCGTCGATCTGATTGCCGTTGATCAGGAGATAACGCCGGTCTTCCTCGCAACCTCTCGAGCGGCCTCCTCGTTCATCCCGTCGCCTAAGATCGTGTACCGGTCGCGGATCGCGTGACACGTCGTCAGGGATTCGATGACGGTCTCGTCGTCGATGCCGAGTTCGGCCGCGGTCGTCGGCGCGTCGATGCTGTCGAGCGCGGCTTCGATATCCCGCCAGATCCCGTCCTCGCCGTCGTGGAGGTAGGCGGTCATGATCGAGCCGACGCCGACCTGGTGGCCGTGCAGCGCTGCCTCGGGTGCCAGCCGATCGAGCTGGTGTGAAAAGAGGTGCTCGGCACCGCTTGCGGGTCTCGAGGAGCCCGCGATGGACATCGCGACGCCCGAGGAGACCAGCGCCTTGGTGACGATCCAAGAGGACTCCTCGAGGCCGGGACGGACGTGATCGGCGTTGTCAACGAGGATTTCTGCGGTCATCTCCGCGAGCGCGGCGGCGAACCCGGAGTACTCGACGTCTTTGAGGCGGTGGGCGAGCCGCCAGTCCATCACGGCGGTGTAGTTCGAGATGATGTCCGCACAGCCGGCGGTCGTGAGCTCCCACGGTGCGTTCGCGAGGATTTCGGTGTCCGCGACGACCGCCAGCGGCGGCTCCGCGGCGACGCTGTGGCGCGTGTCGCCGTCCGGGACCGAGCCGCGATTGCTGACGATGCCGTCGTGGCTCGCCGCCGTCGGAACCGAACAAAAGCCCATGTTCAGGTGGTGACTGGCCATCTTCGCGATGTCGATGGCCTTCCCGCCGCCGATGCCGACGAGGTAGGACACGTCCTCGGTCTCGGCGGTCTCGATCACTTCTTCGACGGCGTCGAACGTCGCCCGCTCGATGGTCACGATCGCCGGATCGATCCCGGCGGCCTCGAAGTCGGCCGCGATCGGATCGGCCGCGACCGCTCGAGGCGTCGGGCTCGTGACGAACAGCGGCCGTCCCTGGAGGTGAAGGTCCTCGACGACCTCGAGGAACTGCGAGCGAACGCCCTTGCCGACGACGACGTTGCGTGGCAAGCGGATCCACGTCGACTTATCGAACATATCTCTGTGGAGGGTAGCCGTGATATAAAGGTGTTCTCGTCGTGACGTATCGTTCACCCGTTCGATCGCTTCTCGAGCCGGATACCGCTCCCACCTGTCCTCTCTCCCGCGCTCAGGTTTGTGTCGCCTTGATGTGGATGTCGAGTCCCCGATCTTCGATCGTCTCAACCTGAAAACCGAGATCTCGGATCGACTCCAGGAACTCAGAAACCGACGAGCCGTGGTCCTCGACCGACGGGCGGGTATCGGCTTCGGTATCGCCGACGGCCGGTCGATGGACTTCGCAGTAGACCGTTCGACACCGCTCGTCACGGAGCGTTTCGGCCATTCCGTCGACGACGCGCGGTTCGGCTCCTTCGACGTCGATCTTCACGACGTTCGGCTGCGGAAAGCCGTCGTCGACGAGACTGTCGCCTCGGTAGGCTGGAACCGTCACCGAGCCCGTTCCGCCGGTTGCGGCGCTCTTGTGATCCAACGTAAGCTCTTCGTTGGCGTCCCACAACGCGTACTCGTGAACGGTTGCGTCGACGCCGTTTCGATCGAGGTGGTCCCGTGCTTTCCCCGCAGTGCCCGGCGTGGGTTCGAACGCCTCGACGCGGTCGATCCGCTGACCAGCCAGACTCGAGTGAAAGCCGATGTGTGCGCCGATATCCCAGAGGGTGTCGTCCGACTCGAGTTCCGAGAGCAGGTCCTGGACCATTTTCCGTTCCCCGCTATCGAATATCTGGAGCGATCGTGCGGCGCGGCCTCGAGTGTCGAACGTCGCCGCCGTGTCGCCGAATTCGAACGTTCGCGATCCTCGAAGTCGCCAGTATGCAAGCGTCGCGCGTCTTCGCAGGCTTCGGACCGTTTTCGCCGAAAGCGTCGTTATGCCGTCGTCGCGATAAATGTCGACCGCCCGATGGAGCGGAGTTGCCATGTAAGGGACACTTCGAAATGAGATAATAAGCTTTGTTGTATCTGCCAGTTGAGGGTACTGTGTACTGATGAAACTGCCGTTAATTGGCTCTGATGGCGATAAAGGCGGCTTCTCTCGACCATTTAATTGTTTTCACACACTTTCTCATTCCCGTGAGATGCGGCTGATGTCTTCACTTAACAGAATTATTGCATAACCTCGCTTCGCGCCATTACCAATGCTTTGTCAGTAATTTCGAGCGTGTTCTCCCCGTTTGCGGTGCTGTCACGACGATACGGATCGGACTGTCCGACGCTTATGTATCTGTTAAAGCCACAAATCGCGCTCCTCGAGTCCCTCGTTCGTCACATCGTCTCCAGGACGCCAAGCACTCGTTCCTCGGACGCTCGTCCCGGATCGTGCTCCGCTCCGTCGCGGTCGCTCTCGAGGTGGTCGGCGACCGCTCGGTCGACCGCCTCCTTGAGCGGAGTCGACTCCCAGCCCAGAGCGGCGAGTTTCGCCGTCGAAAGGATGTGGGGGTAGTCTCGATAGAAGAGGTAGTCGCCGGGCTCGAGCTCTCCTGCCGCGAGCTCGCGCGGACCCGCGGTGATGACATCGACTGTGGTCCCGAGTGCGGATGCGATCAGTTCGATCGATTCCTCGAGCGTAACGAGTCGCTGATCCCCGACGTTGTACGCTTCGCCCGGTTCGCCCCGTTCGGCGACGATCCGAAGCGCGCTGGCGACGTCCTCGACGTAAGATCGGTGCCAGACGTTCGTTCCGTCGCCGGGAACGAGGAGTCGGTCGTACTGATTCACGCGATCGATCCAGAAATCGAGTCGCTCGGTATAGTCATGAGGGCCGTAGACGATGGAAGGGCGGACTGCCATGGCGTTAACGCCGCGGTCGGCGGCCGCAAACACTGCCCGGTCGCCCTCTGCTTTCCGGTTCCCGTAGCTGTCCCTCGAGTCGTCGGTTCCTTGCTCACTCGTACACGGTTCGAGAGCCGTCACGTCTTCTCGTTTCGGTATTTCCTCGCTTTCGTAGGCCGCACCGCTGGATACGTAGACGTACGCCTCGACGTCGTCGAAGAATCTCGTCGCGGCCCGCACGTCCTTCGGATGATAGGCGACGCAGTCGAAGACGGCGTCGGGATCGACGTTCTCGGCGGCCACCTCGAGCGCCGAATCGTTCGTCCGGTCGCCCTCGAGGTGGTCGACTCGATCCTCGTCCGCGAACGGGTTCTCGTGGTTTCCCCGGTTGAAGAGCGTCACGTCGTATCCGTGCTCGAGCAGTTCCTCGACGAGATGGCGACCGATAAATCGAGTGCCGCCGATGACGAATGCGCGTTCCATATCGTCTCCAAGGACGGTCGGCGGGAAAACGGTAGTGAACCAGCTCCGAAACCATGGTGTGAGGATCCGGGTCAACGCCATTGGTTTCCGAGGGAGGGAAGAAAAACCAGTCATCCATGTTCCTGCGGTCGGATGTCCCGTCAGAACATGGTGGGACTACCTATGAACACCGACACACAGACGATTTCGACGGAGACAATACTTCGGTTGATCGCCGACCCACGACGGCGAACGATTCTCCACCACCTCCGTGACACCGGTGGTGTCGCGGTCTCGATCGACGAACTCGCTGACGCTCTCGCGACGAAACGGACCGAGCCGTCGCCCAGGGACGCGACGAATACTTTATCGTCACGCCAATCGGCGGATAACGCGGGCGCCAAAACCGAACTTCACCACGATCACCTCCCGAGATTCGATGATGCGGGCATCATCGAATACGATCGGCACGATGGGCTCGTTCGATATCACCCTCACGAGCGCCTCGAGGCTCTTCTCCAGTACGTTTCGACACGCTTCGAATAGTGGTGGTCCCATTCCACTCGTCTCGGTCAGGCCGTCGGATTCCGTTTCAGGACGTTTGTCATCGGATGTCATTGAAACCATATCATTGCAAGTACCGATGACGCTTCGTCCGCGTGGGATGCCACCGTAGTGGTAGAGACGGAACTGACGTGGAAAGCAATTATGTGACGATTCGAGTGATAGGATGGATCCGCAGTTTCAGCCCCGGTTGCCGTCGAGTTGCCAGGTAAACATCGCCTTTAGCACCACCACCAAACTGTTCGTTTCTCCCGTCCCCCAGATCGCCGTTTCGTCGCGAGGTTCCGTCGCATTTTCGCCCTCCTCGGCCACGAGGACGCTCGCCAGCGTCTTCTCCTGATCGACCATCAACAGTCGTCCGGCGGGCATATCCGACCAATCCCATAACGAATCGAATGGGTTGGCCTCGGGAACGTGTTGTCGAAGCTTCTCCGTCGCGACCGGTGACATACCCGCCAATCGAATGGTGATTCCGCGCTCGGTCGCAGCTTGCAGGGCGTCGATTAGGTCCGCGGTGAGGAGTTCCTCGACGGTCATATAGACGACTTCGTCGGTTGCTTCCTCGAGGAACGTTACCACTCTGTCGGTGATCGGTTCGCGGTTCGTAACCGTCCAGACGCCGCGTTGTTCCGTCGTCCGGCTTTTCGGCTCGAGACCGTCGAGTGCGTCCGTCAGCACGTTCGCCCGGTGAGTGTACTGCTGGCGAAACCGGTTTCCGGCGGTTTCCGGCGAAATCGCGACGAATCGTTTGGGACTCGAATGTTGGATGTCGATGAGGCCGCGATCGTGCAACTCGTCGGCTGCGTCGTACACTCGCGTTCTGGGCACCTCAGAAACGTCGCTCACGTTCTGGGCCGTTCCGTCCCCGAGGCTGACGAGGGCGACGAACGTCCGGGCTGCGTAGGTGCTCAGCCCGAACGCTTCGAGTTGTTTCAGGGCGAGCGAGCGCGGCCCATCCGACGTATCGGGGGACATGATTGAACAGTATGTGCGGTAGAATTTCCCCCGAACGGGGGAGTTCGGTACACAGTCCAGCGTGGTTGGGACCCAGTCTGAAGTTGTGTACCACTCCCCACTTCACAGTCCTTCCCTATATTCCTGTTGTGATTATTTGAGTGAACAAGATGCGGATCATCGCTTTTCGGTCAGCACAGCAGATGTGCGGTCACCCGTCTCGACTCGCAAATGTAAGTGTGCGTAACTCCCGAAATTCGTCGGAAGAGGCCCTTTCAGGTTGGTTCGACACGGTCCGTCATCGATTCGGCTGCGATCTGGGAGAGTATACCAAGCGGAAGGTGTTTTCACGTGGAGGATCAAACCGTAGTCAGCTACTGGATCACTGGTAGCAGGGTTGGGACCCATGGACAAGCTATCGAATCAAGAAGAGTCAGTTGAACTGCTCCAACAGCTCGGGCTTCAGGAGTACGAGGCGAAATCGTTCGTCGCATTAACGCGTCTCCAGCAGGGGACGGCAAAGGAAATCAGCGAAATCTCGGACGTTCCTCGAACGCGCGTCTACGATGCGGTTCGAGTGCTGGAATCGGCCGGATTAGTCGAGATCCAACACTCGAACCCGCAGCAGTTCCGCGCCGTTTCAGTCGGCGAGGCGGCCGACACGCTCCAACAGAAGTACGAGTCGCGGACGGACTCGCTTCGGGACTCTCTCGAGGCGATCGACTCGGTGTCGACGGACGCCGAGACGGACGTCACACACGAAGTGTGGGCGCTCTCGGACTCGACGGGAATCACGAGTCGGACCCAACAACTGATCGACGACGCCGAAGACGAGTTGATCTTCGTACTCGGAGACGAGGCCATTTTCACCGACCAGCTCGTTTCCCAGCTTCAGGCGGCTCACCAGCGCGATGTGTCGGTTATTATCGGAACGACCGCGGAGACGGTCCGCGACCGGGTACAGGACGAGCTCCCCGAATCCGAGGTCTTCGTCTCGGGTCTCGAATGGCTCAGCGACTCGCCCTGGATCAGCGACGATACGGAAATCAGTCGCTTACTCCTGGTTGACCGGAGTTCGATTCTGGTGAGCACCTTCCACGGATCGGCCGAGAACGCTCGAGAACACGAGCAAGCCGTCTTCGGTCGCGGCTTCGATAACGGTCTCGTGGCGATCGCGCGACGCTTGATGGCGACCGGTCTCTCACCCGTCGATGATCCCGGGACTGACGAACCGTGAAGCCGTCGCGTCTCCCGTTCGGCTTCGGTCCCGTTCGAACGACGTTCTCGACTCGTTCCCGGAATCGTACGGGATTCTTTTTCGCCGCCCGTCGAGCACCCCCTATGTCATTCCGCTCTCGACACGAGCACGACGGTATCGGACGGCAGTGCGCTCACTGCGGCTATCCGATTCCGCGGGGTCCACACCAGTCTCAGGAGGCCGCGGCGACGTTGTGCTGCTCGCCCTGCCTCGAGGCACCGTCGGCGCGGGCGCTTCTCGAGGCCGCTCGAGGCGCCGGGCGGGTCTCTCGACCCGGATGGAACGACGAGCGAAGCCACTAGCTCCGAACGATAGAATACCGGATAGTTCTGCGTGAGCGAACGGCGAGTACTTTCGAGTGAGAAAACGGCGGCTATCCCAGCTTGCGGTAGGAAAGTCGTTCGAACGACCTTCGACCTTTCGTTATCGCGAGAGAACTTCGCTCTCTCGGACGACCTCGCCCGTTCACGGCGAGGAGACTGTCACTCGTTGGGAACGTTAGGAAAGCGACGGCGGAAGCTGAACTTCATCGAACCAAAACGATTCGATCGTTTCGACCATTTCCACGAATTCGTCGGGGCTCTTCGGTTTCGTGAGGTAGGCGTTCGCAGACAGTTTGTAACTCTTGAGGATGTCCTCGTCAGCTTCGGAACTCGTGAGTACGAGAATCGGAAACTTCGGGTGTTCGTCGCTTTCCTGGAGCTCTTCGAGAACGTCGAACCCGTCCGTTCTCGGCAGGTTCAGGTCGAGCAAGAGGAGCTGTGGATAGGGTCGAGAATCGCCGCACTCCGCTAGATACGCAAGCGTTTCGTCGCCGTTCGCAACGCTGTCTATCGTCGCATCGAACGCCGAACTGTTGAACGCTTCCCGTGTCAGTCGGACGTCTCCCGGGTTGTCCTCGACGAGCAGGATCGTCGGTGACTGAGATGGCTTCAAATTCTTCACACCCGCTGTTAGCGTGTCGGGAACGTAAGAGTACCCACTACATGCTTTGGCACTGCTCAAAGTCCGGGCGGCCGATTACCCGATTATGCGCTTTCTGACCCCTTCTCAGAACTGTTTAGCACTTTTGGATTCGAACGGGTTTGGACGCGACTCGAGTGTGACCTCTTCCCCGGTGGGCTATTGGTGTACTATCGGGGCCATCGCCGAACTCGAGGCTGTGGATTCCAGTTCGGTCGGATCGTCAGTCTCCTCGATGACGTACCGCTGGCCCATCATCGGATCTAGGAGCCTGTCGACGGGTGCGTAATCGTCCTCCAACAGCGGCGCACCGTCGACGTCCGGGTCGTCCATGTAGTTATCCAGCGCCCCCTCGAGGTCCACGGCCAGATCGCGGTGGTCGTTTCGTTGCTCGAGGTCGGCTTGGCTGAAGTCGGTCTCCTCTTTGGTCGCGACGACCTGAACGTTCTGGACGGAGTTCCGATCGGACGTTCGGAAACTGTAGACGTCCGGGAAGACCTGGTCGATCGTCTTGTACTGGGCGTGGTAGAACTCGGCCGCCGAGCCGGTCGGCGAGGAAACGACGTTCGCGGTGAGGATGCCGTCCTCGGCGAGTCGATCCGAGATGAGTTCCATGAACTCGACCGTCGTTAGCTGGAAGGGGACCTGATCCTTCTTGTAGGCGTCGAGGACGATCAGATCGTAGCCGTCCTCGGAGTCGTCCATATCGGCGAGGTACTGGCGGCCGTCGTCCTCGTAGGTGGTCAGGTTCTCGCCGTGTTCGAGGCCGAAGTACTCCTCTGCGGCGTCGGTCACGTCCCCGTCGAGTTCGACCACGTCGACGTTCACGTCGTACTCCGACTCGAACTCCTGTGGGCCGGTGTACCCGCCGCCGCCGATAAACAGGACGTCGTCCATCTCTTCGGGCCCGTCGTTCATCAACAGCGGAATGTTGAAGTATTTCGTGTACTCGAAGACGTGCTGATCGGGGTTCTCCGTGTCGAGCGCGCTGTGTCTGGATCCGTCGAGGTACATGGTTCGCGTGTCGCCGTCGTCGATCACCTCGAGTTCCTGTTCGCCGGTGTGGGTCTGGTAGACCACGTCGCCTCTCGGATCGAAGGCGCTCGCGCTTCCGACCGCCGCGCCGACGAGCAGGAGGGAAACGATAACCGCCGCACCGGCGGAGTTTCGCGAGAAGTTTGGAAGCGTGAGCGCCAGCGCGGTCGCGACAAGGAGGAACCCGAACAGCAGGCCGATCCGCTCGACGCTTAGTTCGGGGATCAGAACGAACGTCGTGAGGGTACTGCCGAGAATGCTCCCGATGGTGCCGACGGCGTAGACGTGGCCGGACGCTTCGCCGACGCCTTCCTTGTTGCACAGTTCCGCTGCGTAGGGGCTGATAAATCCGAGCAGGTACGTCGGCGGCCCGAACAGGGCGATGACGGCCGGAATCGACGCGTACCGCGCGCTGAGTGGCATCGTCGACGTGTAGAGCAAGAGCAGGTCGCTCGCGTAGATCACGATGGCGATGTAGATTGCCGTTCCGAAGAGGATCCACGACATCTCGCGGTTGGTCGCGGTTTTGGCCCGTTTGCCGCCCTGCCAGTAGCCGAGACTCAACGCCGCCAGACAAATAGTGATGATACTCCCCCAGGTGTAGATGCTACTGCCGAACTGGGGTGCGACGATACGTCCCGCCAGAATCTCGAGACCCATGCTCGCGATACCCGCCACGAACACCGCGAGTTCGGGCTTAGTTAACCGGTACGACGCGAGCGTCCGAACGTCCATTGTCGAATCTCAATCGGTCCGCCGTTGTGTACTTGTTGGATGGGGCATCCCCGAGTCGATCGGTCGTCGGCTGACGGCCCGCCGAGCCCGTACGGGTCGATTCACGGCCTCCTCGAGTCAGGCGAGCGCGGCGACGTCCGCCTTCGACAGCTCCCGGTACTCGATACCCTGCTCTTCGAGCACCGCCTGTAACTCCTCGAGTCCGCGGTCGATGTCGATCCCGACCCGATCTACGTGGGCGTCCGGCGTCTCGCTCGGGTCGGTCTCGAAGTGTGCGGTCAACTCGAGGCCTTCCGGGTGATGATAGCCGCGGATGTGGACCTGCCACCACGTGTAGCCGGTCGGATGATCGGTGACGTACTCCACCCGACGGAGGTTGAGTACCTCACCGAAGTACGAAAAGGACATGTCCCAGTTCGGTTCGAAGTGACGTTCGCCGAGGGTCCGTTCGGCTTCCGCTCGGCTGAGCGGAACGAGTACGGACGGCTCGAGCGGTTTCGGCCGCGAGAAGAATCGGCCGCGGACCGAAAGGACGATGCGTCGAAGTTCCCGCAGGACGGCGTCGAGAATGTTCGCTCGAGAGACGCGGCGAGTCATAGGGACTGTACGACGACCACGAGTATGAACCAACGGGGGAGATCGCTCGATCGATTCTCCTCATTCGAGCCGAATATTTCAATCCACTGCTGGTCGTCTCAACCCGATATCTGTCGCCTTAACCCACTGCTTAACCCACTGGCTTGTTGCGTATCGCCGTCGACGGGAACGGTATGGTGCAGGTGCGCATGCTCGAGGGAGAGACGACCGATCGGATGGAGGCGCTGAGCGACGGCGTGTTCGCGATCGTTCTCACGCTGTTGGTCCTCCAGTTCGAGGTTCCGGACGTGCAGGCGGATCGCGCCGCGGCCGACCTTCCAGGAGCGCTGGCCGACCAGCAGGCGCTGTTGTTCAGCTACTTGCTCTCTTTCGGCGTCGTCGGCATCTACTGGATCGTCCACCACAACCTGTTTCGACAGATCGTCCGCCACGATAGGCTGTTGCTCTACCTCAATCTCGCCTTTTTGCTCGCCGTCTCCTTTCTTCCGTACCCGACGGAACTGCTCGGCGTCTACGGCACGCACCTCACCTGGACGCTGTACGCGATCAACATCTCGCTCGTCGGAATCGTCCTGACGATCCTGTGGTGGTACGCCGATCGGCGCGGGTTCACCAGCGATGCCATCGACGATCGAACGGGATTCTTGATCACGCTCCGTGGCCTCATCGCGCCGGCGGTCTTTCTCGTCTCGATCGGCGTGGCCGCGGTGAACCTCTCCGCGGCGTTTTTCGTTCCGATACTGATTTTCCCGCTGCAGGTGCTGTGGACCAGACGATATCAGGACCCGCAGTTGGTCGCAGAAACGGAGTGATGTCTGTTTTCTCGAGTTAGTCCTCGACCGATTCGTTTCCGTCGTCGTGTTCGGATTCCCCGCTCCACGTCGCCGTCGCGAGAACGCGGTGTACATCGGTGTTCACCGCGACCGACCGCTCCGTCGCACTCGAGGCGAGGCGTCCCCTGAGCGTCGCTTCGAAGCTATCGTCGATGGTATCGTACTCGTAGTAGGCGGCGAACACGGCGTTCATGGTCGCCTGCTCCTCGAACGTAATCGAACTCACAGCGCCGTTGACGAGTTCGAACTGCGAGAAGGGTTTCGCGACCGCATTCGTGTTCCCCCAACGGTCGTGTCGTTCGATCGATTTTCCGACCGTAATGTCCGTCGGTTCGCCGTAGCCGCCGAAGACGATGTGGCCGTCCCCGGCATGGTCTAGCAGCCACTCGAACTCCTCGACCGTCTCGGACGCGCGGGCGCTTTCGCCGGTCGCCGTCTCGATAACCGCCGTAATCGGCTCGATGCCGTCTTCTCCCTGCGCGGAAACGATCGCGTCCTCGCTGACCGCAAGCGTCGGATCACCCAGCCCGAACTCCCCGTCTGCCGGCGCGTAGATGTCGTAGCCCTCCAGGACGTCGGTTCGTTCGTACTCGCGACGAAGCGTGTCTTCCTCGGGCGGCTCCGTCAACACGGCCGTGATTTCCTCGATGTCGATCGACCCCGACAGGACGAGCGCTCCGTTGACCGCCAGGACGTCTTCGACCGTCGAGTCGTACTCCTCCTCGGGTTCGGTTTCGTCGCGCTCGTCGTCGAACTCCCCGAACGACGGATACGGCCGGAGCAAGCCCTCGAGCCCCGGTCCGGCGAGTTCGACCGTCAGCCGTTCGGCGAGCGCCGTGATCCCCTCGAGCGGATAGCCGTGCATCACTTCGCCGAGATTCAATTGTGCCTCGTACTCCTCGGCAGCGTCTTCGTCGCGTGCGACCGCCGTCAGTCCGTCCCAGTCGACGTAGCCGAAATCGACCCAGCCGTCGTCGTCGGTGCCGAGTCGATCGATGTACGCTGGGGGTTGCTCTTCGTCGACGGACGCGAGAACCTCCAGACAGCCCGCGAGCCCGGCCGTCGCTGCGGTCGCCAAAGCACCGGTCTGTTTCAGCAACGCACGACGGTTATACATGAGATATCTGAACTAGTCGTTCCAATAGCAAATTACTTCCTTTTTGCGGGGCGCAGATTCCGGCTGCTGCCAGCACCCGATCATCTCGAGTCCGACCATACGGGCTGTGGAGTGTGTCTCGAGTCCGACCATACGGGCTGTGGAGTGTGTCTCGAGTCCGACCATACGGGCTGTGGAGTGTGTCTCGAGTCCGACCGTACGGGCTGTGGAGTGTGTCTCGAGTCCGAACGTTCGGGATCTCGCTCGAGCGGCAGTTTCGAGATGTCAGCGTGTCGATCGACCGCCGTCTCTCGATCACTGCCACGTCGGCAGGTCGATACCCCCGTTCTCGAATTGATCCCAGACGACGATTACCGAGGGAAGCACGAGGATCGACGTAAAGCAGGCGTAGAACACGCCCAGCGCAAGGAGCAAGCCGAACTCCATGATGAGCGGGATCAACGCGACGTACAACACGCCGAGCCCGCAGACGGTCGTGAGCATACTCCCGGTCAGGGCACCGCCCGTTCCGCGGACGGTCACCATCAGCGCCTCGTGGATGTCGTTGCCGTCCTCGAACTCGTCGACGAACCGGTGCATGAAGTGGACCGTGTAGTCGACCCCCAGCCCGATCGAGACCGAGAGGATCGGCGCGTTGATCGGACTCAACGGGATGTCGAAGTACCGCATCGATCCGGCCAGCAGGGCGACGGTCAACAACACCGGAATCAGATTGATCACGCCGTAGACCGCTCGACCCTCGAGCAACCAGTAGGTCAGGACGAGGAAGACGGCCGTCAGCAGGAACGCGATCATCAGGCTGTTGATCGACGCGTCGGTGGTCTCGTCGATTACGGACTCGAAGATGACGAGTTGGCCGGTCGCCGTCGCGTCCATGGGTATCTCCTCGGCGGTCTCCTGGGCGGCGACGACGGCCTCGTCCTGCTCGGCGTCGACGTCGATCATGATGTCGATCTGTGCCGCGCCGCGATCGGTCGTCAGCCGCTGGCTGGCCTCACCGCTTGCCTCGGAGTCGAACAGTTCGTCGTAGACGACGTCGACGTCTCGGTCGGGGATCTCGTCGCCCGTCGAATCGTATCGGGTGACGACCGCGTCGAACTCGGGATCCTCCGCGGCGTGGGACTCGATGACCGAGAGAACGCTATCTGCATCGGCCTGTCCTCCCTCGCTCTGGAACTCGTCTGGCGGGTTCTCGAGCGCCCTATTGATGTCTCTCAGGGCGGTATCGGATCGTAAGTCCCCGTCCTCGACGTAGATCGTGACCGACCCCTGCATTCCCTGCTCGAAGTCCTCTTCCATGTAATCGAGGACGGTCATGAAGGTGTACTCGCCGGGCGAGAGCGGGCCGGGTAAGTGCTGGTACTGATCGACGCGATCTTGCTCGGGGAAGAACGCTTCTTCGTCGAACTCGGTGTCGACGCCGGTCCCGTAGGCCGCGGCACCGCCGCCGACGACGAGAATCGCCACGAGGAAGAGGACCGGTGCTACTTTCGAGATGTGGACGCCGACGGGCAGGACCTTCCCCATGTAGGAGTCTTCGCGCCCCAACGGGGTGGTTCCGAACTCGGGGAAGCGCGTTCCGTCGCGGAGCCGGTCGAAGCCGACCTTCCCCGCCGGGAGGAAGACGCCGAAGATGAGGAACGTGAAGATCATCCCGAAGGCGGCGACGATTCCGAAGTCTTGCATTCCGTCCATCGAACTGACGAGGTTCGCCGCGAAGCTGAAGACGGTCGTGATCGTCACGATGAGGAACGCGGTCGTCAGCTGTGCCGACGTGACGGTCATCGACTCGCCGATCGAGACGCCCTTGGCCCGCTCTTCACGATAGCGATTGATTATGTGTATGCCGAAGTCGATCCCGACCGCTAACAGTAAGGGAAAGACGACGATCAGGGAGTCCGAGAAGGGGATGTTCGCGAATCCCATGAAGCCGAACGTCCAGATCATCGTCATCACGAGCGCGACGAGACCCAGTCCGAGATCGATCGGGTCCCGATAGGCCACCAGCAGGAAGAACATGATGAGGATGATCGCGGCCGGGAAGACGACGATAGCGGTATCGCCCAGCAGCTGAAGCGTTTCCTCCTCGATGATCGCGTCGCCGAAGATGACGATGTTCTCGCCGCTTTCGAAGCCGTCTACCTCGTTGGCGATCTCCTCGGTTTCGTACTGCAGATCCGCGTAATTGTCCGTATCGGCCATCGGCGCGGTGTCGTAGGTGATCGCCACCTGCGCGACGTTCGCCTGTGCCGATTCGCGCGTAAAGTCGGTGCTTACGGGGAGTCCAGCCACCTCGTCGGCGTCGGCGATCGCCTCGTCGATCTGGCGCTGTGAGGCGCTGTTGACCGCCCGATACTGTTCCTCCGACGTTTCCGCTTCGGGATCGAGTTGCTGTGCGACCAGGGATGCGGGGCTCGTCGAGGACTCGACGCGGAGGCCGTCGCGGGTCTCGATCTCGTCTTGGAACTCGAGCATCCGCAAGAGGTTCGGTTGAGAGAGGACGTTGCGATCGTCTTCGACGAACAACTGGGCGGTCGTGCCCCCCTCCTCGTGGCCCGTCTCGCCGAAGTCATCCTGGATGTCCTCGTAGGCCTGGGCCTCCTCGGTGTCGTCGGCGAACTGATCGGCACCGGCTTCCTGGCCGCCGTCGCCCATACCGGCTCCGGCCATGAACACGCCCGTCAGCAGGAGAAAGACGATGACGATCGTCCACGGGCGCTTCGAAATCAGCGGATTCACCCGCCGGGTGAACGGGTCGCTTCCGCGGCCGTCGTCCGGGCTCCCGCTCGAGCCGCCCAGCGAGCCGACGTGACTCGAGAGCGAACCGAACAGGCCCCCGATTCGGCCGGTGCGTCCCGAACCGCCTCGAGCGCCGTCGCTGGCGAAGGTGCTGTCGCCGGACCCGCCCTCGGCGAGACCGTCGTCGCTGAGGCGGTCGTCGGGGCGATCGGAGTCGGTCATTCAGTTATCCTCGTCGCCACCAGAGCGTGATTCCGACGCCCGCGACGGTGAGCGCACCCAGGATGCCGACGAGCGTGCCCGTAATGCCGCCGCCGTCGTCTTCCGCGGCCACGACTTCGACCGGGTGCTGGTAGGTGTCCGAGAGCGTCGTGTCGCCGCGTTCGGTATCGTACTGGAAGTCCAGTTCGACGGGATGAGTTTCCGTGGTCGCCCGGTCGCTTGCGGAGATGTCGAACGTTATCTCGGCCGTTTCGCCGGGGGCGAGTTCGGGGACGAACGCCTCGTCGTTGTCCGTCTCGAGCTCGCCTTTCGTGTACAACATCGCGTCGATGTTCGAGAGCGTTCCCGAGCGCTCGTTGGTAATCTCGAGGGTGAACTCCTCGGTCCCGTCCTGGGGAACCGAGATGTTGTCGCCGTCGATGGCAAACTCGTCCTGGTAGTCGTCGACGACGACGCGCTCGGAGTGTGGCCCGTCCTCGAGCGGCGAGTTGTCGCCGCCGGTGTACTCGACGGTAAACCGGAGCTGGCGGTCGCCGCCGTCGGCCTGCCCGCTGACGTCGGTCGGGTAACGGAAGTCGGCCGTTTCGCCGGGTTCGATCTCAGGGAGGGCATAGCGGGTGTCCTCGACGAACAGCGTTTCGCTCATCGGCTCGACGACCAACACCGCGTCGTCGACGGATCGGGGCCCGTCGTTGTGGACCTGCCCGGTTACGTCGCCGTCGTAGCCGACCGCGAGGTCGTCCTCGAGGTTCTGGATGGAGAACTGCTGTTCGCCGGCGGGTGCGAGGCTGGCGGTCTGGGGTTGTGCTTCCTGCTGGACGCCGCTCGAGTCCCGGTAGGTAAACTCGAGATCGAGCGGTTTCTCGCCGCCGCTGACGGATTCGTCGATCTGGGCGTTCACGGTCGTCGTCGTGGACTCTCCGGGGTCGAGATCGCCGAGAACGTCTTCGGCTACTTCGCCGTCGATGACGACGCCGCCACCGCCTGCAATGGTCGCCCGAGTCTCGTTCGCGGCTTCGGTGCCGGTGTTTTCGATTTCGATCGTCGCATCACCGCTCGAGCCGGGTTCGACGTTGGTCGTGACGCTCGTCACGTCGAACCGCGGTTCGTCCGGCACTTCGACGGTGATATCGTGCGTTTCGCTGTTTCGCTCCCGGTCGACGCTCCCGTCCGTTCCGATCGTACTGTGGTACGTGTAGCTCACTTCGACGGAAACGTCGTACTCTCCGGGTTCGATATCTTGCGGAACGCTAACGGGGAAAACTGCTTCGGAAACGCTCCCGTCCTGTACCGGTCCGATCCCGATATCGTCCGTCTGGGCGTCGAACGGTCCATCGTCGTCGATTTCGACGGTCACGCTCTGGGCGTCCGTGACACCCTCGCCGGAGCCGGTCGTGACTTCACCGTCGTTTCGAATGTCGAACTCGAGTTCTTCGACTGTTCCGGGTGCGACCTCGTTGTCGGCGAGGTGGACCGAGAGATCCGGTTCGCCTCGGTCCGGCGGGACGTAGCCGCTACCACCCATCTCCTGTGCGACGACTCCGATCGGTGCGAACGCCGTTCCGATGGCGACGAGAACGACGAACGCGATAACGACCCTCGACGGTTGTTTCACGTTCATCGAGGCCACCCCTCGTGATGGTTAGTGGAGGAATATTCCAATCGTGCTGGCTGGTGTATTGTAGAGCCAACAGTGTTGGAGGGAAGACTATCTGTCATTACTCTAAAACGGCATGGTGATTTTATAGGCTTTGTGATTGAACGTTCAATCAACTCCCTTTTTGGTGCCGCGTCTCGTTTGCGATGCTATGAGTTACAGGGAACGAACGCCAACTGCCAATCCTCGAGACAGCCACGACTGGCCGGGTTCATCACCAGTCCGAGTCACCGAGTGTTTCAGACTCGAGCATCGAGAAGTGGGTATCGATGACTCGTGATCTTCTCGAGAACCCATCGGGGACGCGCGAGGAAATCCTCGCCGCGACGTTCGATACGCTGATGGAACACGGCTACGCGGATCTGACGATCGACAAGATCGGCGACGAGTTCGACAAGAGCCAGTCGCTGATCTACCACCACTACGACGGCAAGGACGACGTCGTTCTCGAGACCTTAGAGCGGCTGCTCGAGGAGCACCGAACCGAAACCTTCGAAGGAGAGATCGACGAGCCGCGCGAGTGGCTCGAGGCGATTATCGCCAGGCCGCTCGACGAGGACATCGACGAACAAAAGCGCATGTCACTCGCGACGCTGTTCGAACTGCGGGCTCGAGCCATCCACGACGACGCCTACCGAGAGCACTTTACCAGAAGCGACGAGGTCTTCGAGGAGTTTCTGGCCGACGTTATCGAAGAGGGCGAAGAACAAGGGGTCTTTCGCGCGTGCAATCCCGTCGGCGTCGCAGGGATGGTCATCACCGTGATCAACGGCGCGCTCGTGCGACGCTCGACGAGCGAGAGCGACGACTGGATCGGCGACGTTCGAGACGAAGTGCAGTCGTACCTCGAGAAGTGCGTTTACGCGGAATAAGTGACACTCGGCAACTGGCTCGCAATCGCCCATCCATCACCCCACTCAGTTCCGATGGAGGACGATGTCGTCAGGAACGAGGGCAAACCCCAGTATTCGAAACTCGCTGTCGAAAGCGAAGCTGTGTTCGACTCAAACTCGCTTGTGAGCACTCTGGTCGCGTGATATACGAACGAAACCTGTTGGTGGCAGTTGACGAACCGTACCAGTCGTAACTCCCTACCAGGTATCGCCCTCCTCGTCATCAAGAACGTCTGCTCGGTCGTAGGCGTCGAAGCCACCTGCTTGTTCGAACCGGGAGAGAGATGTTTCAATCCGTAACTCTGACCGTCGGCACGTGTCTCGAAGGCGGAACGCCGCTCGAGCTTGGTCATCTGGATTGTTCTTGATGCTGTAGCCCTTTCCCCGTTGGTAGCCTATATACTGTTCGTTCAGGAGTTCCTCGACCAAGTCCTTCCCTCGTCCTTGCTCGGTCGATTCCAACGCTTTGCTGACGAGGTCCTGCTTCGAAAAAGGGCTCCCCCATCCATGCCCGCGGGTCATTTTAAATAGTAAGTCGCATTTGATTTCCGAATCCGAAGGTCGGTTAGAAGACATGTTTTATACTCTGTATGTATCTATCAGCAACACAAACTTATATATGTTATTCTTATCCAGTGTTACACGGGATTCCAATGGATGCGACATAACTGTACCATAGCTTTAACATAGATCGACGATAAGATGTGTATACAGACCACCATACTACCCAGAATAGAGTAGTGAACAGGATAGATACCCTCTCTATCCGCTATACCGTGGCTGAAGACAATATGAGTAACAGTGAAAGCGTGCCCCAGCCGGGTGCCGATAACGACAACGCACCGTTCCGCGAAAAATACCCATCTGGATGGTTAGCACTCACCCAAAATGAGAGTGTGGGCCTGATGATCGACGCCATCCTTGATCTGCCGCAGTATCGGGAGTTCAATCAAACCGAACTCGCAAATATGGCAAATGTGAGCCGCCAGTCTGTTAGTCGCCATATCGATCTGCTTGCAGGGCTCGATATTATCGAGCCTGTGCAAGGAACAGCTCCAAAGCGGTTTCGGTTCAACCCGGAAAGTCCCGTCAGTGAGGCTCTTATCCACCTTGACGGAGCTATGAATAGAGTCGGTCAAGAAGCCAGACAAAGCGATTGATCCTTGCCGATTACCACTCAGAACGGGCGTACGACGGAGTACAAACGCGACGAGGGACGGGTTATTACCGACCGGATTGAGGAACTTCGAACGACACACACCCACGCAGAGTTGATCGAGGGTATCCGCGATATGAGCAACGATGTCCGAAACTTCCGTCAGAAGCACGACGTCGACAGCGTCGAAGATCTCACAACGACACTCGAGCCGGGAGATGACGGCTGGGGGGATGTAGATCAGTGGCGGTCGACGCGCAAAAACCTCGCACTCGCGAAAGCGGCGTTGCAGGTGGACGAGGCACATCGTGTCGCGGAGGTTTGATGATAGTGGATGATTGGGAATGGACCGATACCGGTGCTCCGGTCGTCCACTTGTCACTAGTTGGTACTGTGATTTCTTTATCTACTTTTTCACGCGAAAAACCCCGTTACATCTATCACGTAACGTAACGTAGCCTATCGTAACGATGAAAACCGTTACAACTCGAATACCCGAAGACGACGAAGAGTTGTTATCCGAAATTGAACAGGAGATGACCGCAGATAGGTCAGAGGTTCTTCGCCGCCTCATTCGGGAAGGCCTCACAGACTGGCGAAAGGAGAAGGCACTCGACCTGCTTCGAGAACACAAAGTCACCCTTCGCCGTGCTGCTGAAATTGCCGATGTGACGTATGTCGAGATGCTTTCACTCGCCGCCGAGGAGGGCATCGATACCGGATACACAACCGACGAACTCGAACGTGACCTCGGGCGAATTTGATGGTCGTTGTTGATTCGTCTGCGCTAATCCCGCTTTCGTGGATTGGCCGCCTTGACCTAATCTCGGCCACCTGGGATGAGATACGGACAACTGAGAGAGTGAAAGACGAAGTTCTCACGGAGGGAAAGCGAGGAACTGCATCGCTTACGTCATTTCTCGATGGCGTTTCGATTTGTGAAACGCCTCCCGAAGCTGAGGAAGTGGCATCGTTGGAGGGTGTTGCGGTAGCCGATGCGTCAGTGATTTTGCTGGCGGATGATGGAGAGGAGGTTCTTCTCGCTAACGACAAAGGTCTTATAGAGGTTGCCCGGAGTCACGATGTCGAGTGTTGGTGGGTGACAACGTTGTTGCTTACATGTTCGAAAAAGGGAGTATTGACTTCCACAGAAGCAACCGAGGTCTTGTACGACCTCGTAGATTCAGGAATGAATCTTCATCCGAAAGTATACTCTCAAGTACAACAAAAACTTCGGGAATTGGGAGAGTAATACACTCAGTAATCGAGAAACGCGTGTGGAAGGTCCGGCTACTCGAGCAGGTCTTCTTCGACCCCACACCCACACGGGTACGCGTTGTGGTGGGTCGGAACGATCTGGACGACCGCGGTAACCGGAACCCCGCAGTGTGGGCACGGAACCGGATCCGGCTCGTCGTCGGTCATTCTTCGAGCACCCGAATCTCCTCGTTCGTCACGATCAGCGGGATTCCCTGGACCTCGAGTCGGACTTCGATCGATTGGTCTGTCGACTCGAGCAGCCGCTCGAGGGCTTCGGGGTCGAACTCGCTCGCGAGCTGGTAGGCGTCTCTCGGGAGGCCGTGGTCCTCGAGCGTGTGGACCATCTCGACGGCGAGGCTCGGCTGGAGTTCGGTCATCCGGCGATCACGCTCCCTCGAGGAGTGGTCGTCGTTCGAGAATCAGTCGTTCCCGCTCGAGGGTCGAGTTCTGTAGCTCGAGAGTTGGGCACCGTTGCTCGAGGGATTGGGTGTGCTGATTCGAGGACCGCCTGTGGTCGACTTCGATTCGTCTGTCGGACGGGATGTTTAAGCCCGCGGAGAAGCAATCGTATCATGGCAACCGATCCAATGTGCGATTGGAAGCCACGTCTCGGGTGGCTCTAGCACCCGGGGCATTTCAAATACGAACGCCCCCATGCGCGGAGTGTGTGGCTTCCATTTGGTGTTACGTCCCGTAGTGTCATATAACTACTGTTTCCGGTCGGGAATAATGTGTGCAGTCTGATTCTGGGTGTTTATGGGTGGGGAGTGACTGTGATCTCGAGAGAGTTGTGGTCTCGAGAAACTATTGTTTCGCGTGCGTGCACTATTTCGGCGAGTAATATACTCATAAAAGGGTATTACTCGAGTTCTAACGAGTTGAGCAGTATCCATTGGAAACCGCCTCTAACGGCATATATCGGCCGTAACGATCGTTCCAAATCCGGGAAATTCCAGAAAGCTTATTACTGAAAGCCTACTCCTCTCATCTACCCCTACCCGGTGCAAGCAGATTCGACGGGGAGTAATCCTCTGTTGCTAGCTGATTGCACTCCAGTTGCATCGCTCGCAAACTACACGAAACCGAAACTACCAATCATAACATGACAAACGACGCAACCTACCGCGAGAAGGGACGTGCACTGTTCCTTGCCGCAATGATGGTCCTGTCCGTTGTTGCTATGTCCGCAGCGTTTGCGGGCGCAGCAGCGGCACACAATCATTACGACGATGGACCGACTTTTGACAGCGATACTGATGGTATCGATGTCGTCTGGATCGGACAAGAGATAACACTGGACAGTAGCAATAATGATCCAGCTGATCAGTTTGACGGACTCGTGTCCATCGCTGAAGGCCCACCAGATGGTGAGTCTCCTGATTCAACTATTGATACTGATAATGCAGAAGGTGGTGTGGTAACCTTCGAAACAGATGATCTCGAAGATGGTCAGTACTACCACATCTATGAACACGGTAGCGATAATACCGAGTTCCACGAAGAAACCTTCCAAGCACTGTCTGAAGATATCGATGTTGAATTCGATCGAGATTCAGTGAACCAAGACGGTACAGTAGACATCAGCTTTGAATCCGAACGTGATACGGACTCACAGAGCGTCACCTATACCGATGGTGGTCACAGTCAGGATGTGAACGTCTCGGTTGAGGATATCAACGCTGATGACCTCGAAAACATTCTCGAACCAAACGGAAATACGTTGGTCGAAAGTGGTGATGGTGTCGTTATCGAAGACCTTGGAGCGGATGAGACAATCGTCGCTAACTTCAATGGTGTAGATGTCGATACAGGCGAGTACGAATTCCACTTCAACGTTACTGACTCCTTGGCAGAAGCAACCGCCACAATCGAAGTAACTGATGACGATGAAGACCGATACTTCGTCTCTATCGACAACCCTGAGCAGGGTGATGTTGCGAACGTAACGATCGGTGTTGATGAGACCGATCACGCTGTTGTCACGCTAGGCGACTACGATGATGACGGCCACGCAGCAATCATCGCCCTCGAGAACATCGAAGAGGACGAAATCGTTCTTCAATACAACACGTACGCTGCCGAGCAATCCGATGCATGGACTCTCTACAACGAGTCTCAGGCAGACATCGCTGAAGAACAAGGCGGAGCGGAGATTCGATTCGTTGAAACTGATCTCAACGGAGATCCACTTCCAGGCCACAGGTGGGACCTGGGAATTGGCTCGTTCGACGATGGTGACTACAATCACCCACTGAGCAGTGTTGAAGACGTTGTGGATGCCTCGGAATATGATCAGTATGACCGCGACATCATGATCATCAGTGACCGTACATCACCTGGTGATGCGGTAACCCAGACTGCTCCCGAGGATGATAGTGTAAGTGATCTCGATGGATACGAAGACACAACGGTCACTAACACGGAAATCATCGCAGTTGACGAGGACTTCGATGAGGGAGACTCACTCTTCATGCACATCGAAGACTTCGGAGCGAACGGCTCGGTTGAGGCATTAGGAAGTAGTGTTAGTGGTGAAAACCTCTATGACAATGTCGGCATTTCCATCGAAATTGTTGAACAGGACTCTGGTGCCGTTGGAACGCCAACGAACTGGAATTCCAGTTATCAGTACGATGATGAGGGAATCGACCACGATCTCCCGGTCGAGGTCTACACTCTCGAGGATGATTACGAAGGCGACCTGATTATCGAAATCCTCTACCTCGATGGTGGAATCGAGAACTTCGAAATCGATGAGACCTACGATGTATACTTCAACATCAGCGAGGAGTACAACGACCTCTTCGATGAGAACTACTCGGATAGTGGCGAACT
The DNA here is from genome assembly GCF_055379965.1 of Halostagnicola alkaliphila. NCBI lineage: Archaea > Methanobacteriati > Methanobacteriota > Halobacteria > Halobacteriales > Natrialbaceae > Halostagnicola > Halostagnicola alkaliphila. Next base: position 3,121,503 of record NZ_AP043826.1, on the reverse strand, counting down.
CACCTTCGAAGAACCCGAACTCGAGTGGGACGAGATAGACGAACTCGAGGCAAGTGAAGAAGCAACCGCTACTGGAACGACCAACATAGCGCCGGGCTCGGAGATCCGAACAGTAGCCGACTCTCCAACGGATGAAGGCTCGTTCGTCGAGACTGCTGATGCAAATGTCACGGTCAGTGCTGATGGCAACGTCTTCACTGCGACGTTCGATCTGAGTGATGAGGAAGTTGGTTCACTCTTCGACCTCGAAGCCGAAACTCCATTCGGTGATGACGATGACACTCTCGAGGATGTCCGACTCGTCGAAGCAGAAGACGATGACGACGACGATGAGGACAAACCCGAAGAAGGTCTCGGCCTCAGCGTTGACTACGACGACATCGAAGAAGGTGACACCGCCGAGGTCGATACGACCGTAGACAACCACGGCGAGAACGAGACGACCGTCGACGTGGTCCTCGAGATTGATGGCGAGACTCACGAAGAGTCCCTCGAGATCGACGGTGGCGACTCCGCCTCGCACACCTTCGCAGTCGAAAACCTCAGCGTCGGCGACTACGACTTCACCGTCACCGTCGAAGACGACGAGTTCGACGAAGAGTACGACGGAACGATCTCCGTCAGTGAAGAAGGCGCACCTGACGATGACGATGATGACGCCGACGCACCTGAAGATGACGACGATGATGACGATGACGACGATGACGGAACGCCCGGATTCGGCGTCGCCGTCGCCCTCGTCGCACTACTCAGTGCCGCAATGCTCGCACTGCGCCGTCAGGACTAACTCGAGCAGCTAACCCCCGGATCACTCCGGTTATCGCGACAAACACTCCACTTTTGCAGATGAAACAATTCATCTTCTATCAGTTGCAGTCAAGGGAACAACTCTAATTACGAGGTAGATGAGACAGTCTCCGAAATGCGAACGTTCAATATCTGCTCATAGTTAGCCTCACGTAGTGACCAGAGCATTTGAACAACTGTCTGAGAGTCCCCAGACAGATTTTAACATCAACGATCTTTCCTACGCGGAACGAGGGCTGGCTCGGAAGATTAAGGTTCAACAGACTTCCACCGTGGAAAACGACCACAGTGAAGGGAGTTTTACGACTGTTTTCTATCTCGAGGGAGATGAACGCGAAGCCGCTGAAGTCTTCGCCGAGAAGCACAGTGACCGACTCGAGGAAATCGACTTCTCGAAACGCAACGTGATCCAGACGAGCGTTTCCCAACATATCTATGACTGGATTCTCCACGCGATGGGTGAGCGGGAGTTAACAAAACACGAAACCGTTGTACTCGAGAAACGGTCCGATGGAACCTGTTGGATTATCGATCGAGAACAGTACGAACGGAATCCGAACCGTCGATATTCGATATCGGAACAGTACGCGGTTCGGATGGACGGTCTTTCACGCGCACGATGAGTCTATTATGGAGTCGGATCTCGAGAATTGCGACGCGATAGCCGGTGAGGTGCGGTATTTACTCGAGTATTTCCGAGTAGAAGAGTCCCTCGAGTGTCGACCGGTGAGTCTCGAAGGCGAAATGGCAGTGCAAAAGATCGAATGAGGTCTGTTGTCCTCCGACACCCTCTATTTCGGGCTGATTTACGCTATTCTTTGGCCAGTTTCGAGTTTCTCATTGGTTAGTGATTGTGGTGTTCTCGACAGGTAGAACGTCTCTATTCACGAGGCTATATTCCTGAGACCACTCTAAATAGCTCGAAGCTCCATACGAAGAACGGTTTAATCGACTCTTACAACATTCCCAAATATGGACCTATCGTACAAGAAGACTTATTACAAACCATCGAAACCACCCAAACACCCCTATCCGGTAGGCTGAGTAGTTCGACGACGGCTCCGTTGGTAGGAAGCCGGTAACGGTCGCCTAACCGTGAATTGCACGCGAAACAATGCAGTACGAAACAATAATACAATATAAATGACAAACGAAAATTCATATCGCGAGAAGGGACGCGCACTGTTCCTCGCCGCGATGATGGTCCTCTCCGTTGTTGCAATGTCCGCAGCGTTTGCGGGTGCAGCAGCAGCAGTCAACGAAGAGACTGTTGATGACGGACCGACCTTTGACAGCAACGATATTGACGAAGTATGGATCGGTCAACAAATAACTCTGGAGACAAGCTCAACTAACGAATTCGATGGTCTCGTCTCGATCGCAGAGGGACCCTTCGATTCGGAAGACTCTCCTGACGATACTATCGAAACAAACGATTCTGATACTAATGGAGACGTAATCCTCGAGACAGATGATCTTGAGGATGGAGAGTATTATCAGATCCATTCGCACGCTAACAACGACGCTGACTTCCACGGCGAGACCTTCCAGGCTGTCTCAGAAGATCCTGATGTGGAATTCGACAGTAACAGCGTCTCTGAAGAAGGTCAGGTAGATATTGAGTTTGAGTCTGAACGTGATGCAGACTCACAGGATGCTACTGCTAACAACCATCAGCAGGACGTGAACGTCTCGTCCGATGATATCGATGGAGGCGATCTCCACGACCTCCTCGTGAGCAACGATGAGGCTGGCGGTGACGATTACAGCCCAGAACAGCTCGGTGACGGAGTCGTCCTCCAGGACCTTGATGACGACGAAACGATCACCATGGACCTTACTGGCGAACTCGACACCGGCGAGTACGAGTTCACCTTCAACGTCACCGACTCGCTCGCTGAAACCAACGCGACGATCGAAGTAACCGATGACGACGAAGATCGGTACATCGTCGATAACGATGATCCAGAGCAGGGTGACATCGCAAACGTGACCATCGGCGTCGAAGAAACTGACGAGGCAATCGTCTCGTTCGGTGACTACGACGGCGAAGGTCACCAATCGGTCATCGCTCTCGAGAACATCGATGATGACGAAATCGTCCTGCAGTACAACACTGCCTACGCGGATGCAAGTGGTGAACAGCCATGGAGTCTCTACAACTCCTCCCAGGCAGATGTTGTCGAAGTCGTTGCAGAAAATATGCAGGATCATAACTCTGACGAGGAGATGAACATCACCTCAACAGACCTTGAGGACGATGAAGCACTCCCAAGCGGCTCGTGGGATATTGGAATCGGTACCTATGACGACGGTGACGGGAATGTAGGTGTCGACAACATTGAGTTCAATGAGAACTTCGATGATGGATTTGACGAGGATGCGGCTGCATTCCTCGCTGAAAACATTGATCAGGATGACCGCGACAGCATGCTCATCACTGACCGTGCTCCACCAGCTGACGCGGTCCTCCAGACCGCAGCTGACGACTATGACGTGAGCGACATCGACGGCTACGATGACGCACACGTCACTGCAACTGATGTCATCGCAACGGACTACGACAACGATGATCTTGTCGAGGCCAACGGTGACTCGCTATTCCTCTCCGTTGAGGATGTTGGCGCAGACGGTGTGTTCAACGACCTTGACGAAGATGTGAGCGGCGCAGAACTCTACGAAGCAACCGGTATCTCGATCGAAGTCGTTGAGCAAGAAACTGGTGCAGTCGGTGACGCCACCAACTGGAACTCCAGCGCTGACGGTACTGCTACATATGAAGAACAGAACGATCCAGATAATCACCTCGACATCGACGTTCACTCTCTCGAGGACTATGAAGGCGACCTCATCATCGAAATCAATTACCACGAGCACGAGCTCGAAATCGATGAGTCCTACGACGTCTACTTCAACGTCACCGAGGATTTCTATGATGACGACGCAGAGGAGTATGTGAACAACCCATTCACTGAGGAGGACTACTCCGGCGGAGCGGAGATTTCCTTCGAAGAGCCTGAAGTTGAGTGGGACGAGATAGACGAACTCGGTAACTCGAGTACTGCAACCGCCTACGGTGAGACGAACGTCGCACCAGGTACAGAACTCGATGCTGACGCAGACAGTGACGAAGGCAACTTCATTGAGACGACTGACGTAAACGTCTCCGATGATGGTACCTTCGGTGCAACCTTCGACCTGAGTGACGAGGCAGCTGGCGTTGAGATGGACCTCAGCGTTCAGGAACCACTCACTGACGAAGATGACGAGCTTGGGGGTGTCCAACTCGTCGAAGCAGATGACGATGATGACGACGAAGACGAGGAAGAAGGAATCTCGCTCGGCGTTGACTACGACGACATCGAAGTTGGTGAGGACGCTCACATCGATGCAACCGTAGATAACAACGACGAGAACGAGACCTCCGTTGACGTCACGCTCGAGATCAACGACGAGAGCTACGACCAGACTCTCGACATCGACGGTGACGACTCGGCAACCGCCGAATTCACCGTTGAAGACCTCGACGTTGGCGACTACGACTTCTCCGTTGATGCTGACTCTGACGACGACTCCGCCTCCTACGACGGTACGCTGACCGTCGAAGAGGAAGGTGTCGATGATGACGACGCACCAGCAGACGATGAAGACGACGCTGACGACGACGACGCACCTGAAGATGACGACGATGACGATGACGACGACGATGACGGAACGCCCGGCTTCGGCGTCGCTGTCGCCCTTGTCGCACTGCTCAGTGCCGCAATGCTCGCACTGCGCCGTCAGGACTAACGCGTCACACTACCCCGGATTCGTTCCGGATTTCGCCGCATTTTCCACTTTCTTTCGAACGCTACACCGACCAGCGACAGCTCAAGCTTTTGGCGCTTGTCGACTCAACTACCCGAAACTCGAGCGTGACGTATCGATTACTCCGGAGAACACACCTCCTCGATCGAACACGCCTCGAGTGTGACTCGAGCCTGCTACGGAACCTGCACCAAAGCGCCTGCGACCAGCAGAAACCGATTCAGAATCTCCGCTATTGATTTCACCGAAACCGTTCGCTTCGAGAAAGTACGATTACGCAACTGATAAAATCATGTGCACTTATTGGGTAATAATTTCGATGCTCGTCTATGCACCGACGGAAACTGCTAGCGGGGAGCGGAGTAACGCTGACGACGATCATCGCGGGCTGTACAGGCGATGCGGACGATGACAACGGGAACGAAACCGAAACTGAAAGCGACAACGGCGGAGATGATACCGGAAACGGCGACGATCCGGACGAAGACACGCCAGAATCCGACACCGATGACGGCGACAACGAGGCGGAGACGGACGACGACCAACTCCTGTCGCTCGTCGACACCCTCGAGGACGATCCACCGCTGTTCGATCCCGACACCCGTTCGTTCGACGGCTCTGGCCAGACCGTTACCGACGAGTTCTCCCTCGAGGACGGGCTGACCGCAGTCGCCGTCGACCACTCCGGCGAGGGGTATTTCATGGCCATCCTCGAGGGGGAAGAAGAAACGCTGCTCGTCAACGAAGTCGGCGACGTAACCGGTGGGGCGGCGATCCCCACGGAGAACGGCGACTATCAATTCGATATCGAAGCCGACGGCGAGTGGGAGCTCCACGTCGGCGAACCGGTCGCGCCGGCGGAAGAGCGCAGGACGATCCCGGTCGAAGCCAGCGGGACGGGCGACGGCGTCGTTGGACCGGTCGAGATCGAGGACGACGTAACGGTCGAGGCTGAACACAGTGAAGACGGGAACTTCATCGTCACGATGTACGACGAAAGTGATAGCGCCGGGATCGATGCCGGCGAGACAGTGTTTAGCCGGATCGAAGCGTTCGAGGGCGAGACTCGAGTGGACTACCCCGGAGTCATCTGGATCGACGTCGTCGCCGACGGCGACTGGTCGCTCGCGCTCGAGTAGAAACTGAGCCGGTTGAATCCGTCGCTTTCCAAAACCGACAGCAGACCCCGAATCGTTTCGGCCGTCCGAACCTACTCCTCGAACAGGCCGTCGACGACGACGTCGATCAGTGCATCCCGAGCATCGTCGTACTCGCACGTTTCGGAGCCCGACGACAGATTTTTCGCCCGCGTCGAGAACGTCAGCATTCGGAAGAGTTCGTCGACCAGCACCTCGTCGTCGAATTTGAACGAGTCGAGTTCGGTCCACTCGGTGATCGAACTGAAGATGTTGTTCTCGAGCTTCTCGACGAGCGCTTCTCGGTTCGACGTCGAGAGTTGGGACTGGAACGTTCGGAGTTCGTCGCCGACGATGAGGTTCTTGACGATCGGATTCGATTCGACCTCTTCGAACGTTCGTTTGAGGTTGATCCGCACCTCCTCTCGAGGATCGTCCGCGTTCTCGACCTGTTTCTCGAGGTCCTCGTTGAACCGCTCGACTTCTTTGAGAAGGACCTCCCCGTAGAGCACTTCTTTCGAGTCGAAAAACTGGTAGAAGGTGCTGGTCCCGATATTGACTTCCTCGGTGATATCCTTGATGCGGGTCCGTTCTAACCCGTACTGAATGAATAACTCGCGCCCCGAACTGATCAGCTCTTCCCTGATTCGTTCGCGTTCCTCGTCACTAAATCCCTTCATGTGTGCCCCTGATACTGGTGTCTTTGACTGGCGGTCATAAACAATTCTCCCTCTCGGTCCGCCGCTGAGCGATCGGGTCGCATCGGTGATCGAATGTCATGTGTACACGTTCCCCATTAGAAACTCAAAAATGAAAACGTTTTTTATTTCTCTATTCGCAACAGTCAGTATGGACGATACGAGTAGCCGCTGTAAATCGTTTCGTACGACTCGGCAAGATTTGATTACCGCCGAGAGAGGCCCGGATGACAGACGACAGCTGCGGCGAGCCCGCCTGATGGGGGGATGGGGATGAAACGAAAGTCCGTCGTAACCGTCTCGATGGCGTTGCTGTTGGTCACCTCCGGCGTGTTCGTCGCAGGCGTCGGCGGCGTGCTGGCCGAAGAAGGCGGTGACGACGAAGACGCGCTAGCGGAGCTTCAACAACAGCAGGAACTCCAACAACAGCAACTCAACCAGATGCAAGAACAGAGTCCGCCGCCCGCTCGCGGCGAGCCGGATCTGAACCTTCGCGTTCCGAACCCGACCGTCCAGACCGGCGAGACCAACGAGGTCAACGTGCAGGTGACCAACGACGGCGACTTCGAAGCGGGCGTCGACGAGATGCGCGACGCCGTGACGACCGCCCGAAACGTCGAGATCGAAGCCGATGCGGACGGTACCCCACTCGAGGTGCGAAGCGGGAAGCTGTCCGTCGGCACCGTCTCCGACGCCCAGCCCAACGAAGCACCGATCGCGATCGACGTTCCCGAGGACGTCGACGCGGGGACGTACTCCATCGACGTCGAAGTCTCGTACATGTACACGGAACGGTCAACCTCGAGTAGCACTGTCTACGAAGTGGACGAAACGGATACCATGTCGATCGATGTCGTCGTCGACGACGACGCGCAGTTCGATATCGTGGAGACGAGAACCGACGCGCAGATCGGCGACTCGGGTACCCTCGAGGTCGACGTCGAAAACACGGGCAACGAGACGGCCACAGACGTCAACGTGGCGCTCGAGACGATGAGCGGTGGGTTCGTGTTCGGCAGCGCGGAACACGAGACGGCCGCCGAACGGGACAGCGCCTGGATCGACGAACTCGAGCCGAACGAAACCGAAACGGTGAGTTACGATGTCTCGGTGATGCCGGACACGTCCGAACGCCAGTACATGCTCGACGGCACGATCGCGTTCAAGACGGCCGACGGCTACGACCGCGTCGACGAGAGTCCGGCGGTCGGCGTGATACCGCAGGCCGAACAGCAGTTCACCATCGACGACGTCGAATCTACCCTCCACGTGGGCGAAGACGGCACTCTCAACGGCGTCGTCACGAACGACGGTCCGACCGACGCCGAAAACGTCGTCGTGCAGTTCACCGAGGAATCGGAGACGATCATCCCGATCGAACGAGGTATCGCCGTCGGAACGCTCGGCGCGGGAGAGTCCGAATCGTTCGAGCTGCCGCTCGACGTCAGCGGCCAGGCCGAAGCGATCGATCGGACGATCGACCTCGGCGTCCAGTATCGAAACGCCGACTTCCAGCAACGAATGTACGAGGACCTCGAGGTCGTCACCTCGGTCAACGAACAGCGCGATCAGTTCGATGTCGACGTCCTCGAGCGCCAGATCGGTGCCGGCGACGAGAAACACGTCGACGTCGAGGTGACGAACAACTTAGACGAGACGGTGACGGACGTCGAAGCGAGCCTGTTCGCCGACGATCCGCTCGACAGCGACGACGACGAGGCGTTCGTCGAGGAACTCGAGCCCGGCGAGTCGGTGACGATGCGGTTCGATCTGGCGGCGGACGACGACGCGACCGAAAAGACGTATCCGATCTCGTTCGACTTCCGGTACGACGACGAGAGCGGAAACAGCCAACTATCCGACACGACCCGCGTCGCGATCGATGTCGGTGAGGGGAGCGGAGGCCTCCCGGTTGGGATGATCGCGCTCATCTCGCTCATCGGCGTCGGCGCTGGCGCGTACGTCTGTCAGAGGAGATAGATGACGGGACCTGGTGAGCGAATCGAAGCGGCGACGGAACGCCTCAACGAGACGATCGTCTCTCGACCGAGGACGGTCATCGTCGTTTTCTTGCTCCTGACCGTCCTGTTTGCGGGCGGGATCACCGCGATCGAATCCGAAACCGATGCGACCGACGCGTTTACGGACGATATGGAAGAACAGGAGGCGCTCGATACGATCAACGAAGAGTTCGAGGGCCCGTTCACGGTGAACGAGGAGACGACGCAGCTCGTCCACACCGGTTCTAACGTCCTGACCCGCGAGGAGTTGCTCCATAGCCTGCACGTCCTCGAGTCGGTCGAAGACCAGCCGGAGCTTCGGATGGAGTCCGCGAACGGGCCGGCTCCGGCCGTCGCACAGGCACTCGACGAGGACGCTCACACGGCGTCCCAACAGCGCCAGGTAATCGAGTCGGCCACGAACACGGAGATCGAACGGGCGATTCAGGCCGTCGCCGACGATCCGGCGTTCGCGGGTGTCGTCTCCGATGACTTCAACGAGAACGAGCCGTCGGCTTCGGCGTCGATCACCGTTATCTCTCACGACGTCCCACAGGAGTTCGGCGACGACGATTTGGCCGAGGTTCAGTCGGCGGTCCAGTCGAGCGCCGACGACGAGTCGTCCGATATCGTCGCCTTCGGCACCGGTGTCATCAACGACGAGTTCGAGAACGTCATCGGCGATTCGCTGGCGATCGTGATGCCCGTCGTCGTCGTTCTCCTGCTCGCGTTCCTCGTCGCGGCATACAGGGATCCGATCGATCTGTCGCTGGGCTTGCTTTCTCTCTTGATGACGATCGTCTGGACGTTCGGATTCCTCGGCTTTTCCGGGATCCCCTTCGATCAGCAGTTGATCGCCGTTCCCGTGTTGTTGCTCGCGGTCGGGGTGGACTTCGGGATCCACATTATCAACCGCTACCGCGAAGAAACGATTCAGGGGTACGAACCGCTCACGGCGATGCGAACCGCGAACAATCAGCTCATGATCGCGTTCGTCATCGTGACGGTGACGACCGTCTTCGGATTCGGTGCCAACGTCGTCTCGGACCTCGACCCGATTCGGAACATGGGTATCGTCTCCTCCGTGGGGATCATCTTCACGTTCCTGATCTTCGGTATCTTCCTCCCGGCGTCGAAACTCGAGGTCGATACTCTCCGTGCGCGATACGGCGTTCCCGAATTCAATTCCTCGCCGATCGCGTCGGAGGACTCCTCGCTCGGACGGTTGCTGTCCGTCCCGGCGACGGCGAGTCAGTACGCACCGACGCTGTTCGTGATCGCACTGCTCGTTCTCAGCGGCGGAATGGGTATCTACGGAATGGGCGTCGACACGTCCTTCGACGAAGAGGACTTCCTCCCGCCCGAAGAGGAGGACTGGTACGTCGGGCACATCCCCGAACCGTTCGCACCGGCGGAGTACACGGTGACGGAGACGATCACCGTCCTCGAGGACCGCTTCGACGCCGACCAGGACGAAACGGTCACGCTGTACGTCGAGGGGTCGTTCGAAGAAGATCACGCGCTCGAGTCGCTGGACAGTCCCAACGAGGACCCGCCCGACAGTTTGGCAGTCGGCCCGGGTGGCCAAACTGACGAGCAGAGTATCGTTACGGTCATCCAATCCTACGCCGAGCAGGACGAGGAGTTCGGCGCGCTCGTCGCCAGCAACGACCGAAGCGGGAACGGCATTCCGGACCAGAACCTCGAGCGAATTTACGACGAGTTGTTCGCCTCGCCCGCCGGAGAGCAAGCCCAGCAGTACCTCACCGAGGATCGTCGCGGAGCGCAGGTCGAGTACGTGATCGACGCCGAGGCCTCTCAGGAGGAAGCAGCGGCCGACGGCGAGGCGTTCGCAGACGAGTTCCGCTACACTGCGACCGCAACCGGGACGATCGTCATCTTCGACGCGATCACGGCGATGATCTTCGACTCGGCGGTCCAGGGCCTCATCGTCGCGCTCGCGCTGTCTGCGGTGTTCCTCGTGATCTCGTACTGGATCTTAGAGCAAAAGCCCCTGCTCGGCATCGTCAACGTGTTCCCGATCGCGGTCGCCGTGGCCTTCCTGATCGGGACGATGCGGCTGTTGGGGATGCCACTGAACGCGCTGACGGCGACGATCCTGTCGATCTCTATCGGCCTCGGGATCGCCTACTCCGTCCACACGACCGCACGCTTCATCGACGAGTACGACGAACACGGTCAGACGCTCGAGGCGCTCACGACGACGCTATCGGGAACCGGCGGTGCACTCGCCGGCAGCATGCTCACGACGTCGCTCGGGACGGGTGCGCTTGCGCTCGCCATCACCCCAGTGTTAGGAGACTTCGGCCTTTTGATGGCGCTAAGCGTGTTCTATTCGTTCGTCGCCGCTGTCGTCGCGCTCCCGCCCGCGTTCTTCCTCTGGGCCCGATTCGACGAGAGGAATACGAGTCTCAAGCAAGTCTTTTCCCGATTTTAGCGGACTTCCCGCTTTCCCGCGTTGCGATGACGATCTACCCGACGGAAATTTTCGAAGGGATCGCCGATCGGCTTCCGTGATCGCTGTCCCCGAACAGTTCCGAGCGATCGATGTCACTTCCGAGGATTGCAACGGTGATAATCACCGATTCCAATTGCCGGCTCGACCGCGGCGAAGGTTGATAGCACTGAACACCGTAGTGTACCTGCGTCGGGAGAGGACCACCGTTTCGACGGCTCGATCACCATTCGACACCCCTCTCCCGGCGCACGTTGTCACTAAGAGGGGTCCAACACAGGCCCCTTTGACAGCGTCGCTGACCGAACGCCGTTTCTCGAGTGTCCACTCTCCGTCGGCGACTTACAACGCTGCTAATGACAGTCAATATTTGAATTACTTCGTGCCTGCAGTAGGGAAAACGGTCTTATCGCACCCCCAGCTTCGGTTTCGCCATCGCAAACGAATCAACGATAGTGAAATTCACGGAAATCACGCTAACCCGGATACACTCACTCGGAGGGTCGCTATCCTTTATTCGGAACCTCGGCCACGGATTGGATGCCGTAACATGAACGTACGCTCCACACTACTGGTCGTGCTCACCGTGACGATGCTCGTTTGCTCGAGCTTCGCGATGGGCGCGGCTGCAACGTCGTCGGATGCGAGTATCGCGACGCTTCAGGACGATCCAGCGGACGATGAGGAATTGGATGACGAACCAGCGGACGATGCTGAAGACGACGATGCCGAAGATGACGAAGCGGATGACGGCATCGGCGAAGATGACGATGCTGAAGATGACGAAGCTGACGACGGCATCGGCGAAGATGACGATGCCGAAGATGACGAAGCGGATGACGGCATCGGCGAAGACGACGATGCTGAAGATGACGAAGCTGATGACGGTATCGGTGACGACGATGCCGAAGATGACGAAGCTGATGACGGCATCGGCGAAGATGACGACGCTGGCATGGATGACGACGAAGCGGACGATGATGCCGGCGTAGACGATGGAGCGGATGACGAGGAAGATGACGAGACGCCTGGCTTTGGTGTCGCCGTTGCACTCGTCGCAGTTCTCGGTGCTGCACTGTTCGCAGCTCGCTCGCAGAACTAACGAACTGCGCGCTGCGAACCGCCTCGACCCCAGCACTACTTCAACGTCGCTTTTTTGGAGCTGTCTCGAGTCGCCTCGAGCGCTAGCTTCGAACAATTTGACAACGAAATAAAACGAACGGAAGGTCTGAAATACTCTCCGTCGTAATCCACGAGTGCGCAGGGGAATACCTACCAATTGGAGTCACACCGATTATCCCTTCCCCGCGCACACCTACCGAGGCCACCACTGGTCTTTTGTCGCCTCGAGAAATCACTCGATGATGACACGAACCGCTCGAGACGACAACACTCATTGGCTCTGATTACGTGATAACGGCTATACTAGCACCGCAATCATCCCGGTGGAACGCTCCTGTTCAGCCAGCACACGTTTCCAAATTGATAACTCGGCTGCAGTGCGCCGATACCCACCCGCACGTGAACCCATGAATCGACCGCGCCCAACACGCTGGAAGACGCGCCTCGTTGCGTTCGTCGTGATCGCGATCACCTCGATGGCGAGTATCGCGATGATCGTCGCGATCATTGGTTCCGCGCTCATCGCAACGGGTATTCAGTACGCTCGAGCGAGGCTTCGCGGTACTCGTGTCTCTCGCTCCGAATCTTCGTCCACGACCGACTCAGAAGAACGGTAGGATCGACGTGGGTGCTGACAGTTCGCCGAGCACGCGGTGGAACTCAGACCCCTCTCGAAGACTTGCTTTTCGACCCGTCCTCCCGAAGTCGATTTCAGGTTACACTCGAGCGGGATGCTCGTCGGCTACCAGAGTGTCTCCGCGTCCAAAACGATACAAAATCGCACGAAGGGCACAGTTCTCGACGGTCAAACCTCGAGTACTGCTCCTCGTCGTTAGTCGTCCGCGGCCGCCGCTTCGACATCGCTCGCCGCGGCGGCTCGCTCCTGATCCTCGAGGTATTCGTCGACGTCGAGTGCGGCTTTGCTCCCCATACCGGCGGCGGTGACGGCCTGCTGGTAGTGGTAGTCGACGACGTCGCCGGCACCGAATATACCGGAGACATCGGTTTCGGTCTGGCCGGCCCCGTCGCCGCCGTTCGTCTTGAGGTAGCCGTCGGCGTCCATCTCGACGCCGGTGCCCTCGAGGTACTCCGTGTTCGGCGTGTGGCCGATGGCGAAGAAGACGGCGCCGACGTCGAACTCGAACTGGTCGGTTTCGGGATCGTCGAGTCGGTCGGTGGGGTGGCCGGCGTCGTGTTGGGCGAGGGTGACGTGGTCGACGCCTTCTTCGGGCGAGCCGTGGATCTCGAGGAGTTCGGTGTTTTTCATGATCTCGATGTCGCCGTCCTCGACCTGCTCGTGGACGCGGTCGATCCAGTACTGTTCGGCGCGGAACTCCTCGCGTCGGTGGGCGATGTAGACGGTGTCGGCGAACTTCGTGAGGAAGGACGCTTCCTCCATGGCGGCGTCGCCGCCGCCGACGACGAGCATGTCCTCGTCGCGGAAGAAGGCCCCGTCGCAGGTCGCACACGTCGAGAGGCCGTAGCCCATCAGTTCGTCCTCGCCGGGAACGCCCAACGTCCGCGCACTCGCGCCGGAGGCGGCGATGACGGCGTCGGCCGTGTAGACATCGCCGTTGGTCAACTCGACGCGGAACGGACGGCTCGAAGCGTCGACGTCGGCGATGATGCCGTTTTTCAGTTCGGCGCCGAACTGCCTGGCTTGCTCTTTCATGTTGTTGACCAGCTCGGGGCCGCCGATGCCGTCGGGGAAGCCCGGGTAGTTCGCGACATCGGTCGTCAACGTTAGCTGGCCGCCGGGCTCGTCGCCCTCGATGACCAACGGATCGTTGTCGCCGCGACCGGCGTAGATCGCGGCCGTCAGCCCGGCGATTCCGGTGCCAGCGATGATGAGTGTCCGGTGTTCGACGCCGGTTTCCGTTTCGATCCCCAGTTTCTCGTCGAGTTCGCCGGTTTCGTCGAGCGCGCTGGTGTCGTCCCAGCCGCCGATCAGCTCGTCGTCGATGAACACTTCGGGTGCCGTTTTGCGTCCCTCGGCGCGCTCGATCATCTCCTCGAAGAGTTCGTCGTCGCCAGTGACGTTGTAGGTCTCGTACTCGACGCCTTTCGCGTCGAAGAGGTCCTTTGCCTTCTCACAATACGGGCAGTTCTCCTTTGTGTAGATCTCGACTCGAGGCTCGTCGCTCATACGGTACCGTTGGGATACAACGCCTAAAACGCCTTCTGTTTCCCGGCTTTTCCGGTCTCATCTCTCCTCGCCACTGGCGATCGGGACGACGCACTTACGAACTCGAGACCCGATAGCTACGCCATATCGATGACTGCAGACCTCGAGGAAAAAACGAACCGGTACGGCGAACTGTTGGCCGAAGCGCTGGCGGAAGCGACCGTCGCCCCGCCGGAGGGGACGCCGATGGCCGAGGCTGCGGCCGAGTGCTACGAGATGGCCGAATCCTACCTCGAGGATGGCACTCACTTTCGCGAACAGGGAGACCTCGTCAACGCCCTGGCCTCGTTTTCCTACGGCCACGCCTGGCTCGACGCCGGCGCTCGAGTCGGTCTGTTCGACGTTCCGACTGAGGGCCATCTTTTTACCGTGTGAGATGGACAACATCGTGTGAGATGCAGAAGTACCGTACGGGTGGACAGCTCCGGAAGCGTGTCGATGTCGACGCGGCGAGAGAGCCGGTTCCCAATCAGTGGGAGCGACGAAAGCTACTTACCTATAACCCGCCCGTAGTACGGACTACGGTGAGTTCGAACGTGACTGAATCCACATGTGGCACGGACCGACACCGTTATATTCACCAGCGTGATTGTCATGCCCGAATCGATCACGTTCGATCACTATATAGCCGAAACCTATATAACCAAATTGCCGATCAGTTTATAACGTAGGCAAAAGACTTATAAACTCTTCGGCCTTACACTATGTTAGCAGCGACGACCGGGTTTTCTTCTGGTTCCCCCACCCGGGAGTCCCAAGTAACGAACTCGATACACCATGACTGATACAACAATTCGAACGTACTCACGCGAAAGTGAGACCGAAGAAGAAACGAGTACGAACGCCGACGAACAAGAGCGCTGTCCGGAGTGTGGTGGACGGGTCGTCTCCGATGCCGAGCACGCCGAGACCGTCTGTGAGGACTGCGGACTCGTCGTCGAAGAGGACGAGATCGATCGCGGTCCAGAGTGGCGAGCGTTCGACGCCGCCGAGAAGGACGAAAAATCCCGCGTCGGTGCCCCGACCACGAACATGATGCACGACCAAGGGCTCTCGACGAACATCGGCTGGCAGGACAAAGACGCCTACGGGAACTCACTGAGCTCCCGCCAGCGCCAGAAGATGCAGCGTCTGCGCACCTGGAACGAACGCTTCCGAACGCGTGACTCTAAGGAGCGAAACCTGAAACAGGCGCTGGGCGAGATCGACCGGATGGCCAGCGCGATCGGCCTTCCGGAGAACGTCCGCGAAACGGCGTCGGTCATCTACCGACGCGCACTCGAGGAAGACCTCCTCCCCGGACGCTCGATCGAGGGGGTCGCGACCTCGTCGTTGTACGCCGCCGCTCGACAGGCTGGCACGCCACGAAGTCTCGACGAGATCTCGGCCGTCAGCCGCGTCGACAAGATGGAGTTAACGCGAACCTACCGGTACGTGATCCGGGAGCTCGGCCTCGAGGTGCAGCCGGCCGATCCGGAACAGTACGTGCCCCGGTTCGCCAGCGGGCTCGACCTCTCCGAGGAGACCGAACGAATGGCTCGAGAGCTGCTCGATGCAGCCCGCGAGGAAGGCGTCCACAGCGGGAAATCCCCCGTTGGACTCGCCGCCGCTTCGGTCTACGCCGCGGCACTGTTGACCAACGAGAAGGTCACCCAGAACGAGGTCAGCGAAGTCGCGAACATCTCGGAAGTAACGATCCGCAACCGTTACAAGGAACTACTCGAGGCCTCGGACACGGCGACTCCGGCATAAACTCCTGCCTCTTACTCCGGTTACCATGCCGATTGCCGTTCGAAGCGATTACCGTTCGAAGACATCGGGACGAACTGAATCGGGTTCCCGCTCGAGACCAACCTCGCCGCAGTAACATCGTCACGCTGACACTCTCGAGGAAGCTTTTTCACACTCGGTGTGCAATACAGTACCATGGATGAGACGTCGATCCAATTGTTGTGTCCCGAGTGTACGAAAGATTGGCAGCGATCACCAACCGACCTTCCGGACACCTCGGAGCTCTTTCATTGCCCGAACTGCCACGCCTCGAGACAGACCTCGGAGTTTACTCGAACCGATCGCGATCTCCGGACACTCAAACAGTTAGGGTAAGCGTGTTCGAACGCACTGTTCTCGCTCGATAGTGCCGCCGTTTCGTCGACGGGCACTTCCATCTCGAGTAGTCCTCAAGCGGAGACCGCTCGAGGTTAGCAGTTGGTTAAGACCTTCCTAACCGATTTTTCGCAACGCTTCCTGAGAGTTTCGCCGAATTTGGCTCAACCGTTGAACCGTCCATTGTAGAAACAGGCAACTACGGAGAGCGGCCGTGCGTGTTAACATTTCTCAAGATAATAATATAACCCTGCAGTGGTTAGAATTGCATGGTTATGAAGAAACAGGAGCTCATTCACCTTCACGGCCTTCTTGCCGAAGTATCGAACCAGTGCGCGGCGTGGGAAGACTGTCAGATTAACCTCGACGAATACGAATCGCTTGGTATTCGGCCGACATCAATCCACAAATCGAAGACGGACCACAAAGCCGCTGTTTTTGCAATCGCAGGGGGAATCACGTACAATATGCGTGAGGAAGAAGAACAGGAAGCAGTCGCCGCAACCGCAGACTGAAGACACGTCGACTCCTCTGAAACTAACTACCTGAGTGACAACGCTGGTTCTGAGTTCCTGTCTCGCTCCGGTCAGTTTCTCCCACAATAGCGATTTTCGGTTACCCGCGTTGTTAAATCGACTTCAGAAGCGGCCGAACCGCTCGCTGTGGTCGTATGGATATCCTACTCGTTGCTGAGTCCACTTTTCCTCGCTTTGTCGGTTCGTCGTTCGATCCGTTCGAGTTAGCAAGGCCGAACCCGATCAGATAACGAGACATTTCACATTATTCCACAACCCGTGCGGTCGTGGCCAGCTACGGTTTCCCTTCGAAACTGGTATGGCTCACCGAGAAACAAGACGATTCCACGACGAAACTGTTGCATCGGTGATTCCGGACCGAAAAATCATTCGAGTAACTCTTCGAACTCCGGCAGTACGTCCTCATCTCCAGCTGCGTCGGCTTCAGTTCCCGACTCGTCATCTTCGAGAACTGATTCTTCTGTCTCTTCGTCGTCACCGGATTCTGCGCTGTCGTCATCGCTCTCGGACGCGTCGTCGTCGTCCACTTTTGTCTCGTCGTCGACCGCTTCGCTCTCTTCGTCTTCTTCGTCATCGTCCTCGATTACCTCGACGTGGAGGACTTCGAGTGGAATGTTCTCGAGTCGCTGGCCGATTTCCTTGCGGGCGATTCGGGAGGCGTGTTCCTCGCGTTCGACGTTGAACACCGTCATCTCGAGCTCGAGCGCGACGAGCGCTTCGTCGGCGGCGATAAAGGCGGGCTCGAGTTCCTCCCCGGAGGGGGACGTTCGGGTCCCCATATTGATTTCGACGTAGTTCAGATCAGGGTTCAACATCTCACCGGTCTTGGAAATCCCGATTCGAATGGCCTCGTTTTCCGTCTCGACATCGTATACGGGCACGGCAGCCTCGACGACAACCCTGCAGTTCATATCGTGTTATTGTATAGCCAACAGTATGAAGCTTCGCCCCGCGTGAGTAGAGTGAGAACCGTCCACAGCGGGTTTGCCCGGCGTTGATGTGACTTTTCGCTGACCAGCCCACGAACGTCTGCCATTCGTATCAGCGAACGCTCGTCTCCGGACGCCATCGGCCCCTTCGAAAGGCCCAAGCCGCCGCTACCGAATTGCGAGACAATGGAAACGGGAACGATTCCGATCGAGGAGTGTTCCGGTGGATTCGATCTGTACCGAACGCTCGAGAGCGGCCAGAGCTACCTCTGGCGGCGCGAAGACGGCGAGATGTACAACGACGACGCCGAACCCGGCCCCGGCCACGACCGCTGGTATTCGACCGTCGTCGACGGGGACGTCATCCGCGTTCGACGCCGCAGCGAGGGGTCAACCGGAAACGCGGCCGACCCGACCGCCGGCGTCCTCGAGTGGGAGGCGAGCGCCGATCGGGAGCCGACGGTCCGACGACTGCTCAGGCTCGAGGACGACCTCGAGTCGATCGTCGACTCGGCGCCGGCGGATCCGTTCCTCGAGGAGGCCTACGAGGCCTATCGCGGCCTCCGACTGGTCGAGGATCCGCCGTTCGGGACCCTGATCTCGTTCATCTGCTCGGCCCAGATGCGGGTCAGCCGAATCCACGGAATGGTTTCGACGCTCGCTCGGACCTACGGCGACGAGATCGAGTTCGGCGGAGACACCTACCACGCGTTCCCGCGCCCCGAACAGCTCGCAGCCGCGACCGAAGCCGAACTCCGTGACCTCGGACTCGGCTACCGCGCACCGTACGTCGTCCGAACGGCCGAGATGGTCGCGAACGGCGACGGCCATCCGGAAAATGCCCGTGATCTCGAGTACGAAGACGCTCGCGACCATCTCAAGCAGTTCGTCGGCGTCGGCGACAAGGTCGCGGACTGCATCCTCCTGTTTTCGCTCGGGTTCGACGAATCCGTTCCGCTCGATACCTGGATCAAAACCGCCATCGCCGACTACTATCCCGACTGTGACCGTGGCAACTACGCCGAGACCTCTCGAGCGATTCGCGAGCGCTTCGGCGGGGAGTACGCTGGCTACGCGCAGACGTACGTGTTCCACTACCTTCGGACCGGCGAGTGATCGTTCGAAGACCGCGTTTCAGACACCCGATATACGACCACTTTCTATAGTGCCGAGACCGTAGGTACCACGTCCCATGTCAGACCCTTTCCGGATCGGACTCATCGTCCCGAGTTCGAACGTCACGATGGAAACGGAGATACCAGCGATGCTACAGTCGCGTCCCGGCCACTACGGCGAGGAGTTCACGTTCCACTCGAGTCGGATGCGAATGCAAAGCGTCACTCAGGAGGAACTCGAGCGGATGGACGACCAATCCGAGCACTGTGCCACCCTCCTCTCGGACGCGAGGTGCGACGTGCTCGCGTACGCGTGTCTCATCGGAATCATGGCTCAGGGGCCGGGCTACCACGAAGAAAGCGAGGAAACGCTCCACCAGAAAACCGCCGAGAACGACGGCGACGCACCCGTCGTCACGAGCGCCGGTGCGCTCGTGCGAGCGCTCGAACGCCTCGAGGCCGAGGAGGTCGCGCTGATCGCGCCGTACGTAGAAGACCTCACGCGGACGGTGATCGACTACTTCGAAAGCGCCGGCGTCGACGTCGTCGACTACGAGACCCTCGAGTGCCCGGACAACCTCGAGGTCGCCCAGCTCGACCAGCGAAACCTCATCGATATCGCCGACGGGCTCGACACTGACTCCGCCGACGCGCTCGTCCTCTCGTCGTGCGTCCAGATGCCGTCGCTCAACTCGATTCAGGCCGCGGAGGATCGGTTCGGGCTCCCGGTGTTCTCGGCGGCGACTGCGACGACCTACGAGATTCTCGATCGTCTCGAGTTGAGCACGCAGGTCCCCGGCGCAGGACGGCTGCTCGCGGGCGGGATCAACGAGTGATCGGAACCAGCCGTCTTCGAACTCAGCCGTTTTCTTCGTCTCGATAGTCGTCCCTGCCGGTGACCGCCCAGTACGCCTGCGAGACGATCGTAATTGCGAATATCGTGCCGAGGACCCCCGCCACGACGAGTGCTTCCGTTCGACCGAGGAGAACCGCCGTCAGCCCGTAGGCGACGCCGAGAAACAGGATCGAGCCGGCGACGAGTTCGAGCAACTCTCGAATATCCGCTCGAGAACTCGAGACGTCGAGAAACTCCTCCTCGAGGCGTTCGATCGGGCCCATCAGTCGCACCTCACCTCGAGACGATCGGACCCCATCGTCAGCAGAACTCCTCGAGCGTCGTCTGGTTTCGTTTCAGCGGCCGCGCTCGATAGCCGTCGTTCGTCTCGAGCACGTCGGCGAACGCCTCGTCGAAGCCGTGGTTCGTGTACACCACGTCGGGATCGACCCGCCGGACGGTTTCGAGGAGTTCGTCGTAGTCGCAGTGGTCGGTGAGCGGGAAGGTGATGTCGTAGTTACCCCGATACAGGAAGCTGTCGTCGACCGCCCAGCCCGAAAATCCGGCTTTGCGCCCGTCGACCCGCTCGACCGTCCGTTCGACCCAGTCGGCTCTCGATTGATTCGACGGGAGGACGACGATTTCGTCTTCCAATTCCCGCAGCTCGCCATCCTCGTAGGCTCGAGCCGGGAACGAGAGGTCGGTCGCCCGTTCGATCGCCCGGTTGACCCGATCGATCGACTCCGAGACGAGCACGTCGCGGCTCGAGACCTCCTTGGCGAGCCACTGGAGTTTCTGCGCCCGTCCGAGCGAGTAGCCGAACAGGAACAGCGGCCGGTCGTCGTGCTCCGCGATCCACTCCCGGATTTGGGTCTCGAGTTCCGTCTGGTCCGGAAACCGGTATTTCGGGAGTCCGTAGGTCGTCTCCATCACCAGCACGTCCGCGTCGACGGCGTCGGGGTCGAATCCCTCGAGATAGGCCCGATTGCGGATCGAGAAGTCGCCCGTGTAGCAGTAGCGCCGACCCGTCGCGTTCTCGAAGACGGCCGCTCGAGAGCCGACGACGTGGCCCGCGGGGACGAGCTCGACCCCCGGCGTCGACTCGACGAACGGGAATTCGGTTCCGGAGCGCGCTTTCGCGATTGCGGCCGTCTCGGCCGAGCAAACGATCGTTTCCGGCGAGGCGGTCGTCGACCCGAACGTATGATCGGCGTGGGCGTGGCTCACGACGTTGACGTCACCGACCGCACTCCGCGCGTCGGCGACAACGTGTGGCTCGCCCTCGAAGTGAATGCCGTCGCGGTGTCTGACCGTCACTACTCGAAGGAAGGGGCTCAAGCACCCTTGGCTTGTCGATTCGGGGGTTTTCGAGAGTGAGTTACGTTGATCGTAACGCTCTGCTCACTTGCTCCGATGGGTTCTGTGGGAACACGACCCCGAAATCCTCGTCCCGCTCGAGCAACACACCAGCGCATGCCACCGCAAATTGGTAGGCCGAAGGCTGTGGCCGGGAGCGCGGCTCCGCGACCCTTCCGCGGAGCCGCGCGACCCGGGGGAGGGCAGGCCTGCGTTGCGGATGCGGTGTGCGGCCTGGCGGAGTGAAAGAGCGAAGTCCACTGGCGCTTGCGTGGTCATCACAGCGACCCCCATCGCCCAGGCGATATGTCGCTGTGGGACCGCCAGCGGGCTGAGGGACTTCGGCGTTACGACCGGCTTCACTCGAGTCTCTCGGAGCGGGGAGAGGTCTTTATCGACCGCATCGGTGTACTGAGAGGCTCAAGAACAGCGACCGGATCTCACCGAACGACTCCGCTATAGCGTCCGGCTGTACTGAGCAGGTATCCGTTTGCTGACTCGTCGAAATCCGCTATTCGCTCGAGGAGCCGGATTTTTACCCCTCGGCCGCTTGCCACCCCACATGACAGACCGAACTCGAGCGCACGTGTTCGTCTCCGGAACCGTTCAGGGTGTCTACTATCGCGCGACGACTCGAGACACGGCCCGGGATGCCGGCGTCGACGGCTGGGTGAAAAACCTCGAGGACGGCCGCGTCGAAGCTGTGTTCGAGGGCCGGGAAGCCGACGTCGAGTCGATGGTCGAGTGGTGTCACGAGGGAAGTCCGGCCGCGGACGTAAACGACGTGCAGGCCGAGTACGGGGAACCAGAGGGCGAGGACGGGTTCGAGATACGGTACTGACGAGTCGACTACTCATGTCCGATCCAGATCCGTCGTCGATCCGCTCGGTCGCCGTCGCCGCCGAGGACGTCGTCGACGCGGCGATCTACAATCGAGAGAACCCCGGCACCGCCGTCCTTCGAGTGACACCCCCGTTCCACGGCCGGATGCGCGCTCGACTCCACGTCTTTCACGACGAAGCCGGGCGCGTGAGCGGTGCGATCCACCTCGAGCCGGCCGACCTCCTCGAGAGCGAAGTGCTCGAGGCCTACCCCTCCTTCGACGATCAACTCGAGGCGGAGACATCGGATCCGGATCAGTTCAGAGAACGGCGTGAACGAGAACTCGAACAGTGGCGCGAACGCGCCTCGAACGCGATCCGCGAGTCGGTCGTGCTCGGGACAGCTGACGGCGAGAGAGTTGCTGAGCCGATTGACGGCGAACCGAGCGACGGCGAACCGACTGACGGCGACGATCTGCCCCACCGCGTCGACGTGAAGCGACTCGGTTAGTGCCCGCCGCGAGGCCTCGAGTTCGAAGCGCCGCGTGCATCCGTCACCGGCACCCGTCACTGCCGCTTCGCACTATAACTGAACGCCCGCGATCGAGCGACGGACCGCGATAGACGGTTGAGAGCGGCGAACGAGTGCGATCGTGACACCTCGACTCCGTCCCGTACTTTCACTTTCACCGCGGACGGATCGGTTTGACGTACTATCGCTCCAACTGACTGGTATGAATCAACTCGGAGAGCAGTTCGACGACGACCGAAGCGCTCGAGAACCGGCAGTCGATTCCGACCGACCGCGGATCGATGTCAGCGATTTGCGAGCGAAAGGCGTCGAGGAGTTCGTCCGGACGAACGTAAGCACCGATTGCGTTTCGCTCGAGCACCGCGGCTCGCACACGTATCTCGTCGTCGAGGAGTGACCCATCTCGTTTCGATCCGGAGAAACCGATACGACTACCCTGCCGCGCTCTCGAGCACGACGCATGCGAATCGCACGGCTCGCGACACCGAAGGGACCGGTAACTGGGCGGTACGAAGACGGAACAATACACGCCGATGACGGTGAGTACGACGTCGGCGTCGACGGCCCGTTGCTCCCGCCGTCCGATCCCGACGCGCTGTACTGCGTCGGGCGGAACTACGCGGCGACCTTGGAGCAGATGGAGTACGAACGTCCCGAGGAACCCGACTTTTTCATCAAGCCACCGACGTCGCTGCTCGGACACGAACAGCCGATTCCGTACCCTTCGTTCACCGACGAACTAACCTACGCGGGCGAACTCGCCGCGGTCATCGACGTTCGGTGCCGGAACCTCGAGCCCTCGGCGGTCCCCGAAATCGTTCGGGGCTACACGATCATGAACGATATGGACGCGCTCGACCAGGCGGGACGCAGTGCGCGCAAGGCCTTCGACAACTCCGGCCCGCTCGGCCCGTGGCTCGAGACCGATCTCGATCCGACGGGGATCGACATGTGGACGGACGTTGCGGGCGAACGTCGACAGGAAGCGAATACGGAACTAATGCTGTTCGATCCGTACGAAATCATCTCGCACCTATCAGAGCGCGTCACGTTCGAACCCGGCGATGTCGTCGCCTTCGGTAGTCCGGCGAATCCGGGGCTGGTCGAACCCGGCGATACCGTCGAGATCACCTACGAGGGAGTCGGCACGCTGCGGAACACCGTCGTGGACTCGAGCGGGAACTGAGCTTGAGGTCGAACGCTGATTACGGCGACAGATTCGCGCCGGACCGAACGCTCGAGGAGAGAAACTGTTGGGTCTCGAGTCCCGTCTGGTACCGCTGAACGATCTCGGACTGGTGGTTCGGACAGGCCATAAGCATGACCGCGCCGTCCTGAACCGGGATGAGAGGCCGCGCCGAGCTGTGAGGTGCGAGTCGACAGCCGGGACAACTGATCCCGCCGGCGGGATGGTGATCCAGGAGATCGGCCGTGTCCTCGCTCGTCAACCCGCAGACCGAACTGAACCGTTCTACGTGCTCCGAACAGCCGATCGCGGGGATCGTAAGCTGATCCAGAAGCAGAAACGAAACGGCCTGCCGGCTCTCGGATTCGAAAGCGGCCCGACACGCCTCACAGTGGACGGCTGGACGGTCCTCGGGAGACTCCGGGGGGTGCTCGAACTCTGCTGGAGACATTCATGTTATCGACGGATTGCCAGACGGGTAAGTCATGGGATAGCAGCAGGTCGGGCGAGTTCGAGACTCGAGGACGTGGAGAAAGGCACTTCCGGACGCACCTCCTCCCCTCGAGCGTGAGTACCGACACGCCGGACGGTCGAGAAACCGATCCGCGACGAATCGAGGTTTACGACGGTCGAGAGGCGGTCGTCGAGTTCGATCCCGACCTCACGTTCGAGTGTGTCGAGGACTGTACCTGGTGTTGCCACCACGGCGTCTTGCTCTACGATCGGGATCTGATCGAACTCGCCGCTCGAGCGAACCTCGCCGAAACGACGACCGACTTTCGCGGCGAAAAGTTCGTCACTCGCGAGGAGAAAGAACGCGAGGAACACGTCGACGAGGACGGCAACGCCTGCGCGTTCCTCCGCGAGGACGGCCTCTGTTCGCTCCACCTCGAGGAGGACTGGAAACCCACGCGCTGTTCCGTTTTTCCACTCGGCGTCTGGCTCGAGGACGGCGACCTCCACGTCGATATCCGCGATTCGGCACACGACCACTGCGAGGGGTTAAACGTCAGCGACCGGCGCGTCATCGAGAACCTCGAAGCGTTCCTTCCGGAAGTGTTGTGGGACCTCGAGAATCCGGACTCCGACCGAGCCTTGTGACCGACGGCGATTGTTCGCGGGGCGGGTTTCTTTTGAGTTGGTGAGTCTTGTATGATTGTTCATAACATACTTGGCGGTCCCAGTGGTATCTGGTACCACCATGCAGATAGACGCAGCAGTCGTCAACGAAGAGGGGGGATCGTTCGATATCGAGGGTGTCGAACTCGAGGACCCACAGGACAACGAAGTGCTTGTACGTGTCGTCGGTGCTGGCGTGTGTCACACGGATCTGATCGTTCGCGATCAATTGTACCCGACGCCACTACCGGCGGTGCTGGGACACGAAGGATCCGGCGTGGTCGAATCGGTCGGCGAGAACGTTTCGGCGGTCGAGCCGGGTGATCGAGTCGTCTTAAGCTTTGATTACGACGAGGAGTGTCCTAGCTGCCACTCGGGCCACCCGGCTTACTGCGAGGACTTCTTCGCACACAACTTCGGCGGCGCTCGGCCCGAAGACGGGACCTCGCCGCTCTCTCGAGACGGTGAGACCGTCAGCGGACGGTTCTTCGGCCAATCGTCGTTCGCGACCCACGCGATCGCCACCGAACGGAACGTCGTTCCCGTCGAAGATGACGTTCCGCTCGAACTCCTCGGGCCGCTCGGCTGCGGGATTCAGACCGGCGCGGGTGCCGTCATCAATTCGCTGGCACCCGAAACCGGCTCTTCGATTGCCATCTTCGGAGCGGGTTCGGTCGGCCTCTCGGCCGTGATGGCCGCCGAAATCGAGGGCTGTACCGACATCATCTCGGTCGAATTGAAAGACAACCGTCGCGAACTGGCCGCGGATCTCGGCGCGACAGAAACCGTCGACCCCGCGTCGGTCGACGACGCCGTCGAGACGGTGCGCGAGTTGACCGGTGGTGGGGTGGACTACGCCCTCGAGACGACCGGCGTCCCCGAAGTCGCCGAGCAGACGATCGACTCGCTCACCCAGCGAGGTACTGCGGGCATCGTCGGCGCACCCGCTCTCGGAACCGAAGCGAGCTTCGACGTTAACGACCTCATCCTCAACGGCCGATCGATTACGGGAATCGTCGAAGGGGACTCGAATCCGAAGCAGTTCATTCCCGACCTCATCGAACTCCACCGACAGGGGAAGTTCCCGTTCGACGAACTCGTCACCTACTACGAGTTCGACGAAATCGAGGAGGCGGTCGAGGACTCGGAGAACGGGGAGACGATCAAACCGGTGCTTCGGATCAGCGAACCCTAAGAGACGGAGATTGTTGCTGTCCGATTTGAGCCAGAACCGGCAATCAATCGGACTCTCTCGGCGAATTGGGAACTTGTGTGTCGGTGAGTGTCACGATAACGTGCGACTCAAATGATTTAACCGTTGGCCGACCGTATCGCTAGTGTGACTGAAGACACAGGGCGGCGAAACCTTCGCATGCCCAACAACGATGAGGTGTTCGCAGTCGTTACCGAACATCTCGGTGGAAACCACGTCCGGCTTCGCTGCCAGGATGGTGAAGAGCGTCTCGGTCGGATCCCCGGCCGCATGAAGTACCGGACCTGGATCAACGAGGACGATATCGTCGTCGCGGAACCGTGGGACTGGCAGGACGAGAAGGCGACCATCGAATGGCGCTACTCCGGACAGGACGCAGACCAGCTCCGTCGCGAAGGACATATCGACTAATCGACTTATTGCGATCCGTGCTCACACACGGAAGCTTCTCAGCCTCGAGAGACCTCTATCTCCCTCCCTCGATTAGCCGTTCGCTTTCTGGATCTCCCTCGACCGACAGTCGAATAGGTGTGTGCGTGATATTATCTCCCATAGACTTATGTGGCTTCGTCCCATACGTAGAGATACCGCCGGTCGATAGCAAGTCCGGTGACAGGCGTGCAGTGTGTCGCTTGTTGAATACCGAACATGCCGACACGGGTCGCGCATCCTCGTGGGAGTAGAGACGTGGCGAGGACTCTGAGCTTCCTATTCGCGCGACCCTTTTTCGTTTTCTTGGGCGTCCGTCGACGCGCTACACGTTGATAGCGACGGGTAGTCCGTTCCGTCCGGCGAGCAGCCGCCGTCGGTTGTCTTTTGTGTCACGACACCACGAACCCGAAATCGTTATTCGACGAGCTACCGCTTTCCGAATATGGCAGACGATATTTCGCTGGACGGCCGAACGCTCGCCGGCGTCGCAAACGACGAGGAAGGAGAAGTCGGCGCGGATACGCGCTTTCACTTCGAACAAACCGGAGACCGAATTTACGCGAACTACTCGGGAGGATCGGTCGTGGACGGTCACCTGGTCGGGACGTTCGACGGAGAGCGGTGGGATATCCGATACGCACAGATCAATGCGGACGGCGAAACGGCGACCGGTCACTCGGTCGGCGACGTCGGACTGACCGAAGACGGGCGCATCAGAGTCAAAGACGAGTGGGAATGGGAATCAAAACCCGGCAGCGGCGAATCGGTTCACGAGGAAGTGCTCGAGTGACGGCGCCGACGGGTCACCGCGACTCTCCGGTTCTTCGTTCAGGAAACCCTACGTATGTGTGACCTACCCTTATCAACCAGTCTATACTACCTACTCCCAATGAACCCGTTGGCTGGCGAGTCAGTGGTCGTCGTCGGTGGTGGTGTCGGCGGGCTGTCGACGGCCTGTCACCTCGCGGATGCGGGGGCCGACGTCCGCGTTCTCGAGAAGAACGAACAGCTCGGCGGTCGGGCGTCGGTGCTCGAAAAAGACGGCTTCCGGTTCGATATGGGGCCGTCGTGGTACCTGATGCCCGACGTCTTCGAGCGCTTTTTCGGGAAGTTCGATCGAACGCCGACGGACTACTACGAACTCACCCACCTCGATCCGCACTATCGAATCTTCTTCAAGGACGGCGACGAGGTGGACATCACGCCGGAGCTTGCGGAGACGAAAGAACTCTTCGAATCCTACGAAGACGGTGCTGGCGAGGCGTTAGAACGGTACCTCGAGACGTCTCGAGAGAACTACGAGGTCGGGATGGAACACTTCGTCTACGAGGACCGAACGCGGCTCCGGGACTATCTCGACCTCGACGTCGCTCGGCAGGCACGCGGGCTCTCCCTGTTAGGGACGATGCAAGGGCACGTTGAGGACTACTTCGACCATCCGAAGCTCCAGCAAATCATGCAGTACACATTGGTGTTTCTCGGCGGATCGCCGAACAACACTCCCGCGCTGTACAATCTGATGAGTCACGTCGATTTCAACCTCGGCGTCTGGTACCCCGAAAACGGGCTCGGCGGCGTGATGGACGGACTCGTCGAACTCGGCCGGGAACTCGGCGTCACATACGAAACGAACCACCCAGTCACGGCGATCAAAGGACGCCACGGTGCATTTCTCGTCGAAACCGACGTGCGGGGGGCGGGACAGGTATCGTCGGCGATACCCGATTCTCTCCCCGACAGGTCCGGTTCTGATCCGCTCGAGAGTCAGACGGATTCCGATCCGCTCGAGTCGGAGAGATCGTTCAATGCACAGGAGGCGAACGGCGGGTCCGACACCTTCGAGGCCGATATCGTCGTCAGCAACGCGGATTACGCCCACACTGAACAGGAACTGCTCACGGCCGAACAGCGGGGATACGACGCGGATTACTGGGCGTCGCGGACGTACGCTCCCTCCGCGTTCTTGCTCTACCTCGGCGTCGAGGGCGACCTCGAGGAACTCGCCCACCACACGCTCGTCCTTCCGACGGACTGGGAACAGCACTTCGAGCAGATCTTCGACGACCCGACCTGGCCCGACGACCCCGCTTACTACTGCTGCGTGCCGTCGAAAACTGACGACGACGTTGCACCCGACGGCCACGGTGCGCTGTTCGTCCTCGTTCCGATCGCGCCCGGTCTCGAGGACACGCCCGAACGACGCGACCGGTACCGAGATCGGATTCTCGAGGATATCGCGACGAACACGGGCGAGGACCTCCGCGACCGGATCGTCCTCGAGGAACGATTCAGCGTCGAGGACTTTTCGGACAGGTACAACAGCTACCGGGGAACGGCCCTCGGGATGGCCCACACGCTCCGCCAGACGGCGCTGTTTCGGCCGCCCCACAGGTCGAAGGCGGTCGACGGCCTCTACTTCACCGGCTCGTACACGACGCCCGGCATCGGCGTCCCGATGTGTCTCATCAGCGGCGAACTCACCGCCGAGGCGGTACTCGAGGACCACGGCCGATACCCCGATCAATGAGCGACGACGAAACACGCGAACACGCCGAACAAGCGCGTTTCGAGAGCTCCAACGGGGTTGACGATCTCGAGTCCCAGCTTCGATACCTCATCGCGCTCTCGAGACCGCGCTTCTGGCTGTACCTCGCGGGGCCGGTTCTCGTGGGAGTCGCCTACGCGGCGGCGTCGGCCGGCGACCTCGTTTCGCTGCCGGTCGTCGTCCTGTTCGGCTACTTCCTGTTCCCGGCGAACGTGTTCTTATACGGGATCAACGACATCTACGATCGGGATATCGACGCAGCGAACCCGAAAAAAGACGAGAAGGAAACTCGGTACGAGGGCCAGCGGATCGTTCCCGTCGCCGTCACCGGGTGTGCACTCCTTCCGCTGGTGTTCTTTCCGGCGCTTCCCTCCGTCGCGTGGCCATGGATTGTGGCGTTCCTCGCGTTGGGAGCCGCCTACAGCGCCCCACCGATCCGATTCAAAACGACGCCATTGCTCGATTCGGTCTCGAACGGCCTCTACATCGCTCCCGCCGGAGCGGCGTACGCTGCCGTCGCCGGGGTGCAACCACCGCTTCTCGCAATTTTGGGGGGCTGGCTCTGGGCGATGGGTATGCACACCTTTTCGGCGATCCCCGACATCGAACCGGACAGAACGACGGGAATTCGAACGACGGCGACGGTTCTGGGCGAACGGTGGACCTACGCCTACTGCGGCGTTTGCTGGCTCCTCGCCGCCGTCGCCTTCGGGGCCCTCGAGTATCGACTGGGACTCCTCATGGCCGTCTACCCGATGCTCGTCGTCGTCGTCGCAACCGCGAGCGTGGCCGCCGACCGGGCGTACTGGTGGTTCCCCGCGATCAACACCGTCGTCGGCACCGTTCTGACGATGGGCGGCCTCTGGGGGGTGTTCTATGGCTGAGGAAGCCGGGACGTCAGCAATGCGGGCGGCGACCCAGCGACGACTCGAGGAGATCGTCCGGAACAACCGGTTTACGATCGCGGTGGTGTTTCCGGTCGTCGGTGCCCTGACGTTGCTCGCCAGCGCGGAGGGGGTCCTGCCGGAGCCGCTGGCGTACAACCCGCTGTTTATCCTGTTCGGAACGGCGGTCATGCGCTCGCCGCTCGTGGTCGGACTACTCCCCAGAATCGGCTGGCGAGCGCTCGGCTTGCTCGGGCTACTGACGGGCTACACCTACGCGATCGAACTCGTCGGCGTCCGAACCGGCTGGCCGTACGGCGCTTTCGAATACGCGATCCAATTGGGTCCGATGCTCTTCGGGGAGGTCCCGATCGCCCTCCCGTTGTTCTTCGTCCCGCTCGTACTCAACGCTTACCTGTTGACGTTACTCGTCCTCGAGGAAGCCGCCGACGGCGCGCTCGTTCGGCTGCTCGTCGCCATCGCGGCGGTCGTCG
The DNA here is from genome assembly GCF_055379965.1 of Halostagnicola alkaliphila. Taxonomy (NCBI): domain Archaea; kingdom Methanobacteriati; phylum Methanobacteriota; class Halobacteria; order Halobacteriales; family Natrialbaceae; genus Halostagnicola; species Halostagnicola alkaliphila. The sequence goes on along the minus strand of NZ_AP043826.1, from coordinate 3,091,166 downwards.
CCGTCGACCTCGTGCTCGATCCCGCCGCGGTCGCGATCGGCTTCTGGTCGTTCGATCCGCCGGGCGTCTACTACGGGGTTCCGATCTCGAACTACCTCGGCTGGATCCTTTCGGGGACCGTCGCGGTCGTCCTCGTCGATTTAGCGTTCGACCGATCAGCACTCCGGGCTCGAGCGGACGACTGTGAGTTCATCCTCGACGATCTGGTGAGCTTCGTGTTGCTGTGGGGGACGATCAACGTTCTTTACGGAAATTGGATCGCGGCCGGGGTCGCGCTCCTGTTCTGTGTCGCGCTCTTTCGGACGGAGCGCTACGACCTCGAGATGGTTACGTCGGCGGTTCCCGAACGGTGGCGGGAGACGTTATAGTTGCAAGAGACGTTCGGATCGCGATCCGTCCAGCAATCGAGTCGATCGGTCGACTCTGTGTGGGGTCCGCTTACTGCGTCGGAACGTGGCCTCCGTGTCCGGGGTCGCGATGGCCGGTTTCGCTCGGCGGCACGGCGGACACGCGCTTGAAGACCGCCTCCGGATCGCGGTTCCAGTGCCAGTGCCATCCCGTCTTCGCGAGACACCACAGCTTTCGCGTCGTCGAGAGCGACGGTTCCTCGTTCAACACGTCGTAGTTTTGCGCCCGGATAACGGCGTGATGTTCCGCGTAGAGCACCGCGGCGAGCAACACCGGGAGCTGGCAGTCCTTCGGGAGGTACCGAATCCCCGCCACGCCCTCGCGGTACAGCCTCTCGGTTCGCTTCAGTTCCGACTGCATTAGCGAGACGAACGACTCGGAGAACTCGAGGCTCTCGACCTCCCGTTCGTCGACGCCGTGTTCGTCGAGGCTCTCGAGCGGGAGGTAGATTCGATCGCGCTCGAGGACGTCCTCGCGAACGTCCCGCAAAAAGTTCGTCATCTGGAAGGCCTCCCCGAGTTTCACCGCGTGGGGACGAGCGGTTTCGGCCTCGTCGGACTCCATGATCGCCGTCATCATCACGCCGACGGAGGCGGCCGACCCGCGCATGTACGCCTCGAGATCGTCATAGCTTTCGTACCGATTCGTCTCGATATCGGTTTTCATCGCGTCGATGAAAACGTTGATCTCGCGCTCTCCGATGTCGTAACGCTCGCAGAGCTGTCGAAAGGCGATGAGCACGTCGTCCTCGGGCGGTTCCTCGCCGAGAGCTTGTGCTCGGAGCGACTCGAGGCGAGCGGCCTGTTCCGCCGGCGGCGTGCCGTTCGCGCCGTCGACCACTTCGTCAGCGATTCGGAAAAACGCGTAGAGCACGTGCGTGGCGTGGCGAACCCGCTCCGGAAGAAACCGCGTCGCGAGATAGAACGTTTTTCCAGTTCGCTTCTGGATCGCCTTGCCGGCCTCGATGTGTTCCTGTTGCATTCTCTGTCTCCCGACGCGCTCCCGTTCGAGGATGGTCCGTACAACAGGTGGATATAAAATAGAAACCCCTCACTAGTTGGGTTTCCCGACCGTTCGCTTCGAGAACAATCGATAAAGGGCGGAACGGAAGTCGTCCAGCTGCTAACCGATCCGACGGGCGGGGCGGGCCCGAGTCACTCCTCGAGCAACTCCTCGGCCAGCATCGGGATGAACGTCCCGATGTCCGTGACCATGCCGATCGCCTGAGCGCTTCCCCGATCGAGTAACTGGGTAACCGTCGCGGGGTTGATGTCGACGCAGACGGTTTTCGTGGTCGAGGGGAGGCAGTTCCCCACGGCGACGGAGTGGAGCAACGTCGAGAGCATCAACACGAGATCGGCCTCGTGAGCCTGTTTTCGGATCGCGTCCTGTGCCTCGATGGCGTCGGTGATCGTGTCCGGGAGCGGCCCGTCGTCCCGGATGGATCCGGCCAGCACGTAGGGGACGTCGTTTTCGATGCACTGGTACATCACTCCTTCTTGGACGATTCCCTCCTCGACGGCCGCTTCGATCCCGCCGACGCGTCCGATCTCGCTGATCGTGTAGATGTGGTGTTTGTGGCCCTTTCGGGGGTGCTCGAGCGACTCCGTGTCGACGCCAAGAGAAGTTCCGTAGAGGTCCCGCTCGAGGTCGTGGACGGCGAACCCGTTGCCCGCGCTCAGCGCGTCGACGTACCCCTCGCGAACGAGATCCGCGAGGGCGTCCCGGCCGCCCGAGTGGACGATCGCCGGCCCGCAGACGACGAGGACGGTGCCGTCGTTCTCCCGAACCTCGCGCATCTCGTCTGCGATCTCTTCGATCAGCGAGGCGGAGGGTCGTTCGCTCGAGACGCCACCCTGCATGAAGCCGAACGAACTCCCTCCGTTCCGGGGTCGCTCGGGCGGCTCGACCCTGATTCCGGTCTCGCCGGTGACCACGAGATCCCCTTCGTCGACGGCGTTGAGGACTTTCGTGTGGACGGCGGGACCGTCCTTCGTTCGCTCGACGACGAGGGCACAGTCCATTTCGGGGTCCGCGACCTCGACCCACGAGCCGTCGACGCGGACGAACGTCGGGTGGTTCGTCGTCGAGTAGAAATCCACCGGGACGACCTGCTCGTCCGGCGCGGCCTCGAGCGTCGCGTCCCGCGGATCGGCCACCGTGGCACCGTTCTGGTTCAGTTCGTGGAGAATCGCCCGAAGGTCTTCTTCCGACTCCGCGATGACTCGCATGCGACAGTAGGTTTGGGCGTGTTTGTGCCGTCCGACGTCGAACTCCTCGACCTCGAACTCGCCGCCGAGATCCATGACGACGCCGAAACACCGGCCCATCGTCCCCGAGTCGATGATGTGCCCCTCGAGTTCGACGGTTCGCGAAACTGTCATTGCCGGTACTTCGCGGCCGGGCTTCGTCAATGTGTGCGTTCCAGTACCGCGATTCGATCCGCGGTTCGGTCGACCCGATCGGTCAGTATCGTCTCGTCACTCTCAACGGAGTAATCCATAACTAACGAAGGCCGCTGAGGAGGAAGATCGGGTGATGATCTCCGAGCAGGAACTGATCGAGAAGTGGCACACGCACGTGTTTCAGTCCATCGAAGACGACATCAGGGACCTGCTCGTTGCGTTCCCCGACCGTCGGAACCTGTCGATTTCGTTCGATCAGTGTGGAACGGACTACCGCTTCACCGCGCCGTTGCTGAGCGATCCCGACCGGACCCTCGAGGCCGGTCGAGCGGCGCTCGCGACGTTCGTCGATCAGCGGTTCGACGACCTCGAGACCGACCTTCGGCCGGACGAACGACTCTACTTCCGCCTGCAAAACGTTCCCGACAGCGTCCGCTATCCGCTCACCTCGATTCGCTCGAGTCACCTGAATCGGCTTATCACCGTCGACGGGACGGTTCGGTCGATCGAACCGCTACAGCCACGCGTCGTGACGGCGGTGTTCGAGTGCGACCGGTGCGGCGAGGAGACGACGGTCCCCCAACACGATCGACGACTCCGCGATACAGTTCGCTGTCAGGCCTGTCAGACCGGAACGTCGCTCAGGCTCGTTCCCGATTACTGCGAGTACGTCGACGCGCAACTCGTCCAATTGACGGACGGCGACCGAACGCTTCCCGTATCGCTCGAGCACGATCTCACCGGATCGGTCGACGTCGGCGATCAACTCGAACTCACCACGATTCCGCGCGCGCGACTCGACAGCGAGACGACCAGAGCCGAAATCGAACTCGAGGCGATCAGCCTCGATCACCGGTCGGTCGACGAGCGGTCCGACGGAATCGAAGCGACGACATCGGTCCGCGAAACCGATAATCCAGTCTGACTCTCAGCACGCGGGAGAAAAATATCTATGCAAGTCCGTACCATACTATCGCGTATGGCCTACGAATCAGGGGCGGTCACGCACTCGCGGTGTCTAAACTGCGGCTTCGAAGCGGAAGGTGGCTCGACGGAGTGGCGACGACTCGAGGTCCCGAAACTCGGACGAATGACCCAGTGCCCGGATTGTAAGAGCACGAACGTCATTACCGGACGATAGGTGCTTGCTCGTCGTCGGTCAGTTACTCGAGTCGGTTCCTCGAGTCGGTTGCGCGTGATGCAACCGAACCGGGCCGGACAGACTCTTGAATCTCTCGCCCCTACGGGGGTGTATGGGACCAGAAACGAACGCGAGCTCGAGCGACGATCCGTCGAGAGAGAGCCGACCCGACCCGACCGAAAAAAGCGACGAGGAATGGCGCGAGGAACTCACCGACGAGCAGTACGAGATCCTTCGAGAAGCTGGAACGGAGCCGGCCTTCAGCGGCGAATACGTCGATCACAAAGCCGACGGGAGCTACGCCTGTGCCGGCTGCGGGGCGACGCTGTTCGAATCGGACACCAAGTTCGAATCCGGCTGCGGCTGGCCCAGCTTCTACGACGTCGACGACGCGCGTGTAAAAACTCGCACGGACACCAGCCACGGAATGCGACGGACGGAGGTCCTCTGTGCGAACTGCGACGGCCACCTCGGTCACGTCTTCGAAGACGGCCCCGAACCGACGGGCAAACGGTTCTGCATCAACTCCGCGGCCATTGAGTTCGAGGACGAGTAGGGATTCGAGTGGAGACCGGGAAAAAGCGACGCCGAATATGCAGGCAGCACGTTTTCAGACGACTTGCTCGGAACTCTAGCTAGTCCAATGTCCACCGAACGACCAACCGCCGAGGAACTCCGACAGGGAATGACCGTCGAACTCATTCAGGAGGATACCGACGTCGAATCTACAGACCAGGAACCGATTCACGGCGAAGTCGGAACGATCTACGGCGACGATCCGGAGGGACCACACGTCAAACTCAAAAGCGGCGTCGTCGGTCACGTTCAATCGGTCGTCGTCGACGAATAGGTGCGACGGGCGAGGGTATAGAACGGACTCGAACAACTGCTTCTTCGAGACGAGAATATTTCGGTGCCGTCGATGAACGATGGATATGATTCCCTCGAGCATCCGGACACTCGCCACGGATGTTACGGCCGTCGCACGCGAGCGCCAGATCAGCGTCAAATCCGCCGGGCTGGCGTATCACGCGTTCAATACGCTCGTTCCGCTCGTCATCCTGTTGCTCGTCGCCGTCACCATACTCGAGTCCCTCGAGGTCGTCCTCGAGGCGCTCGAGACCGCGACAGGCCTCGACGGAACGATCGGCCGAGACCAACTCGAGGAGGCCGCCGGCGACGGCGCGAATCGAACTCGAGCGGGCCTGCTCGCGCTCGGCATCTTGCTCTGGAGTGGGGCCCGCCTATTCCAGGCCGTCAATAGCGCGTTTACGGCAGTATACGGCTCGAGGCAGTCCCAGTCGTCGATCGAAGCCGCGCTCTCTGCGTCGTTCGTGACGGTTCTCTACGCGGTCTTGCTCACCGTCACCGTCGCGATTGGCGTCGCGCTCGTCGGGTTCCTCGGCGTGAGCGTGTCGCTCCTCTTCGAGGGACCGGTCGCGATGGCGGCGAGCACGATCGCCCTGGCGGGGCTGTTGTTCGTCCTGTTCGTTCCGATGTATTACGTGTTTCCCGAACCCGACGTCTCGGTTCGCGAGGTGCTTCCCGGAACGGCGTTCGCCGCCGTGACGTGGTCGCTCCTCGCCGTCGGCTTTCGCATCTACGTGTTGACCTCCGAGAGCGTCGCCCTGTTCGATATCGCGGGCGCGATCTTGCTGGTCCTGACGTGGGTCTACTTCGGCGGCCTCTGCTTGCTTCTGGGTGCGGTTCTCAACGCGGTGCTCGCCGACCGCGTCGATCCTGACGACGGCTGGGTGCCGATGTCCGAGCAGTTATCGAAAGCGACCTGACCCACGTCGGACCGACCCGAACGGCAATCGGAAGCGGTCGCCCCGGCGGGACCGGTGCTTTCTATCCTTTCGAGCGTGTAGCAACGACGAATGGAGTTTCCAGACCTCATCGACGATATCCACGTGCTCGTCGTCGAGGCGGCCGACGGTCCGGGTAACGGGGCGCGTTCGCTCGAGTCCGTTCTCGAGAGTGCAGTCGGTGACGTGCCCGTCGAATCCGTCTCGGTCTCTCGCGCGGAAACGGTCGCAGAAGCGCTAGAGCACCCCGAGGCGGCGACAATCGAACTCGGGTCCGCTTCCGAACCTGCACTCGCTGCCGAATCAGTCTTCGATACCGAACCTGCATCCACTCCCGAATCGACATCCGATACCGAACTCGCGTCCGCCCCCGAAACAGCCCCCGCTCCCGGCCCCGGTATCGACTGCATACTCGCCGCGGGCGAACTCCCCGACGGAACCGGAGTGGAATTACTCGAGCGGTTGCAACCCGCCCAGTCGATGGTGCCGGTTATCCTTTCGCCGACCGACGGATCGGAGACGGTCGCCAGTGCGGCGATCAGCGCCGGCGTTGCCGAGTACGTTCCGCGGGAACGACCGCCCGGCGAACTCGCTGCGGCGCTCGAGCGAGTGATCGATCGCGAGCGCACGCGTCGGCGCGCTCGAGCGTCCCGACGTCGATTCAGGACTATCTTTGCTGACCCGGAAACGTACGTCTGGGAACTCGCCCTCAACGGGACCGTCGTTCGAGCGAATACGGCCGCTCTCGAGGCGATCGACGCGACTCACAACGACGTTCGCGGCCGGCCGTTCCAGGCGACTCCGTGGTGGCGAGTACGAGACAGCGAGGTGATCGAAACGGCGCTCGAGCGAGCCGCGTCGGGCGAAGTCGTCGACCGCGAACTGCTCAGTCAGCGCAGCGAGGGCGGAGCCGCCAATCCAGCGAACGGGACGAAACGGGTCCTCGAGGTGACACTTCGCCCCGTTCGCGATGACTCGGGAGCCGTCGTTTCGATAGTTGCCGAGGGAACCGACGTGACCGACCGCATCGAACTCGAGGAGGAACTGCGCGAGTCCGAGGAACTCCATCGAGTGACGCTCAACCACATGACCGACACGGTCCTCATCACGGACGAGTCCGGTGAGTTCACGTACGTCTGTCCGAACGTCCACTTCATCTTCGGTTACACCGACGACGAGATTCACGAGATGGGGTCGATCGAGGAGCTGCTCGGCCCCGATCTGTTCGACCGCGAGAAACTCGCGGTCGACGGCGTGTTGACGAACCTCGAGTGTACGGCGACGGACAAGGCGGGCGAGGAACACACGCTGTTGGTCAACGTCCGCGAGGTCTCGATCCAGGACGGACGGCTCCTCTATAGCTGTCGCGACATTACGACTCGAAAGCGCCGCGAAGAGGCCCTGACGGCGCTTCACAGGACGTCGAGGCGACTGCTGCTCGCCGAAAGCCGGGACGAAATCGCCAACATCGTCGTCGAGGACGCCGGCGACGTGCTCGACCTCGAAGCCAACGCCGTGTACCTGTTCGATACCGACGAGAGTGCGATCCGACCGGCGGCCGCGACGCGGGAGATGGAGCGCGCGCACGGCTCGCTCTCCGCGTATCGGACGACGACCGACTCCATCGTGGGTCACGCCTTCGTCGAAGGCGAGCGGCGGTTTTTCGAGGACGTTCGCGAGTCCAAACGGCTCTCGAAGACGGACACGGACCTTCGTGGCGGAGCGTACATCCCGCTCGGAAACAACGGCGTCTTCGTCACCGGGTCGACGGCCTCGGGAGGGTTCGACGACGTCGCTCGGGAGGTCATCGACCTGCTCGCGACGACAGCCGAAGCGGCGCTCGACCGGGTCGAGCGCGAATCCGCGCTCCACGAACAGGAGCGCGAGCTAAAAGATCGAAACCAGCGGTTGGCGCGACTCAACCGGATCAACGAACTCATTCGAGAGATCGATCAAGCCATGGTGCGGGCCGAAACTCGCGACGAAATCGAAACCGCCGTCTGCGACCGACTGACGAGCGCGGATCGGTTCTCCTTCGCCTGGATCGGCGAGCTGGATCCCGACGGAACGCACCTTGAAGCGCGCACACACGACGGCGAGAATCGCGGCTACCTCGACACCGTCACCGGCTCCGTCGACGGGCAAACGGGAGAACCGGCCAGCGACACCGCACAGTCGGGAGCCGTCTCGGTCGTCACAAACGTAGCGGAGGGCCTCCGCGACGAACCCTGGCGCAAACAGGCCCTCTCCCAAGAGTTCCAGTCCGCGATCAGCGTCCCGCTTTCCTACGACGAGTTCTCCTACGGCGTGCTCGCGGTCTACGCGGACCGTTCGGCCGCGTTCGACGATGTCTCCCAGGCCGTCTTCGAGGAACTCGGCGAAACGATCGCGTCGGCGATCGCCGCCGTCGAACGCAAAAATGCCCTCCTGACCGTCTCGAGTACGCGCCTCGATCTCGAGGTCGACGACGAGACGTTCGTGTTTCAGCAGCTCGCGAGCCGCGCAAACTGCGAGGTTGCGTTCGACGGCGGAGTCCGTCAACACGAGGACGGCTCCGCCGTCTCCGTCTTCGCTTCGATCGACGGCGCTCCGGTCGAGGATGTCGCAGCCGCCGCCGAGGATCTCGTCTCGGTCGACGACGTGCAGGTTGTCAGCGACGGTGTCGGCGCGGGCGAATCGTCCGGCCCTGAAGCGCAGGGAGGCGGATCGATCCTCCTCAAGCTTTCGATGCCGTTTCTCGCCCTGCGACTCGCGGACCACGGCGTCGTCCTTCGAAGCGTACGGGCGACGCCGACCGGTTCGCGGATCGTCGTCGACGTCCCGAACAACGTCGACGCGAGAGCGCCGACCCGAATGGTGACGAACAGCTTCGACTCGGTCGAACTTCGCTCGAAGCAACCCGTCGAACGGACGTCCGCGGGCGACCTGCGAACGGAGCTGCTCGAGGAGTTGACCGAGCGACAGCTCGAGGTCGTCCGGATGGCCTACCACGGCGGGTTTTTCGAATCGCCGCGCGAGCAAACGGGCGAGGAGATCGCCGACTCGCTCGATATCTCCCCGGCTGCGTTTTACGGACACAACCGAACCGTCCAGCGAAAACTGTTCTCGCTGCTGTTCGACGAAATCGGCCTCCCGGAAACGGGAACACCTGGGGTTGAATAGTGAACCCCTTCCGGGAAGCTGTGCTAGTAATATAACGGATACTGTTATCCTAATATCCCTATTATAATTCCGTACGGACGAACGCCACGTCTCCGGTTCGTCAGTGATACCTATGAAAGACGTAACTACAGATCCCGACGAGGAATCGACCTACGAGTGTTTTTCCTGCGGTGCGGTCGCCCGAGCGACGTCCCCGATCGATTGTCCGGAGTGTGGTGCCGAGATGCGGAATCGAGAGATTCCGATCGAGTAACTCATGTCTCCGGACCTATCATCCGAGCCGCCTCGAGCGCAAGCGGCCGCGACCGAGCCGGAAACGGCGCTCGAGACGGCCAGGCGACAGCTCAGCCGCGCCGGCTCGCAGATCGATATCGGCGACAACATTCTCGAGCGGTTGAACCACCCCGCAAAAGTAACCGAGGTCACCGTCCCGGTCGAACGGGACGACGGAAGCGTCGACGTCTTCACCGGCTTTCGGGCCCAACACGACAGCGTTCGCGGGCCGTACAAGGGCGGTCTGCGATTCCACCCCGAGGTCACTCGAGACGAGTGCGTCGGGCTCTCGATGTGGATGACCTGGAAGTGTGCCGTGATGGATCTCCCTTTCGGCGGCGCGAAGGGTGGCGTTGTCGTCGATCCCAAATCGTTGAGCGAGGACGAACGCGAGCGACTGACTCGCCGATTCACGCAGGAGATCCGGGACGTAATCGGCCCGACGCGGGACATTCCGGCCCCCGACATGGGGACGGACTCGCAGGCGATGGCCTGGATTATGGACGCCTACAGCATGCAACAGGGCGAGACCATTCCCGGCGTCGTCACCGGCAAACCGCCTGCGGTCGGCGGAAGCCACGGTCGCGAAGAGGCACCCGGTCGCAGCGTCGCCATCGTGACGAGAGAAACCTGCGAGTACTACGACTCCCCGCTCGAGGACACCACGGTCGCCGTCCAGGGATTCGGCAGCGTCGGTGCGAACGCAGCCCGCCAACTCGAGGAGTGGGGCGCAACCATCGTCGCGATCAGCGACGTCAACGGGGCAGTCTACGATCCCGGCGGGATCGACGTCGCCTCGATTCCGGCCCACGACGAGGAGCCGGAGGCGGTCACCGGGAACGCCGACGACGTGATGCCCAACGAGGAGCTGCTCGAGTTAGACGTCGACGTGCTCATCCCCGCGGCCGTCGGCAACGTCATCACGGAGGCCAACGCCGACGATATTCAGGCGGATCTTGTCGTCGAGGGCGCGAACGGCCCGACGACGTTCGCCGCCGACGCCATCCTCTCCGAACGCGGGATCCCCGTCGTCCCCGATATCCTCGCGAACGCCGGCGGCGTGACGGTGAGTTACTTCGAGTGGCTTCAGGATATCAACCGTCGCGCGTGGACCCTCGAGGAGGTCAACGCCGAACTCGAGTCCGAGATGGTGACCGCCTGGAACGGGGTTCGATCGGAGGTCGAAGCTCGAGACGTGAGCTGGCGGGACGGGGCCTACATCGTCGCGCTGTCGCGTATTTCGGAGGCTCATGAAGCCCGCGGACTCTGGCCCTGATAGTGGAAACCGACGTTTCACGTGGTGCCTTCGATTTTGCGTTACGAAATCAACCATCGAGTAGCTGTCTCACACGAGAGTTCGTCACCCGCGTGCTGTGATCCACAGCGCCGTTGCTCCCATCATGAGCCCTGGGAGCATCGCGAGCATCCCGACGACCAGAAACACCGTTTCAGTGTATTCGATTCCGCGAAACAAGAAGAGATACTGGAGGAACGCGGGGATGATCAGAATCGACGTAAAGAGACAGCCGTAGACGAGCATAAAATCCACCTTCATAGCGGGCCGTCCATTCCGGTACTCATGCTGGCGTTCGTTCATCCGTGTGCGATTCACCCGAGGCGGTGTCGATTCCGAAGAGCGCGTTGCCGCCACAGAACTGGGTGTACCAGTTCACCAGCAATCCGACACCAGCGGTGCCAAGCGTCGCGGCTTTTGTCGGTTGATCGTCTATAAACGCAGCAGTCGCCGTTGCGATGAACCAGATTCCCAGTACTCCTCGGATGGTCCGGTCGATTTTGCCAATATTTTGCTTCACGACCGGTGAGACGCGCTCCTGATTGGAATTCGTATAGCCGCACATTTCTGCCGGGTTTATCCGGTAGCGCGAGTCGGGGCGGTCCGAATCGTCGCCGCTCGAACCAATTATTTTATTCACACGTCTCCGAATCACGCGCATGAAACGCGTTCGAATCACTATTCATACACGGAATCTCGAGTTGCCGCTGACCTACGAGCGGGCGACGAACGACGGCGATTCGTTCGACCGGATACAGGTTGTCAACTGGAATATCGTCGCGCCCACGGCGTCGTTTTTGTTGCGAGTTCGTGGCGACGTTCAGCGTTTTGAGGAACTGCTCCGAAAGGATTCCGCCATCGACGAGTACGAGCTACTTCCGGTTACCGACCGCGAGAGTTACTGTTTCGTGGCGGGGGACGGGACGACCGACGCTCGAGCGTTGTGGGAAAACTTCAAGCGAGGAAGTTTGATGACGATACCGCCAGCCGAGTGGAACGTCGGGAGAAGCTATACGTTCACTGTGGTGGGAAGAAGCGCCGATATACAGGCCGCGGTCGACGGTATTCCCGACGGCGTTCGCGTCGAAATCGACTCGGTCGGCGGGAAAACGGTCGCGGCTGACGGCGTCGTTGATCGATTATCCGACCGACAACGAGAGGCAGTTCGAGTCGCCATCGACCTCGGATACTACGATACGCCACGCGGTGTGACGAGCGAAGAGATCGCTCGCGAACTAAACTGTGCAACGTCGACCGCGGCAGAACACCTTCGGAAAGCTGAGTCGAAGGTGATGCCCGGTGTATTCGATGCATAACGTGTCTCAATGATACGACCGCTCACTCGCCGGCGTGCGTGCTCTCAGGACAGAGATGCCCGGCGCACATTACACGACTCAAAGCGGATGGGTGACAGCCGCCACAACCTCTCGCTCACTCGAGGACACGACAGCTTTTTGGCTCCGTACTCGAGCATGTTCGCTAATGACGCTTGCAGACCGCATCGCTACCTTCCGCGAGACCGTAGAGGAGTGGCTCCGCGGACTTTATCACGGCATGCTCTCTCACCCGGCCTACGAGAAGATCGAGGCCGAAGCCGAGGATCTCGAGGACGAGTTCATGCTGTCGTGTTTCCCGGACGCCTTTGGCGTTCCGTCGCCGGTGTCGTACTACACGGCCGAACTCCTGCCGTACCTCGAAGACGAGTTCGAGGCCTGGGAGCGCCGGCTGTGGGATCGGGCATCGCTCGTCGAGCGCAAAGGGCGACAGTACCACTTCTGATGGACCGGTACGTCTTCTTCGGCGGAAAAGGCGGCGTCGGGAAAACGACTGTTTCCGCGGCGTACGCGTACAAATGCGCCGACGCTGGTCTCGAGACGCTCGTCGTGTCGACCGACCCGGCCCACTCGATCGGCGACCTCTTCGACCAGCGGTTCGGGGACGACCCGCGACCCGTCGACGGCGTCGAGAATCTCCACGCCCTCGAGATCGATCCCGAGCAGGAGGTTTCGAACCACCTCACGCAGGTCAAGCGAAATCTCTCCCAGCAGGTATCGGCGGCGATGGTCAACGACATCGACAGACAGATCGAGATGGCCCACGGAACCCCCGGCGCGTACGAGGCGGCGCTGTTCGATCGGTTCGTCGACGTTATGGAGAGCAGCGACGAGTACGACCGGGTCGTCTTCGACACCTCCCCGACCGGCGGCACGCTCCGATTGCTCTCGCTCCCGGACTACCTTGAGGGCTGGATAGACCGTCTGCTGGCCAAACGCCGGAAGAGCATCGACCTCTTCGAGAAGGCGGCGATCGGGAATCAGGAGCCCCGTCGGGTGATGGACGGGGACCCCGTTCTCGCCCATCTGCAGGACCGAAAGGAATTCTTCGAAACCGCGGGCGAAACGCTCCGAAACGAGGCGTCGTTTTTCCTGGTGTTCAACCCCGACTCGCTCTCGATTCGGGAGACGAGTCGGGCGATCGACGACCTCGCCGAGCAGGGCCTCGAGGTCCACGGACTGGTCGCGAACAGGCTTACCCCCGAGCCGGACCCCGAAGAGGACGGCCGAGGGGCCCGCTACCTTCGTGATCGGGTCGAGACGGAGAACGAACGGCTTGGGACGGCCGCCGAGGAGCTGTCACCGCCGATTCTCGCCGAGATTGAGACCCAGATCGAGGAGATCAAAGGTGATCGGCTCGCTCGAGTAGCTGACGTGCTCGATATCGATGCCAAAATTTCAAAGCGTTAGTCACGTTTCGTTTCGTTCTTGCGCGCTTTTCGCTGTATAGTGCCTCAACGCCGCCATTCGCTGTTATCATCCCACATGATTTATATGCATATGAATGAATCGCGTTGGTAGACACTTATGACAGGGGTAATTTGGATTGTCGCCACTATCGTCACTCTCTTTACGATAGGCTATATCGGGTACGGGCGATACCTCGAGCGGTTCGTCGAACTCGACGACTCGCGCGAGACGCCCGCCCACAAGTATCAAGACGGACAAGAATACGTCCCAGCGAAAAAGCCGGTCTTGCTGGGACACCACTTCTCGAGCATCGCAGGGGGCGCGCCGATCGCCGGCCCGATCACGGCGGCGCTCGTCTGGGGTTGGGTCCCGGCGATGCTCTGGGTCGCGATTGGTAACCCGCTGATGGGAGCCGTCCACGACTTCATGTCCCTGTCCTCGAGCATTCGCCACGAGGGGAAATCGATCGGGTTCGTCATCGGTCAGTACGTGGGTGAGCGGGGGAAGAACATGTTCCTCTGGTTCGCGTTCCTGGTGATCATCCTCGTCGTCGCGGTGTTCGCGCTGTTAGTCGCGATTATTCTCAACGCGTATCCGCAGGCGGCGACCGCGAGCATCCTGTACATCATGCTCGCGCTCGTGGCGGGAATCTGGCTCTACCAGCTCGATCTTCCGTTCATTCCGGGGACGATCATCTTCGTCGCCGGGGTCTTCGCCAGCGTCTTCGTCGGGATGGAATTCCCGATCGCGTTGTTCGAAACCGCCGGGATGCCTGACGGAACGATCGTTCTCCTCCCGGGTGATGGAATGTGGGTTCCTGGTGCGTCGGTGTTCGACAGCGGAAACGTCGCCGGATGGATAATCGTCTCGCTCGGCTACGCGTTCGTCGCGAGCATCCTTCCCGTCTGGGTGTTGCTCCAGCCGCGTGACTACCTCTCCTCGTTCCTGCTGTACTTCGGAGTGGGTGGTGCCTTGCTGGCTGTCGTCGTCGGCACCGCGCTCGGCACGTCGAACGAGCCGCTAACGATCGAACTGCCCGCTTACACCGGCTTCTTCGGCGGCGAACTCGTCGGCGAAGCGATGCCGCTGTTCCCGCTGTTGTTTATCACGATCGCCTGCGGGACGATCAGCGGCTTCCACTCGCTGGTGTCCTCGGGAACCACGGCCAAACAGCTCAACAAGGAAAGCGACGCCCGCCTGATCGGCTACGGCGGCATGCTCGCGGAGGGACTGCTCGCGGCGACCGCGCTCGCGGCGGTTTCGGTGATCGCGGTCACCGACGTCGCCGATATCGGCGGCATCGACGCCGCGCTTCCGAACTTCGCGGAGGGTGGTGGACTCATCCTCACGGGACTCAATATCCCGATTCAGTACGGAGAGGTGTTCATGGCGCTCGTGTTCGTGAGCTTCCTGCTGACCAGTCTCGATACCGGGCTTCGGCTCGGCCGGTACATGGTCGAGGAGCTGGTCGCGACGCCCGACTCCTCGGCTCAAGAAGTCGTCAAGAACAAGTACGTCAACACGTCGATCGCGACCCTCGCCGCGTTCTTGCTCGTCTCGAGCGGTCAGTGGGAAGAGCTCTGGCCGCTGTTCGGTGGCGCGAACCAGTTGCTCGCCGCGTTGGCGCTCCTGACGGCGACCATTTGGCTCGCCAACTGGAAGGACACGAAACAGCTGGTGAGTACGGGTGTTCCGGTCGTCGTGATGGTCTTTATCACGATCCTCGGGCTCCTCTGGCTCGCGCTGTACGAGAACCTCTATATGAGCTTGCTCAATTCGGAGTGGATGGCCGATGCGACGATCTTAGAGCAGGTCTCGAGCGGGCTTCGGATGCTGCTCGCGTTCATCTTGATCTGGCTCGCAATCGCGATCATTAGATTGGGCTGGTCGAACCTTCAGGAGAACCGAGACGATCTACTCTCGACTGACGAACCGACCGGTGCGACGAGCGAAGACGACGACTAGCTCGAGCGCATTTCGACTAACCGGTAATTTCGACGGCTCGGTCGACTACCGAATCGGTGTTCGCTCGACCGTTTTGCACCGTTTCGTCGACGACGGCGCGAGTTGCGTCTCTGGGCTATAAAAAGAGCGCCGAACGGACTCGGCCGAGCAAGCCGCGTTCTTCCTCGACGGGGTCCCACAGCCCGAAGGCGCTGTGGATCTCGGTTCGATCGCTCGAGACGATGTCCTCTTGGTCGGGTGCGACGACACAGAGGTGGATTTCGTAATGTCCGTGATAGCCGTACTTCAGGAGCGTTCGATCCGAGAATCCCTCGACGAACGAGCGAACGTCGTCCGAAATAGCGGCCGTCACGAGGACGAACGTAAACTCCGTCGCGCGGTGTTCGTCGCTCGGATCGACCCGATCGTCGGCCAGGTCGTGACCGAACTCGACCAGCCGCTCGAGGTCGGCGACCGTCACGCTCGAGCGCCGGTCCCCGTAGAGGTACTCGCGCATGTGATGGTTCGCGTACTGTACGGAGGGATGAAACAGGTGTTTGCTGCTCTCGACGCGAAGCTCGCCGAAGAGGTCGAACGACTCGCCCACCTCTCGAATGTCCTTCTCGAGGTCGTAGGTGTGCATCAGTCGGTCGCTGACCCGATCGAGGTACTCGTCCTCCCAGACGGGGACGGACTCGAGCACCTCGGACGGGAGTTCCTCGAGGTCCGCGTCGAATTCGTCGCCGGCTTTCACTCCAATTTCGTCGCCAGCTTTCGTTCCGGCTCCGCCGCCGACTTTCGTTTCGGCTCTGCCACCGTTTCCCGTTGTTTCAGTGTCCCGCTCGCGGATATCGGATTCTTCTGGTTCCTGGTTTTGGCGCTCGCTCATGTGGTGTCACCGCTTGTGGACCCCGACCCGGTCGCTCGAGCGCTCGGCTGGAGACGTCCCGCTGTCACGCTGGTCGTGTCGTGAGCCGTGAAAACGCTCGGTCGACCCCGATCTCCGTTCATGGTGGGAGATACCACGGTATCACCAAAAGGTCGTCGGCGCGTCGGCGACCGGGTTCCCGCGTAGGGGTCCGCCGGTCGGTTGCTGTCTGTCCTTGTGACGGTGCTAACCTGCGGTGCTGGTCACGTTACTGGTCTGTGCGTGCAGGTGAGTTGCTCTCTGTGTGTCGCGCTGATTGTGCTGGCCTGCGCTTAAGGTGAATCAGCCCGTAGTCGGACCCAGAATCGTCAATGACCGACGATCGCGAAGCCTGTGGCCGATGCTCGATGTCGACCGCGGTCGACGTTGCGAACGCGGGACGCGACGAGGACGAGCGCGCCGCCCGCGATCCCTACGCCGGCGACCGGATCGAAGTCGATGAGGACGAACTGCGTCTCGTGTCGCCAGCCGCTTGGCTCTCGAGGCTCTCGAGTCGGCTCGACAGTACCGTCGAAGAATTCGTCTGGAAGCGGTAACGAACTCAGCACTCCAACTTTCAGTTCGTCGTCGTTATCTCGATTACGTCTCGCGGCTCGACCTCGTAGTCCTTGCCGAGCTGTCGGTTCGTCCGGCAGTCCGTCCCGTAGAGGAAGCCGTCGCCGATGTCCGAGTGCAGGCTGTAGGCGAAGTCCTCCGCGGTCGAGTTCGGATCGATCAGGTAGCAGTCGGGCAACACCTCGCCGCGTTCGTTGCCCAGCCCGTTCGCGCCGCCGGGAAACACCGGAATCACGCCGAGTACGTCGAACAGCGCCGTCTCGAGGGCGGCCTGGACGCCCGTTGCGCCGTACTCGGAGAGGAAGTCCCGGATCTGCTCTAGGCCTTGCTCCTGCGAGCCGGAGACGTCATCCGTGATTTCGAAGTCCTCATCGCCGGGTCGGTAGTCGACGACGCCGGACTTGTCGGCGGACTTGAGCGCCTTTTCGGCGTGGGCGCTACAGGGAACGATCGTCAGGTGCTCGTACTCGGGATCGCTCGTGATCTCCTCGTAGTTGTCCTGCGCTTCGGGCGTATCCATCTTGTTCGCCGCGATCACCATCGGCTTGGTCTCCTTGCGGATTTCGCGAGCCAACTCGAGTTCGTCCTCGTCGTCCCACTCCTCGGGTTCGAAGCCGACGTCGACCCGACGAATCAGGCGCTTGATCTCGTCTTCGTTGGTCTTGAACGCGCTCATCTGTTCGGCGAGCTCCTCCTCGATGGCGTCGTCTTCGGTCGTGTACCCCGAGGCGTAGCGTTCGATCCCCTTTCCGAGGACGTCTAAGTACCACTGGTCGAGTTCCTCCTCGAGGAAGGCGATGTCCTTGCGCGGATCGTGGCCCTCGGTGGGTTCGCCCTCGAGGTCGGTTTCGCCCGAGAAGTCGACGACGTGGACGAGCACGTCGGTTTCGTTGAGGTCGGTGAGGAACTGATTGCCAAGGCCCGCCCCCTCGTGTGCGCCGGGGATCAGCCCGGCGACATCGACGAGTTTCGTCGGAACGAAACGGGTACCGTGATCGCAGTAGCCGACGTTCGGCGTACACTCCTCGTCGAACTCGGGTGCGGCACAGTCGACGCGGGCGTAGGCTTCGCCGACGCTGGGGTCGATCGTCGTAAACGGATACGCCCCTTCAGGGACGTCGTTCATCGTCGCGGCATTGAAAAACGAGGACTTGCCGACAGAGGGTTTGCCGACGAGTCCGATTCGGTAACTCATTGTCCGTTGTGGTCGTCCGGTACCTAAACGGGTTTCTGTCCGTCACTGGCGTGTAACGCCATCGCGTACCACGGGTTGCTGATTTTGCGTTTCGCGATGACCTCATCACGGCGTCAAAAAATTGTATCGAGAGGGACTACCCGACGATTTCCTTCCAACTCCAGGCGGCCAGTGCGATCACCGCGAGGGCGATCACGAAGAAGACGCCCCACTGTTGCGTCTCGGTCTCTGCGAACGGAGCGAAGACGTCCACCACGCCGGTCGCCTGCATCATTCCGATGACGATCGCTAGCAACATGAATATCGAGACGACGGCGATCCCGATCCAGTTTCGAGCCATCCACTTGCCCTCCTGCTCGGCTTCCTCCGCATCGTGCGTCGGTTTTTCCGTCGGCTCTCGATCGGGTTCGGACATGTGACATTCTATCCCGGACAGACGTGAAACGGTTCCACCTGCAACTTCAGGGTGGCGGCGCTTCTCCGCAGGTTCTGTCTCGAGGCGCTCGCGGGAGTCGGTACCGACGAGTTCCGGAATCCGTTAGCCGAGTAGCCGACTCTCTCGTGATCGGAACAACGTTCCCCGCACGACCGGGTTCACGGGAAAGACGCCGAACTCGAGCCGTTCGACCTCCTCGACCGAAAATCCGTCGTGACAGACGAACCGCTCGACCGTCTCCCGGTTCAACTGACAGCCGCCAGCGGCCCGCTTCCACAGCGGATTTAATAGGGTTTGTCCCGCACCCTGCCAGCCGTCGGCGTGGACGTGCTCGAGAAAACGGAACTCGCCGCCGGGTTTGAGTACTCGGCTGACCTCCTCGAGTGCGGTGTCGGGTTCCTGAATCGTACAAAAGACGAGTCCGGAGAGTACCACGTCGAAGCTATCGTCTGGATAGGGGAGCGACTCCGCGCGTTCGCCCCGAAGAACCACCTCGAGTCCGGCCTCGGTCGCGGCCTGATCGGCCCGCTTGCGCATGTGTGGATCGGGTTCGATGGCGTGGTACTCGAGGGATCGATCGACTTCCCGCTCGCCGTCTCCGGCGACGTGGGTGAACATGGCTCCGTTACCGGTACCCACGTCGAGGACGCGCCCCGAGAGCCCATCAGCCAGGTAGTTCCGGTGGGGTGCCAGCAGCCGCTCCATCGGGGAAAGCGCGTCGTACAACGTCGCAAACCACGGGTGTGCGATTTCGTCGGAAGCCATCGGCCTGTTGCACTCATTCTCGAGTCCGAGTGGCATATAATTCGGGGTCGATGGACGCTCCGTCGGGGTATCGGTGTCCCCCCGAGAGGTCGGCTGTCGACAGCCAAAACTCGAGTCCGCTGACTGAAAATCGACGGTGTCTATTTAGTTCTCGTTGGGGTGACCTTCCGGTATGGCTTCACGCGGAGACGACGCGTACACGTTCGCGCTTTGTCTCACTCACGACATCGATCGGGTCTACAAAACCCCGCAGAATTACCTCTTCGACTGCCTCGAGCAACGAGACCCTCGGGAGCTAACCGGGCTTCTCGCCGCGAAAAATCCCTACTGGCAGTTCGAACGAATCATGGCCCTCGAGTCGATGCTCGGCGTTCGGTCGGCGTTTTACGTCCTCGACGAGCGCCACATCACGGAACGGCCCAAGTGGGAGTGGGCGACGCTCTCGGGCTGGAGTCGGTACTCCGGCCGGTACGACGTAACCGACCCGCAACTGGTCTCGACGCTCGAGAGCCTCGAGAACGGCGGCTGGGAGGTCGGGTTACAGGGATCGTACACGTCGCCCAGGGATCCCGCCCGGCTTCGCTACGAGAAAGACCGCATCGAGGACGCGACGGGACGAACCGTCCGCGGGAACCGCCAGCACTACCTCAACCTCTCGAAACCCCAGACCTGGGAACACCACCGGGAGATCGGCCTCGACTACGACACCTCGCTGGCCGACCCGCACAGCCTCGAGTACCAGTACGGCTACGAACTGCGTCGGCCGTTCGACGACGAGTTCGTCGTCTTCCCGTGGACGATCATGGATCAGACGACGATGGAATCCGCGCGGACGATGTCGGGGATCAAAGACAACGTCGAGCGAATCCTCGAGGAGGCTCGCGACGAAAACGGCGTCCTCGTCCTCGACTGGCACCAGCGGACGTTTTACGATCCGGACTTCCCCGGCTGGGGGAGCATCTACCGCTGGGCGATCGAACGCGCCCTCGAGATGGGCGCGTGGGTCGGCCCGCCGCGGGAGTTCTACGACGCGACGAGTCACCCGGACGGAACCGTCGAGGAGAGCCTCGAGACGCTCGCGAACGAGCAGGGCGCAGGCGAAGTGCCGACCGATGCCCGGGACGGAGCCGTCCTCGAGGAACCAGTGCAGAGTCATTCGGCAGACTCGTCCAACGAATGACCGCAACGCGAACGCGAGCGACGACGGATCAAGCGCACGGAGACGAACGCGAGCGCAGTGAGTACGACCACGACACCGAAGGCGGCCCTGAAACCGGCCCTCGGCGCGTCTGCGTCCTCGCCGATCCGTACCTCGAGCGCTGGCAGGTGTTAGCCCTCGATCGCGCGATCGAGCGAACGGACGTCGAAATTCCGCTCGTCCTCGTCGCAGATTCCGACGACCACGACGTCGACCCTGATGCGGCCGCCTCGGCCGTCAACGGCGGCTTCGGCGTCGACACGCTCCGACTGGGCGCGAACCTCCTCGCTCGAGAGCGGGCCTGGACGCTGGTCGTCGCCGAGCGAAAGCTCGCCGAACTGCTCGGCGGCCAAGCGCATCCGCTCGAGCACCGAAAGCGGGTCGAGGACGTAGACTGTCTCGAGGAGTCGGCGATACGTCGCGTGAGTCCGATCGAAGACGGCAACTGGAACGAGCTCCCGGAGTCGGCCGTCGAGGCTGCCGCGGCGCAGTGTGACGTCGTCGTCAGGTTCGGGTTCGGACTCGTTCGGGGCGAGATCCTTTCGGCGACCGACCACGGCGTTTTGAGCTTTCACCCCGCAGATATCAGACGATACCGCGGCCTCGGACCGCCGAAGGTGTTCGTCGACGGCCGCTCGAGAATCGGCGTCACGCTCCAGCGGCTCTCCGAGGAAATCGATGGCGGCGAAATCGTCGCTGAAGACTCGACCGACATCTCTGGCTGTCCGACGCTATGGGACGTCTACGATCGGGTCCACGAACTCGAGGCCGAACTGCTCGCGACCGGTATCGAAGCGCTTCGAGATCCGGGCCTCGAGCCGACTGTGCCCGAGTCGCTCGGGTCGTACTACTCGACGAAATCGCGACGTGAGGTCGGGTTCGCGTTTCGGACTCTCGCGAAGAACGTGCGTGGGCGAGTCGACCATTTTTGACGAATCGGGCGCAAACTTTGGTATTACAGGACGTATTACCGCGTATGAGCAAGAGCACACGCGTTACTGAAAAAGGGCAGGCGACCGTTCCGAAGGACCTGCGTGAGAAGTACGATATCGATCCTGGAGACGAGGTTATCTGGTTGGATACCGATGAAGGAATCGTCGTGAAAAAGCGGACACGAACCGACGCTCGGGGCTTGTTAGTCCCAGACGATACCGAGGCGAAGAAACGCGAAGAAATCGGACAGGAACTCTCCGAGCGCTTGCGTGACCGTCGCGATCGTAATTCCGAGGAGAACTGAGCGTGTCGACGTACACTGCCGATGCGGTCGCATTGCTCGTATACTTGGTCGACGGACTCCCGGACGGTGCCGATCGCGTGTTTGCACGAGCGGAGGCTGGAGAAACGGTCGTTCAGGCCCCAAGTACGGCTCTTGCTGAGGTCCTCTATACAGTTTCTCGAGACAAGGATGTGAGGGGTGTGCAGTTAACCGGGACGCCCGATGACGCTCGCCAAGCGCTTGTCGGAAACGGTCCAGTATCGGTTGCTCCAGTTGCTGAGACCGAACTCGTCGAATATGTGCAGGTAGTCGACGAATTGCGTATTCATGATGCCATGATCGTTGCGAGTCACCGTGCACAGGAGACTGACGCAGTCATTACATCTGACGGACCCGTCCGAGAGGCCGAGATCAACACCGTTTGGGAATAAGCGGTTCGTCGTTGTCTTCGTCGGTACTGTCGCTGGCGCTATTTCTGAGGGTCCAGTTGGGTATCTAGCGGCGGGGCAAACGGCCCCACTCGAACCACGAACACCATAGCAGAACGGATTTACGTTCCCGCGGCTTTTGCCCGGATATGGATTACGAATCGAGTCTCGACCGAGCGATGGAGAACGTCCCCGATATCGGGGGCGACGAAGAACGGTTACAGATTCCCGATGCACAGCCCCAGAAAGACGGTGCGTTCACCCGCTTTACAAACATCGGTGACGTCGCAGATGTGCTCTCTCGAGAGACCGAGCACTTCCACCGGTTCGTCCAGCGAGAACTGGGTACCAGCGGGAAACTCGAGGGAGGCCGCGCACGGTACAACGGGACCTTTTCCCAGTCGGACTTCGACGCCGTCGTCGACGCCTACGTCGAGGAGTACGTCCTCTGTTCGGAGTGTGGCCTGCCGGACACCCGTCTCGTCCGCGAGGACCGTACGCCGATGCTCCGCTGTGACGCCTGCGGTGCGTTCCGTCCCGTCACCAAACGCTCCTCAAGCGCCCAGCAACAACAACAGCGCGACGCCGTCGAAGAGGGCCAGACCTACACCGTCGAGATCACCGGCACGGGTCGCAAGGGAGACGGTGTGGCGGAGAAAGGCAAGTACACGATTTTCGTCCCCGGCGCGGAGGAAGGTGACGTGGTCGACATCTACATCAAGAACATTTCGGGCAACCTCGCGTTCGCTCGGCGCGACTAATCTGTCGGAATCAGTCCGTGCGATCTGTCGGAATCGGTCTGTAGGGTTTTCCAAACGTCGTATGTCGGTTTCTGGCGGCCGGTTTCGACCGCTAGTATTTTGCTCTCGATAGCTCTTTTCTCACGCGATTGGGTCTCCCTCGAGTTCGGTGTTACTTTCTCGTAACTCGAGGGAGACCGACTCGCCGCTCGCGGGTCGTTTCTCTCCGACTCGTCCTGAAGAGCGGCGGCCGACCGCGAAACTAAAGTCAGCTTGTTCCAGTTACACGCACGTGGGAGTTACGTTCGATCTGTTCGACACGCTCGTGACGGCGACGAAACCCGACGATCCGGCGGCGGCGGTCGCCGAGGAACTCGAGGAGCGAGGCGTCGACGTGCCGCCCGACTGGGACGATGCATACACCGAAATGCACATCGACGCACCCGACGGAGCGGAGGTCCCCCTCCCGGCCCACGTCGCTCGAGCGCTCGCGAGCCGCGGGGAGGACTGTCCGTCCAACGCCGCCCGACGGGCCGTCGTGGCCGCCTTCGATCCCGACGTCGAGACCAGAGACGGCGCTCGAGCAGCCCTCGAAGCCGCTCGAGCGCACGGACCGGGCCCGGTCGGCCTCTGCTCGAACTGTAGCGTTCCGGAGCTCGTCGGTCGAACGCTGGTCAGAGCCGACCTGAGCCGAGACGACTTCGACGCCGTCGTGACCAGCGTCGGCTGCGGCTGGCGAAAACCCGCACCCGAGATATTCGAGGTGACCGCGGATCGGCTCGGCGTCGAGCCGTCGGAACTCGTCCACGTCGGCGACGACCCGGCGACCGACGGCGGCGTCGAGGCCGTCGGCGGAACCGCGCTGTTGCTCGACGATAGTGCACCAGGCGGCGTCACGCTCGAGGAGGTTCCGGAGCTACTCGAGGGGGGTCGACCGTGGGAGTGAATCGGTGTGGACCCCGCTCGACGGAGGGGCTCCGATGCCCCTGACGACGCTTGCGGTCCTCGCGCTGGCGTTCGCCCTCGACCTGCTGGTCGGAGAGCCGCCGAACAGGCTCCATCCCGTCGCGTGGTTCGGTCGACTCGTCGGTTCGGTCGACCGGAATTGGGGCGGCGACGACCGCCGGCAGCGCCGAATCGGCGTCGTCATCGCGCTCGTCCTGCCGCTCGTTCCCGCCGTCTTCGCCGGGCTCGCCGTTCTCACAATGGCCACCGTCAACCCGGCACTCGGCGCGCTCGCCGCCGCGCTCGTTCTCTTTTCGTCGACCAGCCTGCGGCTCCTCCTCGAGCTTACCGGATCCGTCCTCGAGGCGACGGAATCGGACCTCGAACGAGCCCGCGAGGAACTTCGGGGGCTCGCCGGCCGAGATGCGACTGCCCTGTCGCCGGCCCAGATTCGAAGCGCGGCGACCGAGAGCGCCGCCGAAAATCTCTCGGACGGGTTCGTGGCAGCGTTGCTCCCGTTTGCGGTGCTGGCTCCCATCTCGTTGCCGGTCGCGGTCGGAGCCGCGGCCTGGGTCAAGGGCGTCAACACGCTCGATTCGATGCTCGGCTACCGATCGAAGCCGATCGGAACCGCGAGCGCGCGTCTCGACGACCTCGTGATGTGGGTTCCGGCGCGAGTGAGCGCGGTCTGTCTCGCGGTGGCGGCTGCCGAGCCGGGCGCATTGGGGCGGGCCCGTCGGTGGGCTCGCGTTCCGTCGTCGCCCAACTCGGGTTGGCCGATGGCCACGCTCGCCTGCGCCCTCTCGGTTCGGCTCGAGAAGCCGGGCGCGTACGTTCTCAACGACGGGCCCGGGACCGAACTCCCGTCCGTCGCGGACGGGGAGCGAGCCGTCACGGCGGTCGAATCCGCGGCCGTCGTCGCCGTCGTTATCGCCGTTTTGCTGGCAGCGACGACGGCTGTGATCGACGGCCAACTCGCTACGTTCGGACTCGAGTCGTCGCTCGAACTCGAAGCAATTACCTTTCCCTGGGAAAAGGTAGGATATAATGAATAAGTGGATTAGTGCGCTTCGGGGCGCATTCGGTTTTCTCACCCGACTTCCCGTCCCGCAAGCCGAGGGCGATTGGGACGCCTTTCTCTCCAGACCGTGGACCTTCCCGATCGTCGGATACGTCGTCGGATGGCTCGTTGCGATTCCCGTGCTCATCTCAGGATCTTTCCCAGCGCCGGCGGTGGCGTTCGGATTTCTCCTCGCAGTGTACGCGGTAACCGGAATCCACCACCTCGACGGCGTGGCGGACCTGGGCGACGCGCTGGCCGTCCACGGTGACGTCGACCGACGGAGGGAGGTGTTGAAAGATACGACGGCGGGTGTCGGCGCGATCCTCGCCGTTTCGCTCGTCGTGGCAGGACTCGCATTCGGCGCGCTCGCACTCACCGAACTCGACGCGCTCACCGCCGCCGGAATCGTCGTCGTCGCGGAGATAAGCACGAAACTCGGATTGGCGGCGATGGCCTGTCTCGGAAGCACGGAATACGAAGGGATGGGCGGAACGCTCACCGGCGCGGTCGGGCCCCTCGGGTTCGGTATCTCGCTGCTCGTCGCGATCTCGATGATCGGCCTCACGTGGCCGACTCCCACCGCGGCCGCGACCGCGGGTGGAGCGCTTCTGGGTGTCGGACTGGCGTGGTTCCTCGCGGTGCGTCACCTCGGTGGCATCAACGGTGACATCTTCGGTGCCGCAAACGAAATCGGACGCGTCGCCGCTATCCACGCCGGGGTGATCGCGTGGATGCTCTTGTGATGTGTGGCGGGCGAGGCACTCGTCTCGAGAGTCCACACGAGAAACCGCTTCACCCGATCGACGGGACGCCGATGGTCGACCACGTTTGTCAAGCGCTCGAATGGAGCCGCGTCGAGTCGATCCACGCCGCAGTCTCGCCGAACGCGACCGAGACGGCGACCCACCTCGAGCCCGTCGACGAAATTAACACGATCGAGACCGCCGGTGACGGATACGTCACGGACCTGATGAGCGCCCTCGAGAAGCCGGAACTAACGCCGCCGGTATTGACGGTGGCCGCGGATCTTCCCGCGCTCGAGGAAACCGTCCTCGACCGCATCCTCGAGCGCTACGGCAACGATACTGGCTCCAGGACGATCTGCGTCCCCGCGGCGCTGAAACGTCGACTGGGCGTCCGTATCGACTCGCGACTCGAGGACACACCCCACCTGGTGCCGACTGGGGTCAACATCGTCGGCGCAACTTCTCAAGATATGACTCATGTAAGTTACGACCCGCGACTGGCGATTAACGTGAATCGACTGGAAGAGACGCGAGTTGCGTCCGAAATTCGATCGGCTCGAGCTGGCGAGCAAATTCGATCGGATCGGGCCGGAAAGCGGGGTGACCCGTGCGAGTAATCCTCGCCGCCGGCGGCACCGAAACGGCGCTGATCGACGGCATCAGCGCGGCCGGTGCCACGCCCGAGTTGATGGCGCACACGCCGCCCGCGGACGCCGAAATCGTCGTCTACGGCGAGCCGACGGCATCGCCAGTGACGCCGGTCAGTCCCAACGGCTGTCCGACGCCCGCTGCGATCACGCGAGCCGTCAGGGAAGTCGTCGGGTTCGACCTGACGGTCCTCGATGCGGGGATCCCCGAGTCGACGGCCGCGCCGACAGTGTCGCTCGAGGCGACCCCCGGAAACGATATTCGATCCCCGGAGGCCGTTCCCGACGCGGCGGCGATCTACGACCGCGCTCGGGCGTTCGGCGCGGGTCTTCCGGACGACGAAATCCTGGTCGGTGAGACGATTCCCGGTGGGACGACGACCGCACTCGGCGTCCTCACGGCGCTCGGCGAGCCCTCGAGCGTGTCATCGTCGCTTCCAACGAACCCGATCGAGCGCAAACGCGGCGTCGTCGACGAGGCGCTCGCGGCGAGCGGTCTCGAGATCGGCGACTGTACGGATCGGCCGCTCGAGGCGATTCGACGAGTCGGAGATCCGGTCCAGGCTGCGACGATGGGCGTCGCTGCGGGAGCGCTCGAGACGGGAACGTCGGTGACGCTGGCCGGCGGAACCCAGATGGTGACCGTCGCCGCTCTGTTGCGCCACGGCGGCATCGACGACGAGCTCTCTCTGGCCACCACGTCCTTCGTCGCCGACGAACAGGCCGGTTCGCTCGGAGAAGCCTGTTTTCGTCTGGATTGTGAGCTGACGGTCACCGATCCCGGTTTCGACGAGGCGGACCACGTCGCGATGGAGCGATACTGCGCCGGCGAGGCCAAAGAGGGCGTCGCGATGGGCGGCGCGCTCTCGCTCGTTCCCGACGAGAAGATGTTCGCGGTCAGAGACCGCCTCGAAATCGTCTGTGATCGACTCGGCATCGAAGCATCCGGAGGCGGGGAACGCCCCTCCGACACGAACGACGGAACGACCCATGGATCCTGACTCGGTTCGAGACGGCGACCGGGTTCCCCACGGCGGGGAACCCGATCCAGAGATCCTCGACGCATCGGCGAACACGAACCCGTTCGTCCCCGAGGGTGTCGAGGAGGTCTACGCGGACGCGCTCGAGGATTCGCGTCGCTATCCGGACGACGAGTATCCCGAGTTTCGGGCGACGGCCGCCGAGTACGTCGGCTGCGAGGCCGAGAACGTCGTTCCCACGCCGGGCGGGCTGGCCGCGATTCGGCTCGCGATGGAGACGACCCTCGATCCCGGTGACAGGGTACTTCTTCCCTACCCGAGCTTCGGGGAGTACGCCAGGGAGGTCCAACTGCAGGGAGCAGCCCCCGTCTTTGCCCCCCACGACGCGATGCTCGAGGCGACGACGAACCTGCTCGAATCCTGTGCGCTCGCGGTGGTCTGTACGCCGAACAATCCCACGGGTGACGCCGCGGAACTGGACGCGCTCGAGACGTTTGCGAACCGCTGCGGGGAGGCGGGGACGACGCTGCTCGTCGACGAGGCGTTTCTCGGATTCACCGATCGCCCCTCCGTGGTCGATCGGGTACGGAACTCGGCACAACGCTGGGAGCACGTCGTCGTCGCCCGCTCGCTCACCAAACTCTTCGGACTGCCGGGAATCCGAGCCGGCTTCGCGGTGGCTTCGGGAGAGCCCCTCGAACGGCTCGAGACGGCTCGCCGCGCGTGGAATCTCGGCACGCCCGCGGCCCGCGTCGGCGCGTACTGCCTCAAGCAGGATTCGTTCGTCGCGGAGACACGCGAGCGGGTCGAACGCGAACGCGAGCGGATGCGCGAGGCCCTCGAGTCCCGGTTCGACGTCTCTCCGTCGGACGCACCCTACTTGCTGTGTGACGTCGGCGACGAGGACGTTCCGTCGATCGTCGAGACCGCACGCGACCGCGGCGTCGCGGTCAGGGACGCGACAACGTTCCGATCGCTCGAGTCCCATATTCGGGTTGCGGTCAAGGATCGGAAGCGAAACGACCGGGTCCTCGAGGCGCTGGGCGTCGACCCCCCGGAGGACGAGTGAGATGGTGACGGAGATGACCGAGATGGTGACGACAAGATGACCGAGCCGCCCGATCCGACTCCCAGCGATCCAACCGAGCGAATCGAGACTCGTTGCTCGACTGAAAGCACGGCGTTCGAGACGACCCGGCGGGATGGCGTCGTTCAGCTTCGCCGCGAGGGGATGGCGTGGCTCTCGAGCGGCGCGAACGGCGGTCGCTGGAAGACGAACGCCGCGTACAACCTCTCGGTTCCCGACGGCTGGCCGCGGACGGACCTCGAGACGTACGTCGTCGACCGACTCGAGCGGGTCGGATTCGACGACCGCGGCCCCGCGTTACTGACCGGCGTCGACATGACGGACGCTCGCGGTGCTCGATGCGGGTCGGTCACTGCGATCGTGACTGCCGGAATTTCGAACCCGGCTGCACTCCCGATGGATCCGCCGGGCGGGGTGCTCCCGCGGGATGGTGAGACGAGCGAGCAGGGGGATGAGTTGAGTGAGCAAGGGGATGACGAGTCGATCGGGACCGTGAATATTCTCCTCGGAACGACGCGGGCGCTTTCGGAGGGTGCGCTCGCGAATCTCCTTACCGTCGCCGCGGAGGCCAAAGCCGCGACCCTGCTCGAGACGACGGGATTTCCGGGAACGACCAGCGACGCCGTCGTCGTCGGACACGATCCCAGTGGCCCCCGGACCGAGTTTTCGGGAACGGCGACGGCGGTTGGGGGCGCGACTCGAGCGTGCGTTCGGGATGCGCTTCGCGCTTCGCTGCGGGCGCATTACGACGGAAGCGGAGTCGAGGGTACCGCTGCAACGAAGAACAACGCCGAAGACGAAACTGCGGACACGGTCGACAGTGAAAACGGAACGGCGATCACCCTTCCCACCTCGCTCGAGGACGCCAAGTACGGGATTTCGACGGATATCGAAGCAGACGTCTTTCCTCCGGACTGAGTGTCTCTTTTCCGAACTACGGACGAACGGAGCGGATTCAACCGACGAGTCGGAGAACGTGCCGAACGGACGATGATGGTCGTGGTACCGCGACTCTCACAAGCGTTATCCGCGGTGCACCCCTACATTTGTTTGTAATGGCAAACGGTAACGTTGATTTCTTCAACGACACAGGCGGCTACGGTTTCATCGAGACAGACGACGCGGACGATGACGTATTCTTCCACATGGAAGACGTTGGCGGTCCGGACCTCGAAGAAGGCACAGAGATCGAATTCGATATCGAACAGGCACCGAAAGGTCCCCGCGCGACGAACGTCGTCCGCAACTAATCTGATTTCCCCGTCGCCTGACGGCGACGCTGAATGACGACTGCATTTTTCGACGAACACTACCGATCCGACAGCGACTGCTCTCATCTACTAGCGAGCCCAACCCGTCACGTCTCGAGTCTCACAGCGAATTCGTATCGCGCTCGTCGACCGGATTCTGGGACTGCTCTTCGAGTCCCTCGAGATCGCGTTCGGGGTTCGCCTCGTGTATGTCTCCGGCTTGGCCGGTGATCTCGCCGTAAACGGCTTCGCGGGCCTCCTCGGCCGAGTCGAACTCTTCTCCCGCAAGCCGATCGAAGACGCTTCCCAGTGATTCGGTTTCGTTCGGAAGCTCCATCGGATCGCCGCCGTACTCCGAGGCGATCTCCTCGCTGGTGATCGGATACTCGAGTTCGCCGAGGTGCTCCTCGACGTCGCCGAGGATCGATTCGGTTGTCTCCGCTCGGTCGGCTTTTCGGTCGTCGATGCTGTCCTGTGCACGGTCCCGGTCGGGTTCTTCGGACATGCTCGAGCGTATCCCCGGCGGGCTGAAAAGCGGTTGGCTGGCGAGCGCGTGGCGGCCGGTCGAAACGGCTGTCGTTCACGGTAATGAATTCGCGTTCGGCGGCTGACGGCGCGTATCGGGGCCGACGAGTGTCTCGTCGACCCGACCCGTGTCTCCCGTGATTTTGGGGAGGCAAACCTATCTTCCCGAGACCAATGCTGTACTCGGTAGCGCTCTATAGAGGTCATATACAGGGTTTTTAGACCTTCCGAGGAGAATCCACGTGGCGTGTTCGATCAACGAACCCGGTCGCGTTGTGAGACCCGCCGCGACCGCACGCCGAACGAGACGGCATCCATCCCCATCGCTTCGGTGTTCGCGTTCGATTGCCTCGAGCCAACCGTCGAGTGAGCACCGATTCGTGCCGTCACTCTCTTTTCTTCCTTCGACTTCGAACCCGGCGAATCACGTCTTGCCTTCGACGACGACCCTTACAACCGTCCGCGGATAGTGTACCCACCCTGCGGTGGCAGCCACCATCACACCATCACCTACCGCTTGCTACCGCAGGGTACCCCGATTCTCGAGCGTATGCGTACTCGAGTGAAACATATGTCCGTCTGCAGTGTCTGACTCACCCATGAACACTCGGACGGACGTTCTCGTTATTGGCGGCGGTGCGACCGGCACAGGAATCGCCAGAGACCTCGCGCTCCGAGACGTGGACGTGACGCTGGTTGAGCGCGACGGTCTCAGTTCGGGCGCGTCGGGTCGATCACACGGACTCCTCCACAGCGGCGCGCGCTACGCCGAGGCCGACGAAGCGGGCGCACGAGAGTGCCTCCGAGAAAACCGGATCCTGCGAGCGATCGGCGGCGAATGCGTCCGACACACTCGAGGGTTGTTCGTCCAACTCGCCGGCGACGATCCGGCGTATTTCGACGAGAAGCTCGCCGCGTGCGAGGAGATCGGAATCCCGACGGAGGTCGTGGACGGAACCGAGATTCGGGCTGAGATTCCGGAACTCAACCACGACGTCGAACGCGCGATGTGGGTCCCCGACGGGGTCGTGATTCCTTCGAGACTGGTCGCGGCAAACGCCGCCGATGCGCGCGATCACGGCGCGGAAATCCTGACACACGCGCCGGTGACGTCGATGACGCTCGAGGAAGGCGAACACGGCGAGACGGAAATCGCGCGAGTTTCGATCGGCGGCGACATCGACGGAACGATCGAACCCTCCGTCGTCGTAAACGCCACCGGAGCGCACGCGGGACAGATCGGTGAGCTTGCGGGGGTCTCGATCGAGATGCGACCGACGAGAGGCGTCATGATCTCGGTCGAGTACGACGACCTCGAGCCGGTACTTAACCGCTGTCGCGATCCCGACGACGGAGATATCATCGTCCCCCACGACGAGGAGGTCGTCCTCGGCACGACGAGCGTTCCGGTCAGCGATCCCGACAACTACGAGCAGGCCGAGTGGGAGGTCGAACGGACGGTTACGGAGTGTTCGAAGCTGCTTCCGGACGTCAGCGATCGAACCGTCACCAGAACCTGGTGGGGTGTCAGGCCGCTGTACGAGTCCGACGAAGCGACTCGAGGCGGGCGAGGGATTTCGAGGGGGTTCGTTCGACTGGACCACGCCGACGACGGCGTCGAGAACTTCGTCAGTATCGTCGGCGGAAAGCTCACGACGTACAGGGAGATGGCCGAATCGACGACGGACCTCGTCTGTGAGAAACTGGGAGTCGACGCCCAGTGTTTGACGGCCGAGGTTCAACTGCCGAACGCGAACGACCCTGCGAAGTTGGACGAGTACGTTCGGGAATTCGACGGCCAGGGCCCGACGGATACGGATCTCGTTAGTTAGCGATTGGCGAGACTCGAGATGGCGGTCAGAAAGTCGAGATAGCGGCCAGAAAGGATACTCTCTCGATACGTTGGCCGATACATATACTTTCGTTCCCAAAGGAATTGATCTACATGGGAACGTATATGCTAGGGGGAGGCGACTCTACCGATGCTTTTCTCGTATCGGTGCCACCACTCGAGACTGACAGCTGTCCTCGAGAGGTGGACGCCGTATGACGATGCAACTCTGTCCGCAGTGTCTGTACAACGAAAAGAAGGTCAAGCGACCTCCGGACCCGACGCCCGGCACGAAAGAGTGCGACAAGTGTGGAAACGAATATTAGCGTCTCGAGTACGGACCGGAGCCCGGTTTTGCGTGCGAGTTGGGAATTATTCTGAGCCGGAGTCGACCGGAGAGTTGTCTCGTCGTTTTTCTCGTCGCCGTGGCGACAACCACCGGCGTCGCACTCATCGGTTGGTGGTTTCCGTCGAATACGAGGCACGATCAGGCGTCCGACGTGGCCAGTTCAGGCTGGCCGTTTAAGCGGTCTCGGGACGGAAATCGAGTAATGGACGTCCCCACTGATAGACTTCTGATAATGGTCGTGGCCGCGACCGGCTTCGCTGTCCTGATCGGCGGGTGGGCCGGGGGACTCGTCCACGCCGAGGCGACAGGCTGGGAGGAGATCGGATTACGAGTCGCGATCGGCGTCGTCTTCTTCGCGATCCTCCTCGGCTTCTGGTCGATGTACGGTGGCATCGACGAAGACTCGAGTTGAGTACGGGTTTCGATTGAAGCGTGTACGGGCAGCCTCGAGTTACTCGCCGTTTTCGAAGCCGTTTGGTCGTCCTGGAAACGGGCGGCTTCTCGAGGTACCCACGAATGGGAACTCGCCGAGAGTACCCCCTTGTTTCGCGTTGAACTCCCAGATTGTAAGCAATTCTGATCAGTATCCGGGTGGAGTGAGCGTCCCCTATTGGACGTACTATTGATAATATCGAAAGAAAGATGATCACTCTGTAACGTGTTCGACCCATGTCGAACGAACTGGACGAGATTTATGCTGATTATGTCGTTCGAACCACCACTGTTGTGGTTGCGACCGTTCTTTTCACCACGTCCATCGGAATTTGGGCGGGTCCCGTAAACACGAACGACCTCGGAACCGCAGTGACGTGGGTTTGGCTGGGTATCGGATTTGCCGCGCTCTATTTGCTCTACAGGATAGCCGTCAGCGTGGAGATGCTCAGGCACACCACCTGACGATCAGCGCCGCTCGCACGGTGATCGTTCACCGTTTTTCACCTTGTCGGTCGCGACGAAACTCCGTGAGGACGTGGCTGTCATACGGAATATTGCATTGGTCGTTTGCCACAGTTCGATGGGAAGAGTAACCCGGCCTTCCCGATTTGAACAGATGCCAGACGGTCACGCTCACTGCGTTCGCGCGCTGCGACTGGCGTGTTCAAATCGGGTCGCGATAGCCTTTTGCGACGACCAGTCGTTCGCTTCGCTCACGAATTTGGTCGTCGCAAAAGTCCGCCCTCCCCGATTTGAACGGGGGGCAAGTCGATCTACAGTCGACTGCTCTACCAGTCTGAGCTAAGGGCGGGCACTCGAATATAGCAGACGAGGCGGACATAAGGGTTATCATTCGAAGGCTGTGTGACAACCGTCCGACAAAGGCAAATATTCATATGGTCGGGGCTAAAATAGGAATCCGATCGAGATACTCATGAGCAAGATCACGTTTCGTGCTGACGACGAGCTCATCGATGAACTCGAGACGTTCGACGCGTCGAAAAGCGAAGTCATGCGCGACGCGCTTCGGACGTACCTCGAGGGCGGTGAGACGAGTCAGTCCCACGACTCCATCACCCAGGCCGAGCCAGCACGAAACGATACTGCCCACGAGGGCGACAGTATCGACGAACTCATTCGAGAGCGCGTCGATACGCTGCTCGAAGATCGGTTGACCGAGCATCGTCACCGTGAGACTCAGGACGTAAACGTCACTGTGTCACTCGAGAACGCACAACAGGAACGTAAGACAGAGCGGACAGCCGATACCGGCACAGCCGTCGACCACCCCGAACCGTCCCAGTCCGCTCCAGAGGCGAATCGCGGCGGCCATCCGTCCGGGGACCAACAGTGTGGTCAGTGCGGCGAATCCCTCTCGGGAGATCACGTTTACTGCCCGAACTGCGGCGAGAAGGCATCACACCGGTTGTTCTGCGAATGTGGCGACGAACTTCGATCCGACTGGGCGTTCTGTCCTGGATGCGGTCGTCGGACGGCTGCGGCGGACGTGCTCGACTCGAGCAGCCAGCATTCGTGAACTTCGTAATACGGAATTTTTCTCGTCTTACGAAACGTTTATTACACATCAACAGCATTGCTATAGTTGCGTAAGACGATCGTCTTACACCAGGCCAAAAACCCGGGAAACCGGACGTACAACTGGTCTACCGTGTAAGACAAAGCGTCTAACAGGGGCGCACCGTCTTACCCAGAGGGAATACAACAATGGAGCGTGTGACACTGCGAATTCCGGAACAGCAGATCGACGAGGTTGAACAGCTGGTCGACTCGGGCGAGTTTCCGAACCGGAGCGAGGCAATCCGGTCGGCCGTCCGAGAGATGATCAACGAACAACAAAACGGCCGCCACGATCAGGCGGGTAAACGCGGCTGGGCGAAGGTGTAACGATGCAGGATATCGTACAAGACGCCCTCGACAACGCCGAAGCCGAAGCTCGTCAGATGGACGAGTCGATGGACGACGACGAGTTCGGCGATCCGCGAATCGTGATCGTTGGCTGCGGTGGTGCGGGCAACAACACGATCAATCGGCTGTATAACATCGGTGTCGACGGTGCGGATACCGTCGCGATCAACACTGACAAACAACACCTGAAGATGATCGAGGCCGACACCAAGATTCTCGTTGGGAAATCGCTGACCAACGGGCTCGGTGCCGGTGGCGATCCGTCGATGGGTGAACGTGCGACCGAGATGGCCCAGAGCACCATCAAAGAGGTTCTCGGCGACGCCGACCTCGTCTTCGTGACGGCTGGCATGGGCGGTGGCACCGGCACGGGTGCCGCCCCCGTCGTCTCGAAGATCGCGAAAGACCAAGGCGCAATCGTCGTCGGAATGGTCTCGACACCGTTCAACGTCGAGCGCGCTCGGACGGTCAAAGCCGAGGAAGGCCTTGAGAAACTCCGAGAACAGGCCGATTCGATCATCGTTCTCGACAACAACCGGCTGCTCGATTACGTCCCGAACCTCCCGATCGGCAAAGCCTTCTCGGTGATGGATCAGATCATCGCCGAGACGGTCAAGGGGATTTCAGAGACGATCACCCAGCCGAGCCTGATCAATCTGGACTACGCGGATATGTCCACGATCATGAATCAGGGCGGCGTCGCGGTGATGCTCGTCGGCGAGACACAGGACAAGAACAAGACACAGGAAGTCGTCAGCGACGCGATGAACCACCCGCTGCTCGATGTCGACTATCGGGGTGCCTCCGGCGGCCTCGTTCACATTACCGGTGGACCGGATCTCACACTGAAAGAGGCCGAAGGTATCGCGGATAACATCACCGAACGACTCGAGGCGAGTGCAAACGTCATCTGGGGCGCGCGCATTCAGGAGAACTACAAGGGTAAGGTTCGCGTCATGGCCATCATGACCGGCGTCCAGAGCGCGCAGGTTCTCGGCCCGACGACGCAGAAACAGGCGGACAAGTCCCGCCAGAGTATCGAGGGGGTCAACGAAGCCGACTTCGATGCGAGCCAAAACGTCGAAAACTCGCATCCTGGTACCCAGAGCGACGGTGGCAGAAACAAAGTCGAGCAGAAAAACGGCGTCGACGTCATTCGATAATCCGTTCAGTCCATTCTCGTTTCTCGCGTCTTACTCGACAACAGCGAAGCCAGCCTGCTCCAGCGTAGTGGAATCGGTTTCGAGGGGTGGCACCTGAACGTGTCTACGCAGATCGATCTCGTGCACGCTCGAGAACACGTTGATAGAACGGCGAATACGGTATCCGACGCATTCGTCTGACAACGCTGGCCTCATACGGATTACTGCACCAATTTACCGGTGGTGAGTCGAACCGTGTGAGACGAGTCTCAGTGGAGGAGCGAAGCGAGTCAACCGTTGCAACCGCGTCCAGTCCTGCGGTTGCGCCGGAAATGACTTACAGTAAACCGTATCACACGAGCGCGTCTAACAACGAACACTTCCGGCAGCGTTCGCGTGTCGTCGTCGATCCGCACTCGACACACTCGCGGAGATCGGCTCCTTCCTCGCCGTCGCCGTTGTAGCGATCCGCGACGATGCCGGCGAGTTCCTCGTAGCCCGAAAGGATCGAGTGTCGCGTTCCCGGGTGGTTCTCCTCGAGGTCGTAGATGAGCTGCTGAATCTCGGCGCGGTAGGCTTCGCTCGAGTGGGGGCACTCGGTGATGTGTGCGGGGAGATCTTCCAGATGTGCGTAGAGAGCGACCTCCTTCTCCGGAACGTCTCGAAGGGGTTTGGCCCGCGGGACGAACTCCTCTTGCTCCTCGCGTTCCGAAATCGGACCGAGGCTGGCGTCGAAGTGCTTCGCGATCTGGGCGACGTCGCCCTCGAGGAAGTTCATCATCGCCGTTTGGGCTTCGTCGTCCAGATTGTGGCCGGTCAGCATGAGGTCGGCACCGAGTTTCTCGGCGTACTCCTCGAGGAGGTCTCGACGAAACACCCCGCAGTAGGCGCAAGCGGCCATGTTTTCGGGGTCGTCTTCGACGACATCGTCCATCTCGACGCCGAACTCCTCGGCGTAGCTGACGACTTCGTGGCGGATCTCGAGGTCGTCGGACAGGTCGACGCAGGCGTCGACGGATTTGTCGCGATACCCTTCGATCCCTTCGTGGATGGTCAATCCGACGAGTTCGATGCGCGGGTCTTCCTCGAAGGTGTCGTGGAGGATTTGGGTAAGCACGACGCTGTCTTTGCCGCCGGAGAGGCCGATTACCCACGTCTGCGGGTTTTCGGGCGTGGCGTCGTGGGGGACGAGGTCGTCCCGACGAACTCTGCGACGGACGCGCTTTTCGACCGATTCGCGAAAGTGAGCCTCACAGAGGTGGGCTCCCGAGTACGCGGCGTGCATGACCGAGGGCTCCTCACACCGGTTACACTCCATTGTGAGCGCCTAGTCGGTCCGGGTGTATGTCGGTTTCGTCTCCAACGGTGTTCTCGAAACTCCTTGATTCGGTTTCGGACGATGGCGGCGAAACGTCTATGGGCTAACACCTCCCACTCTCTCGAGGAGATGGTCATGTACGACCGGTCGGACTCGAGTGGCTACCGGATGATCGATACGTTCGACAGCGGCTTCGGCTGGCTGGCTCATCCCCAGGAGACGGGACTGCGTGCGAGCCACGCGTTCGTCGGCGACGACGGCGGCGTCTGGCTGTTCGACCCGTTAGACGCGCCCGGTATCGACGAGGAGATCGACGCGCTCGGCGACGTTGCCGGGATCGCGGTCTGTTCGCGATACCACGCTCGAGATTCGGCGGCGTTCGCGCGGCGGTACGACGTTCCCGTCTCCGTTCCCTCGTGGATGACGCGTGCCGGAACGC
The DNA here is from genome assembly GCF_055379965.1 of Halostagnicola alkaliphila. Classification (NCBI taxonomy): domain Archaea; kingdom Methanobacteriati; phylum Methanobacteriota; class Halobacteria; order Halobacteriales; family Natrialbaceae; genus Halostagnicola; species Halostagnicola alkaliphila. The sequence continues at coordinate 3,053,843 of NZ_AP043826.1, read as the reverse complement.
CTCGAGGTGCCACTCGAGTATTACGAGAGCGAACTCGGCTCGTCCGGGTTCGCCGTCGAACAGGTCGGGCCGATACCCGGGTGGTCCGAGGGGGTCGCCTATCGCGAGAGCGACGACACGCTGTACATCCCCGACTTGCTCGGAACCGCACCACTGTATACGGTTGGCCCGGAGCGCCTCGGAGTTCTGCCGCCCGACGCCGCCGTTCGAAGCGTTTACAGGCCTCGATCCGTCACGGATTCTCGTCGGTCACGGAACCGGACTCTTCGACGATCCGGCCGGTGGGCTCATCACCGCGCTGGCGAACGCTCGAGGCGGCTTTCCGCGGGCACTGCTCGAGCACGGTCCGACGCAATTTCGCGCGCTGGTCGGCGCACTCGGCGACTAGTCAGTCGTTGCTTCTTGTCGAGAAAACGGAGCGACAGGTGTTCGAGTGTCGCTATCGATCAGGCCGGAACGGCCGGGCGGTCTTCGACGGCTTCGGCCCCGTCTTTTAGAGCGTCGATGAGAGTGTCGACGTAGCGTTCGCGGGGTTTGGAGGAAAACAGTTCGTGACCGCCGCTGTAGAGCACGACGTGTTCTGACGGTACACGCTCGCCGATCGGTCGAAGGCTAATGACCGGGTCGCGGAGCGAACAGAAGACGACCGCGTCGTGGTCGATCGTGAGTAGCTCCTGTTGTGCTCGTCGCGTCTCCCGGATGAACGCCGGTGAGACCCACTCGGGGGTCGTCGCGATCTGGTGATCCGTCGCGAGACTTCCGAGTTCGGTCTTTCCCATCCCGCCGAAGGGAACGAACGGGAAGCCCGTCGGGATTTTCTCGACGAGCTCGAGGGCGAATTCGGGGTGATCTTCGCTGTAACCCCACCAGGGGCTCAGATAGACGTGGTTTTCCGCCCCGTCGAGGGCCTGTCCGACGAGCGCACCGGCGCTGTGTCCGAGCAGCTGGTAGCCGTCCAGATCGATGACGTACTCGACGACTGGCTCGAGCCAGTCGGCTTTGAAGTCCTCGATGTTCGTCGGGAGCTCGAAGGCGTGGATTCGAAATCCGGCGTCAGCGAGCTTCCCGATGAGCCAGCTCACGTTTTCGTGGGTCCAGCGATTCCCCCAGCCCATGATGAAGACTAGGTCGTCGTCGCTGCCCTCGTTGAAGATCCGATGTCTCATACTCGTCCGTTCGTCGGGCGGAACCAAAAATCTGCGCTCTTGACACAAGCGGTTGCGGATCGATCTCTGATACGAACTGCTGTCCGTCATTTCCGGTTCAACCGCGCCCGTCCTGCGGTTGGGACGGTAAATCGTTACAGCAGATCGTACGAGAACACGGGATCTGCGACACTATTCTCCTATGGGAACAGATCGAGGAGAATAGCGGCACCGAGGGCTCCGACGGCCATCATCGTCCCGCCGATCGCGAAGGCCGGTGTCGTTCCGCCGTCGATTACGATGAAGGCACCGACGGAGAAGAAACTGAACGCGAACGCGAGCAAAACTACCGTTCCAATGACGCTCAACAGGGCGTCTTCGATGGCGCGTCGAAGGATCTCGTACTGTCGGCGATTCTCGAGGCCGCGGTCGTCTCCACCGTCGCCTGGAGGGGCTGACTCGTCCATCGATGGATTTTCAGTATGGTTGATATAAAGGCCTTCTGTCCGGTGTTTCCGAGACTCCCTTCGCCGGAAACGAACGGTTATTCGTGCCGGGATTCCTCGAGCGCGCGAAGAAACGATTTTGCGCATCGAGCCCCTACGAGGCATAATGACTGGATTTGACCGTTCTACGGCGGTCGATCGACTCGAGAACGTCGTCGATACCGTCGAGGACGATCCCATGCCGGTCCCCGTCCGCGAGGTGTGGGCGTTCGGGGATGTGGCCCTGGGACTCGACCCCGTCGAACGGCTCGATATCTACCTCACGAAAGACGTACTCATGCGGGAGAACTCGGGTCACCGACCGGCGGTCGAGGAGACCGAGGATTCCTACGACGTCGACGGCGTCGGCAAGTCGGTTCGCACCGAGTGGGCGGACGAGTTCCCCGAATTCCTTCGGGCGAATCGGAACGGTCACGCCGCACCCGAGAAGTGCCTCGCGGCGCACTTGCTTCCGGAAGACGAACCGGTTCACCTCGAGGTGTGTAATACGTCCTTCGAGGACAACGTCACGCAGCGACTACGGGGCGCGAAGCTTCGAGAAGACTACACCCAGTTGCTCGATCCGCGGGGCGTCTGTCTCTGGGTCGACGGCACGCGCAGCGACGAGGCGTTTCGAAAACTCCGCGAGAGCGACCTCGCGCTCCCGACGCTCTCGTCGGCCCTCGAGATGCTCGGAATGGACGAACCGGAGGCGGGTGAAGCTGCACAGGCCGTCCACGAGTGGCGGGCCAACCAGGAGGGCGTGACGATTCGCGGCGATGTCGTCTAATCGGCACGCGTGATCGATTCCGCCGTTTTCAACGTTTCCGGGAATGTTCGCGTGACGAAACGTCTTTGCCGTCGCTCCGTGACCTGTTCGTATGAGCAGTGCATCGTCGATGGTCGGAAGAATACTCACGCCGCGGGTCGCGCTGTTTGCGAACGTCGGTCTCGTCGTCACCGGTTCCGTCCTCGGACTGTTAGGGCTAATCGATCCGCTCTCGGGCATTCTGATCGTCGTTATCGGCTTTCTCGGTGTCCTCGCCTCTTTGTCGGGCTATCGAGAGGAATAACTGATCATCGGTCGTCGGCGCGCCCGACCGTAACGTAAAACGGAACGCGCTCCGATCGCCGATACGATTCCGTCTGCATCTGGTCGATCACGCACCGCCCCATCTCGCGCCAGGAACTCCTGAGATCTCCGTACTCCGTTTCGGTCAACTCGCCGGCGAGGAGCGTCTCTCTGTCATCGGCCAGTCCAGCGCCCGTCGCTTTTCGGCGGGCGACAGTAAGTGCGTGTTCCTCGTAAGGTGGAGAGATCGTCCGAACGTGGTCGTACGACCGCGTTTTGCACACCTCGAGACCCGCAGATTCGAAAGCCTCGTTCGCGTCGCCACCCAGCGTAACGTCCGTTCCGACGCCGTCGAGGTAGGCCCGACGAGCCCGCCGTTCGAGCCGTTCCTCGCGGTCGACGCTCGAGTCGATTTCGACGGCGGCGTTATCGGGTTCGATCGCCGCGACGAGATCGCTCGAGACGCGGGCGAACTCCGAAACCGCCGCGGCTGGCTCGGGGAGGTTGATCAACAGCGCCTGACAGACGACCAGATCGAAGGTGTCGTCGGGAAACGGAAGTTCGAGGGCGTTTCCGGCGACCGACGAAACGCCGTTTCGCGTTCGGGCGGTCTCGAGGAGCGTCGAATCGACGTCACAGCCGATGACGGTCCCCGGGGACTCGGCTGCGAGAACTCGGCTCAACTCGCCGGTCCCACAGCCGACGTCGAGGATTCGGTCTTTCGACTCGAGAGCCAGCGGAGCGAGCGCGTCCCGGGAGTCGTCCCACATCCCCTCGCGGGTTCGACGCAGGTACTCGGCTGCAAACTCGCGCACGAGTGGATACTGCGGCGTCTCGAGTAAAAGCGGGTCGGTTCGGGCCGGGCGGGGAGTCTCACTCCGTCGAGGAGCGGACCGTCGCTCGCGGCCGGGCCTGCGGATTCGCGGCCAACCTATTTCCGATAGATCGGTGGTCGTTCCCTATGGGCGATACGACCTCCTACGAAGACGAAATCGCACGGGAAGAAGCGTCGGACCTGGTACAGGAACTTGCTCGAGAGCTTCGAAACGACGACGTCGCGGAGATTCGAATCGGGAACAAGATGGTTGCGCTGTCGCCGGCATCGTCGATCGAGTACTCCATCGAGGCCGAGGAGCGGTCGCCGATGCTCGGGGGCGCTCGAGAAGAGATCACGCTCGAGCTGGCGTGGGAAGTGCAAGAAGACACCTAAGATCGTCTCGAACGGCGGTTCGCAGTGCCGTTCGCGACGGCTGATCGGTTCGGAGCGTGGAAAATTTGGACTGGGTGATCAGCCCGCGGTTTCGGCTCTTATTCCTCGCGCAGTTCCCTGACTTTCTCGATGTTCCAGGCGAAGCCGCGGCCGTCCTCGGTCGGCGTCTCGAGTGCGAACGGCAATTCCCGTAGATCGGGGTGGTTGACGATCGCCTTCATGCCGTCCTCACCGATGTAGCCCTCGCCGATGTGAGCGTGTTCGTCCTTGTGCGTGCCGACATCGTGTTTCGAGTCGTTGAGATGGATGTACTCGAGGTGCTCTAAGCCGACCTCGTCGTCGAACCGGCCGACGGTTTCGTCGACGGCCTCCGGCGTCGTGAGATCGTTACCCGCGACGAGCGTGTGAGCGGTGTCGATGCAGATGCCGATATCCGTCTCGGTGCGGTCGATGATCCCCGCGAGGTGCTCGAACTCGCCGCCGAGTTTCGTGCCGCTTCCCGCGTCGGATTCGATGAGGATCGTCACGTCCTCGGGAACGTCGAGGTCGTCGATGACGCCCGCGGCGTTGTCGAGACCGCCTTCGACGCCAGCTCCCGTGTGTGCGCCCAGATGGACGTTTACGTAGGGGATATCGAGTCGATCGGCCGCGTCGAGTTCGGCCTGCATGCTCTCTTTTGATTTTCGACGGAGGTCCTCTTTGGGCGTACAGAGGTTGACCAGGTACGCCGAGTGGATCACCCACGGCCCATCGAGCAGTTCCTCGGTTTCGTCCTGGAACCCCTCGGCGGCGTCCTCGCCGATTTCGGGCTGGGCCCAGACTTGCGGCGAGGTCGTAAAGACCTGCCCGCAGTTGCCGCCGAACGCGACCTGACGGTGGACCGCGTTCCGAATGTCGCTATAGGGTGGAGTCTCTTCGTCCGAGGAAACACGCGAACCGGAAATCGAAACGTGTGCGCCGACCTTCATGGATTCTCGTCAGTACCGAGCCGTGATAGGTATAACGAACCGGCGCGATCTCTCCTCGATGCAACCAGCGCTCGCGGTTCCCGAACGGCACCCGACGACGATCGATCTCAGCGCTCGCCGGCCTCGAGCTCTTCTCGGTCTCGGACCCAGGCGTCGGCTCCGAATTTCCGTCCGGCCAGTTCCTCTGCGGCCTCGAGTTCGTCGTCGCGCCACGTTCCTTCCTCGGCGTCACACCAGTCGCCGAGGCTCTCGGCGAGGGTATCGACGGCCTCCTCGCGGTCGAGGCCCGCCTGTTCGCGAATGCTCGTCACACGATCGGTGAACGTCGCCGCCTCGAGGTCGGTGTCGAACACGCCGACGTGGCGTTCGGGCTCGAGATCGAAGCTTATCGAGCCGTGCTGGATGACGACGTCTCGTTGTCGGTACTGGGCGTTGCCGCTGATCTTGGCTCCGTCGACGACGATGTCGTGGGCCGGATGAATATCCCGCAAATAACACGAGGGCTGGTAAATCGCGTCGCGTTCGGTACTCGCGAAGGCCGCGTCGACGCCCATCCGGGAGAACGCCTCGAGGATCGGTTCACAGAACATGGCGTAACAGTCCATGAGATCCCCGGGGACCTCCTCGGCGGGTGCAACGATCGTATAGGAGATGTCGGCGACCGAATCGTGGTAGATCCCGCCGCCGCCCGTTTGCCGCCGGGTGACGCCGACTCCGTTTCGTTCACACCACTCCCAGTCGACCGTCTCCGCGTCCTGTCGATACCCCATCGAGAGCGTGCTGGGTTCCCAGGAGTAGACCCGAACCGTTCGGAGGTCGTCCTCGAGGGCCGTTCGGGCCGCGACCTCCTCGAGTGCCATCTGTGTCGGGCCGTCGCGAGGGTCGTCTTTGATTAGTCGCCAGTCCCGGCGCTCGAGGTCACCCGTTGTCATACACCGACAGACGTGTCGACTCGAGTTAGTGGTTGCGGAGCCTCGTCTTGGTTCTACGGAGGGCTGTCGAAGCACGATCGTTCGTCTCAGAATTCGTTTGGTTACTGTCCGAGTCCTCACGCCCCGCGCGAACGCACGGTCTATGCTCACTACAAGTGCCTATTGACCAGCAAGCGTTCTATCAGATTCGAGTAAGACACACAGCATCGTGTCGAATACAGAGCGCGTATCTCGTAGAGAGGAGGTTCCCGGAAACGTCACCTGGATGTGAGGGTAGCTTAGTGGCTCCCGGCGTCGTAACCACTCTCGACGCGGGTGAGTTCTTCTATCGTGGGGAGTGTAGCGTCCTTGTCGGTGATAATCTCGATGCGCCGCGTCAGTTTGTCTCTGGAGAATTCGGCGAGCGGTTCGGTACGAGAGATCTCCGAGTCGGTCGCGCTAGCGCCTACGACGCGGGGCATCAGTCCTTGAAGAGTGTCTCGGACAACTTGGGGTTTGACGCCAGCATCTTGAATAAGCGAGCGCACCTTCTGCATTCCCCAGCCAACGTGGCGGCCCTCGTCGCTTCGGACGTAGGTGATACCTTCGATGAGACCAGACAGTTCCGGCCACTCGCGGCGGGCCACGTCGTCGCGGCCGCTGTCACTGAAGATACTTTGGAACCCGAAGTACCCTGTTTGGGCGACCACGCTCTCGATAGTGAGGTGGTAGTGGCTGATGGCGCGCGCCATTTGCTCCGGGGAGTCGTCAGTCAGCAGTTGCTCCATCGCTTCCTCGGTCGCATCGAAGATGGCGACGTAGTCCTCGTTGAAGTAACGCTGGTCGGTCGGAGCCGTCACTTCGTGGCCGAGCGTCTCGGCAACGGGATCGACCACCTCGCGCCAGTACCGGTCGAAGAACTGTGTGTGTTTGGCTTCCTCGTAGAGCTGGCTCGAGACGAACATCTGGTCGTTGATGTCGTCCAGCGCAATCATGAGGGGCGCGAGGTCCTCGGTCACGGCCTCCTCACCCGCGCCGAACTCGGCGATGAACCCACGGAACTCATCGAACTCCGCCGCAGTCGGTTCGTCCGCGATGAGCCGCTCCCGGTCGGCTTCGAGGTCAGCCTGGGGGACGTCCTCGTAGGGGTCCCAGTGGCGATACACTGCGTTTTCGAAGTATCCGCCTGCGAACGAGTCAGGGTCGATGCGCATCTCGCGGCTCGTGTCTTTGATTTGCGTCACGGTTACTACTTAAGACGCTGAGAGTTCACCATTGTCGCCGGACATCTTGGGTGGGTTTATATTGCGACTATAGGAATCACTGCTGTGCAGACTTGAGGCGCTCCGAGATGAGTGAAAGCGGATGTGGAATCGTCCGATGGATTCACAATTGAGGGACGAAGTGGGTGAGTATCTTGGCCTCTATCCGCTGGATATGCTCGGCGACTGTAGACTGGTTTATCCCCAACTCTTCCGCAATTTCCTCATAGTTCGTCTCACGAGGGAATTCAAAATAACCCATCGTGACAGCGAGCTCAAGAACCTCCTGCTGCCGTCTGGTTAGCGTCTTCTGGAGTTGTTCGATAGTGGGTCGGAACTCCCCTCGATTCACTAGTTCGGTGCGAACACTATCAGAGATCTCCGACGCAGCCTCCTGAATCGCCTCGCTAGTTCCGGCAAGTCTGATCTCTACCCCCTGTTTCGTATATATTATTGGATATTCTATCAGTATCTCCTTCTGGTCGAGGATCTTGGTCATCGTCAGGTCCGGTTCTGCAGCCGCTAGATGAGCAAAGATGAAACCTTCTCTATCCCCCGCGATGTCCACATTGTACACGTCCGACCTGTCCTCGAGTATCTCGATAGCCCTCTCAAGGTCTCCTTGTACCTCGTAAAGCGTAACGAACGTCTCTTCATCGAGGACGTTGAGGTAGTGTATCTGTTTGCGAGTAACAGATGATTCCTCACGGAGGGCTACATCCGCCGGGTGAAACCCCTGTTCACCAGCATCGAGCAGCAGTGTGATTTGTCTCATTAACGGAGTCCGATATTGATCAGGTAGTTTGAGTTTTGGTATCAGTACCTATGTGGCTACGACAGCCGAATGTCGCCGGACAGTCTTCGACAGATTACACCACGAAACCATCTTAGATAAGTTGCGATGATCACGACGTGTATCAATTCAACATTGAGCCTGGAACACCTACCAAGGCCACTATAAAATATTTTGCGCTGAATGATAGAATAATGTATGGACGAGTTTTTGCTGTCTCTATCTTCAGATAGCCAGTCAGATGGGATACGTATCCCGACCTCAATCCAAGCGATACGCAGTTGTGTGGTCTTCTCTTGAGTCTACAATCATCTGAGAAAAAACACGGCCTACTACCGAACTTATCCTCTATATTCAGCAGACGATTTTTGGCATAGCTCGGATAGATCGGTAACTGCTTATCCTGTTCTTACTGATGAGTATTTGGCTTGGGACGTAGAAATCTCGCACACAACGATCGTTATTCGGGCGGAACGCTGACCAGACCGGACGGTTTCTCCTCGGACGCAGTCGTCAGCACGAATTCCCACGTCGACTCCTTCTCGCCGACCGACTTGGCGCTCGAGATCGCCACGTTCGGCTCGGACCAGTACCGGAACAGTTCGATCACGAGCGGGAGCGTTACGACGCCTGTTTCCGCCCGTCCGAGCGCGTAGGCGGACAACGTTACGGTCCACGATCGGGACCGAACCGAGCGTTCGACCGCGTGTTCTTCGACAGTGTAGTCCTCGAGAAGCGCGACCGACTGGAGTCTCGATAACGTCACCTCGAGCGGTTCGTCGTTCGCCGGCGGAGACGACAATCGCTGTGCGGCGGCGAGCAGAAGGGGCGCCTGCTCCGCCGGTTCGAGTTGTCGCTCGAGTTCGATCGCCATGCTCTCGAGCAATCGAAGGCAAAGCTCGTCCGGCGATTCGATCGTTTCCGCAATCTCGAGGTACGTATCCATAATCGCCCGTTCGACCGACCGATGGGACGATTCGGCGACGGTCTCGAACACCGCTCCGGCGATGGCGTGACAGAAGTCGATGAGCGATTCCTCGCCGTCCACTCCGTCGGGCGGCATCGGCAGGGCCGCGTCGTGAACGTCGGTCGATTGTCGAGACACCTCATCGCGAGAAGTATCCTCGTCGGAGGAGTTACCGACGGTTCGAGGCGAAGTCCCTCCATTTGAGTCGTTGCTATCCTGACAGACGATCACGTCGTACCGCGGCAGTTGCGGGTCGTACCGACGGAGGGCGGCCCGGTACTGTTCTGTCGCTCGCGCGCCCGCTCGAGCGGTCGGCCTGTTTTCGAAGCGAAGACCAATTGCGGGCGCGGGGCGTTCGCCGGTGCGACCACAGCGCAGGTAGTACGGTCCCGTCTCGTCGGCGAGCGCCTCTAAATGCTGGCGAATGTCTCCGAGTGTCGTTCCGATCATGGTTGTCGGGATCAGCGCCGTCGGCTGAACGACGGATGCTGCTCTCGAGTGATGGACCCTCGAAGGCGGGTTCTCAGAACGCCGTAAAGGTTCGTTCCTAGCGAATCGCGGTGATCTGTTCTCATATCTCGTTGTTGATGATATCCGCGACGCGCTCCCGATCGAAGAGCTGTTCGTCGGTCGGAATATCCACCGAATCGCCGGGCCACTCGCCGAACTGGTCCGGATACACTTGCTTGGCAAGCGCCTCGGTCGAGAAGAGATGTGCGACTGGACCCATAAATTGCCCGGACGAGCGAACCACATTACCGTCCTCGACCGCCGATAGCCGGCGGCCGGTCGAATGGTCCTCGAGCGGTTCCACGACTTCCGTTTGCCACTCCTCGCCGGTCATCGAGGACAAGTTGAGGGCGGCGATGTAATCCGGATCAACGTCGAGCAAGGTTTCGTATCCGATGTCGCCGGGAACGTCCATCCCTTCGAACGCATCCTCGAAACCGAGATCTCGGAAACTCTGTGCATCGTTGCGTTTCTCGTTGATGGGTGCTGGCTGGAACTCCCCTGCGTCAGCATTGATACCTCGCCAGAAGAGAGCAACCGACGGTCTCTCGTCTTCGGCTGGAAGGTTCGATTCGATCTCCTCGATAAATTCGTCGCGGAGCGAAACCCACGCCTCGTACTGGTCTCGGCGCTGGAAGATCTCGGCTACCTTCTCGAATAGTTCGTACATCGTGTAGTACGGTTCCTCGCCGTCGAAGTCGAATCGAATGGATGACCCGAGGAAGGGAGCGACGGCCGTCTCGATTTCATCCATGTCTGCGTCGCTCCAGTTAGAGTAGTTTTGGAGCATCCGTGGATCGGCCAAGATGACATCGGGATCGATTTCGTAGAAAATCTCTCGATCGTAGTCTCGTGCTGATTCTCCTTCACCGTACTGGAGAATATCAGCAGGGTTGTGTTCGACACCGGGTAGCTGGTCGTAGAATTTGTACGGCTTCCGTTCGGGGTATGCGTGGGCTTCCGGTTGTAGACCCAGCGCCATCGCCATATCCTCTTGCGATCCTGGTATTACGAAGAATTCCTCCGGGACGTGATCAAATGTGTGACACCCTCCCGGTTCTACGCACACCTCGTACGGGTCGACCTCTCCGTTCTCGGGGTTTCCACCGTCCGAATCATCAGTATCCGCGAAGCATCCTGCAACGCCGACCGACAGAAGGCTTGCAGTCGATGCGAGTACACGTCGTCTTTTCGTCATACAAGTTTAGGTTCACCTAAAAGATTAAAAGTGTTGTGATTTAGGCCTACCTAAAACCTGGTCTTTTCACAGATAAATCGGTGGGAAATTATGGAAATCCGCAGAGACTACTGGTCTGGATTGATAGAAGTGTCCTCGTGGAGTGGACTTATTGGAACGATCTTCGGTCCGATCGAATCGTCGTCGGACTCTACGCGAGCTTCGATCTGAAAGACATCTGCTAGCAAACCTTCTGTGAGAATCTGATTTGGCGGACCACGCGCGTGAATTGATCCCTCCTTGAGTGCGAGCAGGTGGTCCGCGTAGCGAGCTGCTTGTTCGATATCATGTAAGACGAGAACAATTGTAACATCGCTGTGGTCCCGTAGCGTTTCGACGATCTCCATTACCGCTAACTGATGATGGACATCGAGGAACGTGGTCGGCTCATCGAGCAAGAGCACTTCCGTCTCCTGCGCTAACGACATTGCGATCCAGACGAGCTGTTTCTGTCCGCCGCTGAGATTGTTCAATTCTCGCTCTCGGAGGTGATCTACTCCTGCAAGTGAAATAGCGCGTTCGACGGCTTCCTCGTCCTCGTCCGTTACGGCTTCAAAAAATCCTCGATGCGGGTACCTGCCGTGGAAGACGAGTTCTTCGACAGTGAGGGTGCCAGGTGACACGTTTTCCTGCGAGAGGTGGCCGAGTTTTCGAGCGAATTCTTTTTTCTCTAGTTCGTGGACGTCGTGTCCGTCGAGTAGTACGGTGCCCGAATCCAAGGAGACTTGGCGAGCGATTCCTTTCAGAAGTGTACTCTTTCCGCTACCATTTGGTCCGATGAGTGCTGTAACCTCCCCTTCCGGGACCTCGATTGATTCTCCGTCGATTACCGGTTCATCAGCACCTGGATATGTGATTCCGATGTTTGTCCCGGTGAGTTCGACAGTACCCTGATGGGTAACTTCGGAATCGATGCGCTCTCGTTCTCCGTCGGTAACTGGTGCGTTCATGCCGCTCGAGTGTGTACTGTGTAGAAATCCGTTCATCAGAGTTCACCCAATTGTTGTTTCTTCCGCATCAAGTAGAGGAAGTACGGGCCGCCGATTAGCCCCGTCACGATCCCGACCGGGATCTGAACCGGATTCAGCGCGAGTCGGGCCCCGACATCCGCTGAAATCATCAACGCAGGACCGACGAACAGACAGCCGATCATCAACTTCTTGTGGTTGCTACCGACGAGGTTCCGGACGATGTGTGGAACGATCAATCCAACGAAACTAACGATTCCTGCGACGGCAATGCTCACAGCCGCTGCAAGGACGGCGACGCCTGAAAGCGCAAATCGGATGCGTTCGACGGACATTCCGAGGGATGAGGCAGTATCCTCGCCGAGTAATAGCACATCGAGTTGTCGGGAGCTGAGATACCCGATTCCGACGGCAACGGTCGACCAGGGGAGTGCCATCCTCACTTCCTGCCAACCAACACCTGAAAGGGATCCATTAAGCCACGAGATTGCCTGTTGAACGACACCGATGTCGTCGGTGAACACGAACAACGCTGTCTGGAAGGACCCGGCCACCGTCCCGACGATAACACCTGCTAAAACCAGGCGGACAGGACTCGTTCCGTGGTTCCACGCGATTACGTACACCAGAAGGAATGCGAGGGCACCTCCTGCTGCGGCAATCAACGGAAGGAACGTCGTCAGCCCGGAGAACACCGTCAGAACGAGGAGGATCATAAGGCCCGCTCCGGAAGAAACGCCGAGAATGAACGGGCTCGCAAGCTCGTTTCGAGTGACCGCTTGAAAGACAGTACCGGAAACGGCGAGATTCATTCCCACTATAATCGCAACGATCACGCGCGGCAATCGTAGATCCCACACGATATGCGTCTCGGTGGAGAGTTCAGGTAACTGTTCGACCCGGTATCCGGTGAGCGTCTCTAAGAGCCCCTCTCCGAGGAAGAAGTTCAGCAGCCATCGGTAATCGAAGATGACGGCAGGATCGAATAATGCGCGCCACGCTTGTCCGATTGACATCGAATACGCACCGAAACTTAGCTGAATAAGCCCGCTAAGCACGATTACCGCTGACCCGCCGACACAAACCATGAGTAGCTTTGGGTCGACCATCACTCTTTCCGACCGATTCCGATGGGATGGCGATGCATCCTCGGAATGGACATCAGCCATCGATTTTCCCTCTGGGTTGTACTGGAAGACGTTTTTCTGGATTCGCCTCTGTTGAGAGTAGGATTCTATCGGCCGTTGGTAAGTGAAATGCAGCCGGCTTCAATGCCATATTTTTAGGTGCACCTAAAATACCATATATGCTTTGATTTTGGCTAACCTAAAATACTCGGGTCTAAAACGGATTCGAACTAATTTCCGATTCGATGTATTGCAAATCGCCCACGCCTGCTTCGATTACTCGACTTTCACCCCAATACCGGTCCCGTCTGCCTGCGGCGTGATGATAGCAGTCAGTTCGTCGTGGTTGATGAACGACTCATTGAATCTTTGAACTGCAGCTACTGACGATTGAGTGGTTTCTTCGCTAGCTATTTCAGCGGCCGCGACTTCGCCTCCTCGCAAAAGATTGTCTGCAACGACGACCCCACCGACTGTCAGCAACGGCAGCGATTCACCGAGATACTCCTCGTACTCTTCCTTGATAGCATCGAGGAAAATGAGATCAAATGATCCGCCAAGTTGGGATACCGTCTCCAGTGCGGGTCCTTCGACGATGAACACGGATCCATCGCCCGTCGAAGCCGAGTCGATTTTCGTGGGATCGCTGAGCACTTCGACATCGATGCCATCACGTTGCAGATAGTCGACCGCAGAATCAATCCGTTCGGTGTCAACTTCGGTGGTAACGACGTCAGTTCCCGTCCTCGCAACGTGCAGCGTCGAGTATCCGATGGCTGTTCCGAACTCGAGAGCGCGGTCAGCGCCGGTTGCACGCGCGAGGATCGATTGGAGGCCCGCAACTGAACGACTGGCAATGGGAATCCCATCCTTCCTCGCGTGTTCTTCCATCTCCCTTACGAGATCATCAGCAGCGGGTTCCATCGAATCGAGATATTCGGCTGTTACGTCAGTTTGGATAGTAGACATAGTCCACTAGCTTTAGGTTGGCCTAAATATATTAAACCTGCCGATGTTTAGGGCGGCCTAAATATGATGCAACGGTTCGAGATACGCCGACTTGCTCGAGAGCGTGAAACCGATTCCATGCTCCCAAGCTTCAGGTCACGCGGCCGATTTCAGGTCACACGGCCGTATCGTCCCCTCAAAGGTGGCGTTCGAGGAGTTCGCGACTGCGTTCGATTCTGCGGCGGCGGTCGGCGTCGTCCCGTTCGAACTCGAGTCGCTCCCGTTTGATCGCCCGTCGAATTCGTTTGACGCGATCGTCCTCGAGGGTGCGGCCGGTCGGACGCGTTCCCTCGATCCACTCGTCGACGTGTTCGTGCCGCTGCTCGTCGCCGTAAGTCCCTCCCAGACGCGCCAGTCCCAGTAGTCGGCGACCCCCTCCAAGACGCGCCGCCGCCCACGACGACGACGTCGTACTCGTCGTCGGTCGGTTCTGCGTCCTTCGGGTGCGAATCGGACATACTAGAGATCGATTCAGAAGTCCCCGTTTACGATGTCGCCGACGCGATCACGATCGAACAACTCGCGGTCGATATCGTAGACCTGGTTCGCCGCACGCTCCGTGAGCACGAGGTTCGTAATGGGACCCTGGTACAGCGGCCCGCCGCGGTAGACGTCGTCGTTCTCGACCGCGGTCAGCGAGCTGGCGACGTTGTGTTCTTTCATAAACGAGACGACGGTGTCTTGGAATTCCTCGGCGGTCTTGGCCTCGTTGGCTCGGACCAACAACACGTCGGGATCGATATCGAGCAGCAACTCGTAATCGACCCGCGAACGGCCGGCGTGGAAATCGTCGACCTCCGTCGTCGCGAACGCGTCCTCGACGCCGAGATCCCGCCACTGCTTGAAACTCGTTCCCTCGTCAATGAGGTACGGCGAGAACTCCGTCGGTTGCTCGGCCGGTTGGGGCCACATGATGGCGACCGACGGCCGTTCGTCCTCCGGCGGAACGATCTTCTCGAGTTCGTCCTGAAACTCGTCGTGAACCGCCTCGAAGGCTTCGTAGCGTTCCGTTTCTTGGAACGCCTCCGATAGTTTCTCGAACGCGTCGTACAGCGTCAGGTACTCGTAGTCGTGCCAATCGTAGCCCCGGGAAAAGATGCTGGTTCCGAAAAACGGCGTCCCCGCGGCCTCGATCTGTTCGACGTCCTCTTCGCTCCAGTGATCGGTTCGACCGATGATGAAGTTCGGGTCCATGACGAACACGTCGACGTCCTGGCCCAGCGAGAGGAACTCCTCCGGGTCGAGTTCGCCTTCCCAGAGCGCCGTCATGTCGCTCTTGTCGACGCTCACGCCAGGAATCTCGTCGTACAGCTGGGTGTGATACCGATCGGTGAGGTAGACGGCTTCCGGGGGGTCCTGCCCGAGCGCGACGCCCATATCGGCCCAGCTTCCGTTATTAGCGGCCCAGGTCTCCGGAACTGAGTCGAACTCGACGGTCCCGATGGGCTCCATCGTCACCTCGTAGCCGCCGCTCGATCCGTCGTTGTTTCCATCGTCGGTTCCGTCGTCGGTTATACAACCGGCTACCACCCCGATTCCGGCCACCGCAGCGCTCGATCGAAGCAATTGTCGTCTCGTTCGGTACGTTTCGGTTCCCATATTTTTAGGCTAGCCTAAAAGTTTAAAGCAGTTTCGAAATCGACGGTATCGTTACCGACGTTTAGTCGCGAGCGCTCGTTTCGGAAGGATTTGTAACTCGGGCTCGTGCTGGACGGTCGCCTCGACGCCGAATACGTCCGCCAGCAATTGCTCCGTGACGATCTCCTTGGGCGGTCCCCAGTCGTAGAGCTTCCCGTCGTCCATCGCGATGAGGTAGTCCGCGAACCGAGCCGCCTGAGAGATGTCGTGGAGGACGATAGCGACCGTGACGTCCCGCTGTTCGTTTAACTGACGAACCGTCTCGAGCACGCGAAACTGGTGGTGGAGATCGAGGTACGTCGTCGGCTCGTCGAGCAGGAGGATGTCGGTGTCCTGAGCGAAGACCATCGCGATCCACGCGAGTTGTTTCTGACCGCCGCTGAGTTGTCCGAGTTCCGCGTTCCGAAGGTGATCGATACCCGCGAGGTCGATCGCCCGCTCGACGGCTCGTCGATCCTCCTCGGAGATCCCATCGAAGGCTCCACGGTGTGGATACCGACCGTAATAGACGAGATCCTCGACGGTGAGCGAACTCGCCGAATCGTTTTCCTGGGAGAGAATTCCGAGCTCGCGGGCGATTTCTTTCTGTCCGAACGACCGGAGGTCCTCCCCGTTGAGACGGACAACTCCGCTTTCGGGTTTGAGGTGACTCGAGAGCGCCTTCAGAAGGGTACTCTTTCCGCTGCCGTTCGGACCGACGAGTGCGGTCACCTCTCCCGCCGGAATGTCGACCCGCGTGCAGTCGACGATCGTCTCCTCGATCCCGGGATAGCTCAACTCGAGCGAGTCGCCGACGAGTGCGCTGTCGGCTCCGTCGTCGTGGCGCTCCGAATCGCTATCGATCGGGTCTGTCGCCATCGAATCCGTTCTCGGGGGTACAGACGAAGCCGTTTCGTTCGCGTCGAGTCGCGGTTCGGCGGTCGCCCGTCCGTCGGGCGCCGCGTCGGTGGGGTTCGAACTGTCGTTATCTTGGACCATCAGATTTCACCCATGGAACGTTGTTTTCGCATCAGATAGAGGAAGTACGGGCCGCCGATCAGCCCGGTGACCACGCCGACGGGGATCTGCGTTCCGCCGAGCGCGAGACGGGCGCCGACATCGGCGGTGACCATCAGCGCCGGACCGGCAAACAGACATCCGACCAGGAGGGGACGATAGTCGCTCCCGATCGTGTTTCGTACGATGTGCGGGACGACGAGGCCGAAGAAGCTGACCACGCCCGCGACGGAGATCGCAACGCCGGCAGCGAGGATCGCCACCGCCGAGAGGAGGAATCGGATCAGTTCGACTCGCATGCCGAGCGATCGAGCCGTGCGTTCGCCAAGCAACAATATGTTAAGTTGTCGTGCGCCGGCCAGCGCGAGGACGATCGAGAGGATCGCGGGGAGGAGCGCCATCCGAACCTCACCCCAACCAGTCCCCGTGAGAGATCCGGTGAGCCACGAAATTGCCGTCTGGACGACGCCGAGGTCGTCGGCAAAGAAGAACAGCCCTTGCTGAAGCGACTGGAAAACCATGTTGACGATGACGCCCGCGAGCACGAGCCGCACGGGACTGGTTCCATCCTTCCAAGCGATCACGTAGACGACCAGAAACGCGAGGGTACCGCCGAGGGTTGCGATGAACGGGAGAAACGGTGCGAGCCCGCTGAAGACGACCAGCGTGGCGAGCACGGCGAATCCGGCCCCCGACGAGATGCCCAGTACGAACGGACTCGCGAGTTCGTTTCGAGTCACTCCCTGAAAGATCGCGCCCGAGATCGCAAGCGTGGCACCGGTGATGATCGCGACCAGCACGCGCGGCAACCGCATCTCCCAGACGATGAGTCTGTTCGGCTCCATCTCGGGGAGGTCGCCGCCGAGCAGGAACGCGTTCCAGGCCTCGAGGTTGAACACGATCGTCGGATCGGTCACCGCGCGGACGGCCTCTGGGAACGTCATCGAGTACGAGCCGTACCGTACCTGCACTAATCCCGCGGCGACGGTGATAGCCGCGCTCGCGAGACAAAAGAGCACGAGCTTCCGCGTGACCCAATTCTCTCGGTCCCGACCAGCCGAGCGGTCATCGGTCGCCTGCAATTCTGCCATTCGATTTTAGGTGGTCCTAAAACACGCTTAGTAGTTACGATTTGCGCTGGTCGGGGACTCGAGCAACCGGGTCTGGTGAACCGCTAGACGGCGACGACTTACTACATAAAATCACGTCGCTCGAGGCGTCACGCTGGAACAATCGTGACTGCACCCTCGAGGAATCCGGCGGCGACGAACTGATTGACCGGCCCGGGGAAAACAGCGAGACACTACATCCCGACGCAGTAGGGTGATTTACTAAAGCCTATTCTTTCGATCAATACGCTCTCAGTCTCGAGTACGCAAAGTGGATCATTCGGAAGTTCTGCCACTGAAATCGAAGTCGTGTGAAACAATGCGTCGAGCGAGCATATTTTCGATGAAACTGTCGACACTACAGGTGCCAGACGATTCAGCGACCGTTTGTCCGTTGAGTGGCGTGGTCGGTATGTGTTAGAGCGGTGGGCGAACTGTTCTACCCACTCGTTGGTGCTCGCTCGCCCACTACGAGTTAGGGAAGCGGTCGACGTGTATTGTGCAATGTAGATCACTTCTCGATGACGTTTGGTTCGATCCAGTTGCGCTACCCATTCGCCGCTCCTCGTGCGGAACTCGATCGATCAACCGCTCACTCGTGTGTCTCGAAGCGAACAGCCAATCGTGTGGGCCGGAGCGAACCAATGAGATGATCGGGTCAGTCGCGCTCGAAACATCTTCCGAACCGCTGGCAGGCGCTCGAGTAAAGAATTGCTATCCCGATATACGGTTTATGGCCGCGAGTATTCCTTCGACAACCCTTCGAGAGTCGCGCGTCACGACGTTTTTACGTATCCGGCGGGTACACCGCCCATGGTGCGGAATATCGCCAATCTCTTGCCGGAACTCGAAACCGAGGACTTCTATCTCCTCTCGGGGGTCGAACAGGGGATGCGCTTCTCCGAGTGGGTCCAGCGAGAGAAATTGACGGACTTTTCCGGATTGACTCCGGAGGAGGTCGACTACCGCCTCGAGCGGTGTCTCAAACGCGGATTAGTCGAGAAAAAGACGATCCAGTACGAGGGATACACCCTCCAGTTCGAGGGCTACGATACGCTCGCGTTGCGCGCGCTCGTCGAAGGCGACACGATTTCGGAGTTCGGATCGCCGCTGGGCGTCGGCAAGGAAAGCGACGTCTACGAGGTCAAATCGTACAAACCGCTTGCGCTGAAGTATCACCGCGAGGGCTATACGAACTTTCGAGAGGTCCACAAAGAGCGCGATTACACCGCCGATAACGATCACGTCTCCTGGATGTACACCGCCCGAAAAGCCGCCGAACGGGAACACGACATCCTCGAGTCCCTGTATCCTGACGTATCGGTTCCGCGTCCGATCGAACAGAACCGCCACGCCATCGTCATGGAGAAGATGGACGGCGTCGAACTCTCCCAGACCAAACTCGAGGACGAACAGGTTCGGGGCGTGCTCGACCTCCTGTTGCAAGAGCTCACTCGAGCCTACGAGCTCGGCTACGTCCACGCCGATATGAGCGAGTACAACGTTTTCGTCAGCGAAGCGGGGATAAAAATCTTCGACTGGCCCCAGTCCGTCCCAACGGACCACGAAAACGCGACGACGTTCCTTCGACGGGACGTGAAGAATATCGTGGGCTATTTCCGCCGAAAGTATCCGAATCACGTTTCGGACGATCTCGAGAGTGATCGGGCCGCGGACGCGATCGCCGACGGTTCCTTCGAGTCGATCGCGGATCTCGAATAGCGGCGTTTTGGCCGAAGTACTGAATGGAGCTTCTTCCCGATGTCGGAACTGTAAGCCTTCGAGGCGGCGGAACCGACTTCGAGCAGTCGAACGTTCTTGTCGCGGCGCTACACCGCGCTCGAGTCGATGTCGTTGATCTGGACGAAGCCGTATTCACAATCCGGACAGTGCCACTTGATCTTCTCGCCGAGGTGCAGAGTCGTACTGGCGGCGCGGTAGAAGGTTTTGACCCCACACTCCGGGCACTCGTGTTCGAGTTCCTGGGACATACGAGACGATAACGAACGAACCGAGTTTAACGTACTGATTTTGAGCACGACGTTCTGGACTTGGTTATACAATAAACCCCATAACGCTATACAAAAGTACGGTACTCTCCGAACGCGTTTTCGGATTCCATCTCGAGCCGGCAACGGGACATTATCGTATCGAACTCTCGGTGGAAACGACGGACACGAAGTGGAGTAATCGTCACGCATCTTTGGAAGTGTGCCGGAGCGCCCACCGACGATGGACGGAGATAATTCAGCTGTCTTTCCTTCGTCTATCGGAGGCACGAAGAATATTAAAACTGTTCTTTATAGTAACAATTTTAAACAACAAATACGGTACTGATAGCATGGAGCTCTCACGACGAAGGGTCCTCGAAGCCGGTACAGGGGCGATATCGATGGCTGTGCTCGCCGGATGCGCGTCCGACGATGCGTCCGAAGAGACTGACGACGGTACCGAAACGACGGGCGACGGTGATGATGACTCCGAGTCAGAGCCCGATTCCGAGCCGGAGGAACACACGCTCGAGTTACTCGTCGAAGAGAACGTCGATCACGAACACGCGTGTCTCCATTCCGACTTCGACGATCGGACGCCGCTTTCGGCCGGTGACTCGGGCGAAGATGCACCAACGGAAGACGAGACGCACGTGATCTGGGAGGTGACCTACGAAGGCGATGAGGGGTACGTCGCGTTCGACGCCGACGCTCACGAGTACGACGGCCCGTTCGTCTTCTACACGGCTGAGGGGTCGGTTGAACCCGACGAGGGTACCGAAGAAGAACGCGACGCGGTCGACGATGACGAGTGCGAGACACTCGAGGAGTACGTCGTGGTCGAGACGCCCGACGACGGACGGATCGTCCTCGAAGTACAATCGTCGTAGGTCAGCCAGCGCTGGCGAGAACTGTTTTTTGACATCGAACACAGCCCGTTACTCGAGAGTGTCCAGTACGTTGCTACCCGTTTCCGTTCCGAACCACCCTCGTTCCAGATCGGATTTGGAACAGATCCGCTCCGTTCTAAATCTCTCCGTTCTGAATTGCTCCGTTTTGAACCGCTCCGGTCCGTAATCGGCGAGTTTCTCTCTCCGCGTGAAACTACGTTGCTCCGAGCGCGCGCTTTAACGACGGGAGATTGATCTCTTCCATCTGTTCGATCCAGCCGTATCCGGCATCGCTCCACTCTTGAGTGGTCCCTTCGACCGGTGACAGCGGCTCGTAGTGCTCCGCGTCGGTTTCCTCGAGGAGCACCTCGACCATTTGGGGGATCTCCTCGTCGGGATTTTGGGTTTCGAAGGGGTCATACAGGATCGTTTCGATATCGTGCTCCTCGACGAGTTCGATCATTTCGGAGATGTCCGCGCTGGTTTCTGCTTCGTCGGGTGAGATCCCGACGGGCGTGTGTAACTCGAAGTCATAGCGAGTTTCAATGTACTGATACGAATCGTGACCCGCGAAGACGGCAACGTCCCGACTCGCGTTTTCGGCGAGCGCTTCGAACTGCGCGTCGATATCCTCGAGTTCTTCGACGTACGCTCGCGCGTTTTCCTCGTACAGTTCGGTGTTGTCCGGATCCGCGTCACCGAGGCCCTCTGCGATGGTCATCACCACGTCCTGGGCGATGACCGGATCGACCCAGACGTGCGGATCGGGGTACTCCGGCGCGTCCGTCTCCTCGAGTTCCTCGACGACCGAGACCAACATCGCTTCGTCGCTCGTATCCCAGACAACGTCCCCGTTGGCGACCAGTTCGAACACGATTCGCGCCTGCGTCGGTTCGTGGCCGTCAAAGACGACGTTGTCCCCTCGAGACTCGATTTCGAGGTCGTCGTCTGCCTCCTCGACGAAACTGGCCTCGAGCTGGAACTGTTCGTCGTCGCCGATCGGCAAGACTCGGCCCTCGTCGTCCTCGAATATCCCCGTAATCACGACCTCACTATCGAGGGGAATATCTGGGACGCCGCCGTGCCAGTGGTCGATATGCCAGTAGGCGATTTCATTACCCGTTCGCTGGTTGTAGACATCGAACCCCTCAATTTCGAGGTCGTTCGGGTCGAAATCGTACTCCGCTGGCTCGCGGTCGATATCTCCGTCAGAATCCATCTCCAGAAGCTGGTTCTCGAGTCCGTCCATGCCGTCGATCAGCGTGAGATCGTCGTAATCGCGTTCGAACTCGGCCGCGTACTCCTGGGCCCACGGAAACTCGTCTGTGTCGAGGTAGATGAATACGTTCGAGTCCGCGATGTTTCGCTGGAGGTCGCTCGGCGGTTCCCACCCGTGGCCCATCTCGCCGGTCTCGATCGCATTCTCGAAATCGATCTGGCCGTCTGCGATCTCCTCCGCCCAATCCCAGAGTGGAAAGAACGCGGCGTATCCCCCCTCTGATTGGCTCTCGTCCGGCTCGCCGAGACAGCCGGCGATCGTTCCGAGTGCAATAGCGCCTCCGCCTGCTTTCACCATCGAACGGCGTGTCAGGTTCATACGAACGTGTGTGAGCAAGCACATAAATATGTTATTATCTTGACCTGGTGTATTATTAAACACGGCTAATTTTGATAGAGTGTTTACTATGATGTGGCGATTGATGTTCGAGGGTATCGAGGGATGCCTGTTCTTGACGATGGCACGCTCGCCTAGCAACACGACGACGGACAGTTCGTTTTTACACCGCCGACGGGTCGACACCCCTTCACGTCGGGACCGAAATTGGGGGTAAGCCTGTCGGCGATGGCGACTGTGCCTACCTAGACGAATACATCGAAGTCGGACCCGACGACGGGGTGATCGTTCTCGAATTCCAACCCCCGTAATTACTTTTCACAACCGTTTTCGCCGTTCTGTGGTGGAAAATACAGCCATTTCTGGATGTCTACAACACCTCTCAATTGGTGTACCGACTGTTATTAAACTCCTCAAATGAAATAGTTCTAGTTGTTAATACTGTATTAGTCCATAACAATTTTATAGATGACCAATAGACCGGTGTATTGTATGACTCATAACACAATTGAACATTCACTGCCAGAAAACGTACTCAAAGTAGGATTGATTCTGTTCGTCGCGATGGCACTCACAGGGCTCCTATTCGCGACAGGTCCTGTCGCTGCTGAAGAAGATGGGGAGGAAGACGACTCACTCAATATCAACGAGTTTGAACTTCAGCAGGATGGTGAGGTCGTCGCATCGGTCGATGGGAACGAGTGGGATGGCGAACTGCCGGAAATCAAAGATCCACCGGGGGAGAGATACGGTGGTTTCGTTGCAGTTGATCTCGATGCTGTAGCCGTCGATGAAGACGATAACGAGATTGACCTCGGTGAAGAAGCCGGGTATGATCTCAGAGCCGAGCCACAAGACGAAACTGCTGAAGAACTACTGAGTATCGAGGACCACGGAGACAGTGTCGTACTGGACGGTGAAGGACATGGCACAGTCGATGTCGTCTTCCAGATCCGCGACGCGGATGGCGTCGCGTACGAGACGCCCGTCACTACTGTCGACGTTGACGTACCGCCGGGGGTGAATTTCCTCGCGGAGACAGATATTGATCACGACCATGCTGCTTTCCACGGCGAGGTGGATTCCCGAACTGCGGTCGAGGGCGGTGATTCACCCGGTGATGGACCAGTACTGGAGGACGACCACGTATACTGGAACGTTACGTACGACGGCAGTGCAGGCTACGTGACGTTCGACACTACAGAACACGACTCAGGATATGAAGGTCCGTTCGTCTTCTACGTCGCCAATGGTGCAGCGGAACCTGTCAACGCGAACGTCATTGAGCGCGACGAAGTCGGCGAAATTGAGGGGGCTGGGAACGTATACGAGACTGACACCATCGAAGAATACATCGAGGTCGAAACGCCTGACGACGGGCAAATCGACTTCATAGTTAGTCAAGATCCGAGTGCTGTCGGCACGACCGAAGTAGGATACGACGTTGCGGGAATCGTTTCCGATGACGAACCGCTGCCAGTATCAGCAACCGCGCTGAACGACGAAGACGGGAATCAGATTACCGATGAGGGTGCGACAGTACAGTTGGTCCGTGACGACGAGGTTCTCGCGGAAGAATCCGATGTTGCCATCGAAGATGGCGAACTCACCGAGGCGACAATCGATACCACGACGATCGATGAAGGGGTCGAGCCCGGTCCAGCAACTGTCGTCATCGACGGAGTCGAAACCGGATTCGAAGGCCAGGTCGAACTCGTTCACGAAGTCCGATCCCTCGAGGAGGGATTCAACACGGAGTCGATCCCGCAGGCCGCGACACTCTACACTGAGGGCGTCAATTCGATCAACCAGTGGGACACTGAGGCGGAAAGCTACGTCAGTCTCGGTGAGAACTACGACGAGGACGACGTCATCGATTCGCCCGGTGCGCTCCACCGTGGGCTGTACGTCGACGCCGACAGCGATGCACGGTTCGGCTACGAATTCGAGACGACCGAGGTCCCGACGCCCGGTGGGATCGAACTCGAGAACGGCTGGCATCTCGCGAGTTCGAACTTCGCACTGGGTGAAGACGAAAGCACGCGCGACCTCGAGGACGACCTCGTGAATATCGATGCCGGTGGCGATGGAATCACCGTCTTTGACGAACAGCAGCGAACGCAGCTTGGGACGTCGTCGTCGATCGAGGGGGACGATACCTACTGGGTCTACGTCGACGAACCCGACCGGAACGTTCGCGGGATCGTAGACCCGAACTACGACGCGTCCGTTCGCTCGAGCGTTCTCGAGGGGGAAACAGCCGATAAAGACGCAGACGGCGACGTGACCGAGGACGGAGACAATTCCGAGGAAACCACTGGCGATGCGGAGGGTGACGACGTGGACACTGCTCCCGACGAAACAGACGATACGTCTGACGCAGAATCTGCCGACTCACATCCTGACGACGATCTCGAGGAGGCGACCGATGC
This sequence comes from Halostagnicola alkaliphila, assembly GCF_055379965.1. Lineage (NCBI taxonomy): Archaea > Methanobacteriati > Methanobacteriota > Halobacteria > Halobacteriales > Natrialbaceae > Halostagnicola > Halostagnicola alkaliphila. The sequence continues at coordinate 3,029,509 of NZ_AP043826.1, read as the reverse complement.
TGGTGCCGAGGATGACAGTAGCAACGAGACTGCCGACAGCGAAATGACGGACGAAACGAGCGACGAGGACCGTGAATAACCGTCGTGTGGCAGTTTTCCGAATGCCAATGAACTATCTACGACCGCCCGCAGTAGCGTTGGTAGTAGTGTTTGCCGTCGTCGTCGGTGGTGGTATTGTTGCAGCGCAGGACGGTGCACCTGGTGAGCCGGCGAGCTTCTACGGCGATGCTATCGACGAAGACGGGACGGACGTTCCCACCGGGACGACCATCGTCGCCGTGGTCGGCGGCGACGTCGCCGGAGAGATCACCGTCGAGACGGACGGCGAGTACGGCGGTTCGGGAGCTTTCGACGAGAAGCTGAGCCTCGACAGCGCCGCTGGCGAGAACGTCACCATCCACATCGGCGATGCTGCTGGGCCGGACGCAGTTGAGGGGCCGATCGACCTCGAATCCGGGACTACCGAACAGTCACTGACCTTTCCGGCCGGAGCGTTCGACTACGAACCGTCCGATCCCGAGCCGACACTCGAGGCCGTCGAGCTCGAGCTCGACGCGACCGACCTCGAGCCCGGCGAGGCGACCGAGGTGACAGTTACGGCAATCTTCGACGACGGGACGACCGAAAACGTCACCGACGAGGCGACGCTCTCGAGCGAGGACGACGGCATCGCGTCCGTCGACGGAACGACGGTCGAGGGAGAAGCCGACGGCGACGTGTCCATCGTCGCCGAGTACAGCACGGACGGGACGGCCGACGAGGTCGAGCTCACGGTCGAATCCGACTCCGGCTCCGGTCCCGGGACGGATCCCGATCCTGAGCCGGAGCCCGAACCGGAACCCGAACCGGTGACGTACACTCTCGAACTTCTCGGCGAGAGGAACGTCGACCACGATCACGCCTGCACCCATGGGGACTACGACGAACGCACGCCCCTCGAGGCTGGCGATTCACCCGGTTCCGGGACGGTCGTGGACGATGACCACGTCGTCTGGGAGGTCACCTACGAAGGCGACGACGGCTACGTCACGTTCGACGCCGAACCCTTCGAGTACTCTAACGAGTCGTTCGTCTTCTACACGGCCTTCGGATCCGCCGACCCGGTCGACGCGGAGGTCTTAGAGCGCGGCGGCGTCGACGACGAGGAGTACTGCGATACGCTCGACGAGTATATCGATGTCGAGACGCCCGATGACGAAACGATAGATCTCGAACTCACTGGCGGCGAACCCGTCGACGGCGGTTTGAGTCCTGGTACGGGACCAGGCGCGGGATCCCCACTCGAGGCCGCGTTCGACATCGAGCCGTCGAACCCCGTCGTCGGAGAAACGGTGACCCTCGACGCCGGAAACACCACGGGCGACGATATCGACGCCTACGACTGGACGGTCGGCAACGAGGAGGTAAGTGGAGAACGGACGAACGTCACCCTGGAATCGACCGGCGAGACGGAGATCGAACTGACCGTCGAGAACGACGACGGCGAGACGGATACGAGTACGAGGGCGGTCAACGTGTCGGTAACTGCCAACTCTCTCGAGGTAACTGAGATCGAAGCGCCCGAGGAGGCGACTGCGGGCGACCCGCTCGAGATTACGGCAACAGTCGAAAATGCGGACGAGATGAACGTTACGGATCAGGTCACTTACGAGTTCGATGGCTCGGTGCGCGAGGAGGAATCTTTGAACCTCAGCGGTGGAACGTCGGAAACGCTTTCGTTTACCGTCGACGCTCCGGACGAACCGGGGACGTATCGCCACGCGGTCGAGACGGACGCGAACAGTCGCAACGCGACTACGACGGTCGAGCCCGACCGAGCGGACGAGTCGGAACGGTCGGACGACGAACCGGACGGAAGTGAACGGGACGACGAGGCCCGCGGCGATGACCCGGACGGGAGTGAACTGCAAGACGACGATGAGACAGGTGACGACGAGACGGCTGACGACGGGATCCCGGGATTCACCGTCCCGGCTGCGATCGCGGCGTTCGCTGCCCTCCTCTCGATGAGTCGGTTACGGAGATCGAATTGACCCTCTCGAGACTGCGTCACGATTTCGACGGTCGGATTCGATGCGGCCCGCTCGAGCTGTTGTCGATCGGGATTGAAAGGAAGTCTTAAGTCGAAAGCGGCGATACAATCGCCTGCGGGTTGGTGATCTAGTCCGGTTATGATACCTCCTTCACACGGAGGAAGTCGGCAGTTCAAATCTGCCCCAACCCACTACTTTTGCTGCGAGCAACTCCGCGAGCACCAAAATCGTTATGTTGGGCAGTTTGAACTAAGCAAGTCATGCGCAGCGACGCGAGCATGTCTTGCAGCAGTTCAAATCTGTCCCAACCCATTTCTCAGCGACATCATGCGACGAGCGGAGCGAGGCGCTCGTCGCTGAGAAATTGTCACGGGAGATTTGAATCAGGGAGTGAAGCGAACAGAGTGAGCGGAACGACCGTGGTTCAAATCTGTCCCAACCCATTTCTGACGATATAACAACGACGAGCGGAGCCGTGAGCGAAGCGAGGAGTTCGTGTCGTCAGAAATTGTCACGAGCAATTTGAACGAGATAAGTCGCAGTCCGGGAAGCGAACCAAATGAGCGACCCGGAACGTCTTGGCGTTGTTCAAATCTGCCCCAACCCACTTACTCCGTTGCTAGAATCGAACACCCCCTCAATCGAGTTGTTCGCCGCAATGTGGGCAGTACTCCCGATCGCTCCTCCCCACTACCTGATTGTTTAGCCTCTTCGATGAACCCCGAGGCGAGAATCGACGCGGGCAACGCGAACAGGCCGATTCCACCCTCGTGGTCACGCCCGACGACGAGACGATCCTGATCGATACGGGCGACTGGCGACAGGACGGCTCCGACGTGATCTCGTACCTCGTATCCGAGGATATCGACCGCATCGACCATCTCGTCGCGACCCACGCCCACGCCGATCATATCGGGGGCCACGCCGCGGTGATCGAACACTTCGAAACCGAAGGCACGGCATAGGGAACGTCTACGATTCCGGCGTCCCGCACGACTCACAGACCTACGAGAACTATCTGGACGCCGTCGACGAGCACGGTCACGAGCTGTTGATCGTCGAGGAGGGCGACGAGTTGCCGATCGAGGATTCGGACGTCGACGGACTCGTCTTGAACCCGCAGGGGGACGACTCGTCCGACGACATGCATTACAACAGCGTGGGTATAGCACTCGAGTTCGGCGAGTTCCGGTACCTGACGACCGGTGACGCCGAAGACGACGCGGAAAACGACATGGTTTCTGAGCGCGAATCGGACCTCGAGTCCGACGTCTATCAGGCCGGACACCACGGTTCATCGACGTCGTCGACGCCGACGTTTATGGACGCCGTCGATCCGGATATCGCCGTCGTCTCGAGCGATTACGACTCCCAGTACGGTCACCCGGACGAGGTAGTGCTCGAGCGGTACGCGGAGATGGGAATCGAGACCTACTGGACCGGCGTCCATAGCGATATCGTCGTCGCGACAGACGGCGACGACGCGAGCGTGGAGACGAGCGACGCGTTTCCGAACGATCCCGAGGCGTTGCTCGAGGAGAAACCGGACGACGACAGCGACGCCAGCTTGATTTCCCCCAGTCACCGGTGGTTGAAGCCACTGGATCGCTTGTTTCCGGATGATGAACGGGGAATTCACCGCGACGATCGATCGAATTGTCGACGGCGAGACGGCCGTCGTGTTGGTCGAGGACGACGGCGACGTGAAAGAACAGTTCGACGTTCCCGTCGAACGGCTCCCGCCCGACGCGCGCGAGGACGGCGGCGTGCTATCCGTAACGGTCGATGACGGAGCGTTGGTCGACCTCGAGTACTCGCCGGATACGACCTGCGAGCGGCGGGAGTCCGCCGAGGAGAAACTCGACCGCCTCTCGAAGCGGCTGTCCGAGGAGTAGTCGGTATTCTCGGAGCGGGGATCGATTCACCACCGCCTTCGGAGCAAGCCTTTATTTCCCCTGCCGGTGGCGTTAGCACCGCAATGCCGACGTACGTCACCCTCTGGGAGTTCACGGCACAAGGCGCACAGGCCGTCAGAGACAGCCCGGAGCGCGTCGATCGAATCGAGGAACTGTTCGACGAGATGGGCGGGCAACTCGAGGCGTTTTACTTGCTGATGGGACGGTACGACACGATTACTATCAGCGAGTTTCCCGACGACGAAACGGCCGCGCAGGCGGTTCTCGCGGTCACCGAAAAGGGGAATGTCAGTTCCGAGACCCTCAAGGCGTTCTCGAGAGAGCAGACGAGAGAACTACTCGAGGGGATTCCGTAGATATCGATTCGGATTTGAGGTGGAGCAACAAATTGACACGAAATCTCGAGTCGAACGGAAAGACGAACCGAAAACGGCGTCGACCGAGCCGGTTACTGAATGGAGAAGCCAGCCGCCACGGTAAGCAAGAACACCATGAATACCGCCACAGTCATCATATAGCTGATCGCCCGGGGTTCTTCGATGAGGTGCTGGAAGTAGCCGGCGATCAGGAGGGACTTGATTACCGCGAGTAGCATGACCCCGCTTATCGCCGTCCAGTAGTCGAAGTCGAATTCGAAGAATACGAACTTCGCAGTACCCAGTACGAGCAACACCACGTAAATGATCGCGTAGGTCCGAACACTCGCCATTGATTGGTGATTGGGGCTGAAGGCCACTTATAGCTTCCTCATATCGCTCGAGATCGAGTGCCAAATCTCCTACAATCGTGCGGCTATCGACCTGTTTTCGGACATCGAGCCTTCAAAACCAACGCAAAAAGAATCCGTCGTCGCGACGGCCCCTACACCAGGTAGAACAGTGGGAACAGGAAGACCCACACGATGTCGACGAAGTGCCAGTAGAGACCGAAGTACTCCACCGGCCTGTGATCCTCGAGATAGGCGTCTATCGAGAGCACTCGATAGATCATAAAGCCTGCAACGAGCAGGCCGAGGATCACGTGTAACGCGTGGAGTCCTGTCGTCACGTAGTACAGCGAGTATTCGAGCCCGGAGAACCAGTAATCTCCGTCACCGAACTTGACGCTGTACTCGTAGGCCTTGACGCCCATGAACGCGAATCCGAGTAACATCGTCGCGCCGAGGGTTGCGAGAAGCCCCTTCTTGTTCTGGCGTTCTGCCATCACGAGTGCGAGGATGACGGTGAAACTCGAGGTGAGCAGGATGTACGTGTTCAACAGGCCGGGCCAGGAGGCGAACGGAATTGTCTCCCACTCGGTCCAGCCCATGTGGATGCGCATGAACACGTACGCACCGATTGCCGCGCCGAAGACGACGACGTCGGATGCGAGGAACACCCAGACGCCCATCTTGGTGTTGTCGATGCCGCCGAACGGCCAGCGTTCGGCGATGGCCATCTCGGGTGCGTTGAACTCCTCGACGCCGAACTTGAACAGCGTGTACGCGAGGATCACGAGCCCGATGACCGTGATGATCGGGTACATAATGTCCGGTTCGGCGGCGGGGCCGGCCGGGAGGCCATTAGCGATTTCGGCGTCGCCGGCTTCGACCGCCGACTCCATGAACTCGTAGACGTACGGCGTCAGTCCGGAGACTCCGAGGAACGTCACGAACGTACCCAAGCCGATACCGAACGGCCAGATACTCGCGTGATCGGCGTGCTCTTCTTCCGCCTGCGCGGCGGGTGATTCGGTCGCGACGCCGCCGTCGGTCGCCTTCGCGGCGTCGTCGACGAACTCGAGTTGGCCGCTCGCGTAGGATGGGCGGCCGCTCCAGTTCTCGAGCGGCGGGGGCGACGGAATCGCCCATTCTGCCGTTCGGGAGTATTTCCACGGGTTATCGGGTGCTTTCGGCCCGTACAGGTAGCTGTGAGCGAACGTGATAAACATGATCGCGAACGAGGTGGCGAGGACGAACGCGCCAACCGTCGCCATCTGGTGGTAGATTTGCATCCCTTCCGCGAAGTGGAAGACGCGCCGCGGCGTCTCCCAGGCGAGGAACATCGGGAAGTAAAGCAGGTTAAATCCGAAGAAGTAGACGGCGAAGTTGAGTTTGCCGAGCTTCTCGGAGTACATCTTCCCGGTGATCTTTGGCCACCAGTAGTAGAGTCCCGCGATCAACGCGGTGACTCCCGAAACCATCACGTAGTGGAAGTGAGCGACGACCCAGTAGGTGCCACGGAACTCGTAGTCCAACACGACGGCGCCGAGGAAGACCCCCGTGATACCGCCGAGGATGAACAGGACGAGCGCACCGAGACTGAACAGGAACGGCGTCGTGAATCTGACCCGCCCCTTGACCATGGTGTAGATCAGCGCGAACACCATCAGGTCGAACGGTAACGAAATCCCGATGGTGGTCGCCATGATCAGCGTCTTGATCTCCAAGTTGATCGTCGTCAGGAACATGTGGTGCATCCAGACGAGGAACGACTGGACCGCCACGAGGACCATCGCGATGATGACCCATTTCCGGCCGACGAGACGGCGACCACAGAAGGTCTGGAACGTCTCGAACATGATCCCCAGTGCGGGGAAGAAGACGATGTACACCTCCGGATGGCCGAAGAACCAGAACAGGTGCGCCCAGAGCAGTCCCGACCCTTGATCGGTCGCGAAGTACTGGGTCATCATGACCCGGTCTATTCCTAACAGTAAGAGCGCCGCGAGCAGAGCCGCGAACGCGAACAGCATCATCCAGACCGTGAGCAACCACGACCAGGTAAACAGCGGAATGTTCCACAGGCCGAGCCCTTCAGCGCGCGACCGGTGGATGGTCACGAGGAAGTTTATCGTCCCGACTGTGATCGAGAAGACGAACAGGATCAACGCAAAGACCGTGATGGTCCCCCCGGTCGTCGCTTCCACAGCGGGCGTGTACGTTGGCACATTCAGTGGTGCGTACATCGTCCAGCCGCCGGCGAACGTTCCGCCCTGGAAGAACGAGAGTGCGATCAGCAGTCCCGAGAACAGGTAGAACCAGTAACTCAACGCGTTCAATCGAGGGAACGCGAGGTCCTTGGCCCCGATCTGTAGCGGGACGAAGTAGTTCGCGAAGCCGGTTGCAATCGGCGAGAGGAACCAAAAGACCATCAACAGCCCGTGTGCCGTTACGGCCTGATTGAATCCGTTGTCAGAGAGAATGCCCGTACCGCCGCTCTGCCACAGATGCGTCCTGAAGAGGAGCGCCAGCATTCCACCAAGGACGAGGAAGAAAAGCGCTGTCGTGATGTAGAGTATGCCGACGTCCTTGTGATTCGTCGTGACCAGCCACCGTTTGATGGACGTTTTTGGCGGAAGATCACTCATCAGTTCTCACCATCCTCTTCGTCATTGTCCGTTTCGTCGTCTTCTTCCTCGTCATTATCCTCGTCTTCGTCACCGTCGTCTTCTTCATCCTCCGGCGGTTCGATCGTGAACGTTTCGTCGGACGGACCGACGAAGGTGATGCTCTCTTCGACCGGCTCGAACTCGTCGTCTTCGGGCGTGATCTCGACGTCGTAGTCGCCGCCCTGATCGATCTCGTTGATCGTGATCGAGCCGTTCTCGAACTCGTCGCCGTCGTAGGCGTAGTCGTGACCCTCTTCTTCCTGGTGCTCGAGGGTGAGCTCCTCGATGCCTTCGGTCACGGGCTCTTCGTCTTCGTCCTCAAGGGTGATGTCGAGCGTGAACTGCTCGTCAACCCACTCCTCGTAGGCCTCCTGATCCTCGAGGACGCGGAGATCATCGTCCATATTTGAGTGACCCGACCCACAGAGTTCGAAGCATTCGATCGCGTTCTCGTACTCGCCCGGCTCCTCGGCGATGAACCACGTTTCATCGGTTTCACCGGGGATAGCATCGGCTTTCACCCGTTCTTGTGTTATCCCAAACGTATGCCAGACGTCTACTGATGTGACGCTTATCTGAATAGGTTCGTCAGCTGGAACGACCAGTTCGTTCGGTTCGAGTCCGTTTTCGTACTCGTAGGACCAACTAAATGTCGCTCCCTGGACGTCGATTTCGATCGCGTCTTCGTCGAGTTCGTCGGGACCGTCTTCGACGTAGAGAAGCATCCCGTACGTCCAGACGATCAGTGCGATCACGACGATCGCACTCAGAATGAACGAGACGAATAGTTTCTTGCCGCTGCCCCCGCCTGTCGGAAGTTCTCCGAGCGCCGGCAGATTTTCGTCATCGGTACGGTCCTCCGTATCACGGTACTTGTACGCGTTGTACAGTGTATACGAGACGACGATAATACCGACGAGCGTACCGAGTGCGAGGAAGACGAGGAAGATGTCCTCGAACACGTCGACACGTGTCATCTCCTCGGCACCGGTGCCAATCTGCGATGGAGTCGGAGTTGGAAGTGCGCTGTAGATTGTGTTCACCTCTATTTCTAAACCGGGTATATGTCGGACGATGCTCGCTGGGAGCACTTATCTATTTGGAAACGCTGCCCGCTACACTGCTCACGACTGTCGCTTCAGTGGTGTCGTTCGTGACCAGTTGTGTACTCCCCGTAGTCCGTCACTAGTCTGTTTGACCCACGGGTCTTTTTTCTGTCGCTCTCAATGTGCTATTCGCAGCCAGAAACAGCGTATTACCGCTCAAATCGGCCGATGGGTCGAATATGTTCGGGTCGACACGAGGTTGGAGTGAATGTCTGAAGATCGTTACTTCCAGTCGATCAATCCCCTTACTCTTCTCGTCGACCGAACAACTGTTCGCGAAGCGTCCGCGAGGCGCGTTTTTCCGTCAGAAGCACCGGCACGTCGAGCCGATCTACGATGTCCGACACTTCCGAGCCGCGAACGTATCTCGAGAGCAAGCCGCGTCTCGTCGCACCGATGAGGACCATCGAGTGATCTGCGGCTTCCCGTTCGATTGCGCTTCCGACATCGCCCGAATCGTCGACGCGGAGCGTTGCATCTTCGAGGCCGTTCTCTGTCGCCCACTCGCTGATGAACGCTTCACCCTCTTTGCGTTCGTCGGGGGTATCGACGACGTGAAGCAGCGTAATGTCGCTTCCGTACTCTTCGCGAAGCGCCCAGGCAATTTCGCCGCTGAGTTCCGATTCCTCGCCGCCGGCGGTTGGAACTAACAGTCGGTCCGGAGCGACTTCCTCGCCGTTCAGTACCACCACGTCGGCTGGGAGTTCGTTCGTCAACTCCTCGAGCGGCCGTTCGACGCGGCCGCTCTGGAGCATCGAGCCGCCGCTTCCCATGACGATGGCCTCGACGTTGTCGGCTCGTCCGGCGTCGAAGACCTCGTCGAGCGAGCGGTGGGAAATAATCGTCTTCGTCTCGACGTCGACGTCGAACGTTTCGGTGCTCTCCTTCGCGTCGGCGAGCAGTCGTTTAGATTCGGAGCTCACTCGGTCGAGGTGGTCCGCCCCCTGTTGTAGCGGCGTCTGGTCGGGGACCTGCACGATATGTGTCGCGAGAACTGAGCCACCTTTTTCGCTCGCGAGGGCGCTCCCGAGGGTAAGGAGTGCACGTTCCGTTCGCGGATTTGCGATGGCAACCATTACTTGCGGTTCGTCCTCCCCTTTTGGTTTGACAGCGCTAACGGCTGAAACCGCTGAGTCGGGCATCTCTTCGGAGCGTTCGAGGATATAATCGCTCAACAGCCCTTCGCGGTCGGTTTTGTGGCGAGCGTAGACGAAATACCAGACGACCGCGAAGACGACGAACAACAACCCGATAGCGGACGCGACGGGGTCCATGAAGTAGATCAACGCAAGCGAGAAAACGAACCCGAGGATCGGGGTGAACGGATAAAACGGAACGGTAAACTCCGGATCGTACTCGGGCGCGTCGGCCTCCCGGAAGACGATCAATGACACGTTGATCAACGCGTAAACGACTAGGTGGAGCACGCTGGCCGCACTTGAGAGGATCTCGACGGTTTCGCCCAGTAAGACGATGAAAACGAGGATCATCACGCCGGTGACGGCAATTGAGCGGTACGGCGTCGCGTATTTCGGGTGAATCTCGTTGAGCGAATCGGAGACGATCTTGTCCCGTCCCATCGCGAAGTTGATCCGGGCCGAGGCGAGAATTGATGCGTTTGCACTCGAGGCGGTCGCTAACAGGGCGGCGAGCGTGATCGACGTGACGCCAGCACCGAGCACCGGGATATCGAATCCGGCGACCGCTATCTGGAAGTCGAAGACGACTCCCGCGGCTTCGGACATTGGCGCATCTGGATCGAGCACATCATAGGGAATCAGCCCCATCAGCAGGCCGACCAGGATCGCGTAGATGACCATGACGATCGCGACGCTTCCGATGATCGCGATCGGGAGGTTTCGACCGGGGTTTTTGAGTTCCTCCCCGATGGTAGCGATCTTCGCGTAGCCGAGGTAGGAGACGAACACGAGCGCGGCACCCGGCAGGATTTCGAACGTTCCCATCGGCGTCAGCGTTCCGTCGGTCATGACCGTGCTCCACTCGAACGAGAAGAAGCCAATGATGGCGAATATCGTGAGAATACCGAGCAACAGTGTGACGATAACCGTCTGGATGCTTCCGGTTTCTTTGGCTCCGATGTAGTTGACTCCGACGAAGATGACGCCGGCGATTATCGCGCCGATCTGAATCCCGCCGAGCGTAAACGGACCGAGCCCGATCGTCGGGAGCAAGGCGACGGAACCGAGCAGTGGCAAGGAGATCGTAACGCCCTCGAGGAGATCCGCCAGATAGCCACCGAATCCGATACAGTAGAACGCGGAGGCGAACGCGAGGCCGATCCAATCACCCATTCCGGAAATCGATCCGAACAGCGGACCGAGTGCGCGGTTGATGTAATAGTACGCGCCGCCGGCTTTCGGCATCGCCGTTCCCAGTTCGCTCACGGACATCGCGTTTATCAATGCGATCATGCCACCGAGAATGAACGAGATGACGACAGCGGGACCGACTTCCTGTGCAGCGACGCCGGGCAGAACGAAAATCCCAGCGCCGATCATCGTCCCGATTCCGATCGTCAGCGCCGAGAGGAGTCCGAGGTCTTTGGCGAGTTCTTCGTCACTCATCGTCGCCGGTCACCCCATCTACGACAGTCCGATGCGTTGTGACGGGTTCCGAGTGAGGTAGTCGTTCGCTATCGCATCGCGGTAACCACTGGGTGTCCGCTTCCTGTGGCGGTTGCGTGCTTTTAGCATCCATTCAATACACCTCCACGGATCGGTCCTCGAGACTGCAGATGAAAAAGTATCCTAACCGTCATTTCGTCTGGCATCATGTGCGGAGCAAGACCCTCAGTGGGTAAAAAGAGGACGGTATCGAAGACAAATCAGATTACGTTAGTATCCAGCACGACTTACTTACCGACGATCAGGCGATACTCTTTATATTGCGACTCTCCTAGATGTCGTATGCCAGAAGAAGTACTCTTCTCGTTCGAACGGCGGATGGATCGAGCGGAAATAGCTGATTACCTTCGGACGGTCGCCGACACGCTCGAAGGATCGGACGATCTCACGCTCGAGGCGGGTTCCGAGTCCGTAACGATGGAGCCCCCATCCAGGCCGACGTTCGAAATTAAGGCCGAACGCGAGACCTCGAGTTCCGGCGGCTCGGCCGAGTTCAGCGTCGAATTCGAACTCGAGTGGGACGAGGGTGAGGGTGACGACGGCGACGGGTCGCTTTCGATTCAGTAGGAGGGTCAACGGGTCTTACAGTTCGACGACCCAAACCTTGCTATCCTCGGGGAGATCGTAGACCGCCTGAATCGCTGCGTCGAGAAATTGTGCAATCCGGTTCGCATCAGCCTTCGCGCTCACGCGCACGTTGATACCCTGTGCGTTTTCCGGACGCGTCACTTCGTCGATCCTGAACGCGGGGAACTCCGAAAGTACGGACTTTAGCCGGTCGAGTTCGTCGTCCGTACAGTCGAGATTAACGACGCCGTCGGCGAACTGGAGCCACGGGGCACCGAGTTCGACGGTTTCGGAATCCGTCTCGAGTGCGCTCTCGTCGACTTCGACGGTCAGAAACTGGCTCCCGCGATCTCGGTGGGCAGTGATCGCGTCGACGAACAACGAACGCCGCTCTGCGGGCTCGGCCGCGTCGAATCGGCTCATACCGAAACTACGCTCTCGTTTCTTTAAGCCTTTATGCGACGGCGCTGAAGACTTTCGTATGGCACAGCCACGAATCCTGATCCTAGGGGCACCTGGAGCCGGAAAAGGAACACAGAGCGCGAAAATCACCGATCACTTCGGTATCGACCACATCACGACCGGTGACGCCTTACGAGGAAACAAGGAGATGGATATCTCCCACCTCGACCTCGAGTACGACACGCCCGGCGAGTACATGGACGCCGGCGAACTCGTTCCCGACGAAGTCGTCAATGCCATCGTCGACGAAGCGCTGTCGCAGGCCGATGGCTTTGTCCTCGACGGCTATCCGCGAAATCTCGAGCAGGCCGAAGAACTCGAGGGAATGACCGACCTCGATCTGGCTCTCAAGCTCGACGTCAGCGAGGAGGAACTCGTTCACCGCCTCACCGGCCGCCGGATGGATCCCGAGACTGGAGACATCTACCACGTCGAGTACAATCCGCCGGAAGACGACGAGGTCGAACAACGCCTGGTCCAGCGCGACGACGACACGGAAGAAACCGTCAAAGAACGGCTTCGAGTCTACCGAGAAAACACCGAGCCGGTCATCGAACACTACGAGGACGAGGGAGCGCTCGAGCGTGTCGACGGCGAGCAGGCCCCCGAGCAGGTCTGGGACGACGTCAAGGAAACGATCGAGTCGGAAACCTGAGACGGCTCACCAACGAGGATTCCGGCCACTCGAGCGAGCGACTCACCCGATCTGTCGAGACACGTACGCCCCGTTTCGTCGCTCTGTTCTGCATCCGTCCGCTGCAACGGTATTTTGTGTTTGATCTCCCGCTCGCTGTCGAAGATAAACACTTGTATATCGGACCACCCAAAGAGCGAATAGATGACGCGTACAGCCGATAAAATCAATTCTCTCGTCCGAGAGGACGGCTCGATGACCGAGGCGCTCGAGGCGATCCGCGAAACGGCGGATCAGAACGGAGGAGAGATCGAATGGTCGGACGTCCGCGACGACCTCACGAGCGGACAGTGGGGACGACTGATCGAGAAAGGGATCCTCGTCGACGGTGAGGAAGGGTTCGAAATCGCCGATAGAGAAGCCTACGACGAGGCACTGGACGGCGACGGTAGCGGTGGCGGTATCGATGTCCCCGACGTCGACATCGACGAGGAAGAAGCCAAGTGGTCCCAGTGGGACAAGATGGCAGCCGTCGGCTCCGTGCTCTTGATGATCGGCTACTGGCTCGATTCGGTTCGTAATACAGTCGGGAGTACCGTCGAAATGATTTTCGGCCCGCTCGACGCCGCGCTTCCGTTCTACGCCGTGATTCTCGCGGTTGCGATGCTCACGGGTCTGTATTCGACCCTGCTGCAGGCGAATCTGATGAACACCGAACGCATCGGCAAGTATCAAGAGCGGATGAAGGCCATGCAGGAAAAGCAAAAGGACGTTCGCGAGCGCAAGAAAGAAGCCGAAGAGCGCGACGCGAGCGAGGCCGAACTCGAGGCGCTCGAAAACGAGATGCAACAGGCTCGCGAAGAGCAGATGGAAGCCATGGCCGACAACCTCGGCATGTTCAAAGAGCAGTTCCGACCCATGGTCTGGATCATGCTCTTTACGATTCCGCTGTTCCTCTGGATGTACTGGAAAGTGCCGACGCTCGAGGGTGCCGAACAGTACGTCGTCATGCCGCTCGTCGGCGAAGTCCAGTGGCAGGAAGGACTCATCGGACCGATGTTCGCCTGGATTGTCTGGTACTTCCTGTGCTCGATGGGCTTTACGCAGTTGCTTCGGAAAGCGCTGAACATCGATATGACGCCCTCGAGTACCTGAGACTACCGTATCTCCTCGACTGTCTTGATCCATTTCCGTTGAAAAGTTTTTCTTCGAATTCGCAGTAGGCAAACGGGTACCGCATCGTTATTCGCCTTATTCATTATCAGTAACAGGTGATCCTGTTTTTGTAGCCAAAGCGTATCTCGAACTGCGCGGTACGTATAGTACGAAGACTTACCGCTAGCACCCGCGAGCGAACGGGTGCGCGGCGCAACGCGCCGCGAGTAGGCGAACGGGATACCGTGAGCCAAGTGAGCGAGCGGGCCGAGGAACCCCTCGAAGCCGCGCCAACGGCGCGGATGAGGGGGTGACGACGTGCTTTTCATCAACGCTAAGCGGGAGCGTAGCTCCCGCGAGGTTGTCGGCGCAGAGCGCCGACTGCAAGCGATTCCGAAGGAATCGCCCAGTCCGAAAGAACGCGCCGCGCTCTTTTGAGGATTTTGCCGAGAGCGGTCGCTCTGCGACCGCACGCAGAGCAAAAGGCTGGCGGCTGTCGTTACCGAATCGACCGAATAGTTATTCGGCGTTGAAGTTCGACTCGAGACCGTGAATGCCGACTGGGTCGCATCGCATTCAAAACCCATTTTACCCGGTAGCGTGGAGGTGAGATATGTTACTCACCGTCTCCGGACCGCCGGGAAGCGGAAAGAGCACGACAGCGGGGTTGCTTGCTGACGCCTTCGGTCTCTCTCACGTAAGCGGCGGTGATATCTTTCGCGAACTCGCCGACGAACGCGGGTATACGCCGCTTGAATTCAACAAACTCGCCGAAGAAAACGACCAGATCGACCACGACCTGGATCGCCGTCTTCGGGAGATCGCCACCGAAGAGGACGATCTCGTGCTCGAATCTCGACTCGCCGGCTGGCTCGCGGGCGATTGTGCCGACTTTCGATTTTGGCTCGATGCCCCCGCAAGCGTTCGCGGCGAGCGGATCGCCGAACGGGAGGACAAAGACCCGGCCCGAGCGACGGAGGAAACCCAGGCTCGAGAGGCGAGCGAAGCCCAGCGGTATGAGGAGTACTACGGGATCGACATCCGCGATTTGACGATCTACGACCTTTCGGTCAACACCGCCCGCTGGGAACCGGACGCCGTCCTCGACATGCTCGTTACCGCAGTCGACGAGTTCGACCGCGAGGGTGACGAAGGACAGAGCCCGATTGAACTGGATTACGAGTTTTGATGAATCTCCGCGGCCCACCGGACGACCGTTCACCCGCCGAGTTGCTCAGCTTCGGCGTCGTCAATCTCGATAAACCGCCCGGCCCGTCCTCCCACCAAGTCAGCGGCTGGATCCGAGACGCCGTCAGCGATTCGCTCGAACAGGCGGCGGCCGGAACGACTATCGACCGCGCCGCCCACGCCGGAACGCTTGATCCCAAGGTGACCGGCTGTCTGCCTGTCATGCTCGGGGATGCGACCCGCCTCGCGCAGGCGTTTCTCGAGGGCCAAAAGGAGTACGTCGCCGTCCTCGAGTGTCACGCGCCGGTTCCTGCGGACGTCGAACCCGTAATTTCGGAGTTCGAAGGCCCCATCTATCAAAAACCGCCCCGAAAAAGCGCCGTCTCGCGTCGCCTACGGGTTCGTAAACTGTACGATCTCGAGGTTCTCGAGGCGGGCGACCGGCAAGTCCTCTTGCGAATTCGCTGTGAAAGCGGTACCTACGTTCGAAAACTCTGTCACGATATCGGACTGGCGCTCGGAACCGGCGGTCACATGGGTCACCTTCGCCGGACGGCGACGGAGCCGTTCGACGACCGAACACTCCACACCGCCGAGGAGTTCCTCGACGCGCTCGCCTTCTGGCTCGAGGACGACGACCCGGAATCGCTTCACGAGATCGTCCTTCCCGGCGAACGGATCCTCGAACACATTCCCTCGGTCGTCATCGCCGACAGTGCAGCCCGCGAAGTCGCCGAAGGCGCGCCGGTGTACGCCCCCGGCGTACTCGACGTTCCCGACACCGACCGAGGCTCGCTCGTGACCTGTTACACGCCGAACGGAGCAGCGGTTTGTCTCGGGACGCTGGTCGGTGATGACTCGAGCGAATCGGGTACCGTCGTGGAACTCGAGCGGGTTCTGGTCTGATCCTCGAGGCCGTTCTCGTCTGGGGATATTCGCGAAACGACACGCTTAAACAGCGCACTCCCATCCGATTTACATGCGGGACCGTGGGGTAGTGGTATCCTCTGCGGATGGGGTCCGTAGGACCTGAGTTCGACTCTCGGCGGTCCCATCAGAAATTTTATAACTTCTCAACTCCGAGCAGCTCAGCCACCTCTCCGTCCAACGTTCTCAGCAACGAGGTGTGCAAGAAATGATGCGTTGGAATCCCAGCGCATCGGGCAGAAATCAGTGTCAGAAATGTGGCAGTCACGTCACTCCCGAGTTTCGTCGCGGGTACGGAGATCGGCGTGATCGCGCGCACCGCTGCCCGGAATGCGACACCATTCGGCGGCTCGGTCACGGAAGTGCTGCCGGAAAAGACGTCGTCGACGTTGATCCGCTCGAGCAACCAGATCGGTTCGGCGTTCCGATAGACGAGCTTCCGTCAAACATTCGGTCGCACGTCGAATCTCGAGCCGTTGCGACCGACGGGGGTGAGGAACGGTGAGCGATCGCCGATCCATTGCCCGTGAGCATGTTCTCGGCGCGACAGTGTGGGCCTACGGCGGTGGCACGGCGAGCATCCGCCCTTGGACAACTCGAGACCACTTCTCGCGGTTCTGGAGGCTCGATCGATGAGCTACGACACCTGCAACGAACTTGACGAACTCGAGAGGTGTGACTGCGGGAATCTGGCAGATGTAGCCATCGACGGGAAACCCGAGTGTCCCGTTTGTCTGTCTGAACGGACTGACCATACTGGTAGCTGGATTATCACCGCCCGCAACTCGAGAAAGCGGATCAAATCGAAGTGGTCCGCTACCACGGAGGGTTCGGACACTGATCAGAACGAAGACGCCGATCGCGAGATACGGACCGATGGCGGCAACTCCTCGAGCGGAACTTACCGAATCAACGGCGAACATATCCCGGTTGAACAGGTTGACGAGTTCGATGGCGACCTAATTCTCTCGACCGATGTAACCAGGGCTGTTAACGAAGGCTTCGACTTCGCGGATATTTGGCGTCATGTGTCCGTAGAAGTCGATAGCGACGAGGAGACGTTTACTGCGACCGTCGTTGCGTGCGAGATCGAGCACGGAATGGCCGCGATCAGGCTGACGGATTTTGGGGGTGATCGGGATGCAAAGTGACGATACTGAACGAACCGTTGAACTTGACACGACAGCAATCGATTCGGCCGACTTAGCGAATATCGGTACTCTCGAACTTGCCGACGCTGTTATTGAGATAGCTGGAGTGCCGGATCAAGCTGGAGTTCTCCCTGAAAAGGTCCGAATCAGCGGGACGGTCACTATCGAGCTAGCAGATAAGCAGTCAGTACACGCGGACGCTGATCAGGACGAAGACGACGATCGCGAGGTTCGGGCCGACGGCGGCACTTCCTCGAGCGGTACTGACCACTCGACCCAAACGACTGCCCCGTCGAAGATTCACGACGACGACGAGCAGGCGGAAGCCGCTCTAACAGAAATAGAGTATTTCCTGAGTAGGGCGGACGTGCCGCCGAATCTCTCAACACTCGACCCGAACCTTCGACGGGCTCGGGACCATCTGAGAGACGTCGTCCGCTCACAAGAGGCGGACACTTGCCGATCCGGAGGTGACGAGCGGTGAGTTCTCAAGCGCGAATCTCTGCGAAACACGGCGGCGAGAACGCGGAAGCGGCTGTTATTCAAACTGTTCCCGAGATCGAGCACCTCGACGATATCGAGGACGTACACGCCGACGCTCGAGCGACTACGGTGATCGTTCCGTCCGCCGAGCTGCCGTCGATTGCGCTCCCGGTCGTGGAGATCGGGACGCTCGTCGAGATCAAATCGGTGATGGTCGTTTACGGCGAGAGTCAAACCCGTGATCGGTACTACCTTCGCCAGCAACAGCACGAACACCTTCTCGAGAAGGGAGCGGTCTATCTGTTCGCAGTTTGTGCACCCACCCCCGCCCGGCCGGTGATCGCGATGAAGCTGGTGCCGGCGACGATCGTCGACGATCTCGTTTCCTCGTGGATCGACGCCGGTGAGCGCGCTGATTACGCACAACTCACGTGGAGCCGGATATTCGACCCGTCCGAAATTCAGCGGAAAGGAGGTGCGTCGGCGTGACGGTTCGAACGACGTACTTCACCGGGCTCTCGCCGTCGTCGCCGTTCGAACCAGCGGACGATGACGACGTTTTCGGCGTTGTAAGACGACCTCGAGATTTTATCGACAAACTGGTCGATCGGAATATCCCAGCTGTCGCACCGCCCGAACCACTTCTCGAGGCGTTCAAGACCGTCGAGACAGCGGCGAAGCAAAACGACGAGCCGATTCCGGCGGCCGTCGCCTGGGATAACGTCGACTACGAGCAACGCTATCGCGCGCATATCGCACGTCCGGGGCCGGCCGTGGTCGTGGAAGAACTACGCGATCGCGCTCGCGAGCGTGATATCTGGTTGGTCTGTTGGGAGAAGGATCCGCGCTGGTGTCACCGACGGTTGCTCGCGGAGACGATCGTCGCCGAGCTCGAGAACGTCGAGCTGGTTCACCATCCAGATCCGACGACGATCCCGCTCGATGTTCGCGACCAGGAGGACAGCGCCGACGCGACGCTCGCGGATTTCAGTGGTGAGACAGCATGAGCGCGGAACACCCTGCGAGCGTTGTTCACGAAATCCGTGGAAACGTGTGCTACGACGAGTACGGTGATTCCCCGTACTGGCAACTCGGCAAGATCGTTAGCGCACTCGACGGCGGTCAGAAAGATATGAATCTCGAGATCGACGGCGATCCGTGGGTAGTCTCTGTTGGCTATCAGAACGGCGGACTCGAGGCACGCCCGTCCGACAAAGTGGATGGAAATCTTCGCGAATATCGAATTACGGCACACGGACCAGAGAACCGAAAACTACCGCTTTTGATTCAACCACGGCTCGATTGGTCCGATGAACGTCGACCGAACTCCGTTCCGGCTGATCTCGGGCTCGCGACGAACTGCAAATTAGAAACAGCAGTCAACCTCGAGCCCCGTGAAATCGAGAACCTAATTCCACGTGTAATACAGACAGTCGCCGATGTTGCCGGTGTTCAGTGGAACCGCAACTACTTCACTGGCACACCGCACGAATATTCAACGATCACACAGTACGAGCGCTACGTTCGTATCACACGCGAGTTCGGAAAGAAAGTCGTGAAGGGCGACGGGATTTTTCACAGGATCTACCACTTACTCGCGAATAACGAAGGATCGAAAATCGTCTACTCGGCAGACAACACCGAAATTGTCGGGTACAACCACCAACTCCGGCTTGACCGGAAGGCGGTCAGTAAGCTTCCTGACGGCCTCCGTCGCGGAATGCAGGTAAAGCACTACCACCCGCAGCACGTGCGAAAGAAATCCGGTAGCGATCCTCTTTACCACCCGAAGGTCGGCGCGCTGTTCAAGAAGGGGTGGAACGCGGACACGAGCGTTCGCTGGTCTGATCACGAAGACCTCGCTCGCGAGCTCGAGGAAATGCTAATGAACGTGCTCGAGTGGGCGGACGTGCCGACGAAAGGAGATGTCGCATTTGTGAGCGACGATCATTTCGATCCTACCTGTGAATCCGATCGGGAGATCGCGTTCTACAGCGATCCGACGCCGTCGATCGAAGCCTCGCAGGAGTCCGTGCTGATCTCGACGCTCACCCGGCTCACCGATCGCGACCAGGACGTGCTCGAGCGTGTTGCCATGACCGACGGAGGTGAGGCGCACGTCGACGAAATCGTGGAAGGTACGGACTGGGCGACCTCGACAGTCTACCGGGCGCTCGGGAAGCTGAGCGACCTTCTCGACAACGAGAACGGGAACGTTGGGTTCCTCAGCGAAAAGATTAGGGAGCGAGTTCGCGAGCACGTCGAACAGCTCGACGAAACCGTCGACGCAACCACTCGAATTATCGAGGACACACTACAGGTCGATCCCCGCGATCTCGAGCGAAAGGGACGCGCGTGGGAGAATTGGCTCACGCGATACGGCGCGGAGCTCGTCAAGAATGGACACAAACCAGACGAGAACGCGAAGATCCGCATTCGAGAGATACTGAATACCTACAAGTCGACCAGCTACGACAGCGTCGGCGAAGTGCTCGAGTACGGCCGTATCTCGTGGATCAAAGCGGGTCGCGATCCGGCGACGTTCGACGCGGCGATCGTCAAGTTCGATGTCGGAAATGGGAACACAAGAACCGGCATTGCGCATCGGTTGATTGAACGCTACGGACCGGGGTAAACAAGCCCGGTCGACAGTGGCAACGCTCTTTCTCTGGTCGTTCTTTTATATACTAATCACTGATTTTCACCGAAACCACCATTTCGAGTGGACACCGGGTTTCCGGTTGGGTCGTCGATCGCACCGGCCACCGCACGGGTCGTTCCCACTGCGTGGCAACATCCCCTTAGCGAGTGTGTCTAACGACACAAAAATCAAATTTACCCCGCACCGCGCGTGGTTTCCACGGGAAGCAGATGAAACGCACCCCTGGTGCGCGCGAAAATTTTGAGAGAAACAGCGAAACCGCGCTTAGAAGTCGTCCGATACCTGAAGCCGGTATTCGCCGTCTCCAAGCCGGTCAACCGCAATATGCGCGTCTTTGACCTCACCGTCTTCGTCGATCATTCCATCCCGTCGAAGGTCGTCTTTTGGAAGTGTTACCCCACCCGACCCGTCAATATTCCTGAGTTTCCTCACAGGCATGATATATTGACGAGATAGTAGCGTCCCCCGTGATAAAAGGGGGTGCTTCCGGGGGGTAGCACCCCGGAGAAACCGTTACTTTCCTGACTGTTATAATAGGGGGGATTGTCCACCGTCGCAGGCGGGCCGCTCGAGCCTGCCCGTACCCCTGCCCAAATCCGGGCAGGATGAAGAAAGCATGGTTTCAGAACAGAACGAATCCGAGAACGGCGAGGTACAGGCGTTTAGAGAGTGGTCTAACATTCGCGACGAGAGGGATTCATGATCGCGACAGCGATCGCCCTAGTGGGATCCGCGCTCGCGATGGGTGCGATCGTTGATCTCCGGAGGTCGGGCGCGTGACCGATCGCGATCGTACCGATCACGGACTCGAGGCGAGCCCTCGATTCCGTCGCTACATGGCCGATCTCCGGGATCGGTGGCCACGGAACGAGGAACTGGAAGTGAAACACGGCGTGTCCGCCGGAAACGGACACTACGATTCTACAATGACCGAAGCAACTACTGACGAGACCGAACAGGCAGAGATCAACACGGCGATGGGTCGACGCGCGTTTTGCGTCGGCGCGATCGGAACGATTGCACTCGCTGGCGCGGGCACGGTAGCCGCCGACGAAGTGCTCGACTTCGAGAACGACGCGATCCCGAATCCAGGGATCTCGGCGACCGTGTCGAAAGAGACGCACGAGCCCGGATTCAACGCGCTCCGGTACTACGACGACTCGGTGAACGAAGCGGACTTACCCGCGTCGCTTGACGACAGCGACGGCGAGGATATCTATACCGTGCGCGCCGATCGGATCGACGCGTCGGACTACCGCACGATGCCGCGTGGTGTCGAAGAATCTGACGGCGACGACGACGTGCCGGTGAGCGCGATCGACGCCGATCGCTGGTCCGGCGATCTCACCGTCGACGACGGCGACACGGAAATCGATTCCGTGCAGTTCTCCGGCGTGGGATCGGCGACCTTCGATGCGGACGGCGAGCTGTCGATCGACGCCGACCCGCGAAGCTACGTGCAGGTTGGCGTGAACGTTGACGAGCTCGAGGCTGGCGCGCTCGTCGAGATCAAAGCGCTCGACGACAGCGGCGGCGAGGTGGCCGTGTCGATCGATCCCGACGGCGACGCCGACGCCGACGAGATCGCCGCGACCGGCGTGGGATCAGGAATCGTTTCGCAGTCGCGGATCGGCGACCTTCCCGACGCTGACGCTGACGAGATCACAGAGCTCGAGGTTACGATCACCGGGACAGCGGACGTGACGCTGTTCGCGCTGAACCTCGAGCGAGCGAGTCGCTGGGAGTTCGGCGAGACGATCGTCGAAAATGAAGACGGCGACGACGAAAGCGAACTGGTTCGATCGCCCGACGGCGAGTTCACCCTGACGCACCTCGACAGCGATCTCGTCGAGGACGCGACCGTGTACGACCTCGAGATCCCGGTCGTGTACGACGCGGCGAACGCCGAGATCGACACCGACCACCGGCTCGAGGAAACAGAGCGCTACCCGCCGTACGACGCGCTGTCGACGACGGTCTCGCGAATCGAAGTGCCGACGGCCTACGAATTGGATCACTCTGATCTCGCGCTCGAGCTCGAACAGGAGATGGGCGGCGATCGGTACTCGGTTGTCGAGATCGGCGAGGACACGAGCGACGCCGACGACGCCGACGATATCGACTGGTCGACACAGACGAACCAGCTCGAAGGTGAGGGCGAGACGGCGACGCTCGAGGACTTAGTCGAGACCGGCACGGAGTACGCGGTTCGTGTCGAAATGAAACTGACTGACAGCGAGACCGACGCGCTCTATACGGCCGCTGGCGGCGGTGCTGGCGCAACCGGGAGCTCCGGCGGACTCCTCAACTGGATCCTAACACTCGGTGGATCGGTTCTCGGTTTCATCGGCCTTCGGCGATTCATGGGCGGTGACGACGGAGGGACGGCCTAAGATGGCTCGAGACGACGCCTGGGACCTCTTAAACGAAGGACAAGAAGCCCAGGAAGATATGACCATGCTCCAGTTCATGCAATCGCGGATTTTCGCGGTCTGGTCCGCGTTGGTGCTGGCGCTGATCTCGGCGATCCTCCAGTTCGGCGAAATGGCACTTGCGATCCCGCGATCGATTATGGAAGGGCTCTCTGGTACGTTAGCATCGTTCTTCGGCGAATCGGAGATTATCCTCCAAGCAGGCGCGGAGCAAGCAGCGTGGTCGCTAACCGAAGGGACGGCGGCGTTGTTTGGACCGGTGACGTTCCCGATCGCGGCGGCCACGATCATTGCCGCGATGTGGGTGTTCGCAGAGGGGTACGAGCGAATGAACTGGAATCCCTTCGGGTGGCTCACAAGCCGGCTTAATTAGCTATGAGTTTAGAGGATCACCTGGTCGGCGGCGGGCAAAGTGGACAACGATGGTCGGACAGTGATACCGATGAGAATGACGAGGAGGAATACGCCGACAAGCATTTTGTCAGTGACGATGGATCCGTCGACGTAGAGGCAGTCGTAAGAACCGTCTTTTTCGGCGGGATTGGTGGTCTCGTACTCGCATTTATCGATGGGATTCTGACGACTGTCTACAGTGCACTCGACTTTCTCAACCACATGTTGAGCGAGGCGGTCGACGCGATCGCGGTTTACTACGGTGTTCCGCAAACAGTGATGAGTACGGCGTCATCGACGACGGCGACGTATCTGGAACCGTTTGGCGTGGCCGCATGGCCGATCGCTGCACTGGTGATCGTAGTGACGCTGATGCTGATCCAGTTCGGGGTGGACTCCTATGCCAGCTGATTGGCTACCGTCGAGCAGCCCGAGCTGGTGGTCGGAGGCAGCAAAGTTCTTCGACAGCCCGCGCGATTACATCGTGTCGACGATCGCGGTCTGGATTATCGGGATGTTCCTGACCGGAGTGCTGTGGTTCTACGAACTCTGGTTGGATGTCGTCGACGTATTCCTCCGGATTCCGGTAACGCTGTTCGGATCGCTCGAGTCGGTCGTGGACACGTTATTTGAGACAGTGACCGACGTGATACTCGCGGGCCAATCGCTGTTAGTCGATATGACGGCAGCGGCTGGCCCGTTATCGTTCATCGTGATCGGAATCGTCGGCACGTTCTTGCTGGTGACGGGATCCATGCTCATCGGGCTATTAAGCCGGCTATTCCGGCGGGTGTTCCTATGAGCCGGGATCGTGGAATCGCGGCGATCGCGACGGCGGGCGTCGGGCTCGTGACGGATCTCCTGGCGTTCGGCGGGGATTTCCTGATCGGAGCCATCGTGCTGGTGTTGTCGGATATCGATCTGGTCGTGTCGTTCTTGGCGTATATGAGTACGCTGGCGGCACAGGTAGAATGGTTACCAGAGGCGATCGTGGAACAGGCATACGCGGGCGCATTGGTCGTTCTATTGCTAATCCTCGGTGCGCGGCTCGTCTCGAGTTACAGAGAGAGGGTATCATGACTAAATTACAGAACACAACGACGGCGATGTATCGAAAGGTGAACGCGGCGCTAACTGGTTACGACGAGACCTGGGCGTTGGTGTACCCGATCGTCGGGATCACGATGTTGGTCGGCATTTTGATAGCGGCATCTGCCGGCGATTTCGTTTACGCGTTCGTTTTCCTAGCTGGCGCGTGGCTGGCGACGACTGGAATTGAACGCGAGCGGGCACACCAGGAGAACAGCGACGACGCAAGCGAGGCGAATCCATGATCGTGATCGTCGGCGTGACGCTGGCGGTGCTGCTGAGCGGCTGGTGGCTGTGGAGCTACTACCGCGAGCGCGATGCGGAGGACGCAACGAGTTCGGTCGCGAGCGGTGTCTTCGCGATCGGCGTTGGCCTATTCGCGGCGGTGATCGTGATCCTCGAGAACGGCGCGGTGGCGCTGTCGATGGTCGGCGATCAGCTGGCGGCTCACGCGCCGTGGCTTTCGCAGATCGCCGTGACCGCGGTCGGCTGGTTCGCGTTCGATAACGAGATCCTGTTGGATCCAATGACCTGGCTGGCGGCGTCGGCTGGCGTGGCGCTGTTGGCGATTATGATGGGGAGGCAATAATGAGGGGGGCGACGCTCGCGCTCGCGATCATGCTCGCGCTGGCGCTCCTGATCGCTCCGATCGCGGCGATGCCGGCCGTCGCCGACGATCACGACGACGAGCCCGAGGGCGATCAGGACGACGCTGTCGACGGCGTCGATCTCGACGAGAACGACAGCGCCGACGAAAGCGAGAGTGCGGGATACAGTGTCGAGGAACTTCGCGAGGGCGGCACAGAGATTCCCGGCGCGGATCCATCGTCGCGGTGGATTGACGACGGTTCGGTTTTCATCGAATACAGTGATGCGAACCCGCTACTCGGCGGGAGCGGTGAAGACTGGCAGGTTGACCAAGTGCTCGGGAACGGCGATCGCGTCGAAGTCGACGAGCTCACCGTTCACGCCGAGCGCGGACAGGACGCGGACCAGTCGGATTACGAACTCGAGGTCGTGTACTGGAACGAAGGCGAGACCGAACGTGAGATAATTGAAAACGGCGAGACGCGCACGGAGACGGTGCTGGTCGCTGAGAACGTGACGACCGAAACGACGGCACTCGATTTCAGCGGATCGTTCGATCGCCAGGACGTGTCGCTGTCGCGGTCTGACGAGCCGAGAGAGGTGTCGATGTGGTTGGTCGACGCGGAGACCGGCGATCGCGTCGACGGCGCGGGATGGACGTTCACTCACGAGTCGATCGCGACATCGCAGTCGGCGGGGATTGCGACGATGGGCGATCTTCTCTGGTGGTCGTTCTGGTGGATCGTGACGCCGACGCTGGCGCTGTTGGCGATCGTCGGAGTGACGGTACCGCGATTAATTCGCGCAGCTGGGAACGCATCGCCAGATATCGATTGGCCGCTGTGGTTCATCGGGATCGGCGTGATGTCGTTCTTCGCGTTCGTGCTCGCGTACAGTTACCTGGCGTCGCTCATTGTGGCGATGCCGTTGATCTTCCCGGTCGTGGTCGCGGCGACCGTCGCGGCGCTGTTGCTCGAGACCTACGACGACAACGTGCGTTCGTGGGCGTTCATGTCGATGCTGACGAGGGAGACGACCGGGCCGACCGGCGAGAACGCGAAGGATGCCGTGAGCGGCGTGCTCCGACACAAGCGGATCACGACCATCGACGGGATGGTTGCGATTCCATCCAGCGGCCTACGCGCGTTTATCGCGCGCATATGGGTCGGTCCGACCGTGCTCGAGGGAGCTGACGATATCAAAGGAGCACTGCCCTTGCGCGGCTCGCGAGCGGAACAGCTGGTGTTCCTGGCGGACCAGACGGAAGCCGCTTTGAAACACCGACCGGAGACGCTGAAACTGACCTCGCCAGACTTCACGGATCCGTTGACGATCGGCGTCGGCGCGATCGCGTTGTGTTCGACGATCGCGATCACGTCGATCGTTTGGTCATCGTGGGTGGCCGGCGTCGCGCTGGCGTTCCCGCTGTTCGTGCTCGGCTGCTACCGGCCGGTTCCCGGTCGCGCGACGGTCAAACCGGCACCGTCGCAAGCTAAGAGTGCGTACACGACAGCGCTCTATCTCGAGTCTGAGCTACAGAAATACGAGACCGTCGAGGATCTCGCGGAAGCGCTCATCTCCGAAAAGAACCGGAGCGAGGAAATCCGCGAAATGCTCGAGGACCTCGAGGACTCGACGATCATTAAACAGTCGCACAACCGCGAGGAAGGCTCGCTATTCACCGATTCGTTAACGAAGCCCGACGACAGCGAGAACGGCACAGCGGAGGGATCGGCCGATGACTAACGCCGACGTTGGCGTCGACGTGTCGATCGACGAGCTCGAGGACGGATCGAAGTTGCTCGCCGAAGCCGTCGCGGAAGCCGACGACACGTCAGTCGACCAGCTGTCGTTCCGGCCGGCGCTCGTGCGGTTCGTCGAGGACGCGGCCGACGAGCTCGACACGTTCCGACGCGACGGGTACGACGATCGGCGAGACTTGCTCGAGGGACTGCACCGGCTGATCTTCTACTCGATGGGTCGAATCCCCGACGACTGGTACAGACGCGTCGCGACGAGCAACACGCTCTTGGCGGTGCTAATCACGGGCGAAGAGCGTGCGCGCTGGAATACGTGCGATATCTCGGACGAGGCGGCACAATCCGAGAGACGGCGACTCGCGGCCGTGTACGTACGCCCAGCCATGCGGGCGGCCTTCCGCGAGTTGCGCAAAGAGGCAGACGAGTACATCCAAGACGACGATGTCGTCGATCCCGACGACTTGTCGCACTTCGCGGCGCGGCCGGCACTCGACGAGCTCCTGGCGCGACAGCGTCGCGTGCTCCGGAAGTTCCTCGGCGGCTTCGACGGTCGACGCGATCTCGACGGGTGGCTCGACCGGCTCGACCTTGCGACCTACTCTGAGCAGTCGCAGATCTCATCGACGCTCGATTACGAAATGACGATGAATCGCGTCGAAGAACGCGTTTTGTTTGACGAGCTCGAGCACGCGGACCGCGAGCGCGAGCAACAGGCGGCGCAGTGGCTCTTGCCGGCGTTCAACAAAACGATCCCGGTCGTGCTCTCTCGAGCGGGTGAACTGCCGGAAGAACCGGCGACGGAAGATTTGGGAGCACCACAACTATGAACGACTTAGACTTTCCCGACGCACGGACGAACACGCGTCAATTCTCCGGTGACACGCGCTGTCACTCGGATGCAGCGAGTATTAGGCGAGCCTTCGGAATCCCGCAGTGGGATCCCTCGAGGTTCAGCTATCAGGAGGTGCTACCGAACACGCTCACGCACACGTGGGAAGCCGGAGCGGGCCAATCTGCGGGCGGTACCGACGTGCTGGCGACTGGACCGCCAGGCACCGGCAAATCGACGCTGGCGCTGAATCTCGCCGAACGGCAAATGGAGATCAATGACGAGGCGATCGTCTGGCGCGGCTCGACGAGCCGATCGGAGTGGATTCCGTTCGCTCCGTGGACGCGACTTTGCTTGCCGACCGGCGTCGAGATCGCGGCGCGGATCCAGCCGAAGGATCCGACGATCGATCCGATCGACGTCGAGCTCGAGGAGATCGTTCGCGAGGTCGTGCGCTACGACGACCCGGTGCACTTGAACACGGAGCTGATCGAACCGGGAATGTTCCACGTGGTCTATCCGGATCCGTGGATGAGCGGCTGTCAACGGATCTACGAACAAACGCCGGAGAAACAATACGACGGTGTCGCGTTCGAACCGGGCGATCCGTTGAACCACTGGTGGTTCGGCTGGCTCCTGGCGCGTGTCGAGCGTGGTCCGCATCACTGGATGACATGGGTGGCCGACGAGATCGGCGACTTAGCGCCGGAAGCGGCTCGAAACGACGAGTATGCGCATTACCAGAAAGTCGAAATGATGAAAGATTGCATCGTCGACGCTCGCAAAAAGGCGTTGACGTTCCTGCTATTCGGCCACACCGAGAGCGATATTCACTCGATGGTCCGGAAAAAGATTCGCTGGCGGATCGCGATGAACGGCACGGCGAACCCGACGAAAGCGAGCCAGGTCGTCGGTTTCAAACGCGTTCCGATGGATCACGACCACACGTCGACGCTGCCGATCGGCCAGGGACTCACGTTCACGCAACAGGCGTTCGAGAAATTCAGCTGGAAGGACGTGCCGAAGCCGATCAACGGCACGCTCGAGGTTCGGCTGGACGCTCCACAGCCGAGAGAGCCGGCAAACGGAGGTGAGCCAGCAAATGTTTGAATTTTTAAGAATGAGCGGTAGAACCCGGTCTCGCGAAGAAAACCGCGGATCGGAGAAATCTCGCGAAATGCCGTTCTACGCGCGCGCGTATTCAGATGGGAACGGACCCCTCCCCCCGTGTGTTCGCGAGCGCATTATGCGCGGCCGGTCGTGGACGCGTCGAGCTGGCACGATCCTGATAGTTGCGCTGTTGATCGCATCGTTGTTCGCGCCGATCGGCGCGGCGTCAAGTGATGTTTCGTTCGATGGCGAGGTTCAGATCGATGGCTCGAATGTCGCAGACGGGAGCGAACTCCAGTATGATCTTGAGGATCCCAGTGTGTCAGATCTGAGTGCGACCGTTGAGGGCGTCGAAAACAGAGAGGCATCCTCCGACTCATTCGTAGGGCTCGGAGACGGAGAGAGTGAGACGGTCGATATCGGAGGCACAACGACTCCAGAGAACGTGGAGATCACTCTTACCGGCGGGGATAGTGGTCCGTTCCAGCGATGGACTGACGAGGGTCATGACGACGATATCAGCGGTATCGCGGCCGAGGACGGCACGACTTACTCGGTCTCCGTAGATGAGGATGTCCGAGCACTCGACGCGAGCGACGGCTCGCAGGAGTGGATCTACAACAATGATTATGCTTTGAGGGATGTCTCAGTCGATGATGGGACTGTCGCTGTGTCGACAGGAGACGGGGATGTTATCGCACTCGATGCGAGCGACGGCTCCTATCAGTGGACCTACGAGGTGCAGTCTCCTGGTTCTGTCCCTGGAGTTACAATTAATGAGGGAACAGTCTACTCTATATCGAATAACCATCCGTTCTAGCTTAGTGACCGACTGAGACGAAGATCACGCCGAAATTACGTCGAGTCTGACCACAATCACACCGAGATCACTGCTGTTCCGGCAGACCAGCTACTGTTCGACCTTCTCTCCCGTCGAAGGCGGCGCACTCGCGGTCGTGAGTGCGCCGCCGTTCCAAAGCCGTCGCTGATCAGGCCGGGCGATCCAGACCGTCTCGTCAGGCGAGTTCTCTACCAGAACTCGCCTGACTCTACTTGTTCACGTAACCTCGGACGATGTGGATTTGGATCTCGTGACGACCACAGCAACAACGAATCAAGATCCGGTAGTTCGTACCCCAGATCCAGCATCAGGTACAACTGGATCAGGTGCGCGTGCCGTTCGACGGCGTGTGAACAGCGTCGTCGAGGGAGGCGCGTCGACGACGCCTCGGCGTCGTCGGCGCAGTCTCGCTGTTTTGCGTCCAGTTTCTGGAGTTCGTCGACAATAACTCGGCTCATCAGCAACGAGAGTGCTGCCATGATGATCAGCGCCTCGATGATGTAGGCGTCCGTCGTGTTGATCTCGTCCAAACCGAACCGCGATTTCAGTTCTTTGAACAGCAGTTCGATCTCCCAGCGCGCCCGATAGAGCTGTGCGATATCGGGCGCGCGGTAGTCGTCTCTGTCCAGATTTGTCAGGTACAGATGATACTCGCCGCTGTCGTCGTTGCGAACGCCGACTAATCGGAAGGTTCGGGTCGCGCTGGCGCCCGACCCTCGTTTGCGGTCGAACGAGAGCGTGATCTGTACGTCGATTTCCTGTCGCTGCAGGTCGTCCAAGACGGCCTGCAGCGACTGCCCCTCCAGCGGAATGCTGTTCCCGCGACACGTCCGGAGTTCTTCGACGATCTCGAAGTCAGCGTTGTCTTTGACACGGGAGACGAACCAGCCGTCATTGGCGTCAATGCGGTCGAACAGCCAAAAATCGTAGTAGCCGAGATCGAACAGGATGAGGGCGCCAGCTACCCACTCACCGGTGGGTAGCTGGCTCCGTTCGTGGGTGGTTGCATCGGTTGTCTGGAATCGTGTCGGAAGCCCCGCCGAGAGCGATTCGGTGAGGTGAAGTTTCGCCCCGGCTCGGTCGTCATCGAGTGCATAGACGTCTCTGGCGTCTTGGTAGAGCGAGATGACCGTAGCATCGACGATGAGGACGTCTCGAAATCGTTCGAGACGTCCGGTAAGCTCGGTTTGGCCCGTATCGAGATTCTCGATGGCGTCATCGAGAATCTCTCGAAGGAGTGCAACGAATCCCGGTTTGAACCAGCCGTGAAACGTTGCATACGAGAGTTCGTCACAGTCAGCCATCTCGACGTAGCGTTCGAGAAACGCCTGAATGGATCGATCAGATCCGGCAGCGAAGCCGAGTGAAAGCGTGTAAAACAGGGCGACGACGTCGAGTTTCCGCTCTCGCTGGATGAGATTCGTTGCGCGAGCACGCTCGCGCAACTCATCAGATGGAAACGCTCTTTGAATCCGATTCACAACTACTGAATCCGGTGGTTTGTACACACTTCCCACCGGATTCTCACATTCCTAGTTACTGACGATTCTAGCTTGGCGTCTCTGGATACCCCGATCTGCTAAACTAGAACGGATGATCGAATAACCAAGAAGTGAACGCGATCGACGCAAGCGACGGCTCCCATCAGTGGACTACGAGTTTGCCTGACTATCCCTCCGGGATCGCTTTCAACGGAGGGACTATCTACACCGAGGTAGATGGAGTGGTTCATGCTCTCGATGCGAGCGATGGCTCCCATCAGTGGACCTCAGACTTTACCACTAGCTTTACCGACTTAGCAGCCGAGGATGGGATGGTCTATGGATCGACGCCTAACTATGCCATTGCAATCGACGGGAGCGACGGCTCGGAGGAGTGGACCTACGACGGTCATACGGATTGGATCGAGGGGATAACAGTCAGCGACGGGACGGTCTATACGGGTGCAAGAGACAACGATCTCCATGCGATCGACGCGAGTGACGGCTCTGAACAGTGGATCTACGATGGTCAGTCGTCAGATGTGAATGATATCGCGGTGACAGAGGGACTCGTCGTCTCGGGGGCAGACTACAGTAGGATCCATGCAGTTGGGAGTGGAATGTTGGACCCAACGGTTACGATCGGCGATGAGACGATCATCGACGAGGACAGTCTCATGCAAGGAGAGACGATAAGCCGGACTCCGGTCCTCTCAACAGGATCAATCCCGCTCGATGTGTCCGGAACGGATGGGGATCTCGATGTGGAGATCTCCCGCACAGAAATCTCAAAAACCGTTAATCCAGCTCTCGAGGTCAACGGCGAGTCCTTTGGGCATGATGGTACGCTCGAGGACGGCGAGACGGCGTCGATCGGCGTCGACGAGTCTGCGGTTATCGGCGGGACGAATACGATCACTGTGCGAACGGATACGCCGGACACAGGTCCCGAGAGCGTCGTCGGGTTTGTGTACAGTCATAGTGCAACGACCGACGAATCCGTTAGCTACTCGGGCGAGACATGGTCTGAGACGTACGATATTTCGAGAACGTGGGACGACGCAACCGCCGGCGCAAGCGTGACGATCCCGTTCGCAAGTAGCCGTGTTGCCGAGATTCGGGACGCCGAAAAGCGGATCAATAACGGCGACTGGCAGGCGCTCGAGAGCGACGAGATCGAAATGGATGGAACGACGCTCGAGGTGCAATTCGGTGACATCGACGCCGACGATGAGATCGGCGTACGTGCAACGGGCTCGAAAGTCGACGTGTCCGGTGGCGAGATCGACGTGCTCGAGCCGACTACGGAAGGCGACACGCTCGACACGAAAGTCGAGATCGTCGATCACAGCGACGAGTTCGCCGTCGACGTGAGCGGAACCACAGAAGGCAACTGGTTGCATCGTACGGTGAACGAATCGTGGTCGGCGGCGTCGACATCGTCGGTATTCCACGCGACGGGCGAGCAAGAGATACGCGCACCAGGCGCGAGCTCGGGCAGCACTGCGCGCGTGCAAACGCTCCCGCTCGAGGTCTCGCCAAACGCGGGCGATGTCGCGATCTCGTCGGTGAACCCCAGTGGCGACGAGCTCCGGTTCGATTCGGAACCCGACGGCGCGACCGAAGTCGACTACACCTGGCACGAAACAAATTCGGGCGAGCGATACGTGCTCTATTCGGACACGCACGGCGTCGTTCGCGATAGTGCGACGGCGTCGAGCCCGGTGACGTTGACCGGCTCGAGCTACGATGAAACGTTGCAGATCATGTCCCCAAGTGACGACAGCGGCGACGACGAGATCGGCGCGGGATCGGGAGCAAGTTCAAGCGGCGTGAGTGGAGCGGTTTCGCAGGCGACGGGCATGTCGTCGCCGATCATGTTGATCGCCGTCGGCGTCGGGCTGATCGCAGGCATGGCGGTTCTCTCGAGTCGAACCAGGGTACCGACGTGGATCGTCGGCATCGGCGCACCGCTGATCGGATTGATCTCGCTCGAGGCGATCTCGCCGGGCACGATCTCGTCGGGGATCTCGTCGACGATCGTGATGGTCGGCTCGGCGATCGGCGACGTGTGGTCGGAGGTCGGCGCTCCGGTGATGCTGATCGCGGTGATGGTCGGCGCGTGGCTGGTCGTTCGCTGGTGGCAGACTCGCGAGGAACGGGCGACCGAGCCGGACACCGCGGTGAACTTCAATTTGCGCGACGACTGACCGCTCGCGAGTTTTTGCTTTTTACGACCGTAGGCGTCACACACGCGTCGTATACGCATCGTATAGGCGTGAGGCGGGTAGCGTACAGGCGTAGCGTGTGTATCGTGTAGGCGTCAGGCGGGCGACGTACGGGCGTTCCGTACGCATCGTACAGGCGACGGGCGAGCGACGCGTACACATCGGGCAGGCGTTAGGCCCAGGCGTCGCGTACGCACCGTGTAAGCGATAGGTGTGTACGTACAGGCGTCGCGTAGGTGTCGTACAGGCGACGGGCAGACGATGCGCGGGTGACGTGTCCGTAGCGTGTAGGCGGCGTACAGGCGACGCGTACGCATCGCGATCACGCGGCGCGCCGTCGCAGAATCAGTTATAGGGATTAGCGTAAGTTCTCATACTTTCCAACAGAACAGATTACAGAAGTGTTGGAATTCGTGTGGCCGATTCAGAGGTGGTATTCAGCAGTTGCTGATAAACACTCTAATTAACAGCATCAAAATGTGTAAAATCACACACCATAGGACAATTACTAGATAACATTGATGGAGTCCTCACTAGGGTCAAACTCAGAAATGATGCCGTATTTTCTCCTTATCTGCCTCTTTTGAGAATTAAGCTGGCTTTGTAGACATTCACAAATAGAGGAATAGCGCTCGGAATCCTGCTCTAACTCATCAAAAGTTTCAGATGCTGTGTTGTGAGCTAACATTATTAACTCCTCTCGCGCGGAGTCCCAAAACTCCTGATGATCAGGGTAGTTTTTAGATTGTTTCAAGATGGCATCAAGGAGGATTTCTAGTTCATCTTCCTGAAATTCACCTTCATAGTTCTTTTCTTGGAGATATGCCTTCACTTCCCCCTCTATCTCTTGAATTACTTCATATCGAAGCTCAGAACACCGCTCCACTATCTGATTATGATCTTCCATTGTTTCGAAGAGGCCAGGAGCTTTTTCGGACATACGATCTCTGAGGAACGGATCTGCTGGGGCAAATACCAACTGAATTTCTCTTTCTAAAATTGCTGTCCGGCCACTCACATTATAGATTCTGTGTGGAGAAGTATTGATCCACTCTAAGCCTTCAGCATCGTTGATTGCGTTGATATTACTTTTTACTATAGCGATGGACGGTTCGATGAACTCGTTGAGTTCTTCACTAGCTATTGGCTTTTCCCGTTCTCGCATCCTTTCATCTATGAGTCGACGATTTTGGTGAACAGTCCAGAATGTTGCGACAGCAAGAAAGAGCGTGCCAAGGACCCCTAAGGTTGCAGTGGCTACCGAAACCCGAGTCGAGAGATCCAGTGCAGACCAGTACCAACTGATGTATGCTAAACAGGTGATAAACGATATGATGAGCATTAGAAAGGCCGTTGCAATCGATTGTCTTTCCGATAGTACCATGGGGTTTGAATGGTGGTCGCTACTCCCAGTGTATAGTTTTTGGTAATTCGCTTTCCTCTAGGAGAGTTGTTTTTGCGATCCGACATAAACAGCCGACTTAATCAAACAGCACTCGTAGAATCATTCCGTCTATACTGAATATGCGCGCTGTATCTTGCGCAACGGTACTGCCAATTATTGGGGTGTACAAGGATTGAGCATATGGATTATTTTGCTAATCCCTATAGTTGCGGCCGGTTTCGACGTCGACTCCGGTCTCGACAGTGAAAGTCACGTTGCCGGTCGACAGCTGGTCGGCAATCTCCTTGCGTTGCTCGAGGGTGAGATCCGGGCGCTCGAGGACTCGACGAGCGCTGGCAACGATGCGGGTAACGTCGTGACAGGCGAACGCGGCCGCGTTGGACCGATTACAGTCGTAATAGTCGGCGGCTTTCTCGATTTCGTCGAATCGCCATTCGTTGCCGTCGTCGGTTCGGATACGGACTGAGCCGGGAATGTCGTTCTTGTTTCGGGCCATATTCGTGAACACGAGTCGGATATCCTAGTTTTTTCGGGTGAGCGAAACGGTGTTTGTATATAAAGGGATGTCAGGGTGGCCAGTGATCGACGCGGTCGGCATGGCGATCGCGGTCACGATCGACGAAATATGAACACGCGGTGCTCGAGCTCGTGTTCATATTCGGGAAAACGTTTCTCGAGACGTGCGACCCCCTGCGGTCAGATGCAAACCCGGTTCGAACGGACTCGAGAACGATGAACGGTCGAAAGGACTAGTAGGTTTCATATTCTATATGATGTATGGGAAAAGAGACCCAGGGAGACAACGTATATCAGGTCGAACCGCCGATGCACCGGCGTATCACACTTGAGCGAGGTGGGCGGCTCGGGATCACGGTATCGTCGGAAGCACAAGCCGAGAACTCGAGACAAAGTCTCACAGCGCTGGTAACGGCGTTACTTGTTGCTGTTGCGGGATTCGGTGTTATCGGTTATCCCGTCGGGAGTGCGGGCGGCGCGATCGCGCTGTTCATGGCTGGCGTGGCTTTTGAGCGATTCCGCTACATGAGGTCGCAATGAGCGACAACTGTGCGGTCGCTACTGAGCAGTGCGAAGAAAACGGGCACAAGTGGAGAGGGTTCGGCCACTCAACGAGAGGGGGCCGAATCGCCGTCCAGTGCGAGATTTGTGGGCGGATCGAAGAGTGGGAGACAAGACAATTAGAACCGATCTACGAGGGTTGGCCCGATCGATACGTCGACACGGTGAGTGATCGAAATGCCAAATCATGATTGCGGCGACTTTCGAGCTCATCGACGCGATCTCGATATGGGCGTTTTTCGTCGCGGCCGTCGTTGCGAACTTGCTCTGCTGGGGTTGGCTCGTGATGAACTGTCCTGATATCTGGTTTTGATGGGTGTATACGCGCATAATACGCGCGTAGCCCAGTTCTTTGATCGGAGTTCCTCAAGGCGTTCCTACCGCTGGGAAGAAAACCTATCAAGGAGTAAAAATATAGATGACCCATGAAACGACGATCGGCATTAGTCGCGATCGCGACGAGTGCCATGGCGGGATGCCTATCGGACGAAGAGGGATCGTCAGATCCCGATAATGGCAATGCAAGCGACGACGAGCCGGAAGTTCGCGAACCGGAATCGACTGAGGTTGAGACAACTCTCGAGTTCGGTGACTGGTATGAGAGGAACCATTTCGGTGTGTTAATCGAAGGTGTCGAGTTCGTCGACACAGTGACCCTCGAAGCGTCGGGCGGTCGCGACGCCGAACACGAGTTTGATCCTAATCGCATGGCAATTGTCGATTATCAGCTGAAAGCGATCGGAGCTGATCGCGACGAATATTATCCCATGCTCACTCTCGAGGCGGCCGTCGACGACGACGTGCGCGAGCTCGAGGTCGACGATAGCGAATTTGAAGACACGGAGGTCTGCAACGACTACCAGTGTTATTCTGGCCGATTTAATGATGTAGTCATTCGCGAAGATAGAGACCGGGGACATGGTGCGACTGGTTACGAACCGGGAGAAACTCGCAAATGTTGGGACGCTCTGATAGTTTCTTCCGATGTTGATATTGACGTTGTCTTAGACGATGTCATGTGGTCGGACTCATCATAATTGGGACTATTAGTGGAGTTGAAGTAGAAATATACAAAGTCGGAGTCCATTTTTCACGTGCTTTGATATTTTGAGTAGGTCATATTGACTTATTCGGATCTATCGGTACCACCACCACCAAATTGCAATAGGAACCAAGATAGGTGACAAGAGTAGGGCGAACGGGCCAATTATAACTAATAACATAAGAACGATGAATATTGCAATCAGAAGTACAGTGAGTTTTACTGGCCACACGAAGAAAATCCTAAACAGACTCGGGCCGTTCGGCGAAGAATCTACTGTTCCATCCTCATTTACATCTTCCAGATTCCATCGGTTCAAGGTTTCTGAGACATGAGACCGAGAGCATCCAACTGCATCGGCAACCTCTTTATCCGTCCAATCTGGGTTTTCATCTTTCTTGTAAAGAATTGCCTGTTGGATCGGTGTGAGTTTATCCGTGGTCATTCACGGAATTTGAATGGAAGGTTTTTCACTTGAATATACCGTTATAGCTGAAAGTCGGTATTTATTACCTAATCCCATCGAACACAGAATATGATTACTAACGCTCGAGCACTCGAGACAACCTACGTACCACAGGACCTCGAGCACAGAGAGGGACAGATTAGCCAACTCGCCACAGCGTTAGAACCGCTCACTAAGGGCGTTGGGGGCGACCACAGCCTGATTTTCGGACCATCTGGATCAGGGAAAACGACGCTTGCGAGGTACGTCGTTCGAAAGCTCCGACAGGAATCTCTGGGCGTCAAACGGGCGTACTGGAACTGCATGTCCGGCTCGTCGAAAACCGAAGTCTTGCACGGGCTCGCTCAGGACTCGAAGATTGGTAACCACCTTTCGAGAGACGGTACCGCATCCGGTGCGTTCATCGAAGCCTTTCGCGAAACGGACGATCATATCGTCGCGATTATCGATGAGGTCGACGTGCTCGAGGACGAAACGCTGTTGCTCGGTCTCGGGGATCTCCCGAACGTGACGATCGTCGGGATCACGATCGACGAAGATGACTTTTTCGCGAATCACCAGTTGAACGGCCGAGTCAAGTCACGGTTCTCGAGTGCTGAGACGGTTCGATTACGTCGGTACTCTCACACCGAATTGGTGGATATTCTTTTAGCACGGATTTCCGCCGGGCTTCGCCCTGGTGTGATTACAATCGACGTAGTGGAGTACATCTCAGATATTGCGGCCGGTGACGCACGCGAAGCGATCAAGCACCTCGAGAAAGCCACCGTACGAGTCGCACGTTCGGAACGATCACAGATTACGATCGACGATGTTGAAGCGGTTCACCACGAGGCGCGCCAGGACCTCCGGCAGGATCATATCAACTCGCTGGGGACGCACAAGCGATTACTCTACGATATCGTTGCCGACGCTGGGGAGATCGGCGTTACTGAGCTTCACAAAACCTACGAGAGCCGGATAGGGAACTCAAAACCGAACCGGACTCGACGGCGATATCTTTCCTCGTTAGTCGATAAGTACGAACTCATCGAGGCGTCTGGTACCGGTCGAGGGAAGACGTACACGATTCCCGAGCCGTAGGACGGTTTTTGTTTTCCGGCCACTTCCGGCCACTTTCCGGCCACGGGTTACAGACTCTGTCTGTCGAGAATATGGCTTTCTTAGCCAATATCGGTGTTTTCCGGCCACCACCGGTGTAGTCCTATTAAATGGACGTTCCTCGTTCGGTGTATGTCCGAACTTACAACCGAATCGTTACCGGACTCGGGGGACTCGTTAGGAGGTTTCGAAGTTGAAACTCCTGCTGGCAAACCCGCGTCAGTTGAGGTTACTGGAACGCCAGTCAATTGCGCGCGTGTTGATGTGCGTGTCGAAAATGGCCGTCACTGGGTGTTTGGGGTGAGCGACGAGACAGCGGTGCTCGTCATGGTGCTCAACGAGATCGGCAAGAGCGTCGACGCCGATCTACCGAGCTGGATCGAACCCGTGATCCAGCGGACCGGGCTTAACGGGGTTGAGCAATGAGCGCATCATTCGTTAGCGCTGAGAAGTGTTGCGTCGAGATCACCCTCGAGGTACCTCTCGCCTTTTTCGGAGAGTGTGTAAAAACCACGCGAGGGCCGGTTAACGAGTCCATACGACTCGAGCTTTCGACAACGACGTCCGATATAATTGCTATTTCTGCCAATTGTATCTCCGATCATTTTTGGCGTTCCTGCCCCCTCCTGATCGAGAAATTCAAGAATTTCATCGTCCGACCTTGTCATCCATTCAGCACGCTTTCTCATCCGTATAAGTATGCTCAGCATAGATTCTTGAAATTGAGCCGTCAAGTACGTTTAGGAACGTTATTAGTACGTTTACAGATTTTGAAACTCTTTGAAGGTACGGTTACCGTACTTTTATATCATTTGAGTGTAGACTATTGGCCAGCGCGAGTTTCACGTGGACCTGACTGTCCGTTAGGTCCGCTCCGAAAATGCGGTCCGGTGTTTGGGCACCAGATCCGCGGCGGCTCGCGTAAGGATGGTACGCAAGCCATGTACGACGACAACACGCGGGGTATTGAATGCCCCGAACGACCAGCGGAATCGGCGACGACTAATCAGCGAGTTCTCTGCGACGGCGGTACAACGTGGGGGAACCTGACCGGGTTCCAGCGCGATACCCTCGAGGCGATCGCCCGGCTCGAGCGTGACGACGAGACACCGTACGGACTTGCGATCAAGGAACAGCTCGAGCCGCAGCACGGTGACGTTCATCACGGCCGACTGTACCCGAATCTTGACGATCTCGTAGAACTCGGGCTCATCGAAAAGTCGGAACTCGACAAGCGCACGAACGAATACGCGCTCTCGCGCGACGGGCGCGGGCTGTTAATCCAGCGCGTCGAGCGCATGGCGGCCGCGTGCGATATGACCACCGCTGTCGCCGACGACACCGATGCGGGTGATCGCGAATGATCGACATCGACGAACTCTCCGACGAGGAAGTCGAGGCGGTCGTCAACACGCGCGGGTTCCAGAAGATGCTCGCCTACCGTCGGCTCTCCGACGGGATCGAAGTACTCGAGGACGAAGACCAGATTTTCGAGTCGATGGTCTCGTCGATCACGAAACAGCATTCGCAGGTTCGTTCGGAGGACAGCACTCGAGAGTTCTTCCGGCTGTTCCGTGACGAAGTGGAGACGTTCACGGAAGGACTCGCCGACGAGGAAAGCAGCGCGGACCAGGGCGATCTCGAAGACCTCTACGTTGACGACGGTGATCGCAGTGAGTGACGAGTTCCTTGCTCTCGAGCGACAGGCCGATGCGCTCGAGGCGATCGCGACGGAACTGCGATTCCAGAACGCGGTTCTGTGCGAACACCTGGAGGCGATGGACGACCTCTCGGCGCGGCTGGCTGATCACCGCCACGCGGAGAGCGAACCTCGCGATCGATCCGGCCGCGCACTCCAGAGGGATATTCAGGATCGGCTTTTCGACCGCGACCGTGCCGAAGACGACCATCCTGAGTTCCGCTGGGGATCGCCGGACAACTGGCGGGGTGACGACGAGTGAGCGACCTCGAGCCGATTTCTCCGAAGGAAGCGCTTCGAATGTGGATCGATCGGTGTCGCTCGACTCGAGCCGATGCAACCATCCAGAGCTACCAGTATCGGCTGAATCCGTTTCTCGACTGGTGTGAGGTCCAGGGAATCGAGAATATGAACGATCTCACGAGCCGGGATATTTTTGCATACGATTCACACCGTCGTTCGGACGGGCTCAAAGCCACGACGCTGAACACGCAGATCGGCACGCTAAAGCGTTTCATCCGGTTCTGCGAGCGGATCGACGCCGTCGAGTCGGGGCTTACGAACAAGATTGAGGTCCCGACTGTCGACCTTGCCCAGCGCGTGAACGACGAGCTGTTGACCGCGGAACGGGCTGACGTAATCCGTTCGAATCTCGAGAAGTATCGTCGAGGCACGCGTGAGCAAGCTATGTTCGAAATCCTGTGGCACACTGGCTGCCGGATGGGTGGTCTCCGCGGGCTCGATATCGACGACTTCTATTTCGAGCCGGAACACCTCGAGCGACTTCGCCACCAGAACAGCATCGATCAAAGTGCATTGGAAGCGGTCGAATTGCCGTTCCTGTATTTCCGGCACCGCGACGAGACACCGTTGAAGAACAAGGAAGCGGGTGAGCGGCCGGTTGGTCTCTCGGAGACGGTCGCCGATCGAATACGCGATTATATGCACGTCGAACGATCGGAGCGGACTGACGAAAGCGAGCGACGGCCGCTGTTTACGACCGAGAAGGGCAAATACGCCCGTGTCTCGAAATCCAGTGTTCGGCGAGAGATCTACATTTTGACGCAGCCGTGCCGGTTCGGCAGCTGTCCGCATGATCGTAGCACCACGAATTGCGAAGCGCTCGAACACGGTCTCGAGGCACGGTGCCCGTCGAGCCGATCTCCGCACCCGATCCGAACTGGTGCAATCACGCACATGCGCGACGAAGGATGGCCGCCTGAGGTGGTTGCAGAGCGCGTAAACGCCACTCCAGAGGTTATCAGAGAACACTACGACCACCCCGATCCGATTCGTCGAATGCAATCCCGACGGCAGTACCTTCAGGAGGACTCAGAATAATGATAGATACTTCCAATTTCAGACGACAGGCGCACAACTCGAATCGCTGCGCTCGGCGGTCCCACTTTCTGTCGCGAACAATTTCGTGAGCGACAGCAATGGAAGAGCCGATGTCGAGCATGCAAGTCGCAGCCCACGAGCGAAGCGCGGTTCGAATGAAGTGAGAACCGCGGTGCGAACGGTGTAACCGTGAGCAAAGCGAGTCGGAACGTCTTGCACCTGTTCGACTCTCGGCGGTCCCACTTTTCAGACACAATGAGCGAAGGAGCGCAGCGACTACTGCGATGTGTGGAAGAAAATGGGACCAGGGAACAGCTCAGCTGTGACCGCGGTCCCATATTTTGCAGCGCAAAATTGGGAGTGCGAGATGCCGCGAAGCGGTATCTCGGCGGTCCAAGATTCTGACGCGAGCAAATACGTGAGCGACAGCTTCCCGTTTCCAGAGGATTCTCGAGGCGAAAGAGTACGGCTTCGAATCACTGTACCGTTTGCATCGTTTTCACGCGAACGCGTGTCTCAATTAG
Source organism: Halostagnicola alkaliphila (assembly GCF_055379965.1). NCBI lineage: Archaea > Methanobacteriati > Methanobacteriota > Halobacteria > Halobacteriales > Natrialbaceae > Halostagnicola > Halostagnicola alkaliphila. The sequence continues at coordinate 2,987,805 of NZ_AP043826.1, read as the reverse complement.
AGGGACATCAGTACAATAGCCAGCACTGCAAACCCGATACCCGCCGCCTTCCGAACCGTAAGCGACTCCTCGAGGAAGACAATACCGATAACGGAACTTACGGCGATAAAGAGGCCGTAGATCGGAACGACGACGCTGATGGGGCCGAGTTCGAGCGCGCGGTAGTACGCCAGCAGGCCGATCGCCAGTGTGACTCCCCAACCGATGACGTAGGGCGTTTTTGGGTGGTTCAGATACGGTCGGACCGAAGTTCCTCTGTAGAGCAGGAGGCCGCCGACCAACACGAGCATGACGAAGTTCGAGAGGAAGACGGCCACGGTGCTCGGAATCGATACCATCGCGATTTTCATCAGGGGTGCCACCAGACTGTAGGCGAGGAACGCGACGAGCGAGAGGCCGAGGTATCGCTGCATCATCGTTCGTCACCCGCACTGAGATAAATCGCGACGATAGCACAGACGATCCCGGCCCCTCGAGTCACCGACAGCGTTTCCTCGAGGAAGACGATCCCGATGATGGAACTCCCGACGATGAACATGCCGAAAATCGGGACGACGACGCTCACCGGGCCGGCCTCGAGTGCTGACGTGTACGCGAGGATACCGACCGTGAGGAAGAACCCGCCGACGTAGATGTAGACGGCGTCTCGAGAGAGCACGGCGGATGGCTCTCCGGTATCGGTCAGCACTAACACGCCCGTCGTAATGACGAGGAAAACAATCGTCGCGAGAAACAATCCGACCGCCGCCGGGACGTCTCGAGTCGCGATACTCGTGAGTGGGGCGACGATAGAATACGCGAGCAGTGCGACGAGCACCCACAGAAGATACTCCATATGGTTCTGTCGTCTCGAGTGGGGTATATCAGTTATTGCCATTTCGTTCGATCGGACTCTCTCGATCGCACATTCGATGGGTTCTCGAAGCAACGAACGGAGCCAGGCGGTTCGCCAGTCGCTGAGATGCGTCGATCTATCGACCGAAGTCCGTCGGTATCTGCAGCGTGGCATCTAATGATGTGAACATGGACCACGACTTTGCATCGAGGCCGTCCGTTCCAGTCCTTTGGTCGACACGAACGGGTGAGTCACAGAACTAAAACCAACGTTTTATCAGTAATTGCCCCCTTTTTACGGTAATGAGTTCAAATGTATTTCTCGTGCCGTACGACTCCGAAGGGTTCGAGCGAACGGTTCTCTCCGAAGTCGACCTGAGTGAATTTCCGGATCATCCTGAAGCGTTTTCGGAGTCAGAACAGGTCCGGTTCTGGGGAGCGCGTGAAGGTTCGAACAACGAAACTTACTTCGAGAAAATGGATGAGGGTGACCTCCTGTTGTTCTATCACGAAGGCGAGTACATCGGGACTGGCCGAATCGGAACCACGTTTACGGACAGTGACGAGTGGGCGAGCACGACGTTTTGGAACGGCGACACTGCAACATTGATCTACACGGTCGAAGACTTCACGTCGGTATCCGTTTCGAAAGCCGCATTGAACAACATCTTCGATTACTCGGACGGGTACAATCCGCAGGGGCTCATTCGAGTCGCGGACAACCGAGTTGACAACAATCTCGACGCGATCGAGCTCGCCGTCCAGAAATACAACTAGTTCGGTCCTGATCACGCGTTCGGTACCCGGTTTGGCTCACTCGACAGTACCGACCTTGAGTTCCGACCGAAACCGCTGAAAAACGCCGACGGGACACCCACGGGATGACAGGTCCGACGCGTCAGGGGGTCGTGCTGTCGCCTGGGGTACGGCGACGTTTTGCTATCCACGAGATGGTACTTCAGAGTTCGCTCGCGATTCAGTGGCAGCGAGACACCGGAACAGTGTACCCGACTCGCAGAGATCGGAAATTTTCGTGCGTCCATCACCGGGCTTATTCGCTCGCCCGACCCATCGTCGAGTATGACTGTCGTCCTCGCTGGCGTCGGTGCTGACAGCACGAACCTCGGAGCGCTCGGAAGTCTCACCGAGGACGGGCGCTTCGACTACATTCCGATCCCCGAGAAGACCAGTCAGACCACCGAGCCCCAAACACTCGGATCGTGGCCGCTTCGAACCTGCGACGGTGTCGCGGCCGATCTCGCAACGACAATTTCGCCCCAGCCAGTCGCGGACGGCGAGATGCGGGTCTCCGGCGACGAACTTGCAGAGTGGCCGCTTCACCGAGACCCTAATTTTGATGCCCTAACCTACGGAGAGCATCGAACCAGCGGATACGTCGGTCGGTTACGAGCCCTCGAGCCGGGCGACATCGTCGGCTTCTACGCTGGACTTCGGCGGCCGGACGGTGACCGTGCGCATCGGTATCTCATCGGTTACTTTACGGTCGAGGAGATCGGAGTTCTCGAGCCCCATACCCCCGCCGATCAACGACGCCGAATTCTCGAGGCGCATTCCGACAACGCTCACGCGAAGCGCGCACGCGACGGGAAAGCCTACCTCGAGGACAAGACGATCGTGCTGATCAATGGCCGAGAACCCGGCGGGTTGTTCGATTCGAATCCGATTCGACTCAGCGACTACTACGTCAAATCCGGTAACGAGCGGGCACAATACTATCTCCGCGAGGAAATCGCCGACGCGTTCTCGGTCGCCGCCGGTGGAACGAACATGATGTACAAGCCCGCCTACCGCTGTTCGATGTCCGGTCAGGCGTTTCGCGACCTCGTCGGCGTTCCCGGCGAACGCTCGAGCGAGAATCGACTCGTCGCCGAACTCCAGTGAGTCTCTGCGAGATTTCAGCGAGCCGCTGTCGAATTCCGGTCAATCGTCGCTCGCTGCTCGACAACTAAAAAATCAGTCGGTTTCATGATGAAAGACGACAAACGGACGAGACAGTGACCGACGAAACGGACCGGAGCGACGAAACGAACCGCCGACACGACCGCGTTCGGGCCCATCCGACGACGGGTCCGTCGAACTCGCTCGCTCACTGGACGACCGCTCGGAGTCCGATTCAGATCGCGATCAATTATCTCGTGATCTGGCTCGTCCGACTCTCGCCGAGCCTTCGACTCAAGCGATGGTTGATGCGCCGAATCGGCGTTACCGTCGGAGACGGCGTTTCGTGGGGTCTCGAGGCGACGCCGGACGTGTTCTGGCCCGAACTGATCACCGTCAGGGATCACGCGATTGTGGGCTACGACGCGACGATCCTCTGTCACGAGTTCTTACAGGAGGAGTACCGAACCGGCGAGGTCGTCATCGGCGAACGGGCGATGATCGGGGCTGGAGCCATCGTTCTCCCCGGTGTCGAAATCGGGGCCGACGCGCGCGTCGCGGCGAACTCGCTCGTGACGCGGGACGTTCCTCCCGGGACGACGGTTGCAGGTGTCCCGGCACGACCGATGGGGACCGACTCGAGCGACGAGTCCGGCAACGATACTTCCGAAGGTGCCGAATCCGGACCTGATGCGGAGTGAAACCGACTCGAGAACGGGAACTGGTTGAAAGAGATGGATGCCGGGCACTCGAGAACGGTGGAACGAGAAAACGGCTTACTTACAGCGACGACCAGGACGTTCGTGCCTGATTCCAAGACGTGATGTCGGCGATCCAGCGGGCTGCGATGAGCTTCTTGAGATTCTTCGCGGGGAGGCCCCCGAAGGTGTCGAACGGAAGCATCTTGACGTCGTGAGCGACGGCCTTCTCGCCGACCGAGATGACGGTTCCTTTGTCGTCGAACTCCCAGGTCTTCAACGGGCGACCCTCGATCGCTCGAGAAATGTTTTCGCCGACGACTTCGGCGGCCTGCCAGGCGGCTTGGGCCGTCGGTGGTGCGGGCTGATCGCCCTGGTCGATGATGGCCGAGTCGCCGATAGCGAAGACGCGGTCGTCGGTGGTCTGGAAGTTCGCCTCAGTAGTGACGCGATTGTGTTCGTTCTCGAGGTCGGTGTCGTCGAGCGCGTCTCGGCCGGTAATTCCGCCGGTCCAGACGAAGGTATCGAACTCGAGTGGCTCACCTTCATCGAAGTGGATGACGCCTTCCTCGGCTTCCGTGATCGGGTCGTCGGTGTGAATTTCGACGCCAGCGTCCTCGAGGAGGTCTCGAAGTGCCTGCTGGATTTCCGGATCGTTGCCGGGGAAGATTTCGTCGAGCGCTTCGACGAGGTGGATGTCGATCGGTGCGCGATGGATATCGCGGAACTCCGCAATTTCGCCCGCGGTCTGAATACCCGAGAGGCCCGCGCCGCCGATGGCGATCTGTGCGGGTTCGCCTCGTGTCGCGTCCTCGCTGGCTTCTTTGACCGATTCGTGAATCTCGAGGGCGTCGTCGAGACTCTTGAGCGTGAGCGAGTGCTCGTCGAGACCGGGAATGCCGTAGTAGGCCGTCTGACTCCCGAGTCCGACCATTAGGTAGTCGTACTCGACGTCTTCCCCACCCTCGAGGGAGACGAGTTGTTCGTCGGTATCGATGTCGGTGACTTCGTCTTTGATGAATTCCGTCGAACGGTCGGCGATGTCTCCGACGGGGATCGTGATATCCGATCGAACGTCGGGGTCACGGATCACACGATGGGATTCGTGCAAAACGAGATGATAGTTGACGTCGGCAATCCACGTGAGATCGGCATCGGCACCGAGCTCCGATTGGAGTTTCTTGACCGCGCCGGCACCGGCGTATCCGGCACCGAGTACGACAACATTCTCTGTCATACCCAACAGTGAGAAACACACTGATACAAAGGTGTTGAAACACGAACCGCTGTGCCTATAGTTCACATGCGACTCTTCGAAAGTCATCATTTCCATGACTGAAAGTTACTCTACTCATAGTAAACGAAGAGCTGCCCTGACAGACGTTTTCAACAAACAACTCGGTTATCGATTGGCAACTATTGTATAATTTGATAAATCCAGTGCTACGGAACCGAGAGAATTTGTCTCGGATTTCCTGATCTCGGAAAGACGGCAAACGGCTCACAAAATCCGTTTGCCGAACGCGCTCGCGGTGAGTTCGGCGGCCAACGTCGCGGTCTCGTTCGCTTCGTCGAGGATCGGGTTCACCTCGACGATATCCATCGACCGGAGCACTCCATCCTCGGCGTGCCGGGCCGAAACGGTCTCGAGCGCGGAATGCGCTTCTCGGTACGTAACGCCTCCACGAACGGGCGTTCCGACGCCGGGGGCAGTCTTGGGATCGAGCCAGTCCAGATCGAGGCTCACGTGAATCCCGTCGGTGCCGGTCGTCGCGACCTCGAGCGCTTCTTCGACGACGGTTGCTATCCCGCGGTTGTCGATGTCGGACATCGTAAACGACGAAATCTCGCTGTCCTGAATGAGTTCTCGTTCGCGATCGTCGATACTCCGAAGTCCGACGTACGCGACGGACTCTTCGCGAACCCGGTGAGCGTGTGCCCAATCTGAATCTTCGAAAATCCCTCGACCGAGTGCGGCACCGAGTGGCATCCCGTGGACGTTACCGCTGGGGGAGGTTTCGGGCGTGTTGAGATCGGCGTGTGCATCGAACCAGACGACACCGAGGTCCGCATCGCGTGCCGATCCGTTCATCGACCCGATCGCTATCGAGTGGTCGCCGCCGAGGACGAGTGGGAACACTCCTTCCTCGATCGTTTCGCGAACCTGTCGAGCCAATCGAATATTGACGTCTTCGATTTCTCGGAGGAATTTCGCGTTCCCTCGACTCGGCTGGTTCGCTTCCGGATCTCGCTCCTCCGCTCGAGGCATCCGTAAATCTCCCGAATCGGTCACTTCGAGGCCGACGCTTTCGAGTTTCTCGGCGACGCCGGCGTACCTGATCGCCGACGGGCCCATGTCGACGCCGCGTCGGTTCGCGCCGTAATCCATCGGTGCTCCGATAATTCGAACGGCCTGGTCCATATTCGACCCTTCGTGGCCAGTTGCTTGGTGGTGACGATCCGTCTTCCCGGCTGTCGACAGATTTAGGGTTAGACGGCTCTAAATCACTCGTATGATGCTGAGCGACGTGATGGAGGACTATCTCAAGGCCATCTATCAGCTTCAACGCGGCCAGGACGATCGCATCAAGACCTCCGAGATCGCGTCCGAACTCGACGTCACGTCGCCAACCGTGACGAGCATGCTCGAGAAACTCGAAGAACGCGGGCTCGTCGATCGAGAGAAGTATCAGGGCGTTACGCTGACAGCCGAAGGCGAGACGGTTGCACTCGAGGTCGTTCGTCACCACAGACTCCTCGAATCGTACCTAACCGAGCACCTCGATTACGACTGGTCGGAAGTCCACGAGGAAGCCGATCGGCTCGAGCACCACATTAGCGAAGACTTCGAGCGACGGGTCGCGGCCGCGCTGAACGAACCGGATGTCGACCCGCACGGCTCGCCGATTCCGGGTGCCGACCTCGAGCCACCCGCGGAGCGAGACGGCGACTCCATCACCGAGTTCGAACAGGGCGACGTCGTTGTCGTCGAGGAAGTCGCCGATCGCGATCCGGAGATTCTCTCGTATCTCGCCGACCACGGCGTCGAGCCCGGCGTCGAACTCGAAATCCTCGAGGTCGCTCCCTTCGGAATGGTGACGGCCCGAGCCACCGACCACGACGACCCAGTGTCGCTTCCGGAGAGTGTAGCACACCACGTTCGTGTTGCTCCGCTTCCTGGAATCGAATCCTGAGTGAGACGTTCTACGGGCCTCTCTAACCCATTAGATTCGACTCAATCTAATAATTCGTAGGCAACATATAAGTTTAGACGCCTCTAAACAGCGCTCAATGAACTCGTGGTATTTGCGGTGTCGGGGTGAGCCCGGTCGATGAACGACCGATCGCTCGCCGACCTTCCGCGATGGGTGCTCGCAATCGGCCCCGTCGTGATCCTCGGATCGATCTTCGTCTTCTTGTACGCGACCTCGCCGTTCGGCGATCTCAGCGGCGTCGAAAACGCGAGCAGGCTCGAAATTCTCTGGATGGTGACGATCATCGGCGCGTTAGCCGGCGTCGTTCCCGTCGTGATCGGGATGCTCTGGTTTCCGTTTATCCGGGCGCTCGATCCCCGGTATTTGCACGCGTTTCTGGCGCTCGCGGCCGGTGTGCTCGCGTTCATCGCGGTCGAAATGACCGAAGAGGCGGTCGGACACGCGGGCGATGCCGAGAGCGCGACCCTGGCCGCGGGGCTCGCGTTACTCGGAATCGGTGGGACGTTCGCGGTGATGTACGTTGTGAGTAAGTGGCGACACCGTAAAATGGCGACTAGCGGGAAGAGCGGTCTCGAGATTGCCTATCTCGTCGCGATCGCGCTCGGGTTACACAGCGTCGGCGAAGGGCTCGGTATCGGGGTCGCGTTCGTCGGGCAAGACGCCACGATGTTGACGCTGCTCGTCCTCGCGTTTATCCTCCACAACGTGATGGAGGGGCCGACGGTCGTCGCGGCCGTCGCTCGTGATCGATCCGCGCCGCCGCTTCGACACTTCGCGGCGATGGGACTCATCGCGGGCGGTCCGGTCATCCTCGGGGGATGGATCGGGAGCTTCGGCGAATCTCCCTTGCTCGCCGTCCTGTTCTACGCGATCGCGGTCGGTGCAATCGTTCAGGCCCTCCTCGAGGTTGCGGATCTAATCCGATTCGACGCCGAGGCGGTCTTCACCCGGGTTAACGCGGCGACGTTCGTCGTCGGGTTCATCCTCATGTTTCTGCTCGAGGACGTTCTCACGGACGTGTTACTCGAGGGGTGGCTCGTTCCCGCGTAAACGCGCCTTCGGAACGGTTCGCACTAATTGGTTTTCAGACGTATCCGTGTAACATCACTGACTCGATGTCGTCTCCCAAAGAAAGGAAACGCCTTACTACTCACGGGAACAACACAAAATTGTAGAAGAAAACCGGGCTCACCCGCCGGGTTTAAGGAAATCAATTACGTAAGATTCCATATGTCATCAATCGAACTCACACCAAGCCAGAAGAAAATACTGCGCGCCCTGACGAATCTTCACAACGAAACTGACGACGCGATCAAAGGCGAGGATATCGCCGAACAGGTCGACCGAAACCCGGGAACGATTCGCAACCAGATGCAGAGTCTCAAAGCCCTCCAACTCGTCGAGGGTGTACCCGGTCCAAAAGGGGGATACAAGCCGACTGCGGCGGCTTACGAAGCACTCGAGATCCAACAGATGGACGACCCGGCTTCCGTTCCACTCGAGCACGAAGGTGAGCCCGTCACCGACGTCATCATCGAAGAAATCGATCTCTCGAGCGTTCACCACCCCGAACTCTGTCGCGCCGAAATCCACGTACAAGGCGCAATCGGCGATATCAACGAGGACGATTCGGTTATCGTCGGTCCGACGCCGCTTTCGAAGCTTCTCATCGAGGGAACCGTCGACGGAAAGGACGATACGAACAACATCCTCATTCTTCGGATCGACGAAATGGTCGCACCGTCCGAGGAACCTGCTCACTGAATCGGTTTCGCCTTCGATTTACTCTCCTCTCCGGTTTCTGGATCGACGATCACTTCACTGCGGATCGATTCGATATCTGGAAACGCAAAATTAGGTCCGCGTTTTTCGATTAGTTGTCCGTCGGGTCGGTCGCCTCGCTCGTGTCGTCCTCGCCTGCTGCGAGCGACGGAATCACGTCGACGCTCGCGACCGAGTCGTCGGAATCGACGTCCATGATGGTGACGCCCATGGTGTTGCGCCCGACCGTCGAAATCTCGCCGGCTCGAGTCCGCATGATCTGTCCCCGCTCGCTCATCGCGACGAGGTGATCGTCTTCCGTGACGGCTTTGACAGCTGTAACGGGGCCGTTTCGATCGTTGGTCTTGATATCGATCAGTCCCTTTCCGTATCGGGACTGCGTGTTGTACTCCGAGAGCAACGTTCGCTTACCGTATCCGTTCCGGGTGACTGTCAACAGCGCGCGATCGTCGTCCCCGTCACGATCGGTCGCGACGAGTCCGGCGACGGCGTCGCTTGCCTCCCCTTCACCCTGGAGTTTGATCCCGTTGACACCGCGGGCGTTTCGCCCCATCTCGCGCACTTCGCTCTCGTCGAACCGGATGGTCATCCCGCGTTCGGTCGCGATGACGAGATCGTTCGATCCGTCGGTTACCTCCACGTCGACGAGTTCGTCGCCCTCCTCGAGGCTCGCCGCGATGATCCCCGTGGTGAGGATGTTGTCGAACTCGTCGCCCGAGGTGCGTTTGACGTAGCCGTTTTTGGTCACCATCGTCACGCACTCGTCGTCCTCGAACGAGTCGGTGTCGACGACCGCCGTTATCTCCTCTCCGTCGTCGAGGTCGAGAATGTTGACGGCGGATTTCCCGCGCGCCGTCCGGCCCATCTCTGGAATTTCGTAGGTCTTTAACTGATATACCTGCCCGTGGTTGGTAAAGCAGAGCAAGTAATCGTGGGTGTTCGCGTGGAACACCGTCGTGATGCGGTCCTCGTCTTTGATGTCCGCGCCGATGATCCCCTTCCCGCCTCGACCCTGGGGGTCGAAGGTCTCGATCGGCATTCGTTTCACGTAGTCGTCTTCGGTCATGACGACGACCACGTCTTCCTCCGGAATGAGATCCTCGTGAGTGACCGTCCCCTGATCTTCGATGATCGAGGTTCGGCGCTCGTCGTCGTACTCGTCTTTGATCTCGCGGAGTTCGTCTTTGATGACGGTCAGCAACTTCTGTTCGCTCTCGAGGATCGCGGTTAGGCGTTCGATCTCGGCTTGGACGTCCCCGTACTCGTCTTCGATCTCCGCGGATTCCATCGACGTGAGGCTGCCCAGTTGCATCCTGACGATGTGTTCGGCCTGGGCTTGCGAGAAGTCAAACTCTTCGGCGAGGCCGGATTTAGCATCCGAGCGATCCTCGGAGTTGCGGATCAGTTCGACGACGTCTTCGACGTTCTCGAGGGCTTTTAATCGGCCTTCGAGAATGTGGGCGCGATCCTCCGCTTCGGCGAGGTCGTACTCGCTGCGCCGACGCACGACTTCTCGACGGTGGGAGACGTACTCCTCGAGAGTCTCCTTGAGCGAGAGGACCTGCGGTTGGCCGTCGACCAACGCGAGGTTGATAACGCCGAAGGTCTTTTCGAGGTGGTTCTCGAGCAGTTTGTTTTTGACGACATCGCTGTTCGCGCCGCGTTTGAGATCGACGACGATGCGGACGCCGTTCCGGTCGGACTCGTCCCGAAGGTCCGAAATCCCCTCGACTTCGCCTTCGTTGACGTCTTCGGCGATACGCTCGACGATCCGGGCCTTATTCGACTGATAGGGGAGTTCCGTGATGACGATGCGTTCGCGGTCGTTCTTCCACTCCTCGAGTTCGAACTCGGCGCGAACGCGAAGCCGTCCGCGCCCGCTGGCGTAGGCCGAGTAGATGGCGTCGCGACCGACGATGTTCGCACCCGTCGGGAAGTCGGGACCCTTGACGTGGTCCATTAAGTCCTCGACGGTCGAGTCGGGGTTGTCGATGAGTTCGATCGTCGCGTCGATTACTTCGCCCAGGTTGTGCGGGGGAATGTTCGTCGACATCCCGACCGCAATCCCCGAGGAACCGTTGACGAGCAGGTTCGGGAACGACGAGGGCAAGACGGTCGGCTCCTCGAGTCGGTCGTCGTAGTTCGACTGGAAGTCGACGGTGTCCTTGTCGATATCCTCGAGTAGCTCTTCGGAGAGCGAGGACATCCGCGCCTCAGTGTATCGGGGCGCTGCGGCCGGATCGCCGTCCATCGATCCGAAGTTCCCCTGTCCGTCGACGAGGGGATAACGCATCGAGAAGTCCTGTGCGAGCCGGACGAGCGTGTCGTAGATCGCGCTGTCACCGTGTGGGTGGTAGTCACCCATCGTCTCCCCAACGATCGAGGAGGACTTTCGGTGGGCCGAACCGCTCGTGATCCCCATCTCGTACATCGCGTACAGGATTCGGCGGTGGACGGGTTTGAGTCCGTCTCGAACGTCCGGGAGGGCACGACCCGCGATGACGCTCATCGCGTAGTCGATGTAACTTTGCTCCATTTCGTCTTCGATGCGGACGGTTTCGACCGTCCGGGCCTCTACATCCGTGGGTTCGGGTACGTCTGAGCTCATGTGTGTTGCCTTCCTATCAGATGTCGATCCATTCTGCCTCGGGTGCGTTGTCCTTGATGAATTGTTTTCGCGGTTCGACCGCATCGCCCATCAGCACCGAGAACATCTTGTCCGCGGCCGCCGCGTCCTCGACGGTGATCTGTTTGAGAATGCGGTTTTCGGGATTCATCGTCGTCTCCCAGAGCTGTTCGGGGTTCATCTCGCCGAGGCCCTTGAACCGCTGGACCTGGGTCGGATTCCCGTCACATTTCTCTTCGACAATCTTGTCGCGCTCCGCGTCAGTCATCGCATCGTAGGTCTCTCCGCGGTACCGAATTCGGTACAGCGGCGGCTGGGTCGCGTAGACGTACCCACCCTCGAGCAGCGGCCGCATGTGCCGGTAGATGAACGTCAACAGGAGCGTCCGAATGTGGGCCCCGTCGACGTCTGCGTCCGTCGCCATGATGATTTTCTTGTATCGGATGGCGTCGGCGTCGAACTCATCGCCAATCCCCGCGCCGATGGCGGTGATCAGGTTCCGGATCTCGTCGTTCTCGAGAATTCGATCGAGTCGGTGTTTTTCGACGTTCAGAATCTTCCCCTTGATCGGGAGGACAGCCTGGAACTCGGGATTGCGTGCCTGTTTTGCGCTTCCGCCTGCGGAGTCACCCTCCGCGACGAACAGTTCGGCTTCCTCTGGATCTTTTGTCTGGCAATCCGCAAGTTTCCCGGGTAGCGAGGTCGAATCGAGTGCGGACTTTCGGCGGGTCAGCTCTTCGGCCTTTCGGGCTGCCATTCGGGCCTTGGCCGCCTCGACGGCCTTCATCACGACGGCCTGAGCGGTGTCTGGATTCTCTTCGAAGTAGATCCCCAGTCCCTCGTGCATTGCACCCTCGACGATTCCCCGGACTTCGCTGTTGCCGAGTTTCGTCTTCGTCTGGCCCTCGAACTGCGGGTCGGGGTGTTTGATCGAGATAACTGCGGTAAGTCCCTCGCGGATATCCTCTCCCTTGAGGTTCTCTTCGAGATCCGAGAGGAGGTCGTTTTCCTTCGCGTAATCGTTGATCACGCGGGTAAGTGCGGTCTTGAATCCGGTGAGGTGGGTCCCGCCTTCGCGCGTGTTGATGTTGTTCGCGAACGCGTGGATCGAACCCTGTAGCTCCTGGGTCGCCTGCATCGCGACTTCGACCTGAATGTTCTCGTCTTCGTCCTCGAAGTAAATGATCTCCTCGTGCATCGCCGAGCGCGTCTCGTTCAAGTACTCGACGAATTCGCGGATGCCGCCCTCGTACTCGTAGGTCTCGGAGACGAACTCGCCGCCGTCGTCTCGTTCGCGTTCGTCCCGAAGGGTGATGCACACACCGGAGTTGAGGAAGGCAAGCTCCCGAAGCCGGTTCGAGAGCGTCGAGAACGCGAACTGGTCCGTCTCGAAGATTTCGCCGTCGGGCCAGAACGTGATCTCGGTACCCGTGTCCTCGTCGTCTGCGAGGTCGCGAACCCGCTCCATATCGCCTTGGGGTTCGCCGCGTTCGAACGCGTGGCGAAAGACGCCGCCGTCGCGTTTGACCTCGACCTCGAACCGACTCGAGAGGGCGTTCACCACGGACACGCCGACTCCGTGGAGGCCGCCCGAGACCTGGTAGGACTTGTTGTCGAACTTTCCGCCAGCGTGGAGGACGGTTAAGATCACCTCGAGCGCTGGGCGGTCGTACTCTTCGTGGGTGTCGACGGGAATCCCGCGGCCATCGTCAGTGACGGTGACGGCACCGTCGTCGTGGATCGAGACGGTGATATCGTCACAGTGGCCTGCCAGTGCCTCGTCGATCGAGTTATCCACCACCTCGTAGACGAGATGGTGTAATCCTCGAGAATCGGTAGAACCGATGTACATCGCCGGGCGCTTACGAACGGCCTCCAAGCCTTCTAAGACCTGAATCTGGCCGGCGCCGTACTCGCTTTCCTGAGACATGAAAACCTGTTTTCGGATAGTAGTCCGGGGCTTAAAAAGGTCACGTACGCGCGCGAGCGCGAACAAAAAGTAAAGGTAGTGACGGTTACTGGATATGTGAAGCCGTCCGTAGTTTCCGTCGAGATTTCACGAACATTCGATCCTCGTTCAAGCTCGTCGGAGGTGTTCGCAGTCTCCTGCAGAAACGGTTCGTTCCCCGCTCTCCGTTTCGACTACCAGCGACCCGGTTTCGGTCACGTCGACGGCAGTGCCGACGATTTCCTCGGTGGCGCTATCGACCCGAACGCGCGTTCCGATCGTTAACGCGAGATCCCGCCATGCGTCGACAACTTCCTCGAGGTCGGTTCGCTGGGCGTCGAACTCCTCGAGAAGCCGCTGGACGAAGACGCGCCGGTCGACGTCGTCGACCTCGGCTCGAATACTGGTCGCTTCGGACGGGATCGAACCGGCGTCGACGTTTGCGTTCACGCCAATACCGACAGCGATCCAGGCGACGCGATCGGTTTCACCCTCCATCTCCGTGAGGATCCCCGCGAGTTTTCGATAGGGACGGTCGAGATCCTCGTCCTCAACGGGAACGACGACATCGTTTGGCCACTTGATTCGGGCGTCGACGCCCGCTTCGCGAGCCGCTCGCGTCGTCGCAACTGCTGCAGCCAGCGTGTACAACGGCGCTTGTGTGGGGGGGATGTTGGGCCGACAGACGAGGCTCGTCCAGACGCCGCCACTCGGTGCGCTCCAGGCTCGCTCGAGTCGACCCCGTCCGCCGGTTTGCTCGTCTGCGAGGACGGCGATGTCGGCGACACCGTCGGTCGCGAGTTCGCGTGCGCGATCGTTGGTGCTCCCGAGGGCATCGTGGTACTCGACGGAAAAGGGAGCTTCGAGACCGTATTCTACGGCGGCCGCGTTGTATTCCGTAATCGCGTCGAGAACGTAGCCGTCGGATCCGCTTTCGATTTCGAACCCCGCGTCGCGTAGTTCGTCGATCTGCTTCCAGATTGCCGCCCGCGAAACGTCGAGCGCATCCGCGAGTGTCGGGCCACCGACCGGACCCTCTTCCAGCGCCTCGAGAATCGCTCGTTTCGTCTCGTTCATACTCTCGAGACTGGGATACGCACACTTCAATTAGCCGGATGGGCGTATCCGGATCGGCCGTTGACCGAGAACGAAGTCGCTTCGGTGTGTCTTCTCGAGTCCGTCGCCGGTTACGAGTACGGCAGGCAAAAATCCGTACGAGTTCTTCGACTCGGTTTTCGCGAGTGCGTTATCCGAGCCTCGGCGTCGCACGTAGCTTCCGGGGGCTTTTGCGGCCACGAGACGGACGCGTCATCTCCTATCGGCGGTAGGCTCGGCTCGGACAGCGTTGCAGGTCGCCGGATCCAAACGTCCATCCGCGCCGTCGTGTGCCTTTGCCGGAAGCCTTCAGCGATGACCGTTCCGTCTGTGGTTTGTTTCGCCGGAAGCGGAGCATACGCCCCGTTTCGTACGGGTACTGGCAGCCGCTTAATTCTTCCTTTCTTCCGCGCCGACGTACGGGTGTCATTTGTCCGTTTGCATCACTGTCCGACTGGGATACTTCGATCGGCTGGCGGCCACGGAACTTTGGTCTCGTCCGTCGTGTTGTCTCTATGAACACTGGAACCGTTCGCGTGACGACTATTCTGATCGGGTTTACCGTCGCCGTCGGCTGCGTTCTCATCGTTCTCTCCGTCGTCGGAATTCGGGCGACGCTCTCGGCGATTGTGACCGCGGATCGAACCGTTCTGGTCGGCGTTCTCCTCGCGGTCGTCTGTTGGATCGGGACGTGGTCGGTGACTCTCTCGCTCGTCCTGCAGATTCTCGATGTCGAACACGGGCTGATCGACGGCGTCCTCTTGTTCGGAAACGTGCTCTTTGCAAACAGTATCGCCCCATCGACGTACCTCGGCGGCGAACCCCTCGCCGCGTTTTTGCTTACCCGTCACATCGGCAGCGACTACGAAACTAGCTTTGCGACAGTCTCGAGTCTCGATCTCCTCAACTACGCTCCGATGGTGCCACTCGCTACTGTCGGCCTGTTGTATTTCGCCGTAACGGCGGCTATCGGCCGACGTACCGAATTCCTGCTTCTCGCCGTTCTAGCCGTCATAGTGGCGCTTATCGCCAGTATCTTGTACGGGTGGCGACACCGGAGACGAACCGTCAATGGGGTTGCCGCAGTCCTCAGCGGTATTTCGTCTCGCCTGAGTGCACTCGTCCCGGGCGTTCGACCGATGTCGTACGCACGACTTCACCAACGGCTCGGACTGTTCGTCGACGAGGTCGAACAGGTCGCTGCCGACCAACACACCCTCAAACGCGCGCTCGCATATTCGACACTCGGGTGGTTGTTTCTCTCGAGTGCGCTCTGGCTCGCGCTGTACGCCGTCGGCTACGCTGTTTCCCCCGAACTAGTCTTGTTCGTCGTTCCACTCGGTGCAATCACGAACGTTCTCCCCTTCCCAGGCGGGTTAGGAAGTGTCGAGTCAGTGTTTATCGTTTTGCTCGTCACCGTTGGGTCCGTTTCCGCTCCCGAGGCGACGGCTGCGACGCTTCTTTACCGGGCGGCCACGTACTGGCTCCCGTTGGTTTTCGGAGCAGGTACGGTTATCGTATCACACTTCTCAGTGAGCCGGGCACTGTGAGAGATCATGCGTAGGGACCGTTCTCCGACTCACAGGGAGACATTTCTCAGTTGCCGTGTTCTCGAACTCGAGTTCCGATGTGATTTGGTGATTCCAGGTGGCCGTCTAAGACACTCCCAACGGCACTGAGCCGACCACGAAGTAGAATCTACTTGGGCGAGAATTATTTTGGACGAGTAAGTTTATACTCTAAATATATTAAAATTTTGTCACCTCAGACACTTCCAAACTTACAATAGTGTTATTGTGACAATGCTTATTACTATTGGATTCTTATATGTAACCATGTCTGAAAAGATAAAAGATAATGAAGAAGAGATAATGAATGATAAGGAATCATCCGAAAACACATTCGGGAGACGGCATTATATGAAGGCCAGTGGTGCCGGTATCGGTGCGTCGGTGCTTGGAATCTCATCCGGAATAACGCCAGTAACCGCATCTTCGAGTGCCACTCCCGCTCGATCCGACGATTACTACGATCTCACATCTGAGGTTCCGAGCGACGCGTGGGATCTCTGGGAATCCAAACCTGACGTGCGCGAAGAGTTCTCCACGGTTGACGCCGACGATTACGATGGACGAAACGGCGATCTCGCCGAGTTGATCGAAGACGCGTCTGAGGACGGTGCCATCGTCGACCTTGGAAGCGGGACCTACGAAATCGAAACTCAGGCAAGCGTCTCGAACGAGGATGTGTTCGGGCTAATTGGTGACGGAGCCGAAATTTATTATAGGGGAGTTGATGGTTCGGGAGGCCATACCCTTCTATCGCCAAGCGGGGTCAGCACGCTCATTCTCGAGGGCGTCACGTTCGACATCACTGAAGACCCGCCGAATTATCCGGAGTACAATACCGATACGGGGATCATTTCAGAAGAAATCCAAGATGAGATTTGGATCGAAGACGTGGAACTACGTGGTCAGCGAAACCGTTGGCAGGACCTATCCCATCGGTCGTCCGGATACAACTCGATCGGGAATCGATACACGTTCCGACTCGACGTCGCATCCGACGGGACCGCCCTCGTCGAAAATCTCGAGATGGCAGATGGAGAAATTAACGTGTCGGACATTCACGAACATGTGGGATTCGCGATCCCGGTCAGCAACGGGGATCCTACTGACGGTCTATTCGTCTGGAAAGACTGTTATCTTGAAGACTGGATCGATAACGGTTACTACGTGTCCCCAGATGAGTCTACCGTTGGAGAAGTCGTGCTGTGGAACTGTGATGCAGTCAATATCCACGGCGGGGGAGCTATGCGTATCGGCTCCAACGATACCATCGTTGGTGGTCAAGTTACGCTGAACGACGTTGATCGCAGTGCTGTCGGACTCGATATGGAAATCGGTGGCGACATCAACGTTATCGGACTAACACTCGATGCGACCGAATTCGGTGAGTCGCTGGTCCGGTCGAGGGACGACAACAACGACGCTTCACTCGATCGTCTCGTTGTCACGGGCGATGATTCGTCGGGCCACCGTTTGTTCCGGTTTTCGAGTGGCGACATTACCCTCGGTGACATGTATATCGAGGACCTCTCAACTGGACATGATTATCGACGGACCTTCTTGATTCGAGGAGCTAACGTCAGCGTTGACGAAGATCTGCGGGTCTACAAAGAGCGGAGTTCGGATCAAGGGTCGCTAGCCTATATCGGGTCGGGGTCGTTCACTGACGAGGCTGGCACCACCTACGACTCAGGCGAAGTGTCCTCCAGCGACGCTGGCGTTCAAGAGCCCGACGAGATGCCGGAGTTCCACTTCGGTGATGAAGATGATGACGAGAATGAAGAAACTCCTGGAACCGTCGTTGACAACTTCGAAGACGGTAACTTCGATGCGTATTCCGTCGACACTGAAGCAGATGTCACTTCGTCAGCAGCGTATCGAAGAGATTATGGCTTAGAACTCGATGGTGACAGCGGGTTCTCCGGCTCTGTTCGATCCGACTCCGGGTTGAATGCGTACCCCGGACAGAACGATAAATGGGAGTTCTGGTGGAACACACAGACCCTCGAGGAAGCCTTTTACACCTACTTCGGAACCCAATCTGCGGACTATTCGGAGACGTTCCGAATGGGCGTCTCCTTCGGCGACACCGAATCCTCGCTCTGGTTCCAAGAACGCGGATCGGATGGGGACTCGTACCTCGGGAGTACCGACGTGACGGTCGATACGGCGACGTGGTATCGAACGGTCGTCGATGGGACGGATGGCGACAGTTGGACGGTCTCGATCGACACCGGCGAAGGGACGGAGATAATCGGGGAGCTTACCACCGACGAAACACAGTATACAGGGTATGACCGATCGAATATCGCATACTGGATCAGCGGTAACGATCGGTGCTATTTCGACGAGATCACGATTCGGGAACTACACGACGATGATGACGGTGGCCCACAGGAACTCGTCGTCGATGACTTCTCAGATGGAAGCCTCGACGAGTGGCAGATTCCATCGCAAACGGGGACTGTCGATACTGATAGCGACAGTTACGAGAACTCCTACGCGCTGCGGTGTTACGACGATGGGTTCACTCGGGCGTTCGCGAACGAAAACAGTAGTCCGTCGCTCGAGACCTTCCCCCAGCCGGGTGACCTCTGGGAGTTCTACTTCCAGATACAGAACCTCGATCTGACTCGCTTCCAGTTCGGTCGACAGGGATCCGAGGATAACGACGGTCACTACCGAGTTGAACTGAGTTCGAGCGGGTTCCGCGTTGATATCCACGACGGAAGTTCGAGTTCAACCGTGGGAACCGGCGAGTACGGGCTGAGTTACGACGCCGGGACTTGGTATCGTGTACGCCACTGGTGGCAACACCCCGACCAGGACGAAGACCACGTCTGTGAACTCTACGACGTGTCTGCAGACGAAGTCGTCGCGACGGTTTCTGGAAATGACACCACCTGGGAAGACGGCGATGTCGGTGTATGGGCCAACCACGATACCGGCATCTCGTTCGATCTCATCCAGGTCCTCGAGCGCACGTCGTAAGGCCGCGACTTTCGAATGAGCGGTCATTTGAGTGGTCTACAACTTCGCTATTCTACCCCGGTTTGTGAATTCGGGACCTCTCAAATACGAGACGAACGCTTCCTGATTACAACGCTTCTACCGAAATTTGATAGGGATGAATTAGTTGAATCCACTACGAAAACACCATCACTATCCGCGACGAAGGCGTTCGTGCGTTTAACGACTATATAATAATCCTCGTTATCTGCCTTTGCTGTTCTATGCCAGGTATTACTGTCGCCCAGGAGCCAACCGACCGCGATGCCGTCGACGATGCGCTTCTTTCGGTCTGTTTCGACGATAGCTACGACTGTCACTACGTCGATGCTGATGAGGAGCAAGTCGTTGCCTACACCGGGTACGACGAATACCCGGTAGAAGTCTTCGAAACGGACGAATACACGATCGTTCTCGAGGGGCATCTCTACGGCACAGACGATGTCCAAGGGGCGCTAACAGAGGCCGCCGAGTTCGTCTCTGAGGAGCGCCAGTCGGAACTCTCCGAGTGGATCGCTCAGCGAGACGGTGATTTTCTTCTGCTAATCGTTGATCAGACCGACGGCACGACGTGGGCGATAAACGATGCGTTCGGTCGACTGCCGACCTACCGTGCGACCGTCGGAGAGATGACGATACTCACCCGCGAACTCAAGGTCGTCCGCAAACTGGCTCAACAGTTCGGCGATGGACTCTCCGCCGATAGGCTCGCTCTCGGTCAGATGCTTTTGTTCGGCTACCCCCTCGGAACGCGGACGCTGTTCGACGGCGTTGAGCAACTTCCCCCGGGTTCGACACTCGAGATCGATTCGGGGACCGTCCAATCGACGTACGAGTTTCGGTTCGACGAACACCCGAACGGAGATCGATCCATCGACGAGAACGCGCGTCACCTTCGGGATCGATTCGTTGAAGCCTGCGAAAACCGTGCTGGCGTAACCGACAAAACGATCGTCTCGCTGAGCGGTGGCCTCGATTCGCGAGCGGTGATCGCCGGCTACACGCATACCGATACGGAACTGGTAGCAGCGACATCAGCGCGAAAGAACGGCGGGAACACGGCAGAAGTCGACGTCGCAAGGCAGGTCGCGAACGCACTCGACGTCCCGTGGCAATCCTACGTTGCGGACAGAACCGACCATCACCGGGAACAACTCCTCGAGATGAGCCAAGGGATGAACAATCTCGGGATGTCTCTCGGGCTCAACTTCGCCGAACAGGTATCGACGGACCACCCCGCCTGTACCTTCGTGACCGGCGACGGGGGAGACAAGGCGATGCCGGACCTCACCCCGTCGAAAGACGTCGAGTCCATGGATGAACTCGTCGAACTGGTCATCGACGGACAACACGTCTTTTCGCTCGAGGAGGTGACGGACATCGTCGACATCGAACGCACCAGACTCATCAGTTCGATCAGTAACAGACTGCTGTCCTATCCCGAATCGACGCTCGAGGGGAGGTACGTTCACTTCCTCGTCCGAGAGCGCGGCATCAACTGGCTCAACCATGGTGAGGACCGAACCCGATACTACACCTGGTCGACGACGCCGTTTTACTCACTTCCGTTCTTTACGGAGGCGATGGCGTGTCCGCCGGAACAAAAGGACGGAACGAAGCTCTATCAGGAGTTCCTCACTCAGCTTCACCCCGAGACGGTCGAGATCGACTACGTCGATTTCGGCGCGCCAATCGACTCGCTCACCTACCGCGTCAAGCGGTTCGGCTACGAATGGCTTTCCGAACATCCCGCCCTTAAAGATCGTGTCTTCGGGCTTTTGGGACAGGGTGCGAGCGGAGCGGACAGTCCGCCGGTCGCCCTCGCGAAAGCGACAGGCGATCCCTCCGAGTTCGGAGACCATTTCTCGAGCGAGGCGGTTCAACGAATTACGTGGTCGAGCGGGGAATACACTAGCACCCACCAATACTTCTTGCTGACACTCATCGCCGCCACCGCACGGCAATCCGGTGTCTCGAGCGAGTCGCGATCCGGATCGGTTGACGACGAATCAGACCCCCTCTCGGTCTCCCAGTAGTTTCGATACTGTCGACGAACGACGAACCGTCTGCGCCGAATCGAGTGCGTTTTTTACCCGTTCGCTACTCGAAACAGCCTCGCTGCTCGGTAGTAAGATCGATCGAATTCCTAAAAATCAGAGAACGGTTATGAACAGCGGGGAGACATTCAGCGTGATCGATCGGTCAGAGAGAGGACTGAGGGGTATTTACACCGCACTATACCAGAAGTAGGCATGGCAGACGAGCATGTTCTTCGACGGCGAACCATACTTGCGGGTATTGGGATAGCCACGGCTAGCCTCCCAAGCGTACAGGCGTACGACCACGACGACCGTCATCACCCGTATACACGGGAGGCCGAAGGCGTATCCGTCACGTTCCACGACTGCTCGCGAATGACAGTCGCCGTCGATGACGACTACCCAGAACCCGAAGAAATCGTCGTGGAGATTTCTTACTATGATGGCCCGACATCAGCGCCGGCGACCGAGGATTTTGACGACGACCCGGACTATCCCCACGAGTTCGACGTGAACTGTCCGTCGGTCCTCGAGGAGATTGGTGCTATCAACGACACGTCGGCGGTCGTTCGAGGCGTCCGCATCTATCGAGACGGTGAGCGGCTCGTCCGATGGTTGAACTCGCGTGAGAGCTGTATCGGACTCGAGGACGAGTCCGTCGATCGGGAGGGTATCGAAGCGTACTGCGAGGACTGATATTGTGTGATTCGGTCGTCATGTGAACGTAGAGCGATATAATAGGGTATTGATCGGTTGTCCGGGCTCCGAACCTCCGGAAGAGCTTCGCTCTTCCGTGCCCTCGATCGTTCACTGCGTTCACTCTCGAGGACCTACGGGTTCGGAGCGGACCGACCATGCTTCTCAGTCTTGCCACTCACCTTCGGTTCGTGGCGTTTTGAGAAGCATGCCCGGGGAGGGCTCCGAACCCTCGATCTCCGCATGTCCCAGGTCCGAGGCTCGGCAGAGTCCTCGAGGGACACGGAGGCTTCCAAGGCGAAACCGCACCGAATCTCTGAACCCTATGAGTGCGGCGCTATGTCCAGCTAAGCCACCCGGGCTCGTTCTCTCGTAGTGCGGTCTCTTTCTTTAACCTTCTCATTCAACTCGTGCGTGCACAGCCCCCACATGGGGTATCCGTGAGTACCCACGGATTTATCACAGGTCATTGCGAACACCGGAACCATGAGCGTTCCCGGCATCGTACAGTCAACTCTCGAGGGCGAGGACATCGTCACACGCGTTTCTCTCGGTGGCGACGACGAACTCTTCGTCACTCCAACGCAGTCGATAATCTATCGAGGAGATGGACTGTTGAGCGACGAATCGGTCGAAGAGTTCCCCCACGACGCTGACCGACTAACCCTCTCAGAAGGCCGTCGAAAAACGCGATTTTCACTCGAATACGCCCTCGATGGCACTCGTGAGTTCACCATTCCTTCAGGGTCGACAAACGCCGTGCTCACGCCGCTCGTGGCGGGCGTGCTAAGTGGAAACGGAATCTCGGAAGTTGACGAGGAGGTTATCCGAACCTATCGATTCAGTGAGCTCACGCTAATCGTTACCAGCAACCGACTCGTCAAACACATCGGAGAAGCGGTGTGGGACGAGGACTTCGAGCAGTATCACTTCGATGACGTTACTAACCTCTCGTTCGAGGACGGGAGCGTCGCGACCCAAATCGTTCTCGAAGTTGACGGCCGTCCGAAACGAATCAAGGCTCCGAACGACGAAGCGGCTGATCTCCGAGAGCGACTCGAGCGCGCATTGTTCGCCTATCATGGCGTCGATTCGCTCTCGCAACTCAATGCCGCCGTTGGCGAAACAAAAGAACCAGAGCCGAACGAGGACCCGGCAACGCCCTTCGGAGAGGGTGTCGATCCGCTCGATGCGAACCCGCCGATGCCGGACGAGACGGATCGAGAGTCACCGGAGCCTGCGCGCGAGGAAGCGAACGTAAATACGGCCTCGAGCGCAGAGTCGAACTCGAGTGCGAGTTCGAACGCGGAGTCGGTTCGAGAGCCGATCGACGACAGGGGGGTAGATCAAGCAGTCGACGCGCAACCTGCCGACCCGCTCGGGAAAACCTCGTCACGGGACGAGCACTCGAATCTGCAATCGGAAACGGACACTACTGAGCAGGGATCGGTAACCCAATCGTCCGGGCCCGCAGTGCAAACGGACCACCCTGCTGAGGGATCCGCCGAGAGCGGGGCTGACGAGACATCCTCCGGGTCGTTTGGCGAGAGCGGGTTCAAAGCCGCGACGGCGGGGACGGATCCCGAACTGCTCGAGCGAATCGACGATCTCGAGGCGCAGGTTTCCCGACAGACGGAACTGCTCGAGAGTCAACAGGAGACGATCGAACAGCTGATTCAGGAACTTCGGCAGGGACGATAACGCGGTCGTTACCTGGCACCTGCCATGTTCTCGTCTCACTCTCGCCCGGTAACTTTACGAATACACGAGGAGCCGAACGGACCGATTTCTCCGGCCTCGAGGTTCAGAAAGTAGCCCGTCGAGACGCTCGAGCCACAGCGTTGACAGTGAAAGTCGCCCTCTTTCGTAATCACGTCTTTATCGAAGCTGACGTACTGTCTGCTCTTCGGTCGGATAATCCCGTCTTCGCGCTCGATAATGCCTCGAAGTTCGGCTTCGTCGAGGATCGTTCGAGTGACGGTCGGGTCGTTGGTCACCGTCTCGATTCGATCGACGGCGTCGGCGAGCGATAACGACTCGTGCTCGAGGCGCTCGAGCAACGCCAACCCACGTTCGACGCGGTCGTCCATCGATGAGTGCTGATCTGCGGAGTCGAATAAACGTTGCGTCCGAACTCGAGAGTCACAAAACCTTCAACGGTCGAGTTCGAACGTCGGCCGATGTCACGGATCCCGCGGCGTGCGATCGGGGGCGTCCTCCTCGTGAGTGGGATCCTCACTGCCGGGATAGTGCTTTCGCCCGGTTCGGCGGCAACGGTTCTCGAATCGGTCGCCGGCGACCCGGTTCTGTTCGGGTTGGTCGTTGTCGGGTTGTATCTGGTTCGCCCGCTGTTCGCCTGGCCGACGACGCCGCTGGCGCTCGTGGTCGGATACGGATTCGGCACGGCACTCGGCGTTCCCATCGCATTGACGGGGGTGATTCTCACCGTGACTCCGGTCTTCGTCGCGGCGCAGTGGTTCGTCTCGGATTCCACAGCGTCGTCGTTGGAGGACCTCCCGTTTGGCGGACCCATCGATCGGACGACAACCGCCATCTACCAGTACTATCGCACCGCTGGGCAGATCCGCGGAGTTGCGGTATCGCGACTCGCTCCGATTCCCTCGGATATCTCGACGTGTACTGCGGCTGTGAGCGGTGTTTCATACCCGCGATTCATCATCGGAACGGTTCTCGGTGAACTTCCGTGGACGATCGCCGCGGTCGCCGTCGGTTCCTCCGCCGCGATCGTTCGTACGGACGGACTCGGCGAACTCGGAGTGTTCCTTACCGCCGGCTGTCTCGTCGCTGTCGTCCTTTTGCTCGCGGGGCCGGCCTACCGAACGATTCGATCGCGATCGCCAGACGCCAGATAGTATCCGTCCCTTCAACTGGTCCCGCTCTCGAGTATGGTTTCTCGAGCGTATTCGAAAATCGGTTTCGCTCTGAAACCCGGCGTGTCCCATCGCGGAATCGACAGTCGTCGAAACACCAAACGACAATACCATGTATCACGACCCTCATTACGGAAGTATGACCGCAGTCGGTATCGACGCCGTCGAGATCTGGACCGGGAACCTCAAACTCGATTTGCCGGGCGTGTTCGCACCCGAAAAGGGCGAAGACCCCGAAAAGTACACCAAGGGCCTCGGACTGAACGCCAGTTCGTTCCCCGATAGCTACGAAGATATCGTCACGATGGGGGCTAACGCGGCTCACCGACTGATGGAGCGCAAAGGGCTCGAACCCGACGATGTCGGTCGGATCGACGTTGCAACCGAGAGCGCGTTCGATAACTCCAAACCGGTTTCGACGTATATCGCCGGCTGTCTCGAGTCGGTCTTCGAGGACGACTTCCACCACGCGAACAAAGGCGAACGGAAGTTCGCCTGTATCGCCGGCACCCAGAGTTTGGACGACGCGTACAACTGGATCCGCGCTGGCCGAAATCGCGGCCGCGGGGCGCTCGTGATCGCGACCGACACGGCGCTGTACGCTCGGGACGACCCCGGTGAAGCGACGCAGGGAGCAGGGGCCGTCGCACTGTACATCACCGAAGATCCGGATCTCGTCACACTTTCGACTGAACAGGGATACGGCTCGGCCGACGAAACGGACTTTCTCAAACCGAACCAGCAGTTCCCGAGCGTCGACGGCAAACGCTCCGTCCAGGTGTACCTCGCCCGGATGCGAGAGGCGCTAGTCGATTATCAGAGCGTCGCCGGAGAGATTCACCTTGACGACGTTCGATTCGTTCCGTTCCACACGCCGTTCCCCGGCATGGTTCGGAAGGCAGCGATGTTGGCATATCGGCACATCATTCGAGATACGGCCGTCGAAGACGAACTCGCCGACGAAATCGGTCGGCAACCTCGTCCGGAGGCCTTCGAAACCGACGAGGCGTTCCGAGAAGCCCGCCGGGAGTATATGGACGGGCTCAAAGAGACTGACCGCTATCAGGAGTGGTACGCCGAGACGATCGATCCGACGCTGACGATCGCTCGAGAGGTTGGAAACTGGTACACGGGGTCGGTTCACGTCGCCCGAATCAGCGCGCTCAAGCACGCATTCGAGCAGGGCGAGGACCTCTCCGGCCAGAAGCTCGCCGTCGGTTCCTACGGAAGCGGCGCACAGGCTGAGATCCACACCGAAGTCGTTCAGGACAGTTGGAAAGACGAAATCGGTTCGCTCAACGTCGACCAACAACTCGAGGACCGGTACGAACTGACCTGGGACGACTATGAAGAGATACACGACGTTCACAACCACAACATGGACGTCGACGTCGAGTCACTAACCACCCCGAACGGCGAATTCGTCTTCGGCGGCTGGGGACGGATGGGCGAACGAGAGTACGAGTACGTCGAATAACCGGTTGAATCTGACCGGGGCAAGGAGTGTTCTCGAAGCGACCGTCGATCGATTGTGCTGTCTATACTCGGCACAAAGAGGTGCGTTCATAACCCCGTGTTTGGTAATAGTTACTAACGTGTCTCGGACTATCCCCGCATGGAAGCGCGATCTGGGAACGCAGTTTTTGTCCGTCCGAGACCTTTGCTACCCATGAACGGATTACATGCCACGGGGAGTCCATACGCTCCCCATACGGATGCCACTCTCGAGTCGATGCTAGAGGCGGTCGGCGTCGAGACCGTCGAGGAACTGTTCGACATTCCGGAAGCGGTACAGTACGAGGGCGAGTTCGGAATCGACGCTCGAACTGAACGCGAAACTCGGAAACTGGTTCGTTCGATACTCCAGCGTAACGACGATCTGACGGAACTCCTCGGACGGGGCCACTACGGCTACTACATTCCCTCGGCCGTCGATCACTTGGCGGACCGCTCGGAGTTTTTGACCTCCTACACCCAGTACCAACCCGAAGTTTCCCAGGGGTTTCTGCAAGCGTTGTTCGAGTACCAATCGCTGCTCGTCGAACTGACCGGCCTCGAGATAGCGAACTGTTCGATGTACGATGCCGCGACCGCGCTCGGCGAAGCGGCGACCCTCGCGGAACGGGTTCGAGACAGCTCGGGTCACCGCGTCTTCGTCCCCGATATCTTGCGCGAGGGACGACGGAGCACCCTCGAGAACTACGTTGCGGGAACCGACCTCGTCGTCGAAACCTACGCGACCGACGACGGAAACGTCGATCTCGAGGTGCTCGAGCGCGCGGTCGACGAAGAGACCGTTATGATCTACGCCGAAAACCCCACGGTTCGGGGAACGATCGAAGAACGACTCGCCGAAATCGGGTCGGTCGCCGACGGTGTCGACGCGCTGTTCGTCCTCGGAACGGACCCGATCGCGCTCTCCTTGCTCCAGAAACCGGCCGATATCGGCGCAGACGTCGTCATTGGCGACGCGAGCGTTCTCGGCCTGCCGACGAGCTACGGCATGGGTCTCGGGCTGTTTGCGACCCACGAAACCTACCTTCGGCAGGTTCCGGGCCGTCTCGTCGGGGTGAGCGAAGACGCGACCGACAGACGTGCGTTCACGTTGACCTTACAGACTCGAGAACAACACATCCGGCGCGAGCGTGCGACGAGTAACATCTGTACCAATCAGGCGTGGGTTGCCCTTCGAACGGCCATGCACGCCGCCGAACTCGGCCCCGGCGGGATGGTTGCGCTCGCAAAACGTGGCGTCACTCGAGCCGAGTCCCTCGCTGAGGACGTCGACGCGCTCGTCGGCGTCAAAGCTCCCGTCCACGATCGCAGGCACTTCCGCGAGTTCGTCGCCCACGTCGACCAGCCGGCACAGCCGATCGCCGACGACCTCGAGGACCGCGGATTCGCGGTTCACGTCGTCGGCGAGCACGAGCTACAGATTTGCGTCGCCGGCGTCACCGA
Organism: Halostagnicola alkaliphila; assembly: GCF_055379965.1. Classification (NCBI taxonomy): domain Archaea; kingdom Methanobacteriati; phylum Methanobacteriota; class Halobacteria; order Halobacteriales; family Natrialbaceae; genus Halostagnicola; species Halostagnicola alkaliphila. Next base: position 2,960,547 of record NZ_AP043826.1, on the reverse strand, counting down.
CGACGAACTCGACGCGTTCGTCGAGGCCTTCGAGGAGGTGCTTCGATGAGCGACGACACCCGCGAAACGGAAACCGGTGCGGGCGATCGAACCGATGCGGGCGGTCGGACTGAGCAGTCGCGATACGACCAAGCACGGTACGTTCGAAACGGCCGATACGAGCCGTTGCTCGTCGAAAAGGATCGCACTCGTGTCGAGATCGGTGACGACTCGCCGCTTCCCGCCGAGTTGACTCGAGACGACCTCGAGTTACCTGCGCCGTCCGAACCCGAATTGGTTCGTCACTACACGCGACTCTCTCAGATGATCTACGGGATCGACAGCGGCCCCTACCCGCTGGGCTCGTGTACGATGAAATACAACCCGAAGTTTACGGAGGACGTCGCGGCCCTGCCCAGCGGGCTGGTCCACCCGGATCGCTCCGCGGATTCGATTCAGGGAACCCTCGAGTTGCTCGCCCGATTGCAGGAGTACCTCGGACGAATCGGGGGCATGGACGCCGTTACCCTGCAACCGCCCGCGGGGGCGGCGGGAGAGTTCGTCGGCATCCGCGTCGCGACGGCCTACCACGAACACAACGGCGAGGGCCACCGCGACGAAGTGATCGTTCCCGAGAGCGCCCACGGGACGAACTTCGCAACCGCCGCACTCGGCGGCTACGATGTTGTTTCCCTCCCCAGCGACGATGACGGCCGGGTCGACCTCGAGGCGCTCGAGGCTGCGCTCTCCGAGAACACGGCGGCATTGATGCTGACCAATCCGAACACGCTCGGGCTGTTCGAACGCGACATCGAGACGATATCCGAGATGGTCCACGACGCCGGCGGCCTGCTCTACTACGACGGGGCGAATCTGAACGCCCTCCTCGGCCGCGCCCGCCCCGGCGATATGGGTTTCGACGTGATGCACTACAACGTCCACAAGACGTTCGCGACGCCCCACGGCGGCGGCGGACCGGGTGCCGGACCCGTAGGCGTCGTCGAGGACCTCGCACCCTTCCTTCCCGAGCCCCGAGTTCGCGAATCCGACGGCGGCTACGAACTGTTCTCTCCCGAACACTCGATCGGACACGTCCACGGCTATCAGGGCAACTGGCTCGTTCTCGTCAAGGCCTTCGCCTACATCGCCCGACTTGGCGACGAAGGACTCACCGACTCGAGTGCGAAGGCAGTCCTCAACGCGAACTACCTCGCGAGTCAGATCGAGTACGACGTTCCCTACGACCCCTTCCACCACGAGTTCGTCGCCAGCGCGGGCGACCAGGACGCCGCCGACGTCGCCAAACGGATGCTCGACTACGGCGTCCATCCGCCGACGACCAAGTGGCCCGAAATCGTTCCGGAGGCGCTCATGACCGAACCCACCGAAATCGAGAGCAAGGAGACGCTCGATCAACTGGCAGCCGCGTTCAACGCGGTAGCCAAAGAGGATGACGAGACGCTCGAGACCGCTCCCGAGCGAACGACCGCGCGTCGAATCGATCAGACGAGCGCGGCACGGAACCCGCGGCTGTCCTGGCACGCGCTCGACGAGCAGTAATTACATTTTACCTTCGAATCTTCCGAAGAAGACGAACTTTGGGCAGTACCGATCGGAAGTGTCCCACGTCATCAAATACGTACGACTGATAGTTACACCGCTAAACTATCCGTTAGCCGTTAGCAGCGGTCTAAAAATGAAACCGTAACGCACGAAACGAATCGAGAGCTGCCTACTCCCGACCGAACATCTCGCGCATCATCGGATGCATCTCCATCATCTGCTCTTCTGCGATCTCCTCGTACAGTTTGTACGTAATGGAGACGGCGAGCAGGAGGCCGGTTCCGTCGACCATCCCGATGGTGCCGAGCATGTTCGCCCAGACGGCGAGCAGCCCGACGAGCGCACCGCCGATGACGGTCACTTGCGGGATGTACCGCTCCATGACCTTTTCGATGACACCGACGTTCTGTCGGAAGCCGGGAATCTGCATCCCGGAGTTCTGGATCTGGCGCGCGGTTGCGTCCGGACCCATGTTCGTGGTTTCGACCCAGAAGATGGCGAAGATCGCGCCACCGATGACCATAAAGGAGAGGTCGACGCTGACCCGAATCATGACCATCCACCAGGCCTGATCGACCGCCGCGGTCCACCACATCCAATCTTCCGGCGAGTAGATCGGCGCGGTGTAGTAGAAGAACCCGGAGACGGGTTCGCTCGCACCGTCGTAGACCCCGAGTGCGGCCGGCATGCCGACCTGACTCTCGAGAATCTGACCGAGGAACTGAATGTTCGCCTGCAGCGCACGAACGAGGATCATTGGCAGGACGCTCGCGTAGATGAGCTTCACCGGGAAGCGACCGCGAGCACCCTTGACTCGAGCGTGGCTGAGCGGAATCTCGACGCGCACCGACTCGGCGTAGACGACGATTCCGAAGATCAGGATCGTCGTCAAGAGCGCGATGATCTGTCCGCCGTCACTCATCAGCAGGGTGGACAGCCCGTCGCTACTGAAGACCGAGCCGACGACAATATCACCGAAGAGGATTTGATACCAGTTGTAGAAGAATCCACCCTCTTCGGGTTGGATAAATCCGGTGACCAGCCGCTGGCTGACGCCAGCGATAATGAAGAGACCGATACCGCTCCCGATCCCCCATTTGCTGACGACCTCGTCCATGTAGAGGATGAGGACGCCGCCGATGAAGATCTGTGCGAACATCAGCAGTTGAATCTCCGTCGAGGAGAACGCAAAGCCGCCGAGTTGGAGCGACGGCTGGGCTGGCAGGAAGTCGCCGGCAAACACCATTGGGAACGCCGTTAGCGCGGTCATTACGATGACCAGTAGCTTCTGGAGCCCCTGATAGAGGACCTGATCCCGCGGATCGTCAGTGTCGAGACCCAGCAGGTTGGCACCGCCGAGCAACTGCATGACGATGCTGGCCGTGACGATCGGGCCGATCCCGACCTGCAACAGTGAGCCGTGTTCCCCGGCGATGACCGAGCGGAACTGACCGTAAATGTCCTCTCCGCCGGCTGCGCCGAGCAAGTCGATGTTTGTCAAGAAGAAATACAACACGAGGATACCCGCCGTCCACGCTAGCTTCCGCTTGAAGGGGACGTGCCCCTCCGGACGGCGTACTGTCGGCATCCTCGTCAAAACCGGTTCGGCGGCTTCCTTCCATCCCATATGTTATTCCTCGTCGGATTCGTCGTCGGCTTCGGCTTCCGCGGCTTCTTCGGCACGCTGGGTGAGGACTGGTTCCCCGCCTGCGTCCTCGAGTTTTTCACGGGCGGTCTCGGTAAAGGCATCGGCCGTGATTGTGAGCGTGTTTCGGACTTGCCCACTGCCGAGGACTTTTACCACATCTGCCTCGTGACCGTCTTCGACGACGTCACGGGCGTCGATCTCGTAGCCGTCGCCGGATTCTTCGGCGAGATCGTCTGCGACGTAGAGCGCAACATCTTCGTCGAGCTTCTGCACGTCAACCTCGACGACGTCTTTGCGAATACCCTGCGGTCGTTTGAAGCCGTGTTTGTGCTTCGGTTCGTAGTTGTGGAACTCGTGTTTTGAGCGCCCGGCGCGACCACGTCCGCCACGGTGGCCGGCTCCACGACGATTCTTGTGGGAGCCACCACTGTGCGTTCGCGACCCGCGTTGGCGTCGTTTTTTACTCGTCATAGTTATCGCATCGATTCTAGGAGGTCGTTAATCTCCTGGGTTGTATGTTTTCCGAGTTGGCCACCTTCGATGGCGGAATGTTTGACGCCATCGTGACCACCGCGCGGTGGGTGCAATCGAAGCGTTGGCGAGAGGCCCTGATCGCGAAGGGTCGTCTCCTCCGCCTCCAGCGCTTCGGCCAGTTCGCTGAAATCACTGTACTCCGTGTTCTCGTCGATCCACTCCTCGTCGACATCGGATTGGCGCCCTTCGAGGGGCTCCGCCCGATTCGCGAGCAGCGTTTCGACGACTTCCTGACTCGGCTCACCGTGGGCGACGAAGTCGTTGACCTTCGTGACCATCCCGCGGTAGGCGTCGGTGTCCGGAATCAGCGTCGCGTGATTGACGCTGTGGATGTTGAGCATCGAGAGCGTGTCGTCGACGTCCGTGTTGCGGTTTACCTCGCCGCGAATCTGCACGATCGCTTTCATCCCTCAACCACCTCGGGTTGACGCGCTTGCGAGGCGTTCTCGAGCGCGTTGTAGGTAGCCTTTGCCAGGTTCACCGTTGTCCGGGTGTTACCGTGGCTCTTGGTCCAAGCGTTTTCGATTCCGGCGAGTTCGAGGACAGCGTGGACGGTGTCACTTGCTGCCAGTCCCAGCCCTTCCGGAGCGGGGATGAGTTCGACCTCAACGGAGCCGGCTTTGCCGGTCGTCTGGTGGGTCAGCGAGTGTGGTCGGTCCGAACGGTCCTCCCACGATCCCGAGCCGCGCGGGACCTTGATCATGTTGAGCTTTGCAATACCGATCGCTTTCTGGATGGCAGAGCCGACCTGATCGTCTCGTCCTTCGGCGTAGCCGATAAATCCGTCGCGGTTACCGACGACACAGACACAGCGGAACTTCACCCGCCGTCCGGAGTCGGTCATCCGCTGGACCATGTTGATGTCCAGAACCTCGTCGTCCAGCCCGGGAAGGAGCTGATCGACGATTTCGGGCTCCTTCAGCGGGAGTCCCGTGTTGAGGGCGTCTTCCATCGTGTCGATTTCGCCCTCCTGGACCTTTCGGCCGAGACGGGTGACTGGCTGCCAGCCGTCGTTGTAGTTGTTTCCACTCATTCTAGGATCGCCTCTCGTACGTCATCGAAGTGTTCGGGTAGTTCGGTCGCGTCGAACTCGCCGCTGTAGAGTGGGTCGTCCAGACTCTCAGCGTACTCGGCGATATGCTCGCCGCGAGTTCGTTCCCAGTCTGCGAGTACACTATCGTTGTGTGGTATCTCGAGACCGGCGTCGATTGCACCCTCCTGAACGGCGAAGGCCTTGTTTCCGGGCGTCGCCCTGTTGAGGCCGATGTCGAGGACTGCATCCTCGAGACCGGATTCGATAGCGCGTTGGCCAGCCAGTAGGCCGGTAAGGTACGCTGCCGGAATGTTTCCTGTGGGTGCTTCCCAACCGTACTCCGCTAAGTCGCTCGAATGTGCGCTTGCGAGCGTTTCGTCGCCTTGTGGTCCGGGGGAGATCAGCTGCGCCGTAGTGTGCTTGTTGCTCTTGCGAGCAACGAGGCGGGGCTTGCCCGATTTCAGCAGGCGCAACCTCTGGTGGTAGTCCGTCCGGACCTCGCGGCGACGACGCATTGGCACTTTGTATCGTGGTCCTGTTGCCATTATTGGTCACCGTAGTTTTCGTCGATATAGTTCAACAGGTACCGAACGCTTCGGAACTCGCCACCGCCCGCTTTCTTGTAGAGCTGGCGGTACTGCGTCGGCGTCAGCTCGCCTTTGTCGCGGAGTTCACGGAGCTTTCGGCGCTGTGCGCGAATCTGTTTCGTCCACTGTTCTTTCTCGTTCTGGCGTGCGCCCTTCTTTCCTTTGCGCTTGCCCGGACCGTTTCGGTGGCCGTAGGCACGTTTCTCGTTGCGCTCGCGGGCACGACCGCGGGAGTTTCCGCTGGCATCTTCCGCCTGAATTGTGCCCTCGTCGACGAGTTCGCGAATTTCGTCTCGCGTAATCGCCTCGGCGATATCCGATTGGGCGTCGGGGTCGAGCCAGATGCGGTTCTTGCCGACGTCCAAGACGTCGGATGCAAGTCGTTTCTGTGCGGAAAGATCGGTCATTGTTCGTCCTCCACTTCGACTTCGACGTAGGTTGGGTTCAGCACGCGAACGCCATCGTCTTCGGCGACTTCCTCGATCCGCTCGCGTTTGCGAGCGCCGACCGAGGAGGCGATTCGAACCGCCTGCGTGTCGCCGTCGACACCCTCGAGGTCGTCAGTGTTCTCGACGTAGACCTCTTCGAAGCCGCTTGGGTGTTTCCCACGGACTGCTTTCGGCGTTCGGTAGCCGGCCTGAACCTTCGGACCCTTTCCTTTGATGCCCTTGCGCTGCTTCGAAAGCTGGCCGCGTGGGCGTCGCCAGGATTCGGGAGTCCGCTTTTTCATGTGGTAATCCTGCCGGTTGAACTGCGGTTTGCCTTCGCCGCTTCGCTGGCTCAGCAACCGCTGTTCGTTATCCGAGAGGTTGGGCGTCTTTTCGACGAGACCGCGCGGTTGCAGTTCCGTCTCGACGTCTTCGTCGACCTCCTCTTCGGCGTCTTCGTCTTCGATCTCGGCTTCGGTCTCCTCTGAGACCTCGAGATCGCCGACATCCGCCTTGATACGGGCGGCGAGCGCGTTACCGATACCGTCCGTGTCTGCCAGATCGTCCTGGGACGCCTCCTTGACGTCCTCGATGGACTCGAATCCGGCTTCGCGGAGTGCATCGGCTTTGCTCGCGCCGACACCGCTGATACTCTCGAGATCCTCCGGTTCGTCGCTGTCTTCGGCGACGTCCGGCTCGGATTCACTCTCTACGTCCTCGGGTTCCACGTCACCGTCAGTCTCCGAGGGAGCCTGTTCGTCAGCATCGGATTCGTGTTCGTCTTCTGCCATTTATCAGGCACCTCCGGCTGCTGGTTTTTCGGTGATGTAAACCCCGTCCTGGAAGACGCGGGTGTCCTTTCCTTTGACCTTCGTCAGCTGCTCGATATCAGCTGCGGTCTGTCCAACGTCCTCTTTGTTGGGACCGGCGAGGGTAAGTTCCTCACCGTCGACGGAAACGTCGGTATCACCGTGGATAGTCGTTCGTCGCTCTGCCTTTTCGCCAAGGAAGTTCTCGATGACGACCTCGCCGCCCTCGTTGCGGACCTGCATCGGGAAGTGAGAGTAGAAGACTTCCATCTTGTACTCCCAGCCCGCGGTCACACCGTGGAAGGCGTTCTCAACGTGGCTCTCGAACGTGCCAACGGTCGCGTTCGTTTTCGCGTCCTCGTTGTCACTTTCGATGACCACGGTGTCGTCTTCGACCTCGACCGTAACATCAGGATACCAGAGGCGCCGCGTAATGGTGCCTTCTGGGCCGTCGACTGTCACGTCGAGATGATCAACCTCGGCGGTTACTTCGTCGGGAATTTCCAGTTCAACTCGCATTGTTAGTAGACGTATGCGATCACCTGCCCTCCAATCCCCTTCTCGCGTGCCTCGTAGTGGCTCATAATGCCACTGCTCGTCGTGACGACGAGCGTCCCGAAGTCTCGAGCCGGGAGGAATCGTTTCTCCCATTTCTCGAAGCCATCGGCACCGACGGCGTAGCGGGGTTTGACGGGCCCACATTCATTGATCGCTCCTTTCAGTTCGATTTCGAACGTTCCGGCTTTTCCGTCGTCGACGAGATCGAATCCGTCGATGTACCCGCGGTCGTAGAAGACCTCGAGTACGCTGCCGATTTCGTTCGAGGCGGGCTGTACCTCGTGGCTCAGGTGTCCGACATCTTCTGCGTTGTCGAGCCCCGAAAGCGCGTTACTGAGCGGGTTATTCCCTGTCATCTGTACTTCTTGAATCCCATGTCGCGGGCGATTTCTCGGAAGCACTGCCGGCACAGGTTGATGTCGTACTTGCCGACGAGTCCCTGCTTTCGACCGCAGCGCTGGCAGGCCTCGATCTGGCCCGTGCGCTTTTCGGCGTGTTCGCCCGTTCGTTCGTTTTCACTTTCACTCATCTGTGGACTCCTCCACGTCGACGTCGAAGTTCGACTCGAGGTACGCGATGGCGTCCTCGGGCGTCAGTCGGTGACTCGGTGGAATCTGCTGGGTCGCCTTATCGCGTTTCGAGACGCGATACCCTGGGCGGACCAGGTTGACGGTGACATCCAGCCCGTAGATCCCGATGCTCGGGTCGTACTCCTGATTCGGGAACTCGGTGTGTTCCTCGACACCGAAGCTGAAGTTCCCCGTATTGTCGAACTGATTCGCCGAAATATCGGCGAACGTCAGTGCTGTCTCGAGGAACTCGGCTGCGTCGTCGTCACGAAGGGTAACCTTCGTGCCGATCGGTTCACCCTCGCGGATACCGAACTCGGGTTCGGTCCGTTTGGCTTGCGTCCGGACGCTCTGTTGGTCCGTGACTTCCTCGATGATGTCCTCTGCTTTCCCGAGGTCGCGACCACCGCGGCCGACGCCCATGTGGACGACGACTTTTTCGACGCGCGGTTTGCGCATCTCGTGGAACTCAGCATCGCTGGCTTCGCTCATTCATCATCACCCGTAAATTTCTCGTCGATGACGAAGACGTACTCTTCGACGGTTTCGAACAGTTCGTCGTCGGTCTCAACGGTCACGATGTTGGATCCGCTCCCTTTCGTGACTTCGATATTCTCGATCGTGCCGATCTTGCCGGCGTGGTTGCCACGAACGGCGGTCACGAGTTCGCCCTCTTCGTACGGGAAGTGAGCGACGATCGATTTGTCTTCGTTGTCGACGACGACCGAGTCCTTTGCGCTGTACTCGTCGTCGACGATGACGTTCGTTCCGTCGTGAAGCGTCAACTGGGTGTCGCCGCCAGTGACTTGCTGTTTTCCGTCGATTTTGCCGAGGCGGCTGTCTGCCGCGTCGGCGTCGATCGAAGTTAGCGCGAGTCGACCGCCCTCGTCGGGGAAGATACGATAGTACTCCTCGAGGTCGGGAAACGCGACGATGTCGAACATCCCGATTGGACGCTGTTCATCGTTGATTGCGTCTCCGTTGATGAGGATCGAATCCTCAGAGAGTGCGTAGCGCGCTTCTTTCTTGGAATCGACGTAACCGAGAACGTCCCGCAGGAGAACGACAAGCGGAACACCTGCTTCACCGTGCGGGCCGGCGCCGGCCTTGACGGTGAAGGTCTCGGTCTTGCGCTCGACGGGCCAAGATTTCGGTACCGAGAGTCGTTTCTGATGGTTGCTCATGCAGTCTCACCTTCCAGGCGTGCCTCGCGTCGGTCGTCCTCGAGGTCGAGGTCCGTAATTCGAACGTTCGAGGGCTCGAGCGGTCGCGGCACTTCTTCGCCGTCTGCCGTCTCGATCGTCACGTCCTCGACGTGGATGACCTGCTCCGTTAGATCGACCGTCAGCACTTCACCCTCCTCTCCGGCGTGATCGCCGCGCATGACTTCGACCGTGTCGCCCGCGTTGACGCGGGTTCGACGCGTGTCGTACTCTTCGCGAAGATCGTCCGAGAGAGTGGCGTGAATCTGCTTCTGTCGCTGGTGAAGCGGGGCACGCGCAGTTTCGTTTCGCTGTTTGTGTGGTTGCTTACTCATTGTCTATACGATCATCGTTGCCGTGCTGGCAATTGCTCCGAAGCGCTCTGCGACTTCGCGGGCGATCGGGCCCTTGATTTCCGTGCCGCGTGGCTCTTCGTTTTCGTCGACGATGACTGCCGCATTGTCCTCGAACTTCAGTCGCGTGCCGTCCGGCCGGCGGATCGACTTCCGCTGGCGAACGACGACGGCCTCGAGGACCTGACGGCGCATCTCCGGGGTACCCTTCGTGACCGAGACGGTCACCTTGTCACCGATTCCCGCCTTCGGTTGGCGGCTCTTGGTGCCGTGGTAGCCCGAAACGCTGATGATCTTGAGTTCGCGAGCGCCGGTGTTGTCGGCACACGTGACCAGCGACCCCTTCTTGAGTCCCTGCGTGACGTCGGCTTTCATTGCCTCCATCACTGATCACCGTCGGTTTCGTCTTCTTCGTCCGCGTCCGCCGAGACATCCTCTGCCGAGAGTTCCCGTTCAGGTTCGCTCTGACGGGTCAGCTTGGCGAGGTCTTCGGCGGTCGCTTCTTCAGTTACTTCAACGACCACGTGCGATTTCGTCTTCGACAGTGGTCGGGTCTCTGCGATCTTGACCGTGTCACCGACCGAGAGCGGCTCGAGCACGCCCGGCACGTGTGCCGGAATGCGCGAGCGACGTTTCATCTGACGGTCGTACTTCGGAACCGTCACGTCGTACTCTCGCTCGACGACTACGGACTTGTCCATGTCCGTCGAGACGACCGTTCCCTCGAGGATCTGTCCTCGAACGGAAAGCTCGCCGTAGAACGGACACTTCTCGTAGTCGTATTCCTCCGGGTTTTCTGGTTCCGGAGGTGTTGTTACGTCTAGTCCTATTGCCATGGTGAATCACCTGACGTTTCTGTTCTTCGGGCGGGTCGTGAGAGCAGCCGCGATCCATCGACCGTAACGTAGGCTACATCCTCGCCGGCGACGTGCCAGTCGGCACGACAGCTGTCGGAATTAGCGCCAGCTCGGTCCTCGTCAGTCGACGAGGGTTGAGTGTTGGCCAGTTTGGACGCAGTCCCCGAGGACTTCTCGTCCCCGGCGGCTTCATCTGTGATCGCGAACTCGAACACCGAGCCCGATTTCGGCACCATCACCACTCGAGACGCTCCATCCTCACGACGCTCGGCGGTATCACCGCCTCGCTCACGTTCCACGCTCTGTGGAACGCAGACTTCGATCGAGAGCGTGTTCGTCGTCTCGACGACGACGCGACCCTCGAGTCCTTCCCGTCCGTCGTCGTCACTTTCGACGACGCGGACCGGAAGTCCGTTGAGTTCGTGTCGGGGGAGTGTCTCTGGTGTGAGTGCCATCTGTGTATCGTTATTCCGCGTCGGTCTCGTCCGAAGCCGATTCGTCTTCGAAGTCGCCTTCCTCCTGCTGGATCGTCTTGATCCGAGCGATGGTGCGGCCCAGTTCGCCGATTCGACCTGGGTTTTCCGGCGCACCACCGGCTGCGAGGACGGACTTCTGGTTGAGAAGCTCGGTCTCGAGCTCCTCGAGTTCGGCTTCTCGTTCAGCCGCCGTCATGTCGCGGATCTCCGCAACGTGAAGGATCGCCATCAGGAATCACCCTCGTCGGCGTCCTCGTCGTCCGCTGCTTCCATCTCGTCCAAGAGCTCCTCGGCTTCGGCTTCGACATCTTCCTCGAGTTCATCGAGCTCTTCCTCGATGTCCTCGACGGAGCCGTCGTCTGCCTCGGCTTCGGCGTCCTCAGACTCAGCTTCTTCTTCGATAACCTCCTCGACGACTTCCTCGTCGAGGTCGGGTTCGTCCGCATCAGCTTCGGGCTCAGCCTCGTCGTCGGCGTCCTCCTCAGCCTCCGCATCGTCCGCTTCAGGTTCGGCTTCGAGCAGTTCTTCGACGCCTTCGTTCGCTTCGACGGCGTCGGGAACGACCTCCTCGGGATCCATATCGTCGTAGATCTGGAAGTCATCGGGCAGTTCGGCTCCCGGCGGGATGATCTTGACATCCACGCCGATGGTGCCGAGTTTCATGACCGCGACGCCCTGTCCGTGGTCGACGACCTCTTCGGCGGGTTCGCCGTTGTGCTTGATGTAACCACGGTTGAACTTCTCGACGCGCGAGCGTGCTCCCGTGACCTTCCCGGAGAGGACGATCTCGGCACCGAGTGCGCCGGCTTCCATGATCCGGTCGATCGTCGTGTGACCGGCCTTTCGGAAGTACCAGCCGCGCTCGAGTGCGTTCGAGAGTCGGTCGGCGACGATTCGAGCGTTCAGGTCGGGTTCTTCGACCTCCTGAACGTCGATCTGTGGGTCCTCGAGATTGAATCGGTCCTCGAGTGCCGTCGTCACTTTTCGAATGTTCTCGCCACCTTTGCCGATGACCATTCCTGGTTTCTCCGCTTTGAGAACGATCTGCGTTCCCATCGGCGTCTTGGCGACGTCCATACCACCGTAGCCTGCACGACCGAGCTCTTCTTCGAAGAACTCGTCGATCTGAGATCGCTGTAGGCCGTTTTCGATGAATTGGTGTTCGTCTGCCATTTAGTTGTCACCTCCCTCATCAGCGGCGTCAGCTTCTTCGACGACGATTTCGACGTCGACCTGCGGCGTATTCCACGCCGAGGCACGTCCCATCGCTCGGGGCTTCCGACCGACTGATTCGCCGACCTTGTGGGCGGCGACGTGGGCGATCTCCATCGATTGGCCGTCGAATCCCTGATGCTCTGCGTTCGAGGAAACGTTCTCGAGGAGATCGAGAAATGCCTCGCTGACTTTCTCCGGATAGCGGCCGGCGTCCCAGCCGTCGATATCCGATCGGTGACCGACACCGCTGTTGTGCGAGCGGAACGGAACCGATTGCTTCTCGTCGATAACGTCCTGGAGGTACGCCTGTGCGTTCTCAACGGTTCGGCCCTTGAGTTCGCGTGCGACCTCCTTGCTGTGCTTGTGGCTCATGTGACGCTCCCGGAGCATCGCTTTCGCGGTGGAGTCTGGGTCGGCGTCGACTGAGTAATTGATTCCCATGCGTTGATCACTTCAGTGGGACGAACTTCGACGAGCGAGTTGCACCGATACCGGCCTGTCCGTGTTCGACGGATGTCCGGGTCAACTGGAACTCGCCGAGATAGTGTCCGATCATCTCGGGCTCGACGCGCACGCGCTCGAAGGACTGGCCGGTGTACACGGCAAACGTCAGTCCGACGAACTCCGGAAGAATTGGCATGTTCCGAAGGTGCGTGCGAATCGGATCGTTCGCAGTCGTCTCCTCGTCTTTGTCGCGGGCCTTCTCGAGCAGCTTCTGCTGTTCGACCGAAAGACCGCGTTCGATACTTCGCCGCTTGCGAGCGGGGAGCAGTTCCACGACGTCCTCGAGTTCCATCTCCTGCAGTTCCTCGAGCGTGTGACCGCGGTAGGTGAACTCACCTTCACGGCCGGTTCGGTAGTCAGAACTCATTTGTTACCACCTCGGCCGGTACGGCGCGAGGAAATGTCTCCCACCTTCCGCCCCGGCGGCGCGTCGCGGGAGACGGACTTGGGCTTGCCGGGGTGCTGGCGGCCACCGCCACCGAATGGGTGGTCGATCGCGTTCATCGCAACACCGCGGACGCGGGGCCACTTGGTGCCCCGGGCCTTCATCTTGTGATACTTGTTCCCTGCCTTGACGAACGGCTTTTCCGTTCGACCGCCACCGGCGACGACGCCGACGGTTGCACGGCACTGTGGGTCGAGGCGTTTGACCTCGCCGCTTGGGAGCTGAACGACCGCGGCGTCGCGGTCGTGGGTAATCAGGTCCGCGTTGACGCCGGAAGACCGGGCGAACTTGCCGCCGTCGCCCTGGTTCGCTTCGACGTTACAGATCGGGACACCTTCGGGGATCTCCGCCAGCGGGAGCGTGTTCCCGGGCTTGATCTCCGCGGAGATGCCGACCTGAATCTCGTCGCCGACCGTGACTCCCTCGGGAGCGAGGATGAGTCGCTGGTCGCCGTCTTCGAACTCGACGGCGACGACCGGGGCCGAGCGAGCGGGATCGTGCTCGATGTCGACGATCGTTCCACGAACGACGTCGCTGTCCTCCGGTTTCTTGTGTTCGAGCTTTGCCTTGTATCGGTGTGACGGGGCGCGGAACGTCGGCGTACCGCGTCCACGTCGCTGTCCGAGAATACGTCGTCCCATTCTCAGAACACCCCGATTCGCGAGGCGACTTCCTGCGCGTCGTCGTCCTCGGAGAGTTTGACGGTTGCTTTCTTGTTCCCGTTCATCGTTACCTGCGTGTTGACGTCAGTGACACCGACGTCGAAGCGGTCTTCGACGACATCCGCGATCTCCGGTTTGGTGGCGTCGACGTCGACGACGAACTGGAGCTTGTTCTCGAAGTCCATGTCGTTCATCGCCTTCTCGGTGACGAGCGGGTAGTCGATGATCGAACTCATCGATCTGCCACCTCCTCGAGTGCGCTTTCGGTCCAGATCGTCAGTCGACCCGGCTGGGTGCCCGGCGCGAGATCCTCCGCGTTGACTTCGGCGGCGGTCGCGACGTCGGCACCTGCGAGGTTGCGAGCGGCCCGCGACGGACCGGTCTCGCTCGAGGTGACGAAGAGGATCGATGTCGGCGTGTTGTACTTTCGGCCACGGGTCGTCCCGCGTCCGGATCGTACGTTCCGACCCTCGTCGGCACGCTCGATATCGGCGTCGACACCGACCTCCTCGAGGAAGGAGACGACCTCCTTCGTTTTGACGAGGTCTTCGAACTCGTCGCTGACGACCAGCGGAATTTCGGTGTCGTCGTCGAACTCGTGGCCGCGGTCGGCGACGAGTTCGGCGTCGGTCGTCGCAGCGATCGCACTGCGGACGGCCAGTTTCTTTTCTTTCGTATTGATCGATTCAGTCTGATCTTTCTCGGCTTTCGGCGGGTGTGCCTTTCGTCCCTTGACAGCCTGTGGAACGCGGCGAGCGCGTCCGTTCTGTCGTGGAACGTGGGCCATGCCTCGGCCACTACCGAACGATTCCGCAGGCGTTCGCATGCCCGCGAATTCGTCGGCGCCGTAGTCCTGTTTTCGATTGGCCTGTGACGTGCGGACGGCACGGGCGATCAAGTCCGGGCGGAACTGCGTGTCGAAGACCGCCGGGAGCTCGATTTCCCCTGCGTCTGCACCGTCCAGGTCGCGTACTGTTGCCTGCATGGGTTATCCCTGGTTTGATGCGGTGGAGACGTACCGAACCTCGGGATCGAGGCGCGGTTGGTCTCCGGGTCGGATCGCCGGGCGGAAGCGTACGAGACGCTTGTTCGGCCCGGGGAGCGAGCCCTTGATCAGCGCGTGCGGGCCGTCGACTTCGCCGTAGTTGACGAAGCCGCCGTCGACCGTCGCGTCTGCGCCGTCGCCGATATCGACGAGGCGTTTGTTCAGTTCGGTTCGCTGGTGGTACCCCGTCTGTCCCTGCTGTGGAACCGTCGAGCGAACGCGGCTCGGGTTCCACGGACCGAGGTTACCGATGCGGCGGCGCCATCCCTGACGGGCGTGTTTGCCCTTTCGCTTCTGGACGCCCCAGCGTTTGACAGGACCCTGGGTCCCTTTCCCTTTCGTGACGCCGCTTGCGTCGACGTACTCGCCGGCACGGAAGACGTCGTTCAGGACGTGCTCGCCGCCGTCGGCGACCACGTCGAGCGCGAAGTCGACGCGTTCCTCGACGGAACCGCCGCCGACGCGCGTCTCCATGACGTCCGGCTTCTTCTTCGGGATCGACTGCAAGGATCCGGGTACTGTGTGGGTGATGACGCGGACGTCGTGGACGCGACCTTGTTCGAGCAGGTCGCGGAGTTTGGCCTCCTCGGCCTCGACGTCGTAGTCATCCCCGGGAAGGTCCAGAACGCGATCGAGATCGTCGTCGAACTCGTTGGTCCAGACCTCGGTTATCGGCTTGATACCATACGGTGTGTCTTCGTACGCACGCAGAGCAACGGCGCGCATCGGCGGCGTCTCCACGATGGTAACGGGAACGGTCGTCTCCATTCCCTCGGTCGTCGAGTTAGCGGCGTCGTCGACCATTACCACGTGGGTCATGCCGGCCTTGTAGCCCGCGAAGCCCTGGAGCGTTGGCTGTCCGTCGTCGTCCGGCCACGAGTTGAAACGTGGGACCTCGCTGGTCGCACGCTGTCGTGGGCCGAACCCGAGTGAGCCTTTGCGTGGTGCGTTTGGTTGTGGCATTCTATCACGCTCTCAATGTTATGGAAGCGAGCGTGGTGAACATCGCTTCTTCTGTTCTCACCACGCCGCTTCCCTGGTTCGGAACCGTATTGAGCCAGAGGTCGAACCCCGGATCGCCGTTGGGTTCGACGTCTGCGTCGTCCTCCGCATCGAGCCGTTCGACGCCGTCTTTCTGAACGGCGTCTGCGTCGTCCTCCGCATCGAGCCGTTCGACGCCGTCTTTCTGAACGGCGTCGGCGTCGATGCCGAGGATTGCCGGCAGCCCTCTTTCGGGCGCACCGAACGCGACGGTAAGACCGTCCCGTTCGATCCGTCCGGCCAGCGTCTCGAGTTTCCCGACAGTGAGCGATTCACCGAACCGGGAAGCTGCGATTCGGACGCCAGCGTCCTCACGGCTGAGGGCCGCCGAAAGGTCCGTTTCCTCGATCGAAAGCCCCTGTGTAGGCTTGTCGATGATTTTCGCACGGACCGGTCGTCGCGAAGAGATCCTGACTGTCACGCGCTCTCCCTCCTCGAGTGCCATATCCGACGGCACGTTGAGAGAGATCGGGTGTTGCATCCCGCAATTGACCCGGACGCGTTGATCAGGTCCGACCTCGGTCACGATTCCTTGTCTTTTCGACCCCGAATCGTCGGATTCGGAGCCGGTCTGTGACGTGGCGCGGAGCGGCGGTAAGACGCCCACGTACTCCAGTTCGTCCCGCTTGCCCCAGATCTCCTTTCGAAGATGCGGAGGCGTCGTGGCGTACCGCAGTACGGTGCTTACGAACCCGCCGCCGAGATCGCCCCGTTCGCCGTCCCGATCTGGGTAGACGATCAGGCGATCAACCCGATAAATCGTCGCCGCGCGGGCGACGTAGCCGAGCTTGCGAGTTGCCTCGCGTTTGTCTTCGGCTTCTCGAGCGAGTGACGACGGCACGAGTACGCTTGTGGTCATACCGTGACGCTTCGGCGCCTCGTCACTAGACTGTAGCGATATTTCCCGACGAGATCTTAAAAGGGTAGCGGAATCCCGTTCCGGCTGTGAACCTCTCACAGTATCGAATTCGTGCGTATCAGCCACACGCATAGTTTGGCTGCGTAACGTGTTCGATTTCTCGAGTCACTTTGGGCGGATCGGCACGTTTCTCAAGGTGTGGAACTCGAGACACTGAAATCGCCGCCCTCGTGTGATTGTCTCTCGAGAGCGCCTCGATTCGCAACCCTTATACATCCCTCCAGATGTATTTAGAAGTGTAGCAGGGCGTTGGTAGTGTAGTGGTATCACGTGACCTTGCCATGGTCACAACCTGGGTTCAAATCCCAGCCAACGCACTTCTGTCGCGAACAAACTCGTGAGCGACAGTAGTCGACTGGATTTGAATCAGGGAGCTCGCAGCCGAGCAACGCGAGGTCGTGCGACCGTGGTTCAAATCCCAGCCAACGCATTTTTCCAAACTCACTTTCCACGACCATTACGTAGCAACGCGAGTATTCAAGTTTGGAAAAATCAATCTGATTTGAACGAAAGAAGTCGCACGCTCACGAGCAGTGCGCGGTTCGGAACGAAGTGAGAACCGCGATGCGAGCGGCTTACCGCGAGCAACGCGAGTGAGATCGTCTTCGAGTTGTTCAAATCCCAGCCAACGCACTTCTGTCGCGAACAATTCATTCCTCGAAGAGCTGCTTTGCTCGGCGGTATATCGGAGATCCAAGCCAGTCACGATTTTCGGCCAACATTTCGACCCGCTCCCGAGCCTGCTGGTTTTCGAGTTCACCACGTTTGACCAGCGCCTTCAGGAGAAGCGGTGAAATGGCCACCTTCGAATGAGTCACGGTCTGTAGCTCTGGGAGCGCCCGGAAATCGTCAGTTACCAAGAAGTCTGCGTCAAGTTCTTTCGCGAGCGTGACACAGCTTGCTTCTCCCTGATCGATTCGGGACGAGTGTCTCGTTGATTCGTTTGTGAGATGGACGACGTACTCTTCTTCGTGCTCGAGGACTGCCATTGCAGCGGTTCCGTGAATGTTATCATACTCCGCCGTGTTTTCGAGTTCCTGTCTCACCGATTCGGTTGTGTGACTATCGAACTGTTCGAGGACGATTTCGAGAGAATTAGCAGTTGCGAGAGAGATAGCGGCGCTTGTATCGATAACGATCATACTGAAGCCATCCTACAGATTCGCGAGTTCGTCACCCTGATCGAGAATCGTTTTCGAGGTTCGAACGGCTTCGGCATCCTGTCGCCCGATAAACTCTCGTAGCGTCTCGAATTCGATTCGGTCGTCGAGATAGAGTTCGACGACAGCTTCTTTGAACTTCTCGTCGTCTTCGACTTCTTCGAAGTACGCTTGGAGAGCTTCTTTGAGTATCTCTGTTCGGTTTCTGTGCGTAACCTCGGCTGCAACGTCGGCTTTCTCGACCAACTCTTCTGGCAGGCGGAAATTTACTCGTGTTGTACCCATATTGGTTCCTCTGTTGTACACACATTGTATGTACGCCCTCATAAACGTTATCCGAGCGGTTGAATCGTCGTCACTGAACCGCGACTCACTGTGCGAGAACGATTTCGTCTCACTCCAAACACGTCCCGGAAATACGCTCGAGCGCCTCTGGTTCGCCGACCGGCCCGTCCGGCTCGACGGGTTGCTCGAAGTAATAGATCGTCAGGTCCGTGATCTCGTGCTCCGAACGATCACAGAGGTACTCGAGTAGGGGTTCGTACTGGCTCTCGTCGGCGTGGCTCATATCTGTCCCGTAACGCTTCCAGAGCGTCGTCGGGAACGCCTGGTCGGGATCCGGCGGGCGATCCAGCGTGGCTTGACCGCCGTGGATGAGGTCGATCGTCTCCCCGGACTCGAGTTCGGCTTCGGCGACGTACCCGATCGAGGCGTCCGGCGGACTCGGGGCGAAGAACGTCCAGCCGACGTCGCCCATGCCTTCTTCCAGTTCCGAAGCGGGCGAGTCGACCAGACCGAGCTGAGCAGTCTGCCAAAAAACCAACGTGAGGAGCACGACGACGAGGAATCCGGACGCACAAATTCGCCCGATTCGGCGGGCTGCGGACGGAACCGTAATCGACGGAACCGAACGTGACTCGAGCGGGGAACCGCGAGGAAGGCTGGCCCGGATGCTGGTTTCGATGCGCTCAAGCGCGTCTCGAGTTCGACTCCGCTCGATCACGTCCCAGACTGCCGGCGGGAGGAACAACAGTAATCCGGTTATCAGCACGAAGGGGAACACACCGAGACGCATCGTCGCGGCCATTCCGAGGTGGGTGCAGACGAACGCGACGACGACCGCGGTTCGGAGCTTCCCGGCGAATAGGACGAGAAGCGGAGCGGCCGACAGCGTCGCGATCCAGAGCCAGTTGACCGCAGTTAGGGCCGTCGAGAGGTCCGAGAGGTACGGACCGAGCAGAACGACGAACTGCTCGAGATGCATGGTTCGCCGGACGGCGATTCCGTTCATCCAGGCCTCGCTCTGGAACTTGAAGGCCGCGTTCGTCGCGTAGATGAGGACGATGTGGACGAGAATCGTAACCGTCGCAACGGAGACGACTTGCGCCGCGTCGCCGGTCACCCCGTCTTCTGTTTCACCAGTCCCTGCTCGTTCTCGGTCGCCGGTGACTTCCCGAGACCGTTCTCGAGCGGTTCTTCGGGCATCGAGCGACCATCGAGCCCCGAGCGGGAGGAACAGACCGAGAAACAGGAACGAGCTCAGGATGGTGTCGCCGCCGTTGAGAACGTACGGATTTCGGGCCTGGAGCGAGGCGAGGAGGACGAACGAAACGAACGTCGCGAGGCGAGTTCGGTAGCCGAGAGACAGAGAGACGGCGAAGAGTCCGGCGACCGCGAACAGAACCGCTTGCACCCACATCGATCCTGCTAGCGCGTGGATCGACGCCGATGCGAACGCGGGATACACTTCCGCGAGCGCGGACCGCGGAAGCACGCCTGCGTCGGTGTAGAACGGCACGGTTCCCGGGACTCGAAGGAGGAGCAGATCGAAGAGGATGACGACGCCGAGTCCGATCCGGAACGCAGCGAGAGCCCGACGGTCGATTCCGAGTCGCGATCCGATCACCGAACGGGCGCTCGAGGAATCATCTGAACTGCTGGAAACCCGGCTGGGTGCGATAGAGGGATCGTCGGCCATGCAACAAACTCAATCGCTTTCGGGGTTGTCAAGCCCTCTATAAGTGTTTTCCCCTCCGGCGGTCAGAACCGATCGGCGCGAGATATAACTGCTGACGACGAGAACGGTCTCATATGCAGGTCGCTATTCTCACGATCGGTGACGAACTGCTCGCCGGGCAAACGACGAACACGAACGCGTCGTGGCTGGGCTCGCAGATCACCGACCGCGGCGGCTCCGTCCGCCGGATTCTGACGATCCCCGACGATCGGGAACTCATCGCAGAGACCGTCTCACGGTGGAGCGAGACGTTCGACGCCGTCGTCGTTACCGGGGGCCTCGGCGGGACGCCGGACGACGTCACGATCGAGGCGGTCGCGGCCGGACTCGAGCGAGACCTCGTGGTCTTTCCCGACGTTCGAGAACAAATCGTAGAAAAGGGACGCGAACTCCGGGCGGAACGGCCGGAGTTCTTCGAGGAATACGACCTCAAGTTCGACGTCGACGCCGCGGCCTCGCTTCCGGAGGGGGCCAGACCGGTCGTTACGGACGCGGGCTGGTCGCCGGGCTGCGTGGTCGAGAACGTCTATGTCTTCGCCGGGATTCCGGACGAGATGAAGGCCATGTTCGAAGTGGTCGACGCCGAATTTACGGGCAACGTCGTTTCGAGGACCGTGTTCACGCCGGCTCCGGAGGGGTCTCTTCGAGCGGTTCTCGAGGGCGTGACCGACGAGTTCGATGTCTCGGTCGGCAGTTATCCCCAGAGTGAGGACCGGTTAGGACGGCTGCGCGTTACGGGCAACGACGAGGACGCCGTCGAGGATGCGGCGGCGTGGATCCGAGAGCGGGTCGAGACGGGCCAGCCCTCCGAGCCGAACTAGTCTTCGGGTTCGACCAGTCGACAACCGCCGACGAACGACCAACCGCCGACGAACGACTAAACGCCGGCGAAAGGGCCGCGCGGATATACTGCCGACTATTTTATACTCTCCACGATAACCTTGGCGAACGAATGTTTCCCGAGACCTTCGAAACCGACCGTATCGAGTTCCGGCGACTCTCTCGAGAGACGATCGAACCACTCGAGCTGTACGAATACCGGAAGCCGGGAAGCGGGTTCGACGAGGTCGCAACGCATCTGACGGATGACGTCCATCACACTCCGAACGAATCGCGGGAGTATCTCCTCGAGTCCGAGGAACGATGGGACGAACGCACGCGTGCGAACTGGGTGATGTATCCGGCCGCTGGAGAGCCACGAAGCGGCGAGTTCGCGGGCGTCGCCAGCCTCATCCCGCTCTGGGAGAAACGAACCGCTCGACTGGGCGTCTGGCTCAGGAAACCGTTCTGGGGTCGAGGCTACTCGGGCGAACGAGCCGCCGCGTTGATCGAACTCGCGTTCGAAAAGCTCGATCTCGAGCTTGTTTCGGCGGGGTATCTGGCCGGGAACGAGAATTCCAAGCGGGCCATCGAAAAGTACGTCGACCGTTTCGGCGGCGAGTACGACGGGCTCCTCCGGAACTGGGTCCCGATCGAAGATTCGGTTCGTGACCTTCACCGCTACACGATCACTCGAGAGCAGTATCGCGAGTCGCGACGTTCCTCGGATTCGAGGTGAGACGAGCGGGCGACCGAGGCTATCTGTCCGTTACTCGAGCGGCCGAGAAACGAGCTCGCCCCAGTGGTCGAACCCGTATCGCTCGTAGAAGGCCTGGGCGCGGTCGTTAGCCCGATCGACGTCGAGGACGACGCGCTCGAGGGGGAGGTCCTGTTCGGAAAGAACCTCGAGCGCGCGTTCCATGAGTCGGTCGGCAACACCAGTTCCTCGGTGTGGCTCGGCGACGAAGAGTTCGTTTACGACGCCGGCATCCCAGACGAGCGAGAGCGACTCTGGCAGGACGAATATATACCCGACGAGATGTTCGCCTCCGTCGGTCGTTCGACCGGCAGTCGCGTTCCGTTCGGCAACAAGGATGGATTGGGCTGATTCTTCGGTACAGCGTTCGGCCCACTCGAGATACCGAGTTCGGTACTCGCCTGTCAGTTTCTGCTTGTAGATCTCGGCTTTCTGTTCGCCCCCAGTATCAGTTCCCAGTCCGAGTTCGAACTGGCGCTTGAGCCGCCAGAGGCCGTCGCGGTCCGTCTCGAGGTCGGCGGAGCGAATCTCGATCGACATGCCGGAGAATTGAAATCGAGCCGTGTGGCTCTATCGATTGGTGGTGGTGCGTTTCGACCTAACATCTATGAAACTGTCTTTGATCTGATTCTTTCGGTACGTACAGTACGAGGACTTACCGCTGTCGCATCCGTGCGAGCGAAGCGAGCACGGTTCACCGACGCGAAGCCGAAGGCCGAGCTGTCGGCCTTTTTCATCGAATTTTTTGCGCCGAGCGGTTCCGAGCGCAGCGAGGAATCCCGAGGCGGAAAAGTTCGTTGCGCAGCTGTAGTGAACGGCTGATACATGCGACGTGGCACCCGCTCAGTCCTAAAGGGCGGGCTTTCTCTTTGTCCTCCCGCATCCAAAACATTGGTTGTCGATCGAACGCTGATTCCGAGGAACGAACTGTCGTTGCCGTTCAGGCAATCTGGTCTTCGTACTCCTCGTCCGCCAACAACGCCTCGAGTTCGTCTTCCTCCGCAGGCTCGATCTCGAGCATCCAACCGTCGCCGAACGGGTCGTCGTTGACGAGTTCGGGCGTGTCGAAGAGTTCCTCGTTAACCGCGACGACCTCGCCGCTAACGGGCGCGTAGAGGTCCGAAACGGCCTTAATGGACTCAATAACGCCGAACTCTTCGTCCTGGACGACGTCGTCGCCTTCGTCGGGAAGTTCGACGAACACGACGTCGCCCAGTTCGTCCTGTGCGAAGTCCGTGATGCCGACGCGGACGACGCCGTCTGTCTCGAGTGCCCACTCGTGCGATTCTTGGTACCGTCTGTCTGCTGGGATGTCGAAGCTCATTATACTGTGTCGATGAACGGAATCGTTTCAACTCTTGCTTTCTTGGACTGTCCGCGAACGATGACGTTGAGTGTCGTTCCCGGGTCCGCGTACTCGACCGGAACGTAGCCGAGTCCGATCGGTGACTCGAGGGTCGGACTCATCGTCCCGCTCGTGATCGTGCCGACGACGCGGCTGTCGGTGTTGGTGATATCGTAACCGTGTCTCGGGACACCGCGATCGATCAGTTTGATGCCGACGAGTTTCTCTTCGACACCTTCGACGGACGCTCCTTCGAGGGCGTCCCGGCCGACGAATTCGGTCTCGAGTTTGACCGCAAATCCGATGCGGGCCTCGTAGGGGTTTCGGGGATTAGATTCCCGGTCGAAATCCTGGCCGGCGAGGAGGTAGCCAGCTTCGATTCGGAGTGTATCGCGAGCGCCCAGTCCGCACGGCTGGCAGTCGAACGCCGACCAGACCGTCTCGGCGTCGCTCCATGGGACGACGAATTCGAACCCGTCCTCTCCCGTGTACCCGGTTCGAGCCGTCCAGCATTCGATTCCCGCGACCGTGGCGTACCGCGCTTCGAACCGAGGGATATCCGTGATCGATCCCTCGACGACATCGCCGACGAGACCGGCCGCGTTCGGTCCCTGTACGGCGAACATCGCGTACTCGTCGGTCATGTTGTCTACCGTCGCCTCGAGGTTCCACTCGTTTCGGTAACTGATCCAACGCTCGTGCATTGTCTCGTCGTTACCGGCGTTCGGAACGAACAGATACGTCTCTGCCCCGTCTTCGTCGGGGAGCCGATAAATCACCGTATCGTCGATGATCGTGCCGTCTTCGTCGGTAATGGCCGCGTACTGGGAGTCACCGACCTCGAGCGCCGCCACGTCGTTCGTAGTGAGCCGTTGCATGAGTCGGGTCGAATCCGGGCCGGTGACGTGAACCTCGCCCATGTGCGAGACGTCGAACTTTCCGGCGTCCTCCCGGACCGCAAGGTGTTCGTCGCGGATCGACTCGAACTCGACGGGCATATCCCAGCCGCCGAACTCGGTAAACTTCGCTCCGTAATCGTCGTGGACCCCACGTAACGGCGGCGTCTGAAGCGGCATAATCGACTGGACACCCCCGGGACAGTAATGTCTTTTCGTCGCTGTGGCCGATCCGACCCGGCTCACCGCCCACCGCTCCGTCCCGGACGAATAACGTGTACTGTGATCGCCACGAGTACTGTCGGCGGAATCCTCTCGCTCGTATCGAACCTCCAGGAGTACCGCTTTAGGGGTGGACGAACCACTTCTCGTATGGACATTCGAGAAGCGTTGCGAGGCATTACTTGTCCGATGATCACTCCATTCGCCGACGGGACCGTCGATACCGGTGCAGTGACCGATCTGATCGACCACCTCGAGTCGGGGTCGATCGACGCGTTGTTTCCGGCCGGGACGACAGGCGAGTTCGCGAGTTTGTCGCCGGACGAACGGCGACTGGTTGTCGAACACACCGCCGAACGGGCATCGGTTCCCGTTGTTGCAGGCGCGTCGGCAACGGACGTCGAATCCGCAGTCGAAGCGATCGATATCGCTTCCGCAGCGGGAGCAGACGCAACGGTTCTCACGCCACCGTACTTCCATACGGCGAACGCACCGCAGGGAAACCAGCGATTCTTCGAGGCCGTCGCCGATCGGTCGTCTCTCCCGCTGTTGTTGTACAACATTCCCGCTTGTACCGGCCGACAGATCGCGCCGGAAACCGTCGTCGCCCTGGCTGACCACGACCAAATACTCGGTCTCAAAGACTCGAGCGGTGATCTCGAGTACTTTTTGACGGTGCTGGGCCGAACCTCGGACGCGTTTCTCATGCTTCAGGGGTACGACTCGCTTCTCGTCCCGGCGATGCGGATGGGAGCAGACGGGGGCGTCAACGCGCTCTCGAACGTGCTCCCGGAGGTGTACGACAAAGCAATCGACCGTGCACACGGCGAACCCGGTCGAACGCTTCAGGAGAACGCTATCAGTCCGTTGTTCGAGTCGTGCAAGGAGTTCGGATTTGCACCGGCGACGAAAACCGCACTCGCTCACCGAGGAGTAATCCAGTCAGATCGCGTCCGGCCGCCGCTGGTGGCTGTCGAAGACGAGGGTGCGAACCGGATCGGTGAATCAGTCGAGCAGGCGCTCACCACCGTTGGGAGTTAATCCGAGCGGTCGTCGGAATACTTCCATTTGTCGAAAACGATAACCGATGACTATTGTTGCTGAATCGTATCTGCGCCGTAATCCACTAGTTCCGACGCTAACACCTCCAAAATAGAAAGACTCTTTCGTAGTGTATCTCCTCTTGTCTTGTATCAAATGGCCCGAAGAGAAGACGTGGAGAGAGTGTTAGCTACTTGCGTGAACTGCGACTCTGTGTATGCGGCACGACAGTGGCCGGATGGCGACATCAAGATCATCGGTCAGGATGGCTGTAGTTGCGGTGAAAGCACGTTCGAAATCGTCGAACAGGCCGATGTCCTCGACGACCCAGACGAGTTCGACGCGGCTGCCGGAACGGGCGCCGAGTAGGCGGCCTTCGTCGTACGGGGAACCGACGGCGAACTCGAGGACGAGTCGGCTGGTCTGGCGAACAGTTTCAGAAATGCGGCTACGAGGTCAACGCGGACTACAACGCAGCGAAAAATATCGGGCTACGATACGCCCGAAAACGGCAGCATAGACTCCGTTCCTCGCCCATGTCGGAGAGCGGAGACGTCTTGGAAAGCGGAGCTTTCCAATGGTCAGGAAATCTTCGATTTCCTTCGACACCAGTAGACGTGCGTATACATGGTGGGATGGTGAACGGCGACGGTCACCAGCCTATTGCTGGGGACTGATTGCTGGGAGTCCACATCAAAGCCCTACCCTCAACGAGCGAACCCCGTATGGGGGTGAGCGAAGTAGGGTAGGGTAGTTTACAGAACGGCTGTCGGTCTCGTTCCTTTCGTCACACCTATTTCGCGACCCCCGCTACGGAGTAGTATCTATGTCCATCTTCGACCGCGTTCGCTCTCGTCTCGAGTCTTCGTCTGGCCCTGATTCCGACTCTGGTTCTGATTCGCCGCCGACCGTCGGACTCTTCGTCGACGGACCGAACGTTCTTCGGGACGAGTTCGACGTTGATCTAGATGATGTCCGGGACGAAGCGCTTGAGTACGGACGCGTCGGAATCACCAGGCTCTATCTCGACGAACACGCGACGCCAGGATTGATTCAGGCCGCGGAGGCCCGCGGCTACGAGGTGGTCATCACGAGCGGTGACGTCGACGTCAAACTCGCCGTCGATGCGACCGCTTTCACCGCCGACGAAACCGTCGATACCCTCGTTATCGCCTCTCGGGACACGGATTTCAAGCCGGTACTCGAGTACGCGGGCACGGCCGGCATTCACACCGTCGCGATCGCACCGGGGAGTCACGGTCGCTCCGATGCGCTTCGGAACGCGGCCGACGAGGGCGTAACGTTATCGGAATAGTATCACGCAACGCCAGGTACCGAAAGAAGCAACCTGTTCGGAGATCGTTTCCAATTGTTCGTAAATCATCCCGGCCCGCTTTCGCGTGAGGAGCTGCTTATCCGAACTTGCCCGTGATGTAGTCCTCGACGCGCTGGCTTTCTGGATTGTTGAAGATCTTGTTCGTCTCGTCGAACTCCACGAGTCGACCCCCGGTCAGGAAGACGGCGGTCTTATCCGAGATTCGGGCGGCCTGTTGCATGTTGTGGGTGACGATAACGACCGTGTACTCCTGGGAGAGCTCCTCGACGAGATCCTCGATTTTCGAGGTTGCAACGGGATCTAGGGCGCTCGCTGGCTCGTCCATCAAGATGACTTCGGGGTCAGGGGCAATCGCGCGGGCGATACAGAGGCGCTGTTGTTGGCCGCCGGAAAGATCGAGACCCGACGAATCGAGCTGGTCTTTGACTTCGTCCCAGAGCGCGGCGCGCTCGAGGGCCTGCTGGACCTGTTCGTCGACGTCGTCTTCCTGATCCTGGACGCGAAGGCCGTAGGCGACGTTGTCGAAGATGCTCTTTGGGAACGGGTTCGGTTTCTGGAAGACCATCCCGATCTTCCGACGGAGCGCGACGGGATCGACGTCGTCGTCGTAGACGTTCTTGCCGTGGAAGTAGAGGTCGCCCTCGACTCGGGCGACATCGATCAGATCGTTCATTCGGTTGATCGAGCGTAGGAACGTCGACTTTCCACAGCCCGAGGGGCCGATGAGTGCCGTCACCTGCCGTTCCGGGATGTCCATGTCGATCTCGTCGAGGGCTTGTTCGTCGCCGTAAAAGACCTCGAGATTTCGAGACTGGATCACGGCCTGATCACCCCAGGCGTCCTCGATCGGCTCGCTCGAGGTGGTTTCTTCCGGGGGAGAATCGTCGATCTGGTGCTTCGAGACCGTCTCAGGTCCGCCGCTGTTTGCCGTCATACGGGTTACGTATTCGTTGGTCCTCAGGCAGTTACCTGTTCCGGAATCGAGCGCCGAGCGAGCACGCTCGGAACTCGCAAAGTACTGCCCGTTGGTTGAATCTAGTTATTCGTATCTACCGATCCGAGCGCGGTTCGAAGCGAGTAAACGACGAGTTACGCTCGGCGGTCGTACTTGTTCCTGATGAAAATCGCGACTGCGTTCATCAGCAACAAGATCGCGAGCAAGACGACGATCCCGGCGGCAGCGACGTGTTGGAAATCGCCTTCGGGTAAACTCGCCCACTCGAAGATTTGCATCGGCATCGCGGCGAATGGGCCCGTGGGATCAGTTAATTCCGGCGGGGCGAACATCGACGTGGCAGCACCGACCATTAGAATCGGTGCTGTTTCGCCGATCGCCCGCGAGAGCGAGAGAATTATTCCGGTCATGATCCCCGGGACCGCCTCGGGAAGTACGACGTTTCGGACGGTTTGCCACTTCGTCGCGCCCGATCCGTAGGATGCGCGACGCATCGAGTCCGGGACGGCCCGGAGCGCCTCCTGTGAGGAGACGATGACGATCGGGAGGATGAGTAGTGTCAATGTCAGCGCGCCCGCGATAAGGCTCGCGCCGGTGTGGAGCGCCCGGACGAACATCGCCAGTCCGAGTAGACCGTAGACGATCGACGGAACACCGGCGAGATTGGAGATGTTCGCCTCGATGAACTGCGTGAGTCGGGTATCCGGCGCGTACTCTTCGAGATAGATCGCGGCACCGACACCGAGGACGAGCGTAAAGATCGCGGTCAGGCTGATCAGATAGATCGACCCCACTAGCGCAGGGTAGATCCCGCCGGGTCCTGTTGGGAGATCGCCGTAGTTTGCGGGGTTGTAGTTCTCGACCAACTGCGACGGAGGATAGGTCAAGAATTCCCAGGTAAGCCATCCCCACGCCTCGACGAGCACGTCAAGTAACAGGGCGACCAGTGCAACGATGCCGACCATCGTCGCGCCGACGCAGAGGCCGAGGAACACTCGGCCGATCTGGCGTTTGCGTTTGATCGAAGTACCGTCGAACTCGAACTCTTCGGACTCAGTTGGAGCGCTCATTCGTACTCCTCCCGGTACCGTGACCGGATCCACATACTGCCGATGTTCATCGTGAATGTCATGATGAATAGCGTCAAGCCGATCGCGAACAGGCTCTGGTAGCCGATCGAGCCGACGGAGGCGTCACCAGTCCCGATTTCGACCATAAATGCGGTCATCGTCTGGACCTCATCGAGCGGATTCGTCGTTATCTGAGAGAGCGCACCTGCGGCGAGCGCCACCGCCATCGTCTCACCGATTGCCCGCGAAATCGCCAGAATATACGCAGCCAGGATTCCCGACAGCGATGCGGGGACGACGACCTGTGTCGACACCTCGAACTTCGTCGCGCCGAGGCCGTAGGCCGCATTTCGAAGCGAGTCCGGAACCGAACTCATCGCGTCTTCCGAAAGCGACGACACCATCGGAATGATCATTACACCGACGACGATCGCGCCCGACGCCGCGTTGAACGTTCCCGTTTCCGGGAAGAAAAACTGAATCACCGGCGTAATGAACGACAGGGCGAAAAAGCCGTAGACGATCGTCGGGATGCCTGCGAGAACCTCGAGTGTCGGTTTGACCGTTTTTCGCACGCGCTGGTCGGCGTATTCGGAGAGGTAAATCGCGGTAAGCGTTCCGACCGGAATCGCGACCAGTGCCGAGCCGACGGTGATCATAAGCGTTCCCCAGACCAGCGGTAACACACCAAATCCGGGATCGTCCGTCGCCCGCGGGGACCAGTCGGTGCTGGTCAAGTACTCGAGGAGAGACACCTCCGAGAAGAAATCGAGCGCGCCGTTTACCAGAACGGCGATAATCGCGACCGTCGTCGCGACGGTTACCAGCGCACAGCCGAAGAATACGTAATGTGCGAACCGGTCACCGAGCCCGCCGACGTCGTTCGTGCTTCTGGAGAGGTCGATCGAATCAGAACTCATGTGTGCTCCTCGATTGCATTTTCGAGTTTCTCGCGTTGGGTAGAAACTGTCTCCTCGGGAACTGCGTAGAACCCGACCTCACGTGCTGTCTCTCGAGTGTTTTCGAGGTAGTATCGTAAGAACTCACGGTAGACCTCCCGACTCAGTTCCTCCGTTCGGACGTACAGATACATCGGCCGAGCAAGCGGTGTGTACCGATCTTCTTCGTCGTCGGCTTCGATCGTTTCCGGGGTCGGGCGCGTACACCCGTTTCCGTCGTCGATCCCGATCAGTTCGAGGTCGTCTTCGTTCTCGTAGTAGTAGCCAGCACCGCCGAACCCGATCGCGTCCTCGTTTCCGCGAACGCCTCTGACGATGACGTTGGTATCGGGGGAACCGCTGTAATCGTCGCGAATGTTTGCGACGCCGCCCGTCGCTTCCTCGGTAAAGTAGTCGAACGTCCCGGATGCCGCGTCGCGTCCGTAAAACGAAATCTCTTCGTCGGGCCAATCGTCATCGATATCCGCCCAGGTTTGGATCGGCGAGTCGTTTCGCCAGAGCTCTTCGAGCTGGTCGGTCGTGAGACAATCACACCAGTCGTTATCTGGGTGTTTCATAACCGCGATTCCGTCCATCACGACCTCGAGCTCGAGGACGTCCTCGTCCGGATCGATGCCGTTCTCACGGCAGAGTTCCCGTTCATCGTCACTGATCTCACGGCTCGCGTTCTGGAGGTCCGTCTCGCCCAAACAGAACTGTTGGAATCCGGCGCCGGTGCCGGATCCGCTGACGGGGATTTGCACTTGATTGTTTTGCCAGAGGAATTGCTCTGCAACGAGCGCACTGTTGGGCAACAGCGTGTTCGAGCCGTCGACGACGATTCGCCCCTCGAGTCCACTGTCTTCACCGCGGGTGAGACACCCGGCCAGCCCGGCCAGGGCTGTTCCCGCGGTGCCGAGCAGAACGCGACGGCGAGAAACGCCCTCGCCGCGTCCTGCTGTCGGCTCAGTTTCCATCACGAAATCATTAGAAGATGGGATCTAAATACCCTTCTATTATCTCTATATAGTACTATGTGGGTCAACCGTTAACAGCCCATTATCTATTGCTGTCTACTGACCACCTAATCGCGTGTGTAACGGTGTATGGCGCGTTTATGGCCATTTTCGATATGTCTCTATAGATTGGAGTAGATTTATGTTACCATGTGCAAAATCCCCTGAATATGGAGACGAGAAAAGTCCAGGTGACGGGCGGGTCGACGTACACGGTATCGCTTCCGAAATCCTGGGCGACCGAAAACGAGGTCAGCGCCGGGACGACCGTCGAGTTCTATCCGGAGGACGATTCGCTCCTGTTGACGCCACAGAGCGATGTCGACAGACAGGAAGGGACGCTCGATGTCTCGAACCTCGAGGACGAACGCTTGACCCGGGCCGTCATGACGATGTACGTCAGCGGCTTCGATCTCATCCGTCTCGAGGCGAACCGGATCACAACTGACCAGCGGCGGGCGATCCGTAACGCGACCCAGAGCCTCGTCGGCGTCGAGGTGTTAGAGGAGACCACCGACAGCGTCGTGATTCAGGACCTGCTGGACTCCTCGGAGCTGTCGATCCTTAACGCCGTTACCCGCATGCGGCTGATCGCCTCGTCGATGCTCGACGATGCGATCACCGCGCTCATCGAAAACGACGACGACATCGCGCGCGACGTGATCGAACGTGACGACGACGTCGACCGCCTCTGGCTCGTCGTTTCCCGAATCTTTCGGGCGACTCTGCGATCTCCTCGAGCAGCCGAAGAACTCGGGGTTCCTCGCGAGGACTGTTTCGACTACCACTCGAGCGCCAGACAGCTCGAGCGCGTCGCCGATCACGCCGTCAAAATCAGCCAACTCGCGCTCAAACTCGAGGAGATCCCGGAAGCCGTCGCCGAGGCGCTCGCGGCGCTTCACGACGACGCGTTCGACGTCTTAGAAAAGTCACTCGATGCGTTGGTCGCCGAGGACAGCGAAGAAGCGAACCGGCTGGGCCACGCCGCTCGAGAGCGGATTCTCGAAATCGACGAACACACCCGGACGATCGACGACATGCTTCGAGAACTCGATCCGATGCAGGCCCAGTCGCTCGGCTTAATCGTCGACTCGCTCTCTCGGAGTGCAGACTACGGTGGAAACATCGCGGAAACGGCGTTACAGAAGGCTGCACCGAGCCCCTGAGTTAGGCGTTTTACGGTCGACGAGCTGATCGGGCAGTCGGATTCTCAAGGGTCGATCGATATCATGTTGAACAGTGGACGGATGCTGTAAAAATACCTGATCGAGTACCGCTCTCTCTCCTTTGTATCACGATCAGTTACCAAGATCACACGACGAGTGAGAAAGAACTGCGGACACCGGCAGATTCATTTCCGTCTACTGTGATAGGAGGTGTATGTTCGATACCTTACTACACGCCGGGCACGGTCATCCGAATCTCTGGTGGATTCTCGTTCCGAGTTACCTGACGTTCGTGATCGGAATCGGCGTCGGCATGTATTCCGACAGGCTCCGCGAGTTCGTCAGCGGACAGGAAACGCAACCTGCAGAGTGAATTCAGCCGCTTTCGGTCGCTTGACGCGTTGAAAGCACCGTTCTACAGCCGGAGTAGTACGAATCTTCGAGGTCGACTGGAAGACTCCGGATTCCGTGTTCGACTGATAGGGATTATCGTAGCCAGCCGGATGTTTCGCCTCGTAAGGGTTGACACCGTGTTTCGATTTTCGAACAAGAAATCTATGAATCCCTACGATAATTCCTATGAAACCGTCGGTTTCGCGGACCTCGCGGGAGATTTGTTCCTGTCAGTAACAAGGGCTCCAAAGCTCTCTCGAATCACCTCACCCTGAGTGATTCACTCCGCGGTGTGAACGGATGGTTCGCGCCGCTCGGGAGAGGCGAGACGAATTCGAGAAAATCGATTCCGACAGTTATTCGACGAGAACGGCGTTTACCTGTCCGTTCTGGCCGGGCCGGGAGGTGACTCGAGCGTTTCCTTCGTCGGTGTCGATGATTGCGCCCTTGGTGATGATGTTTCGTCGGACGTAGTTCGGGTTCGCGTCGTTTTCGACGACGTCGTTGATTTCGGTCGTCACGGTTTCGCCGCCTTTGTTGACGTTTACGACGTTCGTCGCGAGCGCTCGCGTCTTCTCGCCGTTTCCGCGGACATCGACGGTTCGGTAGCGTGGTTCACCGACCTGGGTCTCGGTCGGAAGTCGACCGAGTTCGTACTTGCGTCGGTTTCGGATGTGCTTGAGTCGCCCGCCTGTTCGCTTGCGAGTAGAACGGCCTTGATCTTGCATACCCGTTGAAAGTCCGGGCGGATACTTGAATGCAACCTTTTCTCCCGGCCTATCGGAGTCGACGGACTGGAACGGCCGTTCCGTCGTTGCCGTCGGTCGTGCGGTCGAGGGCGTTGCTTACGCTTCGGCGGACCCGACGAGCGTCTTCAACACGCACATGCTGATCTATTCCGCGGCGATCGTCTGTACGGCGATCGGTATCCGGGGATTTCGCCACTGGCGGGAGTTTGCACGAGCCGAATCGCTCGAGTCCGCGTAATCAGCCGAAAAACGGGGTACTCTCACCGTCGCTTTCGACCGTCTGTTTTCGCTACTCCTGTTGTGCGTCCACGACCGCGACGCCCGCCAGGTTGACGATATCTTTAACCTCGTCGCCCCGCTGGAGGACGTGGACCGGTTTGTCCATTCCTGTCAGCATCGGGCCGATCGCGTCGGCACCGCCCAGACGCTGGAGCAGTTTGTAGCCGATGTTCCCCGACTCGAGGTTCGGGAAGACGAGCACGTTCGCGGGCTCCTCGAGTTCCGAAAAGCCGTAAGTGCCCTCGAGGATGTCCTCGACGACGGCCGTGTCGGCCTGCATCTCGCCGTCGACTGGGAAGTCGACCGCGGGATCGTCCTGGAGCTGCTGTGCGGCCTTGCGCGGTTTGACGGTGTCTTCGTTGGTGACGCTGCCGAAGTTCGAGTACGACAGAAGCGCCGCGCGCGGTTCGACGTTGAACCGTCGGGCGAGTTTGCCCGTCTGCTTGGTCACTTCCTCGAGGACGTCCTCGTCGGGGGACTGGTTGACGGTTGCGTCGGCGATGAAGATCACGCGATTCTTGAACGTGAGCATGTAGACCCCGGCGGCGTAGTCGACGTCGTCCGCGGTGCCGATCACCTGCAGCGGCGGTCGAAGCGCCGAGGGGTAGTGATGAGAGAGACCGGTCAGGAACGCGTCGGCGTCACCCTCTTCGACCATCACGCTACCGAAGTAGTTCGTGTCGCGGCGCACGAGCTCGCCCGCTTCGGTGCGCGTAATTCCCTTTCGCTGGCGGAGTTCGTGCAATCGTTCGGCGTACCGTTCGTAGTCTCCCGCGTCCGGATCCGCGACCTGCGGCTCGAAGTCGAGTCCGAGGTTCGCGGCCGTCGATTTGATCTCGGCTTCGTCGCCGATCAGAATCGGCAGGGCGATCTCCTGCTCCTGGAGCTGATACGCAGCTCGGATCATCTTCTCGTTTTCGCCCTCCGCGAGGGCGACCGTCTTGGGGTCGCTTTTAGCCTTGTTGAGGACCACCCGCATCATCTCGCGGGACTTGCCGAGTCGAGCCTCGAGCTGTTCTTCGTACTCGTCGATATCGATATCTGTGCGAGCGGCTCCGGAGTCGGCCGCCGCCTCTGCGACGGCGGGAGCGATCCGGAACAGGACTCGAGGGTCGACCGGTTTCGGGATAATGTAATCGGGTCCGTACTGGATCGGGTCGTCGCCGTAGGCTTTGACAACCGCGTCGGGGACGTCCTGCCGGGCCAGATCCGCCAGCGCGCTGGCCGCGGCAACTTTCATGTCCTCGTTGATCTCGGTCGCCCGAACGTCGAGCGCGCCGCGGAAAATGAACGGGAATCCAAGGACGTTGTTGACCTGATTCGGATAGTCCGAACGACCCGTCGCCATGATGACCGTGTCGTCTCGAGCCTCCTTGGCCTCCGCGTAACCGATTTCGGGATCGGGATTGGCCATCGCGAAGATGATCGGATCGTCGCCCATCGAGCGAACCATGTCCTGATCGACTATCCCGCCGATCGAGAGACCGACGAAAACGTCGGCTCCCTCCATCGCGTCCGAGAGGTCGCCTTCCGGCACGTCTCGAGCGAACTCTCGCTTGTACTCGTTGATGTCGTCGGCCGCGGCGCGGGCGTCCGTGATGATCCCCGAGGAGTCACACATGAGGATGTTCTCTCGCTTTGCGCCGAGCGAGACGTAGAAGCGCGCGGTCGCGAGCGCACTCGCGCCGGCTCCGGAGAAGACGATCTTCAGGTCCTCGAGATCCTTGTCGGCGATATCGGCCGCGTTGAGCAACGCCGCACCGGAGATGATCGCGGTGCCGTGCTGGTCGTCGTGGAAGACGGGGATGTCCATCTCCTCGCGAAGCCGCTCTTCGATGATGAAACAGCCGGGCGCTTTGATGTCCTCTAAGTTGATGCCGCCGAAGGTCGGCTCCATCATCTTCGCGGCTTCGATTATCTTCTCGGGATCCGCCTCGTCGAGTTCGATGTCGAAGACGTCGATGTCGGCGAACCGTTTGAAGAGAACGCCCTTTCCTTCCATGACCGGCTTGGACGCTTGGGCACCGATATCTCCCAGACCGAGCACCGCGGAGCCGTTCGAGATCACGCCGACGAGATTTCCCTTAGCGGTGTACTGAAACGCTTCGGATTCGTCTTCGTCGATCTCGAGACACGGCGCTGCCACGCCGGGTGAGTACGCGAGCGAGAGATCCCGCTGCGTATTCGTCGGTTTCGTCGTCGAAATCTCGAGTTTTCCCGGCGGATCGATTCGGTGGTACTCCAGTGCGTCCTCGTCTAGTCCCATACGAGGATCACTAACGGGAACCACTAAAAACAATGCGAAGGCGCATTTCGACAAACGTCGAATTGCTTGTCGGCGCTCTCTCAACGCGTCCGAGTTCGACGATTCGACCCTTTTATACGGCCCGCGACAGTCCAACCGGGTATGGATGTCGCGCTTGGTGGGACGTTCGACCCCGTCCACGACGGTCATCGGCGACTGTTCGAACGGGCGTTCGAACTCGGAGACGTGACCGTCGGGCTAACGAGTGACGACCTCGCCCCGAAAACGCGCCACGAGGACCGACCCGTGCGGTCGTTCGAACAGCGAAAGGACCGCCTCGAGGACGAACTCGAACCGTTCGCCGAGGAGTACGATCGGACGTTCGAGGTTCGAACCCTCCGCGAGCCGACGGGGATCGCGACCGAGCCGCAGTTCGATTATCTCGTCGTTTCGCCGGAAACCGTCGATGGAGGCGAGAAAATCAACGAAATTCGGCGCGAACGAGGCCACGACTCCCTCGAGGTGATCGTCGTCCCGCATCTTCGAGCCGAAGACGGCGACATCATCTCGAGCACGCGCATCGTCAACGGCGAAATCGACGAACACGGGCAGCTGGTCGATTCGGACGACCAGTAGCGGGCGGAGTATCGACGTGCGATGAGAGTCGCCGAACTGCTGCTTTCGCCGACGAACCGTTCTCAGTAGTTCTTACCGATGGGTATCGTTTCATCACCGTAGTTGGCACTTACGTGGTTTTGATTCCGATAAACCACTTGATAGCGTCGATGACTTGGGTAGAATTCGTAGCCAGCGCGGCGATTGGTACCATCGTGGCCGGTGACCGACGCTACCAGCGCGGGGGCTCGAGTCCAGCGGTTTCGAGCAGTTCCTTCCATCGCTGTTGAATGGAGAGTCGCGAAACGTCTGCGGCGTCGGCGACCGTTCCCTGCGTGCGGCCGTCGCCGGCGACAAGCGAACCAGCGTAGATGCTCGCCGCGAGGACGGCGCGCTTGGACCGATCCGATTCGGGAACATCGGTGAGAAAGAGATCGCCGGCGTACGAGCGCGCTTCGCTCGAGAGTTCGAGCCGATCCGCGATGGTCTCGAGTTCATCGAGCCAGGCTTCGTACTCGACGCGATCGCGCGCACTGTGCATGGCTCGAGATTTTAGCGGCATCGAAATAAACCCACGGACATCCGTGGAAGGCTAGACGGTCGCGTCGACTGACTGTTTTGCTCCCGTAACGTTATGGACTCCGTGAACGGTCTCTGGGGCCGGATACTCTCCGCAATAGGGGGCTATATCGGACAACGTTCAGCTACGAACGACTAGAGAAACTGGCCGTTCGCTGGCGATTTCACTAGGTCACGATTACTAAAGCCGGGTGAACCGGAAGGCCTCAGTGACGCCCGTCGCTCGCTCCCGCGACTCGCGTCTCATCATGAGTACCGAGCCAACATGCAAACTCGTCTGTACCGGCTGTGGCCTCGAGATGCCGTACAGAGATAGATCGCTGGCGGAGCAGGCGGCGGAACTCCACCAGTTGCGGGATTCCGAGCACGTGACCTTCATCGTTCCACCGGATTGGTCGCCCGAAGAGCCCTTAGTTCACGATTGAGTTTGCGGTCTCGAGAGGACGGATCGACAGGTTCTTACTCGAATCGCGGAAACGATAGCCTGCGCGCGGGTAGCCAAGCTAGGCCAACGGCGCAGCGCTTAGGACGCTGTCCCGTAGGGGTCCGCCGGTTCGAATCCGGTCCCGCGCATTCCTGTCGCTCGCAAACTCGCGAGCGACGGGAATCGCCAATATGGATTCGAACTCGAGGAGTCGCAGCCCGGAAGCGACCGGAGGGAGCGACCCGGAACGTCTCCACATAGTTCGAATCCGGTCCCGCGCACCCAATTCAATGATCTCTCGAGAACCGTCTGCTTGTAACTCCGGGAAATCAGTCTGCTTGTCGCTCACTCGAGAAGCAGCCGACCAGAGTTCTCGGCTGTACGACGTTCGGTCTGGTGTTGCTCGGCTCTCCATTGCTCGTCGCCAGCACCGGGGATCGGGTCGGTCCGCTGGCACTTCCGCTGGTCGCGATCGCGGGACTGGTCGGGACCTGGTTCTGGTACAGCGTTCGGCTGGTGAGCCGGGTTTCGGCGGAGACCTAAGAATTGATCTTCCGTTTCTTGAGCCGATGTCGCGTTCGTCTCGAGCAGCCGTGATGATCGAACGGCTTTATCCCCGATCGAGTCGGTCGTAGTGCACCCGACAGCCGCAGGGACGAGCCGTGTGGCGACCGGGACCGGAGGTGACCACTCGCAGGACCGGGGTTCCACACCGCGGGCAGTCGGGAAACGGCGACTCGTCGCCGCCGTCGGTCTCGACGGCTGGGTCGTCTGCCCTATCGCTCGTGCAATCGTCTGTTTGCTCGCTCACGACGAACGCACCCGCGTTCGTCACGAGGAGCGGGATTCCACGAACGGTAACGCGAACCTCGAGCGCCTCGGGGTCGAACTCGCTGGCGAGTTAGTACTCGTCCCGAGGCAGGCCGTGGTCCTCGAGCGTACGGACGATGTCCACGACGAGCGGATCGCTCGAGTGGGTCATCGTGGGTGGGCACCGCTCTGGTGTGAGTGGGTGTACTCGAGACCGTCGCTGGTTGGATTTCGATTCGACTGGCGTACGGGACGTTTATGCCCGCGGAGAAGTAATCCAATCATGGCAACTGACCCTTAGCGGGTTTGGAAGCCACGTCTCGGGTGCTGTTACCACCCGGGGCATTTCAATACGAACGCCCCCTTGCTGTGGAGTGTTGGCTTCCATTCTGACGAACGCGCTCAAATGTCATATAGCTACTGTTTCAGTGTGAGTGGCGGGTTCGACTCGAGACTCGA
Source organism: Halostagnicola alkaliphila (assembly GCF_055379965.1). Taxonomy (NCBI): domain Archaea; kingdom Methanobacteriati; phylum Methanobacteriota; class Halobacteria; order Halobacteriales; family Natrialbaceae; genus Halostagnicola; species Halostagnicola alkaliphila. The sequence continues at coordinate 2,922,829 of NZ_AP043826.1, read as the reverse complement.
GGGCTTGTGGAGTCCCCACGTTTCGTCGACAAGGCGAGTATGGAACCGTGAAATTGAATGTCCGGGGAATCGCACAAGCGGTTTATTAGACGTGTCGGGGTTCAACCAGTGGTGTTTGGATGCTCCCACAGAATGAACGTACGCGATTCGGTCGGTCCGTCGGTATCGGGATTATAGTCGTTCTCGCGGTTACTGGTCTCACAGCAGCCGGAATCGGGCTTGGTAGCGTTTCCGGCGAGAACGTCGACGTGACGGAGATCGATTCCTGCACGACGATCTCCGAGCCGGGGAACTACCAACTCGCTGAGGATATCGAAGACTCCTCCGAAGACGTCTGCATCGAGATCGAAGCGAATAACGTCGAACTCGATGGAAACGGACACACGATTGATGGCGACGTTACCGACGAGGAACGCGAGCAATTCGTTAGCGCCGTCGAAGACGACGAGGGTGCCTTCCCGACCGACCCCGAGTGGCAACGCATCGGCATCTCGGTCGGCGCGGAAGCCGATCGTTCGTCTGTCGTGGTGCGCAATGTAACCGTCAGTAACTGGTTCTTCGGCATCAACTACGAGAGCGTAATGAATGGCGAGGTACAGGGCGTAACGGCGGAGAACAACGGCGACGGTATTTCTGCTTATAACTCGAGTCAGGTTACGTTCGCCGATTCCACGGCGAGTAACGGTAGTTCGGGGTTCATTTTCGATAGCTGGGACGAGGGCGTTTCGGAGGATAACGCGATACACAACGTTGAAAGCCGGTCAAACACCCTCGACGGCATAGCGGTCTGGGAAACGACCAACCTCGAGTTAACCGAGTCCACAATTGCGGACAACGACGTGGGACTCATTCTCGGTATCGACACCGACGACAGCACCGTCTCGGGCGTCGAACTCGACAGAAACACCCAGATAGGCGTTCTCTCGCTGGAATCCAGCGATCAACACTTCCAGAACGTGGCGATTACGAACACGCAAGGCGACGTAGAGATGGAAGGCTGGGCCGACCTCGAGCCGGGTGCATTCGTGTTTGTCAATACCACAGATTCCACTATCGAGGATTCGACGGTGATCGACAACGAGCGGTGGGTTTACCACTCGTCGGACGAGTCAGCGGACAACACCGTCGAAAACCTCGAGACCGAAGCGGGAACGTTCACGTTCTCTGGAACCGATATTGCCGTTCAACACGTGCTACCCGAGGAAGACGAGCAAGCGCCTGAACCAGAGGAAGCGGGAGAGATAACCGCAACTATCGAACGGGCGACCATCTCCGTCATCACCGACCACCTCGAAGAAACGCCGGCCGGAACGGAGGTTCCCGAAAAAGAGTAATGTGACCGACCATCTCGCACTGTCGCGTCGCGACTCGCATTGTGCGCAGTTCGCGCTGGTCTCAGTTCGTTATTTAGGTCCATAGTCGATCAAGCCGGATGGCCGGCCCTCAAGGTCGAGGGGGAGTTGACCCGTTATTTTTGTATCTCTAAAAGAAATTCCCGGCCGATGAAAGCTCGAGTCGAGCAACACGTCTTCGACGAGCCAGAAGGTGGTCTGCCCTGGTGATGGTCGCCTTTTCGGTCGTTTTCTTCGCGCTGTACGTATACTACGGACTCGAAGTAGATGGCGGGTCGATCAGCGCGCTCGTTCTCGGGACTGCGTTCCTCCTGTCCGGGGTCGCGGAACTCCTCCCGACTGATCGACGACTCGCGCCCGGACTCCTTCGGATGACCGCATACGGTCTTCTCGTCGGGTTCGTGATCACCGTACTCGTCGCCCCGGACATCGTAATCGGATGAGACGATGGGTGAGTGGTGGATTCGACTCGGTACTCGAGGCCGTTATGGAGCGCCGAAACGCTTATCGATAATCGGGTTGGTTATTTGAAATATGCTCGAGAACGATTCCGAAACGGAAGCGTTCGTGTCCGCGATTCACCGTTCGATCCTCGGTGTATTACTCGCAATAGCGGGCCTCATCGCTCTCAGTTTGGTGTTTAATGCCATCTACGGGGGAAGTCTTTTGCTTGGCGTTGGAGGGGCGGCAGTCGCAGTTGTCGCCGCCTACTGGATTTTCTCTCTCTTCATGGAGGGCCTTCGAGAGCGATAGCACGGTTGATTCGTGTTGCAAAACGCTCTCCAATGCGGATCACGTGCAGATCCTGTTGCTACGCTCGCTCGCTTTCCTATCGCAGATTTCGCTCGAGTTTCCTGCTCGTGCTGGCAACACAGATTTCCACGCCGCTCACGGATCACTTCGTTCCGCTCACGGTTCTTTTCACTCACCGTCCGCTGTCGAGACCCGGCTTCGCCGCATCTCGCTCTCCCCGTTCACGTTTCGAGACCCTCACTACGTTCGGATCTCGTCCTCCCCAACCGATTCGCTCACTCACAGGTTCGTTCGCTCATCCACTGGAAGACGTGACGGGACTTCCAAGCCGTTCGATCACAAGTGATCGAAGACCTCGCACAACGTTGAGTCACGGTTCGTACGGATCGCGGTTCCTGTCGGTCACCGCTCCCAGCGCTCACCGTGATACAGCGCGCGCCACCGCACGTGTTTTGGTTGGTTCTGAGCCAGTTGCCGTTTCCTCCTCCCTCGAGCCTTCGTTCTATACTAAACTCCTCGCTCGGCGAGTGAAACAGATCCAAATACCCCCTTGCCAACAACTACCTATGGACCAGCGACGACTCGGTTCGACGGATCTGCACGTAACGGAAATCGGCCTCGGAACGTGGAACATCGGCTCGGCCTGGGGCGACGTCTCGGACGAGGAGGCTCGAGCGGCCGTCCGAACGGCTCTCGAGGAGGGCGTGACGTTCCTCGATACCGCTGACGTTTACGGGGACGGCGCGAGCGAGCAGTACATTGGGGAGGTCCTCGAGGACTGGGACGACTCGGCGGACGTGACCGTCGCCACCAAGGTCGGCCGACGGCTCGATCCCCACGACACCGCGGAGTACACCGCCGAAAACCTCGAGGAGCACGTCGACCGGTCTCGAGAGAATCTGGGCGTCGAAACGCTGGATCTCGTACAACTACACTGCCCGCCGCGGGACGTGTACTACGAGCCTCGAGTGTTCGACGCGATGGACTCGCTCGTCGAGGCCGGAAAAGTCGACCACGTCGGTGTGAGCGTCGAAAAGGTCGAGGAGGGCCTGAAGGCCATCGAGTACTCCTGCGTCGACACGATTCAGATCATCTTCAACCCCGTCCGCCAACGCCCCGCGGAGCTGTTCTTCGAGGAGGCCAAACGCCGGAATATCGGCGTTGTCGTCCGCATTCCGCTCGCCTCCGGACTCCTGACGGGCGCGCTCTCCGCGGATACGGAGTTCCCCGAGAGCGACCACCGGAACTTCAACCGCGACGGCGAGGCCTTCGACCGCGGCGAAACTTTCAGCGGGTTGCCCTTCGAGCGGGGACTGGAGGTCGCAGACCGAATCGAAGAACACGTCCCCGAGGGGATGACGACCGCGCAGTTCGCCCTGCGCTGGATTCTGGACCACGACGCCGTCTCGACGGTGATCCCGGGCTCGAGTTCCCCTGAGCATATTCGTGAAAACGTCGCCGCCTCGTCGTTTGACCCGCTCTCGAACCGAACCCACGGCGTCGTTCGAGATATCTACGAAGCGGACGTCTACGACGCGGTTCACCACCAGTGGTGACGAACGGTTACAACTATGAACAGTCTCCGTATCGACCAAAATCAACCGCTTGAACCGATCTAAGAGAGTATTTGTCTTCCGGAGGACCGAAAGGATTACCTCCAGATATCATCGAGTTATGGCCATGAAACTCACCGACGACCAGTTCGAACAATATCAGTCCGAGGGCTACGTCGTCGTCGAAGACGTGCTCTCCGACGACACTGTCGATCGAGCGAGAGAGCGACTTCGGGAGTATACCCACGGTGACCGGGAGCCGGAGACGTTCGGCAAACAGCTCGAGCCCGCCGTCGAACGCGGCGAGGTCGAAGTCGACGAACCGGGCGATGCCGTCCGGAAGATGGAAGGGTTGGGGATGGTCGACGAGGACGACGTCTTCGAAGCGGTCGCGAGAGACGATTCGATCGTCTCGATCAACGAGCACCTGCTCGGCGAGCACCTCAAGTTGCTTCGAAGCGCCGCGATGCTCAAACCGCCACACGTCGGGAGCGAGAAGAGCTTCCATCAGGACGCTGCCTACTACCCGATCCGCCCGATGGATCACGTCACCGTCTGGATCGCCATCGACGAGGCGACCCTCGAGAACGGCTGTATGTCCGTTGTTCCCGGCGAACATACGAAGGGAATCATCACCCACGAAACCGACGAGTACGAGACCGATATCGTGATCGACGGCGAGGAGTACGGCGAGGACGATCTCGTCCAATTACCGATGGAGCCGGGTGACGCGCTCTTCCAGCACTGTCTGCTCCCGCACTACACCGAACCGAACACGACCGACAACCCGCGCCGAGCGCTCATTATGTCGTACATGGACGCCCGCTCGAGGTTCACCCAGAGCGACGACGAACGACCCGACTGGGTCGACTCGGTACACATTCAGGGCGAGGAGTTCCCGGGCTGCGTCTGAGCGTTCCCAGACAAGCGCTCTTCACCTCGACTCTCGCTACTGTTCTCTCGTTGATGGTCACTGGTCGATTTATCGCGGGTCGGCGTAGTCGTCGGAATCCGCCGATTCCTGATCCGTTTCGTCGTCACTGTGAGACGCGGTTGGATCGCTCGCTTCGTTTCCGTCGGGAGCTGTGACTGGTTCGTCCGTGTCGTCGTCCGAAGCGTTCGGTATCGGATCCGAACTCTCGTGAGTCGTCTCCGCGTCGGCGAGCGTGTGCGGATCGGCGGGTTCGTCGCTGTGTCTGGTGTCATCGCGTTCGAAGACGTAGAAAACGGGGCCGATGAGGACGATGACGAGCAGCCCCGGAATGGGAACCGTCGGAACGAACAGGAAGAGTCCGAGCCCGAGCATTCCCGTACTGAATACCAGAAGCGCCCAAACCGGCGGCCAAACGACATCGACTCGTCTCGCATCCCAGTAGACGAGCAACGAGACGACGCCGATCACCACCGGTCCAAGAACGCCGAGGAGGAGATCACTCATACCTCATCGATTCGACCGACCGGGAAAAAGCGTTCTGAGATCACGCTGGGATCTGCTGCGAACAAGATCCAAGCGAATCGGGTGCCGTCAGTTCGTCGAGATTCGCGATATCACTCGAGTACTGGAACGCCGCGAGACTCCAGACGATCGAGAAGTCGAATTACCGCGAGACCGGTGAAAAGTACCGCGACGCTCGCAAATGCGACTATCGCGATCGTTTCTGGATTCCCGGTTGAGAGCGCGAGCAACGATGCCGTCCCCGCGAGCAACGAGAGCGTAAGCAGTAGCTCCAGGGTTACACATCGCATTTTGAACCAGGCCGACGACGGGACGAGTCGTTCCGTTCGCTGGTAGTGAACCATGGAAACCTGTTTTTCTCCTATCACTATAAACCTACTCGACGAACGATCTCGAGATCCCCGTCGATCAGTTTCGGGACCCACTCGGATCGGTTCGTTTGGTAACAGCCACCACTACCATCGTCAAGCCCACAACGTTTATTCGATCACGAACGACTTCTAGGAGTAATGGACGGATTAGACGATGTGTTCGGGGACATCTTCTCGAGTGTCGATGCCGTCGTCCTCTTCGGGCCGAGCGGGTCGTACTACGAGCGCTTTTCGTCGGTCGAAGACCTCGACGTTATCGTCGTCGGAACGGAAAACGTCGTGAGCGCGGACACGTTCGTCGAACTGCCACTCGAGTTCGAGGACGTCGCAGAGCGGGTGTCGTTCGGTCTCGAAGGAGCCTTGCAACAGGGCATTATCGAAGACGGCGACGAACTCGCGTGTGCGACGAGCGTGTTCAGCGACAGTATCGACACGGTTTCGCGAGTCCGAGCCGACGCCGAGTCGAAGACGGGTATCTACGATCTATTCTCGAGGTCGCGTGCGGATCCGGAGGTCATCAAGTCGATTCTCGAGTTAGCGATTGAACTCGGGAAGAAAGGCCAGAAGGGCAAGCCCGTCGGCGCGCTGTTTGTTGTCGGCGACGCCGGAAAGGTGATGAACAAGTCCCGGCCGTTGAGCTACAACCCGTTCGAAAAGTCCCACGTTCACGTGGGTGATCCGATCGTGAGCGTCATGCTCAAGGAGTTCTCGCGACTCGATGGCGCGTTCGTCATCTCGGATTCGGGCAAGATCGTCTCGGCATACCGCTATCTCGAGCCCTCCGCGGAGGGTGTCGACATTCCCAAGGGGCTGGGTGCCCGCCACATGGCGGGTGGTGCGATCACCAGGGATACGAACTCGATCGCGATCGCGCTTTCGGAGAGCGACGGAATGGTACGGGCGTTCAAGGGCGGCGAGCTCCTGATCGAGGTCGATCCGGAGGCGTACTGATATGGAGTGGCAGACGTTCATCGACGAGCCTGCGGTCATCGCCGTGGCAGTGCTCGCGCTCGGATTGGTCGTCGGCTACCTCGTCGGAAAACTCAACAAGGAACTCCTGAGCGCGGCTGGAGTGGCCGACGCCGTCGAAGGGACGCCGTTCGAACGGACCGCCCAGAGCCTCGGCACTTCGACAGTCGAAATCGTCGCGCGGATCAGTTCGTGGTTCATCTACGGTATCGCCGTCCTCACCGCGATACATATCGCAGAACTGCTTCCGACCGACGCGTTCTGGGCGCGAATTATCGAGTTTATCCCGCAACTGTTCATCGCCGTTCTCGTGCTTATCCTCGGCTTTATTATCGCCGACAAGGCGGAACTGGTGGTTAGCGAGTACCTTCGTGGGGTCAAACTCCCGGAGGTCGCGATCATCCCGAAAGTCGTGAAGTACTCGGTGCTGTACATCGCGTTTATCGTCGCGTTGGATCAGGTCGGCGTGGCAGTATTCGCCTTGCTCATCCTGTTGGCCGTCTATGCCATCGGCATCGTCATCGTCGGCGGCTACGCGTTCAAGGATTTCCTCGTCTCGAGCGCCGCGGGCATCTACCTCCTGTTGAACCAGCCCTACAGCATCGGCGATCAGGTAAAAATCGGCGACCAGTCCGGCATCGTCCAGGAGGTCGATCTGTTCGTGACGAAGATCGAAGACGACTCCGAGGAGTTCATCGTTCCGAACCGGAAGGTGTTCGAGGAAGGCGTCGTCCGGATACGGGGCTGAAACGGTCCACCGGAGGCCGGCCGATCGTAGACGACCTCGAGGCTACTCGAGACTCAATCCCGCGTGCCATCGGTCTGCGCCGGCTTCGCATTTTACCTCGTCCATCTTCGCGAGTAGGTGCGTCGCCAGCGAGGCGGTTTCGGCCGATCGGGACTCCCCTTCAGTTCGGAACTCGCCGGTTTCGCGGTTGGCGTAGACCGAGCAGACGGCTCCGGCCCGAAGGCCGTAGATGGATGCGATCGTCATGATCGCGCTGGCTTCCATCTCGATGTTCTTGACGTTCGCTTCTTTGAGTTCGTCGACTAACTCCGTCGAGCCCGCGGCTTCGAAGCCCTCGAACCCCGGCCGTCCCTGTCCCGGATAGAAGGCGTCGGCGCTCATCGTGAGGCCGGTGTGATAGTCGTAACCGAGTCGCTCGGCGGCGGCGACGAGCGCGGAAACGACCTCGTAGTCCGCGGTCGCGGGATAATCTTCGCGGACGTACTCGTCGCTGGTGCCTTCCTGGCGCACACCGCCCGTCGTAATGACGAGGTCGCCGACTTCCATCTCGGCCTGTAACGCGCCACAGGAGCCGACGCGAATGAAGGTGTCGGCGCCGACGCGGGCGAGTTCCTCGACCGCGATCGCCGCCGACGGGCCGCCGATTCCCGTCGACGTAACCGAAATCGGCGTCTCCTCGTACGTTCCGGTTGCAGTACGATACTCCCGGTGGTAGGCCCGCTCGTCGTACTCGTTCCAGTGGGCGACGATCTTCTCGATGCGTTCGGGATTGCCCGGAAGCAAGACGGTGTCTGCAACGTCCTCCGGTCCGACCTCGAGGTGGTACTGTTCGTCCGCGTTCGGGTCTTCGCTGTGACCTGCCATGAGATTCGAGTGATTCGACCCGGGACCGTATATAAATGCGGGGCGGACGTAGCGGACGTATGGGCAGCGGTCACCTCGCGGACACCTACGTCGCGGCGATCCAGCACGATCTCGCCGATCTCGAGCCGGAAACCACCCTCGTTGGCGTGGTCCGACACCCGACGTCGTGGTTTCACGCGGCGGTCGACGAGAACGTCCCCGAGCTCGGCCCGCCCGAAGAGCTGCTCGAGTCGACCCGCGCCGCCGAAGAGGACCTCAAGATGCGCGGCTTCTGCGGGGAAGGCGCACACAACGCCGCCTGGGAGGAGGTCGGATTCGAGGGGGAGTATCGCACGTACCTCGAGGAATCGGCGGCCGCGAAGTCGGCGCTTGACGAACTCGAGGAGCGTCTCGCGGACGGCGAATCACTCGCGCTCGTCTGTTTCGAGAACACGGCGAAAAAGCGGTGTCACCGGACGATTTTGTGCGAGTATCTCGAAGATCGATCCCGGTTCCGGTAGTCGACCGGTATCGCCCCTGCCCGTCGTCGACGTTCACTCGAGCATCTCTTCGGTGATCGTCTCGGGGAGCAACTCGCCCAGCGTGTACTTACTGGTCGACTCTCCCTCGTCGCAGATAACGACGAGGTCGTCTCCGCAAAACTCGGCGAGCGTCTGGCGACACATGCCACAGGGGGTGACGCCGTCTCGTCGGCTCGAGCTGACGGCGATGCGATCGAACTCGGTTGCCCCGTTTTTGACAGCCTCCGCGATAGCGACCTCCTCGGCGTGAAGGCTGTTGCTGTAGTTCGCGTTCTCGAGGTTGCAGCCGACGTAGACCTCGCCTTCGGCGGTTTCGAGGGCCGCGCCGACGCGATACTCGGAGTAGGGGACGTGTGCTTCCGACTGGATGTCTCGTGCCGCCTCGATTAGCGCCTCGTCGTTCATAGCCACTGGTACCGCGACCGGCGGCAAGAAAGCACCGACCCGGACGGTCAGGCCTCTCGTTTCGAACCCGCTGGCGCACAGTCTCCCAACTGCTCAGTCCTTGCCCGCTCTCCCTTCCAGTTCCGCGATATCGTAGCCCGCTTCCTTCAGTACTGCCTCCGTGTGTTCGCCGTGGTCCGGAACCCCTTCGCGCCCGCTCGAGCCGTCGGCGGTGATCGGCGAAACGATCGCGGGGTATCCGTCCTCCGCTCGACGGACCATCCCGCGGGACTCGATCTGTGGATGTTCGAGCGCTTCGGCCGGAGAGAGAACCGGTTCGACCGGAACGTCAGCCTTCTCGAGGTCCGCCCACGCCGAGCGGGTCCGCTCGGCGAAGATCGATTCGAGTTCCTCGCGGAGCGCGTCTCGTTCCGCGGGATCCTCGGTCCCGTGAACCCCCTCGAGGTCGGGGCGATCGATCGCCTCGCAGAACGCGATCCAAAACTTCTCCTCGAGGGCCGAGAGCGTGACGTACCCCCCGTCGGTAGTTTCGTACACGTCGTACCACGGGAGGGCTCCGGTGAGGTGGGTTTCGCCCGGACGCGGCTCGTTTCCGAGGAGTGCCGGTAGCGCCGCGACCTGCGAGAACGAAATCACCGCGTCGGTCAACGAGACGTCGAGGTAGGTCCCCGTGCCGTCGCCGAGTTCTCGCGAGAGGAGCCCGGAGAGGATTCCGAACGCAGCGGACATGCCACCGGCCATATCCGCGATCGGATAGCCGGGAATCTGGGGCCTCGCGTCGGGATCCGACCGGGTCATATCGAGCAGTCCCGAGAGGCCGACGTAACCCAAGTCGTGGCCGGCGCGGTCGCTGTACGGGCCGTCCTGTCCGTAGCCGGTCACCGAACAGTAGACGATTTCGGAATTGATATCGCTGACCGCGTCGTAATCGACGCCGAGTCGGTCGGCGACGCCCGGCCTGAACCCCTCGACGACCACGTCCGCGTCCTCGAGTAATTGGAACAACGCCTCGGTTCCGGCGTCAGTTTTGAGATCGAGCGCGACGCTTTGCTTGCCGCGATTGACCGCGGCGAAGATCGCTCCCGTTCCGTCGTCGGTACGGGGTGGCATCCACCGCGCGTAGTCACCCGCGTTCGGATCTTCGATCTTGATGATCTCGGCACCCAGATCGGCGAGGAGTTGGGTCGCGTACGGGCCTGGAAGCAATCGAGTGAGATCGAGGACGCGAACGTCGTCGAGTTGCATAGCCTGGCTAACGGAGCCGAGAGACTTGATACTCTTGGCTGTAACTATGTGAAGATTTTCACACCCTCAGGGCGGCGAGAATCTTGAACGACTTACAGCCGAGAGTATAAAAAGGGGGCGTCGGACTCAGTCCGCGGTTTCGATCGCCGTTTCGACGACGTCACGCGCGTTGGCCACGAGTTCGTCGACCGTTTCGCTTTCCGCATAGATTCGGACGTAGGGCTCGGTGCCGCTCGGGCGGACGAGCACCCACGAGGCGTCGGGGAACTCGAGTCGCACGCCGTAATTCGTGTCGACTTCGGCGTCCGGAAAGGCATCCGGGAGGGTCGTCTCGAGCGTCTCCATCGCGGAGACTTTGTTGTCTTCGGGACAGTCAACGCTCACCTTCCGATAGGGGCGTTCGGTGACCGGTTCGCGAAGCGCGTCGGTGTCGCCGGCCTCGAGGGTCAGTGCGGCGATGACGCCCGCGCTCGCGACGCCGTCGATCCAGCCGCCGAAGGCGGTGTGGATGTGCTTCCAGGGCTCGGCCGCGAAGACGACCTCGGTTTCGGAGCCCCCCTGCTCGCGTTCGCGGGCGATCCCTTCGTGGAGCGAACCGAGGCGAACGCGCTCGACGCGGCCGCCCGCGGACCGAACCTGCTCGTCGATTCGCGCCGAGGCGTTCGGCGTCGTGACGACGACGGGATCCTCACGATCGGCGCTTCGCGTGTAGTGAGCGGCGACGACGGCCAAAATCGTGTCCTCGTGAATCACGTCGCCGTCGGGATCCATGACGACGAACCGGTCGGCGTCCCCGTCCTGAGCCACCCCGAGGTCGAACGAGCCTGACTCGAGAAACGCTGAGAGGTCGGTGAGCGTTTCGGGCGTCGGCTTGCTCTCTCGAGCCGAGAAGTGGCCGTCGACGGTCGCGTTCAACGCGGCGACATCAGCGCCGAGTCGCTCGAGAATCTGCGGCGTCGCGAGCGCCCCGACGCCGCCGCCGCAGTCGACGGCGATCGAGAGCCCGGCGAGGGGTTCGGACACTCCGGCGGACGAACCCACCCCTTCTCTTCCGGACAGGTTCGGGAACTGCTCTCGGACGTACGCCGTCACCGCGTCGTGATAGCCGCCGAGTATCTCGAGACGTTCCGACCGTCCCCACTCGTCCCATCGGGCGAGATCGGGCGTCTCGACGGCGGCTTCAACAGCCAATTCGGCGTCGCGATCGTATTCGACTCCGTCGACGAACAGTTTGATCCCGTTATCTTCCGGCGGGTTGTGACTCGCCGTGAGCATCACGCCGCGTCGTCCCTGCGAAGCGAACGCCAGGGCGGGCGTCGGAACCTGACCGACTCGGCGAACGTCGGCACCCGCACTCTCGAGGCCGGCTTCCATTGCGGCGGCCAGCGCAGGCCCGGTTTCGCGCCCGTCGCGGCCGACGACGAACGTTTCACCGGGGTTTCCGGCGGCTTGTCCAACCGACAGCGCAACCGCCGGTGTTACCGTTTCGTCGACTGGGCCACGAATTCCCGCCGTCCCGAACAGCGTCATAACCGGGGGTTTCGCGAGCAGCCACTTATGTGTTGATAGCTTCAAACGACGGCGAATCACCGTCTGCACACTCCTCCATCGGTCTGGCCGTGTTCTCCACCGCTTCAGGAGTGTTTCTACACCACCCGAGCTAAAATATATTTTAGCTTTCACTTATCCCCCCGGATCGGCTAGCACCGGTGATGAGACGGACAGATAACGGTATCGACGGCCAGTCGGACGATGTCCGCCGAGTTCACGGCGTTCTGGGCGGGCGGACGAACGAGAGCGAGATGAATAGCCAGCGGTCGACGGTCCGAACGGAACGAGTGTCGGGCGATCAATCGACCCAAATAGTCAAAACGGGAACGACGACGATCGGTGCCGCCGGATCCGACGGTGTCGTCCTCGCTGCGGATACGCGCGCGAGTCTCGGCGGACGGTTCGTGACGAATCGAAGCACCCGAAAAATCGCCCCCGTCGACGACCGGACGGCCGTCGCGTTTGCGGGGAGCGTCAGCGACGCTCAGGCGTTCGTTCGGCAGTTGCGCGCCGAATTGCGCCGCTACGAGATGCACCACGACGGCTCCGCGTCGGTCGAGACCGCGGCGACGGTCGCCGGCGACCTCATTCGTCGCGGTCCGTACCGGATTCTCGATATCGTCCTCGCCGGCGTCGACGAACGGCCGGCCGTCTACGATATCGGACAGGGAGGCGGCGTCATGCAAAGCGACTACGCCGCGAGCGGAAGCGGGATGGAACTCGCCTACGGCGCGCTCGAGGGCACTTACGAGCCGACGGTGCCAGTCTCCCGGCTCACGACGATCGTCGCGGACGCCGTTCGGAGCGCGACCGAACGGGATACCGCGAGCGGTGATGGGATGACGATCGGGACCATTACGGACGAATCGATCGACATCGAAACCTTCGACGGAATCGATTCGGCGATAGCCTCGCTTACCGACTCGGCTGCTGGGGCCGGAACCGATCTGGACGGTGACGGAGAGTCGACCGGAGAGGTGGCCTAACGATGGATTCGAATGCGCGACAGCAGGCTTACGATCGCGGGAGCACCATCTTTTCGCCCGACGGTCGCCTCTATCAGGTCGAGTACGCCCGTGAGGCCGTCGAACGAGGGTCGCCGAGCGTCGGCGTTCTGACCGAGGACGGCGTCGTCCTTGCGGCCCGAAAGCGACTCCGATCGCCGCTGCTGGAGCCGGATTCCGTCGAGAAGATTCACCGAGTGGACGACCACCTCGCGATCGCATCGGCCGGACACGCTGCCGATGCGCGGACCTTGGTTGAATTCGCTCGAAACGCCGGGCAACGTCACCGGTTGCGATACGGAGAACCGATCGGCGTCGAACCGCTCGCAAAAGCCGTTGCGGATCACGTCCAGGAGTCCACACACGCCGGCGGTTCGCGGCCGTACGGTTCGGCGCTACTCGTCGCCGGCATCGACGAGCGATCGGCGGCCCCCGACGGAAATCGTCCGCGGCTGTACGAGGTCGATCCGGGCGGAACGGCCTCCGGCTGGCGAGCGGCGGCGATCGGCGACGGATCCCGAGATATTCGAGGGGCATTCGAAACCCAGCTACTCGACGGCGGGGAGCCCGATAGCACCGAGCCGGGCGATCACCACGAGGGCGTGGGTACGGCTCTCGAGGCGTTAACGACGACGGCGGAGAAGGAACTCGAGCCCGCGGAGCTGACCGTCTGGACGGTCGATTCGGAGCCGACGACGGTTCACCAGCTCTCGGCCGATGCTGTCGAATTAGCGCTGGCGGAAACGACCGCGTGAGCCGCGATCCCCTCCAGAGTCCATAAAAACGGCTACTGGTTACACAACACAGTTCAACTGTACGGTGACGAACCGTACCGCGGTTGTCACAGAAGCGTTTGATGGGAGAGAAAGCGCGGTGACAACGCGTTATTCATCCCGCAGATTCGTTTCGCTCCGCGGATTTGCCTCGCTCCGCGGATTCAGTTCGTTCGACGGTGTTCGCGCCGCTCCTTTCGGATCGCTGCACGTCGACGACGGAGACCGGTTCGTCGATGTAGAGCGCGAGGACGTCCCCCTCGAGTTCGACGACGACGCGAACCGCGAGCGGGTCCGTCGAGAGAACCGTCTCCGCCCACTCGTGGCCGACGTTCCAGATCGGGCGTTGGTGGACGTTTCGCTCGTGGTCGTGGGAAAAGGAGACGATTGCTGGATGGTCGAGAAATGCGAGTGAAACGGGACAACGGGCCTCGATGCCACAGCTATCACAGGCGAATTCGGCCTGTACGTGCTCCTCGTGTTCCGAGGGAAGCGTGTCGGCAGTTGGCGCGTCGGGCCTGACCAGCCGTGCGGAGATCTCACCGCTGCACTCCGGACAGATGCCGTCGGCCATGAGACCGAGTCGGTGACGGTGATACTGATCGAAGGCCTCGGGAAATTCCACGCCGTGGGCTTCGAGTCCCGAAGGGGGGAACCCGAGGCTCAAAAGCGATCGATCGCAGTTTCGACAGGCGACCGTGACGACGTTGTCGGTCGACCGGGCCGCGAGAGACTGCTCGCCGCAGAACGGGCACGCCTCCGAAAGTGAAACCGGCGGATGATCGACGCGCCGGGTGTAGGCGCCCGTCGAGATAGCCCGTGCGATCTTCAACCCCGCGTAGGTGAGTTCGTACCGCTCGTCGGCGTCTTTCCGAAGGTACGGGCCGACGAGTTGGTCGAGGTGGTACGCAAAGCCCGCTGAAGTATCGACGGACGACGCCTCAAACAACGCCGAGAAGGTACTCCCCGCGTCGTTTCCGTCGGTCCGCTCGAGCATCGTCTCGAGGATACCCATCCGGACTTCGTTGCCGAGCGACTGGAAGGCGTCGCTCGGTTCGGAGACGGTTTCGGCCGTCGCCGTCCGGGGTCCCTCGTCCGTCTCGTTCGCGTCCCCCATCGAGACCGGCTCGACGGTCGTCTCCGGACTCGATTCGAGATCGCCCCGGTGGCGGGATCCGTCGGACTCGTCCTCTGTCGTCATGTTCAGTATTCGCGGGGAAGAAAAATACGTCTTTGTGTCAGTAACCTCGTCTTCCGGAGTGAGTAGAGACTTCCGTGTCGATATTCCCCCAGCAGAAACTAATTTGGACGTCCTCGTTCAGGAACGATCGATCCCGTTTTCTCAGCTATTCGGGGAACTCGTCGATGAGCACGACCGCCTCCCCCTCGACGACGGTTTCGTCGGCGTCCTCGTCGCGGACGAGCGTCTCGAGCCGATACTGGTCGTTACCAAGCGAATCGACGATTTCGACCCGCGCCGAGACGCGGTCGCCGATCCCGACGGGGCCCTGAAACTCGAGGTCCTGGGAAAGGTAGATGGTGAGTCCGGGGAGGCGTGCGAGCGCGGCGCTGATGAGTCCGGAGACGAGGGTTCCGTGAACGATGCGTTTACCGAACCGCGTTTCGGCGGCGAACTCGTCGTCCAGATGGAGCCGATTCGTATCGCCGCTGATGTGAGCGAACGCTTGGACATCGTCCTCCGAGAGGGTTTTCTCGAAGGTGACGGTGTCGCCGACGCTGATGTGGTCGGGGCTGTCCGTAGTGCGTTCGAACTCCCAGTCGAGATCGGAGTACTCGACTGACGGGATCGCCGCCGAGACGATGTCCGCCGATTGTTCGACACCCGTGGGGCCGTTCGAGCGAGTCTCGTCGGAACTGGATCGACTCGAGCCGTCCTCATCCGAACCGTCCGTCACGATGGGAGGAACCATCGCGGATACCGCCGCTCGGTTTGCGGCGGCCGTGGTCTGGATGAAACTCCGAGTCATCGCGGACCAGGCGTCGGTCATGGCGGAAACGTCCGTTTTCCCCGAGTTCTGTTGGGACATCTGATCGATAACTATGCGAGTAGTCGTTAAGTCTTCTTTGGCTGAGAGGGAAACCGATTAATAACGGATGAAACGGTGTTACAGGACATGAAATAGCCGTTAACCGTAGAATGAGTAGACGTCTTGACGTATTTTCACTCCGGATTGTGAACCTGGCGTCCCATTCAAACACACTGAAATGCAATACGACCCATCAAATGTATTTCAATGGTATTCAATGGTGTCTGGTGGAAATGCTTATTACTGCTCGCCCCATTGGAACACGTGATGACGGACGACTCCGACCGGTCACCCTGGTTTCCGCCTGCGATGGTTACGGAGCAGATGCAGGAAGCCGGTGAGCAGGTCGCCCAATCCCAGCAGGAGCTGATGAAACAGATGATGCAGTCCGGTTCGACGAACCCCCTCGAGGGGATGTCGTCGTTTGGACCGATGAACATGGGCACCGCGACGTTCAAAGCGCGTGTCCAGAGCGGCGGCCGGGTCAGCATTCCCGGCCCGGAACGAGACGCCCTCGACATCGAGGAGGGAGACATCGTTCAGACGATCGTCGTTCCCGTCAAACGCGACCGAGAAGAGGACGAATAACATGACCCAGACCCCACTCACCCAACTGTTCGACGCACAGCGCACCGCAGTGAAACAGAGCCAGACACTCACCCACGACGCCGTCGAGGCCCAGAAGCAGTCGATCGACGCCTTCGCGACCGTCGTCGACTCCTCGAGTTCGATGCTCGAGCAGAACGCCGACCTGACGAAAGGAGCGATTCACGCATCCCTCGACGCCGTTGAATCGTCGCTTCCCGAGAACGCCGCAAACGTCGACGAACTCCACGAACTCGTCGACGAAGGCTTCGAGAACGCGACCGAGGCACAGGTCGAAACGCTCGAATCTGTCGTTGCCGCGGTCGAAGAATCCGGCGAGGCTTACGACGAGTTCGCCGACGGCTACACGGATGCCGTCGACAATTCGTTCGACGCGTTCCTCGACGCTCACGAGCAGGCCGAAGCCAACGTTACGGCCGTCGCCGAGAACGTCGAAGACGCCGCCGAGGAGTTCGACACCTCCGCGTAGCCCCGAAGCACTTTCACTCCCCAACCCACAATTTTATTCATGACAGACCCAGCATCCCAGGGCCACGACTGGAACGCGGCCGCCGAACAGTGGAACGAACAGTTTCTCGAGGCGCTCGAGCAGAACATGGAAGCGCAGGCCCAGTTCGTCGAGAGCTGGTCGGAGACGGTCGGCGAAGCCGCCGAAGAGAACGAGGTTTCCGAAGGCGTCGAAGGCTACGCTCGGGCCTACGAGACGTGGATGGACGCCTCACAGCAGATGGTCGACCGGATGAACGATCAGCTCGAGGGCGAAGACGTCGATATCGAAGAGTTCCGCGACATCTGGCTCAACACGGCCAACGACGCGTTCAAAGACGTGATGTCCACGACGGCGTTCGCCAAGATGACCGGCGAAACCGTCGGGGACGTTCTCGAGGCCCAACAACAGGCCGACGAAGCGGCCGAAACGACGCTCCGAACGCTCGGATTCGCGACGGAAAGCGACGTCGTCGAGGTCGGCGACCGACTCGTCGAACTCGAGCGACGCCAGCACGCCGTCGAGAACAAGCTGGATCGGGTCCTCGAGCATCTCGAGGACCAGTAACTGCGGATCATCCACACACAACGCATCCACACACGGACCCCACGCAATGAAAAACCCATACACACTCGCGATGGACATGCAACGGCAGGCCTGGGAAGGGGCCGCCGAACTCGCCGAGAAGAGCCGCGTCGCGCCCGAGCGGACCGAAACGCTCGAGAACGTCGAAGTCGGTCAGACGCCGAGCGAAGTCGTCTACGAGGAGAACAAACTCGAGCTGTTGCACTACGAGGCGAAGACCGAGGAACAACACAACGTGCCGATCCTCATCGTCTACGCCCTGATCAATAAACCCTACATCCTCGACCTGCAGCCGGATCGCTCGGTCGTCGGGACCCTGCTCGAAGCCGGCTACGACGTCTACCTGATCGATTGGGGCGAGCCCTCGGCGCTGGATCGCTCGCTCACGCTCGACGATTACGTCAACCGGTACATCGACAACTGCGTCGATACCGTCCGCGACCGGTCGGGCGAGGACGAGATCAACATTCTGGGCTACTGCATGGGCGGCACCAAGTCGGCCATGTACGCCTCGCTCTACCCGGAGAAGGTCAAGAACCTCGCGCTGATGGCCTCCGGACTCTGTTTCGCCGGCGACGGCGGCGTTCTCGAGCTGTGGGGTGCCGAGGACTACTACGACCCGGATCGGGTGACGAACACGTACGGAAACGTACCTGCCGAGTTCCTCGACGTCGGCTTCGCGTTGATGGATCCCGTCGCGAACAACGTGACGAAGTACGTCCGCTTCTACGACAACATGGACGACGAGGACTTTGTCGAGAACTTCGCGCGGATGGAGCGCTGGCTCTCGGAGGGAATCGACGTCGCCGGAGCCGCCTACGAGGAGTTCATCACAGACATCTACCAGGAGAACAAGCTGATGGAGAACGAGCTCGTCCTCGGCGGCGAACGCGTCGACCTCGAGAACATCGAGATGCCCGTCCTCCAGATCGTCGCGGAGTACGACCACCTCATTCCGCCGAACGCCTCGAAGCCGTTCAACGACGCGATCGCCTCCGAAGACACCGAGATCCTCGAGTTCCCGACGGGCCACATCGGCATGTCGGTCTCCTCGCGGAGCCACGACGAACTCTGGCCGCAGGTCTGTGAATGGTTCGAGGAACGATCGGGGACCGATCTCGAGGAGGAGTCCGATACCGACTCAGCCGAAGCGGACCCCGACGAATCCGACGCCGCGCTCGCGGCGGATGTCGAGGGGGACGAAGCCGGTGTGGACGACAGCGGAGTCGAGATCGAAATCGACGGCTCTGAAGGCGACGAGGATCTCACCGATCTTTCCGGCGTCGGCGACGCCTACGCCGAAGATCTCCGGGAAGCCGGAATCGAGACTTTCGACGACCTCGCCGCGGCGGACGCCGCCGATCTGGCTACGGAAACCGGAATCTCCCCGGCGCGACTCGAGGACTGGATCGAGCAGGCCGCCTCGAGATAGTTTCAGCGCGGAGATATCCTCAAACAGGCGACCTAAATAACCGGGTTATCCGCCCGCCGGATCGAATTCGTTTTCCAGTCTGTCGGCCGTTTCGTGTTTGTTTATTTTCCTGTACACGTCGAGGAGTTCCTCGAGTGGCAACAGCGGAATCTCTCGCTCGCCAGATGACTCGATCTCAACGGTATTCAGATCTACGAGCGGCTTCTGGTGGTCTTTTTCCCGGTCGGCGAATATCACTTCGAGTTCCTCCTCGCGAACTCGATACTCGTCGATCTGTGACTCGCCGACCTCGCGAGTTCGGACGAACCCGTCGGAACGCGCGTCTCGAAACCACTCGGCTCCCGAATTCGTGGTGAGAATATCGATATCGTTCGGATCGTCCTCGAGTCCTCGAAGAACCGAGTCGGTGCTTCCGATGACGCACCACGCCACGTCGTTCGGGACATCTGCCACGAGGTCGTCAAGAACCGCTTCTTGAGAATCGGATAGTGCCATCCGTTTCCCGTCCTCGGCCGCGGGTAATGACGTTTGTTGGTTAGCGGAAGTCGTGTTGATCGGTACGAGCCGCGAGAGTCGAGACTGTCACGACGGACCGAACGGTCGTCTCTCGACAGATTATGCGCAGTATTTTTATTCCGGGCTCTCACCGACAACGGAATCGCGGTTCGAGGCCACCGTTGTTCGGCCCTCTTCCGCTCTAATTATCCGTCGTCGATGCCCGGCAAACTGAGAGCCCGCACGTCATTATATAGGGCGTGGGGTACATTGTCTAGGTGGCTATGTCAATGGAGGGGCGAACCTGCGTCATCACCGGGTCGGCTCGAGGCATCGGCAGAGGGATCGCCGAATACCTCGGAGAAGAGGGGGCGAACGTCGTGATCAACTATCGAACGTCGGAGGGCGCGGCCCACGAAGCGGTTGACGCGATCGAAACGGCCGGCGGCTCGGCGGTCACCGCCCAGGCCGACGTCGCCGACCGCGCGGACGTCGAACACATGCGCGAGGTCTGTCTCGAGGCCTTCGGCCCGGCGGACGTGTTAGTGAACAACGCCGGGATCACGGCGGACCACCAGTTCACCGAAATGACTCGAGAGGAGTGGGACCGCGTGATGGACGTCAACCTCGGCGGGATGTTCAACTGCAGTCAGGTCTTCTACGACGACCTCTGGAACGCCGAGGAGGGCCGGCTGATCAACATCTCGAGCGTCGTCGGCAAACAGGGCAACTTCGGACAGGCGAACTACGCCGCGGCCAAGAGCGGGATGTTCGGCTTCACCCGCACGATCGCACTCGAGCTCGCACAGGGCGGCTCGACGGCCAACTGCGTGGCTCCGGGCTTTACCGCGACGGATATGGTCGAGACCGTTCCCGACCACGTCTTAGAGCGGATCGTCTCGAGCGTCCCCTTAGAGCGGCTCGCGGAAGTCGAAGATATCGCCGCGGTCGTTCGATTCCTCGCGAGCGAGGATTCGTCGTACGTGACCGGAGAAGTGATCGACGTCAACGGCGGCATGGATCTCTAACCGATTCGGCCCGATACTCGTTCGTCTCTTTGCCCTCCGAGTGACTACTGGACTTCTGTACGACCCGGCCCAACGCCATAACAGAGATTCATCGATAGCGGAACGAGAACGAGCGCCGCCGGAAACGTTAACAGTACGAGGGTGAACGGATCCGGCGGTGCAATGGTTGTGGCGAGCGCCCATGCGCCGGTCGCACCGATTCCGAACGAACCGGCCCACCGTTCGATCTTCGACGACGAATCCGTCCGCTCCGGGAGCCGCGTTCTGTACACGAGATACGCCGGGATCGCGATCGGTAAGAGAACGAACGTGAACAATCCCCAGAGGGACCCGCTCGCACCTCGAGCGCTGGCGTCCACCGCGACGGCGTAGCAGAGACACCAGGCCCCGGCGACGAGAAGGAGCAGGAACGCCAGTACCAAGAGCCCTGGAAGATCGATCGATCCGGAAACCATTGTGTTCTCGTCTGACAGGTGTTCGGATAAGTACCTTTCGTTCGCCCGAGAAGTGTCTGAAAGCTGTTTCGGAATTCGCTACTCGCTCGCGCGGTTGCGTTATCGATTCGCCCACCGCTCCGTCGAAGCGTTCACAGCTTCGTCGATCGATTTACAACTCCCGCTTTTCCTTCTCGAGCACTCGCACGTTCTCGATGCCCGTCGCCGGATACTGGCCGTCTTCGTCCTTCTCGACGGCTTTGACCATATCCCAGACGACGTTGAGTCCCGTCGTGACGCCTTCGAGGGCCTCCATCTCGCAACCCGTCTTGCCGGTCGTCTCGACGGCGACCTCGAGCGCCACGCGGTCGTCCTTGAGCGAAAAGCCGGTGTCGACGTTCGTGATCGGAATCTGGTGGCACATCGGGATCGTCTCCCAAGTGTGTTTGACGGCCTGAATCGCGCCGATTCGGGCGGTGGCGAGCACGTCGCCTTTCCCGATCTGGTCGTCGCGGATCGCCTCGAGGGTCGAGGGTTGGAGTCGGATTTCGCCCGCGGCGACGGCGCGGCGGCTGGTGTCGGGTTTGTCGCCGACGTCGACCATCTGCACGTCGCCGTCGTCGGTGGTGTGGGTGAGTTCGTCGGCGTCGGTATCGCCGGACTCCTCCGGAACGTTCGTCGGGTGGTCGTCGCTCATTCGTTACTCGCCCTCGTCGGTCTCGCCCCAAAGCACTGCTGGAATGTCCTCGAGCAGGTCGGACGCGAAGAATCCCTGTCCCATCCGTCCCGCCCGCACCTCACCCGCTCTCCCGTTGACGTAGGCACCCGCCGTGGCGGCCTCGAGCGGCTCCGCGTGCTCGAGCAGCCCGGCGACGATACCCGCGAGGAGGTCGCCGGTTCCGCCGACGGCCATCCCCGGTGTTCCGACCCGGCAGATTCGGGTACGTTCGCCGTCGGTCGCGACGTCGTCGACGCCCTTCGCGAGAACGACGTGGCCGAGGTCGGCGGCGAACTCCTCTATCTCCTCGGCGGCGGCCTCGAGGTCGTCCGTCTCCGGTCCGCCCATTCCCGCCAGTTCGCGACGGTTCGGCGTACAGACCAGCGTCGCCTCGGTCTCAAGGTCGGGTACGATCTCGAGGGCGTCGGCGTCGACGACCGCCGGGCCGGTGTAGGACTCGAGGAACCGGCGCGCGGCCTCGAGGGTTTCGTCGGCGGTTCCGAGTCCGGGGCCGAGGATCACCACGTCGTCGTAGCGTTCCGCGGTCTCGACGAGGGCCTCCACTTGCTCCGGAACGAGGCGGTCGCCCTCGTACGGTTGGACGATCAGATCCTCCGCGTAGGTCTGGATCTCGCCGCCGACGGTCTCCGGCGCGGAGACGAACGAGAGTTCCATGCCGCTCCGGAGAGCGGCCTGTGCAGCCAGCGCCGGGGCTCCGGTGTAGGGGCCGCCGCCGATGACGAACGCCCGTCCCGTTCGCCCGTCGGGTCGTGCGACGCGGAGATCGCCCGGACCGGCGTAACGCTCCGCGGCCGCCGGAATGCCGATATCCGCAACCGAGATATCGGCCGAGAGATCCTCGAGGCCGGGCTTCTCGTCGTGGAAGGTAACCACGCGGTCTGCTTCGACGCCGTTGTCGGCGTGGGCGTCGCGGCCGCCGGCGTCCGAATCCGCCGCCGCGTCGGCGTCGAACCCCGAGGGAACGTCGACCGCGATCACGGTCGCGTCGCTCTCGTTGATCTCGCGTGCGGCGGTCGCCTCGGGTTCGCGAAGCTCGCCGCTGATACCCGTTCCGAGCATCGCGTCGACGACAACGTCGGCGTCGGAGAGGTCGAGGAGATCTCCGTTCGAGAGCTGACGAGAGTCCGTCACCGTTCGCGTCTCGGCGTCCGCATTCTCGAGCGCGTCCCAGTTCTCCCGCGCGATTTCGGTACCGATCGCCGCTGGACGACCGAGCAGGAACGTGGCGCACTCGTAGGCCTCGAGGAAGCGAGCGGCGACGAACGCGTCGCCGCCGTTGTTCCCGCGGCCGGCGACGATCGCCACGGTTTCGCCCGGTTCGGCGACCTCCCCGACGGCCCGCGCGACGGCGTTTCCGCTCGACTCCATCAGCTGTTTCTGGGTGACGCCCAGCGCCGCCGCGTTTTCGTCGACGGCGGCCATTCGCTCGCCAGTGATCATGGTCGGTCTTCGACGGGCGGTCCGTTGAAGATTGCGGACAGGTTGATATCCTGCGACGCTTTCCTCGCCGCCGTTTCACTTCCGTTCCGGTGGCCAAACCCTCTTACCTACACGGACCGCAGACGCGTACAATGGATGGGAGCGCGCTGCCCGTCGACGACGAGCACCTGCAGTTCGATCCCTCGAGGGTCGAAATCGAGGATCGCGAGGTGTTCGACTTGCTCGAGCCCGCCCTCCAGGAGTGGTGGCTCGAGGAGTTCGGCGAGTACGTTCCCGAGAACGATGGCTTCTTCACGCCGCCACAGGAGGGCGCGATCCCGAAGATCCACGACGGGACGAACACGCTGATCTGTGCGCCGACAGGGTCGGGCAAAACGCTTGCCTCCTTTACCGCGATCATCAACGAACTCTTCGAGCGCGACCGGGAGGGAGAAGACGGGTTAGCGAATTCCGTCTACTGCCTGTACGTCTCGCCGCTCAAATCCCTCGCCAACGACATCCACCGGAACCTCGAGGTGCCGCTCGCGGGAATCGAGGAAATCGTCGAGGCCCGCGGGGAGTCGATGGGCGAGATTCGCCATGCGATCCGCCACGGCGATACGTCTTCGAACGACCGGCAGAAAATGCTCGAGGAGACGCCCCACATTCTGAACACGACACCCGAGACGCTCGCTATCCTGCTTAACTCGCCGAAGTTCCGGGAGAAGCTCAGGACCGTCGAGTACGTTATCGTCGACGAGATCCACTCGCTGGCGGGGAGCAAGCGCGGCACGCACCTCTCGGTGAGCTTAGAGCGACTCGAGGCGATGAGCGAAACGGAGATCACTCGAATCGGCTGTTCGGCGACCATCGAGCCGCTGTCTCGCGTCGCGGAGTTTCTGGTCGGCTACGAGGGTTCTGAGGGGCACGAAGCTGAGCCGAAGGCGGTCAACGACGATTCGAATACCGAAGAAGTCGAGTTGAAGCCAGCGGAGGACGAGCTCGACCACTCGGCGAACGAGTCCGATGACTCCACCTCGCTAAATCCCGATGTCGAGTTCGACCCCACAAGCGAACGAGAACGGGGGCCGCGACCCTATGAGATCGTCGACGCCAGATTCGCCCGAGAGTTCGATCTCCGACTCGAGTGTCCGACCGACGACCTGATCAATACGTCTCGAGAGGTCGTGCAGGGGAGGTTCTACGAACAGCTTCACGAGCACGTTCAAAACCACACGAACACGCTCGTGTTCACCAACACGCGCTCCGGCGCGGAACGCGTGCTCCACAACTTACGCGAGCGGTTCGACGAGTACGACGAGGACAACTCGGGCTGTCACCACGGCAGCCTCTCGAAGGGTGTCCGCCAGGAGGTCGAAGGGCAGCTCAAGGAGGGCGAACTGGACGTCGTCACCTCCTCGACCAGCCTCGAGCTGGGAATCGACATGCCCCACGTCGACCTCGTGGTGCAGGTCGGCTCGCCGAAATCTGTCGCCGCCCTCCTCCAGCGCGTCGGCCGGGCGGGACACCGCGTCGGCCAGACGGTAACGGGACGCGTGATCGCGCTGGATCGGGACGAACTCCTCGAGTGTGCGGTGATGCTCAAAAAGGCCGAGGACGGCTTCGTCGACTCGGTTTCGATTCCGGAGAACGCACAAGACGTCGCCGCCCAGCAGGTCTACGGGATGGCGATCGCCGAAATTCGACCCGAACGCGAGATGCGGACGATTCTCCGGCGAGCATATCCCTACCGGGACTACTCTGAAGACGAGTACGAGTCCCTAATGAGCTACCTCACGGCCGACTACGCCGGGATGGAGGATCGAAACGTCTACGCGAAGATCTGGCGGGACGAAAACGACCCGCCCGAGGGCGAGCACCACCACGAGGAGTTCCCCGTCGGCGAGCCTCTGATCGGCAAACGGGGGCGGCTGGCTCGAGTCATCTACATGACCAACATCGGAACGATCCCCGACTCCTTTACCTGTAACGTCCACACCAGGGCCAACGACGAATGGGTCGGCCAACTCGACGAAAACTACCTCGACACCTTGGAGAAGGGCGACGTGTTCGTCCTCGGGGGCAATCACTTCGAGTACCAGTACCGACGCGGTTCGAAGGTGTACGCCGATCGAACGAGCGCGCGCCCGACCGTTCCTTCGTGGTACTCCGAACGCCTGCCGCTCTCTTACGATCTGGGCTGTGAGATCCTCGCGTTCCAGCGAAAACTGCTCGCACACCACGCCGAGGGCGGCTCGCCGCGAGTCCGCGCGTGGCTCCGGGAGTTTCCCCTCGGTGACGACTGCGTTCGGGCGATCGCGCGGCTGTTCGACCACCAGCTTCGGTACGCGGGTCCCGAAAGCGTAAGCACCGAGAACCGACTCACCATCGAGGTCGAGCGCGACCGCGACGAGTACGAGCGCCACTACTACGTCCACTCGAACTACGGGCGGAAGGTCAACGACGGGCTCTCCCGGCTGTTTGCCTACCGCTGTGCACAGGAGGCGACCGCGAACGTCCGCGTCGCCGTCGCCGACAACGGCTTCGTCCTCTCGATGCCGCTCAACCGAAAGATCGACCTCGAGGGGATCGTCTCCGATCTCGAGGCCGCGCAGGTTCGCGATGACCTCCGAAACGCCATCTCCGGCACCGACCTGCTTCAACGGTACTTCCGGATCAACGCGACGAGAGCACTGATGATCTTGAAGCGGTACAAAGGCTACGAGAAATCGGCCAGCGAACAGCAGGTCTCGAGCGAAATGCTGCTCGGCTTTGCCGAAGACCTCGAGGAGTTCGCCGTGATCGAGGAAACGTACCGCGAACTCCTCGAGGACAAACTCAACGTCGAGGTGATCGAGGATATCATCGGACGCATCGACGACGGCGACCTCGCTGTCGAACGGCAGCTGCTGGATTCGCCCTCGCCTCGAGCGTTCGGCCTCGCGACGCTTTCGGCGAGCGATGTCGTTCTCGCTGAGGACGAGAGTGCCGCGTTACAGCGCTTTCACGAGCACGTACTCGAGGAGATCGGCGAAGAGTCGGTTCGGGGCCTCCCGACGGACGACTGAGTCGCATCGGTGACTGATCGCCGTCACGAGTGTATTGGACAGGTATCTTCCGTTTCGCCATTAGAAACACGTTCGCCACTCCTTCCCGACAGCCGCCCAATTTTAACACAGGTAAAGAATACCCAAAAATACTTTTCGTTGGAAATCGAGTGTGTGGTATGTCCTTTCAACTGACGGACGAACAGCGCGCGATCCGAAACAGCGTCAGGGAGTTCGGGAAAGAAGAGATCGAACCGGTCGCTCGAGAGCACGACGAGAACGGCAAATATCCCGCGGAGCTCGTCGAGAAGGCGGCCGAACTGGATCTCGTCGGAACCAGCATTCCGATCGACTACGGTGGCGCCGGCATGGACCTCCTCTCAGGCGTCGTCGTCACCGAAGAACTCTGGCGCGCGGATCCCGGTATCGGGAGCGCGATCGGAAGCCGAGCGTTCGGCGCGACGATGATCAACGAGTTCGGCGACGAGTGGATGAAAGAGGAGTGGCTACCGGCCATCGCCTCCGGAGAATCAGCGTGTGCGAGCGCGATCAGCGAACCCGCACACGGCTCGAACGTGGCGGGGATCGAGACGACCGCCGAAAAGACCGACGACGGCTACGTCATCAACGGCAACAAGATGTGGATCACGAACGGCACCGTCGCCGACGTCGCCGTCGTGATGGTCAAGACCGACCCCGGTGAAGGCCACAAGGGGATTTCCGCGATGCTCGTGCCGACCGATACGGAGGGGTTCTCCGCGGAGAAGATCGACAACAAGCTCGGCATTCGCGCCTCCGATCTGGCGGAGCTCATCTTCGACGATGTCTTCGTCCCCGAGGAAAACGTCGTCGGAACCGAAAACGGCGGTTTCTACCAGCTCATGGAGTTCTTCGCGTCGGGTCGAGTCAACGTCGCGGCCCAAGCGGTCGGCACCGCACAGGCCGCCCTCGACGCGGCTCTCGAGTACGCGGGCGAACGCGAGCAGTTCGGCCAGCCGATTTCGGAGTTCCAGGCGATCGAACACAAACTCGCGGAAATGGCGACCAACGTCGAGGCGGCTCGTTCGCTCACCTACCGGGCGGCCAGCTGTGCGATGGAGGGCGACGAGGAGATGGCCGCGAAGTTCGCCAGCATGGCGAAGCTGTTCGCGAGCGAACGCGCCGTCGAGGTCGCGGACGAGTCGATTCAGGTTCACGGCGGCTCCGGATACGTCTCGGACTACCCCGCCGAGCGGTACTACCGCGACGCCCGAATCACCAAGATTTACGAGGGCACCAGCGAGATCCAAAAGAACATCATTGCCGATAACCTGCTGTAGCTGCCCGCCCAACCAATTATAGCGAAAAAGACTATTATATTGATAGATCGAATTCCTGATCGAAACGCACACGTGATCCGACCCGAAACAAGCCAGTATGACTGAAGACGAGCCGCCGAACTGGGATTTCAAAGATCGCGATATCGCGATTCTCTGTGAACTGGCGGACGATCCCCAACTCTCCTCTCGAGAGTTGACCGACGTCCTGGCATCGGAGTACGATATCGAGGTCTCGCACGTCACCGTCAGCGAGTCGATCCGCCGAATGCGCGACGAAGGCGTCTTTCGAGAGGCGATCATCCCGAACGAGGAGTACTACATCTTCGCGCTGTTCGAGTTCAAGTTCAACACCGAACACTTCGCCGACAGTTGGCAGGAGGCGATGGAGTACATCCGCGAGGACAAGCACACGCTGTTTTTCTTCCTCTCGGACGGCGAGTACCAGTGGAAGACCGTGATGATGTTCCGAGACCGTCAGGAGGTCTCCCAGTGGATCCACGAGTGCTACAAAGATTACGGCGAAGTTATCGCGAACATCCGCAACTCCGCGGTTCACAACGTCCTCAAGTTCCGAACCGATCCGCGGATCTACGAGGATCTCCGCGAGGAGTAACGACGCGTTCAGGACCGACGCGAAGAGTAACAGCGCGTTCGAAACGAAACCAACTTTTCCGCTCGAGTCTCGCTACTCGCCTTCGAACTCGGGCTCTCGATCCTCGGCGAAGGCCATCGTTCCCTCCATCACGTCGTCCGTGCTAATCAAAAGCCCGAAACCCTGGCTCTCCATCGCGAGGGCGGCCTCCATGCTCGCGTCCTCGCCTTCGTTCATCACCTTCTTAGCGACCTCGAGGCCGATCGGCGGCCCGTTCCGCAGATCGCTCACGAACTCGTCGACGGTGTCGTCGAACTCCTCGCGGTCGACCGCGCGGTTGATCAGCCCCCAGTCCTGTGCTCGGTCGGCATCGATGTGCGAGCCGCGGAAGACGAGTTCCTTCGCTCGAGTCTCCCCGAGGATGCGCATGAGTCGCTGCGTGCCGCCACCGCCGGGGATCAGGCCGAGTCCGATCTCAGGTGCGCCGAACGACGACCGTTCGGTCGCGAGGCGCAGGTCGCACGCGAGCGCAAGCTCGAGGCCGCCGCCGAGACAGAAACCGTCGATCTTTGAGAGGACGGGCCGCGGGAAGTCGTTGACCGTCTCGAAAGCCGGCGTCACCTGCATCATGTCGGTCGGCTTCGTGCTGCTAAAGCCGGAGATGTCGGCTCCGGCGCTAAAGGCGCGATCGCCTGCACCTTCGATAGTCGCACAGCGAACCTCGTCAGTGTCGACCGTCGAAAAGAGATCGTCGACTTCCTCGAGTAGGTCCTCCGAGAGAGCGTTCATCCGGGACGGACGATCGAGTTCGATCTGCAACACGCCGCCCTCGAGGTCGACGTTTATGTTGTGGTAGGAATCGAGCCCTCCACCGTCACTATCGTACTCGTAGAAGCCCGCGCCAGCATCCTCGCCGGTTCGGCCCTCCTCGACGAGTTCCTCGAGATAGGGATGCGGTTCGAAGCGATCCGAGCCGATCTCTTCCTGGAGCGTCTCGAGTTTCTCGAGGATGGTGTCGATGCCGATCTTGTCCGCGCGGCGGCAGATGCCTTCGGGGAAACCGAGTCCGAGTCGGACGCCGGTGTCGACCTCTTCGGGCGTCGAGACGTTCTCACCGACGATGTACGCCGCTCGGTTCGCAAGCCGAGCTTCGATCCGGAGCGTGTCGAACCCGGTGCCGTCGCCGGGCTCGTAGTCTGGTCCGTCGCCGTCTTCGTAGTCGTAGAACCCTTTCCCGGTTTTCCGTCCGAGATTTTCGTTTTCGACCTTCCGCTCGATGATCGGCGGAACGGGGGTACCCCCTTCCTTCCGAACGTGGTAGCCGACGTCGATGCCGGTCAGATCGGCGAGTTCGAACGGCCCCATGGGATAGCCCCGCTGATGGGCCATCGCCGCGTCGGCTTCGCGGATCGTCGCTTCGTCTTCGGAGACCATCCATGCCGCTTCGCCGCCGAAGGGGCCGAGGACGGTGTTGACGACGAACCCGCGGATATCCTTGCGAACGTAAATCGGGGTCTTGCCGATGGATTCGACCCACTCGTAGCCGGCTTCGGCGACATCGTCTGTCGTCCGTTCGCCGTAGATGACCTCGACGAGGTCCATCTTTACCGGCGGGTTGAAAAAGTGCAGTCCGAGGACTCGCTCCGGCGTTTCGAGGACTTCCGCGATATCGCTAATCGGCAGACTCGAGGTGTTCGACGCCAAGAGCGTGTCTTCGTCGGTCAGCTGCTCGAGATCGGTGAAGATGTCGTGTTTCAACTCGAGGTTCTCGGGGGCGGCCTCGATCACCAGATCGGCGTCGGAGACGGCCTCACCGAGATCAGTGGTCGTCTCGATCCGATCGAGGATGGCCGCCGCCGACTCGTCGAGCCGGTCTTTCTCCTCGAGTTTCTCGAGACTCCACGCGATCTGGTCGTAGCCGTCGTCGACGAGTTCGACTTCGATGTCCCGCATGGTGACGTCGTAACCGGCCATCGCGGTGACTTCGGTGATCCCGTGACCCATGTTTCCTGCGCCCAGAACGGCGACACGGTCGATGGTTCCGTATGACATAGTTGTCGTGTCGGTCGATAGCGCCTTAATTCCTCCGAACTATCATTACCAATGTTAAGATGCATTCGAGAGTTTGAACAGATCGTATCTGTCTCGATAAGATGGGTGAACGACGGTAATTTTGGTGCGGGTCAGCGAACTCCTATAGCGGCTCCTCGCCGTCGATGATCCGTTTGGCTCGAGCGGCCAGCGCCGGGACCCGATCTTCCATCTTCGGGTACATCGGATCGTCGCTGTTGCCCTCGAGGTAGCGCCGGAAGAACATCTCGCCGAGGCCGGCGAGTTTGTAGACGGCGAGCGCGCGATAGAACCGATCTTTCTCGAAGCTAAACCCGGTCTGGGACTCCCAGCGCTCGGCCAGTTCGGTACGACTCGAGTAGCCCTCTCGTTCCATGAACCGCGTCGTCAACTCCGGAATGGACGGTTCGGGGTCCTTGGAATCGCGCCAGTACGAAAGCATCCACCCCAGATCCGCGCGCGGATCGCCGAGGGTTGCCATCTCCCAGTCGAAGACGCCGATCAGCTCGGGCGTCTCACTCGGTCCGAACATCACGTTGTCGAGCTTATAGTCGCCGTGGACGAGCGTGTGCGGGTGCTCTTCGGGAACGTTCTCCTGAAGCCACTCGCCGACGTCGTACAGATCCGGCACCTCGCGTTCCTCGGCGGTCACGTCGAAGGCCCACATGAGCTGCTGGCCCCAGCGGTCGACTTGTCGTTGCGTGTAGCCGGCCGGGCGTCCGAACTCGCCCAGACCGACCGATTTGTAGTCGAGCTCGTGGATCGTCGCCAGCGTGTCGACGAGCTCTTCGCCGATCCGCGCTCGAGCGTCGGGGTTCGCGAAGCGCTCGGGTTCGTGTTCCCGAAGGACGTCGCCCTCGAGCCGTTCCATCACGTAGAAGTCGCTCCCGATAATATCGTGGTCTTCGCACGCGAGCAGCGGCTCCGGGACGGGAATATCGGTGTAGGCGACGGCGTTCGTCACCCGATACTCTCTAAGCACGTCGTGGGCCGTATCCGCGGTTTCGCCCGGCGGCGGCCGCCGGATAACCAGTTCCCTGTCGCCCCACGTGACGAACAGCGTCTCGTTCGAGTGGCCTTCGCGGTGTCGGCGGACCTCGTAGTCCTCGACCGACTCGAGGCCGTCGTCGAGGAACGCCGCCAGCGCGCCTTCATCGACCAGCCGTTCGTAGTACTCGTCGCTCATAGCCTTTCGCCGATCGTTTTGCCGCCGTTTGGACGCGAGCGCTCGCCGTCCGCTTCGATCCTGTTCGACATAGGTGTGTTCGCTACTGTCTGGCTGGTTAACGAAAATAGTTTCGACGAGAACAATATCTTACAATGTTTCGCCACGTGGAACGTCGAGTGTCCCGACGGTGCGGTAGCTCCGGTGGACGCCAACCAAGTGTGTCGACTGCGTTCACGCGCCGTCGACGATTTCGAGCACCTCCCGCGGATCTTCGATCCGGTATGAGACGGCTGGCCCCTCGTCCGCGCCGAACGCGACGCCGTGCAGTCCCGCCTCGGCGGCCCCCTTCACGTCGTGTTCGTACCGGTCGCCGATCATGAGCGATCGTTCGGGGGCGACCCCCGCTTTCTCGAGCGCGGTTTCGAACATCGCCGGATCGGGTTTGGTCCGGCCGACCTCCTCCGAGGTCGTGATCGAGTCGAACTTCGACCGGACGCCGAAGCGCTCGAGCATTCGCTTCCCTTCGGCGTCATCGACGTCGCTGATGACGCCGACGTGGAGATCGCGCTCTGCGAGGTCCTCGATCGTCTCGGGTGCGCCGGGAATCGGCTCGATGGACTCGCCCACGGCGGCTTCAAAGGTCGGCTTCCACTCGTCTCGTGAAACGTCCTCGCCGACGAGCGCATCGACGGCGCGGGCGTAGCCTTCCCGAGCCGAACGAAATTCCGTCCCGTCTCGGTCGCGGAAGTAATCGCCGACCGTCGTTTGCCACGTCTCGAGGGCCTGCTCTCGACTCATCTCGAGGTCGTAGCGCTCCGCGAGGTCGGAGACGAACGAGTCGTGGGCCGCCTGCACCGATTCGAGTTCGAGAATCACGCCGCCGATGTCCCAAAAGACGGCGTCCCACTGGTTCCGTCCTCGTTCGCGACCGGAGCCGTCGATCTCGTTTTCGGTCATCGTCGATCACGTCGTCGAATCGTCGAGCGGTCGATCTCCTCGAGCGTCCGGCAGCCCGCGAGTCCGACGGTGAGGTCCAGATCCGCGAGGAAGTTCCCGAGCACCGATCGGACGCCGTCTTCGCCGCCGACCGCGAGTCCGTAGGCGTAGGGCCGCCCCAGCAGGACGGCGTCGGCACCCAGCGCGAGTGCCCGAAACGCGTCGCTTCCACGCCGAATTCCGCTGTCGAAGAGGAGCGGAACGGTTCCGTCGACGGCCTCGACGACTCCAGGCAGGGCCTCGAGGGCGGGAATCGCGCCGTCGATCTGGCGACCGCCGTGGTTCGAGACCACGATCCCGTCGACGCCGCGAGCGACGGCCTCGCGTGCGTCGTCCGGGTGGAGAATCCCCTTGAGGATAATCGGGAGGTCGGTCTTCTCCTGAATGAACTCGAGGTCGTCCCATATCAACGACGGATTGCCGAAGCAGTCGGTGAAAGACTCGAGCGCGTCGACGAGGTTGTGCTCGGGTTCGCCGTCGATCCGCTCGCAAAACGCGGGATCCTCGAAGTAGTTCGTGACGCCTTCGCCCTCGAGGAAGGGGAGGTAGCCGAGTTCGATGTCGCGCTCGCGCCAGCCCATCTTGGGCGTATCGAGGGTGACGACGATAGCCTCGTACCCGGCGTCTTCGGCGCGCTCTATGAAGCTCGCGGCGACGTCCCGATCGGAGCTCCAGTAGAGCTGGAACCAGCCCGGCGAGTCGCCGAGTTCGTCCGCGATTGCTTCGAACGTGTGCGAAGCGACGGAGCTACAGACGAAGGGGATATCGAACTCGCTCGCCGCACGTGCGACGGCGAGTTCGGCTTCCTCGTGCAGGATTCCCTGGACGCCGATAGGCGCGAGCAACACGGGGGCGGGAAGCTCCGTGTCGAACAGCTCGAGCGAGAGGTCGCGCTCGGCGATATCCCTGAGCATCCGCGGAACGATTCGCCACTCGTCGAACGCCCGGTCGTTGGCCTCCATCGTCGACTCCGAGCCCGCGCCGCCGGCGACGTAGGCGGCCGCTTCGTCGTCGAGTTCCTCGAGGGCTCGTTGCTCTAAGTCCTCGAAGGAGACCGGATACTCCGGTAATTCGTTTCGGAGCATCCCGCTCCGGTAGATCTCTTCCTGTCGGTTCGGTCCGTACTCGATCTGATCTGGTGGTGGTTGCTCGTCGGACATATGCTTCTCCTGCGGACGCGTTCGGGTGCCGACCGTGTTCGTTCGATTATCGCGTCTATTTCGCGTTTCCAGTTTCGTCACCTACCCGACCGATTGTCCGCGTGTGCGTGACTGTGCCAATGAAGGGGATCCACTTAACGATACGGTGACCATACCCATCTTTATTAACAGTGTATTCGTATCCTACCATGGAGCTAACAATGGTAATGTATCAGTCGCGGCCAACATTGACTCGCGAAGGTGAGCGTCGATGAGTACCGACCAGTTCAGCGTCGATGGCGACGTCGCCATCGTGACGGGTGCCTCGAGCGGGATCGGGAAGGCAATCGCGGAATCGTTCGCGGCCGACGGCGTCGACGTCGTGATCTGCTCGCGCGAACAGGGCAACGTCGATCCGGTCGCCGAGGGAATCGTCGATAGCGATCGGCCGGGCGACGCCGTCGCCGTCGAGTGCGACGTAACCGACCGCGACGCCGTCGAGGCGCTGGTCGAGACGACCGTCGAGGAGTTCGGCGGACTCGACGTGCTGGTGAACAACGCGGGCGCGTCGTTCATGGCCAGCTTCGACGATATCAGCCCGAACGGCTGGGAGACTATCGTCGACATCAACATCAACGGCACCTATCACTGCACGCACGCCGCCGCCGAACACCTCAAAGAGGGCGGCGGGTCGGTCATCAATCTTGCCAGCGTCGCGGGACAGAAGGGATCGGCGTACATGAGCCACTACGGCGCGGCCAAGGCGGCCGTCATCAACCTGACGACGTCTCTGTCCGCCGAGTGGGCCGGCGACGACGTTCGAGTCAACTGCATCGCGCCCGGTTTCGTCGCCACGCCCGGCGTCGAGAGCCAGATGGGCGTCTCCGCGGACTCGATCGATCGCTCCGAGGTCGACCGGCAGATCGGTACCGTCGAAGAGATCGCCGACGTCACGCAGTTCCTTGCGAGCCCGGCGGCGTCGTACCTCGTCGGCGAGACGCTGACCGTGAAAGGCGTTCCAAGGGTCGAGGAATCGCCGGACGTATGAGCGCTCGAGATGGACGTCGAACGATGACCGCTCGAGACGTCCACCTCCCGGTCGCCGCACAGCCGAGCGTCGATTCGCTCGTCGAGTACGCGCAGTTGGCCGAAGACGGCGACTACGATTGCGCGTGGTTGCCCGAGACGTGGGGACGCGACGCGGTGACGGTGCTCACGTCGATCGCCGAACGAACCGAGACCATCGATCTCGGCTCGAGCATCGTCAACACCTACTCGCGCTCGCCCGCCCTGCTGGGACAGACCGCGGCCACGCTACAGGAGGTTTCGGACGGGCGCTTTCGTCTCGGCATCGGGCCGAGCGGCCCCGTCGTCATCGAGAACTGGCACGGCGTCGAATTCGACGGGCCGCTTCGGCGTACTCGGGAGTACGTCGAAATCGTCCGGCAGATACTCTCCGGCGAGCCGGTCGAGTACGACGGCGAGCAGTTCTCGCTGTCGGGTTTCAAACTCCGAAGCGAGCCCCCGGAGCGAACGCCGCCGGTCGAAGTGACCGGAATGGGTCCGAAAGCCGTCGAACTGGCCGGGCGATTCGCGGACGGCTGGCACGCGATCATGTTCACGGCGAGTGGCATGGACGACAGACTCGAGGACCTCGAACGCGGCGTCGACCTCGGCGACCGCTCGCTCGAGGACGTGGACGTGACGGTGGGCGTGACCTGCTGTGTCCTCGAGGACGCCGAACGGGCGCGGGAACTCGCCCGTCAGCACGCCGCCTTCTACATCGGCGGCATGGGGACGTACTACCGCGACTCGCTGGCTCGCCAGGGATACGATCAGGCCGAAACGATCCACGACGCGTGGCAGGAGGGCGAGCGCGAGCGCGCAACTGCGGCGCTCGACGACGAACTGCTCGACGACCTCTGTGCCGCGGGCGATCGCGAGACGGCTCGAGAAACCTTGGCGGCGTTCGAGTCGCTCGAGGGCGTCGACTCCGTCGCCGTGAGTTTCCCCCGCGGCGCGAGCGAGGACGAGGTTCGCGAGACGATGTCGGCGCTCGCGCCCGACGAGCGTTCGAACTGAGGTCCGCGCTCGGCATCGCTCTCGAGACTCGCCTCGGATTGCGAGCAAATTGACCCAGCCCAGCCACGCTTTCGCCCCACTTTTAACACGCCGATCGGTGTAGGGTGTCCCGATTCGCATGGACATCACAGTCGAAGACGCGCAGGTCGTCGTCGATTACGAAGGGACCGATTACCGATTCGACGTGATCGGTGAGAACGAACTCGAGTTCGCGGCCTCGAGCGGGGAAGACGCAGCAGCGCCCGAGGGCGTGATCGAGTCGCTCGAAACTCGAGGGTACATCGTTCGCCCCTGAGCGAACTGTCGTGACCGTGTTTTCCGTTCGGACGATCTCCCAGCAAAAAATCGCGCTTCGGACGAGTGCTATTCGAACTGTCCGACGGCTCGCTCGTAGCGATCGGACGGCTCCTCCCAGTCGACGACCTCGAAGAAGTTTTCGACGAAGTCGCCGCGCGCTGGGCCGTAGTCGTGGTAGTAGGAGTGCTCCCAGACGTCGAGCGCGAGGATCGGATGGCTTCCCCAGAGCGCTCCCTGATCGTGCTTGTCGACGACGACGTTGCGAAGCTGGTTCGAGAAGCTGTCGTAGACGAGCAACGCCCAGCCGCCGGCCGCGGACGCCGCAGCTTCGAACTCTCCTTTCCACGCCTCGTAGGAGCCGAAATCCTCCGCAATTCGGTCGGCGAGCTCCCCGTTCGGCTCGTCACCGCCCTCGGGCGACATGTTCTGCCAGAACAGGTCGTGGAGAACGTGACCGGAACCGTTGTGCGTTACGTTGCGGAGCGCGCCGGCCGACGAGGAGAAGTCGCCATCTCCGCGGTTCGCCTCGAGGGTTTCTTCGGCGCTGTTCCAGCCGTTGACGTAGCCCTGGTGGTGGGTGTCGTGGTGCCACGTGAGGACCTGTTCGGAGAGGTGCGGTTCGAGCGCGTCGTAGTCGTACGGAAGCGGATCGAGTTCGTAGTCAGTCATTGTTGATAGCGTTCGTTCGGAGGCACGAAATCGAGATAAGGATTCCCTGAAATTCGTTTTTGTAAGTTCGAAGGAGCTCTCGCTGGAAACCCTAACGACGCGGGGAACAGGACTCGAGAAACCGACTATCGCAAATTATCGGTCGAGAACGTACAGGGCGAAGAACGCGATCGCGGCGCCGGTTTCTGCGATCTTCGTCGACAGTGCAGTCACGTCGTCCCGTAGGTGATCGATAACGACCTCGTGGGCGGCGCCGTCGTGATCGTGGTCATCATCGTGGCTGTGGTCGTCTCCATTGTGGTCGTGTCCGTGATCGTCTCCGTTGTGATCGTGACCATCCCCGTTGTGGCTGTGATCATCGCCGTTGTGGTCGTGTCCGTCGCCGCTTCCGGGATCGTGCATGTCGACGCCGGTCGCCGTCTCGAAGTACCCCAGCGCGTGAACGTCGGCGTAGGCGAACAGGTGCAAAACCATGAGCACACCGCCAGCCAGAAAGACCGTCGGTGGGGCAAGTGTTCCTCGAGCGAGGGAAACGAGGAGAG
Organism: Halostagnicola alkaliphila; assembly: GCF_055379965.1. Classification (NCBI taxonomy): domain Archaea; kingdom Methanobacteriati; phylum Methanobacteriota; class Halobacteria; order Halobacteriales; family Natrialbaceae; genus Halostagnicola; species Halostagnicola alkaliphila. The sequence goes on along the minus strand of NZ_AP043826.1, from coordinate 2,886,070 downwards.
CGACGACGAGTACGGCACTGACGATGAACAGTATCGGGACGACACTCAGCGCGCCGTCGGCGACTGAACCGAGGAGACCTTCGAACCCGATGATGAGATGTGCAAATGCCGAAAAGCCGGCGAGCACGACCGCAGCGCCGAGAAGAATCGCGCGTCGTTCCATTGTGTCGGTAGCAGACAGTACACCGATAAACGAGTTGTGGTACGAACGCCGAAAAAGCGAGAGCGAAAAGACCCCTCGTTCGTAACGGTGGTGTATGCAACCGGTTACGGACGCAGCTGGATTCGCGTCTACTGGGTCGACTCCGTCGCCATTCACCGAGTCGGGCCACTGGATTCCACGCGACTCGAGTCTTCCGTTGATCGGTAGCCGGAACCCGGAAACGATCCTCCACGGTCGTCCCGAAACGGTCGTCCTCGAGAGTTCGATCGGGTCGGGCGAGGTCGACTGGCATCTGGCGCTGTTGCTTGCAATTTCTGCGATCGGTGCGTTGATCGTGTTCACGTTGGCCGCAACGGCGTTTCGCCGACGAAAGTCGCTTCCGTACCTGTTAATCACGGCCGCGCTCGGAGCGCTCGTCTTGCGTCCCATCGTGGGTGCCGGGACGGTGCTCGGCCACGTACCGATGGGGGTTCACCACACGATCGAACACCTGCTCGACGTCGTTATTGCGGGATTCTTGATCGCCGCAGTTCTCGCCGTCGGCTCTCTCGAGGCGGATTCGAACGCTGACACGGCGTCTGTTGAGGAAGACAAATAAACGACACCAGAGCACGAATCGAGGACGAAATCGGCACCGACCCCGGAATACACTTCAACGCGCTCGTGAGGGATCTCTCGCTCGCACCGGAACAGATCCAGTACCACGTCCGGCGACTGATCGACGACGACCGAGTGGTTCGACACGAACGGTTCGGTCGGACGCACTACTACCCACCCGAGTACGGCGAATGGGAGCGCGACGCCGTCGCGGTCCTCCGTTGAGAACCGCCGGCGGGATCGCAATGACGCTCTACTCTCGAGAGTCCGCCCGTCCGGGGGAGCTGACCGAAGCTCTCGACGTCCCTCGAAGCACGCTCGAGCACCACCTCTCTCACCTGGAAGATTGCGGCGTCGTCGAGCGCGAGTACGTCCGCGGTAATCGCGTTTCGCTCTCGCTTGCGCGCCCCTCGGAGACGGCGGCCCTGCTCGAGGCAATCTCTCCAGCGCCCGGCACGCGACTGGTCGACTCGCTGTTTGACGAAGAGTGAGCCGGTGCTCGTTCCTGAGCTTCACTCGACTCATTCGAGTTCGGAGCCGACAGCTACAAACCGCCGATAGACCCAGACGTAGGTATGCCCGGGAAAGTGAGTCCGTCAGATCTGCTCGAGCACGTCTTCAGCCGGACGGGTGCGGCAGACGAGACCGTCACGCAGGGACCCGCCGACGGCGAAGACGCCGCCGCGATCGACTGGCCGGGCGGTACGCTCGTCGTGAGCTCCGATCCGATTTCGCTCGCGGCCTCGCAGGTCGGCACGCTCGGCGTTCACGTCGCGTGCAACGACGTCGCAGCCTCCGGGGCCGACCCGCGATGGCTCACGGCGGTCGTCATGCTCCCCGCCGAAGTCGATCTCGAGCCGATCAGCCGGGATATCGACGCGGCGGCTCGCGAGGTCGGCGCGTCGATCGTCGGCGGGCACTCGGAGTACGTCGACGCGCTGGATCGACCGCTCGTCTCGCTCACGGCGATGGGATCGACCGAGACGTTCGTCCCGACGGGCGGGGCGGAACCCGGCGATACCGTCATCTTGACGAAGACGGCGGGTATCGAGGGAACGGCGATTCTCGCCGCCGATTTCGGCGACGACCTCGACGTGGACGCGGCCAGCTGCGAGCGCGCCGAGACGTTTCTCGAGGAGATCAGCGTCGTTCCCGACGCCCGTCTCGTCCGCGAGCACGCGACGGCGATGCACGACCCGACCGAAGGCGGCGTCGCCGCCGGACTGCTCGAGGTCGCGAGAGCATCGGCGTGTCGACTCGAAATCGATCGCGACGCCGTCCCAGTTCGAGAAGAGACGACCGAGCTCTGTGACGCTGCGGGCGTCGACCCGCTCAAGATATTCGGTTCGGGTGCGTTGCTCGCGACGGTGCCCGACGACGACCTCGAGGCGTGTCTCGACGCGCTGTCGGGCGAGGGAATCGAGGCCGCTGCGATCGGGACCGTTCGAGAAGCGCCGGACCAACCCGAGCTCCGCCTCGGCGACGAGACGATCACCGAACCCGTCGAAGACGATCTCTACCCGCTGTGGTCGGCCGTCGACACGGCGGAGTGAGCGGCGGGCGAACTCGAGCGGGTCGCGTCGCCGACGATGGCGTTCGCCAATAGTTCTCCGGGGTCGACGACGACATCAGCGCCGGCTTTCTCGAGGGCGTCAGGGTTCCCGCCCTCGGTACAGACGACGATCCGCCCGTCGGTCAGCTCCCTCGCAGTGATCACCGCGTAGCTGTTCTGTGCGTCGTCCGCCGTCGCGACCAGGACGGCGTTCGCCTCGGCGACGTTCGCCCGCTCGAGCGTCGCTTCGTCGGCCGGGTCGCCGGCGACGACGTCGACGGCCCCGCCTTCGAATCGACCCGCGGCCTCCTCGTTAGTAGTTACGACGCAGACGTCCGCGTGGTTCTCGAGCCCGCCGACGAGGGATTCGGTCACGTCGTCGTAGCCCAGGACGACGATTCTATCGCGCCCGTCGCCTCGGTCAGGTGCTTTCGCTCGACGGCCGGTTCGCGAGAGCCGCGTTTCGATTTCGGGGCCGATCAGGGAGCCGACGGTTAGCCCGACGGTCGTCGGTCCGAGGATGATGAGCGAGATGGCGAACAGCCGAGCACCTTCGGTCAGGGGATGAATGTCCCCGTAGCCGACCGTACTCGAGGTGACGAACGTAAAGTAGACGGCATCGAGGACGGTGTTTAACTCGTCGAACTGAGCGCGTAGCGCGTACGCGCCGGCGGTTCCGTACGAGAACACGCCGATGATAGCGATCAGCGCGCCGAGCTGGGTCGCGCCGAGCGATGTCGAGCGGGTAAACCGGCCGCTCGTAAGGACGAGGACGATCAGGCCGCCGAGCGAGAGGACGATGAGCGGAACCGAGAGGAGCCGCGATTGGGCGATCCCGTGAATCGCGGCGAGGAGGACGAGCGCGGCGGCCGCGACGTACGCGAGCCGATAGCCGCGGTACATTCCCCAGGCCGTGACCAACAGCGCGAACCCGAGGACGGTTCCGCTGAACTCCGATACCGCTTGCAGGTCGCCCCAGAAGCCGCCCGCCTGAACCGTCGGTGCGGTGATAATGGCGATGACGCCTGTCGCGATCGAAAGCAGCGCGATGGCCGTAACGAGCCAAACGGCGACGCGACCCTGCGGACGATAGGAGCTGATTCGCTCGAGCATGGGGGTTCCACCACGTGGGTGGCGATAAAGTTCCGTCGAGTGGGGGATGGATACGCGATTTCGAACGACACGGGCCGACGTACCAGCCGAAGCTGGTTCGGCGGCGTCGAACCGTGAAAGTAAAACCATGGGGGGATCACCTTTCACGTAGATGGTAGACCGTGGGTTCGAGTTGGGAACACGCCTCCGCCAACGCGAGGCGGACGACTTGAAACGGGCGCTGTCGCCCGCTGATAGAGTCGCGGAGCGGGGGTACTTTGCAGAACCCTCGGGCGGCGACCTTCCGGTACTCGAGGCCGAGGAGGCACTGGTGTTCGCGTCGAACAATTACCTCGGACTCACCGACGATCAGCGCGTACAGGACGCGGCGAGACAGGCCGCGGCGACCGTTGGCACCGGAGCGGGTGCCAGTCGACTGGTTACCGGCGACACGCTCGTTCACCACGACCTCGAGCGGTTGCTCGCAGAAACCAAGCGAACAGAACGCGCGCTCACCTTTTCCTCGGGCTACGCCGCGAACGTCGGGACGATTACGGCGCTCGAACCGGACGTGATCTTTTCCGACGAGTTGAATCACGCCAGCATTATCGACGCGAGCCGCCTTTCAGACGCTGAAGTCGTCATCTACGACCACTGCGACGCCGACGATCTACGGGCGAAGCTGACGGCACGAGCCGAGCGGGCGACGGAGCCGGGGGGGTTAGGAGAAGACGACTCGCCCTCGGCGGACGAATCCTGGTTGATCGTCACGGATTCGGTCTTCAGCATGGACGGCACCGTCGCCCCGCTTGAGGCGATCTGTAGCGCCGCCGAGCGGTTCGGCGCGTGGGTGATGGTCGACGAAGCGCACGCGACGGGGCTGTACGCCGACGGCGGCGGGATCGTCCAGTCGGAGTCGCTCGAGGATCGGGTCCACGTCCAGATGGGAACGCTTTCGAAAGCCCTCGCGAGCCAGGGCGGTTACGTCGCCGGAAGCAACGAACTGATCGAACTGCTGGTCAACGACGCACGATCGTTCGTCTTCTCGACGGGGCTAACCCCGCCGGCGGCCGCGACGGCGAGTGAGGCCCTGCACGTCTCCCGCCACGGCGACGCCCGCGAACAGCTTTGGGAGAACGTCGCCCACCTTCGAGACGGGCTCGAAGCCCTCGAACTCGACATCCTCGGCGATTCGCAGATCCTTCCCGTGATCATCGGCGATCGGCGGGACGCACTCGATCTCGCCGCCGGTCTCCGCGAGCGGGGGATCGTCGCGCCGGCGATCCGGCCGCCGACCGTCCCCGAGGGGACCAGTCGGATCCGCGTCGTTCCGACGGCGGCACACGACGAAGCCGATATCGTCACCTGCCTCGAGGCGTTCCAGACCGTCAGTGACGAAGTCGGGCTGTTGTGAGCGAGCTGAAACCCAGTCGAACACACGATACATGATTTTCGAAGACGACCACGACCGGATCGCGATCGTCGGCACCGATACGGGCGTCGGCAAGACGGTGATCACGGCTGGCGTGACCGCAGCGCTTCGCGACGACGGCATCGACGCCCGAGCGGTCAAGCCCGCCCAGACCGGGTATCCGCCCGACGACGACGCCGGATTCGTCGCGGACGCTTGCGTGGGAACCGACGGCTCGAATGACTCCGACGCCGCGGCACGCTCCGGTGCAGTACCACGCTCCGATGCGGCGACCTGCTTCGAATACCTCGAGGAGCCACTCGCCCCGCGAGTCGCCGCCGAGCGCGCAGACGTTGACCTCTCTTATGACGACCTCCGAGAACGGTGTGACGCCGCCCTCGAGTCAGCCGAGATGGGCGTTCTCGAGGGGGTTGGCGGGCTGTACGTCCCGATCACCGAAGCGCACGACATCATCGACCTCGTGGCGGATCTCGAGTGCCCGGCCGTCGTCGTCACCCGATCGGGGCTCGGAACGTTAAATCACACGACGCTCACGGTCGAGGCCCTCGAGCGCCGAGGCGTCGGCGTCCACTCGATCGTTTGTAACGAGTACCGCGGGGAGACGGTCGCCGAGCGGACGAACGTCGCGGAACTCGAGCGGATGACCGGTCACGTCGTGGAGACGGTTCCGCCGCTCGAAGGCGAAACACCTCGAGAGTTCGCGCTCGGCGTCCGCCGGGCGCTTTCGGATTCGAGCGAGTCTCGTTCCGAATAACGCTTCGAAACGGGAAGGCGTCGGCGAGAACGGGCGACGATCGCTCGAGAAAAACGGACGACGGTCAGGGCGAGGGCGCGGGCCTGTCGTCGACTCGCTCCTCGAATTCGGCGACCGGGTCGGCGGAGTGTGCGTGATCCTCGACGAGATGGGCCACGAGTTCTGATTTCCTGTGTTCGACCTCGAGATGGACCGTTAGCCTCGTCTCTTCTTCGAAGGTCTCGGTGCAGATCGGGCAGGTTCGGCTCGATATCATATTTCTCACTCGACACGAACTCATGCGAGACACGAACGTAATTGTACGGATCGTTCGCTTTGCTAGAAAAACTCGTTGAGCCCCGACTGGTCGTCGTCGGTTTCCGTTTCATCGATCGTCTCGTGGGCATCGTCCTTGTCGGACTCTGGAGCGACCGATCCCTGCGTCTGCGTACTCGAGTCGGTCAGCGTCGCCTGGCCGTCGGAGCCGTCGCCGGTCTCGTCGGCTCCGTTGGTCGACTCGGTTCCGTCACTTTCGCCACCTCCGGTCGCTCCGGACGTGCCGTCGTCTTCACCCGACGAACGGACCGCGTTCTCGAAGGCGGTTCCGGAGTGCTCGACGGCGACCTCCGCCGTCCGTTCTTCGGCGTCCTCGACGACGGACTCGACCTTGTTCGTGTCCGCGCCGCTACCGGTGACGAACGAGACTTCGTCGGCGTCGAGGTCGTAGGCCGCCGCCATCGTCACGGTCAGATCGCGGTTCTTGCAGTGGTGAGTCATCGACTCGAGGAACGGGACGATCTCCCGGCGGGCGGTTCCGACGCTCGTTCCCTCGCGCTCGGCGATCCGCTCGGCGATGGAATCTCGAGTATCTCGAGCGCCGCGAGTCCGACCGAGTTTCGACCAGTAGCTCGGCGGTCCGTAGCGGGTCCAGCCGCCTTTCGATCCCTGACGGGAGGCGGCGACGCCGGCGGTCATGTTGTCCGATGCGTAGCGCCAGTAGGAGTAGTCCTGTGTCGCTCGAACGCGCCCGAGCCAGCGGTCGGCGTTCGAGAGGAATTCGTAGGCGTCGGCGAGTTCGTCGCCCTCGTAATCCTTCGGGACGTTGTCCTCGACCCAGTTGAGCAGGTCGTCCGGCGTTTCGTCGACGTCGTAGGACGCCCGCAACGCACCCTCCGCGTCTTTCTCTTTGATCAACGTATCGAGGAAGTCGAAGATTCCTTCGGTCGTATCCCGTTCGCCGGTGACCACGTCCTCGACGGTGAGTCGATCCGCCTCCTCGGCGACGGCCTGCAGATCGTTGACCGCGGAACGCAGGTCGCCGCTGGTCGAGTCGGCGATCGCCTCCAGCGCCTCCTCGTCGTACTCGATCCCCTCGCGTCGACAGATATCTCGGAGGACGGGAACGATCGATCGCGTCGAGACGTCGCGGAATTCGATCGTCTCACACGAGTTCCGAAGCGACTGGCTCATCTCGTAGAACTCGTTGGCCACGAGAACGATCGGCTGCTCGGCGTCCTTGACGACTCGAGTGACCTCTCGAGAGCCGCCGTAGTCCGCGTTGCCGTGGAAGTTGTCGGCCTCGTCCATAACGACGAGTCGCCGACCCGATTCTCCGCCCGTGAGCGTCCCGCTTTTGGCCGCTTCGCCGGCGATCCGTTCGATAACGTCCGCCTGCCGATCGTCGCTCGCGTTGAGTTCCATGACCGGCCAGCCCATGTCGTTGGCCAGCGCGTGTGCCGCCGAGGTCTTGCCGACGCCGGGACTGCCGTGGACGATAACGGCCTCGCGATGGTCGTCCCACGTTTCGGCCCACTCCTCGAGTTTGTCTCGAGCCTTGTTGTTCCCACGTACCTCCGAGAGCGTCGTCGGCCGGTACGTTTCGGTCCAATCGCTCATTGGTTGTGATAGGAGTGAGGCGCGTTTAGTGGTTGCGGAGCGTTACTCGTCGAGGACCGTCTTTCGGTCGAGTCGGGGTGTAACGTCTTCGTACGTGTCGTCGCTGGAAACGATAGTATCCGCGTCGGATTCGACGAGGTGGAGCGCATCGAACGGTGTAAACCCGTGGTCTTCGATGTACGTCGCTGCGGAGACGATCGTCTCTACGTCGCCACGTACCTCGACGAGGTTGGCGGCGTTCGTGACGACGCGTTCGGTGTCTCGGTCCTCGCGATAGGCGACCAGAAGAAGTTCGATAAGTGTGAACTGTGACGTCCACAACACGTCTCGTCGGTCTCGGTATACCGTTTCGGCGTCATCTCCGAGCCAATCGTCGTCCTTGATGAGTGCGAGCAGAAAGTCGGTTTCCGCGTACATTTATTGCCCGGCCTCGTTGAGGGCCGCTTCTCGCGCGTCTTCGCGAAGTTCGGCGGCCGACTTATCGACGTCAGTAAACTCGTCTCTGAGCGCGGCGAGCGGGTCGTCAGCGATTGGAACTAATTTGATTCCGTCGTGAAGTTGAACGATATGATATCGCTCGCCGTATCGTTCTCGGACTTCCTTCGGGAGCGTGAGACGACCGCGGTCGTCTAACGACGCATCAGACATATCTTGCTGTATGGTGGCGAAGGTGAAAACATTCCCCGGCTGAGTCAGGATACCCATCACCGAGAGCTGCTATTGAGTTCGTCTCATCCGTCCGCGAGCTATCGATTACCCCACCCAGTACATCAGATTCACATCATATGAAATCTGCGACACATCTATATCTCCGAAAGAGACTACCAAGAAGTCCCGGCCTCCCCGAGACCATGGCTCCCCCGTCAGACAACATTTGGAATTTCTACAATATCACAAACGTCTATATTTTCGGAGTTCGATTCGTTTTTATATCGTGAGTCAGTACGAACAATTGGACGATCGAACGAGTAGGTCTCGAAATGCAAACGGAAGTTCACACCTCAGACGAGACGGACGAGATCCAGTACGACCAGGCGAACGATCGGTACGTCTTCGAGCACGATACCGACGGCAGCGCAACGTTGACGACGACAGTCGTTCACGCGCTCGCGTCGATCGCGGATACCGATGTTTCACAGGGCGAGTTCTCACTGTACGACAGCGTCGATCCCGACGCACTGGAACGGCTCTTCGCGTCGAAGGCGGACGGCAGCGATCGAACGGGTGGTCACGTCGCGTTTACCGCCCTCGAGCACGAAGTATACGTCTATGCGAACGGCGATATTATCGTCTACCCGCCTGGCGATTCCCGGCGTCGCCAGCCCCCCAGCTGACGCGTTCGGCCCTCTTCACGGCCGCTATTGATTTGTTTTGTGCGCTCGATCACGCGAGAGGGAGGTTTTAGGGAGCGGTCCGTCTATATCCGAATCAATGACCGTCATTGGCTTTCTGAGTACGGCGCCAGTCATCGAAGACAGCATGTCTGAAGAGGTTGCACGAGCAGTGGAGACCCTCGAGGAGTACGACGTCGAGTACGAAACGGGTCCGATGGGAACGACGATCGAAGCCGAGACGACCGACGAACTCTTCGCAGCGGCCCAGGCGGCCCACGACACGATCGACGCGGACCGAGTCAGCACGGTGCTCAAAATCGACGACAAGCGAACGAGGGATCAAACTGCCGGGGACAAGGTCGATGCCGTCGAATCCCACCTCGGCCGAGCGGCGAAAACTGACGGGGAATAGGACTCGAACCGCCGAAACGCTTCTCGAGGGCAAGATCCTATCCACGTTCGAGGAGCCGCTTTGGATATTCGCCTCATACGGACTACTATCGGTCGGTAGCGGCGCACCTACGATCCGCCCGCGGGTGCGGCGATAAACAAGTCCAGTAGACCGTATCAGTTCGGAACGACCATCACCGGCCGATCGCTGTTCAGAATGATCTTCTGGCTGACGCTTCCGAAGATTGCTTTCCCGGCGGGTGTTCGACGACGAGCCCCGAGGACGAGCGTCTCGGAATCGAACTGGTCGGCGACGTTGAGGATGCCGGAGGTCGTGTTGCCCGCGATAGTATGAAACACCGTTTCGACTCCCGCGTCCGCCAACAGTTCCTGAATCACCGTCGCGCTTTCGGGGAACTCCTCGAGCGACTCGCGATCTGCTTTGAGTTCGCCGATATCGGGCTCTTCGCCGTCGCCGTCGAAAATCTCGATATCAGTCTTGACGTGGAGTACGTCGACGTGAATCGCCGTCTCGGCGTCGGGTAACTCGAGCACTGCTTGGGCCTGTGAACGGACGCGATCTTCGCGGTCGTCGATCGGAACCAGCACGCGATACATGTCTAGTACAAGACAGTGATCGTATATTAAACCGATCCCTCACTGACGGTCGAGCGACTCCTCTCCACGAGCCGACGACACCTGTGCGGGGATCCATATTGGCGAGGCACTCGAGAGAGAAGGCTCACGTTGTTGGAACCGAATACACTCGTATGGAGCGGACGACACTCGAGGTCACCGGCATGAGCTGTACCGGCTGTGAACAGAACGTCGTCGAGGCACTCGAAGGGCTCGAGGGTGTCTCGGGGGCGAGTGCAGATCACGAGTCGAACGAAGTTCGCGTCGAACACGATCCGTCTCTCGCGGACATCGCATCGATCGGCGGGGCGATCGAGCAGGCGGGCTATTCCGTTTCGGCCTAAAACGCCCTATCGGGCTTCGGTACGGAAACGCACCAGTTTCGATTGTTGGCTGAACGAACGTCCCGCTACGTGCCATCGGATACTAGTCACAGAATCGTCTCACTGAACGCTTGGTATTCCGGGACTCGAGCATCCACACGAGTACCGGTGACTCTCGGCAGAAGTGAGACGGGATCCGCTCTTCGCCTCGGTTTCGGTCGCTAGTTGTACGTCTCTTCGAGATACGCGACGATGTCGTCGCTTTCGTGCATGCCGTCGACATCGTGGGCTTCGTCGACGATAACGGGGACGCCGGTCTGGCCGCTGATCTCTTCTACCTCGGTGCGCTCGCCGTGTGATCGGGGTACTTCGACGGAGTCGTATTCGAGGTCGAGTTCCTCGAGTTTGGTTCGAACTTTCGCACAGAACGGACACCCTGGCAGTTCGTAGAACGTAATAGCAGCCATAGATGGGTGTTGTTGGCGCTCCCGTATGAGTACATTGGTTGCCATGTACAGCCGCGAAACGGGTCGGTGCTGGAGACGAGACCGATCAGAACGTGATCGCGCCAGCCTCGACTGCGAAGTAGGCGATAAAGTAGACGATGAACGACGCTGCAAGCAGCCACTGTCCGACCGAGACGTCGCGCTTCTCGCCCATCGCGAATTTGACCAGCGGATAGCTGATGATACCGGCCGCGAGCCCGTTCGCGATCGATGTCGTCAGCGGCATGATCGTGATCGTCAATCCGGCCGAAATCGCCCAGGCGGGATGTTGCCAGTCGATGTCGGCCACTCCCTGTAGCATGATGATCCCGACGACGACCAGCGCGAGATAGGTCGCGTACTGCGGGATCGCGGATATCAGCGGCACGACGAGCAGTGAGAGCGCGAAGAAGCCGCCGACGACGAGCGCGGTGAAACCGGTTCGACCGCCTTCCTCGAGACCGGTCGAGGACTCGATAAACGTCGTCACCGTGGAGGTACCGATCATCGAGCCGACGGTCGTGCCGACCGCATCGGCCATGAGCGGCTTTTCAGCGTCGGGGAGGTCGCCGTCCTCGTCGAGGAAGCCGCCGATCTGGGAGACGCCGATGAGCGTTCCCGCGGTGTCGAAGAAGTCCACGAAGAAGAACGTAAAGACGACCAGCAGGAAGACGAGCGGCTCGTCGGTGATCATTCCGAGGCCGTCGACGAATCCCCAGAACAACGGCGTGAAGTCGTACTGGACCGACGCGAGCATCGAGAGAATCCCGTCGTTGGTTACCTCGTCGTAGGACCCCTCGGGCGTGAGGACGTCGGGTTCGAAGACGTCGGCGAGCGTCAGCGCCCAGCCCGCGATAGCCGTCGTGATAATACCGATGACGATCGAGCCCTTGACGCCTCGAGCGTACAGCAGGAACATAACGGTGAGACCGGCAAGCGAGAGCCCGGCAACCGGACTCTCGAGGACGTTCCCGAGCGTGATGAGCGTACTATCATAGGGAACCACGAGCTGTATTTCCTGCAGTCCGAGAAACAGCAAGTAGACGCCGATACCGGCGCCAACCGCGAACTTGACGGGTTCGGGGAACAGCTCCAGGACGTATTTCCGAGCGCCGACGGCCGTCAACGCGATGAATATGATTCCTTCTACGAACACCGCAGCGAGTGCGAGTTCCCACGGAACGCCAAGGATGACGACGACAGTGTAGGTAAAGAAGGCGTTTAGCCCCATTCCCGGCGCGAGCCCGAACGGTCGGTTCGCGTACAGCGCCATCACCAGAATAGCCACGATCGAGGCGAGGATCGTCGCGACGGCGAGCATCTGAATGATTTCGCCGGACGCGTATTCGACGCCGTTGATCGCGGTCGTTTCCTGAGTTTCACCGGCCTCGTGATCGTAGAGGATCGCGTCGCTGAGAATGGCCGGATTCACGACGATGATGTACGCCATCGCCAAAAACGTCGTGAGCCCCGCCAGCGACTCTGTTTTAAAATCTGTCCCGTGCTCGTCGAAGTCGAAAAACTCCGCGATCGTCTCACGTGCCCCCATGTTGGATAAACGAGCATAGCGACACCGGCAATTTAACGCTTCCTGTCTTCTCTGGCGAGATGTAATGCACGTTCGTGTATGTTCGCCGCTATTCGGCAGGAGTTCGTATCAATCTCCGAACTCAACTGGAACTGTCTAACTCTCGAAATAGGACTGTCCACATCGTCGATTTCGGATCCACAGTCTCAAGTCCCGAGCGCGACTGACCGAATCACTCTCCCGTCGGGACCAACGTATTTGACCGTCGACCACGTACGCTAACCTATGAGGTTTGTTATCGTGGGATACGGTCGCGTCGGATCGCGAACGACGCGGGTTCTCTCGGAGGAAGGACACGACGTCATCGTCGTCGACAACGATACGGACCGGATCGACCGAGCCGCGGAGAACGGGTTCGAGACTCTCCACGGAGACGGTGCGGACGAGGAGGTCCTGCTCGAGGCAGGAATCGATACCGCCGATGCGATCGGTGCGTTCACGCCGGACCTGAACGTCAACTTCGCGGCCTGCATGGTCGGCTCCCACCACGGTTGCCGGACCGTGCTTCGGATCGACGAAGACTATCGCCAGGACATCTACGAAAAGTACGCTAAAGATGTCGACGAGATTATCTATCCCGAGCGACTCGGCGCGGCGGGGGCGAAAACCGCCTTGCTCGGCGGCGACTTCAACGTCGTCGCGGATCTCACCGCGAACCTCCAGCTCACGGTCGTCGAAATCACGGACGGCTCGCCGGCCGTGGGCAAACGAATCAGCGAACTCGAGTTACCGGGGAACGCTCGAATTTACGCGCACGGACACGACCTCGACCCACTGACGATTCCACTGCCCGGAACGGAACTGGCCGTCGGCGATGAGGTCGCGATCATCACGGAAACCGACGCCGCTGCGGACGTGCACGCGACGCTTTCGCCTGCCTCAAGCTAGCGGCTCCGCACTGGCTCCTCTTTGCATTTTCTTCGACCAACGTTCGCGCAGTCAGTTCCCCCTCGAACGTTCCAGTTAGTGACGGACTGGGAGTGGAGGGTGGGTGTGAAAAGTGGGGAGCGAATGGGGGGAGGCGCGCTGACGGGAGGATGGGGGGAAGTTGGTACCCGTCACGCGGTGCGCGCCTGTTTGATTCGTCGGCACGATATATGATAAAACTGTGTCAGACGGTTGCGTGACGATCGTCAGACGGTGAGGAAATGTGCTTCAATCGCCCATTCTTTACGTGCTAGTCAATCCGCCGAGTCGGGTCGAAAGACGAGCACGTTCTGGTGGACCATCGAGGGGACGAACGAAAACGGATAGCCGTACACGTGGAGGTCTTTCGACGGGTCGTACCAGATCAGGTTGGCGACGAGCCGAACGGCTGCGGTCGATTCGATCGCTCGAGCGAGATCCGCCGAAAGGAACTCGTAGGACTGGTCGCGGTACATGTCCCCGATGAAGACGACGAGATATCCGTCCGGGTCGACGGCTCGCGTAAACCGGGCGAACTTCTCGCCCATGTCCTCGAGCCACTCCGTTTTCGTCTGCCCGACTGGCTCCGATTCGCCGTCGTCGGCAACTCCTTCTTCGGCGAGTTCACTGCCGTCAGCTACCTTTTCGGCGACTTCATCGCCGTCAGCTACTTCTTCGGCGAGTTCACTGCCGTCATCCTCCGTCCGTTCCCCGTCGAACGAACCCAGTTTACTCTCTCGAGTCGCCCGTTCGTTTCGGGTCTGCTCGAGTTCGTCCATGCGCCAGTAGGGAACGTCGGTGAGCAGCAGGTCGACCGAGTCGTCAGGGATCTCCTCGATTAGCGACCCACAATCCCCGTGACGAACGTCCTGTTCGGCGAGCGGCGGGTCGCCTCGCCCGGCGCGCTCGGCGTTCTCCTCCTCGAGGACGCTCTCGTAGATTTCGATCCACTGCCGGTTCCGTTCGAAGCCGATCGCCTCGCGAAGGCCCGTTCCCTCGTGCTCGCAGAAACTCGCGCCGAGTACGGTTCCCCCGACGCCGGCGAACGGATCGAGAACGGTATCGCCGGCCTTGCTGAAGCGCCCGATCAGTTCCGCACAGAGTCGCGGAGGCTTCTGTCCGCCGTGTTCGCTCCGCAGATCGTGTTGGACGTCCGGCGGGTACCCCTCGGCGATCACCGACTTCGTCGCGTACTTCCACTCCCGTCCGGTTAGGTCGTTAACGCGGTTTCGTTCGTCGTAGATCCCCCTCCCTTCGAGGTACTGCTGGTGGTCCGAGAGTTCGTCGGTATCGATTACCTCGCCGTCCTCGACCGGCAGCGACTCGTCTCGAGCGCGTTCGGCGTCGAACGTTCCGTCGTCGTCGGTAAAAAGGCGACTCTGACGGTGGCGCTCATCCTCGGTCATATGCGGAGTGGTCGTCGATCCGGCTTAAAGCTACTCGAGAACGTCGACGAGGGGGTCGTCGTCGATCATCTGTGCCAGCACGACGCGATCGATCCGTTCGGAGCGCTCAAGCAGGTCCGTCGCGATTTCGGTTCCGGTGTCGCGAAGCCCCTCGTCGTCGACTTTGTTGAGCAACGGAACGACCGTCGCGTCCTCGGGAACGTCCTTCATCCCACCCTGCTCGCTCGCGAGCACGGCCGCCACGTCGGCCGGTCGGATCTCCTCGCCCCGCTCGAGTCCGGTGATATCGGTGACGAGTTCCGGTCGATGAACGAGCTCCGTCGACAGCGGTTCGCCGACGACGTGTGCGCTCGCGATCGGAATCACGGTATCCGTACACCGAGGAAGCTGTGGCTCGTGGTCGTCGGGTGCCTTGAAGTCGCGCATCCGTGCTCCGTCGGCTTTGACGAGGACGAGATCGGCTTTCCCCGACGCGTCGATCTCGTCGACGGTTTCGCAGTCGTAGCCGCCGTAGCGTTCTTCGTCCGCGCGGTCGGGAACGAGGCCCAGCGGCCAGTTCCCGTTCGCGCCGCTCGTCTCCGTTCCGCCGTCCGTTCCCGGTTCGCCGCCCGCTCGCTCCTCGAGCACCGAGATCGGCTCATCGGTTATCTCAACTCGCTCGACGTGCGAGTCGAAGAACGGGATTCGGACGCTGGCCGTGACGACGGTTTTCGGCGCGATTCCCTCGGTTGCACGCGATGCGAGGGCATAGAGGGTCGTTTTCTTCCCTCCTGCACCAACCGTACAGACGGTTCCCGACTCGGCGCGAAGCGCCTCGAGAATGTTCATGCGACTACGGTAGGCGGGCTGGCCAAATCAGTGTGGCGAGACGCGGCGTCGGTAATTGCGTTGCGGTAGTGTCCGATTCGCGGGAGCGAACGAAGCGTCCACTACACTGATTTATCCACCCCTCCATGGCACCAGTATGTCCCTCCTGTCTGACGATCTGCTGGAGCGCCAGGAGATCCACCCGTCGCTCTCGAGAAAGATCGAGCGGTACAGCGATCAGGGTGGGCTCCTCGGCATCGTCGTCTACGCGTTCACCTATCTCGAGTCCGAAGACGAACGGCTCGCGGATATCGCCGCCGAACTCCCAGCGCTCCTGTTCGTCTCGAGCAGTTTGCACGACGACGCGATCGACGAGCCGACGCTCGACGCCGCGAAACGCGCCGGTGGTCTCACGGGAGACCTGCCCACCAGACAGTTCCTGAACCAGCACGTGACGGTCGGCGATCTGGTGTTTGCGAAACTGATCGACCGCCTCGAGGAACTGCCCGAAGGGGTCGAAACGAGTCAGGTTAGTTCGAGCATCCGCGAAATCGGCGTCGGCCAACTCAACGAAGACGGGTTCGACCCCACCTCGGCGTCGAAGGCCGACGCGGTCAGGCGGCTCGATCAGCGCGGATCCGTTTGGGGAGACCTGGTCGCAAGCGTCGTCGGCGCCGCCGGCCTCTACCCCGAGATCCAACTCGGGCGCATTGCGACCATCTCGCGGAACCTCCTGTTCGTCTACACGGTCTTCGATGACGTCGAGGACCTCCCCGAAGATGTCGAAAACGACGTTGTCAACGCACCACTCATGCTTCTCGAGGAGGACACCGTCGACGAGACCGACTCGAGCGAGGCCGTTGTCGACGCAGTCCTCGAGTCGGACGTCCCGGCGGAACTCGAGGCTCTCGTGGAGGCACGGGAGGCCGAAACAGAGACCGCGGCTCGTCGGTTCCACGAGGCCGGCGACTATTCGAACGAAGCGATTCTCGAGGCGACGTCGCGAGCGCTCGAGTGGTATTGTGACTCCGTCTGCTCGAGGCCGGTCGAGGAGTCGGTGTCTGAAGGATCTCAACGAACGATCCACCGCCAACTCACGGGCGATGAAACGACGAAGCGAGAGTACATCGACTCCGTGATTCGCGAGTCGCCGCTCCACGGCGTTCCGACGGCCGAACTCGGTCGCGAGGCGGCGAGGCTCCCCGGAGAGCGACTCGCGCCTGCGATCATCTCGCTGGTGCACGTTCAGACGCTGGCGGCGTCGACGATGCCGACGGATCTCGAGGACGCGTTCTCTCGACTGCGAGCGGCGAGAGCGGCGTAGGGCCCGGTCGGTCCTTCGTACGGACCACTGTCAGTCGGTACCCCCTCATACGGACCGCTGTAATTCATTTCCGGCACAACCGCGACCCGTCCTGAGGACGAGCCGGTAAATCGTTACAGCAGTCCGTCTCAGTTGTAGCCACGCCACCGATAGCCACATTCAGTGCACTTAAAGAATCGCGTCGGCGGCTCGTCGGCGGAGGCGGTCTGTTTGAGTTCGTACCACGCCTCCTGATTTCCGCAGTCGTCGCAGATGATATCCGTCGCGATCGGCTTCCCTTCGAAGTTCGCTTCCTCGCTGGATTCGATCACCTCGCCGTCCGTCTGGGCTTCCGTGCTGACGAACTCCGATTCGCGCTCTCTATCGCGGTCGCTCGAGAGCCCGCAATCGTCGTTCGTACAGACCATCTGCTCGCCGTCGGCTTTCATCATCGAGCCGCACTCGTCGCAGAACTGCATACCACGCGTTGGTGGTCGGCGCGCAAAAACCCTAAGGATTAGTCCGTTCGCTTTCCGGTTCCGCGAAGAATCATCGTCGGTTCCGTAGCTGGCAGCTATTGGTGTGCAGACAGCAACTGTCGTTGTGTCTATCCGGTTGCGTCGTTGTGCTTGGTCGAATTCCGACTAGAAACACGACGAGTACCCGGAAAGAAGAGCGAGATAGGTTCATCTCCGTGCATCGCCTAGAAGGATACGGATCTCTCGACGACACCTCGGTAATCGAGTCCCGTCGAACGCGGTCGCGGCGAGATCCAGAAACGAGGAGGAGGAAAATGGTATCGAAAGAGACAGAAACAGAAATAACGGAGTATTTCGGGCAGGTCCCAGGCTGGATCGAAGCGCTTCCCGAGTCCGCGGCGGATCATAGTTGGGAAGTCGTCCGGGATCTCCAACTCGGAGAAACGGAACTCACACAGCGCGAAAAGGCTCTCGTCGCACTCGGTGCGGCCTCGGCCATTCAGTGTCCCTACTGCATCCACTTCCACAGGGAAGAAGCGAAACTCGAGGAGGTAACCGACGACGAGATGGCCGAAGCGGTCGCCGTCGCCGGCGACGTCCGATACTTCTCGACAGTCTTGCACGGTGCGGAGATGGACTACGACGAGTTCGTAACCGAAACCGGAGCGATCGTCGACCACATCAAAGAACAGCAGGCACCGGCTCCCGGCGACGACTGAACCGCCGTGTCTGAACTCATTTTTGTCTCCGATGTCGTACGATTCTCGGCGCTTCGGGGAGGAGCTCTCGGCACTTTGGCCGACTCGAGAGTAGTCGCCGTTCGGAGCCGATTGCCAGAATCGAAGTCACTATTCAGGTACGGGCGGTATCATCGAACGTGACCGAGTACGACGCGGTTGTGTACGATCTAGACGGAACGTTGGTCGATCTCGCCGTCGACTGGAAAGCCGTCGCTATCGACGTGCTCGCCGTCTACGCCTACGGTGGGGTCGAACCCCCGAGTGCCGAACTCTGGGAGATGCTCGACGCCTCGAGCTCCGTCGGGCTGGCCAGCGAAATCGAGGAGACCATCGCCGATCACGAGCGCGAAGGTGCCCACAACTCGGATCGTCTGGCTCACGCAGACGACCTTCTCGAGCGCGACGTGCCGGTGGGCGTCTGCTCGCTCAATTGCGAAGCCGCCTGTCGTATCGCACTCGAGGAGCACGGGCTCGCAGATGCGGTCGGTGCCGTCGTGGGTCGCGATACGATTCCGACGAGAAAACCCGATCCGGAGCCGCTGATCGAGACGATTCGAATGCTCTCCGTGAATCCGACGGCGACGTTGTTCGTCGGTGATTCAGAGACGGACGAACTCGCAGCGGAACGTGCGGGGATCGACTTCGAGTACGTCGACGACCGGACCTCACAGCGCTGATTCTCGGGAGTACATCTTGGGCGACTTAGAGGCAGCAGACAGAGCGCAGCACCGGGTTGAGCGTTACGTTGATTTGGGAGCGCTGCTGACTCGAGTGCTACGCTTGCTGGCGTTTCGCGTACGTAAATACCGACAGGGCGGTGATAATCCAGATGACTGCACCGACCCGGATCGCGAACTCTACGCGAGCACCCCAGTTCGGAAGATCGACGGGGACCGAAAGGAGTGCGACGATGGGCGCTCCGACGGCGATGGTTGCGACGAACGTAACCTGCATCACCCATCCGAAATCGACGCCGTCGGGTGAACTGGTTTCGACGGGTTCTGGCACGAGCACGAGTTGTTCTCGCCGTGCAGTCCTAATAAGTGCCGCGGGACGAGTCCTCGCCGCTACGCGAAGACGGATCGTTACGGTCGTATCCGAATAACAATGCTGTTTACTGCTCGGGGACGAAGCTGTGTGCATGGTAACCGTACGCGACCTCAGAGAGCAGACGGGCGAGGACCCTATCACGGTGCTAACCGCCTACGACGCGCCGACGGCCGAAATCGTCGACGAAGCGGGCGTCGACGTCGTTCTCGTCGGCGACAGCGTCGGGAATACCACGCTCGGATACGAGACGACAGTTCCCGTGACCGTCGACGAGATGGCTAGCCACGTCGGGGCCGTCGCTCGAGCGACTGACGACGCGCTGGTCGTTGCGGACATGCCGTTTCTCTCCTTCGGCGTCGACGAGGCGACGACCGTCGAAAACGCCGGTCGGATGCTCAAAGCGGAGGGGGCATCAGCGGTCAAACTCGAGAGCGGTCCGCACACGGTCGATATCACGGAGAAAATGGTCCAGCTCGGAATTCCGGTGATGGCCCACCTCGGATTGACCCCACAGCACGTCAACCAGTACGGCGGATACCCCCGTCAGGGAACGAATCAGGAGGCCGCGGATCGAATGCTCGAGCTCGCCGAAGCTCACGCGGACGCGGGGGCGTTCTCACTGGTCCTCGAGCACGTGCCCTCGAATCTCGCCCGAACGATAACTGAAGCGATCGATATCCCGACGATCGGGATTGGTGCGGGTCCCCACTGCGACGGGCAGGTGCTCGTCTTCGACGACGCCGTGGGCCTGAGCGAGTGGACGCCCTCGTTCTCGAAACAGTTCGGCGACGTCCGTTCGGAGATGGAGTCTGCGGTCGACGAGTACGTTTCTGCGGTCGAGGAACGCGAGTTCCCCGCCGACGAGCACGGTCACGAGGAGAGCGATCTCGAAGATATTTACTGAACGACGGAGAACGCGCAAATCCTCGAGAGCGTGACAAAATGCGTTATAGCGACTCGAGGAATTCGGCTACCGTCTCGTTGAACGCCTCCGATCGTTCGAGCATCGGGAGGTGTGCGGCCTGTTCGATTGCTGCGACCGACCCGTCGGGAATCTCGTCGGCGAGATACTCGTGGTACCACGGTGGTGTGAGTTGGTCGTACTCGCCGTAAATCGCAAGCGTTGGGACTTCGACTCTGTGGAGTTCGTCTCGAACGTCGAACCGATGACAGGTGAGGAAATCGCGGTAGGTAACTTCCTGCCCGCACTCGAGCATTCGTTCGCGAGAGGCCACGAGCAGTTCGGGATCGGGGTCGTGAAAGATCCTGTCTGGTTCGTGGAGGAACTCGACGGCCCGCTCGAAATCCGACTCGAGCCAGTCGAGAAGGTCGTCGAGTACGCCCATTCGGGCACCCGTCCCGGTCAGAATAGCCGCCTCGGGCTCGAACGACCGCTCGAGGAGAACGTGAAGGATAACGGCCCCGCCGAGCGAGTTCCCGACGAGAACGTCCGAATCCGTTTCGTCGAGGACCGCAAGCACGTCGTCGGCGTACGCCGACAGTGACGCGTAGCCCGAGTTCGCCTGGATGTCCTCCGACTCGCCGTGTCCGCTCAGATCGAGTGCCACGATTTCGTAGCGATCCGACAGCGACTCTTGAAAGCGCCACACGTCCTGTGAACCACCGCTGCCGTGTACGAAGCAAATCGTTTTGTTGGCCCCGTTCGCCTCCGTAGTAGCGTACGCCGTCCCCCGTCCGTGGTGGGTGACCGTGTTCATGTGATGACGGACGATAACAGCGTGCATAAATACCCGAGTTGGTTTCCCGCCCTCGTCCCTCGAGAGTTGCGGAAGAGTCGCTTCATCGGCGAGGCGGAACTGCGTTCAAGGTCTTTTTCGCTACCCTCTCGCCCTCTTGGGGTTCATCTGCGAAAGATATAAATACTAGGAGAGCTAACTTAGGGTTAGTTACAATGAACATTGAGCAATTCACGAGCGATCAACTCGCTCGCAAATACGAGTACGACGACGGATCGGTCATCGCGATCGACCTCGGCACTAGCGTGGCGGAACCGTCGGTCGACCTCGTCGACGGAACGGTCATTATCGTGAGTGACGACGACCAATACGAGTTCGACCTACCAGTCGAGCAGACGGATGCGCACACGTTTATCAGAAACGGCGTGCTCACTATCGAACTGGAGGACAACCTATGAAACTCACCGTCAAACCCCTCAAGCAAAAAGACGCAGGACGCGGACTCGCAGCGATCGATCGCGTGTCGATGAGCGAGCTCGGCCTCGAGAACGGGGATTACATCACGATCGAGGGCAAAGGTGACGGCCAATCCGTTGCCCGAGTCTGGCCCGGCTATCCCGAAGACGAGGGACGGAACGTCGTCCGAATCGACGGTCGGCTCCGACAGGAGGCAAACGTCGGGATCGACGACAGCGTCTCCGTCGAGAAGGCCGACGTCAAGCCGGCAACGGCCGTCACCGTCGCGCTCCCGCAAAACCTCCGTATCCGGGGCGATATCGGCCCGCTCGTCCGCGATAAGTTGAGCGGACAGGCCGTCACCGAGGGCCAGACGGTACCGTTTTCACTCTCGTTCGGACCGATGGCGAGCTCCGGTCAGTCGGTGCCGCTGAAAATCGCGAGCACCTCGCCGTCGGGAACGGTCGTCATCACCGACTCGACCGATATCGAAATCTCGGAGACGCCGGCCGAGCAGATCAGCTCCGGCCCCGGTGGAGCGTCCGAAGGCATTCCGGATGTCACCTACGAGGACATCGGCGGCCTCGACGACGAACTCGACCAGGTTCGAGAAATGATCGAGTTGCCGATGCGCCACCCCGAACTGTTCCAGCAACTCGGTATCGAACCGCCGAAGGGCGTTCTCTTGCACGGCCCGCCAGGGACCGGCAAAACGCTGATGGCGAAGGCGGTCGCCAACGAGATCGACGCCCACTTCGAGACCATCTCCGGTCCGGAGATCATGTCGAAGTACTACGGCGAGTCCGAAGAACAACTCCGCGAGGTCTTCGAGGAAGCCGAGGAGAACGCTCCGGCGATCATCTTCATCGACGAACTCGACTCGATCGCCGCCAAACGCGAGGACGCAGGCGGCGACGTCGAACGCCGCGTCGTCGCCCAACTGCTCTCGCTGATGGACGGCCTCGAGGAGCGCGGTCGCGTTACGGTCATCGCCGCGACCAACCGTATCGACGATATCGATCCCGCACTCCGTCGCGGCGGTCGGTTCGATCGGGAGATCGAAATCGGCGTTCCCGACAAACAGGGCCGCAAGGAGATCCTGCAGGTCCACACTCGAGGGATGCCGCTTTCGGACTCCGTCGACGTCGAACACTACGCGTCCAACACTCACGGCTTCGTCGGGGCGGACCTCGAGAGTCTCGCCCGCGAAAGCGCGATGAACGCGCTTCGACGGATCCGGCCCGAACTGGACCTCGAGTCCGACGAGATCGATGCGGACGTCCTCGAGAGTCTGCAGGTCACCGAGCGGGACTTCAAGGAGGCGCTCAAGGGGATCCAACCCTCGGCGCTCCGGGAGGTCTTCGTCGAAGTACCGGACATCACCTGGAACGATGTCGGCGGACTCGGAGACACGAAAGAACGCCTGCGCGAAACTATCCAGTGGCCGCTCGACTACCCGGACGTGTTCGAGGCGATGGACATGCAGGCCGCCAAGGGGGTCCTCATGTTCGGCCCGCCCGGAACCGGGAAAACGCTGCTCGCCAAGGCGGTTGCCAACGAGGCCGAATCGAACTTCATCTCGATCAAAGGCCCCGAACTGCTCAACAAGTACGTCGGAGAGTCCGAGAAGGGCGTCCGCGAGGTCTTCGAGAAGGCTCGGTCGAACGCACCGACCGTGATCTTCTTCGACGAAATCGACTCCATCGCCGGCGAACGCGGCGGGAACACCACCGACTCCGGCGTCGGGGAACGCGTCGTCAGCCAACTGCTGACCGAACTCGACGGCCTCGAGGAACTCGAGGACGTGGTCGTCATCGCGACGACGAACCGACCCGATCTGATCGACAGCGCCCTGCTCCGTCCAGGTCGACTGGATAGACACGTCCACGTTCCCGTTCCGGACGAGGAGGGCCGCGAACGGATCTTCGAGGTCCACACGCGCGACAAGCCGCTGGCCGACGCCGTCGACCTCGAGTGGCTCGCCGCCGAAACGGAGGGCTACGTCGGTGCCGACATCGAAGCCGTCTGCCGCGAAGCCTCGATGGCCGCGAGCCGGGAGTTCATCAACTCGGTCGACCGCGAGGAGATGGCAGACAGCATCGAAAACGTCCGCATCAGCAAGGAACACTTCGAGCAAGCCCTTGAGGAGGTCCAGCCGAGCGTGACCCCCGAGACTCGAGAGCAGTACGAAGATCTCGAAGAGGAGTTCCAGCAGGCGGACCCGAGCGGAGAGAGCGATCAGCTGGGTCGAACCTTCCAGTAAATCGCCTACAGGCGGTACGGCTCTTCGGTTTGCGATTCCGACGGTTTTCTCGGACGTGACGTAGCTCGAGGAGCATCGACTAAGGAATTAGTAACGGATCACTCGTCGTATAGGTCTACTGTATGGTACGACAGAAAGACGTATTTCGCGTTGTTATAAACACCAACGCAGAATGAGAGCAGTATTGATCGGAATCCTTGGCCTTCAACTAACGATAATTGCAGGAATAGAGGCCATCATCAACGAGATGGCGCCGGCTGCTGAGGGGAGTTGGGTGGTCCTGATGTGGTTGAGTTTACTGATAACTCTATTTGCTATCGCGCTCGACCAGTATTCATCCGAGCAGAGAAGAGGATCCTAGATAGTACTCGAGCAGACCTCGTTCGGGCCCTCCTCGAGCGAAGCCAGCACCGCTTCGGCGTGGTCCTCCGGCGAGACACCCTCGTAGACCGCCTCGATGGTTCCGTCCGGGCCGACGACGTACGTATTCCGGAAGACGCCGTCGAACGTGTTGCCGAACATCCGTTTTTCGCCGTAGGATTCGTACAGCGTCGAGACCTCGCCCATCTCGTCGGCGAGGAGGTCGAACTCGAGGTCGTAGTCGTCGGCGAATTTCTCGAGGTCCGAAACCGAATCGTCGCTGATGCCGACGACGGCGGTATCGAGCTCGGCGAACTGATCGAGCGAATCGTCGAAGCCACACGCTTCGGTCGTACAGCCCTCGGTGTTCGCACGCGGATAGAAGTAGACGACGAGGCGTTGGCCGTCGAAATCCGATCGGCGAACGGTCTCTCCGTGCTGGTTCGGCAGTTCGAATTCGGGTGCGTCGTCGCCAACCTCGAGCATGGAACCGTCTTGGAGAGCGTAGTTGTATGTATTGTGATTCGGCCCGGTGCTCGAGGATCGCGTGGAGTATTCTTCCGGTTGTTCCCTCGTGGAGCCGGTCTCAGTCCAGTTGCTCGGCCGCTTCGCGCTCGACCAGCGGCGTCGCGTTCTGTTCGGGGAGGGTGACGACGTCGTCGGCCGCGAGCGTGTACTCCCGGTCGTCGACGCCGAGGATCGAACCGACATCTTCGGTGATCTTCACGGTGAGCCGATCGAGCGAGGGCTCGTCGGCCGCTGTGTCGTCATCGGGATCGGCGCTCCCGCTCGAGTCGGTCCCTGCGCCGCCATCAGTTGCCGGTGTTTCGGGTGAATTACCAACTGTCGGCTCCGAGTCTGTCGATGATTCCGCGGAATCCGGCTGTTCCGGCGATTCCGGCGGGTCGCCGCCCATCACGTCTGCGGCACTGACACCGCTCGAGTCGGCCCCGGGCGTCGCGTCTCCGGTCGTAGTCGGCTCGTCCGTGTCGGGAACCGACTGGTCCGGGTCGATGCTCTCCGGCGGCGTTTCGGACGGCGCTTGATCCGCGGGTTCGCGAGCGGATCGATCCTGATCCGTCGGTGAAGACGGTCGATCGGCCGTCGTCGCCTGGTCGCGATCCTCGACCGTCCCCGTCTCAGCGTCGACGCCTTCGAGCACGTCGAGCACCCGATTTTTGTTCGACTGGATGCGATCGACGAGGTCGTCGAAGAGATCGACTTCCTCGGCCGTGAGGCCCTCGTCGTTTCCGGCCATGCCGGCGGCGGAGAGACTCGCCTGCTTGACGAGTTTTCCCATTCGGCGCTCGTATATCGCCTCGACGACGTCTTTGGCGGTCTCGATCTCGTCGGTGAGTTGGCTCACTTCCGGCGAGGCAAACGGATCGTCAGCGGTCTCCGCCGCGCGATCGCGCTCGTCCTCGAGGTCCGCGATGTACTCGCCAACTTCCTGGTAGAACGAGGGGCGCAAATTCTGGAGGCTATCCTTCTGGCGCTCCTTGCTCTGGACCGAGCGTAGTTCGTCGAGATTCATTCTTTTTCCTTTTCGGCGCGGCCACGTGCCATGAGAAACATGGCGACGTACTCCGGTAGTGACTGGTCACCCTCCTGGACTGTAAAGATATCGCCCCCGAGTTCGACCGTTCCGCCGCGGTCGACGTCGATCGCGACCTCGTGGCCGGTGAACGTTTCCGGAACCGCGTCCACGAGCGGATCGAACGCCTCGAGATCCTCGGGAGCGATTCGTTGTGTCGTCAGCGCGCTCCCGCCGTGGAGACTTCCCGGGAGCCGGATGAGTCGATTCGTGTCGGTCGTCACCGGTTCGTCGATCGGGGCGTTATCCCGCTCGACCGCAGTCGACGCGAACCGTTCGGCCAACTGCGCGATGGCCGTGTGTACCGTCACGTTGCCAGCCTCGAGGCCCTCGCGGTTGTTTCGAGCGGCCGAAAGGGTCGCCTCGGCTTTTCCCTCGCCGATACCGTCGAACTCCTGCAATCGCTCGAGGGCGTCCTTGTCGTCCATCTCGAGCAAGTCCTCGATGAAGGCCATGAAGTGCTCGTGGATGCGAGCCCCCCAGCCGCCGTCAACTCGTAGATTACGACGTTCGGTCGGCGTCTTTCGACCGAGTCCGGCGACCGTCTCCGTTTCGATCAGCTCCTCGAAATCGAGCCCGATGCCGCGAACGTAGTCGACGATCTCTCGGCGGTGTTCCCGTTCGAGGTGTTTGACGGTTTCGTCGCGAACGTGGACGTGATACCCCCGCCCGCCGGAGAAAACGATCTCGATGTTCTCGAAGGCGAAATCGTCCTCGAGAAACTCGAGCAGGCGAAGCAGGGCGTCCTTACACTTGCCGAGCATCTCCGCGTAGGAATCCTCGCCGAGGGTGACCCTCGGCAGGTGGTCGGCGTCGAGGTCGAAGACCAGATCCGACGATCGCCACTCCTTTTCAGTCATCGAGCCCGCGCCCGGATCGCGGTAGCGTCCCGCAGAAAAGTAGACGTGCTGCGGACGTTTGCGGACGAGAAACTCCTCGATATCCCCCAACTCGAGCAGGGATCGGTGTCTGACCATCGTCGTTCCCGGCCCCTCGGTCCACGGGATAAACCCCCACTCGCGTTCGTTCGCTTCGGGCGGGAGCGTAATCTCCGTTCGACGGTAGTGATCACGAAATCGGCCTCGAAGATACGCTCTCGTTCGCTCCTCCATTCGTCCACGGTATCTGAGACGGGAGACTATAATCTTCCCGAAAGTCCCGAACGCTCGAAAGACAACGAACGGAGGGACTCATCTCGAGTGATATAATAACGAAATATGTGCAGGCAGAATCGAGATAGTGGCGAAATCTCTCTCCGAAGAGCGCAAGCGGATTTCGGTCCAGTAGTGAGGGCGGGAGAAACGAGTGGGAAACTCTCGGCGTTACCGGCGCATCAACTCGGAAATCTTGTCCGTAATACCGCTGCTCGAGCCGAGTTTGAGGTAGTAGGCGTCGCCGCCGTCCTCGTAGTAGTTGTCGATTCGGCGGTTGATCTCGAAGCCGAGATGTTCGTAGAACCGGAGTGCGTCTTCGTTGGTCGTCCGGGCGTGACAGGTGATCGTGTCGTACTCCTCTGCGACCCGCGCGACGAGTCGCTTGCCGATCCCCTCGCCCTGACACTCGGGCGAGACGGCCAGAAAGAGGATGTAGCCGTCGCGTCGAACGGCCGCAAAGCCGATCAGTTCGTCGTCTTGCAGATAGATGTGGACCGTCGAGCGGCGATAAGCGTCGGTGAAGAAACTATGTCGCTGTTTGAGGACACCAACGCGGTCGTTGATCTCCTCTTTGAGTTGCCAGGCTTCGTCGACAAAATCGTCACTTCCCGAGGTGACGACGCGACTGTCGATGTTGACGCTCACTACCGTCTTCTAACAGTCTCGTCAATATAATTCCACCGGCATGCGAACTCGTGGAGGGTTGTACGCTTTTTTGATAGCTTCGGTAAAGGAGACGATTTTCGAACTGTTAACGGGCTCGGACTACCGGACACGGTAAGTCAAACGTGCCGTCGAACCGACGGCCATACGGTCCTCGCCAATAAACCGGGAACCGATGGGTTTCGAACTCCGAGAACACACTGCTGATATCGCAGTTGCGGCAACCGGGGACAGTCTCGAGTCGGTCTTCGGAGCAGTCGCGGACGGACTCGCCGCCGCCTCGACCGAAGACATCCCCCAAACTGGCGGAGACCGGTTCTCGCTTACGGTGAGCGCGGAGAATCTCGAGGCGCTGTTGTTCGATTACGTCGACGAGCTGATTTACCTTCGCGACGTTCGTCTCGAGCTTCCCGTCGATAACCAGGTCGACCGCATCGAAACCGCTGACTCCCCCGAGCCCGAAGCTGACGGCAATTTGCCGGTCGACCCGACGTATTCGATCGAGGCAACGGCGCGAGGCGTTCCGTTGTCTGAAATCACCGCTCGAGAGATCAAAGCGGTCACCTACTCGGAGATGCGACTCGAGGAGACCGAGGACGGCTGGGAAGCGTACGTCGTATTCGACGTCTGACACGGACTACTGTAGAGTCATTACCGTCGCGCCCGCGACTCGCCTGCGAACGCGACGGTAAACAGTTACAGCAGACCGTCTGCGGCTTTGGCTCCTCGTTGTTGGATTGAACGGCCGCGAAAAGCGAGCCGTAGCCACGTCGTTTTTACCGCCGTCCGCGTATCATTAGCTATGTTTCGAAGATCCGATGTTCGACCGAGCCGGATCGGAGTCTGGTTCGCGATCGCCGCCTGTTGGTTCGTCGCGGCGGTCAGTTCGGTCAGCGCTCACGAGGAGTACGTCGTCGACGGCGAGCAGAACGTCCCGGTCGACGAATTTCTCGCCGATTCGCTCACCGACCCGATGGTCGTCGGTCCGTTGCTGGCTGGCGGACTCGTCGTTCTCGGTGTCGTATTCTGCTATCTCTGGTTCCAGCCGTTTCAACGGGATATCGCCGCGTTCAGTCACGCGATGGACGAGTACGTCGAGTACGTTCCGTGGCTGTTGCGGATCTCCTTTGGCATCCCGCTGATCGGTGCCGGTTTCGGCGGCTACTTCATCAGCCCCGCGCTCGAGGTCGAACTGCGTATCCTCCAGGTCGGACTTGGATTCTTGCTGTTGTTCGGGTTCGCGACTCGAGTCGTTGCGCTCGCGACGCTTGCGGTCTATCTCGTCGGAACGGTGATCTGGCCGACGCTTCTCCTCCAACTCGAGTTCGTCGGCGGGTTGCTCGCCATCGCGTTGATCGGGAGCGGAAAACCGAGCGCGGATCACGTTCTCCAGCGAGTCGCCGGCACTCCGGGGACGATCTACGGTAGGTTCGACCCCATTTATGATCACGCCCGATCGTTCCAAGACCGGATAGATCCCTACAGACAGTATCTTCCGACGGTCGTTCGGTTCGGCCTCGGGACGACGTTCATCTATCTCGGCGCGACACAGAAGATCCTCCAACCCGGTCTGGCGCTCGAGGTCGTCGACCAGTACGATCTCACGGCGGTCGTCCCAGTCGCTCCCGAGCTCTGGGTGATGGGTGCCGGACTCGCCGAGATCGCGCTCGGAACCGCGCTCATCATCGGACTGTTCACCAGAGCCAGTGCGGCGACCGCGATCGCGATGTTTACGCTCACGTTGTTTGCACTGCCGGACGATCCGGTTCTCGCACACGTCGCCCTATTCGGAATGGCTTCGGTCCTGCTTATCACCGGTAGCGGGCCGTACGGACTCGATAACCGGACCGAACGGGTCGAAGAGGAACTCGAGGAGGCGGCTCCGGTGGCGACGCAGTAACGCGTCGCATCTGAAATTGCGAACCGATCGGAATGTGCTACTCGGCGGCCGAAGAGACGAACATCTTTCACCGTCGGCGTCCGATTTTGAGGTATGACTACGTTCGACGCAAACGGCGTCACGCTCGAGCAGATTCGGGAGTACGTCTGGGAAGTGAAACAGGAGGGAGAGATGGGGACGCCCGCTCGCGTCCTCGCAAGCGAGGCGCTCCTCGAGGAGATCAGCGAGGATAAGACCTTAGAGCAGTTACAGAACGCGACGCACCTGCCGGGGATGACCGACTACGCGATCTGCATGCCCGACGGCCACCAGGGCTACGGCTTCCCCGTCGGTGGTGTCGGCGCACTCGACGCCGAGGACGGCTGTATTTCGCCGGGAGCGGTCGGCTACGATATCAATTGCGGCGTCAGGATGATGCGGACGAACCTGACCTACGACGAGGTTACGGGTCGGGAAGAGGAGCTCGTCGACTCGCTCTTTGCCAACATTCCGTCGGGTCTCGGCGGCGGCGGTATCGTCGAGTCGGGAATCGACGACGTCGAGGAGATCCTCGCCCGCGGCGTCGACTGGGCGCTCGAGAACGGCCACGCCGTCGAGGACGACCTCCTCCACTGCGAGGACGAGGGGATGCGGGAAGGAGCGGATCCCTCGAAGGTCTCCCAGAAGGCCAAAGACCGCGGGAAGAACCAGATCGGCTCGCTCGGGTCGGGGAATCACTTCCTCGAGGTCCAGCGCGTGACCGACGTCTTCGACGACGAGGTCGGGGAGGCGTTCGGACTCGAGGAGGACCAGATCGTCGTGCTGATCCATTGTGGCTCTCGCGGGCTCGGCCACCAGACGTGCAACGACTACCTGCGAAAAATCGAACAACAACACCAGGGAATGCTCGAGCAGTTGCCCGACAAGGAGCTGGCGGCGGCACCCGCTGGATCCCAACTCGCCGAGGATTACTACGGGGCGATGAACGCCGCGATCAACTTCGCATGGGTCAACCGCCAGCTGATCATGCACCGCACACGGAAGGTCTTCGAGCGCGTCTTCGAGCGATCCTGGGAGGAAATGGAGATGGACCTGCTCTACGACGTCGCTCACAACATCGCGAAGAAGGAGACCCACACGGTCGGGGTCGATCAGCAGGGCCGACCCGTGCGAGCCGACGGGAGCGAAGAGCGCGAGGAGCGGGAACTCTACGTCCACCGCAAGGGTGCGACTCGAGCGTTCCCGAAGGGGCACCCCGAAGTGCCCGCGGCCTACCGCGACGTCGGCCAGCCCGTGATCATCCCCGGGAGTATGGGTGCTGGAAGCTACGTCCTCCGCGGCGGCGAGGCTTCGATGGACCTCACGTTCGGGTCGACCGCCCACGGCGCGGGCCGATTGATGAGCCGAACGCAGGCGAAAAACGACTACTGGGGCGGCGACGTCCAACAGGAACTCGAGGACCAGGAGCAGATCTACGTGAAAGCCCAGTCCGGGGCAACCATCGCCGAGGAAGCGCCGGGCGTCTACAAGGACGTCGACGAGGTCGTCAAAGTCTCCGACGAACTTGGAATCGGGGATAAGGTCGCGCGGACGTTCCCGGTGTGTAACATTAAGGGATAGATTCGGCTCGAGACTCGTCTGAACGTTCCTACGAAATTGTATCGTTCGGTTTCATCGAACTGAACCCCTATTTTGCAGATATGTCAGGATAGTCTTCACTCGTACTGTTAGGGATTTCCCTTACAGCGCGTTACGTATAGCGCGCATACTCTCATCATCCTCGGTACATTACACCATCATGACCGCGATGAGAAGGACCCCGGAAATCCCAGCGACGATGCCGACTGCTTTAGCCAATTGTGGGCCCCACGAAACCGTTCGTTCGAGCGAGAGAACGAGCGCGATGATCGCCATCCAGAGGATGTTCATCGAGCCGGCAACGACCATGAACGCGAACAATGCCCAACAGCACCCCACACAGAAGAGGCTAAAGCGCAAACCCATACTCGCGGCACCGCGAATCCCGGGCCGATGGTAGGTCATCAGAAACCCGAACGGTGATCGACATTTATCGAGGCACTGGTATTTGTACGGCGATAGTTGGTATCCCCCGAGCAGTAGGAGTACGCCTCCGATGAGGAGCGGCCCGTGATTGCTTACTAGCGATACGAGTGGGACCAGCGCGTTGACTGCCAGTGGAATGAGGCCGGTGAGCGTCCAGACGAGTGTATACACCCCGAGCAACGCACTCAGCCTTGCGGCTTTTGCGGGTCTGGAGAGATCCTGCAGTGTCCCGTTATACAGCCGGAACAACGGCACCGTTGAGGGATACATCATGGCGACCATCATCGTCCCCCACATGAGCAGATAGAGCACGACGCCGATGGGACCCTGTCCAATCGCCATCGCTTCGGGGACGCCCGGGTCAGACATCTGCATATCCATCTCGCCTCCCGGCATTGGGACCCATCGCCAGAGGATTGCAATCCATGCACCGAGTACGAGCACGTACATGACGATGGCGATGAGCGGAAGCTGGCGGACGGTGAGGATTTGCTGTTCGGTCTTTCGTGTGGTCATACCGGGAAAGAAATATGTGGAGAACTCAGGTATTCGCCATTTCGAACTCACCGAAGTACGAGTTATTGCCGCCGACGTCCCACGAGAAGTCGTCATTGAAGGCAACGGTCGCTTCGGTCGTCTTGCCGATATTCGCTGTTTCGTCCGGCGGAATGAACGGGTGGGGGTATGCTGACCCCTGGCTATCGCCGAAGCCGACGCTTTTGTCGGTCTCGATCGAGACGATATCGCCCGCACTGAACGAGAGGTGGCCGTCCCCCGTTGAGTAGGATATCGGCACCACAACACTATCTTCGACAGTGTCGATCAGCGGCGCGGCGGCTTCAAACAACCCGCCTGCCTGGCCAGAGAAGATGGTTTCGAGTGCCTCCGCTTGCGCTTCATCAGCAGCCTCGTCGATCACGAGGACGACGTGCCACCCGCCGTCGAGAAGGATGCCGTCCTCCCAAACGAGCATCCCTGCTCCGAGCCCGTCTAGGGACACATCCTCGTACGCCCCTTCCTGGATATTCCAGAATCCGGCAAACGTACATTTGTCGTCG
Organism: Halostagnicola alkaliphila; assembly: GCF_055379965.1. NCBI lineage: Archaea > Methanobacteriati > Methanobacteriota > Halobacteria > Halobacteriales > Natrialbaceae > Halostagnicola > Halostagnicola alkaliphila. The sequence continues at coordinate 2,853,970 of NZ_AP043826.1, read as the reverse complement.
TCTGCTGGTTCGTACCACAGACACTGGCACGGGACCGAACAGTTGCACGCCTCGATGAAGTCGCCTTTGAGGTTCCAGTCTTGTGTCATTGGTATGCTCCTCGACCCCGTCACAATCCTCTTCAAAGCGAATTAGTCTCGTTGAGGGTCGGATGTGAGAATTCAACAAATAATTGCAAGTAGTTAACCAATGACGATCTGGCAGTCGCTGACGTTCGCGCAACCACTGAAGCGAGAAATTCAGCCTTCCGGAGGTACTGTTCAATCGATCCGTGCAGTCGAATGTTCATTTTAGCTCGCTACAACACGCTGGCGAGCGTCGGTTGGGACAGGCAATTTATGACAGTCGAAAAACTCTGAAACCGTCGCCTACGCCAGTTCATGGACTGTTTCTACCAATCGTATTATCGTCGTGTAAGAGCCCCCAATAGTTTTCGTGCTCCTTTGCGTACCCAAAACATGAGCCTTGATAGCATGGGTCACTATACTCCAGACTCGCCGATCGGTGACGTCGCGTATCTCGCGCGGTCAGAACACCGAATCCCGGCACTCGTTGCGCTCACAGAGCGTCCACGGAGTCGCTCCGAACTCTGCGAGGTGACTGGTGTTTCCTCGTCCACGATACGGCGGACGTTGAACGAATTCGAAGAACGGCTCTGGATCCGCAAAGACGGCTACCAGTACGTAGCAACCCGGCTAGGAGAGGCGATCGCATCCGGAACGGAAGACCTGCTCAACCGGGTCGAAACCGAGCGAAAGTTGCGTGACGTCTGGCACTGGCTCCCAGACGAGGTCAGCGAGTTCCCGATCGAGATCTGGTCAGAGCTGACTGTAACTGTTGCCGACCCCGATGTCCCATACGATCCGGTGAAGCGATTCGAGTCGCTTTTCAAAAAGACGACCTCGTTACGATATCTCCGGCCAGAAGTTGCTTTGATGGACCCCTGTTTTGACGTTCTCTGTCAACAGATCGATGACGACGTAGACGTAACGGTGATTGACCGACCGAACTGCCATATGTACTTTCTTTCGACGTATCCGGAGCGCAGTTCCGAGTTGTTGCAACAAGACAATTTCACGGTACTCGAACACGACGAATTACCGTCATATGGAATCGGTCTGCTTGACGAGTGCGTCACCATTAGCTGCTACGAGCAGGATAGTGGGGCGGTTCAGGCAGTAATCGATACCGACGTACCGGCGGTACGCGAGTGGGCGCTGTCGGTCTACGAACGCTACCGATCCGATGCTCGGCCGATTGAACCCCAGCAGTTCGTCGAATGACGCTACAAGTCCGACTTTTGACCTGATCGTGACGTGAAGTATGGAACGAGAAGCGGTTCGGTAACGATCAGCTCCAAATTGCAGTTGGTGAGCCGTTTTCAGGGTCTGCAGGAACGCGAGGAACTGCCGAAATATCACAAAATAGCTACTTTATCTTCGGCTTCGTAGCGTCTCTTGCGAGGAGGCAACATACCATGACTAACGATCCGCAGATCGCACACGGCATCGATCTCGAAACACTCGAGGGGTTTGCCGAACACGCAGCCAGCCATCCCGACGAGGTCCAGCTCGGCCTCCGAGCGTCCGCAACCTACGAGGGAACGGCCGCACACAGCCTGGCGAAGATCGACAGCTACGAGCTCGGCGGCGAGACGATCGCGCGTGAAACGCGCGAGTACACCCTTCCCTACGGCGGGTGGAAAGAAGTCCTCGACGCTGGTGGATGGGTCGGCGCGAGCGATCGGATGGAACCGATCGAAGTCGCGCTGTCGGCGTTGGCCGCCTGTATCAACGTCGGCATCACCATCAACGCCGCCGCCAACGGCGTGGACATCGACCACCTCCGGACGCGCGTCCGGACCGACTTCGATCCAGCGGTCCTCTTTAGTCTCGAAGAACTCAAAGAGTCCGACTCGGTCTTCGAGAATCTGACTGTCGAGGTCGAAATCGATGGTGAGGGCCTCGACGAGGATCTGATCGACGAGTGGGCGCGCCGAGCGCCTGTCTATACGCTCGTCTCGCTCGATCAAGATGTTGATATGACCGTCAACACGCCCGTGGAGGTGGCGGGCGACGACTAACGGTGAGCAACAATGAGTGATTCACTCGACACGGAGAAACTCGAACGCGAGGTCAAGTTGATGTACCAGGATGTCGCGGTGTCCACTGACGCCGAGTTCCACTTCGAGACGGGCCGTACCCTCACCGAGCGGCTCGGCTACGATCCGGACATCCTTACCTACGTTCCCGGCGAGGCGATCGATTCGTTCGCAGGCGTCGGCTACTACTTCGACATGGCGGCTCTCGAACCGCGCGAGAAGGTTCTCGACCTCGGTAGCGGATCGGGGATGGATGCCTTCTACGCCGCGATGAACGTCACCGAGACCGGGTCAGTCACGGGCGTGGACATGACTCCCGAGCAGGTTCAAAAAGCGAACGACCTCGCTGCGGACAACGGCTTCCACAACGTTACCTTCCGCGAGGGATACATCGAGGACCTCCCGTTCGAGGACGCGTCGTTCGACGCAGTGATTTCGAACGGCGTGATCAACCTCTCTGCGGAGAAGAGGCGTGTCTTCGAAGAAGCACATCGGGTACTCAAGTCGGGTGGACGGTTGGCCTTATCCGACATCATCAGCGAACGACAGCTGCCAGAGAGTATCAAGACCGATGCGGATCTCTGGGCGGCGTGTATCGGGGGGGCCGAGCAGGCCGATGACTACACGGGATTGATTGAAACTGCCGGCTTTGAGGTACTGGAATTCCAGGAGAATCCACAGTACGAGTTCGTCTCGGATCAGGCGGCGAACGCCTGCCAGAAATACGGCGTCAAGAGCATCTCGCTCAACGCCCGCAAACACTAACGAGAGACCATGACTAACGGAACCAGATTGATCGACGGGATATCGCGGAGAACAGCATTGCAAGCCAGCGCTGCCAACCTCGGTGTGGTCGGCCTGTCCGGGGCTGTCACCGCTCACGATGACGAGAACAACGATGTAAATGACGATCATGACGAGGTCGATCCCGAGGTTGACGAACCCGACGGGTTCGAGGTCGAGGTCGTCGGAGAGCACGCTACCTTCCCTGACGAGGTGGGTACAACGTTTGCGCTCATGTTTGATGGGGACGACGGCGGGACCATGGCATCACACCACACACTGAATGATACATCGACGCTCGTGGTCGCCGACGTGACTTGGACGCCTGGCGGAACGTCAGGCTGGCACCGACACCCTGGATCGGCGCTCGTCAATATCATTGAGGGGGAACTCGAAATCAGCTGGGAACGAGATTGCATCACCCGTACGTACACGGCAGGTGAGGGATTCTTCGATCCCGGAGAAGTTCACATCGCGGATAACGTGAGCGACGATGAGGAGGCGCGGGCGTGGGTGATCTTCCTCGGCATCCCCGACGGGGAGCCCGCGACGGAGTGGGTCGAACCCGTAGACTGTTGATGGATCAATCCAGCTTCAGTACCTAATTCTTGATCCGACAACGGACGTATCTCCACACGCTGCAGTCGCTGGGCGGGCGACTACGTGACCGATCGCCGTACCACAACCCATGCCGGATCAACACAGTTCCACGGAAGTTGGAACGGCGACGATCGTCTACGAGACACCCGAAGACGGTCGAGAATCCGTCACCGTCGACAACGACCGCATCGCCTACTTTCAGGACCACTGGCTGTTCGCCTACGGAACCGACGAGGACGGCAACGACATGGTGCGCCGGGTTCCTCACGGACGGGTTCACTACGTCGAACGATCCGTCGAAGAAATAGAGGAAACGTTCGAATCGACGCTCGAGAAAGCCAAAGACAAGATCGAAGACGTTCGGAGCTAAGAGCGTTCGCCCGTTGACTGGCGACCGGTCGGAACGTTCACAACCGCACAGACGAACCGATTGGTAACGGATGAACGACGGGCCACGGCTGCCGGGGGTCGAAGCCGTCGACGAAGAGGATCGGATCGTCCTTCACGTCGACGCGGACTGTTTTTACGCGTCCTGCGAGCGACTCAAAGAGCCCGAACTCGAGGGCGAACCCGTCGTCGTCGGCATGGGCTACGAAGCCGGCGAAACCATCGGTGCCGTCGCGACCGCGAGCTACGAAGCTCGCGAGTTCGGCGTCGAAAGCGCGCAGGCGATCTCGACCGCACTCGAGAAGCTTCCGCGGCGGGCTCTACTCGAGGACAATTCGGATGCGGAACCGGACGAGAACGCGAAGTCGGACGAGAACGCGGATTCAGAGGGGGATCTCGAGCCGGACGAAACCGGTCACTATCGCCAGGTCGACATGGACTACTACGAGTCGGTCGCCTCGGAGGTGCGGGAGATCCTCCACGACTCCGCCGAGGTCGTTCGAGAGGTCAGCATCGACGAGGCCTACCTCGACGTGACCGACAGAACCGCCTGGGAGGTCGCGGACGGCTTCGCCCGCCACGTCAAGGGACGCATCGAACGCGAGGTCGGCGTCACCGTCAGCATCGGCGTCGCGCCGACGATGAGCGCCGCCAAAATCGCCAGCGATTTCGATAAGCCCGACGGGTTGACTGTCGTTCGACCCGGCGAGATTGAGTCGTTCCTAGCCCCGCTCGAGGTCGAGTTGCTCCACGGCGTCGGCCCCGTGACGGCTCGCGAGCTTCGAAGCATGGGCCTCGAGTCCGCTGGCGATGTTGCGGCCGCCGATCCGAAGCCGCTCGAGGAGCGTTTCGGCGAGCGTGGTCGGGAACTCTACGAGCGCGCTCGGGGCGAAGACGATAGGCGCGTCGAACCTCGAGGGGAGCCAAAGAGCTTCTCACGGGAATCGGCGTTCGCGGAGGCCGTCGAGGAGCCGGGACCGAAGTACGAACTGATCGAGACGCTCGCCGCCGCGGTCGCGGACCGGGCGACTCGAGAGGGTGCGCTCTACCGAACCGTCGGGGTAAAAGCGGTTCTCCCGCCGTTCGACGTGAACACGCGCGAGCGGTCGCTTTCCGGACCGGTCGACGACCCGGAACTCGTCGACCGGATCGCTCGGGACCTGTTCACCGAGTTCGAGACCGAGCCGGTTCGAAAGCTCGGGGTTCGCGTCGCGAACCTCGAGTTCACGGGTGCCGACCAGGCGAGTCTGGACGGGTGGGATGGCGTGGGGGGCGGTGGGACGACGGAGCCGGCTGACGATTCGATGGAAGCAGATAGCGAATCGGCGGAATCGAGGAACGATAACTCGGCTGAGGACGAATCTGGACTCGAGCACTCAAGCGAGCCGACGACGATTACTGATGAGTGGCAAGCGGAGGATGAACCGGACGGATCGGACGAGACCCTCGAGTCTTCGTCGGAATCCGACGGCCTGCCGACGGGACAGTCGTCGCTCAACGATTTTGGTTCGCGATAACAGGGTTGTCGACAGGAGCTACCGAACCGCGACCCGGCGAGTGCGTTTTCGTCGCGAGTCCGCTGTCGGTGGATGACCGTTCTTCACAAAACCTTTGCTGTTGGTTGTAAAACACGTCTGCAATGAACGCCCGAACGTGGGCTCCGCAGGCAGTTCCTCTGCTCAAGGCCCTCGCGATTCTGGCCGGGATGCTCGTTCTCGTTCCGGCGGTCGGAGTTACCCTCGGAGCACCGCCCGGAACCGACGGAACGATGTCCTACTTCCTCTCGAGGGGGCTGTGGTGGGGCGGCGTCGTCGCGTTTTTCTATTACGTGTTCGCGACAAAAGAATCGTCCGCTGACGGCTCGTAGTCGTCCTCGATTCTCCAGCTGTCGGCCGATATAACGCAGATGCTGTGCGATCGAATCCAGCAAGCTATTTCAGCGTCCGGCGGTCGGTATTGGGTATGGACTCGGCCTGTGGCCCGCCACCGAAAATGGCCGAACGGCGCGAGGAGTTGACGCCCATGATGGGCCAGTATCACGACCTCTGTGCGCGCTACGACGACGCGATCGTTCTCTTTCAGGTCGGCGACTTCTACGAAACGTTTTGCGGTGCCGCCGAGCGAACCGCCCGGCTCCTCGAGTTGACGCTTACGAGCCGCGAAGACTCGACGGGAGAGTACCCGATGACCGGCGTTCCGGTCGACAACGCGGCCTCCTACATCGACGAACTGCTCGAGGCTGGCTACCGCGTCGCCGTTGCAGATCAAGTCGAAGAGCCCGGAGAGTCACCCGGCGTGGTCGAACGCGCCGTCACGCGCGTTATCACGCCCGGAACGCTCACCGAGGACGAACTGCTCGCAAGCGACGACAACAACTTCGTCGCCGCGCTCGCTCGAGACGAAGAGACCGTCGGACTCGCCTTCCTCGACGTGTCGACCGGCGACTTCCTCGCCACGAGCTCGACCTCGAGCGACGCGATATCGGACGAGGTGAGTCGGTTCGAGCCCGCCGAAGCCATCGTCGGGCCTGCGGTCGACGACGCGCTCACTCCGGAGGGGTGCATGGTCACTCCCTTCGACGAATCGGTGTTCGAGCGCCAACGCGCCGCCGAGATGCTCGCCGAGTACTTCGGCGATCCCGACTCGTTGCTCGCGGGAGATGCGGAAGTCCGGGCTTGCGGAGCCTTACTCTCCTACGCGGAGTACGCTCGAGGCGGCGTCGACGAGCAGGACAGCAGCGAGAAGGGCGTTGACAAGGAGGATTCCGACGAGATCGACTCCGCCGGGATGATCGAAACCGGCACCCAGACGACCCGCCTCGAGTACCTCACCCACCTCACACGGTACGATCCCCGGGAGTACCTCCTGCTCGACGCCGTCGCGCTGCGAAGCCTCGAGCTGTTCGAACCCAGAGCTGTCTACGGCAGAGAGGAAGCCACGCTGTTCGGCGTCCTCGACGAAACCTCGAGCGCGCTCGGCGGCCGGAAGCTTCGCGATTGGCTTCGCCGGCCACTGCTCGAGCCCGCCCAAATAGACGCCCGACTCGACGCGGTCGAGGAGCTGACTGGAGCCGTCCAGACCAGAGAAGAACTACAGGAGCTGCTTCGGGACGTCTACGACCTCGAGCGGCTCATCGGACGGATCTCCCGAGAACGGGCGAACGCCCGGGATCTCCGCTCGCTTCGGGATACTCTCGCGGTAATTCCCGAAATCCGCGACCAGCTCGAGGCCGCCGAAGCGGACTGCGATCGACTGGAGACGCTCCAGGAGAACCTCGACCCGCTCGCGGACGTCCGGGAACGAGTCGAGACCGGGATCGTTTCCGATCCGCCGATCGAGATCACCGAGGGCGGCGTCATCGCGGAGGGCTACGACGACGATCTTGACCGACTCCGCGCGACCGCTCGAGACGGCAAGCAGTGGATCGACGACCTCGAGGAAAGCGAACGCGACCGAACCGGGATCGACTCCCTTTCGGTCGGCTACAACTCAGTCCACGGCTACTATATCGAGGTCACGAACCCGAACCTCGAGGCGGTACCAGAGAACTACCAGCGCAGACAGACGCTGAAGAACTCCGAACGGTTCGTCACGCCGGAGCTGAAGCAACGAGAGGACGAGATCGTCGGTGCCGAAGAACGCGCCGACGAGCGCGAGTACGAACTGTTCTGCGAGATTCGGCGAGAGATCGCCGACGAAGTCGAACGCGTCCAGGGGCTCGCAGAGGCCGTCGCGACCCTCGACGCGCTCGTCTCGCTCGCGACCGTCGCGGCTCAGTACGATTACTGCCGGCCCGAGGTGCTCGAGCGAGGCGAGGAGCAGGTGCTCGAGATCGACGGCGGCCGTCACCCCGTCGTCGAGCGCACCCAGGAGTCGTTCGTCCCCAACGGGGCCCAATTCTCGAGCGACCGCCGATTGGGGATCATCACGGGTCCGAACATGTCCGGGAAATCGACGTACATGCGACAGGTCGCCCAGATTGCGCTCCTCGCCCAGGTCGGGAGCTTCGTTCCCGCGAAGTCCGTTCGGCTCACGCCGCTCGAGCGGATTTTTACCCGCGTCGGCGCGAGCGACGACATCGCCGGCGGGCGCTCGACGTTCATGGTCGAGATGGACGAGCTCGCGACGATCCTCGAGGAAGCCGACGAGCGCTCGCTGGTCCTGCTCGACGAAGTCGGGCGCGGCACCTCCACGGCCGACGGGCTCGCCATCGCGCAGGCGATCACCGAGCACCTCCACGACGAGGTCGGTGCGACGACGCTCTTTGCGACCCACCACCATCCGCTGACCGAACTGACGCGCGACCTCGAGGCCGCGTTCACGCTCCACTTCGAAACGACGCAGGAAGACGGCGAGGTCGTTTTCCACCACGATATCGCCCCCGGCGCGGCCGACGGCTCCTACGGCGTCGAGGTCGCGACTGCCGCGGGCGTCCCCGAGGACGTGGTCGCGCGCTCGCGGGAACTCGTCCTCGAGGCGGAATCCGATAGTCTCGAAGGCGGCTCTCAAGCGGATGCACTCACGCCCGACTCTTCGACTGGGGCCTCACCAGCAACGACGGACGGCGGTGAACACGCGACCGACGCTAGCTTCTCGCGGGAATCGGGTCTCGAATCTGTGAAGGGTGACGTTCCTGCAGAGGACGACGTTCCGTCCGACCTCGTCACGGAACTCCGCGCACTCGATCTCGCACACCTCACACCGGTGCAGGCGCTGACCGAACTGGATCGGTTAAAGCAGTTGCTCGAGGAGTGACCGCTATCGTTCGGACGCTTCGACCGCCGGAAGCGTGAACGAGAAGGTAGTTCCCTCATCGGGTTCGGAGTCGGCCCAGATCTCGCCGCCGTGGCGCTCGACGATGCGTTGGGCGAGTGCGAGCCCGATTCCCGTCCCCGGGTGTTCCTCTCGGCTGTGTAGACGTTCGAACACCTCGAAAATACGGCTCGTCTCGTCGGGATCGATACCGATTCCTTCGTCCCGAACCGAAATCGTCCACATCGAATCGGACCGTTCCGCAGAGAGATGCACGTCGGGCGGCTCGTCGCCGCTGTACTGGAACGCGTTGGACAGGAGATTCTGCAGGAGTTGGCGCAACTGTTCGGGATCGCCCTCGACTCGAGGTAACTCCTCGACGGTGATCTCGGCGTCGTGGTCCTCGATCTGGAAGTGAAGGTCGTCGAGAACGTCCTCAGTAACGCGCTCGAAGTCGACAGGTACGAGCGGTTCGCCGCGGGTTTCGACTTTCGAATACTCGAGTAAGCTCTGTATCATCGCCCGCATTCGATCCGCGCCGTCGACGGCGAACTCGAGGAATTCCTCGCCGTCTTCGTCGAGCGCATCACTGTACCGACGTTCTATCAGCTGGAGGTAACTCGAGACCATCCGAAGCGGTTCCTGGAGGTCGTGAGAAGCGGAGTAGGCGAACTGCTCGAGACGTTCGTTCGAGCGCTTGAGCGATCGTTCGCGTCGAACTCGATCGCTGATGTCTCGGAAGTAGACCGAAATCCCGGTTTCGGACGGGTAGATATTCGCCTCGACCCAGAACTCGAGCGTATCGTAATAGAGTTCGTAACTGGTCGGCACCTGCTCGTCTCGCGCCGTCTGGAAGGCGTCCCAGACCTCGTCTATCTCGGCCGCAGAGGGGAACACGTCCCAGAGGTTCTCGCCGAGCAGTTCCTCCTCCGAGTGCTGGAGGAGCTCTTCCGCGCGTTCGTTGACGTGGGTGAATCGAAACTCGTCGTCGAGGGCGTAGAACGCGTCCGAAACCCGGCCCAGGATTTCCGTGAACTCGGCCTCGAGACGTTTTTGTTCGGTGATGTCGGTAAAAGCGAAGATGGCGCTTCTGTCGTCGTCGATTCGCAACGGCGAACCGTTGACGGATATCCAGACGCGTTGCCCGTCGGGTTGGCGCAAACCGAGTTCCACGTCGAAGATCGACTCTCCTGTGGCCAGCACCTGCTCGAAGGGGGTTTCGTCTGCCGAAAGCGCCTCCCCGTCCGTATCGACGAGATCCCAGCGAGAATCGTCGTGGGAGTACGCCTCGAGTTCTTCTCGACTGCGATCGTAGATTTCCTCCGCGCGCTCGTTGGCGAATCGAAGGGTTCCATCGGCACCGACGACGACGATTCCCACCGGACTCGTCTCGACGAGTTGCTCTCTGAGCTGCTTTTCCGCTTCGAGCCGTCGTTCGGTCTCTCTGTTGTCAATAGTCGATGCGAGAACGTTAGAGACGTTTCGAATGAAGTTACTATCGTGTTCGGTGAACGATCGTCGCTCCGTCGTATGCACCCCCAGCACTCCCCACGGGTCGTCGGACGAACCGATGACGACGCTCATCCCGCTGACAACGTCGTGATCGACGAGCAAGTCGGGACCGGAAAACCGTTTCTCGGAAGCGAGGTCATCCACGACGACCGGTTTGTCGGTCCGAAGCGTATACCCGGCCTGCGATCCGGTCCCCGTCGGTACCGTCGCGGTGCCGACGAGCCCCTCCTCCCAACCGACTCCGTGGCATAATAGGAGTTCGTTCCCTCCCGGACGCAACTCGAGGACCTTGCAGTACTCCGCGTCGAGCGTTTCGGCGACGACATCCGTCGCGTCCTGTAGTAGTCGGTCGAGTTCGTCGGTCTCGAGGGCTTGTTGTCCAAGTTCGACGACCATTTCCTGTTGGTGAATTCGGTCGTGAAGCTCCGCGTCTGTTTCAGAAGTCGAACCCATTCTTCGACCGCTAATAGTGAGCGACGTGTAAACCCTTCCGTTGCTGAGTCCTCACTCAATTGCACTTACCGCTTGACGTGAGAGTAGCTGTGCGAACGAGTTTTCCACCTTCGGTTCGTACGACCTCGCATGCCAAAACTCGCAGAAGAGGAGTGCGTCGCCTGTACAAGCGACGACGACCCGCTCACCGGCGAGGGAATCGAGGAACTGTACGGCCGAATCGACACCGACGTCTGGGATGTCGTCGACGAACACCACCTCGAGGGAACCTACGCCTTCGAGGACTTTCGCGACGCTCTCGAGTTCACCTATGATATCGGCGAACTCGCGGAGGAAGAATGGCACCATCCGGATATCGAACTCTCGTGGGGCGAAGTGGTCGTCGAGATGTGGACGCACAAGATCGACGGCCTCCACAAGAGCGACTTCGTGATGGCCGCGCGGATGGATCGAATTCACGAGGAGTACGCGCCGACCGACGACTCCGAGGACGGGGAGTAGTCAGGTCGACCACCGCTCTTTTTCAGGCCAATCGATCCAGCGCGTGCCACCGCACGGAGAACGTCACGCAGTACTCGTCGGCTCGAGCGGAACGAATTCGAGGCCGTGCTCGCCGAGCAGCCCGTCAGCCCGATCCGTTACGGAGGGGGCGACCAGAATACCCCGGATCGACGCGTCGGCGTGCAGATCGCGCTCGAGGGCGTCGACGTACCGTCGCAACTGACTCACGGCGTCGGGGCCGACCCGGCGTCGCTTGAGCTCCACGACGACCGCGCGCCCGACCGAATCCTCGCCGTAGATGTCGATCGCACCCGCCGGCGTATCGCGCTCGGTCGCCAGCGGTCGAAAGCCGGGCTCGAGCAGGCCGGGATCCTCGAGGATCCGCTCGCGGAGGTCCTCCTCGGTGCCGACGAGGGTGAGTTCGCTCGAGTCCGACACCGGAAAGACCGAGACTTGGAGGACCGTTTCGAACGCGACCAGTAGCCGCTCCTCGGGCGTCGAACGGTGACTCTCGAGGTGGAGTTCGTCGCCGTCACAAAACGCTTCGTGGGTACACCCAGGAGGCTGCCAATTGACCGGCTTCTGGCCCTCGTCGGTGTGGACCAGCGTGGTTCCGTCGGGTTTACACATGACGTGTCGATCGCCGGCGTCGAGTTGGCTCGAGGCCCGGCCGTCGTAGTCGACGGTACACCGGCCGAAGATCGTCACGAGGGCGTCTCGAGCGATACCGTCCGCGATCGTTTCGCAGGCGGTCTCGAAGGAGGGCTGCTCGAGGGTTATCGGGGCTGTGTGATCGGAGGCCGTCACTGAAACGGCATAGACCGTAGCCGGGTAAAAACAACTCGACACGAACGCGGATCGAGTGCGAGCGCGGACCCCGCCGGTGTGCGTTTCGGTGATGGAGAAGTCTTATACTGGTTTGGACCCGCGAGCTAGTACTTATGCCAGCCGATCAGAACCGTCGTCGGTTTCTCCAACTCACTGGAACGGGCCTTACGGCGTCCATCGCCGGTTGTTCTGAGGCGTTTTCGATCGGAAGCGATGACGAGGGCGACGGATACGTTACGGCGATCGTCCAGCCGTCCCAAGAGGAGTTCGAGGCCGCGATAGACGAAGAGATGAGCCAGGAAGAGCTCATCCAGCAGGAACGCGAACTCTTCGAAGAAGCCGTCGAGGGGTTCGAATCTCGAGTCGACGACTCCACGATAACCGTCGAAGAGTCGTCGGAAGATATCGGCCTCTTTCTGATCGACGGCGCTCCCGAAGCGATTCTCGACGGCCTCGTGAACGGGAACGTCTTCACGTTGTACGACGGCGGTGCGTACGAGATTCTGTTAGCACAGAACCAGGGCGGGCAACAGGAGCCGCCGACCGAGGAAGACCTCGAGGGCGGTCAAGACGGGGATGGCGAAGACGGGGATGGCGAAGACGGGGATGGCGAAGACGGGGATGGCGACGAAGACGAGGACAGCGAAGATGACGAATCGGATGGAGACGAGGACAGCGAAGACGGCGGGAACGACGAACCCGAGGACGGCGACGAAAGCGACGAGTAAAGGCGACCGTTCGAACGACTCCCCCTCGAGTCGGCTGTGACCGCTCCTCAACACGAGGACGGCCTCCCCCGTCGTCTCTCGCCTCACTTTTAGCGACGATTGCGATCTCTCTCTCACGCGGAGTCGACGGCGAACGGGCTATCGCGCTCGGCCCAGTCCCAGCCCGGAATGCGTTCTTGAAACCCCGCGGCGAGCGCCGCCTCGAGATCGTCGACGCCCGCGTTTTCGTCGCTCGAGCCCTGAACGTGGACGTCCGCGTAGTGAAACGTCGCCTCGCCGAGCGTGCGCAGCGGTTGCGTTCCCGAGATCGTCGCCGCCAGTTCGCGCCCGAGCAGTTCGTCGACGACGAAACCGGGATAATCGTTCTCGACGTCGAGATCGCGCAGAATAGCGACCATCGCCGCGACGTTGACCGCAAGATCGCCGTCGGCAAAAATCGTGTCGACCTCCGCACGATATTGGTCCTCCGTGACGTGATCGACGTCGGTGTCGAATTGCTCTCCGAGATCGTCTCGAACCTCGTTAATCGTCGGAACGACGGTTCCCGCTTGTGCTCGCACCCAGTCTCGTTCCTCGACGACGCGGGCCGGTGTGAGTTCCATACCGTCGGTTCGTGACGAACTGCCCTCATCTTTGCGAAGGCTTTTATACCACGCACGGAATAGCCTCGGGTAAGCGGGTTCTCCCTGGAATCTTCCCGCACGGACCAGGATAACCGATCTGGGAGCGTACTCAGTACGAAGACGGACTGTACCCGAGCTACCTATCGATGTCGTGAGATGCTACGGATGACAGCCCCCGTTTGGGGCGGTACTTCGATACCATCGACGGATTCGATACGAACGACCGTTCTCGGGAACAGGAAACCGCCCTGACTCCCCGCTTTCCGTCGGCCGTTCACGCAATCACATTCGGCGATTATGAGCACTGTAGAGCAGCAACTCGACGATTTGGAAGAACAGATCACGAGCGAGTTACCGGCAGATATCTCGGTCTCCTCGGTGAAATACGAAGGCCCCGAACTGGTAGTCTATACGCGCGATCCGAAGAAGTTCGCTCAGAAAGGCGACCTCATTCGACAACTCGCGAGTAAACTTCGAAAACGGATCACCGTCCGACCCGATCCGAGCGTCCTCTCGAGACCCGACGAGGCTCGAGAGGAGATCATGAGCGTCATTCCCGAAGAGGCGGGAGTTACCGACCTCGATTTCCACGCGGACACGGGCGAGGTCGTCATCGAAGCCCAGAAGCCGGGCATGGTAATCGGCCGGCACGGCTCGACGCTTCGCGACATCACGAAAAACGTCGGCTGGACCCCGGAGGTCGTTCGCACGCCGCCGATCGAGTCCTCGACGGTATCGAACGTTCGAAACTTCCTCAAGCAAGAACGCGACGAGCGCCGGGACGTTCTCGAACGCGTCGGCAGACAGATCCACCGCGAGGAGATGTCCGACGACGAGTACGTCCGGATCACCACGCTCGGGTGCTGTCGAGAGGTCGGTCGTGCGTCCTTTATCCTCTCGACGCCCGAGACGCGCATCCTGATCGACTGCGGCGACAAACCCGGTGCCGAAGGCGAAGTGCCGTACCTCCACGCGCCCGAAGCCCTCGGCGCCGGCCCGCAGACGATCGACGCCGTCGTGCTGACTCACGCCCACCTCGATCACTCCGCACTGATCCCGCTTCTGTTCAAATACGGCTACGACGGCCCGATCTACTGTACGGAACCGACGCGGGATCTGATGGGGCTTCTCACGCTCGACTACCTCGACGTCGCCACGAAGGAAGGGCGCACGCCACCGTACGAGTCCGAGATGGTCCGCGAGGCGATCAAACACTGCATCCCGCTCGAGTACGGCGATGTCACCGACATCGCACCGGACGTCAAACTCACGTTCCACAACGCGGGTCACATTCTCGGTTCGGCCGTTTCCCACTTCCACATCGGCGACGGCCTCTACAACGTCGCGTTCTCCGGCGACATTCACTACGACGACACGCGCCTGTTCAACGGCGCGACCAACGACTTCCCGCGGGTCGAAACGCTCGTCCTCGAGTCGACCTACGGTGGTCGAAACGATTACCAGACCGACCAGGAGGAGTCAGAAGAGAAACTCAAGGAGGTCATCAACGAGGCAGCCGACCGCGACGGGAAAATCCTCATCCCGGCGTTCGCGGTCGGGCGATCCCAGGAGATCATGCTCGTCCTCGAGAAGGCGATGCGCGAGGGCGAAATTCCGCAGATGCCGGTCCACCTCGACGGGATGATCTGGGAGGCGACGGCGATTCACACGACCTACCCTGAATATCTTCGCGACGACCTTCGGGATCGGATCTTCCACGACGACGAGAACCCGTTCCTCGCCGAGGAGTTCAACCACATCGACGGTGGCGAAGAGGAACGTCAGGACGTCACCGACGGCGACTCCTGTATTATCCTCTCGACTTCCGGTATGGTCACCGGCGGTCCGATCATGTCCTGGCTGAGCCACCTCGGTCCCGATCCGGATTCCTCGCTCGTCTTCGTCGGCTACCAGGCACAGGGAACGCTCGGCCGACGAATTCAGAACGGCTGGGACGAGATCCCGACCAGCGAGGTCGGCGCGATGGGCGACGGAAACGGACGCGGCACGCTCTCGCTCAATATGAACGTCGAAACTGTCGACGGGTTCTCGGGCCACGCCGACCGCCAGGGCCTAGAGGACTTCGTCGACACGATGAACCCGCGCCCGGAGAAGGTCCTCTGTGTCCACGGCGACGAACGATCCACGCAGGATCTCTCCTCCGCACTGTATCACGAGTACAACATGCGTACGTTCGCGCCGAAAAACCTCGAGACGTTCCGCTTCCTCTAGGTCCGGAGTCGCAGTTCGACACTGCCTGCAGTCGTTTTCGACCCGGTTCAGATTCACGTCGCAACCGACTCCACTTTCCTCCGAATCGCGACCCCGAACTGAATCAAGCGTGTTTTCCGCTTCGGGATGGTACCCTCTCCGTGAGCTATTGTGAGTTGCCGGAGGCTGAGTGCTGAGTGATACCGGTCTGGTTCGTCTACGCGCTGTTGACCGCGGTCGTCTACGCGGCGATTGCGCTCTTGGCAAAAGTCGTCAGCGGGACCGAGATCGACGACCCGATCACGATGACGATCTACTCTTGCGTACCGTTCTACGCCGTCTACATCGCGGCCGGCCTGCTACTCGAGCCGACGACGATTTCGGGTATCGCCGTCACCGATCCGACGCCGCTGTCGGCGGTGCTCACGGCGATGGCCTTCGGCGTCGTTTCGACGGTCGGCTACGGCATCTACTATTGGGGCCTCGTCAGCGGCGACGTCTCGCGGTTCGTTCCGGCCCTGGCCGTCGAGACGATATTCGTGCTTGCACTCGGCTTCTTGCTCCTCGAGGAGTCATTTCCGGCGGGCGTCTACGGGGGCGTCCTGCTCGTGGTTTTTGGGGCGTTGTTCATCTCTTACGAGCACGGGGGCGGATCGCTTCGCGGCACCGTCGGCCCGTCGACGATCGGCGTCGCGGTGGCCGCCGCGGCCGCCTTCGCCGTCCTCAATACGGGAATGAAAGTTCTCACCACCGAGTTCGGGACCCTCGGGATCCTCTTCTGGATCAGCGTCGGCGGGTTAGCCTCGCTCGTCGCGATTGCGCCGTTTCGCGAAGGGGCTCGGTTCCGGCCAGCCACGGGCTCGAGCGATCCGCTATTCTGGCGGCTCTCGAGGGGGACCTCGCTTCTGGTCGTCGGCGGTCTGTTGAACGCCGTCGCGTTATTGACGTTCGTTCGGGCGCTCGAGACCGGACCCGTTTCGCTCGCGACGGCGATCACCAAACTCGACGTGATGCTCGTTTTCGTCGGGTCGCTGTCGTTGAGCAAGTTGACACCCGAACTACTCACCGAACGGTTCGATCCCTTCACGTTAGCTCAGAAGGGGACGGCGTCGCTGCTGATTCTGTCCGGTTGCGTGTTGATCCAGTTCGGCTCCGGATAGCTCCCGTTACCGACGAGTGTTGCCAGTTTGATCGACGACTGCTCCCGATTCCGGCCTCCGATGGAAACCCTTCTACGGATACCTCGACTGTCACTATCGTTACACGACTGCCACTGTCATTATCATTGGCAATCTATTAATTGCCGTTGGAAGTTGCTGTTGGCATCCTTGCCTTTTTAATGATTCTCCTACCGACGGGGTTCCTTATGGTCCAGTGCGATGTACACTAAAGCGGTTCGAACGACGTGATTCGAAAATGATCGGTGCTGAGTTCGGTTTCGTGCTCGCCGCTGGGATTTTTACGGCCATCGTCTGCGGCGTCGGAGCCGTTCCAGTCTTTTTCGTCGACGAAATCGGCGATCGGCTCACGGTCGTCCTGTGGGGGTTCGCTGGTGGAGTCATGCTGTTCGCATCAGTGTTCGGATTCGTGTTTGAGGGGCTCGTGGTAGGGACGGCCGTTCAGGTCGGCGTCGGCCTTCTCATCGGCGTCGCGATCGTGATCGCGGCCGATCGAGCGATAAGCGGGTACGAATTTGCACCGAGAGAGATGGCGGCCGCCGATTTCAAGAAGCTCGTATTCATCGTCGGCATCCTCACCGTTCACAGCTTTCCGGAGGGCGTCGCACTCGGCGTGGCGTTCGCCGACCTCGGAATCGAGGGCGATCTCGTCGTCGGCGGTCTCGTTGTTCCCTCCCTCGCGATCTTTATCACCGTCGCGATATCCGTCCAGAATCTCCCCGAAGGGCTGGCCGTCGCGATCCCGCTAAAGACCTTCGGCGTCCCGAACGCCCGAATCTTCGGGTGGGCCATCTTCTCGAGCATCCCCCAACCCATTGGGGCCGCCATCGCATACGCGTTCGTCACTTCCGCCCGCGAATTTCTCCCGTACGGGTTCGGGTTCGCCGCTGGTGCGATGATCTACCTGGTCCTACACGACATCTTTCCCGACGCTCTCGAGCAAGGCCACGATGCCGGCCTCGCTCGCGGCGGGCGATTCGAACTGACCGTTGGAATCGCGACGGGCGTCGCGCTCATGCTTCCAATCATGTTGTTAACCGAATAGTGCGGCGGCCAAAAATTTCGACTGTTCGAAACGGCTGTCGATCGGTCAGGACAGCTGTTTCGACAGCCACTCGAGGTTCGTCGCGATGGCCGCAATGACGATCGCACCGACCGAGATCAGAATCAGGAACGTCGAGACGACGCTCACCATCGGATCTAACGCCTGACGAATTTCGGTCCAGGCCAGGACCGGGATCGTCTCCGTGTTCGGCGTCGAGAGGAACAGCGCCATCACGAACTCCTGGAGACTGATGATAAAGGCGAGCAACGCGCCCACGAATATCCCGTGTTTTACGTTCGGAAGGACGACTTGGACGAACGACTGGATCGGACCAGCACCCAGATCGTGTGCCGCGTCTAGTTGTTGCCAGTCGAATCGGCTGAACACCGACCGCATGACGAAGTAGACGAGCGGTGTCGCCCACAGGGTGTGTGCGAGGATGATACTCGCGTAGGAGCCTCGAAGGCCGACCTCATTGAAGTACATCAACAGCGTGATCCCGAGGATAACCGGCGGAATCAAAAGCGGGATGAGCACGAGCGGTGCCAGGAGCTTTCCGAAGGATCCGCCCTCTATCTCCTGTCCGAACGCGCCCATCAGGCCGAGGGCGGTTGCGGCCAAAGCGGTCCCGAAGCCGACGATGAGACTGTTCGTGAACGCGTTGAGCCAGCGGATGCTCTCGAAGAACTCCCCGTACCACACGAGCGAGAAACTATCCGGCGGGAAGGCGATCCGTCCCGATCCGGAAAACGAGGTCACGATGACCACGAGCAAGGGGAGTAGCATGAATACCAGCAACGCCAGGTATCCGGCGCGGAACGCCACGTTTTCGAACGTTTCTCTATGCAAGTTCGAAGTCACCTCCGAAGCGGTTGAGGACCGTAAACAACACGCCGATACAGACGAGCATCAGCACGAGCATCACGACCGAGAACGCGGCCGCAAGCGGATACCGGAGCCCCGAGAGCATCAGGCCCTCGACTTGCATCGCAAAGGAGATGCTGTTCGAGAGCAAATCCGGCGCGGCGTAGGCGCCGACGCTCCAGGCGAAGGAGATGACCGCCGCGACGATTATGCCGGGCATCACCTGTGGCACGACTACTTCAAGAACGGATCGCGGTCGACTCGCGCCGAGATCGCGCGCGGCTTCGACGACGTGCCAGTCCATCGTCGCCATCACGCTGTAAATCGCGAGCACGGCGTAGGGGAGAACGATGTACGTTTGACCGATGATGACCCCCGCAGTACTCGGGACGATCTGAATCGGACTCCCGATGAGGTTCAACGAGAGGAGTATCTCGTTGACGGTCCCTGTCGGCGAGAGCAACGGCTGAAACGCGTACGTCCGGATAACCAGCGTCGTCAGCAGCGGGAGCACTACTGAGAACAACAGCAGTGTCTTCACGAGGCCGTCGGATCGCCAGATAGCATACGCATAGAAGATGGCGATCACGACGGTGACCACCGTGACTGCGATTCCAAGCATGAACGAGTAGCCGACGATGCTCCGTAACAGGCCGGACGTAAAGACATCTACGTACGCCTGAAGCGTCCACGTTCCCTCGGCGTACACCAGATCGGACGATTCCTCCGCGAAACTGATTCGCAACAGGATGAAAAACGGAACGACGAAGACCAGCAACTCGAAAACGATCAGCGGTGCCATCAATAAGAGCGCTCGATTCGATCTGGACTGGTCGGTGATCGATCCCCAGACCGACGCGAGCGAACCCGGGAGAGACGAATTCGTCTCGGACATGTTACAGTGAGACCCTCGTTCCGTCCGCGCGGAACGCCAGAACGTCCGCGCCGTTCCAGTCGATACGGATGTCGTCCCCGGCGGTTAGCGCGTCGGTACTCGCTCCCGTTCGTTCGACGAACATCGTCGTACCCTCGCTCGAGACGGAGTATCGAACCGTCGAGCCGCGATAAAGGACGTTCTTGACGGTTCCGATCACCGCGTTCGTCGTGCTTCCGTCCGCGAGCACCGTCTGACCGCCGTCGGACTGGACGCTCACCGGCTGATCGATCGAGAGGATTTCCGGCCGAAGCGAGAGCGTCAGTTCGGCTCCTTCGGCGATGTCAGGTTCGTGGTCTGCCGGAAGAACGATCTCCCGACCAAGCTCGGTTTCGACGTGGACGGTTTCGGCGGTCGTTCGGTCGACCGTGCCGTCGATAAAGTTCGTATCGCCGAGGAACCCTTCGATGAAGTGGTTCTTCGGGTTCTCGTAGACTTCGTTCGGACTGCCGACCTGGATCAGATTCCCGTCAGCCATGATTCCGATCCGGTCGGCTAACGTGAAGGCCTCGTCCTGGTCGTGAGTCACGTGGACGAACGTCTCCTCTAGATCCTCGTGGATCTCTCGAAGCTCGATCTGCATGTCCTCGCGGAGCCGTTTGTCGAGGTTCGAAAGCGGCTCGTCGAGCAATAGGACGTCGGGATTGACCGCGAGCGAACGCGCGAGCGCGACTCGCTGTTTCTGGCCCCCACTCAAGTTCGTCGGATCCTCGTCGTCGTAGCTTCCCATCTGGACGCGCTCGAGCATCGCTCGAGCGCGTTCCTCGCGTTCTTCAGTCGCTACGCCGCGCATCTTCAGGCCGAAGGCGACGTTCTCGAGGACCGACTTGTGCGGAAAGAGCGCCCAATCCTGGAACACAGTAGAGGTGTTTCGCTCGTAGGCCGGCCGGTCGGTGACGTCGTCGTCGCCGATGGAAATCTCGCCATCGGTCGGCGTCTCGAGGCCGGCGATCATTCGAAGCGTGGTCGATTTGCCACTGCCGCTCGGTCCGAGCAAACACAGTAGCTCGCCGTCGTTGATTTCGACCGAAACGTCTTCGACGGCAGTTGTCTCCCCGTACTGTTTCTCGAGTTCGCTCAGCGTGATTTCTGTCATTGGTTGCTGGTATCGGTTATCGGCGTCTAGGAGCTCTGCTGGATGCTCGAGATTTCGTCGGAGAGGTTGTCGTCGTGGTCGGCGAGGTACTCCCAGTCGGGGAACGCGATGTTCTCCGCTTCCTCGGTCGTGGTCGGGAGGTCCTCCTCCATACCGTCGGCGTAGTCGACGTTCTGGTTGCTAAACGCCAGCGGCGCCTCTTCGGACCACTCCGATTGAACCTCAGCATCCATGAGGAAGTTGATGAACTGTTCCGCTTCGTCCCGTCTATCGGTGCCGCTGACGACGCTCCAGTTGTTGAACCAACCGGTGGTCTCTTCGGGCATCGTGTGGGTCAGCCCGTCGTAGTCGTCGATGACGTTCTCGGTCTGGTCGTAGTACCACTGTGCGACATCGATCGTTCCGTTTTCGAACGCCTGCCAGATGTCTTCGCCGGAGCTGGCCCAACTGTCGACCTCCCAGTCCTCGACCTCCTCGAGGACGTCGTCGTGGAGGTCCTCGTCGTGCATCTCCCCGGCACCGTCTTCTTCGTCCATGCCGAGTGCGGCGGCGTACAGTGGGTACCACCAAAAGCCGGTATCGACGCCGATTCCGCCGCCGTCCTGAACGGCGTCGGAGGAAAGGTCGCCCCAGCTGTCGGGGTCGATATCCATATCCTCGCGGTGGATGATCGTACACGGCGCGCCGTCGATCGGCATGCCGTACTCCGGATCGCGAATCTCCGTGTAGAAGTCGATCAGTTCGTCGGCGTTGGGAACGTTCTCCTCGCGGATCGGCTCGAAGAGATCATCCTGCCGACCGTAGTAGTAAAAGTTCCCTTCCGCGACGGTCACGTCGAACGGCGGGTCGTCGTCCGGTGCCGACTGGATGTCGGTGAGGATCTCGTCCCAACCGCGCTGGACGTCGAGTTCGGCGTCGTATTCGTCTTCGTACAACGGTACGACGCTTTCTTCGAAGTGATCGGCGTAGTTCCCGCTCCAGACGCTGACACGCAGCTGGTCGGTACTGCCGAGTAGCTCCGCACACCCCGCGAGAGCCGTTACCGAACCCACTGCCGTAGCCGACAGTAAACGGCGTCGAGACGTCGTTTCACCTCCAGATACAGTTGATGACACTAACTCCGACTCGGATTCATTAGCTGCGACGTTTCGGTGTCGGTCTGCACCCATGGTAGGAAGCCTTACCCGGACTCATACATTTAACCGTTGTGAAGTCTGGAGAGCACACAGACGAACGAATTGGGTTCTGAGATCGGTCAAAAACGCCCGAACTCGATTCGGTCGAACAAAATACCGTCATTAGGGTCGTTACGGGCCATACTGGTAATACTCGAGGAATGCGCCCATTCACAAGTTGACCTCCCTCACACTCGACTCTAACAATTCGTTACCGCTTCGAACGCCGGTCACTATTTTCGGCATCCATTTTCGCTTCCCACCGCTCGTCGTGAACGACCGCGTCGCGTTCGAGTCGCTCGCGCCAGCCCGCCGTCTGAAGAACCGGTTCGTTGGGGAATCCGTCTTCGGGATACCCCAGACAGAGATAGGCGATCGGCTTGACGTGGGGCGGTATCTCGAGCAACTCCCGCAGTTCGGAGGGGTAGAGAACGCTCACCCAACCCACGCCGACGCCTTCCGCTCGAGCCGCGAGCCAGAGGTTCTGGACGGCTAGACACGTCGAGTAGACGTCGGTGCGTTTCATCGAGCTCCGGCCGAGAACGTGGGGCGCACCCCGCGTCGGATCGCAGGTCACGCAGATGTTAATCGGGGACTCGAGAATACCCTCGAGTTTGAGCGCGGCGTACTCGGACTTTCGAGGTTCCTTGTAGCCCGCTTCGGCGGCCGCGATTGCTCGATCCGCGATCGATTTCACGCCCTGCTTCGTCTCCTCGTCGCTGATCACGATCAGGTCCCACGGCTGGGAGAAGCCGACACTCGGTGCGTGGTGAGCGGCATCGATGAGCCGCTCGAGGACCGGATCGGGAATCGGCTCGTCTCGAAACCGACGGATGTCCCGTCGGGCGTAGATCGCTTTGTAGACGGCCTCGCGATCGGCGTCCGTGAATTCAACCATCTCTTCAGTAGAACAATTTCAGTGGGTGAGAAAGTCGTATCGAAGTGTGGCCGGGTCGCACGGAAAGCGTCGTCTCTCGAGAATGTCCGTGGGGTTGAACTGAGTGCGCTTAGACTCACTTACGGAAGTACGGCATCTGTCCGCATGGAAGTATGAGTTCCCCACTACGGAGGTACGGCATCCACACTACAGAGGTACGGCATCCGCACTACGGAAACACTGAACCCAGTATCGAACGCATTCGATAGCCGAACGAGTCGTTCTCGTAGCCGTTCCAACGGCGGATTCCGCCGGCCAGCGTCTCCGCCTCGTATCCCTCCTCATCGAGAATTCGGGTCGCTTTTCGGGCGACGATACCCGCCTTACAGACCGTGACGACGCGCCGGTCGGGATCTATATCCTCGAGATGTTCGCAAAAGCTTTCGCTTTCTCCGTTACGAAGATCTCCGTAGACTGGCACGTTCTGACTGCCCTTAATGTGACCGTCCCGAAACTCGGCGGCCGACCGAATATCGAGGACGACGGGGGCGTCGTCGCTCCCGAGTTGCTCGTCTAACGCCGACGGCGAAATCTTGCTCATTGCTCGGAGTGAACGAGCGAGCGTCAAAAGCCTTGAGGATCGTTTCTGTCGAACCGTTTCGATCGGTCGTCACTCCCCGGCTTCGGACGGGTCGACGACCTCTCCCGTCGCCGGATAGACGCCGACCTGGTCACACAGTCCCGCCATCGGACAGGCGTCCGGATCCTCGAGACACGCCGGCTTGCGCGCGGTGCAGTACTCCCGACCGAACTGGATCGTCGCGGTGTGACCGAAGCCGCACTTCTCGGCGGGGACCTCGCGTTCGACGATCTCGCGGACCGCCTCGTGGTCCGCGTCGGGCGGTGCGATCCCGAGCCGCCGGAAGATGCGGTGAACGTGCGTATCGACTGGAAAAACGCCACCGCGTCCGCCGGCGAACAACAGCACACAATCGGCCGTCTTCGGTCCGACGCCCCGAACGGAGAGCAGGGTCTCGCGAACCGTCTCCGGCGGCTCGTCCTTGACGAAGGCGTCGAACGCCGTCGCGGAGCCGAACTCCTCGAGAACCCGTTCGGCCGTGTCGATGATCGTCTCCGATTTTTGATTGTACAAGCCGGCCGAACTGATCGTCTCGGCGAGTGCACTTTGTTCTGCGTTCGCGAGCGCGGTGGCGAGATCCGACGTGGTATCTGGATCGCCGTCAACGCCACTGGTATCGTACCGCTCGAGAAGCGCGTCGTGTGCGGGCTGGCTGGCCTTGTCGCTCGTGTTCTGGCTCAAGATGGTACGCACGAGACACGTGAAGGCGTCTTGGCCGCCGTAGGTCTTCTGCCAGTACAGTTCACCAAGCTCGTCGACGACGGCCTCCGCTCGCGTGTCCGCGGTCGCGGGATCGAACTCCGCCGCGATACCGCCGCCGTCGACGCCGCCGCTGATGTTCCGGGACGGTTCCGGGTCGCCGCTCATGCGTTCGCGTACGCACCGAACGCGCAAAACGGCAGTGGATTCGCTCGAGTACGTCGCGCACAACGTCACTAGGAGACCAGTTACTTTGAGCCGCCTCGAGAAGCGGTAATCGTCACGGTCACGTCCGCGCCGTCCGCGAGCGTAGCGACGAGCTCCCGATCGAATCCTTCTGCCGCGTGCTCCGCTCCGAGCACGATCGTCCGGTCGTCGACGTAGTCGCTCGTTCGACCGACGGCGCTTCGTTCGCTCGAGAACTCGAGTTCCGGATCGCCCCGTCCCTGCACGACATCTCGGTGCTCGTCAGTCTCGAGAGCCACCGTGATCGTTGCCTCGGGATTCCGGCAGGCGTCGACGAATTCCGGATCGAAATCCGCCGGGGCACGGTCGGCTTCGATCGCCAGGATACAGTCGCCGGCGGGGGTGAGGAAGTCGTCCGTCGAAATTTCGAACGTGCTCGAGTGCTCGGCGCTGACGTGTTCGTGGCCCTGGGCGTTGATAACCTCCTCGAGCGTGGTCGACGTCGCGTTCTCGTCGTCAGCCCGTTCGCCGCCGTCGTTCCCGTCACCGTCGACTGAGTCGTTCATATCGAACGTACCAGCTTAACTCGGAAAATGGGATCGATCGCGCGGTCGTGCCCGCTTGTGGTATCTTCTCGCTTAGACGAGACTCGCACCGTCGAACTCGCCGCGACTGTACTCGATCTCCATCAGGTCGAGGATCGTCGGCGCGATGTCGTAGAGGTCCGCGTCACCGATCGTCACGTTGGGATCCTCGACGTACAGCGACGTGTCGTCGAAGCTGTGCATGCCGTTTCGGGGGCCGGTCGTGAACACGTCCGAGTCGGCCTTGAACCCGGACTTGAGGTCGAAGCCCTTCGACGGAATCGCGACCAGATCCGGTGCGATCTCGTCGTGGTCGCCGCGGAAGGCCGCCTCCTTCTCGACGACGCGGTCGACCACTTTTCGGCCCTCCGGTCCCTCGAGGGCCTCGAGTTCGGCCTTGAGTTCGTCGCGAACCTCGTCGTACTCTGCCTCGGGGACCGAGCCGCGCGGTTCCCGCCCCTCGAGGTTGATGTAGAATCGACCCGGAATGAACGAGTAGGCCTTGGTGTCGTCGGTGATGTCGCCGAGTTCCTCGGGCTCGTCGGTTCGGAACGAGAGCCAGTCGTTCGCTCGAAGCCACTCGTTGAAGTGGACCTCGTAGTCGAGGCTCGTAAAGCCGTGATCGGAGGCAACGATCATCGTGACGTCCTCCGGGAGTGCCTCGCGCAGTTTGCCGATGTAGTCGTCGACCTTCTCGTAGAACTCGAGGAACTCCTCGCGGAACTCGCCGTCTCGCTCGTAGTCTTTGAACAGGAAGTGGTTGACCCGGTCGGTCGTCATGAAGACGCCGAAAAAGAGGTCCCAATCGTCTTCCTCGATGTAGTGTTTGAACGATTCGAAGCGCGCGTCGACCGTCGCGTGTGCATCCTCGATGAACTCGGTTTTGTCCTCCTGATGACCGAGTTTCGGATTCACGTCGATACGGTACTCGTACTCCTCGAGCGTGTCACGAACATCGTCGGGGTAGGCGGCCTTATCGAGGCCGGGGGAGAGAAAGCCTGAAACCATCCGCTGGACGTTGCGTTGTGGCGGGAAGGTGACGGGGACGTTCATCACCGTCGCGTTTCGCCCCTCCTCCTGAACGCGGTCCCAGACGCGGTCGGCTTGCACTTCGTTGCCCATCGGAACGTAGGTGTCGTAGGTCCCGACTTCGCGGTCCTGAAAACCGTAGACACCGGTTTCTCCCGGGTTCATCCCGGTCGTCAGCGAGGGCCAGCAGGCGCTGGACTCCGGCGGCACGATACTCGAGATTTCGTTCGCGGTCCCGTCGTCGGCCAACGCCGCAAAGTTCGGGAACCGTTCTTCGTTATCCGTGAGAAGACTGTACGGAACACCATCAACTCCGATAAACGCGACTCGAGGGCTTCCATCGCCCCGTAACCGGTCAAACAGACCCATGCGGGGTCGTAGTCCGAGCGCATACAAGAAGGTTCGTTTCCACACACTGTTTTCGAGAACGGGCGCGTGGGCTTTCCCGCTCGAAAACGAGCTGGGTTTCCGTTGGAACGAGAGCTGGGTTCCGTAGATAGCGAGGGCGAATCCTGGTAGTGCGCTGTTCTCGAACGACCCGGAAAATCAATCGAACGAATATTGCCTTCCAAGACGGTTCCAGCGCTACTCGGAGCCGTTCGGTTCGAAATTTGTCGGAACGACGGTTGGATGCGCCATACCGACGCCGGCGTCGGGCTCCTCGCGGTCTGAACGCTGGTATCCAACGGGGGACTCTTTGGCTGCCATAACGAGTAATCCAACGCCCCCGAAGCCAATAAAATTACCCATGCTCATAATGCATGAGTGCTCGAGCGTTGATTACCACCGTGAATCAGCGGTCTCACCCGGATCGAAGTGACATCGCTAGTGTCCTCGACTCGAGGCCCATTCCGATAACTGTCCAACGAAGTGCGTTGGTCGAAAAACGGAGCCAGTTGTGGTCATCGAAACGACCAAACCGTGAAACCGGCTCCGAGGCGTTCCGATCAGGCGAAGTTCTCTTCGTAGAGGTCCTGTGCGTGTTCGATCGCGTCGTAGGCCGCCTGTCGGTCCTCCCAGCCCTGGGTCTCGACTTCCTTGTCCTCCTCTAAGTTCTTGTAGGTCGCGAAGAACTCGTCGATTTCGTCGAGTTGCTGCTGTGGAATGTCCTCGAGATCCTCGATGTGATCGTAGCGCGGATCCTCGGAGGGAACGGCGATGACTTTGTCGTCCTGCTCGCCGTCGTCGTCCATTTTCATCAGCGCGACCGGTCGCGCCTCGATGACGCAGCCGGGGAACGTCTGATCCTCGACGAGAACGAGCACGTCGAACGGATCCTCGTCGTCGTAATACGACTGCGGAATAAAGCCGTAATCGGACGGATAGTGAACGTTGGAGTGAAGAACGCGATCGAGAACGACACCCGGAACGTCCTTGTCGTACTCGTACTTGTTTCGTTCGCCTTTCAGACATTCGACGACCGCGTAAATTTCTTCAGGTGCGTTCGGTCCAGTTTCGAGGTCTTCCCAGAGGTTTACCATACCGGAACGAATCATGGTCAATCAAAAAGTACTTTCGTAATCGAATTGGAACATATACCTGATGGCCACCGGACGAATCAACGAGGTGAGCCAACGAAACCGTCCGAGAGACGCCGATACCGCCGTCGGCGACAGTGTTGCTGTCCTATCTGGACGAATAGTTGGCAAGTCTTAAATAGTCTGGTGACATTTACAAATCTATGTCAGAGGCACAAGCAGTTACGGGCGAACAGAGCATTGCGCGCGAATTGACCGCGTTCCAGAACAACATTCTCGTCATCCTCGCCAAAGAGCCGATGTACGGACTAGCGATCAAACGAGAGCTCGAGGACTACTACGGGACCGAAGTAAACCACGGTCGACTGTACCCGAACCTCGACGAACTCGTCGAACTCGGTCTGGTCGAGAAGAGCGAACTCGACAAACGAACCAACGAGTACTCGCTGACCGACGACGGCTACGACGCTGTCCTCGACGGCATCAACTGGACGCTCTCGAAGGTCGTCACGGGCAACGACCGAGCGGACGAGATCACGGATATCGTCGAAGACAGCTACTGAAAACGCCACTATCGAATCGATCGATTCACCCAACGAGGTGCGTCTCGCCGACGACTACTGGGACCGATATTCGGGCACCGGTTCCCCGGCCGTTTCGTAGATGAGTTCGATCGAGCGATCGAGCGCTTCCCGTTGGGATTCAGACGGCCACGCATTTCTAACAACGTACTCGTTCCGAAACTCCGAAAGCTCCGCGGCCGTCGCGGATTCGATCGGTTTCGCGTAGTGATTGCCCAGAAAATCCGCGAGCATCGCCGCGTTGTCGCCGTGGACATCGCCGTGAGCTTGTCGAACGTCGTCGACGAGCGCCCGGTTTTCCGCGTCGACGGCTTCCCAGTCGTCCGGATCGGCGGCTCCCTCGAGCGGAATTTCGACTGCGCGATCGAGGTCGTCGATCCGGTCCGTTCTGATGACTCCTGCTTCCTCATCGTGCCATTCCTCGGGGTGGAGGACGAGAACGTCATCGGCTTCCGTTCTGACGCGTGCAGTGTACTCGTGATCCTCGAGTAGCGTCTCTCGCTCGCCTTCGTACACGGTGGCCTCCTCGTCGTTGACGGCGTTTCGCTCGAGTCGGGTGAGCCGTTCCGCATCGTCGACCACCGACCTCGGGAGTGGCGGTTCGGTTTCGTCGCCTGCGCTCGACTCGTCTGTTTCAGTTTCTCCCCGCTCGTCGGAACTATCGCGATTCGATCCCGTGGTGGGGTCTTCGTTCGAGTTACTCATGCGGCATACTCGAGAAGTAGGGCGGCCGGCTTTTCAGTTGCGCGTTGTCGGTGAGGACTGACTCGCTGTCCCAGCAGAGTGCGGTGAGGATCCGACTTCTGGCCGTTCTCAGGCCTGGTCGAGCGCTTCGTTTGCGAGGCCGTCAGCTCTGTTATTTGCCTCTCGAGGAATGTGCTCGAGAGTCCACTCGTCGAACCCCGAGAGAAGTTCGAGAGCGGTCACGCGTCGCTCTCGGAGTTCGGGATTGTTCGTGTCGTATTCGCCCCGAACCTGCTTGACGATGAGTTCGGAGTCGCCGCGGACGTGTACCTCGTCGTAGTCGTAATCGCGAGCGGCCTCCAGTGCGGCGATGAGCGCTTCGTATTCGGCCTGGTTGTTCGTTGCGCGCCCAATCGTATCGCTCCCTTCGGCGACGATGCCGTCGCTCGTGACGATTACCCAGCCGATTCCCGCCGGACCGGGATTTCCCCGCGCGCCGCCGTCGAAGTAGACGTGCGCGCGACCGCCGCCCTCGCGTAACAACGACTCGAGGTCTTGCGGGCTCGAGCCCTGGATGACGATTTTATCGTCGTAGGCGATACCGGTCGCATCACCGCGGCTCGCCCGCCAACGCTCGTGATCCGTGTTTCCGGATTCGACGCTGACCCCCGACTCCTCGAGCCGTTCGCGCGCTTGTTCGACGTCACATTCGATGACCGGCATTCGTGAGAACTCGGCCAGATCCGGATAAAGTCTTTCTGGTTTCGAATTACAAACATCGGGCATGAGTTCTTCTAATAGCGGATTTCGGGGTTTTGGTGCCACTGACAAAAAACCCCTACCAAGGATTTATATACATCCGTGATACTACTATAAAAGTGCGATGACACGGTCCACCCGCCAGCGGGAGCGAACACGTGAGACGGACGAGACCGAGGAACAAGAAGGGGTACGTGCCTGCCCCGAGTGTGAATCGGATAATCTCGTAAAAGACTCCGACCGGGGTGAGCTCATCTGTCAAGACTGTGGGCTCGTCGTGGAAGAAGAGAAAATCGATCCCGGTCCTGAGTGGCGGGCGTTCAACCACCAGGAACGGCAACAGAAGTCCCGCGTCGGCGCGCCGACGACCCAGACGATGCACGACAAGGGACTGACGACGACGATCGACTGGAAAGACAAAGACGCCTACGGACGTTCTATCTCCTCGAAAAAG
This sequence comes from Halostagnicola alkaliphila, assembly GCF_055379965.1. NCBI lineage: Archaea > Methanobacteriati > Methanobacteriota > Halobacteria > Halobacteriales > Natrialbaceae > Halostagnicola > Halostagnicola alkaliphila. Next base: position 2,824,228 of record NZ_AP043826.1, on the reverse strand, counting down.
CGCAGTCAGATGCATCGACTGCGCAAGTGGCAAGAACGCATCCGTACCAAAGATGCCGGCGAACGGAATCTCCAGTTCGCACTCAGTGAAATCGACCGAATGGCATCCGCACTCGGCGTGCCACGTTCCGTGCGGGAAGTCGCTTCGGTCATCTACCGACGTGCGCTCAAAGAAGACCTCATTCGCGGCCGCTCGATCGAGGGCGTCGCGACGTCTGCGCTGTATGCCGCCTGTCGAAAGGAGGGCATCCCGCGCAGTCTCGAGGAAATTTCGGAAGTCTCACGTGTCGAACGCAAAGAGATCGGGCGAACGTATCGATACATCTCGCAGGAACTCGGCCTCGAGATGCGACCCGTCGACCCGAAAAAGTACGTCCCTCGCTTCTGTTCCGAACTCGAACTCTCCGAAGAGGTCCAGACCAAAGCCAACGAGATCATCGAAAAGACGGCCGAGGAAGGGCTCCTCTCGGGCAAATCACCGACCGGATACGCCGCAGCTGCGATCTACGCTGCCTCACTGCTCTGTAACGAGAAAAAGACTCAGCGCGAAGTCGCAGACGTCGCGCAGGTCACGGAAGTGACGATCCGGAACCGCTATCAGGAACAGATCGAAGCGATGGGGATCCACGGCTAACAACTCGTACTCCGGATTTTTTAGCGCTGGCGCGACGGCTACCGGCAACTACTAGCCACATACCAATCGAGTAACAGCGACAGCGAACCGATCAACGGCGCCGCGAACGGCCTCAAATCATGCCGCACCGTTCCGACAGCACTCGGGAACCTCCAATCTGGCGTCATGACGAATCTGTGCGGTGACGGGAATATGGTGTGTTCTCGAGAACACGATGCGATACCGAGACGCTCCTCGACCGGCTCGAGAAGTCGACCGTTCAGTCGTCTTTTCCGACGCTGATAACCTGCAACAGCGAGTAGACGGGAACGCCGTCGATCTCCTCGACGCCCTGTTTGTCCGCGAGGACGACGCAAGCGAGCGGGTCGCCGCCATCGGCGCGGATCGCCTCGATAGTCTCTCGCATCGTCGTCCCGCTCGTGATGGTGTCGTCGACGATGTAACAATCGCGGTTGCGAATCGTCGCGAAGTTGCGGGAGAACATGCCACCGAGTTCGTCGATGTCGCCTTCCTCCCACTGGTGTTTCGCCGGCGTGTAGGTCGCAAGATCGGTCTCGAGTTCTCGAGCGACCAGCGTCGCGATCGGACCGCCCGCCTTCTCGATCCCGATCGTGAGGTCCACGCCCTCGCCGTGTTTGGCGAGGAGGTCGGCCATCGCCGACGCGATCGACTCCATTCGCCCGCTGTCGCGGCCGATGGCGGACCAGTCGACGTGGATGTCCTGCGGGCCGCTTCGCGCCGCGCCGTCGGACTGACCGGAGTCGGACGGCTGCGGTGCCGTATCGCTGCGCTCGACGAGCCAGCTCGCGGTTTCACGGGAGACGTTCAGTTCGTCTGCGATTTCGCCTTTCGACAGGCCGCGCGTCGCGAGTTCCGACGCGCTTTCGATGAGGTCGTCGACGTTTTTCATATGCGGAGTGATTTGGGCCCCGTTTTTATAGGCGTATCGTCATTCACGAAAGCGGCCGTTACCTCGAGGCACCACTGGTGACGGTCGAACGGTCCACCACCAACCCACAATAATATGTATTCCCATCAATAATTCTTCGCCTATGTTCGGTCCGTCCGGCTTCACGCTGTGGAATTTGGTTCGAAAGCGGGGTGATGGAACGCCGCCCGTGGACATCGCGCTCTTGGCTCTCGGACTACTCGGGCTGGCTGGACTCGCGTTCTGGAGTGCAGTTCTTTCCCAGTTCGCCGGCCCCGTCGCCGAAGACAGCGTGAGTCCGCAGACCGTCGCGGGGGTACGATTCGGTCTGTTAGGCGTCTCGAGTCTGGTGCTCTCAGTGGCAGTCTATCAACGTCGACCGGTCGGTTGGATTGGCGCGTTCGCCATCGGCGTCCTCGGATTCTACGTAACGATGATCGGTTGGTTCGATATCGCGACCACCCAAACGTTCGCGTTCGTGGGCGTCGTGTCACCGCCGCTCGTGTTGTCGTATCTCGTTTTTCGACGGTCGGTGTTCTTCGAGTAATCGCGTTCCACCCTCGCTGTACGGCCCCGAATCGGGTGCAAAAACCGACACCGGGCGCAAGCTATATCCCCGCCCGGAATGGTCCGTGAACCATGGCCAGAAAATCCTATCAAGAGAAGCTCACGGAACTCCGTGAGGACGTCTGTTATATGGGAGAGGTCGTCATGGAGCGTCTGCGGATGGGGCTGGACGCCTTAGAGCAGAAAGACCACGACCTCGCTCGAGAACTGATCAAAGGCGACGGGGAGATCAACCGCATGTATCTCGATCTCGAGCAGGACTGTATCGACCTCCTCGCGCTCCAACAGCCCGTTGCGAGCGACCTTCGCTTTATCGCCGCCTCGTTCAAAATCATCACCGACTTAGAGCGCATCGCGGACCTTGCGGTCAACCTCGGGGAGTACAGCATGGATGCCGAACGCGACCTCTTTCCCGACGTCGACGTGCAGGCGATGGGCGAACTCACCCTCGAGATGGTCGACGACGCCATCGTCGCCTACGACGAGGAGGACGTCGACGCCTGCTACGAACTCTCCTCGCGCGACGACGAACTCGATCACTTCGCCGAGCGCGCGAGCGAAATCGTCGTTCGAGACCTGATCGAGCGCGAACTCGAGTCTCCCGACGAAGTGGAAACGATCTTGCAGGACGTTTCGCGACTCCTCCTGACGATCCGCGATCTCGAGCGCGTCGGCGATCACTCGGTCAACATCGCCGCCCGGACTGTCTACATGGTCGAAAACGACGACGAACTCATCTACTGAGGAACGCAGACTGATCGGACGCGGGCTTCCGTTCGCAGTTGTCTCGGCGACTTTTCTCAGCACTACTCGCCCGCTCGAATCGCGTGTTCGAAACCGTGTACTCGAGTCGTTCCTGCACATTCAGCCCACATAGCTATCACTTCGGCACTCGAGTAGGGTACGTATGAGCGATCGAAACGTCATCGAAGAACTCGAGGCGCGACTCAGTTTCGTTCCTCGAGAGCGACTGATACTCGGCATCGTCCTCCTCGTCCCGCCGTTTACAATCCTGGGTGTCGCCCTTCTCGGGTACGAACTCATGCGAGCGGGCAAACCGCTTCGCGAGGCCGAGGGCGAGCGGCTCATCGGTCCCGACCCCGATTCCGAGACGCTCTCGACCGAATACGAGCAGTAACGGAACGTCGTATCGGCCCCTCGTCGGTTCACCGCGTCGTCGCGGCCGTTCGACTCGGCACCCGCGTCAACAACTGCGCCGTATCGAACACGTTCCTCGTCTCGAGGAGCACCTCCGCGGCTTCTCGAACCGGAAAGTCGGCCTCGAGTTCGACGCCGTGACAGCGCGCGTAACACTCGAGCCAGGCGTTCATCGCCCGGCGAAGCGCCGTTAGTTCGGGTTCAGTAAACGGGACCAGCCGACCGCCGGTTCGCGCCTCCACGTAGAGCCAGATCGCCTGGCCGGCACCCTCTCGAAGGTACATCTCTCCGTCGGCGGGCGTCGCCGTCTCGAGATCGACCGCCCGGCGGTCGCGTTCGGCGCGCCGAGCGAGGGCTGCGATTTTCGGCCCGTATCGGCTCATTGTCGTGACGAGTCGGTCATTTCGGTGCTCGCCTCGGGACCGTTCATCCCTCTCGATACTCGACGCCCTTTCCGCCGCGGGGATGCTCCCACTCGGTGTCGGCGACGATAGCGCAGGTGCCACACTCGACGCAGGGCTGGGTGTCGAGGCTCACGAGCGTCTCCTCGCTCCCGTTTGTTTTCACCGTTTCCGATCGATAACAGCCGCCGCCGAAGTCCTCGGCGCTGACGGGACAGGCGTAGACGGCATCGCCGCTCGCCTCGAACGACTCGTCCCGGAGACGAATGTGTGGATTCCCGACGTCGGTATCGTAGGTCAGGTCGCCGATCCGTTCCTCGAGCGTCGGCGGTTCGACCTCGTTTTCCCAGTGAATCGTTCGGCCGTGTTTCTCGCCGATGACCGACGGGAGCGTCACGTATCCCGTGCTGGTGTCGGGAAGCATCGAGACGAGGAACGGCGAGTTGTACGCCAGTTTCATGGCCCGCTTCGACAGCGGGTTTCCGACGGCGACGCTCCCGACCGGCGACTCGAGGACGCGGTCGACGGCCTTCGTGACCACGTCGCGCTCGCCGACGGTGCGAGCGAGGTCGTACCGCCGCGGACGGAGTTTGTCCATCGTGCCCGAGCGCTCGAGCATCTTCGCGTAGCGCCGACCGGCGCTTTCGGGATCTTCGTTGCCTCGAGAGACGACGAAGGCGTCGGCCGCGAGCGCGCCCGCGCTGACCGCGTGATTCATCCCCTTGATGATGGGGCCCTGGGCTTGCATCTGGCCCGCCGCGTCGCCGACGAGGACGAGCCGATCGCGGTAGGGCTCTTTGTGCGCTACTTTCTTCGAGTCGGGCACCAGCTTCGCGGCGTACTCGCGCTCGTCGTACTCACCCCTGAACCACTGTGCCAACAGCGGGTGTGTGAGCAACGAATCGAGCAGTTCGTGCGGTTCGGCCTGTTCAGCGACGAGACTGTCTAAGTGGAACACGGTGCCGATCGACAGCGAGTCCTCGTTGGTGTAGAGGAAGCCGCCGCCACGAACGTCGTCGAACAGGTCCCCCGAAAACAGGTGGGCGACTCCTTCGTCGTCGTCGATTCCGAACCGCTCGGCAATCGTGTCGCCGTTCATCTCGACGGTCGCCTTGACGCCCTGGAACCACTCGTCGGGGTCGTCCCAGTTCATCAGGTTCGCGTCGCGGGCGAGTTCCGAGTTCACCCCGTCGGCCGCGACGATAACGTCCGCCGTGATCGGGTCGAGTTCGTCACACGTTACGCCGACGATTTCGCCGTTTTCTCGGAGCAGTCCGTTAACTCGAACGCCGGTCAGCACGCCCCCGCCCGTCTCGCTGGTCTTCTCGTGAACTCGTTGCTCGAGCCAGGAGTCCATCGGTCGCCGAAGCACGGCGTCACACCAGTCGGTGTCGTGCTCGTGGAGCTCGGTCAGGTCGTAGGTCTTGACCTTGTTTCCCGCGATATTGTGGATCTGGTAGTCGGTGACCGGCCGTTCACCCGCCTTCTCGCGGAAGTTCTCGAAGAGGTCGTCGATCGTGTACGGTGCCGAGTCTTCGGCGTAGATGAGTCCGCCGGAGACGTTCTTCGACCCGGCTTCGGTACCGCGCTCGAGGACGAGCGTCTCGACGCCGTGGTCTGCGAACCTCGCCGCGGCGGCGGCTCCGCCGGGTCCACAGCCGACGACAATTGCTTCGTAGTGCTCGTACTCGTCGTTCGCTTGGCTCGTTTCATTGGTCGACATCAGTCCTCACCTCCGTTTTCGTCGGTCGCTTCGTTCTCCGCGTTCGGTCCGTCGGCGTCGTCACCAACACCGTCTCCGGCGTCGGCACTACCGCCGTCCGCAACGGCTTCGAGTTCGAACTCGCCCGATTCGACCGCCGCCGTGAGTTGGGGGAGCACCTCGAAGAGATCTCCCTCGATGAAGTAATCACTGAAATCTCGTATTCTCGCGTCCGTATCCGTGTTTATCGTCACGATCGTATCGGACTCGTCCATTCCGACCTTGTGCTGGACGGCACCCGAAACGCCGGCCGCGATATAGACATCGGGCGCCACGACCTGGCCGGTCTCACCGATCTGTCGCTCCTCCTTCGAGTACTGTTCGACGTGACCCTCGAACTGGTAGGAGGAGGTAACGATTCCCCGCGTAATTCCGAGCGCCGCGTCCTCGAACGCGTCGACGAGGTCGAGACCGAGTTCCATCCCTTCGGTGGGATCGTCGGCGATTCCCCGACCCAAACAGACGATCACGTCGTGGCCGGTCAGGTCGATCCCCTCCTCGAGTTGGTCGTGTTCGGTGATCTCGACCGCGAACCAGTCTTTCTCGAGTTCCATGTCGTGTTCGACGACGAGTCCGTCCCGATCGCGGTCGGCTTCCATCGGTTCGAAGCTTCCAGGGATGATCGACGCCCCCTGCGGGTGGAAGTCCCGACCGGGGTTGTCCAGACACAGGATAGTCGAGTACTCGAAGCCGGAGAAGTCCGGCCGCTTCATGTGCAAGACCTTCTCGAAGGTCTTCTTGACGCCGGGTTCGCCCGTCTTCACCGGGTTCGAGACCTCCTCTTCCTTAATGAAGAGATCCGAGCAGTCCGAAGCGAGCCCCGAGTCGAGTTCCGCCTGCACCTTCGCCGAGAGGTCCCGTCCGTTGTTCGTCGCCGGAAATAGCACGTACCGAGGTTTATCGTACTCGCGCCAGTCCGTGCTCTCGACGGTCCCCTCCCCGCGGGCCATGTGCGCCGAGATTTCGGTGTAGGGCTTGTGGAGGAATCGCTCGAGGCGCTCGTCGTCGTGGTAGACGGCGACATCCGCGCCGTGGGCAATGCACTCCTCGGCGAGTCCCTCGCAATCCTCGCCCATGAGGAACGCGACGACTCGCTCGTCGTCCCCATACTCGTCCTCGAACTCGTCCATCAGCGTGCGAGCCTTGCCGAGCATCTCCGTCGAGACCTCGAGCAACTCGCCCTGCTGGGTTTCACAGAAGACCCACATGTCCTCGTAGTCACCGCCGTCGAGCGCGCGGACGTGTCGCTTGTCTCGAGTCGGGTGCGAGAGGCCGTCGTCTTCTTCAGGCACTTCTTCGTCGGCGTCTTCGCTTTCAGCGGCGTCGGCTTCCGTCGCTTCCTCGAGGTCCTCGCCTTCGGCCTCCTCGCCGACGTCTTCTTTCGTCTCCTCGTACTCTCCTTCGGTCTCGTCGCTCGAATCCGCCGCTTCGTCAGCTTCGACATCGGCGTCCGGGTCGCCGTGTGATTCTCCGATCAGTTCGTCGGGGTCGCCGATCTCCTCGAGACGCTTGTGGACGGCCTCCCGGGCAGTCTTTCGGTCCTGACCCGCACGTTCGGCCTCGAGCACCGCGTTCAATTCCTCGGCGTCGTCGATCGCTTCGAGTTCCTCCGTCAGTTCGTCGATGGTGTGTTCCTCCGGATCGATTCCCATCGTCAGTCACCTCCCGCGTGTGGCTGTAGCTCCTCGAGCACCTGTCCCATCCCCTCTCCGTCTTCGGGCTCGATCATCGTCGCCTCGCGTTCGGACGGCGCTTTCGGAATCGGATCGACCGAAGAGACGATGGTCGGCGAACCGTCGAGGCCGATGTAGTCCGGATCGAGGTTCAGATCTTGATGGTCCCACGTCGTTAGCTGGGCCTCGTGATCGGCCGCCCGCTCCTCGGTCTCCCCGCGGAGTCGCTTGTGCGTCAGGCGATGGGAGGCCTTGCGGTAGGTCGGGGAAAATTCCGGATCGGCGATAACCATACACGGCAACGGCGCTTCGACGGTCTCGATCTCGTCCACGTCGCCCTCGACGAGGCGCTTCGCCCGAAGGATTCCCTCCTCGGGGTCAATGTCGAGCGCTAATACGTGCGTCACGATCGGCCACTCGAGCGCCCAGGCGGTCTGTGGCCCGGTCTGTCCCGTCTCGCCATCGGCCGTTTTGAAGCCCGCAAAGATGAGGTCGACGTCCGCGACCTCTTCCTGGTACTTCTCGAGTCCCGAACAGAGCGTAATTGCCGTCGCCCAGGTGTCCGACGCCGCGAGTTCCCGATCCGAAAGGAGGTAACTGTCGTCGGCGTACACCGATTCCATGGCCTCCTCGAGGACGCTGGCGTAGCCCGGCGGTCCCATGCTCATCCCGCTGACGTGCCCGCCGTGGCGAACCTTCGTCTGAAGCGCGGCCTCCAGAGCCACCTCGTCGTTGGGATTCATCACCGTCGGCGTCTTCCCGCGCTCGAGATGGCCCTCCTCGTTGAAGGAGACGGCACCCTCCGAGAAGTCGGGGACGCCTTTCGTCAGCACGACGGATCGCATGTGCCCCTCCATGTCTGTGGTATGTGTGTCCGTAGCATAACTCACCTTACTCTATCGTAACTAGTACTATTAAGAATGTGGGTGAGAATCACCACCGGAAAGACGGCGAGGCACCGGTTTTGCGGATCGCTGTGAAGATCCGATCGAACGCCTCGTCGGAAATTTCCTTGCTCGACGGCGTATCGGCTTTTCGAGAGCAGGCGGCACGCGTTGCCGGACCACTCGCGCGAGTTCGGGGCTATCACTCGAGCGCAAACCTAGTTCACTCTAGCTCGCGTTCGGTCGTCCCCATCGTGATTTCGCCGTCCGCGCGGATCGTCCCGTCGACCTCCGCTCGAGGCGCGATATCGAGCGTATCACACGACACGTCCCCGAGCACCCGAACGTTTTTTTCGAGGACGACGTCGCCGTCTCGCGTCGTCAGGTCGCCGTGGATTCGAGTGGCGCTCCCGACGGTGACGTCCCCTCGAGCGCGAAGGCTTCCGAAGACGTCGCAGTCTTCGTCGACATCGATCGTCTCGGCTCGAACGTTCCCGTGAAGTCGACAGTCCGAGCCGATCCGGGCGGGTGTCGAAACGCGCCAGGCGTCGTCGTTGACGGTCGCGTTGCGAGGAATAACCAGCGGATCGGCTTCGACTTCCTCCTCTTCGTCGACCATTTCGGAGATGAGCTTCTGGGCCGCGTCGTCTTCGCCGATCAAGAGGAGGTGTTTGAGGTAGACGAACAGAAACACGATGGTCGGCATCGGATTGCGGATAACGATCCAGCCGTTAGCTTCGAAGCCCTCCTCGATATCGACGTCGTCGCCGATATCCAGATCGCCCGCAACCTTGAGTTCGCCGTTGATGTGCACTCGCTCGCCGAGGTAAGCATCCTGCCCGACGAGCACGTCGTCGTCGATGTCACACCACATGTCGAGTCGACAATCGCCTTCGGCTTCGATTGCGCCGTCGACTTCGACGTTTTCGCCCAGCAGCACGTTTCGCCCCCGGATACCGAACTCGATAGTCGAGCGACCGCCGACGAGGACGTCGCCGTCGGTCACGAGGTCGACTTCCTTGGCTTCCGTCCCGTCGGGAACGACGAGTTCGTCGAGCGGATCCCTACTGAAGGCCACACTCGCAACGAATGTGGCCCCCCGGTATTAAACCTCTCGCGCCGTCCGCCGTTCGTCAGACGAAGATGTCAATTCGTTTTACTTCGGCCGCTCTTCATCACCGCTTTCGATTACCGGCGATTCGCTCGAGGAATCCGCCGACCAGCTTCGGAGACCGGCCGTCGAATCGGTCGACGCCGCGAAAGCGCAGTCGCCCTGCTTTTAATCCACCGTCGCATACAGTCAGCTATGACAACGCTTGCGTTCGACGACACCGGCGTCGATGTCGTCTACGAAGGAACGGAGTTTCGCCTCGAGCAGGACCTTATCGAAGAGGCGACCGAGAAGTCTTACTACGACGTCACCGACCACGAAGTGTTACAGATCGTCGCCGAACAGCCGGACCTGCAGGGCGAACCGCGACGGATCGGCGATATAATCGAGTGAATAGCGGCCGCTCGAGGTGGCACTAGGGGAACCCCTAACAGCACCGTCAGCTGTCAGCCGCTTCGATCTCGATTGAAGCGCGTTTTCCCCAATCGACGTGAACTTGGCAGGTGTACTCGGCCATCTCCTCGCTGGCTACGATCTCGAGCGACTGCGTCTCGTTTTCCTCGGCCATCAGTTCGGTGCTGTAGTCCGCGACGACCGCCTCGTCGTCGTCCCAGACCTCGAGGTTGTGTGACTGGCCGTCGGCGTTCTCCCACGTGATGACGTACTCGTTTCCTTCGAAGAGGACGAGCGTCGGATTCTCCGCGCCCTCGATGAGCTCGGGCTCGAGGCCTTCCCAACTCGAGGTCGTGGCGCTCAACACGATCTCGTCGACTCCCTCCCAGGCTTCGGGATCGGTGGTCGAAGGTGGTTCGTCGTCGGCTCCCTCGTTCCCGTCGTCCCGTTCGTCCTCGGTATCTCGAGCGGTGCCATCGTCACCAGTAGCGTCGTCGTTTGCCGTTTCGTTTTCCCCGTTTGGCGTTTCGTTGCCGTCGTTCGATTCCTCGCCGCTGTCGTCACCGCTGAGACAGCCGGCGACGAGCGCGGTTGCAGCGACGCCGCCCGCCAGTTTCAGTGCCCGCCGCCGGGCCACCGAATTCGATCGTTCCATTGCGTCGATTGTCCAGTTTCCTCACTATTGGTACGCCCTCCATACTCTCAGTAACTCGCGACTGTCGGGCTCACCCGATTCGGCGAACCGTTTCATCGACAGCAAGCGGAGCCGTTTCGAGTTCGCAACTCGAGCAAACCCATGCCGGAACCACTTGCCATGTCGGAACCACAGTAGTCGGCGGGTTGTGTCCGGTTCAGAAACACCAATGAATACTTATGAGTCGTCGGGCACGACCCCAACCCATGCTCGTCAACGCATTGAAGTACCCCCTCGAGGACGACGATTTCCTCAAAACGCTGCTTATCGGCTCGGTGCTCATCGTGACATCCGTTTTGATACTTCCCTTCTTTATCCTCATGGGGTACATCACGAGAACTATCCAGAGCGCATCCAACGGCGTTGAACCGCCGCAGTTCGGCGACTACGGTGGGCTCCTCGTCGACGGGCTGAAACTCACGGCGGTGTTCCTGCTCTATTTCGTCGCGATCATGGTCCTGTTGTTCGCGACGGCCCTCGTGGCCGAACTCAACGAAACGGTGGGGCTGGCGCTGATGTGGGCGCTCCTCGTCCCGTCCTACTTCGGGTTGATCTACGCATCGGTTTCGATCATGTTCCATTTCAGTCGAAACCGGAGGATCAGCGACGCGTTGGACGTCCGGGACGTGTTGCAAACGGCCTTCAGTCTCCGGTACCTCGCTATCGCCCTGTTCGTCGTGTTCATCGGACCGATCGCCTTCGCGATTTTCCAGGTCGCGCTGGCGTTTACGATCATCGGCCTTCTACTGATCCCCGCGACGTTGATCTACGAATTCATCGTCTACTCCAAGCTGATGGGCCAGGTCGACGGATCGGCGGCCCGCTCGAGCGCATAACACGTTCAGAATCGATTCTCAAACGGAGCGGACTCGAGCGGCGACCGGCCGACGGTTACTCCGTTCCGTACCTGTCCGCCGCGGATTCGAAGCCCGTCTCCTCGAGTTCGCGCCCTCGGCGTTCCTCAAGCGCGGCGACGGCTTCCGGATCGGGTGCGACGTCGTCGGTGATCCGCGCCCACGAGTTGTGGACCTTCGCGTGGCACCATCGACAGAGGTAGATCGTGATTTCGTGGGAGAGCTCCGGGTCGGCGTCGTCAGTTTCGTTCTCGGGATTACCGGTACTGTCGTTCTCCGTGGTCTCGAGGGTGTCCTTGTACGAGAGATGGTGTTCCTCCAGGAGCGGTCGCTCGTCGGTCAGTTCGTTTCGTTTTTCCTCGAGTCCGCAGCGAACGCACTCCCTGTCCTGATTCCGGGATCGAAAGTGCGGACAATCAGCCCACGTCTCGTCGGTTTCGGGATTCGCGACCGGGCACGTGTAGTCGTCCTCGGCGCGCTCTCGAGCGAACTCCGGATCGTGTTCGTAGTGGTCGAAGGCGTACCGGCACTGCCCCTCGCCGGTCAGGTAATCACAGAGGCCCGCGAACTCGTAGGGATCGTCGACCCCCACCGACGTCCCTCGCGGCGTTTTCTCCATTTTGGAGGGTATTGGGCTCGAGGCGGTTTGAATCCACTGGGCTCGAAAGAACACGGACGCCCCACATTGGCGTCAGTACACGCCGTGGAGAAGCAGGTAGACGACGATCCCGAGCGAGAACGAAATCAGCCAGAGACTCGCGGCGATCCGGCCGTATCGCGCGTGAGTGGTCCGGGGCAGTTCCTCGAGCGGGTACGCGATCGCCTGCAAGAGCGCGTAGTAGAGGAACGGAATGCACGCGACCGCGAGCAGGATGTGAACGGCGAGGATCGGCAGGTAAACGAACTGGTAGACGGTTTCGGGACCGGGAAACGCCTGCGGTCCGCCGGTCGCGACCAGCCGGTAGAGGTAGAGAACTAGAAACGACGCGAACAGGCCGAACGAGGTCAGCATCGCGGCTCTGTGTTTCGAGATCTCGCCGCGTCGAATCGATCGCCATCCCAGCGTTATCGTTCCGATCGCGGTCAGGCTGATGAGCACGTTGACGTGCGGAATCGCGTCGAGTAGCCACTCCGGTGCGGTCGGGACGACCGACGGCGGAATCTGTCCACCCGCCGCCGCAAAGACCACCGCGAGCGAAACGACGCTCAGTATTCCGGTGAGGGGACCGACGCGTTCTCGAGAGACGTACTCCATAGATGATCGTTCGTCTGGTACGGGAAAGCGGTTACTGTCCTCGAGTAGGGACTCGAAGAGAGTTTTGGAAGGAGAACCACATCGCGAGAGCCGACGCTTGTGGGTGTTGTTTCCTGTAGAATTGTGCGTGGGTGATGTCCTCGAAGGAGATCACCTGCATCGTTTCGCTCGACGGCGATGCCGTCTCACGTTCCGCGGCGCGTAGCGCCGCGCATGCGATGCGTGGGACCGGATTTGAACCGGCGGACCCCTACGGGACAGCGCCCTCAACGCTGCGCCGTTGGCCTGGCTTGGCTACCCACGCTCGCGTTCTCTTTCTGCACTCAATCGTATCCAGTGTGACTATTAAAGCCCTTTCCTTTAGATCGGTGCCTGCGGCGACATCACATGGATCCGTCACAAGCGGAGCGTTCAAATGCTCGAATTGCCAAATAGTATCATGGCCAAGTACTCGACCGGATCGTCCTCCGGCGGCGGCGGGACGTCCTGTGAACTCTGTGGCGCGGAGAGCGATTCGCTCACTCGAGCGAACGTCGCAGGCGCGGAACTCGAGGTCTGTCCGAGCTGTGCACCGCACGACGACGCCCAGCGAACGAGCGGGTCCGACAGCGGTTCCAGTGGACACGACAGCGGACGGGGAAACGAACCGAGCCGAAAGCAGAAAGCGGCCCAAAACGTCGCCAAAGCGAACCCGATCTGGGACGGCGACTCCGAGCACTGGGAGAAAGAGGGGACAAACTACGACGACGACCCGCTCCCGTACCTGATTTCGGGCTACGGAGATGTCTTCGTCGAGGCTCGACAGGAAGCCGGGCTTCAACGCGAGGAACTCGCGGAGGAGCTCGGCGTTCCCGAAAGCGACCTGCTCGCCGTCGAACAGGGCAGAGCGACCCAGGCCGGAATCGGTGGCGGACTCATCGCAGCACTCGAGGACCGGCTGGATATCGAACTCGAGGAGTAACCATCTCTGGACTCGGTTCTCAAGGACGGATGAATCGACGGTAGGTCACGGGTCGGCGAGCAGACTTTTATTGTCGGCAAACGGAGGTCAACCGATGAGCGGGCAACAAGCGGCGGCGGAGCCGTACACGACGCGGTTCGAAACCGAGGTTGTGGCCGTCGACGGCCGGCGTGTCTGGCTCGAGACGAGTTATTTCTACGCCGAAAGCGGCGGCCAACCTGCGGATAGAGGAACGATAAGCGATGTCGAGGTCGAAGACGTGCAACTCGTCGACGGCGAACAGGTGCACGTGCTGGCCGAGGAGCCGTCGTTCGCCGACGGCCACCGCGTTCTCTGTCGGATCGACTGGTCGTTTCGCATGTACTGCATGCGCGCACACACGGCGAGTCACGCGCTTTACGGAGCGGGGAGAGAGCTTCTTTCCGATTTGGGATACGGCGGGTTCGACATCGGCGAGGAGAAGGTCCGCGTCGACCTCGAGACCTCGACCGAAATCGACGACCAGACGCTCGTCGAGTTGAACGAACAGCTGAATCGGGTCGTCTGGGAATCCCGGTCCGTCTCTTGGGAGGATGTCCCGGTCACGGATGCGCGCGAACGAGAGGATATCGCCTTCAACGAGGCGACCGAGGAGGAGGCGTTCGAGAAGGGACGGGTTCGCCTCGTGACGATCGGCGAAAAAGACGAGAACGCCAATAGCGGCATCACTCCGAAGAACCCGTGGGACGTCGCGGCGTGTGGTGGAACGCACGTTCGAAACACCCGCGAAATCGGTCCGGTCACCGTCCTCGGACGGTCCAATCCCGGCGAAGGCATGACTCGAGTCGAGTTCGCCGTCGGCCCGAACGCCATCGATCGGCGGGCCACAGAGAAAGAAACAGCGTTCGCGGCGAAGTCGAAACTGGGTGTCAGTCTCGAGGACGTAACAGACGAACTCGAGCGCCGGGCCACAGAGCGCGAGGACCTCGCTGACGAACTCCGAGCGCGCGAACGCGAACTCGTCGCGGAGCGCCTCGAGAACGGTCGAACGGTCAAAGATGACGAGGATGACGACGAAAGACGATGGCTACTCGCGGCTGTCGGCGAGATTTCGACGGGAGTCGCCAGCGACGTTCTCGAGGATCGTCGAAGCGAGTTCGGGGATGTCGTCGTCGCGACCGGAGAAACCGATTCCGTCTTCGCCGTCGTCGCCACAGACGGATCGACGTCCGCGACGGCGGTGCTCGAGGACATCACCGCCGAGTTCGGCGGCGGAGGCGGCGGATCGGATCGGCTCGCTCAGGGCGGCGGGTTCGACGCCTCACCGGAAGATATCATCTCGATGCTCGAGTGAGCCTCCGTTTCGACGGGCTCTCGTGTTTCGGCGTGCTGTCGTCGCTCGGCGGGTTTGCGTTTCTCGGCGTATCTGCGTCTCTCGACGGATCTGCGTTTCTCGGCGTACTTCTGTTGTCGCCCTAATTTCCGTTGCCGACCTACTTTCCGTCCTCGATTACGTTCGCTTTCTCGTCGCGGACTTGATCTCGTCACCCTCTCGCCACTGGTAGTAGTGGTACTCGGTTCCGGCGATTTCCGTGACCGAGACGGTCGCCCGTTCCGGGACGCCGTCGGGCAACTCCGGCCCTCCTCGATCGGACTCTCTCGACTCCTCCCACGCCGCACGCTCCTCGAGGTACGTTGCGACCGCCCGGAGCGTCGACGGTTCCTCCGCCTCGAATACGGCGAGAGAGTCGAGAACGTCCTCGTCGAGGCCTTCGGGAGGAAGCGGTCGGTCGGCATCGTTCATCGGATTAGCATCGCCCGCGAAGCGTCAAAACGTCACCGCTCGCGCACAGTGCCAGACACGTCACCGCTCGCGAACGGTGCCGCCGGATAGTCCCTCCCAGTCGACGCCGTATCCGAGCCGAGACAGCAGTGCACTCGAGTCGGAGACGCCGTAGGAGTCGAACGTCACTTCAGCGTCCGCGAGGTCCATCCCGTCCTCGAGTTCCGTCTCGAGTTCCTCGAGAACCGCCGGACGGACGAGCGTTCGCCCGACGAGTTCGTGGTCGGGGTAGGACGGCTCAGTCAGCGCGTCTTCGCTGACGTCATACGTCTCGGCGAGCGACGAGAGGGTCACGACATCGTCATCGGGGATAATTTCGTCGGGCAAGGACTCGACGCTCTCGGCGACGAGATCGGATTCGAACTCTCTGAGTACGCTCGCGACGTCTTTGAGTCGAACGGAGCCCGAATAGGGGATCGCCCGATGGTCTCGAGCCGCGATCTCCTCGCCGACGCCGAGCGATTCGTCGACGGCGACGATCATGTCGACATCCTCGAGATTTTCGAGTTGCTCGAGTTTCTTCTGGACGTACTCGGGCGTCCAAAAGCCCATAATCTCGAGGAAGATCCGAAAGTCGGCGTGGTGATACTCGAAGGCGAAGTCGGGGATCATCACCCGTGTACCACTCTCTAGGGCCTCGGGTTCGCGGACCAGATCCCACTCGAGGTCGACCGCTCCGACGCGAGCGGCGAACTCCGATTCGACGCTACTGTCGAACGAAACGTCTACGACCGGTTCCGCGTCGGGGACGGACACTGGATCCTTGCTCGAGAGCGCCATCGTCCGCTCCGTTCCACGGTCGTCTACCGTCGCCTCGAGTCGCCACTCCTCGGTCTTCGCGACCGTTCGCAAGAGTCTCGCAAACCGCGTTCCGTACCGTCTCGTGGCCCGAAAGAGGTGCGTCGGTCCGGTGACGACGACCTCGCGGCCCTCAGCCGTCTTCTCGATTTCGTACATCAGCCGCAGTCGTTTGATCGCCGAGATCAGCGCTTTCGGATCGCTCGAGCGAACGCGAATCTCCGTGGCGTCAAACAGCGCAGTCTGGGCCAGCGAAAGGTTGTACTGTGCGAGTAGCTCGTCGGGGCTCCACCGCGCGTCGACGCGCTCGACGATCTGTCGGTCCTCGAGATCGGCGTACAGCGACGCCGCGATGTCGTCCGCGGAAATTTCGAGGGTTTCGCCGGCCCCGACCAGCGCCAGCGCGCGTTCTTCCTGGGAGGCGACCCCGCCGACGGCTTCCGCGGCCTCGAACGCCGCCCGTCTCGCGCGAACCGGCTCGAGCGGCGCTTCGGTCTGGACGGTCGTCTCGCGGTCCAAGAGCGCGCCGAATCCCCGAATCAGTTTGAATTCGTCGACGGGGCGCTGGCGGTCTCCTCCGGACGAGCCCGCGGCGGAGTCGTCGGTTCGGCCGACACCCCGTTCGAGTTCCTCGAGCGACGACTCGAGCGAGCCCCGCGACTCGCCGACGTGCCCCTGGTAGATTCCGATAACTCGCGCCGCGAGCGGGCGGTGTTCGCGTCCGGCAAAGCGCGGCTGATACCCCCCTCCTGCGCGCGACACGCGCAACAGGTCCTTCGTCAACATCTACCAACCTATCAGTCGAGGGAGGGTAAAAGTCACCCGGAATGCGGGGTCTCGCTGGTCTCGATCTATCGCCGACGGTCGGCGACGCGTTCCTCGCTCGTCTCCTGGCTCACGACTTCGTACAACAACGCTCGTCCGCCGTCGGCTTTCGGTCTGAGAATCCGACCGAGACGCTGGGTGAACTCCCGTTCGCTTCCGCTTCCGGAGAGGACGACGGCGACCGAGGCGTCGGGAACGTCGACGCCCTCGTCGAGGACGTTCGACGTGACCACGCGCGAGTACGTTCCCTCGCGAAAGCGCTCCAAAATCTCTCGGCGTTCGTCCGTTCCCGTCCGGTGGGTGATCGTGGGAATCAAGAATCGTTCGCTCACCTCGTAGGCCAGGTCGTTCGAAGCGGTGAAAACGATGATTCGTTCGTCGCGATGGTCGTCGAGGATCGTCTCGAGCGTCTGGATTTTGGCGTCGCTTCCTCGAGTAATCTCGCGTGCACGCTGGCGTGCGAGGAGCGCCTCGCGCGCCTCGGGATCGTTGCCAGATCGCTTGACCAATTGCTGGTAGTCCGAGCCGCTGGTCATCCGGATGTTCGAACTGGCGAGGTAGTCCGTGAAGATGTCCTGGTTCTTCTCGTACTCCTCGCGTTCCTCGTCGGTGAGCGAGACCTCGAGGCGTTTGACGTCGTAGGGCGCGAGGTGGTCGCCGGCGAGTTCGTCGACCTCGATCCGGTGGACGAGCGGGCCGACGAGGTCGGCGACCACTTCGTGGGCGTCGTCCGGCCGCTCGAACGTCGCCGTGAGTCCGAGCCGCGCGGGTGTCGCAAGCAGTCGAGCGATATCGCGGTATCCCTCCCCGCCGAGGTGGTGGACTTCGTCGAAAACGACGAGGCCGAACCGGTCGCCGACCGAGTCCGCCTTCAGGTACGCCGAGTCGTACGTCGAGACGGTGATCGCCTTGAGCCGCTGTTCTCCGCCGCCGAACCGCCCGATCGGAACGTCGAACTCCCGCTCGAGCTCTCGCTGCCACTGCTCGAGCAGGTCGATCGTCGGAACCACGATCAGCGTTGGTCTCGAGAGCCGCTCGATCGCTTTCAGCCCGATGACCGTCTTGCCGCTCCCCGTGGGGAGTTCAAGGACGCCCGTAGGGGCGGGAGGAGCGTCGTCGACGCCCGCAAACCGATCGGTTTCGAGCCAGTCCTCGAGCGCCGTGTTCTGGTAGTCACGGAGCGTGTAGGCCGACTCGAGCTGTGGAAGGTCCTCGAGAGTCAGCACGCGATCGTCGACTGTCGCTCGATCGTTCTGGACGGTTTCGAGAAGGGGCGCGTACTGAACGCCCGGAACGCGGTGCGTCTCGGTTCGCGAGTCCGATTCGAACTCGAGGGTGGGCGAGTCGAGAAGCTTCGAGCGGACGCCTTCGGGGAGGGCTCCGTCGAGACGGACCGTCCCGTCTTCGTACCGAAGCGTGAGATGGAACCCGTCGCCCGAGCCCGGAGCCATCATAGCCCCCAATCACACTGGATGCACATATATCGATTGGCTGGGGTCATTTCGGCCGGCTGCTGTGCGAATTCGAGGGGACACGGCACGTTCACAATCGCTATCCGGAAAGGTGACACGTCCGAGGGCGGACCTCAATCCTTTTATTACCGCTGTTCTTTGACTGGGATATGAGCGAAGACGAGGGGACGAACGCAGACGCCCAGGCCGTCCCGTCCGAGGAGGAATCCGACGACGTCGCCGAGGGGGCTGAGCAGTCCGCAGGCCAAACGGACGGATCTGGCGCTGTCGACGGTACCGAGCATTCGACCGCGTCGAGTTCCGAGACCGAAACGCCAGTCGACGAGTCGACCGAGGACGAGAGCGCAGTCGACCCGATGCTCTCCGCGACGCTCTCGGACTCCGTCGAGGAGCTTTCGGACGAGGAAACCTCGGCCGAGGTCGACCGACTGCTCGAGGACTTCGTCGAACGCGAGGAGGACCTTACCGACCGCATCGAAGAGCAAGCCGAGACCATCGGCGAGTTGCAGGCCGCACTCGAGGAACGAGACGGACGACTGGAGGAGGCAGAAGCCGAAGTCGAGGACCTCCAGAGCCGGCTCAAACGCAAGCAGGCCGACTTCCAGAACTACAAGAAACGGGCCAAAAAACGCCAAGAGCAGATGAAAGAGCGCGCGACCGAAGACTTGGTCGAACGACTAGTCGGCGTTCGGGACAACCTCAAACGCGCGCTCGAGGAGGAAAGCGGCGACGTCGAAAGCCTTCGGGACGGCGTAGACATGACCCTCCGGGAGTTCGACCGGATTCTCGAGGACGAGAACGTCACAGAGATTGATCCGGAACCGGGAGCCGAGGTCGATCCCCAACGGCACGAGGTCATGATGAACGTCGACAGCGACCAGCCCGAGGGGACCGTCGCGGACGTGTTCACACCAGGCTACGAGATGGGCGAGAAGGTCATCCAGAACGCACAGATAACCGTCTCGAACGGGGAGCTCGCCGACGGCGGTGAGGAAAACGCGGACGACGAGAGCGGAGACGAGACCGCCTCTGCTACCGAGGACACGAGCGGCGGCGACGGGTCTGTAGACGACACCGCCGGGAACTGATAGGGATTATCGTAGGGATTCATAGATTTCTTGTTCGAAAATCGAAACACGGTGTCAACCCTTATGAGGCGAAACATCCGGCTGGCTACGATAATCCCTATGAACCGAAGCCGAACCGCTTTTTCGACGTTTTCGCAGTCGCTGCGACCAGAAGGTGTCGGCCGGCCGTACTCACTCGTGTAAAATTATAAGTGAGAATACACGAAATGTGCGAGCGATCACCGTGTCGGCTGAAAGCTCAATGGTCGACGGGCGAACTGAATCGACCGACATCGAATCTGTTGACGATCCGGGACCGACAGCACCCTCGGACCGCATCCTGAGTCTTGATGTGCTCAGGGGATTCGCACTTCTGGGCATTCTCGTTATCAATATCTGGCTCTTTGCCCTGCCGACGATCGGCTGGCTAAATCCGTCGATGTACGGGAGCTTTTCCGGCGTCGATTACGCGGCCTGGCTCTTCGGTCACGTCTTCTTCGAACAGAAGTTCGTCACGCTGTTTACGTTCCTCTTCGGCGCGGGGATCGTTCTGTTCATGAACTCGAAGGAGCGAAAGCACCAGCCGGCGCGACAACTCCACTTCAAGCGGACGTTCTGGTTGCTCGTGATCGGGCTGACCCACGCCTATCTGCTGTGGTATGGGGACATCCTCGTCATCTACGCGCTCTGTGGCTTTCTCGTCGTGTTCGTCCGGAACTGGCGACCGAAACGGCTCCTCGCGCTCGGACTCGTCATGTTCGCGCTCCCGGCCCTTTTCTATCTTCTGACCGGCGTCGGCTACGTGGCGGCTGAGCCGGGAATGCAAACTGAAATCGAGAACGAAATCCTCGTCGGATCGGGCGCAGATCCCGACGCGATCGACGATGAAATCGACGCCTATCGGGGGAGCTGGAGCGAGCAACTCGAGCACAGATTCTCGACCGTCTTGATGCTCCAGACCGTCGGATTCGCGCTCGAGTCCTTCTGGACGTACGGCGGGCTCATGATCGTCGGAATGGCGCTTTTCAAGTGGGGCGTTCTCTCGAACCAGCGGAGCACGCGGTTTTACCGACGGCTCCTCGCCGTCGGCGGGATAGCGGGGGTGGGTCTGATCCTCACCGGCGTCTGGTACCGCGAACTGGTCGGCTGGGATACCGGGTACGTTCTCCTGTTGGCCCATCAGTTCAACTACTGGGGATCGCTGTTGCTCGCACTCGCGTACGTGTCGGGGATCATGTTGCTCTGTCGAGCGGCGGCGAGCGGATACGTCGCAACCGCGCTCTCGGCCGTCGGCCGAACCGCGTTCTCGAATTACCTCCTCCAGACCGTCCTCGCGACGACGATCTTCTACGGCCACGGCCTCGGGTTATTCGCCACGTTGAGCAGGGCCGAACTCCTCGGTGTGGTCGTAGTGATCTGGGCGATCCAGGTGCCGCTGTCGGTCGCCTGGCTGCAGCGGTTCCGATTCGGCCCCGTCGAGTGGCTCTGGCGGATGCTCACCTACGGGGAGCGTCAGCCGATGCGTCTCGGGAACTAGTCGAACACGCTACTCCGTCGAATTCGTTCGCCGCACGTCCTCGAGAAAATGCTGAACCTCGGCCAGGGTCCGTTCCGGCGCTTCGACGGCCCCGAGGTGACCGACGCCCTCGAACTCCACGAGGCGACCGTCGAGGAGCGCATCGTGGACCGCACTGACGCTATCTCGAAGGTGCGACGGCCCCTCACTCCCGGTAAGCAAGAGCGTCGGCGCGTCGACCTCGAGCGTGTCGGGAAGGCGATGCTCCTCAAGCGCTCGGTCCATCCGAGCGGTGTTTTCGACGTGTTTGACACAGTCGGGCCAGGCCGGCCACTCCTCGAGCCAACGGCCGAGGTCGTCGATCTCGCCGCCGTGGATCACCTCCTCGAGATGCAGTTTCATCGCCTCGCGGCGGTTTCCGTCCTTGAGTTGCGCCTGCATCTGGGATGCAAGGTCCGCTCGCTTCCGGTACTCGCCGACGAGGTAGGCGGGTTCGTAGGCGATGACCGCCTCGACCGACCGCTCGCGGGCGGCCTCGATCACCTGGAGGCCGCCGAAGGAGTGGCCGAACAGGATCGGATCGCCGGTGACCGAGTCGATCACTGCTCGAGCGTCTTCGACTTCTCGTTTGATTCCGTACTCCTCGGCGTCGCCGCTGTCGCCGCGTCCGCGCCGGTCCGGACGGACGACGGTAAAGTCGTCGGCTAGTCGGGGAACGAGCGGTTTCCAGTAGTGGCGCGTCCCGCCGCCATGGAGGAGGACCAGCGGCGGTCCGTCGCCGTCTGTTTCGTACGCGATACTGGTCCCATCCGCTGACGTGATCGTTTGCATGGGTACAAGAACAGGGAGGATGCCAGTCAGCCTAAGCCCGTCTCGAAATGATTCGGCAGTTTATACGAGGTCGGCGTGGCCTCGTCGGCTCATTCGGGTAACGGCGGCCAGGTCGAAGCGGCGGTGGTCTCGATCAGGTGCGTCTGCGCGCGACGGAGCCGTTCGGAGAGCGACGACGGCGAGATTTCGAGTTCGTCTGCGACCGCCTCGAGCGAGGCACCACGGGGGATCTCGTAGTATCCCATCTCGTAGGCGATCCGGAGCGCCTCGCGCTGGGGATCGGTCAGTCCGTCGCCCGGCTCCTCGGGTTCGCCGCCGCGGCCGAGTCGTCGAAGCGAAAATCCCGCGTTCTCCTGCCAGAATCGGCGGAACTCGTGGAACGCGCCGCGGTTGGCGAACCAGCCGGTCTGGATCCACCCGTTCGGCGTGGCTCTGATCCGCTCGATGGCCGACTCGGTGGTCGCCAGGGCACGGAGCCCCGAGAGGTCGACCTGGCCGCCGAGCTGATCCGCTACCCCGACGGCTGGGACCACCTGATAGCGACGGGTCTCGCCCGCCTCTCCGAGTACCGTATACGCCGCGGCGAACGACGACGACTCGAGCGCGCGCTCGACCGCATCGTGTGAACCGTCCGTTACGTGGACAATAAACGGGGGGCGATCACCGTGGTTGAACTGGATCTGAACCTCGATGGTCGCTGCCGGGACGGCGTCGGCCACTTCGACTAACGGGAGCGCTTCGCAGTGGATTTCGAACTCGGCGACCAGTCCCATGCTGAGACGGTTTCGATCGATGGCTATCCATGTGTTGATACGACCGAGCCCGTCGATTCGCGGACCGGAGACTCGAGAACCCCGATATTTTATTCGATTCCCAAGTACCGAGAGTCGGCGGTAAACGGGCTCACGTGGCGTTTTATTCGCACGGCGATCGTAGCTAGTAAGCTTTAAAACAAAGTGCGCATTAGACCATCCCAGATGACGAGCAACAAGATTCTCGGGATCGACCTCGGGACGACGAACAGTGCCTTCGCAGTGATGGAAGGCGGTGACCCGGAGATCATCGTCAACTCGGAGGGAGACCGAACGACGCCGTCGATGGTCGCGTTCACCGACGACGAACGGCTCGTCGGTAAACCGGCCAAGAATCAGGCGATTCAGAACCCCGAAAAGACCATCTCCTCGATCAAACGCCACATGGGCGAAGAGGATTACACCGTCGAAATCGAGGGCGAGGAGTACACGCCCGAAGAGATTTCGGCGATGATTCTCCAGAAGATCAAACACGACGCCGAGGAGTACCTCGGTGACGACCTCGAGAAGGCCGTGATTACGGTGCCGGCGTACTTCTCGGACCGACAGCGCCAGGCGACGAAAAACGCCGGCGAAATCGCCGGCTTCGACGTCGAGCGGATCATCAACGAGCCGACCGCGGCGTCGATGGCTTACGGCCTCGAGGACGACTCCAATCAGACCGTTCTCGTCTACGACCTCGGTGGCGGAACGTTCGACGTCTCCATCCTCGATCTGGGCGGCGGCGTCTACGAGGTCGTCGCGACAAACGGCGACAACGACCTCGGTGGCGACGACTGGGACCACGCCATCATCGACTGGCTGGCAGAGCAGTTCGAGAACGAACACGGCGTCGACCTCCGCGAGGATCGACAGGCCCTCCAACGGCTCAAAGACGCCGCAGAGGAGGCCAAGATCGAGCTCAGCAGCCGAAAGGAAACCGAAATCAACCTGCCGTTCATCACGGCGACCGACGACGGCCCGATCCACTTAGAAGAGAGCATGACTCGAGCCAAGTTCGAGTCGCTCACGTCGGATCTCATCGAGCGCACGGTCGAACCGACCGAGCAGGCGCTCGAGGACGCGGGCTACGGGAAAGGCGACATCGACGAAGTGTTGCTCGTCGGCGGCTCGACCCGGATGCCACAGGTCTCGGACAAGGTCGAGGAACTCATCGGCGAGGAGCCACAGAAGAACGTCAACCCCGACGAAGCCGTCGCGCTCGGCGCGGCGATTCAGGGCGGCGTCCTCGGCGGCGAGGTCGACGACGTCGTTCTGCTCGACGTGACGCCGCTCTCGTTGGGCATCGAGGTCAAGGGCGGCCTCTTCGAGCGACTCATCGAGAAGAACACGACGATTCCGACCGAGGAGTCGAAGGTCTTCACGACCGCCGCGGACAACCAGACCTCGGTCCAGGTTCGGGTTTTCCAAGGCGAGCGCGAACTCGCCGAGAAGAACGAACTGCTCGGCGAGTTCCACCTGACCGGCATCCCGCCGGCACCGGCCGGAACGCCCCAGATCGAAGTCGGCTTCTCGATCGACGAGAACGGGATCGTCAACGTCTCCGCGGAGGACAAAGGAACCGGCACGAGCGAGGAGATCACGATCGAAGGCGGCGCCGGTCTCTCGGACGACGAGATCGACCGACTGCAGGAAGAAGCCGAGGAACACGCCGAAGAGGACCAGCAGCGCCGCGAGCGGATCGAGGCTCGGAATTCCGCCGAAGCCGCGATCCAGCGCGCCGAGACGCTCCTCGAGGAGAACGAGGACGTCGACGACGAGCTTCGAGAGAACGTCGAAGCAGCCGTCGAGGATCTCGAGGAGACGATCGACGACGGGGATGCCGAAGCCGACGACATCGAGGAGGCGACCGAGACGCTGAGCAAGGAGCTTCAAGAGATCGGCAAACAGGTATACCAAGACGCCGGCGAAGGTGCGGCGGCGGGCGGTGCAGGTCCCGGCGCTGGGGCGGGCGGAGCCGCTGGTGCAGGAGCAGGACCAGGCGCAGCAGCCGGTGCAGGCATGGGCGGCGGCATGGGTGGCGGACCCAACCCGGGAGCGGGCGGCCCGGACGCGGATGACGACGAGTACGTCGACGCCGACTTCGAAGACGTCGAGGACGACAGCGACGAAGACGCCGACGGCGACGACTCCTAGCGACTTCGAACGCTCGGTTGCGGCGATTCTTCAGCGAGCAGCACAAACGTTCGTTTCAAGTGGCTCAATCGATTACCGTGGACTAACGAATGAGTGAGGATTTCTACGATGTTCTCGGCGTGAGTCCGGACGCCTCTCCCGAGGAGATCAAGCAGGCCTATCGAACGAAAGCGACGGAGTATCATCCCGACGTCAGCGACGATCCCAACGCCGAAGAGAAGTTCAAGAAGATTCAGAAGGCAAAGCAGGTCCTGACGGACGAAGAGAAACGAAGCGCCTACGACCGGATGGGCCACGATCAGTACGAACAGGCCGAAAAACACGGCTACGACGCGAGCGGTGGCGGTGCTGGCGGCATGGGTGGTGGCCCCTTCGGTGGTATGGGCGGCGGCGGTATGGGTGGCGGCGGGGGCGGCCTCGGCGATATCTTCGAACAGGTCTTCGGCGGAGGCGGCGGCCGCGGAAGACGCGGCCCTCGAAAAGGCAGAAACATGCGAACCGGACTCGAGATCGATCTCGAGGAAGCCTACGACGGGGCCCAAAAGCAGTTCACGATCGCCCGTCCCGAGGAGTGTGACACCTGTCACGGCGAGGGCCATCCGCCGGAAGCGGACGCAGAAACCTGTCCGGAGTGTCAGGGTCGCGGACAGGTTACCCAGGTCCAGCAGACGCCGCTCGGACGAGTTCAACAGACGACCTCGTGCCCGCGCTGTGAGGGCGAGGGGACGCTTTACTCCGAAACCTGTAGCGACTGTCGCGGCGAGGGCTACGTCCGCGAGGAAGTCTCCCTCACCGTCGACGTTCCGGCGGGCATCCAGGACGGCCAGACGCTCAGGATGGAAGGCGAAGGGAGTCCGAGTCCGGAGGGCGGTCCGAGCGGCGACCTCTTGATCGACGTCTCGATCCGCGAGCACGAGGAGTTCGAACGCGACGGGAACGACCTCCGATACAGACTCCCGATCTCGTTCCCGCAGGCGACCTTCGGCGACACGGTCGAAGTGCCGACGCTCGATGGCGCGGCCGAGTTCGAGATTCCGGACGGCACCCAGAGCGGCGAAACGTTCCGCCTCGAGGGCAAGGGCATGCCGCGACTCCAGCGACGCGGGAGCGGCGACCTCTTCGTGCAAGTCCAGATCGTCACACCCGACAGTCTGAACGCCGAACAGCGAGAAGCGCTCGAGGAGTTCGCGGAAGCCGGCGGCGACGAGATCGAAGTCAACGAAGGGTTCTTCGAGAAGATCAAGCGGGCGTTCTAAGCGGCTAACCTGTCTCGGGATTTCGTTGTCGTCGGTCGATCGACGAACGGCTGAATTTCCTGTCAGTCTCGATACCACGGAACGAGGCTTATTTCGGTGGCCGTGGGAGTGGCCGATGGGTGAACCCAAACCCATGCCAGCACAACAAATCCTGCTACTCGCCGGCGATTTCGTCGAAGATTACGAAGTAATGGTTCCGTTTCAGGCCCTCGAGATGGTCGGCCACGAGGTCCACGCGGTCTGTCCCGAGAAAGAAGCCGGAGATACCTGTCCGACGGCGATTCACGATTTCGAAGGCGACCAGACCTACACGGAGAAGCCGGGGCACAACTTCGAGTTGAATCACGATTTCGACGCCGTAGATCCGGACGAGTACGATGCGCTCGTCGTTCCGGGCGGGCGCGCACCCGAGTATCTCCGAACGTACGAGGAGGTCCTCGAGATCGTCCGCCACTTTTTCGAGGCCGACAAACCCGTTGCGGCGCTGTGTCACGGCGCGCAGATCCTCGCCGCCGCGGACGTCCTCGAGGGACGAACCTGTACGGCCTATCCTGCACTGCAAGCGGACGTCGAAGGCGCAGGTGGGACGTGGGAAGACGGCGTCGTTCGAGACGACAACCTCGTTACGGGACAGGCGTGGCCCGATCATCCGGAATGGCTCGCCGAGTTTTTAGACGTGCTCGGAACCGAAATCGATCACGCGAAGCCGGCTCCGGCGGACGACTGATGCCGTTGGCCGGATCGGACAGGACCGTCCGATCGCAGTCTCCGTTCGGACGATTCGAGTCGGCGGTCTTTTTCCGCTCCGAACGAATTGCCACGTATGACCGCAGCAACGGTCGGTGACTTGTTCACTCGAGAGCGCCGAACCGACCGACCCGCACTCGAGGATACGACCGGCCGAACCTACGACACCCACTGGCTCTGTACGAGCACCTGGAAGGCCGGGAATTTCCTCCGCCACAGCGGAGTGCGGGAGGGCGTCCGCGTCGGCGTCATCGGATCGGGACCGATGGCGCTCCTCTCGTTCTTTGGTACCGCGCTGCTGGAGGGGACGGCCAGATTTGATCCGCCGAAGAGCCTCGCCTCCGACGCTCCCGGAGCGTCGTCCGCGGATGTCGACGCGTACCGGGCGATAGTTGCACCCACTTCGAGCGTCGGCGACTATCGCCTGCCGGAGGGTGCTCAACGGATCAGTTACGGCGAGAGTCCGGAGGATCCGGCCGTCCATCACCTCGATACCGGCCTCTGGAGCGAGAACCCCTCCTTCCCGCCGATCGATATCGCTCCCGAGACGCCCCTGTTGACCGACGGCGAACGAACCCTCACCCACGGAGAAATCGTCGAGAGCGGGCGGGAGGTCGTCGAATCCTACGGACTCGAGTCGGGAGACCGCGTCGTTCTGCGGGCGCCGCTTTCGGATCCCCGGGCGGTTGCTGCCGGCCTGATCGCGCCCCTGCTCGCCGACGGCGTCTGCGTCCTCTCGAGTGGTCCCGAGAACTCCGAAGCGGTCAATTCGGACGCACCTACGGGCGAGCGTGGGGCCTACGCCGTATCGTCTGAGAATCGCGAATCGACTCCCGAGCCCCGGCGCATCGATCTCGAGAGCGTCTCGCTCTAGACTTCAGAGAAACGGATCGCTACAGTCGATGACGACGCCGTGCTGTGGGCAGACGTACTTGCAGTGGCGCTTGTACATCGCCGTTTCGCAGAACGGACACGGCGGTCCGGTTCCGTGCTCGAGGTCGCGTTCTACTCCGGTCGTCTCCCCGGAATCAGTCTCGTTACGGTTGCTCATTGGTATTCTTCGTCCGCATTCCGGCCGACTTCTCGTATCCCGTTCGACGGCTGGCGTCACTATCAACGTGACGACTGCTCGAGAGAGACGTTCGGAAAATCGAATCGACGAGCCAAACGTCGCGTTGACGAATCGAAGGTGAAATCGACGAGTCGGTGTTCGAATCGCAGAAACTCAGCTACGAGTCGATACGGTTCCGGTTAGCACTCGCTCCAGCCGCAGGACTCGCAGGTCTTGCAGCCTTCGGAGAAGTACAGCGAGAGCGATCCGCAGGACGGACACTCCGGGGACTCACCGGCGTCGATGAGATCCTGGGTGGCGTCGTGGTCCTCCTTGACAGGCGACTGGGCTTTGGCACCGCCGTCGGTCTCGTGATCATCGGCCGGCTCGACGGCCACGTCGGCGTCGGCCGACTCCTCGAGAGTCGCCTGTTTCGGATACGGTTTGTCGATCTCGTTGTCGAGGTATCGACGCATCGCGGTTCCGATGGCGTCCGGAATCGACTGAATCTGCTCGCCTTTGTCCCAGGCGACTTTCGGGCTGCGCGTGCCACAGAGTTCGTCGACGATCTCCTCGGGATCGACGCCGGAGCGAAGCGAGGTCGAGATGACCTTCGCCAGGGCTTCGGTAAAGGAGTTCGTGAAGCCACCGGAGTGGCCGATGTTCGCGAACAGTTCGAACGGCTGGCCGGTCTCGGGATCTTCGTTGATCGTCACGTAGATTTTCCCGTACCCGGTGTCGATGCGCTGGCTGACGCCCTGCAGGGCGTCCGGTCGCTCGCGCTTCTCGGTGAAGTCGACGTGTACCGGTTCGCTATCGACATCGGCCAGCAGCGATTCGACGTCTTCCTCGAGGATGTCCTGTACGTTCTCGCTCTCGAGGAACGCCTCGAGTCCGCCGAAGATTTCCTCGATCTGGTCGACGAGCGTTTCTGCCGCTTCGGTTTCGTCGGCGAAGTCGGCGTTGTCCGCGCGGGTCGTCAGCACCTGTTTCGAGCGGGTGCCGTCGCGGTAGTAGGTGACGCCCTTACCGCCGTTGTCGTAGACCCACTCGAAGACTTCCTTCGCGTCCTCGAGCGTGGAGTCGTTCGGGGCGTTGACCGTCTTCGAAATCGCCGAGTCGACGCCGTTCTGGCAGGCACACTGGACCGCAGCGTGTTGTTTCGCCGAGAGGTCGCTGGTGATGACGAACAGTTCGCCGATGGCGTCTGGAACCGTCTCGAGGCCTTCGACGCCGTCGAACCGGTTGGTCGCCATCTGCTCTTGGGCCTCTTCCTTGACGGCGTCGACGTCGATATCGTTGTCCTCCAAGGTGCGCAGGAAGTAGTCGTCGAACTCGACGAGCATCTCGTCGCCCTGCACGTCGTCGGTGACGTTCTTGTAGTAGGCGACGTTGTAGATCGGTTCACAGCCGCCGGTCGTGTTACCGACCATCGACGTCGTTCCGGTCGGCGCGATCGTGGTGACGTTGTGGTTGCGGATCGGGAAGCCGTCGGCCCAGTCGTCGGCGTCCTCGCCGGTCTGGTGTTCGAACCACTCGCGGTAGTCGGTCGGGTTCGCGTACTTGGACTCGTTCCAGTCGTTGAACGAACCGCGTTCGGTCGCGAGTTCGTGACTCTTTGCCTTCGCGCCGTGGTTGATGTGAGTCAGGAGCTGGCTGGCGATCTCGTTGCCCTCCTCGCTGCCGTACTTCACGCCGAGTTGGACGTACAGCTGCGCGAGACCCATGACGCCCAGACCGATCTTGCGCATGTCGCGGACGGTCTGTTCAATGTCTTCGACGGGGAAGTCCGACATCGTGACGACGTTCTCCAAAAAGCGCGTGCCGTACTCGATGCGTTCGTCGAACTCCTCGAAGTCGATGGCCTCCTCGAGGAAGGCCTCGATGGCGGCTTCGTGGGAGTCGAACTCATCGGCGTGTTCCTCGGACCAGACGCGCCAGTCGGGCGCGTCGAGGTCTGCGAGCGTCGAGAGGTTGATGTGGCCGAGGTTACAGGCTTCGTTCTCCTCGAGGGGCTGTTCGCCGCAGGGGTTCGTCGCGAGGATCTGGTGGTCTGGCTCTTGCTCGACGTCGAAGGAGTGTTGCTTGTTGACTCGCTCGAGGTAGATGACGCCGGGTTCGCCGTTTTCGTGCGCGCCTTCGACGATGCGCTCGAAGATGAGTTCGGCGGGAATCGAGAGCGGTTCGCCGACCTCGACGTGCTCGGCGAGATCGTAGCGACCGTACATCTCCTTGGTCTCCTCGGTTGCGATGTGTGGCTCTTCCGTGCGTGGGTTGGTGAACGTGTACTCCTCGTCGTTCTGGACGGCTTCCATGAAGTCGTCCGTGACGCCGACGGAGATGTTGAAGTTCGAGAGGTGGCCTTCGACGGCGTTGCGCAGGTGTTTGGGAACGCGGCCGTCCTCGTCGATCAGATCCCGAGACTCCTCGAGCGCTTCGCTAAAGGAAGTGTAGGTGTAGTCGTCGGGGTCGTTGAGACGGAGCGTGTGGGCCAACGAGACGTCCTTGTTCTTCGCGTGGATGAACTCGATAACGTCGGGGTGGGAGACGCGCATGATCCCCATCTGGGCACCGCGTCGGGTCCCGCCCTGGGCGATGGTCTCGCAGAGCTGGTCGTAGGTCCGCATAAACGTGATCGGTCCGGAGGCGATGCCGCCGGTCGAACCGACGGAGTCGCCGAACGGACGGAGCTTCCAGAAGCCGTAGCCGACGCCGCCGCCGGACTGGAAGACCTCGGCCGCCTTCTTTGCGGTCTCGTGAATATCCGAGAGGTCGTCGTCCGGAGACATGACGAAACAGGCAGAGAGCTGTTGGAGTTCGTCGCCGGCGTTCATCAAGGTCGGCGAGTTCGGCATGAACGAAAGCGATTCCATTCCCTCGGTGAACGTCCCGGCGACGTCTTCGACGTGCTCACGGACCTCCGCGGGGAGTTCCGGAACGACGGTGTCGTAGGCGAACTTGTTGACGTTCGCTTCCGTGAGCGTCGTTTCCACGTCGTCGGTTGCCGTGACACCCTCGCCAAAGACCTCCTCGGCGAGCTCGTCGCGTCGCGGGTGGTCCGGCTTGAGCTGATCGGGCGTAACCGCGATCTCGAGATCGCGTCTTTCAGCTTCATACGGCGCTTCTGCGAGCGCAATGTTCCGTCCGACGCGCTCGAAGAGATCTTCCTGACTCTCGATCAGGTCGCCGTTTGCGTCCTTGCGAAGGTAGCGAGCCGGCAGAATATTCTGATACGCGTTGTCGGTCATGCGCTCTTCGAGGGCGTCCCCGTCGGTGCGCTTGATCGGCAGTGTTAGATCGTCCGCAGAGAGATCTGACTTACTCATGCGCGAGACACCTCGAGGCAAAGACGTCGCAGCCTGCCATTTCCGTGCTGAAGTTGGTCCTCGTTCGAATCATTCGTGACGAAAGTCTGGTATTCATGCATTCCTCATAAAACGTGGTGATCCAGTCCTATCTTTCTTGTATTAGCACAATTTCACTTGGACAGAAGTCTCTGCCAAGTATTGTGCGATGGTCTGTAGTGCGACAGCCGAGACGGCCGTCTGCGTGGGTAACAGCTAGTAGGGAGTGGACGGTCTTAATGATTTTCAGACCGAACTGAAAGTAGAATATTCAGTTGATTTATTCATCCATATCCACCCGTTCAGGGTGTTACGGGACAGTCTCGTGGTAGTTACGTTCATCGCGCATCGTTTTTCACGACACCAGAAAGGTTACGTCCTTCCGTTCAACATATCCAATATGATCGGCGTACTCACAGGATCGACGATGTTCCTCGTCATGGCAGCACTCGCTGCCCTCCTGGTCGCTGTCATCGCTATTCGTATCGCAATCAAACTCGCAATCCGGGTTGGCATACTGGCCGCGGTCGTTCTCGGTGCCTACTATACCGCTGGCTACTTAGGATATGTCGGATAGTCGACACCGAAACATCCACAGTACCGCTTGATAGCGGAAATCGCAGTACTTCCAAAATCGATCATGCAACGGTTCTCTCCACGTTCTTTCGAAGTACCCAGAGACATCGAGTAGTGGCGGTCCAAGCCTGAACTAATGGGTGAAATCGATGGCGTGTTCCCGATTTCACTCATCAGTCGACGCTTGGAACGGTAGTAGATAGTCACCGGGAACTGACTAGTTACGGGACTCGATATCGCTGAGGGAGGCTGTTCGAAGCTTCCTCAAACGATCTCGAGGAAGTTTTCGATCAAATCGTGTCCGACTGCGGTCAGCACACTCTCTGGATGGAACTGCACGCACTCGATCGGATACTCGCGGTGACGCACGCCCATCACGAGCGTTTCGGAACCGTGGTCGGCCGTCGCCGAAACGTCGAAACACTCCGGAATCTCCGTCGCGACGAGCGAGTGATACCGGCCCGCGCGGAATCCGTCCTCGAGTCCGTCGAAGACGGTCGTTCCGTCGTGATCGATCGAGGACGCCTTTCCGTGAATCGGATCCGGGGCTCGGCCGACCGATCCCCCGTACTCGTAGACGGCTGCCTCGAGCCCGAGACAGACCCCGAGCGTCGGAACGTCGGTACTCACTTCTCGGAGTACGTCCATGGAAACACCGACGTCGCGGTCGTGTTTCGGATGGCCGGGGCCGGGACTGATAATGATCGCATCCGGATCGACGGCTCGCACCTCGGCGAGCGAGGCGGTGTTCTTTAGCACCTCGGTGTCGGCGTGCTGGCTCACGTACTCGACGAGGTTGTACGTGAAGGAGTCAAAGTTGTCGATGAACAGCACGGTCGGACGAGCGGCGTCGCTCGAGGATGCGGTCGTACTCATTTGGACACCTCCGTGGCGGCCGTCACGGCGGGGGGCTCCTCCTCGATCCGCTCGAGGGCGGCGAGTACGCCGCCCATCTTCTTTTCGGTCTCCTCGTACTCCGCGGTCGGGTCGCTATCGGCGACGAGACCCGCGCCCGCCCGAACCGTTATTCGCTGCGAAGCCGTGACATCCGCGGGCGTGTCGTCCTCTACCGTCGCCGTTCGAATCACGATGGCGAAATCCGCGTCGCCGGTCCAGGAGTAGTAGCCGACGCCCCCGCCGTACAGTCCGCGCGGTTCGGTCTCGAGGTCGTCGATGATCTCCATGGCGCGAACCTTGGGGGCTCCCGAGAGCGTTCCGGCGGGGAACGACGCTCGAGTTGCATCGAACGCGTCGGCGTCGGCGGTTATCTGGCCGGTTACGGTCGATTCGATGTGCTGGACGTGGCTGTACTTGAGGACGTTCATGAACTCCTCGACGCGGACCGAGCCCGCTTTCGAGACGCGTCGAACGTCGTTGCGCGCGAGGTCGACCAGCATCGTGTGCTCGGATCGTTCCTTGTCGTCGGCGAGCATCTCGCCCGCTAACCGTCGATCCTCGACGGGGCTCGAGCCCCGGTCGCAAGTTCCGGCGATCGGATTCGACATAACCTCCGTTCCTCGTACCGAAAGCAGGGTTTCAGGACTCGCGCCGACGACGGTGAGGTCGCCGTGATCGAGGAGGTACATGTACGGCGAGGGATTCACGTCGCGCATCGCCTCGTAGAAGCCGAGCGGGTCGATATCGCCGTAGAGCTCTCGAGTCCGCGAAATCACGCCCTGATAGATGTCGCCGTCGAGAACGTGCTCTTTCGCCCGCCGAACGCTCTCCTCGTACTCGTCTTTCGAGCCCGCAACCTCGCCTTCGCGGACGAACCCGCCAGTTTCGGGTTCCTCCGCTGCGTCGAGAATTGACCCGACTCTCTTTGCTTCCTCGCAAATATCCTCGTATACGGCGGCTGGATCGTCATCCGGCTCCAGAACCGGCGTAAACACGAGCGAGATCGTTCCGTCGCGCTCGTCGAACGCGAGCGTCTTCGTCGTGAGGACGAACTGGGCGTCCGGAAACCGTGAGTCGGGTCGCTCGAGTCCGACTTCCTCGAGCCAGAGATCGTAGACGGCGTCGTAGGCGAGAAAACCGACGAGGCCGCCCTCGAGGTGCTGTCGATCGCGATCCGGGATGTTCGCAAGTCGGACATCCGGGAGCGCGCCACGGAGCGAATCGACGGTGTCGCCACTCTCGTTCGGTTCGATCAGGTCGATCGGGGCGCTGTCGGAAAGCGCCTCGACGGTCGTCCCGTCGGGGCCGACAGTTACGACGGCCTCGGGATCGTAGCCGACGTACGAAAACCGGGCGTGGCGTTCGGCCTCCGCGGAACTCGGCCGAAACGCGCCGTCCGGATCGCTCGAGGGCGTCTTCTGTGCGCTTTCCAGCAAGAAGGCGTAGGGGTTTTTTCCGCCGTCTTGCTTTTGAGCCACGTTGGGGTTCGAAGAACGCCCGGTAAGCCCCGCGTAGGCAGCCAGTGGCGTCGTCTCGAGGTCGTACGTCGCGACGATGCGAACCACAGCTGGCCGCTCATCCGAAGCGCCAGCGTGTTCGCAAAACTGCGCATGATCGAGGTCGAGATCGAACGCGGGAGATTCGCTCGTTCGGTCCGCGTGTTCGGAATCTGTCGTGTGTTCGGTCATGAGATCAAATTCGTTAGATGTGGGGGTTTAGGGTCCCGATTCGATGGTCTGAGCGTCGCCGATCGCGCGATCGATGAACGATGCAACTGCGTCCGGATCTTTGACACCACCACGAGCCTCGACACCGCTCGCGACGTCGACGGCGAACGGATCTGCCGTGTGAACTGCGTCGGCGACGTTATCGGGCGTCAGTCCTCCGGCGAGAATAACCGGTGATTTGAGATCCGCGGTTTGGGCTCGCGTCCGCTCCCAGTCGTGAGTTCGACCGGTTCCGCCGCCGCCGTCCTCGTCCATCGAGTCGACGACGAAACCGTCGACCATATCGTCGTACGATTTGGCGGTCGAGACGTCTCCGGCGTCGACCGCCAGTAAAATCTGGTTCTCGAGTTTCGCACGCAGATACGCGAGATCACCCGGCCGGATGTCGCCGTGAAGCTGGATCGCGTCCGGTTCGATTTCGGAAATCAACTCGATCGCGTGCGCGTAGTTCGATGGCATCGTGACGAGGACGGTCGTGACGAACGGCGGAGCCTCGGAAACGAGTTTCGCGGCCCGCTCCGAGGACACCTCTCGAGGGGTATCGACCGAGACGTCGGAAATGATCCCGATTGCATCCGCGCCCGCATCGACCGCCGTCTGGAGGTCTTCGGATCGGGTCACGCCACAGATCTTGACTCGTGTCATCGTACCTCCGGAGACACCGAACGGAGCCGATCGAGTTTCGACGACGCGTCGCCACTGTCGATAGCGTTCCCGGCGATCGTTGCACCCTCCTCGAGCGAATCCGCTTCGCCGGCGATGTAGATCGCCGCGCCCGCGTTCGCGAGGATTACGTCTCGTTTCGCGCCCGTAACAGTGCCGTCGACGATACCGCGAAGGTCGGACGCGTTCTCTTCGGGCGAGCCACCTGCGATGGCTTCGATACTGTAGGTGCTGAGGCCGAGATCGGTTGGCTCGAGCGTCGTCGTCTCGACGTCGGTGCCGTCGACCTCGGCGGCGACGGTTTCGCCGTGGACTGCGATTTCGTCGGTTCCAGCCCCGTGGACGACCAGCGCGCGTTCGACGTCCATCCGCGAGAGCGCCTGCGCGAGGACGGGAACGAGCTCCGGATCGTAGACGCCGACGATCTGGCCGTCCGCGCCAGCGGGATTCGTGAGCGGACCGAGTACGTTGAATATCGTCCGCATCCCGAGTTCCTTTCGCGGGCCGATGACGGCTTTCATCGCGGGGTGAAAGACCGGCGCGAGCATGAATCCGATCCCGTCCTCTTCGATCGCTCGCTCGACTGCTGGCGGTTCGGCTTCCACGTTGACGCCGACCTCCTCGAGAACGTCTGCGCTGCCCGACGACGAGGAAACCGAGTAGTTGCCGTGTTTAGCGATCGGGACCCCTGCTCCCGCGGCGACGACTGCGCTCGTCGTCGACACGTTGATCGTGTCGTAGTCGTCGCCGCCGGTTCCGCAAGTGTCGACCAGCGGCTCGTGGTTCGGATCGATCGTTCGCGCCGCCTCCCGCATTCCTTCCGCGAAGCCAGCGATTTCGGCTTCGGTTTCTCCTTTCGAGCGCAACCCTGCAAGTAGTGCGCCGATCTGTGCCTCCGTTGCATCTTCGAAGACGGCACTCGAGGCCGCTCGAGCGCCTTCCTGTGTGAGATCTTTCCCGTCAGTCACTCGTTCGACGTACTCCTGCATAGTGAACACCAATGTACGTAGTTGTCTTACAATGTTCAAATGAGTACATCGGCTTAAACGTATCGGACCTCCCGTGGGGATGGCTCGCGTACGCCGTCCGATTCGAAACCTTCAATTATGGTGGTGGGCAACGATTAGTTGCACGAGGCGCGACGGGCGCCGAGAAAACCGGACGGGTTGGTGGTCTAGTCTGGTTATGACACCTCCTTGACATGGAGGAGGCCGGCAGTTCAAATCTGCCCCAACCCACTACTTCTTGCTGCGAGCAAACACGCGAGCAGCAAATTCGTTACGTTGGGAAGTTTGAACTAAGCAAGTCACGCGCAGCGAAGCGAGCATGTCTTGCAGCAGTTCAAATCTGCCCCAACCCATTTTGACGGGACATTACGTGACGAGCGATGCGTGGCGCGTTAGCGCCACGGGAAAGCGAACGGCGAAGCCGTGAGCACAGTGAGCCGAGCGTCACATCGAGAACCGGCGCTCGAGCCACTATCTCGAGAACAACCCTTTGAGCCGTCCGAACAGTCCACTCGAGGATTCGTCCGTTTCTGACTGTTCCGTCCCGGCAGATTCCCCGGCTTCGGGTTCCGCGTCGGGCGACCCGATCGACCCGGAAAGCGGCCCGTCCGTCGACGACCGGGCGGCGCTCGAGGAGGAACCGGAACCGCCGGTCGTCGAGTCGATATCGTCCATCGAAAGTTCGATATCCCCGATGTCGGTCGTTTCCTCGCGGCCCTCGCCGGTCTCTGCGGCCCGAACGTCGGAGCCGGTGACCTCCCCGCGCTCGATGCGCGAAGAGAGGTCGGGGTCGGCATCCTCGGGGGCGGGCTCTCGGTCTGTCCCGTCCGTTATCGTGTCATCATCGGGACTTGGCGCAGAATCAGGATTCCCGTCTGAGTCCGGACTCGAGTCGGCGTCGGCGAGTACGGCAGCTGGATCGGCTGGTTGGCCGGTTTCGATGGTCGTGCTGTTCGGTTTCGGGTCGGGGATGGCGTCGGGTTCGAACTCGGAGTCGCGTTCGTTTTCGCGCTCGATCGAGTTCGCTCTCTCGTTTTGGCCCGACTCCTCGTCTCGGGCCGTCCCCTCGATCCGGTCAGTCACTTCGTTTTGTTCGCTCTCTTCGGCTCGGTCGTCCCGATCCGACTCCGAAGCCGTGTCGATCGAATCGAGAATGTCGTCGACGCTCGTCTCCGAAACGACGCGGTTCGGACCGCCGCCGGGCGTCGATCCGTTTGCAGAATCCGAATCGTCAGTCATCGATTCGGTCTCCAGGCGCTGGCGGCATAACCTTTCTCCACGATCCAGCCGGTTCCCCTCGCGGTCCCGATTCGACCGGCGGAATTCACTCGGCGAGTTCGGGTCTCGAGAGAACGACGTTGAGGACGGCACCGAACAGGATCAACACGCCCGCGAAGTAGAGCCAGGTGACGAACAAGAGGACTGCACCGACGGCTCCATAGGCCTCGTACTGTGCCGCGTTGGCCGCGTAAAGCTGGAATCCCGCCTGAAGAACTGTCCACCCGATAGCGGCGAACACAGCTCCGGGGAGTACTTCCCGTATCTCGACGTCGATGGGTGGAAGGACGTAGTACATCGGCAGGAAGACGAGGAGGAGCCCGAGGATCAACAGTGGCCAACTCAAGAGGCCGACGTACGGAACCGTTCCCGCGAGCAGTCCCAGCACTGCGGCCATCGCGACCATCAATCCGATACCGCCTGCGCCCGCGAGGATAACGACCAGCCCGTCCGTGATCTGTTCGACCATCGAATCCTCGGCGACGGTATCGTACACTCGATCGAACGCGAGGCTAAGACCTCTGAACACCTTCAGGCCACCCCAGGCGGCGACAAGTAGGGCGACAACGGTTGCTTCCGCGCGGCCGGATTCCGTCGTTAGCACGTCCGTGACGAGTTCCTCGCCAGCCTCGGGGAGGAAGTCACCGGCAACCAGGATCAGCTGTTCGGCGGCCTCCTCGCCACCAAGGAGCGAGCCGACGACGATCGCGAGCAGTATCAACGGAATCACCGAGACGAACGCGTAATAGGCGAATCCCGCGGCGAGATACGTA
Organism: Halostagnicola alkaliphila; assembly: GCF_055379965.1. Taxonomy (NCBI): domain Archaea; kingdom Methanobacteriati; phylum Methanobacteriota; class Halobacteria; order Halobacteriales; family Natrialbaceae; genus Halostagnicola; species Halostagnicola alkaliphila. The sequence goes on along the minus strand of NZ_AP043826.1, from coordinate 2,786,356 downwards.
ACGTCTCGTTCGCTGGCGGTGTTGTAGATCTCGAGGATCGTTTCTTTCGCGTTCATAGCAGGTACTCGTGCAGACTTGTCGTGCAATCTCGCCAGCTGAGACCGTAAGAATCAGCGGCCGAGATCGTGGAACCGAGACGATAGGCGGTCATCGTAGCGTGTCCACCCACTCGTTACCACTCCGTGCAGAAATTGTGGGTGGCGTAGACCTCCCCGCCTTCGGAGAGGTAGACGCCGACACCGCCGCGATCCCACGCTTGTGTCTCGCCGTCCTCGAGGATCGCATCGCGGTGATCCGGTGAGTTCATCCACTGTTCGACCAGTCCCTCGGCGATCCCCTCCGCGGTCTGGTACTCGGCCGTCGTGCTCTCGTTCGGCGCTTCGACGGATCGCTCGAGCCAGTTCATCGCCAGATTCTCGCCGTAACTTCGACAGTACCCCGCGACGTCGTCGAACCGATCGTACGGATCTTCTCCGTCGGGGTTCGTGTGCGCGAAGTAATCTCGATCGTACATGTCGGCACTGTGGGCTCGAGAGACGGAGGCGACCGTTCCGTCCCACTCGAGAGCTTCGAGATCGTGCTCGGCACGACGATCGTTGACCTCCGCGTGGACGAAGTCCTCGACGTCCTCGGAGGTTACCGTCTCGACGTCGGTTTCGTACGTCGTCCCGTTCGGGTCGTCGGGATCGGCGACCTCGGGGTCGCGTTCGCCAGCGGGTGGCGGATCCTCGCTTGGTGACGGAAGATCGTCGATCTCGTCGACGACCGACGGAGCGATCGCCATCGCACCGATGACGAGGCTACAGAGTAGCCCGATCGTTAGCAATAGTCGAAGCGCCGCCCCCACCTTCGACCCGCCGGTGGCAGACTGCTCGTCGGGTGAATCCGTATCGGAGGCGTCGGTTTCGATCGGGGGACCACGTCCCATTCGTTCGCATTCAAGCGACCGAGTAATAAGACGTTCATGGTTAGTCGCAGCACGTGACACGTGGTTCACACGCGCCCTCGTGCGTTCCTACGGTTGTTCCGGATAGTGTTCTTGCACTATGGTTCCGAACAGCGCTCTGAAACCCTCGAATCCTCAACTGTCCGAGCCGAAAATCGTCTCGTGAAAGGCGATGACCAATCCCGGGACGACGGCCATGAAGAGGTGCTCCTCGAGCGGAATCCCCGCGATATCGATCCCCGTTCGAAGCTTGATGTCGAAGACGCCCACCTCGAGGGTGTACCGATCCCAGACGTAGGCCACCGGATACAGCGCGAGGATCGTCACGACAGCTTTTCGGAGGGCATCTGCCCGCCGAAGCAACACCAGTGCGATCGCTCCCCAGAACAGTTCCGTCACGAGGTAGGTGTACCGACCGAAGACGCTGATGTCGGGAGCCATGCCCCCTAATGAGGCTCCAGCGCAAAAAAAGCGGCTCCCCCGGAACCGTGCGTGGCAGGCGTTATCTTAAATACCCCAGCGCGAGAAGCTTCACCCGTAACGATGGATATCGCTGATATCGCCACCAAAGACTACATCGAAGTAGACGTCGGAACGCGCATGGGGAAGGTCCGTTCGACCTTCGAGAACGGGAACCCCAAAGGAATTATCGTCACCGACGACGGGGAGTACGAGGGCGTCATCAGCGAGCGGGAAGTCCTTCAATCCCACGTCGAGGACGACGCGAAAGTTTCGGCCCTGATCAAGCCGAGTCGAAACTCACCGGCACCGAAACTCGATCGATACGAGAACGTTCGCGAAGCCGCCCGATTGCTCATCGAGAGCAACTCGAAGGTCGCACCCGTGTTCGAAAACGACGACCTCTGGGGCGTCATCAGCGGTGACGCGATTCTCAACGCTGTTCTCGAGAATCTCGATACGCTCACCGTCGGAGACATCTACTCCGACGATCCGATCACGGTCAACGAGGACGATGGGGTCGGAAAAGCGATCAACTACCTCCGAGAGAACGGGATCTCTCGATTACCGGTACTGAACGATAACGGCTACCTGACGGGCGTCGTGACGACCCACGACATCGCCGACTTCGTCATCCGCCAGAACGAACGGATGACGACCGGGGACCGAACCGGCGACAACGATCGAATGCTCGACGTACCCGTCTACGACATTATGAACAGTCCCGTCGAAACGACGACTCTCGACGCGACGGCGAAGGAAGCAGTCGAGGAGATGCTCGACGACGATTACGCCGGCCTGATGGTGACCCCCGGGGACGACGACCGCATCGTCAACGGCATCGTCACGAAAACGGACGTCCTCCGGGCGCTCACCTACACCGAGGAAGAGCACATGGACGTCCAGATCACGAACGTTTCGCTGCTCGATACGGTCACTCGAGAATCGATCACCCAGAGCATCCAGGAAGTCGCCGATAAGTACCAGGAGATGCAGGTGATGCACGCCCACGTTCGCCTGCACGAGCACAACGAAAAGCTCCGAGGGACGCCCCTAGTACAGGTTCAGATTCGGCTCCGAACGAACAAAGGGCAGGTCGCCGGCACCGGCGAAGGCTACGGCGCGGAGAACGCGTTCCGCGTCGCACTGGACAAACTCGAGCGCAACGTCCTCGAGATGAAAGGGATCGCCAGCGACGAGGAGTACCGCGGGCAGTTGCTCCGAAAGCTCAACGAAATCTGACTCCTCGAGCGACGAAACACTGATTTCGTATTTTTCTTGGACGATACCTAGGAACGTGATGTCAGCTTCCGTCGTCCGTTCGGTTCAGAACCCGGATCCGTCGCTACTGCCCTCGAGACCGGAATTGGTGATCGAAAACTGCGCGGATTCGCCGGCCGCCTTGGACCGATGCTTTTCTAGCGTCGCCCGCCGATTGCCGCCGCGAAATCGCTCGATTCGGACGACGACACCCGTCCAGTGCTCGAGGGTGTTGCCTCCGAGCCCCCGCGTTCGGTCCGAATCCGGATCGGCGAACACCTGGTTCGTGAGCACGACCGCGAGATCGTATTTTCGCGCCAGCGAGAGAAGGTGTGTCACCTGGCGAGTGACGCTTCGAAGTGCCTCCCCGCCGTCGCTGTCACCCGTTCGCTCGAGCCGGTAAAAGCCGGTCGCGCTGTCGAGGACGATGAGGTCCGCGCGCTCTGCGAACTCCTCGGCGTCGCGGACGGCTTCTTCTTGCTCCTCGAAGTCGAGCGCGTCCTCGATGACGATGCGGGAGGCGACATCTTCGACCGTCTGGTCGGATTTGTCGGTCCCCACGCGGGCGGACAGTAGTTGCTGAAAACGGTCGACTGAGACGCCTTCGGTATCGATGTAGACCGCCGTCCCGCCGTTCGCGCCCGTTTCCACGGCGCTCGAGAGCGCGAGATTTGTCTTTCCCGCAGCGGGCGGGCCGTACAGTTGTGTCACGGTGCCGCGCTCGAAGCCACCGCCGAGCAACTCGTCGACCGGCGGACAACCGGTCAGAATCGCCTCGTCGTTCACGGTCGAACGTAGGCGGCTGCCAGCAAAAACCCCCCGGAACCGTTCTCGAGCGGGCAACGCGCTCTCTCGAACGGTGTCCGTGGCCAAATTCGCTGATCTGGAACGTCTCGGGACAACGACCGTCCATCGTGTCGAACAGAACGTCGAGTCGAACGATTCGATCGTTCATACGGATCATTGTAACGTTTTACTGGTGATCGCTACCCCTCCGAGCGATCACCGACACTGAATCACAACAGACCGTACAGATTCCGGTGGGAAACGTGATTGTGGAATTGCAAGAACAGGATCGTTTATTTTCCGTCACGGCAAACGATACGGTGTGATTGTCGTCGCAACGACCGACTTCGAAGTCTACCACGGTGTCGTCAACGAACTCCGCGACCGCGGGGCGACGTTTACGACAATCGAAGCCGAGGAGGACCTTCCCGACGGGACCGGCGTCGTCATTACGGGCGAAGACAATGCGAACTCCTTCGAGGATGTGACGACGATCGTCGCATCGCCGGACGAACCGCGTCGCGCCGTCGAGCAGGCGCTCGCCGCCCTTCGTGGGGACGGCGGGCGGACGATTATCGGCGTCGACCCCGGGCGAAAACCAGGGATCGCCGTTCTCGCCGGGGAGATGATCGTCGCCACGTTTCAGGTTCCAGTCGCCGACGCCGTGGACGTGATCAGCCGCGAAGCGGCCGAAGCGGTCGACCCGCTGGTTCGGATCGGCGACGGCTCCCGGCTCCAGAGTGCGAAACTCGTCAACCAACTCGAGGGTGTGCGCGTCGAACTCGTCGATGAGACGGGGACGACCCCCTACCTCGGCGTCGGTGCTCGCGGAGCCGGCGACGTCCTCGCGGCCGCGAATATCGCGAGACTCGAGGGCGAACCCGTCGAGAGTCGGGAGATCGAACCCACCGCAGGGGAGTTGCAGGTGATCAAAGATCGTTCTCGCGAGCAGAGCGAAACGAATCGTGCCATCGACAACTCGCTCGCAGAACGCGTCGCAGCGGGCGAGTTGAGCATCGACGAAGCGCTCGCCGAACACCGGGAGGGCGGTAACTCGGAGCCGACGGACGATGTCCCAGAACGAAACTGACGAAGCGTGATCGGCGAATCGGTCAACAAAGCTGTCGCTATGCGGTTAGTGGTTCGTATCGTGACGCGAAAAATCGGAAAGTTATCGCTATATCGTTCTCGAGACCGCCTCGAGAGTCGTTAGGCTGGGATCGCCGACGGAGCGACTGCGGAGCCGAACTGAACGTTTTCGTTCGACTGCATGCTCACTTGCGAGGATGTCGCTTCGCCCTCATCATCGGCAACCGCGAACGCAGCCTGTTGGTTGTTCAGGTTCTCCTGGAAGAGTGACTGATACTGGTCGATTTCCGCGTCAGGCTGGTAGGAAGCATCTTGCTTTTGCTCGCCACCAGCGTCCGAATCGACGGTCAGGATCGGGTTATCCGAGGAGTTGTCACCGTCGAGCGAGACGGTCGTTTCTTCGGTGTAGATAACACCGGGAGTCGTTCCAGCATCATCTGCCGGGAGCGCTTGCGAGATGCCGACCTGCGCATTGTGGTTCTCCTGGTAGGAGAGCTGGATGGCAGTCGCTTCGCTTCCGTTGAGTGCAACTGCGACCGCCGCGCTTTGCTGGTTGAGGTTAAGTTGGCTCACGTCCTGGTACTGGGTGACGCTAGCCTCGGTATCGTCTTTGTCTTTCTTGTCGTCGTGGGTTTTCTGTTTGTCGCTGGCGGTTTCGACGACATCGGAGCCGCCGTTCGTGTTGGCCGATGCGATGTTCATCCCGTCAGTCGAGTCCAGAACGGAGGCCGAGTAGGCGCTTCCGACCTGTTCGTTGATGTTCGACTGATCGGTCGTCTGGATCGAGGTCGCGGTGGATTCGTTGCCGATCGCGATCGCGACCGCGAATCCTTGTTCGTTGATGTTAGCCTGCATGCTCTGCTGGGATTGTTCGAGTTCCGAACCGGCTACTTGGCTCCCACCGTCAGCATGGCTCGGGTTCACGTTCACGGCGTTTGCAACGGCTCCCTGGTAGTTCGAGTTCTGCTGGGAGCTGTCCTGAATCGAAAGCGCATCACTGCCGTTCTCGGCGATCGAGAACGCGACGCTTTGTTCGTTGACGTTCGCCTGGTCGACGTTCTGCGCCTGCGTGACCGATGCCTGCGAGTACTGGATCTCTTTATCGTGCTTCTCGTCGTGATCGTTTTTCTCGCCTGCGACCGCCCAGCCGTCGAAGAGCTGGTGGTCTTCCTCGCCGAAGAGGAAGTAGACGTCACCGACGTCCTCGAACTCGACGTTTTGCTCTTCTAGGTGCTGGTTCTCGGAGATCGCTTCACCGTCCTGGGTGTTTTCGTTCACCTGACTCGACTCCTGGATGGCGGTTGCCTCGCCGCCGTCGATCGAAATCGAGGCAGCGCCTTCCTGCACGTCGACGTTCGCCTGGTTCACGTCCTGATACTGGACGATTTCGCTAGACGGATTCACACCTTCGGATTCGGCGTTATCGTCGTCCGAGAGGTGTTCGTCGACGTATTCTTCGAGTGACTGGTCACCGACATCCGCACCGAAGACGAAGTAGAGATCTTCTCCGTCCTCGAGCGTGTGTATTGTTCTATCATCCTCGCCGGGACCGTCCTGTGCGGTTGCAGGGAGGGCCGCACCCGTCATCGAGAGCGCGAGCATCGCTGCGACGAGAACTGTCGTGAGTTGTGATCGTGATATCATCGTGTAAGTCGTGTTTCGTTTCAAATGCCCTGTGAGGGTCTTTTCTTACTGCATCTTCGCGGTGCGAACCATCATTTACCGAATAGTGTCTTTGTTATCTGTAGGTTGTCGGCGAGAACAAGGTCGTTACCGCTCGGATCGGCCTGCGAGCCCGTTCGAAGGAAGGTGCTACCCGCAGAAACTCCCGGACTGAAGTGTATCGATGCGATACGACGAACGGTTGAGCGCCGAACTGAACGCAGTTCATTCAGGGACTCGAGAACGTAGGCGCCGACATCCACGGGGAAGTGAATCACAGCGAAAGATGATTGTCAGGGAGTAAAGATAAACATCGATTTCAGTCGGTGTATATCAGATATTACTCCGACAAGGGCGCTGTGCAACGGGGAGTAAGAGCCTTCCTACGATCTCGAAAATGACGATAGGGTTGTCGTTCCGGCGATAAATGGGACATACGATGACTAACAACTCGCCGGATAGGTGTAACGTTGATCGAACGACCACACAATCGGAAATATATCATTGAAACTGTAATTCGGGTTAATACGGTCCCTGATGGTCGGGTTCAACCGGGCAACGCGCCGTGGCATCGCTCGGATCGGTCGAAGATCCCGTAAGGAACCACGCACTCGATATGCTGGTACCGAACCGGACGTTCGATGCGCTGGTGACGAACCGGTTTCGGCGGTCCGCGCGTGTAGGCCCGGACGATATAACGATAAACAATGAAACGTACATTCACAGCGCTGATGGTATTCGCGATGATCGGCAGCCTCATGTTCATGGGGATGGCCGGAACGGCAGCGGCACAGAACGACATCGACAGTGACATCGACGATATCGGTGTTGGTGTCGGAGGACCTGGTGGTGACGGTGGAGATGCCACGCACGAAGGTCACGATGTTGACGTAAGCACGGGTCCTGCAATCGTTGACCAGGACCAGTCTGCAACGAACACCAACACGCAGGCAGCGAGCAGCTCGAGTGCGTCTGACAACCCTAACCACAACAAGTACGACGACAACGGTGACGACGCTGGTGTGAACCAAGCTCAGAACGTGAACCAGCAGACGCAGCAGGAACAGGTCGGCTTCGCTGACTCCTCCGCTGAAGTCGGTGACGTGAGCGGTGACGCTGTCGCTGGCGACGGTGGCGACGGCGGCGACGCTAACGTTGACCAGAGCGAGGAAGAAGTCGTTGTCGAGGATGACGATGACGAAGAAGTAGACAATGGCAACGATGTTACTGACCTTACCACCATCGAAGATCTCCTTGGCGATATTCTAGGAGCTCTGAACGGTGTCAACGGATAAATTAAGGTTATAATCGGGATTCGCCCGGATTCTAATTTCCTTCAATTTTTTAGCGCTCGACAGAACACACCATTGCTCGAGAGTTATATAAGCAATTAGAATAATATACGAAACCAATAAAAATACTTTCAATGGGGAGCGTTGATAGCCGAACCAGCTACGTAACCAATGAATCGAACAACAACAACGGGAGTGATACTAGTCGTCTGCCTGCTCGTGATAGTAGGCGCTGGCGCTGTCGCCGTCGTCGGCATTAGCGACTCGGCAGATGACGACGCTGACGAGGACGATGACTCGAGCGATGACTGCCGAGAGATCCTCAACGCGTCGGACAACGAGATCGATGCGAACAGTTCCATCGACGGCTTGGACGACGCGGACGACCTCGATTGTGAAGAGTCAGGAAACGGATCGACGGTGAACATAACGATCCAGACCGGAGAACCGGGTGAAGACGGAGCGGACGCCTCCCAATCACAGACGGTAGTCTGGGATACTGAGAACGAGAGCGTCGTCTCCGAAAGTACCGTCTCTACGTCCCAAAGTACCGATTCCACGGACGGTGACTCCAATGTTTCGGTGAACCAGAGCAGCGAGGTCGTGGCCGAGGGTGACAGTGTCGAAGTCGAATCAGGCGACGTTGTCGCCGAAGACGGTGAAGATGGCGAAGACGGCGACGTCAACATCAGTACTAGCTAACCGACTCGAGCACTACTCGAGCGATTCCCGCCCCTTCTCTTCCGCCCGTCGAAGTACCTCCCGAACCGACCACTGCGTCTCGAGTGCGACTTCCACTGCATCGTCGTACTCCGCGCTCACGTCGTAGACGTTCCCGTCGGCGTCGCTCGCGATTTTCACCGTTACCTCGTACTGTTCTCCGCCGCGCTCGAGCGTTACGCTCTCGAACTCCCTCTCGGCAATCCACCGGTGTGTCGCGCCCGCGTCCCGGACGCCGAGCGTTCCCGTCTCCTCGGCTAACGCTCGAGCCACGCGCTGGCGGTCCGCGGGCTTGCAGATGACCTTCACGAGGTGGCCGGGACGGGATTTCTTCATCGTGGCAGGGAGGATCGAAACGTCTCGAGCGCCGGCTTCCGAGAGCGTCTCCTGCAGTCCGCCGAGCACCTCCGGGGTCGCGTCGTCGAGGTTGGTCTCGAGAACGGCGATATCGTCGCGAACGAGTTTCCCCGCAGCGTCACCCTCGCCGACCAGCGCGCGGAGGACGTTCGGGTGGGGATCGAGATCGTAGCCACCCGCGCCGTAGCCCGATTGCTCGGAGGACATCGACGGGAGCGACTCCACGCCGTCCGCGACGTGTCCCAGAATCGCCGCACCCGTCGGGGTGAGCAACTCGGCGTCGACCGGCCCGCCCCGAAGCGACCAGTCCGCGCGCTGGGCGATTTCGACCACCGCCGGCGTCGGGACCGGGTACTGTCCGTGACTCATCGAAACCGTTCCGCCGCCGGTCGACAGCGGCGTGGTGACGACGCGGTCCGGCTCGAGGTCCTCGAGCAACAAGACTGCGCCGACGATATCCGCGATGGCGTCGTCCGCTCCGACCTCGTGAAAGTGGATGTCCTCGAGATCCTCCCCGTGGACGCTGGCCTCCGCTTTCCCGAGGAGTTCGAAGATGGCGAGCGCATCGCGTTCGATTTCGGGATCGAGGTCCATCTCCTCGACGATTTCGCAGACCTCGAGGTAGCTCCGGTGCGGGCCGTGACCTTCGGCGTGGACATCTCCGTTCCCGTCGGAATCGTGCTCGTGCTCGTCGTCGTGACTGTGGACGTGCTCGTCGTCGTGGCTGTGACCGTGCGTTCGGTCGTGGTCTCCGCGATCGTGTGAGTGATCCTGCACCCCGCGATCGTGTGAGTGGTTCTCGTTCCCGTCGTCGTGTGAAGCGTCCTGGTCGTGGCCGTGGTCGGGGTGATCGTTGCTATCGGCACGACCAGATTTAGCGTCGGTTTCACCCTGGTAGTCGGTCAATACCACGTCCACGGTCGTCGAGGCGATTCCGCACTTGGTCGTCTCGCCGATCCGGTACTCGAGAGCCAACGCGTCTTCGACCGGCTCGAGGACCGAAGGGTCTCCACCGGCATCGAGAAGGGCAGCAAGGAGCATATCCCCGCTTGCCCCCATCCGACCGTCGAACGCCAGGAGTGTCATGTCTACGTGGGCGGTAGGCGACACCAAAAGTCCTCGTTCTTTCGATCAACGAACCCATGAGAAACGCGTCGTGACGGCGAAATCGGACGACGCCGGTACATCTATGTAGCTCCCTATCTGACGACTATGTGTTAGTGGATAGCATGGTGGGACTCACCCTCACAGCGGCTCCTCTCACGAGCACAAAGCCTATCCGGTCACGTACCGGAGTTAGCAACAACGCCGTCCATTCCGAATTATGAACGAAGTTCAACTCGAGGTTGCGAAGGCGTACCCGAACGACTCGGGTCGCGGTATCGCCCGACTCGATCCGGACACGCTGTTACATCTCAAGCTCAGTCCGGGCGACATCATCGAAATAGAAGGTGCGGACACGACCGCCGCGAAGGTGTGGCGCGCGGACCGACAGGACTGGAACACGGACACCGTTCGCATCGACGGATTCACTCGCCAAAATGCGGACGTGGGTATTGGCGAACGGGTGACGATCCGGAAAGCGGAGGCGACGAAGGCGAACAAACTCGTCCTCGCGCCGCCCGAAGAGGCGTCGGTGCAGTTCGGTTCTGACGCCGCGGGCATGGTCAAACGACAGATTCTGAAGCGCCCGGTCGTCGGCAAGGACATCGTCCCGGTTATGTCCTCGACGAACCACCCGTTCATGCGATCACCGGGACAGGCGATCCCGCTGATCGCGGTCGAAACCGAACCGGAAGGGGTGGTCCTGATCACCGAGGATACTGACGTGGAACTCCGAGAAGAGCCCATTTCGGGCTTCGAGAAAACCGGCGGTGGAATAACGTACGAAGATATCGGCGGTCTCCAGGGCGAGATCCAGCGGGTGCGCGAGATGGTCGAGTTGCCGATGAAGCACCCGCAGATCTTCAAGAAGTTGGGGATCGAACCGCCACAGGGTGTGTTGCTTCACGGGCCGCCCGGCACCGGAAAGACCCTCCTCGCGAAAGCGGTGGCCAACGAGACTTCGGCGAGTTTCTTCTCGATCGCCGGGCCGGAGATCATCTCGAAGTACTACGGCGAGTCCGAGCAGCAACTCAGGGAGATCTTCGAGGACGCGAGCGAGGAGTCGCCCGCGATCATCTTCATCGACGAACTCGACTCCATCGCGCCCAAACGCGAGGACGTCACGGGCGAGGTCGAACGCCGCGTCGTCGCACAGCTGTTGACTATGATGGACGGCCTCGAGGCCCGGGGGCAGGTTATCGTCATCGCAGCGACGAATCGCGTCGATTCGGTCGACCCGGCGCTTCGTCGACCCGGTCGATTCGACCGGGAGATCGAAATCGGCGTGCCGGACGAAGTCGGCCGCGAGGAAATACTCCAGATCCACACGCGTGGCATGCCTCTCTCGGACGACGTTAGCCTCTCGCATCTGGCAGACGAAACCCACGGCTTCGTCGGTGCCGACATCGAGAGCCTGACCAAAGAGGCCGCGATGAAAGCGCTCCGACGATACCTTCCGGAGATCGACCTCGACGAGGAGGACATCCCGCCGAGCCTGATCGATCGGATGATCGTCAAGCGCGACGACTTCGGCGGCGCGCTCAACGAGGTCGAACCCTCGGCGATGCGGGAAGTCCTCGTCGAGTTACCGAAGATTTCCTGGGACGACGTCGGCGGTCTGCACGATGCCAAGGATCAAGTTCAGGAATCCGTCGAATGGCCGCTGAACAACGCCGACCGGTTCGAACGGATGGGCATCGATCCGCCAGCGGGCGTCCTGCTGTACGGCCCACCGGGGACCGGTAAGACGCTGATGGCGAAAGCGGTGGCCAACGAGACCAACGCGAACTTCATCTCGGTGCGGGGGCCGCAACTGCTCTCGAAGTGGGTCGGCGAATCCGAGAAGGCCATCCGTCAGACCTTCCGCAAAGCGCGGCAGGTCTCCCCGACGGTGATCTTCTTCGACGAACTCGACGCGCTGGCCCCGGGACGGGGCGGCGAAGTCGGCTCGAACGTCTCCGAACGGGTCGTCAATCAGCTCCTGACCGAGCTCGACGGCTTAGAGGACATGGGCAACGTGATGGTCATCGGCGCGACCAACCGCCCCGATATGATCGACCCTGCCTTGCTCCGCTCGGGTCGATTCGACCGCCTTGTCATGATCGGCGAGCCCGACATCGAAGGCCGAGAGCGGATCCTCGAGATCCACACCGAGGATACGCCGCTGGCGGCGGATGTCAGCCTCGCGGAGATCGCCGAAATCACGGACGGCTACGTCGGCAGCGACCTCGAGTCGATCGGACGCGAGGCGGCCATCGAGGCGCTTCGTGAAGATACGAAGGCAGATGTCGTCGAAATGCGTCACTTCCGACAGGCCATGGAAAACGTCCGACCCACGATCACCGACGACATCCTCGACTACTACGAGCAGATCAAGGAGGATTTCGCGGGCGGCTCGAGCGTAACCGAACCGGGCACGGGTCGGCGCGGCAGTCGGATCGGGTTCCAGTAACTCGCTTCGACTCAGTCCTCGAGACGTTCGCGCGTTCAGCCGAATTGTCCTTTGTTAGACTTGTTCGTTTGCGAGCGCGTTCGACGCGTTGTGATTCGAGTTCGAGCACGGCCGTAATCACTGATTACTCGACGTTGCAGTATCGAATCCGTCTGATTTTCCAGTCGATCGGAAGGCGTCATCCGCTTGCTAAGTCACGAGTAGTTGGCAACTCCGTCGTTCATGGGTCGTGTTTCCTGGCGGTAGCCGGTGCCAACGAATGGTTCATCGACCTGTATTCGGCTAAATTCTCCACAAGTTGACGAGACGATCGGTCCCCTATTTCCACGATGTGGGCATAGAGATTCCCGTCAGGTACCGCAATGTCGAATCAATCATCACGCGACCAGCAACCCGCGACGACGGGTGTATCCGCTGACGGTCAGGACGGGGATCCGCGAGCGCTCGAGCAGTATCTTCCCTCTCTCGCGAAACCCATCCGCGTCGGGAGTTTCTGGTTGGCGATCGTCTTACCGTTCTTGTACGTTCCGCTGCTCGTCACCGGACTCTCGAGCAGCGTCGAAACGGGATTGTTCCTCGGATTGCTCGTCCTCAATATCGCCGTCCTCTACGTGGGGCACTCGTATCAACAGTAGCGGTTCAACTGACTTTTCGTTCACGTTTGCGTCCTCATTCTTCGACGCAGCCGGGCTCTACCGACGTAGATTTCCGAACGCGGTTTGGATCGCCCCCCGCTTGACGACGAGAAAGCCGGCGGCGATGCACGCGAACCCGACGGCAGTCGCGAGGTCAATTGCTTCACCCAGATAGAGCCATCCCACTACCGCGGCGACGATCGGCGCGACGTAGGAAACCATGTTGATCTCGACGGCTCCCAACCGCTCGAGCAACTCGAAGTACAGCAAGAATCCGAGGGCGCTCGAGACGACCGCGAGGTAGGCCAGCGCGCCGATCGCTTCGGGGTGTATCCACGCGGACGGCTCGACCGGTTCGCGAAGCGCGAGGCTCATCCCGTGCATCAAGAGCGCGCCGCCGAGCATCGACCACGCTTCCATCGTCTCGATCTCGATTTCGGCGTCGATTCTGCGGGTGAGGACGCTCCCGAACGCGAACGCCGTCGCGGCGAGGAAGACGAGCACCGTCGCGACGACGTCGGTCGCCAGCAGATCCGCCGGATCGGGTTGGGCGATGATGGCGACGCCGATCAATCCCAAAAGCACGCCGCCGATACCTGCGGGCGAAAGTGCATCCGCTGGGAACAACACGCGCGCGAATCCGGTAGTCAGAACCGGCGAGAGACTGACCAAAATCGCCGCCGCGGCCGCGGTCGTGTGTTGCTGTCCGACGAACAGGAACGCGTGATAGATCGCGATCAAAAACACCGCGCCGACCGCGACGACCTGCCACTCCCTGTACCCTCGAGGCACCCAGTCCTCGGCGGCGTACGCGGCGTAGCCGAGCATCAGGATGCCCGCGATATCGTAGCGCAACGCGGCGTACAACACCGGCGGAAAGTACTCGAGTCCGGCGCTGATGGCGACGAACGCCGACCCCCAGAAAATCGCGAGGAGCAAAAACAACCCCAAATTTCGGTACCGACTCACGAGTTGGCTTTCAGTTCGCGAATCCTATACGTTGCGTTTCGAACCACGCGGCTGGGTGAGCTTCGTCCCGCGACGAACTCGAGAGGAAAGACGGACGCCAGAAACGACTCGATCAGGATTGACTCGACTCGAGTACGTCCGCGTCTCGCTCCGCCGACTCGCCGTAGAGGTGACACGCGACCGGGTGGGCTTCATCTCCGAGTCCGGGATTCTTTCGTTCGCAGACGCTCTCGTACTCCTCTCGAAGTCGCTCCGCGGCCTCGTCCCAATTGGTTTCGGCGACCTCGAGAAGGGCGTCCTCGACGATTTCGTCGTGTCGTACCGGGAGTTCGTGATCGAACAGTCGGTCTTTGACCGTCCGAACGAACGTCCGCGTGTCCTCGTCCGAGCCGTCGCTTTCGCCGACCTCGAATTCGGGTTCGTCGCCGACCGACTCGAGCGTGATATCTCGCTCTTCGACCCGCTGTCGAAGGGTCATCAACTCGCGGAACAGTTCCTGCTCGTGCTCGAAATCCGCGGGCGGAATCACTTCGGGACACCGGGTTCGGAACCGGCAGCCGCTTGGCGGATCACGCGGCGACGGCACGTCCCCTGAGATCGTCTCCCGATCCCGGTCGCGTTCCTCGGTGGAGGCTCGAGGGACGCTCTCGAGGAGCGCCTCCGTGTACGGATGCTTCGGATCGCTGAAAATCTCCGCGACGGGGCCGATCTCGACGATTTCGCCGAGGTACATCACCGCGACGCGGTCGCAGACGTGCCGGATGACGGAGAGATCGTGGCTGATCAGCAGGTAGGTCAGATCGAACTCGTCCTGGAGATCGTCGAGGAGGTTCAGCACTTGGGCCTGCACTGAGACGTCGAGGGCGCTCGTGGGTTCGTCGAGGACGAGAAACTCCGGCCCGAGCGCGAGCGCGCGAGCGATGCCGATCCGCTGGCGCTGGCCGCCGGAAAACTCGTGAGGATACCGATCGAGTTGATCGACCGAGAGCCCGACGCGCTCGAGCAACTGGTGAGCGTGGTCGGTTCGAAGCTGGTCGACCGGTCGCTCGATCGAGACCCGAACCTCGATGCCGTCGCCGCGGCTCACCTCGACGGTGAGATCTTCTTCGACCTCGGCGACGACGCCTCGAGCGGTGTCGACGTGGCGCGGGCTGGTGCTGGTGCCGTCGTCACCGGCCGCAGTATTCGTGTGGGTTCCGTCAGTTCCGCCCTCGCTATTCGCGCGAACGGTGACGTGAACCGTCGAGACCCCGTCGACCGGCGAGACAAGTTTGTCGATATCGTCGTCGACGGTCACCGAAACGATGTCCCGCGATATTCCATCAGTTCGGAGTTCCGCCGTCGTTTCCACGTCCGGGTCCGTCTCGGGCCAGTCGTGGATCCCGAGGGGCTGGGTGACGATCTGCCCGATCGTCATCCGGGGATCGAGACTCGAGAACGGATCCTGAAAGACGACCTGCGCCTCGCGGCGGAACGCCGTGGACTCCTCGCCGGAGAGCTCGAGGAGGTCCATCCCGTCGAACTCGACGGTTCCGCCGGTCGGTTCCTGCAGTTGCAAGAGCGTTTCTCCGGTCGTCGATTTGCCACAGCCCGACTCGCCGACGAGTCCCAGCGTCTCGCCGGGATAGATATCGAAGCTCACGCCGTCGACGGCCCGAACTGGGACCGGCTCCGCGCCCAACAACTGATCCAGTATCGAGTCGTTCTCCCAGAAGTACTTCTCCAAGTTCTGGACGCTGACGAGTGGCGCGGGTTCGGTATCGTTCATCGGGTTTCGTTCGGAGTCACTCGTCGGGTTTCGTTCCGGGCCGTTCATCGGGTTTTCTTCGGCGTCACTCATTGACTTTCGACCTCCCGTGGCTGTTCGGTCTCTCTCGATTGCGGCTCGGATTCTTCCTCGCCGAAATAGCCGTCTGGCAACGCTTTCAGCTCGCTGTAGTCAGTTTCGGCGAGGTAACACTTGGTCGCGTGTTCGTCGCTTCCGTCGGCGTCGAACTCCGGCGGTTTGTCGAGACACTCCTCCATCGCCTTCGGGCACCGATCCGCGAAGTAACACCGGTCGGGCATCTCCTCGTCGATCAAGCTGGGGACGTTCCCGGGAATCGGCTCGAGACGGGATCCGGCTTGTTCGAGGTCCGGAACGCTCCCGAGCAATCCCTCGGTGTAGGGGTGGACGTGATCGTCGAAGACGTCCTCGAGCGTGCCGCGTTCGGCGATCTCGCCGGCGTACATCACGCCGACACGGTCACACATTCGGGCGATGACGCCGAGATTGTGCGTAATCAACAGGATCGTCATATCGGTTTCTTCTTGGAGATCCGCCAGCAGATCAAGCACCTGCGCCTGAATCGTGACGTCCAGCGCCGTTGTCGGTTCGTCGGCGATCAACACGTCTGGTTCACCGGCCAGGGCCTGAGCTATCATCGCCCGCTGGAGCATGCCGCCGGAGTACTCGTGTGGATACTCCTCAGCCCGTTTGGCCGGATCAGGAATGCCGACCAGCTCGAGCAGTTCGATAGCACGATCGCGGCTTTCGCCCGAGACGTAGCGCTGTGATGGGAGCACCGTCGAGAGGATGAACGACCCCATCGAGTACTCGGAGGACTGAGTCTTCGCGCGTGTCGAACGAGGGTTCGCGCTCGCCCGTCGCTGGACTTCGACGGCCTCGGCGAGTTGCTCGCCGACCGTGAGACTCGGGTTGAAGCTGCTCATCGGATCCTGAAAGATCATGCTAAAGGAGGAGCCACGAAGCGAGTGTTGCACCGATTCTGGCACCGACAGTAGGTCGACGAACTCGCCGTCGACGGCCTCCGGATGATCGTCCCGGACGCTCTCGGCGAGGTCAGGGTTTCGGTACTTGATCTCACCGGCGGTGATCTCGCCGGGCGATTCGATCAGTTGCATCATCGAGCGAGCGGTGACGCTCTTGCCGCTCCCGCTTTCGCCGACGATTCCGAAGACCTCGCCGCGTTCGATCCGCAGGTCGAGATCGGAGACGGCGTTTACCTGCCCCTGTTCGGTGAAAAAGCGAGTCGACAGTCCGTTGACGCGCAAGATATCCTCAGTCATGATCGATTAGGCACCTCCTTCGCCGCTGATGTTCGGATCGAGCGCATCTCGAAGCCAGTCGCCGAGTAGATTGATGCTAACCACCGCGAGCAAAATTCCGACTCCCGGAACCGTTGCGATCCACCAGCTCGTCGCGAGGTGTTCTTGTCCCTGCTGGATTTCGTACCCCCACGACAGCGTCGTTCCCGAGAATCCGAGATAGGACAGCGAACTCTCGAGCAGGATGATCGCGGCGACCTGAATCGTCGCGAGCACGATCACGGGCGTGAGGCTGTTGGGAAGGATGTGTTTGAGCAGGATGGTTCTGTTGCTCGCGCCCATGCTCTTGGCGGCTTTGACGTACTCCTCGTTACGCAGGGAGAGGGCCTCTCCGCGTGCAACGCGGGCGAACCAGACCCAGGTAACGAGCGCGACGACGATCGTCACCGTCCCGGGTAACGCGATCGATGCCGGCATGCCATCGGCGAACCCCGCCCTGACGATCGGATCGGGTATATGTTGGACGCTCTGGCCGAAGACCCCGATGAGGGCGACGGCGAAGACGAGCGACGGGAACGCGAGCATCATATCCGCGATACGCATCATCGAGTCGTCGATCCGCCCGCCGTAGTACCCGGAAATGAGCCCGAACGGAACGCCGAACGCGGCTGCTAACCCCGTCCCAATCAACCCGACGAGCAGCGAGATTCGAGCCCCGAACAGCGCTCTCGAGAAGGTGTCCTGTCCGATCTGGTTCGTGCCGAGGTAGTGATCACCGCTCGGCTCGACCGTGTAGGAGACGCGGTCGCGTTCTCCGTCGCTTTCGTCCCACGTGTGCGAGGTGTCGGTCGTTCCCCACGGCGGGTACGAGTTACCTTCTTCGTCGAAGTGGCCGGTTGTGTGGGGGTTATGTGTCGCAAGAACCGGCGCAAAGAGTGCCATCAAAATGATGAGTATGGCGATCGTTAGTCCGACCTTCGCTAAGAAACTCTGACGGAACTCCGTTTTGAGACTGGATTTGAGGCGATCTGAAATCATTCGTCCGTCACCTGTGGATTAAGATACGCGTACAGCGAATCGACGACGATGTTGATGAGCACGAAACTAACGCCGATAAAGATCAGGATCCCCTGAATCAGCGGCCAGTCGAGCGATCGAATCCCGCCGATGAGCCGCAATCCGAGTCCGGGCCAGGAGAAGACCTCCTCGGTAACGACCGCGCCGCCGATCAGCGTCCCGAGTTGCAGACCGAGCACGGTGATGATTGGGATCATCGTGTTTCGGAGCACGTGTTTGTACCGGATCAACACGCCGGGAAGCCCCTTCGCCTCGGTCGCCGTGACGTAGGGCTTTCCGAGTTCGTCTATCATCCCACTCCGTGTGAGTCGAGTGATCAACGCGGTGAAGTACGTTCCGAGCGCGATTGCGGGTAACGTGATATGATGTAGCCACGTGAGGAGATCCCCGACGTAGCCGTAGGTCACGAGCATCCGCACGGCTTCGACGAACCCGACCGGGCGGTGACTGGTCGGGAACAGCCCGAACTGCACCCCCAGTACCAGGATCAACATGATTCCGAGCCAGAAGTTCGGCGTGCTGATCCCAACGAGCGAGAAGAGCGTCGCACCGTAGTCCGCGGGTTCGTTTCGCCTCGTCCCACTGATAACCCCCAGCGGAATCGCGATAATCATGGCGACGACTGTCGCCGCGATGGCTAACTCGAGCGTCGCCGGAACCCGTTCGATGATGAGCGTCGTTACTTCTCTGCTCGATTGGTATGAATACCCGAGATCGCCGACCAAGATCCCTTGGAGATACTCGAGATACTGGACGTATATCGGCTCGTTCAGGCCGAGATCCTCCCTTACGCGCTCGCGAAATTCTTGGGATGCGGCATCGTCGACGATCAGGTTCACCGGATCGCCGGGAGAAACGACTCGAAGGGCGAAGGTGATCGTCACAACCCCCCACACGACGACGATCCCCTGCAAGATACGTTTTATCAGGAACTTTCCGAAAGACATCGAAATTTATGATTGAAGTGTTTGGCGAGTGGTAATAGGGTTTCGTTCTCGACCCGAGCATCGCGGGCTGATGACTGAATCCCACTCTCCGACTGTGGTTATTCGCGGTCGTTGGGCGTTACTGATCTATCTCGTCCACGTAGATGCTCTCGTCCGAACGCGGGTCCCACTCGAGGTCCTCGTTTACACCGTAAATACTCTCTTCGAGGTGGAGGAACACCCACGGCGCTTCCTCGCGGAGGTCCGCGTTGATGTCTTGGAGCATCTGTTCGCGTTCTTCCTCGTCGTTTTCTTCCTGGCTCTCGAGGATTCGGTCTTCGATATCTTCGTCGCTGAAGTTGAACTGCCCGCCCTCGCTCGTGAACCACGGCGCGAGGCCGTAGTCAGCGTCGCCGGTTGGGTTGCCCCAGCCGATCAGGAAGAACGGATACTCCTCGTAATCGGGTCCTTCCGCCGCGGCGTCCGAAATCGTATCGAAGGGGACGTTCTCGAAGTTGCAGTCGACATTGTCCAGTTGATCGATCTGGTCCGCCGCGGTCTCTGCGACGTCCGAATCGTTGAGATATCGGCCGTCCATCGAATAGAGCGTGATCTCTTCGCCCGCGTAGCCGCTATCCTCGATCAGGGACTCGGCTTCGTCCTGATCCTGTGAGTAGGGATCGAGGTCTTCGTTATAGCCGAACAGCCCCTCCGGAATCGGCTGAGTCATCGGCTCGCCGAAGCCACCGAGGTTGTCGCTGATGATTCCCTCGTTGTCGACGGCGTAGTTCATCGCCTGCCGGAACTCCTGGCTGTCGAACGGTTCGACCTCGTTTTTCATCACGAGGAAGATATTGCGGTAACTGACCTCTTCGTCTATCATCACGCCGTCCTCGTCGTCGATCGTCTGGACGTCCGTCGGCGGAACGTTGACGACGAGATCGCTTTCACCGGCCCGCAGGCCGCCGACCCGTCCGCTCGACGTGCTTTCTGCGTTTATTCGAACGGTTTCGAACGCGGGCTCGTCTCCCCAGTAATCGTCAAAGCGCGTAAAGACCGCCTCGACTTCGGCTTCGTACTCCTCGAGTTCGTACGGACCCGTCCCGTTCATCTCCGGTTGCGTTATCGGCTGCTCGTCGAACTCTTCGACCCAGTCTTCGTTGACGGCTCGAGTGAAGTTCGCGAGCTGGTACTCGGCGAGCGATTCCGCAGCCGAGTGTTCGACGAGGACCGTCTCGTCGTCTTCGGCTTCGGCTCCGACGATCGCGGTCATTCCGGCGACCTGATCGCTGCCGAACCCTACTTCCTCGTCGACCTGTCGGTTTATCGTGTACGCAACGTCGCTCGCGGTTAACTCGTCGCCGTTGTGGAAGACGACGTCGTCTCTGATGGTGAGTTCGACGATTCCGTCTTCGGGGTGTTCCCAGTCCGTGACGACCCGGCCTTCGATTTCGCCGTCTCGAGTGACGTTGAAACAGGGTTCATAGACCTGATCGAAGACGTTGTAGTACGGCGTCGCGTTGTGGTCGTTCGGATCCGTGTTCTCGATGAACTCCCCTTGCGTGATGACCAGCTCGTCGATGTCGCCGTCCCCCGTGGGGTCGTCCAGACACCCCGCAATCGAACCGAGGCCGGTTGTTGCCGCTGCTACTCCCGTAAGCTGTAAGACCTGCCGCCGATCGACAGTATATTCGTTAGCACCCGTCATATCTTCTGTAGAGAGAGGGCAGATATTTATAAATATTGGTAGTCCAGCCGTAGAATTCCGGGGACGGGGGCGTATTGTACGTATTTGGTTACTGAAGAACAGCAACTGACGTTGTTTTGTTGAACTTTCACAGGCAGATTCCTGGCAAAAGTTTAAGTTACCTACAGGACCAACTGGTGGTATGGCCGCTCACGGCCGCCCCGCACTGCGGGACTTGTTCGACGAGTCGCCGACCCCGCACATCGCACATCCACCGCGGACCCATCATCGCGACTTCTACGTCGCGACGGACGGTTCGTTCCGGAAAACGGGTGGTGGGCTCGGTGCAGTGATCGAAACCAGAGACGGCACTCGCGTCGCGCGTATCGCGACGACGGATGCTCCTCCGGACAACAACGTCGCCGAGTATCGAGCGTTACATCTCGGACTCGACGTTCTCGCCGAGCGGGCTCCCCCCAATGCGAGCGTCGGCGTTCTTATCGATCACGATTCACTCGCCAGCAACGTTAACAACGCGATTCTGGCGACGAACCATCCCGACCGAAAGCCGCCGCGACCGTTTTCGGTCCCGCCCGAAACCGAGTATCACTGGCGCGGCATCCAGGCTCGAGTGAACGGGTTCGCGGAGATTCGTGCGGCGCGGATCGATAGCAATCAGAATCCCGCACACCCGCTCGCGAACGAGCCGACACTGTACGAACACGTCAACCGAGAACTCGATCGGTGTATCCTCCCCGATCCGCCGGAGCCGACCGCCTCGGAGGTGCCGCCGCCGTCTCGAGCCAACCGAAACGGCGGCAAAGCCTCGGACTGACGGGCTGGCACGCTGAAATGCGGGGCTGTCCCGTTCGGCCAGTCGACCCAGTACCGACTGGCTCCGGCGCGAACCGCCATCGTTATTTCCTCGCTTCGAAGAGTCCAGTTCGATGAGTCTTCGTGTCGCCGTCGGCGCGCCGTTCGTCCAGGACGGCAGTCGCCAACTTCGAGAGAACGAGTTCGTCGTTTCGCTCTCGCTGGATCGTGACTGGTTCTCCCCCGATCAGGCCAAGCGACTGATCGACGTCGCCACCCAAGAGGACCTCCTCAAGCGCGACGGAAACGACCTCGAGTTGACGTTCGATCCCTCGACGGTGTCGATCCCCGAAGAGTTCGTTCCGGATGAAGACATTCTCACGGAGCGGTCCGCCTTCGAGCGCGTCCTCGACGCCCTCGTCGCTGAGGGTACCGAGAAACACGAGGCCGTCGGCGCGATCAACACCCTCCAGCAGGAGCTCGGGATTACTATCGAGGCCGCAGCGATCGTCTACGCTCATCGAGAGGGTATCGACGTCTCCGATCTCGCCCCCGTCGCCAGAGCCGCGTTGACCAGTTCCGACGACGACTGAGACGGTCTGGCGTAACGATTTACCGGCGGTGAGTCGAACCGTGTGAGACGAGTCTCGGTGGAGGAGCGAAGCGAGTCAACCGTTGCAACCCCAGAGCGGGTCGCGGTTGTGTCGGAAATGAATTACAGCAGTCCGTGTGACACCGGGAGAGGCCGTTAGCAGCTATCTTTTCTCCGATCGAAGACGGTTAACCCGTCCATCGGCAACACCAACACATGGTCGAGAAACGGATCACGGACGGGCGCCGGATCGCCGAACTGCTCTCGAGCGAGATCGACGGTCGCGAGGACGGCCACCTCGAGCGACTCGCGGTCGTCGACGCCGACGCGGACGTCGAACCGACGGCGGACGGTGCTCGAGCGTACGACGTCGAACGGGACGAAGAGGTGGATTCCGAAGGAGCAGTGCTGCTCGCTCGCGTCTTCATCCACGACGATCGAGCCCACGTCGAATTCGAGCGGGGACAGGAACGCGCAGCAGAAGCCGCCGAATCGTCCGGGCTCAGGGTTCGGCCGAAAGCGACGACGCCCCCGAAGACGCTCGTGTTCGTCGAAGACGGTGGCGAAGTCAAGCGGGCGTCGGACGTTTTCGACGCCGCGAGCCGATCGCTCGAGGAGTAATTCTCTCGACGGCACCGCGAACGCTACTCGTTCGAGTCCGAACGACGTTCACTCGAGCGTCTCGAGCACGGACGGCAACTTTGTCGCGATCGAATCCTGCTCGAGATGCGCCAGAGCCCGATCGTCCGGCTCCGATCCGCCGGATTTGAGTATCTGGATCGCACGCATCCCTGCGTTCGTCGCACCGGCGATATCGGCCTCGACGTCGTCGCCGACGTAGACCGCATCTCCAGCGTCGACGGCGAGTTCCGAGAGGATCGCCTCGAACGCGCGCAAATCGGGTTTCCCGGCCTCGAGTTCGCCCGTCACGAGGGCGGCGTCGAACGTCTGTTCCCAACCCAACGTCTCGAGTTTGTCTCGCTGGGCGCGAACGGGACCGTTCGTGAGCAAGCCGACGCTGTAGGTCGCTTTGAGTTCCTCGAGAAGGGCTTCGACGCCGGGGATCGGCAAGAGGGAGTCCGCGATCGTCTCGCGGTAGGCGACGGCCAACGCTTCGGCGTCGGTGTCCGTCTCTCGACCGGCCAGCAGATCGGCGAAAATCGGCTCTCGAGTGTGCTGCGTAAGATTCTGACTGTGCGCGTCGAGATACGCCTCGCGACTAATCGACGGCGTTCCGGTCGCAGTCGTGACGTCCTCGAGAATCGTCTCCCGATCCCGGTCCGGAACGGCGAGCGTTTCGTCGAGATCGAAGACGATCGCCTCTACCATGATCGATGGAAGGAACCGAACGGGTTTGAAGGTACCTTTTTCGCAACTCGAGTGGCAATCGAACGGGCGAAGCCGGTCACTAGTAGTTAAAATGTGTTCTCATCCGTATGATAGGATTTGGAATGAACTGTCCGGTTCGGTAAGTGCATGGTCGAACTGACCGCTGAGATCCCTACCAGCTGCAGACGATCTCCGTTATCTCGCTTCTTCGCCGAGTTGGAACGTCGTACGGACCGGTTCTGGGAGGGGCGGTCGGGGGGCCATTTCGTGGCGCTCGATCTTCTCGGGCTTTCGCGTTTTCTGGTGAACGGCTCGCGCCATTGGGACGCCCTTGAGGTAGTTGAAGTCCCCGAGGATGCCGGCACCATATTCGGTAACACCGTAGAATTTCCACGGTAAGCCGCGCTTCTCCTTGTTTGGGGGATACTCGTAGATTCCAAGGATATCCGCTTCAACGAGCACGTCCAGCTGCTCTTCGACGGTCTTTTTCGATTTACTCGGGATGAAATGGTTGATTTCAGCCGCCGACGCGAGGACTTTCGGGTGCCCCACGAGTGCCTGAACGATGCTGTGTCGAGTTTCCTGTGATAGCAGCTCCATCAGTTCACGCTGGCGCTCTAAGGGGTTTTCCTCGTTGTCGGCTTTAGAACGCGCGGAGATGTTGGCCATTATCGACTGGACGTACGCTGGCGGATCACATAAGCACGGGGGATCGATTTCCCTAAGTTAGACCAGTATGGTTATTAGACTATATTTCCACATTGGTTAGTATGGAGGGCATACCGGAGAACACGAAAGAACTCACAGATTTCATCCTAGACGACATTCTCTATGGCCTCGAACTCGACCCGATAGATAGTGAACGGCTCCTCTCGTATATGCGAGAGCGACACGAGCACCTCTTTGGCCCGCATTCGGCGTATTTCGTGTTGGGAAGTTACGAATCACCGTTCAAGTATCGTCTCGATGAGGCGCTCGACGTGCTGAACCATCGCCACGATGCCTACGCGTACCTGCTCGCCACGCAGCCCGACCTCGATGTGTCGGATGATATCCCGGACCTCAAAGTGAAGTTCTTTCTACACGCCCTCTACGCGGATGCGGTTCCGCTGATTCTCGAACACGACACTGGTGGGGCGGTCGCCGAGTTTGGACGCGTTGAACGCCCGGCACTGCTCGACCGCACGTATCTCTTTCCTCGGGCCCAGGAGGAACACTACGATGATGACTCCCTGCTCACAACACGAGACGCGATACTCGCTCGGGCCGTCGAACTGGCGTATCATGCTGAAGACCTCGAGGAGGAACGTGATGCGCTCGCTGAACGCGCTCGTGAGCACGGGCTGGACATCTCGACGCAGGACCTCGAATCGTATCTGGAGGCCGAACTCGGCGGTCGCACGCCGTCGTATAGCGGCGTGATAACCGATTCCCTCGTCCACCTCGAATCACTGACCCAGTGCTTTTCGTGGACTACGACGGCGGAACTCGAAGAACAGCTGTCGAACGTTCCGTAACGACAACGGCTGGGGGCTCGAGTCCTACTTGAGTGATCTCACTACTCGAGCAAATCCTCCCTAACCCGACACCCGCAAGGATACGCGTTGTGATGGGTCGGAACGAGCTGAACGACCGCAGTAACCGGGAGTCCACACTGGGGACACTCGGGATGCGTCGATTGATCCTCGTCGGTCACCCGAACACCTAGATTCGTTACGACAAGCGAGACGCCCTGAACTTCGAGGCGGACTTCGACCGATCCGCCGCCGGAGTCGATCAGTCGGGCGAGCGCCTCGGGATCGAACTCGCTGGCGAGTTGGTAGGAATCTCGAGGCACTCCCTGCTTCTCGAGGGTCCGGACGATGTCGACGACCAAACTGTCTGTCGGTGCGGTCATCGCTCACACCCACCTCCGAGCGCGTGCGTGAGGGCCGGCGGTGCGTGAGCAGCGGTTCGTGGTCCGTGAGCGGACGCTGGCGGTATTCGACTTCGATTCGTCTGTCGGACGGGATGTTTAAGCCCGCGGAGAAGTAATCCAATCATGGCAACTGACCCTTAGCGGGTTCGGAAGCCACGTCTCGGGTGTCATCAGCACCCGGGGCATTTCAATACGAACGCCCCCTTCCGTGGAGTTTCTGGCTTCCATTTGACCCAACGCCCCGTAGTGTCATATACCTACTGTTTCCGGGGAGGAATAATGTGTCCTCGAGAGGAGTGTGGTTTACCCCGCTAACTAGAGTCCAGATTTTCGATCCGGGTGTCAAATCCATATCTTTCGAGCGTATCGCGGGTATCGAGGTGCTCTTCCCGGAGGTCTCCCTTCGCGTAGTCGTCGTCGAGGGCCCGCTCGACCATCTCGATGAGTTGGTCGGAAGCGAGCACGTTCGGGACGCTCACGTAATCGGCACCGTCCCGAAGCAGGTCTCGAGCAGTCGCCGACGTGTTCGCTCGAAGGATGGTGTCGGCATCCGTCTCGAGGGACAGAATTCGCTCCGAAACGGGGCGGTGGGCGACCGTCGACATCAGTAGCGCCGCATCATCGATGTGCGCTTTTTCGAGTGGGTACGTCGACATGGCATCACCGAGAACGTAGTTCCGACACTCCGCCCGAAGATCGTCCCAGAGCACCGGATCGTTTTCGATGACGACGTACTCCTGGTCGAGTCGTTCGCACGTTTCCACGATTCGGCGACCTTGTCGACCGTAGCCGACAATGACAACGTGGTCCTCGAGGCCGTCTTGGACGTAACTTCGCTCGTCGATCTTTCGAGTGAGCCGACCCGCGAAGAGATTCTCGACAAACGTTCTGTAGACCGTCTCTTCGTGACGGCTAGCGACGGACGTCAGGATCATCGTCGCGGCCGCGGCGAGAATGATTGCTTCGAAGAGCGTGTCAGAAATCGTACCGATGAACGTCGCCTGGATCGCGATCACTAGCGACAATTCGCTGACTTGATTGAGCGTCGAGCTCGCGAGAAATGCAGTTCTCGCATCGTACCCCTCGTACACGAACGAGAGCATGATAACGAGGGGATTAACGAAGAGCACCAGCGCCGTGAGCGTGGCTGCGACAATGAACACTTCGAGGTCCGGAACTGAGACGAGTGCCCCGACGGTGACGAAGAAGATTGCGACGAAGAAATCTTTGATAGATTCGATGCCGTTTCGCACACCAATCGTCGCTGCGTCGCCGCTACGGATGGAAATGCCGGCCGCGAACGCACCGACGACGATGGATATTTCCGCCAGTTCCGAAGCAGCGAGGAACCCGATGAGTATCGAAATACTCCCCATCATGACGAGTTCGTCGGACCCTCCAGATAACCGAACGATCATCGGGAAGATGTGTCGGTAGACCAGTAACGCGGCGATCAGAAAGAGCACACCAAAGCCAATATTGGACGTAACCAGTGTCGTCGTGTACGCTTCGGCCGAAAGGACGAGGATGAGTCCAATCGCCAGGAGATCGTCGAAAAAGTGAACTGAGGATGCAAGCCGTCCGTGAACGAGGTTGTCCCGGATTTCGTGCTCGAGCAGGCCGGCACCGACGATGGTGGAACTGAGTGTGGCGGCGACGCTGAAGTAGACGGCGTTCTGCGTGTCGAACCCGTAGATCGTGGCGACGCCGAACGCGATCGGCGCGACGATTATCAACTGCGTCACCGCCGCGGCCTCGCTGTCCCTGATAACCGTCTGTAACGATTTGAAGTCGACCGTAAACCCGAAGACGAAGACCAAGAACGCGATTCCCCATTGGGCGAGTTCGATCAGTTCCGGTTGATCGAGAAACGTCCCCGCGACGAGTCCAGCCAGAATGTAAAACGGAACCGGAGAGAGCGAGAAGTGGTTTGCAACTAATAGGAACGCACCTGCTGTAACGAACAAGACGGCGAGGGCGGTGATGAGCTCAGTCATCGTCGTCACCTCCCGTTCGCTTTCGGAGATCTCCCTCGAACTCGACCGGCTCCTCCCGCTCTATGCGTGCGATATCGCGTTCAAACGACCGTTCAAGTGACTCCCGGTCTACGAAGTATCGCTCGAGATATTCACTCAACTTGGCCGCGGTCAGGTAGGTACTCATGATTACGTAGTCCGCCCCACGGTCGTAGAGTTCACGCGCGTCGTCGATCTTCTCGGCTTCGACGAATACGATTGCATCGTCGTTGACCTCATCGAGAAGCGCCTTGTTGACATCCGTCTGTACCGTAGAGCTGAGGACGAACGACGCCTTCTTGAGGTTCGCCGCCTTTCGAATCTCGCCGTGGCGGAAGTCGCCGTAGATGTACTCGTATCGGCCCTCTTCTTCGAGCGTTTCGATATGGTCCGTCTGGCGATCGATGATGACGACCTCGCCGTACTTCTCCTCGAGCATCGGCAACGCGCGTTCGGTGATCTCGTCGTAGCCGATCGCGATCGCGTGGTTTTCGTACACGTCGAGATCGACGTCCTCTCTGTCGTCGGAATCAAACCGTCTGAACCACGGTTCGAGTCGGGCATAGATCGTATGGTTGTGGGCGATGATGTACGTCGAGACACTCATCGTCATCAGTGCCATCAGGCTGAGGTAGCCGAGGACTTCGTTCTCGATGAACTCTTGGTTCACCGCCAGCGCACCGACGACCAGCGAGAACTCGCTGACCTGAATCATGTTGATCGAGCCGAGGAAGGAGGTTTCGACGCTGAAATCCTCGCGGTAGATCAGGTAGAACATGATCCAGAAGTTCCCGACCATCAGGACGACCGAGGCGATCACCGCCTCTTGCCAGTAGGTGAGCAGTTCGCCCGCCTCGAGTTGGAGACCGATACTGGCGAAGAAGACGAGGATGAAAAAGTCCGTAATCGGCGTGATCCGATCCTCGAGTTCCTTGCTGTAGGGCAACTGGGCGATGCTGATGCCAGCGAGGAAGGCACCGACCTCGAGCGAGAGGTCGAAATACTCGGAGATGGCGATAAAGAGGAACGCCCACGCGATGGCGACGATGAGGAAGACGTCCTTGTTGTCCGCGACGCGCCGGAACAACTGCGGGAGCAGATAGCGAGAGGAGGCGACCGAGAAGAGTGCGATGAACGTCATCATCACGCCGATGACGCCGAGCGTCTGGGCGATCTCGGTCGGATTCCCGAGCGAGTCCGCACCGAGTAGCGCGAGAACGACGACGAGATAGATGTCCTGGACGATCAGGACACCGACGTCGATCTTCCCCGGTAACGATGTGATCTCGTCCTTGTCGGTGAGGATCTTAACGATGATCGGCGTCGCGCCGAAAACGGTGGCAAGCGCGATGATGATGATCTCGGTAGGATCGAATCCGAGCGCCCAGGCGACGGCAAGGGCCAGCGCTGTCTGAAGGATCGTTTGCCAGACTGCAATATTGATTATCGGGCGCAAAATCTCGCGAATATCGTCGAAGCGCATCTTCATCCCGAGTAAGAACAGGAGAAATCCGAGTCCGAGTTCGGCCATGTTCTCGACGAGGGCGTCCTCGGTGACGATGTCGAACATCACCGGGCCGAGAATCAGACCGGTGAGGATGTACGCGATAATCGTCGGCTGTCCCGTCTGGCGCGCGAGCAGTCCGACTATCGTCGCAACGACGACGATGATCGCAAAGTCCGCTGCTAAGGCAATCTCATTCATCGCGTAGCTAACTCTTGGATCCGCTTTTGGGCATGAAGGCTTTATATATTCGCTTTCAGGAATGCGGGTCTAGAACGCAACTGTCTCCGAACGGGCAGGCTATCGCTACACTCGAGACTCAGGAACCGTCCGCACCCGTCCGTTCGACGATGCCGAGCCCGATCCACGTGATGACCGGTTCGTCGTCTTGATTGTACGCCGTGAGTCTGGTATCGACGTGGCCGATACTGGAATCGTCCTCGAGCGGTCGCTTGTCGACGATTTCGACGGTGACCGAGAGCGTATCGCCGGGCTTGACCGGCTTGATCCAGCGGAGTTCGTCGATGCCTCGAGCGCCGAGCCACGCATCGTCGGCCACGTGTTCGACGAACTCGCGCATGCACAGCGAGGCCGTGTGCCAGCCGCTTGCGATCAGTTCGCCGAAGATAGAGTCCTCAGCGGCGTCCTCGTCGACGTGATACGACTGGGGATCGTACTGCTCTGCGAACTCGACGATTTCGTCTTTTGAAATCGTTCGGTTGCCGAAGGATTTCGTGTCCCCGACTTCGATGTCTTCGTAGTACGTCGGCATGCCTCGAGAACGTCGGTGGAACGAGAAATAGCTTGCCCGTGCTCGGTACCGTCCGTCCCGACGATATCTGGCAGGTCCACGCGAAATCTTCGGTCGTCGAAAGCTTCAGTGGAAGTAAACCCTACGCTTCGGTCGTTAGCCCTCGTGCGAGGGTCGAAATCAACGTTCCCTGGATGTGTTTGTAATAGCCGTCTTCGATCATATCGAACTCCGCCTCGTACGTCTCGTACTCGTCTTTGTGAACCATGAGCCACCCGAGAGACGCCGACATTAGCCCGCCGAGGATCAACGGATCCATCTCGGCGATCGGACCGTCGCTCCGCGCTTGGAGGTCCTCGATCAGCGGAATGAACTCCGCCCACTTCTCCCGTTGCATTTCCTCGAGCGTGTCCCACGACTCGGTGCCGATGAGATCGTGGTAATCCCCCTGAATAACGGTCCGTTGGATAAACGGGTTTTCTTCGCCGAATTCGACGTAGCACCAGAAAAATTGCTCGAGGCCTTCCTGGGGGTCTTCAACGTCCGCCAACGCCGTTCGTACGTCTCCTATGTACTCTTCGACCTCTCGCTCGAGGATCTCGATGTAGAGATCCGATTTCGCATCGAAAAACTGATAGAACGTGGGTTTGGCGATCCCGACCGGTTCGGTGATGTCTTTGACTGTCGTTTTCGCCGGCCCGTACGTCAGTAGCAGTTCGCGTCCGGTCTGGATGAGTTCCTCTCGTATTCGCTCCCGATCGTCGTCGCTGAACGTACGCATGGTTGTAAGTTGAATTCGAAAACTCATAACCAAATCGGTTTTGCGTTATTACTCTATAACCGAAATAGATATTTAGTCATGGAGAGTAGAGACAGCTATGACCGCGATCGAAGTAACCGACCTGACAAAGGACTACGGCAGCGTACTCGGGGTTGATTCCGTCTCGTTCGCGGTCGAACCGGGAGAGATATTCGGTTTTCTCGGTCCGAACGGGGCCGGAAAGACGACGACGATCCGAACGCTTCTCGGGTTACTCGCCCCGACGTCCGGAACGGCGACGGTACTCGGCGCGGACGTTCGCGACGAGGATGCACTCATCGAAGCGAAACGCCGGATCGGGTACCTCCCGGCCCACCTCGGGTTCAACGAGGAGATGACCGGCGAACAGATCCTCGACTATCACGGGTCGGTCAAAGGTGAAACGCGCCGGGACGAGCTCCTCGAGGTGTTCACGCCGCCGGTCGAACGGCCGATACGGGAGTACTCGACGGGGAACGAGCGGATGCTCGGTATCGTCCAGGCGTTCATGCACGATCCGGATCTCGTCATCATGGACGAGCCGACGTCGGGGCTCGACCCGCTCAAACAGGAAGAGTTCAACGAGTTCGTCAGGAGCGAGCGCGAGCGCGGGACGACGATTTTCTTCTCCTCGCACGTCCTGAGCGAGGTTCGGCGCGTCTGCGACCGCGTCGGGATCCTCCGCGACGGCCAGCTCGTCGGACTCGAGGACATCGAGACGCTCCTCGACCGGGGCGGCAAGCGCGTGCGGGTCCAGACCGCCGACGAAATCAATTCGACGCTCACCGACCTCGACGGCGTCTTCGACGTCGAGCGGTTCGCCGACGGCGTCCAGTTCATCTACGCCGGAGACTACAACACGCTGCTCAGCGAACTCGCGGCTCACGATCTGTTGGACATCGAAATCAGCGAACCGCCGCTCGAGGACGTGTTCATGCACTACTACGGAACCGAAGGGACCGAGCGAGACGGCCAGGTGGTGAAAGCGGATGTTTGAAACCGCGCGCTACGAGACGAGCCGTCGCGTCCGCGGGACGGCGATCCTGGCGGCCGGCGTCAGTCTCTACGCCGCCTTTATCGTCTGGTACTTCACGCAGCTCGAGGGCGTCGATTACGACGCCATACTCGAGTCGATGCCGCCCGCGATGATGGAGGCGTTCGGGATCGAAACGATGGCGACCATCGAAGGCTTTCTCGGAGCGCAGTTCTACAGTTTCGTCTGGCTGCTCGGGTTAGGGTTGTACTTCGCGTACGCGGCGGGCGGGCTGATTTCGAAGGATATCGAGCGCGAACGAATGGATTTGTTGCTCTCGTTTCCGGTCTCTCGGTCGCGCCTGCTCGTCGAGAAGGTCGCTTCGTTACTGTTCCCGCTCGTCGCGCTCAACATCGTTCTCGGGGTCGTCATCTACGCGCTGGCCCGAGCCGTCGGCGAGTCGATCGATCCGGTGCATCTCGCGCTCACCCACCTCCTGTCGGTCCCGTACCTGCTCGTCTGTATCGCGATCGGCGTGGTTCTCTCGGTGCTTGTCAATCGAGCCGCCGTCGCGGAGCGGGCCGCGATCGGCCTCGTCTTCGCTCTCTTCCTCGTCGAGTCGGTAGTCGGCGGTGCGAGCGATTTCGAGTGGATCCAATACATCAGCCCGACCCACTACTACGACCCGACGACGATTCTCATCGACGGAACGTACGAACTGACCGACGTCGGGATCCTCCTCGCAGCGTTTCTCGTCCTGTTGTTCATCGGCCAGTTGCTTTTCCAGCGACGGGATATCTGACCGCTCAAAGGGACGAGTCGTTCGTCCCTATCGGTCCTGCTCGGAAACGACGACGGAGTCTCCCCTCCCGAAACAGTGCCAGCACGACACTATCGGTCTGCCACGCCCTCGAGCAGGTACTCGGCCGTCTCGAGGTTCGTCGCCAGCGCGGTATCGTGAACGTCACAGATGCGCAACAGGGCCGAGATATCCGGTTCGTGTGGTTGGGCCGTCAACGGATCCCGGAGGAAGACGATCCCGTCGAGTCTGCCCTCCGCGACCTGTCCGCCGATCATCAGGTCGCCGCCGAGGGGGCCCGACTCCATGCGCTCGACCTCGAGTTCGGTTTCTTCCAGCAGCCGTTTCCCCGTCGTTCCGGTCGCGATCAGATCGTACTCGAGCAGTTGTGATTCGTGAGCCTGAACGAACTCGATGAGCTCCGGTTTCTTCTCGTCGTGTGCGATAAGGGCCAGTCGCGTCATCTGCTGGTCGTACGACGAGTGCCGTGATAGTTTCTGGTGTCGCCGCTCCGGGACCGTCGCACCGTCTCGCGTCACTGCCACAGGCTCGCGTCACTGCCACAGGCTCGGGGAAATCCCGCATCCCCGCCACCGGGGGCGTGATCGATAGCAACACTTTCGGCCGTCGGGTTTGCACTCGAGTGCATGAACTTCTTCGATCGGCTGCACGACCGGATCGTCTCGGTCGACAGCATCGTCAGCGTCGGATTGGATCCCGACCCGAAACGCATCCCCGACCACTTAGAGGAGTACGACCTCCCGCGGTGGGCGTTCAACCGTCGGATCATCGACGCGACGCACGAACACGCCGCGGTCTACAAGCCCAACGCCGCCTTCTACGAGGACCCCGACGGCTGGCGCGCCCTCGAGGAGACCGTCGCCTACGCCCACGGGAAGGACGTTCCCGTTCTGCTCGACGCCAAGCGAGCGGACATCGGGAACACGACGCGACAGTACGCCAACATCCTCGAGACGGTCGACGCAATCACCGTCAACCCCTACATGGGTCGGGATTCCCTCCAGCCGTTCCTCGACGACGAGGAATCGGGCGTCTTCATCCTCTGTCGGACCTCGAACCCCGGCGGCTCGGACCTGCAGGATCTCGAACTCGAGACGGGCGAACCCCTCTACGAACGGGTCGCGGCGCTGGCGGATCTCTGGAACGAAAACGACAACGTCGGGCTCGTCGTCGGCGCGACGAACCCCGACGAACTCGAGGAGATCCGCGAACGGGTTCCGGAGCTCCCCTTCCTCGTTCCGGGAATCGGCACGCAGGGCGGGGACGCCGAAGCCGCCGTCGAGCACGGACTCGCGGGCGGCGTCGGGCTCGTCAACTCCTCTCGAGGAATCATCTTCGCGGGAGAGGGCGCAGGTGAAGAGTTCGCGCCGGCGGCCGGCCAGGCCACAAAGCGGTTGAAAGCGCGGCTGAATCAGTACCGGGAGTAACGAGTCGGCGGACCGTCGCCGATTCTCGTCCTCACTCCGCGTCCACGACGCGACCGGCGACCTTTCCGTCGACGATCCTTCCGACGATTTCGATCGTGATCGGTTCCTCCGGCGGCTGTTTTTCGGGAGGGTTCGCGAGACGGTCACCACCTTCGACGACGGCGATATCCATCGGGCTCGCGTCGTAGGGATGAGCGGCGACCAGGTACCCTTCGGTCTCGTCAACGTGGAGGTCTCCCGGCTCGATACGGAACCGCTGGCCGATGCCCAGCGACTCGCCGAGCATATCGCGTATCGATGTCATGGTTGGGTTGCTATTATAGTCGAATCTCTGTCATAGTCGAACGGCCGCGGTCAGAACCGGTGGATGTCGGTTTCATCCGACTTGTCGCTCGGTTGTGCCTGCGCGGCACAATCGGCACAGAGCCCGAGTCCGCGTTCGTAGTGTTGCTCGCAAGCCAGCGTCCCGCAGTTGTCACACCGCTCCTGGGCCGGCCGCGACTCGCAGATCTGACAGAGGCCACTCACGCTCATACGTCTCTCTAAGAGCTCCAGACGCTTGAAGCCGCCCCCGGAATGTTCCGTTGTGACAACGCGTCTTCGAAGCGCTTCTCCGTCAGAAACATATTGTCCGATGTCAACGCGTGACATTCAACGAGAAGGCTTTTGCTCTGTGCCTCTCTAGCGGGGCACATGAGCCGTGACCGGGCCTTACTCGAGCGGGCCCTGGAACGTGGTGAACAGGACGGCGGCAGCGTCGAATTCAAAGAACGCCTCATCCGCGACGTTCACCTCGAGGGTGGGCGTCGCGAGAGTTTAGCCGCCCAACTACGACACCGCGTCCTCTCCGGCGATGGCGAAGCGACCTACGTGGTAGGAGTAACCGACGACGGCGGACTCGCGGGCATCGACGCCGAGACGTTCTCCGAGTCGATGGACGTTCTCTCGTTGCTCGCCGAGGAAGCCGACTGTCACATCGACGACGTTCAAACGTGGGGTGTCGAGTCCGATTCTTCCCGAAACGACGGCCTCGTCGGCGTCGCTCAGGTCTGTGAAGGTGCCGTCCTCGAGACCGACGACGAGCACGTCGTGGTCGGAACGGCCGGCCACGTTGACCACGGAAAAAGTACGCTCGTCGGCTCGCTCGTGACGGGCAAACCCGACGACGGTGACGGGGCGACGCGGGCGTTTCTCGACGTCCAGCCCCACGAAGTCGACCGCGGGCTCTCGGCGGACCTCTCTTATGCCGTTTACGGCTTCGACGGTGACGGGCCGATCCGCGTGAGGAATCCGAATCGAAAAAGCGACCGCGCGCAGGTCGTCGAGGAGGCAGATCGACTCGTCTCGTTCGTCGATACGGTCGGTCACGAGCCGTGGCTTCGGACGACGATCCGCGGATTGGTCGGCCAGAAGCTCGATTACGGCCTGCTGGTCGTCGAAGCCGACGACGGCCCGACTCGAGTCACTCGCGAACACCTCGGCATCTTGCTCGCGACGGAACTGCCGACCATCGTCGCGATCACCAAAGTCGACGCCGTCGACGAAGAACGCGCCGACGAAGTTGAACGGGAGGTCGAACGCCTGCTTCGGGAAGTCGGCAAGTCACCCCTCAGCGTCGAACGCCACGGCATCGACGCCGCGATCGACGAGATCGACGACACCGTCGTCCCGATCGTCGGCACCAGCGCGATCACGATGGAGGGACTCGAGACGCTCGACGAGCTGTTCGACCGACTTCCGAAAACGGCGGGCAACGACGGCGAGTTCCGGATGTACGTCGACCGGAGTTACTCCGTGACCGGCGTCGGCGCGGTCGCCTCGGGGACGGTCATGTCAGGATCCGTCGAGGCGGGTGACGAGTTACTGCTCGGCCCGATGTCGGACGGCCGCTTCGAGGAGGTCGAAGTTCGGTCGATCGAGATGCATTATCACCGGGTCGATCAGGCTCAGGCTGGCCGGATCGTCGGGATCGCACTCAAAGGAATCGAGGAGGACGCCATCGACCGTGGAATGGTTCTCATGCCCGGCGACGCCGAGCCACAGCCGGTTCGCGAGTTCGAGGCCGAAGTCATGGTCCTGAACCATCCCACTCGTATCGGCGAGGGGTACGAACCCGTCGTCCACCTCGAGACGATCGGCGAAGCCGCGGCGTTCTATCCGGAGAACGGGCGCCTCCTCCCGGGAGATAAGGGGAAGACGACGGTCGAGTTCAAGTTCCGCCCGTACCTCGTCGAGGAGGGACAGCGGTTCGTCTTCCGAGAGGGCCGAAGCAAGGGCGTTGGAACGGTGACGGACGTCGGCCCTGCGGACTGATTTTGGGAGATTGCGGTAGCGGACTGATTTCGGTAGAGTGCGATGAACAGGTTACACTACGTCGATTCGCCGAGGCCGACGGCGTCAGCCTCGAGGACGTTACCGCCGAGAGTAATCGCGTCGGGATCCGCGAACAAAATCACGTCGTCGGGCATCGACACGTCCGTCCTGATCTGGCGCTCGAGAAACGGCTCGGTCCCCATCGTCGTCTCGCCGCTTGCGAGCGTGCGTTCGAGTTCTCGCCGAACGTTGTGGCTCATGACGAACTCGCAGCGAGTCGTCTCGATCCGTTCGCCGATTCGTCGAAACAGCGAGCGACACACGCTGAAGGGGTCGTCCCCCGTTACGGTCGCGATTTCGTTCGACTCGCTCCGCTCGTCGAACGCCCGGATCTCCGCTATGAGTGCGCTGAAGTTGATCGCGCGGTCGGTCATCGTCTCGAACTCGAGGCCCGCGGACAAAAACGGGCCGACTCGGCGACGAGTGGCGGACGCTACCAGGGGGTCGTTCGAAGTTCGTCGAGCGACTCGAGGATGTGCTCGGGAGCCGGGCCCGATTCAGGGGGATCCGTACTCGCTCCGTCCACCGGTACCCACACCGACTGCATTCCTGCGGCATTCGCCCCCGCGACGTCTGACTCGAGGGAGTTTCCGACGTACACGCTCCGCGCTGGATCGGCACCGAGCGCCTCGAGGGCTACCTCGAACGGCTCGCAAGCGGGTTTGGCTCGCGTCTCGTGACCCGCGTAAACGACTGTCTCGAAGGCTTCCTCGAGGCCAATCGCCTCGAGTTTTGCCCGTTGCATCTCGGGTGCGCCGTTGGTGATCAACCCGAGCGCGTACTCTTCTTCGAGAGCCTCTACCGCGGTTCTAGCACCCGGAAGGGGAGCAACGTTCGTCTGATCTCGGATACTCGCGAACGCGTCCGCAACCGTACGACCCGTCCCCGGGTCCGCTCCCGTATCGACAGCGAGGTCAGCGAAACACGCCCGACGGAGCGCTTCGATTCCGTCGCTCTCTTCGAGGTAGTCTTTGTATCGATTGTGGTACGCCTCGATCGGAAACAGCGGCTCGACTCCCGCTCGAGCGAACGCCGCCTCGAGAACGTCCTCGCTGCGCTGGGTGTACGTACAGAGCGTGTCGTCGAGGTCGAAACAGACCGTCCCGATCGCGTCACTCATGGATATCGAATACTTCCGGCGACCCCCTGAAAAAGGTAGTCACCGGGGGCGGTATCCGTCTTCCTCGCTTTCTACCATCCCGAAGAGGGCCGCCCAGCCGAGGAGTCGGTCCGCGCGCTCGAGCGGTTCTTCGACGGTGGTTCGTCCTCGAAGTTGGGTGGTCACTTCCCGGGTCTCGAGTGGTCGATCTGTCGTTTCGAGGTACTCGAGGACGGCGTCCGCACCGGCAACCCGCTCCCGGAACGCCACCCGGAGATGTGCGGCATCGATATCTCGCGGGGTTCGAGCGAATCCCGCGGAGCCGTTGGTCGCTAGCTCGAGCGCCCGGAGAAACGTCAGCCAGGTCGCCGCCTCGTCGCGATCGGACACGTGAGTGCGCTCGATCAGCCGGGCACAGCAATCGACGCCCTCGTCGGGCACCGCTGGAACCGCCGCTCGAACCGCCGCGAGGTCCTCTAGGGTTTCGGGCGGCTCGGGGACGGGTTTGAATCGCATGTTACAGGTCGAACGATTCGGCGACCAGAGACTCGTCCGTCTCTCCGACGACGTAGGTCGGTCCGCCGAGCACGTCGATCGTCACCTTGCCCGGTGCGAACAGGTCGGCTGGGACTTCCGAGAACTCCCAGTCGAGGTCGTCGAAGATGTCGGCGAACGGACGACCGTGGTCGTCGGCGGCCGTCGACGGAACGTGTTCGAAGACCTCCGAATCCTCGCGAACGACGAGATGAGCCGTTCCGCCGTAGGCCAGCGCGTCGTTCGTGCGGGCGATCGCCTCGCGTTCGTCCTCCGCAACCGGCGCGACCGGCGCTCGTCCCGTCGCGGAGACGATGTCTCGAGGATCGTACCCCAGTTCGGTCAGCCGGAACGTCGCCAGTTCGGCCGCTCTGGCCGCGCTCGTTACGCTTCCCACGATGCTCGCGGTCGAATACGGGAGCAAGAAAACGCCGCTGGTTTCGATCTCCGCGAAGTCGGCGACCTGCGCCGCGGCCGCCTCCGTCGGAGGCTCGTCGGTTTCGACGGCGAGCGCCGTGAGATCGAACGCGTCGGTGTAGCCCATCTGCCGGAACTCGGTTTCTTCGGCGACCAGCGCTCGAGCGGGACCGCTCCCGAGCCCTTCGAAATCCTCCGTCGTGAGCTCCCAGCTCGCCTTCTGTGAACACAGGAGCGAAATCGCTGGCTGGTCGGTCGACAGCTCGATGTAGGGTATCGGTGCGCCGTCGACCTCGCCTAGTTCGTTACTTGGTGTCGCCAGTCCAGCGGTCTGGATTTCGGTCAACAGTAATCCCGCTTCGATCCCGCCGTCGAACTCGACGCCGAAATCGAGTACAGTCGACTCGTTCTCGAGGTCGTAGCCGCCGATGTTCAACTCCTCGGCGTACTCGAGGGCTTCGTCGACGAGCTCGATCGCCATTCGGTTGAGACTCTCCATGGTGGTTGCTTCGCCAGCCTCCCTAAAACAGTTTATCAGTTCGAAGCCCGTTCCGGCAGACGTGCGTCTTGCATTCGGCCAGAACAGAAGTCGCTCTCGAGTTGCTGACCGTCTCTCGAATCAAGCGACCTCTTCGCGCTCCGCTCGATCGCGAATCACGTCGCGGAGGTCGTCGGCTTCGCGCAGTTCCTCGAGTTCGTCGCGCTCGACGAGTGCGGTGCCGTCGACGGAGTCGCGCTTTGCTCTGTCGACGACGTAAACCGACTGTGTTCGTGTCACCTGTCCGATCGAACTCATAATCCGTGCGCGTTTTTCCGCGGCTTTCGTGAACTTGGAGTGGCCGGTGAGCACGACCTCGTTGTCGTTATCGTCTTCGTCCTCGCTGATCGCCTTGAACGGCGAGCGAAGCGTCGGGTGGACGCTATAGCCGGCTCTCGAGAGCACGGCGACGACTTCCTCGTCGTCCGGGTCGGCGGCCGGGTCCTCCGGCGTCGACTCGCTCTCGTGGACGTCTTCTGCCCCTTCGAGAACGTCGACTGGGCTGGTAAGTTCCGACGTGAAAACCTCCTCCAAGGTCATCGCGACTTCGATGGAGGCGTTCATTCCGTCTTCGTACTTCGAAACGGTACGTCGGGAAACGCCGATTTCGTTCGCCAGACGACCGAGACTCCAATCGCGATCCTCGCGCTCGTCGGCGAGCAGGTCGCCGTCGATGTTGACGTACAGGCCGCCGGGCGCCGCGTAGATTAGCGGCGGAACGCCCTCGATAAACAAGTTGTAGGCGGTATCCGGACTGAAGACCGGAACGCCGTGACGGAAGTAGACGACATCGGGTTTGAGGTCTTCATCGCGGCTCCGGAGGCCGATAACGAGCGGCGTCGCGTGCAAGTAGTTGCCGAGCCGTTGCATCTCGTGGCCGGTCGCTCGATTGAACGCGTCGATGTTGCCGAGGATTTTGACGAGGAGCAAGTCCTCGCCGCGGCGTGCTGCGATGTCGAAACTCTTCGGTCGAATCGCACACCGGTCGCTCACCACAAAGTCCGCGTCCTCGAGCATTGCGGTAACGTTGCCGACCAGTGCGGATCGGGACATGAGGTAATGTAAGCCACTCATCGTATATAAGCGTTGTCCCGTTAACGGGTCCGTTCCGTATTGCGATTTCCCGAAATATCGGCAGTATGCTTATATAGTATAATTCGTCCTTTTCGGCGGGCAATCGAGCCGCAGTCATCTAGAATTCAGCGAGTGTCCGATGCAACGATTCCGCCGTGTTCCGGGCAAGTAGTCGTGATCGATCGAGCGCTGTTTCCGATCAATCGGTCGCGTTTTCGTTCGTCTTCGCACGACGGCGCAGCCACTCGAGGGTCACCGCGCCTCCGGCGATTCCCGCGCCTGCGGTGAACCCGGGTGCGTCGTCGGAATCGCCGTTCTCGTCCGTATTCGACTCGTTTCCGGTACCTGCCCCGGATTCGTTGCCGCCGTTGGTGTCGGACTCGTTTCGGTCGTCCTCGGGGGCTGATTCGTTTCCGTTGTTATCGGGATCTGACTCGTCACCACTGCGGTCGGCGTCAGCGGAATCCTCGGATTCGTTCGTCGTTCCGTCGTTCTCGTCGTCTTCGCTTTCCTCGTCCTCGTTTCCAGTTTCCGCCTCATTGTCCGTTTTTGCTTCGTCGTCCGTTTCCCCGTCAGTACCCTCCTCACGAATCGCGACCAGCGTTTCGTCGGTACAGGCGTAGAGCGTTTTATCGACGAGCGCGACGGCCGGAATGTTGTCTGTTTCGAGTTTCCACGCGGTCTCTCCGCTATCGTCGAACGCGTAGACGCCGGTTTCGGGCTCGGGGGCCTCGCCGGGTCCGTACACCTGTCCGTCGATCTGGAGGCCAGCGTAGACGGTCTCTCCGTCGCTGACAACCGAAGAAACGACGTACGTCGAAACGTCGGTTTCCCACGCTTGTGTACCCGACTCTCTGTCGTATCCGCGAACGCTGTGTGTCCCTATCCCGTAGAACCGATCCTCGGTGATCGGGGCGGGCTTGAGCGGCCGGGTTTCGCTTTTCGCCCGCTCTTCGCCGGTTTCGGTATCGAGAAGGACGATTTGTCCGTTTTGCCAGATGCTCGTTCCGGCGGGGTTGACCGCCCCGACGGCGACGACGTCGTCGGTTGCGACCGGGTACCGAACGTGTCGCGGATTCGGCTCCGCGAAATAACTATCCGCCTGTCTCGGCGGATCGTCCACCACCCACCGTTCGGTTCCGTCCTCGAGTTCGAGCGCGAACGTTCGAGATTTGCTCACGGCGAAGACCGCCCCATCGGCGACCGCGACCGGTTGCTCGTACAGCGAATCACCTTCCGGGTCGAACTCCCAATCGATCTCCATTTCGTGGGCGTCTACGGCGTAAAGTACGCCATCGGCGACGACGAGGACCAGATCGTCCGCAACGACGGGGGAGGGAATCGCCCTGTCGTACTCGAGCTCGGCGTAACAACAGACGTCTCCGTTCTGCGGAGTGATCCTGGTCAAGCGCGTCCCGCCGACGTAGACGCCATCAGCGGTAACTGCCGGCGTTCCGCTCGCACCGATATCGTGGGTTTCCCACTGCAGCGTTCCGTCCGCGCCAGCGAGGGCGTGAACGGCTCCGCCGGTAGTCAGGAAGACGCCGTCGTCGACGAT
The DNA here is from genome assembly GCF_055379965.1 of Halostagnicola alkaliphila. Classification (NCBI taxonomy): domain Archaea; kingdom Methanobacteriati; phylum Methanobacteriota; class Halobacteria; order Halobacteriales; family Natrialbaceae; genus Halostagnicola; species Halostagnicola alkaliphila. The sequence continues at coordinate 2,745,353 of NZ_AP043826.1, read as the reverse complement.
CGCAACCGAGCCGCCGTGGTCGTACTCCCAGTCGACGGTGGGTTCATCCGGGCCGTCCGTTTCGGGGACGTACCCGTTGTTTCCCGGACCACCGCCGAGGGACGACCATCCGTCGGCGTCCGTCGCCGACCAGGACTCGTCTTCGTCTGCACTCGTTCCTGACGCGTCTCTTTGAGCAGCGCCAGTCGCGGCGAACAATCCACCAGTTGTCGCCGCGATTCCGGCGTATTTCAGGACGCGTCGCCTGTTGTGGTCGGTCATGCGGTCGGACTCTTTCGCTTGTTTGCCCTTTTCTATGGACTCTGTAGGAACTGTTGCTGATTGTCAAATGATAGCTTCACGGGAGCTCTCTTCGGAAAAATGGCGCAAAAATAGGTGAAACGTGAGATCGTTCAGTGGCCCCTTCGAAGTAACCGCCGCAGGTCGTTCTCGGGGAACGACTCACCCACGGTACCGCTATGCGGAAGTCTCCCGAAACGAGAATCGTGCCATCATCGGCGGCTTTAAGTTCTCCCTGTCCATTTGTCCGGACACAATGGCACGAGATACCATCTCAACGCCGAACTCCGAGGATAGAGGAAGTCGGGGCGACCCGGCTGGATGCGAAATTCCGCGATTCTGATAATCGCAGTTCATCACTCTTGCCCGTAACTCACACCCCCGAACAGACGATTCCGTCCGATCGTACCGTCCGCCTTCTCGATACCACGCTCCGCGATGGCGAACAAGCACCCGGCGTATCGCTATCACCCGACAAGAAAGTCGAAATCGCTCGCGCGCTCGAGCGAGCGGGCGTCTCGGTCATCGAGGCCGGAAGCGCCTGTACCGGTGCGGGTGAACGCCAGGCTATCTCCCGCGTCACCGATCTCGATCTCGAGGCTCGCGTGACGAGTTTTTGTCGAGGGATTCAGACCGACATCGACCTCGCGCTCGAGTGCGAGGTCGACGGCATCCACCTCGTCGTTCCTGCCAGCGATCGCCACGTCGAGGGGAAGGTCGGAACCTCTCGAGCGGACAATCTCGAGAAAACCGCCGAACTCGTCTCCTACGCCAAAGAACACGATCTCTGGGTCGAAGTCATCGGCGAGGACGGTTCGAGAGCGGATCTCGATTACCTCGAGACGCTGATGGAGACCGCACTCGATGCCGGTGCCGACCGAACCTGCTTCGCCGATACCGTCGGCCACACGGGTCCGGAACGCACCGCCGAGGCGGTCTCCCGACTCGCAGAACTTGGTCCGGTGAGCGCACACACCCACGACGATCTCGGCCTGGGCGTCGCGAACGCCCTCTCGGCCGTCTCCGCGGGTGCCGACCTCGTTCACTGTACGGTCAACGGGCTCGGCGAACGAGCTGGCAACGTCGCCTTAGAGGAGGTCGCCATCGCGCTCGAGCACGTCTACGACGTCGAGACGCTCGACCTCGAAGAAGTGTACGACCTCGCGCAAATTTCCTCCCGTGTGACGGGAATTCCGCTGCCGCCGAACAAGGCCGTGATCGGCGAAAACGCCTTCACCCACGAGAGCGGGATTCACACCGACGGCACGCTCAAGGACGACAAGATGTACGAGCCCTACGAACCCGAGACCGTGGGCCGCGAGCGACGCCTCGCCCTCGGGAAACACGCCGGGAGAGCCGGCGTGCAGGCGGCCCTCGAGGAACACGACGTCGACGCGACCGACGACGAGGTCGCCGAAATCGCCCAGAAAGTGACCGAACTCGGCGATCGTGGCCGACACGTAACCGACGCGGACCTCCTGGCCATCGCCGAGGACGTCACCGGAACCCAACGCGAGCGCGTCGTCGAACTGATCGACATCGCCGCGACGAGCGGCGGCCCCGTTCCGACCGCGAGCGTTCGACTCGACGTCGGCGGCGAGGAACGCGTCGCGAGCGGAACCGGATCCGGTCCGGTTGACGCTGCCGTCTCGGCCGTTCGCGAGGCGCTCGGCTCCGCGGCCGACGCGGAACTCGAATCCTACCACGTCGACGCGGTCACGGGCGGGACCGACGCCGTCGTCACCGTCGAAGTGACCATGACCCGAGACGACCGAACCGTCACCGTCGCCCGAAGCGAGGCGGACATCACCCGCGCCAGCGTCGAGGCGATGGTCGACGCCCTCGACCGACTCCTCGAGTCCGACCAGCAGGCGCTCGCAATGGCCGACGACTGAGTTCGCGCCTCGTCGCTCTTTTCGATGTGAGCGGTCGGGACATCGGTTAAAGAACCCGAGAGACGGTCGTTGAGTCGAGTGATATCTTCTAGCGTATTATCCGTTACCGATCAGTCGAAACCCTTCCCACTGATCATCCCCCGCGGATCGAACAGATAAACGGCCGCCAGAAACAGCGCCATCAGCACGACGAACACCCGAAGAATTTCGCTTCCGGAGGTCGGAACGGCCGGCTCGAGCGTGATCGCCATCACGCCCGCAACTGCGATCCAGATCGTTCCGATGACGAGCCGCGATCGTTTGTCCATAGGTGTTCGTTTCGCTTCGAGGGTTAGAATAGATCGGGTTTCGGTCGGTCACAGCCGCGCCGGACGACGCGTCACTCGAGACGGTATCGCAACAGCGCCGCGATGCCGCCGAGATTCGAGAGCTGCTGGCCCGGGGGGAACTCACTCGAGAAGACGGTTACGTCGCCGCCTTTCTGTTCAGCGGTCCGGACGATATCGTCGATATTGAGCGCCCATTCGCCGTCGGGCCCGCGCTCCTTGCGCAGCTTATCGTCGAGGACGAGCAATTCCTCGATCGCGCCGTACTCGGCGGCCTTGTTGACTTCTTCGGGTCCGTAGGCCGCCTTGGCACCCTCTGCGATCCGACGGGTGAGTTCGTCGATGGCTTCGGCCTCGCTCTCGATTCTGGTCTCCTGTTGAACGTCCGCGACGGCGCCTCGTTTGAGCACTTCGTGAACGCCGCGGTCGCCGACGGCCGCCGTATCGACCATCGTGATCAGATCGGTCAGTTCGGCGTTGTTCTTCTCGAAGTGTTTCAGCGCGTCCTGCTTGGTGAATCCGGGCCCCGCGAGGATGATCGCGTCGACGTCCATTCGGGAGAGCACGGCGGCGAGTTCGTCGAACAGTTCGGATCTGTCCCGAGCGAAGTCACCCTTGCCCGTGGGTCCGGAGATCGTCGCCCGCTCTTCGGTGCCGTACTGGGCGACCGTGTGGACGTGAGCGGCTCCTTCCTCGACGGTGGCGATCGCCACGTCCGGGTTTTCGGTCGCCTCCTCGGCCTCCTCGAGGCGGGCCTCCTGGTCGGGTTTGAATCGCTTTTCGATCGAGAGTTCGTCGCGCTCCTCGACGTTCAAGGTGTGGTGAAAGCCGAGTTGATCTTCCCGAGAACAGGCGACGATTTCGCCGCCGACGCGCAGTCGATTCGCGAACTTGTGGAACTCGATGTCCTCGACGGCGATGGCGACCCACATCGGCTCTCGCTCGCCGCCCGTATCCCGCATCTGCTCGTCGTTTCGCTGGATCCGGCGCGTCGTATCGCCCGCGACGCGGTCGCCGGGCTCTAAGACGTACTGCAAGTGCCAGAGATCGTCGATGCTCTCGGGGACGACCTCGACGCGCTCGCGGCCGCCTTCGACCTGCTCCCGGCTCTTGATCTGCATGGGAAAGTGTTCCGCGGGGGTGGGTAAGTGCCCTGCGATCCCTCGAGGTGGTCCGTCGCGGGTTCGATAGAATGCCGTCTCGGGCCGATTCACCCAGTGCTAATCGTCGGCGTGGAGGGCCTTCCCCTCGAGTTGCGGACGAACCACGTCTCGGTCCGTCTCCTCGCCCTCGATATCGTAGGGGTACTCGCCGGTCACACAGCCCATACAGAGGTCGTCGCGGTCGTTCTCGAGGACGTTTGCGACGCCGTCGGTCGAGAGGTACGCGAGACTGTCCGCGTCGATCTCGTCACAGACTCCCTCGGTGCTCTTGTCGGCCGCGATGAGTTCGTCGCGAGTGGCCATGTCGATCCCCATGTAACAGGGAGCGACGATCGGCGGGGCACCGATGCGCATGTGGACCTCCTCGGCACCGCAGTCTTTGAGCAACTGCACGAGTTGGGTGGAGGTCGTTCCGCGAACGATCGAGTCGTCGATGAGCGTGACAGTCTTGCCCTCGACGGTCGACTTGATCGGGTTCAGCTTCAGGCGGACCGCGCGCTCGCGCTCGTCTTGGGTCGGCATGATGAACGTTCGTCCGACGTATCGATTCTTCATCAGGCCCTCGGCGAACTCGACGCCGTCGTCGTTCTCGGCTCGCGGTTCGCCCTCGGCGTTCGTCTCGCCGGCCGCGTCCGCGTAGCCCGAAGCGAACGCCCGCCCCGAGTCGGGAACCGGCATCACGACGTCGGTTTCGACGCCGCTTTCCTCCCAGAGCCGGCGACCCAGTTCGCGTCTGGCCTCGTAGACCAGCGTCTCGTCGATCACGCTGTCCGGGCGCGCGAAGTAGACGTGTTCGAAAAAGCAGTGGGCCGTGTTCTCCCGTTCGATCAACTGATAGGAGTCGAATCCCTGTCCGTCGTCCTGCAGAACGACGAGTTCGCCCGGACGGACGTCCCGGACGAGTTCGCCGTCGAGCGTGTCGATCGCGGCCGATTCGGAGGCGAGAATGTAGCCGTCCTCGAGTTCACCGATACAGAGCGGTCGGTTCCCCTGGGGATCGCGCACGCCCATGATCGTCTCGTCGTGGCTGATCGTCAGCGAGTACGAGCCGTGGATCCGTTGCATCGTGCGCTTGACCGCCCGGACGAGGTCCTCTTCGAGGAGGTTTCGTGCGAGGTCGTGGGCGATCACTTCCGTGTCGCCGTCGCTCGTAAACGCGTGGCCGACGCCCGCAAGTTCGTCTCGGATCTCCTCGGCGTTGACGAGGTTGCCGTTGTGAGAGAGGCCGAGCGAGCCGCTCTTGAACGAGACCGAAAACGGCTGCGCACAGCTCGAGTCCACCGACCCCGCCGTGGGATAGCGGACGTGGCCGATGCCCGCGGAGCCGTTGAGTACGTCGAGATCGTCTTCGTCGAAGACGTCTCCGACGAGCCCCATGTCCACGTGGCTGTGTTGCTGGAAGCCGTCGTGGGTGACGATCCCCGCGGACTCCTGGCCGCGGTGCTGGAGTGCATACAGTGCATAGTACAACGGTCGTGCCGCGTCTCGACCGTTCAGTGCGACGCCGACGACGCCGCACTTCTCGGTCATTCCTGTTCGCCGGGGAGTTTCGCCCCGCGCTTCAGTCATGAATCACTCTACGGATCCCAACCGATAAAAACCTCCTTGTTTGTGCTCGAATCGTACTCGAAAAAGTGAAATATATTCATGTTCGTGAGTATAATCGTCCCCCTCCGACTGTTTTCGATGGCGGGGAGTGCGCATCGAAGTGCTCCGCGACCACACGCCTCACTCGACTCGTGACATGTCGAGATCTGACCCATCCAAGTCGGATCGTGGACGATTCTCGAGCGCTGGGACCAACTCGGATAACCTAAATGCGGTCGTTTCCAAGCGCAGGACGAACGCTCGTGTCGACTACTACCCATACATCCGACTCGACAATGCGCTCGCTCCGTAAGCGGTTCGGCTTTCGGCATCTGTTAGCAACGACGCTCGTGCTCGTCGGTGCGACGATTCTACTCGGCGTCGCGGCGAAAGCAACGGGGGCCGGACTCGGTTGCGAAGCGAACTGGCCCCAGTGTGATGCCGGCCCGTTCAACCTGTTTCCGGCACACATCGTGAGTTTCTACGAATGGTTCCACCGCTTCGTCTCGATGTTCGCCGGGTTCGCGATCATCGGAACCGCGGTCGCCTCGCTTCGGCTTTCCTCGGTCGACCGCCGCGTCACCGCGCTGGTCATTCTGGGAACGGTGTTGACGCCGATTCAGGTCGTCCTGGGGTGGCAAACCGTCGAACAGTACACGATGGACATTCTCTCGCTTCACTTCTGGACGGCCGTCCTCATCTTCACGCTGTTCGTCGTCGCGACGATTCTGGTCTGGGAACCCCGGCTCACGGCCGGCCACGTCACCGCCGTCCTCACGCTCGGTGCCGTGACGGTGCCGTTCCATGTCGCACTCAGCCCGCTGAATCTCAACGACATCACCAGCTATTCGCCGAGCGTCCAGATTGCCCAGTACGGCGTCTCGCTCGCATTGCTGTCTGCGGGCATCTTCGCAGCGATGGTCGGTCGTCGTCGCTTCGAGCGCGCTCAAATCCGCAGAGTACTCCTCGCAACCCCGATACTCGCGTTTCTGGTGATCTTTTTCGGTCGCCAATCGGGTTCGGGATTCGACCAGCTGATCGATCTGACGTACATCGGAATCACCGCAGCACTCTTCGTGACCATCATCGCCGGAATCTGGCTCACGAAGACCAAAAGGGGTCAGTAAGCCTGTAGCGCCGCCACTTCGATATTCTCCGGTCGGCAGTATCCGAGACGGCGTTTTCAAGACGGACGATACGAAGCGCGGTTATCCGAGAACTGAAACGAGCCACACAGCACCGGCCGTCGCACAAACGCCGAGTCCGAACAGCGCGTAGTTCGCAACGGGGTTCGCCGCCGGCGTCAGTTTCGCCGTGTAATGGTAGCTCGAGAACGGGCGAAACGGACGAATCCCCATCGGCGTGATGGCGTCCGCGAGCAGGTGCGAGACGATCGACAGCGTTCCGACGACGAAGGCGAACGCGACGGCCGAGTCGGTCACGAACGGCGTTTGGGACGTGGCCAGCATCGACGCCGCCGCGGCGAGCGCACCGCCGACGAGGACCGCGAAAACCAGGGTGTGCGTGATACCGCGATGCTCGAGAAACGCCACGTTATGGTCACAGTCCGGAAGCGTCGACAGCGAGACGCAGACGAGCGCGCCGACGACGGCGAGCACCTCCGCACCGGCGAGCGCGACGGCCACGCCGAGTGGCGCATACGCGAGGAGGGCGACGCCGTAGTGACCCAACTGGTACATTCGACCGGACGTTCGGTCGCGGTGACTATATCTTTCGTGATTTTCGAAGCCGAGTCGGTTCTCCCTCGCCCGACAACGAGACCGCGAACTCTTTTTTCCGGCCGTCTAACGGACACCTATGCGGACGAGTCTCAACATTCCGGACGACATGCTCGCCGAGTTCGACCAGACGTGGCAATCGGAGGGACTCGAGTCACGCTCTCGAGCCCTTCGCGAGGCGATTCAGGAGTACATCGAGTCCCACCACCAACTCGAGCAGATTCGGGGAACCGTCGCCGCGACGGTCGTCTTCGACTACGTTCACGACGAGATCATCGAGTCGCTCCACGAACTGCAACACGAGTTCCAGACCGAAATCGATACGACGAGCCACGTCCACCACGGCGAGTGGTGTCTCGAGACGGTATTCTGTCACGGCGAGGCGTCGCGTATTCGGGAACTCGTCTACCGACTGAAGGACTTCGACGCGGTCGGGCGGGTTTCGGTTCTGTCGCTCCGAACAGCCGGAGAAACGACGAACGAATCGCACTGATGACGGTAGTATTCACCAGCGCCAACCGCGTATAGATACCTGTCGGCTGGCCAAAATAGGGATAAAACCCTTCGGTACCGAAGCTCTCGATTTTTACGACCTGTCTGGATAGTTGGAATGTATATAAGACGAATGTCTAACCGAGCAACCGGGTTACAGGTATCCCGACCGATTCGACACCACGTTTCGATGATTCGCCCGATCCTCGTCTCCCCCCGCACCCGACGGGTCGCATCGCCAGTCGAACGGAACGCAAAAACCGGTAACCAATGAGCGTTATCGCCAACGTTGCGATACCAACATCAGAGTTTCCGCTCGGATCGGTGCTCGAGTCCGAGCTCGACGGCCCGCTAACGATCGAAACGACGGTCCCGACCAGCGAGGAGGTGATTCCCTACCTCTGGGTTCCGAACTCTGCCCCCGAGCCCGTCACCGAGACGATCGAAGCACAGCCCGCCGTGAAATCGGCGACCGAAATCGACGACATCGGCGATCACAACCTCGTCAAAGTCGAGTGGGCCCAGTCGGTAAACGGCGTTCTCGATGCGATTCAAGAACACGACGCCATCGTCACGAACGCGACGGGGACGAGCGATCAGTGGACGTTCCAGCTTCGGTTTCCCTCCTACGAAGATCTCTCCCTGTTTTACACCGACTGTCTCGAGCAGGAGGTATCTCTCGATCTCGTCCAACTCCACGAAGCCGTCGACCCTGAACGAGACCAACAGTTCGGATTGACGTCGCCACAGCGTGACCTCGTCGTGACCGCTTACGAGTCGGGATACTTCGACGTCCCGCGTCGAACGACGCTGGTCGAACTCGGCGACGAATTGGGAATTTCCGACTCGGCGGTTTCACAGCGGTTGCGTCGCGGGCTCGCGGCGCTGGTCGATTCGACCCTTGCGATCGATTCCGAATCCGCAAACGCCTCAGTGGACGGGGATCCTCACGATAGATGATTGATTAGTCCGCCAAACCGCTCAAATTATTTGTTCCGCACCCGTTTCCTCTCCCGTGAAAAACGTCACCGATAGAACGAGCAACCCCTTCGGCATGCGGCCGCCGTTCGAGCGACAGGATGCGGGAAGCCACTCCGCCGTCTTCGGCTACGGTGACGCCAACGCCGACTTTCAGGTGATCGGCGATCACCCAGGTATCCACGGCGGCGAAACGACCGGGGTTCCGTTCACCGAGACGGACGCCGGAATCGGCGTTCAAACCCTCTTTCGAGACGCCGGTTTCGTCACGGGCCCGCGAGACAACCCTCGCCTCGAGGACCTCTTCGTCGACTACATTCACATGTGCTCGCTTCCGGACGGGCGCTCACCGACCCCGGCGGAGTACGCCGAACTCGAGCGGTACTTCGACGCCGAACTGCGGGCGATCAACGCACACATCCTGCTTCCGGTGGGCGAGCGCGCGACCGATCACGTGCTCCGTCAGTATACCACCCAGCGCGAAAAAGTCGACCTCGAGATGGAGACCCTCCACGCCAGCGAAATCCGCGGACGGGGGTTCATGGTCGTGCCGATTCGGAACCCGACCGAGTGGGACGAGGGTGATCGGGAAACGATCCTCGAGACGCTCGAGGCGATCCTGGCGAGCGATTACCGCCAGACGAAGGGTGTCGCGACGACCGTCGGCTAGAAGTCACGACCCGATCTGACAAGACGTTCGCGTCGCCCGAATTCCGTTCGAACCTACTTTCCGCGCTTCTCAAGTGGTTTTGACTGTATATGAACGAACGCGACTGTGGGTTTCTCTACCAGATGTCGTCGGATTACGGAAAAAAGGTATTACGGATGGCTCGCGAGTAGGTGATGAGCTCATGGGATCGGCGGTCTCGAGCGGAACGATCGCGTTCCTCTCTTTGTTCGTGGTTTGTTCGATGGTCGCAGGAGCGACGGGCATTATGATTACGACTACGGCGGCCGACGGACCGCTCGAGGAAGCCAGCGGAACCGATACCAGTCCTTCCGATATCGATTCCAGCTTCGATTCGACGGACAGTATCGACGACGATTCGATCGACGACACGGCTGACTCGCTCGAGGAAGGGGCGGACGAGACGTCCGAGACGGTAGACGAATCCGCGGACGAACCGACGAACGGAGACGACGAGACGGTGACTGAGACGAGTGACGCGATTGACGAGACATCCACCGACGCGACAGAGGCAGTAGATGGTACTAGCGACGGTACAAACGACACGACCACCGATTCCGTAGACGACCCAATCGACAGCGTCAACGAGACGACGGAGGCGGTCCAGAATGCGACGAACGAAACCACGGGCGGACTTGACGAGCGAGTCGACGAAACGTCAGAGCCACTCGAGGATATCGTCGACGAGACCACCGACGGTGTCGACGACGTGACCAACGGCACGGCTGACGAAGCGGATTCGTTTCTCGAGGAGCCGATCGATTTGACGACGGATGCGCTCGAGTCCGCAGCAGGCGGCGCGGCGGACACGATTTCGTCGCCGATCTCTACGGTCGCGTCGGTTCAGATTCCGGGAACCGACGGTTCGCTTTCGTCGGTCGCCGACGGCGAATCGGTGCTCGGAGCAGTAGCCGGCGGAGCGCCAACGGATCCCGGAACAGGCAAAATCGCGGCCGATGCGGTGCTGGTCGGATTGATGGGGGCGATGACGGCATCGGCAGGAGCGGCGGGCGGGATCGGCGGCGCGGGCGGGGCAATCGCTAGCGCGGGTGCTGCGGGTGGCGCAGGTGCGGGAGCGGCGAGTGGTGCGGGAGCGGCGGCAAGTTCCGGTCTCGCCGGTGGAGCGTCAGGGGCCGGCGCGGCCGGCGGAGCAGGCGGAGCGAGCGGCGGTGGTCTGGCAGGCGGTGCCAGCAACGCGGTCGCGAACTGGTCCGCATCCGGTCGCCGGTCCCTTCGTCGGGCCCTCGAGGCGATTCCGTGGGAGCTGATCCCGATTCTCAAGTACAGCAGGTACGACGATTCGGACCCGCTCGAGAACGAAACTCGGAACGCTATCTACGAGACGCTCGAGGCGGATCCGGGACGGTACCTCTCCCAGATCAGCGACGAAATCGACGTCCCCTTGTCGACGGTTCGTCACCACGTTCGGGTTCTCGAGGAAGAGGGGCTTTTGACGACGGTCAAAATCAACGGCAAGCGACGGTACTACCTCGAGGAAATCGATTCCGAACTTCAGGCTGCACTCGAGGAACCCGCTAAACGCGACGTACTCGAGGCGCTCGCAACGCTCGAGCGAGCGAACAACAGCGAACTCGCGGCGGAACTCGACCGCGATCCGAGTACGGTTACTCACCACCTCTCGACGCTCGAAGACGACGACCTGGTGATTCGCGAACGCGATGGAAGATCGATCGTCAACGAACTCGCACCGGAGACGAGCGCGGCGCTGTTCGAGGAAGAAAACACGACGCTCGAGGATCCCTCGCCGCAAGCTCCGGCCGATTGATCGATCGAGAACGGCCACCGAAGCGTCCGACGATTTTCGTGACTACGCCGTTTCGGTTTGGTTTCGAGAGTGATCGGAACGCGTGATCGCACCGAATACGAACGGGGTGTCCGGTCAAATCTCGAGGCGTTTAAACCGGGCGTATCCCGCAGCGGCGGGGACCACAATCCAGAAGCCGAGGATCGCGACCGCGAACCACGGCTCGAGGTAAAACGGCGTTTCGCCGGCCGTTCCCGATACCTCAGCGAGCCCTGACAGAAACAGATCATCTTCCGGGAGCGTCGCCGTCGCCACGATCTGATAGGCGACCGCGGGCGACAATCGGAAGAACAGAACGAACCACTCGGGGAGCGGCGGCTCGATCGTCGTCGTTCCGGCGTGGAGAAAGTGCAACAAAAAGGCGAGTAACTCCCAGAGGAAGTTGAGCACGACGAACGTTCCGAACGCGCCCCAGGCGGCTCGAGTCGTCGAATCGGTCGCCGAGGAGATCGCGACGGCGAGGCTGACGTACGCGACGCCGAGGAGTAGCGTCGCTCCCACGAAGACGAGAAACTGAACCGGTCTGATCGTCCCTGTGGCGGCGACGAGCGCAACCCCACCGGCCGCAAATCCGACGATGATCGAGACGGCGACCACGCACGATCGACCGATAATCTTCCCGAAAACGATGGTGCCTCGAGAGTGAGACATACCCAACAGACTGTAAATACTCCCGCTTTCTCGCTCAGCCGCGATCGCCTTGTATCCGATCAACGTCCCGATAATCGGGACGAACATCGCAGCCGGTGACAGCAATCCGAAGAGGATACTAACGGTGTTACTGTCCGCGTTCACGAGGTCCCCGAACTGCGCCGCGAGAACGATCCCGCCGACGGTAAAGAGGACGAACAGCGCGGTCAATCCGAGAAGCACTCGCGATCGAATCGCAACCAGAAACTCCTTTTTCGCGACCAGCGTCGCTCGCGTCGTCCACCGTCCGACACTCATAGTTCACCGTCCGAAGACGACGTCTGGGCGACGAACAGTTCCTCCAGAGACGGTTCGTCGGTATCGAAGGTGTTGACCGACGCCCCGGCGGCCTCGAGTTCGGTCAGTACGTCCGGTTTCGCTTCGTCTTCGCACGAGACCGTGACGGTCGTGTGGGTTCCGCTCGCATCGGCGACCCCGGGTATCGCTTCGATCGACGAAATCGCCCCGTCGGGGAGACGATCGACGTCGACCGTAAGCGTCGTCTTCGATTTCGCCGTGTTCCGAAGCCCGTCTATCGAATCGACGGCGATCAACCTCCCGTTCGCGAGGATGCCGACGCGGTCACAGACCGCTTCGACCTGGTCGAGACTGTGACTCGAAAAGAAAACCGTCGCGCCGCGAGCGGCCTCCGCTCGGACGATCTCACGAAGATCGCGAGCGCCCTGCGGATCGAGCCCAGTCGATGGCTCGTCGAGGATCAACAGGTCGGGCGAGCCGACGAGGGCCATTCCGAGCAGGAGTCGTTGTTTCATGCCTTTCGAGTAGTCGCCGGCGTTTCGGTCGGCCGCGTCGGCGATCCCGACGCGCTCGAGGATCGACTGTGGTTCGTCACCTGCCCCGTTCGACTTGATCGCGAAAGAAACGTGTTCTCGTCCGGTCAGACGATCGTAGACTGCGGCACGCTCGGGGAGGATACCGGTCCGTTCGCGAATTTGCTGTGGGGCCTCCTGCACGTCGTCGCCCAGTACGCGCAGTTGCCCGTCGGTCGGTCGGGTGAACCCGAGCAAGAGGTGAATGAGCGTCGTTTTTCCCGCGCCGTTGGGCCCGAGAAATCCGAAGACCTCCCCCCGTGGAACCGTCAGCGAAACGCCGTCGAGGGCGACGACACCATCGTACCGTTTCGTCGCGGCTTCGAGGTCGATAGCGGCTGTTTCCGTCGAGCCTGTCCGTTGTGGATCTGTCAGTGACATGCGCTTATCGAATCCCCGCGTAAGTTCGTCGCTGGTACAGATAGTAGATCGACACGAGCGGACTCAACCCGGGGACGAAGCATCCGAAGGCCGCCGTGAGCACGAATTTGGTCCGGTCTGGCTCCCACTCGGTCGTAACACCGGCCGCCTCGAGGATCGAGATGTCTCGATACAGCGCGTACGGCAGTGTGATCGTGACCAGAGAGCCGCCGGTAATAACGACCATTCCGATGATCGTTACCGTCGTCTCGTCGACGGGTACGCTTTCGAAGCCGGAAATGAGCGCGGCACCGAACGCCACGAGAAAGGATAGCATGAGCACGTACACGACTGGAACGATCATGATCACGTGTTTCCACCGCGAATTCGTTGAGTTGGGCTCCATGATGGAATGTAGTTTCATTCATATCTATACGTTGATTATATTTAAATTCACGTAGATTGTCAGACCAGAGAGTGAATTCTTGCGACTGCAAGCACGAGGATAACGGGCAGTGGTAGTGTAGTATCCGTTCGAAACGGATTGTGAGAACGGTGCTCAGGGGCGACTCCTACCCGACGAGCGCTCTCGGTGCGCTTGCGCCTCTTCACTCGGAGAGACCACAGCGGGATACTCGAGACCGTCACGAACCTACTATGAATACGAATTCGGTACTATCACAGCGGACGAACGGCGTAATCACCCGCTTCGAGAGCGGGTCACGACCGCCTCGAGCGAAACGCACTGAGGATTCGTCGGGGGGGCGGTTGCGTGACTAACCGATACGTCTACGGAATCGTCGAATCCGATGCCGACGTCGAGTTCGAAACCGACGCGGTCGGGGGTGCAGACGAGGTCTACACCGTCTCGCATCGACGGTATCAGGCCGTCGTCTCGGATATCGACACGACCGATCCCGAGGAAACGGACGAGGACGCACAGCGACACGACGAGGTTCTCCGCGAGATCATGGAGCGGACCAACGGGTATCCGATCATTCCGATGCAGTTCGGAATGGCCTTCGAAAGCAATCGCGCGTTGAAAAACGTCATTCGGGGCGCTCGCCCGGCGTTTCGGCGCGCAATCCGCGATATCGAAGGTCGAATCGAGCTCGGGCTCAAGCTCGTCACTGAGGAAGACGCCGACGTCGATCGGGAGGCAGTTCAGGAAACCGTCGCCGATGCGCTCGAGCCGCTCGCGGCTCAATCGGTCGAGAACGATCACTTCAGCGATCGGCTCGTCCTCAATCGCTCGTACCTCGTCGAGGAAGACGAGCGCGAACCGTTCGACGACGCCGTCGCGGAGCTCGAGGATCACCCCGATCTCGAGGACGTTATGGTCCAGTATACCGGCCCGTTCGCACCGTACAGCTTCGTCGACGTCAAAATTGGAGCCCAACGATAATCCATGTTCGTACTCGACGACTTGCTCTTCCAGCCGTTCGTCAACATCCTCGACGCGATCCACACGATCGCACTCGACGAGCTCTACGACCTCGAGGGGCTCGAGGACGAGCGCAAGGAAAACCAGCTCCTGTACGAACTCGGCGAACGATCGGAGTCGGAGTACTTAGAGCGGAAAGAAGCGCTCGAGGAGGAAATCGAGGTTGCCCGAGAGGTCCACCAGGAACTGCGGACCGGGCGCGTAGAGGTGAAACGATAATGTCCGACGACCCACCAGACGACGAGCGATCGGACGAATCGAACGGCGACGAGTACGAACCGCCGAACCGAGACTCGCATCGATCCGATGACGCCTCCGACGAGCCCGCTGACGGTGAGCCGTCGGAACCCGACGATCACCAGCCGCCGATCGGCCCGGGGCCGACTGACCACTGGCCGTCCGGTGAGCCGCCGGAGTCAAGTGATTCCGGCGGAGGACACTGGCTCTCGAGTCTCCTGAACCTCCTCGATTCCCTCGATCGGTCCTCGAGGGCGTCGCGATCGGGGCGGGCCGGCGGAGGCGGTCGGTTCGGACTCGATTACGACGTTTCGATCGGGTCCGGGATCGAATCGATCGATTCGGATTCCGTCCGGGATTCGCCGGGTAGAGGGTCGCGAGAGCCTCGAAGAGCTGAACAGGGAGGTTCTTCCGGTAACCGTCCCTCGCGAACGCGCCGTCGTCGGTCGTCGATGTCCACCCAGCACGTGACGACCAGGACCTACGACGACGAACTGCTGGTTATCGCGGACGTTTCGGCGGTCGACCCCGATTCGATCACCGTCGGATTTGACGACGAACCCGTCGGAGAGACGACGCTCGTCGTCGGCGTGAGCGACCGAGAACTCGAGCGCGTCGACGTTCCGTGGGATCGATCGTCGGTCGAGGCCGACGCGCGGATCAAAAACGGCGTTTTGACCGTTACCGTTTCGACGGACGACGTGTCGAGAAGTCGGACAGCAGACGATTCCGACGATACCAACGATTCCGGCGGTGGTGGCGATGAGTGAGGACTCGGAGGCAGGTGCCGACGACGCCTCGGTCTTTCAGAACGCGGTGGACCATCTCGAGTCGCTCGAAGACCAGCTCGATCCCGTCGAGTCGCTCGAGGAACTCGACGACGAGGCGCTCGAATCCGTCCTCGGGGATGTCGACGCACTCATCGACGTCGCGACGGAACTCGAGGAGCTCCTCGAAGCGGTCGACCTCGAGAACCTCCCGGACGCTGTCGACGGCGACGAACTGCTCGAGGCGGTCGACATCGGCGAGGTACCCGAGGCGCTGGACGGCGACGACGAAGGGGGCGTAGACGACGCCGTCGATTTCAGCCGAGTCTTCGATGCGGTCGATTTGCTAAGCGCCTGGAACGCAACCGACCTTACCGACATCTGGGAGGAGTCCCAGGAACTCGAGGAGGCGGTCGATGACCTTGCCAGCGGCGAAGACGGTGGACTGGCCTCCGAGGCCGCATCTGCGGTGACCGGGGACGACGAACTCGTCGGCGGCGAAGACGGGATGCTCGGCGGGAACGAAGACGATGGGATCCTCGGCGGCGAAGACGGGCTACTCGGCGGAGACGAAGACGGGCTCCTCGACGACGTCGACCCCAAAGATGCGCTGGGATCGCTCGACGTGGAACAGAACCCCGAAGCGTACCAAGTATTCATCCAGCAACAGGCGATCGAGGGGATCGACGAGTTTCGGGACGCCCTGTTGAAGACCCACGGCAAGTTCGAGAAACTCTACGAACTGAACCGCGAGAAGATGCGTCGCCAGGACACGAGCACTAACTCGAGAAACCCGACGGCGGCGTCGACCATCCAGACCGACCGACGCGACCTCGGCGGCGGCGCTCGGTACTCGACGGTTCCGCGGAAGGTGAAGTACTCGACCGCACCGACGCGAAAGCGGATCTACGGCCGGCGATTCGAACTCGAGCGCAAGCGGCGGGGATACGACGATGACTAACGGTGATATCATGCTAGTTACCTCACGACATCCGGCGGTCGATGAGCCAGCCCGAATCGACTACGAACACCCGCGGTTCGTTCGGACGGCCGAGCGCGGAGGTGAGCGGCGTGGTCGATGACTTTCAGCCCAGTCGACAGAAGACCGACCTCGCCGAGGTCGTGGAAATGCTCCTCGACAAGGGAATCGTCATCAACGCCGATATCGCCGTCTCGATCGGCGACACACAGCTTCTGGGCATTCAGGTCCGGGCGGCGATCGCCTCCTTCGAGACGGCGGCGAAGTACGGCCTCGAGTTCCCGGAGGGGACCGACATGCGCCGAGTCGCCGAGGCCGTCGGTGATCCCGAGCTAGCCGAGATGGATCGTCCCAACCCCGCGATCGACCCGACTCGAGGCGTCAACGTCACGCCGGATCCCGAGGATAACGACGATGGTGAAAAGTCGGACGAGGAGGCCGCGAAAGCGGACGGAAGCGAGGCGGAAGCCGAATCCAGCGAAACGGACGGCGGCAGGTCAGGAGAGGAATTCGACGACTCGAGCGGCGACGAGTCCTACGAAGCACCCAGCGGCGTGAGCGAGCGTGTCGGCGCTCGACCCGATCCGGATCGGCCGACCAGCGGCGGATTCGATATGCTGAGCGACGATGACGGAGGCGATTCGGAGGGCCAGAACAGCGCCGACGGAGGCGAGAGGACCCCGGACGACGGCGACGATGAGGCGAGTAACGAGACGGAGCGCGACGCTGAGGCGGGTGATGAAGAAACCGAAGCGGCGGCGGAGGCGGATACCGAATGACGACGATCGACGTCGGCGACGGTGAGGACGCTCGAGACGGCCTCATGACGCTCGTCGTAACCGTCGTCGAACTGCTCATCGAGGCCTTAGAGCGCGAGGCCGTCCGTCGGATGGAGTCCGGCGACCTCGATGACGAGGAGATCGAACGCCTCGGCGAACAGCTCGCCACCATCGAAGCCGAACTCGAGGAGCTGAAATCGGACGAGGGTATCGACGACGGCGTCGACGACCTTCGAGGCGACCTCGACGGACTGGTAAGCGACGCGATCGAGCAGTTAGGAGGAGATTACTCCGAACACAGACAACCCGGCTACTCCGTTTTCGGAGGTGAACAAGAGTGAGTCGCGATCGGGCGGGGTCCGGCGTCGACGCTCGAGAGGAACACCCCTCCCAAGAACAACGGCGCTCCGGCGGCGAGTCGGATTCGCTTCCCGATATCGAAGAGGGACGGTACCTCTACTGTGCCGTTCGAATCGACGGCGAAGACGGTTTTCAGGACCGGGACCGAATCGACCTCGAGAAGACGGGTATCGACGGCGAACCCGTTTCCGTGCTCGCCGTCGACGACATCGGCGTCGTCTGTCACGACTGTGACGGCATCTACGATTCGGGTGATCTCGAGCAGGTCAAACGCTGGCTCGTCCGCCACCAGACTGTCGTCGATGCCGCGGGCGAGCGGTTCGGAACGCCGGTACCGTTCCAGTTCGATACGATCATCCGAACCGACGACGAGGGAGTGCGCGAGTGGCTCCGAGGCGAGTACGACACGCTCGAGCCGACGCTTGCGGAACTTGCGGGCCACTGGGAGTATCGAATCGAAGTCGTCGAAACGGATCCGATCGAGGAGGAGCGGTTGATAGAACGCGACGAACAACTCGCCGAACTGAGAGAGCGGATCGACGACTCGGGATCGGGGACCGCACACCTCCTCGAGAAACAGTACGACCAGCGCGTCAAACAGCTGCGGGCGGATCGGCGGGAATCGGTCGAAGCCGACCTGAGAGAACGAATCGACGAACACGTTCGAGAAGTACACGCACTCGAGCGATCCCCGGCGGCCACGCTCGAGGACGGATCGAAAGATTCGGCGGAACCCTCGCTCGACTCCGGGGAAACGCTGTGTCGGTTCACGGTGCTCGCTCACGAGGACGACGAATCAGCGGTCGGTTCGGTGCTCGACGACGTCGCGTCGAATCCCGGTTTCGCGGTCAAATTTACGGGTCCATGGCCGCCGTACACGTTCGCCCCCGAACTCGGTGGTGAGGACGGATGATGCCCAGAAAGGACGACGAGGCGCTGGTCGATCTCCTCGACGTAATCTTGCGAGACGGCGTCATCCTCCGCGCCGACGTGATCATTTCGGTCGCCGAAATCCCCCTCGTCGGACTCAAACTCACGGCCGCGCTCGCGGGGATGGACACGATGACGGAGTACGGGCTCTTCGAGGAGTGGGATGTCGAACGGCGACGATCGGCGATCACCCGGAGACAGTACGGTGATTCGACGGAGCGACTCGAGAAGCGCGACTCGATTTCGGTCGGCAGTCGCGGGGAATCGACGGCGCTCGGCCACCGAAATCGAGACTCCGACGGGATTTAACCGGGTGAGAAGGTTCAATCGAGCGAGAACAACGATACCGGGAATGGAAACAGTGGCTGAGGAAAGCAACGGGTGGGCCAAACGGCGAACGAAGAAAACGGAGTCTTCAGAGATCAGGCGGCCGAGATGAGGTCCCCCAGATTCGAGGCCGATAGCCGATTTCACTGCTGCAACTGGTACCCTGTTACGCGAATTTCGGCCGTTCTCTCGTGAGTTCGACGTCGCCGGTGACGTTCGCCTCGTCGCGGTCTTCGTCGTAGATGTACTGCCCGGTCGACTCGCAGAGGGTACACTCGTAGTGCTCCGTGATCTCGTTGATCATTTCACCGTCCTCGAAATACACCCGGCTCTGTGTGATCTGGAGGAACTGGGCGGTCTCGCAGTTCGTACAGGTGATCATACCGACCTCTCGGCGGGGACAGGTTGTAGTTATCCGGCTTGTAACCGAAAGTAGGTCGTTTCTATGACTGAATTAACCGGCGCGCTATTCTATCGACCACGGGTCGATAGCTGGAACACCACTGCACGTAATCGGGTGCTGATTAGCAATCAGGTAAGTAGTGTATACCACTAGACGACGCCGGGATAGTCCCGCCGATCGGTCTCTCTGAACCGGGCGGTAAAACACGTTCTACCGGCGGTCGTCGATTCCGATCGGCTTCGGTTTGGTCCTCGAGTTCTCCCTCCAATTGTTCGAAATCGTTCATCGTTCGTTCGACTCGTTCCTGTTATTTGTCCGAACTGAAACAGTTACGCGACACTGATCAGCGCCGAATCAGTTGTTAGAATTAACATATGTTGTCCCTTCTCGAGTCTCGAGAGGTAACTGAAACGAACGAGCGAATCCTCCGCGAAGTCCGGTTTCACAGGATATTGTCTCTCGATTCAACCGTTTATGACGGCACCCCGACGGATCCGTCCGGTCGGTGCAGTTCGCCGACGAGGACCAGTTCGGTTCGCTCGAGGTGGTCGGGTGTTGGGGGTTCGATGTGGTGGAGGGGGTGAAAGCTTCGAGCAGTCCGCGGAGCCACCACGATCAACTTCGGATGGCCCCGTAGGGAGGTCCCTCGGAAAGAAAGCACCAGCTATCGAGATGCGTAACGCGGTTGCGGTGACCGCGTAGTCGGCCGATACGTCTCGATCTCGATATCGCGGCGATTAGTTTTCTCGGGCTACTGTCAGACAGGTTGTTCATAACAAAACAACAGTCTCTCATCGACTTGACTGCGGGGAAACAGACCCCGTCGGGTGCGTGCCCAGTGCTCATCACGTACTGACCGTACGATTGCGTGTCCGTGCCCGGTTCCCTCGAAGCGGCTTCGCCCCCGCGTCGGGGAAGCTCATGTCTCTCACACCAGGACGGGTTCCCGCCCCCGTCCGGGTTTACGCTAAAACTCAGTAATGACAGGAATGCCGACGGTATCGTAGGTATCCATCGAGGCGAGGGTTTCCGGAACCTCCTCGAGCGAGAGCGTTTCGCCGACTATCTTCCCCGGCTCGAGCGTTCCCTGCGCGATGAGGGTGAACAGCTCGCCGTAGCGAACGAGGGGCATTCCGAACGAGCCGTGAAAGTCGATCTCCTGCATCGTCATCGCGTCGACGGGAATCGATATCTCGCCGCCCTCTTCTCCGGTCGTGAGCCCGACTTGCACGTGAGTTCCGGTCTTGCCGAGGCTGCCGATGGAATTCGTACAGGTTTCTTCGATACCCAGCGCATCGATCGAGACGTCCGCGCCGCGGTCGGCGATCGCCTTTACTTCACTCGCCGTGTTGTCCGTCTCGGCCGCGTTGACCGTCGCAACCGCCCCCAACTCTCTGGCCCGCTCGAGTTTGTCCTCGCGAACGTCGACCGCGATGGGATGTGCACCGAGCGCGCTCGCGATGTGGACCGCCGAGAGGCCGACGCCGCCGCAGCCGTGGATCGCAACCCAATCGCCGGGGCGAAGATCCGCGCGATCCGAGAGGGCGTGGTAGGCGGTCATGAACCGACAACCGAGGCCCGCCATTTCGGTGAACTCGACGTCGTCGGGGAGTTGTACGCAGTTAAAGTCCGCCTCGCGAACGGGGAACGCCTCCGCGAACGCGCCGGGTGCGATGCCGGTGAACCCAAGCGGGATCACCGTATCGCAGACGTTCGCTCGACCCGCGCGGCAGTGCGGACAGCTCCCGTCGGCGAGATGAAACGGCACCGTCACCCGGTCGCCTTCCGAGACTGTTTCCACGTCCGCGCCGACCTCGGAAACGATACCCGCCGGCTCGTGGCCGAGAATTTGCCCTTCGGGCGCTTCGGCGCCGACCCAGCCCCAGTCACCCTGCCACGCGTGCCAGTCGCTTCGACAGATGCCACACGCTTCGGGTTCGACGATCACCTGATCCGGTCCCGGCTCGGGATAGTCGACCTCTTTGACCGCCAGCGGTTCGCCGTGTTTTTCGAGAACTGCGGCTCGCATGATTACACTATTGATAGGTGTGGCATAAATATCTAGGATAAATATTCATCCTATTTAGTTCGAGTCGAGAACGGAGTGAATCGGTTTGCTCGAGGACCGGCGCTCCGATTGGTCTCCGCTCCCGCTAATCGAGTCTCGCCAGGAGATTGAGCGCGTAGATCGTCCGCAACACGTCGACGCTTTTCCCCTGATCGAAGACGAGGTCGTCCGTTCCGAGGACGTGATCAAGCGTATCCTGCGAGGAGTGTTCGGGTGCCGCCGCGATTCCGGCATCCTTCTCGTCGACCCACTCCATCACCCGTAGGTCGCTCTTAGAGTCGCCCATCACAAGCGAAAACGGATCCTCGAGTCCCAACACGTCGAGTGCCCGTTCGACGCCGACGACCTTGTTCAACTCGAGACTGCCGATCTCGGCGGCGTCGGCTTCGTAGTAGGCCACGTCGATGCGTTCTAACGTGTCGGTTAGGTCGGACGGGACCTCCTCAGCATCGAGATCCGGATAGGCGCCTTCGCTCTCGAGGACGGCCCGAATCTCCGGATCCTGATCGGCGTAGAACGCTCGGGTCCACTCGCTGACGGTGTTGCCGTCGACCGTTCGAGCACCGTTGGTCTCGTCACTGTCGTCTTCGCCGGTACGTGTGACGGCCCCGAGTTCGAGCGTCGATCCGACGGCGTCGGCGAGGAGATCGATCAGATAGACTAGCGCCTCGTCGATGACCGCTCGAGCCTGTGAAGTCCCGGTTTCGTAGTTCGGCTTCATCGTCACGTTGAACTCGTTGCCCTGCAGGTGACAGCCCCGCCGGAGATCCGTCGGCGCTTCCGGAAGCACGCGACTCCGGATGTCGTCGAAGACCGTCCGAATTTCCTCGTCGAGATCCTCGTAGAGTAACTGCTTGGTGTTCGCTCCGTGTCCCGGCGTGAAGACGCCCGTTCCCGCTTCGTAAACGATCGAGAGGTCGCCCGAGTGGACGATTTCGCTGCCAAGCCCCTGGATCGCGAATCCCTTGACGTTCTCTAAGGTCTGTCCCGTACAGATGACGATCGGAATCCCGGCCTCGTGAAACTCCGTAAGCATGTGGAGGGTGTCCCGCGGAATCTCGTTGTCCGTCCCGCCGGCGGAGCGGAGCGTCTCGTCGACGTCGAGGACGAGCACGTTGACAGCACGGTCGTACTTCGCGCCCAAATCGAGGGCGGTAAACGCCTGCTCTCGAGTAGCCCGCGCGGCGATCTCGGCGAACGTCTCGCCGGCAGCGAAGTCCCCTCGAATTTCGTCCTTTCGCTCCTCGAGAACCGTGTTGGCTTCCTGCCAGTGCTCGAGGGCGGCACGCGAATCGATCGCCGGAAAAACGTCGACGAACTCCTGGTACTCCCGCAGCGTCTTCGTGTCGTACTCGTCGTAGAGCCTGTAGACGAGATCGTATCGTTCCATGTTCCCTACAGGTGGGGGCAGTGGGATAATCGTTTCCCGGTCGGGGCGGTTTGGTTTCGGCCGATATATTTCGCATGACTGTCCGCACGATTACCAACGCACCTCCATCCGGCGCTGTCCGGTAACACTGATGTACGCTGGCTCGTTTTGTGTCTGGATCTCCTCCACTCGAGTATGAACAAACTCGTCGATGGAGAGTGGCGGACGGACGCACACGAAACGACCGGCGACGACGGGGCGTTCGAACGGCAGGTGACCACCTTCCGAAACGAAATTCGGGACGACCCGGATGCACGATTCCAACCGGAAGCCGACCGCTACCACCTCTACGTCTCCTACGCCTGTCCGTGGGCACACCGAACCCTGCTCGTGCGAGCGATGAAGGGCCTCGAGGACGCGATTTCGGTGTCGGTCGTCGACCCGTATCGCGACGAGGACGGGTGGCAGTTCACCCCGGAAAAAGACGGCTGTACGCCGGACCACCTGTACGGTTCGGATTACCTGCGAGAACTCTACGTCGAGGCAGATCCGGACGCGACCTGTCGCGTAACGGTCCCGGTCCTCTGGGACAAACAAGAAGAAACGATCGTCAACAACGAATCGAGCGAAATCCTCCGGATGCTCGACACCGAGTTCGACGAGATCGCCAATCGGGACGTCGACCTCTATCCAGAGGGGTACCAGGACGAAGTCGATCGGATCATCGACGATATCTACGAGCCGATCAACAACGGCGTCTACCGCGCCGGGTTCGCGACGGATCAGGAACCCTACGACGAGGCTATCGACGACCTCTTCGGGGCCCTCGCACACTGGGACGAGGTGCTGGCTGACCAGCGCTACCTCGCCGGAGACCGGCTTACCGAGGCCGACATCTGTATGTTCACGACGTTCGTCCGATTCGATCAAGTCTACCATACGCACTTCATGTGCAACGTGCAGTTCCTCCGGGAGTACGAGAACCTCTGGCCGTACCTGCGGGACCTGTACCAGACGGGCGTCGCCGACCATCGGGAGGGGACCGCTGACGTCGCTCAAACGGTCAACATGGATCACATCAAGGAACACTATTACACGACCCATCCGGACGTCAATCCCTCCGGAATCATCGCACGCGGACCGGACCTCGAGTTCGAGGCCCCACACGACCGCGACGAGTTGCCGGGCGGCCCGCCCTCGGCGCTCGAGACCGCACGCGCCGACGACTAGAGGAAGTTCGTCGAGGGGAACCGTTCGACAAGGAGCAGTCGTTCGACGAGAAGCATGGCAACCGCTAACCCCGACGCACCGGCGAGAATCTTTTTGACGGCTTGGCATCGACTCGAGAGCGTGCGACTCGTCCACGACGCCGACGGAGCGCGGGAGACGCTCGCGAGCGATGTCGAGATTGCGGACAGTCTCGTGAGCCGAACTCGCGGGCTGATGTTCAAACGATCGATACCCGAGGAGTACGGACTGGCGTTTTCCTTCGAAACCGCGGACGCTCGAGACGTTCACATGCTGTTCGTCTTCATGCCGCTGGACGTGATCTGGATTCACGAGGACGTCGTTCAGCGCGTCGAAACCCTTCGACCCTGGCGCGGGTTCGCGAAAGAAACGGCCGACCTAATCGTCGAACTTCCCGCCGGTACCGCGAGCGACGTCGAAGTTGGCGACGAAGTGCTTCTCGAGGATAGCGACGACGTTTTCGAGGACGGGTAAGTTACTCCTCGAGCGCTTCGAGTTCCGTCAGTTGCGCCTCGAGCCACGGCGGTTGATCCGTGTACCGCCACTCGGCCCACTCTGCTTTCTCGCCCGCGTAGTAGGATCGATAGGCTTCGACGGGATTGTCACACCGGTATTCGTCGGGCATGGCCTGGGGCCGCGGAGTCGGCGCTGACTGTGGAAACTCGATCTCGGTCGGATCAATCTGCTCGATCACTTGCCAACTCGCGTGGTCTTCCTCTTTCTCGTAGCGCTCGACGAACTCCTCGTTGAGCGCCTCGGCGTGCTCGCGAAGCCGAAGCCAGTTCGCTCGAGATTCGGTCGCCCACTCGGTCACGGGATGACTCACGTGGGTCGGGCTGTAGAGAAACTCCGCGTCGAGGCCGTTTTCTCGTGCCGCGGTACAGAGGACCTGAGCCGCCTCGAGAAGGAGCTTGTTTACGTGCTGGTCGCAGTGATAGCGCGCGGCCAGTCGCGGATCCTCGTCGAGCCAGAAGACGTTCATGCCCGTGGTAGGTGCCAGAGTCGGTTGAGAACATCGCCTTACGAGTTTGGCTAGTCACGAGAACCGGTCGTTCAGGCGTTCGTACCAGTTCGTGTTTTCCGGTGAGAGGGAGCTCAAAACTCCGTAACAACCTCGATGCCGCGAGTCTCGTAATCGCTCATCGCGGCGAGTCGATCCGAGACATCCTCGAGTGCGACCGTCTTGGTGACGAGTTTGCCGGGATCCAGCCGCTCCGAGGCGATCATTCGGAGGATTTCGCCGTACCTCGAGGGCGGCATTCCGCGGGAGCCGAGGAAGTCGACGTCCCAGCGGGTAATCTCGTCGACCGGCAGGGAGACTTCGCCGCGCTCGGCGTCCGTGGTCAGACCGAGCTGGACGTGGGTCCCTCGGATTCGAAGCGAGTCCAGGCTGTTCCGACAGGTCTCGGCTCGGCCGAGCGCGTCGACGGAGACGTCCACGCCCGCGTTTTCGGATTCCGCTTCCGGCCGCTTGGCATCCCCGTTGGAGGCGACCGCCTCGGCGACAGCCGTCGGAACGTCCGCGGTCTCGCTCGCGTTCACGAGTTCGTCTGCACCCGCGTCGGCGGCCAGCTCGAGTGGGCCGTCTCGAACGTCGATTGCAACGACGCTCGCGCCGAGTGCGCTTGCGATCTGGACGGCGGCCAAACCTAGCCCGCCACAGCCGTGGACGGCCACCCAGTCACCCGCCCGGATGTCGGCGCGGTGGACCAGCGCGTGAAAGGCGGTCACGTACCGACAGCCGAGCGCGGCGGCGTCGGTCGAACGAACTCCGTCGGGAAGTTTCGTGACGTTGAAATCGGCGTGTGGAACGTGGACCCGTTCGGCGAACGCACCCGGCACGTCGGGTTCGAATCCGAGAGCGAGCCCGTCCGCGCAGACGTTGCCGTGCCCGCTTCGACACTGGTGACAGGAGCCGTCGCCGAGATTGAACGGGATCGCGACCCGGTCGTCGACTTCGAGCCGGTCGACGTCCTCGCCGACGGCGGCCACTCGACCCGCGGGCTCGTGACCGAGAATCTGTCCGCGTGGCACCCGATCGTCAGCCCACTCGCCGTGACCCTGCCAGGCGTGCCAATCGCTCCGACAGATGCCACACGCTTCGACCTCGACGACGATCCCGTCGGCGGCGAGATCCGGCTCCGGAACCGATTCGATCGAGAGCGGATCGCCATAGGCCTCGAGAACTGCAGCTCGCATACTACCGGCATCCGCGGCGACCGGGATAGGTGTTCCCACTGGAACCCGGCACCTACTCGGACGAAATCGCGTGACTCGGGCGGGTTCGAGGTGATTACGGTAGGCGGTCGATGCGTTTTTCGAGGACTCGAGCGCCGTGGCGCGCGTCTCGGCGAAATCGGCTGTGAAACACGCCTCAAGAACGGGATGTCAGAACTTCAACAGGGAGCGGATCTCGAGGATAGCGGGAATCTGCGTCTGAAAACCGAGGTATTTGACGGGTGTTACTACCGTTTGACTGGCTGAAAGTGGCGGTTTGTCGCGTGCTACTTTCAGGGCCGCTACGGCCGTCTCGAGGCCTCAAACGCGGTTGTGGCAGCTGCAACGATTGTTTCCGGGGTAACCGCTACAATACAATTATCGAAGCTCTGTAATTATCCGAGTGCATGGTAGAGCATTCGAACCGCGAGACGGTAGAACCGGACGAACAGGCATCGACGAGACGAACTGACGACGCCACGATGACGAGACGGCGAACGCTGCAGTTGGGCGGCCTCGTGGGCGTTGGAAGCGTTCTGGGTGCGGTCGGACTCGGAACGGACGGCGTCGCGGCGGCGGAAGGCAGCCGCCCGGACGACATCGTCCACCTCGATTACGACGACTACGATAGCTGGTCGGACATCTACCGACTGTCGAACGGAGACAGCGCCGACCTGAACTTCGTCTCGAGTCCGACCTACACGGGCGAGAACGCCATCCAATTGCAGGTGAACGAAAACGACCACTGGGGGGCAAACGCCCACTACGATTTCGAGGACGGACTCTTCGAACTCAACAACCGCATGCGCTTCGCGCTCAACACCAACTGGTCGATGGAGGGCCGAGACCTCTCGAACTGCCGGATCTGGAACTGCGCGCTGTCGATCGGCGAAGCCAGCGCTGGCGGGACCGTACCTGACGGAACGAACGGGTGGAGCAACCGCATGTACGTGACCAGCCGCGGGACCGACCCTGACGGCCCGTTCCACCTCCTCTCCGACACCTACCACATCAATGCGGCACAGGACCACAACTACATCATGGACGACGACGAGCACGCGCTCGCCCAGCCCGAAATCGAACCCGGCGTCTGGTACGACTTCGAGAGCTACGTGTGCGTGAACACGGTTTCGAACGGCGAGCCGAACGACGACGGAATCGTCCGCTACTGGCTCGACGACGAACTCATCTTCGAACGCGAGAACTTCAGCTTCACGTCGGATCTCGGCGACAACATCATCGACACCACCGGCCCCGTCGGTCACTACGGCGGACTGTACGAGGCCCCGAAGGACCTGTTCACCTACTACGACACGCACTCGATGGCGCTCAACGGCGTCTTCGAGTTCGATTCCTGTGGCGACGGCGACCGGACGTTCGACGAGTCGGACGAGCCGTCCGAAACGGACGGGGACTCCGACGGCGAAGAGTCGACTTCAGGCGACGCCGAAGAAATCGAGGACGAACTCGAGGAGATTGAGGACACGCTCGAGGAATCGGGCGTCGAATTCCCGCAGGGGCTAGGTGAGCTGTTCTCGATGTAGGCTTCTCGCGGGGATCGAGGGTGCTCCGAGAGCGTATTTGCGTGGAGAGCGTTTTTTGCCTCGAATGAGGTGGAGGCTTGGTTTCTCGAGTGGTGGCAGGTGAGTTCGCGCTCGAGGAGTGTCTCGAATTCAGTCAACTCGGTTGGTATGAACGACAGTCCCGGGTCTGTCCGGATCCGAACCGACGACAGCAACGGAATAGCGATTCGACGAAATCGAGAAAGCCGCCGGCTATTACGACTGTAATCGATCCAACGCCGCCGCGTTCGACTGTCACGACGTTACCCGCATCGTCGCCAGCGCTCGTCGAGCCCTCGAGCGCCCGGATCTCACGCTCGCCCTGTGCCAGGAAATTGCTGAAATCCTCTCCGGTAGGAAAGTTCCCTTCGAAATCGCGACTACCGTCGATGTCGAAACGCCGAGTAGCTAGTATCTTTCTCCTGATTTTCCCGGTATACTTTTCACATATTATCATAACCTATGATATGTAATGGGTGCCGATAGTTCCGGTCGACTTGCCTTCGACATTGAAACAATCAATGCTGAGCGACCAGATGATGAGGAAATGGATGCGCAGAATTCTGAGCACGTCGAATTTTTTTGCGTATGCGTTGCCCACCAGACCGAACCTGGTACAGATCCTCACTACGAGATCATCTTCCGCGAGGGAAACAGTGCTGAAGATGAACTCAAAGTGATTGAACAAACACTTGATTATCTCGAGACCAAACCACCGGAGTCAGTACTCACGTATAATGGAAACGAGTTCGATTTGCCGCACTTAGAAGGGCGAGCGCAGATTGCCGCCGAAACGATTGAGGGACGATTCGATGTGGCACAGCGAGCCGAGGAGTTCGTCGACAATATAGAGAGTATCGATCTTATGCCCGAGGCGTGTGATTTCTGTGGTGATGAGTATACTTCGTTTGAGAACATTTGCGAAACTGTTGGTGTTGATGTGACTCGAACACCGTTCCAAGAGTACGACTTTGATATCGATGTTGTTCCTCATCGGCCTACTTGGAAAGGAATCGAACCCTACATGATGGGGTGTGACATTCCATTGCTCGGTGAGCGATATTTAAATTTTAAGAGAATTGGTGCAACCGATCTCCCACAATTTCAGGAACTCCGTGAGGCAATCAAACACTATGCAACAACCGATGTTATTCCGCTATTCGAACTCAACAATAAGCGCCCCTTCAGTGAGTCTATGTCGGTATCGAATTGACTTCTGTGCAATCCTCTAGTGATCGTCGGATCACACCTATCGCCTGCACGGTGCGTACGCGACACCTTCGCCTAACGACCGCTTGACGTGTACGCGTCGCCAATCCCTCGCCGGAGAACTGCACGGAATCGATTTCCGCGTCGCCCTCTGCAATATCGAGATCGTCAGACCAGCGATCGGTGTCGATCGCCGGCACCAGCACGTTGTCGCCATCTTCTCCTTCAACACCACGCGCGGCATCGTGCGGTAGTCCGATGCCTTGAGTCCGCGGTCGGCGTGGTCGGGATTGGTCACGCGTCTCCCCTCCGGAGATCACCAATCGCGACATCGCGAGCACTGATCCCATCAGCGCAATTGCTGTCGCGATCATAAATCCCTCTCGTCGAGAATTACCCAGTCAGCGTAGCCTTCTTCTCCCGGACGGTAAGCCGGAGCTGGCTGGCCAACGACGGCTTTTTGGCCGAGCGATACAACCCTCTCTGTGAAGCGGGAGGTCTTCGTGTGCACAATGCGAATGTAGGTCACTTCCTCCACCACAGTGGCAAATATTTTCGTTAACTGGTACCTTGTCCCACGGCACGCTATCGGCTAATCATTTCACGTGGTTACATGATCGTACTCCCATGGCTAATCGAGAGTGGATACGAGACGAGTTCCTAGTTACGCTGGACCTGTACCTCAATGAGGATATCACAGAGGACAAATCCGATCCGATAGTTCGGGATACGGCAGAACTTATCGGTCGAACTCCAGATGCGGTCGTCTACCGATTCGGAAACTACGGCTCATGTTCTGGACCGAAAACCCACCGGACCCGAGGGCGCTGCTCGAGCATGCCGACTACGCACCGTGGGCCGAATTCGCCAGACGGCTCACGGATTCGGAGCGAACACGACCGGCCGAGCAGTTTGTGTTAATGGGGCCGGGAAATAAGCAGCAAGACCTGAAATCGGCGTCAAGAACGGCTATAAGGCTGACTAAGACGAGTGCCAATCTAATTTACTATAGCCATTATAATATAGACTAGAATACATTTATATATTTGAATGTATTATATTCTGTTGATATGCGAGATAAAAACCCAGGTGAAGGTGTCTCAAAAAGTGAATCAAAGAGTAAACCCGCCGGTATAACTCGGCGGTCTGCAGTCAAAATGGGGGCAGCGGGAATTGTTGGCTCAGCTTTCACCGGACAGGTATCCGCGGCAAGTGCTGAGTATTGTGGCACTTGTGACCCGGGCTACGATCCGGAATTTACCCGATCGTTCGATGTCCGTGTAGTCAGCTACGATCAGGCCCTAGAAAGTTACGAAGCAACGAACGTAGTGGTCATTGCCCACCGTGTTGATTCTCGGGAAATTGGTAGTCAGGTGATGCATCAATTTCTCGCCGGCGGGGTTGCGTTTGCCGAAGAGGAGCGCCCTTTGACGGACTGGGAGGAAATGGAGAATATTGCAGAATTGAAAATAGAGATGGAAACTGGCAACCCTACCACGAGTTCTGTGTTTCCGCCTGGATCAGATGATGAGCGGGCGATCGCAGCAACACAAGAAGACGGATCGCAACCGGACGACCGTTTGGACTGGGAGGAAGGCTTGATTGCGGCAGCGGACGAAGGTGCATCGGAGATCAGCGACCGCGCTAACGTCTTTCTGTCGGCATATAACATTTACAGCGCGTTTCGAAACGACGGAGAGTCGGAGAATGAAGGCAACCACGCCGAATATACCTGGGACTACTCGGGCGGTTGGTTTGGAAACAATTATAGAGCGTCCGCTGGAGCGGCTGTACGGTTCTACATTGAGGACGACGACCCAGCTAATGGATATGATATGAGTGCTTATGCGGATATCACTCGAGACAAGCCGAAGGAGACTATTGTCAGTGAAGACGATAATGAATACATTCGTCAACGGATCTACTCGGGTAGCGACGTTACCGTAAATAGACATGAACCGACGTCAGTTGCCGAAGTGGACGACCCTGTTGTGAAAAGAAAGGCCAGGGAGGAGGGCGTTGACGAAATTCGAAAGATATCCTACAACGACCAGTCAGACTCCGGTATTGTAAAATAATATAGCACCACTCCGAAAGGCGACGGCACAATGTGTGAGGGGCGGGGGATATCTGACATTATTTAAATCCTCACCCCTGTTGTCCAAACCTTGGTATCAAGTCAAACGGCTTCCATTTGTACACTATTCCTCCTTAGAAGTATGACAATGGGGTGAACGAATTGGACACTCTTCGCGAGAGAGAAAAAAGGTTGTTCCTTGGTTGTTTGCCTCAACGAGTACGCTTAGACACTCTGCTTCTTCGGCCGTACTCAAACTACTCCACTCATCATCTTTGTCATGTTGAGCCAGTACACGTAATGGTTCATCCGGCCAGACGCAATCAACGGGAGTTCCGTCTAACCCAGAGTCTATCTCGTACGTCTCCTCGTGAACGACTTCGTCATTGTCGTCCCGTTCAATCCTGAGTTCCATCGTCACAGGGTCGTCGCGATCGTTCAGTAGCATTAGTTGTTGCATCGTCGCATATTCGTCGTTGTCCGAACTCATACACCCAGCCGTAGTCCCGATCCCGGCGAGAGCCATGGAACCGAGAAAATGTCGTCGTCTCACATTCATAACGTTGGAAATAAAACAATATAAGCCTTTCAGAAAGGATATTTTCGATGGCATCTATTTCGACAGTTCGAGTTATTTTACATCTTTGCGTAGCGTACACTGAGGAAAGACAGTTCGTGCGTATGGGAGATACAGCAGCGTCGTGCTCGTTTTGGAACCCAAGCGGGCCATTTGGGCCTTGTTTAGACGCAGCAGGAATTGGCTCTAACGCTTCGTTCTCAACGTGTGAATATGTACCGTGAGGTGCTCTCTACTGCGTTCTGCTCAGCCGAAATGACTCCCGGACCGCCCATTCGGGAGCGTCTAAACAAAGCCCATCCTCTATATTCAGCAGGCGGTTTTTGACAGCACCCAGGGAGATTAATCCTCTCTCTGTTACCTGCTTCGCCTGTACGTATCGCTCTACACACCTCACAGGAGTATCCTCATCAGTGCAGTCGAGATCAGCGGGAAGGGGTGCCGCGTGATAATCGTATACTTTCACTGAGCATCACTATTAGAATCACATCACGAAGACACCTATCGATAGCTAACGTAACGAAATCAAGATCAGAGCGCCTCTCGAGTATATAAACAAACTCGGGAAATGGGCCGCCCTCTGTGGGTTACGGATCGTCGGAAGGTGAGTGGGGTCGGAGGGATTGTGAACTACGCCGAGACGTGCTCACTGCGTTCGCACGCCTCGTCTCGTTCAAATCCTCCTCTTGCAGTACGCGCGGCTCACGGATTTGTGAGCCGCGAGGAAATGGGGTCGGAGGGATTGTGAACCACGGTCGCAGCAAGCTGCTCCCTGATTCAAATCCCTCCTTTTCCTATACTCACCGCTCACGATGTTGTTCGCGGTGAGAAGTGGGGTCGGAGGGATTTGAACCCCCGATCTACTGATATCTCCGGTGCGCCTCGGAACTCCAGAGGGTCATCACACGGACACTGATCAGGTGTCCGATCAGTATATCAGTCTGGAGTGTCGTCCCGGGCGCCGTAGCCTCTGGAGTCAGCCGCCATGCCTGGCTTGGCCACGACCCCTCGAGCATTCATAGAGCGATCCTCCCTAAAGCCGTTACGATTCGATTACAGCCACGGGGCTCGGCCCGCGGTGTCGGTCGAGTCGTCGCCGGGGTAGGTATCGTCGTCGGACTCGGACGATTCGGGGACCTTGGGTTCGCTCGAGTCGTCTCGTTCTTCCGCACTGCCGCCGTCCGGCCGCGGATCGGAGTTGAGCGTTTCTCGAGCGGCGTCGCCGTCGAACTGCGGGTCGATCGAGAGCACGGCGGCGACGATCAGGGCCGCCAGCGGAGCCTCGCCGAAGGCCATCCCGAGGAGGGAAAGCGGAAGCAGACCCAACGCGACGGCGCTTCCGAATCGGAATCGGTCGATGTCCATGTAGGTTCGGAGGTACGGTCCGCCGAGTGCGATCGAGAGCGCGAACAGGACGCCGACGGTGGCCGCCAGCGTCGCGTTCGCGATCAGCGAGGGATCGGTATCGAACACCAACGCGGCGCCGCTCGGGTCCAAACTCGCGAGCAGCCCGAGGGCGATGATGATACCGGGATTTGGGATGTACTCGCCGACGGTCGCACTCGCGGTCTGGGCCGCGATGGCCGCGATGACGAGCGCTGCGAAGCGCTCGAAGATAACGATATTCAACACGCTCTCGATCGTGGGCGCGAGCGCGGCCTGTATCGCGGCGAGGATGATCAACGGAATCCCGACAACCAGGACGATGGCCGCCTGTTCTCGAGGCGAGCCGTTCATCTCCGCGAGGATGACGGCGACGGTCGCGCTGCCGCCGAAAATCAACAATCCGACCTGGATCGCTCCGAGTGGGTCGTCGACTGCCCCGGCGAGGATCATCGCCGGAAAGACGCCGTCGATAAGCGGCAGTGCCATGACCAGCGCGAGAAGCTTTGCGTCGTCGCTTGCGAACCGCTCGAGGCTCAGCGCAACCGGGTGTTGTGACGTGCTCATCGATTAGGAACGATGGCCGTGACCCGGGGCCAGATGGGAGTGTAACCGGCGGTCCCGCCCAGACTGGCTCGCGCCGAGCCAGTCATTCGAGCGTTTCTGGCCTGCTGTGAGTTTCGAAAACCCGAATGTAAACGGTGCGATGGAGAGAGCACTCATCCGATCACCGGTTCGGGCCGTGGTGGAACTCACAGCGAACATACTCTACCGGAGTCCTGCATTATTAATAAACGTTGTGTGAGAAGTGGTTACAGCACTCGGCAGATCGTTCGACAACAGTGTGCATTTCGTGACGGTAATGAACGACTGTCCGCATCGAGTTTACATTCTTCAAATTCCGCCGACGGTGACAATGGCTGGTCTACCACGTCCACGAACCCCGGACTCGTCTCGAGTCGGCTTCGAGACCATGTCCGTGGTTATCGTTGTCGTTGTACAGTCTGAAAATGCAACACGCAACGTTTTTTGCCCCCGATTCCGGACAGTTTACATGGCGAACGACGTTCCTGACCACGAGCCCTATTCCTCGAAGCTTCAAGTACCGGAAGCGCTGACCTTCGACGACGTGCTCCTTCGACCCAAAGAGAGCCGCGTCGAACCCGACGATGCGGATCTGACGAGTCGCGTCTCGAAGTCCGTCGAAGTCTCTGTCCCGATTCTCTCTGCGGCAATGGATACCGTCACCGAAAGCGAGATGGCGGTCGCGATGGCCCGCCACGGCGGGCTTGGCGTGCTGCACCGAAACATGAACGTCGACCAGATGGTCGACGAGATCAATCGCGTCAAAAGCGCCGACGAACTCATCATTCCGACCGACTCGGTCGTAACGGCCGATCCCGAAATATCGGTCCGCGAAGTCGACGAGATGATGGTCAAGGAAGGCGTCGGCGGTGCACCCGTCGTTAACACGCGCGGCGAAGTCCTCGGTATCATCTCGAGTACGGACATTCGACCGCACCTCGAGGTCAACGAGGATGACCCCGTCACAGCCGCGATGACCGACGAAGTCATTACGGCACCGGAAGACATCGACGCGCGCGAGGCCTTCGATCTGATGTACGAACACAAGATCGAGCGGGTTCCGGTCGTCGACGACGAGAACCTCCTCGTCGGACTGGTGACGATGCAGGGAATCCTCCAGCGTCGCGAGTACAACGAGGCCGTCCGCGACGAGGACGGTCGCCTTCGCTGTGGCGCCGCCGTCAGCCCGTTCGAAACCGACCGCGCCGAGGCCGCCGACGAGGCGGACGCGGACGTGCTCTTTATCGACACCGCCCACGCCCACAACGCGAACGTCATCGAGGGCGCTCGAGAGATCAAAGAATCCGTCGACGCCGACGTCGTCGTCGGCAACGTCGGCACTCGCGAAGCCGCCGAGGACCTCGTCGAGTTCGCCGACGGCATCAAAGTCGGCATCGGTCCGGGATCGATCTGTACGACTCGAGTCGTCTCGGGGTCGGGAATGCCCCAGATCACCGCCGTCTCGCAGGTTGCAGATGTCGCGAGTCAACACGACGTTCCGGTGATCGCCGACGGCGGGATTCGGTACTCCGGCGACGCGATCAAGTCGATTGCGGCCGGCGCCGACGCGGTGATGCTCGGGTCGTACTTCGCGGGGACCGAGGAGGCCCCCGGTCGGGTCGTGACGATGAACGGCAAGAAGTACAAGCAGTACCGCGGCATGGGGTCAGTCGGTGCGATGAAATCGGGTGACGGCGACCGATACCTGAAAGACGAGCCCCAGGACGAAGAGGAGTACGTTCCGGAGGGCGTCGAAGCGGCGACGCCGTACAAGGGAACGCTCAAGTCCGAACTCCACCAGCTCGCAGGCGGCATGCAGTCTGGGATGGGATACGTCGGTGCCGGAACGATCCCTCGCTTCAAAGAACGAAGCGAGTTCGTCCGCGTTTCCGCGGCCGGACAGGCCGAAAGCCACGCACACGACGTCGTAATCACCGACGAAGCGCCGAACTACTCGCCGGCCGACGAGTAAGGAGACGGGACCCTCCGATTTGTTGGGGCCGCCGATTAGACGGGATCACCGATTGAACGGTCCCGCGAGATTCGCTCGAGATAGCTTGCGACGCGTTCGCTCTCGAGTCGTGACGAGAATCGAGTTGCCGTACCTGTGCCTCCACAGGACCCTCAGGCGATCGTAAACGAGGTGCCACACTCGGTACAGGTGAGGCGGAATCCGCCTTCATCCGCGACCTCGAGTCCGTGTTTCGTTTCTGTTTCACACTCTTGACAGTAGATCACCGACTCGATGTCCTCCCAATTGTGGCTCGAATCGGGCGCACCGAAGGCCCAACCCACGACGGGTTCGTCGCCCTCGTTCGTTCCCTGCTGGAACTCTCCTGGGGCGAATCGAACGAGTTCGCCAGCCTCGACAGAAAGTTGACCGTTTTCGGTTTCGAACGTTGCCGTTCCCTCGAGGACGTAGAATACCTCTTCCTGATCGTGATGGGTGTGGTAGCCGCCCGAAAAGGACTCGCCCGACTCGAGTTCGAAGTAGTTCATCGCGAAGTCGGTCGTCCCGAGCGCGTCCGACACCGGCCGTCGAACGGTTTGTGCCGCCATCGGGTTCGGCTGGTTGTCGACCGCCTCGATAGAGACTTTCTCCATCGTTCGAATAACGAACGGCTCCGCCTTGAAAATACTCGTCGCTCTCGAATCACGAATCGCTTCGAACGTGCGATATTCACGGCTGCGAGCGATCTCGACGGACCGTTCGAACAACTCCGTTCGAACGATTCACTTCGAGACGGCCGTTCAGTACTCTCGAGGTTCGTGCTGGACCGAGATCCAGCGCGTTGTCGTAAACTCGTCTGCGATCCACCGGTCGTTGTACCGGCCCATTCCGGAGGACTTGACGCCGCCGAAGGGGGCCTGCGGATCGTCGTTGATCGGCTGGTCGTTGATGTGGACCATGCCGGTTTCCATCTGCGCTGCGATGTCGCGCGCTCGAATGATATCTTGACAGTGGACCGACCCCGACAGGCCCATCTCCGTGTCGTTGGCGAGTTCGATCGCTTCCTCGTCGTTCGAGAACGGGATCACGGGAACGATCGGGCCGAAGTGTTCGTTACACGCCGCGGCCATGTCGTTGGTCACGTTCGAGAGAACCGTCGGTTCGACGTAGGGGAACTCGTAGTCACCGCCCGCTTCGACGACCGCGCCCGAATCGACCGTTTCCTCGAGGTAGTCGGTCATCTGCTCGAATTGCGACTCGTTGATGATCGGCCCGACGATCGAGTCCTCCTCGAGCGGGTCGCCGACCGGGATATGGGCGGCCGCTTCGGCCAAGCCCGCGACGTAGTCGTCGTAGACGTCTTCGTGGACGAGGTGTCGATTGATCGAAATGCAGACCTGCCCCTGGTGGGTGAACGAGCCGAATGCCCCCGCCTCGATAGCCAGCTCGAGATCGGCGTCGTCGGTGACGATGTGGGCGTTGTTCCCGCCCAGTTCCAGCGCCGGGAAGTGGAAATTCTCGACCGCGTTGGTCGCGACGCGGCGGCCGACCTCGGTCGAACCGGTAAACGAGATCACGTCGGGAACCTCATGGCCAGAGAAGTGATCGCCGATGTCGTCGCCGTAGCCCGTGACGACGTTGAAGACGCCGTCCGGGAGTCCCGCCATCTCGAACACTCGAGCGAGCAGTAACCCGCCGGTGACGGGCGTGTGTTCGTCCGGTTTCAGGACGACGCTGTTGCCGAGCGCCAGCGCGGGCGCGACGGCCCGAATCGAGAGGACCGTCGGGAAATTCCACGGCGTAATCACCCCAACCACGCCGACCGGTTCCTCGACGACGATGTTTTCCTTCCCGGGTACCGTCGACTCCGAGCGCTCGCCTCGGTTGCGAAGCGCCATGCCGGCCGCGTGGGAGGCCACGCCGACGGCGGCTCCGCCTTCGAATTCCCCCTTCGCTCGTACCCCGCCACCTTCGATCGCGACCAGGTGGACGAACTCCTCCATGTGTTCCTCGAGTAAGTGTGCGGCCGTCGAAACGATCTGTGCGCGCTCTTGGGGCGGCGTGTCAGCCCATTTCCCTTGTGAGTCCTCGGCGACTTCGAAGGCCTCGTCGAG
The DNA here is from genome assembly GCF_055379965.1 of Halostagnicola alkaliphila. Classification (NCBI taxonomy): domain Archaea; kingdom Methanobacteriati; phylum Methanobacteriota; class Halobacteria; order Halobacteriales; family Natrialbaceae; genus Halostagnicola; species Halostagnicola alkaliphila. The sequence goes on along the minus strand of NZ_AP043826.1, from coordinate 2,707,915 downwards.
GTCGTCGATCGTTCCACGCGGAACCTCGCCGACCGCGCTCTGAGTCGCCGGCGCGTTCACCCGGATGGTTTCGCGATCACCCGGTGGTCGCCACTCGCCGCCGATGTACTGTGCGTTCCATCCTGTTTCCGGAGCGATGTTCACGTCGTCTATGCTGCCGTACTGGTCGTTCGATTGGGTGGTAATATCCCCCATGACATCATACAACACTTTAAATTATATTACATTTTCGGCCCGACGATACAGACTTCATTTTCGAGGCTGGGAGTATCCGCACGGAGTGAATGAGGGTATCTACGGATCCGGCTCTCCGTATCTTACGGTCGATTCGAAAAGTAATACATACAACTATCCAGCACCGAGGCTCGGGTGTGAATCGCCGTACTGTACTTCGATCCGGTGCCGTGCTCGCGACCGTCGGGTTAGCGGGCTGTATCGACGGCGTTCAAGAGCACTTTCAGGGGGAGATTCAGAGCCCGGTTCCGGTCGAAATCTTCAACGAAAGCGACCAAACCCACAATATTCAACTCGAGGCGATAGAGCGAGGGACCGACCGCGGAACGTACGATCAAGGATACTCCGTTACGCCCGGTGAGCGCGTGAGCGCCCCGTCACTCGACGGATTCGAGCAGAGTTTTCGAGTGATGCGAATCGACCAGACCGGAGACGAGGATTGGGTCGAAGTCGGGGCCGTTACGGGTGAGACACAGCTCATCCAGATAACGATCTACGACGACGACCTCGAACTCGAGATATCCACCAGCGAGGAAGACGAACCGGAACTCGACGGCAACGAATCCGACGGAGAAGAGCTAGACGAGAACGAAACCGAGGAGTTCGACGACGAAGAGTGGCCGTCCGAAGAGGAGTGAACTACGGGATAACTGAATCGAGGGGATCTGTCGTACGCAGAAACGACTGAACTGCAAATCGTCTCGGATCTAGCGCTATTTCTTCGCGGAAATCTCAGGGATAGAGGTGGAACTCCCGATCAAGGTCCGGCTCGAAGCCGAGTTCGTCCGGAACCGCGGTTGCGCGGTCGCCGAAGTACGGCTCGCCGGTGAAAAGCGGCTGTGCGCCGGGAACCACGACCCGCACCGCTTCGAAGCCGAGATCCGCCACGTCTCGCGTCGTTAGCCGGGCCGCGTACGGCGTCAAACCAGCCGCGCTCGTTCGGGAGACGAGTTCCTCGAGTCTGTCGGCTCCAGTCGGGACCGGATCCGGACCGACGCTCTCGGCGGGAATCGTTCGATCGATGTCGACGAATTCCTGCGCTGCGTTGGGGAACGACGCGTAGCGCCCGATCTCGCCCGTTGCGGTATCCGCATCGTCAAGGCCGATTCCGCGCAGTTCCATCCAGTTTTGGAGCGCTTCGGCCAGTGCCGACCGGGCGGCGGCCGTGCCGTCCAACGCCGCCGCAGAGCCCGCGGCGAAGTGCGGCCAGTTGTCCTCGTTGCGAGCGGTCGCCCTATCTCGGTGAACGGCGACGGCGACTACGGGAACGTCAACGTCCTGGGTCAGCAGTAGTGCGGTTACGGAAAGTCTCTCACTCCGGGCCCTGCGCTCGAGCGCGTCGTAGGTTTCGTCCTCGACGGCGAGCCCGAGTGGATCATACGTCGAGTACCACGAGAGCATCGTCGCGTCGCGCTCGAGGACCTCCGTGAGTCCCGAGATCAAAGCGTCGACGGTGGAGGAGCCGAGTCCGAGGCCGGTCGTAATCGCCGGGACGAGGCGCTCGCCCGGTTGTGGAAACTGAACCGTCGCCGCGGGGAGCTGTGCCGACTCGCCGGTCTCGAGGTTCACGCCCTCGACCCATCGACACTCCGTCGACGAATCGAACGACGGCGCGTCGTCGGGTCGAACGAGTTCGAGCGGCGAGACGGGATTCTCGAGGGCCGATTCGCTCGCGTGGCGGAACTCGTCGTCGCGGTAGACCCCCGCGCAATAGCGCTCGAGTCCCTCGCCGACGGCTTTCATCAGCGCTGCGTTCCAGTCTTCGTCGACGCCCGCGGCCTGTTTCGACGCGGACGCGTCGCTGAATCCATCGGTTTCGGCAAGCGTCGTGAGATAGTACGGCGCCGGGAACGACTCGACCTCGCCGATCGAGAGCACCGGCCCCAGTCGGGAATCGATCGCGATTTCTGCTCGGTCGGCCGCCTCCTCGAGCGAGAGCGAGTCGTCGTCCTCGAGATCGAGCGTTCGATCCCGCTCGGAGCTGTGACAGCCGCAGGTCGGGATCGGCAGGTAGTGTCGCCTGGCGTAGGGAAGCTCGCGAACGTGGCCGATGATCGATCGCTCACCCTCCGAAAACACTCGAACGCACTCGCGGCCGGCGATCGCACCGGCCAGGCGTGCCTCGCTTCGATCCGCACTCGGTTGTTCCGGCTGCTCGTCCGTATCCCGCGCCGAGGCGACTCGCGTACAGAGACAGTTGTAACAGCCCGTTCCCGGGGCGTATCCGGACACCGCGGCGTCGACCGCCTCGATGGGGTGGCCGCCCACGCCGCCGATTTCGACGGCTATCCAGGGCGTGTCTCCCGCTCGAGTCGCGTTGGTCGCCTGCTCGAAGGTGTTCGAACCGGCGACGTCGCTGACGATCGCGAACCGGGCCTCGTCTAGTGCTGTCGGGTCGGCGTCTCGGGTTGTGATGTCGATATCGGATAGCGCGGCGTCGATAGCCGCTCGAACCGGGTCATCGGCGACGACGTGGACCTGCATACCCGAACGGTCGAAGGCCGGGGGCAAAAGAATCCCGCTCGCGGGTCCACGCGACGGCGCAGTGGTCCCCGCGGTGTGAACTCACTCCTCGGATTCTTCCTCGTCCTCCGATCGGGGCGCGTTCTGCGTTCCGAGATCGTCGTCGCCGTCGTCGACCTCGTCGGGATCCCGATCGATTCGCTCGAGTTCGTCTTCGATCTCCGCCTCTCGTTCTGCCTCGTACTCGTCCGCTCGGTCTGTGTCGTCTTCTGCCATACCGGAACTTTGGATGCCAGCTGTTTGATCGGCGTGCCGTCATCTGCAACGTTGGCTGATCCTGCTATCGCTAGTACCGTTCCAAGCGTCGACTGATGAGTGAACTCGGGAACACGCCATCGATTTCACCCATCAGTTCAGGCTTGGACCGCCACTAGAAGCCGTTTCCGACAACCGACTAATTCGATATCGTGACAGTACCTGTCTCGTGATCGAACTCGAGTGAAACAAACGGGACACGAAAGACAGATAAAAGGGCACGCACTGTGAACACACATATATGGACGTTCCGTACGATCTCACCTCGTACGTCAGGGTGTTGAAAATGGCAACGACACCGACGACGAACGAGTTCCTGCAGGTCTCGAAAATCGCCGGAGCCGGAATCCTCTTTGTCGGATTCATCGGCTTCATCATCGGCGCAATCATGCTGCTCCTGACCGGATCAGGTGGCGTCTAATGGCGATCTACGCAGTCAAAACCACCGCGAGCCAAGAACGCACCGTCGCGGACATGATTATCAACCGCGAGGAGCCGGATATCCACGCCGCGCTCGCGCCCGACTCGCTGACATCATACGTCATGGTCGAGGCGGACGACAACGCGGTCCTCAATCGTGTCCTCGAGGATATCCCACACGCCCGGAGCATCGTGCCGGGCAAATCCGACATCTCAGAGGTCGAGCACTTCCTCTCGCCGAAACCGGATGTCGAAGGGATCGCAGAGGGTGACATCGTCGAGCTCATCGCAGGACCGTTCAAGGGCGAGAAAGCCCAGGTTCAGCGCATCGACGAGGGCAAGGATCAGGTGACCGTCGAACTGTACGAGGCGACGGTTCCGATTCCGGTGACGGTTCGGGGCGACCAGATTCGGGTGCTGGATTCCGACGAGCGGTAGGGGGCCGGTTCGCTCGGCGCGAGCGAGGATCGAACGGAGTGAGGTCGGAGCGAGTGCCGAGGAGGTTTTCTACTGAATTACGAGAAGAGGATCGTGAGTCCGTGTAGGGTGTGGAACCAACGGTCTTGATGAGCCGACGAGCTACCGGCGCGTACAATCCGAAATTACCGTTTCAATTCGGTCGCGATGTGTTGCATATCCGCGACGGAATCGATTTCCTCGAGCAGGTCTTCGCGCTCTCGGACGTCCTCGGAGCTCGCGCCGTAGGCTCTGACGTACTCGGCGCGACTGTGTTCGGTAAAGACGTGACGGATCGACAGGTAGCCGTCTGGGACAATCGTACCGCATACTTTGCACTCGCGGCGTTCGTGTTCGGTCGCTTGATGGATAACCGCTGATTCGACCTCTTCGAAGACTTTGCCGCAGCCGTCGATTCCACAGTCCCAGGGCATTGGTACCTGTGAGACAACGATACCTAAAGGTCTTTTCGACCGTTCGGGCCGTCGACACGTCGACCGTGACTGACGAATCAGAATTCATAACTTCCCAGTCTCAAAACTGGTGGACGTGACTGCCGGAGCCGAGTTTCGAGTCGATTGCCACGTTAAAGTGCTCGACAGAGACGTCGTTTCGAACGCTCGAGAAGCGGGACTCGATGCCATCGTCTATGCACCGCATTTCACTCGGCTCCCCGAGATCCGACGTCGAGCCGAGACCCACTCCTGCGACGACTTGCTCGTCATCCCTGCTCGAGAGGTGTTCACCGGCTCGTGGCGAAATCGCAAACACGTCCTCGCGCTCGGACTGTCCGAGCCGGTTCCCGATTTCATTTCGCTCGAGGCGGCGATGGCCGAGTTCGAACGCCAGGACGCGACGGTGTTGGTACCTCATCCCGAGTTCGCGACCGTGAGCCTCACGGAAGACGACATTCGGACGTACGACGACATCATCGACGGCGTCGAAATCTACAACCCGAAACATCTTCCCTCGACGAATCGCCGGGCGCGCGAAATCGCCGAACTCACGTCGATGTCGCCGTTTGCGTCCTCGTACGCTCACGTGCCGAGTACGATCGGGGTCGCCTACACCGCCTTCGACGACGATTTCGAAACGGAAGCGGGCGTTCTCGACGCACTCGAGAACGGCGCCGGTAGACGGATCGTCCACGCGGACGGACTCGAGAGGTGGAAGACGACGGCGACGGAACTGGCTCACCTCGGCTACGAAAACACCTGGAAGAAAGTCGAGCGACTGTTTCTCTCCGGTCAGGAGCCGACGCACGCCAGTCACATCGCCTACGACGGTCGGTTCGAAGACGACTCCGTATACTGAGTGCTCGAGCCGTCGTTCTTGGCCCTGGATCGTTCAATCGATTTCCGAGAGTGTCGACCGAACGTCGTCCCAGTGACTCCCCTTCCAGAAGTACTGTCCACACGCTCGACACCGCCATATCGGTCGCGTTCCGCCTGGGACGTATTCGGGTACCTCGCTCGCCGACTCTTCCGAAGGCGATTGCACACGCTCGAGATGCCCGTTGCATCGGCCACACCACACCGGCTCCGTCGCGAGCGTCAGATCGACACTCGCCGTGGCGAGTTCCTCGAGTTGGGCCTCGACTGCTCGGGACGTGAGCAGGATCGAATCCTCGGCTCGCTCGGAGAGGGCCGCGTCTCGAGTGATCAATGCCCTGCCCTCCGAATCTGCAACTCGCTGAAGTTCGTCATCCTCCTCGAGATCCCTCTCGCCGGCGTAGGCCGTGTCGTGACCGCACATTCGAAGGTACGAGACGATTCCACCGCACATCAGGTCGACGAGAAAACGCATGTGCTGTTGTATCAGGATGCGGCGCTATCGATTTTCACTCAGCTACTCAGTGCAGGAACTCCCGAAGCTCCTCGAGATCCCACGTGTTAATGACGTCCGCTGGTTCCGCCCAGCCGCGACGGGCCGTGTGGACGCCCCAGCGAACGTACTCGAGCGTCGCCGGCTGGTGGGCGTCGGTGTCGATCGCGATCGTCGCGCCCTCTTCGAGCGCGGCCTGGACGGCGCTTCCCCAGAGGTCGAGCCGCCGAAGATCGCTGTTGACCTCGAGTGCGGTGTCGTGTTCGGCGGCTGCGGCCCCGAGCGCCGTCGCGTCGATCGCGAGCCCTTCACGCTGGTTGAGCAATCGTCCGCTCGGGTGGCCGATCACGTCGATCGCGGGATTTTCGATGGCCCGGACGAGTCGTTCCGCGGCGTCCTCGGAGTCCTGGTCGAGCGCGCTGTGGGGCGAGGCGACGATGATATCGAGCGCGTCGATCACCTCGTCGCCGAGACCGATCTCGCCGTCGGCGTCGATGTTGGCCTCGGTTCCCGCAAGGACTTCGATATCCGCGGCGGCGTCGACCTCCCGAATCGCCTCGACCTGCTCGAGAATCTCCGTATCGGAGAGGCCCATCCCGCCGACGACGCCGGGTCCGACGGCGTGGTCCGTGACGGCGTAGTAGTCATACCCTCGGTCCTCGGCGGCATCGACCATCTCCTCGATCGTGTTGTTGCCGTCGGACCACTCGGTGTGGGTGTGTAAGTCGCCGCGAATGTCCTCTCGAGTGATTAGGTTCGGAAGCTCACCCGAAGCTGCGGCGTCGATTTCGCCGCGATCCTCGCGCAGTTCCGGCGGGATCCAGGGCAACCCGAGTGCGTCGTACATCCCTTCTTCCGTCTCGCCCGCGACGCGGTCGCCGACCCGCTGACTTCCGTCGGACTGCTGGCCCGACGACGTTCGCGAACCGTCGGTTCCCTCACCCGCGTCCGGATCGTCGATCTCGTCGTCGGACTCCGTCCGACTGCCCGAGGCCCGTAGCGCCTCGCTACTTACATCGAACGCGCCGTACTCGTTCAACTTCATGTCGCGCTCGATCGCGTAGTTTCGGAGCCGAACGTTGTGATCCTTACTGCCCGTGAAGTACTGCAGCGCAGAGCCGAACTCCTCGGGGACGACGACGCGAAGGTCGACGCGAACGTCGCCGACCCGCACGCTCGCCTTCGAGGGACCCGACTCGATCTCGTCGTCGATCGAATCCCACTCGAGGAACGCCTCGACCGCCTCGGGCCCCGACTCCGTGGCTGCGAGTGCGTCGACGTCGCCGATCGTCTCTCGCCACCGCCGGATCGAGCCGCCGACTTCCACCTCGGAAATTACGTCGACGGACTCGAGGTACTCGAGCACGTCGTCCGCGAGCGGTCTGGCTTCGCCCAGCAGTTGTCGTTCGCCGATCGTCCGCGCGAACTCGACGTTTTCGAGGATGTTTTGCTCCGTCTTCGGGCCGAATCCTTTGACCTCCTGAATCTCGCCCGCCTCGGCGGCGGCCTCGAGGTCGTCCAGATTCCGGATCTCGAGTTCGCGATAGAGCGAGCCGACCGTCTTGGGGCCGACGCCTTCAACGCGGGTCAGCGCGGCCATGTCGACTGGTAGCTCCTCGCGTAGTTCCTCGAGTTCCTCGATCTCGCCCGTCTCGACGTACTCGACGATCTTCGAGGAGATGGCGTCTCCGACGCCGTCGATGTTCTCGACGGCCTCCTCGTTGCCAGCCTCGAGTTGGTCCGCGATCGGCGAGGGGTGGGCCAGGATGTTCTCCGCGGCGCGGCGATACGCTCTCGGTTTGTACTCGACGTCGTCCGCCTCGAGCAAGTTTGCGAACTCCTCGAAGCGGGCGGCGAGTTCGGCGTTGGTCGTCATCGGAGGGCCCTCCGTTCGTCGCTCTCGATCATGCTCACTGGTTGGTTCTCACGTCGGACGGTCATATTACCTGTTGCCTCGTGACGCCACGGTACCGGTCGTCTCGCGTCGCGCGTTACCTGTGGTTTCGCACCGCACATCACCTGCCACCTCGAGACGCCGCGTCGTCTTCGCGGCCGAGCGCCTTCTGCAGGAACGACATCCAGCGTTTGGTGTCCGCGGCTTGCTTGCTCTGCTGTTCGCCCTCGAGATCCGTCGGCCCGAGGTTCTCGAGCGCGTTGAGCGCTCGATCGATCCCGACGACGCTCCGGGCCAACTCCTCCCCGGTCTCCCGGGTGATGTCGTCTTCCTCGATCCGTTCGATCCGCTCTAAGCGCTCGCGTCGGAGATTTTTCTTCGCTTGCTCGACGCGTTCGCGTTCGCCCGCGGGTACCGTCTCGCGGCGTTTGATCTCGAAGACGAACGTCTGGAGATCGATCTCCTCGCCCTGGACGGCGATCGTCTCCGGGATATCCGCGCCGACGGTCGCGCCTTCGCGCCCGACGCGCTCGAGCAACTGCTTTCGCTCGTACTCTTGCACGGGTTCGTGTTCGCTCGTAACCAGCAAAAAGGAATCGGGGCGCGGCACGAGCCCACCGAAACCCCAAATCCCTTAGCCATTCCACGCATACCCCCGGGCAATGGCCAAGTGCGACGTGTGTGGGCAACAAGAGAACATGCCGTACGAGTGTCGCCATTGCGGGGGAACACACTGCGGCGAGCACCGCTTACCGGAGAACCACAACTGCTCGGGCCTGCACGACTGGAACGACCCGAAGGGAGTCTTCAACAGCGGGTTCGACGACAGCGTGAACTCGAACTCGAGCGTTGAGGCCTCGACGAAGGCGAAAATCGCCTCGAAGCTTCCGTTCGATACGGGGCCGGGCGGGCCGCTGGGATACTTCCGTGGGAACGTAACGTATACGATTTTGCTGTTGATGTGGATCACGTTCTTGCTCCAGCAGGTGGCGAGACTGTTGCTTGCACCCGTCGGTTCGCTCGGAATGTTTCAAGGTTCGTCATATCTCACCTACCGCTCGATCTTCGCTCTCACGCCACAGAATCCCGAGTACGTCTGGACGTGGGTAACATCTATCTTCGCTCACGGCGGGCTGATGCATATCGCCTTTAACAGCATCGTGATTTTCTTCTTCGGTCCGCTGCTGAGTCGGTACGTTAGCGACCGGAACTTCTGGTTGCTGTTTCTCGGAAGCGGGATACTGGCCGGGCTCTCCCAGGTCTTCATCCAGATGACCGAAGGCGCGCTCGCACCCTGGGAGGGCGGCGTTCTCGGCGCGTCTGGGGGCGCACTCGCCATCCTCGGCGTTATCACGATTCTGAACCCTAACCTCAAAGTGTATTTCATGTTCTTCATTCCGATGCCGCTCTGGGTGCTGACAGGCGGGTTCGCCGTGATCAGTCTGTTGCTGGTCGGCGGCGGCATGGGAGGGGCCCTCGGGATTGCTCACGCAGCCCACCTGGTTGGTTTGCTGGTCGGCTTCGCCTACGGGGAGTACCTCAAACGAACGAAGAACATCCGGACACCGAACCAGTTACAACTCGGTGGTGGCGGCGGGCCGGGTGGGCCGGGCGGACCCGGCGGTCCGGGACGCGGACGCGGTCCGTTCTAAACACGTCTCGCCGGTTTCTGTCGATCGATATCTAAATCCCGACACTCATTTTCGCTCGTCTATTACGACACACCAATGAGCAACCTCTCGAGACCAGACCTCCTCCCCGACGCCTCGCTTTCGACCGAGGAGATGGAGTCACTCCAGCGAGAGATCGCCGAAAGTGCGGTGTTCGAGGACGAGACGGAGTTGTTCGAGACGTTCGACCCCGAATCTCTCTCGAACCCGCTCAAGGCGGCCACGAGCGATACTGACCCGCCGATCGTCGCCGGCGTCGATCAATCGTTTCTGCTCGATTCCGAACCTGAACGGGCCCTGAGCGCCGTCGTCGCAATGCGCGGCGGCGAAGTGATCGAACGCGTCTTCGCCGTTACGCCCCTCGAGATTCCGTACATTCCCGGCCTGCTGGCGTTCCGGGAGGGAGCGCCGATTCTGGACGCCATCGAGGAACTCTTCGTCGAGCCCGATCTCTTCCTGTTCGACGGGAGCGGGCGCATCCACTTCCGGCAGGCGGGCATCGCGACCCACATCGGCGTTCTCCTCGACGCCCCGGCCATCGGCGTCGCGAAGAGTCTCCTCTGTGGCGAGCCCGCGGGCGATCTCGAAAACCTCCCCGCCGGAACGCGCGTTCCGATCGAAGCGAACTCGCGGGTCGACGTTGCCGACGGAACCCTGCTCGGATACGCCGTCCAGACCAAGCAGTACGAGTCCTCGAGTCGGTACGTGAACCCGCTGTACGTCAGTCCCGGTCACCGCGTCGGCCCCGAAACGGCCGCCGACGTCGTGCTGGAGCTGAGTTCGGGATACAAACTCCCGGAACCGGTTCGTCTGGCGGATGGGTACGCGGATGAGGCCAAAGAGATAGATGGCTAATTCACACGCCCGATGACCTCTTCGACGTAACTCACGCATTCCGTCGACGAGAAAACGAGAGGCCTCCCTGCACGATTATTGTGTGTCGAGTCATACCATTATCATGGATGCGACACTCGACGATATCGAGTTCCTCGTCAGTTCGAACCATCGCGTTGGGGTGCTTGACGAACTGGCTGCGGGCTCTTGTGACCGGGACGACCTGCGCACGGCAACGGGAGCGTCTTCCCCGACTATGGGCCGAATCCTCACCGACTTTCGGGACCGCTACTGGATCGAACGAGAGGGGAGCACGTACCAGCTGACCGGGCTGGGTGAGTACGTCGCCGACCAGTTTGGTCGATTCAAGGACGCGATGGCGTATCAGCGGCGACTCCGCGAGGTCTGGCCGTGGTTGCCGCACGAAATCGACGGATTCAGCATTGAGTTGTTCACCGACGTGGTCGTTTCCCAACCAGGGCCCGGATACCCTTACGAGCCTGTCGAACGGCTCACGGATCTCATCACCGCAACGAGAACGATGCGCGGATTCGGCATGGCACTACTCAAATCAGGAAATTTAGAGCCGTTTTTCGACCGGGTCCAGAAGGGCTTGGAGTGTGAATACGTCTACCCGCCAGCCGTGTTCCGGGAACTCCTCTTGTGGGACGAGGAAACGGTCGTGGAGACTACGACTCGCGCCAATTATACCGTCTTGTTGAACGATGACCTTCCGCTCGAGGACCGGTGTGGCATCTGCCTCTTCGACGACCGGGTCAGCATCTGCTGTTACGACCCGAGGACGGGTGCGTTGCAGTCGCTCGTTGACACCGAAAGCGACGAGATGCGCGCGTGGGCGGAGTCCTACTACGAACAGTTTCGGGACGAAGCCCGACCGCTCGACGACGCAACTGACCTCGGTTCGGTCGGGTCGATCCGATGATCGACGCCAACTGATTCGGGTTCACCTCACCAACTGCGCTTTCGCGGCGTGAAATATTTCACTAGGCATTTATACTTCCATTCGCGGCGTACCCGCACTTGCGGTGAGCGTTCATGAGTAATCACACACCCAAATCGTCCGGCTGGCAGGTTGAACAGAGCGCTTCCGAAGCCTACGAACTATTTCTAGTGCCGCCGATTTTCGCGCCGTGGGCTGATCGACTGATCGAGACTGGCGAGGTACGCGAGGGAGACCGTGTCTTAGACGTTGCCTGCGGGACCGGTATCGTGGCGCGTCATGCTGCGTCCCGGGTCGAGACTAGCGGGTCCGTTGTCGGGCTCGACATCAACGAAGAGATGCTTGCAGTGGCGGAAGAAACCGCTGCCGACAGCCAGCCTTCGGTCGAGTGGCGACGGGGGGACGCGACCGACCTCCCGTTCTCGGATGGAGGCTTCGACGTCGTCTGCTGTCAACAAGCACTCCAGTTCTTCGAGGATCCGTTCGCCGCCCTCGAGGAGATGCGTCGGGTTCTTCCACCCGGTGGGCGTGTGGCGCTGAGCGTTTGGCGATCGATCGACTACCAGCCCGCATACGCCGTGTTAGCCGACGCCTTGGAGCGACACATCGGCGATGAAGCCGGGGAAATGATGCGCTCTCCGTTCTCCGAATGGGGCGGGGAGGACCTCCGGATGCTCGCCCAGGACGCACGGTTCGACGACGTCTCAGTCAGCATCGAGATCGGCTCCGTGCGCTACCCTTCGGTCGCGGCGTTCGTTCGCCGCGAGGCGGCTAGCTCGCCGTTAGCCGAACCGATCGCAGCCGTCGAGCGAACGGTGCGGGACGAACTGATTCGAGAGGTCGAGGATGCGTTACACGCGTATATTGACGATGAAGGAATCGTCTCCCCGATGGAATCGTACGTTGTCACCGCAGACAGGTCGCAGTAGCGGACGAGACATCCCTTCGAAATTCGGTTTCTATCCTTCCAAAACCCATCACGGGTCGATTGCTTTGACGTGATTGCTTCTCCGCGAGCTCTACCATCCCGTCGACAGACGAATACTCAACTCCCGTGCCGTCGCTTACGCATCGCCAGTTGCTTCTCGCTCACCACTAGTCGATCGCTGAGACCCAGACCACCACCGAACGATGCGCGAGAAAAACCGTCGGTACTTAGGTGACGGTTCACGAACCCAACTGGTATGGCCATTGCTGAGGAAGCCGAGGGAACGGACGACGACGGGGGCCAGGACCCTCCCGGAGCCAGCGACGAGGACGAAACTGACATCGCGGCCGACGATCGGACGGCCTCGAGCGACGAGCGCGAGCGTACGACGACCCAGGACGCCGACGACCGGTACACTCGAAAGCAGTGCGTCCTCATCACCGGCTGTTCGTCGGGTATCGGAAAAGCGACGGCCAAGGCCTTCCTCGAGAAGGACTGGCAGGTCGTGGCCACGGCGCGCAACACCGACGACATCGCGGACCTCGCCGAGGCGGGATGCAAGACGCTCGAGCTCGATGTCACCGATCCTGATCAGGTTTCTCGAGCCGTCGAAGAGACCGTCGAAATCGGCGGTGCGATCGACTGTCTGGTGAACAACGCGGGCTACGCCCAGATGGGGCCGATCGAGGACGTCTCCACGCTGGATCTCCACCGACAGTTCGACGTCAACGTCTACGGGCCCCACCGGCTCGCTCGAGCGGCGCTTCCCCACATGCGAGCCCAGGGCGAGGGCCGGATCATCAACGTCTCGAGCATCCTCGGTCGCCTTTCGTTCGCCGGAACCGGCCCGTATTCGGGGTCGAAACACGCCCTCGAAGCGATGAGCGACTCGCTCCGGGCGGAAGTCGAGGAGTTCGGCATCGAGGTCGTCCTGATCGAGCCCGGGACCGTCGAAACGGAGTTCGTCGAGCGGACGGACGACGAACTCCCGGAGAATCGGACGCCGGCCTACGAGACGCTCTACGAGATCTACGACGACGCACAGCTGATCGGCGGCGGGGGGCCGCTCGCGATCGAACCCAGGGAGGTTGCGGCGGCGATCCTCCACGCCGGGACCTGTCCGGAGCCCCCGGCACGGTACCCCGTTGGCCCGATCGCACAGTACGGCTCCTACGCCCGGTTCCTTCCGGATCGGCTTCGCGACGCGGCGTACGGTCTTCTGCGGAAGTTCGTTTGAACATCGGCTCGGTCTTCTTCACGAGATCGATCCGAACTCGGCAGTCGGGCCGCGCAATTTCGGCTGGCTCGTTGCGGAGATGTTCCCGTTTCTCGTTCTCGTATTTGATCATCCTGGATGAGGCCATCGGACAACTATACACGTCCGATCCGGACCGATCGGGCCTGTGCGGTGGCGTGCGCTGCATCGTGGGTGAACCCGTGTGAACCCCGATGCAAAGCCGCGCGAGGGATGAGCGACGGAGCGAAGCGACAGAGCGAATCGGTTGGGGAGGATGTGGAAATCCCTACTGCCAGCACGAGAAGCGTTCCGAGCCGGTACTCCACGCTACGAAAATAGGGTTGATACGGCTACGAAGCGGATCAACTGGGGACGGGAAGTACGACGCACAAACGAAGCGAAAGGCTCGAACCCGTACGGGTGACGGCCCACGAGATCTGCGTCGCCGGCGTAAGTAGTTTATATTCAGGAGGGCCGCGATTCGCTTCAAAACCACCTTCGTTCGCACCCGCCAATCTTCGTTCGCACCCGCCAATCTTCGTTCGCACCCGCCAATTCTACCGATTTGGTTCGCCCTCCGAAGTTTCATCAAGTCTGCGATGTATCCGGCTGTTCGTCCCAGAAGAATGGACGATCTCTTATCGAAGACAAGCCGCGACGACCTCGAGCATCTCCTCGCCGCGAACTTCGTCGGCGAACAGCGGAACGCGACGCACGTCTGTCCCGCGGAAGAGCTCCTGGGCTTCCATCAGCGCGTTCTGCTGGACGTCCCAGCGCCGCTGACAGAACGCACACTCCTCGAGGTTCGGCTCGAGAAACTCGCCTTCGACGTCGTCGGTGACGTCCGTCAACGGTTCCATCACGCGGTTGACGACGAGCGTTCCGACGGGGATTTCGAACTCCCGCAACTGTTGGCGGAGTCGCTTGGACTCGAGGACGCTCATCTCCTCGGGGACCATCACGATCCGAAAGTCGGTCCGCTGGGGGTCCCGAAGCGCGGCTCGAAGGCGTTCGATCCGTTCGCGAAGCTCCTCGAGGTCGTCCATCCCGGGCTCTTGATCCTGATCGGGTCCGCCGCCGAACATGCCTTTCATGCCTTCGATCATCCCGCCGATTCGCTGGCGGAACTGCATCATCTTGCCCATCATCGAGTCCATCAGTTCCGGCAACTGTAGGAGTTTCAGGGTGTGACCCGTGGGTGCCGTGTCCACGACGACACGATCGAACCGGTCGTCGTCCATGTACTCGAGGAGGAGTTGGACGGCCGCGGCCTCGTCGGAGCCGGGCATGCTCCCGCCGAGCATGGCGTCCATCGGGGAATCGCCGCCGAGCATCTCGCCCATGCCGCCCAGCGGGCCGTCCGGGTCGCCGAGCGGGCCATCGGCTTCGCCCGACGGGCCGGTTCCGAATCCGTCTCCAGCGCCGCCGCCAGTTCCCGTGTTCGGTCCGGTGTCAGTTCCTGTACCCGGTCCGGTACCAGCGCCCGCGGTCTCCCCACCTCCCGAAAATATCGTCTCGGCGTCCTCGAGCGCCGCTTCGGGGTCGATCTCGGCCGCGTAAAGCGGTACGTCGTCGCGGATGCGGGTCGGCTTCGCCGGAATATCCGTTTCGTAGGTATCCGAGAGCGAGTGCGCCGGATCCGTCGAGACGACGAGCGTCCGGACGCCCCGCTGGGCGCTATCCAGCGCCGTCGAGGCCGCCATCGTTGTCTTTCCGACGCCGCCTTTACCGCCGTACAGGACGTACTCGGGTCCGTCGACCGGCTCGTCGCTCGGTTCGACGTCGATCGTCCGTCGTTCGACCTCGTCTTCGACGGAGTCCGTCGGCGTCACTTCGATCGTGTGGTCGTCGCCGTCCTCGTTCGTCTCTTCGACCGGATCGACGTCGAGTCCACTCATGCAAGCCAGTACCCAACCCAGACACGAGTAATCGTCGGTCCAATTCGAATTGGGAAACCTAACCGAACCGCAGTCTCACTGCACGATGATTGGCAGTATTAGGAATATTAATATCGGTATACGGACTTGCTACTCTAGTGGATAGCATTATATACGGGATCGTGGACGGATGAGCCGAGCGTACCCGAACAATGACGACAGCATACGAACCCACTGCATCCGAACCCACCGAGACCGAGTCCGCCGTACCCGACCCGGAGCCTTGCACCGAGCCGAAGAACTCGGATACCGACACCGTTCCGATTGATCCAGAACACGACACGCGGTCTTCCGATTCGAAACTCGAAACCCCGAACGATGCCCCGTTCCCGTACGACGGAACCGATCCCGGAAGTCGCCTCGCTCACACTCCCGCTCGGGGTGTGGTGGATTCGAGCGACGGCAGCGCCGTACTCGAGGGGTCTGCGACCTGTCCCGACTGCGCAAGCGAGACGATAAACGGCGCTGGCCTCTTTGCGTGTTCGAACTGCGAGTGGTCAGGATCGCTTCGGTAACGCCCGCAGCGCCATCCAAATCGGACCGATCGAACTTCCCCGTCCGAATCGAATGGATTTTACTCGAAGTACTCGATCAGCCGCTCCGCCGATTCTGCGACCCGCGGCGTCACGAGCGCGAATCGGAGCCACTCCTCCCGAGAACTCCCGAAGGCGGTCCCCGGCATTCCGGCGACGCCGGCCTCGTCGATCAGTCGTTCGACGTTCTCGAGCGTTCCCGGAAAGCCGTCGAAACGAACCATGACGTAGAACGATCCGTCGGGTCGAGTATACTCCGCACCCGTTCGCTCGAGGGCGTCGGTGAAGGTATCGACGCGTTCGCGAAGGCCCTCGCGGTTTTCTTGGTAGTACTCCGGTCCCGTTTCTC
Organism: Halostagnicola alkaliphila; assembly: GCF_055379965.1. Lineage (NCBI taxonomy): Archaea > Methanobacteriati > Methanobacteriota > Halobacteria > Halobacteriales > Natrialbaceae > Halostagnicola > Halostagnicola alkaliphila. The sequence goes on along the minus strand of NZ_AP043826.1, from coordinate 2,691,860 downwards.
GGAGCGCGTGCAAAACGGCGTACTGGGCGGGCCGGCTCCCTGCGACGTTGACCAGCATGTGTCTGCTTCTGGCGGCCTCGACCAGTTCTTCGGGGAAAATTGCGTAGCCGACGCGAAAGCCCGTAATCGCCAGTGACTTCGAAAACGCGTTGGTGACGATCCGATGTTCGGAGTCGACCGAGAGCGCGCTCGAGAACGTTCCCGAGAGATCGTAGTGGTCGTAGACCTCGTCGCTGACGAGGATCGCATCGTTCGCTTCGGCGATGTCGACCAGTTCGCGGACCGTCTCCTCGGGATAGACCGCGCCGGTCGGGTTGTTCGGCGAATTGACCACGATCGCGGCCGTGTCCGCACTCGCCGTCGAACGAACGTCGTCCGGATCGAGCTGGCCCGTCTCGTCCGTTTCGACGTAGGTCTGGGTCCCCTCGAGCATGGTCGTCTTTCCCGGATAGTACGGATAAACGGGGTCGGTCAGTACGATCTCGGAGCCGCTGTCGCGCTCTAATGCTCGAGCCATCGCGAGGTAGTTCGCCTCGCCAGCGCCGTTGGTGACCACGACCTGGGAAACGTCCACGTTTCGGCGGGCGGCGATCTCCTCGCGCAGCTCGTGGAGGCCGTCGCTCGGCGGGTACTGGAACCGATCGGAATCCGCATCGGCGTACTCGTGGAGCCCCTCTCGGAGCGCCGCCGGCGGCTCCCAGTCCGGATTCCCGCTCACCATGTCGATCACGTCTCCCTCGGCCCTCGAGGCGTACTGCATCACGCGAAAGAAAAGCGGCGTCTCGTAGTCCATGCGTTCCGTTGGGGGCCGACAGGCCGTGGATCTTTCGACACGGGCGAGCTCGCGATTCGTCACGGGACTCGCCAACCGGCTTCACCGTTTCATTGAAACTTCCCGCTCTCTTCTGCTCGAGTATGAACGACGATATCGATCGCGAGCTTCCGATGCGGGTTGGCGACGCGCTGAGAGATGCCGAGGAGACCCTTTCTGTCGCCGAATCCTGTACCGGCGGGTTGATCGGCGCGGCGATCACGACGATTCCGGGGGCGAGCGATTACTTCGACGCCGGATTGACGACCTACGCCTACGACGCCAAGCGCCGGCACCTCGGCGTTAGTCGCGAGGCCCTCGACGAGCACGGGGCCGTCTCGGAACCCGTCGCCCGCGAGATGGCACAGGGGGTCCGCGACGTGACCGACGTCACCTGGGGAATCTCCGCGACGGGCGTCGCCGGCCCGACGGGCGGAACGGAGGAAGACCCCGTCGGAACCGTCTACATCGGGGTTTCATACGCCGGGCCGTGGGGAACCCACACTTCGGAAGCGACCGTTTCCCGATACGAGTTCGACGGCGACAGGGCGACGGTCCGGGCGAAAACGGTCGAACGGGCGCTCGAGGACCTGCTAGAAGCGATCGATCGAGTTCACTGAGACGACGGTTCCGACCGAGAGACTCTCGGCGGGATGAGTCGGGTCGACGACGGGTCTCGACAGAAAGCTATTCCGTCCTTCGATTCCCAGCGTTCAGTAGATGAACAAGAAGGGGCACGTTCTCAACGCCGTCCTGTTGAGTATCGGGCTGGGGTACCTGCTCGAGCCGTCCGGGACCGAAGAGACGTTCGTGACGATTCTGATGATCGGCGTTCCGGTCACGCTCGGTGCGCTGTTTCCGGACGTCGATACCGCCTTCGGCAAGCACCGCAAGACGTTGCACAACCTGCCGATTCTCGTCGCCTTTATCGCCTTTCCGTACTTCTTCGCGAACCTCGAGTACGTCTGGATCGGGATTCTTACCCACTACGTGCTCGACGTTGCAGGAAGCAAGCGCGGTATCGCGCTGTTTTACCCGCTCTGGAAGGAAGAGTTCGGCCTGCCGGTCGGCGTCGCCGTCAAGAGCAGGATGGCCGACCTCGTCACGGTCATCGTCACCGGATTGGAACTCGTCGTCGCCGCGTTGATCATCTATCAGGTGCCACAGTTGGGCCTCGAGTTGGGCGAACAGGCGATCGGGATGTGGCTACGGTAGGCTGTTGAACTGACTTCGAACCCGAGCGAGTGTCAGGAATATTGATTTGTCTCATACGGTCTGCTGTAACGAGGTGCCGGCGCGACCGCAGGGCGGCGGGGCCCGCTCCGGAAATGACTGACAGCAGACCGTCTCAGCATCGAACAGCAGTGAGGGGCCTCGATTCAGAACGAAAGATGTGTCGGCGTTTCGAATCCCGTACCCAGCCGTTTTAGCCTTCGAAACCAGCCGAACAACCAGTTGGACGTCACTCGAAGTCGAGGCTCGCGTCGCGTTTGTTCGGGGTCCACTCCTCGCAGGCGTCCATGTTCTCCATCGCACCGTCGTGATAGCCACAGTACGGTACCATGCCCGAGGACGTTCGAACGTACTCGAAGTGTCGGCAGTTCCCGCAGTACTGATCCGCAGGCTCGCCCGATTCGTCGGGTTCGACGGGGGCGTCGACGAACTCCGCATCGCGACCGTCGCTCGTCTCGAGCGGCGAGTCGATAGCAGCCGCCTTCGAGCCGCCGTCGCTGGTTGCGACCGTGCCAGCGCCGGCAACGCCGCCAGTTCCATCAGCCTCGCCGGTTGAAGTCGATGTCGAGTCCGATCCGACGTTCGTCTGCGTCTCGACTTCGCCGTCCGGATCGCTCCCGAGAAGCCCGACGCCGCCGAGAGGCCCGCCGCTCGAGTTGTCCACTTCGACGATTTTCGTCTCCCCTTTCCGGGTGACGTTCATCTCGAGCATGCCGCCCGGATCGTTTCGCGTTTTGAAGTTGACGACGGCGGTGAACAGACACCAGAGTGCGGTAAACAGTCCGAGAAGGTAGACGGCGGAGACGTGGAGTGTGAGGTTGTCACCGTAGCCACGCCAGTGGTGGGGATACGCGTGCCAGAAGAGTGCGACGCCGAGCAAGCAGAGGCTCGCTCCGATCGCAGCCGCGGCTTTGACTCGGCGAGACGCCGGTAAGACGATGAAGACGCCGACGAGTGCAGCCGGAACGCCGACGCCGGCCAGAATCCCCGCGGTCTCGAGTGCGGCGAACTGGTCGGTGAAGTATCCCGAGAAGAGGTCTGTCGTGGCGACGAGAACGGCCACAACTGCCAGCATCGCCCCGATAGCGACGAGAATCGTTCCTGCGTACAGCCGTCGGAGGCTCGACACCTCCCGTTCGGTTCCTTGATAGACCTCCGTCAGGCTGGTCATGGTGAGGGGGTTCGTACTCACACCACAAAAAACGATACGTCAGACACACATCGAGTCCCGGACACATATTGTGTGGAAACAACGGCTGAGGAGGGAGCAATCACGGAAATTCCGCGGGAGACGGTTTTGATTAGGGTGATCGATCGCTCGGTAGCCAACGGAACACTGTTCGAAGCGAAAGCTTGAATCGAGACGCTTGCAAAGTGCCCAGCATGAGCGACGACGAAGAAGAGACGGAACCCGCCGTATCCCTCGGGGAAGGGACGCCGGTCGAGGGTGCACCGCTGGCTCGAGTGAGCTCCCGGCTCACGTGGCCGAAAGAAAAGAGCGAGATCGGTCGGCTCGAGGGTGACAGCGTCATCAGGACACCTGAGGGTCCCCAGGAACTGTCGAGCGTCCTCGTCGATGTCGAGGAGACGTACTTCGAGCGCTATCAGGAGTTCGAAGCCCACGTCAGGGACGTTATCGGCACCGGGCCCGTCGAGACCGCGAGCGAGTAACTACCCGTGGCAATCGAGGACGAAAGCAGCAGCGTTCGCTGGCTACGCGACCAGTTCAATCGCCTCTCGTGGTTTCAGAAGTCGCTTCTTACCGGTGCGATACTGACGATTCTGTGGACGCGAACCGTTCCGTCGGGGCTGGACGAACGGGTCGTCGTCGACGGATTGTTACTGATCGTCGGCCCGCTCGCGCTCGGATTGACACACGGCCGGCGAATCGGCTGGACCATCAATCGAGTCGCGATTCGAAACGCGATACTGCTCTCGCTGTTCGTCCTTCCGTTTTACCTCGTCGGTTCGACGCTTCCCACGATCAGACAGTTTTATCCAATGTGGGAAACGTCGGCTGCCCCCGGGGAGTTCATCCCCCACGCGATCAAGTTGTTCATCCTCGCGCTTGCGGCGGAAACATACTACCGCGGATTGCTCTGTGTCGGCGTCAAAGAGATCGGATTCAAGGCGGTGCTCATCAGCCCCATCGTCTACATGATCCACCACTCCTCGAAACCGCCGATCGAGTTCTTGCTTTCGGGGCCCACCGACATCCTCTTCGGCGCGGTCGACTACAAGTCGAACTCGATTCTCCCGTCGGTGATCGCCCACGGCGTCGGCCTCGTCTTCCTCGACTGGCTGGTGCTTCACGATCCGCTGTTCGATCCGACGGGAGTGCTCGAGTACCTCGAGTGGCTTCCGATACCGCTTTAATCGGGATCCGAAACGGCCGGTTGACCGATCCTTCGACGCGCGAACGGGCTCCAACTCACTCGTTCACGCTTCTCAGAAGGCGTGCTTCCCCGACGACGGCAGTCGACAATAGCTGTTATCTAACGATAGTGACTGGGACCGTAGCGCGCTGGGCGATCGTTTCGGCGACGCTCCCGATGAGGAGTCGTTCGAGCCCGTGTCGGCCGTGGCTCCCGACGACGATCGCGTCGACTCCCTGCTCCTGTTCGTACTGCAAGATCGCTCGTGCCACCGAACCGAACAGCGTAACGGTCTCAATTTCGCGGTCGTGGGAGTTTGCGACCGCCTTCGCGCGCTCGAACAGATCTGTTGGCGTCTCTCGCCACTCGTCGGCGGGTGGAGCGGCCTCGATCTCGAGCGGGGCGTCTTCGGCGACGGTGCTGACGTGTAACACCGTGATGTGGGCCTCGGGATATCGTTCGAGCGCGTAGCCTACGACGTCTTCGAGAAGCGGTGTTTCGTCGATCGGCACGAGTACGTGTTCGGTCATGGAAGTATCGAACCACCGCGTTCGGCTTAATACGGGCACCACGATAGAGTGACCTTCCGATCGAGCAGACCGTCCACTCGAGACACGTCATCGGCACGAAAGGTGGTGTTCGGTGAATGAATCGTCGCTGGGGACTATTTTTCCGTCCCGAACACGAATCGAGAGATATGAGTCTGCCAATTGACCCGACCGAAATCGACCCCGAGCACTACGGTGAACACCGCGCGGTCCTCGAGATGGATCACGAGGAGGCGATCGAACACACTCGTGGCGTATTCGAACAAGCGGGATTCGGCGTTCCAGCCGAGTTTTCGCCCTCGGAACTGCTCAACGAGAAGGTCGACGCCGACAGAGACCCCTACTACGTGCTCGGTGCCTGCAACCCGAAGATGGCGGATCGAGTACTCGACGTGACGAAGAAGATGGGCGGGCTCTTCCCCTGTAACGTGATCGTCTGGGAAGAGGAACCCGGAAAACAGGTCGTCTACCACGTTTCGATCATGAAGATCGCCCGACTCCTCGGCATCGCGCCCGACGACGAAAACTGGCAAGCGATCGTGGACGAGACGAGCGAGATGGTCGACACCGCGTACGCAAACCTGTAGTCACTTGTTCCTCGTCGCGGCAGTGTTTCTCGCCACGGCAGTGTTCCTCGCCGCAGCACTGTTCATCGCCGCGGAGAGCGTCGTCTCAGAACCTCGGTTGCCGCGTCCTCGAGTGGCCCGGTGTCGATCCGCGATTGGAACGGAGATCCGTCGATTGCGACCGGTAGCGGAGACCTCGATCGATCGCCTCGCAGTATCCGCTCTTTATATAATATAACGAGACTGTTTGGAGTGTCAACGTTTACGTACCCGAAGTGAGATGTCCGCATATGGACGTACGAACCGGATTCTTCGCCTTCCTGTTGGTCCTCCTCGGAGCGATTACCGCGATGATGGTCGCCCCACTGTTTCAGTACATCATCGCCGCCTGTCTCCTCGCGTTCGTGTGTTATCCGGCCCACCGGAGGCTCGAGGAGCGAGTCGGTCTCAGAGTCTCGGCGTTACTGCTCACCGCGTTCGCCGTCGTCGCGGCGGTCGTACCGTTGTTGGCCTTCTCGATCGTGATCTTCGATACGGTGTTTTCGTTTCTGGACGGTTTCGACGAACTCGCCGCTATCGAGACCGTCCGAGAGTTAGCCCTCGAACTCGGCGTCGAGTCGGAGACGATCGATTCAGTCGAGACCCACCTCGTGACGGAACTCGAGACGTTTCTTTCCGAATCGGTGGAGTTCGTCCTCGCCGAGTTGATCACCCTCGTGAACACGACGATCGAAATGGCGCTCGGGCTAATGGTGTTGTTGTTCTTGCTGTACTACCTGCTCGTCGACGGTCCCGAGTTCGTCGCTTGGGTGAGTTCGATCGCGCCGCTCGAGGCCGACGTTCGCGAGGAACTGTTCGATGAAGTCGAAACGGTCACGTGGGCGGTTATCTACAGTCACGTTCTCGTGGCGCTGGTCGAAGGAATTCTCGGCGGAATCGGTCTCTGGCTCCTCGGCGTCCCCAACGTCGCCTTCTGGACGGTCGTTATGATCATCGTCTCGTTCCTGCCGGCGATCGGGATCTGGCTCGTCTGGGGCCCCGCCGTCGGCTATCTCTTCGTCGCCGGCGAACCGGTGAGCGCGGCTATTCTGTTGGTGTACGGTATCGCCGTTCTCTCCGTCGTCGACAATTATCTGCGTGCGATTTTCGTCGACCGAGAATCGGGGCTCCATCCCGCCGTTGTGCTCGTCGGCGTGATCGGCGGGATCTATCTGCTCGGCATTATGGGGCTGTTCCTCGGTCCCGTTCTGCTCGCGGTGTTCAAGGCGGGACTGAACGTATTCGGTGACGCCTACGGAGACCTCGAATCGTCGTCCACATCCGATTCGGCCGAACCGTCGTCCGAGTCGCCCACCACACCTTCTTCGGATGTCGCTGGCGAGTGACGGTCGACCGGATCCGTAGCCGAGTTCGTTGCGGTTTCCGAACGCTCTCCCTCGGCGCGTTCGCGTTCACCTTCGACGGATGCCCGTTCGGCTCGTGCACCCTGTTCTTTCCTTTCACCCTCTTCGTCCCGTTCGTTCTCGAGTTCCTCGAGGTACTGCTCGGCGTCGTATCGAACGTAGCCCGTGTAGAGCATGATGAGGGTGAACAGGATCAGCGGAACACCCAACAGGAGAAAGATCACCGCCAGTGCGGTAAAGAGGTCGGGTGGGAGCGCTCCTGGAACTGTCATACGTCCGTTCTGTGCCGGATCAGCTAAAGGGGTTCCGTTCGTTAACGGATCGTAATGGAACCCTCTCGAAACGACCAGCCGTGGGACCCCGACGCTTACGACGGTTCACACTCGTTCGTCTACGAGTACGGCAAAGCCCTTCTCGATCGGCTCGATCCCGTCCAAGACGAACGAATACTCGATATCGGCTGTGGGACGGGACAGCTGACGAGCGAAATTGCGGCGAGCGGAGCGACTGTCGTCGGTATCGATCAGTCTGAAGCCATGATCGAACAGGCTCGGTCGTCGCATCCGACCTCGGACCCGTCGGATGCGAATTATTCGTTTGTCCGCACAGACGCAACCGAGTTCACCGCCGACGAGCCGTTCGACGCCGTCTTCTCGAACGCGGCGTTACACTGGATCTCCGATCAGGAAGGAATCCTCGAGTCCGCTCGAGACGCGCTCCGTCCGGGCGGTCGATTCGTCGCCGAACTCGGCGGGGCGAAGAACGTGCAGTCGATCGTCGACGCCCTCGAAACCGAGTTACACCGACGTGGGTACGACAACGAACACCCGTGGTACTTTCCGTCGATCGGCGAGTACGCGCCGCGACTCGAGTCCCACGGCTTCGAGGTCCGGATGGCTCGCTTGTTCGACCGGCCGACGACGCTCGAAGACGGAGCGGACGGTCTCGCGAACTGGATCGGAATGTTCGGCGAGGAGTTTTTCGACTCGGTTCCGGACGACGAGCGGGACGAGATCATTGGCGCCGTCGAGGACGAACTCAGGCCGACGCTGTTTCGCGACGGCTCCTGGACCGCTGACTATCGCCGACTTCGGTTCGTCGCGGTCGCGGTCGACGACTAGCGATCGAGGACTCTCGAGGGCGAAGTGAGTTACGGGGAAAACGAGTGTACGGCCCCGCCTCCGCTCAGCGAGTCAAACTCCCGCTCGAGAACGCATCGAGACTGGATTGCAATCCTGCGGCGAGTTCCGATTTCCTGCGGAGTCGCTGGTGGGAAACGGGGAGCCGCCTCGAGACTTTCGCGACCGCGTCGTGGAAGGTTTCGGCTTCGCCGTACTCGCCGGCGATCGACTCTCGACCGTCGAGCCCCTGTTCGTCGGCGTCTCCGGGTGCGCCGTCGAAGGCGTTCCTGACGCTCTCGCGGACCTGCCAGACGCCGACGGGGGCCCAGTAGTCGTCGCTCACCTCGCGCAAAACCAGACACTTCGCCTGCCTGCCGATGGATTCCAGATGCTCGAGCACGCCCAATCGGGCCGCGTAGTAGGCTCCCGCCGTTTCCTCGACGTAGCCGGTTCGCCCCTCGTAGCCCTCGCTTGCGCTGGCCATCCAGACCGCGTCCTCTGGATTCGGGTTCCAGATGCTGCCGGGCGCTTTCATTTCGACGAGTTCGAACTCCCACCGGCCGGGCGAGAGGATGATCCAGTAGCGATTGCCCATGTACTCGTTGGCCCAGACCTGCACCTCGTTGATGCTCGGGTTCGTTCGAATCTGGCCGCGGACGAACTGGCCGACGGTGTCGTCGACGGCGGTGATCGACCACCGCGTCGGAACGAGTCGGCGCTGTTTCGTCTCGCCGAGCGCGCCGGCAGAAAGGATCGAGTTGATTTCGTAGACGTCGAACCCGCGGCGATAGAGGTAGGTCATCGCCCCCTGTGCCTGCCAGTCGTCGTCCTCTAAGGTCTTCTTCACCGCCTTCGGAACGTGAGGGTTCTCCCGCAAATCGGCGTTTTTCGCGTTGGCCCGCGGTCCGCGCGGCGTCGCCACGTCGGTTCCGGCGTCGAGACCCAGATCCGGCGTGTCGTCGAGACCGATCTCGAGGTCGACCGGCCGATCCGAAATCGCCACCTCGCGCTGGACGCCGACGAAGCCGTCCCAGACGTCGTCGACGGACGGTGCGAGTCGACTGGCGATGCTCGGGGAATCGACGTTCGCGGGCTTGCTCGAGTTCAACAGACCGGTTCGGCGCTGGAGGACGTCGTCGATGGCGTATCCCTGCTGGTACCACTTACCGTCGGTAACGTACTCTTCGGCCTGCTCTTCGTCCCCGACGGGCGAGAGCAAGCCGATCGGGATATCCGGGTAGTTCGACCGACCGACGAAGATGGAGGGGGCTGTCGATCCGACGAGGGTGTCACCCGAAAGGGATTGTTCGAAGTTCCGTTCGAAGTCCTCGAGGTGGTCCGTGATCGCGTAGGACTTCTCCTTCGCGAGACGCCGTCGCTCCGCCTCCTCGTCGGGCTCTAATTCCTCGATGTAGTCGTCGAGGCGCATTCACTCGAGCTACGGACGGTACGGGTTTGAATGTTCGTCCTCGGGATGGTTGCTCACCGAGGAACGGAAAGACAACCGTTAAAAGCGGCGGGAGGGAAGGTGGCTGTATGAGTTCCACGGATAGACGAGAGACGCGTTCCTGTGTCTCTTGTGGGATCAACATCTCGGGAACGAACGCTGCAGCGTTCAAGTGCCCGGAATGTGGCAAACAGATTTACCGCTGTGCAAAGTGTCGAAAACAGAGCAACCTCTACGAGTGCAACGATTGCGGATTCACCGGACCATAAGGGATTCCAATGGGAAAAGTAGCCGCCAAAATCAAGGTCATGCCGAACAGCCCGGATATCGACCTCGATGCACTCCAAGAGCGCCTCGAGACCGCCCTTCCGGAGGGCGCCAAGATCAACGGAACCGAACGCGAAGAAGTTGCGTTCGGTCTCGTCGCCCTGTACGCGACGGTCATCGTTCCCGACGGCGCGGGCGGAACCGAAACCGTCGAAGAACACTTTAGTGACGTCGAAGGCGTCGAAAGTGTCGGCGTCGAGAACGTCGGTCGAATATAACGTAACGCCGTTTTCGATCGTTTTTCACCCCGGATAGCAACAGCTTCGAAAATCGATTCGGGCTCGTTCTCGTTTTGCTCCAAGCGCCTCTTTCGACGGCGTTCCGTTCCAGTCCAGCTTCTTCCCCCTCTATCGGAGTTTTCCACCCTCTCTAGAAGGTTTAACTCCTCTAGGCGGTACCACGGGAGAAACGAATCGGCAGTGGCTCAGTTATCCGGGCCTCGAGCGCCGAGGTCGGCTTCCGAGACCATCTGTGCGCCGGTCGAGGAGAGGTCGATGGTCACGTCTTCGGTGACGGCCTTGCTGATTTCGTCGAGGTTCCCGGCGAGAACCGTCAACACGTCCTGCGGGTCGATGTAAATCAGCATGTTTCCGTCCTGGCCTTCCGTCACGAGCTGGAGTTCGTTCAGCGCGACCTGATTGTTCTGGATCGAGGCGGCGACGACGGGAAGCGATTTGGGTTTTCCGGACTCGTCCTCTCGAACCTTCCGGATGTGGACCGCATCGAGGTCGATGACGTCTTTGTGCGCTTTGATCTTCTCGGCGCAGTTGACCATGTCGTGCATGACCTCCGTTCGCTTCTCGTTGCCGTGATCGCCGTCGAGACAGTGCTGACAGACGCGAAGTTCGATTTGCATGGCCGAGCGTACTACCCGCGGCCCGATGAGATTTCCGCTTCGCTGGGCGGTGTGAAATACCGGCTTAGCTCGAGTGCACTCGACCGATTTCGGCAATTCGGTCGCTGCCCGATCGGCTGTACCCGCCGTGGAAACAGAGCACGTGGTCGATCTCGAGGGCGGCGAGCGTTTCGACCGACTCGAGGGCGCGGTCCATTTCGGGCGTGAACTCGGATTTCGGGCCGGAGAGCGATTCGGCTCCGTCCGAGACGAGCGCGTCACCGGCGATCAGAAGCCGTTCGTCGGGAACGTACAGCGAGAGGTGACCCGGCGAGTGACCGGGCGTCTCGAGGAGTTCCATCGGACCGACGGCCGTCGACAGTCGAGTCCCGCCGACGAGTTCGATATCGACAGATTCCGGCGGATACCGATCCCCGTCGCCCTTGATCGGCATCTCTTTGCCGGTGATGTACGGCGTTTCGTCAGGGTGGGCAGCCACCGGCACATCGACGCGCGAACGGAGCTCCTCGAGACCGCCCGCGTGATCGCCGTCGTGGTGGGTCAACACGACGAGCCAGAGATCGGACACGGAAAATCCGAGATCGGCAAGCGCCGTCTCGAGGGGATCGACCGCGCCCTCGGGACCGACGTCGACGAGGATCAGCCCCCGATCGGTTTCGACGACCGTCGGCGTGATCGTCAGCTCCCGGCCGTGAAACTCGAGCGTGAGTGCAAGTGCGTGAACCCCTGCGTCCGTTTCCGGTGGTGTCATGTGCCGCTGTTCGCACCGCGGGATCAAATGCGTACAGGAAAGAGAGTCGAGAAGGGGTACTCGACGAACCGCGCGCCGTCGCGTTCATACGGATTACTGTACCGATTTACCGGCGGTGAGTCGAACCGTGTGAGACGAGCCTCGGTGGAGGAGCGGAGCGAGTCCACCGGCACAACCGCAGGACTGGACGGGGTTACGCCGGAAATGACTGACAGTAAACCGTATCAGTACAGCGCGTCGTCGATCGCCCCCTCGAGATCGGCGATCAGGTCGTCGACGTGTTCGATCCCGACGCTCGCGCGGATAAGTCCGTCCGTCAGCCCGGCTTCGAGGCGCTCTTTTCGCGGTATCGCCGCGTGGGTCATCGGCGCCGGCTGTTCGATCAGGCTCTCGACGCCCCCCAGACTCTCCGCGAGGGTGAACACGTTGGTGTTCGAGACGACCGCGCCCGCCTCCTCGAGCGTGGCGTCGAGTTCGAAGCTCAGCATGCCCCCGAAGTCGTCCATCTGGTCGGCGGCGATTTCGTGTCCCGGGTGCGAGTCGAGGCCTGGATAGTACACCCGCTCCACGTCGGGGTGGTCCTCGAGCCACGTCGCGATCGCGCGGGCGTTCTCGCAGTGGCGGTCCATTCGAACGGGGAGCGTCTTCGTCCCCCGAAGGACGAGAAATGACTCGAAAGGGCCGGGCGTCGCGCCGACGGAGTTTTGATAGAATCCGAATCGTTCGTCCAGCGACTCGTCGTTAGTCACCAACGCGCCGCCGACGACGTCGGAGTGTCCGCCGAGGTACTTGGTAAGTGAGTGAGAGACGACGTCAGCGCCCAACTCGAGCGGTCGCTGGAGGTACGGCGTCGCGAAGGTGTTGTCGATGGCGCAGATCGCGTTCTCGGCGTGGGCGATCTCGGCCGCCCCCTCGATGTCGACGATGGACATGAGCGGATTCGTCGGCGTCTCGAGCCAGAGCAGTTCGGTGTTCTCCTGAAACGCGCCCTCGAGTGCCGAGAGATCGGTCATATCGACGAAGGAAAATTCGATATCGTACTCCTCGTAGACCTGCGTGAAGATGCGGTGCGTTCCGCCGTAGACGTCGTTGCCCGTAACGACGTGGTCGCCCGACTCGAGGAGGTTCAAGACGGTGTTGATCGACGCCATCCCGCTCGAGAACGCGCGGCCGAATTCGGCGTTCTCGAGACTCGCGAGGTTTGCCTCGAGATCCGTCCGGGTCGGGTTTCCAGTTCGGGAGTACTCGTATCCTCGATGGTCGCCGGGAGCATCCTGCTCGTAGGTCGAATTCGCGTGGATGGGCGTCATCAGGGCACCCGTTTCCTCGTCGGGGTGTTGGCCGGCGTGGATCGATCTGGTTTCGATGCTGTAGTCGTCCTCGGTGCCGTCCTCCTCGCTCGAGTTATCCATATGCGTGTGCGCGTCGCCCGGGCGGATTACTGTTGTGCCAACGGCCTGGTAAAACGAGCGTGCAAACCACACGCGAAAAACGAGACCCGTCGTGTCCGAAACGAATTACGCCGGGTCGGGCCTCGGGGTGAACCAGTAGCCGTACGCGATCAGCGGCCACCCGAAGAGCCCGGCACCGACGAGCGCGATCAGCGTGAGAACGCCGCCGAACAGCCCGCCGGCGGCTCCGCCAAAGATCGCGTGAGAAAGTCCAGCGAGCGTGATGGTGGCGATCGGTACTGCGAACAACACGCCGGCGAGCGGTCCAAACTGTCGCGTGCGTGCGAAGAATCCGACGAGCGTGAGCGCCGATACTGCGGCGGCGATCGCGGGTAACGAAACGAGTGAAAACGCTCCGAACGACGAGGAAAGCACGCTAATACTGGCCATCGCGACACCCGCGATCCCGGCGATACCAGCGATCGATTTCGCTGACAACGGTCTCGAGACGCCGCCGACGGCCTTCCGGAGGAGCCAGCCGCCGACGACGAGAAACGCGACGCCGACCGACTGAAGGACAGCGGTGATCGGCGCGACGAGCAACTGCACGAAGAACGCGCCGGAGTTCTCCATCGACACCGCGTAGTACGTTCCGTCGTCGTCAACGATCTTCTCTGAAACGTCGAAGCCGGTCACTTCCTCGCCGCCGACCGCGGATTGGGCTTCGCTCGAGGCTTCGTCGTACGGCACCGCGATGCTGTCCATCACGCTCTGAGCGGTCGTGAGCTCGAGTTCGATCAAGACGTGATCAGAACTGTCGCCGACTGCGCTTTCCCACTCGTAGTACTCGCCGCCGTAGACGGCGTACTCGTACCGATCATTGTCGTCGGCGACGAACACCAACTCGTCCGGATGCTCGCTGCCGGGTTCGTCGTAGATGCCTTCTTCGGCCGCACTGTCGAAGGCATCGCCGACGCCGTCAGGATTGTTTTCGGCGCGTTGCTCGAGGTCGATCACTTCCGGTGCTGTCGCCGCCTCAGCGGGCTCCGTTTCGGGATCGAACGATTCCGCCGTAAACGTTAGGTCGTCTCCGGCGGCCACCACGACGGTAAACGAAACGGCGAGCGCGAGCCCGACGAGACAAAGAAGGGCTATCGCGAGGTAACGAGGCCACGGCGGTCTCGAGGGAACGGTACCGGTAGACGGTGGACCGTTCGAATCTGTCCCGTTTGAAACGGCATCGTTCGAAGCCGATTCGTTTCCTGCGGACGGACGAGACGACTCGACACCGCTCGGTTTGGAGCCGTCGGACGGCGGGTCGTCTCGAGGAGGGCGATCCATACTCACTCGTATCAATAAGAGATAATTAACGTATTCGTTCGACTTCTCGTCAAGAAATTCCCGTCTTGGGTCGTCTGTGTGCGACGTGGCGATTCGAGGATCGCGACTCGGTGAGGACGCCGCTGTCGTTCGGTACTGATAGGAGTCGTTCGGTGTCGGTGAGTCGGTCGGCCGATGACTGCTGTCTGATCGAACCCGTGGCGATAAGACGTGCGTTTTATAACCATCACCGCTCAAAAGGCTCGTACGACTATGCCGAAATCTAATGGGCCACGCCAAGGAACTCGGAGAAAGCTCGCAAACAACCCTCGAGACCGCGGAACGTCGCCGCCACAGCGTGCGATTCAGGAGTACGACGAGGGCCAGAAAGTCCACCTGAAGATCGACCCGAGCATTCCAGACGGTCGCTTCCACCCTCGGTTCGACGGCCAGACCGGTAGCGTCACTGGAAAGCAAGGCGACGCGTTCAAAGTTCAGATCACCGACGGCGGCAAGGACAAGATCGTACTCGTCTCGGCCGCTCACATGAGCGCGCAGGAATGACGATCTTCAAAACGATCGTCGACGAGGAGTTCCTAACGGTTTCGGAAGTGAAAGAACACCTCGCCGACATCGAAACGGAACGCTCGCTCGATGAGGATCGCGAGCTTCGCTACGAGCTCGCCCGCACCATCGAGCACGTCAATCGGTTCACCGTCCTCGAGCCCGAAGACGCTCGAGCGCTCGTCGATGACCTCCAGGACCACGAAAAGGTCGACGAGGAAACGGCGTACAAGATCACGAATCTCCTCCCACAGGACCGCGACGAACTGCGATCGGTCTACGCACAGCAGCGGTACTCGCTGGACGGAGACGAACTCGACGACATTCTCAACACCGTCGCCCAGTACGCTTAAATTCCGAGCCGAGTGATAGCGAGCCGACTCTTTAAGTACGCCGTCACCGTATCGGAACCTAATGAGCGAAGCCGAGCGCGACGAGACGAATGTTCGCCGTACGGTTGTGCTTGATTACCTCGCACACGGCCTCTCCGACGACGGTCGCCCGCAGTACGCGAAGTCTCCTGCGGGATACGCGATGGATATCGAGGACTTTGGGCTTTACGAGGTTGCGTTCGACGAAGACGAGCGGCTGACGATCGGCAGCGAGGTCGTCGTCGAGCCCGACGAAGAACGCGAAATCGTCGTCGACGCACATCCGGTCGACTACGACACACTCTCCTCTGGTGCCCAGTCGGAACTGGAGTACGTCGTCCAGGATCTGGTCGAGGACAACGAAGAGCGATTCGTCGACTTCTACAACGACGCCCAGCCGATCACGCTTCGTCTTCACCAGTTAAACCTCCTGCCGGGTATCGGGAAGAAACTACGAAACGGGATCCTCGACGAACGCAAGCGAAAGCCCTTCGATAGCTTCGAAGACCTCGAGGATCGCGTCTCGGGACTACACGATCCGGACGAAATCCTCGTCGAACGGATCATTCAGGAGTTGCGCGACGACGACCTGAAGTACAAGACGTTCGTCGGTCAACGCGACGAATCCTAACCAGTCGATTCTTCTCGAGCCGAGACGGTGCGTTTACACTCGACGGCCCCATAGCGGCGCGCAATGAGAGACCCAGACGGTCTGATCGCCCGGGCCGGCGTCCGCGGCGATCCGGACCGCGATCAGCACTTTTTGATCGACGATCGCGTGCTAGATCGGTTGCCGACGTATCTATCCGAAACCGACGCCGACACCTCCCACCTGCTCGAGATCGGTGGCGGGACCGGGGCGTTGACCGATCGGCTACTCGAGACGGGCGAGCGGGTGACCGTCGTCGAACGCGATCGAAAATTGGCGGCGTTTCTTCGCGAGGAGTTCGCCGACGAGATCGAGGCGGACCGACTGACGGTCGTCGAGGGGGACGCACTCGAGGTCGAGTTGCCCGATTTCACCGCATCAGTTTCGAACCTTCCGTACGGCGTCTCGAGCGAGATCACGTTTCGGCTACTGCCGAAGTCGCGACCGCTTGTATTGATGTTCCAACAGGAGTTCGCCGAGCGGATGGTCGCGAAACCCGGAACATCCGAGTACGGCAGGCTGTCCGTCTCGACCCAGCACTACGCCGATGTCGAACTCGTCGAATCGATCCCGAAGGAGGCCTTTTCTCCGCCGCCCGCCGTCCAGAGCGCTGTCGTCCGCGCGACGCCGCGGGATCCGGACTACGAGGTCGCAGACGAGCAGTTCTTCCTTCGGTTCGTCAAGGCGCTGTTCACCCAGCGCCGGAAGACGATGCGCAACGCGATCCGAAACACGGGACACATCTCGAAACTCGAGGATCCCGACGCGGTCGTCGAGGCGGCCGACGAAGACCTCCTGCGAAAGCGCGCCGGTGCCGTGACGCCAACGGAGTTCGCCGCCCTCGCCGAACTCGCGACGGACGTGACGCGAATAACTGATGACGGGTAACGCACCGCAGACGGCCCGTAGACGAACGATCTGTGGGGCACCTAGTCGTCATTCGAACGCCTTTCTCGACCGACGGATACAGGTGGGTGCAACCACGATTCGGTCCAACGGTGAATAGATGTTCGAGGTACTCTTCGGATTCGACTGGTTAGGGGAACAGTTCGCAACCTCAAACCAGCGTCTCGCAGTGACGGCCGCGGCGGTCGGGATTTTGCTAGCCGTTCTGCTGTCGTACCGACGGGTTCAGGATTGGCTCTGCAACCGTGTTCGGCCACTGTACGTCGATATTATCACGATGGCAATTCTCGTGGGAACGTGCATCCTCACGCTGGCGATTATTCTGGGTGTCTGGCAGCAAACCCAGGAGGTCCGAGATATCTACCTCGAACTCGGCCTCGGTGCGCCGGCGGTCGCCCGCGTCGTCATTTCGGCCATTATCCTCCTGAGCGGGCTTATTGTCAATAGATTCACCCGGCGGGTTATTCGAGAAGTGTTCGCCTCGTCGACGGCGGTCACCGACCACCAGCGGGAGGTAACACACCGCCTTTCACAGGTAGCTGTCTGGTCGATCACCCTACTCGTCGTCCTCGGCGTCTGGATCGACGATCTGAGCGGCTTGCTCGTCGGCGCGGGACTGTTCGGCGCGGGGCTCGGCATGGCGGCGAGACAGACGATCAGTTCGATCCTCGCCGGGTTCGTGTTGATGTTCGCCCGTCCGTTCGAGATCGGCGACTGGATCGAAGTCGAAGATAACGAGGGGACCGTTACCGACATTTCGATCTTCAATACGCGCGTGCAATCGTTCGACGGCGAGTACATCATGATCCCGAACGATCTCATCGCCTCGAGCATGGTTACCAACCGCTCGAAGCGCGGCCGACTCCGCGTCGAGATCGAGATCGGCATCGACTACGCGACCGATGTCGGGCGAGCGTCGGAGTTGGTCGAAGCGACGATGGAGGACCTCGACCTCGCACAGGCGGCTCCAGCCCCGCAGGTGGTCTCGAAGGGCTTCGGTGACTCTGCGGTACTTTTGAGCGCGCGATTCTGGATCGACAAGCCGAGCGCGCGTCGACGATGGCAGGCCCGGACGGACGCCATCGGAGCGATCAAGGACGCGTTCGAGGAAGAAGGCATCAAAATCCCCTACCCACAGCGCGAACTCTCGGGGCGAACCGAACGCGGTGGATTCGAAATTGCTGGCCGGGACCAGCGTGCGTCTCCGACCGACGCCGACAGCAATTCCGATCCGGACGGCGACTCGAGCGAGCGGGAATCGACCGAGTACGACGAACGAGACGATGCCAGCGCCGAGACGAGTTCCGTGACCGACTCTGACTCGAGGTCCGAGTCCGCCGCCGAATCCGGCTCCGATCCGGAAGGCGAACGGGTAGCCAGCCAGGAGGACGATTAGATGGATCTGACAGACCAACGCGGACTCGAGACCGATGTTTACCAGCCGGCCGAGGATTCGCAATTACTCGCTGAAGCGGCCTGTGAGCGTCTCGGGGACAGGGATCTCGTTCTCGAAGTGGGGACCGGGTCCGGACACGTCGCAACCCGAATCGCGGACGAGACGGATGCTCGAGTGATCGCGTCCGACGTGAATCCACACGCATTGGCACAAGCGCGCGGTGGCGGCGTCGAACCCGTGCAGGCGGATCTGGTGACCCCGTTCGAAGACGACGCCTTCGATGCGGTCGTCTTCAACCCTCCCTACTTGCCGACGGAGGCAGAAACCGAGTGGGACGACTGGATGGAGCGGGCGCTTTCGGGCGGCGAGGACGGCCGCGAAGTCATCGATCCGTTTCTCGACGACGTCGGCCGCGTTCTCGCCCCCGACGGGGTGGTTCTCTTGCTCGTGAGCAGCCTCACGGGCGTCGAGGAAGTCGTCGAACGAGCCGGCGAAAACGGGTTCAGCGCCGTCGCGGTCGCCGACGAATCGTTCCCCTTCGAGACGCTGACTATCCTCGAGTTGCTGTAAGTTGCTACAGTCGCCGTTTTTGTTATCGGATGACGAGCGTTGTCGCCACTCGAGGCCAGCCCGACTGACTGGCAAATCCCGGAGCGGTGCCACAGTGTTCAAGGCAGTTCCCTCGAACGTTCGAGTATGCGACTCGAGGAGTACTGGGGAGTCGGGCCGAAGACCCGCGAGACGTTGGTCGCGGAACTCGGCAGGGAACGAGCGATCAGGGCGATCGAAAGCGGCGACGTTCGGACGCTCTCGGAGGCCGGGTTACCCCGCGGCCGGGCGACCCGGATTCTCCGACGGGCGACCGGCGGTGCCGGGATGGATATTTTGGCGACCAGCGACGCCCGCAAGGCGTACAAGGAACTGCTCGATCTCGCCGTCGAGCACGCCGTCACCGAGCGCGCCGCGGATCGGATTCGAGTCCTCACACCGCAGACGAACCGAGCGGAAATGAACGAGCGTCTCGACTCAGTGCTGGCCGCGCGGGACGCCTGGGCCGAACTCGAGGACGACGACAGGGACCGCGTTCTCGAGGCCTACGAGCGATACGACGAGCGAGACGAGAGCGAACATGCGGCCGTCGAGACCGCCCTGGCCTTGCTCGAGGCGGAGGTCGACTCGGGACCGTTCGAGGCGATCGCGAACCTCGAACGGGAGACGCTCGAAGATGCGGCCGACGCACTCGGCGCGTTGGCTGGCGGCCGGGTTCGCGAGGGTGCTGACGACGAACTCGATCGGCTTCGGACCGCGCTCGGTGCGGTCGAGGACATGGACGCGAACGCGCTCGAGCTAATCGAGGAACTTCGAGACGACGGCGTTCACGACGTCGAAGGATTCCGAGACGCATTCGAGGACCGACTCCTGAGCGAGACGGACGCGACGATCGAGCAGGTTCGAGAGGCGATGCCGACGGACGCGACGGACGCGAACGATTTCGTCGGGAGCACGCTTCGCGGGCTCCGATCGAACCTTACAGAAGCCGTCGACGAACGCGAAGAGACCGTCGCGACCGAGTACGAAGATACGCTCGAAGAGGCGAGTGAGGCCGTTGAGAAGGCGGTTTCCGCGGTCGACGAGATCGCGTTACACCTCTCGCTCGCCCGATTCGCACTCGCCTACGATTGTACGCGACCAACGTTCGTCGGAGACGAGAACAAACAGAGCGACGCTGACGCGATTTCGGTTATCAACGCGCGGAACCTTTCGCTCGCGGCTCGAGAGGACGAGTCGGTTCAAGCGGTCACTTACGGGCTCGGGGATCACGACGTGACGGCAGTACCCGACGACGTCGGCTCCGTTCCCGGACAGGAAGACGTCGCCGTCCTGACGGGAGCCAACAGCGGCGGGAAGACGACGCTTCTCGAGACGCTCTGCCAGGTCGTGCTACTGGCGTCGATGGGGCTGCCGGTCCCCGCGGATCGGGCCGAAGTGACGCCCGTCGATTCGCTCGTCTTCCACAGGCGACACGCGAGTTTCAACGCGGGCGTGCTTGAGTCGACGTTGAAATCGATCGTGCCGCCGCTGTCTTCGGGCGGGCGGACGCTGATGCTCGTCGACGAGTTCGAAGCGATCACCGAACCCGGGAGCGCGGCCGATCTGTTGCACGGGCTGGTGACGCTCTCGGTCGACAGGGACGCAATGGGCGTGTTCGTCACCCACCTCGCCGATGACCTGGAGCCACTCCCGACTGCGGCTCGCGTCGACGGCATCTTCGCCGAAGGGCTCAATCCTGACCTCGAGTTGCTCGTCGATTATCAGCCGCGGTTTAACACCGTCGGACGCTCGACGCCGGAGTTCATCGTCTCGAGGCTGGTCGCGAACGCGACCGACCGAACCGAGCGGAGCGGCTTCGAAACGCTCGCCGAAGCCGTCGGGGACGAAGTCGTTCAGCGGACGCTCGCGGATGCACGATGGGACGAGTGAAGCGGGGAAGACTCGCCGTTTCGTGTCACCATTCGTCTTCGTCGAGCCACTGGTCCGGCGTCGGAGTGTACCCCTCGTCGTCGGCTTCTCCGTCGGTTCCGTGATAGGTGTAGACGTGGCCGTCTTTCTCTTCGGCGATTCGGGCCTCGAGATACGACTGGGCCGCTCGCCTCGAGAGCGCTCCCATCTCGATGATATCTGCCAGGACGGTCTTCGTGGCGCGAAACCAGCGTACCGTCTCGTCATCCGACGCGCCGGGCGTGAGTTCGATGATTGCTCCCCGTCCTTTTTGCCGACCGTCGCCCCACTCGAGCCAGCAGACGCGGTAGGATTTGACGTCGAACTCCGTGGAGACGAGATACAGGGCCTCGTGCGTGCAGGGATCAAGGTAATTGGTGAGGACGCGATCGAGCGCGACCGAATCGGATAGAAGCGACGAATCGACTGCTCCGGAGCCCAGCGGCGTGTCGGCGTCGATTCGGTCCGCCAACTCGAGGTCGGCCGCCCCCCAGTGACTGTACCGGAGGTCGTAGAGGTGATCGGGACGCCGGTAGGCGACGAGCGCTCTATGACCCATTCGTCTCCTGGAGACACAGGTGGTCGATTCCGATACAGACGGACAACGATAAGTGGGGGCTCATCACCCGGTTTGGCCCCCCTCCCCTATTTGAATGTCGGGGTCACATCGGGTTCCAATCGCCGGGTTGTAACGGTCAGTTCATGTCCCGGCTGTCGAACTTCGCTGACGCTCGACGGAGAGTCGACACTCTGCGCGTTCTTTGATCGCGCGATTCATCTCTCTAAACCCGCGTTCGATGCGCTTCTCGTTGAGGAGAAACGGAACGAGTGCCCCGCGAAACGTTTCCCGTTGGAGAAATCGAGTCCGTTGTTCGTCTTCACCGACGGGCTCGAGATGGAACTCGTGGTAGCCGTCGAACACGAACGGGACGAGGAGTCGACCGCGCCACGCGAGTCGTCTGTTCGGTTCGACGGCGAGGATTTCGGGCGAAAACGTCATTACTCGAGAGTCCGGCGGCCGGATCGTGACCTCGAGTCGCTCGCCTTCGACGGGGAGTCCAGTTATCGAACGGACGAACGGGTTCCACTCCGGATACGCGTCGAACTCGAGAAGGATCTCCCAGACGACCTCGGGCGGGGCGTCGATCTCTTCGAACGCCTCTATATTGAACATGCTGTAGGCTAGCACCCAGCAAGGTATGCGCCTGTCGCCTAGCAACGACTGCGAGAGTCAGCCGAGTGCTCGAGCGGGGCAGTCAGCCGATTGTCGAGCGGGGAGTAGGTTGGGGCGACGTTAGGCGCTGTCGTTGAACCGGCGGTTCGTCGAAAGCGGGGCGTCACCCGGCTCTCCGCGGACGAAGTGGCCGGCCGGGTTGATCTCGCCGTCGCGTTCCATCGAGAGCAGTTCGACGAACCAGGCCTCGTGTTCGATCTCTTCTTGAAGGATTCGCTGGGCCATGTCGTAGGTTCGCGGGTCGACGCCATGGGTCATATCACAGATCTCCGACCAGGTCCTGATCGCACACCGCTCGGCCTCGAGCAGTACCTCGAGGATCGATTCGGCGGTCAGTTCGTCGAGTTCGAACCCTTCCGTTTCGTAGGGAACCGGCATCTCGGCGTCGGGACAGGACGCTCGGTCGGCGAAGTCCCGAATATCGTTCGGGAGCGAGCCGCCGAGTTCGTACACCCGAGGGGCGACCAGTTCGAAGTGCGCGCGGTCCTCGAGACGTGCGTCCTCGGTGATCTCCTTGTAGTCTTCGTGGCCCGCGAGGTGCATCCGGAGGTTCGTGTAGTAGTAGTACGTAGTGAACTCGGCCCCGATTGCGTCGAGAAGTTTCTCCCGAAGCTCCTCGGGATCGAGCCCCCGCTCGCGGAGCACGGCCATCCCGACCCGCTCGCTCGTGTCCCCTGCATCTACGTCTCCCGCAGCGTGTGGTTTGTCGTCGGACATGTCACGGACCCCTGCCACTAGCCGCTACTTAGATATGTTTGTTAATTGGAACACTGGTAAGTCAGTGTTCTTGATCGAACGCGGCGAAGATTCGTCGCCGCGGTTCTCGAGGTGGCGACACCTAACAAGCGGCATTGTATCCCGGTGAGCCGCATTGTCCCCCTGCTGAGCCGCATCTTCCCCAGTGAGGGGCGTCGCTATCCGCTCGGAATGTGAGTCCGATTTCCGTTCGCCGCTAGTTCGTCGAACGACATCGTCGCCGCTTCCGTTAGCGGATACTCGCCGTGATAGGGATCGACATCGCGGTCGAGTCCCGAACCGGTCCGAATCGCGTCGGCGAACCGTTCGTAATTCTCGTCGACGATATCTTGGACCAAGACGGGCATGCCGGCGCGGTGGCAGAGTTCGTTGGCCGCGGCTCGACCCGCCCAGATCGTCTCTGCGTCGCCATCGACGAAAAACAGGGCGAACGGAGTGTCCTCGAACTGCGCCTCGAGAAACGCCTGCGCAGTCGGATCGTCCCATGGGACGACGCCGACGGACTCGAGTTGACGCATCGCCGTGGCGGCCGCCGAGCAGAACGGACAGTCGCCGTCGTAGAGGAGGATGCCGGTGATCGTGGGTTCTGACATGGTACGTGAGTTCTGGTGATGATTCGGACGCGGTCGTCTCACCCGAGCTTCGACCGGCCCGGCGGCTTGTCGTGTTCGGCGCGGTGTCTCAGGAATTCGTCGTACTGTTCGACCTCGAGAACGACGTTCGATCTGGGCTGTGCGACGCAGGTAAGGACGAACCCGGCATCGTCGTCGTTTTGATAGTAGCGCTTCGCATTGCTGTGATCGACCTCGCCCTCGAGGAGTTTTGCCGCGCAGGTGATACACCACCCCTGCTGGCAGTCGGCGGACAACCAGATGCCGGCCGACCGGGCGGCGGCGAGGATCGATTGGTCTTCCCGAACCTCGAGCGTGCGGGACTCGCCCGCGGCGTCGAGATCGGCCGCGTCCGGGATTCGAAGTTCGACCGTCCAGATCGTGGGTTCGGTCACGAGTACTGTTTATGACCGGGACGAGAGCAAAATGCCTGTTGCTGGAATCGGCAGATCGTTCCCAGCATACGCCAACCCGTCCTCTTTTGCGGTGGCGGGCGTCGCTGCTTTATGACAGATATTGCAATTACGGGTGCGTCGGGACGCGTCGGCAGAGAAGCACTGCAGGCGTTTCCGGACGAATCACTGACGTTGTTCTCCCACAGCGAAACGGAGGACCTCGAGACGACGCCGCTCGAGATCGAAGACCGATCGGCGTTCGTCGACACCCTCGCAGGCCAGGACGTGTTGGTCCACCTCGCCGCGAACCCGGACCCGCGGGCCGAGTGGGACGACGTTTCGGGGCCCAATATCGAGGGACTTTACAACGCCTACGAAGCCGCAGTAGAGAACGATCTCGAGCGCGTCGTCTTCGCGAGTTCGAACCACGCGGTCAACATGCGAAATACCGTCTCGCCGATCCGTCCGGAATCGACCGTCGGAAATCCGACTATCGTCCGACCGGACGACCCGCCGGACCCGGACACCTACTACGGAGTAACGAAAGTCTTCGGCGAGGCGATGGGCGATTACTACGCCGCACGGGAGGGGATCGACGTCGTCCACCTCCGCATCGGGTGGCTCCTCACCCGCGAGGAGCTTCGCGAAGAATGCGACGAACGCGACGGCGCCGGCGAACGGTACGCCCGCGCGATGTGGTTGAGCCCCGAGGACTGCAGGCGAGTGATTCACCAGGCGGCGACGAGCGCGCTCTCCGAGTCGCCGGTGGTGGCCCACGGAATCTCGCAGAACGCGGATCGGTTCCTGTCGCTGTCCGAGACGCTGATGAGCCTCGAGTATCGCCCGCAGGACGATTCGAGCGACGTACTCGACGGGGACGGATCGGGACGAGAGGGGCTCGAGACGGGATAGTAAGCGGTTGCAACGACACCCAATCCGAACCTATTCCCTGACAACGACGACCGCGAGTGCTCGCTGGCTTCGAAAGGGGGATTACGGTGGAGTTCCAACTGTCACATATGTCCACCGACGTATCCGAATCGACGGGATACACATCGAACTTCGAGATGTCGGCTCTCGGGTATATCGTCGCAATCTTGATCGCTATTTTGCTGTTACCACTGCTCCCGGTTGCCGTCCTCGGGTATATCTTATACCGCGTGTTCAGCTCGAGCGACGGCGAACCGACTCGACGCGGTTGGAAACCGGATTACGGCGGTCCGTAAGGCGATTTCTGGTCGTCCGATCGCCCGCCGAATCGTCGGAATACCCTCTTTCTCCCGACCCGTCCCCATGCGGCAGGCTGTGGTGGTGACGCCAACAGCTAACCGCGATGAGGCCTGTAGTAGCAACTGCTATGACAGACGTAATCGTCGTCGGCGGCGGTCCCGCCGGCCTGAGTGCGGCACTGTTCACGCAAAAAAACGGTCTCGAAACGACCGTCTTCGACACCGACGCGACGTGGATGCACAAGGCGCACCTGTTCAACTACCTCGGAATCGGGTCGGAGGACGGGACGGCGTTCATGAAGACCGCCCGCCGGCAGGTCGATAGTTTCGGCGTGGAGCTTCGACAGGGCGAGGAAGTGACCGACGTGTCCGAGGCCGACGACGGATTCGTCGTCGAGACCGAAGCCGAAGCGTTCGAGTCCGACTACGTTGTGCTCGCGACGGGTGCGAACCGCGACCTCGCCTCCTCGCTCGGCGTCGAGTTCGACGGCGACGTCGTCGACGTCGATATCACAATGGAGACGAGCGTCGACGACGCCTACGCGACGGGGGCCATGGGCCGACCCGAGGAGTGGCAGGCGGTAATCTCCGCGGGCGACGGCGCTGCGGCCGCGTTGAACATCCTTTCGAAAGAGAAGGGCGAAAACTTCCACGACTTCGACGTGCCAGCAGACGCCGACGCAACCTTCGATTCGATGGCCGAATAACGGACGGCGATCGACACTACCGGAACTGCCGTGTTGGCCGCCGAATCGGTTCCCGCTGACGGTCGAGCCAATTCGGACTGTCCAGACGTGTTCGATGCGGTCACTGTATTCTGAAGGGATTATCGTCTTCGTCGTCACCGTCGCTCGAGCCCGCACTCGCACTTTCCGAGTCGTCGGTATCGTACGGTTTCCGCGCCGTGAGCGTGATCGTCGCTTCGGGATCGTTCGAATCTTCCCACGGGCTGTCGTAGGCCGAGAGTTCGACGTCGGTGACGTCCCATCCTCGCTCGCTTAGCAGGGCCACGAGTTCGCGCTGATCCTCGAGCATATCCTCGTCCATACTGCCTCGTTCGGTCCGTTCGATGGTATGTCTTGTGTCGAGGGACTCTCCCACTGCACTTTCTCGCTAGTTGGCTGCATCGGGTTCGATGCCCTCGACGTTCTCTGACTCGTCCTCTTCGTGGCCGATCGTTACCGCCTCTTCGACGAGCGACCGATGCGCGCGTCGAAGCCGCTCGGACAAGGCCTGGTGCGAGATGCCGAGATCGTTCGAGAGAGATTCCATATCGACGTTCCGGGGAATTTCGTAGTAGCCGCCCTCGAGCGCCGCGACGAGCGTTTCGTACTGGGCGTCCGTTAGCCCGTATCTCCCCTTTCGGCCCTCGTCTAACTGATGAATCTTCTGGATATCCAGCGAGAACCCCTGGTCGGTCGCGAATTCGTAGGTGTTCGCCAACGAGTCGCGTTCGGGAAAGAGCACCCGAAACTGCCACCATCGCCCCTCGCTTGCGGCCTGTAAGATCGTTGCTTTTTCTTCGGTGAGGATATGGACGATCACCGTTACGTCGTCGATCCAGTTGAGTCGATACAGCTGTTCGTCCCCGAGATCCGTCAGCAGATCGGTTTCGTCGACGCTCGAGTCCTCCTCGAGCAATTCATCGATGTTCGACATCGACGATTCGCTCCCGGAGATCCAGACGTAGGGCATGACGTGATCGGGCCCGTGAGCGACGACGCGCTCGATTTCGACCGAGACGTCGTCGACCGATTCGAGCGTCTCGCGGAGCGCGAATTCGTCGGCAGGAACCGTTAGTTCCGCAATCGTACTCATGCAGTGAACTACAACGACCACACTCAAGAAGGACTCCCCTGGCGAACGGTCGCCGTTTTTTGAAACGCGAAACCGATTGTGGTTACATCCTCCGGAGTTTCCCGGCGTCTTTAAGCGGATCCGTCTGCAAGAGGTGACTATGCTCACCGACGAGTTCGGACGCGACGTAACTGGGGTTCGCGTTTCACTCACCGATCGGTGTAATTTCGACTGTGTCTACTGTCACAACGAGGGGCTGGGCGATACCCGTGGGCCGATGGATCCACAGGACGACGAGATGGGGACCGACGACGTGGTTCGGTTTCTCGAAGTCGCCGAGGAGTTCGACGTAGACGCGGTAAAGTTCACCGGCGGCGAACCGATGCTTCGCCAGGACCTCGAGGAAATAATCTCCCGGACGCCCGATTCGATGGAAGTCTCGCTGACGACCAACGGCACGTTTCTTCCCGGCCGCGCGCCCGACCTCGTCGACGCGGGACTCGAACGGGTCAACGTTTCCCAGGACGCGCTCGATCCGGACGACTTCGCCGCGGTCACTAAGAGCGGAGCCTACGACAAGGTCCTCGAGGGTGTCGACGCGGCGCTCGAGGCCGGACTGGACCCGGTCAAGCTCAACATGGTCGTCTTCGAACACACGGCGGGGTACGTCCCCGAGATGGTCGACCACGTCGCCGAAAACGAAGGCCTTCAGCTCCAACTCATCGAGTACATGCCTGAACTGACCGGCAAGCCGGAGTGGGCGATCGACATCGAGCGCGTCCACGGCTGGCTCGAAGAGCAGGCTGACGAGATCGAACACCGAGAGATGCACGACCGAAAACGCTACTGGATTAGCAACGAGGACTCGGGCGACGGGAGCGCAAGTTCATCCGGACACGGCCGGGGAATGGTCGAAATCGTCGACCCCGTCGAGAACCCGACGTTTTGTGCGAACTGTCATCGAGTACGGGTGACCCACGAGGGGTATCTCAAGGGCTGTCTCAATCGCAACGACGACCTCAAGCCGATGGGCGAAATGTCCAAACCCGAAATCCGCGACGCCTTTCACGACGTCGTCGACAGTCGAGTTCCCTACTACGGCGAGTACATGGTCAAAAACGACGACGGACACTGGGTCGTCAACGAGAAGTACTTGGACGACGGTCCAGACGTGTCAACTGCAAGTGATTAGCTGAATCGCCGTCGAACCCGCTTCCTGCGAAGCTATCGATTTCTTCCCTTCCAGTCGTTTCGCCGGCGACTCGAGCTAAGCGCCACGACGAGAAACGCCGCCGTCAGGACCAACAAGACGACGCCGGCGACGGGTTGGCCGTCGGATGCGAAGACGTAGACCCCGTAGCCGAGCGTCGCCGCCACGAGGCCGATCAGGAGACTCGAGACGATATGAACGCCCTCGAGTCGTCTCGTTTCGGCGTCCCGACCGAGTTGCTCGCCCAGATCCGCGGCGTCCTGGCCGAGATCCCAGGCGAGAACGGCACCGATGGTTGCGAGAACGGTCAATTCGACCGACTCACCCTGTAATCCGCTGACGACGACGCCGGCAAAGATCGTTAGCGAGCCGATATCGATAGCATCGCGACCACCTCGTGCGAGCCCGAACGCGAGGACGGCCAATCCGAGGAACCCGACGACGAGTCCGTACACCGATCCGATACCGGCGGCCAGCACCGCGACGACCGCACCGCTGACCGCGACCGATCCGGAGAGCGTCGTGGGCCGGCGAGTGAGTTCGTTCACAGCCGACCACTCGCTCGCGTTCGCGCGAACACCTCGTCGATCGTTTCCTCGGAACTCCAGTCGACGACGGGGATGCCCGCCCGCTGGAGGTCGAACCGTCTGATGCGCCTGCCGACTCGAGCCAGTTGCTGGGCGGTCGTCCGCTCCGCCGTCGGATCCGGTGAGACGACGGTCACCGGATGTCCGTGTGCCTCGAGTCGCTGGGCGATTTTGAGGCTTTCCGGATCACACAGCGGCGAGAACAGGATGACCTGCGTTTCCGAGGAAAACCGTCGAAGAAGCGTTTGAAGCTGACCGTACCAGTTCGCCCCTCGTTCCGGCGGAACGGTCGAGAACTGCGGATGCGATGCGAGCAACTGTTCGAATCGAACTCGGTGGTGGCGTCCCGCTCCCGGTGCCAGCCAGCACGGATCGTGCCTCGAGGAACCGTCCGTTTTCGTCGAAGTGGTAGAACCCAATGCAGCGAGTCCGACGGTGTCCCCGTTCTCCAGCAACGTCGCCGCCGTCCGTCCCGCCGCGGCAACCGATCGATCGACGGCGTGTCGTTCGTCGGGCGTCGGTGCGAGGTAGGACTCTTGTCGCGTATCGAGCAGAATAACGACCCTGGCCGCTCGCTCTTCGTGGAACTCGAGTGTCGCCAATTCCCCCGTCCGTGCGTGTCGATTCCAGTCGATCCGATTGAGCGGGTCGTTTCGGCGGTACTCCCTGACGGAGTGGAAGGTGGTCCCGGACCCGCCATCGGCCGTCTGGAGGCGACCGGGAAACGACGCCGCCGTCGTGCGAAGTGGGACCCCGGATGCGATGGAACGCATTGCGGGGTTCGAAGCGATCGTCGTTTCACACTCGACGTAGAACTCGCGTTCGACTGATCGGGAGAGATCGCGGGTCAGCACGAGCGCGGGGTCGAACTCGTGCGTCCCACGGCGGGCGGTAACGGTGTACTCCAGGGTAACCGATTCGCTCGGGCGCAACGAGGTCCCGATCCGCGCCGGTCCGTCGGTGACGGTGAGGCCCGCCGGAACGCCGTCGACAAGTCTGATGTCCGGAAGCAACCGGCCGCTCTCGTTTGTCACCGTGAGCTCGACGTCGATCTCGTCGCCCGGCTCCGGCTCTTCCGTTTCGAGCGTCCGCTCGAGATCGATTTGGGGAGCCGGCGGTTCGAACGCACGGGAAAAGCCCGCGTAGCCGACGCCGACGACGCCGGCGAGGACGGTGGCAGGGGACTCTGCCAGAACGCCGATACCGACCGCAAAGAGGGCAACAGCGCCGACGCCGGTCCAGTACTCGGTCGATCGTCGACGGGACTGTTCGGTTCCCGTTACCCGTTTCGCCGTCGTTCGTGGGCTTCGCTCGTTCTCGTCGGCATCGGATCGTTCGTATTTCGGGAGTGAATCCGGGATTGCGCGATCCGATTCCGTCCCGTGCCCGATAGCGGCGATGCTCGCACCAGCCCGGCGGATACCGACCCGGAACATCGTGTCCCGATCCAACGCGGCCGCGAGTCGTTTCCGAAGCGGACGCGACGGTCGGTCGACCGACTCGGAGAGGAAGGCGGCCGCCTGTTGGTCGGCCGTCCACTCGCCGGTGTCAAGCTGGGTCGTCGCCTCCTCGACGGAGTGGCCCTCGAACCGCGTGAGAACTGCAACGACTCCCCCGCGGAGCCCGTCGACGAACCGCCGGCTCATGACCGTGTAGTCTCCCGTCGCCTGACGGAACTGCCCGATCGTTTCTCTGATCGAGGTTCCCGGCGCCGGGACGTGATACGTCTGTTCGGGGTCCGGCGTTCCGGTTTGTTCTCTGACACCGCGTCGACGAGAGAGCGCGGAGAGTCCGCCGAGCAACAGTCCACAGCCGACGACGATGAGCGCCCCCTGACCGATATCGATGCTGTAGACTCCAGTGAGAACGATCAACGCGCCGAGGAACGTGAGGACGCCGAGTGCGAGCCAGCCGGTTCGAACGCTCATCTGTGCTCGCCCCCGGACTCCGTCTCGGTCGCCCCGGCGCCCCCGTTCGAATGCTCGCTCGAGGTTCCATCTCCGGCGTACTCCGTTTCGATCTGTCGGAGGACCGAGACGGCACGCGCTTCCATCTCGTCGGTCGTCTCCGCGCCACCGTACCGGACGTCTTCGAACAACCGGGTGAGATCCTCGACGTGATGTCGGGCTAACCCTGCATCAATCGCAGCATCCGCGAACTCCCGCGGCGTGCTCGTTTCCGGACGGTCGACCTCGAGAAGCCCGGTCATCTCCTCCCACGCGCGGAAGACTTCATTATCCACGTCGTCCTCGTCGGTCGCTTCGATTCGCGTCGCCGCTCGCCCGGCCGCTTCGGCGACGGCCGCCTGTTCGGCGTCGTCTTCCGCCTCGAATGTCTCCATCTCGGCGGCAAGATCGTCCTCGTCGGATTGGCGATTCGTAAGGACGAGTGCCCCGACGAAGATGGCAGTGATAACTCCCAACACGCCGAGCAAGGGCGCGATAGAGATCGGCGAAGCGTCGCCGTCCCCTTCCCCTTCACCGGGATCGCCGCCTTCTTCGAGTGGTTCTTCGGCTGTTCCGTTGGGAAACTCCACGTTCGGTTCCGGACCGAACTCGATAAACAGCCAGACCAGTACGACCAGAACGATGCACGATGCGACGACAACGACGGCCAATCGGAGGAACTCTCGCCGGTGGACGAGTAAATACCAGGCAAGTGCGATCGCGATAACGACCAACAACGCGTAGACGAGGTACTCGAAAAATTGCGGAACACCCTCTCCGCCCACATCCGGCTCCGGCGGTGGTTCGGTTCCGGTTCCTGTTCCGGGTCCGCTTCCGCCGCCGGAGCCACCGGACCCGCCGGTTTCGATGGGAGACCGGACAGTGGCAGCGGCCAGCCCGATCGCGACGATGGCGACGAGCGCGGCACCGATTCGAAGGGCGAGATCGTTTCGGGACACCAGTTACTGCGCCTTTCGGGTCAACCACAATAAGTTCAATCGGTTCACATCAGTGTCGGATCGATCGATTTCTGCGGCTGAACAAGAACTCGCCTCGAGCGGTCGAGTCCCTCCGGCAGTTCCTTTCGTTGCCCTTAAGTACCCGACGAGGGTACCAACCAATGCGATACGTGTAGGGGACGAGTCCCCGAGTCCGGAAGGGCGAAGATACAAGACACGGTGTCGTGGTAGCCAAGCGGCCCAAGGCGCATGGTTGCTAACCATGTGGCGTCAAG
The DNA here is from genome assembly GCF_055379965.1 of Halostagnicola alkaliphila. Taxonomy (NCBI): domain Archaea; kingdom Methanobacteriati; phylum Methanobacteriota; class Halobacteria; order Halobacteriales; family Natrialbaceae; genus Halostagnicola; species Halostagnicola alkaliphila. Next base: position 2,660,327 of record NZ_AP043826.1, on the reverse strand, counting down.
CCTCCGGGGTTCAAATCCCCGCCACGACGTCGGACACACATCACTGACGCGCTTGCGTCAGTCCGCAGTACGCGCACGAAAGACAGAGATAACACGACATATGAGCGAGGAAGAACCACAAGAACAAGAGGACGATGAAGATCTTCAGTACTTCGTCCGCATCGGTCAGGCCGACCTCGACGGGACGAAATCCGTCGAACGGTCCCTGTCCGAACTGAACGGTGTCGGTCGACGGACCGCCCGTATCATCGCGGAGGAAGCCGAGGTCGACCGGACAGCAACCTTCGGTCGACTCGACGAAGATGTCATCGAAGAGGTCGTCGAACTCGTCGAAAACTACGCCGAACAAGTCCCTGAGTGGCTCACGAACCGCCAGCGCGACTTCTACACCGGCGAAACGACACACGAGATCGGCAACGACCTCCAGTTGACTCGACAGCAAGATATCAACCGGATGAAGATGATCGACTCCTACAAGGGCTCTCGTCACAAGCGGGGCCAGAAGGTTCGCGGTCAGCGCACCAAGTCCACGGGTCGTACCGAAGGGACGATCGGAGTCAACGTCGAAGAGATCCGAGAAGAGCAGGCAGAGGAAGCTGCCGCTGCCGAGGAGGATGACGAATAATGCCACTCGGAATCAACACCAAAAACTACGAAACGCCGAACCACCCGTATCAGGGCGAGCGCATCGCGAGCGAACACTCGCTGCTCGACCGCTACGGACTGGCAAACAAAGAAGAACTCTGGCGCGCACAGTCCCAGCTTCGCTCCTATCGGCGCGAGGCTCGTGACCTACTCGCCCAGTCTGCAGATGACGAAGCCGTCGCCCGCCGTACCGAGGAGTTCCTCGGTCGGCTCACCCGCGTCGGCTACCTCGACGAAGCGGACGAGCTCGGTGACATCCTCTCGTTGGAAATCGAAGATGTCCTCGAGCGTCGCCTGCAAACGCTCGTCTACCGAAACGGGCTGGCGAACACGCCACAGCAGGCGCGCCAGTTCATCGGTCACGGTCACGTGAAGGTCGGCCCTCGCCGACACACGGTGCCGTCTTATGTCGTCGACATCGACGAAGAGGACGACATCGAGTTCGACGAGAACAGTCCACTCGCGGACGAACTGCATCCGGAACGAGCGGAGGAACAATAACATGGCAGACGACGAAAAATGGGGCGTTGCCCACGTACACGCATCGTTCAACAACACCATTATGACCGTGACCGACCTCACGGGCGCGGAGACGATCGCGAAATCCTCCGGTGGGACCGCGGTCAAGCAAAACCGCGACGAAGCGTCGCCGTACGCGGCCATGCAGATGGCCGAAGGAGTGGCCGAAGAGGTCAAAGCCGCCGGCATCACGGGCCTTCACGTTCGCGTTCGTGGCCCAGGTGGCAACTTGCAGAAGTCTCCCGGTCCTGGCGCACAGGCGACGATTCGGGCGCTCGCCCGATCCGGAATCGAGATCGGCCGCATCGAAGACGTCACGCCGATTCCACACGACGGATCGCGCGCACCGAAAGGCAAAGGCGGTTACTAAACCCATGACAGAAGAGTACGACGTCGAGTTCGTCGAAACCGGGGATCGAAAAGCCCGATTCCTCGTTCGCGGGGTCACCCCCGCGTTCGCAAACGGCCTCCGTCGAGCGATGGTTGCCGACGTGCCGACGATGGCTATCGACGAAGTGCGGTTCATCGAGAACTCGTCGGTGATGTTCGACGAACAGATCGCACTTCGACTCGGGCTCGTCCCGCTGACGACCCCGCCAGAAGGCGAGTTCGTCGACGACGACACCGTCACGCTCTCGATCGACGTCGAAGGGCCAAGGACCGCATACTCGGGCGATCTCGTCTCGAGTGACAGCCTCGTCCAACCGGCCGAGGACAACGTCCCGATCATCGACCTCAAAGACGACCAGCGTCTCGAGGCCGAAGCCGATGCCATCGTCGAACGCGGGAAAGACCACGCCAAACATCAGGGCGGCGTGGCGGTCGGCTACCGACATCTCCAGCGCGTGGAAGTCGATGGCGACCTCCCCGAGTTCGAGGACGAACGATCTCAGATCGTTCGCGGCGTGATCGAAGACGACGGCGAGTTGGTCCCGACGAGCGAGTTCGACGACGATCTGTCCAACCGATATCCCGGCAAGGAAGTCACCGTCGAAGACGTGCCGAACGCCTTCGTCTTCCACGTCGAGACCGACGGATCGTTCACCGTCGACGAACTCGTCATGCGAGCCGTCGAGTCGCTCGAGGTTCGCGCGACGCAACTCGAAGAAGCAGTACAGCTATAATCAACGGATGACACTACCCCAACTCCCTCACACCCAGACGATGGCCGCCGACGCCGTACGCTACGAGAGCGGCGCGCCTGTAGTCACTCGAATCGAAAAGGGTTTGAAGGGGCGAGGGGTAGACGGAAGTGCGGGCAGGGATAGCCAAGTCAGGCCAACGGCGCAGCGTTCAGGGCGCTGTCTCGTAGGAGTCCGCAGGTTCAAATCCTGCTCCCTGCATCACTTCTTTGAGACTCTCACGTCGAGAGTCACGGCTTTGCAGTATTTGGAGGACACCAATGAGTAGTAAAACCAATCCGAGGCTCAACGATCTTATCGCCGAGCTGAAGTCCGCCTCGCGTAGCGCGGACGCAGATGTCTGGCGTGATATCGCGGATCGTCTCGAGAAACCCCGACGGAGTCACGCGGAAGTGAACCTGGGGCGCATCGAACGATACGCACGAGAAGAAGAGACAGTCGTCGTTCCCGGCAAGGTGCTGGGTTCGGGCGCACTGCAGAAAAACGTCACCGTCGCCGCCGTCGACTTCTCGTCGTCGGCAGAGACGAAGATCGACCAGGTCGGCGAGCCAGTATCGCTCGAGCAAGTGCTCGAAGAAAACCCAGAAGGAAGCAATGTCCGGGTGATTGCATGAGCTACGCAGAGTTCGATGCAGACGTCGTCGTTGACGCCCGAGACTGTATCCTCGGTCGCGTCGCCAGTCAGGTCGCACAGCGTGCACTTGACGGCGAGACCGTCGCCGTGGTCAACGCCGAAGATGCGGTCATTACCGGCGGCAAAGAGGATGTCTTCGACAACTACCGGACGCGGACCCAGCTCAGTTCGGATAAGGATCCATCGTACCCACGTCGTCCGGACATGATCTTCAAGCGATCCATCCGAGGGATGTTGCCGCACAAGAAGCCGCGCGGTCGCGAGGCGTTCGAAAGCGTTCGCGTCTACGTCGGCAACCCCTACGAACACAACGACGATCACGAGGCGGAGATTCTCGAGGATACGTCGCTTGACCGACTCTCGAACATCCGCTTCGTTCACCTTCACGAAGTCGCAGAACAGTTAGGTGCTAACGTCACATGGTAACGAACACAAGTGGTAAAAAGAAGACTGCCGTCGCTCGCGCAACCGTACAGGACGGCGAAGGTCGTGTCAGAATCAACTCCCAGCCGGTCGAGCTGGTCGAGCCGGAGATGTCACGGCTCAAAATGCTCGAGCCGTTCCGTATCGCCGGTGACGACCTCCGAGGTGGGGTCGACATCGACGTTCGCGTCGAGGGTGGCGGAATCAGCGGACAGGCCGACGCCGTCCGCACCGCCATCGCACGCGGTATCGTCCAGCACTCGAACGATGCCGAACTTCGCGATGCGTACCTGGAGTTCGATCGATCGTTGCTCGTCAACGACGTTCGACAGTCCGAACCCAAAAAGTGGGGCGGCCCGGGCGCTCGGGCCCGCTACCAGAAATCGTACCGCTAAGGTGATTCAGATATGATGGTACCGGTCCGGTGTTTCACGTGTGGTAACGTCGTCGCCGAACACTGGGAAGAATTCGACGAGCGAGCCAACGAAGGAGACGAAGATCCCGAAGCAGTGCTGGACGAACTCGAGGTCGAGCGCTACTGCTGTCGGCGCATGCTCGTCTCCCACCGTGACCTCGTCGACGTCGTCTCACCATACCAGTAATGCAACAGCAACACCATAACCGATACGAGAAGGCACGAATTCTCGGCGCTCGAGCCCTGCAGGTGTCCTACGGTGCGCCCGTTCTGATCGACACCGACCAGACCGAGCCGATTCTCGTCGCCGCCGAAGAGTACGACGCCGATGCACTGCCGTTTACGGTCAAACGAGGGAAGCAATGACGCTGATCACCGACGTTCGGCTCCGCCGGATCCTCGACTCGCGGGGCAACCCGACTGTCGAGGCTGACGTGCTAACCGAAAGCGGCGGATTCGGCCGTGCTGCAGCTCCGTCGGGAGCGAGTACGGGCGAGTATGAGGCGATCGAACGGCCAGCCAGTGAGGCGATCGCAGCAGCACGGGAACATGCTGTTCCACGGCTCGTCGGTGAAACCTACGCAGGCAACCAACGAGAGGTCGACGGTGCACTCCGCGCCGCGGACGGCACCGACGACTTCTCGAAGATCGGTGCCAACAGCGCCGTCGCCATCTCGATGGCCGCGGCGAAAGCGGGTGCCGACGTGCTTGGTGCCCCACTGTTCCAGCATCTCGGTGGAACGTTCCGCGGACAGAACTTCCCGATTCCGCTCGGTAATGTCGTCGGCGGCGGCGAACACGCCGCCGACGCGACGGACATTCAGGAGTTCCTGTCGGCACCCGTCGGCGCGCCGAGCGTCGCAGATGCCGTCTTCGCGAACGCGGCCGTCCACGAGAAGGTCGCGGATCTCCTCGCAGAACGCGGCGTCGCTTGCGGAAAAGGCGACGAAGGCGCGTGGGCACCGTCGATCGACGACGACGAAGCGTTCGAACTCGTCGACAAAGCCGTCTCAGCCGTTTCCGAGGAGGTCGGCTTCGAGATCGGCTTCGGGCTCGACGTTGCCGCCGCGGAGATGTATGACGAGGACGAGGGCGTCTACGAGTACAGCGATACGACCTGTAATACGGACGAACAGATCGAATACATCGCGACGCTCGTCGACAAATACGATCTCGTCTACGTCGAAGATCCCCTCGACGAGAACGACTACGACGCGTTTGCGGAGTTAACTGACCGAGTCGGCAGCGCGGCGCGTAACGCCGCGGATAGTGCGAGCGGGCAGGGCCCGCGAGCAAACAGAACGCTCGTCTGCGGTGACGATCTGTTCGTCACCAACACCGAGCGACTCGCAACCGGGATCGATCGCGGCGCGGCAAACAGCATCCTGATCAAGCCGAACCAGATCGGGACGCTCACCGACGCCTTCGACGCGATCGAACTCGCGACCGAGCACGGCTACGATTCGGTCGTCTCCCACCGGTCGGGAGAGACCGAAGACACGACGATCGCACACCTCGCCGTCGCGACCGATGCCCCGTTCATCAAGACGGGTGCCGTCGGCGGCGAGCGAACCGCAAAGCTCAACGAGCTAATCAGAATCGCAGACGACGCGACATGACTGAAAACGACGCACAACAGGAAGGGCTCGACGCTGCCGAAGACGAGATCGACGAGGAGCCAGCCGAAGGGGCTGGCCCCGCCGCCGATCCCGCCGACGACGTCGAGCCAGTAGACGAACAGCCCGCTGACGCCGACGAATCGGCCGAGGCTGAATCAACCGAGGAAGACGCAGGACCAACCCTCGACGACGACGTGATGTCGGACGAGGAAGCGGATCTGCTCATCCCCGTCGAGGACTATCTCGGTGCCGGTGTCCACATCGGTACCCAGCAAAAGACCGCGGACATGGAGCGGTTCATCCACCGCGTCCGAACCGACGGGCTCTACGTCCTCGACGTCTCGAAGACCGACGGCCGCATCCGAACGGCCGCGGAATTCCTCTCGAACTACGACGCCGAGCAGGTGCTGGTCACCTCGAGTCGCCAGTACGGTCGGTTCCCGGCGGAGAAGTTCGCCGAAGCCGTCGGCGCTCGAGCGCGAACGGGTCGGTTTATTCCGGGAACGCTCACCAATCCGAAGTACGACGGCTACATCGAACCCGACGTCGTCGTCGTTACTGACCCGATCGGTGACGCCCAGGCCGTCAAGGAGGCCATCACCGTCGGGATTCCCGTCATCGCAATGTGTGACTCGAACAACCAGACCAGTAACGTCGACCTCGTCGTTCCGACGAACAACAAGGGCCGAAAGGCGCTCTCGGTCGTCTACTGGTTGCTCGCGAACGAAGTCCTCGACAAACGCGGTGCCGAACCGTCGTACTCTCTCGAGGACTTCGAGAGTATGGTCTAAGGTAGCACGAATTTTCTCGTTTCTGTAACTCGTCGAAGTCGGTACTTTTTCGAAAGAGCTGCGGTGCCCACTCGTCGCTGTGTGATTCGAGTGGTGACCGAAGGGTGGGCAGAGAGAGTTTGAACTGTCGTCCAGTATCGATAGTTAGCTCGAGGCAATCTCGACCAGTTCCTGGACGCGTTCGGCAGCATCCGAGGCCGTCGCTCCGAACACGAACGTGATCGGTTCGATGCCGAACGCGCCGCGGTGATACACGACGCGGGGAACGCCATCGGTCTCATCGAAGCGTGTCTCGAGGCGATCCGCGCGGTCTTCGTAACTGGCGTCGAACTCGAGGGAGTCGTAGCCGAGCGCCGTTGCAGCCTCGAGTAGACTGTCGTTGGTCGCGATATTGATCGCGCCGCGTGTTTCCGGGTCGACCGTGCTCGCAGCCAGAAGGGCCGTTGCAACGTGGCTCGAGGCCCCAAACTCGGGATTGGCGGGAACCTCGACGCGGCCGCTCATCGAGTAAATTCGGCCGGGAATCGCGGCGACGTCGGTTTCGTCGCCCGCATCCGGTAGCGCCATCCCGACGTTGGTTCCGACGTTCGGCACGTATTCGGCCATCCCGGGAATCGTCGCGAGCGTGCGTGCGGCCGACCGGACGTTCGCGAGCACGTCGCGTTCGGCTCGAACGTCCGTATCGAGTCCCCGAACGCAGAGATCGCAGCCGAGTCCCTGTAGTTCGGGCATCTCCTCCTCGTGGAGTTCGCAGATTGGGCCCCGATCCTCGAGTCGTTGGACGAGCGCGAGCAGTTCAGCGAGGGCGTCGTAGCCGTCCATCTCCTCGCTGTGGATCCCCTCCGCAAGCCGATCGACCGTCGCTACCGTGTCCGGATCGGTTCGGAAGCGTTCGTCTCCGTTCGCTTCTCCGGCGACGTACTTGCTGATCGCAGCCTGCGTAACGCTGAGGTTGGCGGCGATCTCTTTTTGAGTCATCCCGCGTTCGGACAGCCGTGTCGCGAGCATCGCTCGGACGGTCGGGAGGAATCGGTCGACGACGAGTTCGCTCGGCAGGACCAGCGACATTTGCTCGAGGGTAGTGGCGACAGTGCCATAAGTTCGACTACACCGCTTGGGACCTGTGATGCCGTCGATGGGACGGGCAGCGAAAGACATACCTACCGAGAAGAGACAGTACGCGTATGAGAGAGTACCTCTTCACCTTCGAGAAAGAGCGGATGCCGCCAGCCGTCATACTGGCGACGGGCGTCCTGTTCGCAATCTTCGCGATCGGAATCGCGTATCAGCTCCTGGCTGCACTGATTCTCTAACGCTGGTACCAGACGATAGCGCCGAGCTAGCAACAGTCGAAACCGTTCGGCGTGCGGATCAGTTGCAGGGGGCTTCCAGAGGACAGGTATTAAGCCGAGACACGCGAATCTGTCGGTAATGGCACTCTCGAGCGCTCCCGGCAAGGTGTATTTATTCGGGGAGCACGCAGTCGTCTACGGTGAACCTGCAGTACCGTGTGCGATCGAGCAACGGGCGCGAGTCGGCGTCGAACGGCGAGACGACGAGAAGATTCGGGTCGAAGCGGAGGATCTCAGCCTCGACGGGTTCACCGTCGAGTACAGCGACGAGAACGGTGAGGATCCCGACATCGACGTTTCCGAGTCGTTGCTCGCGGCGGCGACGGGATACGTCGACGAAGCGATTTCGCAGGTGCGGTCCGTGACCGGCCACGACGAAGTCGGCTTCGACGTCACGATCGAGAGCGACATTCCGCTCGGAGCCGGTCTTGGCTCGTCGGCCGCGGTCGCCGTCGCCGCGATCGACGCGGGAACGCGAGAGCTCGGCACGACGCTCGAGATCGAGGAAGTCGCGGAACGGGCGTTCCAGACCGAGTACGTGGTCCAAGAGGGGCAAGCCTCGCGGGCGGATACGTTCTGTTCGGCGACCGGCGGTGCGGTCCGCGTCGAAGGCGACGACTGTCGTACGATCGATGCACCGGATCTCCCCATCGTGATCGGGTTCGACGGCGGTGCGGGGGATACGGGAAAGCTCGTTTCCGACGTTCGTGACCTGCGTGAAGAGTACGAGTTCGCGTCGGACACCGTCGACTCGATCGGGAATATCGTTCGAAACGGCGAACAAGCGCTCGAGAACGGAGATATCGAGGAACTCGGTCGGCTGATGAATTTTAATCACGGACTGCTTTCGGCGCTGGGCGTCTCCTCGCGCTCGCTCGATGCGATGGTCTGGGCGGCGCGGGATGCCGACGCCTCCGGCGCGAAACTGACCGGCTCGGGCGGCGGCGGCTGTATCGTCGCGCTCGATCCCACCGACGCGACCGAAACGGCGTTGAAGTTCACGCCCGGTTGCGAAGACGCGTTTCGTGCGGAACTTGCCGACGACGGGGTGTGCCGGTTAGAATGAGCGCCACGATTTTGAAACTCGGCGGGAGCGTCATCACCGACAAGGATCGCGCCGAAACGCTCGACGGACCGGCGCTCGAGCGATCGGCGGCTTCGGTCGCATCGGCGCTGTCCGACGGCTCGCTCGAGGGCGGCCTCGTCATCGTCCACGGGGGCGGCAGTTTCGGCCACCATCACGCGAGCGAGCACGGCGTCACGACGACCGAGGGAACGGCCGAGATCGGACCGGCAATGGATATTCACGGCGCAATGGAAACGCTGAATCAGTTCGTCCTCTCTCGGCTGCACGAACAGGATGTTCCGGCGATCCCGGTGCACCCGTTTTCTGTGGCTCATCGCGACGAATCCGGAACGCTTCACCTGCCGATCGGACAGATCGAAACGATGCTCGAGGAGGGATTCGTTCCCGTGCTCTACGGAGATCTCGTCGCAAACGCCGGTGCGGGAGCGACGATCGTCAGCGGCGACGAACTGGTTACAGAACTGGCTCAGGCGCTCGAGGCAAACAGCGTCGGCCTCTGTTCGACCGTTCCCGGCGTCCTCGACGATGACGAGGAGGTCGTCGATCGAATCACGTCGTTCGAGGATGTCGACTCGGTTCTCGGGGAAAGCGAGTCGACGGACGTCACCGGCGGCATGGCAGGAAAGGTACGGACACTGCTCGAGCTCGATGTCCCGGCCTCGATTTTCGGACTGGAGTCGATCGACGCGTTCCTTACCGGCGAAGCTGTTGGAACGAGCATCGAATAACACGTCCTGACTCGTTCGTCCTGCACTCGCGTTTCGTAGACTTGTTTCTCAGATGCGGTCGACGAGAACCGACGATCGCTTAGTACCGTTCCAAGCGTCGACTGACGAGTGAAATCGGGAACACGCCATCGATTTCACCCATCAGTTCAGGCTTGGACCGCCACTCAGTCGAACAGAACTCGATCGAGGATTGGTCGAAGGAACGATCCACGTCGAGTCTCTTTCGAGTGAACTCGGAGGACGGGCGCGTCGAGCGAGGCGGCGATTCGGTCGGATCGCTGTTCGACGAGCAGGTCCGGGAGCCGTCTGTGCGTAACCGTGCTCAACATGACGACGTCGGCGGTCTCGAGCTCCGATTGGAGGCCTTCGACGGCGTCGTCAGCGCGAACGATCGTCGATTCGACGGGAACGGTACAGAGGTCGTCGAGCTGGTCGTGATACTCCTCGACCGTCTCGAGTAGCTCCTCCGGAGCGTCCTCCCCGACGGGGTAGACGAATCGGATGCTCGCTCCGACGGAGTTGGCCATCGCGTCGGCGAGTTCGACCTTGAGCGGATCGTTGAACGGGCTCCGATCGGTGACGATAGCGATTTCGGAGACGTCGACGGGCTCCTCGTGTTGGACGAACACCACGTCACACGGGGCGTGTTCCATGATCCAGTCGGTGTCCCGGCCGAACAGCGTCCCGAGTCGGCTCGTCGGCTCTTCCCGTGCGAGGACCAGATCGGCGTCGGTCCGCTCCGCGAAGTTGACGACAGCGTGGCGCGTGTCGTGGCTGACGATTTCGCCGACTTCGACCGGTGCCTCGAGGTACCGGACGAGTTCGTCGGTTCGCTCTTCGAACTCGACATCCCCTTCGGTGAGCTCCGAGGCGGCCGTATCGAGCGGGACCTGATCCGGAACCTCGTCGAATCGAACCACGCGAATGCGTCCGCCGCGGCGATTGACGATCGGCGCAGCGGCGTTGATCAGCGCGTCCTCCTGCTCGCGCGTGACGTCCTGTCGAATCGGGATGAGGACCTCGTATCGGTCGTCGGCCTCGAGTTGTTCCTCGGTGTCCCGGACGAACTGTTTCCCGGCTTCGCGCCGAGCGAGGCCCTTCGCGACACCCTCGCGTTCGACGCGGCTCTCGGCGTACACCTTGAACCAGACGAAGCCGAAGATGACGATTCCGATCGTTCCGAGGATCTCCTGGGGATCCATCTGCGTGATGATGAAGACCCCCGAGACGATCCCGAACAACTGCACCCAGGGATAGCCGGGCGTGAAGAAGTCCGGATCGTACCACTCGAGGTCGCGTTCGCGGAACGCGATCAGCGCGCCGCAGACGAGAATGTAGACAAGAATCTGGAACGCGCCGGCCATCTTGGCGATCTCGTCGACGTCCTGAGTCGCGACGATGAAGATGATGAACGCACCCGTCGAGAGGATGGCAATAAAGGGCGTGTTGAATCGGGGGTGGATGTACTCGAACTTCTGGAGGAAGAGGTTGTCACGACTGAGCGCGAGCGGATACCTCGAGGCGGTAAGGATGCCTGCGTTGGCGGTGCTGACGAGCGCGAGGAGGGCAGCTAAGACAATCGCGATAACCGCGGCCCAGCCGACCGGGAACTCCCCACCGATCGCCGGAATCGTAGCGGTGAGACCGCCGAAGAGAATCTCCGTCGCTTCGGCCATGGGTTCTTCGGTTCCTTGCAACGCTTCTCCTTCGACGACGCCGACCAGAACGAACACGATCAGAGCGTAGAGAAAACTCGTCGCGATCAGCGAGATGAGGAGGCCGAGCGGGAGGTTTCGACCCGGATTCTCGATCTCTTCGGCGACGGCCGCGACTTTCGTCACGCCGGCATAGGAGACCAACACGAGAGCGGTCGCGCTGAGAACGCCCTCCTGATCGTCACCGGGCCAGAACGGGTCGTAGTTGGCGGCCTCGACGCTCGTGATCGCGGTGATAACGAACCCAGAGAGGATCACGAGCATAACAATTACCATGATCAACTGGAGTCCGCCCGTTTGTTTGACACCGACGAGGTTGACGGCGATGAGCAAAATCGCAAACGTGATCCCGAGGGCTCGAACACCCGGAATCGTCAGGACGAACTCGAGTCCGGGGAGCGCGAGTTCCCAGGTCGGGAGTTGATAGACGAAATTGATGTAGAACATGCCGCCGTAGAGAGCTAACGATCCTTTCAACATGAGCATGAGCCAGGTCCCTAGGCCCGCGATGGTCCCGACGGCTGGACCCATTCCCCGTTCGATAAAAACGTAGTCACCTCCCGCTTCCGGCATCGCCGTCCCGAGTTCGGCGATACTGAGCGCCGCCGGGACGACGAGTATCGCCGCGATGATGAACGCCAGGATAACGGCCGGTCCCGCCTCCGCCATCGCGATGCCGGGCAGGATGAAGATACCACTGCCGATCATCGCGCCCATACTGATTGCGATGACGGCAAAAAGTCCGAGGTCCCGCTCGAGGTCTTTCGTCATTAGATACGGGGACGTTTCGGACGGTGGGTTAGAAAAGTTCGGATTTCGGAATTGAGTGTTTGGAGAACGTCGGCGGAAGTACGATCGAGTAACTAATTTCGAGAAAAGTTAGACAAACATTGGGTTCTTCTGGGGACGGGCTGGCTCGAGAGTGACAGCTCACGGCTGTCGGCGTTTCGAGCACGCTTGTTTCTAACCCACTGCGTTTTTAACACCCGGGCGTGTACACCCAAACAGCGAAACCCGCGGGCAAGTGCGTTCGCGTCTCACAGCGGTGCTGTGAGTCGGATGGAGGAAATAACCTCCGCGAGCGCATAGCGGGATGGCCGACGAGCTGTAAGACGCCGGGGCCGACGAAAAGGGGTCCGCGGACCGTTTCGATGAGAGTCCACACGACTTTCAGTGCTACAATCATGGAAATCGAAATTGCAACTATTGGCGGTTACGAAGAAGTCGGACGGCAGATGACTGCCGTTCGCGCAGGGAACGACGTCGTCATCTTCGACATGGGCCTGAACCTCTCGAAGGTTCTCATCCACGACAACGTCGAGACCGAACGGATGCACAGCCTCGACCTGATCGACATGGGTGCGATTCCCGACGACCGGATCATGTCCGAACTCGAGGGCGACGTTCAAGCGATCGTCCCGACTCACGGTCACTTAGACCACATCGGTGCGATCTCGAAACTCGCACACCGATACAACGCGCCGGTCGTTGCGTCGCCGTTTACGATCGAACTGGTCAAACAACAGATCGAAGGCGAGCAGAAGTTCGGCGTCGAGAACGACCTCGTGAAGATGAGCGCCGGCGAGACGATGACCATCGGCGACGGTGGCGTCGAACTCGAGTTCGTCAACGTCACCCACTCGATCATCGACGCGATCAACCCGGTCCTCCACACGCCCGAAGGCGCGATCGTCTACGGACTCGACAAACGGATGGACCACTCGCCCGTCGTCGGCGACCCGATCGACATGAAGCGGTTCCGAGAGATCGGTCGCGAGGACGAAGGCGTCCTCTGTTATATCGAGGACTGTACCAACGCGAACAAGAAGGGACGGACGCCGTCGGAAAACGTCGCTCGCGAACACCTGCGGGACGTCCTCTACAGCATGGAGGATTACGACGGCGGCATCGTCGCAACGACGTTCTCGAGTCACATTTCACGTGTCACGAGCCTCGTCGAATTCGCCAAGGACATCGGCCGTCAGCCGGTCCTGCTCGGCCGCTCGATGGAGAAGTATTCGGGGACCGCGGAACGACTCGACTTCGTCGACTTCCCGGACGACCTCGGGATGTTCGGTCACCGAAAGTCCGTCGATCGAACCTTCAAACGAATTATGAACGAGGGTAAAGAGAACTTCCTTCCCGTCGTCACCGGCCACCAGGGCGAGCCACGCGCGATGCTCACCCGGATGGCCCGCGGCGAGACGCCGTACGAACTAGACGGCGGCGACAAGGTCGTGTTCTCCGCTCGCGTTATTCCGGAACCGACCAACGAAGGACAGCGCTACCAGGCCGAACGCCTGCTTGGCATGCAGGGCGCTCGGATCTACGACGACATCCACGTTTCCGGTCACCTGAACCAGGAGGGCCACTACACGATGCTCGACGCGCTCCAGCCACAGAACATCATCCCCGCCCACCAGAATCTCAAAGGGCTGTCGGGATACGTCGACCTTTGCCAGAGCGAGGGCTACAAACTCGGTCGAGATCTCCACGTCTCGAGCAACGGGAACCTCATCCAGCTAGTCGATTGATATGACCACTTCAGAGGCGAGAGAACAAGCCGTGCTCGAGGGGATTCGCAAGCGACGCGAACAGGTCAACGAGGCAGTTCCCGACGAACTACCGGTTCAACGCCCCGAACGACTCTACGAAGCATCCCGGTACCTGATCGATGCGGGTGGCAAGCGACTCCGTCCCGCGGTCTTGCTGATCACTGCGGAGGCGCTCGCAGATGTCGACCCCCTCTCGACACCGTACCGGGAGTTCCCGACGCTGACGAACGGTGTCGTCGATATGATGGCAGCCGCCGTGAGCGTCGAAGTGATTCAGTCGTTCACCCTGATCCACGACGATATCATGGACGACGACGACCTCCGACGCGGGGTCCCGGCGGTCCATAAGGAGTACGACGTCGAGACGGCGATCCTTGCCGGCGATACGCTGTACTCGAAAGCGTTCGAGATCATGCTCGAGGCGGGTGCCGAGCCGGACCGAACCGTCGAAGCGCTCGATATACTCGCGACGACCTGTACGAAGATCTGCGAGGGTCAGTCACTCGACGTGACCTTCGAGCAACGCGAAGACGTGACGCCCGAAGAGTACCTCGAGATGGTCGAGCATAAGACCGCAGTGCTGTACGCCGCTTCGGCGTGTCTTCCGGCCGTGCTAATGGGTGCTAACGAGGAAGCCGTCGACGCTCTGTATGGCTACGGACTGGACATCGGTCGGGCGTTTCAGATTCAAGACGACGTGCTTGACCTCACCGTTCCGAGCGACAAACTCGGCAAACAGCGAGGAAGCGACCTCGTCGAAAACAAACAGACGCTCATCACCGTCCACGCCCGCGAACAGGGTGTCGACATCGAAGGGCTGGTCGATACGGTGACAGTCGAGAACGTGACCGAAGCGGAAATCGACGAAGCGGTCGCCGAGCTCGAAGACGTCGGTTCAATCTCGTACGCGAACGAAACGGCCAGAGATCTCGTCGAACAGGGAAAGAACCGGCTGGAAGTACTGCCGGACAACGAGGCGCGCGAGCAGTTGTGTGACCTCGCCGATTACCTGATCGAGCGCGGCTACTAACGCGTCGGCCTTTTTGCGAGCTATTCTTCTTCCTCGACAGTCATCGACTAGCGGCGCAGTTCGCCGAGTTCAGGAGAGCAACCGCCAACGAACCGACACCGCGACAGTTTTGGGTCGGCCGTGAATACGTCTCCCTAATGGACGACGATCTACGCGAACGCGTCGAGCGCGAAGCCGAGAAACACGCGCTACTGAACGCGGTCAAACACGAAAGCGATGCGAACGTCGGTGCGGTGATGGGACCGCTGATGGGCGAGAATCCGGCGTTCCGAGAACACGCCGATTCGATACCCGGCGTGATCGGCGGCGTCATCAACAAGGTCAACGGACTCGAGCACGACCAGCGCCGGGACCGACTCGAGACGCTGGCACCCGAGGAGTTGGCGGAAATCGAGGCCGAAGACGAGGGGGAGGATCACCCGCTCCCGGACCTGCCGAACGTCGAGGAGTACGACGAGATCCGGATGCGGTGTGCGCCGAACCCGAACGGTCCGTGGCACATGGGTCACGCACGCATGCCTGCGGTCATCGGGACCTACAAGGAGCGATACGACGGCTGGTTCTGCGTCCGCTTCGACGACACCGATCCCGAGACGAAACGACCGGATCTCGACGCCTACGATGCGATACTCGAGGACACCGAGTATCTCGGGTTCGAACCGGACGCGACGTTCAAGGCCAGCAACCGCCTCGAGATTTACTACGACCACGCCCGGAAGTTGATCGAGATGGGCGGAGCCTACACCTGCTCGTGTTCCGGCGAGGAGTTCAGCGAATTGAAGAACAACGGCAAAGCGTGTCCCCACCGGGACAAGGACACCGAAACGGTGCTCGACGAGTTCGAGGACATGATCGCGGGCGTCTACGACAGCGGCGAGATGGTCCTCCGGGTCAAAACCGACATCGAACACAAGAACCCAGCGCTTCGGGACTGGGTCGCGTTCCGGATGGTCGACACCCCACATCCCCGCGAGGAGGCCGCGGAGTTCCGGTGCTGGCCGATGCTCGATTTCCAGTCGGGGATCGACGATCACATCGTCGATATCACCCACATCATCCGCGGGATCGACCTGCAGGATTCGGCGAAACGCCAGCGTTTCGTCTACGAGTACTTCGGCTGGGAGTATCCCGAAGTACTCCACTGGGGTCACGTCAACGTCGACGAGTACGATCTGCAGATGAGCACGTCGACGATCAAGCAACTGATCGAGGACGGCGAGCTCGACGGCTGGGACGACCCCCGCGCACCGACGCTCAAGAGTCTCCGACGGCGCGGAATCCGCGGCGAGGCGATCACCGATGCGATGGTGCAGTTGGGTACCTCGACGAGCGACGTCGACCTCGCGATGAGTTCGGTGTACGCGGCAAACCGGGATCGGATCGACGAGAAGACCGACCGCCGGTTCCTCGTTCGCGACGGTAACCAGATCCCCCTCGGCGGCAGTCCGCCCGACGAGGCGAACCCGCCGCTTCACCCGAACCACGAGGATCGGGGTGTTCGCGAGATCCCGGTCGGCGACTCGGTCCTTCTCGAGCCCGAGGACCTCCCGGACCGAGAGGAACGCATCTGGCTCAAAGGACTGGGTTGTTTCCAGTACACTCGAGACACGCTCCAGTACACCGGCGAGGATATCGACGTGGTGAGAGAGGGCGACGTCGACGTCATCCACTGGGTGCCCGCCGCCGAAAGCGTCCCGGTTCGCATGCGGACCATCGACGGCGACGTCACCGGCCGCGCGGAACCGGCCGTCGGGGAACTCGAGCCCGACGAGATGGTTCAGTTCGAACGCGTCGGCTTCGCACGGATCGATCGTCACGAGGAAGACGAGACCGTGACCTACTACGCGCACCCGTAGTCGTCGGTTCGGGTCGACTTGCACTGTTTTTGCACCCGCTTTCGCCCGGTTACTCGATCAAATCATCGGCGCTGTCTGGCAGCGGGTCCGTGACGATACCGTCTTCTCTGCCGAGCACGCGCGCGTGTGGGGCGCAGACGATTCGGTTGTCATCCCAGGGAATGTGCAACACGACCGCGGCGATTTGGTCGCACTCGTCTTCTGAACAGATCATATGTGAGAGAATAACGGCCACACTTTCAGTGTTTCCCCCGAAATGGGTTAGAACAGGACCACCGCGACGGCGAATCCAAACAGAATCGACGCCGTGAGCAACACCTGTACTGCAGTCGAAGCGAGAATACCGACGGTGGCGTACGTCGCTGAGCGAGCGCTTCGATCGAGCGCACCGTTCCGCGCGAACTCGAGGACGAAGACGGTTCCGAAGAGCCCGACCAGCAGTCCGAGCGGGCCGGTGACGATCATCAACAGGATGCCGACGACGGCCGCCAGCGCGGTCGTCTTCCACGATGCACCGCCAGCACGAGCGGCGATTGCGCCGCCGAAAAACTCCGCGAGGACGGTCAGGAGGCCGAGGACGGTAAGAACGACGAGCGCGAGCGTTCCCGGTTCGGCGAAGCCGGACTGCCACCAGTAGAGATAGACGCCGACGAGCGAGAGCACTCCTCCGGGGACGAGCGGCACGACCGTTCCGACGACGCCGCCGATCAGCAACGCCACCGCGATGAGCGCGAGCGCGTCGACCATACTCGGATCGAGGTGGGAGTCGACAAAGTACTATCGCCCGTCCGAGTCTCTGAGCTCGTCCGGTCGTCCTCCCGTACCGTTATACGCTCGAGCGAGAATCAGCGGGTATGACGAAAGGAGCGATCGTGATCGGCGCGTCGTCGGGTATCGGGGAAGCGCTCGCTCGAGAACTGGCGAGCGAGGGGTACGAACTCGGATTGACGGCGCGTCGGACCGAGAAACTGAAAGCGATCGGTGCTGAGCTTCCGACGAAATCGTACGTCGCGACGATGGATGTCACGGACACCGAGGACGCCCGTGAGGGCTTTTTCGAACTCGCGGAGGCGATGGATTCGGTCGACGTGGTCGTGGTCAACGCGGGCGTCGGAGTCGTCAACCGAGACCTCGAGTGGGACCCCGAACGCGAAACCATCGAGACGAACGTCAGCGGCTTCGTCGCCCTCGCGACTGCGGCACTGGAGTACTTCGAATCGAATCCAACGCCGGAGGGAGAAGTAGACGGTCAGTTGGTCGGCGTCTCGTCGGTCGCAGCCCACCTCGGAAACGGGGCCATTCCGGCGTACAACGCCTCGAAGGCGTTCGTCTCGCGGTACCTCGAAGGGCTTCGATACGGCCAGGCGGGTCGTGATGCGGACGTGACGATCACGACGATCGAACCCGGGTACGTCGACACGAAGCTCACGATGGGCGAGTTCTGGAAGGCGTCTCCTGAGAAAGCGGCGAGTCAGATCGCGAGCGCGGTTCGACGAGAGAAGCGCCACGCCTACGTCACCCGCCGCTGGCGGCTGGTCGCGTGGGTCGTCAAGCTGTTACCCGAGTTCGTGCTTCGTCGTTTATTTGGGTGAGTGGCCCGCGTTGGATTTCGAGAACCGATCCCGAACCTCGAGTGCCGGCTCCGTCCCGTACTCCTCGAGCAGCGGAACCAGGGCGTCTCCGAGGGCGCGTCGACACTGGCCCGCCGAGTGGTACTCGAGGCGCTTGGCGATCGTTTCCCACTCCAGCCCCTGCAAGGCTCGGGAGACGAGGAGACGGTCTTCTCGCGTGGGTAGTTCGACCTGCTTCGGGTCAGCAACGGCGTGTCGAAGAACGAGTTCTCGAAACGGCCCGGGATTCACGTCGAATCGGCCCGGGCCGTAAGCGGCCCCCGCGACCACTCGCCACTCGTGATCGGACAGATCGAGTTCCGGGGTCGCGTCGACGGTTTGGAGGACGTCACGGACGACATCGGGATCGACGGCGGCGAGCGAGTCCGAGCAGATAGCTGGGAATCGCTTTGCGAACCAACGGGCGTGCCGTTTCGCGAGCGCTCGTCCGCGATCGCTCGTGGGCGACAGCATGAGCACCGAATGCTCGCCGCTCGTATCGTTTCTCGTCGCCGACAGGTGTACCGACCCGTACCCATTTTGGGCCCAGAACTCGAGGAGTCCGGGGGTCGCGCCGAAGGCGGTGCCGAGCCAGTCGACGTCGGGTTCGAACTCGTCGTGAATTCGCTCGAGGAGTTCCGATCCCAGCCCGCGCGAACGGGCGGCGTGGTGGGTCGCGATCCGGACGACGCGAACCCCCGCCGGTTGTCCGGCATCTTCGTCGCGAAACTGGCTGGTGAGAATATCCGGAAGCATGTTCCCGCGAACGCGGCTCCCTTCGTACATTTTTGAGCGCGTCTCACTCGAGAGGTTCCCCTCCCTGGCGAGCATCGCGATACTGACGACGTGGCCGTCGTGGATCAGCGCACGCGCCTTGAGGTTCGGCGCGTCCAACAGGCGGGCCAGATCGTTCGGCTCCGTTCGGTAGTGGGCGAGGACGAGCAGTCCGAACGCTTCGCGGAGCAGGGACTCGTCCGTCAGGAGGTCGGTCGGCTCGAGTCGGCGGTACTCGACCGTCGCCGGCGTTGCCTCTGCGACGAGTTGGTCGACGGGCGGACGGGCGTCGAGCCCGAGGGCGCGAAAGGACCATACCTCGATCGGATCCCCGGCGGCGTAGCGGACCGGGTCCGCCATCGAACAGTCGGTTACGTCGTGTCTGCTTTCCTCGAGTCGGTCGCGAAATCGGACGGAGAACCCTCGGCCCGCACCTTCGTAGCCGTGGATCGTCGTTGCGAAGGCCACGCGGTCGGCGTCGAGGAACCCCTCGAGCACTGAGACCGGCAGGGCGGCGGCTTCGTCCACGACGACGATGTCGGGATCGAAATCTCCGCTCGAGTGCGACCTCGAGTCAGAAGTGAGCGAGGCGTTCGCGCCCAAAATCGCCTCGGCGGCGGCGCTCGGCTCGAGGTATCGGACGCGACCGCCTGCACTCGTTCGAATCTCCCGATCGCTTCGTCTCGTCTCGGGCGTCCCGTCGCCCGCTGTTTGGTCAATCTGGCCGTCTTCGGTTCGGTCAATCCGGTCGTCCTCGACCGATTCGACGAGTTCCCGCCCGCGGTCGAACAGTTCCATCGTATTCCGAGCGTCGGGTGCGGTGACGAGCACGTCGAGTCCCTCGAGTGCAAAACAACCGGCTGCGATTCCCGCCGCGCTCGATTTGCCCCGCCCTCGATTCGCTTCGAGGACGACGGCCTGTTCGGTCTCGAAGAGCGACTCGAGCGCGGCAACCGCATCGGCCTGATCGTCGGTAAGGCAGGTCTCGTAGGCGGCCGCTGGAAACCGCGGGTTCATCGATGATTGCGTTCGGGCGCCATCTGCGTCCGTAGCGGCTCGCCCCGAGACCGCCGACCGGTTCGGCGCGGGCTCGAGGAGGCCGTCGTCTTCGATCGTGTCCGCCTCGAGGTCGAGCACGGCGATACCCCGGTGGGCGAGGAGCGTTTCGCCGAGACGGTCGACGAACCGGCCCGTCACGTCCCCGAGCGAGTACGGCGGAACTGCGAGCGATCGGGAAAATCGACCGCGGCGGTTCGACCACTCCTCCCGGTCGGGAGCGAGTAGTATCAGTAGGCCACCGCCGTTGACGGCACCAACGATCTGCCCGAGGGCGTTCGGCTGAAGATCGTCATGCGCGTCGAGAACGATAACCTCCCGCGTCGTCCCGAGGAGTTCGTCCGCGTTGACCTGCGAACGCTGTTCACAGCGAAGCCGATCTTCGGGACCGACGAGAGTGGTCTCGGTGATCCCAACCTCGAGCGCGTCGAGGATCGACTCGAGGGCCTCGTAGCCGCGCTCGCGGTTGCCGGCGAGGACGAGTGCCCGCCGCTCGTTAGTCGCGCTGGCCTCGCGGCGAAGTGCGCTCGCGAGAGAGACGGCGTTCATGGTTCTGCTGTGGCGTTCGCCGGGGTAAAAGCTCCCGACCGCGGACTCCGCGTCCCGTCCGACTCAGTGCTTGCGAGTGGCTGGCACAGCCCCGTTCGTTTGAACACGCTTTTAAGGGGGGCTACGCTACTCGAGTGTACACCCTACGCGGGGTTGATGATGCTCCTAGCCCCACAGGACTTTCGCCGGATCGACCGGCCCGGGTTGTCAGGGGATCGGATACAACCGATACTTCGACAGCGACCCAGCGCCCGGACGGCAGGGGAGCGAGAGCCCGCGCGTAGGAGAGGTGAACAACCAATGGCAGTTTACGTAACTACAGAAATTCCAGCCGACCTCGCCGACGACGCCCTTGAGGCGCTCGAGGTCGCACGAGACACAGGACGTGTAAAGAAAGGAACGAACGAAACCACCAAAGCGATCGAACGCGGCAACGCCGATCTCGTCTTCGTCGCGGAGGATGTCACCCCCGAGGAAATCGTGATGCACCTCCCCGAACTCGCAGACGAGAAAGGCATCCCCGTCGTCTTCGTCGAAACGCAGGACGACGTCGGACACGCCGCCGGTCTCGAGGTCGGCTCGGCCGCCGCGGCAATCGTCGACGCCGGCGAAGCCGGAGACGATGTCGAGGACATCGCTGGGAAGATCGAGGATCTCGACTGAGGTGACTCAAGATGAGTGCTGAAGAGGGAGAAAGCGGCTCGACGCCCGCCGAAGTTATCGAAGTCGTCGGCAAGACCGGAATGCATGGCGAGGCCATGCAGGTCAAGTGCCGAATCAAGGAGGGCGAGAACCAAGGTCGCATCATCACCCGAAATTGCCTCGGACCGGTCCGCGAAGGGGACATACTCCAACTCCGCGAGACCGCCCGCGAGGCCGACTCGATTGGAGGACAGTAACAATGGTCGAGAAACGAACCTGCGATTACACCGGCGAAGAGATCGAGCCCGGAACGGGCATCATGTACGTTCGCAACGACGGCAGCGTGCTCCACTTCGTCGACTCGAAAGCGGAGAAGAACTACAAGCTCGGTCGTGAACCGCGCGACCTCGAGTGGACCGAAGAAGGTCGACGCGGCAAGGAGCCCGCTCAGGCTGAGACTCCCGCCGAAGAGACGACCGAAACCGGCGACGAGGTCGAAGCGAGCGAGGACGAAGACCTCGTCGAAGAATCCGAACTCGAGACCGAGGACGGAGACGATTCCGAGCCAGCAGGCGACGAAGCGGTCGCCGAAGGCGAGACCGTCGAAGGTGAAGCCGAAGCGGCCGCCCAAGGGGAGCTCGAGGGCACCGCTGGCGGGAAGGAAACCGCCGAGGACGAAGCCGATTCTGACGAATCGCCCGCCGAGGAAGACGAGGACGACCAATGAGCGACCACGAACGCACGTTCGTAATGGTCAAACCGGACGCGTTCGCACGTGGTCTCGTCGGAAACGTCGTTTCCCGCCTCGAGGATCGCGGCCTCAAACTCGTCGGAATTAAGGTCATCAACATGCCCGAAGAGCGTGCAAAAGAGCACTACTCCGAGCACACGGACAAGCCGTTCTTCGATGGGCTCATCGAGTTCATCACGGCTGGTCCGGTCGTCCCGATGGTCTGGGAGGGCCAAGACGCAACCCGACAGGTCCGTCAGATGATCGGCGAGACCGATCCGCTCGAAGCTGATCCGGGAACGATCCGCGGAGACTTTGCGCTCGATCTCGGTCGAAACGTCGTCCACGCGGCTGACCACGAAGACGACGGTGCAAACGAGCGAGAGATCGGAATTCACTTCGACGAAGACGAACTGATCGAGTACGATCAGCACGACGCAGGCTGGTTGTACGAGTAATCTAGCCGTCGCCGGGACAGCTGATCGCTCGTTTTCGGTGTTTATTTTTCGAACCAGGTTCAAACAACCATCTCTATTGATAGGTCAGGTCACGACTAATATGTGCCAGAAGTTCCGAATTGGGAACCCAAAACATAGCTGTGAACTCCCTCAGTTGGGAATATCTCTCCGAATGGTTTACTATTTGAATGGTATTGTTCTTAACACATAATATTCTCGAAGAGCGTAACATCTAATGTGTCGGCTGCAATAAGGGCTAGTGGTGGTTTCGAATGGTAACGTACGGTAGGTGGTTGATGGATGGGTGAAACAGAACGTGAACCGACAGCCGTCGAAACGACGTCAGCACCATCGTTAGATCTGGTATTCGACCTACTTTCGGTCCGGCGACGGCGGTATGCGCTGTATCACCTCGCCGATCAGAACGATGGAATCGCGACGTTCGACGAACTCGTCGACAGTATTTACACGCGAGAAGATGAGAGTGGAGACGACAATCGATTACAGATTCAAACGGCCTTGCAACACGTTCATTTACCGCGACTCGAGGACGCGGGAATTTTGGAATACGATGCTCGCAGCGATACCGTTCGCTACTGGGAACAACCGACGCTCGAGGAGTGGCTCGAGCATGCACATCACAAGGAGTTCATCGACCAGTGAGTCTCCTCGGGCATCTTGTCCGTTCCGTCAACCAGAGACCTATCGTACAATCGGGACCGACATTTCCCTGAAAGCTTTAACAGAACGACCGTCGTTGATTCCCTCAGGAGTGACCACCTGTGATACTACTACCAAGCGTTTCGTGAGGTGTGGTATCGTTTCACTCCTTAAAACTTAACAGGTGAGCGACCGACAGACCAGTTAGAGGTGTGCAATTATGACTGATCACGAACTTCCACCACTTCCATACGATTACGACGCACTCGAACCGGCGATCTCCGAACAGGTCGTGACCTGGCATCACGACACCCATCATCAGGGATACGTCAACGGTCTCAACAGCGCAGAAGAAACACTCGCGGAGAACCGCGAAAACGGTGACTTCGGCTCGACGCCGGGCGCACTCGGCAACGTCACTCACAACGGCTGTGGGCACTATCTCCACACGCTGTTCTGGGAGAACATGTCCCCCGACGGCGGCGGCGAACCGTCGGGCGACCTCGCCGACCGAATCGAAGAAGACTTCGGTTCCTACGAGGGCTGGAAAGGCGAATTCGAGGCGGCTGCCGGCGCAGCGGGCGGCTGGGCGCTACTGGTGTACGATCCGGTCGCAAAACAGCTCCGTAACGTCGCCGTCGACAAACACGACCAGGGCGCACTCTGGGGCTCGCACCCGATCCTCGCACTGGACGTTTGGGAACACTCCTACTACTACGATTACGGACCAGATCGTGGAAGCTTCATCGACGGCTTCTTCGACGTCGTCAACTGGGACAGCGCTGCAGAAGAGTACGAAACCTGTCTCGACCACTTCGAGTAAGTCGCCAGTAACACCGTTTATTTTTGCGGCGCAGTTCACTTCCCCTCAGCAGTTGGTTCGTCGCCTCCAGACCGCTTCCCACTCTCGAAAAGACCTCCGTCACGTTTAGAAACAAACCATACAGTTTACCCGCGAGACTGACCTATGGCGAGGTATGCCTGTCCCAAAATCGGAGTTCGATAGCTTACCGCCCTGTGACTTTTACACGCCAACGGAACTTCTCGAGACGGATCAAATGTACACGATTTACGAAATCGCGCGTCTCCTGCAAGGACTCGACGTCGACGCGGATATCGATCGAGACACCGAGGATATTCTTCTCGATTGGGCGATTCCGTGGGTGATGACGAACGCCGAGGAACTCGTCGTCGCAGAGCCGCGAGACGAGGACGAACCGGGCTATTACGGACTGAAAGACTGATCACGTCGGCCGACAGAGTCGGGAGTACGGACTACAGTATGACCCAGCTACGACGACTCGAGTCTGCCGATCAGTGCGATTTCTCGTGTCGAATTGGTATTCAAGAGACGATAACGGGGTGTAGCCGCGACCGATGATTTTCCTCGTCGTTGGTTCGGATCACGTGGATGCAGGAAAAACAACGTTCTCGACTGGCCTCGTCGAACGAACCGGTGGGGTTGCGTACAAACCTCGAGCGGGCAACGACTACTGGTTCGATCACGACGATTGTCTCGACGCGCTCGCCGACGGTCGACTGTACGGGAAAGACGCGACAAAACTGTCCAACGCGGACGGAGCCGATAGGCCCCCCGAAGCTCTCAATTCGGTTCACAGGCTGTGGAAACCGGCCCCCGACGGTTCGACGGGCATGCTCGGACGAGACGATCGAGAGTTCGTCGTCGATCGAATCAGCCGACCCGGTGATGACGAACCGCTGTTCGTTCACAATGGGACTACCGACATTCCCGACCCCGTCGCCGAGGCGCTTCCGTTAGCCGATTCGGTAGCCGTCGAGTCGGTCGAGGAACTCAACGAAGTGATGCGGGAGAGCTATCTTCCGGCGTTCGAAACGCTGGCGGACGAAATCACGTCAACCGACCTGGCCGTCGTCGAATCTTACGGAGACATCGCTCGACCGCTCGAGTCGCTCGACGAAGACGTTATCTCGGCGGTTGCCGTCGTCGAACCCGGTCGAGTCCGGATCTATCGAGGCGCCCGGTTTTACCGTGCCTGTACAGTCGCCAGTTCGAGTCCGGGAGAGGGAACGCTCGAGAAACGCGTTCCCGACGTGATCCGATCGATCGATCCCGTCGCTCGTGTGCCCTTATCCCCGCTGCCGGAAGTGCAACGCCAGGATCCAAAAGCGGTTGCTACTGCATACGAGCGGGCCTACAACCGACTTCTCGAGACGGCCGGATATCGTCCGTAAGGGGACTCACTCCGCTTCGTCGAGGACGATACCCGCCGTGAGTTCGACGTGTTTGTACGGTCGTTCGGTGACGCTCGGACCGTGGCCCGTGTGCATGGCCTGAAGATCCTCGTCGATGCGGTCGAAAACGTCGTGGATGCTCAGCACTAACTTTCCGTGATCCCCTTCCGGCAAATCGGTCCGTCCGTAGCTTCCTTTCTGGAAGATGAGATCCCCCGCGAAAAGGATCCCAGGCTCTTGAGCGTAGAAACAGAGGTGGTCGTTTTTGTGGCCCGGGGTGTGCATCGCGACGTACTCGTGGTCACCGAGCGTCACGATCTCTTCGTCGACGATATCGTGATCGACACCGTCGATTGATGAATCGAATCCCCACGCGTCGACGTCGAAGGCGTCTTTGATCGCCTCGAGATTCCCGACGTGGTCTTTGTGGGTGTGCGTGAGGATAACGGCGTCGAGATCGTCGACGCGTGATTCGATTTCGGAGACCGCATCGAAATTTGCACCGGTATCGACCACGACCGTTCGTTCGCCCGTCACTAGGAACACGTTGCTCGTGAATGCATGGACGCCTTCGGCGAGGTTTTCGACCATACCGGGAATACGTGTTGGTCCATGTTGTGTATGTCGACATCGGTTACTTGATCTGCTCATTGAATGCTGACTCGATTAGATGGATGGACGTTCCCGACTGAGTCGGTTTTCTCGGCAAGCAGTAGCGTTTTTGAGCACGTTCCAACTGACTCGAGTTGAATTCGAAGCAGATGAATAGGATACTATGAGTGTACACAGACTGCTATTCACAAGGATTTTTAGCACTGGCACGAAGTAATAGACGAATGACTCGGTCGCCCTTGGTAGGACTCCTTGTCCTCTTTGTCGTGATAGGTACTCTGAGTGGCAGTGGTGCGCTGTTGGTAAGCAGTACGACGGCGGCCACGGCCAATCCAGAGGCCGATCACGCGGCGACCGAACAGAGCGTCGAGCCGGGTACTGATTCCGTTGGAACGAGCCAAGAATTCGATGATACTGCCTTCGAGATAACGATCCACGAGAACGGCAGCGCAACCTGGACGTTCAAGTACGAACGCGCCCTCGAAGACGACGAGCGAGAGGAGTTCGAAGAATGGGCCGAGGAGTTCGAGTCTGAAAACACCGATCTCTACGACGGGTTCCAGTACCAGGCGGAGAACCTGACCGAATCCGGCGTCGAAAGCTCCGGCCGAGAGGGAGCGGCAACGAACTTCGAGCGCGAAGCCTACGTCGACCAGGAAGGAATCAGCCAGACCGGAAACAACACAGGCGTCGTCGAAATGTCGTTCGTCTGGGAAGGGTTTGCGGCTATCGACGATGATGGAACCGTGCGAGCCGGTGACGTATTCGATGAATGGGTCCTTCTGGAGGATCAACGACTGACCGTTAGTACCGACGATGCCCTCGAGTTCCAATCAGTTCAGGAAGACGGTCGATATAACCGGGAGTCACTCGAGAATGCGAACAAGGTCACCTGGTCCGGGGAGATAGAGTTTATCCCCGGTGAACCGCGCATCGTTCTCGACAATACGGAGAAATCCAATGAAGGCGGATTCTTGAGTTCGTTCGAGACGCTCGAGAACGGAACTGTCAGTCCGCTTTTTGCTATCATTGTCATTATCGTCGTGCTGATCGGTGCCGGGACGTTCGTCCGATACCGGGATACGGCCGACGGATCGAGGGGATCGACTGTCGAGGAAGAACCACGGCCGACAGAGGCGGCTGCAAGTGTGAATAGTACGGAGCCTACAGAGGGGCTTCAGGAAACGGAACTTCTCACCGACGAGGACCGCGTCGTGAACCTTATCGAGGAAAACGGTGGTCGAATGAAACAGGTCCAGATCGTCGACGAAACCGGCTGGTCGAAATCGAAGGTAAGCATGCTCCTGTCGGAGATGGAAGACAGTGGAACTATCAGCAAACTTCGCGTCGGCCGAGAGAACATCATCAGTCTCGAGGGGCACGAGCCGGAGGCGACGAAGTCGCCGTTCGACGAATAGACAAAGCTTGACGCGTGGTACTGGACGCCACTCCTGTATCGAAACGGAATGCTTAAACAACAGTCGGCAGTAGGAATATGTACGCGCTCCGATGGTGTAGTCCGGCCAATCATATTGCCCTCTCACGGCAATGACCTGGGTTCGAATCCCAGTCGGAGCATTTTACGACGAACAAACGGTGAGTCGTAAATGCGACCCTGAGTTCGAATTGCGGAAATCCGAGTGAAGCGAGAATTTGCATCGGGTTCGAATCCCAGTCGGAGCACTTCTATTGCGACCAATATTGTGAACGACGGTAGTGCACAGAATGGCAGTACCTGACGGATAGTGGCACTCACCCAACTGCTTGGTTTCGCTCTCGAGGCACCCGTTTCGGGTTCGATTGGGCACGATGGGGACACGACACTCTGGGTATGATCTCGCAGAGCGTGCCGTCTTCGGCTCTGGTCCACGTTCGCATCAGACGCTCCGCTCAGGAGCTAGATTTCGGAACGTCCCAGTTTCGATACCCCTCGACGAGCAGATAGGCGACGATGAGCCCGATCGCGAGTACGCCGTCGGTGACGGCGGTCGCCGTCCCGTCGACGGCATCGCTTCCGGCGACGACGAGAAATATTGCGATCGCAGCTTTGTGAAAAATAACCAGTTCCCAGACGCCCGGATACTGATTGGGGCGATAGGCTAGTAGGAGGAACAATCCGGCGAACACGAGAAAGCCGAATAGGCGCCAACTTTCGACGACGAACGTTTCGGGTCCTGCGGTCAAGACGGATGAAACTGCCGCAATGAAGGCATAGAGTGCCCCGAACGCGGCAAGTACTAGAATAGCGGTTGCCAACTGCCGCCTCCATGACGGAGTTCGTTTCGAACTGGCCCGTGAAGAAATCCTCATGCAGATACTACGCTTCGACCGAAGATATCCGTTTCGAGGGGGTATCAACGTCTCTCATCCGACTCCTGATCAGTAATTCGCATCTTCTTCGGCAAGAGAATCCCAGCGTTCACGCCGTCATCAGAAATCGGAGATTTCTGATTGCCCGTCAGACGTAGTCTGACGACCGGGCGTGAATCGCTGCACGATATGCTCACGTGACCGGTGACCGTACTGGATGCTACCCAATGTCGTTCGAAAATCAGAGATTTTGCGAGGAGCGGAACGAAGTTCCGCGAGGTCGCCGGCGCTTTACGCCGACTGCTCGAGGGATCGGAGATCCCTCGCTGTCCGCGAAACGTCGGTTACGCTTGATGACGAGAGCGCGAAGCTCTCTCCGCTTACGGCGAGGCGGAGGTCACTACGGGACGCTTGTCATCAGTTCTGTAATGGTGTCGTCTGTTCGTGCCCCGAACTGTAGTTTTCTGACCGGGATCTGGCTGGTTCAGCCAGATGCTGTGATTGGTGCGATTGCGTGGACGTTTTTTCGACGATGTAATCCTCGAGCACGAGGAGGTCGAGTCCCATCCCGTAGAAATCTTTGACCGCTTCGATCGGCGTGTTGACTATCGGTTCGCCGTTGTCGTTGAACGACGTGTTCAGGAGGACTGGAACACCCGTGATATCACCGAATGCTTCGATCAGATTGTAATACCGTTCGTGTTGATCCGCTCGAACGGTCTGTGGTCGGGTCGAACTATCCGAGGGATGAACGACGGCACCCAACTCGTCTTCTTTCTCGGGCTTAATGTCGAACGCTTCGATCATGAACGGAGACGGCTGCCCGTCGATGAGATACTCCTCAGCCGCTTCTTCGAGTAAAGAGGGTGCAAAGGGTCGCCATTCCTCACGGTGCTTGACGAACCGATTAACCTGGTCGCGCGAATCGATAGTTCGAGGGTCTGCGAGAATGCTTCGGGAACCCAGCGCTCGCGGACCCATTTCCATTCGTCCCTGGAACCATCCGACCAGCGCACCGTCGGCGAGTCGTTCGGCGACGTACCGCTCGAGGTTGTCCGGTTCGCTGTAGTCGATCTTGGTGGTCCGGAGCTGTGATTCGATTTCGTCGGAGTCGTACTGGGGGCCGAGGTACACCGTAGATAGCTGGTCGACGGTAGCTGGTGATTGGCCAACCCATCCAGCCCCGAGCGCGAGTCCCGCATCGTTTGCGACCGGCTGGACGAACACGTTATCGACGCTTTCTGCTTCCCGAATACGCTTGTTGAGTTTGCAGTTGAGGGCGACACCGCCGGCGAGTGCGAGATTGTTCGAGCCGACGGTTTTCGTGTGCGTCTGTACGATCTCGAGAACGATCTCCTCGAGCAGTTTCTGTGCGGTGTAGGCGAGGTCTTTCTCCCACTGGTTGAACGATTCCGGCTCCGCTTTTCGCGGTCGGTCGAAGACTTCCTCTAGGAGTTCCACGCCGTGGCCAGTTCCCCATCGCTTCGTGAGTTCGGTGACGTCGTATGATTCTTCGACGTCGATCAGGGTTCGTAACGTGTGTTCGATCTGTGGGTTCTCACTCCCGTAGGGAGCCAATCCCATCACCTTTCCTTCGCCGTTGAACATTCGATAGCCGAGATACTCCGTAATGATCGCAAAGAATAGTCCGAGGCTGTTCGGATGTTCGTAGGTCTTGACGCGTTCTAGACCCCCTTGACCGCCCCGCCAGACGACAGTTGAGTCATACTCACCTTTCGCATCGATTGTCAGGACGAGTGACTCGTCGAATCCTGATGGGTGAAATGCGCTTGCTGCGTGACATCGGTGGTGTGAGAGTCGTTCGATCGGTGGGACGGGCGTGCCGATTTCTTCGAGCCGGGATTCGATCTTTCTGGTCGGGAACAATTGACTCTGAAACTCGGTGACGACGGCTTCTTCGAGCGCGGAAATCTTTCTCGTTATTCCCGGTGCACGAATCGCATCGCCGAAGTAGTGAGATCGGATGTGAGATCGAAGACTGGGATCGTACGGAAGGAGGATTGACTCAAGGTCGCTGAGATCGAGCTGGCGGTAACGCAGACAGGCATTGATCGCGTTCGTCGGAAAGGTGTTGGGGGCGTGTTTTTGTCGAGTAAGACGTTCCTCTTCGACACCGAACACGGGTGTCTCGTCTTCGAAGAGGACTGCGCTAGGGTCGTGTTGCCCGTACAGACCAATTGCGGGTTTGAAAGCAAGCGTATAGTCACTCATAGTTGAACGAAGTCCATCTATCACCGATAATATGAACCTGTTAAACGCCCAACGAGGTTTCAGAACGAGGGAGACGATACTTCACTGCCGGACAGCTGCAACTATTGGAATTAACATGCTCGTTTGCTCATCACTTAATTCTCTTCACAACGGTGTCTTGCAAAGTCGTGAAATGACGGAAACAGAGCCCTGAAATGGCCATTGTTGATATTTCTATTGGCAATATCCGCCGGGATTAGATTCTGTTGTCCGTTTGGAACGGTCTTATATTCAGTATAGTGAACCGCCCAGAGGAGAAACCATATTCGTAATGCATCCATCTACGCCATCGCCGATCGAACCGGGGGTTCGGTCGAAGTTTCGACACTCAGTCTCAGACCAGTGGCTGGAAAACAGATGGCGACGGGCGGTTCCATCGGCACTCTCAGGTTGCCTTGCGTTCGAAATGAATTGGGGCGGGAGTTCACGGACGGGAAACCGTCTGAGTCGGTAATCGCCACCGAGAGTTATGTCTCCTAACGCTCGACAACAGGGTTCAAATACCCGTTCGATCCAGAGTAGTATTCAAATTCTGTTGACAGTCGTCGGTGTCCTCCTGTTGCTGACAGGGCTCGTATTCGCTGCCAGCGGCGTATCGGTCAACAGTGCGATCGATTCGGTCAGTGACCGGTTTGGTGACTCTCCGCCGGCAGATGACGATGAAGCTGACGGCGACGAGAGTGACGGAGACGATACGGAGGTCGAACAAGCGGACGACGGGGGTGATGAGGACGACGGCGATGGCGAATCAGATGAGGACGATAGTGAGGACGACGCTGACGAATCCGATGACGAGGACGAATCCGATAGCCAAGACGAAGCCAACGAGAGCGAAGACGAAGAACAGACGCTGACGACCACGGTCGAAGACGATGACGGAGACGGAATCGAAGACGCCATTGTTGAGGTCGACGGCGGGCCCGGCGTTACCGCGGAGACGACGACCGACGACGATGGCGAAGCGGCGTTCAGCATCGAGAACGGAGAGTACACCATCACTGCCTCCGCAGACGAGTACGGGGAAGCGGACGAAGAAATCGAAATCGACGGTGACGACGAATCGATAACGATCGAACTCGAGGCGGAGGACGACGATGAGGATGAAGAAGCAGGGCCACACACCCTGACGACTGTCGTCGAGGACGACGATGGCGATTCGCTCGACAATGCAACGGTCGAAGTTGCCAACGACGACTTCTTCGGTGCGTTCAGTGGCGAAAATCAGGACGTCGATGACGACGGCGAAGCCGAATTCGAACGCGAAAACGGGGAATATATCGTTACAGCCGAGGC
This sequence comes from Halostagnicola alkaliphila, assembly GCF_055379965.1. Classification (NCBI taxonomy): domain Archaea; kingdom Methanobacteriati; phylum Methanobacteriota; class Halobacteria; order Halobacteriales; family Natrialbaceae; genus Halostagnicola; species Halostagnicola alkaliphila. The sequence goes on along the minus strand of NZ_AP043826.1, from coordinate 2,628,637 downwards.
GGACGGTTACGAAGAAGTCGAACAAGCGGTCGAGATAGACGGCGACGACGAAGAGATCACGCTCGAACTCGAACCGGAGTAACCGGCGTGACGGTGGTTTGCGTTTGGCCAGCCGTTGATCGGCCTGGCCGCAGTTTTCCACACACTATCGCCGTTCCTCGCTGATCGGATAGATTTCCTCTCCCCGTCCAATCCTATTTACGGTTCCACCCACTGATTTCTGCGGAAGTAATAAGCGTCAGTAATGTCTTCTTTGACATTCTCTGTGCCGTGAACGGAGAGGGGCCGAAGCTCCCTCAAGCAGTCGGGCGTCACCCGCCGACGGCGAGGTTTTGTGCCTGTTTCGACGGAAGAGGCGCTAATCACCGTCGGGTCAGGCTCGCGTCGCGCCGACGTCGATCCGCACGGCATCGTAAATTCACGTGTGCGAACTGAACGGGCGTGTTGTTCGACGATACGCTTCGTGTCGGAATCGACTTCTTTCGAGTCTCGCTGGTTGTCGTAGACGCTAACCTGTAGCAGACTGATCGCGACGTGAGTTCAGCGGGTGTGATCGGTAACAGTTATCCGCAGACCGATGATATCGGCGTGGCTCTTCGCAACCTTGTGACTCCGTCTCGAAGGGCTCGAGACGACAGAAACCACTATTCGAAGCGTATTGTGGTGCTTGTAGGCCGAATCCCCAATTTCAGGGAATCGTCGAGCACGTTGCTCGAGGACAGCCGTAGCTGAGAAACGCTGATATCAGTTCGAGAACATGGCACTTCGAAGTCGATCACTCAGCGGAACCGAAAGTGCGTCATTCGACCGTGACGCTCTTTGCGAGGTTTCGAGGTTTGTCGATCGGTCGGTCGAGCAGTTTCGCCGCGTGGTAGGAGACGAGCTGGAGCTGAACGTTCGCGAGCAGACCTGCCCAGACGGGATGGGTATCCGGAACTGACAGGTGCGTGTCGGCCACGTCGACGAGCGAATGATCGTCGGGGCCGACTGCGACGATCGGTGCGCCTCGAGATCGGGCTTCGATCGCGTTCGTTTTCGTCTTCTCGTCTCCGCCGCCCGAGTAAACGGCAAAGATCGGCGTTTCGTCGGTTACCAAGGCGAGGGGACCGTGCTTGAGTTGCCCGGAGGCAAACCCTTCGGCGTGCTCGTAGGTGATCTCTTTGAACTTCAACGCGCCCTCGAGTGCGACCGAGTGACTCAGTCCGTGGCCGATGAAAAAGTACGACTTGCTGTCCAGCCACTCTCTTGCGACAGTCTGCGCTCGGCTCGATTCGAGCAGCTGCTCGACGTGTTCGGGCAAGTCATGAAGCGACTCGAGCATTCGTTCTTTATCTGCTGCCGGCTCGGCGCCGGAAATATCGGCGGCGAGACGCTGGGTGAGCAACGCGAGCGTGACTGCCTGAGACGAGAACGTTTTGGTCGCCGCGACGCCGACTTCCGGGCCGGCCCGAATGTACACGGCGTCGTCGGCGGTCCGAGCGGCGGTCGAGCCGACGACATTGGTGACCGCGAGGGAGCGAGCACCGCGACTGGTTGCTTCGCGGACGGCTTCTAAGGTGTCGGCGGTTTCACCGCTCTGCGTGACTGCGACGACCAGCGTGTTCTCGTCGACGGGTCCGGTCGTCGATTCGTACTCACTCGCGCGAAGAACTTCGGTACGAACTCCGGCCGAACGAAGCAATTGGCCGCCGTACATTGCGGCGTGATAGGATGTCCCACAGGCGACGAACTGGACGGCGTCGATCTCGTCGAACGAATCCGCAGGCAGGTCTTCGAAAGCGACTTCGCCGTCCTCGGCACGGCCTTCGATCGTGTTCGAGAGCGAGGTCGGCTGATTAAATATCTCTTTGAGCATGTAGTGATCAAACTCGCCTTTCCCCGCGTCCTCGGGGTCCCATTCGACGGTATCGGTCGAGCGACTGACCGGCTCCCCTTCGAGATCCGTGATCTGGTACGAGTCCGGTTCGAGCACGACAAGGTCGCCTTCCTCGAGGTAGATGACCTCGTCGGTGAAATCCAGGAAGGCTGGAACGTCGCTCGCGAGGAACCATTCGTCATCGTCGAGACCGAGGACGAGCGGCGAGCCCTTTCGAGCGGCGTACACTGCTTCTTCCCCGTCGACGATCGCGGCGATCGCGTAGCTTCCCTTCAGGGTCGAGACGGCCTTTCGAACGGCCGCTTCGGTGTCGCCCGTTTCGTCCCGGTACTCGTCGATCAGGTGAGGGATCACTTCCGTGTCCGTGTCGCTCTCGAATTCGTGGCCCTTCGATCGGAGATCGGACTTGAGTTCGTCGTAGTTGTCGATAACGCCGTTGTGGACGACGGCCACGTCCCCGACGGTATCGGTGTGGGGGTGTGCGTTCTCGTCGGTCGGCGGTCCGTGAGTACTCCAGCGTGTGTGGCCGATTCCCATGTTTCCGTTCGGACGGGCTTCGAGCTGTGACTTGAGTTCGGACACTTCCCCGGAGCACTTGTGTACTTTGACACCTGAGCCGTTCTGGACCGCGATACCCGCAGAGTCGTAGCCACGATACTCGAGGTTTTCGAGGCCCGAAAGTAGCGTTTCTGCTGCATCTCCGTGACCGATCCGTGCAATAATCCCACACATTAGCGACACACCTCAGTGGTCGATACATGTCGTATCGTCGACCGCCAAGTCGATTCCAGTGTTCCGTCCGTAACTGTCCGGTCTTTGAAAACGGGCCCGTTGGCTACGGCGGTACTGAAAGCTCGATTCGAAAGAGTAGCTTCAGATATTCTGGTATTTCGTATCATCGTTATCTCATACCCGTATATGGCGTCCGTCGAGGGACGGCTCAGGTATCTACTAGCGTCTAGTCTTTTAGGGGGCATTACTATAGCAGGGATAAGCTACTACCTATTGAGTGTATAAGAAGATCTTTCTGTCCAAATTCCACGAAAATAATAATTAACAGAGAGATTGTCCGACGGTGTCGGTTGATTTGTTCAATTTTAGTCAGGGAGAACGTCAGACAATCGGTCATCGTTCGGAAAATAGTTGCGCCACGTCGATATGTAGGATACAGGGCTTCTCGTTGGCGTTATCAAAGCGCTAATCGCGATCCACAAGCGACCCTCGATGGCTGTTGTTGAGCAGATAGTCTCGGCCGGCTCAACCGATAGTGGAGAAACGGTCGTCAAACACGTTGTCTGGACCTCGTACGAACAGGTTTCGAACGGCATGTCGGAGACGAATCGTCCCCGAACGTCGTTCAACGAACGGCGATCGGTTCCCGGTAAACCGACGGACGGTAACGTGCAAGCAAATAGTCCGACGGCCCAGTATCGGCAGCGTCGATACCGCCGATCGTATCGCGGCGAGGAGACGGAATCGGCACGTGGTGAGACTACCGACCACCCATGGAGACTGTTTCGACGAATTTAGGCGACCGGGTTACCGACGTTGTCCGAGTCCGACTGATTGTTTTCGTTGATCTCGTCTCTCGCGAGCGTGATGACGTTCTCGCGTCCGAGCGACGTCTTCTCGATTGTTCCACTATCGTGCATCTTCGAGAGCGTTCGGCTGACTTTCGATTTCGACCAACCGGTTTCTTCTGCGATCTGGTGTTGGCGAATTCGACCGTGGTTTTCGACGAGTAATCGAACGACCTGTCCTTCATCGCTCAACAGTTCGGGTGGGGTCTCAGCTGAGACGACGCTATCGTAGGCGGGCGGTTGCTCCCTCGAAGTCGTGTCGTTTTGCGGGACGGATTCAGACTCTTCGTCGTCGGCCAACGCCTGTGTCGGGACCGATAGTTCACGGTCTGACATCGCTTCCGTGACCCGTATCCCAACGAGCGTCGTAATCATGAGAAAGAGAATCACGATCAGGGCGGCCTCCAGATCTGAAACCGTACGAATCATCTGGATCAACACGGGAGGGCCCGCCGAAATTTCGATTATCTCCGGGACGTGAACTGTCGGTACGTCCGGAAATCCGCCGAATTGTGAAATCGAATCCGGAACCGTTTCGGCGGAGTCAATACTAGTCACTGCGGCTTGGAAAACGTCGTTATCGGACTGTGAACTGGGCACCATAGTTTCGCCATTTGGGTGATCGGAGCGCGGGCGAGTGCGTTACTCCGACGCCGCGCTGATCGTACTATGTAGCCGCTCTATAGTACCTTCATTATGGGTTTATACAGTTGCGTTTAACAGGCCGCTAACTCTCGAGCCGATAAAAATCGCTGTTTACGCCGTATTTCCGGTATTGATGCCTGTTCCGATGGGTTCGAACACACGTGACGGTGTCACAACTGTTTATCTGCGGTATAGTAAACCGATCAAACCTGCTTGTCGAGTATGAAGCCGGTTCCACGAACACGGAATCGCCATCTGCGCGGTTCCGTCACACGCCAGCGTGTGATGGGCCAGAACGATATACTACCTATGACCCCAACAATTAGCGATACCGAGGACCGAACTGACGAGCAAGAAAGCAGCCATCGGCCAGTCAATTCAGGACAGGACGCCGTTTCGCTCGAGCACGGACAGTCCGTCGACAAACCGACTGTCTGTGTGGTTGGCCTCGGCTACGTGGGGCTTCCGCTCGCGGTCGGTTTTGCAGAATCTTCGTATCCCGTAATCGGGTACGACGTCGACGATTCGACCGTCGAAACGTTGCAAGCGGGGACGGATACGACCGGAGATCTGACGGACGAGGCAGTTCAACAGGACGAACTCTCCTACACGACCGATGCGACGGCTCTAACACAGGCAGAATACGTCATCATCGCAGTACCGACGCCGGTTCGAGACGACGATCGGCCGGACCTGAGTTACGTCGAGAGCGCGGCGACGACGGTCGGTTCGAAGATGGACGCCGGCACGACGGTTATTTTGGAGTCGACCGTTTATCCCGGCTCGACCCGCGAGGTGCTCATTCCGGCCCTGGAAAGCGCATCCGGGCTGACCGCCGGTGAAGACTTTTTCGTCGGCTACTCACCCGAACGTGCAACCCCCGGTGACGCGGAACACGGTCTTGCAGACGTCATCAAGGTTGTCAGCGGTCAGACTGATGCGGTCCTCGAAGACGTCGCAACTCTGTACGAGTCCATCGTGGACGCGGGCGTTCACCGCGCCCCCTCGATCGAAGTCGCCGAGGCGTCAAAGGTCGTCGAAAACACGCAGCGAGATCTCAATATCGCCTTCGTCAACGAACTCTCGATCGCGTTCGATCACATGAACGTCGATACGCAGGAGGTCCTCGATGCCGCGAGTACGAAGTGGAACTTCCACGGATACCGACCGGGGCTGGTGGGGGGTCACTGTATCCCGGTCGATCCGTACTTCTTCACGTATCGATCGACTCAGGAAGGGTTCGTTCCGGAACTAATGGAAACGAGCCGAAAAGTCAACGAATCTGTTCCGAACCACGTTGCCGACCTGACGATCAAAGCGCTCAACGATTGCGAAAAGGCGCTCAGTACGAGTCGGGTCCTGGTGCTCGGGTTGGCGTACAAGCCGGGCGTCGGTGACATCCGAAGTTCGAAAGTCGCCGATGTTATCGAGGCCCTCCAGGAGTACGACATCGATATCGAGGGATACGATCCGTTTGCCGACAACGACGCCGTCCGAGAGTCGTTCGGTATCGACGTACAGGATACCCTGTCGTTTGACGGGTTCGATGCAATCTTGCTCGCGACGCCACACGCGGAGTTCGAACACATTGATCTCTCCGCGGTTGCAACCGATGTCGCGGAGGACCCTGCCTTGGTGGATGTGATGGGAGCGCTCGAGGAGGCTGACGCGGCGGATGCAGGATTCGTCTATCGGAAGTTATGATGACCAACGCAACGCCGTTGATCGACTCGACTGACGGATGCGGGATGGGGAATACGAAACAAGCGAGACGATTCGACGACGAGGGGGAACACTAATGGATATCATCGTTACAATACAGCATCCGGGCCACGTTCACTTCTTTCGCAACGCCATCGCGGAACTGGATTCCCGGGGACACGACGTTCACGTCTTCGCTCGAGAGAGCGGGGTCGCAGTTGCGCTACTCGATGCCTACGGAATCGAGTACGAGCTTCTGGCAGCGGACTCCGATTCGATGCTATCGCTTGCGACCGTCCAAGCGACGTACGAGGCTCGATTGTTACGCCGAGCACAACGGATCGGTCCCGACGTCATCACCGCGATCGGCGGGGTCGCTGCGGCGCACGTCGGGACGGCCCTTCGGTGCCAAAGCATCGTTTTCTACGACACCGAGCACGCGGCCCTCATTCAAAAGCTCGGCTATCCCTTCGCCGACGTGATCTGTACTCCGGCGTGTTACAACGGAGAGATCGGTCCCAAACAGGTAACCTATCCCGGCTATCACGAACTGGCGTATCTCCACCCCAACCGGTTCGACCCCGATCCGACCGTCCTCGAAAGCGTCGGAGTCGAACGGGACGACACCTTCGCCGTCGTCAGACTGAGTAGTTGGGAAGCCTCCCACGACGTTGGACAGGGGGGATTCGACGACCCACACGAGGTCGTCGACCGGCTCGAGAACGCTGGTGCGGAGGTGTTGCTCACCGCGGAAGGCGACCCACCGGCCGATCTGAAATCCTACGAGTTCACGGCGGCTCCCGAACGGATGCACGATCTCCTCGCGTTCGCGGATATCGTTGTCGGCGAGGGGGCAACGACGGCAGCGGAAGCTGCGGTACTCGGGACGCCGTCAGTTTACGTCAATTCCCAACCGCTCGGATACACGACCGAACTCGAGGAGGAGTACGAGTTATTGTTCGGCTTCAACGAGGCGGATCGCCACGAGAAAGCCCTCGAAAAGGCCGTTTCGATCGTCGAGTCGGCGGACGACAGCGTCGAAACGTGGGAGCGGCGTCGGGAGCGGCTCCTCTCCGAACGCATCGACGTAACGGAACTCATCGTGGATATCATCGAATCGAAAGCGGGCACGATCGAGCCGGATCGGTCCGCAGTTGCAACACACCCTGAATAGCACAATGAAGGTACTACAGTTGGTCACGTCTCCGCGACCGTTTTTCGAGCAGCAGGTATCGGTCCTCGAGGACCGCGGTATCGAGTGTACGGTCCTCGGCGTTCCGGGCGAATACGACGGGAGTTCGGGTCGAACGCCGCTCGACTACGTTCGATACTACCCGAAAATCCTTTCAGCCGTTCGATCGACGGACTTCGATCTGGTTCACGCGAACTACGGGCTTACCGTTCCGTTCGCGCTCGCACAGCCGACGCGGCCCGTCGTGTTGACGCTGTGGGGAACCGATCTGATGAGCGACCAGGGATGGCTCCGATCGATCAGTCGACACGGTGCCAGGCGATCGAACGCCGTTATCGCCCCGAGTCGAGCGATGGGAAAGCGCCTCGAGACGCCGCACGAACTGATCCCGTTCGGCGTGGATACGGACTTGTTCAGACCGATTTCACAGATAAAAGCGAGAAACCGCATCGGGTGGGAGACCGAGAAACCGATCGTACTGTTTCCTTACGATACGGAGCGATCGGTCAAAGACTTCTCCCGAGCTAAAAAGCTCGCCGAGCGAACGGAAACCGATCTCCAGTTGCGGGCGATAAGCGGCGTCAGCCACGACGAGATGCCGTACTATATGAACGCAAGCGATGCGCTGTTGGTCACGTCAAAGCGCGAAAGTGGCCCGATGGTTGTCAAAGAGGCATCCGCATGTAACCTTCCGGTCGTGTCGACCGATGTCGGATTCGTTCGTGAGACCGTCGACGGCGTTTCGAACTGTTTCGTCAGCGACAACGACGACGAGCTGGTCGGCGCTCTCAGGACTATCGCCCGAAAGCGAGGTCGCTCCGACGGACGCGAAGTGATCGACGGGCTCAGCCTCGAGTCGATGGGAGAGATGCTCGTCTCCCTTTACGGACGCCTAGTCCAAACGGACGAATCTACACCGTCTCGGAGGGGTGTCGTGCGTGGAGTATAAATCGCTCTCCGAGCTCAGACCCCTTCGACTCGATACGGTCGCCGCAATCGCCGGACTGTTGATCGCGCTGGCGTTGTTGCCGCTCCAATTGTTCGTTTCCCAGATCTACCTCGAAACGGTGCCGATTATCCTCGGTCTCGCCTGCGTTCTGTACCTCGTCTCGTTATACCAACAGGACGATCTAAACGAGATGCCTGCGCTCCCGTCGAGCGTTGCGATGGCGCTTCCGTCCGTCGTTCTGGTCGGCCTCTCAGCGCTGGTCTTTCTGACCGTTTTCCAAGAGGAACGAACGGTCCTGTTCTTCGGCCTCTCGAGTCTGCTCGGGACGGTGATTCTCTGTCAGATCCTCTTTACCGATGATCGCGATTTTCACCGCGGCGTCGTGTTAACCCAGATCGTTCTGTTTGCACTGGTCTTCCGGTTTACCGCGTTGTACGCGACACAGGGGTACATCGGCGTCGATATCTGGACCCACATGGAGTTCGTGGAAGCGATCTACGACGCCGAGATGCTGGGAGCGATATCCCACGATAAGCACTACGGGTCCCCGTTCTATCACCTGTTAGTTGTGGCGAGTTCGCTCATTTACGACGTCTCTCTTCGAACGGCGTTGTATCTCTCGATGGGGATCGTCATGCCGCTCTCGATACTCCTCATCTACGCGACGGCGAATCTCCTCGTTTCGGACCGATGGGCGACGTTGGCGACCGCGCTGTTCGCGTTCGCCAGTCACGTAACCATGTGGGGACTGCACCTCATTCCGACGAGTCTCGGACTGGTATTCTTCCTCGGGATGTTGTACGCGCTGATCAGGGTGATGCGAGTCGAGTACACGATTCGCGATTTCTCACTCCTGATCCTCTTCGGTATCGCGATAATCCTCACCCACCAGGTTTCGACGTTCATCATGCTCGTCCTGTTGCTGGCGGCGTTCGTCGCACAGATTATCTTCGTGATCGGACCGCTGGGACTGAGCAGACTCGACACGAGCGTCTTTCGATCGAAGAAACCGGTCAACCTGTTCGGTCTCGTCGTCTTCAATTTCGGCCTGACTATCTTCATCTGGTCGCTCACACCGTACGGTGAGAATTCGTTCCTGGCGACGGTGTTACTGTTCTTCACCGACACGTTAGAGGAGAGCGCCGGCCTTCTCAACATCGCGAGCGGATCGTCCGACGACGCTGAAGCCGGCGCCGAACAAGCGGCTCCGACGCTGCTCGAGCAGGCTGTGCCTTATTTGGATGCGCTTGGATTCCTCCTCCTGCTCGGAGTAACGTTTGCAGGCTGTCTGTACGTCGTCCACAGGCGTCGCGCCGAACAATCCGTCTTTACGCTGTTGTTCGCTGCGGCGATCATGCTCGTATTCGTCCTCGTTCTCCCGATGTTCGGCATCCGAAACTTCATTCCGACCAGATGGTTCGCGTTCCTGTTCGCCCCGATGGCGGTTCTCGGTGCCATCGGCCTCCGCTCGTTCAAACGGAACCTCTCGCCCGAAATCGTGATCTGCGTTCTGTTAGTGTTCACGCTCGTCTATCCAGGAGCGATGATAGTCGCCGTCCAAAGCAACGCGGAAAATCCGGTCTTCTCGGACCAACACGAACGCCTCGCGTACGACGAGGCGGAACTCGCTGCGGTCGAGGCGATCGGTGATCACACCGGTTCCCCAACTGGCAACGAGATTCTCCCGGAACAACAGCTCCACACGGATCATCCGTATCACACGGTGATAAGTCGAACCGGCGCGTATCCGTCATCGACGGATGCGACGATTCCCGACGATGGGGCAGCAGATCATAACTATACCGTCTATCGATCGGCGCAGTCGACCGACGCCACTTACTTCGAAAACTCTGATGGCGAACAGCGGACTAAATCTATCTCACAGGAGCAACTCTGTCGACCGGATCAGGGTGCCGTGTACACGAACGGCGAAGTGACGTTCTGTACGGCCTCGCCGGTAACTAACTGAGCGCGGCGTGACGTTTTCGAACACGACGGTACAAACTGATTCAGCGTAACGAACCAGCCCGACGGCTGGCGGACGTTTGCCGTTGTAACGTTTTCATCTGTTTTCACGAGAGGCGCATCCGCCCACCTCGTATCGATCCGGAAACGAGTTTCAGCGGCCGCTCTGACAGCGTTCGATGGTGATGTGCGAACTCCGGTACGGATCCCCGAAACGAAAGTGGTTCTCACCGACATCGTGTGCAGGTTATTCACTACCGCAGTGAGCCGTTTAGCCCGCGCTTGAACGGATTTGATGACTCAAGAAGGGAATGGTCCGCCTCGTCTCGGGGATCCATCACACGAACGCTGCGTAGTGAGTATAAACCGGGAATTCCATACGGCTGGGAATCTCCTCGCTCACAGCCATCTCCGAGGATATAGCGGTTTCAATCAGTTTCACATTCGGCTGGGAATATCCTGTGGTAGTACTCCGTTCTACCGTTTTGGGACAGGGAGTGTCGTCCGGATTGTTGGGAGTCGTTTCCGACGTGCCCACGGGTTGTCTGGTGAGAGCTCGGTACGTCAGTACAATGAATCGAATCAGGCGGTAGTACTCGGGTTTAACAGGTGGATAGCTCACACCCTCTCGAGTCGGACGCGGACTGCTTCCAGCGGAAAACTCGGCCGCTATCGTTCCCACGTATGAGTGAGACAATGGCCAAAGACTGCTCTGAGCCAGATTATCCATGTGTTATGGTTATCCAGTTCATCTAACACGTTGATAAGAAGTCGACTCGTTGAGTCTCGTTCGAGGACTTGGATCGGGATTTATACTGTCGGACAGAAGTCAATACGAAGTCGGTCGCGAATTCGCGGCCGTCTCCACCGGCGACGGCCCCAACGGAGCGACCGATCTTCACTAGTTCTGTCTGATAGTATTAGATAGGGGCGATACGAGAGAACGGAACGGCCTGCGATTACTCGAGTTCGATCGGAAGGTGGAGCGCTTCATCGGCGGTATCGGCTGTTAGATCGGACGGCGGGTCACCTTCGTACAGTAATAATACCAATTGATGTTGTTCACCATCTGCCGTCGGCGTTATTTCCAGGGCATGATCCTGTGTTTCACCGTCGGAAACGCTCACTGTTTCGCTGGCGAGTTCTTCCTCCGATTCGACCGTTACCTCGCCGTCTTCACCATATTCGACCTGTTGGATAAGTGCAACGGCAGTGTACGTCCGGTCGCTGTTTTCCTGATTCGTAATCGAAATTGGCACCGTTTGTGACTCGCCTGCGGAGAACGTCGACTCGTACATCGTTTCCGTCTCTCCGTCGAGTTCCGATGTTTCGACGGAGAATTCGGTGAATCCGTCCGGTTGTACCGGGTTAGCAACAGCGAACCCAGCACTGGCAACCAACAGGACAAGACCGACCGCGATCGCGATATTATACGGCCGCGTGTTTGTTCGTTTGTACGGAGTCGATTGATCCTCCCTGATGAACGGTGGGACGATTACGCGAGTTGGTTCGAATCGATCGGATGGCGAGAGACGATATCGGGAAAGGATTCCGACGAGGGCGAGGGAGATCGTCAATACTGAAACCCCGAAAAGTACTGGTTCGGCAGTCACACCCCATGGGGTTACGGTCGTAAGTAGGGCAACTCCGGGAACGAGTGCAACACTAAATGCGACCGACAGTATAAAGCGTTCTGTTGGTCCAATACCGCCGCTTAGCAGTACTGATCTATCAAACCCGGTTTGTTCTTGATCGAACGATCGCTGTTCTTCACTCGCGTTACCGGGAAAGAGAGCGGCGACGAGGGCATATCCGGGAAATAAGAGAACGAGCGGCATCGCTAACAAAACCCGAATAGCGCCCGAAATACCGCTGAATAAGCCGAGGGCAATAGCCCCAGTAACTGCAACGAGGAGTGCGAGGTCGAGAAACCACCAATTGGTATCGCTCATACACCTACCGACGGTCGTCTCACGGTTTATTATCACCCCTGTAAGGCTGGTAAATCAGGGGGAGTTGGGAGGCTATTTCCCGGCCAACTATACAAATTCTGGCAGTAATCTGGCTTATAAGCGTTTCGCCGGTTCCATACTGTTTCAAAATTAATAATGTCCATAAATTCAGCAGTAAGGTAGGTGCAGATCATATTGAGATATCACGGAATAATTCCTACCCACGATATCGTGAAGGACAGTAATTATAGCATTACAGCCCTCTAAACGAGGCTATAAAATGAATGAAAAACAAATTCGGATTGATGAACTGAATGAAAATACCTTCTCAAAAGATGTACGGTTCCAATCCTTTATTATCTCCTTCTGGTTAGTGAGAATCACCACGATGAAATCGACATATATCAGTTCGGAAGAACAGGGGGAATCGGATGCAGATAATGAAGGTGAACGCAGTTCAGCAGAGGATACCTTCCCTAAAGACGAAATATTCCACTTACTACAAAATGAACGCAGGCGGTTGGTTTTGGAGTACCTGCGCCAAACTGAAGGCCCAGTTCGCATGCGAGACGTCGCAGAACAGGTTGCTGCCTGGGAGCACGAAACCACCGTCGAAGAGCTGACTTCCACTCAGCGCCAGCGCGTATACATTCCGCTGTATCAATCCCACCTTTCGAAACTCGATAAGGCGGGAATAATCGATTACCAACAGAACCGCGGAATAGTCGAACGGAAACCACTCGCGGATGAAGTCGACCGATACCTTCAGGTTGATCCGGTTACCGAATCGACAGCTGATACTGAAGCCGAGCAGCGAAACTGGGACGACGGCTACATCGGAGCCACCGTCCTCTGTTATGTAATACTCCTCGGAGCGGTGTTCGAAATGCCGATTATCTCGGTGTTCTCAGGAATTGGGCTTAGCGCACTTATATTGCTCCTGTTTACCGTATTGACCGCTCGCCGTTTCCTCAACTAACCGCTCAGAGATCACTACTGAGGAGTCGATTAGATAATGACGAACAAAACGATCAATAGTGTAATGGAAATAGCGCCGACAAACGCTCGAGAGACGAGTTGATCGTCCGTGGGATCGGGCTCGAGTATTGTTACGGTTCCCCGCTCGGGGTCGAAGTCGATGTCCCCAGCGTCGTCGAGCGCGGGGAGTCGCTCCTGGTGGAGTTGTTCGTGAACGTCAGCCCACGTTTCGACCGAGGCTTGCGATGGGTGTATGAGGTGATCGACGACTTCATCGACGGTAACTGGCGTCGTCAATTCTTCGAGTACCGAAAGCAAAACAAGATCTGACGCGGGGATAAATTCAGACGTTGTCGTTACGGAGCTCTGGTCCCCTTGTTCGGAATATTTCAGTTCCTTTTCATTCGTCAGACGCATGGTTCACGTTAAATCTTCGTAGTGTATAAGTATTCCCACGCTTCACCCGTGTTTCTTGCTAAAGGGTGACAAGATAGACTGTTGCAGTCCTTCCCAGCATAATTAATAAGTCATGTATGACACTATTTACTAATACTGCCAATTTGGGAAGATATAACGACAACAGTGGCCTGTTCGTTCGTTCCGTTGAACAGAAAACTCCCTTTTTGATTTGTTAAATAGGGGGTGTATTCGAGTGAGTTAACCAGACTGACAGCATTTCGTTACTGTCCGACCAGATACCGAGCCAGCGCCGGATGTCGTTGATTCGAAGTTTATGTCTCGCCGGAAGCGGATGAGTACACTCGAGCTCGGGGAGGAACCGCTGATCAAATTCGTACTGGTCGAACAGTACGTCGCGGTTCGGCCAGGGAGGGTCAAACGAGGAGAGAAACGGGGTTTTTCGCCTGACAAAGCTCTCGACTTCGTTGAACAGCGCCGTATCGTACGGTCTGTCCGGTGGACGATGTCGAAGTACGTCTCCGTCGATTCGTTCGCACGCACGAAGAAACGTCTCCGTCGTCCGATACTCCGGCGGTGTTTGTAGATGCCACTCGACTAGCTCGGCGTCGGTGGCAAGAAACGCCGTAAAGAAGTGGTCCGACAGATGGTTGTGAAACGGAATCGACGGCTGGTTGGCGATGCCACAACCAGTAATTTCGTTCTGCGGTTGGTCGGCTCGATCAGCAACCGAGTCGACCGCTTCACCAACCGTTTTTCGAACGTACGTCTCGACGTCGTGATCGACGGACAGCCGATCCGCGAGGTCGAGGCTTGCTTCAGGGACATACCCGAAGCGATCGAGGAGAACTTCGACAGGATCGGGATCGGGATTCAGACGATCGAAACAGATCCGCTTTCCGAGTACGTCGATTCCGGCCTGTTCGGTAAAGTGACCGCGAAAAAACGTATCACAGAGGAGTCCGTGATGTATCGTGTCGACGCCTATCTGGTTGGTGTATCCGGCGTGGTGGATATGCAGCGATTCTTTGACCCCCTGTGAGTACCGAACCTTCGATTCGTGGGCCTGCAAGTATCGTTCGTCGGGTGGAAACGACGTGTGAGTGACATCGTACTGATTCGCGAGGCGTTTTGCACCGTTGACTTCCTGACCGTCAGGGTGGCCCACTGTATAACAGTGTTCGATATCCGGAAGTTGTGAGAGCAGGATTCTCGAATCATAGCCAGCTGAAAGGAGGAGCCCGCTCGTTCCTGGAAGTTTCGACCGGCGCTCGAGCGCCCGCTCGAGCCGATCTGCGAGTTCCTGTACGTAATCGAACTCCCGCGGTTGGTAGACAAACCGGTCTAACTGGTCGATCGAACTCGAGGTGAGTTTGCTGTCCAGCGGTAGCCGAAACAGCTCTTCAACCCAGGTTTTCTCCCCGAGTGTCACGCCGAGATGAAGAAAATCGAGCACGCCGTCCCTGTGAAGTTCGGGAGACGCGAGCGTGCGACCGACTTCGCCGGAGTCGGTTCCGAAGACTCGCACTCCGGAGCCGTCGGTATAGAAACACGACCGCGATCGAACGATATCGGTGGCGACGAACGCATGGTCGGTGGATTCGGTATCGAGAACCGCGATATACGATCCGTTGAGATCGGAAAGCGCATCGTCCCCCTCGATCGAATACTGCTCGAGTAGCCAGCGAGCGGCGTTTGACTCCTCGCCCGGCACGTACGCTTCTCCCCAGATAAGACAGATACCGTTTTCGTCTGTATGGGTCGCGCTCCAGCCGGGTGCTCCGAGGCCCGAGTCCCTGATACCTGCGGTTATCGTTTCCCCCTCGAGTATTTCGTCGAATTCGTCGCCCGATCTAAAACGCTTGAACATCTCGATACCGCCAAATACGCCGAAGAGTTCCTTGTTCATCGTCAATAACCACCTCAGTGGACGAGCGAGTGGCGTTCGTTAGCCACTGTGGCTAGTACCCCCGTCCAGCGAGCACCCGAGAGCGTGCACCTCGTTGTCCAAACTTCGGTGATCCGAGCATTAATTATGACTCAGTTAAGGCCGTAAACGGCCGGAAATCGACCTATCATCAAATTTTGAACCCATACCCCGTATATTTCCACCCGTCATCCCCCCGAACTGACGACACGCTCTTTCGTCCGTTCCACTATTGGACCTATAATAATGTGCCCTGTGACGGTACTTTCGACTCAGCAATGTCACGTAGACGACCAACGCGACGACGAATCCTTGCCCTCTCGGGAACTGCCGCTGCCGCAGGCCTTGCAGGATGTAGCGAGCGGATCGACGATGTTACGAACGGGTCCAACGGATCCAACGGCTCGAACGGGGATTCCCCCGACGAACAGACCGCTTCCGCACTATCGGAGGGCGTTCCACCACTCGAGACGGAATACAACAGTCGAGAAGAGTACGCAGACCCCGGAGAGTCCTACGACGACTTCGAAGATGTCGAGCCGTGGGAAATCGTCGAGGGGGAAGGTGAAGCCGACGAAGACCACGCGTTTACCGGCGATCAGAGTCTGAAGCTAACCTCGGACGGAGAGGATAACATCCTCGTCGAACGTGACGTCGACGATGAGGACTTTACCGACAACGATATCTCGTTCGCTATTCGGACGACTACGCCCGACAACATAACCGTCAACGTGCACCTCGTTGACCGCTTCGGCGACGAAAAAATCTACTCGCTCCGAGAGATCACGTATCGGACGCCGGATATCGGCTGGTTCCGGTCGAGTCCTGGGGTGTTCGAGGAAACCGAGATCGAACCTGATCTCGGCCAGCTCGAACGAATTGAACTTCACGTGCTCCACTCAATGGACGAGGCCGAACTGTGGATCGACGACTTCCGTAAGCACGAAACACCCGATCAGGGGTACGTCATCCTGTGCTGGGACGACGGGTTCAGTGACTATTACGAGACCGCAGCACCACTCCACGACGAGTACGGGTTCCAAACGGTTCAGGCACCGGTCCCACGGTGGACCGAAGAGGGGCGAGACGGCATCATGTCGGTCTCACAACTCCAAGAGCGCCAAGAGGAAGGCGATCAGATCGTCGTCCACGGGACTCACAACCCGCTTGCCGCGATCGAAGAAGAGGACGACCTCGATACTCGACTCGCCGGAGACAAAAACTGGTACATCGAGCACGGCTTCGAGGGTGCGAATTACATCGTCTACCCCCACAACAGCTTCGATCAGACGAGTCTCGAGTACATAACGGACTATCACTATTGCGGCGGCTTCAATCAGGCAGGTAACGTCAATACGACGGGGGTGTACGGCTTCGATCCGCTCGTGTTACCCCGAACGATCGGTCACGATCTCGATATCGCGACGCGCTGTATCGACCTCGTCGAGGAACACAACCAGTGCTCTATTCTGAACTTCCACACGTTTTCGGAGGACAACACGATGGACGAAGACGACTACGAAGAGCTCCTCGAGTACATCGACGATGCCGATGTCGAGGTCATCACGTTCGACGAGCTGTGGGAAATGCGGACATCGGTCCACTTCGACAACTAATCTGCTGACTCGAAAAAAGGGCACAACGGAGCCGTCGTTCACTCCGTCGAGAGGGAGATCTTCGTTTTTCCGGTCGCGCCAGTGTCGTCGACAACGCGTAGACCGACCGAGTATTCGCCGTCCTTTGCGAGCGTTACGTCGATCGTTTCACCAGTTTTCTCGTACTGATCGTCGCTGTAGACGTTCCATTCGTAGGATTCGATGGCGTCGTTCGGCGTCTCGGTGCAGGTCCCATCGAGCGTGATAGTTTGGCCGGGCTCGAGAGAGCGGTCTTGAGCTCCCGACGGATCGGTTTCGATTTCTGCACTCAGGGAGTCCGAGGGCTCGTCGCCGGTCTGGTCGTCTTCGTCTAGCCCGTTTTCTCCATCGGCGGGCTCTTCGTCGACATCGTCTCCGGGTCCGTGACCATTGTCTGGTTCCTCCTCCAGGAAGAGGTCGTCTTCGATCATGTGCTCGACGATCACGGAGTGCCACTCGACGCGCGTTTCGAGGTCGTGGTCGGTCGAGAGCGTCTCGACCAAGAACGCGTCAGCATCGAGATCGCGAGTTGCTTTGTGAACGAGGAGTCCGCTCGGTTCGGCCGCTGGGCCGGTGAAGTCGCCGATCTCGAACGGTGGATCCGAGTCGTCGACGTGGTCGTCGTTGATGTAGTCGACCGCGTTCTGTGCGGTCGTCGTGGCGTCAGCCGAATCTGACCGGAAAATCGCCTGCCCAACGCCATCGACGGGATCCCCTGCGTAGATACCCGCCGATTCGTGAAGATCGATAACAGTATCCGGTTCGTACTCGAGCACAACATCCCAGACCCCTCGTGCAAGTTCTGTCTGGGGATCGGTACTCTCGGGGAATTGGCGATTCAGATCAACGCCGTCGTCACCAGCTCGAGCCTGTTCATCGACTGCTGTCGCGTTCGCTTCGGGAATCGTGACGAGCGTTCCGGCGTCGATGGTCCACTCGGCGATTTCGTTCGCGGTTACGTATCCGGCGACCTCGTTTCCGTGAATCCCGCCGATGACGAGAACGGTCGGTCCATCCGCCTGAGCTTCCGTCGTGTACACTGTGGTTTCGTGGTCGGTTCCCTCGAGGATAGCGTATGAATCCCGCGAAACGGACGTCTCTTCGTCCACTTCGTCGTCCGCAGATATCGTCGTCATGCCAGCACCTGTCACCGCGCTGCCGGCCGCAAGCGCGAGCATGGATCTTCGCGAAAGATTGTCTCGAAACATTCCACCCGATGCTTTTGCCGGGGGCGTGTTTGTTATCGTGAGTATAGTCTGATCGCAGAATGTAATTCTCGGAACGATAAAATTGCTGGAAAGAACCATCTAACACCCGGTAACTGATATTTTTGATTTTGGAATTGTTAAAATAAGTTCGAGTGACAAAGAACTAACACCCATCGTCCGCTCGTTGAGCTGTCGAACTCGCCATTGATTGACATCCTCCTCCGCGTGAACGCGGAGGAATCCCGACCGCAGTTGGGATATTAGGGTTTGCAGTCTACCACTTGTGCCTGCGGTTGGAATCCGCAGGACAAGTCATGAAGGTAGACCGCTGGCTGTGCCAACCAGCCGGTACTCCTATCCCCACCCAAACTGGGTGCAGACTCGGAGTTACTTTGATTTAAACCGAGACGGATATTCTCCGCCCCATTCACATCAGCGTTGAACGCCGCATCACACTCCTCGCACACGTACAAGCCGCGTTCAACACGCTGACTATCATCTTCCCTACCACACACGCAACACGTCTTACTCGTGTCGCGCTCGGACACCTCTACGACTTCGATACTCTCGACCTTCGCCTTGTAGGTGAGAATCGACGTGAATCGGTCAAACGCCCACCCGTGCAAGTCGAGGTTTCCATGCCGACCCCAGTTTTTCGACTTGCCGTTCTCATCCTCTCGGACACCAGAGAGTTTCCCGATGTTGATTCGCCCTACGCCACGTTCAATACACTTCTCCACGATATGCTTGGCGAGGGAGTGGAAGAAGTGAGTGCGGCGCTCCGACCACTTGTGATGCAGCCGAGTGGCCTCAGAGCCGTCTGAATCGTCGCAGTTAGCGATTTCTTTCGGGAAGAAATACCCGTCCTGTTTCAGCCGATTGCCGGGATACAAGTCGGCCTCTTCGGTGCTGTACGCAACGGCGGCGAAGTTACAGATGCCGAGGTCGATACCTGCTGTCTCAGTGCCGGGTTCGGTGGGTGTCTCGATTTCGTCTTTGCAGACGAGGTGCAGTTCCCATCGCCCCTTCGCACTGTCGTAGACAGCACGAACCTGTTGCAGGTTCTCGACCGTTACGCCAGGGCACGCTTCGTACTCGACAAGGATGTATTCCCACGCTTTCGGATGTTCCTTGTGGTTCGCGCCTTTCGAGAGGCGAACACGGTTATTTTTGGTGTCGTGCCGGATGCCGTTTTGCTTCCATGTCACCGTGCTACGTGGGTGTTCTTCGTGGACGCGACGACCTTCCGAATCGTAGTAGTTTTTCTTGCGGTAGCCGGGCGGATTCGCTCGACTGTCTGACTTCCTCTTACCGTACCACGAGTTGAAGGATTCAGCGAGTTCCTCCAGAACGCGCTGTGCTCAAAAATCGTAGATTTTTGGCATCACGAGACGGCTTCGCCGTCTCGAACGAACTGGACTGCGAGTGCAGCCCCTTGTATTTGGTGTGGCCTTTTAACTCGTCTTTGAGGTCGACGTGGTCAGGAATCTCGCCCGTGTCCTCCCAAACTTCTCGGGAGTGGTAGTTCGCAACGTTCCATAGTTTGCTGGCTGACCACCCGTGTCTGTCGAGCGGTTCCTCTACCTGTACGTGGTTGAGAATTTTCGCTCGGTGAGTGCGGTGGACTTCCAGCATCGTTGAAACACTCGTATAATCACTTATACTCGCTTTTATTGTAAACGTTTGGATTGAAAGGGGTGGAATATCCAGCCGTTCTGGTCTCGGTGGTTGGAGTTATCAAGTGACGGCGCGTATCCACGCCGTAAACGACGTGGTATTGCGCCTGCTCCGCATATAAAGGGGTCCGCGCCCCTGAATCGCCTCGGGGTTCGGTGGCTGTTCGCCTCGATCACGGTGTATTGCCATCGTCGTCAACCACGATGGTAACCCGGCCGATGGAGAACGACGAAACGCGATAGCGGTTCGCGACAGTGCTGTCGACTACTGGAACAGTCGGCGGCCGATCATCGTCCGAACGAATACGGCCGCGAGCAAGACGAAACCGACTGCCGTCGCAATCGGAACGGGTCGATGTCGAATACCGGATCCGGCGGCCCAACAAAGTCCAGGGTATTTCCGCGGTGAGGCATTGGCTGTTCGAAGGTGCCAAAGTCCGCGGAGGGGCTTTCCATCGGCAAAGTACCGTTTGGCGATGACGAGTTCGTGACTCGAGCGGATCTCATACCCTCGCTCCTCGAAGTGTTCGACGCTCTCTTCGTGCATCGAGAGGTACTGGCGGCTTGCCTCTTTGACGACGCTCGCCGGTGGATGACCGGTCTCTTCACGGACGACCAGCGGCTCGTCGACGTAGGCGAGTTTGCCCTCCTTGAGAACCCGGATACAGAACTCCGGATCTTGAAATCGATCGAGATCTTCGGTGAACCCGCCGATATCGTCCGCGACTTTCGTCCGAACGAGCAGCGTCGATCCAGCACCCGGTTGGACGTTGTCCGCGAAAATCTCGCCGATCAACTCGTCGTCTCCTTCGGTCGTTGGCGTTTCGCCGCCAGCGGCGAGTGCGGTCGCGGCTGTACTCCGAAGTCGGCCGTCCGCGCCGGATAACTCGAACGCCGAATCACAGTAAGCGCCGACCCAGTCGCTCGAACGGCCATCGAGTGTCGCTAGCTGTCGTTCGAGTTTCTCGGGAAGCCACGTATCGTCGGAGTCAAGAAAAGCGACGTAGGTGCCTCGCGCGTGTTCGATACCGGTGTTACGTGCGGCGTTCGCTCCCTGGTTCGTCGCGTGTACGACCGGCCGAACCCGGGGATCGTCGTATTCCGCAAGTACCGAATTCGTTTCGTCGGTCGACCCGTCGTCGACGACGACTACCTCGAGGTCTTCGACGGTCTGGTCGAGCGCGCTGTCGATCGCACGAGGGAGAGTCTTCGCTCTGTTGTACGTGGGGATAATTACGCTAACGCGGGTCATTTCGTCGATTATTCCGTCCCCCAACGGATTATTATGTCACTGCTAACCCCCGTTCGGATGCGGACCGCTTTCCTCGTTAGATCACCGATCGTCCCGAACGCCATCGGGGAACGCGTTATCATCGAGTTGCACGGAGCCGGAGTTGCTGTTGATGAGGACGGAGTTACCGTTGGTGGACTGCGCCCCCGTGTCTTCTATGGTGACATCGTCCGCACCGTTGAGAGCGATCGACGTGTTCGACGTCTCGAACTCGCTGTCGGCGACGAGGTATCCCGAGCCGCTGAGGAACAGTCCGCCTCGGCCGCTTCCTCCAGTTTGTTCGACGGAAAGCTCCTCGAATTCGCAGTTGTTTCGCTCGCAGTAGATGGCGTGTTGAATCGGGTTTCCGCTCGCGTCACCGGTGACGGCGACGTTTTGAAGTGAGACCTCACCTGCGTCTTCGCCGAGCAAACGAAACGCGTAGGCGCTCCCGTCGATTTCGACGTTGACATCGGTGAAGCTGGCTGTTCCCATTCCTCGGTCGAGACGGATGCCAGAACTGTCTCCCGATCCGACGTACACGTCGGTGTTTTCGATATCCACATTGTCAACGTCGTCCATCACTCGAATCGCCTCGCCGTTCGGCTCGACTGCATAAATGGTGACATTGTCGATGTCGAACGTGTCCCCTCGATCGAGTCTGATTCCGTGCTGGCCGGGCGCGTGGTTTGGATTCTCGTCAACGACGATCGTCGCGTTCCTGACTGCTCCGTGTGAACCACTGAGACGGATCGAAGCGGTGCTACTGTTTGCGAACCAACCACCATCGACCCCCACTTGTCCGTTCTCGCTGGAGGCGTACAAACCGTTACCCGGGAAACCGCCGAGAACACAGTTTTCGAAAATCAGCGTCCCGTGATGGTTGGTGTTGGTGTGAATACCGGTCGGCCCTTTCCACATGTTCCCCGTGTTCGGCGTGTCGTCAACGTGGACGCCACCATCGGGCGCTTTGAAACAATCGACGTATCCTTCTCCGTCAGGATCGGTAATATTAAACAAACCAGGACCCCACGTTCCGGAATCGTGAGAGCCGTGGACAACGACGTTTCGAACGTACAGTCCGTCCTCGACTTCGGCGTTCAGAACGCGAATGCCCGTTTCGTCTGCAGTCTGGTCGATGTCGAACCCTTCGAAGCGAAGGTTTCGCCCGGGATCCGAACTCGTTCCCATGCGGAACAGTCGATACTGCGGTCCGTCGAACTCGTGATAGTTCGCCGGGACGATGGTCGCATCGTCACCTACGAACCCGACGTTGTCGAATCCGGTGAAACGAAGCTGGGAATCCATCGCGTATCTCCCTTCGGGGAATCGAAGGAGAGTGTCATTGCCTACGTGCTCGCGGAGGACGGGAGTGATCGACGTTTCTCCGGTTGGATCCGCACCGGCGTCGACGACATCGACGACAGTTTCATACTGTTCTTCGGTTTGTTGGGCCGACCCGACACCTGCGATTGCCAGTGTCGAACCAACACCGACGAGACAGCCTTTAATATACGATCTTCTGCCAAGCGAACGTGATTGTGAATCTCCTTGCATCGCAATGACTCGTTACCAGAGGGGGGATTTACATATATAAACGGTAACTGAAAATGAAAGTATTGGAGTCGTGAATGGACAGAGTACAACTGTTTCACCGAAACCAAACAATAGTTCTTTCCGATATCATATCCAGCGTATTTTTCCAATTATATCCTTTATAACGGCGTCTGGGCCCCGTTCCGTCCGATACACTAGTTTCCGGTCAGGTACGCTTAGTATCCGGATAAGAAAGGGTGACTGAGCCGTTCCTTCCGTTGATGACGAACAGAAACCGACGATCCTTCATAACGACGACCGCCGTTGTGGCGACGGCGGGACTCGCAGGGTGTGTTTCAGAGGTGCGTGAGTCGCTCCCGTTCCAGTCGGACGACTCTGATAACGGTGGGAACGACGATGATGACGATGGCAATAATGAAGACGGCGAGACCGAAGCGGACGAACTCGATCACTTGCCCGGTGAGACCGTCGAAGACTTCGACGACCTCGACGGCTGGGTATCGTTACTCGACGGTGGGGAGCTCGAGGCGACGACGGATGATCCGTACGCGGGGTCACAATCGGCTCGTCTCACCGCGGACGAGGGAACTGAGTTCGCTGGGATATACTCCACCTTCTCCGGCGGACTCGACCTGAGCGAGCAAAACCTCTCGCTCGCGGTGAAGTACGCTAATCGCGAGCAACTCCACTTGACGGTCGAGTTGTTCGCGCCGGATTCGAACAGCGTTCACTCGTTCACGCGGACGCTGATCGGACCTGCCGACCGGTGGGTCCGAGTCGACCTCGGAACCACCGGACTCGATTCGCACACAGACCTTAGTTCGGTTCAGGAGATCCGGATCGCGGTTCGCCGTCGCGGCGGAGAAGACGGAGCCATCGAGTGCGAAATAGACGATATACGATCCGTGTCGCGGCCGGATCGGGGGAAGGTCATGTTGCTGTTCGACGGCACGCTCGAGAGCCACCATTCGGAGGCGCTCGAGCCGATGCAAGAACACGACTTTGCGGGCGTCGAAGCTGTTATACCCGACGCTGTTGGGGAAACGAATCGACTCACGTACGGGTTGTTACAGGAGTTACACGACGCCGGATGGGAGATGATCGCTCGACCGCAAACGGGTTCACAGCGACTGCCCGACTTCGAAGCGGACGAACAGGAGCGAGCGATCGAACAGACGAAGTCATACCTCGAGAGCCGTGGGTTCGACGACGGCGCAGAGCACTTCGTTGTCCCGGGTAACATACTCGGACCAAATACGATCGATGCCGTTCGTGAGCACCACGAACAGGCGTTTCGCTACGGAGGGAGCCCGAACGCACTGCCGCTTACGGACCCGCACAACATCGGCGTCATCCCCGGCTCCGAGGGTGACGTGACGAAACAGTACGTCGATTACGCCGCCGAACACAGCCAGCTCGCGGTGCTTCGGTTCGAAGAACTGGGCGACGACGGAATGGAAATCGACACGTTCGAAGACCTCCTCGAGCATATCGACGACCAGGACATCGATGTCGTCACCGCGACCGAACTTCGAGAGGATCAATGAATCGAGCTTCCCCCGTGCCGCCGGCTGGCCGTTTCCGCAAACGACGCGACAGCCGTTACACCGACGACCTCGAGAGTGGCTGTGTCGATTCGCACGGGGACCACAGCGGCGCTGGACTCGGGGGCGGTGCTAGTTCCGACAGCCGCGCTGTGTCGAGTGACCTGGGGGCAAACCTCGCCACCGACCTTTTCGGAGGGCGCTGATGTACCGAGAGGCGTCAGTCGGAATCGTGATGCCCGCGTACAACGAGGAAGGGTTTGTCGGCGATGTCATCCGCGAGATGCCCGCGTACGTCGATCGAATCTACGTTATCGACGATCGCTCGACCGACGGAACCTGGGACGAGATTCTCGAGGCCGCTCGTGCGGATCGAGCGGCTCGAGCGAACCGCGATACCGGCGGCGTGCATCAATCGCCCGGAAGCGACCACCTCCGTGCCGACGGCGGTTCCGGCGCGTTGGCGGAACGAGCGACCGTTCACGAGTCGATCGGCCGCGTCGTTCCGATCCAACACCGGGAGAACATGGGTGCTGGCGGAGCGATCAAGACCGGGTACCTCGCCGCGCTCGAGGACGGTGTAACCGCGACGGTCACCGTCGATGCGGACGGCCAGATGGACCTCTCGCAGATGCAACGGCTCCTCGATCCGATCGTAGAGGGAACCGCCGATTACACGAAAGGGAATCGATTGCTCAACCGCGAGTACCGGTCGGCGATGCCGCGGTTTCGGTTCATCGGCAACGCGATGTTGACGTTTCTGACGAAGGTCGCCTCGGGGTACTGGAAGACCATGGACCCCCAGAACGGCTACACCGCGATCTCCAACGATGCGCTCGAGGCGATCGACCTCGAGAACTTATACGAGTATTACGGCTACTGTAACGATCTGCTGGTAAAACTCAACGCGAGCGAGATGCGCGTCGCCGACGTCTCGATGCCGGCGGTCTACGGTGACGAGGAGTCGAGCATCGAGTATTCGACGTACATTCCGAAGGTGTCGCTGATGTTGTTGGGGAACTTCCTGTGGCGGTTGAAAACGAAACACCTCGTCACGGACTTTCACCCGCTCGCGTTGTTCTACCTGTTCGGCGCGGGAACGGCCGCCGCGGGGGTCGCTGGGATACTCTGGGCGGTTCTCGACGCCGTACTTCGGGGCGGATCGCTCCTCGTGAACGGATCTGCGAGTTTCCTGGTCTTCGGACTCGGCGTCACGTTGTTGTTGTTCGCGATGGTGTTCGACATGGCCGAGAGCGAACACCTCGAGAAACAGTATCGGTAACGCCTCTGTACGGACTGCGGACCGGATCGGTTATCGAGTCAGCTATTTTCTCCGTTCACTTCTCACACACTTCTCATACACTTCTCGAGGTTCCGCTGCGGAACGCCCGGTTCGAAGTGTGGTTTCCGGGTAGGTGGGACCGTTCGGAAGAGTAGCCCACGGTGTCGAACGGTCGTCTCACCACAAATTCAGGCTTCCCACACCGGATCCGAATAACCCGAGGAGCAGGCCGGTAACGAGCAGGGATAACCCGAACAGAAAGAGCAGGCTCTGTAACCAGTTCGTCGGCAAGCCGGTGATTCCCAGCCGCTCGAATCGCCGGTGGGCTGTTTCGGCCGCCGAGCCAATAGGATCAGGGAATGCACGCAACACCTCGAAGGGCTCTTCGGGGTCCATCGCACCCACGAGAAGCGCGAAACTGACGAATATTGCGAGCCCAACCGGCGGCACGATCAGGAGTGCGAACCAGGGGTTCGCGATCACGGAAGAGAGTCCGAAAATGGGGAACGCGGCGAGGACGGTCGTCAACGCCGACCGACCGAGTCGCGCATCGGCGAGCGGATCGAAACCGATGGCTCGAGCGCTGGCACAGTGGAAGACGAACATCGATCCGTATCCGACGCTCGTCGCGACGGCCGCACCGTGCATCCCGTAGCGTGGAATCAGGAGGAAGTTCAAGACGACGTTGATCAGCGCCGCCGCGGCCGTTGCTCCGACGGGGTATCGGAGTTGCCCGTTCCCCTGCGAGACCGCGAGTACCGGACGCGCCAGTGCGAATCCGAGTGCGCCGGGGAGTAACAACAGGAGCGGCGTGATCGCCGGTATCGCCTCGGACCCGAAGTAAATAGGGACGGCGACGTCCGCCAGCGCTCCGAGGCCGACCGCCATAACGGCGGTCAGCAGGAACGTAAATCGCGTCGTTTTGGAGGCGAGACTCGATATTTGTTGCCGCCTATTTTGAGACCAGAGTTCGGAGGTCGAGTGAACGAAGACCGTTTGGAGCGCCAGCGGAACGAACCAGAGGAACTCCGCCAGCGTGAGCGCCGCCCGATAGTTTCCGACCGCAGCGCTATCGGTGTACCGTTGGAGCATCACGATATCGATGTGATACAGCGACATCAAGAGGAAGATGAGCGCGATCGTCATCGAGTTGAACGTCAGCATCTTCTTCGTCGGAAACCCAGAGTTCGGTCGGGTGAAAACACAGGAGAGCGGGACGCGCCGGTGAACGAGTACCAACCCGGTGACGGCGATGAGTGAACTTGCGAATAGGTGGCCTGCCAACGCTCCGAAGACACCGAAACCGAAATAGACGAACGGGATCGCGATGACGACGAACCCGACCGTATCGAGTATTTTCAGCGGTTCGGAGTAACGTTCGAGTCCGAAGCCCATGAGCGTTTTTCTGGCGAAGTCGCGAAACTGTGCGGTGATCACGAGCAGTGCGAGCGCGTAGAAGTAAATCGAGAGCTCGTCGCCGAACGCGACGCCGACGAGGCCCAGTTGAACCGCCAAAAAGAGCAGTATCGCTCCCAGAGCGGCAAGAAAAACGGCTAACCGGAAGTAGAAGCCGACGACGTGTTCGCTCCAATTGCGCTCGGTTCGGTCCTCGGCCAGGAATTTACGGACCCCGTCCGTAACCCCCGCGCTCACGAAGATCATATAGATCGCAAAGACCGACATGAGAAACGAGTACTCACCGAACCCCGAGACGCCGAGGAGCCTGTACAGAAGCGGCGTCGAAATCGCCGTAATACCGAGGACGATCACCTTTGCGCTGATGACGGAGAACACGCCGCTCGCTAGCGTTCTGTTCACAGGTCCACCCGCTGGAGACTGTTCCGATCGGACGTCTCCACTACCCACCCTTGATCCGATACTGACACGATATACGTCGACGGAAGAATCGGCCGTCCCTTATTATACCCGTCATAAAGGCCTGAAATGGCGCAAAATACCACGTACGGATGTGAACGCGTCTCGCAGTGATTGGTCGAATGGTTGTCTCGAAACAGTCGATGTCGGCACGTGAACCAGCGAACGACGATCAGGATCGCCAGCAAACACCACGGCTTCTCGAGCGAAGATCTGTCCGTTAATAAGTATATAAGTAGGTGTGGGTGGACCGACGTTTCGAGCGAGCAAATGGATTCAGAATCGAACCGACGCCGCTTTCTCGGCGCAGTCGGGTTGGGTACGGTCACGATGACGGCGGGCTGTACCGGACTGTTGGATGGAGATGATTCGGACGGAGATGACTCAGATGGAGAGACGAGTGACGACGGCTCTGCGGACGATACCGACGGAAACGAGTCCGAAGATGAGCACGAAGACGTGCCGGATATCGACGGGGGAGCTGTCGTTTTCGTCTACGACGACGGACCGATAGAGGACTACGAACAGGCGTTCCCAGTCCACCAGGAGTTCGACGCACCTGCCAGCGCCGGAATCGTCACCGAGTGGGTCGGTCGAGAGGACTACAACGGGACCGATTGGATGACCGAGGAACAACTCGAGGAGCTCGCCGATGCCGGGTGGGAAATTATGGCCCACACGACTGCCCATACCGCGCTTGCAGAGTTCGAACTCGTCGAAGCTGTCGAGCCCGACGACACGCGAATCTATCCCGAAGCTCGGAATCACGGCTTCCACCAGGTTTTCGACCTCGAGATTACCGACGGCGAAAATCAGGTTCGACGGACCATTACCGGATCGTCCGAAGACGAGATCGGAGAGTATATCGAGTTCGATGAACCGATCGGCGAATCGTTCGCGGCCGGTGAGACGGTCGAACGCTATCCCGAGGATCTCATGCACGAGTTCTTGGGAGATTGTCAGCAAGAGCTCGAGTCGATGGGATTCGAAGTCGACACGCTGCTCGCCCCGTACGATGTCGTCGATGACTGGGCTATCGAGTTCGCCGAAGAGTACTACGACGGAATCGCGAACGTGAACCCCGGATCGATGATCAACGACCCGGACAACTTCGATCCGTTCGATACGAATCGAGATTACTTTATCGAGTTTACCACGCCCGATACGGTTCAGGAGCAACTCGATCAAGTCGCCGGGCAAGAAGGAATCGGAATTATCGGCGCCCACTCGTTCAAGGAGGAAGTAACCCAAGAACGGATCCGAGAAACCCTCGAGTGGGTCGAGGAGCGCGACCTCACGGTCGTCACGTTCCGTGACGCGATTCGAGCCGCCGCGAACGACGACGAGTAACGAACTGAGTCGGCGGTGAACGGCTCGGGATGGTGTCCGGCGAGATGGTCGACGAACACCGCTCGGCACACCAACTCGAGCGTGGTTCCTGGTCCCGGTTCCAAAGCGTGGTTTTCGCACGGACTGCGGAGTATGAGTTACCGTGCTCCAGCGAGGGAGTTACCGTGCTCCAGCGAGGTACGGCGACGCACCGATATCCCTGTTGTGCCACTGCCGAACGTTGTACGCACCGAGATCGTCAATTCCGTTTCTGATCTCGTTGTACTGAATCACCGGGTTCGAGGCGCTCGAGTAGAGGCGCACTCCCTCGAGCGATCCGTCGTCCGAGTCCATAATGGAGTTTCGAACGTTGTTGTTGTCCGCCTGGTCGATGTACGGATACTGACTCGCGTAGAACTCTCCGCGGTAGACTTCCGTATCGTCTCCCGTCACGACGAACGCGTTTCGGTCGACGCCGTCGCGACCGGGTTGTTCGACGGTGAAGGTGCTGAACCGGCAGTTGTCACGTTCACATCGGATGCCGTCGCGGAATCCGCCTTCCGCACCGGCCCGACCCGAGATGTGGATCAGTTCGGTGAGCACTCGATCGTCGTTATTGGTCTCTCGGATCCAGATCGGATAGCCGCCGGACGTTTCGTGGACGATATCGACGTCAAAGATGTGGGTGTATCCAGCCTGCCCGGAGACGACGATGCCATGATTGACTCGATCCCCTCGCATCTCGATCGACGAGTTCTCGAACCGCAGGTTGTCACACGAATTCATCACAGAGAGGGCGTGACTGGTTGGACTCGGTGACGTGATAGAGATGTCCACGCCGTCGATGGTTATGCCGTCACCGTTCTCGAGACGAATCGCACGTTGACTGGCGCTGTAGGACGGCGTCTCGTCGATGACGATCGTCGCATCGTTAATTTCGCTGTTGTCTCCGCCGAGTCGAATGTTGGCGGTACAGCTGTTTCGGAAGGTCCCGCCGTTGACGACGGTCTTGCCGTTGCCGCCGGAGACGTACAGTCCGTTGCTCGGGAAGCCGCCGAGTTCGCAATCGTTGAACTCGAGGCGGCCCTCGTTTCGGTTCGCTTCGATTCCGATCGGACCGCGCCACGAGTGTGCTGCGTGGGCCGTCCGGTCGGAGTGGATTCCCCCGTCCGGTGCGCGGAAGCGTTCGACGATACCCTCGCCGTCCGAATCGGTGATTCCGAACAGCGCCGGCCCCCACGTTCCGCTGTCGTGCGTGCCGTTGACGGTGATGTCGCGAACCTCGAGGTGATCGGTAACGTTTGCTCCGATGACTCGAATGCCGGTTTCAGGGGCGGTCTGATCGATATCAAATCCTTCGAATCGAAGTCGCTTACCGGGGTTGAGCCAGGTCCCGAGCCGAAACATGCGAAACTGCGGTCCGTTGAAATCGTGATAATTCGCCGGAACGAGGGTCGCGTTATGTCCGAAAAAGCCGATGTTTTCGTACCTCGTGTGCCGTAACTGCTCGTCCATGTAGTACTCGCCTTCCGGAAACTCGAACGCGGTGTTGTCCGTTTGAATACTTTCGAGGACGGGCGTAATCGACTCCTCCCCAGTTGGATCCGCCCCGGCGTCGACGACGTTTATGACGTTGTTATAGCCCTCGTGGAACGCGGTCGCGGATCCGCTCGTCGCCGTGAGCAGTCCGAGACTCGAGATGCCAGCGACGGCACTCCCGCGAAGGAACGACCGTCTAGACTTGCTCGAGCTTTGGGTAGTCTGTTGCTCCGATTCGATTCCCCGCCCAGCAAACTCCTGTGTATCAGTGTGTGATGAGGTGGGATTAGTGGATATTTCGTGAGTCGTATTTTGCGTACCGCTTCGTTTCGACATTGATGTTCACTTTTACAAGAGTGATGTTGGGCTCCAGTATCTATGGATTCGGATATCCAGTCTTTAAGTAAGAACACCTTGATAGTTAAACAAATCTATCCGATAGTCCTGCTGGGCGAAACAGTTTATCGAGTTAAAATCCGATAATTAATCCCGCGTTTCTCACCCGGCACTGCCTTCGATCTAGCGTTACTCATCTGATAATGCTGACCAATGTTTTGGCTGTCAACTCTCGTGATCGGGTTCGTTCCGACGACGAATCCCATACTGCTCGATCAGCAGGTTCGAGTGCGAGGAGAGCAAGGCAGTGGATTCGAGGGTCAGGGATCAGGATACTGTCCTCGAGTGGGAATGGACAGGGGCGTCTGACGACGACGGACGGACTTTCAATCGTATCGGAGCGGCGTTTGGTCGTCCTCGAGGATCGCGCTGAGCAGTTCGGCAACGGCTCGACGAAGTCGCTGTGACACGGCCGAGTTTGAAATACCCAGTCTGTCTGCGAGGTAATCCTGGGACACCGAGCGCGGAATGTTGTAGTATCCCGCGTAGTACGCCATCGAAAGGATCTCACGTTGTTGTTCGGTGAGTAGATACGATTCATCGGCTGACGCCGTCGACTCGTACAACTGCGTTATCCGGAACGAGACGTTATTGTCCCGACAATATTGTTGGAAATCCGCTAACGCGTCGCGATCCGGGAGGTGCATTCGAACGATCCAACCCGGTTCTCCGCACACGATCGAAAAGACGTAGATACCACGTTTGATGCACTGATCGGGAACGATTTTCCGTCCCGAGGTGGCGGTGACACGATAGATCGCTCGGTTTTCGAACGTTGCAACACAGGTGGGGTCCGAAATCGTTTCGTCCGTTTCCATCGTTTCCTCGACTGCCGAATAGTCCTCGGCAAAGATGGAGACGAAGTACATCTCCGCACCATCGATCACGGTATTATACTTGTACTTAATCGTGATCTCGGGATGTCGTTTTATCGTTGGCACTAACAGAAGGTTGTCGTGAACGACGTGAACTTCTGAAATGAATCCCATTGAGATCCCTGTCTGGTTCGGCCTCTCCATCGGTTGGGCATATCTATAGAGCGATTAACACTGTTTCACTGATCAAAATCGGAGGAACGGAGGCCGAGCTAGTTCATATACCCGAGATCAGCGAGTCGCTCGGTCACATCGTCGTCCGCCCCGGGTTGGCTCTCGCTACCCGTTTTCGCGTACGCCGGGTACGTGACAGGATCGATCGAATCGACAACCGGCACGATGTCACCGTCCATTCGGTCACTGTGTGGAACACCCATGGCAGCCAGCACCGTCGGTGCAACGTCATACAGGTGTGCTCGGTCGATCGACGCTTCCTCGTCGATTCCATCCCCCGCCGCGGCGAAAATGCCGTCGATCTTGTGGTTCCAGGGCTCTGCCGGACCAAAATAGCTGTCGCCTCCCAATTGCTCTGAAATGGCGTGCTCGAAATCTGCCGGTATCGTCACGATATCGACCGTGTGATCGACGAAATCACCGTGGAAATATTCCTCCCGAGGTTCGACCGTTTCGAAAAGCGCCTCGCCATCCGGCGTTTCGATCCCCTCAAGGGTCTGGATCAACTCTTCGCGGACGTCTTCGTACGCTTCGGGTGAAACGACTCCCTCGGGTTCTCTCCCCTCGAGATTGATCCGCACGCCGAGTTCGGTGCGGGCTCGGACGTACGCTTTCGACTCGGCGAAATCGACCTGTTCGTTGGCCGTTCGAGAGACGCCGCCCGGCGCGTACTTGATCGCAATTTCTGCGAGGCCGACGCGTTCGAGCGCTTCCCTGACACGGTTTGCGGTGACGCCGAACTGGGCGGCGACTGACGCCGCGCGTGCGGTCGCTCCCGGTTCCCAGGTCTCGACCTCCTCTCCCTCGCGGAGACGCCGTCGCATCGGCGTCCACGATGGCATTCCTTTTCCACCCGTCGTCGTCTCGATGTACCCTTCGTCGCGGAGGAACTCGTTGATCTTGAACTCGTAGCCGTCGTAGGGTCCCATACCGTGATCGCTCACGAGGAAGACGCGATCCGGATCGCACGCCTCGAGCGTTTTCGCGATCTGGTCGTCGGTTGCCTCGTAAACGGCGTCGACTTTCGGCTCGTCCCCCTCGAATTCGTGAAAGACCGTGTCCGTCTTCTGAAACTGCAGGAAACCGAAGTCAGGATCAAACTCGTCGGCGAGGTATCGAAACGCCTTCCCGCGCATTTCGACGAGGTTCAGGTACTCGCCGATCTTTTGGTCCTCCGAAATCGTTTCGTCGTCGCGAGTGTAACTCGGATAGACTCGGTACTCGCCGATCTCGTCGCGAACCGCATCGAGGAGTCCCTCGGGATGACACGGCGGATCTTCCGGACCCAAAAACCCAGGAATAACCGCGCCCTCGAACTCGTCCGGCGGATGAGTTACCGGCGCGTTGACGACGACGCTCGAGCGACCGTGCCGGTCGAGGAGATCCCAGATCGGATGTTCGTGAACGTCCTCGTTGCTCGATACGTGATAGTCGTACCCGTCGTATCCGACGAACCCGACGACGCCGTGTTGGCCCGGATTGACGCCGGTGTAGATCGATGGCCAAGCGCTCGGCGTCCACGGCGGGATCTGAGATTCGAGTGGCGCACGGACCCCGTCCGTACAGAGTCGGTCGATAGTCGGTATGAGATCCTTCTCTGACAGCCGCTCGAAGACCGGTATACAACCGGCGTCGATACCGATGAGGAGCGTGTCCATACCGCTCGACTCGGGCTTTCCGCCCGACGGGTCATCGTTTTTGTGTAACTCATTAGTCATATATTTATAATGTGTTTTTCGCTGTCAATTATTCCCGTTATCGATCCGGGACGTAGGGACTCGATTCGAGGTCTCGTCTCACCTCGAGGGAAGAAAGCAGATGACTTCATTATCTCTCTGTTAAACCCGAAATTCGGCTTCTGCGTTGGCTGCCGAACCGGACGGAGAAATACGATTATTGCTCGATCGGATCGGGTAAAGAGACGGAGCTATCGACGAGGCTGACTGCGTCGTCGAACAACGCATCGGTTCGGGAGGCGGTTCGGGCTTCGGCCGTCACTCGGATCACCGGCTCCGTCCCGCTCGCACGAATAAGAATCCACCCGTCGTCGTTGTCAATGTAAACGCCGTCGAGCGTATCCACGTCGTCGTACCGGTCGACGACTCGATCGTGAACGCGCTCCATGACGGCGTTCTTTTGCTCGACATCGATCGACGTTCGACGGATCGGATACGTGTCGATTTCGTCGACGAGAGCGGAGAGCGACTCACTGGACCGGTCAGCGACGAGCTCGACGAGCTTGCAGGCCGCCAGCGGGCCGTCCGGGCACAACGCCTCGTTCGGCCAGATCCACGCACCGCTCGGTTCGCCGCCGAAGATAACGTCCGACCTCGTCGCCCGATCGGCGACGAAAACGTCGCCGACTTTCGTTCTGGTTACCGACGCATCGACCGTTGTGAGTGCGTCGTCGACGGCTAAACTCGTATCGACGGGTGCGGCGACGAGATCGCCATCCGCATTCCCGGCGGCCTCGCGAGCGAACAGGGCCAACAGGACGTCCTTCGGAACGAACGTTCCCGTTTCGTCGATCGTAACCGTTCGGTCCGCGTCGCCGTCGTGGGCGATTCCCAGCCGTGCATCGGTTTCCGCGACGACGGTCGAAAGGGTCGAGAGCGTCTCGCGGTTAGGTTCGCTCGGCCGACCGGGAAATCGCCCGTCCTGCTGACCGTTGAGCGTCTCGACGGAACAGCCCAATTCCGAAAGCACTCGTGCGGTGATCGAACCGGTCCCGTTTCCGACGTCGACGACGACACTCGGCGGCTCGTCGATCGAGACGCTATCGACCAGCTCCGAGGCGTGGCGCTCCAAGACGCCGTTCGTGCGCTCGAGCGAGCCGTGACCGTCCCAGGCTCGCAGGTCGTACGTCTCTGTCTCGATCCTCGTCGAAATCTCGTCACACTGGTCGGGATCGAACGCCGTTCCGTCCGCGGACCAGAGTTTAATTCCGTTGTCCGTTTTCGAATTGTGCGAGGCCGTAACGATAACTCCCGCGTCGGCGTCGAGCCAGTCGACTGCTCTGGCGACCGTCGGCGTCGGCGCGATGCCGACCTCGAGAACGTCTGAGCCGCACTCTCGGAGCCCTGCCGTGAGTGAGTCAACAAGCACGTTTCCGCTTTCTCGAACGTCGCGGCCGACGACAACCCGTTCGTATCCTTCCGTCGCCACGGCGCGACCGACGGCTAGTGCGAGATCCGCAGTGATATCGTCTCCAACAGCTCCTCGAATGCCACTCGTTCCGAACATACCTTCGCCTTCGCCGTCCGGACGTTTACTATGGAGTTGCTAAGGCGAAGACGGGAACGGGTTCCTGCGTAACGGAGTGGCGAGTAATCGAGCGGAATGGCTCGAGGAGCAATCGAGTGGTGGACCGTTTCGAGCCGTCCTTATCGATCCCGGCTCACGATTTCGCCGGGTTCCGTCGTCGCTCCCGCCGAAAGCTTCACGCCGGCGTTCAGGCTCGTGTTGATCCCCGTTTTGATGTCGTCTCCGAGAACGACGCCGAACTTTCGGCGGTCGGTAGAGACGCGCTCGCCGCGGACCGATAGCGTAACCGGTTCGTCGTCGTGGCGGAGGTTCGCGACGGTCGTTCCCGCGCCGAGATTTGCGTTTTGACCGATGACGCTATCGCCAACGTACGAGAGGTGGCTGACGCTCGCTCCGGCCATCACCACGCTGTTTTTGATTTCGACGCCGTGTCCGACCGACGCGTCCTCTTCGACGAGGGTCGCGCCGCGG
The DNA here is from genome assembly GCF_055379965.1 of Halostagnicola alkaliphila. Taxonomy (NCBI): domain Archaea; kingdom Methanobacteriati; phylum Methanobacteriota; class Halobacteria; order Halobacteriales; family Natrialbaceae; genus Halostagnicola; species Halostagnicola alkaliphila. The sequence continues at coordinate 2,593,361 of NZ_AP043826.1, read as the reverse complement.
ACGTAGGCGTTGGGTCCGACCGTTGCCCCCGATCGGATCAGTGCCGGCCCGTCGATGACGACGCCCGATCGAACGGTCGCCCCCGCTTCGACGACGACCGGCCCCGAAAGTTCGGCATCCGCGCTAACCGTTCCGTTCAAGTCCCTCTCGAGCTGACCTAACTTCCATTCGTTGGCCTCGAGCAGCTCCCACGGTCGTCCCACGTCAAGCCAGTCGGCCAGTTCGACGTGGCTGACATTGCCGTCTTCGATTACCCGCGAGAGAATATCCGTAATTTCGAACTCGCCGCGTTCGCTCTTCGGAACATCTAGGTACTCGAGAGCCCGCTCGGGAAAGACGTACGCACCGGCGTTCGCGACGTTTCCCGGAGGATCTTCGGGTTTTTCGACGATCCCCGTCACGGTGTCGTCGACCACGTCGAGGATCCCGTAGTTCGACGGGGTATCGACTCGAGTCGAGCCGACGCTTGGCCCCTTCTCGAACAGTTCGGCGAGCGCCTCCGTTTCGTAGACGATATCGCCGTTCAGGACCGCAAACGGACCGTCGATATGCGTACTCGCCGCCCGTAGCGCATCGGCCGTTCCTTCCTGTGTGGTCTGTGTTGCGTAGCGGACGGGAACTCCCTCGAACGTGTCGCCGAACGCGTCTCGAACTTTGTCTCCTTCGTAGCCGACGACGAGAACGAGTTCGTCGGTTCCGGCCTCGACCGCCGCGGACATGTTGTGCGATACCAGCGAGCCGCTACCGACTGGAAGCATCGGTTTCGGCAGTGATTCAGAAAGCGGTCGCATTCGGGTCCCCTGCCCCGCAGCGAGAACGATCGTTTGCATGGTCGGCCGATGGACACAGCGTCAGTTTCCTTATACGGACGATAATGAGAACGAGCCTACCAATCGGCGAAAGCGGACCGCTCGAGGTGTCTACGCCCACACATTGGATATCTTACCAGTGATCGCCCGTGTTGCTCGAGCGTTTCGGCAGGAAGATCGAAATGGACGACGGCATGAACTCCTCCTCCATTTGTCTCCTATTACGTAATGAAATTAATAAGTCAAGCAACATATATTCACCAGGAGAAACACTCATAGGGTTCTTTAGAAGGACTTATTTAGCCTATAGCGTCCTCTAATCGAATAACATCATCTTCATCAGGACCTTCGACTATCGTCGAACCTTTGTACAAACAATAATCGTAGTAAAGATTTTAATTCCATCGGGTTTTTCAAGTGGGACGATCACAACCGTGTTATGGACCTGCACAACAGGGATGTGCGTCAGGATGTTCGCGAACTGGGTGCGTTGCTCGGTGACGTCCTCGAGGAACAGACCTCTCGACGGGCGTTCAACACGGTCGAGTCGTGTCGTCGAACCGCGATCGACTATCGCTCCGGCGACCTCGATAGTCGCGACCCGCTGGTCACCGAACTCGAGGGGCTCTCGCCCCACCAACAGCGGATCGTCGCTCGTGCGTTTACGACCTACTTCGAACTCATCAACCTCGCCGAAGAACGCGAACGAGTGCGATCGATCCGCGAAGGATCCCAGGAAGGGACGCTCGAAGATAGCCTCGAGACGGTCGCCGAGGACCTCGCCGAGGAGGATCTCGAGACGGCACAGGCGATTCTCGAGGACGTACTCATCGAGCCAACGTTCACCGCACATCCGACCGAAGCGCGACGAAAAACGGTCAAATCGAAGCTCAGAGAGGTCTCGAATCACCTCGGGACTCTCGACGAACGGCTGTTGACTGACAAAGAACGGGGTCAGGTCTGGCGGGACGTCGACGCCGAGGTGACGAGCCTCTGGCAGACCCCGCAGGTTCGCAAGCGCCAGCCCGAACCCGAAGACGAGGCCCGAAACGTCCAGTGGTACCTCGAGAACACCCTCTTCGATGTCGTCGGGGAAGTGTACGACGAGTTCGGCGTCGCACTCGAGGAGGAACTCGAGGGGAGCGTCGACGTTCCGAAGCTCTTCGAGTTCCGATCGTGGGCGGGAAGCGACCGCGACGGAAACCCGTACGTCACGCCGGAGGTCACGGCGAACACGCTCGAACGCCAGCGATCGGTGGTCCTCGAGCGCTACCGAGAACAGCTCAAACGACTGTCGGGCGTGTTGAGTCAGGACGGAAGCCGAATCGACGTTGACGGACGGTTCCAGGCGACCCTCGAGGAAGACCGAGAGCGATTGCCCGGAAGCGCACAGACTGCCCAGACCCGGTACCCCGGTGAGCCGTACCGACAGAAGCTCAAGCTCATGCGCGAACGACTCGACCGAGTTGGGGACGTTCGTCCGGGCGGGTACTCCGACGTCGACGAGCTATCAGCCGATCTCGAGATCATCGCGTCCAGCCTCCGGGAGAACGGCGCGGAGACGGTCGTCGACGCACACGTCGATCCGATCCGCCGACAGGTCGCCACGTTCGGATTCTCGCTCGCAAGCTTGGATCTTCGCGAACACCAGGCCAAACACACCGACGCGATCGCGGAGGCCGTCGAGCGCGAGGGGATCGACTACCACGGGCTCTCGGAGGACGACCGCGTCGAATTCCTCACCGACGCGATTCTCCAAGACGAGACGGTGATTGACCTCGAAGATGTCGACGACCTCTCGGACGCCTCGACCCGCGTCCTCACCCTCTTCGACGAATTGGCCGATTGGCAGACCGAGTACGGCGTCGAGGCCATCGACACCTACTGCATCTCGATGACTGACGAACCGAGTCACGTCCTCGAGGTGCTGTTCCTCGCCGACCAGTCGGGAATCATCTCCCTGCCGGAACACTGCGGCCTGGATATCGTCCCGCTGCTCGAGACGGAGTACGCGCTCTCGGGTGCCCGCCGGATTATGGGGACGCTGTTCGAGAACGAGGCCTACGCGCAGGCGCTCGAGGCCCGCGGACGCACCCAGGAGATCATGCTGGGCTATTCGGACTCGAACAAGGAGAACGGCTTTCTCGCCGCGAATTGGTCGCTGTACAAGAACCAGCGGCGACTGGGCGAGATCTGCGAGGACTACGACGTGACGATGCGGCTGTTCCACGGCCGGGGCGGCTCGATCTCTCGGGGCGGCGGCCCGATGAACGAAGCCCTGCTTGCACTGCCCAACAGCACGGTGACCGGACAGGTCAAGTTCACCGAGCAGGGAGAAGCGATCGCCGAGAAGTACGGCAATCCGCGCATCGCCGAGCGAAACATCGAGCAGATGCTCAACGCGCAGCTCCGCGCGCGACAGAATGCGATCAACCAACCCGAAGAAGAGATCCGCGAGGAGTGGATCGAGGCCATGGAGACGATGGCTGATGCCGCCCGTCGGGAGTACCGAAACCTCCTCGAAAGCGACGGATTCGTCCAGTACTTCGAACAGGCGACGCCGATCACGGTCATCGAAGATCTGGATCTGGGCTCGCGGCCAGCCTCTCGAAGCGGCGAACGCACCGTCGAGGACCTCCGCGCGATCCCGTGGGTCTTCTCGTGGACCCAGTCGCGCTGTATCCTTCCGGGCTGGTACGCGCTCGCGGCGGGGATCGACGCGTACCTCGAGGGCGAGGACGGCGGTTCGATGGAGACCCTCCAGGAGATGTACGACGAGTGGCCGTTCTTCCAATCGACGCTCGATAACGCCGCCCTCTCGCTGTCGAGAACCGAACTCGAGATCGCCGCGGAGTACGCCGACCTGGCGGACGAGGATCTCCGGAGCGAGTTCTTCCCTCGGGTCTCCGAGGAGTACGAACAGGCCGCAGAGTACGTGACGACGATCGGACAACGCGATCAGTTGCACACCCGCGACTGGCTGGGCGAGAACCTAGAGCGACGAAACCCCTACGTCGATCCGCTGAACGTCCTCCAGACGTATCTGCTGGATCAATCGCATCGAACCGACGTCGAGGAACGAACGCTCCGCCTAACCGTCAAGGGAATCGCAGCCGGAATGAAAAACACAGGATAACGATCTCGCGGTTTCGCCGTCGACATCTCGTCGCTGTCAGGTACGGTTTCGCCGTCGACCGGTAGTCTTGCGACGGCAAGCGCTCTCGCGTCGATCGGCAGCAATTCGGTGGCGTTACTTCTTCGAGCCGTCGAATTCCGCTTCGGTAGTCGACGTCTCGTCTTGGTGACTCCGTCGGCGAAGCCACTCGAGACCGAGCGCTCCGCTGATGATTCCGGCCCCGGTCGTGAATCCGGGGGTTGCATCCCCGCCGCTCTCGTTTCCGGTTTCGTCTGGTGATCCGTTCTGACTTTCGTCGTCGGAGCCGCTCCCTGATTCATTGTTGGCTCCGTTTTCCCCGTCGTCGACGGAGACGTTCTCGGAGCCGTCCGTAGATTCGTTCGGCGAATCCGTAGAGTTTTCAGATTCGTTCGGAGACTCGTCGATTTCGGAGACGCCATCGCCGTCGTCGGTGCTTTCGTTACCATCACCCTCGGAGTCGGCGTCGTTACCTTCGTCCGCCGCGTCGTCTCCTTCACCATCTTCACCGACTTCGTCACCGTCGGCTTCCGCGTCTTCGGACTCCTCGCTTTCCGGCTCTTGCTCCCCGTCTTCATCGGCTTCTTCGTCCCCCTCTGGTGACGCCCGAATTGCGGCGAGCTGGCTGGGACTGGTAATGTATATCGTGTCCTCGGTCGCGACGAACGAATCGCTCGGCCAGGTATTGCCGTCGAGCGTGTTGATATCGACGCCGGTCAGTCGAAGCGCCCACCGTTGGCTTCCGTCCGCGATATCGAAGCCGAACATCGCCGGTTCATCGGCCATCGGATGGGAGGGAACGACGACGGTTTCGCCGACGATCACCGGTCGGCCCCACCCGTCAGTCGAACCGCTGACGGACCAGCTGTCGCCCGATTCGTACTCCGAGAGTCGCACGTTGTGTCTATTCGTCCGTACGTGAACGTCGTCGGTCGCTGCGAGGGGGAACCGATAAGAGGTGTAGGCGGTCCGTTCTCCGGTCTGTGCGTCGAGGACGGGATACTCCTCTCCGTCGGATATCTGTCCGGTGTAGAGCCGCTCAGCGGTCGCAACGAGATAGCCGTGCGGATCGTCGGAGTACCCCCACCAGTAGGTCCACTCCGTCGTTCCGTTCGCCGCCTCGAGCGCCACGAACCCCGAATCGCCGATCTCGGCGTAGACGTACTCGTTCGCAACGGCCACTGTCGTCGACTGAAATGAGACGGTTTCGTCGCCCTCAGTCGTTTCGACATCGACCGACGAACGTTCCCAACTGAGCGATCCGGTCTCCGCGTCGAACGCGTACAGCGTCTCCCCGACGACGACGTAAACCGTGCCGAACGCGACCGTCGGGCTCGGAACCGCCTCCTCGTCATCGAACGATTCTTCCCAGCGAACGTCGCCGCTCGAGGCCTCGAGGGCCGTTAATTGATCGCCACCGACGAGAACGGTTTCTTCCAGTGCGGCCGGCGTTCCGGCCGCGCCTATTCCCTCAGCAATCCACTGTACGTCACCGGTTTCATCGTCAAGCGCGTGAACCTCGGAGCCAGTTCGGAGGTACACGGCACCATCGAGTACCGCGATGTCGCCTTCCTCGTCGTACTGCCAGGCGACCGTCTCGGGTGCGGGGATCGGTTCATCTGCCGGAACGGAGGCGGTGTTTCCGGGGTTTCCGTGATACGAGGACCAGCCGTTCGAGTCGTCCAGCGATTGTTCGGAGGCGTGTTCGTCTGCACGACTCAGTCCGATCGGAGCGAGCAACCCACCGGTAGCGATCGCTCCCCCAGTGCTCAGCACCGACCGTCTTTTCCATCCAGCCATACGCACAACACGCCGCTGGAGCTCATTCCTATACCCCGGCTAATTCGGTTTCGGTGGGTGAAACCATCCGATGGAATCTCGCTCCGAACTGTTCGCTAGCGTTTCGGCGGCGGCTGGCAAACGAGATCGCGTCGTTTACCGTCGCCACTATAACAGTGACTGGAGCCAATAGCAAGGTGAGACACCGAGTAGTCGAGGCGATACGTCGGGAGCTTACTCGAGCGTGGGAACGGGAACGGACTCGAGAACGTTCTCGACGATGGCAGCTTTGTCGATACCGTTGACGGTAGCGTCGGGGGTCAACACGAGTCGGTGGGCGAGTACCGGCTCGGCGACGCGTTTGATGTCGTCCGGCGTTACGTACTCGCGTCCGGTCAGGGTGGCGTATGCGCGCGCCGCTTCGAACAGTCGCTGAGTTCCCCGCGGGGAGACGCCGACCTCGACCCGTCCATCCGCTCGGGTTTCCCGGACGAGTTCGGTGATGTACTCGAGGAGGTCCTCGTCGACGCGAACTGATTCGGGGACGTTGCGAAGTTCTGAGACGGTTTCGGCCTCCAGAACGGTGTCGACGCTCGGGCTCATGTCGTCTCGAGCGGCTCGCCGCCGGAGGAGTTCGGTTTCGCCCGATTCGTCGGGGTATCCCATCGACGTTTTGACGAGGAATCGATCGACCTGCGCTTCCGGAAGCTGGAAGGTTCCCTCCTGTTCGACGGGGTTCTGCGTCGCGATAACGAAAAACGGCTGTGGCAACTGACGCGTTTCGCCGTCGGTTGTGACCTGCCCCTCTTCCATGGCCTCGAGCAACGCGGCCTGGGTTTTCGGCGGCGCGCGGTTGATCTCGTCGGCCAGCACGATGTTTGCAAAGATCGGTCCTTCGTTGAACTCGAATTCGCGCTCGCGCTCGTTGAACACGTGCGTGCCGGTGACGTCGGCGGGGAGAAGATCCGGCGTGAACTGGACGCGAGAAAACGAGAGTCCGAGTGTGGTGGCGACGCTGCGGGCGGTGAGCGTCTTTCCCGTCCCGGGAACGTCCTCGAGCAAGACGTGGCCGCGGCCGACGACGCCGACGAGGATCGTCTCGAGGAAATCCCGGTCACAGATCACTGCGCCGCTGATCTCCTCGAGAACCGACTCGCACTCAGTGCTCGCCTGTGTGAGGTCCATACCGGTATGCAATAACGGATCGCTCAAAGCCTTTCTGTTTAGTTGTCACGTTGGGTTGGTAACAGCTCGAGCGAAAGATCGAAACCTGTAAAAACGTTAGTCGGGTAGGATGAGATGAGCCGAGATAGCCTAGCCCGGCCAAGGCGGTAGATTCGAAATCTACTGTCCCCACGGACACGGGAGTTCAAATCTCCCTCTCGGCGTTCTTCCGCGAACAAACTCGCGAGCACCGTATAGCGCGTGCTCGCATCCGTGAGCGGAAGCCAACGTATGAGGAGATTTGAATCAGGGAGGTCGCAGCTCGCGAACGAAGTGAGCGAGATCGTCCGACCGTGGTTCAAATCTCCCTCTCGGCGCTTCTACGGCGATCACCTCCGACGAGCGACGCGAAGCGGCGCGAGTCATCCGGTCGCCGTGAACGACCGCGGGAATTTGAACGAGAGAAGGCACGCGCAACGAAGTGAGCATGTCTTCGCGTAGTTCAAATCTCCCGCTCGGCATTTTGTGGCTTCGACGTTCACACGTCGATAATCGAGCAATGTTCCTGCTCATGTCCCCACATCGGCGAACGGAAACCAGCTAAGCGCACGGACGACAAAAAGCACGTACATACACGAACGGTGAAGTATTCACGATTTAATCGCTAGATAGGCTCATATGATACTGGTTCTCGTGGTGGTCGGCATTGCTGGGGTTCTCATGCTGGGGATACTGGGATACGTAGCGAACTGGTGGGGAGACGGTGTGCGAGGTAGTTACGAGGAATGCGGGGAAAACGTTCTGTACGACGAAATCGTCCGTCTCAACGGGCCGGGGATCGAAAACGAGAGCATGTACTGCTCGAGAGGATGCGCAAGGCGAACGAACATCGTCGGCAGCGAAACGCCGAATACGTTCGCCTAACGCGACCGAAGTCGCGTTCTTCAGCACCCGTTACTCCTCGAGTGATGCACCCGTTCGAGACGGCGACGCGAGCAACACCGTTCCCTCGAGACCTCGCTCCTCGAGCGCCCGGCGCGCCGCGGTTTTTGCTTCCTGTCCGTGGCTCTCGTCGGTAACGCCGTAGACGACGGGGCCCCAAGAGGATTGACCGACCCCGGTGACGACGGGACAGCCATCGAGGGATTCGACGAGTTTACCCGCCGGAGGCCGAAACACGCCGCCTTGAGCGTCGGCGTACCAGGCACCGTTCTTCCGGCCAATTTCGGCGATTGCTCCGCCGAACGCCTCGAGTGTTCCCTCTGCGGCCGCGGGGAGGAGCTTTCCGGTCACGACGCTCGCGAGTTCGTCCGCGACGGCGGGATCCGCGCGTTCGACGACCGCTCGCATGCTTTCGTCCTCGCCGTTTCCGCTCCGACCCGGCGACGCTTCGGGAACGACGACGAGAAATCGCCAGTCGGTCGGTAGTTCGTGTCTAGCCACGACCGGCGGCACCGTCCAGTCGCCCTCCGAGGGCGGTTCCGTGGTGAACCGTCCGATGGGGTGGCCCGCATCCACGACGAAGCCGCCGTCTTCGAACGTCGCGACTCCGATCCCGCTTCTGCCGCCCCGCCCCATCGCCGGCGCTCGCTCTCGGATCTTCGGCTCGAACCCGTACGCCGTCGCCGTCGCCGCGAGAACCGAAAGCGCGAGTTGGGTTCCGCTCCCCAATCCAACGTGTCGGGGCAGGCGTCGCTCGAGCGAAATCGAAACGCCGGGAACGTGCAGGATTTCGACCGCTCGAGTCGCGTACTCGCGGAGGAGCGACTCGCTCGCTGCGACAGTATTCGCTCGTTCGGCGGTGACAGTGACTCGTGGCTTCTCGAGGCCGATCCCGATCCCCCCGTAGAGGCGCTCGCGCGCGAGTGAGAGGTTTTGAAACCCGACGTGGAGCCGTGCGCCGGCGCTAACGGTCGCCATGGCAGCGGCTACGAACCCGTCGGCCAAGGGGGTTACGGCGTTGGCAAAGGGGTCGCCGGTCGAAATCGTCGGTGTCGGTTCGGAGCGACGAGTCAAATCGGTTGGACGGGGAACGAACGGGGCGTCTTTCTCCCTCGAGAGTGCGTTTCGAGCGGTTCGTCGCTCGCTCCCAACTACTGTTTCTCCGAAACGATCTTGCCCGACGATCGTTTGTGTGGATATTCATCCCGATCCGTCCCGTCACTACGACGTTTAACAGTGAGTTAACGCGGCGGTTCCGAACTAACCGAGACATAATAAACTGGGCGCTCGGGGTAGGTTGCTGTGTATCGCGCCGCTCATCGCTTCAATCTCACTCGAACACGAACGGATAACAGACCGGGGAACGGTGAGCGGGATCTGTCGGACGGGCGATCTAGCTACGTGGAAGGGTCGAATAGCTCCTGTGTACGTGACGGCCGAATCGACCACCCGGTGTGTTACCCACAAACAGTTTACATGTATATAGTACATCACGTGGTGGTGCGGTGAAGCGAAGTCTCACCAGCGGAATTCTCACTGTCGCCAGCGGGAAATTCATCACGCTTTTTTTGGGTATCATTTCGTCGCCGCTGCTCTATCGGTGGATGGGACCGGCCGACTACGGTGCCTACGCGACGGTGCTATCCGCTCACTCGATTATTATGATCTTCGTGAGCACCGCCGTCGCCGACGGCGTTCGAAAGTACGTCGCCGAGGAGCGTTCGATCGCGAACTGGGAACGATCGGTCGTCGGCTTTTACCTTCGATTGGCGACGCTGCTCGTCGTTATCGGGTCGGCCATACTCGGCGTGGTCACCTACGCCGGTCTCTTCGACTTCGTCTGGGGCCCCGAGTTCACGCTCTACGCCTACGCGATGATCGCGATGGTGATCGCGTCCCAGTACATGATGTTCGCTCGCAAGTCGCTGATGGGGTTCGGTCTCGAGAAATACTCCGAGCCGCTGAAAGTACTGTACAACGTCGCGTTCGTACTCGTCGCGTTGCCGCTGGTCTACTACGGCTACGGCGTCGTCGGCGCCCTCGTCGGGCAAGCGCTCGCGGCCGGAGTAGCCGCCGTGCTCGGGCTCATCGTATTACACTTCTATCAATCGCTTGGAAGCGCGTTCGAGTTGGACAACGGAACGCTCCCCAAGCGGGAGATGATGTCGTTCAATACGATGTCCATCGTTCTCGTTTTTCTGCTGATGTCGCTCTATCACGTCGACGTGATGATGCTCCAGGCGCTGGCGACCGAGGACGAGGTCGGTCACTATAAGGCGGCGCTCGTCTTCGCCGAATTCCTCTGGTTCGCTCCGATCACGTTACAGACGGTGTTCGTCCACTCGACGTCTGAACTGTGGTCACAGGGGGAAAACGAGCGAGTGTCAAAATTGGCGGCGAAAACGACCCGGTACACGTTCTTGCTCACGGCGATCATGGCGATCGGAATGGCCGCGCTCGCACACGACGTCGTTCCGGTGTACTGGGGGCCCGAATCCGAACCCGCTGTCGAACCGCTGCTTCTGTTGCTTCCCGGTGCGGTCGGATTCGCGTTAGCGCGTCCGATTCTGGCAATCGGGCAGGGGAAAGGGGAACTCGAGTATCCCATCATCGCAACCGGAACGGCTGCCGGTATCAACGTCGTCCTGAACACCGCACTCATTCCGCTGTACGGGATGTACGGTGCTGCGGTCGCGACATCCATCGGCTACGGATCGATGGCTATCTTCCACGTTTGGAGCGCGTGGCAGATCGGCTTCGACCCGGTGTCCGACGCTCGGTACGTTCGCGTGCTCGCGACCGGAACCGTCGCGGCGGTCCCGATATTCGTGTTGGCGTCCATGCTTTCGACGCCGATTACAGTGCCACTCATCGGTCTCGTTCCGATCTCGACGTTCGTGGTCCCGCCCGTGGGGTTGTTCCTGTTTCTCGTCGTCGCCGTCGTGTTCGGCGCGCTCGAGCTAAAAGAGATGTTTCAGGTCCTCGCTCAGTTCCCGGATCCAATCGGATCGAAGGCCAAGCCGGTCTGTCGCCGACTCCAGAACCGCGATGGAGACGGAGGCTTGACACGGTATTTTAAATTTGAGTAGCTCCGCACCGATGGAAACGGGGCTCTCCGCGTGGAATCAGCGGATGTCGCTCAAATCGCTCAAATCCTGTTCAGTCGGACCGTTCGACCCCGCTCGCTCGAATCGCTTCGACGATCGAAATAGGTGAACCGAGAGGTTATATATCTCGTTTCCCAAACCAGAACCGTGTCAGTCGATGGTTCACTCGGCGGGCTCGTCCTCGCCGGGGGCTACTCCACCCGTTTCGGCGAGACGGACAAAGCGGTCGCCGAGTTCGACGGAACGCCCATGATCCGACGCGTCGTCGACCGACTCGCGCGGGTAACCGGCGACGTGGTCATCAACTGTCGATCGGAACAGGAAGCGTCGATTCGCGAAGCGCTCTCGGGAGCCGGCGCGTCGATTCAGTTCGCGATCGATCCGGTCCCGGATCGCGGTCCGGTCGGCGGAATCCACACCGGACTCGAGGAGTCCAACCGCGAGTACACCGCGGTCGTCGCCTGCGACATGCCCTTGGTCGACCCGACGCTTTTCGAGGAGCTCTTCGAACGTGCTCGAGGGCGAGATGGCGCGGTCGTCGAACTCGAAGCTGGCTGGCTCCAGACGACGCAGGCCGTGTATCGAACGGATTCGATGGCTCGATCCTGCGCGGAAACGATCGATTCCGAAGACAACCGCGTCGTCGCGGCGCTCGAGAAGATAGATTGGGTTGCGGTGCCGGAGACGGATCTCGAGGGGATTTCACCCGAGACGTTCGAGAGTATCGATACGCAGGCGGCACTCGATGAGGCAGAGGAGCGTCGCTGATCTTGTAGAGGGAGCCTCGAATGTCTTCGCTCGCGCGGACGAGAAAGGGTAACTTATGACCCCTCGAGTGCAGATTCGGGTATGAGCAGCGACCAGTTCGACCACGGAAAAGACGAACGGCTGCAGAGCCGCGAGGTCACCGAGGGTGCGGAGAAGGCCCCGCACCGAGCGATGTTCCGAGCGATGGGATTCGACGACGAGGATCTCGGCTCGCCGATGATCGGCGTGCCGAACCCTGCGGCGGACGTGACGCCGTGTAACGTCCATCTCGACGACGTCGCAGCCTCGGCGATCGAAAGCGTCGACGAGAGCGGCGGCATGCCGATCGAGTTCGGCACGATCACCATCTCCGACGCGATCTCGATGGGGACCGAGGGGATGAAAGCGTCGCTCATCTCTCGAGAGGTTATCGCCGACAGCGTCGAACTCGTCGCCTTCGGCGAGCGAATCGACGGGCTCGTCACCGTCGCGGGCTGCGACAAGAACCTTCCCGGCATGATGATGGCCGCGATCCGGACCGATCTTCCCTCGGTCTTCCTCTACGGCGGCTCGATTCTGCCCGGCGAGCACGACGGCCGAGACGTCAGTATCGTGCAGGTTTTCGAAGGCGTCGGCGCGTACGGGACCGGCGACATGGACGCCGAGGAACTCGACGAACTCGAGCGCCAGGCCTGTCCCGGTGCGGGGTCCTGCGGCGGGATGTACACCGCGAACACGATGGCGTCGATTTCGGAGGCGATCGGCCTCGCGCCGCTGGGAAGCGCATCGGCACCGGCCGAGGACGAAGAGCGCTACGAGGTGGCCGAACGGGCCGGCGAACTCGGCGTCGAAGTCGTCGAAGAAGACCGCCGTCCATCCGACATCATCTCCCGAAAGTCCTTCGAGAACGCGATCGCCGTCCAGACGGCGATCGGGGGGTCGACCAACGGCGTTTTGCACCTGCTCGCGCTCGCACGCGAAGCCGGCGTCGACCTCGAGATCGAGGACTTCGACGAAATCTCGCGAAAGACGCCGAAGATCGCCGACTTGCAGCCCGGCGGCGACCGCATGATGAGCGACCTCCACGAGATCGGCGGCGTTCCGGTCATCATCCGACGACTGCTCGAGGCTGGCCTCATCCATGGCGACGCGAAGACGGTCACCGGTCGGACGATCGAGGAGGAACTCGAGACGCTCGACCTGCCGGCGGACGAGGATATCGATGCAGACTTTCTTTACTCACTCGAGGAACCGAAAGAAGACGAAGGAGCGATCAAGATCCTCTCGGGGAACCTTGCGCCCGAGGGTGCGGTCCTGAAAGTGACCGGAGACGACGAGTTCTACCACGAGGGCCCCGCCCGAATCTTCGAGAACGAAGAGGATGCGATGGCCTACGTTCAGGAGGGTCACATCGAGAGCGGCGACGTGATCGTCATCCGGAACGAGGGACCGAAAGGCGGGCCGGGGATGCGCGAGATGCTCGGCGTGACGGCCGCGGTCGTCGGTGCCGGCCACGAAGACGACGTCGCACTCATCACGGATGGGCGGTTCTCCGGTGGCACCCGCGGTCCGATGATCGGCCACGTCGCACCCGAAGCGTACGTCGGCGGTCCGATCGCGCTGCTCGAGGACGGCGATACGGTGACGGTCGACATTCCGGAGCGGGATCTGGAGGTCGATGTCGACGACGCGGAACTCGAGACGCGACGCGAGGAGTGGGATCAGCCGGAACCGCCGTACAACAACGGTGTGCTCGCGAAGTACACGCGTGATTTCGGCTCGGCGTCGAACGGTGCCGTGACGAATCCGAGCGTCAAAGAAGAGTAGGTCGGTACGAATCGTCCGAAATCGATCGGATCGCTGCCCCGTCTGTTTTGCGACAATACTTTCGAATTCCTGCACTGCACTTTCGAACACGTAGGTGAGACACTCACTCGACCCTCATGTGTAAATACTGTCTTCAGTGTGATTGGCGAGTGACCGATTCCAGCGAATATACCGAGTCCGAAGCGTCACGGCTCGCGATCGATCATTTCGTCGAAACAGGCCATGCGATCGACTCGCTTCGGTTCCCACCACCGGTCGTATTGAAAAATTAAATTTTCACCGCGGCGCTTTCGCTCCTCAGTTAAACGGCGGCGAGTTCGGGATTTCGCTGTCGAACTCTCCAACCGGTCGAACGCCGAGTCCGTGGAAATCCGGAAGCGGTTCGGCGTCGTCTTCTTCGTTCTGGGCCGCTTCGATCTCGTCCTCGTCGAACTCGTCGATCGAATGCGGTTCGACGACATCGACAATATCCTTGGTTTCGATGTCGAGCACGGCAAATCCGGGCGTGACGCCGGTTGCGGCGTGGGGGTCTCCCGACAGGGGTGCGGGGCCTCGGAGGGTGACGAACATGTACTCGCCGTCCGGCGAGGACCACATGATGTCGGGGGAGTCCCGTTCATCGGGATTCTCACTCTGATCGGGACCGTACGAGTCGATTTCTTCGATGACCGAGTCATCCTCGGGATCGAGGACGATACCGTCGTTGGTCTCGCGGTTGAGGACCCACAGTTCCTCGCCGTCGGGCGTAAACCAGAAACCGTGCGCGTCGACGCCTCCGGTGCTCACGTCCTCTTCGATGATCTCGTCCTCGGCGGTGTCGTAGACGTAGAACGCGCCGACGCCGTCTTCGCCCTCGTCGGGGTCGGACGGGAGTCCAGCGGTCAGGTAGAACTTGTCCTCCTCCGGGTGTGGCATCGTGCCACAGTTGGTCGGCAGTTCGTCCTGCGAGTAGGCGATTTCGACTTCGAACTCGTCGTGGTCGACGATCACGAGCCCGGAATCGTGGTAGCTCGGGCCGAGCGTGTGGATCGATCGGCCGTTGCTATCGAACTGGTGGCAGATCGGGCTCGCCGACTCGATGCCGGCGTCCTGGACGGTCTCGTCTTCGAGCAGTTCGAGTTCGTCTTCGATCTCGAACTCCTCGTCCTCGAGATTGGCGTCGATGCGGGAAATCGTTTCCCGGTCGATCACGTCGACGTGGATGTAGTCGTCGTCGGGCGAGAACACGGCCATGTGCGAGCCGGGACCGGTTTCGATATTGCCGACGAGTTCGTGGTCTTCGGTTCGGAAGACGAGCGTGCGTGCACCAGCAGTACAGGCGACTGCTGCGTACTCGTAGTCCGAACTGAAGTCGATCATGTGGGGGACGACGCCTTCGTCGGGCACGCCCTCGAGTTCGTTGACGTCGATTTCCTCAACGACTTCGAACTCGTCGTCTTCGTTCTCGTCCGGCTGGTAGACGTAGATATCGTCTCGACCCTGATCGAGCCCCCAGATCTCGTACGAGCCGTCTCCGTTGTCGTCACCGTTCCCACCATTTTCCTCATCCGTTTCGTCCGAACATCCCGCCAGCGCGATTGCACCTGCGGTCGCGCTTCCTGCGAGGAATGCTCGTCGACTTTTCAGTAGATCAACCGTCATCACCAGAAGTCCGAACTCCACACCCAAAAGTTTGCTTGTTTCAGCGCCTCTCCGTGGCAAATTCTGGCGTTCGGGATAGGAAAGGGCAATAGTTGCCACAAGATCATCGACCCCGCTATCTGAAGGTCCCACTGAACCGAAGTTACGATAATTACGTTCAGACAAAGGGAAAATGTTGGTAAATATTGCCGTAAGCTGTGTCGAAGTTCGAAGTGGTGATCGGGACCGAAACGACGTTTCAGAGAACGTGCAAT
Organism: Halostagnicola alkaliphila; assembly: GCF_055379965.1. Lineage (NCBI taxonomy): Archaea > Methanobacteriati > Methanobacteriota > Halobacteria > Halobacteriales > Natrialbaceae > Halostagnicola > Halostagnicola alkaliphila. The sequence continues at coordinate 2,577,937 of NZ_AP043826.1, read as the reverse complement.
AGAGGCCAATCTCGACGGTAGATGTGCTACAAAAAGCACTGCCGCGTTCGTAGCATCCCGACGTCCGATCTCCGCAACCGGTCAGTATCAAATGGGGTTCTCCGTTGAGTATCACGATTCGTCGGTTGTGACTTGCTTACCACCGTGGAATCGGCATAAACGAACCCCCAGCGGTGGAATCCTCGCGCTTCAGCGGCATGGCGAGAGCAAAGCTCTCGCTGTCGTTCGAGAGACGTACGTCTTTCGTGACTGAGCGGAGCTTCGCTCCGCGAGGTCGTCGGCGCTTTACGCCGACTGCTCGAGGGATCGGAGATCCCTCGCTGTCCGCGAGACCTCCGGTCTCGCTTGATGACGAGACGCGAAGCGTCTCGAACCACAACCGAAAAGCTCCGCTTTTCGAGGACGGGGAGGATGTCAATCGCGTCGCTCGAGAATCCGATCGATAATCAGTCGCGTCGATAACAGTTCATCATCGTGTTTCGGTTCCCGCGGGTCGGCTCGCTCGACCGTACAGTCGATTCCTCGCCGCTCGAGTTCGGCTTCGATCGCCTCGTCGTCGTGATGTTGGTCGTGACCGAGCGCGATCACGTCGGGGTCGATTTCCTCGATCGGAACGAAGATATCCTCCTCGTGACCGAGAACTGCCTGGTCGACGACCTCGAGCGAATCGATGACATCCCGACGCTGGCGACCGCTACAAACCGGCGATTCCTTGTGGTCGACGTTGGCCTTTCTGGCGACGATAACGACGAGTTCGTCGCCCATCGACGCCGCTTGCTCCAGGTAGTGAACGTGACCCGGGTGCAGAATGTCGAACGTCCCTTGGGCGACGACAGTTCGTGATTCCGTCGACGATCCGTTGGTATCATCGCCCCGATTCACGGCTGATTCACCTCCGAAATGGAGAAACGGGGCGGTCGTTCGGCGGGAAACTGCGCGCTCGATACAGCCGTCGTCGACTCGTCAATTCGAATCACTCCCATTGCATATCCTCGTCGATGTCCGCCTGCGTGAAATCGAAGAACTCCTCGGATTCGGGCAGTTCAACGTCGAGTACGTTCAACTGCGTCGGTTGTCCCTGCGAATCGAACGCCTGCCAGTCCGAGCGCCGATACGGCGCACCGATGATAACGTGGACGCTGCCGCGGCCGAACGTTTCTAGGTCCGCACTGCTCGGTCGAACAACGCCGTTGGGGTGAGAGTGGATGCTCCCGAGCGCCTTTACGTCGTTCGGAATCATGCTCGTCTGAACGGTCGCACTGACGCTGTTGCTCTCCGTTCCCGGAACGACGAGAATGTCGGTGATAACGAGACCGTCTCGTTCGAGCCCGAGCGTGTTCGCCTCGGTTCCGCGGAGAAACCCCATGTACTCGTTCGGGTGTGTCTCCTCGGAGGACTCGAGTGCGAACTCGAGCGTTTCCTCGGCGATACCGAGTATCTCACTCGAGCGGAACAACGCGTCGAACAGCCCCATGTACCCACATCCGAGTTTGCGGTTGCTAAACGTTCCGAATGGAATCGCCGGCTGAGTACCGCCAAAATCTGACGAACGACGGCCAATACATAATTATTTATCGTGTTGTATCGAAACCTGTGCCAGATATACACATTCTACATACATTGTAGGTAGATACTTTTAATTCGTGAGTTCGAACAGGTTCGTATGGGACTCGAAGAGGACGCCCTCGACTACCACAGCGAGGAACCGCCCGGGAAAATAGAAATTCGGACAACAAAATCGACGAACACCCAGCGGGATCTCTCGTTGGCGTACTCGCCAGGCGTTGCGGGACCGTGTCGAGAAATCGCGACGGACGCCGATGACGCCTACCAGTACACCGCAAAAGAGAACCTCGTCGGCGTGGTGTCGAACGGCTCCGCGGTTCTCGGACTGGGCGACATCGGCGCGCAGGCGTCAAAGCCGGTTATGGAGGGAAAAGGCGTCCTCTTCAAGCGCTTCGCGGATATCGATGTCTTTGACGTCGAACTCGACCTCGAGGACCCCGACGCGTTCGTCGAATCCGTCGCCGCGATGGAGCCGACCTTCGGCGGGGTCAATCTCGAGGATATCGCCGCACCCGACTGCTTTCGCATCGAGGAGCGACTGCGCGAGCGGATGGATATTCCGGTCTTTCACGACGACCAGCATGGCACCGCGATCATCAGCGGCGCCGCGCTGTTGAACGCCGTCGAACTCCTCGAGAAGGACCTCGAAAATCTCCGAGTTACCTTTGCGGGTGCGGGCGCGGCTGCAGTCGCGACCGCTCGGTTCTTCGTTTCGCTCGGCATCGACAGGGGGAACATCACGATGTGCGATATCGACGGCGTTCTCACGACCGAGCGTGCGGAGGCCGGCGAGTTGAACGCCTACAACAGAGAGTTTGCATCCGACGTTCCGGGAACTGAACTGGCCGACGCGATGGTCGACGCGGACGTTTTCGTCGGACTCTCTGCGGGCGGTATCGTCTCCCAAGAGATGGTTCGGTCGATGGCCGAGAACCCGGTCCTCTTCGCGATGGCGAACCCCGATCCGGAAATCGGCTACGAGGAAGCAAAATCCGCCCGCGACGACACGGTCATCATGGCGACCGGCCGGTCGGATTACCCGAACCAGGTCAACAACGTCCTCGGGTTCCCGTTCATCTTCCGCGGCGCACTCGACGTGCGAGCGAGGCAGGTGAACGAAGCGATGAAAGTCGCAGCCGCCGAGGCGCTCGCCGATCTGGCGAGACGCGACGTTCCCGACGCGGTCCTCAAAGCGTACGGCGACCAACCGCTCCAGTTCGGGCCCGAGTACATCATCCCGAAACCGCTCGATCCCCGGGTTCTCTTCGAGGTCGCCCCCGCAGTCGCGGGCGCGGCGATGGAAACCGGTGCCGCTCGAACGGAGATTGACCTCGAGGCGTATGTCGAACGGCTCGAGGCGCGGCTCGGGAAGTCCCGCGAGATGATGCGAATCGTGCTCAACAAGGCCCAGAGCGAACCCAAACGACTCGCGCTCGCGGAAGGCGACCACGAAAAGATCATTCGGGCGGCCTTCCAGATCGCCGAGCGCGAAATCGCCGAGCCGGTTTTGATCGGCGACGAAGACGAGATCCGGTCGACCGCGGCGAACCTCGGCCTCGATTTCGAACCGGACGTTGCAGACCCGACGGACGGGTCGTACGACCACTACGTCGAAACGCTCTACGAGCGACGAAAGCGCAAGGGAGTTACCCGCAACGAGGCCGAAGAGATGATCCGCGAGAGCAACTACTTCGCCTCCGTGATGGTCGAAAGCGGCGACGCCGACGCGATGTTGACGGGGCTGACCCATCACTATCCTTCGGCCCTTCGGCCGCCCCTGCAGGTCATCGGCACCGCGTCGAACGCGGACTACGCAGCGGGAGTCTACCTGCTCGCGTTCAAAAACCGGGTCGTCTTCCTGGCCGACGCGACCGTCAACCAGAACCCCGACGAGGAGGTCCTAGCCGAAGTGACTCGGCATACAGCGTCGCTCGCCGAACGGTTCAACGTCGAGCCGCGCGCCGCGCTCCTCTCGTACTCGAACTTCGGCAGCGTGGACAACGAGGGCACTCGGAAGCCGCGCCGGGCGGCCAAGCTGTTGCGAGACGACCCGGCGGTCGAGTTCCCCGTCGACGGTGAAATGCAGGCGGACACAGCGGTCGTCGAAGACATGCTGACGGATACGTACGAGTTCACGGATCTCGAGAAGCCGGCGAACGTCCTCGTCCTGCCGAACCTCGAGGCCGGAAACATCTGCTACAAACTGCTCCAGCGGCTGGGCGGCGCGGAAGCGATCGGGCCGATGCTCGTCGGGATGGACAAACCGGTCCACGTCCTGCAGCGGGACGACGAGGTGAAAGATATCGTCAACCTCGCGGCAGTCGCGACCGTCGACGCACAACGGCAGTAGCAAGCTGGCCGCTCGGAAACGGATCAACCGGTTGCTCGGATGAATCGTCCCCGAAACGATCTGTTCGAACTCGAAATTGCCGCTGATGGCATCGTGTCTTGACAAGGGTTATACGCTCCCATCTCAAATACCGGGTCAAGATGACACGCGAGTCTGCCGGGGTCCCCGGCGACGACGACGGGGATTCCGTCGTTTACGATCTTGCTGCTGATTGCACCGCTGATGATCTCGAAGAGGGGAGCCCATACCTGGCCGAAATCAACGGTATTGTCGACTACGGCGTCTTCGTCGATGTCTCCGATTCCGTCTCCGGGCTCGTCCACGAATCCGTCCTCGAGGGAACCTACCGCGTCGGCGACGAGCTCGTCGTCGAACTCGAAAGCGTTCGAGAGAACGGCGATATCGCCTTCGTACCGGCCGACTTCGACTCCTACACGCTCGAGGAAGTTTCCCACGACTACACGCTCACTGGGACCAACCGACTCGAGGCCAACGTCGGCGACCAGATTCACCTCGAAGGGGAGGTCGTCCAGGTCAAACAGACTGGCGGCCCGACGATTTTCCACGTCGCGGACGAGTTCGGCGTCGTTCCCTGCGCGGCGTTCGAAGAAGCTGGCGTTCGAGCCTACCCGCAAGTCGAGGTGGGTGACATCGTTCGCGTCACCGGGGCGCCCGAGCGTCGCGAGGACGCGGTTCAGATCGAAGTCGACGGGCTCACGAAACTCGACGGCGAAATCGAATCCGACGCTCGAGAACGGCTCGAGGAGGCCCTCGAAGAGCGCGCCCAACCACACGAGGTCGAGCCGCTCATCGACTGGCCAGCCTTCGAGAAACTCCGACCGAATCTCGAGGAAGTCGCGACGAAGCTCCGCCGAACGGTTCTCGAGGGACGACCGATTCGCGTCCGCCACCACGCGGACGGCGACGGTATGTGTGCTGCGGTTCCGGTTCAGCTCGCGCTGGAACGGTTTATCGCCGACGTTCACGAGGACGACAACGCGCCACAGCACCTGATCAAACGGCTGCCCGCGAAAGCGCCGTTCTACGAGATGGAAGACGCCACGCGGGACCTCAACTTCGCGCTCGAGGATCGCGAGAAACACGGCCAACAGCTCCCGCTCCTGTTGATGCTCGACAACGGCTCGACGGCGGAGGACGTCCCCGCCTACGAGACGCTGGCTCACTACGACATTCCGATCGTCGCGATCGATCACCACCACCCCGACCCCGAATCAGTCGAGGGATTGCTCGACGCGCACGTCAATCCGTATCTCCACGACGAGGACTACCGGATCACGACGGGGATGCTCTGCGTGGAACTGGCGCGGATGATCTATCCCGAACTCACCGACGAGCTCCGGCACATTCCCGCCGTCGCCGGTCTTTCGGATCGATCGAAAGCCGACGCGATGACCGACTACCTCGAGCTCGCGGACGAGGAAGGATACGACGAGGATCGCCTGCAGGATCTGAGCGAGGCGCTCGACTACGCCGCGTTCTGGCTCCGATACAACTCCGGCGACCAGCTGATTCAGGACCTGCTCCAGATCGGCAGCGACGACGAGGAGCGCCACCGAGAGCTCGTCGAATTCTTCGCCGACCGAGCACGCGACGAGGTCGACGACCAACTCGACGCCGCGATGGCTCACTTGGAGCACGAAGATCTCGATAACGGCGCACACCTCTACCGGATCGACGTCGAGAACTACGCGCACCGATTCACCTATCCCGCGCCGGGTAAAACGACGGGCGAGATCCACGACCGCAAGATCGAGGAGACTGGCGACCCCGTCATCACGGTCGGCTACGGGCCGGACTTCGCCGTCCTCCGAAGCGACGGCGTCCGCCTCGATATTCCAGTGATGGTTTCGGAACTCGAGGAGGAGGTGCCGGGCGGCGGCGTCTCCGGCGGCGGCCACCTCGTCGTCGGCTCGATCAAGTTCGTCAAGGGCAAACGAGAGGAAGTGATCGACGCGCTGGTCGAGAAGATGGCTGAGGCCGACATCGACGAGGAACTTTCGACCGCGGCTCCGATCGACGACTAACGACGCCGCTCGCGATCGTTCTTTTTGTGCTGCTTTCCGACGGCAGTTTTCGCACGCGTTAGTGACAAGGACTGGTTAGAATTGAAGAACGGGCTAGACCTGTCGAGACCCGCTTTCGAGTCACTGTTAGCGCTCGCGGCTACCTGCTGTCATCACTTGTGGGAAGATGGGATGACCATCACGAGTCGCTCTCGAGCAGTCGAAAATAGTCTCGATCGGGATCCGTCTCGCGCACTGATTGCATTGTATCAGTACGAGCGAAGAATCGAATAGACTGTTCACGGAGGCTGGTTCGACAGAAGAATCTCTCGAGGATCATCGAAGCATCGATAGACTGTGTTCGTTATATTATTTTTATAATAAAATTCAATCTAAAACAATCACGAGCGATACTACTTAGCCATATTGTCTACTCGTTTTTGAGTGTATGCGACAACTCACTGAGACACCGCTCGTACGGGATGGAAAATCGATCATTCTCGCGCACGATCACGGGCTAGAGCACGGGCCCGCCGCGTTCGACGACGTTCCCGAGAGATTGGATCCGAGGACGGTCTTCGAGATGGCAACCCACGACGCCGTGACCGGGTTTGCAGTCCAAAAAGGACTGGCGGAGACGTATTACCCGTCCTACGAAGATGACGTGAATTTGCTGGCGAAGCTCAACGGAACCAGCGGTCTCTGGATGGGCGAACCGTACTCGCCACAGACGTGTTCGGTAGAGTACGCGCTCGAGCTCGGTGCAGATGCCATCGGATACACGGTTTATCCAGGAACCAACCGTGAAACGGAGATGTTCGAGGAATTCCGGGACGTCCAAGAGCGCGCTCGCGAGCACGACGTTCCGGTAGCCATGTGGTCGTATCCGCGTGGACAAGCGCTAAAGGAACATCGTAACCCGGAGGTCATCTCGTACGCGACTCGAATCGCCCTCGAGCTCGGCGCGGACATCGCGAAGGTGAAGTATCCGCGCAGCGGGCAGGCGATGGCCGACGCTGTCGCCGCGGCGGGTAACGTCAACGTCGTTCTGAGCGGCGGATCCAAAACCGACGATCGTGAGTTCCTCTCGCTGGTCGAAACCGCGATGAACGCGGGTGCGAGCGGTCTAGCGGTCGGTCGTAACGTCTGGCAACGGGAGAATCCCGAACAGATCCTCGACGCGCTCGAGGCGGTCGTCTTCGAAGGAGCGACTACCGACGAGGCACTCGCCGAGTGATTTCCGACTCGAAACGCGGAGACCAGTCGAATATCACTACCACGAGCACTGCGTTGCTCGTTGTGCGGACCCGATCAGAAACGCTCACAATCAGATAGAAATATGAACACCGCTGCACTATCGGTGGGTAAGCAAACCGCTATGCTCCCAGCAGTTAGAAAACGAGAAATCGTCGAGTTAGTTTCCGAACAGGGTGAATGCTCCGTCGCCGAACTCGCTGCAGAGATGGATTGTTCGAAGGCGACGATTCGTCGCGATCTCAGCGATCTCGAGGACAGAAAGCTAATCGAACGCTCTCACGGTGGCGCAGTGCCGGTAACAACCGTCGGGAACGAACAGACCTACGGTCAGAAGGAAGTGCAAAATCTCGACGGAAAGATGCGAATCGGGGAACGAGCGGCCGAGGAGATCACCGAGAATCAGGTCGTGTTCTTCGACTCCGGTTCGACGACGATGCAAGTAGCCAAGAACGCACCCGAGAACAGGTCGTTCCTTGCAGTCACTAACTCGCCGGTTTTAGCTATCGAACTGGGAGAACAGGCCAACGACGTAAAGCTCACCGGCGGATCACTCCGTCACGAGACTCGTGCGCTCACCGGGCCGAGTGCGGAACGATTCATGGAGCGAACGAACTTCGACGTGTTGTTCTTAGGGACGAACGCGATCGGACCGTCCGACGGGTTAATGACTCCGAACGAGGACGAAGCCCGGCTGAAATCGCTCATGATCGAGAACGCGGGCCGAGTCGTGCTCGTCTCCGATGGTTCCAAAATCGGAAAACAGAGCTTCGTGAAATTTGCCGATTTAGAGGACATAGACATGTTTGTAACGGATACGACGCTGTCCGAGGAACAGTACGAGCCGTTCGAATCTGCGAACGTGGAAGTCATCCAGGAGGTCGAGCAGTGATCCTGACAGTAACGCTCAACCCCGCGGTCGATCACACGCTCAAAGTAGATCGCTTCCCCGTTCCTGATCGAGTCGCGAGGGCAGACGCCGCGCGTGTTGATCCCGGCGGAAAGGGGATCAACGTCTCGAAGTATCTCGTCGAACTAGAGACGGAGACGGTCGCTACGGGCGTCGTCGGTGGCTTCCTCGGAAAATTCGTCCGCGACAGCTTGGCCGATGGCGAGATCAACGGTGACTTCGTGGAAATCGATGGGCGAACGCGACTTAATACCACGATACTGGCGAATGACGCCGAGTTCAAGATCAATCACGATGGACCGACGGTGTCCCAAAGTGCGATCGACGACCTTCTCGACACGGTCGAGCACAAAAGTCCAGATACCGTTGTCGTGGGCGGCAGTCTCCCGCCAGGTCTCGGTCCCGACACTATCGATCGGATCGCTCGGGCTGGAGACTGGGAGACGGTAGTCGACGTCGGTGGGCCCCTCCTCGAAGAGCTGAACGCATCGTATGCACTCTGCAAACCAAATCGTGAGGAACTCGCTACGGCAACCGAAAGTTCGGTTAGTTCTCTCGATGACTGCTACGACGCAGTCGAAGCGCTTCGTCGAATGGGCTACGATCGAGTGATTGCGTCGTTGGGTGCTGATGGGGCGATCATGTCAACACCCGATGATTGCTTCCACGCCGCGGCAGTCGACACAGAGGTCGTTGACACGGTCGGTGCTGGCGATTCGCTGTTGGCGGGCGTTCTCTCCGCACTCGATGGAGGAGCGACGGATCGGGAGGCACTTCGGGCTGGAATGGCGGTCGCTTCGCGCGTCGTCTCGGTTCCTGGAACGGACATCCCGCCGCTCGATGACGTAGCGGGTACAACCAATCGCGTCTCCATCTCGGCGCGAGGGATTAGCCCGGATAGGTAGCGACTGCTTGTGATCGAATACTACAAATCCACTCAGTGTGTGTTCATCTATGATTGATAACTGACCTACGTTCTATCTAGCTATTTTCCATTTATAGCTCGAAACCCCGCGTCTCTCGTCATATCATACAACGGATTGAATGAACACGTCTCTATTTAATCCATACTAATAAGTCGGAAAGAATCATATTCGAAGACTATATTGAATAATACAGAGGATATATAGCAGAGCATGCCACCAGTAGACAAAGCAGAGGACACACTCCGTTCACACGTCACCTCAGTCAAAGAGGACGTGATGACCGGCGTGTCGTTCATGATTCCGTTTGTTACGATCGGGGGGATATTCCTTGCAGTGGCGTTTATGATCGCCGAACTGCCCGATACCGTCTTCGGGTTCTCGATGCCCGGCGCAGGGACGACGACGGAGTCTGTCTTCGAGGAAACCGGAACGCTCCCCTGGTACATGGCCGAGATCGGGGATCTCGGTCTGACGATCATGGTCCCCATTCTGGGAGCGTACATCGCGTATGCGATCGCGGATAGACCCGGACTGGCACCGGGCTTTATGCTATCGTGGGTAATCCAGCAGGAACACATCATCGAGGCCGCGGGGTCGCTCGTGGGCTTTACGGCCGACGGCGCCGTCGCCGGGTTCCTCGGTGCGCTGGTTGCGGGTCTATTAGCCGGCTACGTTGCACGGTGGATGAAGGGGTGGGCAGTGCCGTCCGTCATCGAGCCGATGATGCCGGTGTTGATTATTCCGGTGTTCACTACGGCGCTGTTAGCGCCGCTCGTGATCGTCGGGTTGGGAGTCCCGATCGCAATCGTCGACGATGCGCTGACGAGTTTCCTCGAGGGAATGACGGGAGCAAACGCGCTCTTTCTCGGCGCGATTCTGGGGGCGATGATGGCTGCCGACATGGGCGGCCCCATCAACAAGGTCGCGTACGTGTTCGGCGCTGCGCTCGTCGGTGACCAGATCTTCGGGCCGATGGCCGCGGTGATGATCGCCGGCATGACGCCACCGCTCGGACTGGCGCTTTCGAACTTCATCGCACCGCAGAAGTACTCCGCCGAGATGTACGAGAACGCCAAAGCGGCGGTGCCGCTCGGCCTGTCGTTCATCACCGAGGGTGCGATTCCGTACGCTGCGGCCGACCCGCTGCGAGTTATCCCGAGCTGTATGATCGGCAGCGCAACCGCCGGAGCAGCCGCGCTCTGGCTCGGGATTACAATGCCCGCACCTCACGGAGGTATCTTCGTGTTCCTCCTGTCGAACAGCGCACTGTTGTTCCTCGGCTGTATCGCTCTCGGGACGATCGTAACCGCGGCCGTCGCGACGGCCATCAAGCCGGACTTCGAGAAGACGGTTGCCGACGTTGAAACCGAAACTAGCACAGCCACTCAAGCGACGCAAGCCAACGACTAAGCCACCGATAGTTAACTACCGTTCACCACCACACACTCACTATGACGGAAACACTCACCGAGGATCGTATCGAGACGCTCGCCTCAACTGATCAGATCACGCTCGACTCGGCACCCGCCGACAAACGGGCCTGCATCGAATATCTGCTGGACTTACTCGTCGATGCAGGCCGCGTCGAGAACCGCGAGACGGCTCTCGAGGCACTGCTCGCTCGAGAAGAAGAGACGACGACCGGCGTCGGCATGGGGATCGGGATCCCCCACGCACAAACTGACGCCGTTAGCCAGCCGTCCGTGGCGTTTACCCGCTCGGAGGAGGGCGTCGACTTCGGCTCGATGGACGGCGAGCCCGCACGACTCATTTTCATGATTCTCGTTCCCGAATCCGGGGCTGATGACCATCTCTCCATTCTCAGTACCCTCTCACGGGCACTCATGCACGATGAGACGCGGGACGGGCTTTATGACGCGGAGACGCCGGAAGACGTACAGGCCGTCCTCAAGGAGGCGGTAGCATGAGCACCGAACGAATCGTGACGATCGTCCCCGAGGCCGGATTGCACGCCCGACCGGCCGCGACGTTCGTCGAGGCAGTCAACGATCACGAGTCCGACGTTCAGGTCGGCCATACTGACGAGGATGAGCTCATTTCGGCCGGGAGCATGATCGCGGTCACGAGCCTCGGTGCCGAAGCCGGCGAGGACGTTCGGCTCGTCGCGAACGGTCCCGACGAAGAAGCAACGCTCGATGCCCTCGAGCGCGTCTTGACCACACCCGAGGGTGAGATTGCCGATGTCGACAGCTAAGCAGATGTCAGAACGTACGCTTGCGGGTACTGGGGCGACGCCTCGCTCCGACGTGGGGACGGTCGTTTGGTACAGTTCCACCGCTGAACTTCCCGATCCCGACGATGTCTCCGTCGAGCCAGACGTCGAGCGCGAACGGTTCGCGGACACACGCGAAACCGCTCGAGACGAATTAGAACGCGAACGGGAACGGACTGCCGAACGCGTCGGCGAGCAAGAGGCCGAAGTCTTCGATGCGCACGTGCAGTTCCTCGAGGATCCACAGATCGAAGACGGTGTCGAAAGTGCGATCGAGGACGGTCTACCGGCCGAACACGCTGTCCAGCGGGCGTTTGCCGACCCGATCGAACAGTTCGAGGGAATGGACGGGCGGATGGCCGAGCGGGCCGATGATCTGCGCGACGTTCGTGATCGGCTCATTCGGCTCCTCACCGACGGTGAACACGTTGATCTTGGCGGCCTTCCTGAAGGGACAGTCGTGCTCGCCGAACGGCTCACGCCAAGTGACACCGCTCAGCTCGATCCCGAACGCGTCGCCGGATTCGCTACCGTAACCGGTGGCAGAACGTCCCACGCGGCGATCTTCGCTCGCTCACTGGCCCTTCCCGCAGTCGTTGGCATCGGCGAGGAACTCCACGATGTCGCCGCCGACGCGACAGTGGTCGTCGACGGGGAGGCCGGTGAACTCGTCGTTGAGCCGAGCGAGAAGCGCCGCGAGTCGGCACGGGCCACTCGCGAGGTGGAAGTCCGTGAGGAGCCGGTAACGACCGCCGACGGAACCGAAATCGAAATCGCGGCAAACGTCGGTCAGCCCGCCGAACTCGAGGGGACGAAGGCTCAGGGGGCCGACGGAATCGGCCTCTACCGCACGGAATTCCTGTTCCTCGATCGCGAGGAAGCACCCGACGAAAACGAACAGTACGAAACGTATACGGAGGCCCTTGAGACGTTCCCGGATGGCCGCGTCGTCGTCCGAACGCTCGACATCGGCGGCGACAAGCCGATTCCCTACCTCGACCTGCCTGAAGAGGAGAACCCGTTCCTCGGCGAGCGAGGGATTCGCCGATCGCTCGGACCCGACGCTACCCTTTTCGAGACGCAGCTTCGCGCACTGTTTCGGGCGGCTGCAACCGGGGATGGCCAACTGTCGATCATGTTCCCGGTCGTCGCGACACCCGAGGAACTCGCAGCCGCGCTCGAGACGGTCGACACGGTCGCTGAGACGCTCGAGGCAGAGGGGGTCGACTATGCGGTTCCCGAACTCGGCGTGATGATCGAAACCCCCGGTGCCGTCTTCGCCGCGCCGGAACTCGCCGAACAGGTCGACTTCCTCAGTATCGGGACGAACGACCTCACCCAGTACGTTATGGCCGCGGCACGCGAAAATGAACGCGTCGCGGATCTCCGAGATCCACGCCGACCAGCCGTGTTACGGGCAATTGCCCGAACCATCGAAGCCGCCCACGAAAACGACGCGTGGGTTGGTATGTGTGGAGAGATGGCCGGCGATCCGGAACTGACCGAGCTCCTCGTCGGGCTGGGTCTCGACGAGCTCAGCATGAGTTCGGTCACCATCCCAGACGTCAAAGCGACCGTCCAATCGGTCGATACCGATGCGGCGGCCGAGCACGCGTCACGGGCGCTCGAGGCAACGACCAGAGAACAAGTTATCGACCGAATTCAACGCCACAACCAATGAAACTCGTCGCAATCACATCGTGTCCAACCGGTATCGCACACAGCCAGATGGCAGCAGAGAACCTCGAGACGACTGCCGAAGAGCAGGGCCACGACATCAAAGTCGAGGTCCAAGGCGCAATGGGCGCCGAAAACGAATTAACGTCCGACGAAATCGCCGGTGCCGAGGCGGTTGTCATCGCCGCGGATACGGCGGTCAATCAGGACCGCTTTGAAGGCAAACCACTCGTCAAGGGAACCGTCAAGGACGCGGTTAACGACGCCGAGGGACTGATCGAGCAGGCGCTTCAACGGGCCGAAGGCATCGAAGCCGATGCCACCGAGGTTGCCGAAAGCGACGCTGCCCCGGAGAACAGCGGGGAGACTGCCACAACCTCAGCGAGCGATACCGAAACCGAACAGCTCGGGGGAGACCCATCGAAGGGACTTTTCGCACGCCTCCGGAGGCTATTCTCGTGAATGCACCGGGTCGAACGGAATCGGATACGAGCTCAGTACCGGTCTCGATGAGCGGGTGGTCTCGATGACCGACGTACGCCAACTCGTCGATGCGATCGCGGCAGTAATACCCGAAGTACGTGAGAAGTTTCGGGAAGCCCGCGGGAAGACGACGACGGAAAACCCCAGTGGTGACATCCAGTCGTCTGCGGATCGACAGATCGATCGTCTATTCCGTGACCAGATCGCGTCCCTTGACGCAGTCGGGACATTCGCCAGCGAAGAACGTGAAGGCGTTGAGAACGTCGGTGACGGGTTCAGCGTTGCCATCGATCCGCTCGATGGATCGTCGAATCTCCAATCGAACAACATCGTTGGAACGGTGGTCGGTGTGTATGACGCACCGCTTCCGGCGAGCGGTCATGATCTGGTCGCCGGTATGTTTGTCCTTTATGGACCGTTTGCAACGGTTACCGTTGCCGTCGACGAATCGGTAACTCGGTACGTCGTCGACGATGGCGAAATCGTCGACTCAAATCCGGTGGTCATCCCCGACAAGAGCGAGATTTGTGGATTCGCCGGCGCAACGAACGAGTGGCCGGAACCTGTCCGAGAATGCTGGAGCGAACTGCATCGCGACTACAAACTTCGATATACTGGTGCGATGGTTGCAGATATCACCCATTTGCTCGTCAACGGGGGACTGCTTGGATATCCCGAACGGTCGTCGGGTTCTCACGGTGACCTCCGACTCCAGTACGAAGCCAACCCGATCGCATATATCGTCGAGACCGCTGGCGGACGTTCTTCAACGGGTCGAGGATCGATCCTCGATCGCAGTCCGGAGGATCTCCACCAGCATATCCCAGCCTACTTCGGCAATGCCGAGCAGATCGGTTTCTTGGAGTCGACGTTGTCGTGACAGTCTTGCCACCGTGAGTCGTCTTTTTGGACGCATATTCTTGCGCGTCGTGAGGACTGTGTACGAGCAGAAACGACCCCAACTACCGAATTTGGCTCTTCGGATAGCGACGTAAATGGTCGTGTCTCGACTGTTTTGTCCCCGATCAGTCTTCCTCAGTTCCGATCGCCCATCGACACTCGAGACTCGCTGAACCTCGATCGAAGCTGGCTCGCTGATTTCACCGTCTGCAAAACGAGACAATTCGTTTACCGTGACGGATAGAGTGACGGAACAATGAACGGATTCGGCGACGGCGGTGAGACAACCGGCAACTGGATTCTCGCGATCGGAGCGGGAACGGTGCTCGTTTTCGCTCTCGGAGTCGGCGCGCTCGCGGGACCCGCGTCGGCCGGAGACGGTCCGGCCGTTGTAACGCCGGAACCGGAAACGATCGAGGCCGAACCCGGCGAGGAGTTCAACGTGACCGTCACCCTCGAGAGCCACGGCGGGTACGGACTCGAGTCGCAGGTCGAGTCGGTTCGATTGCTCGCACTCGCCCACCCGGACTACCTCGAGGTCACCGATATCGAGACCGGAACGTGGCTCGAGGAGGGAGAGACCGAGGTCCGTACGGGGACCGAAATCGCTGACGACGGATCGATCGCCGAGGCGTTACAGTACCGAGATCCGCCAGCGGGCGGGACGACGAACGCCGGCGAGTACGCCACGCTCACCGTTCGAGTGGCCGAGGACGCGCCGCCGTCGGAGGCCTCGCTCGAGTTCGGCGAGACCGGTGTCATGCTGACGGATAGCTATCCGCAGGCCGTCACCGGCACCGATCTCTCCGTCGAGATCGATGGCGGTGGAGATCACCACGACGCGTACGACCACGGCGATCTCGAGGCGTTCGGTCACGCGGAGACGTTCGCCGAGACGGGCGGCGGCGAGGAGATTCCGAGCGAACTCGCGCCGCCGGAGGAACAGCAAGAAGGCGACGGAACGGAGACAGAAAGCGATTCGGAAGCCGACGATTCGATCCCCGGCTTTTCGTTCGGCACTGTCGTTCTGACAGTTCTGCTGGTAGTCGTTCTGAGTATCTCGAGGAGCGTCCGTCGTTCAGGTTGATAACCGAATTAGATCTGGCAAGGTCGGTCAACGCGCGTCGTGTACGCGAAGCGATCAGAGGTGTTGGCCACGCGGAAAAACAACCGGTTGCGGTCAGTCCGAACCGGTCGTTTCTCCTCTCGTGTCGGCCGACCGCGATTCGGGCGGTTCGTTTTCGCGGGCCGCCTTATAGACGGCGAGCGCGAGGATCGCCCCGGCGATCATCAGCGTGACGTGGAACCCGTACTCGAGTGCCAGCAGGTACCAGAGGTTTTCGCTTCCCAACACCATGTGCAGGTTGTCGTGAAGCCACCAGCTACCGAGCAACCACGCGATGCTCACGTGGGCCCCCATCGCGAGACGCGGTGTGGCGGCAAAAACCCGTTTCGTGTACGACCATCCGAACAGAAGGAACGCGACTCCGAGGCCCATCGTGACCGTTTCGAACAGGCCGAGACCGACGAAGAGTGGGAACTGTGCGCTCGTGGGCACCGCCGCGTGGGCGGGTTCTGGCCAGACGGTCGCACCGAACGGACCCTGGGGCGCGAACAAGAGCCCGAGTAGTGCGACGAATCCAGCGACGGCTCCGGCGATGTATCTCTGTTTCATCACCCATGATATAGGTTACCAACACACATAATATACTCGTCACGAAACCCGTACTGTCCGAATATCGGCCTTATCGCGGTACTATTCGGTTCTGGTTGTTCGAAGGCGCTCTTCGAGAGTTACGCGTGTCAGAACTGATACCGCCGCTCGTCGTCCATCGTCGGGTAGTTATCCGCGCCGGTCATCTCCTCGAACGTCATTCCTGAAAGATATTCATCGTAGGTCACGTCGTAGCCCGATCGAAGGTGGAAATCGAGGTTACCGGTTTCGACGGCCGACTGAAAGAGCATGTGAACCGCACGGCGGACGAGCTCGTCCGTTTGTTCGGGCTCTAAGGCGGTCTCAAGTAGTGCGAGTTCGTTTCTGGTTTCGCGATCCAGCGCGACATCGAGCTCGTCTCCCAAATTCGAATACGACTCCGTAATCTCGTCGTTCAGCTCGTCGAGGCTCATATGCAGGTGGACTCGAGAACGGCGTATATGGCTTTCGTGCTCGCCTCGAGGACTCCCCGTTTCTTCGGGCTCGCGAGATCATCACGCCTAAGCCGCCCCTTCCCTAACCTCCGGCGATGACAGACGCGGAAGCGGATCAAGACCGGCAGTCTACGTGGACGCTTCCCGACGACCTTGCGGCCGTTCGCTCGGCCTTGATCGACTGGTACGAAGACGATCACCGGTCGTTTCCCTGGCGCGAGACCGACGACGCCTACGAAATCCTCGTCAGCGAGGTGATGAGCCAGCAGACGCAACTGGGTCGCGTCGTCGAGGCCTGGGAGGAGTTTCTCGAGCGCTGGCCGACGACGGCGGACCTCGCGGCCGCGGATCGTTCGGATGTCGTCGGCTTCTGGACGTCCCACAGCCTCGGCTACAACAATCGAGCGAAGTACCTCCACGAAGCGGCTGGTCAGGTCGAAGAGGAGTACGACGGCGAGTTTCCGGAGACGCCCGACGAGCTCGAGAACCTGATGGGAGTCGGGCCGTATACAGCTAACGCGGTCGCGAGCTTCGCGTTCAACAACGGCGACGCCGTCGTGGATACGAACGTCAAACGCGTCGCGTACCGGACGTTCGATATTCCGGATGACGATGACGCGTTCGAGGAGGCGGCGAATCGACTCATGCCGGAGGGCCGTTCGCGGGTCTGGAACAACGCGATTATGGAACTCGGCGGGGTCGCCTGCGAGCAGACCCCGCGGTGTGACGAAGCCGGCTGTCCGTGGCGCGAGTGGTGTAGCGCGTACGCCACGGGTGATTTTACGGCACCGGACGTTCCAACCCAGCCGTCGTTCGACGGCAGTCGACGACAGTTCCGCGGCCGCGTGATCGGCACCCTCCAGAAGTACGACGAACTCGAGATCGATACCCTCGGACACCGAATTCGCGTCGATTACACCCCCGACGGAGAGCACGGCCGAGAATGGCTCGAGGGGATCCTCACCGACCTCGAGAGCGACGGGCTGGTCGAACTCGAGAAAGGGGATGACGGGCGTATCGCGCGACTGTAAGGCAGAGGATGGGCGTATCACGCAACTCTAGGACGATCGCGAATACAACTGTTCCTCGGGTAACCGAGTTTCGACCGCTCGAGTCTCGGGTGTTCGAATTCCGACTCCTGGAATTGCGATCGCTCGAATCGACTCACGGCTCGAGCGTGATCGTGAACCGCTGTTGGTGGGCTAGGAACATGACGAGTGCAAACAGCGCGAACGCGATCTGGACGGCCTCGACGTGGAGAACGACCTGGGTCACCTCGAGCGAAATGGGCGGCGAGACGACCGACCAGTCGACGAACCAGACCGACGACAGCAACGCCGAGGCACCTACCGTGGTGAGAAATGCAGGGACGACGGCACAGCGAAGGCGAGGGAGGCGACTGGCGGGGCGAGCACCGTGAAACACTCGTCGCTCCATCGAAAAGTGAATTGTCAACATGCCAACGAGGACGAACCCCGCCGCGAGGACGCCGGTGATGCCACCGAACCACTCGGCGACTACCAACCAGAGAGTCCACCCGGCGGTGACGAATACCGCGGTACCGAGTCGACGCGGCTTGATAAGATCTCCGAGTTCGCTCGTGGTCGCTCCGAAGACGGACGCACGTAACAGCGAACCACAGAAGAGAATTCCCACGCCAGCGAGGGTGGTCGAGACGGTCCGCGTTTCGAGGACGACGAGAAGGAACCACGATCCGACCGCAATCGCTTCGATTGCAGTCGTGAAAATCGCGGCGGTCACTCCGATAACCCGTCGTCTCGTCGTTTGACCGAGAACTTCGGGTTGGCGGATGACGCTCATTGCAATCACCTGATTCGAGATGTTCCGGTTTCGTTATGTGAGGCTTTATTCATCTTCGATCGGTTCGGATCGCGGGACGTTCCGGATGGTCTGAATCAGCAACACATTTAACCGCGCGTTTCCCCGTTGAAATCGATGCACGCGATCACGAACAGCGGGTGGATCGAAGTCATCACGGGGAGCATGTTTTCGGGTAAAACGGAGGAGCTTCTCCGCCGATTGCGCCGCACAGAGATCGCCGGTCAGGAGGTCGCGGTGTTCACCCCCGCTATTGACGAGCGATACGGCGACGAGGCAATCGGGTCCCACGACGGCCGGAGCTGGGATGCGATCCCGATCGATCCCGAGACGGATCTCGAGCGGATCTTCGCCGAGTGCAACGGCGAGCAGGTCGTCGCGTTCGACGAGGCGAACTTCTTTTCGAACTCGCTGGTCGATGTCTGCGAAGCACTCGCTTCCGATGGTCGACGGGTGATCGTCAGCGGTACCGACCAGACCTTCCGCGGTGAGCCCTTCGATCCGCTTCCCCAACTGATCGCCGTGGCCGAGTACGTCGAGAAGCTCCGTGCGATCTGTGCGGTCTGTGGGGAACCAGCAACCAGAAATCAGCGCTTCGTCGACGGCGAACCCGCACACGTCGACGACCCGACGATCCTCGTCGGAGCCGAAGAGTCCTACGAGGCGCGCTGTCGCCACTGTCACACGCTTCGAGAGGAGTAAGTTCTCTTTACTTGCGTCCCGGTTCGAGTACGTCGATACTACGCCGGTGCGAAAACGCCATCCCGATCGGAACGTTGGACAGAACTATTTAGGGGGATGTTGTCGGCCAGATTATGCCCGACATGGAACAACAGGACGAGTCGCTATCGACCCTCCTCGTCAAAGAAGCCGTCAGTAAAGGAATGGATTCGCCGATGCGAGAGCCGATTCTCGAGGCGGTCGAGGAATCCGAAGGAGCCGGCTCGATGGGCGGTCGGGCGCTCCCGGTAGCGGGCGGCCTGCTCGGTATTGGCGTCGCAATCGGCTATCTCATCGGAAGCGGCGAGTTAGACACCGAGGACACGCCGCTCGAGGACGTCGAGAAACCGGAAGCGCTCAGCGAGGCGACTGAAGAAGTGAGCGAAACGATGGAATCGGCGGGATCCGACTCCGAATCGAAGTCCGAGACCGAAGCCGACGAAGAAGGCGGGTCGAGCCGACTTCCGCGGATTTTTCTCCTGATTGTCGGAATCGTCGGCCTCGAGTTGTTGCGTCGCCGCCGAGGATCCGACGACGAAGAGTGGGAGCCGATCGAGGAGTTCGAACCGGCGACGAGCGCGTCGTTCGACGACGAGTCGGAAAGGGAGGACGAGCAAGAAGCGACGGTCGAAGACGGCGAGGAAGACGAAACGGACGAAGAGATCGAAGAATAGCGGCCGTGATTTCCGACAGTACCGTCACGATTTTTACACCGCGGTTGCGGCGAGTCGTTTTGAACGTCTGCCCGCACTCTTCCGTCTACCCGCACTCTCCCGTACGTTCGATATCCCCGAGGGACACCTGAGCGAGTCGGTGTGATGCTTCGGCTGCTATTCCGTCGATGGTTCGACCTGAAACGTGATCGACACCGAAACGGACGGACCGGTCAGATTTCCGCTCATCGAGACCGAATAGCTGGCGGCCGACTGTGCGCTCGCGAGTTCGTCGAGTCGCTCCCGAAGCCGCTCGAGCCACTGCTCGAGGTCTCCTGCAATTTGGGGGCTGGCTTCGGCAGTCGTCTCGGGAAGTTCGATCGACGGCTGGTCCTCGAAGTGGGCGTTCGCCAGCATGACGTGTGCCTGTAGCTCCGCGAGCGAGTCCGTCGTTTCCAGATCCTCGAGCAATACCGAAAGGTCATCACTATTGGACATACGTCCTTTCGAACCCGATTCGATATAAAACGTCGCCGTCTGTTTCCGGCGAGAACCCGGAGAGGCGGCAGACGGGAATTACCGCACTTCGGGTCCCTGAATACCGGCATTTCGGGTTCCTAAATTAGACCGCGCCGCCGGCCTGATACTCGCCGAACTCCGCTCGCATGACGTTACAGATCTCGCCGACGGTCGCGTAGGCTTTGACCGCCTCGATGATGTAGGGCATAATGTTCTCGTCGCTGTTTGCCGCCTCGTGGAGGGACTCGAGCGTCGCCTCGACCGCTTCGTCGTCGCGCTCGGCGCGAACGTCCTCGAGCCCGTCGACCTTTCGGCGCTCGTCCTCCTCGGTGACTTCCTCGACGTCCATCGCTGGTTCCTCGTCGACTTCGAACTCGTTGACGCCGACGATAACCCGTTCTTTCTCCTCGATTTCGCGCTGTCGGTCGAAGGCCGTATCCTGGATCTGGCGCTGAACCCACTGTTGTTCGACCGCCTCGAGCATGCCGCCGCGTTCGTCGACCTCCTCGAGGAGGTCGTAGGCGTCGGACTCGACCTCGTCGGTCAACGACTCGACGTAGTAGCTCCCCGCGAGCGGATCGATGGTGTCGGCCGCGCCGGATTCGTGGGCGAGAATCTGCTGGGTCCGAAGCGCGGTCCGCACGGATTCTTCGGTCGGCAGGGCGAGCGCCTCGTCCTTGCCGTTCGTGTGGAGACTCTGGGTTCCGCCGAGCACCGCTGCGAGCGCCTGATAGGCGACGCGAACGACGTTGTTCTCGATCTGCTGGGCCGTGAGCATCGATCCGGCCGTCTGGGTGTGGAACTTGAGCTGCTTCGATTTCGGATCGTCGGGGTCGAACCGCTCGTCCATGATATCGTGCCACATTCGGCGGGCAGCGCGGAACTTCGCGACCTCCTCGAAGATGTTGTTGTGGCCGTTGAAGAAAAAGGACAGCTGTGGTGCGAAGTCGTCGACGTCGAGCCCGGCGTCGATTGCCGCTTCGACGTACTCGATGCCGTCTCCGAGGGTAAAGGCGAGTTCCTGGGCGGCGGTTGCACCCGCTTCGCGGATGTGGTATCCGGAAATCGAGATGGTGTTGAACTTCGGCGTCTCCGCGGCGCAGAACTCGAAGATGTCCGTGATGATCCGCATCGACGGTTCGGGTGGGTAGATGTAGGTGTTCCGGGCGATGTACTCCTTGAGGAGGTCGTTCTGGATCGTTCCTCGAAGTTCCTCCCGGTCGACGCCCTGATGGTCGCCGACCGCGATGTACATGGCGAGAAGTACCGACGCGGGGGCGTTAATCGTCATCGAAGTGCTCACCTCGTCGAGCGGAATTCCGTCGAAGACGGTGAGCATATCCTCGAGCGAGTCGATTGCCACGCCGGCTTTGCCGACCTCTCCAGCGGCCATCCCAGCGTCGGAGTCGTAGCCCATCTGAGTCGGCAAGTCGAAGGCCATCGAAAGCCCAGTTTGACCCTGGTCGAGCAGGTAGTGATACCGTTCGTTCGTGTCTTCGGGCGTCGAGAATCCGGCGTACTGGCGCATCGTCCAGAGGCGGCCCCGATGGCCGGTCGAATAGACGCCCCGCGTGTACGGTGGCTCGCCCGGATAGCCGAGGTCTTCCTGATAATCTAACTCCGCCACGTCCTCGGGTGTGTAGAGTCGATCGACCTCCTGTCCGCCCGTGTCCGTCGTAAACGTCTCTTTTCGCTCCCCGAACCGTTCGATCACCGGTTCGACTTCGCTCTCCTGCCATGCTTCGCGCCCGGTGCGAATCTCTTCGAGATCGTCAGGGTCGAACATTATAGACTCCCTTGGCGGGGTGGGGCTTGAAGGTTAATAAACGCGCATGACTCGCCGCTCGCGGTTCCGGATAGCATCGTTCGAGAACAGCCGAAAGCTTCGATGAATTGCTCGAGCAGCGATTCATGCGTGCGTTCTGTTATCCCCTTTCGGGCGCAACCTGGCTCCATCATCTGCGTATTATCGTCCTGTATCATACTTGTAGGTCGCTGAATTGGAATCGATCCCGAAGTCTTCGGGTGACTCCTCGGTCGATTCCGACGATCCGTCGCGTTCTGTTGCTTGCTTGAACGCTTCCCTGAGCCGGTCCGGGAGCTCGAATGATTCGATATCGAGCGCGAGTGGAACCGCCTCCGGGTCGATGCCGTCTCGCTTTTTCTCGAGCCTGTCGACGAGCGGTTCGGGAAGCGAACCCGCTTCGATTCGACGGAAGCCGAACTGCCGCAGGTAGTCCGCTTCGCTGGTGAGGGCATAAACGGTTTCGAACCCGTCGTCTCCAGCGTACTCGACGAGTCGCTCGATGATGTGTGCGCCGACACCCTGTTCGCGCCAGTTCTCGAGGACGCCGATACTCGTCAGTTCACAGTATTCGGTCGGATCGTCCTCGGATCGCTCAGCGTCGCCAGCTTCCAAGTCGCTGTCGGCTTTGTGGACGCGAATTCGGGCGAATCCCGCTTTCGCCCCTGACTGTTCGTCGATCGCGACGACGTAATCTCGAGAGCGAAACGACGTTTCGTCGAGACCCATCGCTTCGATGTGATCGAGAAGCCAGACCTCCTCCCTGTTTTTCGCGTCCCGAACGTACATGATTCGACGTACGTGACCGGCACCCTAAAGCGTTTATGGGGGGAGAATAACGGGAATCACACCGATGCTGACTGTGGATTGCAAAACGAACTGATTCGAGTGCTTATTCGTCTTCTTCGACGACTTCCGGATCGCTCATCGCGCTCTGTAAGCTGTCGAGACCGTTAATCCATTCAGTGACGAGGCCGTACTCGAGTTCCTCCGCCATCGTCATGTCGAGTTCTTCCCCGTCGATGATCAGTGTCCCTGCCTGTGCGGCGTAACCGAGCGCGGCGTCGAGATCCTCCTCGGCTTCGGCGTCGGCCGCAGCGCCGACGTAATCGTTGACGTGCCCGTCTTCGGCCGGCCCGTCGGCGACGTACTCCTCGGCGGCGAAGAAGACGCAGACGAGACTCGTCTGAACGCCGTCGACGAGGATTAGTTTCTCTTCGTCTTCGAGGTCGACTTCCGAGAGAACGATTTCTCGAACGTCCTGGATCTCCTCGAGTGCGGTCTCTTGGTCGATTTCCCCGTCGTCGTAGGCCGCGACAATTTTCGCGATGGCGATCGCCGTATCGTCCTGCAGATTCAAGAGCAGGCGCGCCGAGTCCTCGTCTTCCGGATCGATGTCCTCGTCTTGGATGCGGCCGATCCAGTTTTGCCATCGTTCTGCCGAATAAAACTCCGTCGGGGGATTGCTCATACTCACACCTACACCGGCCGCTTGAAATGCCTTTCTCTACATGCGTCATCCCCTGGAAGTGTTAAAGCGTGAGTTTGCTGTGTGTCACTGACGTTTCGAGTGAACGATGTCCGAGTCACACTCTCGCCCGCTACGTGTCTCCGAGCGTTGCCCTCGTATCGATCCCGTAGACGCGCTCGGGCGTTTCGACGTGAGCGATTCGGACCGCCTCCTCGAGGCCTTCTTCGAGCAGCCAGCGAACCCGTCGAGGAACCGTTTTTGGGCCGAGCACGGCACCCGGCCTGTCCGGGTCGTCGACGAAGTCGGTCTCCATCAGGAACGGCTCGTCGCGCTCGGCCGCGACCTCGAGACGGTCCTTCTCGCTCATGACGCTGGGTGTCGGGCCCTCGAGTCGACCCGCGGCGTAGTGTTTGACAACGCGGTGGGCTGGAAGTCCCGCTTTCTCCGCCCAATCGGCGACGTCCGGAAGCGCCTCGCTCGCCTCGGTGTGTAACTGAACCGCACACTCGAGGGCTGCCCCGTAATCGAACGTGTGGCGCATGACTTCGTTGGAAACCTCCCAGACGGCATCGTCGACATCGTAGTGCGGACGGCCCGATTTCAGCGCCAGCGCGTCGCCCGATTCGACGTACTCGGCGGCGAGATCGATCCCGCCCTGCATAACGTCTCGAGCGGCTTTCGGCTCGTATCCGCGCTCGTCGACCAGCCGCGAGACGAGCCCAGGATGAACGCCGAGGACGGGCCACGCCCGCCCGTCGAGAATTTCGGAGGCCTCCTCGACGACCTCGAGCGTTCGCTCGAAGACCGGCCGGAAATCCTCGCCTTCGTCCGCCTCGACGCCGAGGTGCCAGGAGGGTTTGTTGACGACCAGCAGGTGCGTCCCGCCGAGGTGAGCGAAGTCCTCGACCGCCTCGATACCGCGGCCGTGATCCGGGTCCAGATGCATGTGGTTGTCGAGCACCGGCGTCTCCTCGTCGATCATGGGCGGATATGGGGTCGCCTCGAGTGAAAAGTCACCGACTTCGCACCGATTCCCGCGACGTTGCAGGGATCTAACCAGTAAACATACACCAACGGGTACCATCTACCGATTCAATGACCGTTCGATCTGCAATCGTGTTGGCTGCGGGCGAGGGAATACGTCTTCGACCGCTGACCAGACATCGACCCAAACCGATGTTGCCCGCCGCGACGAAGCCGATCCTCGAGCACGTCTTCGACGAACTCATCGACGCCGGTATCGAGCGGCTAATTGTCGTCGTCGGCTACGGACGGACCGCCGTGCAGTCTCACTTCGGGTCGACCTACCGAGATGTCCCGATCGAGTACGCGATCCAGGACAAACAACTCGGCAGCGCCCACGCACTCGAGGCGGCGATGCCGACCGTCGACGAAACGTCGCTCGTCGTCAACGGCGACCAGCTCATCGACGCGTCGATTATCGAGGACACGATCGATCGACACGGCTCGGATGCGGCCGGAACTATCGCGGTGATCTCCGCGAGCGACGTCGCGGAATACGGCGGCGTCATCGTGGATTCAGACGGCAGCGTTGCCGAACTCGTCGAGAATCCGACCGACGACAGAAACTATCGGCTCAACGCGGGCGTCTACGTACTGGAACCGGAATCGGTCGAGATCGTAACGGGGGTAGACTCGAGCGACGGCGAATACTCGTTGGTTGACGGACTTTCCCGCCTGCTCGAGCGGGGGAAAACCGTCAACGCGGCCCAGACCGACGGGAAGTGGATCGACGCGACGTATCCGTGGGATCTCCTCGAGGTCGCCGAGACGCTGTTCGAAACGGGGACCGTCGAGAGCGCTATCGCGTCCTCCGCGCACATTCACGAGTCGGCGACGATCCTCGAGCCGTCGATTATCGCTCCGGACTGTGTGATCGGCCCCGGCGCGGTCGTCGGGCCGTACGTCTCGCTCGGAAACAACGTCACCGTCGGATCGAACGCGACGCTCGAAAGCAGCGTCATCGATTCGGATACGCGGATCGGAACGAACGCCACAGTCGTCGACTGCGTCACCGGTCGAGGCGTCGAAATCGGGAACGGATCGACGGTCGTCGGCGGTCCCGGCGACGTTCGGGTCGAGACGACGATCCACGAGGAAGAACGGCTGGGCGCGTTACTCGCCGATCGCACGCGAGACAGAGGTGGCGTTACCTACGCGCCGGGAACGATCGTCGGCTCCGAAGTAACTATCCACGCGGGAACGGCGGTGAGCGGTTCGATCGAATCCGACACGGAGGTTCGATAGCGATGTGTGGAATCATCGGCTACGTCGGATCGGCGTTCGACGACCGCGACGCTCCCGACGCGATCGACGTTCTGCTCAACGGGCTCTCGGAACTCGAGTACCGAGGATACGACTCGGCCGGCGTCGCGCTCGCGAATTCCCACGTCGACGTCTACAAATCCGAGGGTGAACTCGAGGAGCTCACATCGACGCTCCCGGTCTCGGAGCTTCGCGAACCGACGGTCGGCATCGGACACACCCGCTGGAGCACCCACGGCCCGCCGACGGATACGAATGCGCATCCACACACCGACGACGACGGGCGCGTCGCGGTCGTCCACAACGGCATCATCGAGAACTATCAGACGCTTCGAGACGAGCTAACGGCCGAGGGCGTGACCTTCGAGAGCGAAACCGACACCGAAGTCGTCCCCCATCTTATCGGTCGGTACCTCGAGTCGGCCGAGGATGCGGAGGGCGCTCCGGACGACGGAGGAATTACCGTCCACGAACGGGCGTTCCGTCGAGCGATCGACCGGATCGAGGGGAGCTACACGATCGCAGCCGTCTTCGAAGGCGACGAGACGGTCTACGCGACGCGAAAGGAGTCCCCGCTCGTGCTCGGAATCGGGGAGAACGACGACGAACGCACCGGGAACGGCGACGAACGGCCGACCGGAACCGAAGGCGGCTACTTCCTCGCGAGCGACGTTCCGGCGTTCATCGAGCACACCAGCCGCGTCATCTACCTCGAAGACGAGGAGTTCGTTCGCCTCAACGGCGAGGGATACGAAGTTAGCGACGCTGCGGGAACGACCGTGGAGAAGACGGTCAAAACGGTGGACTTTGATGCCGAGGATACCGGAAAGAGCGGTTACGACCACTACATGTTAAAGGAGATCCACGAACAGCCCTCGGCGCTCAGACAGTGTCTCCGCGGCCGGGTCGACGAGCTTCGGGGAGCCGTCACGCTCGAGTCGATCGAGGCACTGGTCGACCGGGAGTTCGGCGCTCCGATACAGTTCGTCGCGTGCGGAACGTCGTACCACGCCGCACTCTACGGGGCATCGCTGTTGCAGCGAGAGGGGATACACGCGACGGCCACCATCGCGAGCGAGTACACGACCGATCGCGTGCCGGTCGACGACGCGACGCTCGTCGTCGGGATCACCCAGAGCGGAGAAACGGCGGACACACTTCGCGCGCTCCGGGAGGCAAACCGCGCTGGTGGGACGACCCTCGCCGTGACCAACACCGTCGGAAGTTCCGCCGCTCGAGCGAGTGATCACGCCCTGTATATCCGAGCGGGCCCGGAAATCGGCGTTGCGGCCACCAAAACGTTCGCCAGTCAACAGATCACCCTCTCGCTGTTGAACGCCGCCCTTAGCGGCCGATCCTCCCACGCTGACGTCCAATCGTTGCGCGCCGTTCCCGATCAGGTCCAGACCGTCCTCGACACCTCGAATGTCCGACCGATCGCCGAGGAACTCGTCGGCTCCGAGGCCTTTTTCTTCATCGGACGGGGCTTGCACTACCCGGTCGCCCTCGAGGGCGCACTGAAGTTCAAGGAGATTACCTACGAACACGCCGAGGGGTTTGCTGCCGGCGAACTGAAACACGGTCCGCTCGCGCTGGTCACCGAGAACACGCCGGTCTTCGCGGTCGTGACCGGGGACGGGCAGACGGCACAGAAGACGATTTCGAACATCAAGGAAGTCGAGGCTCGAGACGCACCGGTGGTCGTCGTTACCGACGGTGCGGCCGACGTCGAGCGCTACGCGGATTACGTTCTTCGAATCCCCGAAACTGAAGAGCGCTGTGCGGCCGTTCTCGCGAACGTCCAGTTACAGCTCGTCGCTTACTGGGTCGCTAACACGATGGGGCGATCGATCGACAAGCCCCGAAACCTCGCTAAGAGCGTGACCGTCGAATGACCGCCGACTCGCCGCGGGGAAGAAATCGATCTCGCTGGGTGAGCGAGCGATGAACGAGTACTGGGATCTCATCGTCGCCATCCTCGCCGGGATCGTCCAGGGAATCGTCGAGTGGCTCCCGGTTTCCTCCCAGGGGAACCTCTCGCTGTTTCTCACCCTGATGGACATCTCCCCGGATCACGCCCTGCAACTCGCGCTGTTCTTGCAACTCGGAACGACGCTCTCTGCAACGCTGTATTACCGCGACGAAATCCTCGAGAGCCTCGAGGCCGTTCCCCAGTGGCGGCCCCGATCGGCGTTTACGGGACCGAACGCGGTGACGACGTTCGTCGTCGTCGCCTGTGTCGCCACCGGTCTGATCGGCCTTCCAATCTACTTTCTCGCCGTCGATATCGCAAGCGAACTCAGCGGCGGACTGTTCATCGCCGCGATCGGCGTCTTGCTCGTCCTGACCGGCGTGTTGGAACTGGCTTCCAAGTCGGTGGATCTCGCCGAACGGGAGGACCCGACGTTTCGTGATGCCGTGATCGTCGGCGGTTTCCAGGGGCTCTCGATACTCCCCGGCATCTCCCGATCGGGAGTGACCACAAGCGTCCTGCTATTCCGGTCGTACCAGGCACCCTCGGCGTTCCGTCTCTCCTTTCTGCTTTCGATCCCGACCGGAATCGGTGCGGGCGCATTGATCTTCGTTACCGAAGGGGGAGTCCCGGGAGTGAGCCTCGAGATGGCCGCCATCGCCGTCGCCACGAGCGCGATCGTCGGCTACGCGACGATCGGGCTCCTCATGAGAATCGTCGAACGGATTCCCTTCTGGATCGTCTGTTTCGGTCTCGGCGGACTGGCGATCGTCGGCGGCGGCGGCGTGACGCTACTCGTTTCCTGACACGTGGCGACGAAGGGCGTCGATGAGACGGAGTCAATCTTCCGCCGGATTCTCTTCGATACTGCCCCGTTCGCGCATCATCGAGGTCCCCCGATCGATCCACCGGCGACGATAGAAGACGACGCCGAGGTAGGCCACCCGGAAGACGAAGTCGAGGACGACCGCGACGTAGGCCGCGACGACGCCGTACTCGAGGACGACGCCGAAGACGTAGGTAAAGCCCAGCAGGAAGACGAAGGTTCCGATGACGCGGGCGATGAAGGGCGGAATCGTCTCGCTGCCCCCGCGAATCGATCCGGCGAGGGTGAGGTAGGCGGCGATCAGGACCGCCGCGATGGCGTAGGCCTGCGCGAATCCACTCGCGTAGCCAACCGTCGCCGGATCGTTCGTAAACACGAGCACGAACTGCTCGGCGAAGAAGAAAAGCAGGAGGCAGAAGCCGCCGACCGTGAGCGTACTCAGTCCGGTTGCTGCCGCGCCGTTGTAAAACGCCGTTTTGGGTTCTCCTCGGCCGAGCGACTGTCCGACCATGATGTTCGCCGCGACGCCGTAGCCCCTCGCCAGCGGAGAGGCGACCTGTTGGTACATTCGGCGACCGATGTGGTAAGCCGCGTTGACTTCAGTACCGAACGCCAGCAAGATTGCGTTGAACGGGAATTCGGCGAACATCTCGGTGAGACCCTCGGCGATCCGCGGCCAGCTGATGAGGATGAGCTGCTTGGTGATGACCAACTGTCGCGGAACGACGTACCGAATCTCGTTGAGCGGCGACCAGAGAATCAACAGGAAGGCGAACGCGCCGAGCGAGTCCGAGACCGCGGTCGCGAGTGCGATTCCGACGACGCCCAGTTCCGGAATCGGGCCGAGTCCGAGCGCGAGACCGACCGTTGCGACGATGTTGAGGGCGTTGACGACGCCGTTGACGTACATCGGCGTTCTGGTGTCGCCGGTCCCGTGAATCGAGCGCGCTGCGATGAAGTTAACGTGGATCGCAGGCGCGGACACCATGATGATCATGAGATACGTGCTACCGTACTCGATCACGTCCGCCATCGCGCCCTCTTCTGCGAGCGAACCCAGAATAGCGATCGCGTACTCGTTGAGAAAAAGCCCGAACAGGACGAACGGAATCCCGCCGAGGATCCCGATCAACAGCGCCTGTGTCACCGCCTGATTTCTGTTGGCGTCCGCATCAGCGCCGGTATCCTGACTCGAAAGCGCGATCGCACCGTCCCCGATACCGATTCCGAACCGAAGCGGGAATCGTGCGTAGATATCCGCGAGCCCGACCGCGGCGACCGCCGCCGGCGAAAAGAGCCCCGCGACGATCAGATCCGTCGTCCGCATCAGCGTCCGGAGCACCTGTTCGGCCATCACCGGCCACGACAGGCTAAACACTCGTCTCCAGACTCGCCAGAATCGGTGGCTGGCAAGTGATAGGACGACGACAAACACACTTCCGAATTCAAACGTCCGGGGATTAAGTATTGAGTTGGCGGAAAGGTGACCCGGAAGTACCGCCGCTTCGATCGAGCGGTGATCCTCCGGCGTTCGTTACGGTCCGATGGGAAACAACGAAACCCATTACCACCTCCAGTTGGTAGGTCGGGTACGAGCGATCTCTCGAGGATGGATTTCCCATGGACCCGTTCACATTCCTTGGCATCGACGTGGCGTTGTTTCTCCTCATCGGCGTCCTCGCCGGAGCTCACTGCATCGGAATGTGCGGGCCGCTGGTAACGATTTACGCGGGCAAGATGGACGACGGCGGGTCGGACGCTCGAGCGGGCGGCCATCTGAGCACCTACGAAGTTCGTCAGCACGCGCTGTTCAACATCGGTCGAACGGCGAGTTATACCCTTCTCGGCGCGGCGTTCGGCGCGGTCGGGAGTCTGCTATTCATCACGACGGATTCACTAACACCCGTCGTCGACCTCGCCCGCGGCGGGATCGGCGTCCTCGTCGGTGGCTTCATCGTCGCGACCGGAATATACTATCTCCTCGGACGGACGACCGGCGGCGTCTCGATTCCCGGCCTCGAGCGGGTCAGTGCCTGGCTCGCAACGCACGTCGACCGGCTCGCGAACGGTCCCGGAATCGTCGGGCTCGGAGCCGTTCACGGACTACTCCCGTGCCCGATCCTCTATCCGGCATTTCTCTATGCGTTCGCAACTGGCTCGCCGCTGGGTGGCGGCCTCGCACTGGCCGCGCTCGGTATCGGAACGATTCCAGCGGTGTTCGCCTACGGGACGGTCATCGACGCCGTCGATGCGGGTCACCGACGCCGAGTCCACCGCTTGCTCGGCGTCGCCTTCGTCGTCCTCGGTTACGTCCTGCTCGCACACGGATTGATGAGTCTCGGCTACCCAGTTCCGCATCCGGAATTGCCGTTTTACGACGGTATCGACGCGCCGGGAGCGGGAGGTCACGAGCACCACTAACTGACAAAATCATCACGAACCAACTGAATCACCACGCACAGGCCCCTCACTACGGCCTGATCGAATCATCACAAACTGAACGAACTGACACGAACTGAACGAACGAAACTTCACCGATGACAGCAACCGACCCACCCGAGTCCGGCTGTACGCTCTGTGCGCTCCCAACGGAGGGAGTCGACGTCAGCGACGGCGACGGGAACGAGTTCTGCTGTGTCGGCTGTCGAGACGTCTACGACGCGCTCGGCGATCTCGAGGACGTCGACGCTGCCGACGTTCGAGAGCGTCGAGAGGAGTCCGAGCAGCGTGGTGAAGAACTCGAGGCCGATCCCGATGTCCCGGACGATCACGACGCGACGTTTCTCGAGGTCGACGGCATGCACTGTGCGACCTGCGAGGCGTTCATCGAATCGGCCGCCACGGCGACGGACGGGGTCAGCGACGCGAGCTCGAGCTATGTGACGGACACGGTTCGAATCGATCACGATCCCGATACCGTCTCCGAAGCGGAGCTACAGGACGCCATCAGCGGGCTCGGCTACAGCGCGTACTCGAGAGACGACGCGTTCAGCCGTCGGCAGGCGGATAACTGGGCGATGGGACGGGTCATCGTCGGTGTGTTGATGGGGATGATGGTGATGCTTCAGTACGTCGTCCTCATCTATCCGGTCTACTTCGGCGGCCTGTTCTACGACGAGCAGACGACGGAGTTCATCGAGAGCGCGCTGGCGAGCGAGAGCGCGACGGTGTTTTACCTCGTCATCGCCGCGCTGACGACGATCATCCTGGCGATCACCGGGAAGCCGATCCTGCAGGGAGCCTACGTCAGCGCGAAGACGCGACGGCCGAACATGGACCTGCTCGTGGCCATCGCCGCGCTCAGCGCATACCTCTACAGCACGCTGTCGATCATCGTCGGCGGCGACCACATCTACTACGACGTGACCGTCGCCATCATCGTCATCGTCACCGTCGGGGGCTACTACGAGTCCTCGCTCAAGCGTCAGGCGACCGAGCGTCTCTCGGATCTTACCTCCGTGCAGGTCGACGAGGCTCGCCGGGTTCGACGCGGGTCGGTGGACGGCGACCGACTCGACGGACAGTCCGAGAACGTGCCAATCGAGGAACCCGAAGACGTGCCCCTCGAGCAACTCGAGGCCGGCGACCACGTGCTGGTTCGGACCGGCGAGCGAATCCCGATCGACGGAGAGGTCGTCGACGGCGACGCGTCGATCGACGAGGCCGTCGTCACCGGGGAGTCACTCCCGGTTCGAAAGGCCGAGGGCGACGCCGTCGTCGGCGGCTCGATGGCTTCGGACGGCGCAATAACGGTTCGCGTCGGTCCCGACGCAACGAGCAGTCTCGACCGAATTACCGAGCTCGTCTGGGACCTCCAGAGCTCGAGTCACGGCATCCAGAAACTCGCCGACAAACTGGCGACGATCTTCGTCCCGCTCGTCTTGGTTCTCGCGGTCGTCGTTACCGCCGTCTACCTCGTCCTCGGAGCTGGCGTCGCCGGCGCGTTGCTCGTCGGGTTGACCGTTCTGATCGTCTCCTGTCCGTGCGCGCTCGGGCTCGCGACCCCGCTCGCGGTCGCGGCCGGGATTCGGGACGCGCTGGCCAACTCGATCGTCGTCTTCGACGACAGCGTCTTCGAGCGCATCCGCAACGCCGACACGGTCGTCTTCGACAAGACCGGGACCCTGACGACCGGCGAGATGAGCGTCGTCGAGACGGGCTGGGACGAAAACGGAGAGACGAGTCTCGATTCGGACCTCCTCGAGAAGGCCGCGGCGCTCGAGTCCCGGTCAGCGCACCCGATCGGCCAAGCCATCGCGAGCGCCCGGGATCGACCGGAGCGGATCGCGGACGGCGGAACACCCCCCGAGGAAGTTTCGGACGGCGGAACGCCCCAGGAGAGTGTCGTGGACGAGACGGAGCAAAGGGAGCTCACGGCGTACGAGCGACAGCGACGGCGAACCGAGGACGAGTCGACGGATTCGCTCGAGGGCGAACGGAAGCCGGAGTCGGACCCAACGACTCCGTCCGACGATCTCGTCAACTCGTTCGAAAGCCACCGAAACGGCGTTTCGGGCGTCGTCGACGGGGAGGAGATCGTGGTCGGTCACCCGGACCTGTTCACGGCGCGCGGCTGGACGGTCCCCGAGGAAATCGCAGAACGGATCCAAGACGAGCGCGAAACTGGACGGGTTCCCGTCGCCGTCGGTCGCGAGGGAACGGCGGAGGGCGTGATCGTCGTCGGCGACGAACTCAGGGAGGAGTGGCACGAGACGCTGACCGCGATTTCGAATGCCGACATCGACGTCGTCGTTTTGACCGGCGACGACGCTCGAGCCGCGGGCCGCTTCCGCGAGGACGACGCGGTCGATCAGGTGTTCGCGGGCGTGCCGCCGGAGGGGAAAGCCGAGACCGTCGAGCGGCTGAAACGGACGGGCCAGACGGTCATGGTCGGCGACGGGACCAACGATGCGCCGGCGCTCGCGGCGGCCGATCTCGGCATCTCGTTGGGTGGCGGCACGGCGATTGCGGCCGACGCTGCGGACGTCGCGCTCGTCGACGACGACCTCACGTCGGTCGAGACGGTCTTCGAACTCGCTCGAGCGACCGACCGGCGCGTCAAGGGCAACATCGGTTGGGCGTTCTGTTACAACGGGATCGCGATTCCCCTCGCCGTGACGGGACTGCTCAACCCGCTCTTCGCCGCGGTCGCGATGGGTGCGAGCAGTCTACTCGTCGTGACGAATTCGTCCCGAGCGTTGCTCGAGGACGAGTAGAATCGGTGACTCTGTTTACAACCACGGGAACAGGGTTCGACGAATTCGACCGAGTGCCGACTCCCCGCCGTGACGGACGTGAAGCGTCGTTCCGTCGGCGTCGAACGAAAGCTCGTTCGCCGGGAGCGCCTCGCCGTCCGGCAGTTGAATCTGGCGGTCACCGGCCGGAACCGGCCCGCCGGTACTGGTCCCAAACAACGTCGAGGACTGGACCTTCGGCTCGGTAACGGGGCCGCTGTATTCGATGGTGTAAACCGTCGTGCCATCGTCGTCCGATCGTTCCCAGTCGACGATTTCGCGGTCCGGTGTCGTTCCGATCATCTTCGGGTCAACTAGTTGAATAAAAGCTATTCAACAACTTATATTTTGGTCATGTCTTCCGACCGCGTCGGTCACTCGGACCGTTCTTCGTCGGTCGTCGTCACGTCGAGGAAGACGTCCTCGAGCGTCGAATCCTCGCCGGTTTCCATGCGTTCGACGAGCGCCTCAGGAGGCCCCTCTTCGACGAGTTCGCCTTCGTAGAGGATCCCGACCTCGGTGGCGAGGCGTTCGATAACCGGGAGCAAGTGCGTCGAAAGGAAGACGGTCGTTCCGGCTTCGGCTAACTCCGTGATGACCGCACGAACGGTTCGGGCCGCCCGCGGATCGAGCCCCGACGTCGGTTCGTCCAGAAAGACGACGTCCGGTTCGTGCGTGATCGCCTGGATGAGTCCCGTCTTCTGGCGCATTCCTTTCGAGTAGGTTACGATCCGATTGTCGGCATCTTCGGCGAGGTCGAGTCGTTCGAACAGCGAGCCGATCCGTTCCTCGATTTCCTCGGGGTCCATGCCGCGCAATCCGCCGTGGTACTCGAGTTGCTCGCGGGCCGTGAGCTCCTCGTGTATCGGCGGTGATTCGGGGAGGTAGCCGATGTGGTCGATCAGCGCCTCTCGATCGGTGATCGAGGCTCCCCCGACGCGACCGGAACCGCTGGTTGGTCGTATCAACCCGGTTAGCATCTTGATCGTGGTCGTCTTCCCCGCCCCGTTAGGGCCGAGAAACCCGTAGATCGTTCCCGGTTCGATCTCGAGACTGAGCTGGTCGACGGCCGTCGTCTCGAGGTACTCCTTGGTCAGTTCGTCCGTGGCGATCGCGTGGGTATCACTCATTTCGGTATCGGGCTCCTGGCTGATTGGTCCGATTTTTGAGTCTGTTCGATCGTTCGTAAAATACGTCGCCACCTACTGTTGTGAAGTGCATTTTGTGTCATCCGATTCACCGTATCTGATACGACCGATATCGCTCGATGGCGGTCTGGTACGCGGACGTTGCGATCCAAATAGTGAGACCGATTGTCAGTGGTATCGAGATGAATTGCACGAATCTCGGCGGGATTCCGACGGTTGCCGTCCATTCGTAGACCGGCTCGATATTTCCCAGTAACGCCGGCATCGCCGCGAGCGAGACGACTGCGAAAATCGTCCCGAGTCGGCGGAGCCACTTCGATCCCATTTCCGCGTATATCGGCACGTCGGTGAAGAAAAACGGGACGGGAACGAACTCGTAGCGCTCGACGTCCATCTCGACCGCGAGGCCGACGCAAGCGGTACACGCGCTGAAGGCGACGGTACCGATGACGATTAGAATCGTCTCGAAAACACCGACCGGGCTGGCGAATCCGACCAGAGCGATCAGGATCGCGAAAACAGCACCGGCGACGGTCGAGAGCAAGACGAGACCGGTGACGAACTGCCGCGCCGGGACCGTCGTCAAGAGCATCGGCATGACGCGGTACTCGGTGCCGACCGGATCGGAACCGAACGCGATTCCGGCCGAGAGGCCGACCATGAGCGCGAAATACAACAGGGGGATGTTCGCGCTCCCGCCGAGAATCAGCGCGGGCAAAGCGAGGAAAAAGACGCAGAGAAACGTGTACCCCATCGATAGCAGTCCTCGCGGAACACGTCGCTCCATGAGCCAGCGCTCTCGGGCGACGGTGAGCGCGGGACGCGATACGTAATCGCCGAACAGTCGTTCGAGTCGTCCCGGCGCGACGAGCGAGCGCGAGCCGTGAGTCGGCGTCGAATCGTCCGGTTCGCGCTCCCAGGTGCGCCGAACGAGGACGGTCGTCGCGCCGGCGAGAGCGGGAACTGTCACGAGGACTGCGCCGATTGCACCCACCCCGCGAGCGCTATCAGCACCCAGATCAGTCGCGCCGAAGAACGCGAGGTCGACGAACCACGCTATCGGAACGGACTCGAGGGATGCAAACAGCGGGACGAGCGACAGCGAAGTCTCCTGGAGCACGAGCCACGCGACGAGAAACGGGAGCCAGCCGAACACGGCGGCCAGATCCCTGTAGAATCCTCCTCGAGCCAATCGCCGTCCGACGAACCCGACGGCGAGCCTGCCGACCACGCCGACACAGACGGCGACCGCGACCAGCCCGGCAATCGCCGCCGTGATCGTAAACGCAACCAGCGGCGATCGAAGCCCAATCGCGGTGCCGACCGCAACGGCGACCGTCGGCCCGGCGAGGTAACGGGCCACTCGAGCGAACACGAAAATGAGCACCCCCAGGGCACCCGCTCTCGCCGGGACGGTTGTCAACAGGAAGTCGGAATCCAGGCGTTCGAATCGTCTGTGCGTGATCTCCGAACTCCGCCAAACGAGCAGGACAAACGCGATAGATGCGCCGATTCCCAGTTCGTCGACGTGGACTGATTGTGCCGAGGCGATCGCCGTTCCGACGGCGTGTGCACTCACGCCGAACACTCCGCTGATAGCCAGCGCCACCACGAGGAAAGCGCGTCGACCCGTCCACAGGTTTCCGGAGTCGGACTCACGCCGACTGCGTCTCCACTCAGTGCGCGCGATCAGGACGCTCTCTTCGATGCGGAGCCACCTCATATTCGTTCAGCGGCTCCCGTGACAGATCATGTCAGGTATAATAGAGTATTGAGAAGGATGATACATATTCTTTGCCATCGGATTTAGACCGACTTCGGAGAAATCTCGAGAGCGACACGAAGAGTGAGTCGTTCCCCGCTTGCCGTCTGTTTCCTGCTCAAGGCTTACCCGGGTACTCCACGTTCAACAGACAATGCTCGAGTTGTATCAGGCCGAAGGCTGTCCGCACAGTTCGAACGTTCGCGAGAAACTCACCGATCTCGGTCTCTCCTACGTCGTCCACAATCCTCGGCTGCCCGGCGACGAGGGAGGCGACGTTCTCAACGAACAAACCTATCGGTCGATGACCGAACTGGGCGGCGAAGACCAGATTCCCTATCTCGTCGACTCGAATCGAGAGGAGGCCAGATACGACAGCGACGAGATCATCGAATACCTCGAGACACACTACAGCTGAGGGGGTATAGGTAGCTAAAATTCACCCTTGTCGCCAGAGAAGCCGGCACTTGTCGTCGGGCGTTCAGCAACCGTGGGTTTCTTCCTCGAGAGACATTTCCCTCCTCGAGACGGAGTTGCCAACCCTTGCGAGTTCTTGGCAAACAGTGTTACAATAGCTCCGCGTGCAATCGGGTGGCCCACTGAGGGCCAGAACGCGATAGCGATACGGTACCCCTACCCATTGCCGAACGCAAGACGTGACCGTGAGACCGTCAAGGCGAATACCATGGGTTTTCCACCTGGGCGAGGCACCACCATCACCTCGCCCAGGGCTGCGACGAACCGTCTAGTCGATCGTTTCGCGGTCTGGTTTCGTCGCGATCCGAACGGAGTTATTCACCGCGAAGTTTGGATACCAGTTCACTCCCTGTAAATCGGTAGCGAATAATTGGATACTTCGGTGGACACTCCAAACCAAACGTGAATTGCTTCCACCAATGATGGTTAAGTACTTTCCTGTACTACGTATCTTGGTGCTTGGTCACAGAGAACATTCTGTAAGTACCGTCACTGCTCTCCAGGGATAGAGCGGGAGTGATTTCGATGACAGATGCACACAAACTCGATTGCGAATCGGTGTCGGATACGTGCCGGTTCATCATCCAATCGGAAAACGAAGAGGAGGCGGTGGAATTGGCCCAGAAACACATGCAAGAGGTACACGAACAAGAGATGACGGACGAGGAACTTCGCGAGGACCACCTGCAAGTCGTCTAACGAGCAGGCGAAGTCGATCTCCGACTATCTCTTCTCGCTTCGGCGCACCGAGTTCGGCAGCTTCTAAAAAAGATCGCACTCGAGGGGCCCCTCAAAATCCGGGCATCAGCTCGGCGGGTCCGAAGACGCCGTACTCGCCCGCTCGGTTCCGCCGGATTCCGGTCTTCAGGTAGCCGATCGCCGGCCCGTTGACGTTCGCAGCCATGCTCGTCGCGTCGTCGAGTTCGAACGTGTTCGTTCCCGTCTCGCCGTCGAAGGTGGTTCCGGTCACCGAGACCGTCGTTGTCGTCGGTTTCTCGTCGTGCTCGACGTCGAGGATCCCACCGACGGTAACGTCCTCGGCATCACAGATCCCCGCGCGCTCGAGCAGGACGTCGTCGGCGTGCTCCATATCGGTGAACTCGATGACGCCGTCGTGGTCGTCGATGATCGATTCGATCTCGGCCTCGGAAAGATCTCGCGCGGTCTCGATGTCATACTCCGGCAGGTGGGCGATGTCCTCGCGAACCGTTCCGCGATTGTCTTCGTACCCCGATTTCAGGCCGACACCCCACCAGATGTCGACCGACTCGATCTCGACGAACGACTGGGCGGCCAGCGCCGCCGCGCCGGTGAGAAGCCCCGGCGTTGCACCCGCACCGCAGACGAACGTGATTCCGGCGTCTTCGAACGCCTCCGCGCGATCGTCGAGCATCCCGATGACTCGAGAGCGTTTGAGCACGTCGACCATGACGCCGGAGTATCCGCCCTCGAGAAAGCGATCCGCGACCCGCGGGATGAAATCGTGTTCGTAGTTCGGCAGCGCGAGCAGGACGGCGTCGATCCCGTCTCCATGGTCGATGATAGCCTGGATCGAATCCTCCGAGGGACGGGCCTGCTCGGAGGCGACGACGCCCGCGTTTTCGCCGTGTTGTTTGACGCCCGCAGTCGCGGTTGCCCCGCCGTCGGTCGCGAGATCATCGCCGTCAGAGTCGTCTCTCTCAGCATCGTTACCATCAACTTCGTTCGAACCGCTTTGGGGTCCGCTGTCGATGTTCCCCTCCGTCGCCTCGAGCAGTTCGTCGACATCTAATCCGTCGAAGTCGATCGCCACGCCGTGACGATCACACGCCGCAACCGGCGTGAGTCCGTCCTTGTGCTGGCTCACCTCGAGCGTTCGTCGGCCGATTCCTCCCGTTCCGAGCACCGCAAACGTCGTGTCGTTCATCGTTGAGTGTGTTGTGTGTCGGTCGCTTTCATACGGACTACTGTAAGTCATTTCCGGCGCAACCTCGACCCGTCTTGCGGTTGCGCCGGCAAATCGTTACAGCAGTCCGTATCAGTCGTCGCTCGATTCTGCGTTCCTCGCGTCCGAGGTGGTCGTCGCGCTCGTCGCCGTTCCCGCCGCCTCGCTGGCCGTCCCTGCCGCCGTCTCACCGGCGGATTCCTCGGTCGTCCGTCGCCCTCGAGCCTTCACCGCTTCCGGATCAAACTCGTTGACGGACTGATTCGGCTCGAGACCCGCGCGCTCGATGATCTCGATGTCCTCGCCAGCCGACTGGCCCTCGGTCGTGAGGTAGTCTCCGGTAAGTAGGCCGTCCGCGCCTGCCTCGAGCGGCAGGTGCTGTTCCTCGGGCTCGAGATTGACCTCGCGCCCGCCCGTGAGCCGAACGCGCGACTCGGGGTGGAGCAGTTTGTAAACCGCGACGGTTTTGATGATCTCCTCCGTACTGATCTCGACGCCCTGCTCGGCCAGCGGGGTCCCCGCGACGGGGTTGAGCACGTTGACCGGGAGCGAGGAGATGCCGATCTCCTGGAGCGATATCGCCGCGTCGACGCGATCTGTTGGGGTTTCACCCATCCCGAGGATGACGCCCGCACAGAGGTCCATCCCCGCCTCCTTGGCGACCTCGAGGGTGTGTACTCGTTCCTCGAAGCTGTGCGAATCGATGATCTCGGGGAAATACCGCGGCGAGGTTTCGATGTTGTGATTGTAGTGATTGATCCCCTCTTCGGCGAGGATATCGGCCTCCTCGGGGGTGAGAATCCCCAGCGAGGCGTCGACCTCGAGGTCGCACTCGTCGCGAACGACGCGGATCGACTCGAGAACTTCCGCCCACTCCTCGGGACGGTGTTCCTTCGAGACGCCGCGTTCTGCGACGACGATGCCGAAGCGCTGTGCGCCGTCGCGTTCGGCGCGTTTTGCGGCCTCGAGGATCTTCTCAGGGCCGAGGAAGTCGTACGTGTCGATACCGGTGTCGAAGTGGACCGACTGCGCGCAAAAGCCGCAGTCCTCCGCGCAGTTGCCCGCCTTCGCGTTGACGATCGAGCAGGAGTCGACGGTGCCGTCGCCGAAGCGATCCCGGACGGTGGCCCCCGCCTCCGCGAGCGGCTCGACCGGCTGTGCGATCAGCGCCAGTCCGTCGGTCCGATCGAGGCGCTCGCCGGCGAACACCCGCTCGAGTGCGTCGTCGATCGTCGGATTCTGCGTCTCGTAAACCACACTCCCTAGGATAGTTGACGAAGATATAATTCTTGGGGACAGTCGTCTCTCGAGAAATGTGGGCTGCGGTATCTGGTTTTGATTGCGGGTCCGAACGAACGAGCCAGTGGTATCACTGACTCGTACATATACAACTGAAGAATTCCCCAAAGATTCTGCTTCTCGGCGAAAATGGTAGAATGTTAAAACGAGTTTGATCTCCATTTGTTTATTGATATTGATAGTATTAGTATAGGATTGGATTTTTACTCTCTGTCATGTTGGTTGCGATTACTATGAAGCGATACATCCGGTACGCGTTGAACCGATCAAAACCACAAATCGCCCTCTCATCAGCTCTGTTGTCGGTATCTGGCTAAGAGGACAGATGAAAGCACACAATCCGTATGCAAATAGCGACAGAAACAGC
Organism: Halostagnicola alkaliphila; assembly: GCF_055379965.1. NCBI lineage: Archaea > Methanobacteriati > Methanobacteriota > Halobacteria > Halobacteriales > Natrialbaceae > Halostagnicola > Halostagnicola alkaliphila. Next base: position 2,537,165 of record NZ_AP043826.1, on the reverse strand, counting down.
AGCGTTTTTACCGAACGGTGTTTCCAACCATGAACCGTCGCCGTTTTCTCGCCGTTACCGTCGGCTCGCTCCCGCTGTTTGCTGGGTGTCTCTCCGATTCGGACGACCCACTCCGACTTCGAGTGAGTAACATGCACGAGGAGACGTGGTCGGTGGCAGTTCAAATCCGGACTCGAGCGGACGAGTTGCTGTTGGAGGACGAGTATCGTGTTCCCACCGACAGCGTTGAAACGGACGAATTTACCGGGACTCCGTCCACCGTTATCACCGAGGCGAGCGACGGTAGTATCGAGGAACTCCCCGTCGCTCCCGAAACGGAGTTCCCCTCGTGTGATGAACTGAGCGGGATAAACGTGATTCAACTCTCCGATGGCGAACTGACATTGAATTATTCGTGCGATTGAGCTTTCGACTACTGATCGATAGCGGGGGTAATTGCTCACTCGAGTGTACTCGGAGTCGCCGATGCCGTCGGATCGAGGCGAGTGAGCCTACTTTTTGAGGGACTGATTCTATACCCCTCTTGGTCGTCGGAGTGGATATGAACGTCCGCGGCTCCCTTTCGAGAGAGACGATAGCGAGCTTCCTTTCCGAGCAGACGATCCCGATTCGAATCGGCTGTCGGACGCCGTCGGGAAATCCGTGGATGCTCTCGATGTGGTACCGATCTCGAGCGCTCGACGACGACACGAGCGAGGAGTGGGTCCTCGAGTGTGCGACCGGTGCGCAGGCGAAGGTGGTAACATACCTCGCCGAAAATCCCGAGGTTTCGTTCGAAATATCCACGAATCAGCCCCCATATACGGGCGTCCGCGGCCGCGGGATCGCAACGATCGAACCCGACCCCGAAAAAAACGTTCTCCGGTCGCTCGTCGAGCGGTACCTCGGCGGGCAGGAATCGACGCTCGCCCAAACCCTGCTCAGCGGAGACCGCGAGGAAGTGACGATTACCATCGAACCGTCGGTGGTCTACGGCTGGGATTTCTCTCAACGAATGCGTGAGTTCGAAAACGGCACAAAAAAGGGCGAATAACGGTCGCGAGCGAGCCGTCCGGACTACTCGAGGAAGCCTTCGACGTGGTCCGCGACTTCTTCGGGCGTGTCGCCGACCGGAACGCCGGCGTCGTTGAGCGCGCTGATCTTGCTCTCTGCGGTGCCGGTCCCGGAGCCGGAGACGATCGCACCGGCGTGGCCCATGCGTTTCCCTGGCGGAGCCGTTCGGCCGGCGATGAAGCCGGCGACGGGCGTGTCGACGTGCTCGTCGATGTACGCCGCGGCTTCTTCCTCGTCTTCGCCGCCGATCTCGCCGCACATGGCAATTGCTTTCGTGTCCGGATCGTTCTCGAAGAGCTCGAGGGCATCAACGAAGTCGGTGCCGATGATCGGGTCGCCGCCGATACCGATCGCGGTGGTCTGGCCGATGCCCCGATTCGTGAGGCTATCGACGACCTGATAGGTCAACGTTCCCGAGCGCGAGACGAGGCCGACGTCGCCCGAGGCGAAGATGTTGCCCGGCAGGATGCCGAGTTTGGCTTCGCCGGGGGTGATGAGGCCGGGACAGTTCGGGCCGATGAGTCGGGTGTCGGTCTCGGTGAGCCGCTTGTTCACTCGAGCCATGTCCTGAGTCGGGATTCCCTCGGTGATCGCGACCGCGAGGTCGAGGTCCGTATCGAGGGACTCGAAGATCGCGTCGCCGGCGAACGCCGGCGGGACGAAGATAACTGACGTGTCGGCGTTTTCTTCCTCGACGGCTTCGTCGACGGTGTCGTAGACGGGGACGCCGGCGACTTCCTGACCTCCTTTGCCGGGAACCGCACCGGCCACGACGTTCGTTCCGTACTCCATCATCTGTTCGGCGTGGAACTTGCCTTCCCCGCCGGTGATGCCCTGTACCACCACGCGCGTGTCATCGTCGACTAATACGCTCATTGTTCGTTCACCTCGTCAGCGTACTCGACGGCACGCTGAACCGCGTCCTCGAGGGTCTGTTCGACCGTCACGAGGTCTTCGTTGAGAATTTCCATGCCTTCCTCCCAGTTGGTCCCGGCCAGTCGCACGACGACCGGCTTCGGGATCTCGTCGAACTGCTCGAGAGCTTCGTTGATTCCCTTGGCGACTTCGTCGCCGCGGGTGATGCCCCCGAAGATGTTGAACACGACCGAATCGACGTTCTCGTCGGAGAACACCATATCGAGCGCGTTCGCGATCCGGTCCGCCTTCGCGCCGCCGCCCACGTCGAGGAAGTTCGCGGGTTCGCCGCCGTAGTGGTCCACGAGGTCGAGCGTGGTCATCACGAGGCCGGCACCGTTGCCGATGATTCCCGTGTTGCCCTCGAGTCGGACGTAGTCGAAGTTGTACTCGTCTGCTTTCTGCTCGAGCGCGTCGCCGCTCGCCGCCTCGTCTTCCATCTCGGCGAGTTCGGGCTGGCGGAACAGCGCGTCCTCGTCGATGTTCATCACGGCGTCGGCCGCGATAACGTCGTTGTCGCTGGTAACCATCAGCGGGTTGATCTCAGCGTCGGCGCCGTCCCGGTCCGACCAGAGTTGATAGAGCGTCGTGAGCACGCTCGAGACGTCTCGTGCGATATCGCTGTCGACGCCAGCGTCGTAGACCGCCTTCCGGGCCTGGTATGGATGCATCCCGAAGGAGGGGTCGATGTGTTCGCGGGCGATGGCTTCCGGCGTTTCCTCCGCGACGGCTTCGATGTCGACGCCGCCCTTAGTCGAGACCATCGCGACGGGTTTGCCCTCGCCGCGGTCCATCGTGATGCCGACGTAGAGTTCGTTCGTGAAGTCGACTGCCTCCTCGACGAGGACGCGGTCGACGTGGTAGCCCTTGAGATCCATTCCGAGAATCGACTCGGCGGCCTCGCGAGCTTCCTGCTCGTCGTCGACGAGCTCGATTCCCCCTGCCTTCCCGCGGCCACCGACCTGTACCTGCGCTTTGACCGCGACTGGGTATCCAATCTCCTCGGCCGCGGCGACGACGCCGTCGACGTCGGAGGCGAGCTTCGACTCCGGCGTCGGAACCCCGGCGTCGGCGAAGACTTGCTTCGCCTGATACTCGTGTAGCTTCATATCCATTCGAACGGCTGTTCCCACGTTGCTTAAATCATGGCAGTTTCCGCTCGCGAGAGCCGTTGCCCTGTCACGCACCCACGTAATTTCAGATTGTTCCAGTCCCGCCGGTTGAGCCCTTCTACTTCCGTAAGATTACAATCCATACTTTCTGTGATCTACATCTGTGTAGTTATCTCCCACCGAAGAACGTCCTTGATTGATGGTATCACAGTACTCATTCAGGGCTATTGTCTGGTTGAAAATACGAGCTTAATTAACAGGTGAACAACTTTTTGATTGTTCCCGAAATTGGATCTGCCCGCACCATCAGTCGATCGAACGTTCCGCGACGGACCGAGCGCTCGTCCCGGTACCAGCATCCCAGCATTAATGCGTCCGCTGCACCCGAATGTATACGAGAGCAGCACCAGACGTGGTTTCCCTCACGCCGTCCACACGCCTCGAGTCAGCCCGTTCCAGACTCGAAGCGCTCGCTCTGTTTCTCGTCCACAGCAACCTTCATATTTCGCTCTCCGCGACGAGCATCGCCCTCGTCACGATAGTCCTGCTGAACCGCGAAGTCGATCCAATTCCGCTGTTTCTCGTCTTCGCCGCGACGATGTTCGTCTACAGTCTCAATCGATTTACCGACCTCGAGGAGGACGAACGCAACGTCCCCGATCGCGCGGCGTTTACGAGACGATACGGGCGTCTCTTGTTGACCCTCGGCGTCGGCCTCTACGTCCTCGCGATCGGCGTCGCCGTCGTGTTGGACCTTCCGGGTGCAGGATACATGGTGATCCCGCTGCTCGTCGCGATTGCGTACTCGTACCTTCGGCTCAAGAAACTCTTTCTCGTGAAAAACCTGACCGTCGGTTTCGCTTGGGGACTCATTCCGCTTGGGGTCGGCGTCTACTACGACATCCTCGAGACACCGGGAATTCTCTTTCTCGCCGGCTACGTAACCGCGATGTTGACCGTCGCGGCTATCGTCTTCGACATCAAAGACATCGAAGGCGACCGGGCGGAGGGGATCAGAACGGTTCCGGTGGTATTCAATCCCCGAGGGACTCGAGTCCTCTCACAGGCGTTGAACGTCGCTATCGCCTCGAGCGTCCTTCTCGCCGTCTCGACCGGTTTGATCCCCACGACGTTTCTCGTGTTGTTGGCCTTTAACGCCTACGTGGGCGGCTACATTCCGTTTGCAACCCGCGATCGAGGGCCGCTCTTTTACGGGTTCGTCGTCGACGGCGAACAGATTTTTCTCGTCTGTTGCGTGCTCGTTTTGGAAATTCTGGTGTGGTGAGCGTCCCGTCCGGCGAGTGTCAACTCGACGAGGGCGCCCGAAGTTAGTGCGTTCGACGGTCGACTCGATCAGTCCCTGTCGGTGTCGCTCCAGTCACACTCCTGGCACTTCCAGCCGGTCACGAACTCCGTAACCGAGGGCATGTAGCCGACCTTCAGGACGTTTTCGCCGCATTCCGGACACGAGCGGTCCGCCTCTTCGATGGAATCGGTTTCCATCACGGAGTCGCCCTCGATGAGTTCCGCTAGTTTTTGCGCGTTGACCATCCGTCCCTGAACGACACGATTTCCAGTCATGCTCCCTCGTCCGTGTGCGAGGCCCGTAAGCCTTTCAACATCTCGAATAGTCGCCACCGACTGGTTAAATGATATAGTATTCACCATTCATCCCCATGAGGACTATTCCTGTCTACAGGCGGAGCAAGCCGAGTGCCTCGGGGTCGTACGGAAATTTTCGATTTCCGTGACTGAGCGGAACGAGGTTCCCCGAGGTCGTCGGCGCTTTACGCCGACTGCTCGAGGGATCGGAGATCCCTCGCTGTCCGCGAAACCAGAGGTTTCGCTTGATGACGAGACGCTCCGCGTCTCGAACCACTTGACCCCGAGGCGGTTTACGTCACCATTCCGAACGGAAACGAGTGAACGAACTCGTCCCACGGGTCGCGTTGTGATCGCCAGCGGTCAGGTCTCTCCACCCGCTCATTTACCGTCGATGGCCCCCGTCAAGCTAGTGCCGATGGGAAACTCGAGCGGCGAAGCCGGATACTCTCTGGAACGATCTCTCACATGAATTGCGATTCCCACTCGCGGCGTTCTACGATCTCCTGTTCGCCAGCATCCGTAATGGAGTAATAGTTTGTTCGCCTATCGAGTTGGCCTTTCTCGACGAGTTCCTTATTCACAATCGTATCGAGATTCGGATACAACCGGCCGTGGTTTATGTCCGAGCTGTAATACTTCTCGATTTCTTCTTTGATATCCTGTCCTGACGGTTGATCGGCGCCGGCGATGACGTACAACAAGTCTCGTTGAAACCCGGTGAGATCGTTCATTCCACGAAACACTGCCACTGATCTAGTATTTGTTATTATTTTCGTACGGGATTGTAGGGTATCGCTCGAGTTGTTAGGGGCGACACATCGTTGCGTAATCCGACCCAACTCGAGAATCGTCCGTCCGTTCTCACTGACATACTCGTCACGTAGTAGGTGAAACAGCCGTCCGCCCTGTGGACATTACAGATGTAACCAACGTCTATCTACAGTCGGTACTACTTAGGCTGTTATTACTCGGGAATTGGCGTTTCGATCTGGCCGCCAAACCCGGTGTGTGAATTATCTGACGCACAGTAACTGCGGCTCGCGAATTTGTTCGCCAGAACTGCTCCGTCAGGGATTTGAACCACGCCCAGACGTGCTCGCTTCGCTTCGCACGACTGGTCTCATTCAAATCCCTGAGCGTGCGCTCCTTTGTTCACTCACTTCGTTCGTTCAGAAGAGTGCTCCGTCAGGGATTTGAACCCTGGTCATCGGCTCGAAAGGCCGAAATGATTGGCCGGACTACACCAACGGAGCGATCTGTCGCTTCGTCACCGTACCATCGTTCGGTGCGGTCTTGTGAAGCTACACCCAATCGTTGCCGGGGGCTAGTAAAAAGCGTTCCGTTCCGTGCCTCCAGTGGCAGGGAGTAACGCACCCTGTCTCACTCGAGTCCGAGCGCCACCGAAGGCCTTCCTTAGTCTCCCGAAGCGTCCGGGAGGACGTCATCCTCGAGATCGAGCAGTTCCGCTATCGCCGGTGCGACTGCGGTCGCCGCCATCGTTTCGTCGGCGTCGACCACCGGCGCGGCCGGACCGCCGAACCCGTAACAGCCGTAGGCGGCTTCGTCGACCCTGCCGTGAGAGCCGCTGACCTTCGACGCGTCGAGGGTGGTCAGTCCCTCGTCGCCGAAAAACAGCTCGCAGGGGTCGAACCCCGGTTTCTTGTGGATGTCCATCTCCGTCGCGTAGTCCGGGGCGTCGGCTCGATCGCTCCACCAGAAGTACTGGAACCACGCATCCCGATCGGCGATGAGAACGAGGTCTCCCGAATTCGGGTGGTCGACGCCGTGGGCTCGCTTTCCCTCCTCCTCGAGAATTTCGTCGATTCCCTCGAGTTCCGTGAGAACGGCTTTCGCGTCCGCGAGCGCGTCGCCGTCGGCGTAGACGTGCGCGATCTGGTGGTCGACTAGCGCGAAGGCGTCCGACGCCGAGAGGTCGACGTCGTCGTCCCCGTCGACCGAGACGAGCCCCGCCTCGCGAAGCGCCCGGTTCGGGAAGATCGGATTCTCGACATCGTGAAAACCGTACTCGCTTACGACGTTCACTGCGGTCTCGTCCCAGCGATCGGTCGCCTCGAGGACTGAGAGGAACTCCTCGAGCAACTTGTCGACGACCGCGAGCTCTTCGAGGAACTCCTCCGAGGACGGCCCGTCCGCCTGCCCGACGTAATCGAGGTGGGGAACGTACACCCAGAGCAGGTCGGGATCGAATCGATCCACCGCTTCCCGTGCGGCCGAGAGGATCCATTCGGTGCTCTCCGCGCTCGCGCCGGGGCCCCAGTAGCTGTGTAACGGGAAGTGGTTGTACGCCGCTCGCAACTCGTCGTAGAAGTCATCCGGGTTGGTCCAGCAATTCATCTCGAGGATGTTGTTGTCCTCGTCCTCGATTGGCGACGGCGTCACGGCGACGTCGGCCGTCGTACCGATCAGGTGCTGGAAGAACAGGACGCCGGTCGTGAGTCCGGCGTCGCTCGCGGACTCCCAGAGTCTGGTTCGATCGGCGCGGTCTCGCTCCCAGAGCTCGGCCTCCTGGCGTTCCCGATCGTACTCGCCGTTCGAAACGTCGCCGTGCTCGCGGGGTGTGAGCCCGCTCGCGAGGGTCGTCTGTGCGGGGATCGTCACGGCGGGAAACTCCGGATGGAGGTCCGTCAGGCCGCCCGACTCGAGAAGAGAGTGAAGCGCGGGCGTGTGTTCTTCGTCGACGTGCTGGGGTTGTAATCCAACGACGTCGAGGACGATAACGCGGTCGGCGGAATCAGAAGCGTCGATCATGTTACTAGTCTCAACGGGTGAGCGGGTGGTGCGGTCAGCGGGTTGTACGAGGGGGAGGTGGTTAGCTGTGCGCTTGAGCGTAGCTGTACAGATCGTCGAACTGCCTCGAGAGGTCGTGTTCGTCGACGCCGATCGGGGCTTTGAAGAACGAGGCGAGGTGGGGCTGGAGTCCGCCTTCGCCGTGCTCGTCGGCGAAGGCGATCAGCCGAACCAGATCGAGGACGAGCGGTGCCGCCAGTGCGGAGTCGGACCCCTCCCAGGTGAACTGCATCTTCATCTCCGTCTCGAGGAACCCCTCGAAGTGGATGAAATCCCAGGCGGTTTTCCAGTCGGCGAGCGAGGGCGTGTAGTCGATCCGAACGCGGTTGTGCTCGATCTCGGGGAGGATCGACTCGAGGACGTCGCCCTTGCTCGCGAGTTTACCGGCTTTGTTCGCCTCGTCCTCGAGGACCAGCCCGTCTTCGTTTCCGAGGATATTGTGACCCTCCCAGGCGAGCATACGAAGGTTTCGACCGGCGAACATCGGTGCAAGCGCGGATTTGACCAGCGTTTCGCCGGTCTTCGCGTCACGCCCCATGTGCGGGACCTCGTTCTCGGCGGCGAGTTCGCGGATCCCGCCCGGGACGTTACCGGTGCTGGGCGTGAAGTTGACGTACGGATGGCCCTCCGAAAGCGCCGCGTACGCGTAGAGCACGCTCGCCGGAAGCTCGCGGTCGTCGGCGTCGATCGCTTCCTCGAGCGCGGCTCGCGTTTCGTACGCGTCGGGATCCTCGAGTTCCGGCTCCGTCGAAGCGACGTTGACGACGACCACTCGATCGAGGTCGTGCCGGTCTTCGAAGGCGGCGTAGTCGGATCGAATCTGTTCGATCACTTCCCGGATAGCGAGTTGTTCGTCCAGTTGCTCGCTTCCTTCGGAGACGGCCGCACCGCAGTTGATCGCGGTTCCGACTTCCACCCGTTCGTCGATTGCCTCGAGGTCGGCTTCGACGGCCTCGAGCGTCTCCGCATCGGGAACGCCGTTTCGTTCGGATTGGCGGCGAGCGCGCTCGAGGAGCGAGTCGGTACTGATATCGTGGCCGCCGAAGACGAGGCCGTCGACGGGCGGAAGGGAGAGGTTCGAAACCGGCTCGGTCTCGGTCACCATTCCTGTCGTTCCGGTTTCGCCGGAAGCGATCGCGCGTGCGCCGACGATCGACAGCGTGGCGACGTTGCCTCGAGCGCCGACGAGCCAAACACCGGTTCGGGTTGGATTCGCTTCGTTCGAAGCACCATCGGCCGCCGAGCGCTGAGTCATCGCCGATCACGCAGCGAATTCGAAGCGGTCTTCGGAGGGAATTCGACCGACCTCCTCGCTGCCGATTCGAAGTGGCGACTGATCGCGGAGTAGCTACTGGGCATCTCGAGAAGGGTCGGGACCGAACGGATTTTGTTATGGCCGGCATAGCGCGAGTAAAGTCGCTTTTCCCGTGAAAAACGTCGTGAAATTGTACGTTTTCGATCGAACGAAGGCACACCTCAAAGCGGGGCCGACAAGGAGTACGGATATGCGAATTATCGACCCACATATGCACATGGTATCGCGCTCGGCGGACGATTACGAGCGAGCGCGACGAGCGGGAGTCGAGTGCTGCGTCGAGCCGGCGTTCTGGAGCGGCCAAGACAAACACAACGCCGGGGCGTTCTTCGATTACTTCGAACAGATCATCGAACACGAAACCGACCGCGCGGAACGAACTGCGGGGATGGACCACTACGTCACGATTGGCCTCGAGCCCAAGGAGGCGAACTACCGCGACATGGCGGAGGAGGTCCTCGAACGGGTGCCGGAGTATCTCGACCGCGACCCCGTCGTCGGCGTCGGCGAAATCGGGTTCGACCAGGTGACCGACGACGAGGAGTGGGCGTTTCGCCGACAGCTCGAGATGGCCGAAGACCGCGAACTGCCGGTAATCATCCACACGCCCCACACCGACAAACCCGCTGGAACGGAACGAATCGTCGAGATCATCGACGAAATGGGGCTCACCGAAGAGCGGATCATTATCGATCACAACACCGAAAACACGGTCGACATTTCGACTCGAACGGACTGCTGGATCGGCTTCACCCTCTATCCCGGAAAGATCGAAGACGACGCGGCGATCGATCTGCTCGAGGAGTACGGCACCGACAAGATGATCTTCAACAGCGCGGCCGACTGGGATCCGTCCGACCCGCTGGCCGTGCCGAAGGCTCGCGATAAGATGATCGACCGCGGCTGGGACCGCGAGGAGGTTCGAAAGGTGGTCTTCGAGAACCCCTACGAGTTCTTCGACCGGTCGCCGAACTTCGAGTACGAACCGTAAGGATGCAGTTCGGCTTTGCTACGAACGCGTTTCGATCGGACAGCCTCGAGGAAACGCCCGTCGAGACGACCCGCGATGCAATGTCGTCTCTCGAGGAACGCGGGTGGACGTAGCGTGGCCGGCGGGGGGCTCGAGACGGAGTCCGGTGACGGCGGGACGGAAGGTGCGAACGCTCGAAGCACGCTCGGAACGTACGCGGAGCTGGTTCGGCTTCCGAACCTCTTCACCGCGCCGCCGGACGTTATCCTCGGAGCCGCGCTGGTCGCAGTCGCCGGGTACGAACCGTCCGTTCCCGCAATCGCCGGACTCGCGGTCGTTTCGATGGTCCTCTACGCGGGTGGAACGACGCTCAATGACGCGTTCGACGCCGACGTAGATTCGCGCGAGCGACCGGACCGTCCGATCCCCTCCGGTCGCGTATCTCGAGAAATCGCCTTCGGGTTCGGATTCGGCCTGTTGGCCGTCGCCGTCGTCGCCGCGTTTGCGATCGGGGGGTGGGCGAGCGCGGCCGTCGCCGGAGCGGTCGCGGTCGCCATCGTCGGCTACGACGGCATGCTGAAGGAGACGACGGCCGGGTTTCTTGCGATGGGCGCGACTCGAGGGCTGAACGTCCTCCTGGGGACGACCGCCGCGGGTGCGGTGGTTCTCGAGCTTTCCCCGACCGCACTCGCGGTCCCCGTCGTCATCGTCTGCTACATCGCCGCGGTCACGTTCATGGCGTCTCGAGAAACGGAGGGTGGAAGCCGGCGTCTCGTGGTCGTCGCCGCCGGCGGTGCCGTCGCGGCGCTTCTCGTCCTCGGTTGGAATCTCTTCGCCATCCAGCCGCCGCCCTCGGAGACCGGGGCGGCAATCGCATTCGCCGCAGCGTTTTGTTGGTGGATCGGTCGCCCGCTTCGCCGTGCGTACGCGGACCCGATTCCGTCGACGATCGGCCCGGCCGTCGGCGCGTGTATCCTCGGGCTCGTGCTCCTCGACGCGGCGTTCGCTGCCGTCGCCGGTCTCGAGTGGGCGCTGGCGACTGCCACCTTTCTGGTTCCGGCGGTCGCGCTGTCTCGTGTGTTCGACGTTACGTGACACAGCTCGTTACGTAGGACAACCGTACACGACACAGCTCGCTGCGTGGAACAACCCGTGTGTGACGATTGTCTCCGTCGTCGTCTTCTTCGGAATCGTTTATTCCGAAAGAAAATCGGGCCGCCCATCTAGGTATCGCCGTTTTGTGCTCCTGACTCGGGATCCTCGTCGGGGTCTTCGTCTATCGGTTCATCGTCGTCCGTGGCCTCGTGATCGTCCTCGTCGGGCCCGATCTCGTCGTCGGGATCTGCGGGGTCGTCGTCGGGAGCCTCCGGGTCTTCGTCGGACGGAACGAGACGGTGGACTTCACCGGTGCCGCCGCTCGGGAAGTTTTCCTCGGTGGTGAGGACGTATATCTCGCCCTCCGCGTCTCGACCGAACGCGAGCACGAACCGATCGAGTTCGTCCTCATCGCGGACGAGATCGTCGTCGGCGTCGATCCGAAGCTGTTCGACGGGCCAGAGATCCTCCCAGAGCTCCTCCTCGTACAGCGGGTGGTCGGTTCCTTCGGGAACCTGATCGGCGAACGACTCGGCGTCGGCGTCCGTCGGTCGCGCCCCCTCTTCCCATCCGTCTGGTGGGTGCGAGACGAAGAGTTTGCCCAAGGGCTCCTCGAAGCTCTCGCTCCAGTCGCCGAAGACGTATCCGTCCTGCAGGCCCTCGAGACCGCCTTCGGTGTACATCCGGCCGCCGACGACTGCGCTACCGATGTTCTGGATGTCGTACTCCTGCGGGTAGTCGATCACGGGATCGAGTAACGGTTCTCCGCCGCGCACGTCTTCGGGCGTCTCGTCGGGACACTCCGCCGGTGGCTCGCCCGGATTGTCGGTGCTGAAGCAGTGGACGCCCTCCTTGACGTTCCAGCCGTAGTTCCCGCCGCGCTCGACGTGGTTGATGATTTCGAAGAGCAGCTGTCCGACATCGGCGGCGAGCAGTTCGCCGTCGTCGGTGAACGACATCCCCCACGGGTTGCGCATTCCCCAAGCGTAGTACTCCGCGTGCCCGGGTTCGCCGGTTAGTTCCGGCTCGTCCTCGTCGTCGGGGTCTGCGCCGTCGTCTTCCTCTTCTTGCACTTCATCTTCCCGACCGTTTTCGTCGTCTTCGTCAACGTCCTCCTCATCCTCTTGAACTTCTTCCTCACGGCCGTTCTCGTCGTCCTCGAGTTCCTCCTCGTCATCATCGACATCGTCTTCGTCGATCGCTTCGTCGTCGGTCACGTCGTCCTCGTCTTCGTCAATTTCCTCGTCTTCGGGCGCTTCCTCCTCCGTCTCCTCGAGGTCCATCTCGTAGAGCGGATTGTCCTCGGGGATGCCGTAGGGCTTCCCGAACTCCTCGGTGTCGACGTCGATCCGGAGCATCCCGCCCAGGAGCGTGTCTCGAGTGTTCTGCCCGCTCCCGCCCTCGTTCTCGGCGTACCAGTCTTCCGGGTGACCAGGCCCGGTGTCGTCGCCGTCGCCGCCGTCGCCGATCGCGACGTACAGGTAGCCGTCGGGACCGAACGCGAGCGGTCCGGCGTTGTGGTTGAACTGCGGTTCGGGAACCTCCATCAGTCGGCGTTCGGAGTCCGGGTCCGCCGACTCGAGGTCGTCGCCGGCCCGGAACTCGGAGACCACGAAGGTGTGGCTGTAGGAAGCGGGCGTTACCGTCCCGCGGTGGCCGCTATAGCGGAGGAAAAATCGCCCGTTTTCCTGAAACTCTGGATGGAACGCGATGCCGAGCAAGCCGCGTTCGTCGAAGTCGTCGACATCGATCGAGACTCGATCCGCGATGTCGAGGAACGGTTCATCCTCGAGCCCGTCGGGGCCGTGGACGTAGATCTGTCCGGGCTGGTCGACGATGAACCGCCGGTCGGCTTCCTCGTCTGCGATCTGGAAATCGATGGGGGAGTCGAGACCCTCCGCGACGGTCTCGAGGCCGACGGTCGGCCCCTTCTCGATCAGGAGCTCTTCGTCGGGTTCCTCGTCCGGGTCGGGCTCCTCGACGTCGGCCAGTTCGATGTCGCCGCGCATCTCGGCCGGGTGAACCGAGCAGTAGTACTCCGCCATCTCTTCGGTCGCCTCGAACTCGAACGTAACGACCTCGCCCTGTTCGGTGACGATTTCGGTGCCATCGATGGCGTCACCGTCCGCATTCAAAATAACGAAATCGTGCGGCGTCCCGTCGGCGTTCGTCCACTCGACCGTGTAGGTCTGTCCCACCTCGAGTTCGAGCGTCGGATTCTCTTCGCCTGCAATCTCCTCGGGGGCTTGTCCGACCCAGCCCTCGGAAAAGCCGTCAAGCTCGAACGTTTCGCCCTCCTGTGCCGTCCCGACGGTAGCCAAGGACGCGGCTACGCCCGTTGCCGCGGCGGATTTCAGCACCGTCCGCCGCGTCGGGGCGAACGGGACGCCGTCCCATGTGCTCTCACTGTTTGCATCGCTATTTCGTTGTGCCATGATGCCAGTTAGCAATAGATAACTGGAAGAATAAGCGGAGCCATCGTTTTGGAACGAAAACGCAGACTTCTCCGATCGGGAACCGCTCGAGCGGTATACATCGCTTATTACCGCTCGCTGTGCGTTTTCGTTCGTTCGGACCACGGATCGGGCCGCAGTGGCGGGTTCAGTCACGTGTCGCCGGTCGAACCTGTCGTTCCACGACGAAATAGGCGATTTCGGGCCAACGAATTAATACCTCACCGTGGTATCGACGCTATGACCGATCTCGCTTTTTCGACGAACGCCTACACGCGATTTCCCCTCCCCGAAGCGGTTCGCCGTATCGGGGCGTACGACTACGAGGGCGTCGAAATCCTCGGTGACGAGCCCCACGCGTACTTTCCCCGCTTTACCGACGCCGACCAGACATCGCTCCTCGAAGCGCTCGAGGAAACCGACCTCGCCGTCTCGAATATCAACGCCAACACGGCGATGGGGTACTACGACGACGCGCCGCCGTCGTCCTTTTTCGAACCGAGCGTCATCCGAGCCGACGAAGAGTCACGTACTTGGCGCGTCGAGTACACGAAACGTGCGATAGACCTCGCGAGTACGGTGGACGCGCCGGCGGTTTGTCTCGCGACGGGTCGCCCGCTTCCGGGGACGCTCCCGGAGGACGCTCGGGCGTTACTCCTCGAGTCGCTCGCGGAAATCCTCGAGTATGCGGAGGCTAACGGGGTCGAAGTGGGTATCGAGTTCGAACCGGAGCTGTTGATCGAGAACACGGCGGAAACGCTCGAACTCATCGAGGAGGTCGGCCGCGAGTCTCTCGGCGTCAACCTCGACCTCGGCCACGCCGCCGTCTACGGCGAGGACGTCGTCGAGAGCATCCACGCCTGCGCCGGATCGATTACCGGGGTCCACCTCGAGGACATCGTCGGCGGCAGGCGAGGGAAACACTACCATCGGATCCCCGGCGAGGGCGACCTCGACTTCCGCGCGATTTTCGACGCACTCGACGACATCGGCTACGACGGGTTCGTCACGCTCGAGTTATACACCTATCCCGACGAACCGGACCGAGCGGCCGAGGAGGCCTACGAGGCGCTCGAGGAGTACGTATAGCACCGCCAAAAGGAGTCGAACCGCGCCAAGAACGGACGAAACGGGGGAATCAGTCGTCGCTCTCGTTACCGTCGGCGGCGTCTTCTTCGTAGTCGTCTTCGGTATCGTCCTCTAGCACTTCGTCTTCTTCGTCGTCGGGTAGCTCCTCGTCGTCCGGCGTTTCGTCTTCGTCGTCGGGCATCGCGTCTTCGTCAACCGTTTCGGCGTCTTCGGGTGCCGGAACATCTTCGCCCTCGTCCTCAGGGACGATTCTGTAGATTTCCCCGGTTTCGGCGTCGGGGCGGTAATCCGAGTTCGTGAGGACGTACAGCTCGCCGGCTTCGTCGCGCATAACGTTATAGACGTACCGGTTGAGCGACTCGTTCTCTGCGTTTTCGATCACCAGCTCCTCGAGATCCCAGCGCTCAGGGGAGGGCCCGACTTCTTCGGGTTGCTCGTCGCCCGGCGGCGTAACGGTAAGCAGTTCGCCGTCCGCGGCGACGACGCCTTCGGCACTCCAGTTTCCGAAGACGTACTTGCCCTGCAGTTCGGGGATGTCCTCGCCGTCGTAGCGGTAGCCGCCGACGACGACCGAACTGTCGATGAACGCCTCCGTGCCGCGCTGGTGTTGGTACTCCGCGATCGGGTTCCGAAGCGGTTCCCCGCCCCGAACGTCCTCGGGCGTCTCGTCGGGACACTCCGCGGGCGGATCGATCGGCGTCTCGGGGCTGAAACAGATCGACCCCTCCTTGACGTTCCAACTGTAGTTGCCACCGTACTCGACGATGTAAACCGACTCGATCAGGTGCTGACCGGCGTCGGCGACGAATATCGTCCCGTCGTCCTGAATCGTCATCCCCCACGGGTTCCGGAAGCCCCACGCGTAGTACTCGTCGAGCTGGTCGTCGAGTTCGACGAGCGGATTGTCGTCGGGAATAGCGTACGCGCCGTCGCCAGGCCCGTCGGCTTCGGCGTCGGTCTCCGCGTCGACGTCGATCCGGAGGATCCCCCCGAGCAGGTTCTCTTCGGTGTCCTGTCCGTTGCCGCCCTCGTTCTCGGGGTACCAGTCTTCGACGTGGCCGAGTCCGATGTCGTGGACGTTGCCGCCGTCGCCGACCGACGTGTAAAGGTATCCTTCGGGGCCGAACTCGAGTGCGCCACCGTTGTGGTTGTCCTGGGGCTGTGGGATCTCCATCAGGACCCGCTCGGAGTCGGGGTCTGCCTCGCCGTCGTCGTTCACCTGAAACTCCGCGAGGATATCGGTGTGATCGTAGTCCT
Source organism: Halostagnicola alkaliphila (assembly GCF_055379965.1). Classification (NCBI taxonomy): domain Archaea; kingdom Methanobacteriati; phylum Methanobacteriota; class Halobacteria; order Halobacteriales; family Natrialbaceae; genus Halostagnicola; species Halostagnicola alkaliphila. The sequence continues at coordinate 2,521,493 of NZ_AP043826.1, read as the reverse complement.
CCGGCGTTCCCTCGCGTAGTTCGCCGCTATACCGAACGTAGAACTGGCCGTTCTCCTGAAAGTCGGGGTGGAACGCCAGCCCGAGGAGTCCGCGCTCGTCGTAGTCCTGTAGGTCGAGGATACCGAGATCGACGATCCGGTCACTGAGGTCGATAAACAGCTCCATATCGTCGGGCGTCGCGACGTCCGGCTCCGCCTCGTCGTCGAGGTCGTCCTCCTCGTCATCGTCATCAAGACCGTCTTCGTCGTCGACCGCGACATCGTCGTCTTCCTCGATTTCGTCTTCGTCGTCTTCGAAGACTGGTTCTTCGTCCTCCTCGGGATCTCGAGGCTGTTCCTCCCCGTTCTCCTCGAGGTCGTCGCCGTTCGCCGGTTCGCCCTCCTCGAGGTCGTCTTCGTTATCAGTTTCGTACTCGTCGTCCGCAACGTCGTTGGGTTCTTCGTCGAGGTCGTCGTCGACCGCCGCTTCGTCCTCGTAGTGGATATAGACCTGACCGGTCTGGGTGACGATGAAGTTCCGGTCTTGCTCGTCGCCCTCGATGTACTCCATGCCGGTCAATCCGGGCAAGTCCTCCGCAACCCGCTGCAGACCGATGCGTTCGCCCTCGGGGAAGTTGCCCGCGACCGGGATATCCTCGAGCGGTTCCGGATCCTCGTCTTCCGGTTGGGCGTCGCCGATCACGAGGTCGCCTCGCATCGTATCGGGGTGCATCTCGCAGTAATACTCGGCCATCTCCTCGGTGGCCTCGAACTCGACGGTCTGTTCCTCGCCGGCTTCTTCGATGATCTCGCTCCGGACGAGTTGCTCGCCGTCGGCCGAGAGGATGGCGAAGTTGTGAGGCAATCCGTCGGGGTTCTCCCACGTTACTTCGTAGGTCTGTCCAGCCTCTAACTCGAGGGTCGGATTCTCTTCGTCTTCGATTTCCTCCGGTTCGACGCCGATCCATCCCGGCGTCGGGCCGAGGAGGATGATCTCTTCGGGTTCGTCTTCCTGTGCGCTGACGACGCTTCCGAGGCCGGCTGCGGCTCCGGAGGCTGCCAACGCCGAAAGAACTGTTCGTCGCGTCTGTGCCGTGCTCCTGGCGTGCTCGCTGTTCGTACGTTCGGTTGGTGGATTCATGGTCTCTCGTGAAGTGGTGGACGGGCGACGCATGCAACTGAAACCGCATTCGCGCCGAATTGGAATCGCGTTCGCACTGCCGGATCCGGGACAGTCGTGGAATCGTCGTCTCGCCCTGACTCGATCACCCGGTCGTCCCGCCGCGAATCCACCCGTCCTACGCGCTCAGTCTGCGGGAACGCCAATAAGATACACTAACGATTTCACGAGTAACAGCGCCGCTATGGACGATTCATCGATTTAACGGCTGGTTTTCGTCACACACAGCCGGATTGAGTCGTCGTCAGGCGGTGCATACAATTATCTCCGTCCCCGAAAACGCGGGTCTTACCCACCGACCGAACTCCTGTCGACGATCACCGTCCGGCTTCTCAACGTTTTTCTATCCCTACACCGAACTCCAGCGTACATGAAATACGTCCGATTCCGCGATCCGGCCGGTGCGGTTCGACGAGGCGAACTCGAGAGCGGAACCATCCACTTCGCGAACGAGAGCTACGATTTCGACGCCGAGGAGATCGACATCCTCTCGCCGACCGAGCCCTCGAAAATCGTCTGTATCGGACGCAACTACGCCGACCACGCCGACGAGATGGGATCGGATCTCCCGGATCGGCCGATGCTCTTCTTGAAACCGCCGAACGCGGTCTCGAGCCACGGCGACACGGTAACCGTCCCGGCGGGAAAAGACCGGATCGATCACGAAGCCGAACTCGGCGTCGTCATCGGGAAGCAGTGCCGACACGTTCCGGTATCTGACGCGATGGACGTCGTCGCCGGCTTCACCTGCGTCAATGATCTCTCGAATCGAGACGACCAGTCCGAAGAGCGAAATTGGGTTCGCGGAAAGGCCTTCGACGGCGCCGCACCACTCGGACCGGTTCTGGCGACACCGGACGAAGTGCCCGACGACGCGGCGGTCCAATCGCGAGTCAACGGCGAGCTGAAACAGGACGGCTCGCTCGATCAACTGATCTTCCCGATTCCGGAACTGATCGCCGAGATCACGGCCTACCAGACCTTAGAGGAAGGCGACGTAATCGCGACCGGAACGCCCGAAGGCGTTGGTGCGCTCTCGGACGGCGACGAGGTCGAAATCGAAGTCGAAGGGGTGGGGACGCTCTCGCATTCGGTTCGAATTCCCTGAACGGGCTGCCAGAGCCGACCGAGCGCCATCGGCGAAACCAACGTTTTTCGACGCGTCGAACGAACGACCGCGCATGACCGTCAGCTACGGCGCGGTGACGATCGACTGGCTCGGCCACGCGACCGTGCGACTCGAGGGACGGACGGGCGCAGTTATCTACGTCGATCCGACTCGGCGGAGTGCACTCGAGGAGACAGAGCCGCGAGACGGCGACTTGATTCTGGTGACCCACGAACACCACTACGACCCCGACGCGATCCGACGAGCCGCTCGCGACGACGCGATGGTCGTAATTCACGAGTCTATCGACGGCCAGGGAGACGATCGGTGCGAAAAGGACGGACTCGGCGGGACCGTCGAGCATCCGTCGGCCCTTTCATACGACGTCGAGCGGGTCCGCGCCGACGAATCGTTTGTGCTCGGCCCGCTCGATCTGTTTACGACGCCGGCGTACAACAAACCTGACGGTCCCCACACCCGCGAAGACGGATCGCCATACCATCCCGACGGAGAGGGATGTGGCTACGCGGTCACCATCGACGGCGTGCAGGCGTTCGTTCCGGGGGATACGGACGCCCTCGAGTACCACGAGGAGTTAGATGTCGACGTTTTCTTCCCGCCCATCGGCAGCGGCGACACCATGGACAGACACGAGGCCGCAACCCTCGCTGAGCGAATGAAACCCCGTCTCGTTTGTCCGATCCAGTACGATATGGACGAATCGCTCGAGGTTGACGCGGAAGCGTTCGTCGTCGACGTGGCGAGTCGGAACGTTCCTGTGGTCCTCGAGGGAGTTCATCCGCAGAACGGAACTCCTCATCGTAGATAGTTGAACAGTTTCGGTTTTAGACCGAGCTTGACACCCATAGTCTGTACAGAGCAAGGATTTACCGCACCATGCCGGCTAAATCACGTGCGGTGGCGCGCGCTTGCTCGCGAGTCGCGATCAGCGATCCGCGAACGACGTGGAATCCCTGTTGCCAGCGTCAGTCGTGTTGTCCAACACAGTAGCGCTTGTTGTTACACAGTTTGGCACATTCACGTGTATACACCCCTCCCGAAGCGACATTATCTCTCCCTGGAAACAGTAGTTATATGACACTACAGAACGTTGGATCAAATGGAAGCCAAAACTCCACGGAAGGGGGCGTTCGTATTGAAATGCCCCGGGTGGTAGAGACACCCGAGACGTGGCTTCCGAACCCATCACGGGTCAGTTGCCATGATACGGTTGCTTCTCCGCGGGCTTAAACATCCCGTCCGACAGATGAATCGAAGTCGAGTACAGCTACCCGCCGCTCACGAGCTCGGAGGTGAATACAAGCGATGACCGCACCGACAGACAGTCTGGTTGTGGACATCGTCCGAACGCTCGAGAAACAGGGCGTCCCTCGAGATTCATACCAGCTTGCCGGCGAGTTCGATCCCGAAGCGCTCGCACGACTGGTCGAATCGGGTGGCAAAGCGGTCGAGGTCCGCCTCGAGGTCCGCGGCGTGTCGCTCGTCGTGACGAATATGGGTGTTCGGGTGGCCGACGAAAGCCCGTCGTCCCATCCCGAGTGCCCGCACTGTGAACTCCCAGTCACGGCGGTCGTCCAACTCGTCCCGACCCACCACAACGCGTATCCCTGTGGGTGTCGGGTCGAGAGCGACCTGCTCGAGTAAGACTCGAGCCATAGGCCGTCGGCATTACGCGGGTCGTCGGTACCAGAAGATCGTAACTCGGTACGTTAGTTTGTTCTGTGAGTGAAAGTCGCGGTAAGTACAGATAGTACTTGAACTACGTTTTGTGAGTTCGGTGACGACAGACAACTCTCGTATCCAGCTCTGTCCCTCATGTTGGGTTAGCAAGTTCCTCGCCACTTGCAAAACTTCTCTTGACCACTAAGTGTACTTACTGCAATTCTATCTCCAAACACTCCATCATACTTGGTCGTAATACATGGCCAGGAGAGTGTCGATAACGTAGAAAATTGTATCTACCTAGTACCTGTCAAGAACCAGTTTGTGAATGTAGAGCAGAAATCTCTCCAGATGTTTATTTAGTTGATGACATTTGAATGGCCATTATGTCTAAATGACAGTCTTGTCTCATCATTAGATATACATGAAGGATTTGCAGCGGCGAGAATTTCTCTCCGGGGTAACTGCAGCAAGCATTGGTGGAATGGCTGGGTGCATTGGGTCAAGCAAGCCAGAAATGGAATTTGAGGAATTTGTTGTTCCAGATCCAAGAGCGGTGTCTGCTACTGTTGATGAAAGCGAGTATTCTGGAACAATTCATAACAGTAGAGAGAAGGGTAACATTAGAGTAGAATTATGGTATTTTCGTGATCAGACAGTACCTAATCCCGGGGTTCCCTATCCTTTTCAGGAGACGCCCAACTTAGATAGAAGTTTTGACGTAGGGAGGTCTTTTTATTTTAGTAAAGATGAAAGGCGAGAGATGTCAATCGCTGCTACTAATGAACAACAGCCACAGTGGGATCAGATAGAATTTGGTATTATACCGTTTCCAGCTTCTCACGGAGCGATATTCAAAAATATTGGTAGCGCTGGAGAGATAGAGTTGAGACTTGAGTATAGAGATACTCAAGGATATGATGTGGAAGAACCGCCTCGCAAGCTTGAAAGTGTAGGTGAGGACAAGGAAATTGAAGCCACGTTCGAAGTGCTCATACCCGCTGACGTAGAGTATGAAATTGTTGCTGAGCCTGTATGATGATATTCATCAGTTCTACCCTCCAAGAATTGATTATTACCCGCGGTGATTCAGACGCTAGGTCTTGTACGCAATAGCGATATTGGAGATAGATGACTATTTATACATACTGTCACAGAGAAGAATTTCCAACTGAACAGAAGAATTCGGACGACCTGCACGGCGAATGACCCGGGCATCTACACGAACATCGACTGAGTTCTGGATTCGTGTTCTCAGGGACATACCAGAGTCACTGTGGTGAGGTCGTGTGAAGGATGTCATAGAACGATTCCCATGGTGTTCCTTTCAAGCCATTTGGACTGAACTATCCGTTCACTACACGTGCGAAGTGAGCAACGGGCTTATATCATATAATCTCAAACAAACAGCTATGAGTCGCCTTCAGACTATCTCAGATACACTCTCTGATGAAGTTTGGCGATATGCAATCATTGCTGGTCTCGCGTCCACTCCGTTTACAATCATCCTCTATTGGCAATCGTACCCCGACTTCAGCCTCCCTGTTTCTCCTATGTTTTTCGCAGGTTTACTCGTCGGATTCCTTGCCAATAGACGTGGGATAGAGGCCGGTCAAATTGGGAAACGAACTGGGCTTGTCGCTGCGCTACCGGTATTATGGCCGTTCCTTGACCTACTTGTGTTCATCTCAGGATTGAGCCAGCCACTAGGATTCGGTGGTTTTCAAATTATGGCTGTTATTTTCATGTCTGCCGTCAGTATTGGAGTTTCTGTACTGGTAGGGATGGTCGGTGCGATACTCGGAAATTGGCTCACTGGAAAAGTAGGTAATTATCGTCTATTGAACGGACAACTCGCTACTTAGCGTGCTATGTGTACTACCTGTACTTATCGTTCGTCGGGTAGTCGTGAAGAAGGTATGCGAACCGTTCTATGACACCATTGAGGTCGTGTTAGCTATATTTTCCCGTGCGTCGTCGAATGGTCATGCCCAACCCAACGGTTTGCGTCTCGTATCACTTCGACGCCGTCTCGACGTGGCTCTGGGCGTTCGACGCCTGGGACATGCCGACGCGACACTCTCGAGGGGTCTACGGAGCCGACGTCGGAACGCCCCGTCTGCTCGACCTCCACGACGAACACGACCTTCCCTCGACATGGTGCATTCCGGGGCACACGATCGAGAGCTTCCCGGCGGCCTGCGAGGCGGTCGCCGACGCGGGCCACGGAATCCAGCACCACGGTTGGACCCACCGCGGCCCTTCGAGTTACGAAAGCAGGGAGGCCGAAAAAGCGGACATCGAACGCGGCATCGAGAGCATCGTCGCGCTCACGGGAGAGCGCCCGACCGGCTACGCCTCGCCCGCGTGGGACTTTTCCGAGCACACCCTCGATATCCTGCTCGAGCTCGGCTTCGAGTGGGACTCAAGCGTGATGGCCGCGGATTTCGAACCGCACTACCTTCGACGGGGCTGGCGCGCGCCGGCGGACGCACCCTACGAGCGGGGTGAGCCGACCGATATCGTCGAGCTCCCGCCGTCGTGGGAGCGCGACGACTTTCCGCCGTTTACCTACACGTGGGCCAACCCCCACCGGATGGGGTATACCGACGAAGAGATGATCTTCCGGAAGTGGCGCGACCAGTTCGACTGGATGGTCGAGAACGTCGATAACGGAGTCTACGTTCTCACGCTCCACCCGCAGGTGATCGGGCAAGCACACCGGATCTCCAGACTCGAGAACCTGTTCGAGCACATGTCCTCTCGAGACGGCGTCGAGTTCGAGCGAATGCAAACGGTCGCCGACGACTTTCGCGAACGCAATCCGACCGGTGTCGAGTAGCTGCTTCGGGCGGAGTGTGGAGAATCAAGGAAAACCGCTCGCCGAAAACCGGTTCCGGTCACGCGCTCCCGTCAACTGCGGGAGCCGTGCTATTGTGCAGGCGTTTCGTTTTCGCTCACTTCACAGGGGAGCGACTCGAGACCGTAGAGGCCGCTCAGCGGCTCGAGATTCGAGAGGTCAGCATCCAGCCTGTCGAAGCGCTCGAGCAGTTGATTTAGGGCGACGTCCGCTTCCATCCGGGCGAGATGTGCGCCCAAACAGAAGTGGACCCCCGTTCCGAACGCGATGTGGCGGTTTGGCTTTCGGTCCGGTCGGAACGCTTCCGGGGCGTCGAAGCGTTCGGGATCGCGGTTTGCCGCACCCAGCCAGAGCGTGACGACGTCTCCGGCCTGAATGTGAGCTCCGTTGAGTTCGACGTCCTCGACGGCGATACGCTTCAACGATTGGATCGGGGAGCGGTATCGGAGCACTTCCTCTACGGCCTGTTGATGGTCGATTTCTCCCGTGCGGACCGCGTCCGTCAGCTCCTGTTCTTCGAGGGACCAGATCGCGTTGGTGAGGAGATTCGTCGTGGTGATGTTGCCCGCGAGGAGGAGCAGCATACAGAACCCGACTTTCTCTCCTCTGGACAGGTCCTCAGTGTTCGCTGCGAGCGTGATGAGGTCGTCACCGTCTCCCCCCTGACGCTCCGCCAACAACTTCGCGAAGTATCGCCCCATCTCCTGTTGGGCCTGTTGTCGTTCCCCTTGTACCCGTTTCATCTCTGCCTCGGTGTCGTCTTCGGGTCGCGAAACGAGCGCATCCGACCACGCTTTGAACTGATCGCGACGTTCGGCGGGAATGTCAAGCAATTCGGCGATGACGATGACGGGGAGCGGAATTGCAAACTCGTCGACGAAATCGAACTGCTCTTTCCCCTCGAGGTCGTCCAATAGTTCCTTGGTCAACTCCTCCACTCGCGGTTGATACTCTCGTATTGCACCCGGCTGGAATCGCTCGTCGACGAATCCTCGGAGTCGAGTCTGCTCCGGCGGGTCGGTCGTAATCATCGTCTGTAGCATCGGCATATCGTCTTCACGGCTACTCGAGGACTCGTCTCCTTTGTTGCTGTCCTGTGGATCGCTATCGTCTATAGACCGGTTGGCCGTAAACGCATCGTGATCTTTGAGCACGCGGTTGACGGCTTCGTACCCGAATACGTCCCATGTCTCTCGTTGCTCGTCAAAGTGGACGGGGGTATCTTGGCGCATTTCAGCGTACCACCCGAACGGCGAGAGCTGCCCCTCGCTGCTTCGGATAGCTTCCGGTGGCTGGCCAACTCCGACGACTGAATCGGGGGACTGCATGAGTTAATTGATTATTTAATCAGCTGTAGTCCTTTTGGTCCCGGACCGATTGATATGGCCAAAGGAAACAGTTCTCGAGGGTACTGAATACTCGAAGACGGCAGAGAGGACGACCGGTACGACGAATCTGAGAAGAAGCGAAGAGAACGCGAAACCCGTCCACTGGGCGTCTCGTTAGCTCTCGCGAGTAATATCGATTATAATCCCATCGACGATCGTTTGCGTTCGATCGATGGCGGAATCGCGATTCGTCGTCGTATGGGTGTGTAACCCTTGTTTGAGGAGTGCAAGGATGTGATCCGCAGTCAGTTCGGGATCCACCGGACGGAACTGCTCGAGTTCGATACCGGCGCGGAGTATTCGGACAACCGTGTCTCGGAGGCGATCCTCCACCGATGTCGTTTTTCTCCGGAAGTCAGCATCCCACGTCGCGTGCGCCCACAGCTCGACGAAAATTCGCGAGATCGTCCGCTCGATATCCGAAGGCGGAGAGAACATCGCCTGCTCGACGTGGGCCGAGTCCGGGTGCAGTATTTGGCCGACGAACTCGCGAAGCTCCGCCTCTGCGTCGGTGATCGGTTGCTCGGTCCGCCGGTCGATAAAAATCTCAACGAAGACGTCGAGCATCGACAGTAACAGATCGTCCTTGCTGTCGAAGTAGTGGTATATGAGAGAGGGGTTTTGGCCCAGCTCGTCACCGATGTCCTTTATGGAGAGGTCCGCATAGCCGTGTTTGGCAAGCGCGCAAAATGCGGCTTCTCTAATCCGCTGTTCCGTATCCGAATTACCCATTGAGCGTAAATATGGGAATGTCCATAATGAGAATTCTGCTCTGGCGGTGATACGAAAATCCGAGCGACGGTTTCGCGCGTTCTGGATTTCCCTAGACGACGTCCATCGCCTCGAGTCGCTCCGGCAGGTACGTATCCGTCACGAAGTCCAACCCGCGAGCGGCGAGTGACTGCTGTTCAGCCTTTTTGTCGATCTCGAGTTGGAGCTCGATCTGTTCTTCCCAGTAATCGGTCTGGAACCGGGGATCGGAAAGTTCGCTCTCGAGGGCGTTGATATCCGAATCCGAGAGCGGGTCGGTCGGCAGGTCGTACTCGACGATGTCGGCGGGCTGGATCCCGATGTACTGGGCTTCCGGCGTCGCGAGGTACTCCGAGAGGTGAGCGGACTTGATCGAGCCGTAGGCGATCGAACCGAAGATCCGGTAGGACCACGGGTCGCCGTCAGCGAAGACCACCACAGGGAGCCCGAGCTCGTCGTGAAAGCGCTTCGTCAGTCGGCGGGTGGCCCGCGCGGGCTGGCCGCCGAGGTGAACGACGATCGCGTCGTACTCGTCGTCGAAGCCGTTCTCGACGAGTCTGTCGCGCATGCCACCCGTCTCCACGCAGAGGACGAATTCGGCGTCGTTGTCGAGAAACTCGATCATGTCCGGGTTGTTCGGAATCTGGTACCCGCCTTGGCCCACGTCGAGTTGACAGTGGATATCGCGATCGCCGCGCTTCGTCTGCTCGCGGATGTGGATCGGACCCATGACCTTCGCGCCGGATTCCTCCGGGCGCATGTGAAAGTCTTCACGGGTGACTCCCGAAACGATCTCTAAGTCCTCGACCAGGCCGTTCGACTCGTCCTGATCGTTGAACTGTGCGTTGTCGTTATCCCAACTCTCGGAGAGGTAGTACAACTCACGCAGGGTCGACGATCGGTCTTCCTCGAGTTGATCCGCGAGGAACTCGATCGTGTACGTCGCCTTGAGGAGCTTTTGTGCGCCTCGAACGGAGTTCGCGGATCGCGTCGACGTGCGGTCGCCGTAGACCCAGACTCCCTTCTCCTCGTCGTACTCGATGTTGCTCTTCGTCCGCGTCGGGAGCGACATGTTCGGAATCTCCCCCGTCTCGAACTGATCATAAAACTGCGCGGCGAGGTCGATCAACTGTTCTCTGGCTTCCTGGTTGGTGTCCGTACTCATTGGTCTGTCACGGTGAGTTTCTCGCTTTCTACGCCGCTCACGTCGAGGTCGAACGAGGCGTCGGTGTCGACCTCGTACTCGAGGACAGCTTCGTCGCCGCTCGAGACGTCGCCGTCCCACTTGACGAACCACTCGCCGTCCATCTCGACGACGGTCGCACCGTCGGAGAGGCTCCGCGGTTCGGCCGAAACGATGTCAGTCAGTTCGAACGACTCGGTCGTACTCGTGTGGTTTTCGACGACGATCGAGACCGACTGAGCGGTCCCGTTCTCCTCGAGTTCGCGCTCGACGAGGACGTTGTTCATGATCCGCGCGACGGCGTCGTCGATGTCCGGTTCGGGGTTGCCCGTCACCTCGGCGACCTTCTCGGCCATCTCCGGGAGGATCTGGCCCAGGACGCTCTGTTTGCGCCGCCGTTTCTCCATCGATCGGCGCTTGTTGAGGTAGCTCTTGAGCTCTCGAGACGCCTCGCGAATCGCGAGTTCGATCTCGTCTTCGATTTCGGGAACGTTCGCCACGGCGTCTTTCGATTCGCTCGTGAACGGCACGTTCGTCGACGCCACGTGGACCATGATGACGACGGGACCGTTCGGAATCCCGGAGCCGCCCGGTTGCTCGAGCCCGTAGTTTCGCCAGCCGATCTGTTTGACCACGTCGGTCGTCGCACAGGCCCCGCGCTGATAGACCAGCGGCACGCGGTTCGCGAATCGGAGCACGTCGCCGCTCCCCTCGGCTTCCAGGTCGCCGCCGTAGGCGATCCCCGCCTCGACGATGAACGGATCGCCGCCCGACACTTCCGCGTCGCGGGTCGCCGCGGCGTAGAAGTCCGCGTCGAACTCCTTTCGCAATCCGGCTTCGATGAGTTCGTCGGTGATCGGCGAGAGACACCGCGTCGGCGGCGCCATAATATCGGTCGAACGCATCCCGTCGACGAGTTGGCTCGAGGCGTCTCGGCTCTCCGCCAGTTCCCGAACCAGCGGCGGATCGTCCGGAACGGTCCGCATGGCCCCCCAGACCGCCTCGACGACGTTCTCTCGAGCGGTATCGCCGAAGGCTGCCTCGTCGTACTCTTCGGTCAGTTCGGCGGCCCGATCGACGGCCGACTGGAGCTCCTCGTGGGTGAAGCGGTGACGAACGTCCTCCGCGTCTTCGAATTTGCCCGCCAGCCGCTCGGCGAAGGCGTGAATCACTTCGTCGTCCTTTCGCGTGCTCGTCGCGTCGTCGGCGAGCGCGTAGATGTCGGCGGTGATTCGCGAGTCGTCGTCCGATTCAGTGTCCGCTGACGAGGTGCCGTCGTCGTCGCTTTCGTTCGACAGTCCGACGATCCCGCGCCACGCCGCCTCGACGGCGTTCTCTCGCACCGTTTCGCCGAATGTCGTTCCGTGGTCGTCTTCGGTCGCTTCGGCCGCCGATTCGACGATTTCTACCAATTTGTGGTGGGCGATCCGTTCGCGGTTACCGACCGTCGTGGCGATCGTCTCCGCGAAGTCGGTCGTTGCGGTCGCACCCTTGTTCACGGTCGCGGACTCGATCGCACCGGCGACGTCCGCATCCTCGTGGGACGCCGGCGGTTTCCAGGACATTTCCCGACCGAAGTGTCGATCGCGGAACTCGTCGATAACCGAGTTGGCGGTTTTCTTGCCGACTCGAGTGAACTCTTCCTGAAGGAACCCGGAGATGCTGTGTGAGTCCGTCGCCGAGAGCATCTTCATCACGGTGCCGAGTTCGACGCCGTGTGGGTGGGGTCGGATCTCCTCGGTCTCCTCGGGAAGTTCGTCGGTCGCCCGTTCCGCCTTGAAGTGCGCGCTCGGCTCTTTGAGCTCGAGGCGTGCATGCGGGTTGACGACTGCGGTGTGTTTGATGTAATCGTGAAGCTGGTTTCGGGCCCGCATGTTCGCTTCCATCTCGAGTTCGATGCGGGTGCCGTGCGGGCGGTCCCACGAGGCTGTTTCTTCGACGCTGATCTCGGGTTCGTTGTCGTCGGTATTGATAATCAACTCGAAGTACTCCGCCTCGCTCGAGCCCTGCGTTCGACTCGTGATTTTGGCGGGTTTCCCGCTCGTCAGCTGGGAGTACAGTACAGCCGCAGAGATACCGATTCCCTGCTGTCCGCGGGATTGCTCCCGAGCGTGGAATCGAGAGCCGTAGAGCAGTTTCCCGAAGACTTTCGGCAGCGATTCTTTGGTTAGCCCGGGTCCGTTGTCCTCGACGATAAGCCGGTAGTAATCCCCGTCCTCCTGAATTTCGACGTAGATATCCGGAAGGATACCGGCTTCCTCCGCGGCGTCGAGTGCGTTGTCAACGGCCTCTTTGACGGCCGTCACGAGGCCTCGAGCGCCGCTGTCGAAGCCGAGCATGTGCTTGTTCTTCTCGAAGAACTCGGCGATGGAGATCGCGCGCTGGTTTTCGGCCAGCTCTTCGGCGATCCCCTCCTCCTCGCCGAGTGTCGACTGGAACGACGTCATCGTTTCCTCTTATTAGCGGCGGGGCTAAAAGCTGTGCGCTACCGCGGTGAAAGTGATTTGCTCGATTCGTTCCGGATACTGATTGTTCCGTGATAATTCCGTTCGTCACTCTCAGGGCTTCGCTCGGTGGTTTCGATGCCACCACGAACGGCTGCTACCAACCGTGATGACACTCATGAGGTCAAATCAATTGTAAACTATCTTTCTTGAGGACGCGCTCGCCTCGCGATCGTTCTCTCCGCTTACTCGACAGTCGCCTGAGCCTCGGCCGCCGTCGCCTCTTGGTCGTCCGAATCGAGGCGGACGGTCAGGACCGGAACCGGGCACTTGCGGACGACGCGCTCGGTAACGCTCCCGAGGAGTAATCGATCGATGCCGCCGCGACCGTGGGTTCCCATCACGACGAGATCGCACTGATCGGGTGCGGCTTCGTCGACGATAACTCGACTCGGCGACCCCTCGAGAACGATCGTTTCCACCGGCACGTCCTCCGGCGCGAGTTCCTCTACTCTCTTTACGGCGGTCTCACCCTCCTCTCGAAGGGCGTCACTGATGCCGTCCCACGCGGTCTCCATCGGCAGCCCCCCGTAGCTCGCGGCGTTGACGACGTACACCGCACGAATCGCCGCATCGTGCGTTCGTGCGAGCTCGATTGCGTACTCGAGTGCGTGCTCGCCCTCAGCCGAGCCATCGGTCGGGACGAGGATTCGATCGTACATCGTGGTATATGATGACATACTACGCCCGACAGTAATAACGTTGTCGAGTGAGCGGGGGAGTTTCAGACGTCGATCTCATCGAGAACGTCACCGTCGAGTTGCTTCGCATCGGTGAAGACGCGGCGGCTGATCAGGATCGTGTTTATCACGACCGTCAAACCCCCGGCGGCGAAGATCATCAGCATGATCACGAACTGGTATTGGGCCGCGTAGATCGGGTTCGATCCGGCGATGATCATTCCCGCCATCAATCCCGGGATCTGGACGATTCCGAGGCTCTTGATACTGTCGAGGATCGGGATAATCGAAGCGTAGACGCTCGTCGACACGTACTGGTTGATCGCCTGTTCGGGCGACCCGCCGACGCTCAGCATCGCTTCAATCTCCGCCCGGTTCGAGGCCAGTTCTCCCGTAAAGCGATCCAAAACCAGCGAATTCGTCTTCATCGCGTTGGCGATAATCATGCTCCCGATGACGATCAGGTCGCGCATCGTCGTCTCGATGGCACCCGCGATCGTCATCATCACGATCACGAGTCCGGCACCGAATCCGATCGAAATGACGGACGTACGGAACACGCCGGGGATCGCACCGCCGCGCTTGTGAGAGATCCACCCGCCGACGCAGATCATGAACACGAGCACGACTGTCGCCCACGCGAGGTGGGCCGCCAGTAAGACGCCGATAACCGCCCCCGCCGCGACGACCTGTATCAAACCGCGACCCGATGTCGTTACGGCTTCGCGGCCGAAATCGAGGTTCCGGGCGTACACGACGCCCAGTACGATCGCGGCGAGCGCGGTCGCGGCGATAATCTGCAGGAAGCCCGTGAGGATAACCGGGTCCGTGGCCTGCTCGACGAACGTCTCGAGGGCTGCGTCGGTCATTCGAGTACCTCGTCGGGCGGCCCCTCCGCGACGATCCGCCCGTCGGCGAACTCGAGGATGCACTCCCCGAGTCGCCTCGCCTGTGCGGTGTCGTGCGTGACGAGCACGCACGTCAGCGATTCCTCGCGGATCAGTTCGGCCAGCAGGTCCTCGATTTGGGCCTCGATCGCCGTATCGAGGTGCGCGGTCGGTTCGTCCAGCAGGAGCACCTCGGGCTCGACGTAGAGCGTTCGCGCGATGGAGACGCGTTGGCGCTCCCCGCCGGAAAGTTCCTCGACGGGACGATCCTCGTACCCCTCGAGCCCCATCCGCTCGAGGAGCGCCCCCACGCGGACGCCGTCGATCGGTTCGTCCCGCATTCGTGCACCGAGCGAGACGTTTTCGAAGACCGTTCCGCGGCTGAGTGCGGCATCCTGCGGTATCAGCCCGATTCGACGGCGCACCGTTTGCGGATCGATCTCCCGGTAATCGGTCCCGTCGAGGTACACCGTTCCGGCAGTCGGTTCGTCGAGCCGGTTGAGCAATCGGAGAAACGAGGACTTGCCGGACCCCGACGAACCGACGATGGCGACGACGGTAGATTCCCGAACGCGCAGCGATACCGAATTGACGATCGGATCGCCGTCGACGATTCGAGTGAGCGAATCGGCTTCGAGTTTTGGCTCCATTGTGCGTTGCTAACTCGTCGTTCAGTCAAAAACGACGTGTTCGGGATCCAGATATCTTACCCGCCGGACCCCGTGTAAGACGAACCCCGACCGACAGCATTTTTCACCGCCACCCCCTTCACGAATCCGTGAACGTACGCGGTACCGTCGCGGGCGAGGTCGACGTGCGAACGGTGACGACGAGCTACGGCGAGAGCGACCTCGCGGAGGTTCCGCTCCGGTTCGATCGCCTCGAGCGGTCGTCGAACCCGCTCGAAGGCCAACACTCCGGTGATCTCGGGGACCAGGATCCCGGCTCGGTCGAGGGCTCCGATCGCAACGCCGAGTCGCTCGGCGAACACGACGTAACCACGGTCACCCTCTGGGGCAAGTGGACCGAATCCGCGGAGCTCCTCGAGCCGGGAATGGAACTGCTCGTGACGAACGCCGAGGAAGACGAATATCAGGGCGAGACTCAGTACTCGACGACGGGTGACTCCTACGTCGTCGTCGAGCCGGGGTTTCTGGTGAACGTGACGGATGTTCGCAATTGGGTCGAGTGTCCGCGTCTCTATTATCTCAACAAACTCTCCGGGGTTCCGTTGAACTACCCCGTCTTGAAGGGGACGATCGTCCACGAGGTCTTCGGCGACCTGTTGCGGGGCCGAGATCTCGAGGCCGCAATCGACGAGCGGATCGACGAGCGCGGACTCGAGCTCGGATTGCTCGGCGAAACGCCGGAAGCCGTCGCGGAGGACGTTCGGGACAACGCGGCGGCGATCGAAGGCTGGCTCGAGCAGGGACGGCTCACGGAACAGGACAGCTGGCGCTCCGAACAGTTGCTCATCAGCGAGACCTTCGGCATCCGCGGCCGAGCCGACGCGATTCGTCGAGGGGCGCCGGTCGAACTCAAGACCGGCAAGAACCTGCGCAAGGATCCGCGATTCAAGGACAAGATTCAGGCCGCGTGTTACGCGCTCTTGCTCGAGGAACACGGCGGCGACATCGACATGGGAACGCTGTTGTACACGAAAAACTCCGCGCTCGATCGGAACGAAGAGACGGGGGATCTGACCCCCGCCAAGGAGTTCACGATGGGCGACGGGCTCCTGAAGTTCGTCGTCCGCGTTCGCAACGAAATCGCCGCCATGGAGGTTTCGGGGGACGTCCCGACGGGATACGAGGCCGATGCGAAGTGCGAATACTGCTTCGAACAGGACACCTGCATGGTCGTCTCGGGCCGCCTCGATCAGGAGTCGAAAGCGGGTCAGATCGGCCAATCGCTTCCGGCGGACGAACTCGAGTACTTCGACCGACTCTACCACGCGATCGAAGAGGAACGCCGGGAAGTCCACACGGAGTACGCCAAACTCTGGGAGCAGAGCGCACAAGAACGCGCCGACGACGACCGGGCGATCATCGACCTCGAGTTCGTAGAGCGCCGGGAACTCGAGGGCGGGCGGTGGGAGCTTCGGGCCCGACAGCAGGGTGCGGTCACCTCCAAGCTTCGCGAGGGGGATCTCGTGTTGGCGAGCGACGGACACCCCGTGCGCGGCAACTCGGAACTGGCCCACATCGAGCGACTCGACGACGAGATCGTCCTCTCGACCGACGAGCCCGTGGAAGTCACGCGGCTTGACGTCTATCCCTCCGAGATCACGACCGATCGGTTGCTTGTGGCACTGCACGACGCCCTGCTGAAAGGGAGCGACCGTCGAAAGGACGTCCTCTTCGGGCGCGCCGATCCCGAATTCGAGGATCCCGAAGAGACGTTCATCGACAACAACGAAGCGCAGGACGAAGCCGTCCGGAAAGCGGTGGGGGCCCAGGACTGCGCGCTGATTCACGGACCGCCCGGAACAGGCAAGACCTACACCATCGCTCGAGCGATCCGCGCGATGGTCGAACGCGGCGAGCGCGTCCTGCTCTCGGCGTTTACGAACCGGGCGGTCGACAACGCGCTCGAGGCGCTCCTCGAGCAGGGGATCGACACGACCGAAGTGGTTCGCGTCGGCTCCGAAAGCGGCGTCCGGGAGGACATGCAGGCGTATCGACTCGACTACGCTGGCGATCCCGCAGAGCGCGTCGCCGAGTTACAGAACGCGCAGGTGGTCGCGGCGACGACGGCGACCTGCGGCTCGCGGGTCATGAAAGAGCAGGCCTTCGACGTGGCGCTGGTCGACGAAGCCGCCCAGTTGACCGAGCCTGGGACCTACGCCGCGGCCAATTTGGCGGATCGGTTCGTTCTCGTCGGCGACCACGAGCAGCTTCCGCCGGTCGTGCGGGCCGAGAACGACCTCACCGAATCGCTGTTCGAACGCCTCGTCGAGGAACACCCGAGCGCAGGTATCATGCTCGATCGGCAGTACCGGATGAACCAGCGCATTCAGGCCTTCGCCTCGCGGGAGTTCTACGACGGCGAACTCCGCCCCGCGGAGCCGGCCGTCGCGACGCGGACGCTCGACGACCTCGAGGGCGTTTCACGTGAGGAGCTTCCGCCCCGACTTCGAGATCCGGTTAGCTTCGTTGCCGTCGAGGGCGACGAGAGCCAGTACACCGACGACGACGAAGCCGCCCGGATCGCGGCACTGATCGAACGCTACGAAGAAGCCGGCCTCGAGCGCTCGGATATCGGCGTCATCGCGCCGTTCCGAGCGCAGGTCTCGAACATCTCGAATCACGTCCCGGACGAGGTCGCCGTCGACACCGTCGACCGGTTCCAGGGCTCGAGCCAAGAGGTCATCATCGTCTCGTTCACCGCGACGGACACGCTCGAGGGACCGATATTCGAGGACTACCGCCGGATCAACGTCGCGCTGACGCGACCGAAACGGGCGCTCGTGCTCGTGGGCGATTCGAACGCGCTCGAGACCGATCCGGTCTATGGGCGGATGCTCGAATGGGCTCGACAGTAATCGTTCCGGGCCTCGAACGGTATCGAATTCCCATCGTTTCGGAGAACGACGAGATGCGACGTTACGGAACAGGCGTTTTCGAATGTATCCGTCTCTCTATGCTCAATCCTCACCATCGAGGTAACATATAAGAAGACGTATAACAAATTGGAGGTATGAATACGGTGACCCTCTACTACATATCGTTAGCCGTTTGTGGTGGTATTCTTGGAGCAATGGGGCTCTCGAATATCCTCGCTGGTAGTGTCGCACTTGTCCCCGTTCTCTTGGTACTCAGTGGGATTGGAATGGTGATCGGGGTTGCCTACGAGGTGTTCATCTCCCCGCCTTCAACCGATTCGGCCCCCGATGAACGATTGGTGTGGATTATGACTGGGCTCGCCGCGGTTGGCGTTATTGCTGGCACCTGGTCTTTGCTTGGGTGATCTCGAACCAAAATCGCGTGGGACTCCCACCGACTACGGCTCAAATGGCTCGGGATCCTCGAACGAGTCGACCGACATCGAAAAGCCCCAGCAGAGTTCGGCGTTGAACACCGTCGCCTTCTTGCAGAAATTCGGACTCGAGGTCGCCGCGGCGTCCCTGAGCAGGATCGGGTTATAATCCCGGAAGTAGGCGTCTTCCATCGTGGTCGCGACACACTGGTCGATATTAACTCCCGCGAGAAACAGCGTCTGGATTCCCTGGGTTCTGAGCACCTGCTCGAGGTGCGTGCCGTAGAAGCCGCTCATTCGCACCTTCTCGACGTGAATGTCGTCTTCGTCCATGTACGGCTGAAGATCCTCGACGATTTCGCCGCCCCAGGAATCCTCCGTCAGGACCTCGCCGTTCTCGAGTTCCTCGCCGATGCCGGCCTGATCGGGATCCTTCTTGAACGAGTACAGCGTCGGTGCGCCGAGGTTCCGGAGGTCTCGTCGGTTCTGCCAGTTGATCCAGATGACCCACATGCCCAGCCCTCGCGCAGCCTCGATCGCCCGCTGGATTTCGGGAATCGCGTCGCGACAGTCCTCGGGCTCGAGCCCCATCGAGTCGACCCAGCCGCCCGGTTCGCAGAAGTCGTTTTGCATGTCGATGATCGCCAGCGCGGCCCGGTCGGGGCTGTCGACGACGTCTTTCTTCTCGGCGCTCCAGCGGACGTCATCGTGAGGGTGGCCCGGATCGAGGTGGACGTACTCCTCGTAGAGGTGCCAGCGGTCGGCGTTCGAGGCGAGCTGGACGCCGCCGTCCTCGGTTCGGCGGTAGATCTCGTCTGGCTGGTCGACCGTCGGTGCGGTGGAGGCGTCCTCGGATTCGCTACTATGGTCTGTCATGATCTCAAAATCCCATCGCGGACCCGTCCCCTCGAGGATCGGCACCGCCCTCGAGCATCCCCGTCTCCGGGTCGATCCGAATCGCTTGCGCGTGGCCCATATTGTCGTCCCAGTCGGGAAGCATCTGGACGGGTTGCCCGCGTCGATCGAGTTCCCGGATGACTTCATCGGAGATCCGCCCCTCAAGCGAGAGGTCGTCGGACTCTTCGCCCCACGTTTTGCCCATGAGCCAGCGCGGTGCTTCGATGGCCTGCTGGACGTCGTAGCCGAAATCGACGAGTCGGGTCACCATCGCGGCGTGGGTCTGAGGTTGGCCTTCCCCGCCCATGGTTCCGTAGGAGAGGTACGGTTCGCCGTCCTGACAGAGCATCGCGGGCATGAGCGTGTGAAAGGTTCGCTTTCCCGGCTCGAGCCGGTTCGGGTGGTCCTCCTCGAGCGAGAAGAACGAACCCCTGTTCTGGGGGATAATCCCGGTGTCGCCGGCGATCTCGGCGCTACCGAAGTCGTGGTAGATCGACTGGATCGCCGAGACGACCAGCCCGTCGGAGTCGACGACGCTGAAGTAAACCGTGTCGCCGTCGGCTGCGGGAGATCCGTGACTCGAGTCCGGGCCCGTGCCGCCCCCTCCTTCTCCCGACGAGCCGGTTCGTGCGTCCTCGTCGAACGCGATTCCCGGTTCGACCTCGTCCATGACCATCGCCGCGCTCGAGTCGATCAGTTCTCGTCGGTCGTCGGCGTACTCCGTGGAAACGAACTCCTCGATCGGAATATCCACGGACTCGGGATCCGTGAGCCACGCGTCCCGATCGGCGAACGCGAGCTTCACCGCCTCTGCGAGGTGGTGGTAGTAGTCCGCCGTATCGTCGCCCCAAGATTGGACGTCGTACTCCTCGAGTAGGTTCAGGATCTGGAGGGCTGTGAACCCCTGCGTGTTCGGCGGGAATTCGTAGGCTGCATAACCTCGGTAGGTCGTGGAGATCGGGTCGACCCACTCCGCTTCGAACGCTTCGAAGTCGCTCTCGGCGAGCGGTGAGCCGCGCGAGCCGATATCGTCGCAGATTTTCGCCGCGATTTCGCCCTCGTAGAACCCGCCTCGCGGTCCTTCCTCCGCGATCGTCTTCAGGGAGTCTGCCAGATCGGATTGGACGAGCCGGTCCCCTTCCTCGGGACGGTTACCGTCGGGGAGGAACGTTTCACCTGCGGAGTCGTGTTCCCGAAGGAGTCCCTCGTCTTCGACGAGCCAGTCCGCAAGTGAGCGGCCAACCGGAACGCCCTCCCTCGCGAATCGGATCGCGTCCTCGAAGAGCACGTTCCACTCGAGGGTGCCGTAGGCGTCGTGGGCCTCGCGCCAGCCGTCGACCGCGCCGGGGACCGTCAGGGCGGCTTCCGGGCCGCGGTCCGGAATCGCGTCGAACTCCGAGTAGAATTCTCGAGTCGCGTTCTCCGCTGCGGGGCCGCTCGCGTTCAACGCCTCGACGCCCGCTTCGTCGGGGTGAGAGACGAGCCAGAAGCCGTCGCCGCCCAGCCCCGCCATGTGCGGGTAGGCGACACAGAGGACGGCGTTAGCCGCGACAGCCGCGTCGACGGCACTTCCACCCCGGCGGAGCATGTCGTAGCCGACCGAGCTCGCGAGCGAGTGCGGCGTCGCGATCATCGCGTTGGGCGCTCGAGTCGGCGGTCGTCCGGTTCGTGGGCCGTGCGGAGCACTCATAGGTCCGTCTGCCAGCGAGCAGTCCCTAAAGGTGTGCCCTGCACACGTTCGCCTCGGCGCGAGCGAGCCGCTCGTCCATCCGTTACCCGTTTTCGCCACTGCCGTTTTCATCATCAGATTCGTCCGCGTCGCCCTCGCCTTCGAACACGTACCGCGTCACTGGCGGGATCACGCCCCCGACGACCACCAGCACGATACCGGCCCACCAGAGGACGGCGATCCCCTCGAGGACGCCGTAGACGATGATCGGGAACGGGACGAGCATGAGCACCAGCGAGACGATCTGGACGGTTATCTCGTTCATCTCACCCACCCCCGACGAGCGCGATTCCGTTGAGGACGATCGTGAGCAGGCCGACCAGTACCATCACGAGGATCGCCCACGGGATCGTGATTCGAAGCACCTCTCCTTCCTTCCCGACGATCCCCGCAGCACCCGTCCCGAGGACGACGTTCGCCGGCGCGATCGCGTTGCCGACCGCTCCGCCGGCGCTCTGACCGGCGATAATCGTGGCCTCGGAGAGTCCCTCCATCGCTTCGACCGCCTGCTGTTGTAACGGCGCGAAGAGGATGTTCGAGGAGGTGTTACTCGAGGTCATAAACGACCCCGTAAAGCCGATCCAACCCGAGGCGAAGGCGTACACTGTCGGCGGCAGGACGCCCGCGAGCCCGAACGCCAGCACCTCGATCTGACCGGCGTGATCCATCACCTGAGCCATCACGAGGAATGCGATGATCGCTAGCGACGCCGGAACCGCGTCGTCGGCCAGCCCGTCCCAGATCCCCTCGACGTCGTCCTCTCGCTCGGCCCATTCGGCGTAGTAGCCTCGAGCGCGGTAGACCAGATAGCCGACGAAGACGCTCACGAACAGGAACGTTCCCGGGTGGGTCAGCGGCGCGAACGGATTGTACGCGTCTTCGGCCTCGGTCTCGAGTCCGTACCCCGTCTCCGTCTCCGGGAACGGCGGACCGAGTTCGAATTGCTCGAGGAGCGCCTCGAGCTGCGGGATAATGAGCACGGCGAGTGCGACCACCGTGAGGGCGACGTATGGGAGCAACGACATCGCGAAGCTCATCGTCGGCTCCGGCGTCTCCTCGCGTTCTTCTTGCTCCGCTTCAGTCGCTTCGTCATCGTCAGCGCCTCCGCCGTCGTCCGGCGCTTCGTCGCTTTCGATCCCCTCGCCTGCGTCGGTGGTGTCGCCTTCGTCAGCTTCGGACGCGTCGCTATCGTCGTCCATCGCGGGTCGTTCGTCGATCCCCTCGAGTGGCTGGTCGTACCGCTCCCATCGCGAAAGAGGATAGAGGGCGACCAGCGCGACCGTCCCTGCCAGAAACGTCGACAGGATCGGATCCCAGAACATCAACCCGAGCTGGATTCCCGCGTGGAGGGTCGAAATCACGACGATCATCGGAAGCGCGTAGCGAACCGCTGGCATGCGACCGAACAGCCACGCGATCGCGACCCCGGCCACGGCTGCCGGGATGATCAACAGGATCGCCGTTTCGACCGTCGTCGCCAGTTCGGACTCGAGCGGAATCACCTGCAACGTGGCGAGCCACGCGACGGCGAGCGTGCCGAACATGTTGGCCCAGGCGTGTCCGATCAACGGAATCGCGACCGCGTGGACCGGTCTGACGCCGATCACGAGCAAGAGCGGGGCGACGACGGCGATCGGCGTCCCGAACCCGGCGATTCCCTGGAGAAACGAGGCGAAGACCCAGCCGAAGGCCAGAACGAGAAAGAGATCGTTGTCGCTGAACCGTTGAATCCCTTCCTCTAAGGCGACGAACCCACCCCCGCGTTTGATGACGTGATAGAGCAAGAGTGCGGGCCAGACGACGTAGAGGATGAATATGGCGTCCCAGATTCCTTTCGCGGTCGCGACGGCGAGTCCTTCCCAGGGCGTCTGGAACGCGACCAGTGCGATCCCCGCGGCGACGAACATCCCGACCGGTCCTGCTTCCGGTGCCTGCCACTGGAGACCGACGAGGAGAATCAACAACAGTACGAGCGGGACGATCGCCAGTGCCCAATGAAAGCCGTCTATCGGCACCTGTAGCGGGTACATCTACTCGAGACCACAGTTGCGAGCGTGATGAGAAGAAGACTTGCTAATGCTTGATACGGGCCGGCTCACGCGTTCTCGAGCGAGTGGCTTTGCTACTATCACGAGGGTACCGATTCACTCCGCTTCGCCGTCGACGATTTCGATAAAGCCGGTCATCCCTTCCGTATGCGCCTCACAAACGTAGAGGTCCATTTCCGTCGTGGCCTCGAACTCGAGGGTCTGGGTTTGTCCGGTCCCGCTTACGAGTTCAGTCTGGTACTCCTCGACGATCTCCATCGCGTCCGTCCTGAGCGCGATATTGTGCTGGTTTCCATCGACGTTCTCCCACGTAATTTCGTACGGTTCGCCCGCCGTAAGCATGAGAGCCGGGTTTTCGTCACCGTCGATGAGCTCCGGTTCGACGCCGATCCAACCCGATTCCTCGGCCTCGAGCGCGATCTCGGAGACGTCTTCCCAGTCGGCGGCATCGCCCGCCGGTTCCTCGTCGTCCACGTGTTCGTCCCCTTCGGTATCATCTTCGTCCCCGTTTTCACCCAGTCCACCACACCCCGCGAGGCTCGTGACGGCCGCTGTCCCGCCGAGCAGTACGATCGTCCGCCGGCGGGAGAGACTCGTAGCTCGATCCATACCGGAGCAACTCCGTCAGCGAACAAAACTCAACGGCCGTCAGTTGCGAGGATGGCTCTCGAGCGAATTTTACTCGATTGAGATCCGTCTCGGGGATAAGTTCGGGGCTCTTATCGCGGCTTTAGCGGTCAGTGCCACTCCTGTAAGGAGACGACCGCGGGACATTGAACCGAGAGCCACGCATCGTCTTCGGTCCGCTCGTCGAGCCGAAAGCGAGGGATAGAGTGCCCGTGGTCGACCGACGCCCGCACCTCTCGTTCCGTTTCCGCGGCAGCGGACTCTCGAGGACCATCTCTGACCATGGGTGGCATACAGTACCACACAATATAAGTTCTGCGTGAAATCCCGGATCGTATCCGTTTGCGTCGGAGACGGATTTGGTCGCGGCGTAGACGCACGCCCGTCCTCAGTCGGACGTCGAGTCGGATTGGTCGATCACGTCAGCGTCAGGGGCGTTCCGGAGCACGCTCCGAATCCCCTTCTCGGCGTTTCGTTTGGTCGTGTATCCTTCGCCGCTCGTCGCGATGATATTCCCGTTCCGGTGAACCAGTCGCCAACGCCACTCGCCTGCGCGGTCTTCGAATAGCTGGAACGTCCCCATGCTCTCACGAGCTGTCGGCTGTGGCGGGTCCTCACTTGCGCCTGTCTCGGTCTCTCGAGTCGACGTTTCGTCGGGTTCGGAATCGTGCACACGTTCGTCCGCGGAGTTTGACTCGGCGTCGTCCTCGGGGACAGCCGGCTCTCTCCACTCGAGTTCGATTTCCAGTTCGATTTCGTCCTCGTCTTCGTCGTTCGATTCGCGTTCGATCTCGAGTTCGAACGAGAACGATTCGGCCAGAGCCAGCGATACCGAATGGTCTTCGAACGCCACCCGGAACGTCTCTCCGTCGTCGAATTCGTCGGCAACGGTGTGTAACATCGCCGCAACGTCCGCTCGCGAACTGGTCGTCTCGAACGAAAGGAGTTCGTCGGTCATGCGAAGGTGTTCTCCGAATCAACCCAAATAGCCCAGTTATGGAGGGGATGAACGTCCGTAATTCACACACGTTGTGGGATGCGCTCCGATATGAGCGCGAAGCGGTACGTTATCTGTCGTGCGGAGAAATCGTCCCACTCTGATTTCGGATGAATTCCCCCCGTCAAAGCTATTATCTAATTATTCCAGTTAGTATTAAATAATTTATAATTATGTGAACGGTGGGACCTTCGAATACAAATTCCTATAGTAGTCCCGTTCCGATGAGTGACAATGGGGTCCGTGAGTGTCAGCACCTCGAGGGTAGGAGGGAGACGAACCATCACGGCACTCGGCGTACTTTACGTCGTGCTCGCGATCGGGTGGAGCATCGCACAAACTATCGACGGCGACCCCCTCCGGAACGTCTTGATCGTTTCGTTGCTCGTCGCCGTCCCCGGATTCATCCTGTTCTGGGGCGGATACCAATTGCCGCGAACGGATATCGATCCGAGGTTCTACTCGGTGATCACCCGGTGGTGTCTCGGGAGCATCGCGATCATGTTCGGTATTCTGACGATCTACCACATCCAGCCCGCTGACAGTCTCAACGACCCGGATCGAAGCGTACTCATCCTCTCGGCGCTCAGCAGTGTCGCCGGGTTCGGCGTGGGGTCTCACGACGCACGAGCGAAAACGCGAGCCCACGAGGTTGTCCGACGAAATCAAGAGCTTCGAGAGATCAGAGCACAACTCGAGGCGTCGAACGAGCGACTGGAGCAGTTCGCGTACGCTGCGTCTCACGATCTCGAGGAACCGCTTCGGATGATCACGAGCTACCTCCGACTCCTCGAACGGCGATACGGAGACGACCTCGACGATGACGCCGAGGATTTCATCGACTACGCCGTCGATGGCGCAGAGCGAATGAAAGAGATGATAGACGCGCTGCTCGAGTACTCGCGCGTCGAAACGCGGGGCGATCCGTTAGAACCCGTCGACCTCGAGGAGGTGCTCGCGACGGTGACGAAGAATCTCGAACTCCAACTCGACGAACACGACGCCACGATCGAGCACGGGGAGCTGCCTCGCGTGCTGGGGGATCGGAGACAACTGCACCACGTGTTCCAAAACCTGTTGAGCAACGCGGTCGAATACAACGACGACGGCCGGCCACACGTGCAGGTTTCGGCGAGTCCGATCGATTCGAAATGGTGTGTTTCCGTGACCGACGAGGGCATCGGGATTCCGGCGAACAAACACAAGGACGTATTCGAGGTGTTCCAACGACTCCACACCCACGAAGAGCACGCGGGAACCGGGATCGGTCTCGCCCTCTGCAAACGGATCGTCGAGCGTCACGACGGAGAGATCTGGGTCGACTCCGAACCCGGCGAGGGGGCAACCTTTTCGTTCACGCTCCCGCCGGCGACCGAAGACGAGCTGGAGTTTCGAGACGAAAGCGGCTGAACAAACTCAACGTTCGTTTTCCAACTGCGGCTACGGAATGGGTGTCCACTTCGCCTACGGTGACGGTATTCCCTCGAAGTCTGCGGCGATAGCCTTCGTCTCCTAACGGCTGTCCTTGCAAGCATCATTTACTCACTCGAGAGACGTGTCCGTCCAGCCATGCAGACCGTCGTTCACCTCCTCTCGGGAGACGAAGACGAACAAGAGACCGCACTCGCGATCGCACGAAACCTTCTCGAGGACGAGACCGACAGCATCGACGACGTCGCGATCGTCGTCCAGTCGAAGGGAATCGTGACCGTTACGAACGACGCGGAGACCGTCGACGACGTGCAATCGCTGCTCGAGGACGGCGTTTCCGTTCGCGCCTGCTCGAACACCCTCGAGATGATGGATCTCGAGGAATCTGATCTTCTCGAGGGGGTCGAGACCGTCCCCGAAGGTGCCGTCGAGGTGACTCGGCTGCAAGACGAGGGCTACGCGTACCTTCGGCCGTAGTTTCGATATCCGGTGAACTTCGGGGGGCGGCAAGTCGAGTTCGTCGATGCTCGAGCCGAGTCCGCCAACTTTCAGGTTGCGTCGCCAGCTCTCGGGTCGAGCCCGGTACCCTCGAGATCACCGTCCACGCGTGAGGAGGTCCCAATATACTGGGCTCCGAACAGCTCACTCGAGATTTTGCGGGCATCTGTCGTACTTGCGGCGTTCTCGAGGGCCGACCACAACTATAGTCAGGTGCTTTTCACGTTTGTTCCTCGAAACTCATCATTATAGTTGCTGATTCTTTTGTCTACGGTATGGAGCAAGGCGACTTCGTGTCAGGTGTGCGTGATGTTGCGCCCGCTCTGCCGCCAAACATCCCGTTCGGACTGCTGTTCGGCGCGACGGCCGTCGAGGTCGGTATCGGGCCGGGACAGGCGACGGCGATGTCGCTGTTCGTCTTCGCCGGGGCCGCCCAGATGGCCGCGGTCGATCTATTGCGGGCGGACGCGGCGTTGTCGGTCGTCCTGACGACAGTCCTGGTGCTCAACCTTCGGTATATGATGTACGGCGCGTCGCTCGCTCCGACGGTTCGCGAACTCCCCGCTCGCTGGCGAGCGACGATGGGATACGCGCTCTCGGATGTCAACTACGCGCTCGCTATCGCAAAGTTCGGAGACGGACCAGCGGGTGATGCGGCCGACGACTCCGCGGATATCGAAGTCGATGGACCCGCCGACGACCCCGCTGCCGTCCACCAGGGGTGGTACTATCTCGGGCTGACGGTCCCGTTCGTCATCTCGTTCGTCGGTGCGACCGCCGTCGGTGCAGCGGCGGGGATGTCCATCGGTGACGGACTGAACCTCGATTTCGCTATTCCGCTTATCTTCATCTCGCTGCTCGCGCCGGCGCTCAACCGACGCGGCCCCGTCCTCGTCGCGGTTATTTCCGGGCTCGTGGCGATACCCGCCGCCGGGATTCCGTTCAACCTCGGGCTGTTCGTCGCCGCGGGAGCCGGCATCGCCGCTGGAACGCTATTCGACCGACTACGTGCCGGACCGGGTGGGGCGTAACTCCGATGGCGAACGTAGACTCGACCATCATTTGGATCGCCATTGTCGGCATCGCGATCGGGACGTACGTCCTCCGAAGCGTGTTTTTGCTCGGCATTCAGCGGTTGGGTGACGTTCCACCCGCGATCGGCACCGTCCTGCCGTTCGTCCCGATCGCCGTCTTCGCTGCGCTGATCTCCCCTGATCTGGCCTACCTCGAGGGAGTTCTCGTCCTCTCGCCGCGGAACGAGCAACTGGTTGCCGGGTTGGTTGCGTTCGTCGTCGCCTGGTATACAGAGAATATGCTCCTCACCGTCGGTGTCGGAATGGCCGTCCTCTGGTTCCTCCAGTGGGTGTAGCGGACGCAGATCGGGCGCTCGAATTCGTTTGGACGAGCGAAGTCATCGAAATTCACGATATCGACCATGTCAATTAAGCAACTTCGGTTTAAACAACGGCCACATGTGCGCTCGAGTCACCGACGCGATGACCGAGGGGGTCATCACCTGCGGGGCCGAGACGTCCCTCGAGTCGGTTGCAGAACTGATGCTCCGGAACGGGATCGGGAGCGTCGTCATCACGACCGAGGGCAACTCCTACGGCATCATCACGGAGTCGGATATCGTCCTCGCGACGTACAAGACGGGCAACCCGCTCGCGGAAATTCCGACGCGGGCGGTCGCGAGCCATCCGGTCGTGACCGTCGAACCGACGCAAACGCTTCGCCTCGCCGCGACGCGAATGCGAGACGAGGAAATCAAGAAACTCGTCGTGGTTTCGGGGCTCGAAATCGAGGGGATTCTCACGACGCACGATCTGATCGATCACTACGGAGCGTTGACGAAGGAAATTCGGCGGATTCGACAAAATAACACATCTCGGCGCGATCGGTGGCCTCGAGAAGAGTTCTGATTACTGCTCGAGGATGTGGATGCCGTCCGGCTCGAGGCGAACCCCGACGCCGTTCGGTTTCTCCTGGAAGACTTCCGCGTGGGAGTCGATATCGTCGACGCCCGCGCCGACCTCGAACCCGCCGCTGTCGGGAAGACAGTTGAACTCGCGTCGTTCGCCGTCGGCGAGGTTGAGATCCTCGAGGAAAACGACCTCGTCCGAGTCCCGCACTCGGAGCCGGACCGTCGCATCGCGCGAGAGTCCGTTCTCGATCACGATCGTGTCGCCGCCGCCGATGACACGCTGTACGCTACGGTGTGCTCTGGCCGTCAGCGCGGCGGCGCGCGTCTGAAACGCCTCCGGGTCGTCCTGGTATTTGAGGAGCAGACCCAGTATTGCCAGCAGCCCGATCACGAGCACCCCGAACTGTAGCGGAGAGACCCGATCGAGCAGCGACTGATCAGACGGACTCTCGATCGTCGCCGTCCGTTCCGCGGCTGTGGAGGCGTTCAGCGACTCGTTGTTGGTCGTCATTCCGTAGGTGTATTCGCCGCTTTCGTCCGGCGAATCGACGACGGCCGAGACCAGTTCAGTCTGTTCGGGCTCGAGCGTCAGTTCCTCTTCGGCCGCGGTCTCGCCGTCCAGCACGAACTGGACGGTCTGCGTGTCCGTCACGTCTCCCGTATTCGTCACGTTCCCGGCGATCGAGAGTTCCGAGTCGGGGTCGTCGATGCCCCGCAGCTCGACGTCCTCGGCCTCGAAGACCGACCTGTTCGTCGTCACCGTGTCGGAAACGGTACTCGTGTTCGCGGTGAGTTCGATGCCCGACGACGCGTGAGACGTCAACTCGAACTCGAAGGAGTGTTCGACGGTTTCAGAGGCGTTGAGCAGGAACTCCTCGCTCTGGGTCGCGTTCGATTCGACGTTATCCGAGTCCTCGACGCCGACGGTGAGGTTCTGGAACTCGGGCACCTCGCCGCCGTTTTCGACGCTCACCGTCGCCGACAGCGGCTCGCTCGAGGAGAAGGTGTCGTCGACATCGGTGAACTCGAGGCTCACGTTTCGGTCGAACTCCGTTACGTTGGACCCGCCGGGCGTCTCGAGCGAGACGTTCTCTACGGGAAGTTTGCTCTCGGTGAGATCGTACGTGAACGTTTCTTCGTACGGCGATTCGTCGATGGTTACGTCCCGTTCTTCGACGACAGTTCCGTTGATTAGGAACTCAGTCGGGATCTCTCGGTCCTCTGCGTCGAGAACGTCATCGTCGTCGTACGTGAATTCACCCGTTACCTCGAGTTCTTCGCTGAAGTTTCCGATTTCGATATCGTCGCTATACACCTCGACACCCATATTGTCCTCGTGCTCATCCGCGTCGATGATCGTCGCTTCAGTTGCTGCGGATTCGTCTATTTCTGGAATGACAACTTCGACATCGAGTTCTGGAACGTCACTGGAACTCGTCTCGTAGGAAATCTCTCCCTCCGTCGTGTCGCCAGGGTCGATCTCGAGGTCGTCCGTTTCGACGGTTTCGTTCTCGACTCTGAACTCGACGGTCATATCATCCACCGGAACGTTACCGGTACGTTCGATCTCGACACCGATATCAAGGTCTTCACCCGCGATTGGGGTGGTTGTTCCGATGTCGGTAATTTCGATTCCAGCCTCTCCTATCTCTATCTCTCGGGTATCCTGATCTTCACCGATTTCTCCAGAATCAACATCGAATCGGAGCTCATCAATTGAGCTATCTCCCGCCTCGGTTTCGATCTCGAATGACAATTCTATTTCGTCATTCGGCTCGATAATCACGAAGCTGTCAGCAACGTCGCTCCATACGTTATTGTCCCCATCGTGCCATTCGAGTGTGGGATTACCTGTATAGTATTGATACCCTTGGTTAGCAACCGTCGCATTGACGATCAGGTCTTCACCTTCATCAGGCTCGTTAACAGCGGTGATGTTCGGTTCGAGAACTGCTCCACCGTGGTTTCGATATGTTATTTCCTTTCCTCTTTGTCCATCAACGATGGGGACCTCATCTTCGGTCTCTAGGACTCCGTTGTCGGGATTTATTTGGATCCCAGTTGACGTGTTTTCGACGAACAAGTCCGGCGATTCACTGCCATCGTGTTCGATAAACGTTTCTTCTTGATCTTTTACGTTCACGGGCTCACCGTGAAACTGTACAACATCTTGGTCGAGATTTCCCGAGATTACAAGGTATTCTTCGTCGTTGTCATCGGTCTCGTGTTGTAAAAATGTCTGCTCTGATGTCTCGTTAACTGCTCCTCCACTTACGACAGTACCGTTTTCAAGCTGAACTACAACGACGTTATCCGGATGGTTCGTTGTTGCAAGCGTTGCTTGCGTCTCTAAGGCCGTTTCGTTAACTCCCATCTCGGACGCCTCGAGAGAGGACTCATCGTCGCTATCTGCAGCCCCCATCCCGATGCCAGTCCCGGCACCAAGGAGCGTCCCGACCACGACGAGACTCACGATCAATCCCACGAGGGCGTGTTTCGCGAACTGGGACGTACGAGGCGACCGAATAGAACGGGACCAGACGTTCGTGAGCATGGTGGTGACTCCGGAGGGGGTGGCTTGCAGGGTGGATGGCGGATTCGCATTCATCGAAACGACACCGATACTATGTTTCGACTTATTTCGATGGCTTATTGAAATACTCTCTGGGCGATTATTGTAATATATCTTTACTTTAAGGACTTGTTAGATGCGTTAAGTGCGCCAAATATACGAATGCCGCTCCGCTCGAGTTGCGAACTGCTCGAACGGCGTTTGATCGCGGTGTCGTTCCAACTGTGATAGTCCAGCGGCACTCGAAGCGGGGACCAGGCAGTCCAGGACAGTACCTATTTCCCTCGACTTTCGAAACACCCACGCATGTCACAGAAGGGGGCGAGTGAGACCGACCTATCGAGCGAGTACGAAATCGGAGACGTTCTGGACCAACTCGAGGAACTCGAGGAGTCCGTCTCCAGTCCGTCCGAGCAACGGGACGTTCGAACGGTCAAACGCATGCTCGAGGGAGTTCCCGGCTCGGAACGGATCAAGAAGTACACGACCCGGGACGTGGCCGAGGGGTTTGTCGGGGGGATCATCTTCTCGTTACCCCTGCTCGTCGAGGACGGCGTCTTCGAGATCGCCGAGTGGTTCGTGACGATGTCGGTCGGGCCGGTCCCCGTCTTTTTGCTGGTGAATATCCTCTGTACCGTCCTGCTGGTCGCCGGGTTGTTACACTACACAGACATCCGGCAGGTCAAACCCAGACTACTGTTCGGCGTGCTTCCAAAGCGATTGACCGGCATTCTGCTGATTTCGTTCGCCGTCGCGCTGGGTTCGATGTTCCTCTGGGGGCGACTCCACGCCGAGGACCCGACGCGACTCGAGGCGTTCGCTCGAGTCGCCGTCATCTGGACGGCTGCTGCGGTCGGGGCCGCGCTCGGCGATATCCTGCCCGGAGAAAGCCGCGGGGAGGATCTTATCGAACGGCGTCCATAGGAAACGAATTCCGTTTGTTTTCGGACTCGGAACCCGATTCGGGCTCGAGTACGAAACAGGTCGTATTCCGGCTCGCAGGTTCTCGAGCGGTCGTGTGGATTAACAACTGCCATCGGTGGACAACTCGATCTTCTTGCAGTCGTTTGTTGCGTGCTAACTCCCCTTGATCAGGTAGTGCTAATTTGTTCGCAGTTCAGAAAAGTGGGGAGGATCTCCTGTCCGTCGAGTAGGTCAAACACGAGCTATTGTAATTGATAGGATTACTCGAAGTGGGAATCTATCAGGAGACGGAACGCTACGAGAAGGTCACCGGTTTCGAAACCACGTTGCGATTTCCTGTTGGAATTGGTCGATCCACTGTAAGTCCTCCTGTAGAACATCGTATACGAGGTCGTGGTCGACATCTCCGTACCGATGGGCAAGGTGGTTTCGAAATCCGACCGCTTCTGTCATCTTTGTGCTCGTATCGGCTGTGATGATATCGGCCGTCGCGAGTGCTTCAATCTCTTCCCGTGACGTTTCGCCGGACTCGAGGTTCTCCGATGCACGGATATGACTCGCCAAATCGATACAGGACTGGATGGCGTTCATCAGCGACCGTTCGACAGCTCGTTGATGAACAATATCCTCGAGATACGCACTCTTGGAAATATCCTGCATCTGTTTGCATTCGTTCGTGTACTGGTTAATTAGTTCGAGCCGATCCACGACAACGGCCTCATCAACCATCAGACATCTCCCTCGGCGAGTCGATCGATGAACTCGCGTCGACGCCGAGTGCGTTGTTCACTCGAGTTCGTTACCGTCCGTTCGAGTCGGCGTTCGTCCAAGCGTTTCGTCTTCGGATCACCGTACAGAAGCGTTCCATTCTGCAAGGCGTCTAATGCAACTTCCTCTGGAAGCGCTTCTACGTCACTGATATCGACGAAAGGGTCGGCATACGACTGGGCAACGGCGTCGATTCGATTTCGTTCCCGAAAGCGTTCCCGTCGCGAGCGGCCGTCGTCGAATCGAATGCAGATATCGATATCCGAGGTTGATGACTCGGTTCCACTCACGTACGACCCAAAGAGGACTGCATAACAGATGTCGGCTTCATCAAGGACCGAGTAAAGCCCCTCTAGATCGAGCGTGGTAGGGACATCGTCGGCCGAGACGTGACTGTCCTTCCGCATGAATACACATACGTACGGCGTCATCTTATAAGACAGGTTCGCCGGAACCAACGGCTGTGGTCTCTTTGGATTGCACTGGTTTCTTTGGTATGTCTCGAGTCGCCGTCATCTGGACGGCTGCTGCGGTCGGGGCCACGCTCGGCGATATCCTGCCCGGAGAAAGCCGCGGGGAGGATCTTATCGAACGGCGTTCGTGAGCAACGAATCCGGTTGCGTAGATAGTTGCCCTTTGCGTAGGTGATCGCCCCCTTTGCGTAGGCGGTTGTGCCCGTTCATCTTCGGGACTCGAGTCAGTTATAGTCGCGTTCGAGGTCCCTCGAATCGGCGTCCATGATATCCTCGAGTTCGGATTCGAACTCCTCGTCGGATAACGCGTCGTCGGCGTAGGCCGCTTTGGCGTCGTCGACGGAGTCGTACGCGCTGGTGGCTGTGGTGGTTGACTTTCGAGAGTGGCGGTCACGTTCCCGTTCGTCGCTCGCGTTTGCGTTCCACCCGGACCAGAGTTCGTAGGCCACGTAGGCTAGTCCGAGGAGGATCGCTATCGTCAGGCCCCACGTGAGCATGAAGGTGAGCAGGCGGAGAACCTGACCGATGACCAGCGCCGCGAGGAGGAATCCGAAAATGATGATCGCGAACTTCACCGCCCGGAGGTTGACCATAAGTGAACAGTGCGTATCGACGGTATAGAACGTTCGGGTGGGCTCCCGGCGAGAGACTACGGAACACCCCGTCTCCGTGTCGGCGTTGAGCCGGTGCGAGTGAGCGTCTCGAGGATCGCTGAACGGGATCCGCCGATCCAGAGCGTGGCCCCAACCTGGAGGTCCGACCATCCTACATCTCTTTCTCGCGGACGATCCGGTCCGTGACCTGATCCGATTCGATGATCGTCGTGACGGTGACCCGATCGTCGTTCTCCCGGATCGCGAGGAGGTCGCCGAACCCGAGCTCGACTCGTTCGGTTCGGTCCACCGTCGCACCCGCCTCGAGTCGCCCGACGTGCTCGTCGGTCTCCCAGAGGAGATCGTCCTCGACGGACAGTTCGACGGTCACGTGGACCTCGGTCGCGGCCTCATCTCCGGTGTTGGTGAGGGCCGTGCTCGCTTCGCCGCACGTGGGACCACACCGGCTCAGGTCGTACGGTGCCAAGTCGAAGCCGACACCCGATTGCCTCGCGTCGTCGGATTCTGGCGCGGACTCCGGTTCGGTGCGCGAGGGCTGGGACGAGGTATCGCCGACGGAGGGTTCGGGGTCGTTCTCCCCGTCGAAGGTACTCCCCGTCACGGCTGCGATACTCGCGCTCGTGATCACCGCGATGGCCGTCCGTCGATGCATACTGCTCGTTTGTGAACGTGACTCGATCCAGCGAGTCACGGTCGACCCACTCGTTCGAATAGCGCTCGCCCTGGCGTTCTCTGGCGGGAGATGCCGGTATATCCCTTGGCCTTTCAGGTGTCAGCACCGTCTCCGCTTTTAGCGGGCTCGACACCGTATCCGCGTTCAGCGGACTCGAGATCAATTTACGGGTCTCGAGGTTCGCTGGGCTCGAGAGATGCTTCCCTCGTTCGAGGTTCGTCGCTCCGCTCGAGAACCCGGATGTGCCTTCGGGAAGGACCCCCGAAGGACTATGGCCTGGGTTGGTGTAGCCCACTCGCGCCAGCGGAGGCGGTGGTTCCCGCTGGGCAGTTTGGAGCGTACCCATGACAGTTATCGCCAGATTCGAGGTCATCCCCGTCCGCGACGGGAGCCTCTCGGACGAGATTGCACAGGCTATCGAGGCACTCGACGAGTTCGACATCTCCTACGAACTGACCGCGACGGACACGGTCATCGAGGCCGATGAAGTCGACGAAGTGTTCGACGCCGTCCGGGCCGCCCACAACGCGGTCGAAAGCGACCGCATCATCACCTCGCTCGAGATCGACCATCGCCGTCAGAGCGACCAACAGACCGAGGACCGCGTCGAATCCGTCGCCAGCGTCCTCGGTCGCGAACCGAAACGCGAGCGGTAATCGGTGCGCGTTGGCGTCCATCCGAAGGGGGCCACGCTTGCCGGTCGAGAACCGGCGACCGGCCTCACCCGCGTGACACGAACGTAGCGTAGTCAGGTAGTGCAACTGCCTTCGTCGACTGGCCCGTCGTTCGAGTCGCAGTCACGGTCTCGGTTCGCGAGTCGTAGTACCGATCTCGATTCTCGAGTCGCAGACCAGTCCCGGATGCTACCGTCCACTCGTCGGAACGGGACGTCTAGTTTCGAATCGGAACGGGTCCTCACACCCGCCTTCGCACGTCGGCCACGACGGAGCGGAAAACGGCCAGATAACCGGATAGACCGGCTATTCCGAATAGGTCTTCATCTCCGTTCGGCGCGTTAGGTAGTGTATGGACGCTACGATACTACGGTACGACATCCTGTTGGCCATCCAGATTCTCGGGGCCGCGATCCTCGTCGGCAGCCTGTTTCACAGCGGGCTGACCCTCCTGACGGTATTCGGCGGGGTGCTCGTCCTCGTCGCTATCGCCGGGCTCGCCATTGCGGCGGTACTCGACGACGGCGAGGGCGTCCAACTGTCGACCCGGGGCCGCGGACGAGCGCTATTCGATCGCTATTCCAAACGGTGAACGAATCGACTTCGATAGGGGTCGAGCTACTCGAGTCCGATCACGTCGCCTTCCGGCTCTCTCGGCGGAACTCGCCGACGGGAACGAACGTCACCCGGCGTTCGAGGCCGTACCAGCTCAGTGCGGCCGTTGCACCCAGGGCGTTGACGACCACGTCCGCGAGGGACGTGATGCGCTCGGGCTGGAACAGTTGCCCGACTTCCATGGCCGCCCCGTAGCCCGTCGTGAGGACAAAAACGAGGAGGACCTTGCGGGTCAGTGAGATCTCCCGGTCGGCGAGTGCGTACACGAGACAGAGTGCGAGGGTTGCATAGGCGACTGCGTGGCCGGTCGCGGAACGGGCCATCGACTCCAGCGGAACGCCGAAGCCGCTCGCGGTCGCCGCGCTGTCACCGGCCGTGATCGCCATCTCGAGCGGCAGGCCGGTCGGCGGCGTGGTCACGAGCGACCAGTACCAGATCAACCCGGCGACGACTCCGGCCGGGAGCCACCGGATCGGTTCGGGGAGGAGCGGAACGCGCAGTGACACCGTGTCGCCGCGTTTACTCGAGCGAGGTTTAGTTACGAGTTCGTTGGCAGAACCGTGACTGTCTCGGTCGCGTGGTAGTCCGTCCGTAGAAGTCGGTAGCCCGGCGTTTCGAGGGGCCGACAGCGGTCCTGCCCGTTCACAGGAGGGCGTGTCAGTTTCAGTCAATGTTTGTAACCGTCCCGTCGACAGCGATCCGGTCGAACTCGAGGGTGATGGATTCGTTCTCTCGGAGCGACTCGCCGTGGAATCTGAGGCCCGTGTCGGTTTCGAGAGTCCGAAGTTCGACCTCGAGTGTAACGTCTCGGTTCGTCGGATGCTCGCGAAGGTGGATGTTCCCGTCGTCGCTCTCGAGGACGACCTCGGCGGGTTCGCTTCGAACGGACTCGATCGTCGCGAAGGTTTCCCCGCGGACCGTTTCGGTCTGTCCGACTCCCAGACTCTCGGCGACCGTCGGGCTGACGGAGTCGAGTTGGATCGTGGCCCGGGTCGTCGTCGGCTCGCCAGCTTGCACGTCCGTTCCGCGCTGGCGGATTTCACCCTCGAGGTCGTAGGCGTCGGTCTGGAAGGAGAGGCTGGTTCCGATCGTGACCGATTGGGTTCCGTACATCGGCGTCGTTCCCTCGGCGATGGTCTCGAGCTCGACACCGACGAACGCCCGGTACTGATCGCCACCGACGGGGTATAGGTCGACGGTGGTAACGGTCGCTGTTTCGTGGGGCCCGAGCGCAACCGTGTCGCCGGACTCGAGTTCGGCCGCGATTCGGTCGTCCACCGTCGTTTCGACGAGGACCGGAGTGGTGTCGGTCTCGAGGGCCGGGTTGTCGAAGTCGACGTCCGTGAGTTCTCCTTGCGCGGTGTACTCCGCTGTGTCCAGTCGGAGGTCAGTTCCGACGCGGAGTTCCTCGCCTGCGTACCGGATGCTCGAGGAGTCGTCGTCGGGGTCTGTCAGTTCGCCGTTGATTTCGGTTCGTATCGTAACGGTGGGTTCGCCGTTGCTGGTCGCGTCCGGCGTGACGTAGACGTCCGTAATCGTGAGGTTGTGCGGGCTGTCTTCGTGCGTGACGGTATCGCCCTCGTCGATCCGATCGACGACGTAGGACGGCTGGTGGCCCAGTTCGATCGTGGCGTATCTGGTCTCGAGGGCTTGTTCGGGTTCGCTCGAGTCTTCGTCTGGGTCGCTGTCGCCGATTCCGAGGACGCCGACGACTGCGACGCCCGCGATGATGACGGCGATCACGAGGACGATTGCCAGCGCGTCGACGACGTTGACGACGCCGAAGAGGTTCCCGTCTTCGTCGATGATGGTCACGACGCGTCACTCTGCATTAGCAGAGTATCTCCAGTGGATATAAATAATACCTGCGGGTCCTGCAGGAACGTGTCTTTAGAAAAGCAGGTGAGTCGACACTGACTCAGAGACGACCGTGACTCCGACGATGAGCAGGGAAAGGAGTATCACGAGCGCGAGGACGGGACGACGTTCACGAGGTCGAAGCGGGTCCCGTCTTCGTCGATCAGTTGCAGGTATGTCTGGGCGTCTCGACGTTCTCGAGTGGCGGTCGGCACACTGGCCCGGATCGGGTTCTGTATTCTCGAGTACTTTGTGGGTACTTAGTCCGTTCGCTCGACCGGGTTGGATCCGTTCGCTCGAGCAAACGGGTCGTCTCGAGTACTGAGACTACCACCCCGAAAGCCCCCGTCGCGCTCGACCGGTTGCGACTCGCTGCGCGCTTCCTTCGCTCGCAGGCTCGCTCAAGCAGTGCTTACGTCGTCTCACCGGACCGACCGCGACGGCCCCTTTCAGTCCCACCCGCGGTGGTTCTCGCGGGTCGTCTAGTTCGGTGGGATGCGTGACTGAGTCGAAAGGTGGTTTGAGTTCGCGGAGTGCGATAGCTACCACCCAATCGGGAGATGTCGAGGTCTCAGACTCCTGCATCCGTCCCATTTCAGCACAGGCAACCGATCAGCGTCGTTGGACTATCGATACGGAAACTCGCTTTGATTCGTTGGGTCGGAGAGCGAACGTGGTACATACTATACTCGAGAACTCCGCTCGCCACCACGCTCGAGCTCACTCGAGACTACGGACTTCGCCTTCGACGGACTGAATCGTCGCAACCGTCTCACCGCCGACGGTTTGGGACTGTCCGTCCGCGACGGATGCTGACACGTTTTAGCGTTCGACTTCGGCGTCGGTCGCGGTGAATTCGTCGGCCTCGAGAGTTGGCCCGTCAGCATCGAGCGCAGTTATTGTGCCGCTCGTGATGTACGTCCCCCTATCGATGGTGAGGTCGCTTCCGAGCGCGAGCGGTTCGCCCTCGACCTGGAACACCTCGAGGCCGCGGTCGTCTTCGGCGGCAGTCCCCTCTATCTCGAGACGGATCGTGACCTCCGCTCGGTCCGCACTCGAATTGTTTGTCGCAGGATCGGTGACATCGGTATCCGTCACCGTCGCCATGGCCGTCGAGTCACCCGATCCCCAACCCCCGATTTCGGCGTCGTCGCCCTCCTCGAGTTGTTCGGCGACGTAGTCGGGCTGTTCCCCGAGTTCGACGGTTACGTACCTGGTTTCGGTGTCCGCGGATTCTTCTTCGTCGACCTCATCCGACCCACCGAGTCCCGCGACGATCGCGACCCCCGCGACGAGTACGGCGAGCAGGACGACGACAACCAGCGCATCGACGACGTTGACGACGCCGAAGAGATTACCGTCGTCGTCGATCAGTGGCATGAGTTTCTCGAGTCGCGTGGTGTTGGCGGTCGCGGCACCGAGCGACCGGGAGTTTGGTTGTCGGCGCTTCGACAACGGCGCGTCCCGCGCGGTGACGGGCTGAGCGGTGACATACCGTACCGCCACTCTCGATCACCATAATTAGCGAACGCCTACCGGCGGCGTTGGGGAGAGTTTTCTTTCGTCTGGGCCTCGGTCGTCCGTCTCACCGCGAGGGGGTTCTTCGAGAGATCCAGAAGTGCGTCTATGGTTTGTTGGCCATGCACAACAGGCAGAGGCACACGCTCAATCCGACGCAAAGACAGCAGCGAGTTCTTCCGGAGAGTACAGATGAAGGTCCGGACGTTCGTTTGCGAGCGTTTCCAACTCGTCGGTGAACCCAGAACGCGAAAATAGCGCGTACTCAACAGTGCGATCACTGCCGTTCCATCGCAGGTCCGATTCGAGCGCTTCTGTCACTAGTGTCTTCTTCCCAACCCGCCGTCGGCCATAGACGACGAGTAACTGTCGCTCGTCTCGAGTGAGATGCGACGTAAGCCACTCGAGTTCTTCGTCGCGGTCAATGAATCTAGGGTGCAACACGTGGATAGTGTCATCCCGTGACGGCTTCACCCCCGAGGTCAAGCGGTTCGAGAATCTACGATTCTCGTCATCAAGCGAAACCGAAGGTTTCGCGGACAGCGAGGGATCTCCGATCCCTCGAGCAGTCGGCGTAAAGCGCCGACGACCTCGCGGAACGTTGTTCCGCTCAGTCACGAGAGACGTACGTCTCTCGAAGGATCCTGAGGTTCTCGCCCTGCTCCACCTATAGACCAGCAACCGATCTATCCGTCAGCCGACTGTAGTTCTTCTACGACTTCTTCCAGCGTGAAGAGGCGCAACGTTTCATCCTCCGTTGTTGCTTCTTGCACAGACTGTTTGAATCCACTGCGACTGAATAATGCGTATTCATACTGGGGATCTCCGCCTGCTGGTGGCGTCCAGTCGATGTGCTGGGCTTCTTCTCGAAGGCGAGAGAGAACCGAAAATCCGACCGGCTGGTTGGTGAACTTCACTTCACCCGCGAGCAGCGTTTCCCCAGCAGTGAGTCCAACGACGTCAATTTCGTGTTCCTGATGCCACCAGCGTCCGGGGAAATCTGTAAACCGGAGGTCGGGATACAGCGTTCGGACCGCCTGCTGACAGAGCTGTTCGAAGGTATCGCTCACGAAATCAGGGAGTTCGGGCTTTACGAGTTCACTATACGCTGTGTCACCGTACATCTCGTATCGTCCCCCGCGACCGTGGACGAACCGGAACCAGAACCGAAAGAGATTATCGCTAATCCGATATCGACGTTTCCGGCTACGGGTTGGATCTGCCGTCACTGGATAGTCTGGTTCGATCAGCTCTAAATCCTCCAATCGGTCGAGATAGTAGCTAGAACTATTCGCGTCGATACCCGCATCGCCAGCGATTTCATTCCGGGTTCGATTGCCTTTGGCGATAGCCTGGAGGATAGCGAAGAACCGCTTTACTTCGTCGACTTCCATGCGAAGGATTAGTTCGGGCTCCTCGTGGAGACTACCCTGCTGGGCCAATAGCGTACGCGTAATGTTCTCTTCGAGCGACTGTGTGTCATCAACCGCTTGAAGGTAGTGTGGAACGCCGCCGTAGACGCCATAGGCAAAGATCTGTTCTTCAGGGTCGTACTCAGGGAAGAACTCCATCGCTGCCCCGAACTCGAGCTGGTTGATTGGAAATTTCCCGCTCGGGTTTTGTGAGAGACGTCCGTACAGTGGCGCAGTCCCATCGAGAGTGAGATCGTGCATCATCCCGATCGCTGAGCCAGTAAGGACGAGCGTTGCGGTCGAGTCTGCGACGTCGTGATCCCACAGTCGTTGGATGAGCGATGGAAGTTGCTCGTCAGCGTCGGCAATATACGGAAACTCGTCGAGAACGATGACCGCATCTTGGTCGATCAGATACTCTAGTACCGTCTCCCAATCTCGTTGGAGGCGCGTGATATCTGGGTAGGTTTCGCTCGCATCAGTCACAAATGCCTCGAGTTGGTTTTTCGCGGTTGTCTCCGTTGCTTGGTAATACACGGCGTCATCACGGCCTCGAAGCGACTCCGAGAGTAGTCGGGTCTTCCCGATCCGACGCCGACCCCAGACGACAGCGAGTTCCGCGCTGTCGCTCGCGTAGAGCTCTCGCAGGCGAGCGAGTTCCTCCGTTCGGTTGATGAACTCGGTCATACGCTGCTATTCTGCCCCGTGACTATATAGCCACCGAATAATGTAGTATGAGCTATTGTAGCCTCAACTATTGTATCTTGGGTGCTGTTATCGCTGACGATATCGTCAGTCCGCGCTTGCCACAACTTTGCTCTCAACCGCGTCGGTACCGTATTCGCAGCGGAGCGACGCATTTCGTCGTCCATTCTGGCGAACTGCTGTCTCGGCAGCAAGTGGCCGGAGGCGAGCGAGATCTCGCCTCGATCGAACGGGTCCGCGCGAGCGCGGATTCTCTTCTGGTCTTCCTCTTTCTCGACCCCCTCTCACCTGGTGTCACGTGAATCTCATCGGCTTTACCGACCTTCCCCGACGCTGTCTAGTGATTCAACGCGGCCGTTTTCCAAACAGTGACGGAGTCCTAGGGACAAAATTATGAACTGGGCAACCCAATAAATCGATATGCAACAGCGGTGGGACGAATTCGCGGCCGACATTCGATCAGGCGATTCTGAGCAAGTTAACGAGACGATTGACGAAATTAAGGGGTTAGATCTCGATGAACGGGTTCAATTGTTCGAGATCGGCTTTGACGAGTTAACCACCATCTACGCCCAGAGCGATGATGGATACGTCCGACAATCAACCGCTCGCGTTGCAGAGCGACTGACGCCAGGAATTGCACTGGTGTTCGCCATCGCCGACAGTGATCGCTCGCTGGAAACGGATGTCGAGACCGCTCGCGAACAGACGGACGAAATTGGTGGATTTCTGCTGGAAGCACTGACGGACGAGGACGGCCGTGTCAGGCAATCTGCCAAGCGCGGTCTGAAAGGTGTTTTCAGAACCTATGATTCCCTCGAGGACGAAGAGACGATCGAGGCATTCGCCGTCGAATTAGACGAGATGGCAGCGGAGTACTCTGATAAACGCCGAAAACACCTCCTCGAGACGAAAGAGGACGCCGAGTTCTTTCTCCAGTCCGACTTTGGTCGGCTTCTCGAAGGCTTTCAGAAAGAGTTCGGCGACTCGCTGGAAACGTAAAACGCAGTCACGTTCGTCCGCTCGGTTTTATTGATGACGGCCTGAAGCTCCTCGAGCGTCCGGTCCTCCCGGCGATGATGTCACGCGACAGTGCGGTTGTATCGTCGAGTTTGACGCGGAAGCGATAGGCTGTCATCTCACACCTCCACACCGGATTGGAAGCTCGTGAGATCGTCGATGCGCTCCTCCAACTCGTCGATCTCGTCGCGCAGTTCCTCGGCCTCGGCTCCCTCCGTCGCAGCCAGCCGGTCTTTGAGGCCCTGTAATCGCGTCTCCTTTTCCGCTTCGTCGACATCGGCCTTCCGGACGTATTCGCGCTCGTCGATCTCGTAGACATCCGACGCGGCCAATTCGGTCACCTCGAGTGCCTCGTCAACCTTACTCGAGTCGACACTGGTCACTCGTTCACGAGAGATACCAGCCGCTTCGAGCGTCTCGAGGACCTCGTCTTCGTCACGAAGCGACCGATACGTTCGACCAGTCCGCTGGACGGATCCGAACTGCCCGTGAACGGGCTGGTCGTGATGGAGTCGATTGAGGAGGACGCTCGCAACCTCTCCTCGGAGATCATCGGCATCTCGTTGGACATCCGAGAGGAGCGTATAGAGGTTCACCAGTGATGGGGTTTCCAACTCCTCAAACTCGCTTACATCGTAGCGCTCGAGTGCATCGATCAGTAAGAGCGCGTCCGAGTAGAGGGCAAGGTCGGGCTCTGTGCGTTCTCCTTCGATATCGGTGGAACCGGTCTGGACGAGCTGTGATGGCGTGGGATCGTCGGTTTGGCGGATCATTCCGGTCTTCTTGTCGATCTCGAACCGCGGGTGAAGACTCAGTACTGCCGGATATGGATCGGCCTCTGGGGGTAGCCGATCGAGTTCGAATTCGGCTGGTTCGTCTCGGACACGGCCGACAAGCGTTTCGAACTGATCGCGCTGGAGTGGCCGTGATTCTTCCGAGTCTGCGAACTCGACGATGACACGATGGTCCTGGACATCTGTAATCTGAAACCGCTGTTCGGACAACGGTGTGATGAGTGTCGCTTCGTCTTCAAGCGCTTCACACTCGGCGAGCAGGTTTCCCCACGTGGACCGAAAGGTCATGAGTAGAATGTACGTGTGAAACAGTAAAACGGTTCGTGCGATCACTATCATCTCATTGAAAATGTCTCATAACAGTTCTCATATACCCACAACAACCACATTACGAACGGTTGAATCAGTAAGTACAGGGCAAAGAGTGTGCACTCACTGCGAGCGAACAGAGTGAGCGAGCGGGCCGACGACCGACCCGTAGGGGAGGGAGGAGTGCTTTTCATCGAAGTTTTGCCGAGGGCGCGACGGAGTCGCGCCCGCAGAGCAAAACTTCGGTATGCCGTCTGTACTTACCGCGATTTTCATGAGCTGCTCTGAATAAAGAAATCGTCTTACCCACCACTGACAGTGTGACCACCGACGACCACTCGAGTGATACACCCACGGGTACCCAACCCGCGTACAACCGCGTTCGTGTTGTGAGATAGGCGTCCTGAAGAGTCAAGCGACCTCTATCAAGGCATCTCATTCCCCACAGTGACCGTACACCCGAGGACACCAACTGTCACCGGCGCTTACTCTCCGTTCGTTTCCTCAGGGATGTCGGCGTCGTTGGGGAGGATCACCCTGCGTTCGGTGTACTCGAGGCCGTTCTTTCGTTCGGTTCGCTTGCGGACCGCGAGACGGTGCTTGGAGAGCTCGAGGATCGCGTCGATGGTCCTCGAGACGAGTTTCTTGGCGTCGGTTTCGCTCGTGCCCGGTTCCTGGCGTCGGATCCAGTGTTTCAGATCGCTCGCGGTGACGTACTCAGCGTTCGTCACGCGCTTGTTCGAGAACCGTCTCGTACAAGTCATCAGAAATCCAAAAGCCCGCTTTGCGAAGACGGTCGAGTTCCGTTCGCAATGCGTCCGTGTCATCGCCGACCCCGCGTAACAGAACTCCGATTGCCCCAGTCATCGAGAGTCCGTGTCGTCGGGCGGTTTGGCGTGCTTCACGCTCGTCTATGAGCACGAGATCAGCATCCGCTTCGATCGCGTACGCCAGTGCTGTGACTTCCCTCGATCAAGATTTCGTCGAAAACTGCTCGCGGACGAGGTCAAGCCGGTCGATTACTGCAAGGTTGAGTATCGGTGACGTGTCAGCGACGACACGGTCACTGTCGCCGCCGTCGTCACTGTTTCCCATACTCGAGATCTTCTGCGAGTTCCTCGGTCGTATCGTGGCGCTCAACGTTCCGGTCGCCGAGCAGTTGGTGGCACTTCCGCTGGGACAGTTCGGCGAGCTCACGTGCCTTTCCGAACGAGAGCATCCCTTCTCGAGACAGTGACACAGGTGAACGCCGGTACACTTATCCTTCTGAGTCGCCCATCTCTCACTATGACTCTGGAAGAATCGGTTCGAGAACTAGAGGACCATCTTGACCTCAGTCAGAGCGAGGAGATTGAAGAGACCGGCCGAATGGTCGCTCAACTCCAGGATTAAAAACACTGCAGTCAGCTCATCACTGCATTTGCTCTAGCTGCTCCGCGAATTCGTGTTTTGTGAGGCCTTTCGTATCTATCAACTCTTCGTAGCCGCTTCTTTGAACCGCGTTCG
Source organism: Halostagnicola alkaliphila (assembly GCF_055379965.1). Lineage (NCBI taxonomy): Archaea > Methanobacteriati > Methanobacteriota > Halobacteria > Halobacteriales > Natrialbaceae > Halostagnicola > Halostagnicola alkaliphila. The sequence goes on along the minus strand of NZ_AP043826.1, from coordinate 2,476,728 downwards.
CCACAAACTCAACCCACAGTTCTTCATGCTGTTCAGCGTATTGTTGCCATCGCTCACTCGCGGGTAACGAAAGGTCGTATTCGTCGAGCACGATCTCGATACCGTGCTTTCGTTCAAGAATCTCACACCCGAACTGGGAGAGATACTGGAACCGATCGCCTTTTCGACGAACCGTGAGTAGGCGTTTTGATTCGTTAATGTACTCATTAGCCCAGTTCATCCACGCGTACTCGTCATCACCGTCTGTCTGCCGAGCTGTATTTGGCATTGAAAAACCGGGTTCGATACGGCGGAGATACACCTGAATCATACCGATTGCAGTTCTGTGGTTCGCATTTGGGAGAGCGTGTTTGAGGATTAAATTCGAAGCGAGCCGGCCAGCGACTTCAGTTGCACTTCTGTCCCAGTTAACCTGGTTGAGTGCAGGTTCGATGTCCTCCGCAGCAATGTCTTTGTACGCCTGCACTCGCTTTCCCTCCTCCTCATAATTGCCTTTGAGAACTTCCTTGAACAGACCAACATACCGCGTGGCGATAACACTATTCGAAGGTACCATTGATGAGATCTGATCTACAAGATCGTATTCGATAGCATCCACATCACCGGTAGCACCGGATGACGTGTAGACGACGTATACCGTCTGTTCTAACTCGTATTGTTCAACTTTGACTGACTTATGACTCTCGTAGTTGAGGACTCGTTCACCAATGGCTTCGAGATCAGGGTTCACAAAATCGAACGAGAACTGCTTATCATCCGGGTGATGATAGAAGACACGAATAGTCATCACCTCAACGATTGCTCTCCGCAACTATATTCCTACGGGTCCATCGTCCTACGTCGTTTAGACTACCAAACCAAACGTTATGAATCAATCTCGTCTTTCTCACCCTCACCATGAAATTTGACGGAAGAAGTGGTTTGACTGGAGTCCGTCGTCTTTGATGTTCGCTGCCCTGTTTTCCCTTGGACAGTGATTTGATAGCCGTGTTCGTAGTTAGTGACACCTCCAACCGTGAGGTTCCGGAGTTCACCTGACCGCAGTCCTGTCCCAGCCGACAGCAATGAGTGCTTCGTCACGAGAATTCCGAGTCGCGTCGATTAGTGCAGCACGACGACTCCGTTTGTTTCAACACGAAACCGATGAACCATCCACTCACTACAGCTGCGAATAGAACACCAAGAGTTGCGTCAAATTGAGATTGTGTAATAGAGCCGTGGGTTTCAAAGGTAGTTCCTCCTCTAACGTTTAAATCTTAAATATGAATGCGGTATCAAATCGGATCTCCGGTGAGTACATCTACGCGTTTCACCCCTTCTTTATTTCCAAATTTGCGTACGATGGGCTTGAATGAACCTGGAATCAGGCCGTTTTGCTCCGTCATTAGGAAGCCTAATCTGTTGGTCAGCATACCGAACAATATCCTCGTATCCACTCAACTGTGGTTCATCTCGTACAACAACCGTGTAGTCGTCTTCTAAGGCGAACCATCCGTTATCGAATGCCCAGTGGTGTAATTTACACAACGCTATCCCGTTTGCGATGGTATCTGGCCCGCCATCTCCCGAGTCACCATCAACTCCTGCAACTGGATAAATATGAGCGGCTTCGACCTCGTTCGAACCATTTGGGGCTGTTCGGTCTGCCCCACAAACAGCACAGCCATAGTCGTAGGCTTCTTTCACTCGTTTACTAAACGCTGGATTCCGACGATATCCCACTGAACCTGATCCAACTTTCTCACGTTCAACGGCCACGTTTTTCTGGATATGTTTGACAGTTCGTTCGAATCTTCGATCGCTTCATCCGTGACATGGGTTTGCATCGCCTCCTGTCGTCTCGAGTTCCGTCGGTTCGCCCGGGGACGTCGGCGTCGGCGGGCAAGACGAGCCGCCGTTCGGTGTACTCGAGACCGTTCTTTCGTTCGGTTCGCTTGCGGACCGCGAGACGGTGCTTGGAGAGCTCGAGGATCGCGTCGATGGTCCTCGAGACGAGTTTCTTCGCGTCGGTTTCGCTCGTGCCGGTTTCCTTGCGTTCACAAAAGCGTAATGATCGAGAGAAATATTGGGAACAGCTGTACGAGGGAGTACCACTACAGGCCCCAGCTGCCGATAAGTGGGGTAGACCCCATTCCCAGAACTTAGCTAATTCATTAAGCTTTTGTGCAGCCTCTTGAAGAGCGAAGCTCTCCAATGGTCGGCGAATCTTCGATTCGCCTCGACCTCAGAAATCATAATGATCGAGAGAAGTATTGGGAACAACTGTACGAGGGAGTACCACTACAGGCCCCAGCTGCCGATAAGTGGGGTAGACCCCATTCCCAGAACTTAGCTAATTCATTAAGATTTCTGAGGACGTCGGATCCAATGTTTCAGATCGCTCGCGGTGACGTACTCAGCGTTCGTCACGCGCTTGTTCGAGAACCGTCTCGTACAAGTCATCAGAAATCCAAAAGCCCACTTCGCGAAGACGGTCGAGTTCCGTTCGCAATGCGTCCGTGTCATCGCCGACCCCGCGTAACAGAACTCCGATTGCCCCAGTCATCGAGAGTCCGTGTCGTCGGGCGGTTTGGCGTGCTTCACGCTCGTCTATGAGCACGAGATCAGCATCCGCTTCGATCGCGTACGCCAGTGCTGCGGCTTCCCCTCGATCAAGATTTCGACGAAATTCGGCGACGAGGGGTGTTTCCTCGAGCGAAACGATCTCGATGACACTCTCGTCATGCGCAGCTCGAAGCGCTTCGACACCGTCTTCGCCGTCCAGTAGTTCGTCCCAGACCTGTTCGGGAACGACGACCGTCGAAAACTGCTCGCGGATGAGGTCGAGCCGGTTGATCAATGCGAGGTTGAGTACTGGTGACGTATCGGCGACGACAGTGACCTCGTCGTCGCCGTTACTGTTTCCCATACTCGAGATCTTCTGCGAGTTCCTCGGTCGTATAGTGGCGCTCAACGTTCCGGTCGCCGAGCAGTTGGTGGAACTCCCGCCTCGACAGTTCGGCGAGCTCACGTGCCTTTCCGAACGAGAGCATCCCCTCTCGATATAGTGACACAGCTAACTCTCGCCGGAGTACGTCCTCTCGCTCGTCTTCCGGGACGGTTACGGAATCGTAGACGTCCGACGGAACATCGATCGTCCGCATAGGGTATGATTGTCGGCACATCTACAAAGGTCCTCGGATCACAGCCAGTACTGTTTCGGTATGTCCACTCCAGTGACAGCTGTTGTCTTCAGGATGCCCTTCACTTTCTGTCCCATTGTGACCACCGAGGACCACTCGAGGAACGGACCCACCACTACCGAACCCAGACGAACAGCCGCAGGGAGCGTGGAGCTGGGTCGATCCGATAGCGGTCGACCGCTCTCGAGGGGTTCGTTCTCGGGGTGGACAGGCCTAGCCGTGGACGCCAGCTGTCACCGGCGCTTAGTCACCGCCTGTCGTTTTTCCGGGAATGTCGGCGTCGGCAGGCAGGACGAGCCGCCGTTCGGTGTACTCGAGGCCGTTCTTTCGTTCGGTTCGCTTGCGGACCGCGAGGCAGTGCTTGGAGAGATCCAGCATGGCACCGATCACTCGCGAAAGGAGCTTCTTCGCGTAACTCTCGCTGATGCCAGCTTTCTGGCGCGGATCCAGTGTTTGAGATTACTGGCTTTGATGTATTCAGTTATTTCTCTGCACCCGTTCTCCCACGGATCGCTCTTGTCTAGCACATTGTTGGTGTAGAGCCATCTTGCGATTCTATGCTAACCCAACCGAGAGTAGAACCAGGTCGCTTGGTCGTTAGACCGCTAGTCTCTGTTCCGGCGCTACCGTGGAGAACTGTCTCAACAATTTCCTACGGAAGAGCGATTGTGTGTCCTTACCAACCATATCCGTTGTTGCTAGTACAGTATTCTTATTAAGACCTCTCCGTGAAAGAAGTCGGGGGGCTGGTCACGGTGGTTCCAATTCAAGCGATGTTACTGTCCTTGTAATACTTTATAAGCTAAGCCCGATATTGTAATAAGGTTTAAGTTGTAGTGCAAAGGATTCCTTTACGATGAAAACAATATCGAACGATAATCAAGGTGATAGTACTTGTATAACGGTCGATATACCCCTTCTAGACGGTCGCTTATTCAAGGGCGAAGCCACAGATGACATCCTTCTATTTTTGACCCGACATCACGACGAGTCGTTCTCAATGACGGACATCGCTGAGGCTGTCGACTATACGCGGCCGACGATTACGAAAACAGTTGACGTCCTCTCCAGCAACGACCTCGTCGTCGAAGAACGCGACGGGTCGCGTCGGCTCGTGCAGATCAACCGCGACCGGTTGACTCGACCAGACGAGCCCTACCTCGAAATTCCACAATCGGAGTTCCACGCTCCGGTGAAGGCCGCAACTGAGGTGTTACTGGACGAACTTGATGGCGTCCTCGCGGTCGTCCTCTACGGAAGCATCGCCCGTGGAGAGGCCGACCGCCGCAGCGATATCGACCTCTGGGTGTTGGTGCGCGAGGACAGGATGGGTAACCAACGGCGGGCGAACCAAGTCAGGCAATCCCTCGAAGCGGATACATTCGACGGCAACCGCTATGCCTTCGAGATTGATGTCGAGGGCCTCCAAGCCGTTCCGAATTACGCGGACGACCTGCAGGAAATCCTCCGCGACGGCATTGCCATCCACCGAACGAATGAGTTCGACACCGTCCGCGATATGGTTCTGCATGGTGATCTCGATGAGTGATCCCAATACTGTCAGGGAGGCACTTGACGCGGCCGTCGACGCCTTCAACGAGGGGGGTCACGGCATTCCGACCCGAGAATCGGAGATCGACACGGAGGCTGACTGGAAGACCCAACTCACAAAGGGATGTCGGCTCCTTGCCATCGTCGAGGAAATCGAAAGTAGTGGCTACTATACCGCTGTTGTCGAACTATGCTTTGGCACCATTGAGCGGTCGCTGGAGGCGTTCGCCATTGCAGAGGGTGGAGATGAGTTGCGCGAGTTCCAAACGGACTCCCACGATCGCTGCTACGACCGGGCGGCGCGGTTCGGTCTTTTCACGCGGGATCTAACGCGTGAACTCAAAGACCTGTATGAGAACAATCGGACGGACAGCTACTATGGCGGCCGACACCCAACGAAGCGGCAGGCAAAAACGATGCATCGGTTAGCTCGTGAAATCCACCGTCACGTCACCAACCAGATCCGCGAAGGCGGCGTCTGCAACTGCGACTAGCAACCAAGTGACAGCTGTTGTCTTCAGGGTCCCCTTCACTTGTTGTCCTTCATTATGACCACCGAGGGCCACTCGAGGGATACACCGACCGGTAGCCGACCCGCCTACAGCCGCGTGTCCTGTGAGTTCGGTTTCCGACAGAGCCATCGAACCTCTCTCGAGGCCATCTCTTCCGCACTGTCCCCGGTCGTCCGAGGACACCAACTGTCACCGGCGCTTAGTCACCACCTGTCGCTTTCCCGGGAACGTCGGCGTCGGCGGGAAGGACGACCCGCCGTTCGGTGTACTCGAGGCCGTTCTTTCGTTCGGTTCGCTTGCGGACCGCGAGGCGGTGCTTGGAGAGCTCGAGAATTGCGTCGATGGTTCTCGAGACGAGTTTCTTCGCGTAGGTTTCGCTCGTACCCGGTTCCCGTCGCCGGATCCAGTGTTTCAAATCGCTCGCGGTGACGTACTCCGCGACGGTCTTGCAGCCGGATTTCCAGGGATCGTCGCCGACGCTCGGATCGGTTCGGGCCTCCCAGAGTTTCGCGGCAAGTCTCGAGGGAAGTGAGGAGGTCGTCGAGCGGCGCATGTCCTCGTCCATTCTGGCGAGTTGCTGGATCGGCAGGAGGTCGGCGTAGGCGAGCGAGACGCGTCCGTTCTCGAGCGGGTCGGCGCTTTCGGGAACGCGGAAGTAGGTCTTTCCGTCATCCTTGGTAATCCGCTCGAGTCGATCGCCGGGGACGTCGAGTTCGTGTGCGTCGACGCGATCGGCGCGGAGGTGGGCACCCTTCTCGAGTTCTCTCGCCTGGAGTTCCTCGATCCGTTCCTTGTTGGTCCCGGCCTTGTTCAACGCCGCGTCGACGGCGCTCTCACAGCGCGTGCGCTCGCGTTCGCACGCCTCGATGCGCTCCTCGAGGGACTGGACCCGCTCCGTTAATCGGTCGCGGTCGCGTTCGAGGTTTTCGATCCGGTCGGTTTTGGTCTCGAGTTCGGCCTCGAGGCTCTCGACGCGCGTTTCGAGGGCGGCGAATCGGTCGTCACTCATTGTGCTCACCTCGCGGGTCGTCCTCGGCGTTGTCGGGGATGGGTTCGGAGCTTCGAATCGTCGCCTCGGGGCCGACCACGAGGAGGAGGGTGCGGTTCGTCTCCGCGCTGATCTCGCGCAGGCGTCTGCGGACAGCTCTCTGTTCGGCCGGCTCGAGGTGCTCGAGTGCGCTTGATTGGGTCGTCTCCTCGAGGAGGATGTTTGTGAGGTGGTCGATGGTCTCGAGGCGTTCTCGAAAGAGTCGCGTCGCGTGGTCAGTTTGGCTCGATGCGTCTTGTCGGTCGGGACTTTGATTACCCCGTGGGTTGTCGTCTGACATGGCTTCCGGAGGCTGTTTACGGGAGCTTTCCGCGGACTGGTGGGGCTAACACCGGTCCGCAGTTTTGCGACTCAGTTCGAGAGAGTCACAGTGTGCTTCCGTACCGGTGAGTCTATACCCCACTGACATAAATGTTGACGCTATTCGTTGACTAAATCAAACAACGTTCGTATACAACACTTCCACAGATAGTGCTAACTTTTCAGTACTGCATCCGGTCACTCACGCACAAATGGTAGAGCGGGTTCCCTGGATGGCTCCTGTCGACTACGAGATTATGCTCTTTTTCGACGAGCATTCGATTCTGGTCTCGCCGAAAGTGCTCGCAGTGAATATTGAGTACGATCGGCAGTACATCAGTCGGAGATGCAGTGCACTCACAGACGCCGGACTGCTGGAGTCGGTCGATACCGGCCTGTACCAGTTGAGCGATACCGGCCACACGTATCTCGAGGGGAACCTCGACGTCTCGGAGCTCGAGCCAGAGGACTAACTTTCTGTGTCGACGATTCGGACTCGAGTGACTGTTCTCGAGAGATAATTTCCAGTTCGAAACAGTAGTTATATGACACTACAGATCATTGGGTCAAACGGAAGCCATGAACAGCATATGTGGGCGTTTCCGTTGAAATGCCCCGGGTGGTAGTAGCACCCGAGACGTGGCTTCCAATCGCGGAATGGATCGGTTGCCATGATTGGATTACTTCTCCGCGGGCTTAAACATCCCGTCCGACAGACGAATCGAAGTCGAATAATTCGCACTGGTGCTCGAGCTTTCAGCAGAGGGAGATTGCTATGACCGCAACTACTGATAACTTGGTTGTGGACATCGTCCGAACGCTCGAGGAGCACGGGCTGGCTCGAGACGCCTACCAGCTCGGAGCCGAATTCGATCCGGAGGCACTCGAGCGGTTTGTTTGTTCTGCTAATCAGACGGTGGAGGTCCGGCTTGAGGTTCAGGGAATTCCGCTGGTCGTGACTCGCGATGGAATACGGGTGGGTTGCAATGAGTGAGGGCGAAGAACAGAGTGAGGATGACTGTCCGTTTCCACTCTGCCCCCGCTGTGGGGAACCCGTGCTTCTCGTCACGAGTCGCGGTCCGCACGAACACGAAGCCAACCCCTGTGGCTGCCGAGTGAGTGGAAACCTGCTCGAGTAATTGGTTTCTCGAGTAGTTGGTCCGTTTCTCGAACAGCAACTCAGTACGATTCCCCTTCTCGTTTCAAATCCCCGGAGAGAGCGACGGGATTTTATACTGCGCTGTGTGAGTACCGAATAATCCAACCCGCGCGTTTGCGCACGGGATGCTCTCTTCCAATGTCCGAAACTACTGATGGGGACCTCGATCTAACCTGGCGCGAAAAAGGCCAGGCGCTGTATCGCGTCGCGAAGTTTCAACCGTTTTTCGCAGCAGGTCTGATTGTTCTTGCTGTGATCGCTGCGCTGCTCGAGGGGATTGGGCTGAGTTTTCTGATGCCTATTGTTGAGGTTGCAGAATCCGGTGGTCAACCTGAGGATGCGGATGGGATTCTCGAAGGGTTTTTGACTGTCTATGAGTTTCTTGGAATTCCGTTCTCGCTCGGCTATCTTGTCGGTGGTGTTGCGTTGATTATGACTGTTAGGTTCACGACTTCGTTTCTGGTGGGCTGGCTTCGTGCCGCGATCGAAACAAAGTACGTACGACATCTTCAGGAGGAGGCGTTTAATCACGCACTTGATGCCGAAATTTCGTACTTCGACGAGGAAGGGTCGGACGATATACTCAACGCGATTGTTACACAAGCGGAGTACGCTGGAAAGGTCATTAGATACACCATCAACGTGATAGAGCAGGGACTACTGGCAGCGATGTATCTCACAATCGCCATGATTCTGTCCCCGTCGCTGACGATCTTTACAATCATTTTGCTGGGTGGTGTGACGATTCTATTCCGATCTGTTCTCGACACCGGGTACTCACTCGGCGACAAAGTCGCCGATGCGAAGGAAGGCATTCAATCGAATGCTCAGGCTGGAACTCAGGGCGTCAGAGAAGTGAAGCTGTTTGGTATCGTTGACGAGCTTCGAAGCGGTTTCTCTCAATCTGCTGAGAAATTTGAAACGAACCGAATCAAGGTCGAACGAAATGATGCTGCCATCACGAACTTCTACCAACTCACCACAGCAGTAACCGTATTCGTCCTTATCTATCTCGCTCTCACCTTTTCAGCGATGAATCTCAGTCAATTGGGTGTCTTCCTCTTTGCAATGTTCCAACTTGGGCCGAAAGTCAGTAATCTCAATAAGTACGTCTATCGTGTTGAGAGTGAACTCCCGCATCTGGTCCGAACACAGGAGTTCATCGAAGAGCTCGAGCAAAACAGTGAGCCAAAGACTGACGCAAATGAAGTTCCAAAACCGATCGAACGAACCGAATTTAATGAAGTGAAATTTAGTTACAATACAGACGATGAGACGGTTCTTCGGGACGTTTCGTTCGGCTTTGATCAGGGAGAGTTTGTAGCGTTTGTTGGACCCTCTGGCGCTGGAAAATCTACGATCGCATCTCTGCTGGCGAGGATGTACGAACCAACTGATGGAGAAATCACGGCTAACGGGATTCCAATAGACGAGTTTGATATTCGAAGCTGGCGCTCTCGAGTGACGATTGTCCGGCAGGATCCCCACGTCTTCAACGACACGCTACGTCGAAATGTTACTGTTGGGAATCGAAAGGCTTCTCGAGAGGACATTGAAATAGCCTGTGAAATCGCGCAGGTAACTGAGTTCTTGTCTGATTTGCCGGATGGGTATGAGACAGTACTCGGGGACCAAGGCGTGAAACTATCTGGTGGCCAACGACAGCGGGTCGCAATCGCTCGAGCACTGTTGAAGGATGCAGATCTGTTAATTCTGGATGAAGCTACGAGTGATTTGGATACGTCGCTCGAGAAAGATGTTCACGAAGGAATTGAAGCGATGGACCGGAATTACGCAATGCTCGTGATAGCGCATAGGTTATCGACAGTCACGAACGCTGATCGAATCTATACGATGGAAGATGGAGAGATCATTGAATCTGGTCCTCATCGAGACCTAATCAAAAGAGATGGAAGATATAAACAGCTCCACTCTATCCAAACTCAGTAACGCTAATTATAGGTGTTCTTTACTCTTCATTATTCCCCTCTCCAATTGCAGTTCGACAGTTAGCATCGGGTTATATTGTATTAGTTATTTTATATGACGGTGCCGTCGTCGGTCTTAATGATGGTCGACGCAGGTTCGCGGTCGATGTCAGTGATCGTCGCCTACGTCCCATCTCCGGTTATCTCGGTCATACATCGCAGAACTGGCTGCCGTCGTGAGGCGTGTCGATTTGCCAGCAACTGTTCAGCTAAGTCTGACAAGTAACCGCTCGACGCGTATTTTCGAAATCATAGATCGTTAGCACCCAATCATTTATACCCCAAGTGTTCGAGTCGTTCTTCAAGTTCCGGCAGTTCGTCAGACTCTCCATCCGTAACGCCGTCCGTTATCTGGCTGATCGTTGGTATTGTAGTGGCTTCCAGTACTTTCTCAGCCGCCTCATCAAGTTCACCGTGAATCGATTTTGTTCCATCTGTGCGACGGACTGCATATCCATTTTTGGTGGTCACTCGAACTGCAGTGTTTGACTTCGAGATGACTGTTTTATCACCCGTGTCTCTCAGGCGTCTCGTCTGTGGTGGCCGTTCGACATCCCAGTCGAGTTGTGCTGCAAGCGTTGGGAATAGGTCAGAATTCTGAACGAGATGATCGAAGGACTCTCCTGAACAGTCTGGGAACTTCACAAGAAGGGGAACCCGTATAAGCGAATCGATCGGATCAGCATCCCACATATGGTTGTAAACACCTTGTTCGCCGAACGCCTCACCGTGGTCAGACATGATTACAAGAATGCTATCGTTCCACCTCCCCTGGCTCTTTATATAGTCGAACAGGTCAGAAAGCGCACGATCGAGATATCGGATGGTCTCTCCGTACATTGACCGCAAGAATTTGAGGTCCGAATCGTCTGCTTCTCCTCGTTTGAACCGTTCGTTCATTTGTGTGATCTCGTCCCTCGAATAATCGATTTCAATCTCTTTATCTATGATTCTATCGGGGCGGAACGGATAGTGGGGGTCCATAAAATGAGCCCAGAAGAAACCCGCTTGCTCGGACATAGCGTTACGAACTTGAGTCGTAAGGTCATTCGCAACACCGGTTTTGGGAACGAACTCGACGCCAGTTTGGCGTCGAAACCAGTTGTAGCCCGAACGGATGACAGAAATCTGGCTACCGACGCGTTTGATCGTTCTGAGAAGGCCGTCCGACGAAGTAACGCTCCCAAACTCAGAGAGGTTATCCGAAAAGAAATCGAAACCTCGATGATAGCCACGTTCAGGCCGCAAATGCGGGTTATTGGTAATTGCCCACGAATCCCCATCGTATGCTTGGGCGAGAGTCGGTTTCTCAGAATTGAGGGTGCCATCTTCGACCACCTGATGTCCTGTTACAATGCTCGGAAACGAAAACGGCGTTGCGACGCCGTTGGACAAGGCGTTCTCGAAGCGAGCGAAGTCAGCATCAAATGTTTCCCAACAGGAAGGGAAGTGCTCCTTCGTGAAGTGGTCTCGACGCAGGGAATCGATCGTGAAAAGGAATAATTCGGTATCAGCCATCGTAATGGGTATGTCTGGTTTTTTCTACATATAGTTGTTCAAATTGTGGGATAATTTCAGAGCTTCGGTATTGTTCAATCCGTTGTTTTCCTACCGTGGAATGCTCTCGAAGCGTCTTGCTGTCGAGAATAGAGAGAACACTGTTTGCGATGCTGGAAACACTCTGTGTAGTTACGATCCCCGCACCGTCAACAATATCACGAACACTCCCAACATCTGTAGAGACAATTGGTGTACCAGCAGCCATTGCTTCCAAAAAAACCCGTCCAAACGGTTCATCCCATCGTCCAGGATATACAAATATATCATGGGTAGAATATATCATGGGCAGTTTGTTATTGGGTACCCTACCTCTAAGGTTAATATCATTGTGAAGGTTTTTCTTTTTCATTTCATTCTCAATATTATCTTTTAATTCTCCAGACCCAATAATTGTCAATTCTATATCCTTTGAGGATTGAGACTGAACCATTTCCATAATTTCAATCAATCTATCAACACCTTTAGAGTGTCGTAGATATCCAACATACAGTAACCGATATGGTTCTTCAAACGATGAATGATGAGGAATATCAAATTTTGGGTCCAAGATATTAGGTATAGATTCAATTTTGGAAGAGGGATAACCAAATTTCATGTATTCACTTTTCACATGAGGTGACAATGCATGGAAAGCATCTATAGACGAATGTATCTGATCACTTTGTTTTACGAGCCGCAAATTCCACAATCGGCTTAAAAATCGATATACTGCACTATATTCACCGTGGCCAGAACTAGTTTGTAGAGAGCAACGCATACATTTCAGGATACCATTAGATGAGCACTGTTTCCGATCAAGATATCGGAGATCATTCTTGGGGCAGATACCACCAAATGCGTTCAGGGTTACAATAGATGATACGTGATTCTTTGTAGAAATCCGTCCTACTGCTGGGATCGTCCTCATAAGATAACTGTGTATGATATCATGCTTGCTCAATTGATCTTCGTAGGCTTGAATTGCCTTATTTAACTGTGTGTCAGTATGGTAGGGTATTCCCCCAATATTTAAATCAACTACGTTAAAAGGCCTATCAGTGCCTTTCATTGGTGTTGATCGGCAATAGACTGTTACTGCATGACCCCGCTTTTCAAGGCCCTCAACAATTTGTGTAGCACTATAAGCAGCACCGGTACCGTCTTTTGACGGAGCCCGCGGATGTATAAAACCAATATCCATCTCTTTGAACGATTTTAGTTTGTGAGTGGCATAGTTGTATCCATTTAAATGTGAGAACGTGCATTTATTACATTCCCCAACAAGTAGGAAATTAACCAATCCGGAGGATATTAGTACTCCCCAGACGTGACCTTTATATACACGTATGTTATTTGCACGGCTCATTCAGGATATTAAATCATGGCAGCTTTTGTACGTTCTTTTTTTATCTCCGCAAATAGTTACCTTTCTAGACTTTCCACTTTATTATCCTATTCTACTATCACTAATATTATCATTTTCATTAATAATATATAAACGAGGGTCGATAACTATTACAAAAAATTTTGTTGTTCTATCAATATTGTATGGCTTATTTATATTGTTTGCCTCGTTTAGTATAATGTGGTCACCATCTATTGAGCAATCTCTTGATGTACTAGTTCGACTAACTACAATTTGTGTAATCTTATATGTTGTTCCCGCGTTCCTTACTGAAACTAAAGATGACTTACACAGATTACTTAGAGTGATTGTATATGGCTCAGTTATTGTTGGTGTTATAAGTATTGCTGGCTATTTTTCCCCAGAATACGACCGGCCATTCCAAATAGTTGGAAGATCATCTCATATTGTTCCAGGACGAATTATTGGTCTAGGTATTCCAATCTCTCTATTTTATTTGTTCCATGTAACGAACAAATATCATAAATTTATCGCACAATTATCCACTGGAATACTAACAGTGGCGATAGTAACTTCTGGATCTAGAGGGCCACTGATTGCTGCTATTCTTTCTGGATCAGTTGTGTTCGGATACTTCTTCGCGAAAAGAGCGGTTCTAACTATGGATAGAAAGTATATACTCTATGCTATCGGAGGTCTTATAACTAGCATTCTTTTTCTTTCTAACTACACTTTTCCTACGCTTCGTAGAATAATACCAATACTTCAGGGAGATCTTGATGGATCTGCAGAAGCACGATTTGACTTTTATATTACTGCTATCCATATGTGGCGTGATTCACCCCTATTAGGGAGAGGACTTGCAGGATTCCATGCAGAAGTGGGGACATATCCACACAATATTTTCTTAGAGGTCTTATCAGGATTAGGACTAATAGGGATCTCCATTTTCATTCTGATGAATCTATATGTTGTAAATGTCATAGTATCAAAGGTCGTGAAAGACGAAGTAGCAGTTCTACTGTTAGGTATATTCGTTTATGGAATTGTGAACGCATCCATTTCGTTCAATATGCCTGGCCAAAGGATGTTATTTTTTATATTTGGCTTGACAGTATCAACAGCACTCTACAAGTGATAAATACCGGTATTGTTGATGGGTGAATGTTTTTACACGGTCACTCATTGACTGCGGCCCGTGACGGCATCGCCGCCGGTGAATCCCTATTTTAGCAAACATCTCTTCCCAGTCCACGTCGCTTGATGCAGTGATCGACACCCAGTCAGTCTAAGACAGCCTCGGCTTCACGCCACAATAGGCTATCAAGTAAAACTGGACCGTGAAACAACGATTGGTATCAGTATGTGCTTGGTCTCCACATCTAAGTCTTCTCTGAGGAGTTCTGCACTTGAACGGTGACTTCTGACTTTAACCTTCGCTTCTCAAACTCACTAAACTTTACTATGCCACTTATGAATTGGCTGTAAAGTTGCGTATACTATTGGAATCAGCCAATCTGGACAATCCCTCCCTTCCAAAATTTTATTGAGACAGATCTATATATCTAAGATATGTTTGACAATTTAGTCAGGTACATTGCTCATAGTAAATTTGGACGGATTATACAATCCACTCCTGTTATTTCAAATATCTGCGAGAAATTATATCGGTGGATCCAAATAAGACAAGAAAGATCGTATATAGATATTTCGGGTAAACATACAGAACTCACACTTCCAGAAATTGGAGAGTTTTATTTTGAGAAGTGCAGTCTAAATTATAAAGAAATTATATTTATTAAATATATATTCGACCACGTTAGTAAAGATGACACAATTTTGGATATTGGTGCGAATGTTGGTTCACATAGTATTCCATTTTCAAATCATTATCATGTAATCGCCTTTGAGCCGGTGAAAGCAAACCTAGATATTTTCAGAAAAAACATCGACATCAATTCCAAGTTGGGAACTAAAGCACAGCCAATTAATATATATGAGGTTGCTCTATCTAATCAGGAGAAAGTTTCAGAATTTAAAGTTGAGAAAGAATCAAATCATGATAACGGACGAACTGCAGAAGCTTCATTTGCGAGGGGTGGGGAAACAGACTCAGTTCCGGTTAAAATGACTAAGCTTGATAATATTGATATTGTGGACCCAGATGCTATGAAAATCGATATTGAGGGTTCTGAGTTGAATATGCTCAAAGGCGCAGAAGAAACGATAGAACGACATCAACCAGATCTCTTTATTGAGATACACCCGGAAAAGATGAAAGCATTTGGGCACACAGAAAAGGAATTATATCAGTTTTTACATTCGAAAGGGTATATAAATAATGATGTCATCTCGCATGGGAATAATACAAAACATGTTCACTTTTCTCCAGGTCATAATTAGTTTCACTCTTTGAGGAACCGATTATATGTCTGTACCCAGTTTTCAGTGATCTTCTCGATGCTGAAATGATCTTCTATCCTTTTTCTTCCGTTCTTACCATAGAGTCGTCGTTCATCTTCTGGAGTCTCCATCATTTTCTCCATAGCATTTGCTAAGGCATTGGGTGATCCTGGAGAGACTAGTAAGCCGGTTTGTTTATCAAGAATGAGTTCGGAGGGTCCACCAGCATCTGTCACCACTACAGGAAGTTCGCATGCCATAGCTTCAGCCACAACCAAACCAAACCCCTCCCATTGGGAAGAGAGAACAAATGAATCAGCCATATTCAAATACTTAGGAATGTCGTATTTTTCACCGAGGAATTTTACCAAGTCTTCTACTCCTAATTCTGTGGTTAGTTTCTCAAGTTCCTTTCGTAATTCACCATCGCCGATAATCCATACTTCAAAATTATCCTCCGCATTTCGTAAAATGTCTATTGCCGCTAACAATGTTTGATGATCTTTTCGTTTTTCTAAACTACCAACGGTTACCCAAATGAATTCTTCTGACGAGGATCTATATTCTTCATTTATATCAAACTCGGACAGATCTATACCATTATAAACTCTTGTAGCCTTTCGTTTAGGGACGGCTCCAGAAGAGACATACCTTTCCATTGAAGAATCGCTTACAAAAGTAGTCACATCAGTGAATAGATCAGTAAATCGATAAACATAATCTCTAAGAGTAGTATTATCTCGTTGATTTTTTGTTTCTGGGTTCTGGTGATGGATATTGTGGATTGTAGAGATAGTTGTGATAGGTAGTCCAATACTAGATACCCTTCCAACAATTATTCCATGATATAAGTGTCCGTGAAGCACATCTGGAGAAAATGATTTTATTTCTTGACGTAACCTCCAAATTGCCAATGGGAAGGAAGCCTTATGAGTAATGTTCAGACTAACTACTGGAATTCCCCTAGATCGAGCCATGTTTCCAAAGTTCCCTACTGGTGTAAGTGAGATGATTTTCACTTCGTGATCAAGATTCTGCAGTGATGTAGACAATTCGAATAGTTGTCTACCAGTCCCACCAATACCCATAGAGGGTGTGATAAATAGAATACGAAGGTTTTGAGTATCGTTTCGGTTCATTGATTAACAACATCCTTTTCATCAAGATTAGAAAACAGCCTTCTAACAAGTCTTTTTAGGCGATTTGGAAGATAATGGTATATCAGGTGGAAAACGGCGTATACGTACAAGTATTTGGGCAAATCTAACACACGAACAGCTTTTATGTTCAACCGGAACAATTCTGTTTGACGCTTTGTAGAAGAGAACATGGAATGAAAACTGCTTTCTTCTCTAATTGTTCGTGTTATCAATGGCTCTGAAATATTTGCAATTTCATACTGAGAGGCAACACGGATTAGTAGATCCAAGTCAACGATAACTTCTCTTGAACCATCATACAGCCCAGACTTTACTAAAGCTTCTCTTCTTGCCATCATTGAACTGTGTGGAACTGGGATATATTTTGCCATCGATCGTCGTATATTTGCATCATGAGTGGGATATTTGCGGACATATGATTCTGATCGGATCTTGTTTTGAGATATATATGAAGATCCTACAAGACCAATATTTGGATTTTTGTCGAGAAAGTCGGCCTGCTTTTCCAGTCGTTCATTTGAAGAAATGTCATCTGGATCAATAATTGCAATATACTTTCCTTGTGCTTCATCAATAGCCTTGTTTAGAGCAGCTGATCGGCCGGTATGTTCCAAAAAGTAGGTTCGAACAATATCTTTGTCATTAAATCTCTTCAGGATCTGTCTGGTATTATCAGATGATCCATCATCAACAATCACAATCTCAAAATCGGCTAATGTTTGCTTCAGTAATGATTCTATGGCCTCTGAAATATATTGTTCTTCATTGTAGGTAGTAATGACGGCAGTTACTAGGGGTGGTTGTGTCATTGTTTATTATATCTTCCACTCATTTCAATATCGGCCTGCGGGATATATAGCGTGAAAGCCTAGATGTACATGTGTATATACTACCTTTTGAATGTACTGAAAAGAGTATTTTCTGCATATAAACCAAAACGTCTAACCATAAAGACGATGAGTAGCAAAACATCAGATGACTAAGGAGCAACCACCAAACGTTATTTTATTCGTCTTAGATACTGCAAGAGCCAAAGACTTTTCAATATATAATGACTCAATCTCTACGACAACACCTTTCTTCGATGAATTTGCAGCAGATAATTTGTTGTATGATCAATGTATTACTGAAGCTCCTTGGACACTTCCTGCCCACACTTCACTTTTTACAGGAAAGTACCCTAGTCAACATGGTGTTAATAGCTGGCAGGATCGGCTGCCAGACTCTGTAGACACTCTAGCTGCCGAATTACAGAGATCCGGATATCAAACAATTGGCATCACAAACAACTCTTGGGTAAGTGATCTTTTTGGCTTAGCTCGAGGGTTTGACGATTTTTATAGACTCTGGCAAATAATCCAATCAGATAACGATCTTATGAAAGCCAGCAGAGACTCAAAAGAATTATCCCATTCCCAAACGTTGAAACGTTTATTCTTGGATACCATTCTAAAAGGAAATCCTTTTGTGAATTTTGCTAATGGATTGTATGGGAAGTTTTTACATAATCGTAGCGATCACGGAGCAAGTAGAACAAATAATATCATAAAAGAATGGATAAGAAAAGACTGGGACCGAGAAAAGCCATTCTTCCTTTTTGCAAACTATCTAGAACCACATATGGACTATGACCCCCCAAAAGAATACGCAGAGAAATTCCTTTCTACTGACTATGCTTCTGCTATGTCTATACCACAAGAGCCAATCACTCATATGTTTGGTGAAGAACAAAACACTGATAGTGAACTTTCAACCCTACGTGAATTGTATCAGGCAGAAATACATTACCTTGATTCAAAGTTGAATCAGATATATCAATTTCTCAATGAAGAAGGGGCTTTAGAAAATACGCTTATGATCTTAGTAGGCGATCATGGCGAAAACATAGGTGAATTTGATCTACTGGGTCACTTTTACTCACTAACGGAATCTCTACTTCGAGTACCGTGTGCAGCACAGCTGCCATCTAGAACCTCCAAAAACATTAATAAGCCAATACAACTTACAGATATATACGAGCTTATACGTGAAGTGACACTCGATGAAACGCCTATAAATCAGAATGATGGTATTCCATCCACAGTTAGGGCGTGCGATAATAATATAACAATATCTGAATTATTGGGGGTAAACCCTCCTAAACGGGCAGTAAACCGGCGAACCTCTAACAGATATGACAGTGATAAATTTGAAAGACTTTCATGTGAACAAATTGCTTCTCGATCACTGTCTTCTAAAGTTGTTCGTAAAGGGAACAAAAATATCGCTTTCACACTTAATGCGCACAATGAACTTGAATCAGATAGTATTGACCCAGAGTTAGAACAAGCACTCAATGACTGGATTTCGATGACCAACGAAACCGTTGCAGAATCTACTGAAGAACTTGACATAGGGACTGAGGAACGATTACGGGATTTAGGTTATCTGTAGATAATCATCTACTATTACATATAATCCCAAACTTGAATTAAGAGTTGTCCGTAGGCATGTTTTCCGATTGTCTGTTCCCCTCAGTATAAAAGTTGTTGCTTCAACTGTGTGCGTCCAATTCAATCAACATACCCGAGGGAGCATCACTCAAGAATAAACCAACTACAATTAGTCTCACAGTGCCCAACAGAGCGAAAGCATAATCATGCCACACTCGGACGTACGGGGTAATGGCTGGAGATCCCGCCGAGGTCGCTGCTGCGGCAGCCGCCTACCGCGACGAGCGAGCCGATGGCGAGGAAACCCTCGAGGAACTCCTCGAGACGGATGCCGCCCACGAAACGTGGACGTTCGACGACCTTTCAGTCGACTCTGGAACCTTCGGAGAATTAGTCTCCAGAGATCTCGTGACGAAAGTCGACGGCGAGTATCGGGTCTCGAGCCGAGAGGGAGTTCGAGCGGGTCTCGAGGGCGAATCCCTTTCACAAGCCACCAACTCCACCGGAACCGAACTCGAGTTCTCGAGCCCGATTTCGTTCGACAACCGAACGATGATAGCCATACTCGGTTCGCTCGTCTTCCTCTTTTTTATGCGGATCTTGAACTTTCAATCCGTGTTCCGGGGAGACGAGGTCGTCTCGCCGGGGAACGATCCCTATTACTATCGTCACTGGATGGAGCAACTGCTGAGTGACTCGAACGGCGTAACCGACTTTAGTGTGATCGCAAATATGCCTGACCGGGCCGCAAATGCCCGACCGTTTACTAACGCCGCAAACTGGTTTCTCGCCGAACTACTCGGCGGCGATCAGTGGGCCGCGGAGATGGTCGCGGCGTGGCTCCCCGTCGTTTCCACGCTCGTCCTCGGGCTTCTCATCTACTGGCTTGCCGTCATCGTTACCGACGACATCCGAGTCGGAATCGCATCGGTCGTCCTGCTCGCACTGACGCCAGTCCATGCGGTCTACTCGGGCGTGGGCTTCCTCGAGCATCGACTCCACCAGTATCTCTGGCTGGGCGTGACGCTGGTCGCGTTCGCCTGGCTGGCCGTCGACTTGCAACGTCGACGTAATCGAACGACAACCGATAAAGAACGGTCGACAGTCTCCCCGGCAATTCGAGCCCACTTGCAATCGCCCTGGACTTGGATCGCGGCGGTCGCGCTCGGACTCGGACTAGCGTTCTCTTCGCTCGCGTGGGGTGGCTCGGTGCTAATGTTCGTTCCCGCCGCGGCGTACGTCGGGCTGAAAGTCGCACTCGATGCTCGAGAGAACGTTTCCCCACTCATCGCGAACCTCCCCATCGTCGGCGGCCTGCTCGTCGCGAGCGCTCTCACATCGTTCCTTCATTTCCGCTGGGGCTGGCACGACGCGTTCGTCGCGATCGTTCCGATACTCACCGTCGTCGCCGCGCTCGCTTTCATGGCACTCGGAGAACTCTGGCGTCGCCTCGAGTGGCCGACTGGTGGACTGGTCGGTCTCGAGGCCGTACTGGCCGGTGGCGGGATCCTGGTATTTCGATACCTGCGTCCCGAAGACTGGGGACGACTTCGAGAGCGGGCTGATAGTGTATTCTTCAGAGAAGGAGCAACCGAAACGGCGTCGCTGTTCTCGGCCGACATGGCCGTCATCCACGGCCCGTTGTCCCAGCTCGGCATTCAGTTCTTCGTCGCACTCGCGGTCCTCCTCTGGACCTGCTGGGTAGCGTACAAACGGTACGAGCCCGCCTGGTTGCTCCTCAGCGTGTACGTCGTCTTTTGGATCGCCATGGCGGCTATTCAGGTTCGATTCGCAGCCCAACTCGCGGTGCCCCTGTCCGTCCTGGGCGGACTCGGTCTCGTCCACATGATCGCCTGGGTCGATCTAGCTCGAGTTCCCGTCCCATTCCGCGAAGACGATCGAAACGAGAACAGCTCGAGTCGACGAGCCACCTCAACTCAAACAGCAAGAACAGATGGAAGTGGGGACGAGGATCCAAGCATTGTCTTCCCCAGCGATTTCTCGACGCTCGGCCACCTCGCCCTGATCGCACTGATCGTCTGCGGAATGAGCCTGATCTTCGTTCCCTCGTTGGTTGCACAGACTGCACACAGCGACGCGAAGGTCGACACTGCACTGGTGATCGAGGAACACGCCGAAGCAACTGATCGAGAGTATCCGGAGAACTTCGTCTTTAGTGAATGGGGTGACAACCGGATGTACAATTATCTGGTCAGTGGTGAATCGGATAGTTACGGGTACGCAATTAGTAACTTCCAAGACTTCCAAACAGACGGTGACCCAGATGACTGGTACGACCGCTTCGAGAGCGACAACGTCGGTTACGTCGTCATGAGCGACACCGGCTCCGAAACCGAAGTCCCCCAAAACACGACCCAATCACAGCTCCACGAGAACCTCGGGACCGGCAACGAGGAAGCCGACGCGCTCGCCCACTACAAACTCCTCGAGGCTAACGAAGACGCCACAGCGTTCGCCGTCGTCCCCGGGGCAACCATCCAGACCGCCACCGACTCCGAAAGCCCAGTCACGGTCACCACCGAACAAACGATCGGCGACGAGGCCATCACCTACGAACGCGAGGTCGAGCCCGAAGACGGCACTCTCGAGGTGACGGTCCCCTACAGCGGCGAGTACACGATCAACGACGAAACGATCGATGTCGAGGAAGAAGACGTCCTCGAGGGCACCGAACTCCAACTCGAGTAACGTGAGATGGAGCGCTCGCCGAGACGGGGCACGAATATCGAAACGCTCCCGAACCGTCGCACCGATGAGAAACGATCAGCGGTCGTCGTCCGAGGCTTCCAGGGTGGAGACGACATCATTGAGAGAATACAGACGGAGATCGTCCCGATCGGTGGCTGCTTCCGTGACGGACGACGTGAATCCTGATCGGCTGAACAACGCATACTCGTAGTTTGGCTCGCCGCCGCCCCCGGGTGCCCAATCGATGTACTCAACGGTGTTCTCGAGCCTCGAGAGCACATCGTATCCGAGCGGTGAGTTAGTGAACTTTGCTTCACCAACGAGAAGCGTCTTCCCATCGGTCGGTGCAACGATGTCGATCTCGTGACCTTTGTACCACCACTGTGACGGTTTCTCCGTGAGTCTGTACGCCGAATACAGTTCCGGAAGTGCCGTATGGCAAAGCGATTCGAAGGTCGTACTGACGAAGTCGGGTAACTCCGGTTCGATATGATCCTCGTATGCGTTCTCCCCGTACAGTTCGTACTGTCCACTCCGCCCGTACAGATATCTGTAATAAAATCGGAAGACGGGATCCCGAATCCGATATCGAGTCCGTTTACTGCGTGTTGGATCGGCTAAGGCCGGATACTGTTTTTCGATAATCCGGAGTGTCTCGAGTCGGTCGAAGTAGTACGACGTGTTCGTACTATCGATTCCCGCGCCTTGTGCAACCTCGTTTCGACGTCGGTTTCCGCTGGCGATCGATTCTAAGAGGGAAAAATATCGATCAACCTCTCTGAGCTCCATTTGTAGCACGGTTTCTGGTTCGGAATGGAGCGATCCATCCGGATCACAGAGCAGTTGGATTACGTTCTCATCGAGCGTACTGGTCGGATCGATCGGCTTCAGATATCGCGGTGTTCCACCGAAGATTCCGTACGTGTATACACGGTCTTCGGCATCGTAGTCGGGGACGAACTCCTGAACCGTCTCAAAGGGAAGTTGCGTGAGTTCGATCTGCCCGTTCGGTCGCTGTGAGACACGCCCGTACAGGGGAGCCCCACCGTCGAGAACGTGGGTATGCATCATGCCAATTGCAGATCCCGTAAGAACGAGCGTCGCATAGCTGTCATCCGTATTTGTGTCCCACAGATGCTGGATGATCGACGGAAGACTGTCATCCGCATCGATGAGATACGGGAACTCGTCGATTACAATCACCGCATCTTGCGCTACAAGATATGAGAAGAGCGATTCCCACTCCTCTTTGATCGCTGTGATTCCGGGATACGTCGTTGTAGCCGCATCGACGAAACGGGATTTCTGCGTCGTTGGTGTCCCCTTGATAGCTTGGTAGTAAACGGCATCGTCTCGGTCACGAATTGATCGACGGACGAGTTCGCTCTTTCCAATCTGCCGACGCCCATAGATGATTGCGAGTTCCGCATGTTCTGTTTCATAGAGCGCTCGCAATCGTTCGAGTTCTGAGACACGGTTGACGAACTGGTCCATACGCTGTTTTTTGTTTCACTGTTCGTAACTGTTTCGAAGCTATAGTTTAGACAATTATAGTGTAGACTCTAATAGTCTGAGTGATAGCTAGCTGGTGGATATCCATTGACTTGTATCCCAACCACGGGACCTGCACACTCGAGGGCAACGAACTCCAACTCGAGTAAAATACACTCCAACGTTCAAGCAACCAAACCCCTCACTCCACGATCGACGCCAGCGCCGCCGTCGTCCGGTCGACCGTCTCCGTCCATGCCTGGGACCCGCCGTCGGCCGACCCGCCGTCCTCGAGCGACTCGAGAACACCCTGCGCAAGCCCATCCACATCGCCGATCTCGAAGGTCCGCCCGTTCGGGCCGAGCGCGCTCGAGATCTGCTCGAGGTTCGAGGCGACCACGGGCGTTCCCGAGGACTGGGCCTCGAGGACGGTCCGCGGGAGCCCTTCGGCGCGACTCGGAAGGACGAGAACGTCCGCGCTCCGATACACCGTCGGCATCTCGTCGTAGGAGAGGTGGCCGAGAAACTGCACAGAATCACGAATCCCTAACTCGGTTGCCAGCGTCTCCAACTCCTTGCGTAACGCCCCGGAACCGCACAGAGACAGCGTCGCGTCGGGATAGTGATCCAGAACGTCGACCAGCGCCCGAACCGCGTCCTCGGGTCGCTTTCCCTCGACCAATCGGCCGACGAACAACAGCGCGGGCCCCGCCGATGTAACCCGTTCACTCTCCGCGCCGGTCGGCGTGAACCGCTCCGTGTCGATCCCGTTCGAAACGACCTCGATCCGACTCGAGACGCCGAACTCCCGTACCCGCCGTCTATCGGTCTCAGTATAACAAAACACGACGTCGGCCCGGTTGAACGTCCACCGACCAATAGACCGCAGATACAGATCGAACACCCACTCGGGCGCGTTCTGCGAGTACAGCCCGTGGTTCGTGATCGCGAGCGGAATATCTCCCACAAATCGCTTCAGCGCGGCCAGGTTCGTCGCGAAGTACAGATGGGAGTGGGCGTGCATCACGTCGAAATCGTCGGCTTCAGCCAGATACCGCGCCAGCCCCGGACTGATATCGTTGCCCAACAGCGTCACGGCCGGATCGTATCGAACCAGAGTGTACCCGTCCCGTTCTTCGAGGTGCGGTAACTCGGGATCGGTTCGAACCGTCGCCACCGTCACGTCGTGACCCATCGCGGCCTGATCGCGACTCATCGCGTGGACGTGGTAGGGCCCGCCGCCTTTCACGTCCGGATAGATCTTTTGTGCGACCCGTAGAATCCGCATTGGTAATCGGATACTCGAGTCACGTGTTATGTTATTCGGTTCGAAACGACGACCAGTGAAGTCAGACGCCCCTCGAATTCAACCACTCGAGTGTCCGGATGCATCGAGAGTGCTCGATGAACAGGCTGTCTAGACCGGCCATGGAGGGAGCGAGGGAGTTCCATCCTCCCAGCAAATCGAATCTAATGCGGACGGGAGCTGCTGAAGTCGGTCATCGAGTACGGAGAGTGGATGTGCATCGAGAAACGTTGCGTTGTGCCGATCAACGGCCGTGTCTTCGTAATTGAGCTGGATGTGACAAGGACCAAGGCTTTGGTGATCGGCATCCTGATGGAAGCCGAGCATGAGGTTCCGCTCCGGTTCGATCCAGTTGATGCGATAGTATTCGTGGTCGACACCGGCCGGATACCAGAAGCGAAGTTCCAGTCGTGCGTTCTCGACGTCGTAGGGTTCGCCCAGGAACATTGTCGGATCGACATCTGTGATCACATATCGAGGTCGTCGCCGAGACTGGCGATAGCGAGCGTCCTCACAACCAGCCTGGTTCATCAATCGGCCATGAACATCTCGGAGGAGGGTACGCTGTGTATATCGGTCACGACCAGCAAGAAAAATCATATTATGTATGAATTGAGGATTAGCTCGGAGCGCGGTCAGCCACGTCCGTCATCTGCTCGCGAGCGGATTCGACATCCGAGTAGAGTTCCAAAGCGTGTTTGATGAGTCGGCGGCTCTCCTCGTTCTCGCGCCAGAACGTGATTACGTCACGGCGTTCGCGGAGATCGGCACTTGAAAGGTCACTGTCGGCGAGCGACTGTTCGAGATCTTCCCACGTCTCGATACCGTACGTCTCCTGCCACCCTTCGATCTCGTCGGTGATTGCCGCCAGCTCACTTCGGAGTTCCTCGCGTGAGTTCTCCTCGATGACCGTGCGGATTTCATCGAAGAGCAACCGCGTATAATCCGGCTGGTAGAGCGCCGTATCACCGACTGCAACCCGGCACAGCTGTCCCTGATCGACTAGATCCTGGAGTTCATCGTTGGTCGTGCTCCACGCAGCATCCGCTTGGTCGCTGATCCAATTAATTGATCGAGGTTCGCGAAGCGTTTCAGCGACCGAGCGAATACGTTCGCGTGCGCTCATCGACTCAGTCCACGATTGGACACCGTCTTGGGGGGGCTCGGACATACTGGGCACCTCTATCACCAGCGTTTGTGCCCAATCTTCATATATGTTTGTGCCATCCCAAATAGTCAAGAGGTGATGACGACTGGACGTAAATTCACTCCCCGGACAGCGAATCAATTCGCTTCCCTAGATCGGCGGAAGCGGTTTGTAGCATAGTGTGCTACAATGTATACATGCCATCGATCAGTGCGCGCATTCCGGACGAAGACGAGGAAGCCCTCGCCGAAGTTGCCGCGTTGCTGGACGACGACAAGAGTACGGTAATTCGAAAAGCTCTCCGGGAAGGGCTCACGGATCTTCGAGTTCGCCTTGCAGTCGAACGGTATCAGACTGGCGAGGTATCGACGAATCAGGCCGCTCGGATCGCCGGCGTGAGTCTCGCCGAGTGGCTCGAAATCGCTCGCGAACACAATCTCACGACCCAACTGTCGCCCGACGATCTCGGCGCTGACGTCGAGAGCGCTCGGGAGCTATGAATATCTTTGACATCCTCCTCCGCGTGAACGCGGAGGAATCCCACGGCACCGCACCGCTGGATTGGGATATTAGGGTTTGCAGTCTACCACTTGTTCCCGCGGTGAGAATCCGTGGGACAAGTCATGAAGGTAGACTCCGGGCTGTGCCAACCAGCCGGTACTCCTATCCTCGCCCAAACTGGCCGAAGACTCGGAGTTACTTTGGTTCAGGTCCAGACGGATGTTCTCCGCCCCGTTCACGTCGGCATTGAACGCCGCATCACAATCCTCACACACGTACAGACCGCGTTCAACACGCTGATTACCGTCTTCTCTCCCGCAGGCGCAACACGTCTTGCTCGTGTCGCGTTCGGACACTTCCACGACCTCGATGCCCTCGACCTTCGCCTTGTATTCGAGAATCGAGGTGAAGCGGTCGAACGCCCACCCGTGGAGATCGAGGTTGCCATGCTTACCCCAGTTTTTCGACGCACCATCTTCGCCTTCACGGACTCCCTCCAAATCTCCAACGTTGATGCGGCCAACATCTTTCTCGACACACCGCTGAACGATGTGTTTGGCGAGACTGTGGAAGAAGTGAGTCCGGCGCTCCGACCACTTGTGGTGGAGTCGCGTGGCTTCGTCGCCACCAGAATTGTCGCAGTTGGCGATTTCTTTCGGGAAGTAGTACCCGTCTTGTTTCAAGCGGTTGCCGGGGTACAGGTCTGCTTCCTCGGTACTGTAGGCGACGGCGGCGAAGTTGCTGATGCCGAGGTCGATACCCGCTGTCTCGTTGCCGGGCGCGTCAGGCGTCTCGATTTCGTCTTTACAGACGAGGTGGAGTTCCCAGCATTCCGTTGCGTTGTCGTAGATGGCGCGAACTTGTTGTAGGTTCTCAACCTCGACGCCAGGGCGTGTCTCGTATTCGACGAGGATGTATTCCCACGCTTTCGGGTGTTCCTTGTGATTCGCTCCTTTTGAGAGGCGAACACGGTTGTTCTTTGTGTCGTGGCGGATACCGTTTTGCTTCCACGTCACGGTGGAACGTGGGTGTTCTTCGTGAACTCGGCGGCCCTCGTCGTCGTAGTAGTTTTTTTTGCGGTAGCCGGGCGGATTGTCCCTGTCATCGTCACTAGAGTACCACGAGTTGAAGGCTTCAGCGAGTTCCTCCAGAACCCGCTGACTGGACTGACTGTGTAGTCCTTTGTACTTTGGATGGGTCTTCAACTCGTCTTTCAACTCCTCGTGGTCGGGAATCTCGCCCGTCTCCTCCCAGACGTCTCGGGAGTGATAGTTGGCGACGTTCCAGAGTTTGCTAGCGCTCCACCCGTGGCGGTCAAGCGAGTCCTCTACCTGCTGCTGGTTTCGGATTTTTGCTCGATGGGTACGGTGGACCTCCAGCATTCTAAACGTCTGTATAATCACTTATAGCCGAACATCTTGTAAAGGTTAGTGTTTGATGGCGGTGGAATATCCAGGCCTGTCGATGTCGGTAGAACGCCGCACTAAGTAACGGCGCGTATCCACGCCGTAAACGACGTGGTATTGCGCCTGCTCCGCATATAAGCTGATTGCCGGTACACTTATCAGTCTGAATGGCCCACTTTCAGGCATGACGCTGGAAGAATCGGTCCGAGAGTTGGAAGAACAACTCGACATGAGCCAGAGTGAAGAAGTAGAGGAGACAGGACGTATCGTCGCACGTCTTCAGGACTGATAATATAGCTATTCTCTTCGAATATTTGAGATTCCGCAACCACCTAGGTTCAGAGACAGTGAATTCGGTTACTGTAGTTGTTTGAGGTCGTCTGCAAACTCGTGTTTCGTGAGTCCAAGTTTGTCGATTAGCTCTTGATGACCGCTCCGGCGGACAGCATCCTCTGTAAATTGAATCCAGAGCTCTTCATGCTCTTCCGCATATTGACGCCATCTTTCACTCGGAGCAAGTGAGAGATTGTACTCATCAAGGTGTATTTCGATACCGTGCTTTCGCTCAAGTACGTCGCATCCAAATGCAGCTAAATGTTCGAACCGATCACCTTTGCGACGGACTGTTAGCAGCCGTTTTGACTCTTTGATGTACTCGTTGACCCACTCCATCCATGTATATTCGTTACCATCATCCATCTGGCGTGCCGTATTTGGCATCGAAAATTCGGGTTCAATTCGTCGGAGATAGAGTTGACACACCCCGATTGCTGTTCGGTGATTCGCGTTTGGAAGCGCGTGCGTTAGAATGAGGTTCGATGCGAGACGACCAGCGACTTCAGTCGCAGTTCCATTCCAATCCACTTGGTCAAGTGCAGGCTCGATATTCTCTGCAACAATCTCTTTGTAGGCTTTCACCCGCTTTCCTTCCTCCTCGAAATTCTCTTTCAAAACCGTCTTGAAGACGTTCACATACCGAGTAGCGATCACGTCGTTAGCTGGCTTCATCGACGAAATTTGATCCACAAGGTCGTATTCGATAGCATCAGCATCACCTCTCGCCCCTGTGGCAGTATAGACGATGTATACCGTCTGATCGAGCTCATATTCCTCGACCTTGACCGATTTCAGGCTCTCGTAATTCACTATTCGCTTCCCAATTGCTTCGAGATCCGGATTTACAAAGTCAAACGAGAACTGCTTGTCGGCTGGATGGTGGTAGAAGACACGAGAGGTCATTACTTCGAAGACTGTCCTCTATGACTATATTCCTACGGCTCTGCCGGAGTCTTTTCAGATAATGACTTCCCTAACAGCGGCTGAGAATCTCGTATGTTATTCTTCATCACCGCTGTTATCATGATCCGAGCTTTCTTGTTCCTTCTTTCTCTTCCGTCGAAGAATATTGAACTGCCGTTTCACAGTTAAATCCCGAATCCCGGCAACAAGGATAGTCTCTCAAAAGAGTATTGTCGAGTACGATCAGCGTCACTGATCTATCTCCTCGACGTGTTGATCCATCCGTCCACGCATTCCCTCTCGGATTGCATCCATTCCGTTTCGAGACTCCGCAGGATCTCCCGATGCGATTCCGAACCCGCTCCACTTGGTAGCCGACGTGAGTCGGATGATTACGTCGTCATAACTCTCATCCTCCCGCTTGAGGATATCCAAGTGAGACTTCGCCTCGTCCGAGAGTCGGATCGAAGTGCTCACGGATGCACTAACGTATGCATTCTTAGTAAGGATAACTGCTGCATTCAACAGTTGAACAGTCGAAATGAAGAGGGGATCTGGAAATCGGGCGCTGGCTATCTGGGTACTCGATGCACATCTCGAGCATCGTTCGGCAGATGACCACAGTATTCAGTACTGTTGACCAACAGCTTGGTCGTCTTTCTTCTCCGTTTCCTCGAGAACTCCGTATCACTCCCTCGAGAACTCCATCCGATTACACCACCCCAGAGACTCGAGCGGGCGATACCCAACGAGAGAACCACACTCGAGTACACCGCTGTCAGTTCACGATTGTCTCCCAGGTATCTCGAGACGCCTTCCACACCTGCCGTAACACGATTTTCAGGTCGAACCAGAACGACTGTCGGCGGATGTACTCGAGATCGTAGCGCAGTTTGGCGTCGGGGACGGTGCTGTTCGCGTCGTTGATCTGGGCGAGTCCGGTCAGGCCCGGTTTGACGAACCAGCGCTTTCGCCAGGCGGTCGTCTCGCGCTCGAGGACCTGCTCTTCGTCGGTCCAGGCCGCTCGCGGGCC
This sequence comes from Halostagnicola alkaliphila, assembly GCF_055379965.1. NCBI lineage: Archaea > Methanobacteriati > Methanobacteriota > Halobacteria > Halobacteriales > Natrialbaceae > Halostagnicola > Halostagnicola alkaliphila. The sequence goes on along the minus strand of NZ_AP043826.1, from coordinate 2,447,256 downwards.
GACGACGCTCATCCGACCCAGCAGGATCGCCATCAGCTGCGGGAGTTCGTCCAGGTGCGTTTTCCGGAGGACGCGTCCGACTCGAGTGATGCGGTCGTTCTCCCCGTCCTCGGACGGTGTCGCGGACTCGCCTTCCGGAACCATGGTCCGGAACTTCGAGACGGTGAAGGTCTCGCCGAAGCCCGCGGTCCGTTCCTGGCTGTACAACGCCGGACCCGGACTGTCGAGTTTGATCGCCAGCGCGATCAGGGCCATCAGCGGGGCGAAGACGATCATTCCGACGAGGGCGAACGCCACGTCGAACACCCGTTTGAAGAGAAGCTCGAGCGGATCCCACGGCTCGAGGTCGATATCGACGAGCTCCCCGAGTTCGTTCTCCGAAACGAGCACGCTGTCGGCGTACTCGCGGTGGACCTTCGCGTCCACGCCGTGTTCGAAACACGCGTCGAGCGCGCCGAAGAACTCGGCGCGGTCGGGCTGGTGAAACGCCAACACGACGGTATCGACGTCGTACTCGACGAGGATATCTTCGATCCTCGAGAGCCCGCCGAGTCGCTTCAAGTCGGCGCGTCCGTCGTACTCGAGAACGATGTTCTCGCCCGTCTGGACGCCGCCGTCGGGGACGGCTTCGATGACGTCGGACGGACTGGACGGCGTCGATGGGAGCACGTTCGTGGGACAGAGATAGCCCAAGACGGGGCCGTCTACCTGCGGCGTGATCTGTTGGATCTGGTCCGGATCGTCGCCGACGATCAGCGTCCGACCCGGATCGCCGGTCGGCCTGCGACGCATCCAGATGAACCACAGCGGCATCGCGATCGACAGCGTGCCGACGACCATCACGAGGGTCGCTCGAGGCAGGCGATGGGACCACTTGAAAAAGCCGAAGGCGGCGATGGCGAGACCGCCGGTAACCACTCGTTTTTGGGTCAAAAGGATCGTATCGAGGACGCGACGCGGCCGGGGCTTGTAAAGCGGGATCAGACACCCCAGCATGACGACCGAACAGAGGAAGACGGCCCACAAAAAGAGGCCCCCGCCGAGCGTCTGGACTTCCAGTCGATTGAACAGGGGAACGTAGCTCGTGAAGAACTGTTGGGTGACTGAATGGTTTGCGACGAACACGGCGGCGACGGTCAAACCGACCACTCCGACAGCACTGACGACTCGATAGCGCCATCCAGTCAGCATGCGTTTCAGAGATCAGACGGAACGTATATAACACCTGTTGTATTCCCGTCGATCAAATTTGATGTTGTGTTATCACCTTTTCGGCCGTCAGCGAGCACTCGAGAGAACTCGGATACTACAGTGAGAAACGGACACGTATTGTCGGCTCGGGATATCCGCGCAGTCGCGGTGTTTGGACCCCTTGAAACGGAGAACGCTCGTACTTCTCTCCGACGAGGGGCTCGTCGGGGACGATCCGGAATGTTCTGACGAACGGCACGGTTTCGCTCGCGAACGCACGTGGCTACCCCGTTTTATCCCGGCCAACCGACGGGCTGGTGGTGAGTAACGCCGTGTTCCCGGCTGAAACAATCCGGGACAAATGAGGCGAGAATCCGAACCTGATAGCCCACGCGATCCTGAACTGCCGGCGATCAGCTCCGAGGGCGACTCCGGAACGCTTCTGGATCGGCGGGAACTTGGACGATCGTCGGGTGGCTTCCCCTGGCCCAGGGCCGATAGACGCGCTGTCATCCGTTGGTGAGCGCGAGTCGTCACGACGCGGAAGGCGGTGAGCAGATTCGGCGACCGTGTCCGCACGGGCGACGGTCGTCTCGAGGGTTCGTTCCGCCGGAGTCGTCTACGTTCGTCACCGGTAGCTCCGGAACGACTCGTTCCCGTAGTGCACCTGAAAAGGGCTGGTGTGGATCCTTCGTCGAACTGCCCCCGAATGGCATGCGATCGGAGTTGATCGAGGCCTATCGCACGTTCGCGATGGGCCGATTGGGAGCACCAACAAGTGCCCGCATCCGTTCGATGTATCCGATAATTATCGTATTCTATCAGTACTAGTCCATATCGTCCACGGCACACGCTGGAAAGACGAGTCACAGTCGATTGGGACAAACTGGCGGAGAGATCACGTCGATTCCGATGGAGTAATTCTTCCCGAGAACCTCTTTGAGGAGGTTTTTGCAAAATCAGCTCGGTTTCTGAGTGACCAGTAATCGAAGTGAATCGTGTGAGGTGAACGGATAACAATTTCGCGTCGATCGACAAAATATCCATAACCCAAAGCGTTATTCAGGAATACATATACTAGTACAATGATGACTCAGGTCCGTGTTCTCTCCGTCGACGACGATCCGTCATTCGCGGATCTGACAGCGACGCATCTCGAGCGCGAGGGAGATCAAATGGAGGTCAGCACCGAAACGACCGTCGAAGACGCCGTAACCGTCCTCGAGGCGAACGATTCCGGTATCGATTGTATCGTCAGCGAGTACGAGCTGTCCGATCGGGACGGACTGGACTTTCTCGAGACGGTTCGACGGGAGTACGGAGATCTTCCGTTTATCCTCTTCACCGGGACCGGGAACGAGAAGGTCGCGAGCGATGCGATCGCAGCTGGCGTCACCGATTATCTCCCGAAGGGGAGCGTCGAACAGTTTTCGCAGTTGGCGACCCAGATCCACAATGGCGTCGAGGCCTATCGCACCAAACGAACGGTAGAGCGCTCCGAGATCCAACTGCGAGAACTCGCCGAGAAGTCGAACGATCTGCTCTGGATGTATTCCAACGACTGGCGGGAACTACTCTTCGTCTCCGATGCCGTCGAAGACCTGTTCGGCTTTTCGCCCGAACAGTTTCGAGAAACTCCCCGACGCTTTCTCGAGGCGATCCACCCGACGGACCGAGACCGAGTGAAAGACGCGATGGACCGACTGTCTGCGGGCCACTCGATCGATATCGAATTTCGCGTGACCGAAACCGTGGACGAATCCCGCTGGGTCTGGGCGGAGGCCAAACCCGTGTTCGCCGACGATGACACGGTCGAACGCACTGTCGGCTTCGTCCGCGATATCACCGAACACAAGGAGCGAGAGAAGGCGCTCCAGGCGCTCAACGACGTCGCGGTCGATCTCAATTCCATCGAGACGGTGACGGGGATCTGCGAGCGGACCATCGACGCCAGCGAGAAGATTCTCAACTTCGACTTGAGCGTGATCGACGCCGAAGAAAACGGCCAACTGACGAAAGCGGCCCTTTCCGAAAACATCGCCCAGGCCGAGACGGCGTCGATGTCGATCGAGGAGGGCATCGCCGGCAAAACGTATCGCACCGGCGACTCGCAGCTAATCGAGGACGTCACCGAAATTCCGGAAGCCAACCCCCAGGGACCGTTTCGCTCGGGAATCAGCATCCCGATCGACACCTTCGGCGTCTTCCAGGCCGTCGCCGAGGAGCCCGGACTGTTCGACGAGACCGACCTGGAGTTGGCGGAGCTGTTGATCAGTCACACCATCAGCGCGTTGGATCGCCTCGATCGCGAACAACAGCTCCAGCACCAAAACGAGCGACTCGAGCAGTTCACGCGGATCGTCTCGCACGATCTCAGAAATCCGTTGAACGTTCTCGATGGCTCGCTCGAACTCGCGAGCGAGGAGTGTGAGTCGCCCCACGTAGAGACTGCCACGGAGATGGTCACTCGCATGGAGCGGATCATCGAGGATACGCTGACGCTCACCGCGGAGGGGTCACTCGTCGAGGAAAAGTCGACGGTGAGCCTCGAGTCGATAGCGCGGGAGTGCTGGCGGACCGTCTCGACTGCCGACGCGACACTGACCGTCGAGACCGACACGGAGATCCGCGCCGATAGGGGACGGCTTCACCACGTCTTCGAGAACGTCTTTCGGAACGCCATCGAACACGGCGGGTCCGACGTAACGGTCCGCGTCGGCGAGACTGCGGGCGGCTATTACATCGAAGACGACGGCCAGGGGATTCCCGACGAGCAGCGCGAACGGGTCTTCGAGCTCGGGTATACGGGCGGCGGCGGCTCCGGATTCGGACTGGCCATCGTCGAACAGGTCGCCGAGGCCCACGGCTGGAGGGTTCGAATCACCGATGGAACCGACGGCGGTGCCAGATTCGAGTTCGAGGGTATCGAGGTTCCGCGGTAAAGACGCTTCAAGCGTCGCCAGTACGGCATATGTCGGTGTAGCACCGCGAATCGGGAGTCAAAGAAACAACCCCTGCGAACGGCTGCTGTGAAGCGCCGATATCGAATTTTAGAGAGTGCCCCGAATGCGTTTACGACTCGGGGGAGTCGCCCGTGATCGTGCTCGGGGGAGTTATGCTCACGTTCGTACTGGATCCGGCATCGATACTGGCGTCGCCGTCAATCGTACTGTTCCTGAGTGAGAGGTTCCCGTTGACACCGGCATCGATAGCGACATTGCCGTTGATCGTACTGTTGTTCATATCCAGTGTCCCATCGGATCCAGCATCGATTGTGACATCGCCGTTGATCGTACTATTCCGTAGATCGATGATACCGTTGGTTGCGGGGACGACAAGGGAGACACCGCCATCGATTGTACTATTGCTCATGCCAAGCGACCCAGACTGTGCCCCCTCTATATACACGTCTCCCGAAACAGTCGTGTTCGGATTGATCGTCAGATGCGCGTTCATCGTCTCCATCACGACGTCACAGCTCGTGTCGCCGTGGAGCGTCGTCGGGTTGGTGTACTCGTCGACGCACGTCTCGTCGGCCGGTTCGCAGTGAATATCGATATCCCGCGCTAGTTCGACGCGATTGTCGGGGCCGTCGGCGATGATCTGTACGGTGACGTGTTCGCCCAACTCGCTCGAGCACGACAGCTCCCCGAAAATTTGCGCCTGTTCGCCGGACGAGAGCGTCGTCGGTTGACCGGAGCTCTCGAGCGTGAGCGGACCCCCGCTCGCCGTCGTTATCTCGAGCGAGGAGAGTTCCTCCGGGAACTCGTTTGTGATCGTTGCGAGTTCGACCTCCTCGCCGGATTCGCCCGAGATATTCGTATTGGGTTCGATCGTCAGTAGCGCCTCGTAATCGTTCGAGATGCCGAGATCGAATCGACGAGACGCCTGTACAACATCGAATGCCCCGCTTGCGTGGATCGCTCCGAGACCGACCCCGCTGGTAGTAAGCATCGCCAGGACGGAGCGGCGGCTTATCGCCCCCCTCCCGCCTCGAGATCGCTTACGTTTCCGTGACATTATCGATAAACTAGAAGTTCGTACGTACATGCTGTCATCCAACCAGATCAGTGTTTCTATCGAACAGATCTCGACTCCCGTTCAACTAACAGAACAACCGCCGAATACAACGAGACCCGGCACGGTAGGTCAAACAGGTCCAGCCCCGATCCCGCTCGAGATCCGACGCCGATCGCCCTGTCCGCTTGGAGATTCGTTACTGGTTCCAGACAGATGCGTCGCTCGAGGCAGACAGATGCGTCGCTCGAGGGGAATCGATACCGTCGACGCCTGCCCGTTCGGGCCGCCGGAACGCATGTCAGCCGGCTACCGCTTCCGTGATACGCTGTGCCAGTGCAGCGTACTGCTCGGTGTCGGTGCCTTTGCGGTAGTATTCGGTCACGCCCGCACGAAGTGCATCGGTTTTAATGGTGTCGTCGCCCTTCCCAGTGAACAGAATAAACGGGAGATCGGGGGAGTCTTTCCGGGCGAATTCCAAAAATTCCAGCCCGTCGTAGCCCGGCATCTCGTAGTCGCTGATCACGCAATCGATCGGCTGGCTCTCGAGAACCCCGATCGCATCTTCGACGGACGTTTCGGTCGTTACCTCGATCAGTTCGCTTTCTCGCTCGAGGAAGGTCGCGGCGAGGTCTACCAGTGCCTCGTCGTCGTCGACGTGTAACACTCGTATCGGCTCGGATCGGCCGGTCAAATCAGTAGTTGACAGACTGTACTCGCTCATTGGAGGCTATCAGCCATTTTCAATGGTAACGTCATAACTCTACCGGCCACCCGAATCGGTACCACGGATCGTCGGAGAAACTGCTACCGCGTTCCGGGAGGAGATCCGCATCGGGGTAGACGACAGTGGCTGCTTATGCCGGGTCGCGATCGGCCGCCTTTTCGACGTTCGAGATTTCGAACTGTGCTCCACCGGTCGGTCCGGCAGCGACGGTGATCTCCCAACCGTGGGCGGCGACGATCTGTTCGACGATCTGTAAGCCGAACCCCGTTCCGTCGGTCGCGGTCGAGTATCCCGGTTCGAAGACGTTCTCTCGTCGGTCCGAGGGAATCCCGGGCCCGTCGTCCCTGACGAAGAATCCGGTTTCGGTCTCTCCGACGGTGACGGCGACGGATGCTCCGGCGTGTTCGACGGCGTTGGCGAACAGATTCTCGAACACCTGTCGAAGCCGATCTTCGTCGGCGTGAACGATCCGGTCAGTTTCGACCGTCAGCGTGGCGGCTTCCGTCTCGACGCCACTCCAACAGCGCTCGAGAAGGGGTTCTAACTCGACGAGGTCGGGGGAGATCGCAGTCGATCCCTGCTGGGCGAGCGCGAGGAGGTCGTCGGTCAAGGCTTCCATCCGATCGAGTGCGTTCTCGATGTCCTCGAGGTGTTCGCTCTCGGTTTCACCGTCGAGTAGCGCTAGGTGACCCTGTGCGATCTGTAACGGGTTTCGAAGGTCGTGAGAGACGGCGCTCGCGAATCGATTTAGGCGTTCGTTCTGCTGGAGGAGGTCGGCTTCCCGTCGTTTTTGTTCGGTGATCTCGCGATCGATCGCGACGAATCGATCCTCCCCGTCGAGGTCGAGCCGCGTCAGGTGAATCTCGACCGGGAACGTCGAGCCGTCTTTTCGTTCCAGAATGCCTTCGAACCGCCGTGGCGAATTCGTCGCGAGATCCTCCCAGAACGCTTTCGCCTCGTCCCGGTCGACGGTCGTATCGGTGTCCCAAACGGTCTTTCCGACGAGTTCGTCCGCCGCGTATCCCAACTCGTCGCAGAATCGCTGATTGACGTCCCGTATTATGCCGTCAGCGTCGTGGACCGCGATGAGATCCGGCGAGTTTTCGAATAACGCCTCGAGTCGCGCCTTGCTCGAGCGGAGTTTCTCCTCGCGTTCCTTGTGAGACGTAACATCTCGGATGACTCCGACGATCCGGGAGACTTCGCCGGTGGAATCGACGATGGGGGTCGCCTCCTCTCGCATCCAGCGTTTCGTGCCGTCCTCGAGGACGATTTGGTACGCGATGTCGGCACGGGCTCCCCCGGAGAGCGTCTCCATGAATCGCCGGACTCGTTCGTGGTCCGCTGGCTGGATGTGCTCGAAGAACGCCTGCGGATCGTCGTTGAGTTTCTTGATGGAACCGCCCCAGCCGTCCTCGTACGCCGAGTTCATGAACAGGAGCTCGGTCCAATCGGCGGAAAACATGTAGAGGAGTTCGTCGGTCTTCTCGACGATTCGAGCGAATTTCTCTTTGGTCGCCCTGGCCGACTGCCTCGTGTAGTACTGCTCGACAGCGTTTCGAATTCTGTTAGCCAAGACGACGTACTGACCGCTCCCACCTTCCTTCTGTAGGTAGTCCGTGACGCCCGCGGAGATCGCCTCGCTCGCGATTTCTTCGCTCCCCTTCCCCGTGTACAAGATAAACGGTAGCTCCGGATGCTGGGCTCGAACCTGCTCGAGAAACTCGATTCCGTTCAGATCCGGCATGTCGTAATCGGACACGACGCAGTCGATGTCGTTCTCCGACAGCATTTCGAGTCCGTCCGTCGTGCTGGTGGTCGTCTGAACGCTCAACTGGGGATCCGTGCGCTCTAAAAACGTCGCAACCAGATCACAGAACGAGGAGTCGTCATCGACGTGCAGGACGGAGATGGTGTCTGAAAAGAGAGTCATGGACGAATACAGGTAGCGTACAGTTATCGGTTCCACCTGTAAAATTTCTCCTTCCAGAATGTGTGTTGTCACTTTCGGTGGGAAAGCGGTCCGAACGGTGCCGTTTCGTCTCTGAGACGAGCCGTTCGTAGGTCTCGATGTGGTATTGATCCACCGTAGCGGAACTGGACCCGACTCGGGTATCGAGACTGCGTGCGAGACGAACGAACGGCTCTCGAGGACGAAAGAACTACGCTAGTAGCAAAAACTATACGAACACCAGACAAACAGCAGTATTAGGATACAAACGATGAGTAATACGATAGTTATCCCAACGGATGGGAGCGAGTACGCTGAGTCCGCAGCCGAAGTCGGCTTCGGAATCGCCACAAAAATGGACGCCACCGTCCACGCCTTGTCCGTCGGAGACGTAGCCCTCTCGCAGATCTCCTCGATCGGCGGCGGACCGCCAAAGACGAAAGACGACGTCACGGATATCGCAACGCAGTGGGCGACCGATCTCGCGGAACTCGCTCGAGCGGAGGGCCTCGAGGCGGAGGAGGTCGTCCGAACGGGAACGCCGGCCAGGGAAATAGCCGACTACGCGGAGGAGGCCGACGCCGAGATGATCGTTATCGGGACCGCCGGTCGAAGCGGCATCGAACGGATGGTCGTCGGGAGCGTCACGAACAAGGTCGTTCGAACGGCTCCGGTGCCGGTCGTTACAGTTCGGCCCGACGGCACCGTCGATGCTGCCTAAAAGCGGAGTTCCTCGAGTATCAGGTTTCGAGGAGAGTGAGATAGCGCCGTCGAGAACGGTGGGGAGAAAACGTTTCGAAACCGAACGTCACGCCTGCTCGTCGGATTCCGGTTCGGAGACGGCGGCCTCGAGGAGCGTCTGTCGGTCCGGAAAGTACGCCGGCGCGTCGTGATCGGCCTCGAACTGGACCACCTGCTCGAGCGCCGCCTGGCCGTCGTCGACGTCTCGCTGTAGCTCCGTGGCGATGTCGGTGTAAGCCGACGCGAGTTCTTGAAACGCCTCCATCCGTACTTGCTTGGCTTCGACGATCGTCTGCTTTTCCTCGAGGTTCGCTTCCAGTTCTTCGATAGCCGCGATGTCCAGATTTCGATCCCGACCGCTGGGGGCCGCCGTCGAGGACGGCGATTCGGGTTCCGTGACGGCGTCCGATTGGTTCTCCAGTCGCCGACGAATTGCCGCCATTTCGTCGTCGATCTCGTCGAGCAACTCGTCGGCTTCCGCTCCCATCGTTTCGACGGCTCCGGAGAGGAGTCCCGCCTGTGTCCGACAGTACTCGATGAGTTCGTCGACCGTCACCGTCTCTCCGTCGTCCTCGCCCATACCGGTCCGTTCGAACGCCAAAAGCAAGACAGTTGGGACCGCAACTCGGATCGGGTGTCAACCGATCAAACGGAGACCGCTACTCGGGACCGGTCGCCGTCGGTCGGTCGCCGGCCAGCAGCGACTCGAGAATCTGTAGTTCCTCTTCCTCGGTGATTTGCTCGGAACTGAGACAGGCGTGAACGACTTTGTGGACGAGTTCAGGGTCCTCGAGCGGTCGGTGGTGACGGTCGGTGTCGTTCTCGAGTCGTTGGTCGAGCCGATCGATCGTTTCGGTGAGTGCCTCGAGACGACTGCGGAGCGGTGACCGATCACCTGGCTCCGCTTCGGGCGGTGTACCCACATCGTCCGTACTCATCGCCACGGTTTCGTCGGGACTCGCGTGAGTCTGCTCTGTCGCCTGCGTTTCGGTCGACGAGTCCACGGCTGGTTCGATCGACGAGTCGTCCGACGATCCGTTCGACGAGATTCCGTTACCGTCCGCTCGAGCCTCGTTACCGTTCGGTCGGCCCTCCTCACCGTCCGGCCGAGGCTTTGCACTCGAGCGATCGTTTGTCCCGCTCGAGTCGGTTCCGTTCTCGGCGTCCGACGATGTCTCCGCGAGAGCCTCGGTCGTCGTCTCGCTCGAGTCGGCTCCGTTCTCGGCGTTCGCATTGGCAGACGGCTCTTCTGGTTGGTTTCGTGTCATAGACGCTGTCTCGTCGTCGAACAGTCGGGCAACGAAGCGCTCTCTGTTCGTCCACTCGAATCCGTCGATGGCGTTCACTCGTTGGTTAATTGTCGCACTGGTGACACCCAGGCGCTCGCCCAGATCCCGTTGGGTCGCCTCGGGGGTTTTTCGGATCGCGCGGAGCGTTTCCGCTTGCTTTTCGCTCAGGTGCGCTGGTTCGGTCGCTCCCTCCGTCTCGGGATCTGGGCTATCCATGGGTTCGACAGGTGGCTCCGTTCGGTCCGCAGCATTCGACGTGGCTGTTTCGGGTGTCGGTTCGGCTGTCGCAGGATCTCCGTACTCGTCGATGACCTGTTCGACGAGTGATGGTGATGCGCCGCTCACGCTCGAAGCGAGGCCGTCGATCGACGCGTCTGGATCCGAGCGGGCTGCATCGAGTATTTGTTTGTGGACGATTGCTCGTGGATACGGTTGTTGCTGTTCCCCTGGTTCCGTTCCTGTGTTTTGCACCGATTTGCTCATTTCTCGCCCCCAACAAACGTTGTTGGTGTGTGAATAGAGTTCATACAGCGTGTTCACTAATACCTACCTGAACGCTACAGCGCGAAGATGTCTATTTCAAATGTTGTTTCGATCTAATTTGGTATCTTCAAATAGGAAATGAAGGGGTAAATTGCGGCGATGATTCAGTACCCAGCTTGCAGATGTCTACGTGAGAGCACAAGTATAGCTAGGGTCTAACGGCAATTAGTAAGCTACAACGGAATCGATTACTACGCCGACTCGAGACGATCCTCGAAAAGACTCGTTTGTTCCGCCCGCCATTCATTATATATCGGACAGGTTTGCCAGGATTAGTCAGAAAATACGTGACAAGCGATTGTGCCTTCTCGTGCGTACAGGTTCCCCGGACCGATTCGTAGTGGGGACAGCCCGAAACGCACTCGACGGTCGTGGCGTCCTCGCCGATCGATGGTCGAGCGGTCATAGTTTATGTCGAAAGATAACACGCCACGTTGTATATCTCAGTCGGTTGGGGCGAGTTTGAACGGACCGCAATAATCGACGGTGGAACTGCAACGATCGGTTCGGAAACGGACCGGCGCGCCGGTCATCGCCGGGGTGCGGTAGGGTATCACTCACTAGTCAGGTAGTTTACACTAATCCGGCAAACCGGGTCAATAGCCGAAAGAGAACGCCGTAGACGACGCCGAGTACTCCCCCGAAAATCAATAACCCGACGAGACTCGGTTGGTGAACGTACGGGAACGGCCGCTCGAGGCCGACGGCAAAGCCCCACAGCGGCATCAGGGTCGCGACGAAAAGGCCCCAGAGGACGAGCCCGTACACCACTCCGGCCAGCGCGGTGACGACCGGAAAGCCGAGGTGTCGCTCGAGCACCCCACTCCCGGGAACCGCGGTCGTACTCAGCAGGGTTATTACGCCGAGAAAGAAGATGCCGGCGAAGATACTGTGGGTAGTGTGAATCAGCCATCCGACGTGGACGCCGTCCTGTCCGTAGAGAGCCGCGACGGACCCCATCCGTCCCGTTTCGTGTAACAACAGCCCGAAAGCGGCTCCCGCGACGAGCGCGCCCACCACGGCGCTGGTGAACGCCTCGTTCTCTGCGTCTCGAATACCCACCGCTTGTTCGACGGCCATTCCTGTCGGCCCCGACGAGGCGTCGTTCGATTGTTATGGGGAAGATACAGTGCGGGATTTCGTTCGCGGGCACTGCAGTCTCCCTCGAGGGTGTCGTTCTTCGTCACGTCGCCTCCCGGTGGGTCGGTCATCGCGATCTCGACGAAGCCAACGACCGAAGTTGGCGCTCGAGTTGAACCCGGCCGCGACGCGAACCCGCGATGTGAATCACGTTTGCGACGGATTGTGCGAGCCAGAGACTTTTGTACAACGGTGCACGACGGCGGTACTCGGACTCGAGGGGGGCGTACTCCGCGTAGCGCCGTCGAAAGAGTTTGCGGAGACGGTTCCGTTCGTCGCGTGCGAACCGAAATCGGTCGATGAAACGAGCTTCGGCTCGAGCGACAGCGTACTCCCCGCGAGTGACGTGTGCGTTGCCCCAGTCGAGAACGGTCGTGATCGTCCCCGTCTCGGTTACGAGAAGGTTTCCGGGGTGAAAATCGCCGTGAGACAGGACGTTCGCGGACGCATTGGCTCGGGGAATCGAAGCGGGAAGCGATTCGGAAACTGATCCGGGGAGTAATTCGGAAACCGACTCGGGGAATACCGATTGCCACGCCGAAACCGCACCCATCGCGTGCGGAGGATCCGGAGAACACACTCGAAGCGCCGAACCAACTCGCTCACGCTCATCACCGCCACGTTCGGATGTCTCGGAAACGCGCTCGAGGCCGCCACGTCGATCGAATCGGACGGCCGCGTGTAACCGCCCGAGCATCGCTCCGGCATCGGCGACGATCCGACGGCGAACGCCCCGATCACACCGAGCGTACCACGGGGCAGGATTTTCGCCCGTTCGAAATTCGTACAGCGCCCACCGGGACAGCGGATCGGTACCGGCTTTCGAGCGGGCTGGGTGTCCTGTACCGGGTTTGGAGCGAATCGACCCTGAAGCGAGCACCGATGGAACCGGAATCTCGGTCCGCTCCCCGATCGCCCGCACGACGAACGGTTCGATCACGTCGCCGGTCCAGACGCTCGCGCCGCCGATCTTACAAACCGCTTGGTGAGGAGGCCCCTCGAGGTCGAGCAGAGACGTTTCCGCGACCGAACCGGTAGACGGCCGGCAACGGCGACGAACGGCCGTCCCGAGGGCGGTCGAAACGATCCGCTCGACGGGTTCTCGTTCCGTCACGCGTACTCACTCGCCTTCGGATTCGGTTCCCGAGGACGGCGTCTCGAGAGCGGGATTTCGACCCGTAATTGGGGTCGATCCGGCCAACCCAGACGGCCCGGGGAACCATCGAGGAACGCGCTCGCAGTACTCCTCGTAGGCCTCGCCGTGTTTGTCCGCGAGGTGTGGCTCTTCGTACTCGAGAACGCGACGATGAAACCCGAGCCAGCAGACGACCCCCCACCAGAGGACGTGAAGCGATTTGTATCGAATGGCCTGACCGCCGATAGCCAGGACGACAGCGAGGTACATCGGATTGCGTGAGTGCGCGTAAACACCGCCCGTGACGAGTTCCGGCGGTTCGTCGCTCGGCGACGGCGTCCCTCCTCCCTCGGTCACGAATCGCCCCGCTGTGTGCAGGTACAGCGCTAGTCCGGAGACGAACAACGCGGAGCCGACCGTTCGCACGCTCGGGCGATCGAAAATCGGTGACCGGCGATCGTATCGAGCCAGTACTCGAGGGATGACCCCCGCTACCGTTCCTGGAACGAGGACCGAAAATACCGCCGTCTTCAGGACCGTCGTGGCCATAGGACCTCCTCGACGCACACACGCAAAACGGTTCGGCTCGATCCGAGCAGATGTGCGTGTATGATAACAGCCGAATCCCACCTCCAGAGATGCTCAACGTGCGAGTTTATCACGAGTATGAAATCGCTCACCACGCAATAGACGAGCCAACGGCTGAACAAACGTGTCAATTCGGCATCGGTAACCAGTTCCTAAACGTGTCCAATTTCGGCGTCGGTAACCAGTTCCTAAACTATACCCTCAAATTCGTTCACATGCTGTCTTAAACGACCGGAGCACCCAAGCCCGCTCATCAACCGGCTTGGCGCTGTTCGTTCGCATCAGTTCGATCCAGCAGGACGGGACACCTTCGACGGTCACGGCGCTCGGTCGTCCCGACGGCGGGATCAACTACACTACCCATGATACGATTCGAGTCCCACACCGACCACGTCAGTAGTATGAGCACCCAATCGGACTCGAAAGGCACATCCGGCGGTGAAAATCAATGACAACGATCGCAGAAATCACGATCACGGCGGCTGACTTCGCGCTCGCTGAGACGTGTCAGTCGAATCCAGATCTCGAGCTCCGAGTCGAGAGTGTCGTCGGAGAAGGGCAGCGAACGATGCCGCTCGTGTGGTTCTCGAACACCGAACGCGACGAGTTAGAGACCGCACTGACGAACGATCCGACGGTAACCAGCTTCCGCCAGCTGCTGACCAGTTCCGACGGCGCGGAATGGCTCTACCGCCTCGAGTACGATTCGGCGGTCGCCGATCGGTGTCACTGCGTCTTCGAACACGACGGCTCGATACTCGATGCGCAAGTTTCGGACGGCCAGTGGACGCTCAGACTGCTCTTTCCGCGACGAGAGAGCCTTTCGAGCGCGATGGAAGCCATCGAACGCCACGATGTCGTCGTCGACGTTCGGCGGATGGTCGAAGCCGGTCGGAACGCCGATCTCGAGGCGACCGCCGCACTAACAGAACCACAGCGCGAGGCGATCGCCGAGGCCTACCAGCAGGGGTACTACGATGTCCCGCGAGAGATCTCGCTCGAGGAACTCGCCCGAGAGTTAAACATCTCTCACCAGGCTCTTTCCGAGCGACTCCGCCGAGCGAACCGCGTGCTCGCGGGGGAGCAACTGAATCAACCTCGAGGCGAGATTATTCGGAACTGAGAAGGCTGATCGTACACACGGAGAACGCCCCAGTGGCCGGTTTTTCCGGGCCTCCTCCGCGATTCGATTTTCGAACGAACGTATCAGAGATCACGCTAGTCTCGCGGTAGTATCGGATCGGTCACCATACAGAACTCGTAGTGACACACCCGCAAATGTTGACCACACCCTGACGTGGTCGCAGCCGGTGTATATATAGGTGCGAGTTCGTGGTGGTGATAGTGTGGACACCCGTGATCAGCCGTCGATCACGCTGTCCACGCCGATAGCGAGAACTGTCCGGAACCGACGGGGCCGGTCGAGCGGCCCCGGTCGTTTCGCCCTGTGAGCGCCGGCCACCCTCTCCGGAGGGTGTTCGATCCGGCTGTTTCCCAGATACAGACCGACTCGGTAACTGATTGCGAACGAAATCGAGAGGAGACGGGTTCTTTGACGGGCGAATCATACCAGTCTGGAAGAAGAGTTATATATTTGCCAATTGTTGCTGCGCTATGGGCCGTTCCGGCGGCGAACGGACGAACTCCGAGGAAGACGATGAGACAGAAGGAACGTACGACAGCTACATCGAACGGATTCTCGATCTGTTCAGTATCTTCTAGAACGAAATTTTCGATCGCGATTCGATGGTGTCTCCTGTCGGAATTCGTCGCTCAGTCCGCGTAAACGATCACGGGTGGTAACCCGTGGGGCCCTCCGTTGTTTCCGTTAAAAGTACGCCTGGGTCTGGACGGTGCCGCTTACGGTTACCGTTCGACCGTCTTCTTCGACCGAGTAGTCCTCGAGCGTTGCGAAGCCGTCGTCGATGTCTCGGTTCCGGTGGACGTATTCTTCGACGTCGTTCGCGACGGCGTATCGCTCCGACTCGAATAGGTAGACGATGGAAACGTCCGTCGTCTGCCCGTCGATCGCCTCGGCGTTCGCGACGCCACGCAGTCCGGTGTCCCAGTCGTTGTCCTCGTCTTCATCTTCGTCCTCCGTCTCTTCGGAATCATCGATGTCGAACAGGTTCCCGGAATTGACGTGGGATTGATCGAATTGCGACAGGAGGGTGTTGGCCTCGTCGTCGTCAGCGAGCCGATCAGCGCCTTCGACGTTCGCGTCGATCGCGATCTCGAGCAACTCGAGGAGATCGATACCGTCCTCGTCGTGTTCGAGGATTCCGAGATTTTCCTGATTAGACGTGATCTGGACGATCGATTCGTTGTTAACACCGTACACCGAGTTGGCTACCTCGTAGAAATCAAACCCTTCGTACTGACCCTCATCCGAGAGATCGTCCTCGGCCCAACTCTCGAGGGTGTCTTCGATTTCGTCTGGGTCGAACGAGCCACCGATCACATCGATGATGACGTCGGTGGTGGACTGTTCTTCCACGACGGACTGGCTGAACTGTGTGTGGGTAAACTCCCACTCCCACGTAATCGACTGTGAGAGTTGCCAGTCGATCTCCGATGCGGGCGTGCCCACTCGAGACCGGAGCTGAGAGACCGATCCGCCCTCGAGTTGTCCGTAATCGTCGAGTTCGTCCGCGCTGTCGAAAATTGCCTCGGGAACCGCGCTCTCGAAACCCACCCCGGAGCGCGTCGCCTCCGAAAACGCGAACTCTTCGACTTGGGCCTCGTACTGGCTCGTGTCGAGGATATCCTCGAACGTCGGGTCGACGAGCCAGTTGCCGATCGGAGCGCTGTCGTAATCGTCTCCAATAAATGGAACGCTTCCAGTGCAGCCGGCCAATCCGGCGATTCCCACAGCTGTAATGCCTGTACTGCCGCGCCGGATGAGATCCCGGCGTGAGAGGTTCTTCCCCATACTCAGGATGGTGACAACCGGCTTGAATAACGATTCCGATTGAGACAATATTCAGGTTTGTTGAATTGTTCGTTAATTATATTGTATCTATCTAACTCATCTACTGGAACCATCGTCGAAAAACGGTGAACAGCCCCGAACAGACGGAACGTGTCCTTCTAGTTGGCCTCGAATCGCCTTCAAACGCGACGGAGTTCAGGCTGCTCGCTCGAGTGTCTCCTCGTTCGCTTCGATCAACTGAATAAGGACGGACGCGAACAGCGATTCGACGCTCCAGATCGCCGTTTCGCTGCCGCCGTCGTCGACGACGCTCAGGAGGATACTGCTGTCGTCGACGACCGCGATTCGCCCGGAGCGTTCGTCGTCCGCTCGGGGCTCCGTTGGCTCGTAAACGCGAACGTTCTCGCGGCCCTCGAGTCGATCGCGAACGGGTTCCGAGCTGCTGAACACGGTTACCGACACGCCGTCGGTCGCACGCTCTTCGAGGACCTGTTCGATCGACGAATCGAGCAGACTGGGGAGGCGGGCGGCGAAGACGATTCGTTCGTCGGCGTTCGACAGGAGATCGGCGACCCGATCGTTAATTCGTCGGCTTCCTCGAACGGTCCAGATTTCCTCGGTGGTTTCCTCCGCGGGAGCATCTTCTTGAACTCGTTCGACGTACTCGAGCGCCCGCTCCTGTTCGTTCTCGAACCGCTCGCGAAGCGTCTCTCGAGCTTCCTCGACGCTGACCGGTCGGTATCGAATCGGGCTGGCGTGATGAACCTCGAGCAGCCCTCGTTGCTCGAGGTTTTCGGCGACGCTGTACACCTGCGAGCGAGGAACGTCGGTTATCTCCGCAATGTCCCGCGCCGTTCCCGACCCGAGACGGTGGAGCGCGATGAACACCTTGGCCTCGTAGCCGGTGAGGCCGAGGCGTTCGAACGCCTCGATGGCGGTTCCTTCGTCGGCAGACCCGGACTCGCCATTGCTCTGCGTTTCGTCGTTTCCGGCCGTCATTCGTGCTCACCTCGAGTCATTGGTCGTCACCATCACGGACTCCAGATTCAGTATCCGGCTCATTCGGTTGATCCGACTCCTGTCTCTGATCCGAATCGATCGCCCCGTCCGCCTCGACCCGACCGCCATCACTAGCGGCTGGAGTCGACGCGGGACTGCGAGACGGATCGAAGGAAACGTCCGGTCCGAAATACCGCGTCCACAGCACGAGTAGGGTCGGTAAGACGACGACGCTCGCGAGGAACGCGTACGTGATCGTCAACGCGGTGATGATGCCGAACTGCCGGAGGGCGGGCAGGATGGCGAACGCCAGCGTTCCGAAGCCGCCGACTGTCGTCGCCGCGCTGCCAAGCAGTGCCCCGCCGGTTCCGGTGACCGTGGTTCGCATCGCGTGCCAGACGTTGCCCTGGCGCTCAAGCTCGAGCGTGTACCGGGCGCTAATATGGATGCTGTAGGCGACGCCGAGCCCGATAGTTAGGCTCGTGATCATCCCCGTCAGGACATTGAACGGCATCCCGATGAGGTACATCGTTCCGAGAATCCAGCTCACCGAGAACGCGACCGGCAGCAACGTTACCGCACCGAGCGTCGCGCTGTTACCCGTGAGCCGGTAGGCCGCCGAGAGGAAGACGAAGACGGCCACGAGCGTGATCATGAGGCTCTCGAGGACCGTATCGAGGAGATCCTGCTCGACGACGTAGTTGACGACCGGATCACCGGTCGCGATGGCGCTCCAGCGCTCGGCAGGGTCAGTGACGAACTGGTCACCGCCCCCGCCGCTATCGCCGATCCCCGCCGCGATGGCGCGCATCTCATCGGTCGTGTCCTCGAAGGCGGCGTCGCCCTCGGTGGCGACGACGAGCCGAACCGACTCGTACTCGCCGTCGGCGTTGCGATGGATGACTTCGTTCGCCGCGTCTTCGTTCGCTTCGAAGAGTTCGTCGTATAGCGCGGAGACGTTTTCGTCGGGAACGTCGTTCCCCGTCGTATCCGCCGCGGTGAACGACTCGTTAAACGACTCGTTCTGGGCGGCGGTATCCTCCATCACCGAAAGCGGACTCTGGACGTCTGCCTCGCCATTTGGCAACGTATAGGCGACATCGCTTCCTGCCGCGTCCTCCTCCGCAGCGTGGATACGCTCGAGCGTCTCGTCGTGGGCGACATCACCCTGGGTGAGGATCTGGGCCTGCGAATCGTCGCGCTGGAAGTTCTCGTTAACGTAGTCGAGGTCGTCGGTCGCCTGATACTCGCCGGGACTCATCGGCCCGGGAAGGTTCTCCGTCCATCCCGGCGGACTCTCAGCGAGGAAGTCCTCCTCTTCGAAACTGGTGTCGACCTGCGTCGCGCCGTAGACGCCGCCCGCGGTGAGCAAGAGAACGGCGACGAGAACGATTACCGGCGCTTTCCTGGCCGCCGTCGAGCCGACGGTGAGCACGTCACTGAATCGGCCTTCACCGGTTCCGAACGCTCGCCTCCGGCGGTCGTAGCCGCGAGACTCGAGGAACGTGTCGATCTCGATTTTCGCGGCCGGAATGAGGCCGCCGAAGACGATCAACGCGGCGACGATACCGACCGAACTCACGATGCCGAACTCCTGGATAGGACCGATCGGACTCACGAGATTCGCGAGGAAGCCGATCGCGGTCGTCGCGGTGACCCAGACGAGCGCGACGCCGACGCCCGCGAGCGCGACGGTCATCGAGCCCCGAACCGTCTCGGTGACGCCGTCGGACTCCCGTTGCTCACGGGTCGCTTCACTCCCCGTTCGTTCATCCGGGGTGCGTTGCACCCCGCGTTGCTCCCGATGGCGCATGAACACGTGAATCGCGTAGTCGATAGAGAGCCCGATGAGCAAGACCGGGATCGCGACGAACATCTGGTTGAACGAAATCCCGACCCACCCCATGAAGCCGAACGTCCAGACCAGGACCGCACCGATTCCAGCGACACCCAGTACGATGTCGATCGGATCGCGGTAGGCGATCAGCAGGGCGCCGACGACGAACAACAGCGCGAGCGGTCCGACGATCGCCAGACTGTCTTCCATCGAACCGTCGATCTCGTCGGTGAGAATACCGCCGCCGAAGACGATGTATTCGCCCGCGAGTTCGTCATCCTCGTACTCGCTCGCTAGCTCGCGGATATCGAGTTGGCTCTCGACGATTTCGTCGTCGACCGCACCCATCTCCGCGTCGACGCCGCCGTCGGTCGACTGCGTGATCGAGGTCATCCGGGCGTCTGCCTCCGTGGAGCCGGGTTCGTACGACGACGGCATCAATCCGAGTGCCGCGTCGTCGCCGTCGTCGTCATCGTCGAGCGTCTGTTCGACGATCTCATCGAACTCCTCGTCGTCGAGTTCCTCGAGGGCCTCGATCTGTTCGTCGAGCGACGGCTGATCGCTTTCCTCGCCGCCTTCACCACCCGCTTCGAGCTCCTCCTGGTCTTCCTCGAGCTGTTCGGAGTCCTCCTCGAGTTGGGCGTACTCGTCCTCCAAAACGCCCATCGTCGCCGCAGTGTAGACGCCTTCAATCTGCTCCGTAGCTTCCTCGTAAGCGTCTTGTTCCGGCGCTTGCTCGCCGTATTCGGCCTCGAGTTGAGCGAGTTCGGACTCGATATCTCGAGCGTCGTCGGCCGCCTCCTCGAATTGGGCGGTCTGTTCGTCGTCGAGGCCGACGGTCGCATTCTCGATCGCCTCGTCGAAGTCAGCCTCGAGTTCCTCAGCCTGAGCTTCGTACTCGGGGTCGTCGGGATCGGTCGTCGCGTTCAGCTCCTCGTACTCCCGCTGGATGTCTCGAACGTCGTCGATCCCCTGCTCGAGTTGCTCGCTCGTCGCGTCGAGCTCCGCGCTTCGGTTCTCGATTTCTTCGCCCCGCTCTTCGAGCTCGGTGACCTGTTGGTCGGTGATCGCGGTGAACGCGACCATGTTTTCGACGCCGAAGATCGGATCGTCCTCGGCGAGCGTCTCGTTGATCGACTCGTTCTCCCGGAGCTGTTCTTGGAACTCGAGCGAGGCGATCAGCGACTCCTGCGTGAGGACGCTCTCATTGGACTGATTGCCGTCGTTTTCGTTCGTATAGATCAGCTGGAGACTCGTCGTGTTCTCGGCCGCTTCGACGGTGAAGTTATCGTCGATGTATTCCTGGGCCTGGCCTTCGGGCGAGTCGCTCTCGAACTGCTCGAGCGAGGAATCGTCGTCGACCATCGTCGCTCCCGCGCCCACGAGGGCGGTCAAGAGCAAGAGGACGACCAGAACTGTTTTCGTACGAGACGTGACGACGTCGGCGAGACGTTCGGGAACGCTCATCGAGAGATACCTCCGGAAACGGGAACGAACTCGAAAGGGGCCATTCTGTTGTTACGATCCTACAAAACGCTCACTCAAGTACTTATTGGGAATTTAACACTTTTGTGAATATCACAACTATTGATATCTCGGGAGAGTCCGCAGTCGAGACGCGAGAAATCAATTCCGCGCAGGAAAACGCAAGGTAGTGGAACGAGAGACAGTCCACGTATGGGACACGACCACGCAGCCCCCGAGTGCGCCGGGCAACTCCACCACGTCGAACTCTCCGCGTCGGATCTCGAGCGAGCGGTCGACTTCTGGAACTGGTGGTTGGGCGAACTGGGCTACGAACCGAAAGACGACTGGGACGGCGGCCGCTCCTGGCACAACGGGCCGACGTACGTCGTGCTCGTACAAGCCGAGGACACCGATCACCCGTTCGACCGGCGGGCTCCCGGGTTGGACCATCTCGCTTTTCACGCGCGCTCGCGAGAACAAGTTGATGACCTCACGGCAGGAATTCGACAGCGGTCGGACGCGACCGTTCTCTACGAAGATCAACATCCCTACGCTGGCGGTTACTACGCGCTCTACTGTGAGGGTCCGGACGAGATGAAGATCGAACTCGTCGGCCCCGAGTGAGCCAGCGGGACCGCCGAACGTGTGCGCGCCGCTGGTACTCCGATCCCGCAGGGTGAACCGCTTAGCCTGGGCCGCCTATCGGTCCCGGGCTCGGAGGATCCACCCCGCTACGAAACGAGAACCGCTACAAGCGAGAACCGCTACAAGCGAGAACCGCTACAAGCGAGAACCGCTACAAGCGAGAACCGCTACAAGCGAGAACCGCTACAAACGAGAACCGCGACGAATCACGTAATCGTGACCGTCTGGAGGTCCTCGGCGAATCGAACCTCGCCGTCGTACTCGGCCGAAATCGACTCGAGCATTTCCTCGTGACGACCCTCGGTGTGGGGATAGAGGTGGGTGAGATAGACGCGTCCGATGTCACACCCGGCGAGTTCCTGGCCCAACTTCTCCGGCGTCGGATGGTTCGAGACGTCGACGTCGTCCGGGAACGAACAGTCGTGGAGCAAAATCGCGCTTTCGTCGGCGAAGTTCGCCAGCCCGGCGAAGGCCTCGCTGTCGCCGCTGAACGTGAACCGGTCGTCGAACCGGTAGGCGAGACAGGGCAGCGAGTGTCGGGTCTCGTAAGCCGAAACGTCGAAACCGGCTACCTCGAAATCGCCGGCGACGACTTCCCGTACCTGTAACTCGAGTTTGTCCTGCATGTACTCGTGAACCTCGAGAAGCCCGTCGATCATCGCTTTCGTCCCCTGTGGACCGACGATCTCTAAAGTCTCCTCGCCTGCGAGCCAGCGGGCTTTCATCAGCGGGAGCAGGTCGGCGACGTGATCCAGATGGTGGTGAGTGAGCAGGACACTCGAGATTTCCTCGTAGCCGATCCCTGATTGCTGGAGCCGGTGGAGAACGCCCGACCCGCAATCGATCAGGAGCGTATGGTCGTCTTCCTGAACGACGATTCCCGTCTGGAACCGTTCGCCGGTGGGCATCGCGCTTCCGGTCCCGAGGAAGGTGACTCGCATGGTCGGTTCGACACCGCCCCGCCCGATAAACGTGGCTCTCTACGTATAGCGGTGGGCATCATCGAATGAGGGGGATTGTATGGGCTCTTCCTCGCCGTAAACAAAGAGGGACCTTTAGTAATTCACAGAAGAATTGGGTACAAGATGTGGCGCATTTAGCCAGGACTAGTGCTCTTTCGCTGACTTCTAAGTTGAGTCTACCCAGAAGTTAGTTGAACCACTATAACGCCGGGATTCTCTCGTCTAAAAAAGATAGAGTGTCATTTGGATGGACTGTAAAAGTGCTATTACGACTGATTGTAGAAACGTAATCGGTTTCCCTCCTTAGGAGGAGGGAGCGAGATGAATCCACGATCGCGGTGAAGTGGATTATGAAACAACTCCCTACTTCTGCTGGAGTTGAGATAGCCGCTGATCAGATTGAGATTTCTGGAGGGAACCACTGTCTGAAGACATACCGCTGTTTGCCGCATTAATTCCCTTTTCGACCCCATCAGCGATTACTTTGTATCCCATACCAAAGAATCCTGCAAATAATGAGACGATCCCGATGAGTGAGAGTAATCCACCAACGATTTCGGAACCACTTTCGAGCATTGCGGTACCGAAAATCACTAGAAGAAGCCCGATTATGTAAACTACAGCTAAGTACCCCATTAGTCTAAACCCGTACCAGATCCCATCAATTGTATTAACGTTTACCACAACACATGGCAGTTATCTCATCTGTATAAAGTTAATCAAATAGTTCTAGATATTCGTTGCGTAACGACGATCTCAATCGCAACACCCCACAATACTCCGGTAATACCGGTCACCGACGATCGGAAACTGACCGCTGGCGACCCTTCGGCACAACCGACTGCAGTTCGCCGTGCACGTAGAGCCCGACGCCGAGGGGCTCGAGCTCCCCTCCCTCGACGGCATCGCCGTCTCGCCCCGATCCGCCCTCCGGCCCAACCCCGATCTCGTGGGCGGCGATCAGGTAGCCCCAGTCGCCGTCCCATTCGAGGTCCTGATCCTGGCCGTCGGTGAACGCTCGAGCCTCCTCGCGAGAAAGCTCGATGACGCAGTCGGTCGCGTGCCGACCGAATCGCTGGACCGCGTCGGTCGTCGGCTTCCAGTGCTCTTGGCGCGTTCGAAGGCAGGTCATCCCGATCGCTTCGATCTCGATGGGCGAGGGGGCCTCACCGGCGTAGATCCAGATCTTGCCTGCGCCTTTCTCCCAGAACGTGTACTCGTCGAACGTTTCGAGCGGAATCCCGAAGCGGTCGTGGAAGTAGTCGACGACCTCCTCGCGCGTGGCTCTCCCCTCGACCCGCCGCTCGGCCGCGGTCTCTGGCAGTCGATCGAATCGGTAGCCGACGTTCTCCTCGAGGGAGTCGTCATCGGCTTGCTCCTTCTCGAGCGCCTCGCCGTCGACGCCATCCGCATCGGTACCATCTCCAGCCATCATGCAGTCACCTCCAGTTTCGCGACGAAAAAGCCACCAGTATCGTTCTGATGGGGGTAGATCCGCGCCGCTCGCTCGAGCGACGAATCGAACTCCTCGTCGTTCCAGCCGGTGATGCCGGGCGAGTACTCGAGGTCGAGATCGAAGTCGACGACTTCGCAGGGCTCGTTCTCGAGGGCGTGCTGGACGACAGCTTCGTTCTCCTCGGGGGCGAAGGTGCACGTCGAGTAGACGACCGTGCCGCCCTCACGGGTCGTCTGGATCGCCCGACGGAGGATCCCTTTCTGAATGCCCGCGACTGAATGAAGGTGGTCCTCGGACCAGTCCTCGAGCGCGTCGGGGTTCTTTCGAATGGTCCCCTCGCACGAACACGGGGCGTCGACGAGCGCCCGATCGAAGCGATCGAACTCGAAGGGCTTCATCGAGAAATTTCTGGCGTCCTGATTGGTCACCGCCAGGCTCGTCGCGCCGAGTCGTTCCGCGTTGAACCGCAGCGCTGAGAGTCGCCCGAGATTGTTGTCGTTCGCGACGACCGTTCCGCGGTCGTCCATCAGCGCCGCGATCTGGGTCGTCTTCCCGCCCGGCGCGCCGCAGGCGTCCCAGACGCGTTCGCCGGGCTGGGGGTCCAACACGCCCGCCGGAACCGCTGAAACTTCCTCCTGCCCGTACGTAAACCCGTGAAACGACGTCCACGTCGAGCCCGGCGAGTCGGTCTCGAGGGTCAACACGCGCGGATTCCAGTCGGTCTGCTCGTACGCGACGCCCGTCTCTTCGAGCACCGCGATCGTTCGTTCGACCGACGCCTTGATCGTGTTCACACGGACGGCCGTCCCGAGCGGTTGTCGGCACGCCTCGAGAAACTCCTCAAAATCGTCGATAATCGGTCGATACCGCTCGAATGGCTCCATTGTCCCCTCCTTCGGCCGCACCTCGTTTGTGGGTTTCGAACCGCCGGCGAGGCTGTCGGTTCCACTCTCCCATTCGATCCGTTCGGTTGCGATTTGCCTATTGATTTATAGTGATTCCGCCGGTCCCAACACGTATGTCACGCATTCGCTTACAGGGAGCGCAAGCCGATCTCGAGGAAGCCACGCTCGTCGAAGGATTTCCCGGTATCGGGCTGGTCGGAAAGATCGCGACCGACCACCTCATCGAGGAACTCGACATGCGCTACTACGCCAGCGTTCACTGCGAGGGATTGCCCCGTGTCGGCGTTTACCGCGAAGGGGATCGGACGGTTCGGCCGCCGGTTCGACTCTACGTAAGCGAAGAACACGATATGCTCGCACTCCAGAGTGACACGCCGATCAGCGCCGGCGCCGTCGACACCGTCGCCGAGTGCGTCACCGGGTGGATCGTCGAGCAGGACGCACGGCCGATCTACCTGAGCGGACGCCCCGCCGAACGGGAGGGAACACCGACGATAACCGGAGTCGGAACCGGGAGCGCCGGCACCGAACTCGACGACATCGGTGTCGATACGCCCGCCGAAGACGGCGTGATCAGCGGCCCGACGGGTGCGCTCATCAACCGCGCGGCCCAACTGGACTACGACAGTCTCGGCCTGATCGTCGAGTGCAATCCGAACTTTCCCGACCCCGAAGCAGCCAGCGCACTCCTCGAGAAGGCGGTCGCCCCGATCGCGGATCTCTCGATCGACGTTGACGAACTCCTCGAGCAAGACGAGGAAATTCGGGAGCACCGCGAACAGTTCGCCCAGCGGATGCAAGATATCGGGCAGGACGAGAGCACGCAGGCGAGGCCGCTCCGAATGTATCAGTAACGCCGCCTCGCTACGAACAACGCCGCATTGGTGCGAACAACGCCGCCTCGCTACGAACAACGCCGCATTGGTGCGAACAACGCCGCCTCGCTACGACGGATTCGGAGAGACGTACCAGTAGCGCCGACTCATAACGTTCGAGAGAGGTTTGGCGTTCGGAACACAGTTGGAGCGTTCCAGTGCTCGTATTCATCGTGTTTCAACGACCGCCTTGCGGAGCGGACTCTCACATTGACTGTCCGTTCCTGTCGGTTGTTTACCGTCAGAAAGGTTCCACGTGTTTTTTAGTGCAGGCTTCGTTCAGGAGCGATAGAGATGACTACCGAATCCCACGATGTCGTGGTCGTCGGCGGCGGGACCGCCGGTTGTTTCGCTTCGGCGACCGCTGCACGGGAAGGACTCGACGTCGTCCTCCTCGAGCGAAAGTCCGAAGAGGAGGGTGGGAAGATCGCCTGCGGTGACGGTCTGAAAGGCAAGAGTTCACTCCCGGACGTTATCGACCGAGATCGACTCAAATCGGAGTCGTTCACGAACCAGAGCATCGAACGAGCGATTTTCGAAAACCCGCAGACGGGCGAGGAAGTCGACATCCCCTTCAACGAGACCGGCGCCGTCGTCGACCGGTGGAAGTACGGACAGATCCTGCTCGACGAAGCGGATCGTGCCGGCGTGGATCTGCACTACAACACGGTCGTCAAAGACGTTATCCAGCCGAACGGACGGGTCGAAGGCGTGACGGCCATTCGGGACGGTGACCCCCTCGAGTACGAGGCCGACGTCGTCATCGACGGCGCCGGTGCCCTCTCGCTGTTGCAGGACAAGACTGACTTCTCCACCTCGACGTTCGATACGCGCGTCGACTACTCGCAGTTCTGTTCGGCCTACCGCGAAGTCGTCGAGGTTCCCGAACCGGTCGAGTGGGACGACGCACTCGTGTTCAAGCCGACCGAAGAACTGGGCTATCTGTGGTACTTCCCTCGTTCGTCGACCGAGATCAACGCCGGGCTGGGATTTCAGATGAACAAGCCCTCGATGCCACTCGTCGACGTTCTCAAGGACGACCTCGCGAACCATCCCGAGTTTCAGGGAGCGCAGGTCAAGAACAAACTCGGCGCGGCGCTGCCGACGCGGAGGCCCTACGATTCAGCGGTCCATCCAGGGTACGTCGCCGTCGGCGACTCCGCCGGACACGTCAACCCCTGTACCGGCGGCGGCATCCCGGGGGCGGCGAAAGCCGGTCACTGGGCTGCCAAAGTCGCCACCGAAGCGATCAGCGACGGCGACGTGAGCGAGGCCGCGCTCTGGGAGTACAACCGCCGCGTCCAGACCGACTTCGGCAAACGCTTCGCCGCGATGGACCTTTATAACATCTTCGGCGGGGCACACGATATCGACGACCTCATCGGCGTCATCACCGCACTGCCGGGACAGCAACTCGTCGACGCGCTCGGCAAGAAAGGAACGGCCGATATGACCCTCGGTCTGAAGCTCAAGACGATCCTCAAGACGTTCGGCCACTGGGACGTCCTCTACAAGCTCTACAAACTTCAGCAGGAGGCGAACTCGCTCAAGGACGTCTACGACAGCTACCCGAACGATCCCGAATACTTCGACGCCTGGCGACAGGAGCGCGACGCCGTGATGGACGACGTCTACGAACTCACCGGCGCGGAGCCGAAGTACTGAGCGGAACGAACCTCATGTCTCCTTCCGCTTTCATAACCCCCTTTTCCGTTCGTCACTGACTTGACGACCATGGCAGACGAACTCGCCCCTGGAACCTGTCCGACCGCAAACGGAATGCCGATGCTCGGACTCGGAACGTGGCAAAACACCGACCCGGAACAGTGTGCAGAAAGCGTCCGAACCGCCCTCGAGATGGGATATCGTCACATCGACACCGCCCAGATGTACGGCAACGAGGAGGCCGTCGGCGACGGTATCGCTCGAGCCGACGTCGAACGGGATGATATCTTCCTCGCCACCAAGATCGTCCCGGCGAATCTCGCTCGAGAGGACGTCCTCGAGACCGGACGCGAGAGCATCGATCGACTGGGGGTCGATTCCGTCGACCTGCTGTACGTTCACTGGCCGACCAAAGCCTACGATCACGAGGAGACCCTCGACGCGTTCTCGGAACTCTACGACGAGGGCCTGATCGACAACGTCGGCGTGAGCAACTTCGAACCCGAACAGCTCGAGGTCGCGGTCGACGTCTGCGACGCGCCGATATTCGCCAATCAGGTCGAACTGCACCCGATGCTCCCCCAGGAACACATCCGGGAGGCCTGTGACAACCTCGATATCGAAGTCGTCGCCTACTCCCCGCTGGCTCGAGGCGGCGTGTTCGACCAGCCGGTCCTGCAGGAAATCGCGGCCAAACACGACGTGAGCGAAGTGCAGGTCAGCCTCGCGTGGCTCCGCGAACGAGGCGTCACCGCGATTCCGAAAGCGACCGGCGAAGCGCACCTTCGCGACAATTGGGAGTCTATTTTGCTCGAACTGGACCGCGAAGATCTCGAGGCGATCGACGCGATCGAGGAGACGCATCGGGAGGTCGATCCGGCGTTCGGGCCGTGGAACTGAGTCTCGGCAAACCGTTAGAAATGTGCTTTTGTCGGATTTCTCGAGTTGCATTACTAGCAGATATGACACCATAACGGCACCGAATCGGGATATTTCCAACGATTCCGAGAACAAACGTGCTGGCCGAGGGAGTGTCTTATCGGCGGCTCGCGAAGCTATATTCGCCGTCCAAACGCTCGAAACGGGCCGCCCGACCGACGACAGCGCGACCGCATATCAGAGAAGGTGACGATTTCGGGGTTAGATGGCTTTCCTTACACGTGCCAAACGCAATTTACGGGCACTCTCGAGGCCGTTCTGTAGACTTTCTCGCTGTTTCGAACCATAGCGTTTCCATAACAATATACGACCGAACCATAGCCGAACGTGTAATGAATTCACGAGGTGTTCCTGAATGAACTGTCTCTTTTTTACGAACACGCCTGCACACGTTCATCTCTACAAGCACACCATTGCCCGTCTCGAAGAGTTGGGCCACGACGTGCTGGTGTTCGCCAGGAGCGACGAGTGTACGGAGGCGCTATTGCGCGCCCACGACCTCCCGTATCGAATCTACGGCGGGCGGGGCGAGGCGAAACACTCGCTCCTGTGGGAACTGCCTGTTCAACTCGGCCGGATCGTTCGTCGCGCCCGGAACTTCGACCCGGACGTAATCTTCGGAATCGGCCCCTACGCCGCGTACACGGGGGTCGTAACGGGGTCGCCCGCGGTCGCGGTGCTCGACTCGGAACCCTCGCTGGATCACGTCGTTGCCCGGCCGTTCGTTCGCGCGTTTCTCACACCCGAGGCGTTCCAGAAGGAACTCGGCGAGAACCACTACCGGTTCAGGGGATTCAAGGAATCGGCGTACCTCCACCCCGAAATATTCGAGTCCGATCCCGGCATTCGCGACGACCTCGGCGTCGGCCCCGACGAGTCGTTCGCGATCGTTCGGCTCAACTCGTTTAACGGCCACCACGACGTGGGCAGGAAGGGGTTTTCGACCGACCAACGCCGACGACTCCTCGAGACGCTTGCAGCGGAAACCACCGTCTTCGTCTCTGACGAGGGGAGCAAACTCGACCTCGAACGCCTCGACGTGCGCCCGTTCGACCTTCACCCGGCGAAGCTCCACGACGCGCTTTCGGAAGCCGACCTGCTGGTCGCCGACACCCAGACGATGGTCACCGAAGCCGCCCTGCTCGGAACGCCCGCGATCAGGTCGAACTCCTTCGTCGGCGAATCCGACATGGGTAACTTCCTCGAACTCGAGGACGAGGGACTCATCTACAACCTCTCCTCGTTCGAAGCCGTCCTCGAGCAATCTGCGGAGCTACTCGCGGACGAGTCGACCCCACGCAGATGGGAGCGACGCCGTGACGAGTACGTCTCGGATATGGTGAACCTGACCGACCTGTTGTGTACCGTCGCACTAACGTTCACCGACTCGGCCCCCGAGACGACCCTCGGGGACGTCGCGGAGGTGAGCGGATGAAGGTCTGTTCGGTCGTCGGCGCCAGACCGCAGTTCGTCAAGGCCGCGGTCGTCTCTCGAGAGCTCCGGAACGTCGGCGAGGAAGTGCTCGTCCACACCGGCCAACACTACGACGAAGAGCTCTCCGACGTGTTCTTCGACGAGCTCGATATTCCGGAGCCCGAGTACAACCTCGGCGTCGAATCCGACACCCACGGCCGACAGACGGCGGCCATGATCGCCGAACTCGAGCCCGTCCTCGAGGAGACCCGACCCGACGTTCTCCTGCTGTACGGCGACACTAACTCGACGCTCGCGGGAGCGGTCGTCGGATCGAAGTTCGATACCGCCGTCGCACACGTCGAGGCGGGGCTCCGGAGTTACAACCGCGACATGCCCGAGGAGATAAACCGCGTGCTCACTGATCACGCGTCCGACATGTGCTTCGCGCCGAGCAGGGCCGCCGTCGAAAACCTCGCTGACGAGGGAATCACGGACGGCGTCTACTGGACGGGCGACGTCATGTACGATACGATCCTCGAGGCCAGAACCCGGGCGCACAACCGGTCGGGTATCCTCGACGACCTCGATCTCACACCCGGCGAGTTCGTCCTCGCGACGGTCCACCGAGCGAGCAACACCGACGACAGGTCGAATCTCGAGGCGATACTCGACGGGCTCGCGTCCTCGCCGTTGCCCGTCGTCTTCCCGGCCCATCCGCGAACGATAGCTCGGCTTGAGGAGTACGAGCTGTGTGACCGTACAACCGACGAACTCGAACTGGTCGAACCGCAAGGCTACCTCGATTTCGTTCGACTGCTGGATGCGGCCGAACGCGTCGCAACCGATTCCGGCGGCGTCCAGAAGGAGGCGTTCTTCCTCGAGACACCGTGTATCACCCTCCGGGAGGAAACGGAGTGGACCGAGACGGTCGAGTGCGGCTGGAACGAACTCGTCGGGCCCCACGAGGAGCGGATTCGAGCGGCGCTGGGACGCGAGTGGGGCGAGCGTTCGACCCCGCAACCGTACGGGGACGGCGTCGCGAGCCTCCGGATCGTGGGACTCCTCCAGCAGGCGTTCGACGACGACTCGAGTCCGAACGTGGAGCCGCTTCCGAACGGTCTCGCGGACTGACGGTTCCGCTACTGCTATGGCGGTTACATCGGTGCTCGTAACGGTTTCGGAATCGGCGAACGATTTGAGAGAGACCACAAAAATGACAAGCAACGCCGTGGCGGAACAACGTACACGATCGGCGGAGCGGGGAGAGATCTATGGGGACATACCTCATACGACAGTTTCTCCGGCGATCCGAACTTCCGACAGACGTTTCCGCTCCCCCAAAGCGTTTAACCAAAGTAATTATATCTAATTACAGACGATGACCGAGAACTTTCCCGAGTACGTCGACGTCGATTACGACGACGGCGACGGCCAGACGCCCGAGGAGTATCCACACATACACGACAAAATCGAGAAGGCCATCGAGGTTACCCGCCAGGGCCTCGAACAGTACGAGAACCCGGCGGTCATGTGGACCGGCGGCAAGGACTCGACGCTCGTGCTTTACTTCGTCAAAGAGGTCGCGGATCGGTTCGACCTCGAGGTTCCACCCGCGATCTTCATCGATCACTACCAGCACTTCGACGAGATCCACGGATTCGTCGACCACTGGGCGGACGAATGGGATCTCGAAGTGATCTACGCCCGAAACGAGGACATCGGCGAGTACGTCGACGAACGCGGCCTCGAACCCGGCGACGACATCGAAATTTCGGACCTCTCCGAGCACAATCAGCACCACGTCGACAACATCCTCGAGTACGAGGAGGACACGTTCCCCTTCCTGCTTGACACCTACGTCGGCAACCACCTACTGAAGACGGTCGCGCTGAACAACGCCCTCGAGGAGTACGACGTCGACGGCGTCATCTCCGGCGTCCGCTGGGACGAACAGGAAGCCCGCGCCGACGAGACGTTCTTCTCGCCGCGACACGATCCGGACATCTACCCGCCACACGACCGCGTCCAGCCCATCCTGCAGTTCGACGAGGCGGCCGTCTGGGAAGCCTTCTGGAACTTCGCAGTGCCGGATACCGTTGCCGAGTTCCCCGACGACGGCTACGTCCCGGAGAGCGACGACGACCTGCCGAACGACCTCACGCAGGGCGACATTCCGGTCTCGCCGAAGTACTTCGCCGGCTTCCGCTCGCTCGGGAGCGAAGTGTCGACCGAGAAGGCAGACAACGATCCCGCGTGGTTGCAAGACCTCGAGGGGACGACCGAACGCGCGGGCCGCGCCCAGGACAAAGAGGACCTGATGGAGCGCCTGCGCGATCTGGGCTACATGTAAGACGGTCGGCCGTCGACGACGAAGCGTGCGGTCGCTGTTCTTTCTTCGAGTTCGCCGCTCGAGGAGTCACACTTACGTTCGAAAAATCGTCGGTCGTTCCTATCGCGCTCTCGCTCAGTTCGTCGCCCGGTACTCGCCGTGTTTGACGCCGATTGCGAGCATGATCGCACCGAACAGCGCCATCGACGGCAGGACCATCATCATGATCGTGTCCGTGGCCATCGGGGCCATCGGCGTCAGTTCGGGAAGCGCGAATAGCGCTCCGGTTCCGGCGGCGACAACGAGTGCGAACGCTCCGATCGTCTTGGTCAAGTCGAGTCCCATAGCGAAACTGGAGAGCAGGTCGACCTAAGTCGAACGGAATCGGAACACAGTTCAAAAAAGTGGATCGTGACGTTCGGTGAATCGTTATCAGTAGTTGGTACTGCTGTTTCTTTATTCAGAGTTGGACGTGTAACTCGCGGTAAGTACAGGGTGTGCACCTATCGGTTCGAACACCATGTGGTAGAATAGCATTTAGTATTACAGCCGTCATATCATACCTTAAACTAATTTATATACTCTCACTGAATAGGCTGATGTGGTATGGTCGAGCAAACCATCATTGACCGTCTCGAGAAAGAGGTCGATGTTCTCAATCGGCATTTAAAGGTCTTCATCCTCGTATGGCAGGCCGAACCGATTGGCATCGTCGAATTGTCTACTCAAACTAATCTCCCGCATCATAAGGTTCGGTACTCGCTTCGCGTTCTCGAGGAAGAAGGACTCATTGAACCGTGTTCAGCGGGGGCAACGACGACAGACCACGCCCACCAATTCGTCGAGACGCTAAACGATGAGCTGGCGACTGTGATCGACGCATTGGACGATATGAAGATTTCCGAATCGGAGGAGCTACAGCCGGTATGAATACCTACGAGTTACTCACCCGGAACACCGAGGAAGTCGTTACAGAGCAAGAGGTACGTGAACTCGCCGCTGATCCGGCGGACAAACGAGTCTACGTCGGTTACGAACCGTCTGGTGTCCTCCACCTCGGCCACCTTCTGACGGCGAACAAACTCATTGACGCACAGGAAGCAGGAATGGATGTTGTCGTCTTGCTTGCAGATGTTCACGCACATCTCAACGGGAAGGGAAGTTTCGAGGAGATTCACGAGACAGCGGAGCGAATGAAGGTACAGTTCGCCGCCTACGGCCTCGATGAGAACACGACCGAATACGTCTACGGGTCTGACTTCCAACTCGAAGCGTACTACTCACTCGATCTGCACGAATTCGGCGTCTCGACGACGCTCAACCGTGCTCAGCGAGCGGTCGCTGAACTCCAAAGTGGCGACACTGCAACGGTGAGCCATACGGTGTACCCGTTGATGCAGGTACTCGATTTCGAGTTCCTCGGTATCGATCTTGCCGTCGGTGGGACCGATCAACGGAAGGTACACATGCTCGCTCGAGAAAAATTGCCAGAGTTGGGATACGATGTTCGACCGTGTCTGCACACGCCCATCCTCGCCGATCTCGAAACCGGCGAGG
Organism: Halostagnicola alkaliphila; assembly: GCF_055379965.1. Classification (NCBI taxonomy): domain Archaea; kingdom Methanobacteriati; phylum Methanobacteriota; class Halobacteria; order Halobacteriales; family Natrialbaceae; genus Halostagnicola; species Halostagnicola alkaliphila. The sequence continues at coordinate 2,413,950 of NZ_AP043826.1, read as the reverse complement.
GGAAAATGTCCTCGAGCGAGGGGACGACGATTTCGGTGGAGGACTCCACTGCGGACATCGAGCGAAAGGTCGAGTCGGCGTTTTGTCCCCCAACCCGTGATCCCGAGGGTGATCGCGAGAACCCTGTCCTCCAACTGTTTGAGTACTACGTGTTTCCACGGTTTGAGTCAGTGACCATCCGACGACCCGAGAAGTACGGTGACAATCAGACCTACGACTGCTACGATGACCTTGCGACGGCGCTCGAATCCGGAGAGTTGCATCCGGCAGATGCGAAAGAGACAGTAGCTGGGTATCTCGATGAACTGATCGCTCCGGGTCGAGAAAAGCTCCGGAAACTAACGAGCGAATAAGTCGAAATCGTTCAATTCGCACGCATAGTTACCGAACTGTCTCGTTCTGTGTCAAGTGTGTTTCTGAATAAAGAAATTGCGCTACTATCTACTGTTATCCGGAGGGGCGCACGAGGTTCGCCAACGCGACGACAACGCCGAAGAACCACCCGAGCGGAAAGGATAGCCCGACCCACATCCCCGCGTACGCAGCCCCCTCGAGTTCGAAGTTCGCCCGCAGGTACTCGTTGGCCCCGCCGACGAACAAGACGTTGTCGAGTATCCAGACCGCGAAGTCGTAGCTTGGCTCTAAGATGATTCCCTCGAGCGAGGGCGTGACGAGCGCGGCGACGACGGGCGGGAGGAAGATCGCCGTCATCGCGAACGGGTAGGCAAGCAGCACCGAGACGAGTCGGCCGCCGACCTTCGAGAAACCGGCCGCGAGCGCCGTCGAGACGACGGCCACACCGCTGGCCGCGGCGATCGGGACGACCGCCTCGGTCGGCAACTGGAGGTGGGCGACGACGGTCAAGCCACCCCAGACGAGGACGGCGATCGCCGTGACGCCGACCACGCCGATACGCGTCGTCGTCGAGTCCAGTTTCGAGGCGTAAAATCGCGTCGCGAGGCCGAGAACCGTCAGCGGATACATCGCGAGCAAGCCGACGACGCCGAGGACACTCCACACTCGGTAGACGATCTGCTGTGGAAGCGTTTCGGGTTCCCACTTGCCCATAACCGAGTGGCCGCGACCGCGTTGTCGAGGAAAGACGAGTTCCATCCACGCACCGTGTAACCGTTGTAAATCGACCCTCACCGCACCGACGATACCACCACCGCCACCAGAGCGAGACCGGGTAGACATACGAAATCAAAACTACCCATCCACCGTAAGTTTTCCTGCTCCGAACTCCTGATGTCGTCCAAACTCCTGATGTCGCCCCAGCTCGCAGCCACTCGTTCGGCTCGAGAACGCGTTCGAGCCGCTCATACGGACTGCTGTAAGTCATTTCCGGTGCAACCGCGACCTATCCTGCGGTTGCGCCGGTAAATCGTTACAGCAGACCGTATCAGTAGTCGACCGCGGCTCCGATGTCGACCGAGGTCCCGGCGTCGGCGCTTTGATACAGCGCGTCCATCACGGCCATGTTCGCGACGGCCTCGGTGCCGTCCGTTCGGGGCGTCTCTCCGTTTTCGACACACGATGCGAAGTGGTCAACCTCGAGACGGTACTGATCGGTCGGATCGAACGTCTCGACGGCGCGGCGACCGTCGACCCGATATTCGAGTTCCAGCGGTTCGTCCGCGGGAACGTCGAACGCGTTGGGAACCTCGAGCCACCCGTTTCCGGCCTCGACCCGGTAGTACTGGACCTTCTGCGTGTCGAATCCGGACGCGATGCGGGCCGACGCGCCGCTGGCGTACTCGAGGATACCAGCTAACTCCGTATCGACGCCCGAATCCCGCGAATCGTCGGTGTGGGCGTAGGCGCGGGACGGTTCACCGAGGAACTGGCGGGCGACCGAAACCGGGTAACAGCCGACGTCCATCAGACTCCCGCCGTTCAGTTCGGGGGAGAGTCGAATGTCGTCCGGTCGGCCGGTCAGCGAGAACTTGAACGACGACGTTACGGATCGAATCGTGTCGAAGTGCTCGTCCGCGATCTCGAGCGCTCGTTCAGTTCGCGGATGGTACTGGTACATGTACCCCTCCATCAGCGTCACGTCGCGTTGCTCGCAGTACTCGACGAGTTCGCGGGCCTCTCTCGTGTCGACGGCCAGTGGCTTCTCGCAAAGAACGTCGACGCCCGCGTCCGCGGCGGCTTTCGTCCACTCGGCGTGCAAGGCGTTCGGCAGCGGGATGTAGACGGCGTCGATCGGCGCACCTTCGAGCAATCGGCCGTAGCCGTCGTAGACGTGCTCGATTTCGTACTCGTCCGCGAGCGCCTGTGCCCGTTCCTGACTTCGCGAAGCGATAGCGATGACGTTGTGATCGCTCGCTTGAACGGCCGGAAGGAACGCTTTCTGCGCGATCCCTGCCGTACTGAGAACTCCGAAATCCATGGATCAACAGTGGGCGGAGCGGTATTAAAACCTGTATGTATTCACAGCGAATCGATTCGGCAGTTGGACGGCGCGCCGGAGCGACTATCGAGCCACCGCGGATTCGAATCCCGTCACTTCCTCGAGGGTCGGGATCGACTCCTGTGCACCCTCCGTTTCGGTCGCCAGCGAGGCCGCGACCGTCGCGAATTCCGCTGCGTCTTCGATCGACCTTCCGGTTGCCAACTGCGCGCCGAGATACCCACAGAACACGTCACCCGCACCGGTCGTGTCGACCGGGTCGACCGGTGGTGGACTCACGCGGTGGTTCGTCTCACCCGAAACGAGCACGTCGTCACCGCCTCTCGTTCGAACGACGGTTCCGTCGAACGCCTCGAGACGATCCTCGAGCGTCTCGTATTCGGTTTCGTTGACGATGACGATATCGACGGCGGGTTCGGAGAGGAGCGGTTCGACGCCGTCGGTCGGCACGGGATTGAGGACGACCGTCGGTCGAATCGTCTCCTCGTCCAGTCGCTCCAACACGGACCCCATCGCGGGAACCGTGATCTCGTTCTGTAGGAGGAGCACGTCTGCTCGCTGGACCACCTCGTAGTGGGAACCGGCGTAGCGAGCGTCGATTCGTTCGTTCGCGCCGCCGAGAATCGCGATCCAGGATTCCCCGTCGTCGTCGACGAAGATGTACGCTTTCCCGGTCACCGTCTCGTCCTCAACGATTCGATCGACCGTTACTCCGCGGTCCTCGAGCGTCGAGCGGACGCCGTAGCGCCGTTCGTCCGATCCAACGCGACCCAAAAGCGTCGATTCGACCGGGCTCTGTGCGGCTGCAACGGCCTGGTTCGCACCCTTTCCCCCGATTCGGTTTCGAAACTCCGTCTCGGCGATCGACGCGGGTACGTCATCGGTTCGGACGGTTTCACCCATCTCGGGAAACCACTCGTAGGTCGACTCGAGCGAACGAATCTCTCCTCGAGAACAGTAGGTCGCCCTGTCGACATTGATGCTGCCCAGTGTGACGACGTTCGACATTCGTACTCGGTCCTAGATCGGTGTAGATATATCGTCGTTCTGGTCCTCGATCGTCGTTCCGGTCCTCGAGTAGTGTTCTAGTCCTCGCTCATCGTTCCGTCTTCGTCCTCGCGGTACTCTTCGCGGAAAACCGCCACCGTTCGGCCGTTCGTCGGGCCGAACTGTGTGGCGGCGATGAATGCCGCGATCAGGGGTGATTTATATCGGGGCTGTTGAGTCACGGCAATGGATCGTCGGACGGTGCTCGGGAGAATACAGTCGCCGCCGATCGCGTTTCTCCTCGCCGCGACGGTTGCAGTCGTCTCGTGGGCCGCGCTCGCGGGCACGGGGACGACTGCAACGATGCTCGCGATCACGCTCTTTTGTATCGTTCTCTGGATTCTGACGCCGATTCCGCCGGCGTACACCGGATTGATCGGAATCGGACTCATCGCAGTTGCGTTCTCGACTGAAATGGCGCTAACCGGGTTTCAGGAACCCGCGACCTGGCTCATCGGTTTCGGCCTTCTCATGGGCGAAGCGACGCGACGGAGCGGACTCGCAAACTGGGCGGGACGGCGGATCACGAATCGAAGCGTTTCACCGTCAGTTCGGTCGAATCCGTTGCGGGCCTATCGCCGACTGTTACTCGCGCTCTCGTTTGGCGCGCACGCACTCGCGTTGCTCGTCCCGTCGTCGCTCGTCCGCGTACTCGTGCTGGCTCCGATTTTGAAAGAAACCGGCGAGTTGTTCGAGTCGCGCCAGGCTCGAGTCGGGATCTACCTGGGTCCGCTGTTCGCTACGTTCTACGGTTCCTCGGGCATCCTGACGGCAGATCTTCCGAACATTATCCTCACCGGATTCGGTCAGTCGATCGGCGGTCAGCAGATAACCTGGACGGAGTGGTTCACGCAAATGTATCCCGTGATGGGGATCGCACGCGTGTTGATCGTCATTGCGGTCGTCTACTACCTGTTCCGTCCCGACCCCGACTCGGCGTTCGAACTACCGACGGCCGATGAACTGGTCGTCAGCGGGACCGAAAAACGGATGCTCGTCTTCTTGCTCGTGGGCGCGTTCATCTGGGCGACCGACTCCGTCCACGGCTTTCACCCCGTCGTCGGTGCGGTCGCCGTCGTCGTGCTCGCGTTCCTCCCGCAGGTTGGTGCCGTCGACTTCCAAAATGTGGGCGGCGAAACCGACTTCTCGATCCTGTTTTTCATCGCCGCAGTCTTCGCGATCGGCGACGGGCTCGTTCACACGGGGTTCTCAGATAGCGCCGCGACCTACCTCCTCGAGTTGATCCCGACGGACGCGCCCCTCGCGGTGATCCTCACCTTTGTCTTCTTTATCACGATCATCCTCACGTTCTTGATGGAGGGCCTCGCCGTGGCGAGCGTCCTCACCCCGATACTGATTCCGTATGCGGAAGCTGCCGGCCTCCCGCTGACGCCAGTCCTGATGTCGGAGGCGATAGCGTTGAGTTCGTACTTTTTCCCGTACCAGTCGGCGGTGCTGATCGTCATCCTCGCGGAGGGTACCGTCGACGCCAAGGAGTTGATCTACACCACCGTGGCGTGCTCGCTCGCGACGATCGTGTTTTTGCTCCCGCTTCAGTTTGCGGTGTTTACGATGCTGTACTGAGGAGGAGTTTGTCCCTCCCACGACGATAGCCCCGACACTCACACGCCCTCGGCCGTCAATCGTCGTCCGTCTCCGGTTCGGGTTCGGGATCCGGGTCGCTCGAGGCGACTTCGCTCGAACTCGGGACCGAGACTTCGTCCTCGTCTCGCAGGAACAGCGATCGCTGGGTGCCGAACGCGAGCGCCATCGACGCCACGGCGATCAGGGCGATAACCGAAAATGGCCCGCCGGTGATGATCGCCGCCGCCTGTAGCGCGTCGACGCCGCCGGTGACGATCAACAGCGAGGCGAGCGCGCCGATCAAAAAGCCCCAGATAACCCGGTTGATAGTCGACGGTCGTTGTGCGCCACCGGTGGTGAGCATACCGAGCGCGAGCGTCGAGGAGTCGGCGGACGTGATGAGAAAGAGCAACACGAGCAGTAAAAACATCCCCGTCAGCACCTCGCCGAGGGGAAGCGCTTCGAACAGCGGGTATCCCGCACCCGCTTCGTCGTACATCTCCATCGCGGAGAGGACGTCTGCATCTCCCTCTCGCTGGAGGAAGATCGCCGTTCCGCCCATCGTCGCGAACCAGGGAATCGTGATGCCGGTCGAGGCGAGCACGCCGGTCGCGGCGACCTGTCGAACGGTCCGGCCGCGCGAAATCCGCGCGATGAACAGGCCGACAAAGGGCGTCCAAGAGAACCACCACGCCCAGTAGAAAATCGTCCAGTCGCCGATCCAGGTCGAAACTCCGCCGGCACCCGACTCGGCGGTCCCGGTGTAGAAACTCATCGGAATGAACTGGCTGATGTAGGTGCCGAGCGCTTCGGTTCCGATGGCCGTGATGTAGTTCGTCGGACCGAGCGCGAACGTCACGACCGTCAGCAGTCCGAACAGGCCCAGATTGACGTACGAGATTCGGCGGATCCCCTTCTGGACCCCGAGTGCCACCGAGGCCGTAAACGCGACGGTCATCCCGGTGATGATGAGGACGGTTCCGAGATCGCCGACCGAGGCACCGGTCGTCCACTCGATGCCGACCAGAAACTGGCTTCCGACCAGCCCGAGCGTCGTCGCGACGCCGCCGATCGTCGCGAACACGGCGAGGATATCGACGACCTTCGCGATGGGGCTGTCGAGGTTATCGATGCCGATCCACGGGGCGAGCACGGTCGAGATCCGCATCGGCGCGTCGTAGCGGTACGCACAGTAGGCGATCGGTAAAGCGACGACAACGTACGCTGTCCACGCGGAGACACCCCAGTGGAAGAACGTGTACTGAATCGCGCCGACGGCGGCTTCGGAGGATTGGGACTCCGCGCCGATGAACGGCGAAACGCTATCGAAATGCGAAACCGCCTCCGCGGGGCCCCAGAAGACGATCCCTGCGGCGATCCCCGCCGAGTACAACATCGCGAAATACGAGAGGAACGAAAACTCCGGATCCTCGTCTTCCGCTCCGAGTTTGATGTTCCCCCAGGGGCCGAAGATCAAGAAGAAGACGAACGCGACGAGAAAGAACATGACGATCAGATACCACCAACCGAACCCGGTCCAAATGACCTCGTTCGCGGTATCCATGTAGTCCGTCGCCGTCTCCGGCGCGAAAACGAACGCCAGCACGGCCGCTGCTGCGATCGTGAATCCGACGCCGAACACGACGGGGTCTAACTCCTCGAGAAAGTCCTCGTTGGTACCTCCAGGTCCTGACTTACTCATTAGATAGTGTGTGCCAGCCCGGTTGGAAAGCGACCGAATCGGCTCGGCACCATCGCCGTAATTGTGCGATTATCACCGGCTGTGAACGATGTGAAGTCGAGAGGCCGCTATTCACGTCTGTCCAAGTATTTCCGGGGCCCCGTAAGTGTGATGGGCTTGCATCGTCGTGGTGATTCGTGAGAAGTGGCGGTCATGCTCGAACGATCGGTATCGACTCGTTGTTGGGTTCGACGAATCGATGTCGGATTCACCCACTTCGTCGGGTTTCGACACGTCCCAGTCCTCGAGCGACACGACGCCGAGTCGCTCGAGTGGACCTACTTATCACTACCCGAATCGGCTCTCCTGGAAAAAGCGGTCGTCTTAGTCGCTAATAAATTTATTATCTCGCCAGTTGACGCCCGTCTGGGCGGCTTTCCGGTCTCCCGGTCCTTCCACAACTTCGACGTCCGCAGGGCGCGGCTCGCCGTCGACGATCCGGGTCGCCTCGAGGTCGCCGTCGTGTTCGGAAATCGCGGTCAGCGTGCCCTTCTCCGCAGCCTGGGCGATATCACAGAGCACGAGGAACATCTCGTACTGTAACAACGAGTTCTGGAGGACCGTCTCGCGGTCGCCTTTGAACGCGGCGAACTCGACGAGTTCGGATTCGATCTCGTCCTCTTCTTCCTCGTCCCAGCGGAAGGAGTTACGTCGCTCCTCCGGGTCCTCTTCGTAGACCCGGTTTTCGGTTACGCTGGCTTTGAGCTGGGCGGCGGGCGTGTACTTGCTCACCGATTCGTCTTCGGAGACGGCCTTGAGTATGAGCGTGTTGTTCCGACGTGTGAGTTCGACATCGGTTACGCCGTCTGGATAGACCGCCTCGTCCAGATGGTCGCGAAGATCTTCGAGTGGCAATTCGAGGGTCGAGTGGAGCCGATAGACGTGTCGTGAATCCTCTGTTGACATGGTGGGAAGGTGTGCCGGCGATAGTCGCTGGTTGCTAGTACGGGAGCGTGCCATATATGACCTGCTATTATATACGGACACATCGAGCCCGTACCAATGTACTTATCCGTCCAATACGCGCTTTAGGCCACAGTGAGTGGCGATCTCAGGCGTTGAGCGTCTCTGCCAGTTCGTCGCGTTCCTCGAGTTCGGTAAGGATGTCGGAGCCGCCGACGAACTCGCCGTCGACGAACGTCTGTGGGATGGTCTCCCAGTCGCTGCGTTCCTCGAGTGCCGCCCGGTACTCGCCGAGCGAATCGAGGACGTCGACCGTCTCGAACTCGTCGCGGTGCTCGCTGATGAGACCCAGTGCACTTCGGGAGTACCCACACTGGGGCATCAGTTCCGTTCCTTTCATGAACAGAACGACCTCGTTTTCTGCGAGGGTTTCTTCGACGTGCTCGTCGACTTCGTCCTGATCGTGGCCCTGGTTTGGTGGGAATTCCATACCGCATCATACGAGAGTGTATCAGATAGGCCTTGCGTCATTATCCAGCGCTGACCGGCCAGCGTTCGAGCAACGATCCGTTCTGTCGGTTGGTAGTTTGTGCAAGCGGAGTAGCCGTGCTGTCGGGGGGCATACCCACAGGTGAGAACGCTCCGTCTACGCTGTCGTCGCCGATTCGGTAATTCGATAGCTGACCGCGAAAACGGGATGGTCAGTCAGCGGTCGTCGGGGAGGATGCGGTGTCGGCGCTCGAGGAACGCCAAAAGCCCTGCGCGTACGCGCCGATGAACATCCCCGCGATACCCCAGAGGATCGCGTAGTTTCCGATCCCGAGGCTGGCGTAGGCCGCGCCGGGACAGATCCCCGAGAGACCCCAGCCGACGCCGAAGATGCCGCCGCCGATGACGACGTTCTTGTCGAGGGTCTTGAGCCGCCTGCCGTACGACGCGCCGGTCATCGGTGCCCTGCCGAGCAGTCGCGGTGCCGTAAAAAAGACGATTCCGGTCACGACGGCGGCACCGCCCATGACGAACAGCAGACCGAAGTCCTCGAACAGCAAGAACGAGAGGACGACCTCCGGCTGTGCCATCTGGCTTAGGCCGAGGCCGAACCCGAAGATCAGCCCGCCGACGAACACCAGCGGCATGAACAGCGGGTGTTGGTCGTGTTCGGCGCTCATGGCAGGCCGGCCACCCCCACGGCCTGAACCAGCTGTGCGGTTCCGATCGCGATCAGGAGGAAGGTTGCGACGCCGACGAACGACGTCCCGGAAACCGATCCGACGCCACAGACGCCGTGGCCGGAGGTACACCCCTTCCCGACTCGAGTCCCGACTCCGATGAGGACGCCGCCGATCAGCAGTCGCCACCACTCGACCTCGGTCACCCAGACGCCCTCTTGCGGTGAGAGCGTGACGGCGTAGACGGCTGCACCGGCGACGATACCGAGCGTAAAGACGACTCGCCAGTCCCGGGACGGCCGATACTGTTGGAATCGAGAGAGATTTGATGTGTACGATAGCGTCGACTCGAGAAACGTGCTTGCACCAGCCGGTATCGCCGTGCCGAGGTAGATCACCGCGACCCCGAGCCCGACGAGCAACCCGCCCGCCGCGTAGTGGCCGATTCCGTTCGGGAACGGATCCGAAAGGAGCGCCACGAATAACGGTAGTTCACTCATTACTCTCGAGAAAGCAGTCAGCGGGTATCAATGTGACACCCGCGGGGAAACTTGTGTGTAACTCGGTTGGCTGCAGGATGGTTCGGCTGGTCGCGGTCCCACCGTTACGCGGCGGCGGGTAGCGACGGTCCGCTGCCCGGCGATCCGTCAGTCCGCGGTCGCCTGCGAAGAGAGGACGTCGAGCTTCTCGGCGGTGTAGCCGAAGACGTCACGATAGCCGTTGGCCGACATGAGAACGGGATAAAACGATTCGTCGGCGACCTGCTTCTCGCCGTCCGCAGCCGCGAAGGAGTCGCCTTCGTCGACCCGAGTGAAGTTATCGACGAACACCTCGTACGTATCGGCCTGGTCCTTCCAGATGCAGTCGACGAGTCGGTAAACGGGGAGTTCGCGACTGAGCCTATCGCCCGGAAGCGCGCCGGTCGCGGTGAGGAACGCTCGCGTGAGGCTGTAGGCGTTTTCCGCCGCCGTTTCGCTGCCCTGGAGCCCGCACTCGACTTCGATCGTGTCGATCTCGGTGAAGAGCCGCCCTTCGGAGAAGTTCCCGGTTTCGACCATCGCCGCGACGGGCAGTTGCGGGCAGAGCTCTCTGGCGGTTTCGGTAACGCTCTTGACGATCGCGAAGGGTTCGCTGTGACTCTGCGTCGAGTGCATCGAGAAGGTAAAACACCCCTCGAGTTCGTCGGTGAGTTCGGCTGCCAATCGTCCCTCGTGTGTCTCCGCCTTCGGATCGCCGGGGAACGCACGATTCAAATCCTCGTCGACGTAGCGCACCTGCTGTTCGAGCGCTCGTTCGTTGGCGACGACGAGCTTGACGGGCCGTTCGACGGCCGGCCGTTGCTCGAGCAGTCGCTCGACGGCTCTCACGCCGCAGGGCTCGTCGCCGTGAACGCCGGCGAGGATCGCCAACTCCGGCGTTCCCGACCCGATCTGTGCAACTCTCATTACCGGATATAGGTCGGTCAGCCTCAAAGGCAATTCGGTTAGGAGCGAAGCGCGGTATCGAGTAGCACAACGCGGCTATGTCCCGATGTGGACCCGTCCCATCGAGTGACAAGTCATTGCTTCGTGGACAATAAGCGCCAGTACAGTTCCTCGAGACGGAGATTTTTCACTCGACGACTACCGTCTCGTCGACCCGATCAGTTAGGTACTCGAACCGGACGTCCCATTACTCGAGGGCGTCGGCGTACGCAAAATCGACGTCGCGGGCCGCCGGTTTCGTGTCGTCGAGTCGAATCTGCCAGCCGTCGATCCGTTCGGGGTCCTCGAGCGCGTTGGTCAGGACGGTGCGAACGTCAAGCAGGTCGACGCCGTAGTAGTCTCGAGGGACTCCCTGCAGGTACTCGAGCGCCGTTCGAAACAGCGAGCGCATGCCGTCGTCGTCCCGGAAATCGACGTGTTTGTACGCCCCGGCGGCGACCTGAACCATTCCGTGGAGGAACGCGCTCTCGGTTCGTCCGCTGCCGTAGTTGTACCACTCGGCTTCGAAGCAATCGTGACTCTCGTGGTAGGCGTTCGAGTTGAACAGTCGCACGCCGTGGATCGTCGCTCGCCAAAGCGTTCCGTGTTCCCAGCGGCTGTCTTCCTCGAGCCAGCCCGGGGGGTTTCCCGCGGGCGGCCCGACCGTCGGATCGTTCGTGTGCTCGTCCATGCGGACACTAGCCCGGCCAGCGAAATATCGGTTCGGGTGGGCTCCTCGAGCGTCGTTGGGCCCCTCGAGCGTCAATTGGGCTCGTATCCTCCTCGAGGAAGACACCTAACAAAACGGCCATTGTACTTATCCGCACCCCATCGCTATCTCCGAGTAATGCAACAGCCGTACGGTCGTTGTGAGGACTGTGGTGAGCGTCTCTACGAACACATCGAAGGTGGGTACAACTGTACAAACTGTGGCGAGCGCTACAGTGAAGGTTTCTTCGACACTGACTCCGGAGCGTCGAAAGCCGCAGTGTCGGGTCACTGAGCACCGCGGAGACTTCAGTATTGCTTCGACGGAGTGAGTTTTTGATCGGAATCCTGCGAACCGACTCGAGTCACCGCGGAATCGCAGGGTATTCAAACAAGAGTCTCCAACAGTGGCGTGTGTGCGAGGGTAGCCAAGCGGTCAACGGCGACGGACTCAAGATCCGTTCGTGTAGACGTTCGTGGGTTCAATTCCCTCCCCTCGCATCACGCGAGCGCAACTACCGCGCAATTTCGTAGGTAGCGCCGTGATGCGGTAGTTCGCCACGCACGATGCGGAAGATCAGCACGAAGCGATCTTCCCTCGCAAACTTACTACTGAACCAATCCTCGAGCGATAGCGACGACTTTCGAGTAAAATCGTGAAGTCTGTCGAGAGAGCTGGGCGAAATATCGGCCGAGAGAAGCGAGTCCAGTGTACCGGATCGCTCCGTTGGATACGGGAACTGCACTTACCGCGCGGTCCAGCCGCCGTCCGCCGCCAGACACTCGCCGGTCACGTAGCTCGCAGCGTCGCTGGCGAGAAAGACGACCGGACCCGCGATCTCTTCGGGCGAGGCGAAACGCTCGAGCGGGGTTCGATCCAGAATCGACCGTCGAAGTCGTTCGTTCGACTCGAGTTCCTCGGTCAGATCCGTCGAGACGTACCCCGGCGCGACGGCGTTGACTCTCACTTCGGGAGCCCAGTCGAGCGCCATACTTTTGGTCAGGCCGACGAGGCCGTGTTTGGAAGCGACGTACGGATGCTGTCTGGGAAGCCCGACGAGCCCGCCGACGCTCGCGATATTGATCACCGATCCGCCGTCGCTCTCGAGGAGCGACTCGGCCGCGGCGGTCGTCACCTCGAACGCGCCGCTGAGGTTGACTTCGAGGACGTTCTCGAGGCTTTCCGTCGAAATTTCCTGGGGGCGGCCGAGCGCGTCGTCCGGGTTGAACCCGGCGTTGTTGACGACGATATCGATGCCGCCGAACTCGGCTTCGGTGCGGTCGATCACCGCCGAAACCGCGTCCGGATCGGTTACGTCGGCGTCGGCGGCCATCGCGGTACCGCCGCTGGATTGGATTTTCTCGGCGACGGCATCGACTTCCGCGGTCGTTCGAGCGGTCGGAACGACCGTCGCTCCCGCGGCGGCTAACTCGAGTGCGATCGCTTTGCCGATACCGCGTCCGCCGCCCGTTACAATTGCGACTCGCCCCTCGAGATCGAATGCTCCTGTCATGCGTTGTCTCAGATCCGTTGTCTCAATCCTGAAGCGCGGGAGCCATCAAACCACCACAACTTTTCGTTGCCAGCCCCGATACTCGAGTAATGGACGTACTCGAGCGGGCCGACGACAGAGCTGACTGTGCACTCCGTGCAGCCAGAGCGGGCGCTTCTATCGCCGAAGATTCGTTTCGAACCACACTCGACGTCGAAACGAAAGACGGGAAGACGGACGTCGTCACGCAGGCCGACCGCGACGCACAGGTCGCCGTGATCGAGACGATTCGGGAAGAGTTCCCCGACGATGCTGTCGTCGGTGAGGAAGACGGCGAACTCAAGGAAGTTCCCGAATCCGGTCCCGCCTGGATCGTCGATCCGATCGACGGAACGAACAACTACGTTCGCGGCCTCCGCGTGTTCGGGACCGCTGTTGCGGCGGTCATCGACGGCGAACCGATCGCCGGAGCGACCGTCCTCCCGGCGCTCGAGGATACGTACCGCGTGGGCCCGGAAGGCGTCTTCCGAAACGACCAACCGATCTCGGTCAGCGAGACGGCGGATCCCGAAGCGGCCACCGTTTGCCCGACCTTCTGGTGGAACTTCGACCAGCGCGACCAGTACGCCGCCGCGAATCGAGAGGTCGTCGAACGCTTCGGCGACATGCGCCGGTTCGGCTGTGCCCAGGCGACGCTCGCGATGGTCGCCTGTGGCGGCCTTGACGGGACAATGACGAACCTGCCGACCAACGCCTGGGATACCGTTGCTGGGGTCAAGATGATCCGAGAGGCGGGCGGTATCGTCACCGATCTCGAGGGCGAGCGGTGGAGACACGACAGCGTGGGGCTCGTGGCCTCTAACGGGGAGATTCACGACGAACTGCTCGAGGCGACGCAAGCGATCGACGGCTGAGTGCAGGACTCGAGGCGGTCTCTCGTTTCGAATCGGCCGGTTTCAGCGCGTACGAGAAACCGGAAACGGTAAGCGGTCGCCGCCACGGATATCGGTCATGGACGACTTCATCGAGCGGTTCGGTCCGGAACACGTCTGGGCCGCGACCGTCGCTATCCTCGCTTCCGCGGTCGCACTGCTGGCGTTTCTCTTTCCGCAGCGAGTGTACGTCGACATCATCTGGCACTATTACTGGGGACCGGTGGTCGCCGACGCCCACGGCTGGAACTGCGTCGCGTGGGCCGGTGGTGAACAACTCGAGTGTGCGGCCGGCACGGAGGGGCCGACGGCGTCGCCGGGGTACACCTGGCAGTCGTACGCGGGCTATATTCCGACGCTCATTCTCGGCGTCATCGGCATCATCTTCCTGATCAAGCGCCTCGATATCGACCGCTATCGGGCCGGCTTCTACGGGCTGTTTCCGTTCATGCTCTTCGGCGGTGCGCTGCGCGTCGTCGAAGACGCGAACGTCGCGGCCTACAGAGACACCGGGGAACTCGCGATCGAACTGCCGTGGTCCGGATTTCTCATCAGTCCGCTAATATACTTCGTCGTCTTCATCGTCGCCGCGATTGCGGTCGCCGTCTCGGTGTGGCTCGAGCGAAACGACTACGTCTCGGGCTATGAGTACCCCCTCGCGGGGATCGGGACGGTGCTACTCGTGGTGACCGTCGGGTATCTCGGCTACCTCACGGCAACTGAGCCGTACGCGACGTTCTACGGGTGGCTCCTGGTCGTCACGCTGGTCGGCGCGACCGTCGCGACCGGGATTACCTGGTTGCTGATCCAGACGTTCATACCCGGAATCAACCGCGGGACGGAGTACATGGGACTCGTCGTCATCTGGGCACACGCCGTCGACGGCGTCGCAAACGTCATCGGGCTCGACTGGGCGACCGCGTTCGGGCATGCGAACAATCTCGTTCCCAAACACCCCGTCAACGCCTGGATCGTCGACACGACGGGTGCGCTGTTACCCGCAGATATCGTCGCGGTGACCGGTGAAGCCTGGCCGTTCCTCCTTGTCAAACTGGCCGCCGCCGTCTTCGTCATCTGGATCTTCGACGAAACGGTCTTCGAGGATAGCCCGCGCTACGCCATCTTGCTCATGATCACCGTCGTCGCCGTCGGACTCGGGCCCGGGACCCGTGACATGCTTCGAGCGACGTTCGGGGTCTGATTCGATCTCGAGGCGTTTTCCGGACGGTTCGCTCGAGCAAACGTCGGGCGGCCACGGGACTTTTTTCGATCTGCTCGCGTTCGAGTGACTCTCTCCTGAGCTGTGACGGCTCCGAACGGGGCCTTTAATCGCACGCGGCGGAAACGGGCACGTATGACTACGACAGCGGGATGGTTCGCGGCCGTCGCATCCGATCCCGACGCGAGCGATGACGCACTCGCTGCCACGATACGCGAGGGGAACGCGAGCGAACCGGATTCCTGGCCCGAACGGGCGGTTGAAGCGGGCGTTGTCGAGGACGAGAACGCGTACTACGACCTGCTTCATCGAGCGACGATGGCCGCGACTCGAGCGGCTGTCACCGAGCGCGAGCGGGCCGACGACAGCCAGTTGATCCACGCGATCCGCGCGA
This sequence comes from Halostagnicola alkaliphila, assembly GCF_055379965.1. Taxonomy (NCBI): domain Archaea; kingdom Methanobacteriati; phylum Methanobacteriota; class Halobacteria; order Halobacteriales; family Natrialbaceae; genus Halostagnicola; species Halostagnicola alkaliphila. Next base: position 2,398,881 of record NZ_AP043826.1, on the reverse strand, counting down.
TGGACGACTGTCAACGAACCGCAAACGAGCTGGCAGAACGGGTTGCGGAGTGGGGCGGAACGCTCGATCCCGACGCCGGAACGGGAATCGAGTACGCTCGAGAACTCGCAAATTCGGAGCCGGAGCCGGGAGAAACGGCGGTCGTCTCGCTGGCCGAGCAAGTCGCCCAACTCGAGGAGGAGGCCGGACGATTGGGCGAGTACATCGAACAAACGATGCCGACCGTCGCGCCGAATCTGACCGCGCTCGCCGGGCCGGTCCTCGGTGCGAGACTGATCTCGCTGGCTGGCGGGCTCGAGCCCCTGGCGAAGAAACCGAGCGGAACCGTGCAGGTGCTGGGTGCCGAAGACGCGCTCTTTGCCCACCTCCGCGGGCACGCTCCGTCACCAAAACACGGCATCATCTACATGCACGACGGCGTACGCAAGACGCCGATGGAGAATCGCGGCTCGGCGGCGCGAGCGCTCGCGGGTAAGGTTTCCATCGGTGCGCGAGTCGATCACTACTCGGGAGAGTATCGTCCAGACCTCGAGGCCGAACTGACCGAGCGCCTGGAGACGATTCGGGCTCGAACCGGCGACGAGTACGACGGCGGGAACGAGGGCAGTGATGCGGTCGCCGATACTGATGGGGGCGAGGATGCAAACGGAGGGGAAACGGATGAGTGAACTCCCCGACGGCGTCGAACGCCGACAGGTCGACGGTGAGGAACGCCTCGCAACCCAGGGGGAACCGGTCTACGGCGAACCGACCGAAGACGAGTGGCGCGCGTGGGACCCCCATCGGTCGAAATTGGGGGCGATGCTCGAACTGGGAATGGATCACGGGCTCGAGGGCGAGGAAACGGTGCTCTACCTCGGCGCTGCCAGCGGAACGACGGTGAGCCACGTCGCGGACTTCTCGGGACCGACCTACGCCGTGGAGTTCGCCCCGCGGCCCGCTCGAGACCTCCTTTCGGCCGCCGAATCACGACCGCGTTTGTTCCCGCTGTTGAAAGACGCTCGCAAACCGGAAACGTACGCTCACGTCGTCGAGTCCGATGTCGACGTGATCGTACAGGACGTCGCGACTCGAGGACAGGCTCGAGTGGCACTCGAGAACCAGCAGTTCCTGGCCGAGGACGGACGCCTATTACTTGCGGTCAAGGCTAGGAGCGAGGACGTGACGCGCGACCCTGCGGACGTGTTCGAGGACGTTCGCGAGGAGCTGACTGCGGGTTCGGACGGCTACGAGATTCTCGAAACCGAACGACTGGACGACTATCATGCGGACCACCTCGCGATCGTTGCGCAGCTCCGGTAACGAAGCGTTTCTTTAGGAAACACCGTCTCGAGGGTGACGAGTGTCGACCGCCGAGAGCGCTTCCGAGTCCAAACCGTATTTACCACCGGGGACGAAACCCATTGACGATGGAACGCGGGTCGTCAGAATCGTTCACACGGATGGGCACACTGGGCATCGAAGAGGAATGTTTCGTCGTCGACGGCGACGGACGGCCCACGAGCGGGACGGACGAACTCGTCTACGAGCACGACCCGCCCGAAATTCTCGAGGGTCGACTCGATCACGAACTGTTCAAGTTCGTCATCGAAACCCAGACGCCGCTGATCGAACGCCCCGAGGACGCCCGAAACGCGCTTCTGGAGATTCGACAAGCACTCGTCGAGTACGCCGAGACACACGGCTACCAGATCGCCGCCGCGGGACTGCATCCGCTTGCAAAGTGGCGCGAACTCGAGCACGCCGAGAAGCCGCGATACCAGTCGCAACTCGATCGAATTCAGTACCCACAACACCGGAATACGACCGCTGGGGTTCACGTTCACGTCGGCGTCGACGACGCCGACAAGGCGGTCTGGATCGCGAACGAACTGCGCTGGTACGTCCCGATCATGCTCGCGCTCTCGGCGAACTCGCCGTACTGGAACGGGTTCGACACCGGTCTCGAGTCGGCGCGGGCGAAGATCTTCGAAGCCCTGCCGAACACGGGTATGCCGACCCACTTCGAGGACTACGAGGCCTTCGACAGGTTCGAGCGGCGAATGCTCGAGACCGACTCGATCCGGGATCGAGGCGAACTGTGGTACGATGTCCGACCGCACACAGAGCACGGAACGGTCGAGATTCGAACGCCGGACGGGCAAGCCAATCCCGCCGTCGTTCTAGCGTTTGTCGAATACTGCCACGCGTTGGTCGAAGCGCTAGCCGAGGAGTACGAAGACGGGACGACGGGAGAACGTCACCGACGCGAACTCTTAGACGAGAACAAGTGGCGCGCGATCCGGAACGGCCACGACGCGACGTTTATCGACCGAGACCTCGAGGGAACCGTCGGGCTCGGGGAGGTCGTCGACCGGGAGTGCGAACGCCTCGGCATCGACGGCATCAAAGACGTCTACGACGCCCCCAGCGGGGCGGAGACCCAACGTCGACTGCGCCGGACCGAAGGGGAAGATGCGCTGTGTGAGTCGCTGCTTCTCGAGGCCGAGTGAGCGGAGATCGGTTTGCGAACGAGTCGCTCACCCGCAGCAAAGCTTTAACATTGCGGACAACTTTGTCCCCGACGAGAGGACACATGGCTTCAGACGAGATCGACGAGCACCAGCCAGATGGTCCGGACGACCGAGCGGACGGTCCGAACGATTCATCCGAGACTGGCGAACGAATGCGCGAAACGGCGGCTGACGAGGTCGACCAGCGGATCGTCGATCTCCTCTCGTGGATCCTCGATACGGAGACACGAGCGAAGATCTACGTCTACCTGCTGGCGAATCCAGGGAGTACCTCCGAAGAAGTCGCCAAGGGGACCGGCCTCTATCCGAGTACCGTCCGGGAAGCACTCGCGGAACTCCACGACGAGGACCGCGTCATCCGTGAAAAACGCGCCAGCGAAGGTGCGGGGAACAACCCCTACGAGTACACGGCGATCCAGCCGAGCGACCTCGTCGGCGGCGTCGTCGATCAGGTCCAACAGGAACTAAACACCATCTTCACGCTCGACAGACTGCTCGATCGAGATGGCCAGCGGGATCTCGAGGACGATGAAGACGCCGAACCCGTCACGATCACGGTCGACGAGGACGACGTGGCCGCGCTCGAAGGAGAGTTCGAGAACGGTGAAAGCGACGGCGCAGCGGCCGAAGACGCCTCGGAAACGGATTCCGAGACGGATGACTCCACCTCTAAGGACACCGACTCGTCGGCTGATGACGCGTCAGATTCGGGTTCAGAATAGTTGCCTGGGCGATAGTACCGTCGTTCGGGTTGGTGTCCCGAGAACAGGTCTCGTCGACTGCAACGACTCAGTTTTGTCGGTTGACACACCGTCGTTTCACAACTCATTGATCTCCGGAACTTCGGTTGACACTTGTCGCTGTAAGTCACTCGTCGTGAATGCCGAGAATTCCCGGTCGCTCGAGTTCGAGATCGCGGTCGACGGCTCGAGCGGCCACGGTCGGCCACTGCCCCGTAGTCGTCAGCGGTTCGAATTCATCCTCGGTAACGAGGACTGTTCCTTCGCTTTTTGCACCCTGTACGGTCGGGTTCCAGGCGTAGGCCATCGGCGCTCGCACGGCCGCCTCGTGGTCGGGCGTGGCGATCCACTCGCGACCGGCGAAGCCGGCGGCACCGCCCTGATGGTGGAGTTTCCACTCGCCGTCCCAGCCGACATCGTCGTAGGCGTGCCGGATTACGTCGAAGACGTCGCCCGCCGTTGCGGTCGGCTCCGGTGTTTCGGTTGCGGTTTCCGGGCCGCCGTTTGTGACGGCCGGGTCTGCGTTCGTAATCTCCGGATTTTTGGTTGCGAGTTCTTGCGTGGCCGCGAGCGCCGTCGTCTCGACTCGAGTCGCGGCCGCGTGGCGGTCCTCGAGCCACGTCGGCGGATCGAACGCGACGGTTCTGGTACAACTCGCGTGCAAGCCGTCTCGCTGGGCGGTCACCGAGACGAGCGCGTAGTCGCCCAGCTCCTCGCGTTTCGGCGTGTAGTGGCGATATTCCGTCGCGCGTTCGGAGCCGCCGACGAGGATGACGGGCGCCTCGATCTCTCGAGCCGAGAGCGCGACTCGGAGCGCGGAGGCGACTTCGTGTTCGGTGTCCTCGCTGCGGAGTTCGTGACAGACGGATTCGACCGCGGCGGCGGTTTCGGCCCCGAGGTTCCGGTATCGCTCGCGGTCTTGGTCGGTCAACGGCTGGCGAAGCGCCGTCGGGTCGACCCGTTCGAACCACGGGACGTCGATATCCGCCGCGGCGTTTTCCCCCGCGTACTCCGTGAGTGCGTCCTCGAGGGACGTTTCGTGCCACGGAAACCGTTCGACTGCAGGCGGTTCTTCGAGGTCGGGACACTCCTCCTCGAGGATGCGGTCGGCTTCGATGTTGTCGGTGAGCAGCGTCAGTTCGTCGCCGTCGTAACCGATTGCCGCGACCCCTGCGTCCGCGGCCCGGTCGACCACGTTCGAGCCGCCGGTGAGCCAGGTGAACGAATTCGGGCGGGCGAACCAGACCGATGTGAGGTCGCGCGCCTCGAGGTAGTCGCCGAGTCGCTCGAGTTTCTCCATGCCGGGTGCTGGCGTGGATGGGTCTTGAATGCGACGAAGCCACTCGTTTGGTCGGTTCGTATCTTTCTCCGCTAAACCGATTCGGGCAGGAGTACAATACGGAGTCGGTAGTTGCTCGTTCGATATTGTGTCGATTCAACCGATACCCTGCTATCGCCGGCAACGGGGATGTCCGGCTCTATTGGGATCCTCCGAGAGTTACAGGTTCGTCCCGTGATCAAACATCGTGAATTCACGTCGCTTTACAAGGCACGGAACGCATGCATAGACGCTGACCTTTACGGACAGCGAACTCAACTCAGAGACGTCGACTCAACGCTCAAGCGGAAGTACGGTGCATTCGTTCGCTCACGACGCTGGTGGAAACAGTTCCGTGAACTCACCATCGCTTATCTTATTCACAATATCGACCGATCACCCTGAGCAGTCTACAGGTAGTGCCATTATCAGGGCGCCTTCGATACCCCTCCACTTGTCCGTAGTAGGAGGGATTCGATCGATTACCCTCATTGGGCTATTGCACCTCATAGGTTAGAACCGCAAAAATATCGCCGTAGTTGTCCACGTCAACCAATTTCAGGGGCGGGTTGATAATTTCGCGCGGTAATAGTGGCGCACCCGAAGCGAGCGTGACGGGAGCAACGGTGAGAATAATCTCATCGAGGAGACCGTGATCGAGGAATTGTCCGACGAGGTCACCACCGCCGACAAGCCAGACGTTCTTGCCGTCTGCGGCCTCCACCATCTCCGCATGGATGAGCGCAACGTCCCCTTGCACGAAATGGATGTTTGCGCCCTCGACCGCCGGTAATTCTCGACTGCTAAACACCCACGCCGGAACCTCGTACGGCCACTTTTCGGGGTTCTCCGAGAGGTTTTCTTGCTCAATGATCGACTCGTAGGTCGTCGATCCCATGGTCAGGGCACCGACCTGATCGATGAATTGCAGGTAGTCGTCCTGTACCCCCTCAATCTCCTCGATCTCACCGAACTGGAAGAGCCAGTCGAGTGAGTTTTCCTCGTCGGCGAGATACCCGTCGATGCTCGTTGCTGTGTAATATTGGGTCTTCATCTTTGTAGCCGCCGTTTAGAAGGGCCACGGCGACATAAATTCGTCATTGTTTGAACGGGCTAGGACGCGTCAATGGGTACGACTTCCAAGCCGTTCGACCACTTCGTGATCGAAGACCGCGCACAGTTTTTATCGGGGTTCGATCGAACTCCGATCCAGCGTGCGCCGCCGCACGGAGTGTGACCGTTTCAGAGCGGGTGCTATTCGTTCCTGTTCCGCTGAAAAGTGATTTGTACGTCTCGAGCGATTTCTCAGGACCGGATCTCGCGGAGCTTCTCCCGGCCCGGCGCGATCAGTTCGTCGAGGTAGCTCGCGAGGGTCCGCTTCGCGTCCGCGGGGTGGAGTTCACCGGACTCGAGGTCCGCCTCGAGGGCCTCGTAACTCTCGTAGCTGATGTCGCCGCCGTACTCGTCGGGTCGTTCGACGACGACTTCCTCGAAGCGGGGGAAGACGTGGTACTCGAACAGTTCGAGGACCGGGTTCTCGAGGTCGCCTTCCGGATCGGCCGTCGGCGGACAGAATGCGGAGTTGACCTTGTCCTCGAGTTCGTCCGTCGAGTCCTCCATCGAAATCGTGACGCCCTCGCTCGAGGACATCTTGCCTTCGCCCGAGGTGAGGTCGGCGACGATCGGGGTGTGGAGACACGGCCGGACGTCGTAACCCAGTTCCGGCAACTCCTCGCGGGCGAGCATGTGGACCTTTCGCTGGTCGATTCCCCCCACAGCGAGGTCGAGGTCGAGGTACTCGATGTCGAGCGTCTGCATCAGCGGGTAGACGACGTGGCTCACCTTCGCCGTCTCGCCGCCCTGAATCTCTGCCATCGCGCGCTGGGCGCGATTCAGCGTTGTCTCGAGCTCTAGGGTGTGCAAATCCAGCGTGTACTCCTCGTCGAGCTGGAACTCCGAGCCGTAGACGAACTCGGTCTGGTCTTCCTCGAGACCGTAGGCCAGAAACTGCGCGCGCATCTGTTCGGCCGTGTCACGGATCTCCTCGAACGTTCCCTTGCCGTTGAGATAGGCGTGGACGTCCGCGAGCAAGACGACGACCTCGAGGCCGGCCTCCTGCAAGTCGATCAGTTTGTTCGCGGTCAGTAAGTGCCCGAGGTGGAGTACACCGGAGGGTTCGTACCCGACGTAGGCGCGCTTGCCATCCGGATCGGCAGCTAACTCGCGCACCTCCTCGTCGGTGACGACCTCCTCGGCGTTTCGCATAATCAGCTCGTAAGCGTCCATACGTGGACGCAACCGGGGCAGGGATTTATGCGTTCTTGAACGATGCCACCTATTCTGACACCGGATGAAAGACAAGTTTAAAGGACTATTTGGCAGGTAGGGGAGCTCACTATCCAATTTTAGTAACCAAAGAGGACGGTCCACCCCGAGACTTTTACGTATCCCTCCGTTGACTTCGTAGTACGTAATCGCCCTCTGGATTATAGCGGAACCTGACCGAACACGTCTTCATAGGGTGTCTACAGCAGCAATTCCCGCCGCATCTGCTGATATTGTTGCAGAGTACTGTTGTGTTTCGGCGGACTCGCCCGACACCACCCATGAGCAAAATTCAGCCACACACGAAAACGGACGAACTGACGGCCCAGAGCGGGCTCGAAGCCCTACAAGCGAGTCCCGACTTTCGGGGGCCTGTCGAATCCTCGAGATACCACGACTCGAACGACCATCTCGCCCTCGTCTATGAATCCCGTGACGAACAGCTCCAGACAGCAATTTCGTTCATCCAACAGGGGCTAGAGCGCGGAGAGCGGTGCCTGTACATCACCGACGAGAACAGCAAGGCGGCGATCAAAGCGGCGATGGAAACTGCAGGAATCGATGCCGAAGCGGCAATAGAGTCGGGCGCGCTCACGATCGATACCGCTGCAAACTCATATCTAGAAAACGGGGCGTTCGATCCGGACGAGATGCTTTCGGTTCTCTCAACGGCGATAGACGAAGCCAGTGATGCGTACAACGGCTTCCGAATTACCGGCGAGATGACGTGGGTCCTCGGTGATCAGACAGAACTCGAGGACCTTATCGAGTACGAAACGAAACTCAATCAGTTCTTTCCGCAGGCGAACGCAATCGCACTCTGCCAGTACAGTCGCGAACAGTTTTCCCCCGAGACGATTCAGGATATCATCAAGACTCATCCCTACGTCGTCCAGCGACGGACGATCTGTGAGAATTTCTACTATACGCCGCCTGCCGACTTTTTCGGCGCGGAAACGACCGAAAACACCGTTGACCGGATGATGGAGACGCTGTACGATCGGTCGACGGCGAAAAACGAACTGAAAGAACGCCAGCAGTCTCTCCACGAGCAAAATGAGATCATGGCGGATTCGACGCAGAGTTTCGAAGAAAAACTACACGCGTTGTTCGACCTCGGCTGTGAGCGCTTCGATCTCGATTTCGGCGGCTTGGCTCGCGTCGAGCCCGAAACCGATACGTTCGAACTCGAGTACACGAACGCCACGGGGGACGAGTTCGAGCCCGGTCTCGAGATGCCGCTTTCGGAGACGTTCTGTCCCGCGGTGATCGACCAATCCGGCGTCACGGCCGTAACCGATCCATCACTGGCCGATTTCGACGATACTACCGCCTACCAAGAATGCGGGCTATCAGCGTATCTCGGCACGTACCTGGAGTTCGATATGACGGCAAATCGGACGTTCTTTTTCGTTTCTCAAGATTCGAAAGAGGAGTCGTTCAGCGACGACGAACGGACGTTTCATCGGTTGCTGAGTCAGTGGGTTAAATACGAACTCGAACAGGAGAAACGCGAGCGCCACCAGCGAACGCTGTACGAAATCGCTGCGGATACCGATCGAACGTTCGAGGAGAAACTAGACGCGATTTTCGAACTGGGTTGCGAGCGCTTCGACCTCGATGTCGGCTGTATCGCTCGGACCGACAAACCGAACGATACGCTGGAAATCGAGTTGACGAGCGAAGCCGAGGGACGGATCCTTCCCGAGGAGGAAGTCCCGCTCTCGGAAGCGTACTGTCAGTCGATAGTGGACGGTCGAGAGACAGTCAGCGTCACGGATCCGATAGGCGACGGGTTCGAGGATACCGCCGCATACGACGAATACGGGATCGAGACCTATCTCGGAACGCGAATCGAACTCGAAGCGTGTCAGAACAGGACCCTCTTTTTCGTCTCCGACGAGGAGCGATCGCGGGATTTCTCCGCCGCCGAACGAACCTTCCTCCACCTGATGGGCCAATGGATCAAATACGAACTCGAGCACAAACACCGGGAAGAGGATCTCAAAGAGTCGAACGAACGACTCGAACAGTTCGCCTACGCGGCGTCTCACGATCTACAGGAGCCGCTCCGGATGGTCTCGAGTTACCTCGAGTTAATCGACCGGCGCTACGGCGAGCAACTGGACGACACCGGCGAGGAGTTCCTCGAGTTCGCCGTCGACGGAGCCGACCGCATGCGAGAAATGATCGATGCGTTGCTGACCTACTCTCGGGTGGAAACCCACGGAAACACCTTCGAACCGGTCGAGATGGACGACGTCCTCGAAGCGGTTCGTGAGAGTCTACAGATCCAAATCAAAGAGCAGAACGCGGAGATCACTACAGAGGCGCTTCCTCGTGTGAAAGGGGACTCGAGTCAGCTCCAACAGGTCGTCCAGAACCTGCTGAGTAACGCGATCAAGTACAATGGCGAGGGACCGCCTCGGATACACGTGTCTGCCGAGCAACACGGCCGAAAGACGATTATTTCGGTCCACGACGATGGTATCGGGATCGATTCCGACCACACGGACCGAATCTTCGACGTGTTCGACCGACTGCACAGCCGCGGGGAGTACGCGGGCACCGGTATCGGCCTCGCTATCTGCGAACGGATCATCGAACGCCACGGTGGCGAGATCTGGGTGGAGTCCGAACCCGGCGAGGGATCGACGTTTTCGTTTTCGCTGACAACCTGAGGCGACGTGATTCGGCCCGCCGAATTACCTGTCATCGCACTCGCGTTTGATCCGAACGAAAAGCGGGAGATCCGCCCACTGAATTGACTCGAGATACCAGCACCGACTGAAACGTTCGCTAGTTACTTCTCGAAGCGGTAACACGGTATTACCGCGGACGACGACGCGCACACGATTGGAACGGTCGTCGTCGCTTTTGGGAATCGTCTCGAATCGCGAAGCCGATGAGCGACCCAAGTCCCAACGACGACGACGAGACGAGCGTGAGTTCGGATCACCGGGCCGGAGACGAGTTTACCGACGACGATATCGGCGCGGACGATCGAATCAAATCCGACGAACGAACGACGAACGCCGCGCAGGTCGATGCGGGTGGAGATCCGCGAAACGAGTCCACGCAGATCGCGAACGAAGAGCGCCGGAGAAACACGGCGTTCGTCAGCGGTATCGTCGCCGTGATCGGTGCCTGGGTTGCGCTTTCCGTGCTCGTCTACGACGTCACGACGGCCTCGCTGTGGAACAACGTCGCCGTCGGTGCCGTCGTTTTCCTCGCCGCGGGCTACAACTACTACCGGTTATCGAACGATATCCCGCTGAGTACCGGTATCGCGACGCTCGTCGCCCTCCTCGGCATCTGGCTGATCGTCGCAGCGGCGCTGCTCGAGATGACGATGGGAATATTCTGGAGTACCGCCGTCTCGGGACTGCTCATCGCGGGACTGGCCGGATACAACGCATACGAGTCTCGTGAAGCGACGACTGTCGCGACCGACCCCGATACCGGGACGCGGTGAGGAGTGTTCGTCCTCACCGGGAACTCGACGACTCGAGTTGTCGAAGCCGGTAGGCTGCGGCGTGGTGTCCGGTTGCGACGACTGCGAAGGCGACCATCGCAACCGCGAACGCGATCGCGAGCGTCGGAGAAATGCCGTTAATGTAACTATTGCCGAGTTGGCCGAAAGCGAGGACAACCGGACCGATCGAGATGAGCGAGCATTCGATCGGCGATTCGCGAAACAGTTCGGGATAACTGATTGTTTCAGACCGGACCATAATTCAAACAGGGGTTACGATTGTTGAGGGGCGGGTTGTCGTATTCTTTTTGGTTCGATCGTCAGCAGTTCGAACCGGCTTCGATCGGACCGATACGTTCTTTCTTTGTGCCCCCCAATCTCCGGTTATGCGGATCCGTGAGTTTAAAGACGTACTCGAGGACGTCACCGATCACAGCGCCGATCCGGAAGACTGGCGCGCTGTCGCCGGCGACCGCGCTGGCGGGGTCGGCGAAGACATGTATCTCGCCCACCCGAACGCGGGAGTGTTCTTCCTGAAGACGTACGCGAAGAATCCCTTCGAGGTCCACGGCGTTGGAACTCGAGTTGCTCGAAGCCTCGACGACGAAATCGGTTCGTTCCTCCCCGAACGAAAAAGCGGCGGCCGGTTTGCCGTCCAATCTCCACCCGAGGACGAGGATCACGCCGAGTCCGTCGCGAAACGACTCGAGACGGTCGTCGAAACTCACGCGGACGCGCCGACGACCGCGGAAGATTTCTTCGACGATATGATGGACGCCCTCGAGAGTCCGGCCTTCGGCCCCATGGCGTACGATCAGTACGATCGACCGGACGAACTCGACGGGCTCGCAGACCAGTTCGACGAGGCGGAGAAGCTATTGAACGAGGAACTCGACGACCTCATCGAGGCCGACGAGGTCGACCGCGGATTCATGTGATCGCACAGAAACTCCGGGGCGCTTTCTCTCCGGCCACTGGACTGCGCCCGCCCACACTCTCTCGATTGGCGGTGCCGAGCCGCCGGAGAGGCTTTGTGTACTGATCTCGAGCACCTATACATGAACGTCGAGGAAACGATTCGCGAGTACTACGAGACGTTGCGCCGTGGCGGGAAACTACACCCGTATTTCCTCGAAGGGGAGTCGACGACGAAGTTCGGGGTGAGCGAGGCGCTGTTCGGCTACGACGACGTCACCGATGCGCTTCGCGAACAGACCGAATCGACCGCGGAGTGGACCGTCGAGAGCCAACACCTCGTCGTCGACGACCGGGGCGAGTACGCTACCTTCGCCGACGAGGTGACCCTCGCGTGGACCGATACGCAAAGCGGGGAGCGGTGGCGCTTTGACACGCGCTGGAGCGGAACGCTTGAGCGACAGGACTCGGATGACGATCGGGACGACTGGAAATTCCGAACGATGCACGTCAGCGCCCCGCAGCAACTGTGAGACGACGGAATACCGCCGCGAGCGATCTGTCGGACGACAATCGGCTGCTGGTCGGTTTCGTCTGTCTCGTCGGGGCTTCCGGTGGATTGATGGCGATTTTCGGCGACGGGTCTCCGCTCGTCGTGGGAGGAGCGACGCTCGGCGGTCTCCTGGTCGGGAGCTGTCTGCTCTGGTATCTTCGATGGATCCTTCGGTAGTCGGCGAGGAGTGGAGTGAATGCCGACTCGAGAGGAGCACTAGTAGACCGACTCCGGCCCTCCTCACTCTTCGCTTGGCTGTTCGATGAGTCGCGCGATCGTCACGACCGTCTTGAACTCCGAGGGCTGGCCGCGGACTCTCACGACGCCGTCCTCGGGAACGTACTCGATGAACTCGACGTTGCTCGCCTTCGGAAGATGCAGGTGTTGTAACTCGAGTTTGACCTCTCGTAGAAAGTCGTCGGGAACGTCCGACGGCTGCGTGTTCGTCTCCCAGGATGCGACCGTCTCGAGGAGTTCTTCGACCGATATTTCACCGCCCTGATCCTTTAAATGATAGAGGGCGTACCGTCGGCGTTCGTCACTGAGAAGATCGAAGACCGTATCGAGCGAAACCATTAGTGTCTAGTGGCATCCGATAGCTATAGCTGTCTCGGGCGCGCTCAACCCTCGAGCGCGGTTCTGAGCAACACCCGTAGAGCGCCTCGAGTGGAAATCACGATTCTCTCGACAGCGATTAGCGCTCGACTCGCCGGACCCAGGTTCCCGGAGAGTCCAGTTCGTCGTGGGTCGGGAGGTTCTCCGGCCGTTCCCAGACCAGGCTCGCGGTCTCGAGGTCCCGAATTCGAACGACCTGTTCGAAGAAGTTCTTCCCGCGTTCGTACTGTCGTTGCTTGAGTCCGAGTCCGAGCAGCCGCCGGAGCAACTGCTGGAGCGGCCCGCGACCCTGTCTGCGCGCGTCGAGCTTTCGGCGCAGGTCTTCGTACTCGTCGTCGAACGCGTGGTCCATCAGCAACTCCGCGTAGCCCTCGACGACGGTCATCGCGGCGTCTAAGTCCCGAAACGCGGCCTTGTTGAAGCTTCCCTCTGCGAGCGCGTCGATCCCGTCTTCCATGCGACTCTCGAGGTGGTCCGAAAGCCACGGTGCGGCGCCGAACTCCGCGGCGTGTGTCACCTCGTGGAACGCGATCCAGCGCCGGAACCTGTCGGCGTCGACGTCGAGAACCTCGGCCGCGTTGAGGATGTTGGGCCTGACGAAGTAAAGAGCGTGATCGTCGGTGGGTCTATCGGCGAGCAACAACGGGTCGTACTGGCCGAGAACGTTTCGTCCGAGAAAAGACAACAACACCGTCATCGTCCCCGTGTTAATCGTTCGGGCGACGCCCGGAAACACTTCGGTGTGGTTCTCTACCGGTGCCATCACCCGCTCGAAGGTGGCGACGTTGGCGTCGATCCAGTGGTGGCGGTTCTGGATCTCGATGGTCTCGGGGACATCGAAATCAGCTCCCGAAACCTCGCGAACACCCGCTCTGGCCTCGCGGACATCTTGGGCGTAGGCGTCGCGTTCGCCGGGTGCGAGATCCAGCGATCCGGGATCGGTTGCAGCCTTGGCGGCGTCGGCGGCGGATTGCCAGTCGACTGCATCGTCACCGGAGGCCCCGGCAACCGCCCGGGCGCTGCGATAAAGATTCATAGCCGAACTAGGACGAGCGGACGCAAAAGCGTTCGGCTCGGTCGCTGTCTGCGGAACTCAGTTGACGATGACGTCCGGTTCTTCGCGTTGTTCGAACTCGTCTTCGCCGTCGTCGCCGCGGAACTTCTTCAGGGCGACGCCGATGCCGACGAGGAGGGCAAGTCCGACGAGAACGCCGATGGCTCCCTTGCCGCTCGAGTCGTCTTCGGCGGCCGCGTCGTCCTCGCGTTCGTCGGCTTCGCGCTCGAGGTCTTCCGTTTCGACTTTTTCGCCGAAGGGAAGCGCATCGTCGATCGTTTTCGGGCCCAGTTGGGTGTCGCCGTCCAGATGCAACTCGACGAGGGTAAACTTCTTGTTGCCCATACCATAGTCCTCCACGGGAGCGCACTTAGCCGTTGTGCTGGTCGAAGCGGAAACCGATCGGTAAAACGGACGCGAACAGGCAGACGAAAGCGGGTGTATCGCTCGCAGTGGATCGGTGAAATATTCGTTTGGATACACGACTACGTCTGCTACCGCCTGTCGACCACCCCAGATCGACTCCGGACTGATAGGGACTATTGGAGGTCATTTCCGATGCAACCACGATCGGTCTACGGGTGCACTGGTAAATCGTTACAACGGACCCTATGAGACACTGCCATCTCGTGTTGGGCTCCATTCGGGCCCCGAACAATGGTCGGTTTATCAACAGTAACTGATGCATTGACGTTTAAAATTCACTATATCCTGCAACACAGGCGCTCTATTTACTGTTTTTCTGAATCATCGCCGTTCCAGAGACGACCGGTACGATTAAGTGTCCATCAACTGCGGTCTTTCGTATGAGTGGACGACCGCTGGACGTCCTCGAGGCGTCACTCGACGAACGGGTCACAGTCCGATTGAAGAGCGGCGACGAATACGTCGGCGATCTGACGGGCTACGACCAGCACATGAACCTCGTCTTAGAAGACGTAACGATACCCGTCGAAGACGAACTCACTGAGGAAGCGCCGGGCGAAGACACAACCATTATACGCGGCGATAACGTCGTTTCGATCACTCCATGACTGGTGCAGGAACCCCGAGCCAAGGAAAGAAGAACAAGACGACACACGTTAAGTGCCGACGCTGTGGCAACAAATCGTACCACGTGAAAAAAGGCGAATGCTCCTCGTGTGGCTTCGGTAAATCGGCCAAACGACGAGACTACGAGTGGCAGTCAAAAACCGGCGACAACTGATTCTGCAGATATTCGCGTCTGCCGTTCTCGAGCGACCGAGCGACCGCTGGGTTTTCGACTCGAGTGTGGGTAGTCTTCTCGAACGGCTGGAACTGTCCTGTTGAACGTCTGGACCGTCTTGTTGAGCGTCGGCTTCCGAGCGAGCCAATGGACAGTCCTTAGTTCTGGGCGACGAACCGGACGGTATGGAGACGACAGACGCCTTTCGCGGGCTCGAGTGTTTCGACTGCGAGGCGACGTTCGACGCCGAGGACGCGAGCCACGAGTGTCCGGAGTGTGGCGGAATTCTCGATCCGAGCTACGAGTACGAGGCGATCGATCTCGACCGGGAACAACTCGACTCGCGCCCGTTCGACTCGCTGTGGCGCTACGAGGAGCTGTTACCGTTTACGCGCGAGACCGCCGTCACGATGGACGAGGGAACGACGCCGCTGGTCGAATGCGAAAAGCTGGCCGAGGAGTTAGGCGTCGGGCGAGTCCTGATCAAAGACGAGGGGCGGAATCCGACGGGGACGTTCAAGGATCGCGGTCAGACCGTCGCCGTGACGGCCGCGAACCAGCACGGGGCAAGCGACGTCGCGCTGGCCACGGCCGGCAACGCCGGGCAGGCCGGAGCGGCCTACGCCGGACGGGCCGATATCGACTCGCACGTCTTCGTCCCCTCTCGGTCGAGTTTCACGAACAAGGCGATGATCAACGTCCACGGCGGCGACATGAACGTCGTCGGGGGTCGAATCGGGGACGCGGGCGCGGCCTTCAAAGAGGCCCTCGCGGAGAACGACGACTGGTACTCGCTTCAGACGTTCTCGACGCCCTATCGCCACGAGGGCAAGAAGACGATGTTCTACGAGATCGCAGAACAACTCGAGTGGGAGGTTCCCGACGCGATCGTCTACCCGACCGGCGGCGGCGTCGGTCTCGTCGGCATGTACAAGGCCGCACAGGAGTTCGAGCGACTCGGCATAACCGACGAACTGCCGCGACTCTACGCCGCCCAAGCCGAGGGCTGTGCGCCCATCGTCGAGGCGTTCGAGAACGGACGCGACGGACACGAACCCGTCGAGCATCCCGACACGATCTGCGGCGGAATCGAAATCCCCGACCCCGGCGCGAGCCCGTGGATTCTCGAGTCGCTCCGGGAGACCGACGGCGGCGCGGTCGCCACCGACGACGACGACATCCTCGAGGCGGCGATCGCGGTCGCGAAAGGCGAAGGGCTCGAGATGGCACCCACCTGCGCCGCGGCCGCGAGCGGCGCGTGGGACCTCGCCGAAGACGGCGAGTTCGACGGCGACGAGACGATCGTCATCCTGAACACGGGGACCGGGAATAAGGAAGCCGACGTGCTGCGCAGTCACCTGATGGGCCACGGAATCTGAGCGTCTCGGGGAGGACAAAGCGGTCCCCGAACCGGCGAACGACTGGAGGAAACCATAGTGGTACCGCGTCACATACCACGGCTACCGTTTTTGCGCCTCGATTCGTTGCAGTTCGCATGGACGTTGACGAGTACTTCGACGAGACAGCCGCGTTTTACGATGCCGTCTACGACGAGAGCGTCGACGGCGATCTCGAGTTCTACCGCGACCTCACACGGGAGGCAAACGGTCCGGTGCTCGAGGTCGGCTGTGGGACGGGCAGGATCTACCTCGAGTTGCTCCGGGACGGCGTCGACGCCGACGGGATCGATCTCTCGAGCGGCATGCTGGACGTTCTCCGTTCGAAGGCGGCCGAAGACGGTCTCGATCCCTCCGTCCGGGAAGCCGACGTCACCGAGTTCGAGGCCAACCGGGAGTACGCGGTCGTTATCGTTCCGTTCCGCACGTTCTTGCACGTTATCGAGATCGACGACCAACTCGAGGCGCTCGAACGAATACACGACGCCCTCGCTCCCGGCGGGCGTCTCGTTCTCAACGCCTTCGTCCCGAGCTTCGAGGTGATCTGCGAACAGTACGGCGCGTGGGAAGAGCGAACGCTCGAGATCGAGGGAGAGGAATACACGTACCGAACGAAGACCGAAATAGTCGACGAGGTGGAACAACTCGCCCGTATTCAGACGGTGGTTCTCGACCAATCTGGCGACGAACGCTTCCGAACGGAGACGCCGTTGAACCTCGTTTCGAGGCGAGAGTTCGATCTCCTCTTTCGGCTCTCGTCGTTTTCTTCGTGGCAGGTCTTCGGCGGATTCGATCGGGACCCGCTCGAGGACGTGAGCCAGGAGATGGTCTGGATCGCGGAGAAGGACAATGATGAAGCAGTGGCCGGCTCTCTTCCGAATCCGTGAGTCGGATACCCACGGGTACAACCGGCAGACCGCGCGTTATTTCGAGAGCGATTTATTCGCCGAGCGTGTTCGACTCGAGGAGGTCGAGTCGATGTCTACTGATCCGGATACAGGCGAGTCACCTCCGCCAGAGCCGACCGAAACCGAGAGCGAGCGATCAGCATCCGGTACCGAAGCTGACTCTGTGAGGTTTTCTCGAGAGGGAATTCGCACCGGATTTCTGACGTGCGCACCGGTCGCGGTCGGCGTCGCAGGGTACGGCGTCGCGTTCGGGGTACTCGCTCGACAGGCGGGCTTGAGCGTCGCCGAAGCCGGGTTGATGAGCGCGATCGTGTTAGCCGGTGCGTCACAGATCGTCGCGGTCGAACTCTGGGCGGATCCGATCCCGATCGCGACGGTCGTCTTCGCCACCTTCGCGATCAACCTTCGATATTCGTTGATGGGTGCTGCTCTCGAACCGTGGTTTCGCCACCTCACTTCGAAGCAGGCCTACGGGAGCCTGTTTTTCATGGTCGACGAAAACTGGGCGCTGACGATGCGCGAGTTTAAATCTGGAAGCGTCCGCGGCGCATTCCTCCTCGGGAGCGGCATCGTTCTGTGGCTGTTCTGGGTCGCTTCGACAGTTCTTGGTGCGACGGTGGGTGGTGCGATCGGACAACCCGAGCAATACGGCTTCGATTTCATACTCGCCGCAGTATTCGTCGCCCTCGCCGTCGAACTCTGGGAGGGGTCGTCGACGCTGCTCCCGTGGCTCGTCGCACTCGGGACCGCGATCGCCGCCGCGAACGTTTTTCCGGGCCAATGGTACATCCTTATCGGCGGGCTCGCCGCGGCGCTCGTCGAGGTGATTCGCCATGATGGGTGAGGAGTTCCTCTCCCTCGAGCCGATCGTCGTCGCCGTCATCCTAGCAATGGCGATCGCCACGATAATCACGAAAGTCGGCGGGTTGTGGCTCCTGAGCCGATTCGATGTGAGCGAGCGAGTCGAGGCGGGGTTGTCGGTGTTGCCCGGTGCGATCGTGATCGCACTTCTCGGGCCCGAGCTCGCCGAAGGCGGTCCCGCAGAGTGGGGGGCTGCCGCCGTCGTCGTCCTGGTCATGTGGCGAACGGAGAATATTCTGATCGCCCTCGTTACCGGCGTGATTGCCGTCGTCGCGTTCAGATCGGTCGGGTGACGCTCGTCGCCGTTCTCCCGGTCCGTGTCGACGCCCGACGGTCGCAAACTACTCGATTCGATCGTTCTTCGAGAAAGCGCCGATTCGCAGGGCTTTTGCTCGTTGTCGGGAAACGGAGCGGTATGACTGCGCCCTGGACCGACTGGAACCACATCCTCAAGATCGATCCCGACAAGGATCTTCCCGAGGGTGTCACCTACGGCGATCTCTGTGCGACTGGGACCGACGCCATCGAAGTCGGCGGAACGATGGGAATCACCGAAGAGAACATGAGCGCCGTTATCGAAGCCTGTGCCGAACACGACGTCGCGCTCTATCAGGAACCCTCGAGCCCAGATGTCGTCGTCGAAGACGACGCGCTAGACGGCTATCTCATTCCGACCGTTTTCAACGCTGGCTCTCCGTTCTGGATCACCGGGGCCCACAAGGAATGGGTTCGATTGGACACCGACCTTGACTGGGAGAAAACGGCAACCGAGGCCTACATCGTCTTGAACCCTGAGGCGGACGTCGCGACCTATACGGAAGCCGACTGCGATCTCTCGGCGGAAGACGTCGCCTCCTACGCGCAGGTCGCCGAGCGAATGTTCGGCCAGGAAATCGTCTATCTCGAGTACTCCGGAACGTTCGGCGACCCAGAAATCGTCGAATCGGCGGCTGAGGCGGTCGATGAGACGACGCTGTTCTACGGCGGCGGAATCGACAGCTACGATTCCGCACACCGGATGGCGACGCACGCCGACGTCGTCGTGGTCGGCAACCTCGCTCACGAGGCAAGCGTCGAAGCGGTCCGCGAAACCGTCGAAGCCGCTAACGACGCGTAGCTTCAGTGTGAAAACGCTGGTATCCGTTCGGTTCGGGGTGTTGTACTTACACCGAATCGACTGGAAAAAGTATTATTGGCCTAAACCGTTTTGCGTGTCGCCCGGAGATGGGCAGTATGAGTCTCCTCGCCGAATTCGAAGTGGCGTCCCCGGACCTCGCGTTGGGGCCGACGCTCGAGGCGATCCCGGCGCTCGAGATCGAACTCGAGCGCCAGTACGCGCTCGAACCGGAGCAACCGATTCTGTTCTGTTGGATTCGTTCCTCGAGCGAGACGGACGTCGACGGCGCGCTCGAACGGGATCGAACCATCGCGACGTTCGATCGCCTCGAACGAACGGGCGGGAGAGTACTGTACCGACTCAAACGCAGTCACACGGACCAGACGAACGTAATCGAAAGCTACCAACGATGGGTGTCACTCGGCGGGGAGTTACTCGCCGGGCAGACGGGAAACGGATACTGGGAGTTCGAGATGCGGTTTCCCGACCGCGATTCGTTTACCGAATATCACGAGTTCCTCGAGTCCCACGGCGTCGAGTTCGACTTGCAACGAATATCCGACGGGGGGCGCGCACGCGAATCTGGCAAAACTCTCACGCGATCACAACGAGAAGCGCTGACGCTTGCGAACGAATACGGGTTCTTTGCGGTTCCTCGCGAAGCGACGCTGAGCGATGTCGCCGGCGCACTCGACATCTCGGAACAGGCCGTCAGCGAACGAATCCGTCGGGGACAGGCTCGGTTGATCGAGGAGTATCTCGTTTAGAAGCGGTCAGTTCGATCCGTTACTGTTGACCGTCGGTTTCCGGTCACACTGGGACGCATCTGCGGGACTTACTGCTTTCTCTCGAGCACGCGCTCTCGGAGCGCTGGCAACGCCGTCGTGACGTCTTCGCGACACACGACCGTCGCGGCGTCGTCGGACGGTGTCGACTCGAGGTTGACGATTCCAAGCGTTGCCCCGGTCGAACTGGCAGTTCGAGGGAGCGATGCGGCGGGTTCGACGACGAGCGACGAGCCGATTGCGAGAAACACGTCGCTGTCACGCGCGAGCGTTCGGGCGCGTTGTATCGTCGCGCCGGGAAGCTGCTCGCCGAAGAGGACGACGTCGGGCTTGTACGTCCCGCCACAGTCGCACGTCGGCGGAAGCTCGCCGTCGGCGACCCGGCCGAAGGCGTCGTCGCCGTCGATACGGCGGCCACACATCGTACAGACGGCGCGCTGTGAATTGCCGTGAAGCTCGAGAAGCGTCGTCGATTCGGTGCTTTCGGTGGCCAATTCGCTGGCGTCGCTGCCGTCGTCTCGCTTCGTTTCAGTCGACGAGAGCGCCCGCCCGTGTAGCCCGTCCGTATTTTGGGTGAGAATCGCGTCGAGATATCCCTCCGAACCGAGCGCTGCCAACGCCTCGTGTGCGACGTTCGGCTCGTAGCCGTCGCCGAACATCACTTCCTGTAGCTCGAGGCGGTCCGCCCAGAACCCCGCCGGATCCCGCTGAAATCGGCCGTAAGTAAACTGTCCCTCGTCGAAGTGCTCCCAGACACCGTCGTCGCCCCGAAACGTCGGGACGCCCGAAGGTGCGGAAATTCCGGCACCGGTCAAGGCGACGACCGTCGCGTCGCGATCGATTTCGTCGGCGAGTCGCTCGAGGCCGTCCATACCCTGGTTTCACACCGAACGAAGAAAATTCGGTCGGCTGCGGTGAATAAGAGAGCAGATCGGCATCACCCTCGAGCGCGAACGATGGCGCTTAAGTTTCGGCTCCGAGAATCGGAGGGTATGCAGGACAGAACTTACACTGCCGACGCCGAGCCAGGTGACGACGTCACCGTCGCCGGCTGGGTCCACGAGATCCGCGATCTCGGCGGAATTGCCTTCTTGATCCTTCGAGACGCGACCGGAAAGATCCAGATCAAGTTCGAGAAAGACGAGATGGACGACGAACTCGTCGAGACGGGGCTGGACGTCGCTCGAGAGAGCGTCGTCGAGGTCTCCGGGGCCGTCGAAGAGGAGCCGCGCGCGCCGACGGGCGTCGAGGTTACTCCCGAAACCGTCGACGTTATCTCAGCGGCGGATCCGGAGCTACCGCTCGATCCGTCCGGGAAGGTCGACGCCGAGATGTCGACGCGGCTGGACAACCGGACGCTCGACCTACGCAAGGAGGAAGTGCAGGCGGTCTTCGAAATTCGCGCGGAGATCCTCCGTGCGACCCGCGAGCAGTTCCGCGAGTTCGACGCCACGGAGATCAACACGCCGAAAATCGTCGCGACGGGAACGGAGGGCGGCACCGAACTCTTCCCGATCACGTACTTCGGCGAGGAGGCCTTTATGAACCAGTCCCCGCAGCTGTTCAAGCAGCTGATCGCGGGCTCGAACGTCGAGCGCGTCTTCGAAATTGGCCCGATCTTCCGCGCTGAAGAGCACAACACCCCGCGGCACCTGAACGAGGCGACCTCGATCGACTTCGAGGGCGCGTTCTGCGACCACACCGACGCGATGGACGTCGTCGAAGGCGTCGTCAAGGCGGCCTACGAAGCGATTGCCGAAAACTGTCAGGACGAACTCGAGGCGCTCGGCCTCGAAGACGAATTCGGTCTCTCTGACGACGCGTTCCCGCGTCTCAGCTACGAGGACGCGATCGAACGGATCAACGCGACGGGCGAACTCGACGAGCAGCTCGTCTGGGGCGACGACCTCTCGACGGCGGCCGAAGAGGCCCTTGGCGACGATGTCGGCGGTCACTACTTCATCACCGACTGGCCCAGCGAGATCAAGCCGTTCTACATCAAGGACCACGACGACGACCCGCAGCTCTCGACCGGCTTCGATCTAATGCACCCCCGGATGGAACTCGTCTCGGGCGGTCAGCGCGAGCACCGACACGAGAAGCTCATTGAAGGCTTCGAACAGCAGGGTCTCGACCCCGATCAGTTCGAGTACTACACGAAGATGTTCAAGTACGGCATGCCGCCCCACGCCGGATTCGGCCTCGGCGGCGAGCGACTCGTGATGACGATTCTCGGACTGGACAACATTCGAGAGGCTGTTCTCTTCCCGAGAGACCGGCAGCGACTCTCGCCATAGGCGAGGTCGCTGTTCGTCGATCGGGAGCCAGAGAGGCGAACGCAGTGAGTCTCTCGCTGTTCCCGAGAGATCGTCAACGTCTGAGCCCGTAAGGCGAAGATGTTGAGAGCTAGCAAGGCGCGGCGAGCGGTAGCGAGCCGTGTCTTGCGAGATCGCCAGCGTTTGTCGCCATAGGCGAGGACGCGACCGAGGAGAACGCCCTCGAAAACGCGAGCGCTAGCAAAGCGACACGCATGCGACGAGTAACTGCCGAGTAGTTCGGTCACGTTTTCACCACCGATCCGGCGATCTTGTAACGAGTAGAACAGGAGCCCGTCGACGCCCGAGGCTCCTCGAGGGGCCTCGAGATCGTCGACAGTGAGCAATCGTTCACGATGAGACGATACGAACTCTGATACTGCTATCGATCGGCGACGCGTCGGGTGCTGATTCGACCAGCCGCCGAATTACCACCAGCCCCAGCCGTTGTCGCCGTCGTCGACGTCGACGCCGGCCGCGTCGGCCAGATCGGCACCAACCGCTTCGTCGCCGAGGAACCCGAGGTGACTGCCAACGCTATCGGTCACGTCGACATCTGTGTAGTTGTCCGCGACATCGTCCGGACAGCCGGAACCGTCGGTGCCCAGTGCAGCGCCGAAGAAGCCGCCGTAGGCACTTCCCACGGTCGAGTCGTCCTCGGAGTGGTAGTTTCGGACTTCGTCCGCGTTGTTCTCGATCCCCTCGTACCAGTTGTCGCCGAACAGGCCGCCGCCACCGTTACAGACCATGTCACCGTCGGCCGCCGCCCCCAGCGGGGCGACCGTCTCGACCGAGTACGCGTCGTCGATGTGGTTGACGGTCTCGAGGACGACGCGGCCGCCCAGCGAGTGACCGATAAGCCGAACATCGCCGCCCCCGTCGTCGTAGAAGTCCTCGAGCATCTCGGCGAGGTTTTCGCCGACCTCCTCGGTTTCGCTTTCTGCGGCGGGGAAGTTGATCGTCGTCGCGTCCCACTCGATCGCGACGTATTCGTCCGCTTCGTAGCCGACGTCTTCCATCGATGTTGCGACATCCGACGCCTGACTCGCGACAGTCGAGTCCCCGAACCAGCCGTGTACGAAGATGAACAGTTCGTCCTCGACGGGAAGGGGATCGGGCGATCCGCCGCCCCAGATACCGCCACCGACATCTATTACTTCGATGTCCCAACTCGAGACTGCGGATGCCGACCCGGATGCCGCCGCGATCCCTGCACCCCCGACGAGTGCCGTTCCGCCGGCTTTGAGCATCGTTCGTCGAGTCGTCTGTGAGCCATTGATCGATTGATTTCGTCCGCCGGATTCGTTGTCTACCATGAGACAATCATCATTCCTCATGTTTATTAGATGGGTTTACTGTCTCTATTCTGAACGTGTTTATATGGCGTGTGATGGCACAGATCGTGTTAATCGACCCGGCGGAATACCATCGTTCGTCGGGCCGAGCACTACTCTATTCGTTGGCTTTCGACTGCATCTCTGAGATTCTCGATCTTACCCTCGAGTACTCGGTCGACGTATCCCTCGAGGTGATCCGCGGCTTCGAGGTCGGGCACGGCAACATAGTCCGCGCCGGCGTCGTAGAACGTCTCGGCGTACTCGCTGTGAATGCCGACGACTGCAACCGGTGCGTCCGTGTCGAGGGTCGCGACGGATTCGTTGAGATCGCGCTGTGGAAGCGTCGAGACGATCAACGCCGCTGATTCGATGGAGGCTTGCTCCCGGGTGTTCGGATCGACCACATCGCCGACGAGGGACTTCCCGCCGACGTCCTCGACGGCCTCGGCGTGGACAGGGTTATCGACGATCACGAGACAGTCGCGACCGCGCTCGAGACAGTGCTCGAACAGCACTCGACCGATTGCTTCGAAGCCGATGATAACGACGTGATCCTCGAAAGACCCCGAGACGTCGGCGGAGGAATCCCCGATCGAGAGACGGCCGGGAACGACTGCAGCGAGTCGCCGGTATATCGCTTCGTCGTGATGGGACGTGTACGACGAGACGAGCATCGTCAGGAGCGCCGCGAGAACGATCGCCTCGAACACCGAGGGAGCGATCGTGCCGAGAATAGCGGCTTGAATCGCGATGACGAGGCTGAACTCGCTCAACTGGTCGAGACGGAGTCCGGTGAGAACAGCGGTCCGCTCGGAAAATCCGCGCCAGCGAAGGATTCCTGCGGTGAGCAACGGATTGACGACCAGGACGACGACGAGCAGGAGAACCGTGTATGCGACCGTGGAGGCGTCCGGAAGCGAAACGAGCGCCCCGACCGTCACGAAAAAGATCGGGACGAAAAAGTCGGTGAGATCGTCGACGGTATCGACGAGTTCCAGCGAGTAGGGGTACTCGTCTGCCACGGCCAGGCCCGCGGCGAACGCGCCGACGGCAACCGAGACGCCGAGGGCCTCTGCGACCCCGATACCGAGAACGACCAAGGTGATTCCGACGAGCATGAGCACCTCGGAATCTCCCTCGAACTGGGCGATCAACCGCGAGAATACCCATCGCCGTATTGCGAGTGCGGTCGCAAAGAGTGCGACCGTTCCGACGAGAAGGGGTTCGATTCCCGTACCGATCGCGACTCCTTCGTCCGTTTCCGGGAGATAGACGAACGCGGCGAGCGCGAGAAGGACGATGATACCCAGTACGTCTTCGACGAAGTGTATCGACTCTCCGAGCCGGTCCGACGTCGTCCGAAACTCGACGGCGCGCTCGAGATAGCTCACGCCGACGAGCGACGAACTCAACGCCGCGGCGACGGCGAGGTAGCCGGCGTTCAACGCCGAGAGATCGAGTGCGCTCGCGAGGAGGAACGCGATTCCGCCGACGAGAACCGCCTGTGCGATCGCGGCGAGCGTCCCCACTCGCCCTGTCGACTCGAGCGTGTCGGCATCGATTCGGACGCCGAACAGAAAGACGAGGAAGGCGATTCCCCACTGGGCCAGTTCCAGAATCTGCGATTCGTCGATAAACGCGCCGACGAGGGCGCCCGTAAGCAGGTACAGCGGAATCGCGGACACCGGCAGTCGGGACGCGAGCAACACAACGATGGCAGCGACGACGAAGACGACTGTCAGTATCGAGATGAGCTCAATCATCGTCCTTACCCCTGATTGAGGCTGCACGCGTCTCGACGCGATCCGCGAACGCGTCGTCGTTATCGAAGAAGTCCTCAAGCAGCGAAATGAGCGCGTCCGAGACGAGACTCTGCGTCGCGATAACGTAGTCTGCGCCTTGCTCGTACAATTTCTCGACCGTTTCCGGGTCGTTGGCGGTAACGATCGTCAGCGGGTCCTCGATCGTCCCACCGTCCGTCTCCTCGAGCAGTCGTTGATTGACCGCCGGCCGTTCGGCGACCGAGACGAGGGCGGCCGCGTTCTCGAGGTCGAGTTCCTGTCTCACGTCGGCGTGGCGGGCGTCACCGAAGACGAACTCGATGTCGGCCTGTCGATCGTCCTCACCGGTCGTTGTCGTGCGATCGTCCTCGCCGGTGACTACAGCCCGATTACCGCCACCGGTCTCGGCGAACTCCTCGACGTACTCGACGGAGCGATCGACCAGAACCACTTCGTCGCAGTGGTCTCTCAAGGCGGGAAGTAACCGGTCAGTGAGCGCGTCGACGCCGACGACGACAGCGTGGTTCTCGTGGACGCCGACGCTCGAGTCGATCGTTTCCTCGCGTTCGAATCGCTCGAGAAAGGGTTTGACGCGGTCGTAGATATCCCGGTTGTAGATGATGACGTAGGTCGAGAGGGTCATGGTTACTAGCGCCATCAGACTGAAGAATCCGAGAATGTCGGCCTCAATAAACCCCTGATCGACGGCCAGCGCACCGAGGACCAACGAGAACTCGCTGACCTGTAACATGGAAATGGTCCCGAGAAACGAGGTTTCGCTGTCGAACCCCTGGCTCGCGAAGAGTCCGTAGACGATGACGAAGTTGCCGGCCAGCAAGACGGCGCAGGCGATCAGCGCCTCCTGCCAATAGGCGAGCAGTTGGGCGGTCTCCATCTGGAGCCCGATGCTGGCGAAGAAGATAACGATGAAAAAGTCAGTAACCGGCCGCATTCGTTCTTTAATCTCGAGGCTATAGGGCAGTTGTGCGAGCGCAAGACCCGCGAAGAAGCCGCCGACTTCGACGGTGAGTCCGCCAACTTCGGCGACGTAGATGAACAGAAACGCCCAGCCGATCGCGACGGTAAAGAGCGTCCGATCGTCGTCGGCGCTGGCTCTGAGAATCGCGGGAAGCACGTACTTGTACGAAAGGTACGTGACGACGCCAACGAGGATCATGAGGCCGGAGACGCGGCCGACGTTCAGCGCGATCGCCTGCGGATCACCCGCAGCCTCGACGCTGAGGATCGCGAGTGCGACGACGAGGTAGATGTCCTGAAAGATGAGCACGCCGACGTCGACGCGACCGTAGAGCGATTTGAGTTCGTTTTTGCTCGAGAGGACCTTGACGATGATCGGCGTCGCGCCGAAGGTGGTCGCCAGCGCGATGACGAGCGACTCGAATAGCGTAAAGCCGAGCCCGAGTGCAACCGCCGTCGAGAGACACGCCTGCAGGATCGCCTGTCCCACCGCGATCGCACCGACGGGTTTGAGGATGTCTTTGACGTTCTCGAACGACATCTCGATGCCGAGCAAAAACAGTAGCAATCCGAGACCGAGTTCGGCAATAACCTCTATCAACGCATCTTCGGTGACGACGCCGAAGACGACCGGACCGGCGAGGAGCCCGGTCAGAATGTACGCGACGATCGTCGGCTGTTTTGCCAATCGTGCGACGGCACTCAAAACCGCGGCTGCGAGCAACAGTATCGCGAAATCGGTCGCGAGTGCGATAGATTCTGCCGACATATTCTGCAAAGCTTACTCGATCTTCGGTTCGCGGCCCGGCGTCGCGTCTGGTCTCGAAAAGAGGGTTCCAATAGCGCGGCGTTCGCTTCCAAAATTCAATGTACCGATCGTTCGGGTAGCTGATGGAAAAGCCGAGAGCCTGAAAATGCAAATACCCTCTCGCTCGAGGGGGAGAAAATCTTCAACGTTATATCCGCCGGGACGAAACCACGGGCACATGCGCGAGGAAGCGACGGCGTTCGTTCCGGGCCACGTGACGGGATTTTTTAGCGCACACCCGAACGACGACCCGACGAAGGCTGGCTCTCGAGGGGCAGGGCTCACGCTGACGGATGGCGTCGAGGTGACGGTTACCCCGGCTTCGGAGACGATGATCGTCCTCGACGGCGAAGGGATCGATGTCGATCCCGTGGGAACCGTCCTCGAGGCGCTCGACGTGTCGGCTCGCGTCGAAGCGCGAGCCGATATTCCGCTCGGATCGGGATTCGGCGTTTCTGGTGCAATGGCGCTCGGAACCGCACTGGCGGCCAACCGTGTCTTCGAGCGCACGCGCTCGCGAAACGAACTGGTGACGATTGCCCACAGCGCAGAGGTACAAGCCGGAACCGGGCTGGGAGACGTCGTCGCGCAGGCCCGCGGCGGCGTTCCGATCCGCCTCGAGCCCGGGGCTCCAGGGTCGAACGAACTCGACGGAGTTCCGGCTCGAGCACGCATCGAATACGTGTCGTTCGGCAAGTTGTCGACCGAGCAAGTGCTTTCGGGAGAGACAGAAACGTTGTCGGCCGCAGGCGAGCAGGCGCTTACCAGAGTCGTCGAAGAACCCACACTCGAGACGTTCGTGGACGCCTCGAGCGAATTCGCCCGCGAAGCTGAGTTGCTCACGCCGCGGGTGATCGAAGCACTCGACGCTGTCAACGAACTGGGTGGGCAGGCGTCGATGGCGATGCTCGGTGAGACGGTGTTCGCACTCGGTACCGGCCTTTCGGCTGCGGGGTACGATCCAGACACCTGCCACACGCACCCGGCGGGAGCGACGCTCAAATAAGACGGCCCATTCGAGGGAATCGGTCGGTTTTTTATCGCCGGTCGCCAGCGAATATTCGTGACCGATCACGAGACCGTCCCCGCCGAGGTCGAGGACGAGGAGGAGATTCCCAAAGACCACCCGAGATATCAGGACCTGCTCACCCGCCACCGAATCGAGACGGGCGTCGAGAAGGGAATCACCCACCTTCAGGGAATGCACGCGGAAGGACGCGGCAGTGCCTTCGATTACCTCCTCGGCGAGGAGACGATTCCGAGTGCGGACGCTGCAGAGCGAGCCGCGGCCGCACGGCTACTACTTGCGGACCGTCCGGTGCTTTCGATCAACGGAAACGTCGCCGCGCTCGTTCCCGGCGAAATGGTCGACCTCGCGGCGGCCGTCGACGCCGACCTCGAGGTCAACCTGTTCAACCGAACGCCCGAGCGGATCGACGCCATCGCCGACCACCTCTTCGAACACGGTGCCGAACAGGTCAAAGGGATCGACGCCGACGCTCGGATCCCGAATCTGGACCACAAACGCGCGAAAGTCGATTCGGAGGGAATCTTCGAAGCCGACGTCGTCGTCGTTCCGTTGGAGGACGGCGACCGAGCCGAAGCGCTCGAGTCGATGGGAAAAACCGAAATCGTGATCGATCTCAATCCGCTCTCCCGATCCCCGCAGGTCGCCGAGATTCCCATCGTCGACAACATCATTCGAGCCGTCCCGAATATGACCGAACACGCTCGAGAACTCGACGGCGTAGCGGAGTCCGAACTTCGATCGATACTCGAGAAATTCGATCGCGAGGCGGCACTCGAGGCCGCAGAAGAGCGGATTCGATCCGGGACGCTTTGAGTGGAAGGGAGCAAATACTGACCGGAGCGAGCTCCAATCGGCCGCCCAGGACATCAAATTACGCATAGGTGTCCGTGAACAGGCGAGTCTTACAGTAGACTCCCTCGCAGTTCCGCTCGGTTACGCCCGGTTACTATCGTTTTTTCACCGCGTATTCGAGCAAAAGCACGCGGTAACTAAGCGTGGGGAGCCAAGAACCGAGGACATGTCGGTCGATGACCATCTATCAGTTGGGGTGCTGGTTGGTCCGTATCTCTACGAGTGGCAGGTCGACGCCCTCGAGAGACTTCGAACTGAAAAGGGGGTGGCGCTCTCGTTGGTCGTACAGGATTCGAGCACAGCGGACGACGACGCTGAGTCTTGGAACGAAAAAAAGCGACTCCGCGTAGCAGATCTAAAACAGTTTCTCGACGTGCTCAGGGTGGAAAAAGCGTGGTCAGTGGTGCTCGCTGAACGGAATATCGCGAAGCGAGTCGGCAGCGAGAAAGCAACCTTCCGACGGCATACGGTCGAGGGTCTCGAGTGCTTCGCTGACGCCGAGTTCGTCGACTACACGCCGAAAACCACCGAGGGGTGGACCGAGTTTTCCGATGCCGTCGTGGCCCGGATTCGAAAGTGCTGTGACGTGGTCGTTCGGTTCGGGTTCGGGCTCGTTCGCGGGGATATTCTGACGGCACCGCAGTACGGCGTCCTGAGCTTTCATCCTGCAGACATCAGACGGTTTCGAGGGATGGGGCCGCCAGCAGTCTTTCACGACGGACGAAGCGCGACCGGTTCGACGCTACAACGGCTGGACAAGTCGATCGACGGCGGGGAAATCGTCGCGTACGACGATATCGATATCGCTGATTGCGACACACTGTGGGACGTGTTCGATCGGGTTCTCAACCGGCAACGCACACTGCTCTCCGAGGGAATCGCCAACGTACGCGATCCTGACTTCGAACCGACGCGGCTCGAAGACGACGAACTGGGCGAGCTTTACTATCGCAAACAGCGCCACGGAGTGGGGTTCTCCGGCCGAGTGCTATCGAAAAACATTATCGGACGGATCAGGCGACGATTCGGAACGAAAACTGCGTCAGAAGCCACGATCGAACAGCCCAGCAGGTCTTCTGAGTGAGACGGGGTACCGTTTCGGGGTTCGTCACACCGTCACCTAAACGTCGTCCGTGATTCGTGGTGAAACGTCATCTCGTTGGCCGTCGCGGTCGTCGACTTTCGACGGATCTCCATCGGCGAAGGAAATGCGATCTCGAATTCCTGCGCTCAGTTCCTCGAGTTGGTAGTACGAAAGCGAGAGGGACTCGCTGAGGCGGCGCTCGAGCGAGGTGTCGACCTCATACTCGAGGCCCGGTCCGTTCCCGACGACGTCCCCGTCGTACTGCTCGAACCATCGGCGGGTCAGTTCGACGCCCTTTTCGGCGTCGTAGCCGCGGGCGACGTAGTGGTTGTAGGGATGGCGGATCCAGGAACACTCCCAGTGGGCGTAGACGTCGACGCCGGTCTCGTTCTCGAGGTCGTGGAGGACGACGTGAAGCTGATACGAGGCTCCCGGCGACGACCGCCACACCCACGATCCCTCGGCCGTGTTGCCGTCCGTGCGGACTTTCAAGGCGGCAATCGGATTGCGCGAAAACCCGAGTTCGGCCAGGATCTTCTCGAGGTCGGCCTCCGAACAATCCGTCGTGAGGACGTACTCCTCGGCGGACGTGTGACTGACGGCGTAGCCCCCGAAAGTCCCCTGCAGGAGGTAGTGAATTTGCGGAAGAAAACTTCTGCGAAACGCGTTAACGGCGTCCTCTCTGAATCCCATTTCTTCGGGTACGCTACGACGCTGCGGGGGATGAGCGTTGGGCCGGCATATTCGAACTCGCGGACCGATCAGTTCGAAAAGACGACTTCGCGGATATCGTCGACGCCCGCGCGACGAACCACGGCGCGGACGACATCCTGTACGCCGTCGAGGTTTTTCGAGTCGCCGTCGAGAACGAGAAACTTCCCCTTCTTCCCGGGCTCGAGAACGCCGTACTCGAGGTCGGCGATCTCGGCCCCGTTGACCGTCGCCATGCGGAGAATCTCCGCTGCTGGCACGTCGGTGAGTTTCGAGAGAAACGCCATCTCGCGGAACATCGACGGCGAGTTGAGCATCACGTTGTCGGTGCCGAGTGCCACCGTCGTTCGTTCGACGAGGTCCGACACTGGCGGGAGTCCGACACCCGTCACCAGGTTCGAGCGCGGGCAGACGACGATCGGAACCTCGCTGTCTTCGATTCGCTCTAAGTGGAGCGGGCGCGGGTGGACGACGTGGACGAGAAAGTCCGGATCGAGATCGAGTGCCGGATTGATGTCGCTCTCGTCGACCTCGCCCGCGTGGATCCCGAACGGTTTGTCTGCGTTTCGCGTCGCGGTTCGTTCGCGATCGAAGACGTCGTCGTTCGCGCCGCTGGCCCCAAAGCCGTCGCCGGCTTCCATCGCCTCGACCGAGCCGCGAGCGAACGCGAAGGCGTCGATATCTATCCCCGCCGTCGCCTCGCGGAACATCTCCACGCCTTCGACCCCACCTTCGCGAAAGTCGAGAAACGCGGCGGTTCCCGCTCGCTCCATGTACTGCACCGACTGGCTCATCGCCGAGACGAGTTCGTTCCGAGACGCCTCGCGGAGCAGTTGGTGTTTCAGCCCGTCCGGGGGCGCGACGAGCTCCTCGAGCGTGAGGCCCCCGCCTGCTTCCTTGGCGATCGAGTCGCCGATGTGAGTGTGGGCGTTGACGAATGCCGGAACGATAATATCGTCGCTCTCGACGCGTTCCTGTTCGATCTGATCGATTCGGCCGTCGCTGTCGACGACGATCCGTCCCTCGACGGGTTCGAACTCCCTTCCCCGGAGGATCGTGCCCGTGCGTTCCATACGTCCCCTTTCGGTGACTCCCTCTTGAACCGTTCGCTGCCGATGCTCTCGAGGAGGGAGTCACTCGTCCGGCTCGGAACCGATGTCTTTTGGCTTTCAGGGCCGCTAGAAAACGACATGAACCGACGGGCGCTCCTCATCGGAGCGGCGGCGACAGTCCCGATCGCCGGCTGTCTTGATACCGGCGGGGACGGCGGTTCCGGACTGCCGAGCAGCGGACAACCCGATTTGCTCGACGAGCGCGGCGAAATCGAACTCGTCATCGACGGCTCCGAATTCGACCTCTCGCAGGACCGGCTCCAAGCGGAACACTCGGCGAATCACTCGATGGAGTTTCACCTCCACGAGTTCGACGACTACTGGTACATGGAAGGGATCGAACGGGTGACGGTCGCCGAAGGGATCGATCTCCTTCCGTACGTCGAATACACGCAGGAAGACGAAAATCGGCGTCTCGTCATCGACGAAACGGAGTACGACGATCGAGAGCCCGACACCGACATCGCGTTTTTTGTGGACGACGGGGCGGTCGATCCGACCAAGTACGAACTCGAGGACGGAGACGAGATCCGTATCGAAATTACCACCGAGTGACTGCCGGTTGAGTTGGTCACTCGCTCGAGTCGCCGACGAATTGATCCAGCGTCGTGTAGATGCCGTCCCGGACATCGCTGACCAGCGGCCCGTCGATGTCGAGCCCGAGCACGTCGAGGGCCGCGCGGCCGACCTGTTCGCTCGAGTCCGCTGGGGAGTAGACGCCGAGTCTCCACTGGGAGTACTGGGCCGAGCGCAGTGCGTCCACGAGCGGGGACTGCTGACCGAGCGGCCGCACGTCGCCGTTGACCATCACTCGAGACGTCGACTCGGTCATGGCGGGGCGGCTCGGAACGTCCAGGATTACCGCGTCCGTGTCGACTCCCGCCGTGTCTGCGATCTCGCGTTCGAACTCCCGTATCGCGTCGTGGTCCGCTTCGATGATCCCGCCGGGAACGTCGTCGATCTCGGCCCAGACGGCGCGCTTGTAGAGGTCGCGGTGGTCGAGTCGACGAGAGAACTCACTCGTTTCGGGGGTCGATCGCAGGGCGACGATCAGGTCGTAATCGTCCATTCGCTGGAGGGTGGCCGCGTCAGTGTCGGTGTTCTCGAGCAACTGTTCGCCCGCGCGTCTGAGCATCGCTTTACTGATCCTGGCGACGCTGTGGCTGTACACCGTTGGATTCATCAACGCACGCGCGACCAGCAGGCTCTCTGCGGTCTGAACGTTCCCCGCTTTGAGAACGAGTTCCCCGTCGACGAAGGAGAGTTCGCGCACGAGGCGTCCGTGGTCGATCGTTCCGTATGGGACGCCGGTGTGGTGGGCGTCTCGCACGAGGTAGTCCATCCGGTCGACATCGAGTTCGCCCGAGACGAGTTGTCCGAACCGCCCGTCGCCGGCGACGAGATCTGCGACGGTATCGGGTTCGAGACCGTGATCCCGAAGCACGTCCCCGACCGCGCCGTCGGCGAGTAAACCGTGAACGTCGTCGTGATATCGGCCCGTTCGACGGTAGGTCAGCGATTCGAGGTTGTGACTGAACGGCCCGTGCCCGATGTCGTGTACCATCGCGGCCGCCTCGACGCGTTTTGCTTCCCGTCCTTCGACGCCGAGTTGCTCGAGGGCGTTACACGCGAGGTGGTAGACGCCAAGACTGTGCTCGAAGCGAGTGTGGTTCGCCGAGGGATAAACCAGCGAGACGGTCCCGAGCTGTTTGATCCGTCTGAGACGCTGGAGCGGCGGCGTATCGATCAGGTCGCGTGCGACCCCGTCGATCTGGATGTGGTCGTGCACGCTGTCCTTGACAACTTTCATTACCGACGTTTCGGCTGGATGCTACAAAAACTGTTGTACGCACGCGACCGTCCCTACCCTTTTCGTGCTCGCTCGCAAACGCCCGGTAATGAGCGAGGACCGCCCCGTTTCCGTGAGTCTCGAGAACCGATTGATGAGCAACGGCTACTACGTCACGGAGTATGAGGAAACTGCGGATCGGATCGCGCTGACCTACGAGGCGGTAAGCGAATCGGAGACGGTGACCACCGACGAAGTCGGCGCGGTCGTTCGGACGCTGCTCGCGATCAAAGACGAGCGCGACGACTGGGAGCCGGGACGGCTCGAGGTGACCTCGACGACGACCGACGGAGCCGTCCGCGGCCGCTGGCACGTCGAGGAGTCGTGGTTTCGGGGGCTCTCAGAGGGGTTATCTGGAGCCGAATTCTCCGAACGCGTCCTCGGAACGGTACGGAAGCCGTCCCAGGAGTAGTCTCGTCGCCTCGAGCGGGGGTTGGATCCCCCGGAGACGTTCGCCGTTTCGCTAACTGCGGTCGGGAGAACGGGAGGTCCTCCATACGGAGTGCGCGATGAACTTCGGGACGGGGAGTTGGTATCAAAAGCAACCAGTAACGAAGTGTGTCGGCCACCAGATTGCTCGTGCGAGGACGATCCTCGCACGGTACCGCTTCTCCACCGGGAGGAACTCGGCCACCCCTCCGCCGCGTTCTTCCTCCTCTCTTTGCCTGGGGTGTACTCGAGGGACAACATATCGAAGCCATCGAGGATAGCGGTGGCTGAGTAGCCGTCCGAATCGGGGAACCCAATAGGTCCGGGAACTGTGGTGTAGCCATGAGCACGAGAACTGTATTCGGAGACGCTTCCGGCGTTCTCACGCGCGAACGAGTCGGTCTCGCCGTGATCGATGTCGGAATCCTGGCTGGACTCGTAACGTACGGGCACCTCCACCACGGTGGCGATCCGTTGGCGGACCCACTCGGAGCGCTCGAGGCGATCGTTCCGTTTCTGATCGGCTGGGTGTTCGTCTCAGTGTTGGCGGGGCTGTACGTGAAAGACGTGTACGCCGAGCCGGCTCGAGTCGCTCGGTACACCACCCTCTGTTGGATTGCTGGGGCAAACCTCGGGTTGATCATCCGCTCTTCGCCCTTGTTCGATGGCGGTGGTGCGTACCCGTTCAATTTGGTGATCACCGCCACGGGGCTCGTGATCTTCGTGCTCTGGCGGACCGTGTTCGCCGCCGTGATCAAGTGAGGGTCACGACCAAAGGGCGGATTACGAACTGCTCCATACATTTTAAAACAGACATATCGGATAACAGATACAGTCGAGTGTCGCGTGATGACCAGAGTGATTGACGTAACGATCTCCGAAAGATTTCCCAGTGCTCTGCTCGAAATCACTCCTATACCGTGATTAGAAGGAGGATACTACACTAACAGACACGTGTATAGTCACCAAGTAACACAATAATGTCTAAAACACACTATCTTACGCTGGCGTATGATATTCTCATAAGTTATGGAATGGTGCTGCCACAGATCCTTATTTAGAACGAGTCCAGTATCAGGCGATTATGGGAAACACTTATATTACTATTCCACATACGTTAGAATACATTATGACTGGATACTACGACATTGTTCTCGGTCTGATCCCAGTCGCACTGCTCGGTATTACCGCAGCGCTCACCGTCGTTGGCATCTCTACGACCGCAGCGATACCGATCGGTTCACTCGTCGCGATGGCGCTTATCGGTCACGCGATGTTCGTTAACGCCCCGATCGACTCCGCCGATGAAACCGGAACGACGCAGCCGCCGATCAACGCCGACTGAACGCAACTCCCTGGCTTTTTCTCTCCTGCTCGCTATGGGTCACGTATGACCGATACGCTGTTTCTCTCGAGCG
The DNA here is from genome assembly GCF_055379965.1 of Halostagnicola alkaliphila. Classification (NCBI taxonomy): domain Archaea; kingdom Methanobacteriati; phylum Methanobacteriota; class Halobacteria; order Halobacteriales; family Natrialbaceae; genus Halostagnicola; species Halostagnicola alkaliphila. The sequence goes on along the minus strand of NZ_AP043826.1, from coordinate 2,363,394 downwards.
ACGATGTCTCCGGACTCGCAACGCCGACAGCCTACGTCGAAGCTGTCAGAGAGGGGTACCGTCAGGTCGGGAACGGCGCGTCCGCCGATCCCCGGTCGGCGTACTTTCGAACCGATCCCGACGGCATGTTCACCGAGTATGCCGCACTGCTGCCCGAAACGGGAGCGATGGGCGGGTACATGTACAGTGCGGGGTTCGGTGCCGGAGACGCGTGGTTCGTAACGCCGCTGTTCGACGCCGAATCGGGCGAACCGCTCGCAGTGCTCGACGGAGCGAGTATGAACCCGTTCAAAACCGGTGCCACAGGGGCCGTTGCCGTCGATCACCTCGCTCGGAAAGACACCGAAACGCTCGCAGTCATCGGAACTGGCCCGCAGGCACGCGGTCAGCTCCACGCCACGGCGACCGTCCGCGAGTTCTCCGAGGTTCGCGTCTACTCGCCGACTCCGGAAAACCGAGAGTCGTTCGCCGAGGAGTTCGACGAAATCCTCGAAGGGTCGGTTGCAGCCGTCTCCTCGAGCGAGGACGCCGTTGTCGGTGCGGACGTCGTGATCACGGCGACGACGGCGACCGATCCGGTGTTCGACGGTGAGCGCCTCGATCCCGGGACGCACGTGACCGCGATGGGCCAATATGATCCGAACAAACGGGAACTGGACGCAACGACTATCGAACGCGGGACCTACGTTCCCGACCTCCGCGAGCGAGTGACTCAGGATGCGGGCTCGTTCATCGCCGCGCTCGAGGCGGAACGCGTTTCGGAAGACCACGTTCACGCTGAGCTCGGTGACGTCGTTGCTGGCACCGAACCCGGACGAACGGCCGACGACGAGATAACGATTTTCGACAGCGGCGGAACGGGGATCGAAACGGTCGCCGCGGCGTCCTTACTGTACGAACGAGCGCTCGAGAACGACGTCGGGACGGAAATTTCGTTTTCCCCCGCAAGCGAGGCACTAACGGGTCGATTGGACTCACAGTAACTGCAGCTGTCTTGTGGAGGGCTCAAAAAAGGCCGAAACGGCCTCGCGTTGGGTGCCCCGTTGGTGACAGCGGCGGTGGCAGTCGAACCGACGCGTTGACGCAGCCGACCGGTATCCACCCCGCAAGGAGTACTCCGGCTCGGTCCCACTACCTTCTCGCCGGGTCGGGACGAGTACATCCAGCGAAATAACCCACCCGGAAGCGGAAATGGCCTACTCGGAAGCGCCAATCATCACTCGGCAGCGACGACAGGCTACTCGGACTCGAGCGGCCGGACTTTGAACCCGTATCGAGTCACACCCTCCTGCGTGTAGATTCGCCGAATCGTCGTCTCGACCCGGTCTCCGACCTCGAACGCAGATGGATCGGCATCGGTTCCCATGGCAGGCATGCTCGCCGTTTGGTCGCCGTGCTCGAGTGCGACGATTGCGGCGGCGTAATCGCCCGACTGAGCCTGCTGTTCGGCGAACTCGGGCGGTGCTCCGCCCTGGGAGATCGTCGTCACAGCCTCGAGAACTCCCTCTCGAGAGAGTTGTACCGGCTCGTACTCTCCGAGGAACGAACAGGATCGACAGGCACCGTCGGGCGGGAACTCGAGCGAGCCACACTCCGGACACCGGCCAGCTTCGCGACGATATCGCTGGGGGATCGACCGCTGCCAGGAGGGAACGCTGACGTAGGCACCGCCACCGGAGGGCGGGCCCGAGGTGACGACACCGCGCTGGCGGAGAGACGCCGCGTAGGAAAGCGTCGTTCCTCCTTCGAGATCGAGTTTCGTCGGAACGTCGCTCGAGTTCTCGATCACGAAGGCGTCGGCCCCTGCACCGCTCCCGTGGGAAACGCCGAGAACCGCTTCGTGCCCGTTCTCGAGAGCCTTGGCGACCGAAATCGGAACGCTCGCCGCCCCGAGATCGCCGAGGTCGTGAACCGTCGCGGCGGCCCGTATTTCGTCCGCCCCGACTCCGTCTCCAATCTCGACGCGATAGGGAAGGTTCCCGTCGGGAGCCTGAATCGCCGCGGCCGACGGCGAGGGCTCTTCGGAGAGTCCGTCGACTGCGCCTGCGATCGTCTCAGTAAATGCGCGTCGGTCGTACTGCGTTACGCCGAGTCCGTCGGTCGTCTCTCCGCCGGACTCCCGAAATCGGGTCCCGGGATAGGGGTGAGCGTACTCGCCTCGATCGACGATTTGTGCGGGACCGTCGCGCTCTATGACGAACGCCGCAGCGCCGGCGCCGGCGGCGTGGTCGATAGCGTCGTCCGGTTCGCCGCGGGGTGCGTCGGCAGCGACGATCAGCGCGGTTTCGGCGTCGTTTTGAAGCGCGTCCATGGCTGCCCACAGCGCGCGGGTACCCGCCCGCGTACTTCCGGTAAAGACGTGTCTCGTCGTTTCTCCCTCGAGCGCGATCATCGCGCCGAGGCGGGCGGTCAGGTCCTCCTCAGCGAGCGGCGGTCGAGAGGTCCCGAAGCCAAGCCAGTCGATCGAATTGGGTTCGATATCGCCGACCTCGAGCGCCCTCGTTGCCGCTTCGTAGGCCATCGTCAGGGCGTCCTCGTCGGCGGCAGGGACCGCCTTTTGGTTCACGCCGGAGGCCTGAAACTGGCCCCATGCGTCGGCGAACTCCTCGGCGGTGATTCGAAAGCGCGGGGTGTAGGTACCGACCGCGGAAATGGCGCTCATGCTTTCACCTCCGATTCCGTTTCGAAGACGTGGACGACCGCCGCGCCGCCGCTCCCGCCCACGTTGTGGGTGAGCCCGCGCGTCGCGTCCTCTACCTGTCGTTCGCCGGCGTTTCCGGTCAGTTGTTTGAACGCTTCGACGACCTGCCCGGCACCGGTCGCACCGATGGGGTGGCCTTTGGATTTGAGCCCACCGGAGGTGTTTACGGGAAGCTCACCGCCGAGTTCGGTCGCCCCGGATTCGACGAGTGAACCGGCCTCGCCGCGTTCGCAGAATCCGAGATCCTCGTACGCGAGCAGTTCGGCGATCGCGAAACAATCGTGAACCTCCGCGAAGTCGAGGTCGTCGGGACCGACGGCGGCCATTTCGTAGGCGGCGTCGCCCGCTCGCTCGCTCGCGGGGACGCGCGTGTACTCCTCGCGCTCGAAGAGCCCGACCGAATCGCTTCCCGCTCCGACGCCGGCCACTCGAATCGGCTCGTCGGCGTACTCGGATACGACGTCTTCGCCGACGATCAACGCGCAGGCCGCTCCGTCGGAGGTCGGACAGCAGTGATAGAGGTTCAACGGATCGGCGACGACCGGGGCTTGCATTGCTTCCTCGAGCGAACACTCGAACCCGAGTTGGGCGTGGGGGTTCTTGGCCCCGTTCGCGTGATTTTTGACGGCAACTCGAGAGAGCTGTTCACGTGTTGTTCCGTATCGCTCCATGTGAACGCTGGCCATCTGTGCGTAGACGCCGGAAAAGGTCGTTCCCGAGAGACGTTCCCACTCGGTTTCGCCGGAGACGCCGAGCCAGTACTTCGTCGCGTCGGAACTCATGTCGGACATCACCTCGAAGCCGCTCGCCAGGACAACGTCCGCCATCCCAGATTTGACGGCTTGGACGGCACTGCGAACGGAAAACCCGCTCGCGGCGCAGGCGTTTTCGACGCGCGTACAGGGGATCCCCTCGAGCCCGACGTGTTCGGTCACGGCGGGCCCCGAGAGGCCAAGTTGGCGGCCACCGACGCCCAGCGTCCCGACGAACGCCTCATCGATGGCTGATTTCTCGAGGCCGTTCGGAACGCTCTCGATCGCCGATTCGAACGCCGTTCGGAACAGTGACCTGTAACTCTCTTCGGGAAAGGACCCGTACGCCGACTGTCCGGCTCCGACGAGGTACGCATCTGGCATAGGAGTGGCTGGGGGACCCGACGTAAAATAATTATATACTTCAGTAGAACGATTGTTGGGACACACTAAACCGGTCCTTCGAGTGAATCATCCCAATTCTAAGGCAGGAGTGTAATATTATTTTCGTGTTTTCGTACTGGAACGATACGCTTTGGATACCCAGGTCAGGACTATCATACCAACTTCTTCACGCTGTCAATCAGACGTTTCTCCAGAATACGCGTTCCCTCCCGACAGGACTTACAAGCCCCTCGTGTCCGTAGGATTAGATATGTCTCGAGCGGAGGAGCTGAGAGAAACTCTCGAGGAGATGGATTCGCTCACCATCGTCTGTCACGATAACCCGGATCCGGACTGTCTCGCGAGCGCCCTCGCACTCAAACGGATCGCAGAGGAACAGGAAATCGCCGATATCGATATCGTCTACGGCGGTGAGATTTCTCATCAGCAAAACCGGGCGTTCGTAAACATGCTGAACATCGGGATCGAACCGCTGCGAGAAAAATTAGTGGCCGAGGACGAGTGTCTGGCCTTCGTCGACCACTCGAAACCGGGTGGGAACACGCAGCTCCCGGAGACAACCGAACCGGACATCGTCGTCGATCATCATCCGGACGGCGACGTAGACGCGACGTTCGTGGATATTCGAACGAGCTACGGTGCGACTGCGACTATCTTCGTCGAGTACCTGTTCGACCTCGAGATGTCGATCGCAACTCGACTGGCCTCTGCGCTGTTGTTCGCACTGCATCGAGAACGCCTCGACTTCGTCCGCGATCCGACCCAACGAGAGTACGAAGCGGCGCTGGCCGTCTATCCGAAAGCCGACCTCGAGATGCTCGAGCAACTGTACGGAAGCGCCTTTTCTCCGGCGACGATAGACGCTATCGGTCACGCGATTTCGACCCGGACGCGGCGAGGATCGTCACTGGCTGCAAGCGTCGGACGGACCGCAGAAACCGACGCCCTCCCGCAGGCGGCCGACTATCTGCTCAACCTCGAGGGCGTCGACACGGTGTTGGTCTACGGGATCGTTAACAACGCGATCCGGATGAGTGCGAGATCCATCGACCCGCGCATACAGGCCGGTGAAACGTTAACGAATGCGTTCGGAGAATTCGGCAGGGTCGGCGGTCACCACGACATGGCCGGCGGTCGGATCGATCTCGGTCTCTTCGCCGATGTCGCGGGAGACGAAGACAAATTGCTCGAGTTCGCCAGCACCCGCCTCGAGAAGCGCTTTTTCGATTCACTCAATCTCAACGGGAGTAAGGAACCTGCCCCTTAATCACATCCCCTTTCCGACTCGAGGAATCGTTCTGCTTCCGAGCGGTTACGCGACGCAAAGAGGCTGGTACTCCAACTTCTGAACGTTCACTCGATGTCGATCGAGTGAGCCGTTTCGTCCGGCTCGAGTTTCGGCAGTCGGATCGTCAGGATGCCGTTGTTGAGCTGGGCGTCGACGTTCTCGGCATCGACGGGATCCGGGAGGGTGAGCTGTCGACTAAACGATCGAGTTTGGCGCTCGCGTCGAAGGTAGGTCTCCTCCGAGTCATCGAGTTCGTGTTCGCGCTCGCCGTCGATCGACAACTTGCGCTTTGTCAACCGGACTTCGATATCGTCCTGCTCGAATCCGGGAACGTCGACGACGACTACGAACTCGTCGCCGGTATCGGTCATATCGATCCCAGTCTCCGGTGATCCGACGCTCATCCCGAACCGTTCCGGGTGCATCTCGCTCGCGCGGTCGCTGGAGCGTCTCGCCGACTGTAACTGGCGGTTCAATCGCTCGAGCAGTTGTTCGAGCGGGTTCGATCGATCTGACATACCCCCGTCTACGACGCCGACGGCGAAAAAGACCACTCTCGGCATTCGTGACCGTCCGCTATCGGAATAGGTTGAAAAGAGCGATTGCGGCAGAACCGAGGGGTTGGACGGCGGTTAATGTGCTGGCACCCGTTCCCAGATATATGACTCGAGCACTGTTTGTCGTCAGCGAAGAAGGTTACTGGGGAGAAGAATGCGTCGAGCCACTCGAGACCCTTTCCGAGGCCGGGGTTGACATCACGGTCGCGACGCCAACGGGAGGCCCACCACAGATCGACGAGCGGTCGGCGGATCCCGAACAGGTCGGCGAGAAAACTGCTGAGCACGTGATGGAGGTCCACGAGAACGACGAACGACTGAACGACCCCATCCCGCTCGCGAAGGCCCGAGCCGGCGAGTACGACGCCGTCGTCTTCCCCGGGGGCCACGGTACTGAGTGGGACATCAACCAGGACAAACACGCCCGGGATCTCCTTCGAGAAACGATCGAAGGTGACGGAAAGGCGCTCGTCGTCTGTCACGCCGTCGCGATTCTGGCGTTCACTCGAGACAGCCACGGGGCATTTATCGTTCACGATCGCGACGTGACCGGCTTCCCGAACGAGTGGGAGGAGGGAATCGTCGACGACGAGGATCTAATGGCCGACGGTCGAAAACTGCCCTACTGGGTCGAAGACGAAGTGATCGCCGCTGGGGGCAACTGGGACGCCGAACTCGAGGCCGACGCGAGCGTCACCGTCGACGGCGACCTGATAACCGGCCGAGGGCCCGAATCTTCGACTGCAGCGGGGGAGACGCTGGTCGAAGAGCTGGGGATCGACGCCTAACCGACGACGCTGAAAGTTCGTAACCCCACGTCAGCTAACCGAATCGAATCAGTCCCTTTTTACGCGATGGCGGGGAAGGTCGACACATGAGCTTTGAGGAAGACGAACACGTCGTGCTACACGACAAACACAGCGAATTCGACGGCGAAGTCGGCACGATCACCCAGACGATGGAATCCATGTTCGGCGACGTTACCTACACGATCAGCTTCGAGGACGGCCAGGAATCGGGCGTTCCCGAAGACGCCCTCGAGGCCGCTCCCGAGGACGCCGAAACGGACGACGACGCCGACGCGGACGACGAGTAGCCGAATCACAACGACGACACCCGTTCTCTACTGGACTGATGCCAAAAATCCCGCTTCACTACGTCGATCTGCGAACGTTCTGTTACGCCACCGAAGACGAAAAACGCGTCGAGGAGGCGTTGCGGACGTTCCTCCCCGAAGAGCTCGAACTCGAGCGCGTCGAGAGCGAAGGCCACTACGGCGATCGCATCCTCGTCCTCTCGGCTCGCGCCGAGAACGCCGACGACGTTCGTCACGTCCTCTCGAGACTCACCGATCTCGAGGATTTCGACGGACTGATCGCCGAACTCGACCAGCGGGTCACCGAGAACACCGAACTCTACCTCACGCTCGACAAACAGGCCGCGTTCAACGAGGAGAGTCGCCTCGGTGACGGAATCACGTTCCGTGCGAAAGTCGAAGCCTATCCCGCAAAAAAGGAGGCCGCCGTCGAAAACGCACAGGAAGTCCTCGAGCGACTCGAGGACGAGGACGTCAACTGAGTCCGGCTATCTTGCTCGAGTAGCTTGTATGGCGTGTTGATTGCTAATAACTCTCCTGGAATTTTACAGGTAGCACCGGTTCTATACTAGGATGGAGAGTTACTGAACCGCTCGAGTCGCCGCGTCGATAATCTCGAGCGCTTCTTTCAGTTCCTCCATGCCAGTCGCGTATGAGAGCCGCGCGTAGCCGTCGCCGTTTGCACCGAAGGCGTCGCCGGGGACGACGATCACGTCGCGGTCGAGGACTTCCTCACACCAGCCCTCGGGGACCTTCGGCATGACGTAGAACGCACCCGACGGTTTCGGAACCTCGAGTCCCGCGTCCTTGAGCCCGTCGAGGACGACATCCCGTCGACGTTCGAAGGCCTCGACCATCTCCTCGACGGGATCCTGTGGCCCTCTCAGAGCAGCTTCGGCGGCGTACTGGGCTGGTGCGCTCGCACAGGCCTGGCCGTACTGGTGGACTCGAAGCATTCGCTCGATTCTGCGGTTGGATCCGACGACCCAGCCGAGTCGCCAGCCCGTCATCGAGTAGGTCTTCGAACACGCGCTGACGACGACGACGTTGTCCGTCTGGGCGAACTCGAGGGGCGAATAGTGCTCGCCCTCGAAGATGATGCGTTCGTACACCTCGTCGGAGAGACAGAGCACGTCGTGTTCGTCGGCGATACGGGCGAACTCGCGCATGTCTTCCTCGCTTTGGACTGCACCAGTCGGGTTCGCGGGACTGTTGACCACGAAGACGGCGGTGTCGTCGGTGATAGCCTCCTCGACAGTCGCCGGGTCGAGCGTGAGATCCTCGCGGAGCGGGACCGGCTTCGACGTCCCGCCGGCAATCTGGGTCAGCGCGTCGTAGGAGACGAATCCGGGGTCCGGGAAGATGACCTCCTGGCCAGGATCGACGTGGGCCTCGAGAACGAGATGTAGGGCCTCGCTTCCGCCGGAGGTCGCGATGATATCCGCCGGATCGACCGCGATGTCGTACTCGCGGTCGTACGTTGCCGAGATCGCATCGCGGAGCTCTCGGGTCCCCTTGTTTGAGGTGTAGGCGTCGGTTTTCTTCGCTTCGATTGCCTCGATCGCGCCCGCTCGAGCGTGCTCGGGCGTCGGGAAATCCGGTTGCCCGATGCCCAGGTTGATCGCGTCGTCGCCCGCCGCTTCGAACACTTCGCGAATACCGCTGATCGACACTTGCTCGACCCGATTTGAGAACTCCGTCATGTCTCAAAGGGAGGGGTCAACCCCGATAATCCTTGCTGTGTTTTCCTCGAGCATCTGCCGAGTTGGTACTCAGTTCTCGTGTCAACATAATATTGTCTACACGAATGAAGAAGCCGTAACGAATATGGCGTTCCTGCCGAATATACGGTACAATGACTTCCTCACGTAGGGCCTTTCTTGCAACCGGAGTGACAGGTGTGGTCGTATTATCGGCGGGCTGTTTGGACTTTGTCCGGGGCGAAGGACCGCTCGAGTTCAACGCCGAACGCGTCGCACCGTCGGATGAAACACTCGAGGAAACCGGGTTCGACGAACTCGAAATCGAAGAGGAGAGCCTCGAGGAAACCGTCGATGTCGGCGTCGAACGAGAGATTCAGGCCTCGCTGTGGATCTCGAGTTACTCGAAAGAAGTCGACATTCGGGGCCAATCGGAAGATGCGACGGCGTTTGTCGCCGTTTCGACGCCCGATATAAGCGTCGCTGGCCGGTCGTTTAACCCGATCGACGACATGGACAGCGAGGAGTTGCTCGACGAATTCATGGATGAGATGGAAAGCGATCAGGCGGATATCAACGATATCGAGCACGAAGACACGTTCTCGGTCTCGATCCTCGACGAAAGCCGTGATGTCGACCTCCTTCGAGGCCAGACCGAATATCAGGGCGAAGAGATCGATATCGACCTCGTGGTGTCGTCGTTCTCGCACGAAGACGACTACATCGTCCTCGTCGGGACCTATCCCGAGATGTTCCAGGACGAAGGCGACGACGTCGAGTCGTTGCTCGAGTCGGTCGAACACCCGGTTTAGCGAAGCGACGCTTTTCCGCCGCTCGGTTCATCGCCGACACCGAACTTTGTCCGTCCACCGGTAACGCCGAACTCCTCTCGATAATCGAAACTACCGACCATCATCCGTGCGGTTGGCCGCACGGTCAGATTCGCTACGCAAAACGAAATGAAGAGGAGAGATAACTCGAAACGTTGTGCGGCGAGTTCGTCGCTTAGTAGAACTCGCGAACGAGATCCATGGCGTCTTCGGGTGCTCCGTCCGGAATCTGTGACATGTCCTCGGTGACGCCGTGTTGTTCGTGATACGGCAGTGCGTTCTCGTTTTGGTACATCACGCCTTGATACTCCTTTTCGCCGTCGGTGATGACTTCCTTGGCGTCTTCGTAATCCGTCGGGTCGTGGCCTTCTTCCTTGAGGTCGACGAGCGTGTCGCGGAAGTAATCGTAGGTGTCGACGTCGTTGAAGGTGACACACGGGCTGAAGACGTTCACGAAGCCGAAGCCGTCGTGTTCGATCGCCTTTTCGATGATCTCGGCGTGGCGCAACGCGTCCGAACTGAACGATTGGGCGATGAACGTCGCGCCCGAGGCGAGTGCGAGGGCGAGCGGGTTGACCGGCGGTTGCTGTGGCCCTTCGGGGGTCGTCGACGTTTCGAAGTCCGACCGCGAGGTCGGGGACGCCTGCCCCTTCGTCAGGCCGTAGATCCGGTTGTCCATGACCACGTAGGTCATGTCGACGTTTCGGCGAACGGCGTGGACGAAGTGACCGGCACCGATCGAGTAGCCGTCACCGTCGCCGCCGGCGACCATCACTTCGATGTCGGGCCGGGCCATCTTGACGCCGGCTCCGACCGGGAGCGCGCGACCGTGGACTCCATGCAGCGCGTAGCTGTGCATGTAGGTCCCGATCTTGCCCGAACAGCCGATCCCTGCCACGACGAACGTGTTGTCGGGATCGTTGCCGGTGTTGGCCAGCGCTTTCATCATGCCGTTCATCGTCCCGAAGTCACCGCATCCGGGACACCACGTCGGCTGCTTGTCGGATTTGAAGTCAGTGAATCGTACGTCGGAGCTCATTGTGCTGGAACCTCCTCAGTGAGTTTGTCAGTGATCTCTGTTGCGAGTTCGTCCGCCTTGAAGCGCACGCCCGTGTACTTGTTTATCCGCTTGAGGCGGGTAAGCGTGTCGTGCTCGAGTACGTCGGCGAACTGTCCCGTCGCGTTACACTCGACGACGATCGCTTCGTCGGCGGCTTCGACCTCTTCGGTCAGATCCGGTCGCGGGAAGATGTACGGAACCGAGATGACGCGAACATCGATTCCATCCTCCTTGAGATACTCGAGGGCTTCGACGAGGGCACCTTCGTTCGAGCCCCAGGAGATGACCAGATTATCCGAATCGGAATCGCCGAACTCTCGGTAGTTCCACTCCTCCTGTTCTTTGGCCGTCTCGACCTTTCGGTTTCGCTTGTCGACCTGTTCGACGCGCTCGTCCTCCTCTTCGGTACGGCGACCGAGCTCGTCGTGCTCGAGGCCGGTGCTCATGTGCGCACCGTCGATCGTTCCCGGAATGGCTCGCGGACTGACGCCGTCGTCGGTGACGGCGTGTGCGCGGAATCGACCTTCGTCGTCGAGCCACTGGTCGACCTCGTCCTGCTCGACGAGTTTCCCTCGGTCGATCTCAACCTCGTCCATGTCGAACGCTTCCGGCGGGAACGTCCGCTCGGTGACCGCGAGCGCCAGATCGGAGACGACGTAGACCGGCGTCTGGTACTGCTCGGCGTAGTTGAACGCCTCGACGGTCTTCCAGAAACACTCGGCGATCGTCGTCGGTGCGACGACGAACCGTGGTATCTCTCCGTGGCCACCGTACAGCGTCATGTTCAGGTCGCCTTGCTCCTGTTTCGTCGGCATCCCCGTCGAGGGACCGGAACGCATGACGTCGACGATGACGAGCGGCGTTTCGCTGGTCGCGATCAGCCCGAACGTTTCGGTCATGAGGTCGATACCTGGCCCGGACGTCGCCGTCATCGACCGCGCGCCAGCTCGTGCCCCGCCGAGGGCCATGTTAATAGCCGAGAGTTCGTCTTCGGCTTGGACGACGTGACCGCCGTACTCTTCTATTCGTCCAGTAAGATACTCCATTACGTTCGTCGCGGGCGTGATCGGGTATCCCGCGTAGAAACGACAGCCAGCGGCGAGTGCGCCCATGCCGATGGCCTCGTCGCCGTTGAGCAGAACGTAATCATTGTCGGTCGTCTCGAGGTCGTACTCGAGGTCCTCGAAGTCGTAATTCTCTTGAACGTACTCTTGACCGAGGCGGGCAGCCTTCTTGTTGTTCTCGACGATCTTCGATCCCTTGCCGCCGAAGCGTTTCTCGAGGGATTCATCGAGGTATTCGACATCGAAGTTGGTGATTTCACACGCGGCACCGAGCGCGACGATGTTTCGCATGATTGCGCCGCCGGCGTCTTCAGCGATTGATTTGAGCGGCACGTCGACGGCCGTAACATTCTCGGGGATTTCCGCCTCCCACGAGCGCTCGCCGTCGTAGATGACTGCACTCCCCTCGTGGAGTTCGTCGAGGTTTTCGTCGATGGTCCGCTGGGTCAACGCGACCAGAATATCGAGCCGGTCGACGACACTCTGGACTTGGTCGACGGATGTCCGGATCTTGTAGGCTGTGTAGCCCCCGCGAATCCGAGACGCGAAGTCTTTGGATGTAAACACGTGTCGTCCAGCCCTGGAGAGCGCCTGAGCGAAGATCTTCCCGGTGGAGTCGATCCCATCCCCGGCCTCACCTCCGATTGCCCAATTAAGGTCCTCAGCCATGTTATGTCGCACCTTGCTCCCACCAAATGAAAAGCCTTCTGAAACCCCAACCGCCTAACCATAGAACCCGTTGATATGTTGCCGCTAATCCCCGGATTACGGGCCACTTTCCGCCAGTATTGTGAACTATCGTAGTGAATTTTTTTGGCGGTTAACGGATTTTTGATGCCGAGAACGGAACGACTTTTCGAGTGACTCGCGAAGCCGTCAATATGGATGGAACCGAAGTTCGCGTCGAAGCGGTCCGCGACGTCGGAGACGGCACAGTAGCGATCGAACTCGAGACCCCAGAATCGTTCGATGCCCTCCCGGGCCAGTTCGTTCTCCTTCGGGCCGCACCGGAGGGGGAGGAACTGGCGCGTCATTACACGCTGTCGTCTGCGACCGTCACCGACACCTTCGAAATCACGGTGGGGATCGATCCCGACGGCGACCTCTCACCCTGGCTTGCAGGCCTCGAGGGCGGAGAAACGGTACACGTCGAGGGACCGATGGGCGCTATAACTTACGAAGGGGCCGAGGATGTCGTCGCGGTCGCAGGCGGTCCCGGTGTCGGACCCGCAGTTGCCATCGCCGAATTTGCACGCGAACACGATCAGGACGCGAACGTGATCTATCAAGACGACGAGCCGGCCCACCAAGATCGACTCGAGGCGCTCGAAGCGGAGGGTGCGGCGGTCAGTATCGTCGACGCTGATAGCAACGAGGAACTCGAAGAAGCCGTGGCGGATCATCTTGATGACGGACGATTCTATGTCTTCGGCTTCAGCGACTTTGTGACGACCGTCGCGGAACGTATCGACGAAGTGGGCGGTGATTCTGACGACGCGCTGATCGAAAACTTCGGATAGTAGCACTCTTTCTTCCGATTCGCTCTCGAACGAACGAGTCTCGATTCGGTCCGATTACTTGCGTGAGGGTGCCTCGAGATCAGTGTTCGACGAGTTCGATCAGAATTCCACCCGTATCAGACGGGTGGAGGAACGCAACCGAGTGTCCCCACGCACCCGGTCTGGGCTCCTCGTCGATCAGCGTAACGTCGTGGTCGCGCGCGGTGTCGAGAGCCCCCTCCAGATCGTCGGTTTCGAGTGCCAGATGATGAATTCCGGAGCCCTGGTTCTCGAGGTATCGAGCGATCGTCCCCTCCTCGAGAGGTTCGAGGAGTTCGAAGTAGCCTGAGTCACATTCGAGGAAGACGACTCTCAACCCGTCGAACTCCTCTTCGTGAGCGATCTCGAGGCCGAGGAGGTCGGCGTACAGTTCGGCAAGCGACTGTGCATCGTCGGTCGCAATCCCCGCGTGATCGAAGCGCATCGTCTCGAGATTACGCTGTGGCGGCCTTACTCTTGTGTTCGGAACAGATAGTGTAGTCGCCGATGCGCTCTGGTGGTGTACACGCGAGAGTGCAGTTAAATGGAGCGCGGCCGCTTCTCGAGAAGGTACCCGTAGTCGACAGGAGACAGTTCCGAGACGAACGGCTATCTATGGATCGAATCGTTCTCAAAAATAATGACAGCAACTGCCGGATCGACGGTAGCACCTAACACCGAAAACGCTACTGGTCGTTTTCGTCGTTGCCGTTTTCGGTGTCTCCATTACCGTTCTCAGCGTCACCGTTTTCTTCGTCGCCGTTCTCGCCGCCTCCATTGCCGTTCTGTTCGATCTGAATCTCCCCGTCCATCGTGCTTTCGTGGGGTTCACAGATGTAGTTCGTCATCTCGTCGCTGGCTTCGACACCCTCGAGGGTCTCGCTCTCCCCTTCGCTCGAGTTGAAGTCGGTTTCGTAGTCCTCGACGATCTCACCGCCGTCGTCGAGAATCTCGAAGTTGTGTTCGTCGCCGTCGCCGTTCTCCCACGTGATGTCGTACTCCTGTCCCTCGAAGAGGACCAACGTCGGGTTCTCTTCGTCGGCGATCGGATCGGGTGAGACGCCGACCCAACCCGAGGTGACTCCCTCAAGTTCGATCTCGTCGACGTCTTCCCACTCGGCGACATCGTCTCCATTACCGTTTCCGTTATCGTTACCGTTTCCGTTGCCGTTTCCATTCCCGTTATCATCGTTACACCCAGCAACGAGGGCCGTTGCGGCGGCAACACCTGTATACTGGATCATTCGTCGCCGTGATAGTGCATCCTCGGAGTTCATCAAGTCAAGTATCGGACTTCGAGTGGGATAACCAGACGCCCGTCATTCGCCTGTCATTGATACTTTCCCCCTCTAGAGGACGGACTCACTGATACTCGTGGATTCGTGTACGTCTCGGAAACACACGTTCACTACTGTTCGGCAACTGCTTTCGAGAGAATGTAACTCTCTTCCCGAAAGTACGCTTCCCATCGTCCTGAAACGGTTGTCCCCTCGAGGATCACTCCTCGGGTCGAACCGTTACGACGGGAACGGTCGCGTTGCGGACGATTTCTTCTGCCACGCTCCCGAGCAACACGTGATCGATGCCCGTCCGTCCGACGGTTCCGATGACGATCATATCGGCCGCAATTTCGTCTGCGAACTCGAGGACGGCGTCCTGAGGGACGCCTTCACGGACGCTAGTCGTCACGTCGACGCCGTGGCGTTTTGCTGTGGTTTCGACGTTCTGGATGGCCTCTTGTGCCTCTTGTTCGGGGTCTGCACGCATCTCGTCGCGTTTCATCGCTCCGTGTGGCCCTTCCGGAACGATCGATACGCCGTGAACCGTCGCACCGAGTCGATCGGCGAGCGCGACGCCGTGCTCGATGGCCGCGTTCGACTCGTCGCTTCCATCGGTCGGGATCAGAATGGTATCGTACATCTCAACTGAACATTCGTTCGCTCCGATCAAGTACGGCTGGCTTGACTATGCTTGTGTCCTGTCTTCAAATCCTCGTTGCTCGCAACGTCCATTCTGGCCTCGCCCTTTCACCATACGAACCGACGGTCATTTCGAGTGAAACCCTCGCCGTTCACCGGTCGACCACGACTGATCACTCGAACTGAGCCTCATCGTCTCGGGACTGTCTGTCAGAAATGGTGGCGGGCAAGGCTACCGCTAACACAACTCGTCTATACGTGTTTGTGGTGGCTTTCGATGATGACCACAGTGGTGGAACTCGAGGTCCCGGCGGAACGCCTCGGACTCGCTCGAACGTTCGATCGCGTCCAGACATTCGAGTTTCAGGTAAGCGGATTGATCGGGGAAGGACCGCCGCTCGTGTACGTTTCGGGATCGGATCGTGAACGCGTCGAATCGGCGCTCGAACGGGATCCGTCGGTCGAGGTAATCGCGACGTTAGACGATGCGAGCGACGGCCAGTGGTTACTCCGCCTCGAGTTCAATCAGGGAATCAAAACGTTCCAGGAAATCGTCTCAGATAACGACGGTGCCATTCTTGAGGCGAGCGGGAAGGACGGTACGTGGTCGGTCAAGTTACTCTTTCACGATCGGACGGCCGTCTCGGACTGTCATTCGCTGTTCGAAGAACATGAATTTGCGGTTACCGTTACGCGCGTAAGCGCGATGAACGACACGTCAAACGGCCAGACGCCGTTGACCGAAACCCAGTACGAGACGATTCTGAAGGCGCACGAACTCGGCTACTTCGACGTTCCGCGCAAGGTCACGCTCGAGGAGCTGGCGACGGAACTCGATATCTCTCATCAGGCGCTCTCCGAACGGTTACGACGGAGCCATTCCGCACTCGTCAGTGCCGAATTGTCCAATCGAATGGCACCCGTTGGGATGGATCGGTGATCCCGACCAGTTGGGATCCTGTCTGAAGGGATGGCGGTACTGCCAATCAACGGACTGTCGCCGTTTCTGTCCCTCCCGAAACGGTGTGATTAGCTGGCAGACGACGTCGGGCTAAAATAAGTCCATTGGTGATTCGACCAAGTTTCTCACTCCCCGGGTAGGGATATGTGCTCAAACATTTGTTTTTACCCCTCAGCTCTGCATTTGTTCTACTATATGCGCCTATATATTGCATATTGCCCCCATAGTTAGCTTTAATATTGGACAGTACAACAGTAGTGATGTCGGTGTGACTCCGACGACGTGATGCAACGTATTGGCAACCGACTATCCCTGTGAGTGCCGGTGGACCGCGGTTCCCCGCCGCGGAGAGGGGCACATCCCCTGTGTGCCCTGTGGATCACTCATGCTCAATCAGCGTTTTTATGGCCACTCGTGGCTGTGTGGCCGACCCCACTGTCAAGCCCTGTCGGACCCAAACATACGGGTCCGCTGGGTTGTTTCACCGCTCAGAAACGAGCAGATACAACGTAGTTTCTCGTTTCGCTGTCGATTCCGACCGAAACACGGACAAGTCGCGGTTTTATGTAATGTGGATACATATACCAAAAGCGATGGGTGTTGGTGGTGAAAACGAATCTCGACGATATCAGACGGCCGAGCAGGTCTCGCTGGCTAGTCCGGACGACGGGTCCATGGTGATGCCGAAGGACGATATCTTCCACCTTTTGCAGACGCAGCGACGCCGTGACGTGCTTCGGTATCTGCAGGGACGGGACGGTCCGATCGAGTTACGCGACCTCGCGGAACAGGTCGCCGCGTGGGAGCAAGAGACGCCGATCGAGTCGCTCACGTCCTCGGAACGCCAGCGCGTCTATATCTCGTTGTATCAGACGCATCTCCCAAAACTCGACGAACACGAAATCGTGGAGTACAACAAGGATCGCGGACTCGTCGAACGGTGTTCGCGCGCGGATCAACTCGAGTTGTACCTAGATGTCCAATACCAGCGACCCGATTACGACCCGTGGCCTCGACGTTACGGGGGCGTTGTTCTTCTCTGTGGTGCGCTCTCGGGAGGGGCGATGGTTCTCGGCGAGTTCCCTTCGCCGGAATGGATCACCCCATTCGTGATCACAACGATCGGCCTCGTCGCGATTGCCCACTGGTGGTCGAACCGGAGCGAATCGGAGCGAGAATTCGTCCTACCGTGATCGTCGGCCGCTCTGGCCAGAGTACGCTGAGGCGATGTCGGAGTCGGAGTGACGAATTGAGTCGCTTGAGGGGGAAGGTCGATGACGATGGGCATAGAAGGCGACGGAGAAATCTTGCGGACTCGGGAGTGCACACGCGAGAAGACCGATCGTGAACGCGGCGACGAGTAGATTATCTGCCGGTTCGATTCCGCTCGAGGCGAGCACGAGTACTGGAACTGTCAGCGCTAGCGGTGACAGTGCGGCGATCCGGAGTATCCGCGTCGACACGTTTTGCGCGTCCGTCGGTTCGACGACGGCCCACGGATAACTGGCTAGCGCGCCGACGACCCCTTCTGATCGGGCGGGGAAGTAGGACATCTCGTACTCGACGTTGCCGAGACGCAAAACCAGCGCGTGTGACAACTCGTGGGCGACCAACCCGATCCCGACCGTTGCGACGAGAACGCATCCAGCGACGACGACTTCGATTCCGATCATAACACGTCTGAACTGGTCTTCGATCCCGACGATGCGATTATCAATCCGTCGGTTGCCGGCCGAGAACCTGCGTAGCGTTTTTCCTTCTCACACCTGTTTCGTAGTCTATGGACGTCGGTATTGGATTGTTGACGGCACAGCAGCGTCCGGACGACGATCGCTCGCTCGCCGAGATTTACGACGAACTACTAACGATCGGAGGGGCGGCAGACGACGCGGGGCTCGATAGCATCTGGACGTCTGAACATCACTTCGCCGACGACGGCTATCTCTCGGGAACGATTCCGACGTTGGCCGCCCTCGCGGAACGAACCGACGAGATCCGGATCGGCTCGTCGGTCGCACTCGCTCCGTTTTACGACTCGGTCCAACTCGCCGAGGACGCGGCCACGATCGACGCTATCTCCGACGGGCGGCTCACGCTCGGCCTCTCTATCGGGTACTGGGACAAGGAGTTCGAAAACTTCGGCGTTCCTCGAGAAGAACGGGCCGAGCGAACCGAGGAGACGATCAAAATCCTTCAGAACGCCTGGGAGCCCGGACCGCTCGAGTTCAAGCCGTCCTATCACGCGATCGATCCCGAAACGGCGGTGACGCCGACGCCGGACGAGCCGCCCCGTCTCATGCTCGGCGGACTCGCGAAGCCGGCGGTCAGACGGGCCGCTCGCATGACCGACGGGTGGTGTGCGAACGAAATGCTCACGCTCGAGGATATCCGGACGCGGATCGACGATATCGAGCGGGTTCGAGCCGAGGAGGGGATCGAGGGGAGGTTCACGACCTACGTCATCAGATACGGATTCGTCGGCGAATCCGAGGACGAGGCGTGGGAGACGATGCGCGACGGCTACTTCTACCAACAGCGGAAGTACGCCGAGTGGATGGAGGAAGGTTCGACAGAGGAGCTTTCGGACGAGAAAAAGGCGGAACTCAAAGAGAGTGCGATCGTCGGTACCCCGGAGGACGTTCGGGACGAACTCGAGGAGTACAGGGAGAAGCTAGGCGACGACATCCACGTGATTTTCCGCTCGTACTGTCCGGGGGTCGGAACGGATGCGATGACCGAGTCGATCGAACGGCTCGGAAACGAGGTCGTTCCCGTGCGCTAACGATCTGGAGGAGTTCTTGGATCAGTTACCGTTTTTCGAATTCGGGTAGACCATCGCAACACTTTCCGACCAAGGACTAAGTATCATGGAGTGGTATACCATAACATGGCCTTCAGCGAAGAACTCGAGTTCGGCCACGAGGACCGCAAACGCATCTACGAGTACGTCGAACGAAAGGGTGCCGTCGATCCCGAGACGGTTCGTAACCAGCTTCGCATCGACGCCGGTGGATTTCGCCACCACATTGCGATACTGAAACGGGACGGCCGTCTCCAGTACGACAACGACAAGCTCAGGGTAACGATCGACGCAGGCGCCAGAGAGGAGTACGTCACGGAGGACCTCGAGTTCCACATCCGGCCGGCGAGACAGGAAGATCTCACCGGAATCGTCGGCGCGATCCGACAGGTCGCGGAGGAACGGACCTATATCGTCGCCGAGAGCGTCGCCGACGAGATCGATCACGAGAACGCGCTACTCCGGTACAACGAACTCGAGTCGCGGATGTTCTTCGTCGCGACGGTCGAGAACGAAGTCGTCGGCTGGGTTCATCTCAACGCGCCCGAACTGGACAAGTTGAGCCACACCGCAGAACTCACCGTCGGCGTTCTCGAGGAGTACCGCGGGCACGGACTCGGCGCACATCTCCTCTCGAGAGGGCTCGAGTGGGCCGGGGCAAACGGCTACGAAAAGGTCTATCAGAGCGTCCCGTCGGTCAACGAAGAGGCGATCGAATTCCTCGAGTCCCACGGCTGGGAGACCGAAGCCACTCGAGAGGACCACTACAAACTCAACGGCGAGTACGCCGACGAAGTGATGATGGCGATCGAACTCTAGGATCGCAGATCCAGTTCCGATTCACTGAACGGTGAACTGACACGTGCGCGAGCCTCGAGTGACACCGTCCGAAGCGCTCTTTTCGTCCCATCCGACCGAAACCCTGAATTGCGATCCACCGGTAGTAACAGCACCCATGAGCGTGGAGGTTCCGGATGACGGCCCGATCGTCCTCTTCGACGGCGTCTGCAATCTCTGCAACGAATTCGTCCAGTTTCTCCTGCCTCGAGATACGGACGAGCAGTTCTATTTCGCGTCGCTCCAGTCCGACATCGGCAAAACCTTGCTCGCCGAACACGGCCTCCCGACGGACGAACTCGAGTCGGTGGTACTGATCGAGGGAGACGAGGCCTTCGTAAAATCGGGAGCCGTTATCCGGATCGCCGCAAAGCTCGGGGGCGTCTACAGACTCCTCTCGCCGTTTCGATACCTCCCGCGCGCGCTCCGAGATTTCGCCTACGATTTCGTCGCAAATCGTCGATATCGGTGGTTCGGAAAGAAAGACCGGTGTGCGATGCCCGATACTGACGGAAACCCGCAGGCTCGATTTCTCGAGTAAGCCGAGTCGTCGGTTTGAACGCTCGAGAAACGATGCTCAGGCGGGGCTCTCCTCGCTCTCGGCGATCTCGAAGAGCGCGTCATAGCCGTCGTCTTCGGGGAGTTGCATGCGAACGTCCTCGAGCGCGCCTTCCTCTACTGCCTCTGTGAGGACGTCGACTACGACCTGCGCGTGAAACGTCGCCTCCGACGGATCTTCCTCGCCGATTTCGTCCCGCTCGTCGACGCGGTCGACGAACTCGTCGAAATCGAACCGCTCGACGTCGTCGACCTTCTCGAGGAACCGGCCGAGTTCCTCGGGAAGCTGTGCGGCCAGGTTCTCCGCTTCGCCGGGCTGAATCCGCTCGGAGAGCGTCGTCAACGTCGCTCGCGAGATACTCAGTGCGGCCTCTCGAGAGTCGAGCTGTGCTCGATTTTGCACGTTGCCGGTGAATTCTTCGTACTGCATGTTCGGCAATTCAGCGGGAACGGTGATGAGTTCGGAGCCTTCGACTGAAAGGAAATCTGAATCCGGATTCGTCCGGCCGGAACGCCCCATCGAGCGAACGGCGGTGCTCGACTCCCCGAACCGAAAGACAGTTTTCCGGACCGAACGACGGATAGGTATGCTCTCGATCGCGCTTGCCGGAAAACCGAACGCCGGCAAGTCCACGTTCTACACCGCGGCGACCATGGCGGAGGTCGACGTCGCTAACTACCCGTTTACAACTATCGACGCCAACCGGGGCGTGAGCTACGTTCGAACCGACTGTCTGTGTCTCGAGCGCGACGAGCGCTGTAACGCCGACAACTGCGAGGACGGCAAACGGTTCGTCCCGATCGAACTGCTCGACGTCGCCGGGCTGGTTCCGGGCGCTCACGAGGGGAAGGGGCTCGGCAACCAGTTCCTCGACGAACTGACGAACGCCGACGTCATCGTCAACGTGGTCGACGCCTCCGGCGGCACGAACGAGAAGGGTGAACCCGTCGATATCGGCGATCACGATCCGCTCGAGGACATCGATTTCGTCGAGGAGGAGATGGACCTCTGGCTGGCGGACATCGTCGATCGAAACTGGGAGGCGGTCGAGCGAAAGTCCCGCTCGCCGGATTTCGACATCGACGACGCGCTCGCCGACATGCTCACCGGCTTCGGGGCGACGCCGACGGACGTCGCTCGAGTCCTCCGCGACCTCGAGTATCCCAACGACCCCATCCAGTGGACCGACGAACACCGGGAGGCGCTCGCTCGAGACGTTCGCCGGCGCACCAAACCGATCGTCGTCGCGGCGAACAAGATCGACGTCGCGCCCGAAGAAAACGTCGAGCGACTGCTCGAACTAGACAAGCCCGTCATACCGACGACCGCAGAGGGAGAACTCGCACTTAGACGGGCCGCCGAGGGCGGACTCGCGGAATACGATCCGGGTGACGAAACGGTCGAGATCAGCGACGACGCGAACGAAGCACAGCGCGAGGCGCTCGAGGATCTCTCGGAGACGATGACCAACTGGGACGGCACCGGCGTGCAAGGTGCCCTGAACTACGCGGTTTACGACCTGCTCGAGTACTTCACGGCCTATCCGGTCGAGGACGCCTCGAAGTGGTCCGACGGGAGTGGGAACGTGTTACCCGACGCCTTCTTGCTCCCCGACGGCTCGACCCCGGTCGACCTTGCCTACGCGGTCCACTCCGATATCGGCGACGGCTACCTCCACGCCGTCGACGCGAAATCGAGCCGCGAAATCGGGGATACGCACGAACTCGAGGAAGGTGACGTGATCAAGATCGTGAGTACTAACTGACGATTGCCGAACGATCCCGACTTTTTATCTGTGTTGTAGTTGCACGCAGCGGTCAGTGCGGAGAGTAAATTGGGTGCCACAGATCGTACTCCCCCCAATGTAACTGAACACTCTCTGCGAACATTTTTATGGACGTATTCTTATTTGAATTTCATGAGTAGTGTCATTGAGGAACAAAATATCCGTTTCAAACAAACCCCTGAACGCGAACTTCTTGCGAACGTGTTTCTTCCGTCTACCGAGGATTGGAGAGACACGGTCGTCATCTGTCTCCATGGCGGCGTTTGGAATCGCGGCGACCGGTCGTTCTTTGACGACCGATGTCGTGCGTTCGCCGAGCAACGTATCCCTGCGTTGACGGCCGATTACCGGCTTTCCGGCGAAGCGACGTATCCGGCTGCAGCACGGGACGTGAAGAGTGCGGTTCGGTGGATTCGACACGAAGAGCCGTTCGGAATTACGCCACACCAAATTATACTCTGCGGACACTCAGCCGGTGCCCACCTCGCTGCATTGACGGGGGCAACTGCGGCGAGCGAGCCGACACCCGATGACGAATACGAAAACGCTGCGATGACGGTCGACGGACTCGTCTGTTTCGATGGGCCCTACGACCTACTCGGTGCGAAAGAACACGGTGAAACGGCAGAGTTCATGGGTGGGTCGCCGACCGAGATTCCCGAGCGGTACCAGGAAGCGTCACCGCGTGAGCGTGTTACGTCCGCGCATCCGCCGACACTACTGTATCTCGCGGAAGACGATGAGTGGCTCACGATGCGTGAAACGCGTGCGTACCGGGACGTCCTCAACATCGCGGGTGTGGATGTCGAACTGCGTACACCACCGGGAGATCACTTCTTTTTCACCGAGAATCCGTGGTTCGAGCGAACAGTGAACCGAACTGTGACCTTCATTGAGCGAATTCAGTCTTGATGGATACGCACCCGTAGCGACCGAGAAATTAGGCAGGACCAATATTTGGTTTATAAGTTGTGTACAGTGTGTGGACTTGCGAACGCTAATCAAGATCGTGAGTACCAACTAACAACAATGCTACTATTACAGTCACGACTGGGAACGGAAACCGAGAGTCGTAAAATCGGAACCGTACTGTGTTACTCGTTTTCGAGTGCGTCGTAGATATCTCGATTCGCGTCCCGGTCAGCCGCTGCCACCTGCTGGACGAGTTCTCGTCGAATATCGTCCATCACTTCATCGAGAGGAGAATCGGACTCTGAACCTTCCTCGGTTGCCATAGTTGGTGTATCGTCCCGACTCCGGTTAATCGTTCGGGTTAGACGAGTCACCAGTTAGTTCGTTCAGTCCGTACTGGATGAGGTCGTCGCGCCACTGTTCGACCTCGCCCACAAGGTCGATTTCTTCGGTGTGGGAACGAAGGTATTCGACGGTTTCCAATTCGTCGACGGTCGTCTGATCGGTGCCGAACTGTTTGAGGATCGTCCTGATTTCGTCATCGTACTCGAACTGATATCCGTTGAGAAAGTAGAATACGGCCGTCGTGTTGAGCGCAGTGCGCTTGTTCGCGTCGACGAACGGATGGTTCGCTACCAACAGCCGTAGGAGATGAAACGCCTTCTCGTGAATCGTCTCGGGTACCGTTCCGAAACTCCCGCTCTCGACGTAGTTCAGGGCAAACTCGATATCTCCACGACTCTTGACGCCAGCGTGCGTGTCAGAATACTCTGATACGGTGTCGTCGTGGATGGCGAGAACGTCGCCCACTGACGGATACCAGAACGAGTCTGCCATTCGTTCGTTCAATCATACTGCACCCGGGGTAATTCTTGCTATTGCAGCTCACGGAGTCTGGCTGTATTTATCCGTTGTGTACGTTGTGTGTACTCAGAAGTACTGATCAAGATCGTGAGTACCAATTAACATATTTCTAACTAGTCTCCCCTTTGTTTAGTTGGGTACAGCGGTCAGTACAGGTGATATTTGTGTCAAATGAGACTCCGTGCAAATTACCGTTTGTCAATAACAGCGAGTACGATACACCCTATCAGAACAACCATTCCTATAGATAAACTTACAATTAGAATTTCTCCTAGTTCGGAAGAAACCAAGTGGGCGCCGAATAACCTGCCGATGAAAATACCAATAACTGCAAGAATTGGCGAACCTAGAACGATATACCGCTTGTTATTCCACGCCTCTGTTCCAACCATTCTTGCTTTCACCGAATCAGACATACGAGAGGTGTTGATTTCAACCCACAAATAGTCGCTCCTTAATCCGCATCTGCAGTGACCGCGAAGATCGAGGCAGATCAAAATGGAGTTTATACGTTGTGTACACTGTGTGTACTCAGAGATGGTAATCAAGATCGTTTCGATAGCCTCGTGAACATTCCAGCCAACTGAGTCCGACCGGAGAGTCCTGGATTCTCCACGATGAGACGCTGCTCAGTTAACATTCCGTTCCGTTCATTACCCGGTGATTTGCTGACTGACCGGTCAGTTTAAATTCGATGGGGTCATACTGGCCCTCGAGAGACATGACAACCACAACGCCATCGCTGATGGACGACTTAGAGCGTGCACACGAAGAAAACATGGCCTATCTGTGGGGCGCGGCGCTTTCGGCGTTCGGCTCGCTCATGATCCCGATCGTGGGGTTTCTTGCGGCCTACTTCGGCTACAAACTGTCGACGGTGATGCGCCGAAGCTGGGTTGGCTACCTGCTCGCCGGGCTCGGGCTCTTCAGTATCTCGCTATCGGTCCTGTACGCGCTGGTCGTTTTGTAGGCAGACACCCAGTTTCCGGAGCGAACTGCTGGTCACAGGAACCGGGCCAGCGGTTCGAACCAGACGGCCGCTACGAGAACGGCGAGGAAGACGTAGGAACCGCGAACGAGGAGCATCGTCGCGATTTCCGGTCCGCTCCGGCGGGCGAAGAGCGCGACGACGCCGAACGCCAGCGAGGCGAGGACGGCGGTCGGCGGAAACACTCGAGCGACGGCGAATCCGACGACTGCCAGTAGTGCCGTTAGCATCAAGCCGTAGGCGACCGAAGTCGCTCGCTCGGGGCCGAGTACGACCGCGACGGTTCGTTTCCGAATCGATCGATCGTAGTCGTAATCCTGCGAGTCGTCGATCACCTTGACGCCGGACAGAAGCGTCAGAAAGACGAGCGCGAACGCCACCACGATGGGAGTTAGCGTCGCCGTCTGGACGTAGAACCCGCCGACGATGGCGAGTGCGATCCCCAGCGGATACCCCGTCGTCGCCGTCACGGGGTTCGTATCCAGTTGTGGCGCGTGGTGGTAGGCGATCACCCACGTCGGCGCGGTGAGCGCGACGGCTACCGGCCCGACGAACAGCCAGAGGAGGCCACAACAACCGACGAAAACCGACGTCGAGGCCACGAGTCCGAGCCGACATCCCGGCTCGGTGAGCGGGTGGTCGTCGTCCTCCCCCCGCTGGTGGAAGTCGACGTAGCCGTCTTTGACGTGTGCGGTGTACACCGCAGCAAATATCGCGAGCACGTGGATCGCCGCCAGCGCCGGATCGACCTGCTGGGCGAGAACCGCACCGAAGGCCGAAGCGGCGAGCGGCGGTAGCATGAACACGGGGTGGACTTGCGACAGATAGGCTCGAGCCGTCGCCTCGAGGCCGGACCCGTGTCGCGCCAGTTCCATAGCACGAGTAACGAGAGAGGAACCTATAATACCGCAGCCAAATTTCGATGTCCGAACTCTAGTGTGTACCAAAGGAAGGTCCACAGTAACGGTGGCACTGCCATCCCCGTCCACTGCGAGATGGGGAAGGTGGCACTGCCGTCTCCGTCCACTGCGGAATGGCGTATCTGGTTCGGTGAGATGCTGCGTTTGACGGCCCGTTCTCGCCGCTGAATCACGGCCTCCTCCGACCCGCTTAATCGTCGGCTCGACGGCTCTCGCCGTCCGGGAAGATCTTCCCCGGATTGAGGATTCCGTCAGGATCGAGCGTCCGCTTGATCGCTTTCATCGCGTCGACGGCCGCAGCGCCGTGTTCGTCCTCGAGATAGTCACGTTTTCCGAGCCCGATTCCGTGCTCGCCCGTGGCCGTTCCGCCGAGGGAGATCGCCCGGTCGACGACCTCCGAGTAAACCGCCTTGCACGTCTCGAGGTGAGCCGGATCGTCGGAATCAACGAGCACCGTGTAGTGGAGGTTCCCGTCGCCGGCGTGTCCGAAACACGGGGCGAGGAGTTCGTGTTCCGCCGCGAGGCGCTTGACCGTCCGGACGATCTCCGGATACTTGCTGATGGGGACCGTCACGTCTCCTGACTGGACCGGTTCGAGGCTCGGATCGTACGTCTCGACGGCGTAGGCGAGTTCTCGACGCACTTGCCACAGTTCGTCCATCTCGTCATCGTCGTCGCTCATCTCGAAACGGGACACGTCGTGATCCTCGAAGATCGCCCGGCAGAATTCGACCTCCTCGTCGATGCCGTGATTCGCGTGAAATTCGAGAAAGGCCATCGGCGCGTCGGGGAGTTCGGTTCCGAAGTACTCGTTGGCCATCGTCGCGCTTAGCCCGTCGACGACTTCGATCTTCGCGACGTCGACGCCCGCCTGAACGCAGTCCGAAACCGCTTCCGTGGCGTCCTCGAGCGTCTCGAAGATGGCTCGACCGCCGCGGATCTGAGCCGGCCGCCCGGCGAGCTCGAGCGTCGCTTGCGTTATCACGGCCAGAGTTCCTTCGCTCCCGATGAGGAGTTCCTTCAGGTTGTAGCCGCTCGAGGTCTTGACCGCTCGCGAGCCGGCTTCGATCACGGTTCCGTCGGCCAGCACCGCCTCGAGGTGGAGCACCCAATCCGCTATCTCGCCGTACTTGACGGTCTGCATGCCGCTCGCGTCGGTCGAGATCATGCCGCCGATCGTCGAAATGTCGCCGGAGGAGGGAAGCGGCGGGAAGAAGAGCCCGTCCTCGGCGACGTGCTCGTTCACCGCCGATCCGATGGTCCCCGGTCTGACGTCGATCTGGAAATCATCGGGTCGATAGTCCGCCACTCCATCCATTTCCGTAAGATCGAGGCTGATCCCGGCCGAGGCGGGAACGGCACCGCCCTCGAGACCGGTTCCGGCCGCGTAGGGGGTTACTGGAACGCCCCGATCGGACGCCGCCGCGAGGACTGCGGAGACGTCGGCGGTGGAGCGGGGATAGACGACCGCATCGGGAACAACCGCACGCTCAGTTTCCTGGGAACCCCAATCGGCCGCGTGCGCCTCGAGACGGCCGTCGTCGAACGACCACTGGTCGTCCTCGATCGGGAGAGCCGCGAGAAACGAACAATCATGTGACATAGGTCACCATTGCCCACGAACACTATCAACGTTTCCACGCATCTCGCCGAGGTGGCTGGGCCGAAACCCCTTCGAGCGGACGGTGGTCACAGGCCGAACGCTCACGGTGTTCGCGCCCGTCCGTCGAATCGTATCTGTGATGACGGGTCCTTCGGACGGGCTAGACGGGCCGGACACAGCAGAAACGGATTCGCTCGAGTCTCGGGTCGCCACCCTACACGACCACCTCGAGGCGACCGCTTCGCTGCCGATCGACCGACGGACGAACAGATGGCTCGGCGAGGCGGAAGCCGTCGCTCGAGATGCGACGACGCCTGGATTAGAGAAACAGGTAATCGAGACGCGTGTTCGACAGGTTCGACAGCTTCTCGAGGAGGCCGAAGCGCCGAACAACGAGGCGGCGACGGCACACCTCGAGGCCGCGAAGCGAATCTGTGATGATGTTCTGGACGACCAGTAACCAGCGGTCGGCGTTCTCGGGGTAATTAGCGGTCAGCCCGACGAAAGAACCGACAGTACCGAGCCGGTCGAATCGTTCGGCTCGCACCAGCGATTTCTTCGACGAGGATATTTCCCCGACGGAGAGATTTATAATGATTCAACATGTCAAAGCGGATAATGGCAACAGCAGTTGCGAACGCCGGCCGGAGGGAAGAACCGTGAACGCGGAACTCGATCACCTAATGATCCTTAGCAACCACGAGGACCCCGGTTCCGCAGCCGATCGCGCACAGTTCGCAGAGGAACTGGGATTCAGCCGCGTCACGATGGGGGAAACGACAGGTTGGAACATCGTTCCAGTGCTGACGCTCATCGCCGATCAGACGGAGGAAATCGGCATCACGAACGATGTTATTTCCCCGTTCGGTCGCTCGCCGGCGATGTTGGCCCAGACTGCACTCACCTTACAGGAGGTCTCCGACGGACGCTACCGCATCGGACTCGGTCCGAGTTCGCCGGCGATCACCGAACGGTGGCACGGAT
This sequence comes from Halostagnicola alkaliphila, assembly GCF_055379965.1. NCBI lineage: Archaea > Methanobacteriati > Methanobacteriota > Halobacteria > Halobacteriales > Natrialbaceae > Halostagnicola > Halostagnicola alkaliphila. The sequence continues at coordinate 2,335,270 of NZ_AP043826.1, read as the reverse complement.
TGGAGTTCGACCGACCGCTCCGCCGGACGCGAGAGGCGATCGAGATCATCCGATCGGTTTACGAGAACGGCACGCCGGCCTACGAGGGCGAAATTTTCGACATTGCCGGCTTGAAGTACGAACGCGACCTCCCGGAGAACCCGCCCCCGATCGACCTCGCGACGCTCGGCCCGAAAGCGACAGAGATGGCCGGCCGGTTCGGCGACGGCTGGGCACCGCAGATGTTCACCGCGGACGGCCTCGAGGATCGACTCGCGGACCTCGAACGCGGGGCCGAACTCGGCGGCAAGGATATCTCGGATATCAGAGTGAGCCCAATCGTTCGCGCCATCGCCTCGGAAGATCGCGAGCACGCGCGTCGGCTCGCGCGATCGACCATCGCGTTCATGCTCGGCGCGTACGGCCCGTACTACGGCGATTCGGTCGCCGAGCAGGGATATTCGGAAGCCGTTTCGAACATTCGCGACGCCTGGGACGACCGCGACACCGACGCGATGGCGGCGGCGCTCCCCGAGGAACTGCTCGACGAGCTCGCACCCGCCGGAACGCCTGAGGAGGTACGCCAATGGGTCGAGGAGTACAGCGAGGTCGACGGCGTCGACGCCGTTCGAGTCGGTTCGGTTCGCGGAGCCACCGACGAGGATATCGAGACGACAATGGAAGCGCTCGGCGAACTGATGTAGTTGCGCATCTCGACGGCGTTCACGGAGTCGAACGCAAGGCTGGATCGAGAGAACGCTGATCGCGTTGGACATTTCCCCATCCGTTGAAGGCGGGGACGATTTTTACGTCGTCGAAGGAACTAACTCGCAGCCGCTGATGGACGTACTATGCACGATTTCCACTCACATTCGAACTACTCGGACGGTAGCTTTCTTCTGCGGATGATTCGAGCAGCGGAGTCGGCGGATCTCGAGGGGATCGGATTCACCGATCACTGTTCCGTTTCGGCCCGCGACCGTTCGCAGTCGATGCGGGCCACTCACGGCTTCAACCTCGACCTGACCTACGAACGTCGTCGTGAGGGGATAGCGCGAGTGCGAGAACGAACGGATATCGCGGTTTACGATGCGGTCGAGATGGATTACCATCCCGACGACGAAGCCGAAATCCGATCGTTCCTCGAGGAAGCGAGCTTCGACTACGCGATCGGGAGCGTGCACGAACTGGCCGGTCGAAACGTTCAGGTCCCGTCACACTTCAGCGACGAGTCGGACCCACGACTCGACGATCTCGTCGAGCAGTACGTCGAATCGCTCGTCCGGTTAATCGAGTCGGAGCTCTTCGATGTCGCGGCCCATCTGGACCTATTCGAGCGAACCGATCCGCTCGCCGGGCGCGCGACGGTCGATCAGTACGAGCGGATCGCACGGGCGTTCGAAGACTCTCGAACGGTCCCGGAGATCAACGCAGGCCGAGCGCTCAGAGAACGCGCGATCGTCCACCCTCGGCCGGAACTCCTCGAGATTCTGCTCGAACGGGGCGTGGCGTTTACGATCGGTTCGGATAGCCACGCGCCGGCCGAAGTCGAAAATCGAGCGCCGTTTCTACGGGAATTCCTCGATGAAAATGGGATCGTCCCCGTCGATCCGCCAGGACTGGAACGGGGCGAGTAATACCGGGCCGTGTCGTACCGCGGCGTCTCGTCTCGGTGAATGGTCGACAATCGTGCTGACGACCGGTTCAACTCGAGTCGACGTTCGACTCTCGGTCCCGTTCTTTGACTCTGTTGACGAACGAACTGGCGGCAATGCGTTTCTCGCCGATGACGGCGCCGACGATGCCGCCGATAGCGCCGCCGGTGCTGGCTCCGTTCCGGCTGACTAATCCGCCGATTGCCGCACCGGCTGCGGCTCCCATCGCTGCGTATCGCGCACGGCTCAGTCGACGTTTGATCTCTCCTTTCATATGTCTGATTTGGTGATTGAAAGGGATAAATATTGCCCGTGAGTCAGCGACATGAAGTTCGAGAGGGAAGTTATGCTCCATGTTCGCGCGAGCTAATCAGTTCGTCCTCGTTTCCAAATATTTGTTACCGAGTGTCCGGAAGGCGGTGTGTGACTGATCTCTTTCATAGTGGTCGGCGATTCGCGCTCCATCATGCACCATGTTAGCTCTTAACACTATATAGCTATTTCCCCACGCTCGGTCGCGCGCGGAAACTGTCAAAAGGTAGGAGTTTTTCCGAACCGGGTCACTCGAGCGTGTCCGATTCGACGGTGATTTCACCTGCTGCGGTTACCGTTACCACGCAATCGTTGTACTCGAACGTCACCGATCCGCCCGATCGAAGCCCGTCCGCTCGCGGTTCGAATAACCGCTCGAGTGCGTCGGCGTTGATAGTGTAATGCAGCGGCTCGAGTTCGGTGACGTCTTCACCGCAGAACGTGGCGACGGCTTCGGCGACGGCGACGCTCAGCGGTTCGGTATCGAGCCTGTCGTACTGTACGGCGTACTGTTCATCAGTTGATGTAAACGAAGACTGTGTAGTCATTTCGGTCATAGTATATGCGTATCCCCATACGCTGTTCGGAGACAGAGCCACCTTTGGCAGTGATCCTAAAGAGTCTGGCCGTTAACTGTATAATGGCTAATTCGGGGAGGGGTTAACTGATTAACCGTCGCCAGAGGTAATTTCCGAATCGGATAGTGACGAAAATACCTTCTGCTGGGTCGATCGAACGTGCTTGTGGAACGCCGGCGATGAAATACCGAGCGAACTCGCAACTTCTTCGCCGGTGGTTCGGCGAGGCCATTCGAAGAACCCACCGTGGTAGGCTGTCTGGACGACTTCCCGTTGGCGCTCGGTAACTTCTTCGAGAAGGAGATTTCGCGAACTCGCTCCGAGTACGGGCTGTGTTTCCGGAGACTTGTCGTGTCTCGCGATCATCTTCGAGGAGTATCCGCGCCGATTGATTCCGGATATCACCTCGCGAACGTCGATAGAATGCGGGACGTCGATCGTCGCTCGAGTTCCCGACTCGTCGGTACGGAACTCCCGTAACACGCCACCGTTCGTCTCGACGACGGAGCCGAAAAACTCCGTATCCAATCGGAGCTGAATCGTCGAACTATCCTCGCCTTGTGCAATTATCGACACGTCGCGGACCGAATCGATCGATGTCCAATCGAGATCGGTCACGTCACTCTTCGTTCGTGCGAAGACGATCGTCGACCCGTCGGACTGTGGAATCGCCCCCTCGAGTTGAACGCCGATCTCGAACGTCTGGGCTATCGCGTTCAGAATCGAGCCGTCCTCGATTTCGAGTTCGATCTCGCTTCGGTCGCTTTCTTTGAGCGGATTCGTTCGTTTGACCGTATCGATCGCGTACGCGATCGTTTCGCCGAGCTCCTCGAGCGTCGATCTAATCGTTTCGTCAAATGCTTCGAACTGGGTGCCATACAGCGTCAACACTCCGTACATGAAATCGTCGTAGACGAGCGGGACCGCGTAGACGGACTGGAAGTTTCGAGATAGCGCCGCCGTTCGCCACTCCCCGTTCCGGAGTTCGCTGGCGACGTTTTCGACGTACGTTGGAACTTCCGATCGGGCTGTCCGTCCAGCAGGTTCCGTCGCAGAATCGTCGACGGTCGTCACGGAAACCTCCTCGAGATACTCCGAACCGCGTCCAGCGTTCGTCCGCGGGACGATGTGATTCCCACCCGGGTCGGGCTCGCCGATCCAGACGAACGAACACTCCGCCATCTCGGCCAGTTGCTCGCAGATACCGCGTTCGATCTCAGTTCGCGTGTTCGCACGCAAGAGGTGCTCTTCGATTTCCTCCCGGAGCTGGCTCGCACGGTTTATCCGCTCTAAACGCATGTTTTGCTGTTTGAGTTCCTGTTCCCGTTGCCGAAGCCGATGGGTTCGGCCGATCCGATCCAGTGCGGCTTCTGCGGTCGCGCCAAACAGTTGAGCGAGTTCGAACGTCTCCTCGTCGTACTGGCCCGGCTCTGTCGACACAGCAGCCAGAACACCGTGTTCTCCGAAGGGGACGTAGAGCCCGCTTCTGATATTCGTCGATTCGTTGTACACCGACGGTGATTTTCTGACGTCGTCGAATCGACGTGGCTCGCCTGTCACGAACGTTTCCCAGGTAATGCTCTCGTTCGGTTTGAAGCGTACTGGAACCCCGACCGAATCCTCGACATCTGGGGCGTAAGCCGCCGGAACGAGTTCGTTCGCCCGCTCGTCGAAGCGAAAGACGACCGTATCGAGGTCGAGAACGTCGTCGGCAACATTGACGATATACTCACAGGCTTCCTGTTTCGAATCCACGGAAAGCAAGTGCCGCGTCGCCTCCTGAAGCGTACTCAGTGTTTCTTCGTACTGTGCACGCTCGGTCACGTCGACCGAGACGGTGATGACTCGATCCAATTCCTCCTCGTCAAAAACGGGACGGTACCACGTTTCGAGGACCCGTTCCCCGACCGTTCTTCGCGAATGGACGGGGGTGCCGTCGAGCGCCTGGTTTGCGTCCGCACGGACCTCTGGATACTCCTCGAACGTCTCGAAAAACGATTCGCCGACAACTTCGCCGGAGTCGAACCCGAGGTTTTCGAGCGCTCTTCCCTCCGCAAACGTGAATTCCCCGTCGTCATCGAGAACGGAAACGATTAGCGGGACGTTCTCGAGGAGCGCCTCGAGACGTTCGGTACGCTCGAGTAGCGTCTGTTCGCGGTTAATCCGGTCAGAAACGTCCCGAAAGTACACCGAAAGACCGGATTCGGAGGGAAAGAGGCGAGCTTCGATCCACCGCTGGTATCGCTCGAGGTAGCCCTCGACCGTTCGCGGTTCTTGACACTCGATCACGTCGAGCGCTTGCGCTTCGAACTCGGTGTCTTCGAGTTCCGGAAATACGTCGAGAAAGTGTCGTCCGACTAATTCCGACCGGTTGTACTCGAGTAACTCTTCGGCGCGGTCGTTGAGGTACGTGAATTTGTTACTCGAATCGAGCGCGAAAAAGGCGTCCGTCACGCGTTCGAATGATTCGTGTAACTCCTGCTCGATTTTCGTGCTCTCCGTAACATCCCGTATCGACACGACGACGCCGTCGATCATCTCGTCCGCGAACTTATTGGTGAGGACGGCTTCGTGAACGTGCCAAGTGTCGTCTGCGTGACGGAAGCGGTATTCACAGGTCGCTGTGGTTTCGGGGCCACCGGCACAGACCGCTTCGAAAGCGTCGATAAAGTCAGAAACGTCCTTCGGATGGATGACGTCGTCGACTACTTGACCGCGACACACATCGGAATCGGTACCCGTAAAGCGTTCGATCGCCGGGCTGACGAACGTCTGGCGCCGGTCTCGATTCAGAACTAATACCGGCTCCCGCATGTGTGCGAGCAGTTCTCGACACAACCCGTCGCGGTCGATCGATGCTGGTGACGCCGTTGAAGATTCGATCGCTCGTTCGATCCGGTGTTTTAATAGGTCCGTATTCTGTGCTTCGTCGCCCCGAACCACTTCGTTCGCCCCGTTTCCGAGTACGTGTTCGGTCCGGTCAGTACCGTCGTTATCGACAGCGACAACGAGCGGACACTGTCCGTTTACACGCGAGAGAAGCGAGTGATCATCCGTGAGTAGGCAGTCTGCATCCGCCAGCACTTTCTCATCGAGTTGGCCGACCGGTCCCTCGACGGAAACGTCGCCGGACTCGAGTGACGACGCGACGGACTCGGCCCACGATGAGGTGCCAACGACGAGGACGTTGAGCACCGATAGATTGGCCCCTTCGGGACCGCGGTTCATACATCCGATCGGTGCTCTGGAACTAAAAGCTTCGCGCTGTCCTCAAATTTTTTATATGATCTCTGACGGGCAAGAGAGAGAACGACGATGGGCGGCATCAGACGGTTATCCGCAAATGAGCGATGGGAGCATAATTTGGCGACAAAACAGCCGTATAGCGCGATCGTCGCGATTAATTGGTACCGATGTCGGATGACGTGTGTGCGCCCGAATCTCTCGGCAGACGGTCGGTCGAATTCAGTAGCCGGCGACGTCGCCGTCTTTTCTCGGCTCGGTTCCGCCCTCGAGCGTCCCGTTTCGCAGCCTGACGATCTGTCCGCCGCCGAACAGCGTCGGCGGGAGGACGCGAACGTCGTGGCCGATCCGTGCGAGCTTCGCTCCGTTCGGCAACCGTTCCTCGACGCCGAGCGCGCCGTCCTCGCGGTATCGCCACCGCGGGGCGTCGAGCGCTTGCTGGGGCGTCATTCCGTAGTCGACGACGTTCGAGATCACCTGAACGTGCCCTTGGGGCTGCATGTACCCGCCCATCACGCCGAAGGCCGCCCAGTCGTCCTCGTCGAACTTCGCGATGGCCGGAACCAGCGTGTGGAACGGACGCTTGCGGGGCTCGAGACTGTTCGGGTCCTCGGGGTCGAGCGAGAACGATGCCCCGCGGTTCTGGAGGGCGATGCCCGTGTCGCCCGCGACGATGCCGCTCCCGAAGCCGGCGAACCGAGAGTTGATGAACGAGACTAGGTTTCCGTCCTCATCGCCGACGGTCAGCAGGACGGTATCGGCGTCTTCGGCCGCTCGAGTCGGAACGCCCACCTCGGGGTCCTGAATCGGCGACTTGCTACTGATCGCCTCGGCGCGTTCGCTCGCGTACGCTTTCGAAGCGAGCGGCGGCACCGCCTCATACTTGGGATCTGTAATGTAGTGGTGGCCGTCGACGAACGCGAGCTTCATCGCTTCGGCGAACGCGTGCACCCGCTCTGGCGAATCGTAGGCGTGTTCGCCCGCGCCGATTTCCTCGGCAATGTTGAGCGCCTCGAGGGCGATCAACCCCTGATTGTTCGGCGGCAGCTCGAAGATTTCGGCGCCGTTGTAGGTCGTGCTCACGGGATCGACGAATTCGGGTTCGAAAGCCGCGAGATCCTCTCGTGTCATGAGCCCGCCCTGGCGCTGAATCTCGTCGGCGATTTCGCCGGCGATCTCGCCCTCGTAAACCGCGTCGGCCCCCTTGTTCGCGATCGTTCGCATCGACTCGCCGAGACGCGGGAGCGTTACGGTCTGACCGGCGTCGGGCGTTTCGCCGTCGAAGAGGTACGCCTCGCGCGCGTGATCGTCGGTAAAGAGTTCGTCCGCACCGGACCAGTAGTACGAGATTACCTCGGAGACGGGGTAACCCTCCGTCGCGTAGTGGATGGCCGGCTCGAGCGCTCGAGCGAGCGACGTCTCACCGAACCGCTCGATCGTCGCCTCCCAGCCCCGCGCCGTGCCGGGAACGGTGACGGCGTGGGGACCGAGAAACGGCATCTCGAGGTCGTCCGTCTCTTCGCCGGCGTCGACCGCGTACCCTCTCGATTCGGGATAGTACGTCGATCGGTCGTCCATCTCCTCGAGCGAAGCTCGAACGTTTTCGATGGTCGCATCGGCGGGCGCACCGCCGCAGGAACGCATGCCGCCAACCTCTCCGTCGGCAGTTCGATAGAGCGCGAAGACGTCGCCCCCCAGGCCCGTCGAGGTCGGCTCGACAACGTTGAGCGCGGCGGCGGTCGCGACGGCGGCGTCGAACGCGTTCCCGCCGTCGCGTAGTATCGAGAGTCCCGCTTGTGCCGCGAGCGGCTGGCTCGTCGCAACCATTCCGCGATCCGCATACACAGTCGACCGCCTCGAGTCGTACCGGTCCAGATCGATATCCATAGCGGTGATTTGCTCGAGACCGTATAAAAAGCACGTGTCGAGGTGATGTGTGGTCGCCGCCCCGACGGCCCGATCGATCGGGTACGGGAAGCCAGTTGATTACTCGGATTCCTCGAGCGGGACGTGCTCGACTCGATACCCCGAATCGGTTTCCCGCAGGGTTTCGGCCTCTCTAAACAGGATGTCCGACTCCATCTTCGTCATGACGGGAACATCGTAGTTGGAGGCCTCGTAGGACAGGTCCTCGCCGTCCCGTCGGCGTTGCTCGACGAACTCGCGATGGCGCTCGAGGCGCGTTCGACCGATATCTCTCGAGAGAGCCCCGATTTCAGCGACTCGATCGTCGAACACGTCGAGGAATCCGTCCTCGAGTTCGTAGCCGACGGAGTTTCTGCCGGCACAGATCGCGGCCAGCGAGGTCGTTCCGGTTCCCCAGAACGGATCGAGAACGGTGTCGCCGTACGTCGAGTACATACAAATCAACCGATACGGGATCTCGAGGGGGTACGCACCCGAGCGCTCCCGAACGTCCTCGGGCACGTTCTCGAGTCCCTGTAGTTCGCCGCGGACTTCGGTCCAGACGTCCGTGAACCACCGATTCCGTTCCTCCCAGAAGTAAGCGGCTTCGTAGCGCTGGTCCGCGCCGGGTTCGAAGGATCGTCGATCGCCGCCGTTTCGAAATAGCAACACGTACTCGTGCTCCAAGGTAACGTACGCGTTCGGCGGGATCATCCCGCTTCCCATGAACTTCGCGGCGCTGTTGGCCGGCTTTCGCCAGAGCACGTCGGGAAGCGGGTCGAACCCTCGTTCTTCGAACGCTTCCGTCACTCGCGCGTGATTCGGATAGACGCGAAAGCTGTCCGCGAGCGAGCGGGTCGCGTCGCCGACGTTGATACAGGCGATCCCGCCGTCGACTAGCACCCGCTCGAGTTCGTCCCAGACGCGATCGAGTTGGGCGTGCATCCCCTCGAATGCCGCTTGTCCGTCACCCGCATCCAGTGCGTTCGAGATATCCGGGTCGAGGTCGGCGAAGAGATCGTCCCACATCTCGATCATCGGATACGGCGGAGACGTGACGACGAGTTCGACAGAATCGTCAGCGACGGCGGCCAGGTCCCGCGAGTCGCCGACGAACAACCGGTGGGTCGTCTCCATTTACTCACAATGTCTCCGTTCGCCTCTTAGGTCCTTCGTCACCGTTTTCCGCTAGTGCCGCCGGCGTCGAATATCGAAAGCGCCCAGCCCGATAATTACTGTAGCGTATTAACATGGATGGAAAATATTAAGCGTCGGCATAGCCTAGTCGGCTGTACGCATGACCGAATACGTTTCGACCACGGCGGGGCTCTTTGCGCTCCCCGACTGGGCGAAAGACGACCTCTCGGATCTAAAGGGACACCAGAAACACGACCTTATCGGTGGCGACGAAAGCGAGGAAATCGCCTCGGTGTACGAGGACGCTCGGAGCGAAGTCGTCGAGAGCCAGCAAGATGCTGGTCTCGACCGCATCGTCGAAGGGCAACTGCGATGGGACGACATGCTCGCACACCCACTCGCCGTCCACGATGCCGTCGAAACGCGAGGCATCGTTCGATACTACGACAACAACAATTTCTATCGAGAGCCCGTCGTCTCCGGCGACCTCGATTTTTCCGGTGATGTCGCATCCGAGCTTGAGGCCACCGAGAACGCGCTCGAGGGCACCGATCTACAGGCGGTTCTTCCCGGTCCGTACTCCCTCGCCGATCTCGCGACCGACGAACACTACGGCGACGAAACCGACTTCCTCGCCGCGGTTGCCGACTTCCTCGCAGGCGAGGTCGAGGCCTTCCCCGAGGTCGAGACGCTGTACCTGCTCGAGCCGTCGCTCGTCGAAGACGCACCCGAAGACGGACTCGACGAACGCGCAAGTGAAGCTATCGACACGGTCGCCGCTGCGACCGACGCCGATGTCGTCGCCCACCCCTACTGGGGCGCACTCGAGGAGAAGACGTACGCCCACCTTCTCGATGCCGATATCGACGCGGTCGGCTTCGACTTCGTCTCCGAACAGGAGGACAACCTCTACAACATTCAGGAGTACGGCGCGACGGACGACATCTCGCTCGGACTCGTCGACGGCCAGAACACGCTCGTCGAGGACCCCGAAGCGGTTCGCGAGCGAACCGACTGGGTGTTCGACCAGATTCCCGTCACCGACTTCGAAACCGTCTACCTGACGACCAACACCGGAACCTTCCACCTGCCGTACAACAAGCACGAAGCGAAACTCGAGATCCTTGCCGAGGCTGCGGATCTCGCCGAGGTGAAAGCAACATGAGCACGAACGAGAACAAAGACCAGTTCCGACCGGACGATCACGAGAACGACCACTTCCTGCTGTCGACCGTCGTCGGCAGCTACGCGAAGCCGAAGTGGCTGAACCGCGCAAAAGAGCTCTATCAAGATCCGGATCACGGATTCGACGAGGGCGACTACCAGGAAGCCAAAGACGACGCCGCCCGCCTCATCACCAACGAACACGAACGCGCAGGGCTCGACGTCGTCGTCGACGGCGAGATGCGCCGAAACGAGATGGTCGAGTTCTTCGCCCACCGCATCGAGGGCTACGAGTTTAACGGCCCCGTCAAGGTCTGGGGACACAACTACTTCGACAAGCCGAGCGTCGTCAGCGAGGTCGAATACGACGAAAGCTGGCTGGTCGACGAGTACGAGTTCACCGCCGAGGCAAGCGATCGCCCGGTCAAGGTCCCGATTACGGGCCCCTACACCCTCGCGAACTGGTCGTTCAACGAGGCCTACGACGACGACGACGAGCTCACACTCGAGCTCGCAGACCTCGTCAACGAGGAGATCGAAAAACTCGTCGAGGCCGGCGCTCGCTACATCCAGATCGACGAGCCCGCGCTCGCGACGACGCCGGACGACCACGCCATCGTCGGCGAGGCGCTCGAGCACATCGTCGCCGACATTCCCGAAGAGGTTCGCATCGGCCTCCACGTCTGTTACGGCGACTATTCCCGTATCTACCCCGAAATCCTCGAGTACCCCGTCGACGAGTTCGACCTGGAACTCGCCAACGGTGACTACGACCAGCTCGATGTCTTCAAGGACCCCGAGTTCACCGGAGATCTCGCACTCGGCGTCACCGACGTCCACGTCGCCGAGGTCGAGTCGGTCGAACAGATCGAGGAGAATATCAAGAAGGGACTCGAGATCGTTCCGCCCGAACAGCTCGTCGTCTCGCCAGACTGCGGCGTGAAGCTCCTCCCGCGCGAAGTCGCCTACGGCAAGATGGCGAACATGGTCGAAGCGGCCCGAAACGTCGAAGCCCAACTCGACGCCGGCGAAATCGAGATCGAGCGCGAGACGCCCGCCCCCGCAGACGACTGACGTCACCGTTCGGGATTCGTTAACGAGCGTTTTCGACTGTTCACGTTTCGTTTTTGTCTCCGGATTTTTCTTCCTCGAGCAAACCGCCTCCCGTTCTACTCGGCGGCCTCGCCCGCGGCGTATCGCTTTGTGAGTTACATCCACGTCAGTTGTTGGCTCGAGCCGACGACACGACCGTTACCTGGTAACTGGAACGTCCAAAAACGCACACATACGTCGGGCCCGAACAGTACCGTGATGCAAGAGACAGCTGCGGCCGAACGCGAACTCGACGACGAAGTTTCCGACTATCGAAACCCCGAACACGATATCGACCCACTTTTCGTCAACCGCTGGTCGCCTCGCGCGATGACCGGCGAGTCCCTCGAGGAAGAACAGTACCTCCCGCTGTTCGAAGCCGCCCGATGGGCTCCGTCGGCGTTCAACAACCAGCACTGGCGGTTCGTCTACGCAACCCCCGAGGACGACGAGTGGGAGACCTTCGTCGACCTCCTGAACGAGGGCAACGCCTGGGCCGAAAACGCTGGCGTGCTCGCGGTCATCGTTTCGAAGACGACGTTCGACCACAACGGCGAACCAGCGCCGGTCCACTCCTTCGACACCGGCGCAGCCTGGCAGAACCTCGCGCTCGAGGGAGCGCGCCGAGGGCTCGCGGTGCACGGAATGGCCGGGTTCGACTACGAACGCGCCGCCGATGAGCTCGGCGTTCCCGAGGAGTTCGAGGTCGAAGCGATGTTCGCCGTCGGCGAGCGCGCACCGCCTGAAACACTCTCGGAGGAACTGCAGGAACGCGAGCAGCCGAGCGACCGGAAACCGATCTCGGAGATCACCTTCCAGGGCACGTTCGATCAATAACGACCCCGTCGGCGCGACGGTGGTGAGGGGTACGGTGTTATTTTTCGCTCGTCGCGACCTCGAGCGGCCGAAATGCGGGAGGACGAAACCGGATGACTGCGACGAGATAGCAGCCTCTTAGTAGCGACGCGCGTACGTGATCGCATGCAACTCGAGACGAATTCCTGGACCGGCGTCGAGGAGCAATCGCCGACGACTGCCTTACTCCCCATCGGGAGCACGGAACAGCACGGACCGCACGCTCCGGTCGGCACCGATACGATCATCGCGCGAGCGATCGCCGCCGAAGCAGACCAGACGGGCGATACCGATTCGGTCGTCCTCCCTGTGCTTCCCGTCGGCGTCGCCCCGTATCACGAACACTTCCCTGGAACGCTTTCCGTCTCGCCCGAAACGCTCCGGAGCTACGTTCGGGATATCGTCACGTCGCTGTCGGATTCGAGCGTCGAGACCGTCGTCTTCGTCAACGGCCACGGCGGCAACGGAGACACCCTCGCACACCTCGCTCGAGAGGTGAGCGAGTCGCCGTCTACCGACCTCGAGGCCTATCGCTGGGAGTGGATGCGGGCCGTCGACGCGCACGTCGGCCACGCGGGCGAACTCGAGACGGCCGTCTTACTCCACCTGTGCCCGGACGACGTCGACGAGCCCGTCGTCGGCGACGCGCTCGAGTGGGACGACACGGTCGACGGCGGCACTCTCCACCGATTCACCGACGGCTTTAGCGAAAACGGCGCGGTCGGCGATGCGACAGGTGCCACGGCAGAACAGGGCGAAGCGGTGTTCCAGACGGCAGTCGACGCGCTCGGTTCGTTCGTGGCTCGCGTCGACTAGGTGCCTTCGGGCAGCCGCGACCACCCCCACTGATCGCCGCAAGCGCCGCATATTCCCAGCAGGCGATCGAACGTCGAATCGTTATGCCTTCCGAGATGACCGCTCACGTGATCGAAGAGTATGGAGAACCAAACGTTTTCACGGAGACGACCGTCGACGTTCCCGAACCCGGCCCGGACGAGATCCGCGTCGAGGTCGCCGCCTCGAGCGTTAATCCAGTCGATTACAAGATCCGACAGGGAGCCATTCCCGATTTCGCGCCGGAACTCCCCGCGACGCTCCACTGTGACGTGTCGGGCGTCGTCGACGAAGTCGGCGCGAACGTCACGCGCTTCGAAGAAGGCGACGAGGTGTACGGCATGCCCGGCGGCGCTGGGCGGCAGGGATCGCTCGCGGATTACGTCGTCGGCCACGTCGGGACGTTCGCCCACGCGCCGGAATCGATCCCGCTCGAGGACGCGGCGGCTCTGCCTGTCGTCGCGCTCACCGCCTGGGAGATGCTCGTTGACAAGACGACCGTCTTCCTCGGCGACGAGGTGCTCGTCTACGGCGCGACCGGCGGCGTCGGGCACATCGGCGTCCAGTTAGCCGACTGGTTCGGAGCCGACGTGACCGCGACGGCCTCGAGCGAAGAAAAACGAACCCTCGCCGAAGAGCTCGGTGCGGACGCGACAGTCGACTACACCGCGACCGACGTCGAGTCGTACGTCGAGGAACACGCGGGCGACGACGGCTTCGACGTGGTCTTCGATCCGATCGGCGACGACCACCTCCAGACGGCCTTCGACGCCGTAGCGCCGTTCGGAACCGTGGTAACGACGGAATCGAGCTCAACGCAGGACATCTCGGCGATGCACGAACGGTCGCTCGAGCTCGGTGTCGTGCTCGTGATCCTCCCCGTGTTACTCGGCGAGCACCAGGAGCGGATCGGCGACGAACTCGAGGATATCGCGACGCTGGTCGACGACGGCGTCGTCGAGCCGCACATCGACGAGCGATTCGCCTTCGAAGACGTCGCCGACGCACACCGACTGGGAGAAACGGGCGACTTCCAGGGCAAGCTCCTGCTCCTCAACGAGTGAGACTGTTCGGGACCACTACCCGTAGACAGCGCGGGCACACTACCCGAGAACGGCGCGACCTCACTCCCCGTTCATCGAGACGGTCTCGAGCCCGTAGCTCGCTTCCGTCGGATGCGGTTCGTAGCCCTCGAGTTCGGGTACCGTCGCCACGACGTTGGTGTAGTTGGTGAGGAAGACAACAGGAGCTTCCTCGAGGACGATCGACTGCACCTCGTGGTACCGTTCCGTTCGTTCCTCCCGGTCGGTCAGTTCGCGCGCCTCCTCGAGGAGTTCGTCGACCCGCTCGTTTTCGTACCCGTGAAACAGCGTGGCTTCCGTGGAGTGGAACATTTCGACGAGACGATCCGGGTCCGGGTACTGGAGAGTTCCCCAAGAGGTGAGGTAGCCGTCGAACGACCCCTGTCCGACCTCGTCGAGCATCGCATTGAACTCGACCGTCGAGAGGTCGACGTCGAATCCGACCGCCGAGAGATCGTTCTGGAGCACCTCCGCGATCAACGGCAGGCTTCTCGAGTCGAACGTGACGAACTCGACCTCGAGCGATTCGCCGTCGCGGGTGCGAACGTCATCGGGACCGTCCGCCGTCCACCCGGCGTCTTCGAGCAGGTCGCGGGCGCGCTCCGGGTCGTGCTCGTAGCCCTCGAGGTCGGGATTCGCCCACTCGGTGATCTCCTCGGAAAACGGACCGACCGCCGGATCGTCGACTCCCGCGAGGATCGATTCGGTGAGCCCCTCGAGATCGATCCCGTAGTTCACCGCCCGGCGGACTTCCTCGTCGTCGAACGGCTCCGATTCGGTGTCGAACGTGAGAAACCGTATCCGCGGAATCTCGGGCATGTGGAGTTCAACGCCGTCGTCTTCCTCGAGCGACTCTACCATTTCGAGAGGCATGATCCGCGCCATGTCGATGTCGCCGTTCTCGAGGTTCATCCGCCGGGTCTGGTCGTCCTCGATGATCTCACAGCGGACAGATTCGATCTCGGGGACCTCGCCGTAGTACTCCTCGTGTCGAACGGTCGTTACCGAGGTACCCGGCCGGAACTCGTCGACGACGAACGGTCCCGTACTGATCAGCTCAGAAACCGCCCCCTCCTCGTCGAACGTCGCGGGGTTCAGGATGGCCGCATCGCTTCGCGCAAGATGTGCGGGTAGCGGCGAAAACGGCGTTTCGGTCGCGATTTCGATGGTGGTCGAATCCGTCGCCTCGATCGATTCGACCGGTAAGTCCGTAAACGAAGCCGAGTTAAACGTGCGCTCGAGCGATTCGACCGCGGTCTCCGCTGCGAGCGAGTCCCCGTCGTGAAAGGTTACGTCCTCGCGAAGCGAGAACTCCCAGTGGTAGTCGTCCGGACGATCCCACTCGGTCGCGATTCCCGGTGCGGGATTCGCCTCGTAATCGACACTGAGTAAGGACTCCGCGATTCCGAGCCGCCGAACCATGCTCCCGCCGTCGAGGGGATCCCGGTTGATGTCCCACGGGGATCCGATTCGAAGGTCGACCTCGGTCGGTTCGCTCGAGAGGCAGCCGGCGACCGCGAGCGCGGCCGTTCCGATCGTCGTTTGCAACGCGGTACGTCGGTTCATCGTCGGTTGCGTTCGTTCTGTCATCGTCTTTCAATCGTCGTATTCGATTTCGAGTTCGGTTTCGCGTCGGTGTGAGCTCTCGCGGGATCAGCGTTGGTCGCCGCTCGGTCGCGTCATCGACTGTCGTTCGCCCGCTGCTCGCCGTTCGCTCGTCCCTCGGTACTGATCGGTCTCGCCCGTGTCGTCTCGCCAGTCGGGTGCGTACAGACACCGCGACTGGCCTTCTGAGACGGACTCGAGGTCGGGATCGATCTGCGAACACTCCGGCGTGGCGGCGGGACAGCGGGGGTGGAACGCACAGCCTTCGGGCGGGTCAGTCGGACTCGGCGGCTCGCCCGCGAGCCTGTGCTCCGTCGAATTTTCGCCGAAGCGATCGCCGGGAATCGAGTCCAAAAGCGCCTGCGTGTAAGGGTGCGTAGGTTCCGAGAGCGTCCGTTCGGTTGGTCCGATTTCCACGAGTCGACCCAGGTACATCGCGGCGACGCGATCAGCGGCGTTGCGCACGACGTCGAGATCGTGAGAGATGAACAGGTACGCGAGCCCGAGTTCGTCCTGGAGGTCGGCGAGGAGATTGAGGACCGTCGCTTGCGTGGAGACATCGAGGGCGGCCGTCGGCTCGTCCAGAACGAGCACCGACGGCTCGAGCGCGAGGGCGCGGGCGATTGCCACCCGCTGTTTCTGGCCGCCGGAAAGCCGCCGCGGGTATCGATCGGCGCATTCGAGAGGAAGATCGACGAGCGAAAGCACCGTTTCGATCCGATCGGTTCGTCGCCGTTCGTCCCAGCCGGCTTCGAATAACGGCTCGGCGATCGATTCGCCGACCGTCCGCTTCGGGTTGAGGCTGGCTCCGGGGTTCTGGAAGACGGCACCGATCTCCGCCAGTTGCTCGTTCGTCCGTCGGTCGACCCCGGCGACGGCTTCGCCGCGGATGCGAACGCTCCCGTCCGTCGGCGCCTCGAGGCCGGTCACCAGCTTCGCCAGCGTCGACTTTCCGCAGCCGCTCTCGCCGACGAGACCGAGGGTCTCCCCCTCGCGGAGTTCGAGCGAGACGCCTCTGACGGCGTCGACCGTCTCGTCGTCCCCGAACGGAAGCACGCGATCAAGGAGCGCGTCGGATTCCCGGAAGGATTTGTGCACCTCCTCGAGTTCGACGATCGGCAACGCATCGGCGGATTCCCGTACGAACATCGCCGTCTCGTCGTCGACGGTTCGGGTCGTTTCGTCGCCGCCGGACGCCGTCGGTTTTGCGGGAGTTGCCATCGGCGTGCTGTCCGTCTCTCCGGTTCGAACGGTCCCGCCGTCCACGGCGGTCGCCGGAGTCGGGTGGCTCGCGGACTGCTCTCCCGCTGGGGATGGATCGTCCGCCGAACCGCCGTCGTCAGCTGCGAGCGTCGACTCGAGGGTCGCCTCGCGCGCTTCGGCAACGTCGCACCGAACGTCGTGATCGGCGGTCACGGAAACGACCGGCGGAGCGGCCCCGCGACAGCCTTCGGTCGCGAACGGACACCGGTCGACGAAGGCACAGCCGTCCGGCGGGTCGGATCCGTCCGGCGGCGAGCCCTCGACCGTCGGCAGTCGCGATCGCGGTTCGGATCGGTGCGGGAGACAGCCCAATAGCGCCTTCGTGTAGGGATGGGTCGGATTCGATCGGACCGCCTCGACCGGCCCACGCTCGACGACCGTCCCGTTGTACATGACGACGACGCGATCGCACAGCGCCGAGACGACGCCGAAGTCGTGGCTGATCAGCAACATTCCCATGTCTCGGGAGTCGTTGAGGTCGGTCAGTCGGTCCAGTATCGCCGCCTGCGTCGTCGTATCTAGTCCCGTCGTCGGCTCGTCGGCGATCAGCACCGACGGATCGCGGGCGAGGGCGATCGCGAGCAAGACGCGCTGGCGCATGCCGCCGCTGAACTGGTGGGGGTAGTCGTCGATCCGATCCACGGGACGGGGAATATCAACCGTCTCCAGCAACTCGAGAACCCGCGACCGGAGCGCTCGAGAGCGAAGCCGCGAGCTAACGCCGACGGCGAGCTCCGAGAAAAACGGCTGGTCGTCCGGGCTCCGGTGAACCCGGAGCGCCTCGGCGACCTGTTCGCCGACGGTGTAGGCCGGGTTGAGCGCCGTCGACGGATCCTGAGGGACCATCGCCAGTTCGGTGCTGCGAATCCGTCGCAACGTCCGCTCGTCGGCCGTCGTGAGGTCCTGACCGTCGAAGCGCACGCGCCCGTCGACGATCTCTCCGGGATCCTCGAGCCGGACGAGCGATCGCGCCGTGACCGATTTGCCGCAGCCGCTCTCGCCGACGAGGCCGACGATTTCGCCGGCTGTGACCTCGAAGCTCGCGCCGTTGACCGCGTGAACCTGCCCGGATTCGGTTCGGAACCTGACGTGTAGATTCTCGACCGAGAGCGGTCCGGTCATCTCAGGTTCGCCTCCGTTTGCCGTCGTCGATGCGGTCAGTGTCCAGTGCGTCCCGCAGGCCGTCGCCGAGGAGGTTGAACCCGATGACGGTAAGTGCGATCGCGACGCCGGGGGCCGTGATCAGCCACGGCGCGGCTCGCAGGTAGTCCCGGCCGCCGGCGATCATCGTCCCCCACTCCGCCGTCGGCGGTTGTGCTCCGAGACCGAGAAACGAGAGTCCGGCGGCCGCAAGCACGACCGTCCCGAGGTTGAGCGTCGCGAGGACGACCACCGGGTTGACGACGTTCGGAAGCAGGTGCCGCCTGACGATTCGCCGTTTCGGCGTACCGTAGAGGCGTGCCGACTGGACGAACGGTCGTTCGTTGACGGCGAGGGCGTTGCCGCGAACGATCCGCGCGTACGTCGCCCACCCGACCGCGGAAAGGGCGATGACGACGTTTCGGATGCTGGGTCCGAGCGCTCCGGCGATCACCAGCGCGAGCACGAGTCCGGGAAACGCGAGCTGGATATCCGCGAGTCGCATCAAGGCGGTATCGACGAACCCGCCGCTGACGGCCGCGAGCAGGCCGATGGTCGTTCCGAGCACGACGCGAACGGCGGTGGCTGCGATCGCCAACGCGAGCGAGATCCGGGCGCCGTGGACCAGCCGCGTCGCCACGTCGCGGCCGAGCGAGTCGGTTCCGAGCGGATGCGCGAGCGATGGTCCCTGAAGGCGAGTTTCGAGCGCCTGGGCCGCCGGATCGTAGGGTGTGAGAACCGGTCCGACGACCGCGACCAGTCCGAGCAGACAGACGATCCCGCCGCCGAGGCGGATCTGTCCGTTCGTCCGCATCGCCGTTCCGATGCGAGAGCGACCGAACCGCCGCACGCGCTCGAGAACGGCCGAGGCCCTCGAAGTGGTCCGGTCCCCGCCTGCTGCGTGTTCACTCATTCGCGCTCACCCCTCGGCCGCCCGGCTCGATTCGCGGGTCGAGCGCGACGTAAGCGAGGTCGACGAGCTGGTTGGTCACCACGAACGCGACCGCGGTCACCAGGACGACGCCCTGCACGATCGGGTAGTCGCGGATGAAAATGGAGTCGACGAGCAACGTTCCGAGCCCGGGCCGCTGGAAAACGACTTCGACGATAACCGCGCCGTTGAGGATGAAGCCGAACTGCAACCCGACGATGGTCACGACTGGAATGAGAGCGTTTCGGAGGGCGTGTTTGTACACCACGAGGCGTTCGCGGACGCCCTTCGACCGCGCCGTATCGACGTACTCGGCGTCGAGCACCTCGAGCATCGATGTGCGGACCAACCGGGTGACGACCGCGGCCATCCCCGTCCCGAGGGTGATCGCGGGCAACACGAGGTGTCCGAGCGTACCCGCACCGGAAACGGGCGTGAGTCCCAACCACAGCGAGCAGACGAGAATCAGCAGGTATCCCAGCCAGAAGTTCGGCATCGAGATGCCGATCAGCGCGACGATCTGGCTGGTTCGGTCGATCCACGTGTTCCGATGAACGGCGCTCGCGACGCCCGTCGGAACCGCCAGCAGCAACGAAACTGCCACCGCTGCGAGGGCGAGCTCGAGCGTGTTCGGCAGGTACTCGAGCAACAGCGACGTGACGGGCTCCGAGCGGTAATACGAGTGACCGAGATCGCCTCGTAAGGCGTCTCCGAGCCAGGTCACGTATTGGACGACGAACGGCTCGTCGAGACCCTGTTCGGCGCGGAACGCTTCTACCTGCGACTCGGAGGGCGGTCCCTGTTGTTGCTCTCTGAGGATCGTGTACGCGGGATCGCCGGGCGTGAGAAAGACGAACGCGTACGTGATAACGGAGACTCCCGCGAGGACGACCGTCATCGAACCGATCCGAGAGAGGAGAGCTCGTATCACACGTTGTCACCTCGATGGGCCCACGCTCCTGGTATCGGCACCGATGTCGTCTGTGGACTCGGCACCCGAGCATCGAACGTCCCGGAACGGGACGTATCGGTCCGTGGGTGACCGGGGTGGTGCGTCACGGACATCAATTCGATTTTAAGTAGTGAAATATTAGTTGTAAAACTTCGGGTTTGCACCTCGAAATGATCCACCCCGATCGAACCGATCGCCGCCGATCGATCCGAGTACTGTCGATGACTCCGGCCATGTTATTATAGCTATCCAGATTTATGTTAATACTTGCTATTTAATTGTCTATGGATAATATACATGGTATTGTTCGTCGCAGCAGAATCCGACGAAAAGACGCGGTGATCGATGAGTATTATACCTGAATCGAACGTAAAATGCTACTCGCCGAAAACCTGGGTTCATCCGTGTCACGGGGTGCGAAAGTTGGATGCGAAAGGGAATTCGAAACGAGCGAGCACCAAACCGCCATATGAGCCGACGTTACAGCGGAGCGACGAGGTCCTCGAGGGCCGCTTCGGGATCGTCGGCTTTCGCGACGCCGCTGGCGAGCAACACGCCTTCCGCGCCGAGCTCGCCCGCAGAAACCACGTCGTCGCCGGTACTGATTCCCGCACCACAGAGGACCGAAACGTCGTCGTCGACGCCGCTCGCAGCATCGACGGCGTCCTCGACGATATCGGGATCGGCCTGGCTAACCGGCGTCCCGGTTCCGATAAGCTCCGGTGGCTCGACTGCGACGGCGTTGGGACCGAGCGCGGCGCTCGCGCCGATCTGTGCCGGGTTGTTCGCACACACGATCGTCTCGAGGCCCGCGCGTTGGGCGGCGCGAACCGAACCGTCGATATCCGCGAGCTTCAGTCGGTTCTCGGAGTGATTGATCAGCGTTCCCTCGGCACCCGCCTCGGCAACCGACTCGGCCAGCGTGTGGCCCGTGTTGCTCCCGTGGTCGATCGGATCGACGTGTTGGGCCCACGTCTCGACGCCGGTCGCGGCTACCCGCTCGATATGGGCGTCCTGGGGCGCAACGGCGAGTCGAGCGTCGGTTTTTTCGTCGACGTCGCGAACGGCCGCTGCGACGGCGACTGGGTCACACGGATACGTCTTCAAATTGACGAGGATCAACATATCGGAGACAGGCTCGCCAGTACAGAAAGAGGTTTCGACAGTCGTGTGTGAGCGGTTCGAACGGGTCGTCAACCGCAACTCGCCGAGGATCCGATCGATCCCCTGTCTATACCGCGACGATCAGTCCTTTCGTTTGACCACGTCACCGAGCGTGTAGCTTCCATTCGAGGAGCCACCGCCCCAGTCGGCGTCATCGCTCGAGCTAGCCCCGCCGGTGAGACTGATGTCGAGGAACTTCTCGAGTTTCGACTGGACGCTATCGGTCGGAAGCGTGTCGCCGCGCTCGAGTTTCGTGATGAGACTCGCCTTCTCGTTGAGCTCGTTCGCGAGTTCCGACTGGCTGAGTCCCTTTTGCTCGCGTGCGTTGCGGATCAGATCGTCGTAATCGGTCGCGATTTCGTCCATGTCGTCGAACATGTCCGATCGACGGGTCGAGCCGCCCGAACTGCTGGCGGTGCTCGAACTCGAGGCCGATCCGGAGGACTGTCCATCCGAACTCGAGGAGCCGCTGGAGTTCGAACTCGTCGAGTACTTCGTCGACGTACTCGAACTCGAAGACCCAGTTTTCACTTCGGTGCCGAAATCTGTGCAATCCGAACACACGTCCAGTTTGGCACCCTCAACTTTGATCGTTTTCGGGGACGACGTCTCGGCGCCACACATTTCGCACTGAACCATGGAAGACCCTATATTCCGGTGCGTGATAAACCATGCGGCGAGCCTCGAGTTAGGAAGGAAACAGGAACGCCGCTATTCAATCGAGTGCCGACCAGGAGTAGAAAAACCGCTGGAGGGCGGTGAAGTGCCCGACGACGGCGAGGAAGATCAACAGCCAGCCGATTACGGTGACGCCGGCCGGAGCGATATCCCAGAGCGGGTAGGCCAGAAAGCCGACGATGCCGATTATCGCGAGTCGGTCAGCGCGTCCGACCAGACCCCCGTAAACTCGGTCCAGACCGACGGCTTGTGCCTGCGTTCCGAGATACGAGGTCATCACGACGCCCGTAACCGCGAGGAAGCCGAGGAAGTAACTCTCGATACCTGCGGCCAACCCAGCGATGATAACGATATCCGCATACCGGTCCAGCACGTGATCGAGCAGGTCGCCGCCGGCGGATGCAACGCCCTGTTCGCGCGCGAGCGCGCCATCGACGATATCCAACCAGCCGTTGACGAACACGAGCACCGCCGCCACCGCGAACCAGATCGGATCCGCCCGTCCGCCGAGCATGAAGGCGACGGCGGCGGCGGCCGCCATTCCGAACGCCAGCACGCTGACGCTGTTCGGCGTCATACCGATTCGGTCGAACCCCTTGACGAACGGGTCGAGGAATCGCGAAATGTACGGTCTGAATTGATCGAGGGTCATGCGAGATACCCCACGAAGTCGACTTCGCCCGCAGACGGTTCGCGCTCGCCGGCGACGACAGCCTCGAGCGCCTCGGCCACGTCATCGGGGTCCCGGTCCGTCGTATCGATTTCGTACACCGACTCGAGACCGTGACGGTCGACAGCTTCGCTGAGGACGACGTCGAGCGCTTCGCTTTCGGCGTTTTCGCTCGCCTTTTTCGGCGGTTCGCCGCGCTCCTCGAGGCGTTCTTCGAGTCGATCCGGTCGACAGCGCAACACGACGACTCGATCGGCCTCGAAGTGATGTGCCAGGTGGGATTCGATCAGCACGTCGTCTCGTCCCTCGAGCCAGGCTTCGAGTGCGTCCATGTCTGCGACCTTGCTCGCTCGCTCCTCGTCGACCTCGGTGTACAACGCCTCGTTCTCGAGCACCTCGTTCAGGTGGACGACCTCGAGCGTCGAGCCGTCGACGGAAATTGCGCCCATCGTCGAGTCCGAATCCGATTGGCCGGACGGGGACTCGAGTTCGGCCGTCGCGGTGGTCTTTCCGGTTCCGGGGGTTCCGGTGACGGCGACCCTCACGAGTCCGACACCTCCAGTGTGGTCGAATCTGCGTTCCCGTCGGTCGTCTCGTCGTCCGCCGTGTCGCCATCTGTCGTGTCGCCGTCGAGAAGGTCAAGCTCCTCGAGCACTCGATTGAGCGTTTCGACCGCGCGTTCGGTCTCGGATTCGGTCCCGCAAGTGATGCGGATACAGCCCGGTAATCCGAAGCTCGTGCAGTCCCGGACGATAACGCCGCGCTCTTGCATTTCGTCGGCTACCGCAGACGCGTCACCGACGGCGATGAGGGCGAAGTTCCCCTCGCTCGGCCAGACGTGTGCGTCGATGCGTTCGCGCATGTACTCGCGCGACTCGAGGGTCGTTTCGACGGTTCGTTCGACGTGCTCGTCGTCGTCGAAGGCCGCGAGGCCTGCGCGACAGGCCAGTTCGCTCGCCGCGAAGGGCGTGTTCACGCGTGCGTAGGCGTCGCTCCACTCCTCGGGAACGACGGCGTAGCCGAGCCTGACTCCGGCGAGACCGTACGCTTTCGAGAACGTCCGCAGGGTCGCAACGTCGTCTCGAGTATCGTACCCGTCGTGTCCCTCGATCAGCGCGAGCGCGCTGTCGACGTCCGCGAACTCGCCGTAGGCTTCGTCAACGACGACGAGCGTCTCCTCGTCCGTTCCGTCGGCCACTCGCTCGATTTCATCGAGAGCGATCGTCGAGCCCGTCGGGTTGTGGGGGCTGGTCAGGTAGACGACTCGTTCGCCGCCGTAGGCCTCGAGAACGGGTTCGGCCGTCTGTTCGAAGTCGTTCTCGCGCTCGAGCGCGTACGTGCTGACGTCGCCGTGGTGGAATCGAGCACTCATGCCGTAGTAGGCAAAGCCAGGATCCGGAACAAGAATATCGTCGTCCGGCTCGAGGGTCGCTCGATGGAGATAATCGATCGTCCCGTCGCCGCCGTTGGCGAGCCACACCTCCGAGTCCCCGACTCCCCAGTGCTGGGCGATGGTCCCCGTCAGGTCCGCGTGCGCGGCCTTCGGGTAGGAGCTGACGCTCGAAGCGGTGTCTCGGATGGCCTCGACGGCCGCGGGCGAGGGCCCGTGGGGGTTCTCGTTGGAGGCGAGTTTGATGAATTCGGCGGGATCACGCCCGAGTTCGCGGGCGACCTCCTCGATCCCCCGACCGGCCTGATACGCGACGTGGTCGGATAGATCGCGCGGTTGCATACGACAGCCTTCTCGCGGCGGCTCTTAAGGGTGCTTACCTGGCTTCGTCCTGCGGAGCTTCCACGGCGTCGGGAGCTCAACGGACGACCCGAATCGAACGGTGTCGTCAGTACTGCGGTCGTCGGAGACTGCTGTCCGTCATTTCCGGAGCGGCCGCGACCCGTCCTGCGGTCGCTCGGGGTGATCGGTACAGCAGACCGCCTCAATCACTTCGGATCCGTTCGACGCGCTCGAGCGAATCTGCGTCGGCTGGATCCTTGTCGTGGCGAACGCTCTGAAACCTCGGGAACCGGAGCGCGTAGCCGGACGAGTACGTCGGCGACGACTGGATCTCCTCGTAGCCGACCTCGAAGACCACGGCCGGTTCGAGTTCGACGCGTTGGCCGTCTTCGGCCTGTACGTGGGGCTCGAGGAGGTCCGTGAGGTCGGCCAACTTTTCGTCGGTGATCCCGGTCGCGACCTTGCCGATAGTCTCGAGGTCGTTCTCGTCCCGAACGGACAACTCGAAGGTGCCAAGGAACGTCGCCCGGCGGCCCTCTCCCCACTCCGCGCCCGTCACGACGCAGTCAAGCGTCTCGACGTCCGGCTTGCGCTTGCGCCAGTTTTTCCCCCGGCGACCCGGCGAGTACGCCGATTCAGGATTCTTGAGCATGATCCCCTCGTGACCCGCCTCGAGGGCGTCCGCGTCGACCGACTCGATCTCGTCGGGGTCGTCCGTGAGCCACAGCAGGGAGAGGCCGTCCACGTCCGCTGGCCGCTCGTCGCCGTTGGCGAGGACGTCCTCGAGCCGGTCGTGTCTGGTCGCCAGTGGCTCCTCGAGCAAGTCTTCACCGTCGGCGTGCAGACAGTCGAAGAAGACCGGGCGGACGGCAACGTCCTCGCGCGCTTTCGCGACGTCGTGTTTCCGCCGGAACCGTTTGAGAACCTCTTGAAACGGAAGCGGCGAGCCGTCCTCGTCGACCGCGACGACCTCTCCGTCGAGGATGGCCGGTTCCTCGAGGGTCTCCTCGGCGAATTCGACGACCTCCGGAAGCGCGTCCGTCACGTCTTCCATGTTTCTCGAGAAGACGCGAGCTCCGTCCGCTTCACCCGCCGTTCCGTCCGACTCGTAGTGCAGTTGGACCCGAGCGC
This sequence comes from Halostagnicola alkaliphila, assembly GCF_055379965.1. Lineage (NCBI taxonomy): Archaea > Methanobacteriati > Methanobacteriota > Halobacteria > Halobacteriales > Natrialbaceae > Halostagnicola > Halostagnicola alkaliphila. Next base: position 2,310,168 of record NZ_AP043826.1, on the reverse strand, counting down.
CGTCGTACTTCCATTCGACGGCGGCTTTCTCCCACTCCTCGAGCGCGCCCGTTACCGTTCCCGTCTGGGCGAGCATCGCCTGAACGGGACGACCGACCTCGAGATCCATCGCATCCAACCCCTCGAGTCCGTCCTCGCGGGCGACGCGAGCGACACGTCCGTAATCGTTCGAGACCTGTAGCGCCCGTTCGACGCGCTCCGCGGGAATCTCGAACGCCGCCGCGACGGCGTCTCGGACGGTTCCCTCGCCGACGCCGATACGCATTTCCGAGAGGACCAACCTTGCGAGGTATCTGGCTTCCTCGCTCGAGCACCGGTTGAACAGGCCGAAGAGGAGGTCGATTTTCTTGTCGGCGCTGCCGGAGCCGTCCGCCGTCGCGAGATCGCGAAGGGTCTCGTCGATCTCGCGAACGGTGAGCCCGCTACCGCCGCCAGTTTCGGTGAACGCACCCAGTCCCTGCTGGCCGCCGTACTCGTAACTCGCGGCGACCTCGCCGATCTCGCCCAGCTCCGCAAGCCGATCCTCGATGTCGGCCGAACTCACGTTCGTTCCCGCCGCGCGAGCAATCGCCTCGTAACACGAACTGGGACCGATATCGAGCGTCGTCGAGTCCCACGCCGGAAAGACGCGACCCTGAACGTACCGAGCAAGGATCTCGAGTTCGTCGTCACCGTCCTCGGCGTCCGAACCGTCTCTCTCGGCGGTTGTCGCCGTACTCTCCTCGAAAAGCGCCCTGACGTGGTCGACGATCTCGAGGTCCGCTGGCTCGGCTTCGATCTCGGCGGCGCGATCCGCGAACGTGGCGAACTCCATCGGCGGTAGCTACGTAACTGACGGTGTTAAACGGACTGACTGGAAGCGCCTCGAACGACGAACGGAGGACGGGAGAAACGACACGTTAGCGATGAACGTCTCGGTCGAGAGATGTCGTGTGACACGCCCTCACCCACAGTTCGATGGGCGTGCCTTCAAGGCAATCGGGCTCACACTCGGAGGTATGCCAGAGGAGGAACTCGCTGAACGGGTCGCAGACGTACTGACGGTCGATGCCGAGGAGTTTCGTTCGAAGGCGGAGGCCGACGCCGAAACGATTATCCAGGCGATCGACGACGGCGTCTTCGATAACCCGCAGGCCATCGTCGGTCTCGAGTACGAGTTCTACGCGGTCGAATCAGAGGCGTGTTCGCTTCGACGAGTTCCGCGCCGCCTCCTCGAGTTGATCGGGTTCGAAAAGGAACTCGGGCTCCACAACGCGGAGATGACGACGAGCCCCCAGCCGCTGAACGCTCACGGCCTCCGTGCACAGGAGTCGGAAGTCAAAGCCCGCCTCCGGACGGCACTCGACGTGACTCACCCGGAAGGAATGCGCCTCGTCAGTGACGCGATGTGGACGATTCCGCCCGAGGGCGAGGACGCGACGACCTACCTCACGGATAGCGTCGAACGCACGGTTACCGATGCTGGCGAGGCCGATGGGGGAGTCGACCCGTCCGAGGACGACGGCCAACAGATCCGGATCGCGACGAACATGAGCGATTCGGGACGGTATCACGCGATGGCTAACACCGACCGCGCCCAATCCGCGGCGATGGAAATCGACGCTCCGAACGTGACGCTCGAAGCCGATACCGTCATGCCCGAGAGTCTGATCACCTCGATCCAGCCCCACTACCAGGTTCCCCACGCGATCGACCTCCCGCTGTACTTCAACTACGCCCTTCGCATCGCCGGCCCCCTCCTGGCTCTCGGCGTCAACTCCCCGTTCTTCCCCGCGGATTGTTACGACGAAGGTGTCGGTCCGGAGGCGGTCCTCGAGGACGCGTGGATGGAACACAGAATCGCCGTCTTCGAATCGGTGCTCAACGAACGACACACCTCCGAAGGGAAGGTTCGGTTCCCGCGCGATCTGGGACAGGTCGAAGAGGCGATCGAACGGATCGTCGACGACGACACCCTCGTTCCGATGCCCGTCGAAACCGGCGACCGATTCGACGATCAGTTTCCTCACTTCCGGCGCAAGCACGGCACCTACTGGCGCTGGGTTCGTCCCGTCTTCGACGGCGCGACGCGTTCTGCGGCAAACGCTCGCATCGAATTCCGTCCGATCCCCGCACAGCCGACGGTTCGGGACTCCGTCGCCTTCCAGGCCGCATTCGCCGGGCTGATGGAGAGTCTGGTCCGCCTCGAGCACCCCGTATACGACCTCGACTGGGAACACGCCCACGAGAATTTCTACGCCGCGATGCGCGACGGCCTCGACGCGAACATGACGTGGATCACGAACGACGGCAAGGAGACGTCCGATTCGTTCGATCTCTACGACGACCTGCTGGCACACGCCGAAGACGGCCTGACGAATCGCGGCCTCTCGGAGGAAGAAGCAGCGAAGTACCTCTACCCGCTCAGAAGACGCGTTCGACAGGGCCTCACGCCGGCTCAGTGGAAACACGACGAAGTGAGCCGATCGCTCGAGTCGGGCGACGACCTCGAGACGGCGATCGAATCGATGCAGCGCCGGTACGTCGAGCGCCAATCGGAAACGCTCCTCGAGGGGAGCTTCGCCGACTGGGTCACCGAGTGAAGCGGTTAGGGGAAAACGACGAGCGTCGGACGATTTCTCGAGCAGTCTTCGATCCGGCTGAAAGGGACTAAGTACCACCGGACGCGTGTGTGCGTATGGTTACGTTCCTCTCCGGTGGCACCGGGACACCGAAGCTGGTCGACGGAGTGGAAGCCGCGTTCTCGCCGGACGAGGTGACGATCGTCGCTAACACGGGCGACGACATCGAACTCGGCGGCTTGCTGGTCTGTCCTGACGTGGACACGCTTCTCTTTCAGGGTGGCGAGGTTCTCGACCGAGAAACGTGGTGGGGAATCGAAGACGATACGCACCGAACGAACGCCGAACTGCTCGATATCGCAGATTCGGCGGGCCTCCCTGACGGCCCGCAGTACCTCTCCGAGGAGCGCCAGACGGCGGGCCGAGAGATTGCCAACTGGCGTCGCTTCTCGGGTGTCGCCGAGTTCATGACGATCGGCGACCGGGATCGCGCCGTTCACATCACCCGGACGAGCCTCATCGATCAAGGGAAGTCGTTGAGCGAGGCCCTAGAGCGACTCGCGTCCGGATTCGACGTGCCGTTTGATCTCCTTCCGATGAGCGACGATCCGGTCGCCAGCCTCGTCCACACCGACGAAGGGCCGATGCACTTTCAGGAGTACTGGGTCGGGAGAAACTCCGAACCGGTCGTCGAAGACGTCGAGTTTCGAGGGGCGGCCGACGCTCAACTGGCCCCAGGGGTCCTCGAAGCGCTCGAGGAACCGGTCGTCATCGGGCCGTCGAACCCGGTGACGAGCATCGGCCCGATGCTCGCAATTCCGGGATTCTCCGACGCGTTGAGCCAGACGCCCGTCGTCGTCGTCTCGCCGTTCCTCGGCGACGAGGCGTTCTCCGGGCCAGCCGAAGAACTGATGGAAGCCGTCGGCGCGGAGCCGTCGACGGCGGGACTCGCGACGACCTACCCGTTCGCCGACGCGTTCGTCGTCGACGAGAGCGACGGAGCCCAATTCGAGCAACCGACGATCCGGACCGACATCAAAATAGACTCCGTTGGGGACGCCGAACGCATCGTTCGAACCGTCGCGGACGCAATCGAAACGGTCGAGTGAGTATGTTTACGCCACCACTCGCGCTGGCGAGTCTCAGCGGCCAGTCCGACGCCGAGTGGGCTCGAGCCGGCTCGGAGTTCGCCGGCTGTGCGTTCCTCGGCGGCATCGCCATCGACGAGCGGTCGCGGACGGCAGCCCGAAAGCTCGTCGACCGCGACCGCGACGAGTTTCTTCCCGAGGATCCGTTCGCGTTCGTCGATCAGCAGCTCGAGACCCTCGAGTCGACGCAGATACAGCCGGCCGTCAACGTCAGAAGTGCGACGAGGGAGCCGATAGCGCGGGCCGCTCGCGTCTGCCGGGACCGAGACGCGTTCCTGGAGATCAACGCCCACTGCAGACAGGACGAAATGCGTGCGGTCGGTTGCGGAGAGCGGTTGCTCGCGGATACCGAACGCCTGCGATCGTACGTCGAAACGGCGGTCGAAACGGAAGCCACGGTCGGCGTCAAGATCCGAACAGAAGTGTCCGGTGTCGACCTGCCGGCGCTCGCGTCCGAACTCGAGGACGCCGGCGCGACGTTCGTCCACGTGGACGCGATGGATTCGGAGCGCGTGATCGCCGATGTCGTCGAAGAAACGGACTGCTTCGTGATCGCGAACAACGGCGTCCGCGACGGTGAAACGGTCCGCGAGTACGTCGAATACGGTGCCGACGCGGTCAGCGTCGGCCGTCCCAGCGACAATCCGGTCGTGCTCGAGCGAGTCCACAATGCAGTCGACGCCCACCTCGGTCTCGAACCGGGTTCGATCGAACGCTGAGTTACTCTACGACCGTCGCACGACGCCCAGACTCACGCTCGTCGCGCGCTCGAAGACCCGCTCGAGGGTCCGCCTCCAGGCCGGGTGTCGCTCCCGTTCGACCCTGCGCTGAAGCTGCTCGTTCTCGGATCGAAGTCGTTCGTTTTCTGCTTCCAGCGCCGCCGTTCGATCTTCGAGCCGGTACCGGCGGCGTCGCTGAGCCCCGAGATCGTTCTTGAGCATCCCGAGTTGGCGCTCGAGATCATCGGTTTCTCGCTCGAGGCGGGCGATCGTGCGTTCCGCGGTTCGCTCGGAAACGAAATCGTCCTCGCGAGTCGTCCGTACAGCCTCGGAACCGCTGGTATCGTCGCCTTCGTGAGGGCCGTCGACAGCGTGGTGATCCGCAGACTTCTGGGCGGCGGGCAAGTGGCCGCTCCGTGCGGCGTTTACCACGGCACCGATCAAGAGGACCAGACCCCCGAAGTACAACCACGTCAACAGCAGAAGAATCGCTCCGAGCGGCCCCGCAGACTCCGAGTCCGCGGCGAAGGAAACGTACACCTGAAATAATCCCTGAAGCGCCGCCCAGCCGACGGCGGCGACGACGACGCCAGGGAGTATCTGTCGAACGGTCGTGTCCACGTCGGGAAAGTAGTAGTACATCGGAAGGAACGCGAGCGTGAGACCGACGACGAGAATGAGGGGGTTCACCAACCCGATGAGAGCGCTATCGGGGAAAAACGCGAAGACGACGCTCGCGACGGCCGCGGCGAGAAGCGCGATACCGATCGCGGCGAACACGACGAACGCGTCGCGAAGTTGTTCGACGAACGACGCCTCGCCGGTGGACTCGTAAATCTCCGAAAACGCCGTATCGAGGCTTCGAAAAATCTTCAGCGAGCCCCACAGCAGCGTGATGAGACCGATGACGGTTCCGCCGGCGGTCGCGACCGATCCGGCGATTGCGTCCTCGAGCAGTTCGTTTCCGGCGTCCGGAAGGAACCCTTCGGTCGTCTGCGTGACCTGCGATGCCAGCCCCTCGTCGCCGACGACCGAGACGAGAAAGAACACTAATACCAAAAGCGGAATCAGCGAGATGAACGCCTGATAAGCGATGCTTCCGGCCATGAAGGTCACGTTCTCGTCGCTGATTCCCCGGACCACCGTTTCGGCGAACGATCGCCCCCGCTGAAACGCGCTCGTCTCCTGTCGGGTATCGGTCATAGCGAACGCTCGGCACCCATCGAAAAAACGGGGCGGCTTGCGAGAACCGGAGGCGTTCGAAAGCAACGCGTCTCGAGTGCCGTTCCGACCATCCAGCAAGTCCTAAGCCGACGGCGGACGGATTCGAACGTAGTACATATGCGAAGCGCTGCCCAGAACGCCGAACTCGCGCTGTTGCTCGAGGTCTGTGGAACCCCGAAACCGGGGAACGTCGACCGTTCGCGGGACCTCGAGGATCTGTTCTTCGAACACTTTCTTGCGGGTGCCGTCGGCTCTCAGCACGGGCTCCGGATGGCCGAATCCGGAGAGGCGCTCGGCCCGTCGTTCGAGCGCAGCGTCGAGGGGATGGCCGAACAGGGCGGCGGAAACACGCAGTTCGGCGCGCTATTGTTGCTCGTCGCGCTCGTGAAGGCCGCGGACGACGGCGTCTCGCGATCCGCCGCCGAATCGGTCGTCGAGGACACCACCGTCGCGGATGCAAAAGCGTTTTATCGAGCGTTTGAGCACGTCGACGTCTTCGTTTCCGAACCGCCCGCCGAACTCGAGTCCCTCGACGTTCGTCGGGGTGGCGACGCGCTTCCGGCCCTCGAGGAGCGCGGACTGACGCTGGTCGACGTGATGGATCGAAGCGTTCCCGGCGACGACGTGGCCCGCGAGTGGGTCACCGGATTCGAGCGGTCGTTCGACGCGGCCGACCAAATCGCCGAGGCAACCGGACCGATTGCAGATCGGGCCGCGGCGACCTTTCTTTCCGTCCTTTCGGACCGACCGGACACGCTCGTCGAGGGTCGCCACGGCGATGCCGTCGCAACGGAAGTGACGGAACGAGCCGCCGAGCTGGTCGATTCAGGGGCGCTCGAGACGAATCGGGACGCGGTCGAATCGTTCGCCGACGAACTCGTTTCCCGGGGTGTGAATCCGGGGACGACGGCAGACCTGACCGCCGCCGGACTCTTCATCGCGCTCGAGAACGAACTGATCGAACTATGACGGGGCCTGACGGCGTGATAGAACTATGACGGGCGCTGACGGTGACGATGAGTACGCGAGCGCTCCCGAGGGAGAAGCAGACTGGCCGGTCACGCTCGAGGGAGCCACGGAGGCGGTCGTAACCACGCTCGGTCCGAACGGCCGCTGGAACGCGGCCGCGCTCGGACTGTTTGCCGAAACGGTCGACGGACCGCAGACGAACGATAGCAAAAACGAGTCCGGGTATCCCGAAGAGCAAGGGAACAAATATCGAGTTACCGCGCGCACGTGGGGAAACACGCGGACGCGCCGTAACTTTCACAGACAGGGCACTGGCTACGTTCAATTTACGCGCGATCCCGTCGACTTCGTCGACGCCGCGCTCTCGATTTACGAACTCGAGGACCCAGTTCTCGAGTCGGCCGACGCCTGGGCTCGGGCTTCGGTTGAACGAATCGATTCCGGCACCGAGGACGGAACGGAATGGGAAGACTGGCGACTCCGTCCGCTCGAGTCGGCGGTCGAAACCGAGACGGTGCCGACGATCAACCGAGGGTTCGGTGCGGTCATCGAAGCGACGGTCGCCGCGTCCAGACTCGACGTCGAGGGGTACGACGAGTCAGTTCTTCGCGACCGGCTCGACCACTGCGCGTCGGTCGTCGAACGGGCCGGAAGCGAACGCGAGCAGACGGCGCTCTCGCGGGTTCGCCAGCACACCGACTGGTAGGGTTCGGTGCTGATTTTCAGGCGCGAGTACTCGGTTTCGCGATTCCGAGGGGCACGACCGACTCTGTTCACACGATCGTCCGCTCTAAGAAGCTCCCGATCGACTCCGGTCCCGCCGGGGTTTTCTCTCCGACGAGGTCGACCGGGGATCCACCCTCCTCGAGGTGGGCCGTCTCGGAAATCGATTGTGCGGGCGTTGGATCCGCTACCAGCCCGTCCATCGCCGTTCGTTCCGAATCTTCTCCCCATACGTGACCAAGGTCGTGCAGTTCGTAACGCACCGCGTCGACGTGGGCCTCGGCCAACGCGTCGAACAGGATCCGGCTTTGTTCGACGGAAACGACCTGATCCGGGCGGCCGTGCATGATGAGAAACGGCGGGCTATCCTGGGACACGTAGGTTGTCGGACTCGCTCGCTCGGCTTCTCCTTGGTTCTCCGAAATCGGCCCGCCGAGGAGGAGGGATTCGACCGAATCGGAGCCACCCGGAAGCTCGAGGAGGTCGGTGATCCCGTACCAGTTGATAACCGCCTGCACGGCACCGGACTCGTCGGCGGCAACCTCCTTTTCGACGGCTTCGGGCGGGTATACGTCCCCCGCGACGGACTCGACGTCGTCGACCACACCGGCGAGACTGGCCAAGTGGCCGCCGGCCGACGCACCCCACGTCGCGACGGTTTCCGCGTCGTACCCGTAGTCGTCGGCGTTCGCTCGTAGCCACCTGATCGACGCCTTCACGTCGACGATCTGATCGGGGAAGGTGCCCCTCGGCGTCGGATTGTCCGGATCGATCGGAAACGGCAGGTCTACGTCGTCTGGAACTTTCGCCAACCGGTAGCTCACGCTGGCGATCGCACATCCCCACTCCGCCGCGTACCGCTTTCCGTCCGGGACGTTCTCTCGAGTTTCGAAGACCCACCCGCCGCCGTGGACGTAAACGACCAGCGGCGGATCGTCGACCTCGGGGACGTACAGGTCCAGTTTCATCTCGCCCGCATCGCGCTCCGCGTAGGTGAGATCTTCGTAGACAGCGACGGAATCTGGCTTCCCGTTATTTCCACCGTCCTCGTCATCATTCGCGGTGTCGCTTGGTCCTAACTCCGAACAGCCAGCGAGCGTGGTCGTTCCGGTCAACCCGATCAAGCCTACGAAAGTCCGTCTATCGGTTCCTGTCTTCTCGTCGATCGGGTCGGTATTCGGTCCCATGTTAACGGTAATTAGGAGGTCATGTATCTATAGTTGGGGGACTTTGTCAAGTTACTGTCTCACGATGGTCTCGCCGATGAACACTGGCTACATTTCCCCCAATGGAATTTGCCGGGCTCACTCGAGTTTAAATACCATTGGGCGGGATCGTCCCGTAGATGAGGTTTCATTTCAGAACTGCGACGAGTGTGTTCCGAAAAACGTTGCCGTTCGTGGTGCTTCGGCTCGGTATCGGATTGCTCTGTGGACTGCTCGCGATCGTCTACTTCGGCGCGATCGCCTGGTTCGGGCGGCGGCTGCTCGAGTCGGGATCGATTTCCGAACTCGTCGCGATCGTCGGTCTGATCCTTTCGATCGGTCTGTTCGTGGCGGGGTGGCGACTGCTCAGCCGGTACGTGCTTTATCTCGTCAAAGTAGCACACATCGCGGTCATCGCCCACGTTATCGAAACCGGTGAGGTTCCATCGAATCAGCTCCAGTACGGCAAATCACAGGTGAGCGAGCACTTTGCGGAAGCGAGCGCTCTCTTCGCCGTGGACCAGTTGGTCAAAGCGATCATCAAACAGTTCAACGAGACGGTCGTCTCGTTCTCGAGTCTCGTTTCCGTCGTCCCGAACGTACAAAAGCTCGTCCAGCTTCTCGGAAAGGCGATCGCGATAGCAGCGTCGTACATCGACGAAGCGATCATCGCGTACATGTTTACGAAGAGCGAGCAAAACCGGTGGCGCTCGGCCAGGAACGGAGTGGTCCTCTACGGCAAGAACTGGAAACCGGTACTCGCGTCGACGCTGCTGATCGTGATCGGAATGTACGTCGCGGCATTCGGACTCGCGCTGGCACTGATACCGGTTGCAACGATGCTCGGAAGCGTTTCCGGCCAGTACCAACTACTCGGGTGGGCGCTCGTCGGCGGGACGGTCGTGACGATCTATACCGGCTTCCTCAAACCGTGGGTCAAGACGGTCGTAATCACCACGTTCCTTCTCGAGTCACGAGACACAGAGCCCGACAGTGAGGCGGTGGATCGCGTGGCAAAACGGTCCGAAAAATTCCAAGAACTCGTGGGCAAAGCAGACGACCACGGAGTTAAGGAGGGTTCTCGACCCTCGAGCGGGAGTCTCGCCGGCGGAAACGGAATCGAGCAGTCGTGACGTTCGAGCGAGCGAAAAGGGAGTCAATTAAGGCCCTCTAGACGGAAAACCCTCCTATGGCAATCAAACCGGCCTACGTCAAAAAGACGGGAGCGCTCCTGCTGGAGCGGTATCCGGACGCGTTCACGACCGACTTCGAACAGAACAAAGACAGCGTCGATAAGCTCACGAACATCGAATCGAAGGGCGTTCGTAACCGGATTGCGGGCTACGTCACGCGAAAGAAGAGCGGAAAGGTCGCTGCCTAAATTCTCCGACGAGCAATCGCGACGCGTTACTCTACAATCCAGAGAGTGGGTTCACCGCCAATCGCCACACCGGCGAGAACCGTTAGAGTTGTACTCTGTTGTTCGGCCGGAGTAACCTGAGAGATCCTGTTCAGCTGCTGAACCGCCCAGTCAGTGGCCGTGATCGTCGTCGCCGAATCCGGGTTCCATATACGCGCCGACGAACAGCGCGACGACGCCGATTCCGACGCCGAACGTGAGGATGACGACTCCTTCGAGCATCGGATCATCCCCGGTGACGGCCATTCCGAGTTCCATGTAACCGTCGATAGCCGCGAAGAGGCCGAAGAGGATACTTACGACACCGAGAGCGGCCGCACCGATACCGAAGCCGCCGGTAAATGGCCCGACGGCGGTCGAGTCCGAAGTCGAACCGCTCATTGGGACCACCCGGACGAGTGGGGCGTGTAAACTTGAATGTCGACTGAATCCGTATCATCGGTGAACGCCAACGACCTCACTGAACGATTCGGGGACAGATTGTGTTCCATTGGTCGTACTGTTTGGCTACGTTTTCTTAATATCTTCTATGCTCGTTTCGAGGCTCGCGCACACTCGCTGAAAGCCGATCATGTTCGTCCTCGCAGATAGCGGTGTGCGAGGGAAATCCAAACGGTTTTGCGCTCACAAACCTGAGGTGCGGAAAATGACTGTACGTGTCGGAATTCTCGGTGCAACCGGCGCCGTCGGACAGCGATTGATTCAGCTTCTCGATCCCCACCCATCCTTCGAAATCGCGGCGTTGACCGCAAGCGCGTCGAGTGCGGGCCGGACCTACCGTGACGCCGCGAAGTGGCGCGTCGACTCGCCGATTCCTGCTGACGTCGCGGATATGACCGTCACTGGGACCGACCCGAGCGAGATTCCCGACGATATCGACCTCGTGTTCTCGTCTTTGCCCTCGAGCGTCGGTGCCGAAGTCGAACCGGAGTTCTGTACGGCGGGCTACGTCCTCTCTTCGAACTCCTCGAACGGACGGATGGATCCGGACGTTCCGCTGGTGATCCCAGAAGTCAACGCAGAACACGTTGATCTCCTCGAAGTCCAGCGCGAGGAACGAGGCTGGGACGGTGCGCTGCTCAAGAACCCGAACTGCTCGACGATCACTTTCGTCCCGACGCTTGCGGCTCTCGCACAGTTCGGCCTCGAGAAAGTTCACGTCTCGACTCTGCAGGCGGTTTCGGGAGCGGGCTACGACGGTGTGACGTCGATGGAGATCATCGACAACGCGATCCCTCACATCGGAAGCGAAGAAGACAAACTCGAGACCGAGTCGCGGAAACTGCTCGGCGAGTTCGACGGCGCCGAACTCTCGAACAACAGCGTCGAGGTCGCAGCCTCGTGTAACCGAATCCCGACTATCGACGGCCACCTCGAGAACGTCTGGGTCGAAACGGAGAAGGATATTACGGCCGAAGACGCCGCAGAGGCGATGGAAGCGTATCCCTCGCTGGACCTTCGATCCTCGCCAGATCAGCTTATCCACGTCTTCGAGGAACCCGACCGACCACAGCCCCGAATGGACCGCACTCTCGGTGGCGGTATGGCCATCGCCGCGGGCGGTATCCGCGAGTCGCCGTTCGGCCTGCAATACAACTGTCTTGCACACAACACTATCCGCGGTGCCGCCGGAGCGAGCGTGCTCAACGGCGAACTGCTGCTCGAGAACGGCTACCTATAACGAACCACGACATTTTGACAGGCTGGGAGGACGCATATCTGGATCGTGTCCGCCGGTTAGGTGACCCGACGGACAACGATACTCACACGTCCTGAGACCTACGTTTGCTGTGGGAGCGAAACGACGGGAACGGACGCCTCCCTGATAAGTCGTCGAGCGACATCTCCCGTAAGGAGCTCCGTGAGACGGTTTCCGCTTCGAGGAATGAAAGCGATCGCATCGGCGTTTTTCTCCTGTGCGCCGTCGAACACCGTCTCGACGACATCAGTTCCGTAGAGAACGTCCGTCTCGATGTCGACCGGGGCGTTCGCGAGGGAGTCGCGGGCCGCATCGAAGATGTCCTCGGCGTACTCCTCGCGTTGGCCCATCGGTGCCTTGTCGATCCCGCCGCCCGCCTTCTCGATCACGTTCACGAGCGCAACTGTTGCGGTCGGCTCGAGGCGCGGAGCGAGTGCGCTTGCAGTCCGTTCGGCGTCTTCGGGGTCCGCCAACGGCACCACGATCGTTCCCTCGAACGTCAGCGTCATCGGTTTCCCTCGCCGAACTGGACTAGTTGGGTCGTGAAATACTGGACTGATGGGTCGACCTGTCGACTACTCATTAGGGAGGAGTTCGTCCTAGACGATTATAAAAGCAATCGGGCGGAAGGAGTGATCGAACAGTCGGATTACTCCTCGCTGCTGAGGTCGGCATCGACACGAAGTTCGGAATCGGTTACCGTCGCGACGTTATCTGCCGGAACTTTGATATCGTCCTCGCCCGCTTTACCGAATCCGAGGCTCTGGACCCACGCGTTCGTGAGTTTCGGCTCGGGATCGACGTACGCGAACTGTTCGATCGCATCGACCTCCGTAACGATACCGATCTGTTCGCCGCGGATATCCATGAGGAACTTGCCTTCGTCTTCCGTCGAGAGGACCGTCATATTCGTCGTACTGTTTCGTCTATGTTAGTAAATACATTGTGGAGTCGTATGTAGAAGATTTCTCTCCGTTCCGGCCGTTAGACCGTCTCGAGGTTACAAGGTGATCGTATTCTCGAGTTCGACGTCCCATCCGGACTCCGCAATTTGCGTCGCGTTCGTCGCGACGATTTCCGCGAGCCGTTCGTAGTATTTAGGGGTGTGTCCGGCGTTGTGCGGCGTGATATGAACGTTTCCGAGGTTCCACAGCGGGTGGTCTTCGGGAAGCGGCTCCGGGTCCGTCACGTCGAGCGACGCACCTCGAATCCAACTCGAGCGTAGCGCATCCACGAGGTCGTCCGTCTCGATGACGGGTCCGCGCGCGACGTTTACGATGACTGCATCGGGATCGAGAGTGACGAATTCGTCGTGACCGATCAGCCCTCGCGTGTCGTCGGTGAGCGGACACGCCAACACCAGATAATCAGTCTCGGAGAGTGCTTCGTGGAAGGCCTCCGTTCCGAACCCGATCACGTCGTCGGTCGGCCCGCCTTTCTCGGGCGAGTATCGAACGCCGACCGTGTCGACGTCGAAGGGCTCGAGCCGTCGGCAGACGGCCTCCCCGATCGCACCGAGACCGACGATAGTTACCGTCGAACCCCGGAGTTCGTGGACCTGGTAGTGTCGCCACTCCCGTCGTCGTTGGCGGCGCTCGCCTTCGTGGAACCGCCGCGTGAAGTACAGTATCGAAGCGAGTACGTGCTCGCCGATGTTTGGGCCGTGAACGCCCGAGGCGTTGGTCACCGTGACGCCCCGCTCTCGGAGCTCCTCGAGCGGGAGATGGCCCGTCCCCGCGTACGCGCAGGCGAACACCTCGAGATTTTCAGCGTGTTCTAGTAGTTCCGAGTCGAGCGTCATTCCGGTGACGAACCTCGCGTCGCGGATCTTCTCCCGCTCCGCCGCCGGTGTTCGAGCGAGTTCGACGGTTCGATTTGGGAGGCGGTCACGCAGCGACTCAACGTATTGCTCGACGGGCATGCCGTGTGTTCCTCGTCGAAGAACGAGAACGTCGAATTCGTCGGCCATGTCCGTGCTGTTGGGTGGTATCCTCAAAAACGTTCGTTACGTCCACTCAATCTCGATCACGTTGATCGGATGCGTTGTCAGCAAGCCTGAACCACACGATAGCAGATACGAATTTCAGGCAGTTTAATATGGCTCGCTGAGTCCGAACGGAATATGGAACACGTCGACGTCGCGATTATCGGTGGTGGTCCCGCTGGTGCGACCGCGGCCGAGCGGGCCGCCTCCCACGACGCGGAGACCGTCCTGTTCGAACAGGGAGTCCCACGAGAGGACCGTACGGAAGCTGGTCCCGATTCGACCGACGCCGCTGGGATGCTCGATTACTGGATCGATATCATGGACTTCGAGTTCGAGGAGATTCCGGACGAGGTCGTCCACCGAGAACTCGAGGGAACCGACTTCGTCGGCCCCAGTTCGTCCGTCAAGTTGAACACGACCGGGATGGACGCCACCTATCCGAAGTTCGGCTACACCTTCCATCGCGCTCGAATGGACGACTGGCTTCACGAACGCGCCATCGATGCCGGTGCGGACCTTCGCGTCGGGACCAGCGTCAAATCGGTCGACACTGATCTTTCCGGTCCATCGCATACGCTGACGCTCTCGAGCGGCGACGAGGTCGAAGCCGAATACGTCGTTCTCGCCGACGGTCCACAGCGGCGGGTGACTCTCGACGCGCTCGATCAGTTCACGAAACCCGGCTCGAGTATTTCCGAACAGCTCTCGCCGCCCGAGGCGAACCACATCGCCTATCAGGAGTACCGGGAGTTTCCCGAGGAACTGTTCGAAGAAGACCGGCTCAAATTCTGGTGGGGCTACATGCCCGGCGAGACTGCGTACCCGTGGGTCTTCCCGAACGACGGAACGGTCGCTCGCGTCGGGCTCACGATGCCGATTGGGATGACTCTCGATGACGTCGACAATCCCGAATCGTACAAGCTTCTGAAGGCGACCGACGACGGCATCCCGTCCGGCTCGGAGTACATTCGCCGACTACTCGAACTCGAGTACGGCGACGAGTACGATATCGAGGAGGATTTCCCGATCGTCGAAGATCGAGGCAAGTCCAACGGAACCGAAACGTATCCGATTTCCTCGACTCGTCCGGTCGAGTCGCCCGTCGGCGCGAACATCGCCGTCGCGGGCGGTGCGATGGGAACGACCTCGGCGTTCCACGAAGGCGGGTACCACGTCGCGGTCCGCACCGGGAAAATCGCGGGCCGACTCGCCGCGACGGACTCGCTCGCGAACTACAACGACGTCTGGAAACGGGCGATCGGCGACGAAATCCGCCGAAACGTCGCGTTTGCCGATATCGTCGCCGACTACGAACCGGACGACTGGGATTGGGCGTTCGAAACGGTACGCGACATGCAGGGCTCGAACGACGGTGATTCGATCATTTCGAAGAAGTACTCCGCCGGAATCGGTGCGGCGAAGATCCTTGCGGCGTACAAAAAGCGGAAGTTCGCGTACCGGAACGGGAACTACGTCCAGTTTAGCGAAGACGAGTACATCTACTAAGTTCGATTCGTTTTAGCGAGCGGTGCTGGGTACGACAGTTCGATCCGCTGAGGGCATATCCATTCTTTCTTGGGCCACGCAACAGCCTTTAAACGCACGCGACGCTACTATCGGATGCGTGCCTCAAGTCCCCGTCCGAGCTTACCCATTCGGGTGCGATGATAGAACGGCGAACCCGGGCACGCGACACACGTTGGTGGTGCGTTTCACCACCGGTCTGGCGGTCCCAAACCGCCGCACGGATGGTGAGGCCGTTTAACTCACCCGCCCGGCACGAGGGTTAGCCAGCCGACGCGGCATGCCGCCACGGGATGAGGCTGGACGTTAGTGTTCCGGGTGACACTATTCATACCAAAGACGCTCCGAGAATGACTGGCCGGCCGTTCGTTGGCGAGATTACTCCGCCAGCTCCGGCGTCGAAACTTCCGGACCGTCCTCGAGGACCGCCTGGTCCGGTAATTCGGGGTTCGGCTCTCGGCCGAGCGTAAGCAGTCGTTCGGTGAGCGTGAGTTCCTCCGCGCTGGGGCTCGGTTTCTCGATGGCCTCGTGTTCGACGACGACGCCATCCGACTCGGCGGCGATCCGAACCGCACAGAGCTGGTACGACGGATAAAACACCGGCGGGAGAAGTCCCGTAACGCCGTCTCGACGGTGGAGTCGCTTCAACCACGTCCCCGTATTGACGAGCAACCCGCCATCGATCTCTCGGACATCGGGACGGTGGGTGTGTCCGTAACAGAAGATCGTCGTTTCCGGATCGTCGTCGAAGACATCTCGAGCGGCCTCCTCGTACGATGCGACGGGATCGATCGTCATCTCCGTATCTAGAATCCCGAATCGATCGATGGTCTTCTTGAGATCTCGCTGCAGGACGTACAGCGGAATCCCGACCAGGAGCAACAAGCCGGTGACGACGATGTTGATCGCGAGCAGGTACCACGCCGCCGTCCCGGCGGTACCGAACTGGCCGAGAAATGCGGTCGCTTCCTCCACCGGCGTCGACCAGACACCGGCGAGATCGAGACCTGCGAGGATCGCCAATATCGCACTGACGTTGAACAACAGGAGAAACGGAACCATCGCGTACCGGATAAGCGGGTTCATCTCGCGGTAGAAGTACTTCGAGATGAGCCAGATGGGCATCCACTCGGTCGGCGTGACAGCTTGGACATCCTTCAACCAGTTATACCGTCCTCGGTCGGACACCTGGCCGGCGCGGCTCGTCACGAGCGTGTTGTAATAGTATCCGAGCGGCGACGCATGCGGATTTCCCCAGTCTTCGATCCGATTGTTCGGATCCTGTTGGTGTCCGTGTTCGAAGTGTATCGCTTGCTCTCCGACGGGTCGGTTGATCGATTGGTCCTGAACGAGGTCGATATTATATTCGGCGAGCCGACCGACGTATTCGTCGTAGGCGGCCAGTTCGTGGTCGTGGTTTCCGGGCAACAGCGTGATCGGCGTGTTCTCGCCGGTCGCACGAAACTGTTCGAATAGCTCCGGATACGCCTCCTTCAGTGCGTCGAACTTTTCGATCCCCTCGATGCGAGTGAACTCCCAGAGACCGAACGCGTCGCCGTTGATGATCAACTCGGCGTTCTCGTCGGTCCGCTCGAGGCGTTCGAGAAAGGAAAGAAGCTCGTCGAGAAACGCGGCCTCCTCGAGTTGCTCGTCGCCGCCGAGATGAATGTCGCTGATAACGTAGTAGACGCGATCGTCGCCATCGTCGACCATGAGACGACGGTTTCGGGGCTCCCGTTAAAAATATTCGCACCTAGGGACGCGCGCAGTAGTCGAGTGTTACGGTCTTGAATGTGGATAGTTTCGTCTCCGTTGGAAGGATCGGAGAACACGATCAGTACGCCCCAAATGCCAGGAATACGTCATGTTGTCCACACATCAGGGTTCGAATGCAGAGGGTACCGATGACAGAGATCCGACGGCAGCTTTGTACGACATCGCCCGCGACGATTGATACAGTCTGGTGTAACGGGTATCGGAGACCGCAGAACGGGTCTCAGTCGCCCCGAAAATGACCCACAGCAGACCGTATGAGTCGGTTCTGTTGGTGGCCGTCTTGGCAAGCGTGTTCAGCGAATCCAACCCCGACGACGGAAATAGCGGGTCAGTTTCTGACCGACTCGACGACCGTCGACGTGGAAACGAGCGACGAGCGGAACGGGCGGCTGGCGATGCGGACGACCGAGAGAATTCCTCGAGGCGGGGTCGAATGTGCTACTCGAGCGGAGTTTCCGGGCCAGAAACTATTACTGCGTATTGATAAGCTGTTAGCACCAAATTCACTCATGGGATATTTCAGCCGCCTCAAGACTGGCTTCGTCCTGTCGATTGCCAGCCTTCGAGTACTTCGATCGCACCCGAAGCTCGCGTTGTACCCGCTCGTGAGCGGAATCGCATCGGCCGTGTTCGTGGCTGCACTACTCGGACCGCTCTTTCTGGCCAGCGAGCTGTCGCTGGGTGGCATCGAAATCGTGGTGTTGTTCGTCGTCTATTTCGGTACGACATATATCACCGCACTGTTCAACGCCGGTCTGGTCTACTCCGTCGGGGAGGTTTTCCACGGAAACGACCCACATATCGATGAGGGATTGCGAGCCGCCTCGAGAAAATCGGGAACGCTGCTCATCTGGTCGTTCGTGAGCGCAGTCGTCGGTATCTTCATCCAGGCACTCGAGTCCCGCGGCGGAATCGGTGCGCAGATCGCCGCGATGATCTTCAGCGTCGGCTGGGCCGTCGCAACGTTCTTCGTCATTCCAGTTATCGTCTTCCAGGACGACGTGACTGCGACATCGATGTTCACCGAGAGCGCCTCGACGTTCAAAGAGACCTGGGGGGAAACCGTCGGTACCAAGGTTGGTCTGGGAATTATCCCCGCACTCATCATGATTCCCGGGGTCATCCTGGCAGTCGGGATTCTCGTTGCTTCCCAGGGCCTTGCAATGGTCGTAGTCGCTTTGGCCGTCGCCATTTCGGCTGGCGTTCTCTCGATGCTCGTCGGCGGTGTCATCACCGGCGTTGCGAAGACGGCACTCTACGTGTACGCGACCGAAGATATCAAACCGGAGGAGTTCAACCAGTTCAATTTCGATTCGATGTTCGAATCGGCAGGTGGAGACACAGAAGACAAATCACGGGGTTCAGGCGGCATGCAAGGAACTAAACGTGGAATTTAGCTCGTTTAGGAGGATTTTCTGAAGTAGAAAAACCGGACTCCTTTTCATATCAGTCCCGAAACGATATATTACCAGTGAGTGAGGACTGCGACCTGACGGAATTGCTCGCTGTTCTCGACGACGAGTACGCACGAGCGATCCTCACCGAAACGAGCGTCGAACCCATGTCAGCCAGTACATTGAGCGACCGGTGTGACGCTTCTTTGCCGACGATTTATCGTCGGCTCGATCGGCTCACGGAGTGTCAGCTCATCACCGAAGAAACAGAACTTGCACAGGACGGAAACCACTACAGCGTCTATTCGGCAAACCTCGACAGCCTCGAACTTTCACTGGAGGAGGGCGAGTTTTCCCTCGATCTCTCCTATCGCGATCGGGACGTCGCGGATAAATTCACGCGGATGTGGGAGGGGATGCGATGAGCCAGAACGTTGTCAGACTCGACGAGGCTCCCTTGTTCGAGATACTGACCGTCGCGAGTCTGTTCCTCGTCGCGCTCGTTGGAACGGTCATCGCCTACCAAGCGTTCCGAGGGTACAGACGGAACGACAGCACGTCGATGCTGTATCTTTCAATCGGACTCCTATTGCTGACACTGTTTCCGTTCCTGATTAATGTCTTCATCACGACGGTTATCAGTCCGTCGCAGGTCGTCACCGTGTTCTTCGAGAACACGAGCCGGTTGCTCGGATTGTTGTCCATCATGTATTCACTATACGGGCGACACTGACGCGGCCAACCGAGCTCTGGCATGGGTTTGATTGAGCGTTCTGAAAGAGGAAACACACCTCAAACGAACAGCCTCGGTGAAATCGCCGACAGTCTCGAACTATTCTACCGTACCCGAGTCGTCACTGAAATTCAGATGGAGTCGACGGAGTATGAGTGGGGCTCGGTTGGGAATCGTCGACTGTCAGAGGTGATTGTCAGAGGCACCTCCCAACCGAGTCGATGATCGAGGAGCACGGTCCTTCAGAGCCGGACATCGCGTCCTCACTCGAGGATTGACTCAGGTAATAGTAACCCCACAACACGATTTTCTGGCTGAGAAAACGCTCTCGATTACCAGTTATAAATCGCTTGGAAGCGTGCGTTCGTTTACCCCTTCATACGTCCGACGAGACCTGTACACACCTTAAGGCCACCAACGGCGAATTCTCGAACTACCGGTGCGCCGTCGTACAGCCAGAGCAACCCGGCAAACACGCCAAGTCCGAGTTGAGCCCAAAGATACGCCGACGGATCGCTCGAGAATAGCTCCGCCCGATACTGGTCGAACAGTATCGAAAACTGCTCGAGAAATCCGTGACCGTGCCCGCCGTCTTGGACAGTTACGACCGGCCACAGCATCAACTCGTAGTGAACGATATCTTCACGAACGTACGCGTCAAGCACGTCCGACGGTAAATGAAGGAGGTAGGCCAGTCCGAACGCGATCCCGGTTCGAGGACGCCCCACCGACCGTGTCCCGAATCCGACGACTATCGCGAGTGGAACCGCAAAAAATATCGAGTGACCGATAGCGTACCCCGCCTCGAACACGCCGAACTCCCACGAGAGTGGCTTGTCGATAAGGTCCGGTAAAACGGATCCAAAGACGGCCGCGAACGCCTCGAGCCCGCTCGGCGAGTCGCGATAATAGGCGTGACAGAAGAGCGAATACGCCACGTACCCGACAATTGCGTGTTCCCAGGGCCACATAGGGGATGGAAGCGGCGAGTCAGGATTAGTTATGCATCGCCTGTCAGCCGAAGGCAGTCACTGACGAACGTGAGCCATCGCTCGTGAGCTTTCGATACGACTTTGCGGAACCGACTTAGATAGTGGCGCATGGACCGTTCGGGCTTCGTCAAGCTCTCCGTCATCGCGTTCGGACTCGTCATCTTCAGTTTCTTCGTCCGCGGATTCAGCCAGCTGCTTTTCGGTCGCGGAATCGCCGAAATGCTTCAGGCTCCGATTGCCGTCATCGGGTTTTCGCTTCTCGTGTACCTGTTCATCCGTGCGACGCTCGACGCAGCGGGGCTCTGGGCCGTCGATAATGGTGACGCATAGCGGAAGGAAACCGTTTTTCGCGATGCCCACATTAACACCGGTATGAGTATTCAAGAGCGGGAGGTCTCCGAACTCGGACCCGGCGAGCGCGTCGCCTTTTTCGACCGCGACGCGGGTGTTGAATCCGTCCGTTCGGACGTCCGAGAAATCGTCGAACGGGTGGGAGAAGAAGGTGATGTCGCCGTTCGCGAGTTCACCGAGCAGTTCGACGACGTTTCGGTCGGAAACCTCGAGATTACGGACCAATGTGAACGTGCGTACGACGACCTCGACGACGAGCTACTCGAGGCGATCGAAACCGCCGCCGACAACATCCGGGAGTTTCACGAGGCACAACTCCCCGAAGACTGGCGCGAGTCCTTCGACGACGGACGAGAACTCGGCAGACGATTCCGTCCGATCGACCGCGTCGGCGTGTACGTTCCCGGCGGGAGCGCAGCCTACCCCTCGAGTGCGATCATGGGTATCGTTCCGGCCGTCGTCGCCGGTGTCGACCACGTCTCGGTCGTGACGCCGCCAGCGGAGCAGATCAGTCCGGTAACACTTGCAGCGATCCACGCCGCGGGTGCGGACGCCGTCTACAGCGTGGGCGGTGCGCAGGGAATCGCAGCGCTGGCCTACGGCACCGAGTCGGTTACCCGCGTCCAGAAAATCGTCGGCCCCGGTAATCAGTGGGTCACGGCGGCGAAAGCCGAAGTCCGCGGCGATGTCGCGATCGATTTCTTGGCCGGACCCAGCGAAGTCGTCGTCGTCGCGGACGACACTGCCGACCCGCAGTTCGTCGCATCGGAACTAATCGCCCAAGCCGAACACGACGCCAACGCATCGGTCGTTGCGATCACCGATGACGGGGCGACCGCAGAAGCCGTCACCGAAGCACTCGAGAGTCAAGCGGGCGAGCGCGAGCGCGAAGAAACGGTTCGATCCGCGCTCTCGAACGACGCGAGCGGCGTACTGCTCGCACGATCGATGAGCGAAGCGATTCTGTTCACCGAAGCGTACGCCCCCGAACACCTCTCGATTATCGCCGAGGACGACGAGGAACTCCTCGAGCGGATCGACAGCGCCGGAAGCGTTTTTCTCGGATCGCACACCCCAGTTGCCGCGGGGGATTACGCTAGCGGGACGAATCACGTTCTGCCGACCAACGGCGGCGCGCGCGTGACCGGCGGACTCTCGGTCGAAACGTTCCTTCGATCGACAACCGTCCAACGACTCTCAGAAACCGGACTCGAGAATCTCGGAAAAACGATTACGACACTGGCGACGGCAGAAGGGCTGGAGGCCCACGCCGAAAGCGTCCGGATGCGACTTGATCACAATTGATCTTTCAAAACAATCTTTAGGGTTTCTCCGCTGGTGAGCTGACGGGCTCTCACCCTGAGAATAGCAGGTACTGGTTTTACGTGGGTGAATAATGGAGTCGAAGACGAGATGCAACCGGACGTCGTCGATCCGACCGATCGGCGCGTGCTTGAGCGAAACTACGATTACGCCCAGAAGAATCTCTGGATTCTCTCGATGTGGTACGAGTACGATGTCGAACGAATGGTCGAACTGCTGGCGGTCAACGGCATCCAGCTATCACCGAACGACAAAAAACGGTTCGGGGAGTATTACAACGCCGTTCAGTCGGATTTTAACGAGACAATTTGATTCCACACCCGAATCGAGAGCTACCCGAATGGCGTCAACGTTAACATCGTTGCGCGGGAATGGTAGTATATGAGCACCGAAAGCATGGATGGTGGGGACGCGCGACCCCAGATCGAGGTTACCGAGAACGCCGCAGAGCAGGCTCGCTCACTGCTCGATGGAGAGGGATTAGATGATGACATCGCCGGACTGCGGTTGTTCGTCCAACAAGGTGGCTGTGCAGGGCTCTCCTACGGAATGCGGTTCGACGACGAACCCGAGGACGACGACACGATATACGAACACCACGACCTTCGGGTCTTCGTCGACCCGGCAAGCCTGAAATATATCGAAGGAAGCGTTCTCGACTTCGAAAGCGGGCTCCAAGCAGAAGGATTTCACGTCGAGAATCCAAACGTCGTCAGCGAATGTGGCTGTGGCGAATCGTTCCGAACGTAAGTCGCTTCTCGACCGCTGATTTGTCGGATATCTCCTTCTCGATCTCCCTTCCAACGTGTGGAAAACAGTTTCTGTCTTTCACCAAACGGGTGTCAAACACTACTCCTCGAGTTCGAACGCGACCGTTACTTCAGCCTGATACTCTCGGCCTTCAGTATTTGCGATTTCGACACCGAGCTCGTCGACCTCGATCCAGTACACGTTCTGGAGCGTGTCTTCGGCGCGGTCAATAGCATCGTCTGCCGCTGCATCGAAGCTTTCGGTACTCGTTCCGATCAGCGTGATTTTCTTGAAGACCATTGCCTGTGCTACTAAGACACAATATCCCTTAAACGTACGCCGATGCGAATCGGTCGCTGCCGGTGAGTCAATGTTTTTGAGGGTTCCGACTCCACGTTCAAGCATGCCTACTACTGATGAGTCACATTCGAACCCAGAAGTCGGAGAACTCACCCCACCGAATCGAACGCTGATGGGGCCGGGACCGAGCGATGCCAACCCGCGCGTGCTCCAGGCGATGAGCACACCGCTCGTCGGACACCTCGATCCGTCGTTCGTCGAAATTATGGACGAAGTTCAGGAATTACTGCGATACACCTTCCGGACAGACAATAAGTGGACGATACCCGTCTCGGGAACCGGCTCGGCGTCGATGGAAGCCGCGATCGGAAACCTCGTCGAACCGGGCGATACGATGCTCGTTCCGACGAACGGCTACTTCGGCGGCCGGATGGCGTCGATGGCTCGTCGCGCCGGCGGAACCGTCGTCGAAGTCGATGCACCTTGGGGAGAACCACTCGAGCCGAGTGCAGTCGACGACGCGCTCGCAGAACACGACCCAGACATTTTCGGATTCGTCCACGCAGAGACGAGTACGGGCGTCCTCCAGCCTGACGTTCCCACACTCACGACCGCCGCACACGATCACGACGCGCTCGTGATCGCAGACACCGTTACCTCGATCGGCGGCGTCGAGCTCCGTGTCGACGAGTGGGACATCGACGTCGCCTACGCTGGTCCGCAAAAGTGTCTCTCCTGTCCGCCCGGTGCGAGTCCCCTCACGCTCTCCGACGAAGCGATGGACAAGGTCCTCTCGCGCGAGAAGGAGCCCCGATCTTG
The DNA here is from genome assembly GCF_055379965.1 of Halostagnicola alkaliphila. NCBI lineage: Archaea > Methanobacteriati > Methanobacteriota > Halobacteria > Halobacteriales > Natrialbaceae > Halostagnicola > Halostagnicola alkaliphila. The sequence continues at coordinate 2,286,551 of NZ_AP043826.1, read as the reverse complement.
GTACCTCGACCTCTCTTTGCTCGAGGGCTACTGGGGTGAGGAACGCTCGTACCACCATACCGCGCCGATTACTAACGTCTACGCGCTTCGGGAAGCCCTTCGTCTCGTCGCCGAGGAGGGAATCGAAGCCCGCTGGGCGCGCCACGAACGCCTCGCCGGCGCACTGAAAGCCGGCGTCGAAGGCATGGGTCTCGAGATGAACGCTCCCGACGAATACTGGCTCCCGAGTCTAAACGCGGTCCGCGTCCCCGATGGAATCGATGACGGAGCCGTCTGTGACGCCCTACTCGAACAGTACGATCTCGAGATTGCCGGCGGGCTCGGTGATCTCTCTGGTGACATCTTCCGTATCGGCTGTATGGGTCACTCAGCACGCGCGAAAAACGTGATCTTCACGGTGACCGCACTTGGTGACATCCTCGAGTCCATGGGTGCCGACGTCGATCCAGGAACAGGAGTTACTGCGACGCGGCGCGCTCTCGACGAAACCGAATAATCAGAAAACAGTGCCGAACTACGCTGTTGCGCGTGGTCCCGGCGGGGCTCGTTCGACCTGATACTCGTCTCCGTCGACGACGATAATCGCCCACTCGTAGTCTGGGCTTGTCTGGTTGAGTCGTCTCTCGAGTTCATCTACATCGCTTGGTTGTGCGACGAAACAGTGGAATTCTCCCGATTCGTTCGGAAGGGTTCCCGTCTCGAGGACTGTACTGACGTGGACGACTTTCCATTCTCGCTGGGCTCGAAACTCGGGGCCGTCTCCTTCGACAGTGTATCCGAGCTCTGCGAAGATCGACCTGGCCTGCTCGACGAGTTGCATGTTAACAGGTCCCATTCACTAAACGGATACGACGGCACCCGTGATAAAGGTTGGTCTATCCGACAAACTCGCCAGTAGTAGTGGACGAGTATAGCCTAGTTTGTGCTAAAATAGTGGGATAGCCAATGTAATTAGTATATCAGTGGCTGATCTGCCCCGATTAAGCAATAGAATATGGGGTTGTGATTTGTACTTGTCGCAGCCCTTCGTTCGAGATCGTACTCAAGTTCTCCGACACGGTGTCCATTCGGTATGGGCGGCTTTCCGCTAATTAGAGAGATCGCTGTCGAAAACTACTGAGATGGCTGTCGTGGGAACGAGGATCACGGAGCTACCGCTGCTCGAGTGTAAATAAAAAAGAGAGCCAACCACGTTGGATGACTCTCTTTGGTGTGTGATAAAGTATGAGTGAAGGCGGCGAATCGGGTTTCCCAGAGGGTCTCCCACTCCAGTACTCACCGAAACGCAGGCGGGCTTATCTTCCGTGTTCGGGATGGGTACGGGAGGAACCCCGCCGCTATGGCCGCCGTAACGCCGAGCTACGGATTCGAACCGCCACACACGCTCCATTGAGCGTGTGACTCCAGTCTCGGTATACGGTGCCGAACCGTGTGTACGTGTAGTCCAGTTCACGCCTGGACCCGTTTCCGGGTCCGTACATGATCCAAATGCGTATGAATGGTGGCTCGATCTGTTAGTGCTCGCGGACTCAACACCTCGTTGCCTTGGTGCGTACATCCCGAGTCTATCGAACTCGTCTTCTACGAGTGATCTCAGTTGGTATCTCTTTTTCAAGTGGGTTTCGAGCTTAGATGCGTTCAGCTCTTACCCCGTGGTGCGTGGCTGCCCGGCACGTGCTCTTTCGAACAACCGGTACACCAGTGGCACCCATTCGTAGTTCCTCTCGTACTATACGAACGTTCTCGTCAGATACCGTAACACCCCCAATAGATAGCAGCCGACCTGTCTCACGACGGTCTAAACCCAGCTCACGACCTCCTTTAATAGGCGAACAACCTCACCCTTGCCCGCTTCTGCACGGGCAGGATGGAGGGAACCGACATCGAGGTAGCAAGCCACCCGGTCGATATGTGCTCTTGCGGGTGACGACTCTGTTATCCCTAAGGTAGCTTTTCTGTCAGCAATTGCCCGCATTAAGCAGGCTAATTGGTTCGCTAGACCACGCTTTCGCGTCAGCGTCGATTGTTGTGCTCGACACTGTCAGGCTTCCTTATGCTCTTGCACTCTTACTCGGGTCTCCGACCCGAGTGAGGAAACCTTGGGGCGCGCTCGATATCTTTTCAAGCGCGTACCGCCCCAGTCAAACTGCCCGGCTACCGGTGTCCTCCGCCAGGAGTGAGAGTCGCAGTCATCATCGGGTAGTATTTCAATGTTGCCTCGGTGGCCCGCTAGCGCGGGTACCTGTGTAATGGCTCCTACCTATGCTGCACAATGACGACCACGTCTCAGCGACAGCCTGCAGTAAAGCTCTATAGGGTCTTCGCTTCCCCTTGGGGGTCTCCAGACTCCGCACTGGAATGTACAGTTCACCGGGCCCAACGTTGGGACAGTGGCGCTCTCGTTGATCCATTCATGCAAGCCGCTACTAAAGCGGCAAGGTACTACGCTACCTTAAGAGGGTCATAGTTACCCCCGCCGTTAACGGGTCCTTCTTCTCATTGTACTGAGCGTTCAGATACCCGCACTGGGCAGGATTCAGTGACCGTACGAGTCCTTGCGGATTTGCGGTCACCTATGTTGTTACTAGACAGTCGGAGCGCCCGAGTCACTGCGACCTGCCTCTCTCCGAGGCAGGCATCCCTTATTGCGAACGTACGGGACTAACTTGCCGAATTCCCTAACGTCGGTTGATCCCGACAGACCTTGGCTTTCGCCGCCACGAGTACCTGTGTCGGATCTCGGTACGGACAGTGTGATCGTCTTTTCACGGGCTCCAGATTGACCCAGCTTGCGGCATCCCACCATTCATCCGCTTCGTGCCATTACGGCTTCCACGGATTTCGATGGTTACACCGGGCGAGTGCCCGGCCTGGGCGGCTCCAAAGCGTCGACTTCTAATTCACACTGGCATAGGAATATTAACCTATTTCCCTTTTGTCTCATTCGAACTGCGGTGAGACTTAGGACCGGCTAACCCTCAGCTGATCAGCATTGCTGAGGAACCCTTACTCGTTCGGCCGTCGGGGTTCTCACCCGACTAACGCTGCTACTATGACCAGAATTTTCGTTACTGAACGGTCCACACGAAATCTCTTCCATGCTTCCATCCGAACAGTACGCCAACCTACGGAATCACATTGTAAAATGTGTCGCTCGGTCTCGGTGGTGGACTTGAGCCCCGATCATTTTCAGCGCGCCGAACCTCGGCCGGTAAGCTGTTACGCTTTTCTTAGAGGGTAGCTGCTTCTAAGCTCACCTCCCGGCTGTCTAGGGCTCGGCACCACTTTCGATCGCACTTAGTCCACACTTGGGGACCTTAACCCAGCTCTGGGTTGTCTCCCTCACGGTACACAGGCTTACCCCGCGCACCGGACTCCTCACGTCAACAGCGTTCGTAGGTTCGGAGTTGGACAGGGAGGCGAACTCCTCTCGGAGGCCGGTCTCCCAATCCGTCGCTCTACCCCACAAACTACCTCGGTGAAGGTCATGCTTCGACATGTTTCGGTTGGAACCAGCTGTTTCCGGACTCGATGGGCCTTTCACCCCTACACATAAGTCACGAGAGGGTATTGTAGGACACCAACTCTAACGGACCTCCACGTGCCTTTCGGCACGCTTCGTCCTGCTCATGCGTAGATCGTCCGGTTTCGGGTCGTGTCCGAGTGGCTCCCCGCGCTTGAACACGGTGACCCTGGTGCAAAGCACTGCGGTCATATCGGTTTCCCTATGCCTTCCCTGATGATCAGGTTAGACTCGCCAATCAGACACACTCTCTGGTTCGTTTTTCAAAACGTACGACAGAACACCGGCTTCCGACACTGCTTACTACAGATTCGCATCTGATTCATTTCGTGTCGGACCTTGTGTGCCCTGTCGTTCTATCGCCAACTGATTTCACGCCCTATTACACCTCCCTTCTTGGGGTGCTTTTCAGCGTTCGCTCACGCTACTTGTTCGCTATCGGTCTCAAGGAGTATTGAGTCTTTGCGGTCAATGCCCGCAACATTCACGAGGAATATCCAATCCCCGCTACTCTGGAGCTGACGCACACTGTACTGATCTACCATACGGGACTGTCACCCTGTTTCGTACTCCGTTCCAGGAGATTTCTTGTAGATGGTCCAGTGCTGAATGTCAGTCCGAACACCACATTGCCCGTAAGGGCTTCGGTTTGGACTGTGTCGGGTTCACTCGCCGTTACTAACGACATCGCGGTTTGCTTTCTTTTCCTGTCGATACTAAGATGTTTCAATTCTCGACGTTCCCCATTGCGCGAAGCAATTGCGGTGGGGATTCCCATTCGGAGATCCTGAGTTCTTTGCCTCCGTGCGGCTCCCTCAGGCTTTTCGCAGCTTGGCACGTCCTTCTTCAGCTCTTGAGCCGAGCGATCCACCAGCTGGCACAGTAGCCACGTTCTTTCGGATCAGTAGTGACCCGGGAACGGGTCCAGTGGACGCCTGGACTACACGTACACACGGTATCATCTGCACGCCCGTAGACAGCGGGCCTGCATTAACCCTTCCCACCCACACTTGCGCGGGGTGGTGCATTGGTTCGTTGCTTCGGATTACATCAAAGCGCTGTCTCCCACTTAAGGGACACGATTCGTTTTGATCTAACCCGAGTCATGGACCCACAGGGATTCGAACCCTGGGCATCCTCCTTGCAAAGGAGGCACTCTACCACTGAGCTATGGGCCCACCCCACTCTGCTGATGTGCAGACTGGGGATCAATCGGGAGTGTTAGCCTTGACAGTTCTAAGGTGCTCGGTCGGCCTGACGGTGGTCGATCGAACGTGTGGACCGAATCGCGAAACCGCTGTGGGCCGGGGCGTCGCCCCGGTCCCGGTCTGTGGAGGTGATCCAGCCGCAGATTCCCCTACGGCTACCTTGTTACGACTTAAGCCCCCTTGCGAAGCCCAGATTCGACCGGCGTAACGCCGGCCTCATCCGGACCTCACTCGGGTGCTTTGACGGGCGGTGTGTGCAAGGAGCAGGGACGTATTCACCGCGCCCTTCTGAGGCGCGATTACTACCGAATCCAGCTTCATGCGGGCGAGTTTCAGCCCGCAATCCGAACTACGATCGAGTTTCGGAGATTAGCGTCGCCTTTCGGCGTAGCATCCCACTGTCTCGACCATTGTAGCCCGCGTGTAGCCCAGCACATTCGGGGCATACTGACCTACCGTTGCCCGTTCCTTCCTCCAGTTTGGCACTGGCAGTCCTCTTAATGTACCCAACCACCTCAAGGGTGTTGCTGGCAATTAAGGGTGCGGGTCTCGCTCGTTGCCTGACTTAACAGGACGCCTCACGGTACGAGCTGACGGCGGCCATGCACCTCCTCTCAGTGGCTCCAGTAAGCTCATCACACTGACTTTCACTGCACACTGTCGATGCTGGTGAGATGTCCGGCGTTGAGTCCAATTAAACCGCAGGCTCCTCCGGTTGTAGTGCTCCCCCGCCAATTCCTTTAAGTTTCATCCTTGCAGACGTACTTCCCAGGCGGTCTGCTTCACGGCTTCCCTACGGCACAGCACAGGCTCGTAGCCTGTGCCACACCTAGCAGACATCGTTTACAGCTCGGACTACCCGGGTATCTAATCCGGTTCGTGACCCGAGCTTTCGTCCCTCACCGTCGGATCCGTCTTTCCAGAGCGCTTTCGCCACCGGTGGTCCGTCTCGGATTACAGGATTTCACTCCTACCCCAGACGTACCCTCTGGATCTTCCGGTCCCAAGCCATGCAGTTTCCACCGGACGCCTACTCGTTGAGCGAGTAGATTTCCCGATGGACTTGCGTGGCCAGCTACGGACGCTTTAGGCCCAATAATAGCGGTCATCACTTGTGCTGCCGGTATTACCGCGGCGGCTGGCACCGGTCTTGCCCAGCACTTATTCGCCGACCATCCTACGGTCGGAAAAAGCGAGGACTATATGCCCTCGCACTTGGAGTCCCCTTATCGCACTCTCGTGCAGTGTAAAGGTTTCGCGCCTGCTGCGCCCCGTAGGGCCCGGTATCTTGTCTCAGATACCGTCTCCGGGCTCTTGCTCTCACAACCCGTACCGATTATTGGCACGGTGGGCCGTTACCCCACCGTCTACCTAATCGGCCGCAGCCACATCCTATCGCGCCTGAGCATTTCTAGCTCGCGCCACTCCAGGCAGCGAGCCGTATGCACTATTAACCTCAGTTTCCCGAGAGTATCGTGCTCGATAGGGTAGTTTGGCCACGTGTTACTGAGCTATTTGCTACGAGTCTAAACTCGTACAACTAGCATGGCTAAATCGGACTCCAATAGCAATGACCTCCGGCAGGATCAACCGGAATGCTAAATCCCCTGCAGAGCAGGGGGGTTTGGCGGTGAATGGTATAAATACACACTCACACATTGCGTGGTCCACAGTTCGGCAACCAGATCGTCGACCGATCGAGCGTCACCGAACTGTCAAGGCTAACATCAGATCCCATCTTAACGGCGGACCGCAGGGGTGAGATCCTCATTTCCTTCGGACTCTATCCTAAGTCAGCCAGGGTACAAAACCCCTTCGACTGTAGTAGTCCGAGATGACGAGCCGAGTTGAACGGCCCGTCGATCACGTGTTCGTTGCGTTCATATCCGAACTGCCCTATCCTTATAAGGCCGTCGGATCTGAATCGGCGCCGGAATCGATCCCCGGCACCGGATTTCACGTAACCATTCGTAGACGACGACACCATATAAGGGCGTCGTCTCGAGGCGACCGGGTCGACCCCGATCGCGGTCACGTTCATAGTCGAATCCCCTCGAGCACTTAAGGTCGTTGGAACGACCTCGACTCGAGGGGGAACGAACTGCCCTCCGTGCCGGAATCCGGCCAGAGGGGACGTGACATCCTGCGTCACGTCGTTTACATTCATAACGAGGAGACGGTCCCTACATAAGGCCGTCGAACGAACCTCTCTCCGCATTCCGCTACCATGCCACGGTTTTCCAATAGACACGCCGCGCTGTGTGGTCGGTTACTCGTGAGCCGCGTCCCACTCCGTCGGCTTGCGGAAGTTCCCACACTGGTTGCACTTAATCCGCCCCATCGAGTCCATCGCGTTATCGATGCTCTCGCAGTTCGCACAGAACCAGCCGTATCGCTGGTTCCGATCTCGAGACTTGTAGGCGACGAGAAACGGTGCTTTCGATCCCGTATCGCCTTCCGTTTCCGAAATGAAGACAGTCCCGTCTTCCGTGGATTTCGTTTGCATGACCCATCCTTGGTGGGCTCGAAATAAATGCGTGTCTTTCCCCGGAATTGTCGAGGAAACCGGGTCGTGTGTGCTCATCTACTCGTTGAAACACTCGAAGAGGTAACACAAAGGAGAAAATCGACGGAATCAAGCCGCCAGTGTCGTACTTTTTGATAAATGTCTCTCCGTCTGGTACAGTACTCCGACGTCGAAAATGCCTGTGATTACCCCCGACAGATCGGACGACTCGCACGGGCGATCCGAGCGCGTGCCGACGACGACACGCTGGTTCTGGGGACCGGAGATAACACGTCTCCCGGAGTCTTGCCGCTGATAACTGACGGCAAACAAGCCCTCGAGTTTTACGACGCGATCGAGCCTGACGTCGAAACGTTCGGCAATCATGATTTCGACTACGGCTACGAGGCGACCCTCGAGGTCGTCCGGAACTCGCCACAGCAGTGGGTAAGTGCGAACGTAGAGCGAAACGGCGAGACGTTCGGCACCGAGGCAGGGGTCGAACCGTGGACGACGGTAGACCGAAACGGGACAACGGTTGGGGTCACCGGCGTCACAACCCAACGGACTGGATCGTTGAACCCGATGGCGACGGGATTGCGGTTTCGGGATCCGATTGCAGCCGTGGAGGAAGCCGTGGCCGAACTTCGTAGTGCAGGTGCCGATATCGTCGTGGTTTGTTCGCATCTCGGTGGTGGTGATGATGACCTCGCGCGTGCGGTTGACGCGGACGTTATTCTCGGCGGCCACGTTCCGAGTACGCGACTCGAGCGAATCGATGGAACGCTGCTAACCAGACCCGGCGATGGCGGCAGTGCGATCGTCGACGTAACGATCGAAAGCGAGCCCGATTCGAGAATCGTTCGGACGGACGACTACGAGCCAGCACCGGATGTCGTCGAGGCGTTTCGAGACCTCGAGGCCTCGGCCGAGCTGAACGATGTCGTTGCGACAGTCGAAGAACCGATCGAACGGACCGAATCGACGTTGTTCGGCGGCGAAAGTCGGGTTGGAAACTTCGTCGCCGACGCCTATCGGTGGGAGACCGGTGCCGATGTCGGTCTCCAAAACAGCGGCGGGATTCGTTCCGGAGCTTCGCTCGCGGGGAACGTGACCGCGTCGGATCTGATCAGTTTGATTCCGTTCGAGGAACCGATCGCAACCGCAGAACTCACCGGGGACCAACTGTCCGCCGTGTTAGACGGCGCTGCAGGCGTTGATCTGGGATTCGCTGAACCCGACTGGTGGCACGCCCACGTGAGCGGGCTCACACTCGAGTGGGAACACAGCAACCACGAGGTGACGATTCAGCGGGTAAACGGGGAGCCATTCGATAGCGACGCAACTTACGAGCTGGCAACGTCGAATTACCTCTTTCATACGGACGACGAGTTCCCAGCGCTCGAGGCCACGGATCGAACTGGAACGACCGATGACAGTCAGTACGAGGTATTACTCGAGTACGCGCGCGAGCGTGGAATCGAGCCGACTATAGATGGCCGGATCCGACGGCGATACTAAACGTTTACCAGCACGCGGAGCATTCGAATGGATGATGACGCTGGTCGTGGTCCCCGTCCGGTACCCCTTAACAACACACTCCCAACGAACGCTCGAGCAGGCAATCAGCGTCGCGCGCGAGCGCGATGGTGCGTTGACCGTCCTGCACGTGAACCTGTATCAGAACGGAAAGAGCGTAACTCGAACCGAGCTAAAAGACGCCGTCGAAGAGCGGTTCGGCCAACTCGAGAACGTTCGATACATCGTTCGCTCGGGGTTCTTGGTCGAGGAGAGTATTCTCGAGGAAATTGCAGCGGAAGAAGCGGATGTGGCGGTCATCGGAACCAAACAGGTGAGTCGGTTGCGGCGTATATTCAGGCGGTTTACGGACAACCCGAACATCGACCACTATCTGCGTTCACACCTCGATTGTGAGGTGATCACCGTGGATAAATCACCGAGTTGAGCGGCGAGATAGCCCGACGATTGGTTCACTGACTCGATTCTCGGGCGCTAGTTCCTGCGTTTCGAACGACGAGAACGGGAATCGACGCGTTGTCGACGACTCGCTCCGAGACGCTCCCTAACGACGTTACTTTCTCCCGAGGGCTCTTTCCACGGGTTCCGATCACGATGAGGTCGATCCCGTGTTCGTCCGCGTACTCGAGGATCGCCTTCGAGGGAGTCCCGCGTCGAACGGATCCGACCGCGTCGAGGTTCTTCTCGCGCGCCGCGGCTTCGACGGTGTCGACGGCACGCGTGCCCTCGGCCTCGAGTGATTCCTCGAGATCAGCCTTCGTCTCGTCGGCTGCCGCAGTCGTAATTCGACTATCGACGACGTAGAGACCGTGGACCGTCGCGTCGTTGTCCCCTGCGATCGAAAGGGCGTGCGAAAGCGTCTCCGGAACGGTGTCGCTGGCGTCCGTCGGAACCAGAATGTCGTCGTACATCTATCGATCTACGGGAAGATTCGGACGCCGTCCCCATAAAATGACCTCAGTGAGGTTACGATCCGGGCGTATCGGGATTCCCGTCACCGGTCTGAACCTCCGTTTGCGGCGCTCGTTCCTGGACGTGCTGGTCCTCGATAGTCGTCCGGGCGACGCCGCTCGTCTCGTCGAAGACGTGGTGCGTGTGGGGGTAGGCGAACTCGACATCGTTCTCTGCGAATCGCCGTCGAATCTCGGCCTGGACGTCCGAGCGGGCGACCGTCTGCTTGTAGGGGTGTTCGATCCAGAAGCGGACCTGTAAGTTCACGCCGTGATCTCCGTACTCGATAATATCACAGATGGGGGCCGCACCGTACCGTGCGCTTCCGATTCGGATATCAGGGCCGCCCGAAATGACGGTATCGACGCTTCGGGCCGCTCGTTGGGCGTGGCGTCGAGCGGCCTCGAGGTCGCTTTCGTAGGTGACATCGAACGAGACGGCAACTCGTGTTCGCTCATCTTCTGCCGAGTAGTTGATGACGTCCCGACGGTGGATCTCGGAGTTTGGAATCACGATAAAGGTGTTCTCGAGCGTGAAGATTTTCGTGTACCTGATGGTGATGTCCTCGACGAACCCTTTGTGCCCTTCGTCGGTGATTTCGATCATGTCGCCGATCTCGAAGGGGCGGTCGGAGAGGATGAAGATACCGTTGATGAAACTGCTAATAAGCGGTGCGAGGACGACACCGACGATCGCGGAGATAACGGCGACCGAAAAGAAGATCTCGCCGCCGCCGAGGCCGAAGACGTTCGCGGCGACTGCGATCGTCAGCAAGAGGACGCTGACACGAACTCCCCGGAGGATCGTTCGGGTGACGCTCGGCCGTTCGATCTGTCTGGCGACGGTCCGTCCGGTGAGTCTCACGACGAGTTTCGAGAGATACCAGCCAGCGACGAGGATGAGACACGCAAGAAGGATCTCGAAGCCGGCATCGACGAGCCGTTCCGAATCCCAGTCCGAAAGGAGGCTGTAAGATTCCTCGGCCATAGCGAGCTCACCGGGCCACAGCCAGTCTTCGCGCATAAAAGCACACTCTTGTCGCCAGTGGTTAAGCGTTCTGACGGGCTCACCGAAACAACCGAATTTCGAAAATGAGTGTTACTCAATCCATAATAAATCATTTATCCTTCGAGAGCATACTACGAGACATGTCACAGGACGAGCTCCGCTCGACCGTCGAGCACGTCGGGGACCGATTCAACCTCGGCGAATACGAAATTGATGCCTATCTGACTGTCTTAGAGCAGGGCCAGCTCACGGCGAGTGAAATCGCGGACCGGACCGATATTCCCCAGCCGCGAGTGTACGACACCGTCCGAAGTCTCAGCGACCGTGGACTGGTCGAGTTGCGAGAGTCTCGGCCGATGAAAGTCGTCGCCATCGATCCCGAGGAGGCGTTCGAGAACGTCCAGAGCTCCTTAGAGCAGATGATCGACGAACTCGGGTCCCGGTATACGGCACCTGCTCGAGACACGGAGGCTGTCTCGCTGGTCAAATCCCGATCGACGATTCTTCGCTACCTCGAGGAGGTGATCGATGCGGCCGAGTACGAACTCGCACTCTCACTGACCCCGGATCTGTTGACGCGCTTCGAGGACGAATTGAAGGCGGCGGTCGAGGCCGACGTGAGCGTCGATCTGATCGTTACTCCCGCCTCGGAGGCCCCCGAACCCGACGAGTTCGACTACCTCGAGGTCGCGACGACAGCGCGTGCGCGAAGAGGAATTACGACACCGGTCGTCGCCGTCGCCGACGGAAACTATTCGATCTACGCGACACAGGATGCCCTGCGTGACGATCAAGATCGCTACGGCGTTATTTTCAACCGGTCCGCACTGGGCTTTCTCGTCTCGGGCTTTTTCGGAACCGTGCTCTGGACCACGGCCGAACAGACGCTGGGCGAAAACGGAAAGGGACGTCCCTATCCCCGCCGATACGCGTCGATTCGTCGCTGTGTAAAGGACGTGATCGACGAAGGCGGAGAGTTCTACGCGACGATCGAAGGACGGGATGTCGCTGTCGGCGGTTCGCGCGTCGTTCAGGGACTCGTTACCGACGTTTCCTTCGAAGTATCCGAAGAAGTTGCGTCGTTAACGCTCGAGACGGACAACGGCGACCTGACCGTCGGCGGTCGCGTCGCAGCACTCGAGGACATCGAAGCGCACGAAATCCGGATCGGCCGACACAAACCGCCGGCGCTCGAGGAATAGATCATCGGCTGGTCACCGTCTGGAGTAGGGGCTCGTATCCGCGTGCAACGAGTGTTTTACTGGCGAAACTCGATAGCAAGGGAGAATAGATGGTGCTACTCGGCCGTTTGGCTGAGTCACTCGAAAAATGATGGTGGGCGGCGGCGAGAACGGATAGCAAATGAAGCACGGCTACGTCATTCTGTAAGCTCGTCTTAGACGCGTACAGAATCGTGAGAGTTAATTTTTATTACAGCGTTCCTGGCGAAGGATTATATTGGAGAGTGCGCTCTAGTTCGAAGAGATGGCCCCAAAGGCGATCCACGAGCGGTCCGGACGTAGGGTTTCCCGCCGGACATTCGTCAAAGCGGCGTCGGTTTCGGCGGCGACGACCGGCGTGGCCGTCGCCGGTTGTCTGGGTCGGGCACGTGAAGAAGGAACGGTCGTAATGTCCGGCGATACGGACTTCGCGGACATCATGCACACTGATGGAGACGAGCCATCGGTCCAGCAGGCGCTTTGGGATGCCGGACTCGACGACGAGATTACCGTCGAGGCACAGGCGAGCGTCGACGATTCCGCCCAGCGGATGCAATCGTACCAATCCGCGTTGCAGGCCGGGCGATCCCCCCCGGACATCTTCATGATGGACAGCGGATGGACGATCCCGTTTATTCTTCGAGAGCAAACGACTCCCCTCGAAGACGCACTTTCCCCCGAGATCATAGAACGGGTCGAAAGCGAGTACCTCGAGGCGGCACTCGAGACGGCCCGCAATCCGGAAACCGACAGGCTTCACGCGATTCCGTTGTTCCCGGACTTCGGCACGATGCTCTATCGGCAAGATTTGGTCGAAGACGCGGGGTACGAGACGGACGAGTGGGCGACCGAGCCGCCGACCTGGCAGGAGTTCTCCGAAGTGACGAGCGACGCCCTCGAGGAGAGCGGCGTCGATTTTGGATTTACAACACAGGCGGCGGCCTACGAAGGACTCGCCTGCTGTACGTTCACCGAGGCGATATCAACCTGGGGCGGCGGATACTTCGGCGGGAGCGAGAACCTGTTCGTTGCGGGTGATCGCCCGATCACCGTCGAGTCGGAACCGGTCCTCGACGCGATTCGGATGATGCGGACGTTCATCCACGGGTCGGACGACGAGCACGCACTCGAGGGCTACGAGCAGATCTGTCCCTCGGCTATCGTCCAATGGTCCGAAGAAGAATCGCTGAGCCCGTTCGCAAACGGAAACGCGATCGCCCACCGGAACTGGCCGTTCGCGATCGCCCAGACTGGTGAAGAAGACGCCTTCGGCGAGGATCTCGGTGTAATGCCGATGCCGTATGCGGTCAGCGAGGAAGAAGCTGAGTTCGAGGGTGTCGGCGGAACGGCCGCTGGCCTCGGCGGATGGCACCTCACGCTCAACCCCAACACTGACCGGGTCGACGAGGCGGCGCAGGTTCTGGAGGCGTTCACCCAGGAGGAAGTCATGCTCACTATCTTCGAACTCCAGGGCTTTCTCCCGCCGATACTCGAGCTGGTCGAAGAGGCCGATCCGGACGAAATCGGTCCGGTCGCACGGTACACTGAACAGATACAGATCGCCGGAGAGAACGCTGTTCCACGACCCGTTACCGATATCTGGCCCGAACAGTCCGCGCTAATATTCCAGGAAGTAAACGCCGCCTATCGCGGCGTGAAGTCGCCGGAAGGTGCGATGTCCGATCTCATGGGGCGGCTCGAGGCGAGCGAAGCCGGCGTGGAGGAACAGAATGGCGACTGACCCAGACTCCGAGGGAGGATTGCTGGTCGGCGGGGGTGGCGAGCCGGAACAGGACCGGACCGGAAACCCGATCACCAACTGGATGGAGGGGCTGAGCGAGGCGGCCTACGCCTACCTGCTTTTGCTCCCCGCGTTCGCGCTGCTGGCGTTTATCGCCTTCTATCCGCTGTTGATGACGTTCGTAATGTCCCTGCGCGAGGACCAAACGAGGGGCGCCGAGCCCTTAGGCGGGTTCGTCGGCATCGACAACTACGTCGATATTCTCACCGGAAACGCGAGGCTCGCTCGACAGTTTCTCGACGTCTCGGTCTCGACGTCGTTCCCGTTTATCGACCTTGGCGTTCCGTTTTTACAACAAGCCCTGTTCGTTACGCTCGCGTTCGCCGTCATCAGCGTCTTCCTCGAGACGGTCATCGGCTTCGGGCAGGCGTACGTACTGGACCAAGACTTCCGCGGACGGCGGTGGGTTCGCGTCGCGATCATCCTCCCGTGGGCCGTTCCGATCGTCATCCAAGGGATGATCTTCTTTCTGCTCTTTCAGCCGACGGTCGGCTTCGGAAGCGACCTCATGCAGTGGCTCGGGATCTTCGGAGCCGACCCGCTTGCGGACAGCCAAGACGCGTTCATTATCATCCTTATCGCCGACATCTGGAAGTCGTCGGCGTTCATGGCGCTGCTCATCCTCGCCGGACTCCAGAGCATCGATCGGAGCCTCTACAACGTCGCTCAGGTAGCCGGAGCGTCACCGTGGCAACGGTTCAAACTAATCACGCTCCCGTTGGTGTTGCCCGCACTGCTGGTCGCGATGTTGTTCCGAACGATGGACGCTATGCGAGTGTACGGACTCATCGAATCGACCGCGGGCTGTACCACCGTTCCGTCGTTGACGTGTCTCGTCGTCGAGGCGATGTTCGGTGGAACCCGCATCTACGCGACGGCCGCGGCCGTCGCGTTCGCGACCGCGCTCGTGATCGGGCTCATCATCTCGATGTACGTCTTTTTCTTCCGAGATACCGAGGGAGGTGTCTACTGATGACCGATAATCGAGACGGCGTCAAAGACGACGGCGGATCGGATAGCGAACGAATCGGTGACGAAACCGGTACGGGAAACGCCGACCTCAAGGCGGAGACCGAATCCGGGGCCGAACTCCCGGCAACTCGAGCGGCCGACGGAGGGACGGTCGTCGGCGAAACCGACGACGCGGAACTTCGCCGAGGGTTCTTCCAGCAGTGGGTCGCCGACTCGATTTCGAACCCGTCCCGTGTCTACAGATCGATGTTCTACGTCGCGACGATCTTCTTCCTGTTGACGACGCTCTTTCCGTTCTACTGGCTCCTGATGGTAGCGCTGACCCCCGAAGGGCAACAACAGGATATCATTCTCACGCCGAACGGGTTCAATCCCGGGGCGTTCGTCGAGGTCTTCGAGGTCATTCCGTTCCACTGGTACATATTCAACAGCTTCGTGATTGCGACGGCGTCGACCATCATCGTCCTCGTCATCGCGAGCCTCGCGGGGTACGCCTTTGGTCGACTCGAGTTCCCGGGAAAAGTTCCGTTGCTGTTGCTCGTGTTAGTCATCTCCTTTTTCCCGCCGGCGGCGTTTTTCATTCCGTTGAACGATCTGTTCAACACGCCCGTCGGGATTCTCGAGCCGATCACCGGCGACGGAACGCTGTACAACACGCCCGGGGCGATGGTGATGCCGCTGTCGGCGATCTTCATGCCGTTGGCAATTTTTATCCTGACGACGTTTTACTCGCAGATTCCGGAGGGGCTCGAAGACGCCGCACGCGTCGAAGGCACGACCCGGTTGGGAGCGCTCTTTCGAGTCATCATCCCGCTGTCGGCACCGGGCGTCGCCACGGCGGGCGTGTTGACATTTATCGCCGTCTACAACGAGTTCTTCTTCTCGTTTCTGATGACCGACGGTCAACCCGAGAACTGGGCCCCGATTCTCGAGGGGATTCTCGGTTATCAGGGGCAGTACGAAGTGATGTATCACCTCATGGCCGCCGCGAGTATCATCGGGGTCATCCCCGTCGCGATCCTCGTGATCGTGGCCCAAGAAAAGATCGTCAGCGGGCTCACCGCGGGCGCACTCAAGGAGTAATACCAAATCATGGCACGAGTACGACTCGAGAACGTCACGAAACGCTACGAAGATGTCACCGCGGTCGACGATGTCAGTCTCGACATCGAGGACGGAGAGTTCCTCTGTCTCGTCGGGCCCTCGGGCTGCGGGAAATCGACCACGATGGAGACCGTCGCCGGGCTCACGAAGCCGAGCGACGGAACCATCTACATCGGCGAGCACGAGGTCACGAACCTCGCGCCGAAAGACAGGGGCGTCGCGATGGTCTTTCAGAACATCGCGTTGTTTCCACACATGAACGTCTTCGAAAACATCTCGTTCGGGCTTCGACTGCGAACCTACGACGACGACGAGATCGAGCGACGCGTCACGCAAGCCGCCGATATCGTGCAGTTAGAAGGCATGCTCGAGCGAATGCCCGACGAGTTATCGGGCGGGCAACGACAGCGTGTGGCGATCGCCAGGGCGATCGTCAGGAATCCGGGCGTGTTTTTGATGGACGAACCGCTCGCGAACCTCGACGCGAAACTTCGCGTCCACATGCGGACCGAACTCCAGCGACTCCATCGCGAGTTACAGACAACGGTCATCTACGTTACGCACGACCAGGCGGAGGCGATGACGATGGCCGATCGCATCGCGGTTCTAGACGCGGGAAAACTCCAGCAGGTCGACCCGCCCCTGATCTGCTACAACGAACCCGACAATCTGTTCGTCGCCGGCTTCATCGGCTCGCCGTCGATGAACTTCGTGGAGGGCGAACTCGTCGAAAACGGGCTCGAAACGCCGAACTTCCTCGTCGAATTCGATCCGGCTCGAGTGCCGGGCGTTTCCGTCGGACACGCAGTCACCCTCGGGATTCGACCCGAAGACGTCCACCTCGCGGAGTACGCTGAATCGGTGACCCAGCCGACGGGTTCGATCCCCGTCCGAACGGACGTTATCGAACCGATGGGTGACGAGGTGTTCGTCTACCTGTTGCTCTCGGAAGCCGTCGAAGGAGGGATGGAACGCGATCCTGCCTCCTCTCCGGATCAACTCCTGATGAGCGTCACTTCCGACACCGAGATCGCTGAGGGACAGTCGACGGACGTCGTGTTCGACGGAACGAGGGTTCACCTCTTCGATACCGAAACGGGAACGGCACTCACACACGGCATCACCGAACTCGGCGGCACGGACGATGGGGCGACGATGACCGAGGCGGACGGCTAAAGGGACGATGGTGACGGGAACGGATTGATGTGGGGGAAACGATGACCGAGGTAGACTGATCAACTGTTTGGCCTTCCGGACGGCACCGGTGAAGCGAACACAGACTCACGCGTTGCAAATCATCGACGGACCAAAGACAACCGATCGCCAACCGTTCGGTACTGTTGACTACTCGACGGAACATCCCTGCCATCGCTGACGAAATCGAATTCGGACTAATTAGCACCAATGACTCCTGACCGAACTGATGTTGACACGGGGATCGTCGGACTCGGAAACATTGGCCAGTATCACGCGGAGCGGCTTCTCGAGCTCGGCGTTCCCTTAGTCGGTGGGGTGGACGTCGCTCCCGAAGCGCGCAAGCGGTTCAGGAGACGCTACGATGTCGACGTTTACGAGGATTATCAGGATTTATACGATATCGTCGATGCAATTATCATCACGACGCCGAACAAGTTCCACGAACAGTACGCCGTGAGCGCCTTCGAAGAGGACCTACACGTTCTTCTCGAGAAGCCGCTGGCTCATACGCTCGAAAGCGCCGAGCGGATCGCCGACGCAGCCACACAGTCGTCGGGAGTTACGATGGTCGGGTTCAACAATCGATTCGCAAACACCGTCCAGATCGTCAAAAACCGGATCGATCGAGGCGATTTGGGGACCGTCAAACACCTCGAGGCGAACTACGTACGAAGACGAGGGATTCCCGGACGGGGGTCATGGTTTACTCGGCGAGCGATCGCCGGCGGCGGCGCGCTTATCGACCTGGGCGTTCACGCCATCGATCTCGCGCTGTACCTACTCGGGTACCCGGCCGTCCTCGAAGTGTCCGGCGTCACGCGCGGCGAGTTCGGTCCGCGGGAGGAGTACGCGTATCTCGATATGTGGGGAAGCGACTCGGGCCCCGGTGAGTTCGACGTCGATGACTCCGCAAGTGCCTTCGTCCGCTGCGATGGGAACCGAACGGTTTCGCTCGAGGTCGCCTGGGCGACGAACCGACCCGAGAACCATGAGTTCGTTGTCCGCGGAACGGATGCTGCCGCCAAATTCGACCTTCTCGAGAACAACTTGAGCTTTCACTCGGCGAGTACGATCGGTCCGGACCACCTCGAAAACACATCGATAGAAACGCGTCAGAACGACACCCACACCGACGAGCAGCAGGCATTTTTCGATGCGATCGTCACCGATACCGACCTCGAAAACAGCGTCGAGCAGGCCCTCAACGTCCAACAGGTTATCGATGCCATCTACCGCTCGAGCAACGAGGAGCAAACGATCTCGGTTTCGGACCGATAGCGATTCGGCGTCGGTTTTCCGACAGGCAGCCCCGTCTTATTTCGCCACTGGCGTCAAACGCACCCCCATGGAGATCGGTCTGCACACCCCGCCGCTGGCAAACGAGTCGCTCGAGGGCGCACTCGCGTACTGTAACGAACAGGGCATCACGGCGATCGAACCCGGTGTCGGTGGCTTTCCGGGACAGGATCATCTACCACGTGCCGACTACCTCGACGACGCCGAGGCACAGGCCGACCTCGAGGACGTCCTCGAGACCTACGAGATACGGATCAGCGCGCTGGCCGTGCACAACAATCCGCTTCACCCGGACGAACAGCGAGCGGATCGAGCTTCGACCGAGCTTCGGGAGGCGATTCAACTCGCAGCTCAACTCGACGTTTCCACCGTTACCTGCTTTTCGGGCCTCCCCGCTGGCGGGCCGAACGACGACGTACCGAACTGGATTACGGCACCGTGGCCCCCAGAACACACCGACGCACTCGAGTACCAGTGGGATCGAGCCCTCGAATACTGGAGCGAACTCGCGGCGTTCGCGGCCGATCACGGTGTGGACATCGGGATCGAGATGCACCCAAACATGCTCGTCTACGAACCGCGCGGGTTGCTTCGATTGCGCGAGGCGACCAACGAGCGGATCGGAGTCAACTTCGATCCCTCTCACCTCTATTGGCAGGGAGTTTCGATTCCGGACGCGATTCGGTTACTCGGCGAAGACGACGCAATCAAACACGTCCACGCCAAGGACACGAGGGTTTACGAATCGCAGGCTCGAGAGAAGGGCGTTCTCGATACGACCGCCTACGACGACGAGAAGAATCGATCGTGGCTCTTTCGTTCCGTCGGTTACGGACACGATGAAATTCATTGGAAAGAGATCGTCTCGACGCTCCGAATGGTTGGCTACGACGATGTCCTGAGCATCGAACACGAAGATTCGCTCACGAGTTCTCGAGAGGGACTCGAGAAGGCGATCGAATTCCTCGAGCGGGTCCGCTTCGAAACGGATCCAGGAGATGCGTACTGGGCGTAATCGGGGCTGTACGCGACGGCAGCCGAAATGGATAGAATTCCGTGGGAATGGTGTCGTTCCGCTGGGTGCCGTCCCCGGTTCGAGAATTTAGTATCGTCGCTGGATCCTCGCTATCGAACTCCGGTGGCGGTAGCGGGTGTTGTCGTCGACGTCCTTCGTTGTGGTCTCATTTTCCGATCGAGTTAACTGTATCATCGGACGGACTCGCCTCCGAAACGTCAACTCGACCACCATCATAGACGTCGACTTCGTATCCTTCGTACGTGAACGTAACCCGAATGTCGGAGTCGTTCTCCTCCGGCGGGTGTTCGTCGAACAGCAAATCAAGTGCTTCGGGATCGATCACGGAATACAGTGGATCGTACGCGGGCGGCCGCAACTCCACGACATCGACACCTTCGGCGCTCGCTATGGCTTCGATGATCGCCTGGGTTGGAGGGATCCCTCGATCGGCCGTCGAAGTGTCTCTTGGAGTGACCATATCCTATGCTAACTTTTGTCAAGGTATAAGTTTGCTGGTTAATTTCACTGAATCGGGCTATCGTCTACCGATTCCCGGGGAGAAGCCGTCGGTTACTCTCGGCCACCTTCGAACCGCATTCGGGCGTTTTTGAATTTCGTGCTGAAGAACGCTCTCGCTGTCCTCACGAGTCCCTCGACGGTATAATTACGACCAATATAGACGCTGACGAGTGCGAGAAGCGTTCCAGCGATCACGTCCGAAAACCAGTGAATACCGAGGTACATCGTCGAGAGTGCAACACTCACGGCGAGAACACCCGAAAGAGGGACCCACAACGGATACTCCTCCCGAGTGTGTACGGCGAGGAAAAACACCGTCATCGCCATCGACGTGTGAAGCGACGGGAACACGTTCGTGTTATGATTTACCGAGTGCGTGAGAAAGCCCGATTCTGGAAACGCCGTGTACAGAAGCCCTTCGAATAGCGTCGGGTCGACGTTTCGAGGACCGTACGCGATAAACACCAAATAACACAGCAGCCCGATTCCGTAGTTGGCGGTGTATGCGAGTAGAAGCGTCGAAAGGTCGTCCATTTCTCGGAGCGCGAAATACGCGATAAACGGAAACGCGAGTAAGAACGCGTAGCCGTAGATATAGATAAATACGAAGAACGAGGTCAGTTCGTTCATCTGGATCGACTGAAGGAAAACAACGGGTGTTTCGCCGAAAAGCACTCGGTCGATCCCGAAGAGATAATCCGTGATAGCAACACCAATTACCTGTGTCGAAATCGTCTGAGCAACATCCTGCGTCGCCCACCTGAGGAACAACACGCAGAGCAAGACGGTCATCGGAAGTGCGATTCCCTCGAGTCGCCACCGAAAGTCCCGAACTGCCCGTACGAACGGTCGAGGACCGACGATAACGAGCGTCGCCGCGACGAGCATCGCCAAGACGGCGAGGAGAATCTCGAGAACGACGCTAGCGAGGACCATATTGAGAGAATACTATCTGGAGGCCACTAATACGAACCGGTTGGGAAACGGTAATTCTCGGAACGACTCTCCAATCGTCATTGCCCGGTGGACGGTCTCCGGCTGAATCGGTCGATACCGCCCCGGAGACGGACCCTCGACGCAGTCACCACAGCAGCGGTTCAGGTCATTCCAACAGTGACTCATCGTCGTATCGATATCCTTCGTCCTCGAATAAGGTCCGAACCCGATTCTGGTCGATCTCCCCATCCGAACCGGGGAACCGCAATACTTCGGAGGTTCCATCGGCCGATCGACTGCGGTCTTCCGGTGATCGAACACCGGCAAGTTCGGCGTAGGATTCAGGTTTTTCAGCGTGCCCGTCGAAAACCTCCTCGATGACGTGATCCCGGTCGATCAGCCGGGAGACGAGAGAGCGAAACCGTGGATCCCCGAGCTGTGGGTGTTGAAAGTTATATCCGACGACGTACACCGAATCCGTCGAGGAGCTCACCATCGAAACCTCGTTCTCCTCGGCGATCGACTCGACGTGTTCGGGTGGGAGGTCTGCGCCAATGACATCGATGTCGTCGTCAGCTAGCATCTCGATCAGAACGCCTGGATACGGACCAACGATGTGAAATTCGAGGCCATCATACTGGGGAAATTCGTCGAGAATCGACGGGCGGTTCGAAACTGTCGGATCTAAAAGCACGTGTTCGTCGAACAGTTCGAACTCGAGCAGTTCGTCCGCTTCGTGCTCGCCGAACGTGAACAGGCCCGAGCCGACGGGAGGCTCGTTGTCCGTGGTTCGAGCGTCAGTTTGGTACTCACCGACGGGTTCGGATCGGGACTCCCACACGTGTTCGGGCAGGAGGGGAACTGTGAGAACTTGACTGGCAATCGCTTCGGTGGGCGTTTCGAACGTAAACTCGACGGTTCTCGTTCCAACCGCAGACACGGATTCAACCACTGATTGACGCCCTCTGTACTGTGATGCCGGGATCCCGTTGTCTATTTCACCAAGCGACGTATCCTCGAGAAACTGCATCGTAAACTCGACGTCGGAAGCGTCCAGTGACTCGCCGTCATGCCAGGTGAGTCCCTCGCGAAGTCGTACCGTCGCCTCGAGACCGATGCTCGAATCGGTCCACGAAATGTCGTCGGCGAGCCACGGAACGTACTCGTCATCGATCCTGCGAGCAAGTGGATCGTACAGAAGTTCAAGCAGCGGACGTTCGCTTCCAACATCTGCCGCAATCGGGTTAAATCGATCCGAAAGTCCCTCTCCAAAGAGCCCGACGCGGAGCGGGCTGTTCCGGCTTCCGTCAGCAGGTTCCGTCGAAAGCAGGTCGATATATCCCTCTGCGCGGTTCGGGGACCACGGCGTACTGACTTCGTTGCGAGCGCCTCCCAGATGGTTCGGGAATGCGACGACCGAATGAGGCCCTATCTGCTCGAGCGATTCGTATAGTTCCTCAAGCGTCTCGTCCCGCGTTTCGCCCTCCGACGTATACTGCTCCTCGAGAAGGTCGTCGATCGCCATATTCGAGAAATTAAACGGGTTCTGCCACCCTTCTTCGCTCCGGAAGGTAGAGTGAAGGAGACCGCGAAGCGCATCCGGTTCGAATAATCCGGGATGGCGTCCGACGAAGATGTCATAATCGCGTTGGATGAGAATGTCCCGATAGAATTCGCGCTCTGCAACCGGTTCGTGGGTTACTTCAATCCCGGCGTCCGTGAGGTTTTCTCTGAGTTGACTCAGAACCGCTGCGGCGATAAAGTCGTCGTCTGTCGGAACCGTTTTAATTACTAACGCGACTTGATCTGGCGCATTCTCCTCCGGTCCTGACCAGAATCGCTCCATACACCCCGCAACACTTCCTGTTGCTGTCGCGCCAACCCCAGCGAGCAACTGACGGCGAGTGGGTGGAGCGATTTCCTCCATACGAGACCCGTAGTCACCACGATGTATAGGACTTACTCTCGAGACGATAGCTTTCGCCAAACCCCGTATTACCCGATCGAGTGCACCGAAATCCGAAATAGAGATACTTCCGCTATCGACGGATAATATCCTTCGATCGCTCTGAAGATTCCCTACCCAGCTCCGATCGACAGCGTCTCAACTCATTCACGTTCTGATGATATTATTGACTACCTGATTGTCTTTTTATCGATCGTATGTGGGCCATAACAATACTTGACATAGGTGAGAGAGTAGATGTGGAAACCGTTCACGGCTCGGCCCGGCGGGGTCTCCGCTGACCGCTCTCGGAGAACGGCCACAAACGATAGCTATGAAACTCGCACTCATCGGCTTCGGACAGGCAGGCGGGAAAGTGGTCGACGAGTTCCTGGCGTACGAACGCACGATCGACGCTCGCTTCGTCGAATCGGCGATCGCAGTCAACTCCGCAACGACTGATTTACAGGGACTGGAAGAGATTCCCACGGAGAATAGAGTCCTCATCGGGCAGGCACGAGTGAAAGGACACGGCGTCGGCGCCGACAACGAACTCGGAGCGACGGTGACCGAGGAAGATATCGACGAAATTCAGGGAGCCGTAGATCAGGTCCCGGTTCACGAAATCGACGCATTTCTCATCGTCGCTGGTATGGGGGGTGGCACCGGTTCGGGCGGGGCGCCCGTCCTCGCGAAACATCTCAAACGGATACACTCCGAACCGGTGTACGGGCTCGGAATTCTCCCCGGCACTGACGAGGGGGGGATCTACACGCTCAACGCCGCACGATCGTTCCAGACGTTCGTTCACGAAGTCGACAACCTGCTCGTCTTCGACAACGATGCCTGGCGCCAGACCGGCGAATCGATCCAAGGCGGATACGATCAGATAAACCGCGAAATCGCCGAGCGGTTCGGTCTCTTGTTTGCCGCCGGTGAGGTCGGACAGGGCGATCACGTCGCCGAAAGCGTCGTCGACTCCTCGGAGATAATAAACACGCTCTCGGGCGGCGGCGTTTCGACGATCGGCTACGCTCGAGAGACGGTCGAGAACAATCAGAAAGGGCTCATGTCTACGTTCCGTGAGAACCCCTCATCCGACGAACTGTCGGCAACGAACCGGCTGACGAGCCTGGTCCGAAAGGCGGCGCTTGGTCGACTCACACTGCCGTGTGATGTCTCGAGTGCCGAGCGAGGGCTCGCGGTTGCGACCGGTCCTCCATCGTACCTGAACAGAAAGGGTGTCGAACGCGGACGCAAGTGGCTCGAGGACGAAACGGGAAGCATGGAAATCCGAGGCGGCGATTACCCGCTCGTCGGAGAAGACGAAGTCGGATCGATCGTGCTTCTCTCGGGCGTTACCTCTGTCCCGCGGATCGAGACGCTCCAGCAGGTGGCGATCGACGCCAAGGACCGGAACGCGGACATTCAGGCCCAGAGCCAGGATCAGTTCTCGTCGCTTATGGATACCGACGGCGAGATCGACGCGCTTTTCTGACGACTGCCGTTTCTCTGTCGCCTCTCGAAACGGGAGTCAGACGGCAACGGCATACCCAAAAATCGGACTACAAACGGATCGATCGAATGCGTTACTGCAAACACCAGTGTTGGTAACCCGAGGCGTATTGCTAAACAGATTTAATCTAATACACCTTCTTCCTTCCGGGCGAATGTATGCTGAGTGCTACCGCAACATTGTTATTATATCGGCTATTGTACTTCAACAATCATCATAGTTGGGAAACAATGTCACAACACGGGATAATCAATACCAAGGTTGGGGTGGTCGGTGCGACAGTACTGATAATTGGAAACGTCATCGGGGTAAGCGCCTTCGTCCTTCCCGGTCCCCTCGCGGGCGATGTCGGTCCAGGCGTTATCTTAGCGCTGTTGCTCGCACTGATTCCGCTCGTTTTTGGGATCGTCATGTCGCTACAGTTGGGTGGGGCGATCCCAGTCGCGGGCGGTAGTTACGTCTATGCCTCCCGCCTCGTCGGACCGTTTTGGGGGTTCTTGCTCCCGTGGATTACGATACCCGGCGTCTGGGCTGGAATGCTGTTCATCGCCCTCGGGTTCGCAGAGTACGTCGGTTTCGTCTCCGAAACGATCTCATTCGTGCCGGCGATCCCCGAACTCGCGTTGATATACGGCTTGCTCATCCCGTTCATTATCTTGAACGTGCTCGGCATTCGAATGGTGGCGATCGTCCAGTTCCTGATGGTGTCACTGATCGTCCTCGGGATGACTGCCTTCATCGTTCCCGGGGCGTTCGCCGTCGACTCGTCGAACTACACGCCGCTGTTCCCTGAGGGTACCGCGCCCGTTATCGTTGCGATCGTTTCGCTTTACTTCCCGTTGCGCGGCTTCCGACTCGTCGTCGAACTCGGCGAAGAGATGAAAGACCCGGCGCGAAACATCCCGCGAGTGTTGGGTCTCTCAGCCGCCGTCTCGCTGACGCTGTTGATCGGCCTCGTCATCGTCCTTGTCGGCACGACAAACTGGGAGACGCTCGGCGGAATGGACGCTGCAGTCGCGCAAGTGTCGATGGACACCGCCCCGGCCCCGCTCACTGCGCTCGTCCTCGTCGCTGCGGCGATGGGCGCACTCACCTCGATCAATATGACCTACACCGCCTACTCCCGTCTCTTGATGCGAGCCGGCCGTGACAATATTATTCCTTCGGCGATCGCTCGGATCCACGATCAGTACGATTCACCGTACGTCGCAGTGATTCTACTCGGTGTCCCGCCGCTTCTGGTCGCCCCGTTTGCTCCCGGTACCGTGACACTCTCGGTTGCACTCTCCATGACGATCCTCTTCGGACTCGCCGTCGCCGGAATCGGTCTCTGGAACCTCCCGAAGGTATACCCGAAGCGGTACGAACACTCGCTGTACAAACTCCCGCTGTGGTTGTTGAAGTTCACCGCAGTTGGAGCGGTGGGCTCTGCAGTGTTCCTCTGGGTACTCGTCGCAACACAACTGCCGCTGATGGTCGGCGTCTTACTCGGTTGGATGGTGCTCGGCTACGTCTTCTATCGGACTCGAGTCTACTGGTTCGATCAACGAGGAATCGATCTCAAGAGTCGGATGGGGCAGCTTCACGAGAACGAACAGGCCGATGCGGACTGATCAGCAGCGGTTCCATGAGTAAGAGTGGTACCCGGTGATCAAGAACGGTTTTCGATCGGAAGCGCGGTCATCTCGAGCGTATCTCGATACCCCTCGAGAACGTCAAACCGTTCTTCGCGGTGCGTCTCGAGCCAATGTAGTAGCCGTTTCGCCCACTCGAGTTTTTTCGCTTTCATCGAATCGACGGACGGGTCGTCGAAATCCCACCCGACGAAAACGAGCTGCTCAGCGCCGAGTGCATCCGCGAGGAACGCCGCTCGGTCGCCATCGGTAAATCCCCCGAAGTTTCTGACGGGCCCGGACGGTGACGCCTGTGTCGTCGGAAGGACGAACTCCGGTGAACACTCCGGGACGATCTCGCGCACCGCGGGGATGTTATCACCGTGGGCGTGAACGGCGACGGGCGTCCCGCGCTCGGTCAACCGAACGACAGTCTTCGGGTTTTTATCGAGGTCGGTCACCATACAGTCGACCGCGATGCCGTGGTCTTCGAGCGTGTCGACCGCCGTCGAAGCCCCGAACACGACATCGCATTCGCGGACGCGCTCGAGCGAGTCAGACAGTTCGAGGGAGGGTCCCGCGCCCGCTATTGCGACGGTTCGGTTCCGGGCACTGCGGAGGTGTTCGAGGTCGAATGGCTCCGCCATTTCCGCGAGGATGTCTCGTGCGCGCTCGTCGGCCGCTCGATCGAAGCCGAAATCCTCCAAGATAGCTTCGTAGACGGGTTCGAATTCGTTGTATTCCATACGTTGGGTCTCGGGGTAGCTCGCGATAATACTAGTTCTAGTAACGGTAAAGCGGTGCGGTTCCGTTCGGCTTGTGAAGTTTCTCCCAGGGTTATGGAATGTATACTTCCGGATTAAGAAGCGTATAGATGCCTCTTTCGGATGTAGGACCACAATAATTCCGTGTTGTGGGCCGGGGGTCGCCTCCAAAGTACCCCTACCCGGGAGGCCGCCCGGCGTCCATTCCCCTCTTTCGAAGCCTTCGGTATAAGCTTTCTCTTACTGCAAGACATCGGTAATACCCGTCCCATAAGGAACAATAGTCTTGTTTTCACCACATAGAACGGTTGAAAACCGAGAAACGGGGTCTATCATCGCTCAGCGAAAAACCGTTCGGATTCATCGAGAGTTCCCTTGTATGCCGACACCGCAGAGGGCGTCATGGAATCCTTGTGATCGATCGGGTCGCCCCTCGAGTCGGCTTACTCCGATCCGTCGAGAAGCGGCTGACCGCGCTCGGCGAACGCCGACCCAATGCGCGCGGCGTCGCGCGTTTCGGCAACGTCGTGGGTCCGAACGATGTGGGCTCCGCGTTCGATCGCCATCGACGTCGCCGCGAGGCTTACCGGAAGCCGCTCGTCCGTCTCGCGGCCCGCGATCTCCCCGAGGAAGTTTTTTCGATTGATCGAGACCAGCATCGGTTTTCCGAGCGAGCGGAACTCCGAAAGCCTGCGAAACGTCTCACGATCGTGTTCAGTGGTCTTAGCCTCGCTCCACCCGCCGAAAGCCGGATCGATAATGGTCTTATCCGTGAATCCGTTCTGCTTTACCGCTTCGTACACCATATCGACGTAATCCGCCTTCTCGGCCCACGCTGGAGATTTACGATCCGCCCAATCGGTTTCTTCGACCGCACCGGGACGCTCGAGATCCGGTGGACTCGCCATTTTGACCACCGCAGCGTCGTGTTTTCGACAAACGGCGGGCATCTTCGGATCGGCGAATCCGCAGATATCGTTGACCATATCGAACCCCTGGGACAGCGCTTCGTCCGCGACGGCGGCGTATCGAGTCTCGATCGAAAACACGGCATCCCCGGTAATCTGGTCGACGGTTTCGATCGCAACGTGGAGGCGCTCGAGTTCTTCTTCAGCCGTCAGGACATCGAAGCGTTTGTTCGCGGATTCGAGTCCGATATCGACGATGTCTGCCCCCTCCTCGAGTAACTCTTCGTCAACGTACGCCGCCGCATTGGCGGGATCGTCGTACACGCTCGGATCGTAGGGCGACTCCTCGCTCACGTTTAAGACGCCCATAATCCGGGCTGGATGCTCGTCCCCAATACCCAGTCCAGCAGCGTCGACGCTGTTCATACGAACAGTGAGAAAGCGAGACAAAAAGGTATCGCGGTTACGATCAACCGGTTCAGTTGTCGCCAGTTGCTGTTTAGACAGGGATTGGAACGCGGCTTTGAACGTGCTACACCGTGTTTGGAGAAACTAGGAGTGGGTCACTCCGAAGAAACGTCCTCAGAACCTCACGGTTCTGATGGGCTGCGAAAATCGCGTAGCGATTTTCGAACGCCTGTGGAGACTGCGACCGTCCTCAGAACGGAAGGTTCTGATGGGCCGCACGAGAACTCCGTTCTCGTGGACGCTGTGAACACACTTTCCGTGTCTGCAAGTCGCGTCGTCGAAGCAGGAAGCCCCTGCCTCAAGGAGCCGCCGAAGGCGGCGAGTAGGCAGGGGTAGTTCACATGTAGTACTCTGGCTAACCCGAGATCCAGTTGTCGCAGCTACTGTCCTAGTTTCGTCTGCTGCTCTTCAGCGTTCGTATCCTCCTCGAGAAGCGCGAGTCGGGAATCTCGTAACAGCACCTTCTTGACGATCGACGGGTTCTCGAGAAGTCTGTGTTTGGCGTGGGCACCGCGGCCCCGCCCTCGACCCTTTCGCTCGGACTGGATCACGTTGAGGAAGTTCTGTTCCTGAAGGATTTCCTGCACGCGACGTTCCGAAAGGATATCGAAGTCGAGCCGTCGTGCGAGTTCCTTGTATTGGTTGTAGATGATCTTCGTCGGGAACTCCTTTTGCGAACTGTTCTGAGTCAACAGGGTGAGCGCGTACAGAATAGCCTTCGCCTGCTGTGGCGATCCCTCGATCAACTCGTTAAATCGGTCGGCTTCGGTCTTTTCTTTCGCCTCGCGAACGTTCTCGGCGGTCACGCGCGCGTCGTTTTGTTTCTTCGCGAGCCGACCCGCGTTTCGGAGGATGTCGATCGCTTTTCGGGCGTCGCCGTGTTCCTGCGCTGCAAGCGCGGATGTTAGCGGGATTACGTCGTCCTCGAGAACGCTGTCGTGGAACGCGTCCTGACGTTTCTCGAGTATTTCGACGAGCTGGTTCGCGTCGTACGGCGAGAAAACGAGTTCGTCTCGAGAGAGACTCGATTTGACTCGTTCGGAGAGGTGATCCGGGAAATCGATCTTGTTCGAGATCCCGATGATGCCGATAGCCGAGTCCGAAATTCGCCGGTTCTCACCGGCCCGAGAGAGTTTTCGGAGGATTTCGTCGTCCTCGAGCATGTCGATCTCGTCGAGGATAACGATCGTAACGTCGGTACAGTGATCGATCGTCTGCCAGAGTCGCTTGTAATAGTCACCCGTTCCGAGCCCGCGGTCCGGAATAGTGACGCCGCTGTTGTCCGGTTCGTTTACGATTTGGGCGATCGTTTTGACGACCGATGCTTCGGTGTTTTGCTCTCCGCAGTCGATAAAGGCGTATTTGACGGTCACGTCGTCGCGTTCAGCTTCCGTGATCACCCGCTGAGTGACCGATCGCGAGATGAGTGATTTGCCAGTTCCCGTCTTTCCGAAGATAAACAGGTGATTCGGCTCGCTCCCGAACACTGCAGGGTTTAGTGCATCGGCCACCCGCTGCATCTGCTCGTCCCGCCCGACGATTCTGTCGGGCCCTGGAAGATGCGTTATCTCGAGCAAACGCTCGTCGGCGAAGATCGGATCATCGTACCGAAAAAGCGGGTCCCGGTCATCGTTGGAGGACATTCCAGTACCGGAGTGATACTAATTGGGTTATCATAAACCCATAGGGTTACCTCGCGTGTGTAAATGTTATATGTATCCCCTTCTTGTGGGCTGAAACCCATCAATTGCGGACTCTCGAGGAAAGTGCTGTTCTCGCGTTTCTATCTGGGTGGGTCTTGGGTGGTACCCCCACACCAGTGTCGCGAGTGTAAGAGCACTGAAGGATGGGGTGAGACGGTGACCGAATTTGAGAGGTCAGCAAGCACGCGAATAGAGACGAGGGGAAACAATCCCGGATTTCAATCGGGGACTCGACTAACCGAGAGAGACTATTTTCGGTATTTGTACACCTATTTAATAGGGAAAATAACGCGTTCGTTCGAACCGAACTGCTTGATTCGTGCTCCGTATATTTGACTTCCGGTCGGTTCGCTCGACGAATCGATCGTCGTTCACACGGTCGGAAAGTTGAGAGGTAAAATCGTACGCAGTGATACGAATACTCTCGCAAGTGGTACCAACTTTTAACGACTATCGTGGAGACGTTCTCTGTTCGATTCACGTTGCTTCCACCGGATGAGTTTGACCCTCGACCAGATCCGATGGGCGCTCTCGATGATTTCTTGTATTGTCTGGACGCGTCCGACGAAAAGTACCGAGTCTCCGAAAGATTTGTACTCGCTCGAGAAGCAAACGGGGCCGGTCCGAACCCGAATTTCTGCGGTACAACGAGGGTGATTTTGCGACGAACGCGATGGGGTGCGTGATGCGATGGGACACACACCCCCGTCGCGTTTGTAACTCCAAATGAGGGGAGGGGGTTGTCAGATATCGCCGAATTCCTGATATCCCATCAATTTACGGATAGATTTACATCCGCGACGGAGGTGTGTTCCCAAACAGAACCCCCACCCACATACACCGTTACAAACGCGAAGGAGGTGTCTCACCCCCCAAGCAGTACAAATCATGTTCTACTATCGCTCGAGACAACCGGTTCAGCGGTTAAGACTCCCAAAATCACTTTCAGAAAACGAGCGTTCCAATTACTATCTCTAGACTAGATCTAGTTCTTATTCTATACAACCAACAACTAGAATATACAACAAACAACTAGATCCTCCTATAACTAGCTAGTATGGAACTAGTAATCAGACAAAAGATAGCTTAAAACAGCCTGACACAATCCAGTTTAATCAACCCATCATAGTAACTGGCCGTCCACCACAGCCGCCTACGCACCACGCCCACTCATTTACTCCAATCGCTAATCCACTGCAACCCGCCTACGCACCACAACTGCCCTTTCACTACACTCCCCACCCGCCATAACTGCCCACTCATTTTGGGCCTTTTTCTCGAGAACAGCTCTCCATTCCCTCCGAGAACCTCTCTTCGAACGGGATTCTTTTCCCTGCCCACGAGTAGCGGAGTACATGGCCTCAAGTGATCCACCTGCCGTAGCAGTCGTGGATGCGACGACTCCCGGGAACGTGGGGACCATCGCTCGAGCGATGAAGAACTTCGGCTTCGAGGAGCTGTTGCTCGTCGATCCGCCGGAACTCGATCCGGACGGCGAAGCCTACGGGTTCGCTGGCCACGCTCGAGACGATATCTTGCCCAACGCCACGGAACTTTCGTTCGACGAACTCGTCGACGAACACCACACGATCGGCTGTACGGCCGTTACGAACGAGGACGACCAGAGCCACGTTCGATTTCCGTACACGACCCCCTCCGAACTCGCCGACCGGTTACCTGCCGTCGATGCTCCCACAGTACTGGTCTTCGGACGGGAGCGCGTCGGCCTCACGAACGAGGAACTGAGCCGGATGGACGAGATTTGTTCGATCCCTGCGAGCGCCGAATACCCCGTGCTCAACCTCGGCCAAGCCGCAACGATCACTCTCTACGAACTCAGAACGCTCACCCTCGAGGACACAGATACCCAGCTGCCGGACAAAGAGCGGCTTCGTGCGCCCGAACCGCTGCTCGAGCGGCTCTACGATCAGTGGGACGACCTCCTCGTGGAACTCAACCACCCCGAAGAGAAACGGAAGAAAACGATGCGGATGATCCGCCGCATCTACGGCAGAGCGGATCCAACCGAAGGAGAGGTCAACACCTTCCTCGGCCTGTTGCGACGTGCGACGGAACGTCCGGATCAGCAGGTCTCAGAACACCGAGACACATAGTCTTGAGAACACTGAGACACGTAGTCCTGGGAACACCGAGACACGTAGACGACACCCTACTCAGGCCAGCATGTATTGGAAATCGGTTGCCAGTATCGCCGCCCCGTAACCAACCCGAATACTCGATGAATTAGGCTCGCTTTTGAATCTCCTCTCGGAGTACCTCGCTCACGAGGTCGCCGTCGGCTTTCCCGCGAAGTGCACCCATACACTCGCCCATCAACCCGGAAAAAGCCTGCATCCCTTCTTCTTCGACTTGGGATTCGTTTCGTTCGACGACCTCGGCGATCGCCTCTCTGACTTCCTCTTCACCCGCGGAGCCGAGTCCAGCGTCCTCGGCGGCGTCCTCGGCCGACTGTCCCGGCTCGTTGGCCAGTACCGTCAACAGATCCGGAATCCCCTCGTTGGGAAGCTCGCCGTTTTCGGCTAACTCGAAGACCTCCTCGAGATGGCGCTGGTTCAATTGCCCGACCGGCACGTCGTCGCGTCTGAGTTCGGTGAGCGTGGACTCGAGGGTGGTCGCGGCCAGCGTCGGATCGACGCCGTCGGCGACGACGTCCTCGAAGGCGGGCATGTACTTGCCGTAAGCAACCTGGTTCGCTAGCCCGGATCCGAGCCCGAACTCCTCTTGATAGCGCTCGACTTTCTCCGTCAGGAGTTCGGGTTCGGGAACGTCGCTCGGATCGGGTTCGACGGGCGGCACGTCCGTTTCGGGGTACATTCGTGCAGCGCCGGGAAGCGGACGGAGGTACCGGGTCGTACCGTCGTCGTTGGCCCCGCGAGTTTCCTCGGGGACGCCCTCGAGTGCAGTTTGGGCGCGGGAGGCGACAGCGTCGATTGCCGATTCGGCAACGTCAGTCTCTGCGGCAACGATTGCGACAGCATCGTTGGCCCCAGCTCCGACCGCGTCTCGTAACGCCGCAACTTCCTCTGCGGTCACGCCGTAGGCCGGAAGCTCGTCGGTGTGGAAAATCCCTCCCGCACCGTGGCGTTTGGCGTGATCCGAAAACTCGGTTCCGAGCCGTCGGTCCGGTGCGATCTCTCGTCCGACGATCCCGTCGAATCCGGAAAGCGACACGGCGGTTACCGACCCGCCGGACGAAAGCGCTCCGCCGATCACGCCGCTTTCGGTGTCCGCAAAGACGTCGGTCACGTCCTGGGGGTCGTCAACTGCCGCGTCACGCTCGTCTAACTCCGCCACGATTTCGATGAGCTTCGCCTGTCGTTTCACTTCGTTGCGGACGATATCGTCGATGTCGTCGAGACTCTGGACGCCCTTGATCTCGACGCGAGCGCCTTCTTCGATAGAGACGTTGACGTCCTGACGAATCGTTCCCAGCCCTCGCTTGACTTTGCCGGTCGAGCGAAGCAACATGCCGATCCGTTCTGCGGCCTCGAGGGCCTGTTCCGGCGACCGGATGTCGGGACTGGTTCCGATTTCGACGAGCGGGATGCCGAGCCGATCCAGGCTGTAGGTCACACCCTCGTCCGTCTCTTCGACGCGCTGGGCGCTCTCTTCCTCGAGCAAGAGGTCTTCGATTCCGACCTCACCCTCGCTCGTCTCGATCGAGCCGCCGGTCGCGATCAGCGACGAGCGCTGGAAGCCTGACGTGTTCGAGCCGTCGACGACGATCTTTCGCATGACGTTGGCCTGATCGACTGGGTTCATATCCATCAGTTGGGCGACCTCGAGCGTCGTCTCGAGAGCCTCCTCGTCCAGTCGATGCGGTGGCTCATCGTCCTCTTCGACGAGACAGGTCGAGTCGTAGGCGAGATAGGTAAACTCTCGATCGACCTTGCTCTCCTCGACGGCGGCGTCGTCGAGTTCGCCGAGTTCGCTCCGCGTCGGGTGGAGATAGCGGGTAAACTCCCGCGTCGCTTCCTCGGGTTCGCGCAACTCCGTGGGACACTGACAGAACAGCTTCGTCGCCGTATCGAGTTGCTGGTGGATTTCCAGCCCGGCGACGAGTCCGAGTGCCTCGTAATCGTACTCGTCCTCGGTCATTGTCGATGACTCGGAGGCCGAAGGGTAAAAAACCGTTCAGTTCGTCCGGGTGGGTTCACACCTGTTCTTTGAGCAATGGGGGATTGAAATACGACTTGTATTTCTCCGTGCGTTAGCAATCACCGTCCCGGTGCAGTAGCCGTACCGTCCCGAAGCAGTAGCCGCTACCATCCCGATACAGTAGCCGTACCGTCCCGGTGCAGTAGCCGCTACCATCCCGATACAGTAGCCGTACCGTCTCGAGGCCGTAGCCGCTACCGTCCCGATGAATTCGCCGAGTCCGGTGAGTTCGGATCGGCTGGACCGGTTGCCGATTTCGGCGGGTCGGATACCTCTCCCGTACTCATATCGGTCGACCCGCCATCCTCGGCGTTCGCTCGCAAAACGGCCTCGAGAACGTTTTCCGGATTCGACTCGATCGCGCGCAAACGGGACGAGTTGTACAGTTCCTTGGCTTTCTCACCCGCGAAGTGTCGTTCATCGAACGGCCGCGTTTCGACTACCACGAGCGATTCGGCGGCGGCGACCTTCTCGAGAACGAGCTGGTTCCCCGGACTAATCGTCACGTCGGCCAGCACTACCGCGTCGCTTGCCGAAATTCGGTCTTCGAGCTCCCTGAAGTGATTTTCGGAGAGCGAGTCGAACGGTGGCGCTTCGATCCGGTCGACCTCGAGACGACGAGCGGTTTCCGCGGCGATATCGCCACTCGGAACCGGCCCGAGGGAAGTTTCGATGTCCGCGTTCGTCAACCGAGCGAGGACGCCGACGGCGGCGGATCCGGAACCGATGCAGTGGACGCGATCGGGTACCGCAGGCGAGGACCCCCCTCTTTTGCGCGCTTGGCCCCGATTCGGAGTTTCGGCGGCCGGAAGCGCCGTGACCGTACTCGTTCTGGTGACCGGGTTTTCGGTAACGGCCGCGTTCGAATCGAACACGTCCGAAAGCGTCTCCGCAGATAACACTGCCTCCGGCGCTCCCGTTCGCCGAACGCCGCCATCGGCGAGCATCACCAACCTGTCGCAGTACCGCGCCGCCAGATCGAGGTCGTGAATCGCCGCACAGATCGCTCGGCCGCTGTCGACCAACTCTCGAACCAATTCGAGGGTCTCGATCTGGTGGTTAATATCGAGGCTCCCCGTCGGTTCGTCGAGCAGGAGGGCGGGCGTCTCCTGTGCGATGGCTCGAGCGAGTACGGCCCGTTGGCGCTGCCCGCCACTGATCTCGTCGATAGGACGATCGGCAAGTTCGGCGGTTCGAGTTCGCTCGAGAGCCCGGTCGACCGCTTCCCGGTCCTCCCGCGTCGGCGGCGAGAACCGGGATCGGTACGGATGGCGCCCCATCTCGACCACGTCGCGAACGGGAAACGAAAACGAAAGACTCGTATCCTGTGGGACGACCGAGACGAGCCGGCTCGAGGCCCGTGAGGACGCCTCGTGGATATCGACGCCGTCGATCGTGACTCGGCCCGAATCGGGCTCGAGTGCGCCGCTGATTGCGCGTAGTAGCGTCGTTTTCCCGGCCCCGTTCGGACCGACGAACCCGACGAACTCACCCGGTTCGATAGTAAGCGAGACGTCCTCGAGAACGGTAACATCGTCGAACGAGTGGCTGAGGTTCCGGATAAAAATCGCGCCGGAGCCGGACCCCGAACTGTTAGTATCCAGATCGACAGCATCTACATCGCCAGCGTCCGAGCTGTCAGCACCCGAGTTATCGGCGTCCGAACGGCTTCCATCTGACTGCTCCGGTTCAGTCATACCGAGTGCACCTCCCGCCGAGTAAGCAAGAACAGGAAGAACGGGGCACCGAGCGCGGCGGTAACGATACCGACGGGGACGACGGGCATCCCGAACTCGATCCCCAGTGGCAACGACACCGAATCAAGCCGAGCGATCGTATCGGTCGCGACGAGAAAGGACGCGCCCGCGAGCGCACTCGTCGGGAGGAGGATCCGGTGATCGGGACCCACGATAAGGCGCATGATGTGCGGGACGACGAGACCCACGAAGCCGATGACGCCCGCGACGGCGACTCCAGCGGCGGTGATAATGCTCGCGAGCGCGAGCAAGAGGAGTTTGGTCCGTTCGACGTTGACGCCCAGGTGGTGGGCGTCTTCTTCGCCGAGCAGGAGGACGTTCATCTCTCGAGTGAACCCCCCGAGGACGAGGACCCCGACGAGCGATATCGGCAGGGCGAACGCGACGTCTCCCCAGGAGCTGTTGTGGAGGTGGCCCATCATCCAGACGACCGCTTCACGGAGGTCGTCGCCGCTGTAAACGAGCATGTAGGATATGGCGGCACCGAGAAACGCCTGAACGGCGACGCCTGCCAGGAGCAACGTTGCAACGGGCGTTCGCCCACCTTCGGTCGCGATCGCGTACACCAGAAAGGCAGTTCCGAGCGCACCGACGAACGCAGCGAGGTGGAGGCCGCCAAACGGGATCAACGCCGGAAAGGCGATGGCGGCAACCGCACCAGCGGCCGCACCCGAGGAAACGCCGATTATCGACGGGTCGGCGAGCGGATTGCGAAAGAACCCCTGCATCACCGTTCCGGCGGCCGCCAGCGCGAACCCGACCGTCGCGGCGAGGGCGATTCGCGGAAGTCGAAGGGTCTCGACGATGACCTGATTCGACGAGGAGACGTCGAACGAAAAGACGGCCGCGTACTCGAGGCCCGGCATCGGAACTGACCAGCCGAAAAACGGCAGAGAGGAACTTTCAACGGCGATTCCGGTTGGAATAACGACCGCGTTGAGAATCGCCATTCCGACGGTCGTCGGTTCGATCCAGACCGATCCAAGCCCGGCGCTGATGACCACGACGGCGACGAGAAGGCAGGTCAAGCCGGCCGACCAGGCGACGGTTCGGACCGATCGCTTCATCGAACTAAACCACGGTTGGAGTAGCCAAATATTTGTTGAAGTACCGTGGATATACATCCAGATGAAGCAGCAATTAGCAGCGTTTTTGACCATTTTACTCGTCGCATCGGCCTTCGCTCCGATGGCCTCGGCGAGCACAGTCGCGGAATCCAACACAATGAAAGTCGACATAGGCGAACATACTGCGCCGGCTAACGCGGTAGGCTCGGCGGCGACGGGCGTCACAGATGCCCAGTGTGAGTATCCCGTCGAACGCACGGATGCGACGGGTGAAACGATCACCCTCGAGGAAGAACCCGATTCCGTCGTCGCGCTCCAACCCAGCGACGCGCAGACGATGTTCGAAATCGGTGCCGAGGACCGGCTCGACGGAATGCCCGACACGCCGGCAACCGAAGAACTCGATATGGGCGATAGAGAAGCCGTAATGGACGAGGATTACACGGTGCTCGACGAACAAATCGTCGCGCTCGACCCCGATATCGTTCTCGCGGCCAACGCGACGTTCGACGACGACATCGAACAGCTTCGCGAGGCCGGACTTGCTGTCTACGTGTTCGACGAAGGCAATTCCCTCGACAACGTTCGAGAAAACACGCTCACCACCGGCGAACTCGTCGGTGAGTGCGACGGCGCGGAACAGTCGGTCGAATGGATGGACGAACGGATCGATCTGCTCGAGAACGCAACGGTAGACGACGCAGACGATCGGCCGCTCGCCTTCTACGATATGCGCGGCGGACAAACGGCCGGAACCGAGTCGTTCCAGGACGAGGTGCTCACGACTGCCGGCGTCGAAAACCTCGCCGAACGAGTCGGCCTCGAGACGTGGGGAGAAGTCGACTCCGAACAGATCGTCGACGAAGACCCCGAATGGATCATCCATCCTGATGACGGGACAGACGAATTCGACTTCAGTACTGGCGTCGATGGGACGACCGCCTACGAGGAAGGCAACCTGTTACCTGTCGACGATAACGCGATGAGCCAACCCGCTCCACAGGTCGTCTTCGCTATCGAAGAAATCGTCCAAGGCGTGTATCCGGACGCCTACGCCGAAATCGAAGCCGATCTCGAGGCACTCGATGAGGAGTACCGAGACGCCGAGACCGACAATGGCGAGGCTACTGACGCAGACGACGAAACGATCCCAGGATTCGGCGTCCCGGTTGCCGTAGCGGCACTTCTGTCGGCTAGCGTGGTCGCTCTTCGGCGGCGTTCGTAACCAGTCACGCCTCGCCACACTGTTCGGTGACACTTCACGTCTTTTCGATATACGAAGTACGTTCTCCTTTCGTTTCCGGATTCGTTCGCGTTGCCCTCCTCGAGAGTCGTTTTGGCCTCGAACGTCGACTCACGAACATCGAGAAGCGTCGCTCCGAATTCGAGCGCCCGCGCTATGAAAAGGGTTTACTCGCGGGCCTTCACATGGAAGGGTATGGTCGAAAACGTCATTTGGCCCGCCTATCTCGATGCGACCTGTTCCCGGGCCGACGGACGACGCGTTCCCGAGGATCTCGCCGTCGACGAGCCGACAGTCGACGAAATCGCACAGGCCGTCCAGCAGATCGGATATGACGCGATCGTCGAACGCGACAAGTCCTACTCGAGAGCCCCGTGGGACGAGCGCGGTCGCGTCGTCGTCCGAGGCGCGGAGGACTCGACAAAGAACGATCTGGTTCAGGCTGTGGCGGCCTACGTCGTCGCGATGAGAGAGTGATGCGTCGGGTTGGCCAGGTCGTTCGGATTTCACAGGGGCTCGCGATCCTCAGAGCGGACGACGACACGACCGGAGATTCGACCGACGACCTCGAGCACACCATCGGAACGACCGTCCTCGACGACAACCTCGAGGAAGTCGGACGCGTCGTCGACGTGTTCGGTCCCGTCGATCGACCGTACCTCGCGGTGACGACCGACGATGGCGTCCACAAACCGTCGTTAGTCAGCACGACACTGTACGCGCGATAGTCACATTTATTTTGGACACCACTCCTATTCATTTCGGGTCAATATCCCATCATTTCGGGATTATCCCCTCATCATTTTGGATGGGGTCGTTCGATTTGAACGTGGTCTCGCCCCCAACGATCGATTTCGGCTCCTATTGCGTTCCGTCTCCGATCCGGTAGAGACCGTTTCCCGAAGAAGAAAACACAGATACCACAGGGGTTCAAAGACGACGGTATGAACGATCGGGCACGGATTGTCCTCGCTGTCGGAGTGACGGTCCTGTTGTTTCTCGGCGTGCAACTCGGTGCACTGGCACTGGTCGAACCGTTCCACGACTCCGACCGACAGGCCGTCGAGGACCCGACGGACCCTACTAACAGCGCGATCTACTTTGCGGTTATTCTCGTCGCCACCGGGCTGATGCTTGCGGCGTTCAAATACGATGCCGAGCGGTTGATTCGGGGACTGATCATCGGCGTGAGCGGAATGCTCGCCTGGTTCGTCTTCACGGAAATTATCCCGCCGACGGTCACGCTTGGATCGGTAAACGCGATCGCACTGCTGGCCGCCGCTGGAGTCGCAGGTGCACTTTTGCTCTATCCAGAGTGGTACGTCATCGACACCGCCGGGGTGTTGATGGGTGCCGGCGCCGCCGGACTGTTCGGCATCAGTTTCGGCTTGCTCCCGGCGATCCTGTTTCTCGTCGTGCTGGCGATATACGACGCGATCAGCGTCTACAAGACCGAACACATGCTCGATCTGGCCGACGGCGTGATGGACCTCAAAATACCCGTCATCTTCATCGTCCCGACGACGCTTCCGTACTCCTACCTCTCCGAGGGAAGCACCGACGGCGTTCTCGAGGATACCTCGAATTCCGACAGCAGTGCGAACGCTGCGGACGACTCCAAGACCGGTTCGAACGGTGAACCGAACGCCCTGAGCGACGATGCGGCTGTCGAACGAAATGCGACTGTCGAACGAAACGGCGGCCCGGAGGGGGAAATCTCCCTCGAGCAACGCGACGAAAGCTCGGATCAGAACGCGGCGGAAACCGCTGAAGGGGACGGGCAAGAACGCGGACGAGACGCCCTCTTTATCGGCCTCGGCGATGCCGTTATTCCGACGATTTTGGTGGCGAGCGCCGCGTTCTTCGTCGAAGAAGGCACTATCGACGTTCCCGGAATCGCGTTGAATGCGCCGGCCCTCGGCGCAATAATCGGGACCAATATCGGCCTCCTCATCCTGATGTATATGGTCATGAAGGGGAGAGCCCACGCCGGACTGCCGCTCCTCAATGGCGGCGCTATCGCGGGCTACCTCGTTGGCGCGCTCGCGAGCGGACTGACGATTATGGCTGCAGTCGGCCTGTAAAGCAAATATGGCCACACTAGGCCTGTAAAGCGAATGACTTCCATCAATCCGTAAGAACCCCTCACTCGTGTCCGTGCTCTACACCCTCGATCAAGGTGTCGAGCCGATCGCTTTCGTCGGGGATGTCCTGCGGATAGACGCCCGCGAAAACGAGGTGATCGTCCCCGTGGTCGGGTTGTGTAAGATCGACGAACACGTCGACGCTCCCTTCGTCTTCGAGTTGCGCTTCGCCCTCGTACGTCGATATCGATACCGTCTGGGAAACGGCCTCGAGTTCTCGCTCGTCGACCTCAGTATCGGTATCGACGGAAAGGTCCCCGTAGCGGTCCTGTACGAGATCGAGGAGTTCGCCGGCCCCCATTTCTCCGATCGGGTTGTGATTTTCTCCGGCCACTTCGACCTGCGGCGTCGCGATCGTTCCGAACACGCCGGCTTCGATTTCCCCGAGGCCGAGAATCGAGAGATCGATCGTTCGACTGTACTCGTTCGCGTAGTTCGTCACTTCGACGGTTTCGCTCGCGACCGATTCCTCTTCGACCCATTCGTCGGTTCCGTCGTGTTCGTAGCCCGTTTCCTCGAGCGCACCGCTCGAAATCTCTGCAGGCGTCGCCTCGTAGGTAGTCAAATCCTCGAGAAACGCTCCGATACACCCCGCAGTGAGTCCCGCGCCCCCGACCCCGACGGTTGCGAGGAATACTCGTCGGTCCATACTGTCTGGGCACTTCCTCGGCGAGTAAAAGTATCGTGTGCCCTCCCGGACGCGGATCGGTGTATTCCGTTCTTACTAGCCTGTATCCAGCTGACAACTCGCGTTATTCGTCGGTTTCTATTCGGTAGGTCGCCCCCTCGTCGGTGTCCTGAACTTCCACGCCGAGCGCCTCGAGCTCGTCCCGCAACTCGTCGGCGCGGTCGTAGTTCCCCCGGCCGCGTTCTTCTTCGCGGATGTCGAGCACCAGTTCGACGACGTCCCCGGCGAGCTCGGCGGATCCGGTCGTCTCGCCGTCGAAGGAGAGGCCGAGAACGCCACCGAACTCTTCGAGCGTGTCGACGGCCCGGCGAAGTCCTCGATAATCGAATGATTCGACATCGCCGTCGGCAGTCCCGGCCGTATCCGCGTGCCGGTTGATCGCCGTCGCGACTTCGAGCAACGCCGACTGCGCTTCGCGCGTGTTGAAATCGTCGTTCATCGCCGCCGTAAACGCGTCTCGAGCGTCGTCGACCGCGGTACGAAGCTCGTCGTCTTCGGCTTTCGTTTTCGCATCGGGCGAATCGACGGCGTCGACGGCGGTCTCGTAGGCCCGCTCGAGTCGATCCCAGCGCTCTCTGGCCTCGGCGATCGTCTCGTCGGAGTACAGCTGTTTGCTGTTGTACGACCCCGCGGTGAGGAACGTTCGGAGCGCGTTCGTTCCCCACGCATCGACCGCCTCGTCGACCGTGACGAAGTTGCCCAGGCTCGAGGACATCTTCTCGTCGTCCATCTGGAACAGCTCGCAGTGGAGCCAGTAGTTGGCGAACTGGTGGTCGGTCGCCGCCTCGGATTGGGCAATCTCGTTTTCGTGGTGTGGAAAGACGAGGTCGCGCCCGCCGACGTGAATGTCGAGCGTCTCGCCGAGGTGGGTCATGCTCATCGCCGAACATTCGATGTGCCACCCGGGACGGCCCTCTTCCCAGGGGGAGTCCCACGTCAGCCCCTCGGGCGGTTCGCCCGCGACTCCCTCGTGGCGGTGTTCCTCGATCGCGTCCGGATCGACGCCGCCGGCCTTCCAGAGCGCGAAATCAGCCGGATGGCGCTTCTCGCTTCGTTCGTCAGGTTCGCCCTGTTCTTCGATCTCCTCGAGATTTTGATTCGAGAGTTTGCCGTACTCTTCGAACTGCGTCACGTCGAAGTAGACCGACCCGTTCGATTCGTACGCGTACCCCTTCTCGATGAGCGTCTCGACGAGGTCGATGATTTCCGGAACGTGTTCGGAGACCCGAGGGTAGACTTCCGCTCGCAGGAGGTTTAGCGATCGCATATCCGAAATCGTCCGCTCGATGTACGTCCGAGCGACTTCCGCTTCGCTCTCGCCGAGGTCGTCTTCGCCCACGCGAGCGGCAATTTTCTCGTTCACGTCGGTGAAGTTCTCGACGTGACGGACGTCGTAGCCGAGATACTCGAGCCAGCGGTGCATCACGTCCACGTGCACCCACGAGCGCGCGTGTCCGAGGTGGGGCGGGTCCGAAACTGTCAGGCCACAGTAGTAGAGCAAGACGTTATCGGGGTCCTGTGGCTCGAACGGCTCGGAATCGCCCGTCAACGTGTTCGTTATACGCAGGGTCATTACGTTCCAGTAACCACGGATCGAAGTTAAAGCGTTGGATAGGGTGCGACTTCGCCCACGCTGTGGGGTATCGCCATCCCGAAGGAATCCTCGCCAACAGGGGCTCGAGTGGACTCGTTCGTCGTAAATGGTGGCCACATTTTCCGCGGAGAATAAGACGGTATAGTAACAGGATAGAAACTATTATCTGTTACTCGAATGCCATATGCTCCAATGGATGAAAAGAAGCCGGTCGGCGACCGTACCGGAGACGACGGTTCGCCCTTGAACGGGTTCGGATCTGAAACCGTTCCATCGGCATTCGTTGGCGTCGCCCTCCTTT
Organism: Halostagnicola alkaliphila; assembly: GCF_055379965.1. Taxonomy (NCBI): domain Archaea; kingdom Methanobacteriati; phylum Methanobacteriota; class Halobacteria; order Halobacteriales; family Natrialbaceae; genus Halostagnicola; species Halostagnicola alkaliphila. Next base: position 2,243,863 of record NZ_AP043826.1, on the reverse strand, counting down.
CCGGAATCTGGTTCGTACTCAGCGTTTATCGCATTACGTTCTCGATCTCTCTCCCCGATTTTCTCGAGGTGACTGAGACGACGTACACTGGGGTCAGCGTTCTCTTTGGCGCGTTTTTTAGCGGATACGCACTCAGCCAGTTTCCTGCCGGATTCCTCGCTGATCGGCTCGGTCCCGGAAACGTTATCGTGGGTAGTATTCTCGCGACCAGCGTTACCCTCGGCTCGCTCGCGGTCGCCAGTAGTTACGTTCACGTTTTCGTCGCCGTTTTCGTTGTCGGATCCGGAATCGGAAGTTACCGAACTGTCAGTCAAATCGCAGTCGCTCGCACAGTTCCCGACAGAACGGAGGGAACCGCGCTGGGAATACTCACCGCCGCGAATCCGCTGGGATACGTCGTCGGTCCAGTCGCCGTCGCGTTGCTCCTCAGGACGTACGATGTCTATACGGTCCCACTGTTGCTCGCTTTCGTCCCGGTTCCGCTCGTTTTCCTGTGTTATTTCACGAACCCAGCTTCGGTCCGGACTCGTCCGAAAGCGAAGCGAATTCCGACGGCACGACGGGCGTTCGCGACGTTCCGCGAACACTTGTTTTCGGCCAACACGCTCCTCGTCGTCGCGTTTGGAACGGCATTCACGACGACGTCGAACTCGCTCCTGGCAATTCTCCCGCTATATCTCATCGAAACGACGTCGCTCACGCTGACGCTCGGCGGCCTCTATGCGGGGGGAATATTTGGAATCGGTGCGGTCGCCGCGCTGTTCGGCGGCGTTTTCAGAGACCGGGTCGGAGCCGTTCCGATTCTCGTTTCGGGGTTCCTAACCGCTGCAGTCGCGCTCGCGGTTCTGTCGTTTGTCTCCTCGTTATCCCGCGTTCTCGCAACGCTCGCCGTGTTCAGTCTCGGCCTCAATAGCATCCTCCCTGCGCGCGATCGTGTTATCAACAGTCACGCAAGCGCATGCTCCGAACGGTACACCGGTGCGATGATCGGCGGGCTCCGGTCGCTGTGTTATCTCGGCGGAAGCGTCGGTGCAGTGGTGATCGGTCTCAGCTTCGCGAGGTTCGGGGTCACCGTCGGATTCAACTCGCTGATAGTACTGCTCGTAATCGGTGCGACTAGCGCTACCACGTTGTGGGTCGTCGAACGCGAGCGTTACTAAGGTGCGGCGGTATCGCGGGGTGGTGTCGTCGCCTCTGCGAGCACCCGCTCGATCGCACGAACGGCGTTTGCGCCGTCCAACCGTTCGACGACGACGATCATCGTTCCGTCGCAAATACCGGCCGCTTCGGTCGCGATTTCCTCGAGAGCGAGCGCCTGAAGACCAGTAGCCAGCGACGATGGGGCGATATCGCCAGCGACCAGAATAGCCGTAAACCCGTCACCGGACGGCCCGAACGACGATCCACCGACGGTAAGCAACTCGTCGGCTTCGCCTCTGCCTTCTGAAGGGTGTTCGAGGGGTCCGATACCGCTTTCCATCGTAACGCGGACGGTTCGCGATTGATTCCCGAATTCGGGAAGGTCCTCGGCGTATCGGCGAAGCGCCGTCGCGACGGCGTCCGTTTCGCCGTCGACCTCGAGAAAGCGTGCGCCAGCGGTGTAGTTGACGATACCCGCCCGCAGAGCGGAGATCAGAAACGGGTGGGCCTCGGCGGCTCGACGCGTCTCGCTCGCAAGGGACATATCCACTACCGCGAAGTCGACCGGCTTAAACGGCGTGGATCACCCGCCGTTCGCCGCCTCGGCTCACTTGCTGGCCGGTTCCAACTCGGTTGTTTCTAGATGTACTCGTCGACAGCGCTGTACCGCGTCGCTTTTGCATCGAGGTACCAAAAGAGACGATATGAACCCGGCAGACGTCGAAGACCTCATCGAATCGGAACTCGAAGACGCAGACGCTACGGTCACGCGCGCGAGAGGAAAACACGACGATGACCACCTCGCTGCGACGGTCGTCTCCCCCGCGTTCGACGGAGTTCCCCTCGTCCAACAGCACCAGAAAGTGTACGACGCACTCGACGGCCACATGACGACCGATATTCACGCCCTCGAGTTGTCGACGTACACGCCCGAAGAGTACGAAGACGCATCGTAAGCCATCGAGATAACCCCACATTTATCGTCCAGAGCTAATACGATACTGACATGGAGTCGCTCAATTCCCGTATTCGGCTGCTGTGGATCGCTCAAGGAGCGATCGTCGCAGCGATTTTCGGCGCGGTGCTCGTTGGTGTTGATCGAATAGTCGTCGACGTTCCGATGGAGGTGATCGCCGCGGTGGTCGCAGTCGCCGCAATCCTCGGAATCGCCTACGCGGTTCGGCTCTATCAGGTCTGGCAGTTCGAACTGCAAGACGACGCCCTCTATCTGGAACGTGGCGTCGTGACGTTCGTCGAGACCGCGGTGCCGTTCGTCCGAGTCCAGCACGTCGATACGCAGTTCGGGCCCATCGAGCGCGCACTCGGTCTCTCGAGCGTCGTCGTCTACACTGCAGGATCGCGAAACGCGGACGTCCGCGTTCCCGGATTGACACCCGATCGCGCCCGAAGTCTACAGGATACGCTTCGAGAACTGGCCGTCGAGAGCGATACGGACGACGCCGTATGAATCGACTTCACCCACTGAGTGCCGTCACACTGGCACTCCGGCGTGCGCTCGCGGGGTTATTTATCGCCCTTACAGTCGTCACCGGGCTTGCCGCCTTCGTCGACTTCGTTTCGGGCGCCTGGATGACCGTCGCCGTCCCGCTCGGGTTCCTCCTCGGTGGGACCTACGGAATCGTCTACTACTTTCGGTTCGAGTACGAGATCACTGACACTACGTTTGACGTTTCCTCGGGCGTTTTCTCGAGGCGGTCCCGAGAAATCCCCTACAGGCGAATTCAGAACGTCGACGTTCGGGTCGGCATTCTACAACGGCTCCTCGGTCTCGCCGTCGTCTCGATTGAAACCGCAGGCGGCGGCAATACGGAAGCCGTCCTGAACTTCGTCAGCGAGGAAGAAGCAAACCGGCTTCAGCGGGAGATTCGTCGCCGAACTGCGGAAGCGACGGAAACGCGATCGAAGTCTTCGACGGACGACCTCGAGGACGTTCCAGCGGCCGATTCAGAGTCCGTTCGGGACCGAAACGAAGCGGGAGATCCGATTGAACACCGCGACGAGAGTGTAGATGGTCGAGGTGGGGAGCCGTCAGCCGACCCCGTATCGACTTCGACAGCCACTCAGCGACGGGACCACGCCGAACGGGAAAAATCGCTGTTCGATCTCGAGGCTCGAGAGCTGTTGTTGTACTCGTTCACGTCGTTCCGTCCAGCAGTGGGCGCAGCGCTCCTGTTTTTCGTCTTCATCGCTATCGACCCAGTGATCAACCACTTACTGACCGTGGCACAACCGGTTGGCGGGCCGGAAAATCTCGAGACGGGAACTGCGGGAGATTACGGTATTTTGACGGCCGTTTCGTTCGTCTACGCCGTTGCGGTCACGTATCTCGTGAGCGTCGCCTACACGTTCGCAACGTACTACGGCTTCAAACTCAGCCGTGCGGGCCAAGACTTCGTCTACGAACGCGGATTGGTACAGCGCTATAGCGGCTCGATCCCGGCCGAAAAGATCCAGTCGGTCACCGTGACCGACAACCCGCTACAGCGCCTGATCGACTACGCAGGAATGTGGATCGAGACGGCAGGGTACGGCCCGGAAAGCAGTAGCGGCAGTCAGTCCGCCGTTCCGCTCGCACAGAAGGCACGAGTCTACGAATTTGCCGAACGGCTAACGGGGGCCGAGACTCCAAAATTCCTCAGTCCACCGGAGCTGGCTCGCAGACGGTACCTCGCTCGATACTCGATCATTGCGGGGGTGATCGTTGCCATCGCGTTCGGCGTCTCGCTGGCGACGACGCTCGAGCAGTGGTACCTCTCCGCGATCGTGTTCGTCGCCGTTCCGCCCGCGGCACACTTGCGCTACGTCAACATCCAGTATTTCGTCGGCGAGGATCACCTCGTGGTTCGGCGCGGCTTCTGGCGGCGTCGAACGACCGTTATCCCCTATTACCGTATCCAGACGGTTTCGACGCGCCGGTCGGTCTTTCAGCGTCGACTCGGCCTCGCCTCGGTCGTCGTCGATACCGCGAGTTCCAGTTCGTTCTCGATGACCGCACCCACGATCTACGACCTTGACCTCGAGGACGCTCGAGACGTGAACGTAACCAGTCGAAAACAACTCCAGCGGACGCTACGTGAGCGAGCCCAAGACGACGATCTCGGGCTGACCGTAGACTTCACCTGATCGGTCCGTATACCCTCGGACCGCTTTTTCCGACCGATCGTCGTGCGCGATCTTACGTCAGTTCCGACTATTGGCGTCGCCCTTTCGGTGGCTTTTACCTGACTCACCGACACACTCCGCGTATGGCAGAGGATGACGAGTTCCGCATCGAGGAGGACAGTCTCGGCGAAATGCAGGTTCCGAAAGACGCCTACTGGGGCGCACAGACCCAGCGGGCGATCCAGAACTTCCCCATCTCGGGAATCTCGTTCGGACGCCGGTTCGTTCGAGCTCTCGGCATCGTCAAGAAGGCCGCCGCGCAGGCGAATCGAGACCTCGGACTCGTCGACGACGAAATCGCGGAGTCGATTATCGAAGCGGCCGACGAAGTCATCGCGGGCGAACACGACGACCAATTCCCCGTCGACGTCTTTCAGACCGGGTCGGGAACGTCCTCCAACATGAACGCGAACGAGGTTATCGCGAACCGTGCCGCCGAAATCATGGGCGCGGAGGTCGGTGACCGCGTCGTCCACCCGAACGACCACGTCAACTACGGTCAGTCGAGCAACGACGTGATCCCCACGGCCATGCACGTCGCTTCCCTCGAGGCCGTCGAAAAGGACGTCATCCCGGCGCTCGATACGCTCCGTGAGTCCCTCGAGCGGAAAGAAGACGAGTTCGACAACGTCGTCAAGACCGGTCGAACGCACCTCCAGGATGCCACGCCGGTCACGCTGGGACAGGAGTTCGGCGGCTACCGGGCCCAGGTCCAGAAAGGCCTCTCCCGCGTCGACAAGGTTCGCGATCACCTTTCGGAGCTCGCACTCGGCGGAACCGCGACCGGAACCGGACTGAACACCCACGAGGAGTTCCCCAGCCGCGCGGCGGAGTACATCACAAAAGAGACGGGCGTCCAGTTCCGAGAGGCTGACAACCACTTCGAAGCCCAAGCCGCCCACGACGCGATGTCCGAGGCCCACGGCGCACTTCGCGTCGTCGCCGGTTCGCTCAACAAGATCGCGAACGACCTTCGACTGCTCGCGTCGGGGCCCCGAAACGGACTCGGCGAACTCGAACAACCGGAGAACCAACCGGGCTCCTCGATCATGCCCGGCAAGATCAACCCCGTCGTCGCCGAGGCTGTCAACCAAGTCCACAAACAGGTCATCGGGAACGACGCCGCGGTCTCCTCGGCAGCCGCCGAAGGCCAGATCGATCTCAACCTTTACAAGCCCGTTCTCGCACACAACTTCCTCGAGTCCGCGGAACTGATCGCGAACTCGAGTTCGATCTTCGCGGACCGGTTCGTCGACCCGCTCGAAGCGAACCGCGACCACTGTGAGTCGGCAGTGCTCGAATCGATGGCGCTCGCAACGTCGCTCAACGTCCACATCGGCTACGACAAGGCGAGCGAAGTCGCCAAAACGGCGCTCAAGGAGGACAAAACCGTTCGGGAAGTCGCCCTCGAGAAGGAGTACCTCACCGAGGATGAGGCTGACGAGGTTCTCGATCCGGCCAAGATGACCGAACGAGGCATTCTCGGTCAGGACGAGTAGACCGGAAGACTGACCGGTCGTGACATAGGACGTAACTGATTTCAGACACCAACTTCGGACGAGATCGCGCTCGCGTATCGCTTTCGAGAGACGGAAAACGAGGGTTTCGAATTCGAGGACTCCTCTCGTCGTTCGTTTGCGTTCGTGGAATTGAATCGATAGAAAGGACGCCGACCAGAGCCGCTCGTGTAGAATAAGAGAACCCAAGCAGTTTTTACGGATGCTGCCGTCTGACAAAACATGCACACCTGTCGTAACTGTAATCAGTCGTTTCAGACTGAACTTGCGCTCGAACTGCACCGGGACTCGTGCAAGAAGTCACAACTTTGCTGTCACGTTTGCGGTGACCGATTTAGCGAGGGCGAAGCGACGCGTGATGGCTGGCACTACGAGTGTCCAAACGACGACTGCGAGGGGAACGGACTGCAAGAGGATATTTTCAATGTTGGGGACGTCCGAACTGCGACACACTAACCCGATTGCGTAGGCTAATTCGGTCATATTCTACGATGCGATTTTCTGCTCCCTAGACTACCTGAGGGCGGCTAGATCGATTAGTAATGCATAGATATCCTCGAAATTTAGACTGTCGGGATTGGTTTCGGCATCTACCGTGTATGAGAAATCCATCTGCCGGAGGTCAATTTCTGGGTGTGACTGAGAGAACGTCATTGGCTGGGAGATTATGCTCAGAACTCATTTTCTGGTGCCATTGGAATCACTCGCTTCAGGTGCTGTAAAACCGCTTCACGTCTCGTGTCGGTGTCGAGTGTGAGGTCGGCATGGCGAGCTCCATTAATTGTTGAGATCAAAAACACGGCCAGCTGTTCCGAATCGACTGGCTGAAAAACCCCTTCATCGATTCCACGTTCAACGATACTTCTTAACAGGTCGATCGTAAACTGGTAATTTCGTGTGAGTCGCTGGCGAATTTCGGGATCGTACGGGGCCAGAACATGCAATTGTATGATCGCTTCGTTATAGTGACGCCCCTTATCCTCGATTCCATCGGGTCCGAATGCGAGAAATTCGAGCACGCTCCAGAGTTGCTCGACTGGTGGTGTCTCGTTGTCAAGCTGGAGAAATGTTTCCATCCCTTCGAGAATGTGATCGAGTAATGATAATAATAGATCGTGTTTCGAATCGAAATAATAGTGAATAAGACCACGATTAAGCCCCGCGCGACCAGCTACACGTCGAATTGTCAGGCCCTGATGCCCCTGTTCTGCGAGTACCCAGACGGTTGCTTCAAGTAATACCTTGTCCGTTGGGACGTCATCCCAGTATGGATCATCGAAATCTGGGTAGTTTCCAGGGTTCTCCATGCGTCTGCTTGTTACCGGAACAGATTGAAGGTGGTGTTCTATCGGTACTCGTTAGCGGAGTCAGCCACACCCTTCGTATCAATCCCGGCTGTCCCGTTCGACGGAACGTACAGGGGTTCCGGAATTTTGAGAGCGAACACCGATTAGGGAGCACAGCGCAGCGATACCGAACTTGATGAACAGGTTCACAGTATCTGTTCGTAGTGGCTTCGGTATATTCGGCTGGAATCATGTAATCCGAATGTGGACCACACGACCGGAACAGTTATCATCTCGTCAACCAATGTTTAGTCACATGACTAAATTAGAACACCGCGGGAGGAACGTTAGTGAGGACATCACTTCTATAGATAGAACCCCTTTAGAACGCATAGACGGCGTCAACTCGAGAACAAACTACCTCCGAACTCCGAGGTGGAAGAGCTCAACTGCACCTACGGCTCATTCGTCGGTACGGGCTCAAATGGGGGAAAGTCTCCTCGAGAGACGATCTAGACTCCGATGACCGCAACCTCGGCTGGTTTGGAACGTGAGGCTATCGTGGTTCGAAACCTCTCACTTACGTATTCAGATGGGACTGAAGCGGTCCGGAGCGTGGGTTTCACCGTTCCCGCTGGAGAGTTCTTCGGATTCCTCGGGCCGAACGGAGCCGGAAAAACAACGACCATCAAAATGCTCATAACGCTCTTACAGCCGACTTCGGGAGAAGTTGTCATAAACGGGTTTGACAGCAATGAAAGCCCCCGGGCGATTCGAGCCTCGGTGGGGTACACGTCCCAAGAGACCAGCGTCGATCCACAGCTCACTGCTCGAGAGAATCTTGTGCTCGCCTGTGAACTATACCACGTCCCGAAATCGCAGCGAGATGAGCGTGTTCGGGAACTTCTCGATCTCGTTGAACTGGAGGAGGTCGCGGACAAGCAAGCCGAAACGTTCTCGGGTGGAATGAAAAAACGCCTCGACATCGCAACAAGTCTCGTCCACGAGCCAACGCTCCTGTTCCTCGACGAGCCGACCACAGGTCTCGATCCAAGATCGCGCCTGCGGCTTTGGGAGTACTTCGAACGAATCAACGATGACGGGACGACGATCTTCTTGACGACTCAGAACCTAGAAGAAGCTGACTATCTCTGTTCGAAGCTCGGCGTGATCAACGACGGCGAACTCGTGACAGTTGACGCTCCCGACTCACTCAAATCCGCTGTGGGCGGTGAAGCCCTCGAGATCACACTCGACCTAGCGTCTCAATTCGGACCGACGGAGGCCGAGGACGAGATTAGACGATCGGAGATCCTCACCGACTCCGATTCAGTCGGTACCACCGCCACCGGCGTCGTCATCTCCTCGCCGTATGCACGACGAATTGGTCCCGACGTACTGTCCGCGTTGAACGATGCCGGCGCGACTGTCACGGAGTTCAGCGTCCGGTCACCGTCACTTGACGATGTTTTTCTGGAATTGACGGGGCAGACACTCGACGACGCGAGCAACGATCCCCCTGATTCGAGTGACCGAGTACCTGCAAACGTTTCCGGAGTGAGGACAGATCAATGACCTGCGAGAATCAGACTCCCGGGAGGAGCCACACCTTGCGGTCGTGGCTTCTCTCCGACACTTGGTCCTCGTTCAAACGGTGGTCGACGAAGAACCTCCGAAACCCCTACGTGCTGTTCTTTAGCCTCGTTCAGCCGATCGTGTGGTTGGTACTATTCACACAGGTGTTCGAGTCGATTACGCGCCTTCCCGGCTTCGAAGACGTGAATTACGTCGAATTCTTCGCACCAGCGGTCGTCGTCCTTGTCGCGTTGTTCTCCGCATCAAACTCGGGAATCAACCTCGTCTACGATATGCGTGAAGGTGTGTTCAACAAGATGCTCGCGTCGCCGACGAACAGGGCATCGATGTTCCTCGGGAAGACGATTGCCGAGTCAGTACTAACGATCATACAGGTTGTCATCATCCTCGTTGTCGCCCTCGTTCTCGGTGCGACCGTCCAGACAGGAATTCTCGGGGTAGTCGGAATTATCGCTCTCAGCGTCGTCTTTAGTCTCGGGTTTGCGGCGCTTTCGAATATAATCGCGCTCTTGACGCAGAACGAAGATGCGACAATCATTACGACAAATTTTTTCGCGTTACCCTTGTTGTTCGTGAGTACCGCATTTCTCCCGGAAGACCTCTTACCGAACTGGATTCAGGCAATCAGCGTACTGAACCCGGTGACGTACGGTGTCGATGCCATTCGAGTACTCATGCTCGACGGCTGGGACTGGAGCGTCCTTGGACCGTCGATTCTCGGACTATCCGTATTCACGCTGATTCTCTGTAGTGTTGCGACGGTGTTGATGAAACGAGCGACGGATGCCAGGCCGAAATAACCACAATACACACGAAATGACAGAACGAAACCTCACGTGTGCTCGTCCGGAGTACATATCGGTCGTCGGAGCACGAGAGAACAATCTGAAAGATGTATCAGTCGATATCCCAAAGCGGAAGTTGACCGTATTTACCGGCGTGTCGGGTGCCGGGAAGTCCTCGTTGGTGTTCGATACGATCGCGGCAGAAGCCCAACGGCAGTTGAACGACACGTTCAGACCGTTCGTGCGTAACCGGTTGCCAACCTACGGACAGCCGGAAGCGGACGAACTGAGGAACCTGTCCACTGCAATCATCATGGACCAGCAACGAATACACGGCAATGCTCGATCTACCGTGGGAACGTATACCGATATTCATTCCTTTTTGCGGTTGTTGTATTCCCGATTCGGTACTCCCTCTGTTGGCTATTCGAACGCCTTCTCGTTTAATGATCCAGATGGGATGTGTACGGAGTGCGATGGGTTGGGAAAAGCCCAATCACTTGATCTGAACGCATTTCTCGACACGTCGAAATCACTGAACGAAGGGGCGATCAACTTCTCGCAGTTCGCGGTCGGAAAATACCAGTGGAAAATCTACACGAATTCGGGACTCTTTGACAACGACAAGAAACTGAAAGAGTACACGGAAGATGAATGGGATACTCTGCTGTACGGTACGGATACTACAGTGGAGTTCTCCACAAAGGGAGGGACCACAGAACGCGATTACGAGGGGCTCGTCGAGAAGTTCCGGCGGTTATACATCAACCGGGACATCAATGATCTGAGCGAGACTCTTCAAGAGGAGGTTGCACAGCTCGTCTCTCAGAGCGAGTGTCCAGTCTGTGACGGCGCACGACTCAATCAGGACGCATTACGGAGCCGGATCGACGGCTACAATATCGCGGACCTTTCCGAGATGCCAGTTGCCGAGTTGAGGCAGGTACTGGAAGCACTCGAGGAGCCCGATGCAAACCCTCTGGTAGACGCGATAGTTTCCCGATTAACACACCTTGAGTCCGTCGGGCTCGGCTACCTGACGCTGAATCGGGAGACTGAAACACTGTCCGGCGGCGAATCACAGCGGTTGAAAATCGTAAAACAACTTGGTAGTGGTCTCACAGGCCTTATCTACATCTTTGACGAGCCAACTGTCGGTCTTCACTCACACGACGTTGGGGATCTCGTCGAACTGCTCTACGAACTCCGAGATGATGGTAACACTGTACTGGTCGTTGAACACGATCCGACCGTGGTAAACGCAGCAGACCATATTGTGGATCTCGGTCCCGGAGCCGGGCAAAACGGGGGGAAGATTCTGCACGAAGGTAGCATCGAGGGACTTCAACGAACGGACACACCCACTGGAAACGAACTCCGGAAGACCCGATCGATCAAATCATCGTTTCGATCACCGACTGGCCAGTTACCCATCGAACACGCGACTCGGAACAACTTACAGGATATCACCGTCACAATTCCTCGGGAGGTACTTTCCGTGGTCACAGGTGTGAGCGGCGCAGGAAAAAGTTCACTCATCGAGACGTTCCGTGAACAACACGACGATACTGTGTACATTGATCAGGACGCAATAAGCACATCAATTCGGTCGGTCCCTGCAACATACAGTGGGATGATGGATAGCATCCGTGAGAAGTTTTCTAGAGCGAACGAGGTGAGTACGTCACTCTTCAGCTTCAATTCGACTGGTGGCTGTCCTGCGTGTGATGGCCGTGGATTCACGTACACTGATATGGCGTTCCTCGATCCCATCGAATCCACGTGTGAAGTCTGTGACGGGACACGATATAGTGACGAGGCACTGGAGTACCGATTACGGGGGAGAACGATCGCTGCGGTGATGGCAATGACCGTTTCGGAGGCAGCCGCATTCTTCGAAGATCCCACCATCCAGGAGACGCTCACGACGTTAGAAGAGGTCGGACTAGGATACCTGCCTCTCGGACAATCGTTGACCAGTTTATCCGGTGGGGAACGCCAACGCATCAAACTCGCAAGTGAACTCGGCAACTCGGATGGCGTCTACATCCTTGACGAACCGACTGTCGGCCTTCACATGGCAGACATCGACCAGCTCATAACAGTGCTGGATACTCTCGTCGAAGATGGTAATACAGTCATCGTCATCGAACACAATCTCGATATCGTTAAACAGGCCGACTGGGTTATCGATCTCGGACCCGGCGGGGGGATTCGAGGTGGCGAAGTGATTTTCGAAGGGACACCAGAACGACTTGCAGAGTCGGATGACTCGCTCACAGGTGAGTACCTGCGGCAAAGCCTGTAAACAATATATGTCTGGTCTCTCTCTCCAATACTCATCAGTTTTGTTTTAAATGATACGCCTCATCTGTGAGCAACCCAGAGAAGAACGTTCATGGATAAAATGAAATAATGTAACTAAGTGGATCAATCAAGGAAAATTGTGGCACACGCATGCTCTAGACACAGAATCTGCATTGAATTCAGCCATCATGGATACACGCATCAATACGAAGTCGACGGTCGTAGACCGACCGAACCACAGCGCGAAGACAGATACATCGACTCTCACCGGGGAGTTCACCGATCACCGCGGACAGCTCCACTTTTTCACCTCAGAACCAGAAAGAGCAAGCGACGCTCTCAGCGGATTCATTTCGGATGTCGCCACCATCGCACAGTCGCAGTGTGAGCATTGCGAGGACTACGCTGACATCGAGACGTTGGTTTGCCGTCTCCCAATTGACTATATTACATTCGCCACACACGATTCGTTAGCGCCATATTTGGGACCGTATCCGATGGCGACACACGTCCGAGCGTCCATCATCAAAGAAATCAACGGCTGGGACGAGACCGCGCTCCACGACCACCTTCGAGCGAATCCCTCGCTCCGCCAGAATCTCGGCTTCAAGACGCTCCCGAATCAATCGACGTTCTGGCGGGCGTGGAATGAACGTTTCAGCGCGGCACTGCGTGACGCCACACAGGAGTGTGCTGACAGCATCGTCACAGCCGCGCATGCCTGCGAAATTTCACTCCCTGATCGGATCGGCAGCGACGAACCGGATAAACCAAACGCCGATGATCCTCCCGAACATCAACTCGTCGCCGAGAAAACCGACGAAGTGTGGCAGCAGGCCAAGCCGTTCGTGACCGACGCGTTCGCGCTCGACCGCGGTCGAAACTGGCAGATTCACGAGAACACCTTCTGGGAACAGCACGCCTACATGGGGATGCGCGAGGACATGTATGCCGCGAGTGGCCCGGCCTCGTTCTTTCTCGATACGACCCGTGACAGAGTTCCGTCGGGATCGACCCACCGCTACCAGATCGAGAAGCTCTCAGTCGCCGACATCCGTTCGATGCTGCGAAACACTACACAGATGCTGATCGACCGTGCCCGCCAGCACGGCGAATTCACTGGGAAACTCTGGGCAGCCATCGACGTGACCAAGGGGTTCCCATTCACTGGTGACGTAGAGGACCACGAAGACGATATCCTCGGGTACAAAGACGGCAACGAGTACTACCAGTGGGCAGTGTGTAAGATCGTCGGGATGAACATCCCGCTGGTTCTCGACGTCATCCCGCGCGTACGCGGTCAGTCGAAGGATGAGATCGTCGAGGAACTCCTGTCGCAGGCGACCGAGATGGCCGATATCGACCTCGTGATGATGGACCGTGAGTTCGATAGCAAACCCGTCAAGAACACCTGCGAAGAGTACGACGTCCACTACCTGAACCCGACGCGCATCTTCACCAACAGCGACAAAGCTGACACCATCGCGTGGATGTATCGTAACGGTAAGCGCTTTCACGTCACTGAGGAGGGGCCGGGCGACGGTACGCCCACGCACAAGCAGATCTATCTTCCGAAGCGCTTGAGTTCGGACGACAAGGATGAGGGCGAGGGACTGTCAGAAGCGTGGGAGGAGATGTGCGGCGACTGGGAGTTCGAGGACGTGGAAGGCGAGCCGAGTGAAGGGCTGTCGTTCTCGCGGTTGCTCACGGATATCCAGCGCGAAGAAGAAGTGGAAGAGCGTAAGCAGAAGGCGCAGGGCGGAGACGTAGATACGACCGGAACCGTGGTGTTCGAGACGAACCACCCGTACGTCACCGCCCATGACGCCGACGATCAGCAGATGGACGGGAAGGCGTTCGTCCACATGATCGAGCGACTCATCCGATGGTATCGTCACCGTTGGGGTATCGAGAACGGCTTCAAGAAACAGAAACACTTCATGGTTCGAACCACCTCGACCGAGCGCGATTACCGATTCTTCAACTTCGCGTTCGCGTGCGTCCTGTATAACGTGTGGCGGCTGATTGACCTACTCGTGAAGATTGCCATCGATGGCGAGAATCGATCGTACGCGCCGTGTGTGGACGCGAACCAGTTTCTGACCGTGACGAATCAGTGCTATGGTCTCGATCCACCCGACTGACGCCCGGTTCATCCTATGATCGCCCAGATTGCGAGTGGTGACACTGTCACAGCACCGTTTGTTTCATGCGCTGAGCGTGCGATTCTGAAATGCCGAATCAGTATTGTCCACCACTCTTTCAATACGTCTGAAAAATAGATGTAACGAACACCCACGCTGTGCATTGAGCCGCTACCTAGCCGAGTTCAGAGACTACTCGAGTAGACTGTTCGCGGAGGTCCGCTGTGGAATTTGCATCAACGCACTGGAGAGGTGGAGCTCAGGCTCGGATCCCACAGTTCAGGCACGAACGTCACATCGAGCATCATCTCTCGCATCTATTTGGCACCCAGGGGCGAGAAAATGATATAGCGAAATAAGATTTATTTGTCTGGTTCAAGACTGTGTATATTGAGTACAATCATAGTAAATAACTCTCTCTAGTAGAATTCGATGGAAAACACCGATCAAGAAAGTGTGTAAATATTCGATTCGTACACCGCCCGAACCTGATCACCCCAGTTATGGGTGTAGGTGTCGATGATGTCGCTTGCGACGTCTCCGCGGAGGTACTTCACAACACCACGATCTCCAGTCCGATCTCGCAGGTGAGTGGTGAAAAAGTGCCGGAAGTAGTGGGGAGTCACGTTTTCGGTTGCACCACCACCCGTGCGATACCAGCCTCGTTCTCGAGCGTGTTTCTCGACGATATATCGAATATCCGACGGAGTGAGCCGTTCCCCCCAGGAATCACCGGTATCGAGAAAGAGCGGTTCCGCGGGAGAGCGACTATCCGGACGGATCGCGAGCCACTCGATGAGAACCCCCTGAAGCTCGTCGTCGACGGGGATGATAGTGTCCCGTTCCCGTTTGTTGGATGCCGTTCGTTCCTCCCCGTTGACACTCGTCCCTCGAGACGGTTCTGCGGAGACGAAAAGCGAGTCCGGTCGGCGCTCGAGTTGTACGCGCGGCTCGAGATCGTACTCGAGGGCCGAAACGTCGATATTGAGGTCTCGAACGTCGAGGTTGCAACATTCGCCGACACGCATCCCCGTTTTGAGGAGAGTAACGAGGACGGCTCGCTCGAGCGGGTGACCGATCGAATCGACGAACGAGCGCATTTCCGAAATCGAGATCTCACGCCGCGTAGGGTTCGTATCGATGGATTCGGACATTTCCTCCATAACAAGCGCCATAGGATTATCTTCGAACGTTCCGACCCGGTTCATGTAGTCGTAAAATCGGTTGAGATAGGACGCATACGTTGCGATCGTACTCGGTTTCCGGTGCCCGCGAAGGGAGTGAATCCAGGCCATGCACTCCCGTCGGTCGGCGTCGCCCGGGGATTCGACACCGTCGAACTCCGAACAGACGTAGCTCTCGAATTCCCGGAGAACCCGTTCGTAGGCCTCGAGCGTGCGGTCGCTCTTGCCGTGATATCGCTGGTCGTCGAGAAAATACTCGATCGGATCGCTGACGGACTCTGCCGATTCGGCCTCAGTTGCCATTCGTATCACCGGTTGTGGTGTACCCACCGTGGCGACCGCTGTATCGAATTCGATTTTCGGCCTGCAGTTCTTCGAGCGTCTCCTCGAGTCGGTCTTCGATGTTGTCACTTACTGCCTCGAGGAGTTGGTCCCACGAGTACGTATCAGCAGACAGTAAATTTAGGACCCGTGTTTCGAGGCCGTTACCCCCAGGGTTAGCGGCCCCAGAACGGGGTTCCTCGATCGGGGAATCGAACCCCTTTCGACCGGCTTGAACCATCGTTCGAATAAATTCGCTTTGGCTCATTCCGAGTTCTTCAGCGTGGGATTTCCACTCGTCTTTCTGGTACTCGGGAACGTACGTCTTTACAGATTTCCGAGTTGTTTCGGGGGACTCCGCCATATTGAACGCATTCGATTCCCGGACCTTCAATCTACCCCATATTTCGAGCTAAGGGATTTTATCTCGAACCTCATGACTCTCCAGGCGTCAGAGGAAGCCCTACAGTTTAAGATACGAAGGCCCTGAGATACTACAATTTAAGATAAAAATAGAGCATTTCAGCGTTGACTTCGTCCAATAACAGTACGTCTCAAATCGAGAGGGCACACATACCAGATCGCTTATCCTGTTTGTCTCACCATCATTCCGGTACTGAGGAAAGAGAATAAATACCGCCAAAACGCAGTTGTGGTGAGTGTTTTCTCCGCTCCTTTCGAACGGTTCGGGGTGCTAGTGAACGCGTTCAATCCGTGTGTTG
The DNA here is from genome assembly GCF_055379965.1 of Halostagnicola alkaliphila. Classification (NCBI taxonomy): domain Archaea; kingdom Methanobacteriati; phylum Methanobacteriota; class Halobacteria; order Halobacteriales; family Natrialbaceae; genus Halostagnicola; species Halostagnicola alkaliphila. Next base: position 2,227,678 of record NZ_AP043826.1, on the reverse strand, counting down.
ATCGATCTCGAGAATCGTCCACTGTGGATCCCTTCAGTCAGTCTCGTCCATCGATCTGAATCGCTAGATCAAGTGTTCTGTTTTTCGATATCTTCGATGTCGCTTATTACTGTATAAGAGTACGCTTCGGGTGGACAGATCAGTATCAAGGGTCAAAACCGGCAGGTTTGAGCGGAACACAGCGTCAAAGCGACGACTTAGACGTGGCCAACAACAAAGCGGCTTCACAGGGCACTCAGGGGCTGTTAGAACGACTACAGACGTATCGTTCCGTCGGTCGAAGTCAGCTCCTCGTTGGGCTCCGAGAGCGCTATCCTCGACCGGGTATTCGCTTTGGCGGAAATCGGGAGCTCGAGTCGTGACTAACGCTTTTCGACTCGACGACTGTCTCTGTCGTCGATTCCAAACGAACACCGGATACGGTCCGTCCCAAGAACGAGTTCAGATGCGGGTGAACTGGGTGTATTTGTTCCGTTTGCAGTTCTGACTCGAGTCTCGGGCGAATCGAATACATGGTGCGTTATCGAGAGCGGTGTTGAGTCACTCCGCGTGCGTTATCCCCTGGTTCGCCACCTCAGAATCCGACTCGAGCCGGTTCACAGGACGGGCGAGATGCCCCTACTCTAGATTGGCTCGAAGATCACACTGTGGCTTCGAACGCAAGCAACAACCAAGCGATAGAAGCACACCTGAGAGGTGCGCTTGAATAGTGTGGGACTAACGGTATCTTTTACCCGGCGAACGGCCGTTTTATGGACGTGAGCGTGAGCGGGGAGTACGTGCCCCTACCTCTACTCGAGCATAACACGGAGTTTACGCGAACGCCTCAGGGTCGTCGTACGGTTTTCTATTTTCCGTGAGTGAACGAATCGGAGCTAGGCGCGGTCAGAAGTTCCTGCGAAATCGGCAGGGCTTCCTCCCGACAGAATTTCCAATGTCCGCAAAACTCTGGTTTCGCTTGATGACCAGAGAACACCGCTCGCTTGACACCGAGTCGACTTCACTAGCTGATCAAACTATTCTCCGCTTGTCTTTGCGGGTAGTTCGTTCGATGCGGGCACTATCGGGCGACTACCGTCTTCGGAGTTCGTCGATTCGAGTCTCGAGTCCGAATTCGGTTCAGCGAGGTCGATTCATAACGTGAGCTATCGGATGACCGGTCTCGTCCCTCTCAACTGCCGTTGCTTAGTTAGGGGCTCTAACCGCGTAGTTAGTATTGGTCATTGTTTCCATGTTCGTTATGGTCGGGTGGTGACACTATACCTGTGGTCAATGTCGGACAGATAAATCTCATATCGCTATACCGAAGAATGGGAATAGGTCGAGGATGAAGGTCCGTCCATTCTCAGCCCCACCGCACAGAACAAATCGTTTTGACCCTGGAAACGAATTCTGGGGATAGATGCTACTCTCCGGAACGGTTATCGCCGACTCGAGATCCGTACTCGACGACGGTGCGGTCGTCGTCGAGGGATCCCAAATCGCTGCGGTCGGGGAGCGAAGCGATCTCCGCGATCGGTATCCGGATCTCGAGGAACACGAACACGATATTCTAGCACCGGGGCTCGTCGGCGGTCACATTCATTCGGTGCAAAGTCTGGGACGGGGAATCGCCGACGATTCGGAACTTCTCGAGTGGCTGTTCGAGTACGTCCTCCCTATGGAGGCGTCGCTATCGGACGACGAGATGGGGATTGCGGCGACACTCGGCTACCTCGAGATGATCGAGAGCGGGACGACGACCTGTATCGACCACCTATCGGTAAACCACGCCGACAGGGCGTTCGAAGCCGCCGGTGAGAGCGGAATCCGCGGGGTTCTGGGGAAAGTGATGATGGACCAGCGTTCGCCCGAAGGCCTGATCGAAGAAACCGAGGAAGCGCTCGCGGAATCCGAACGGCTGATTCAGCGGTACCACGGCTCGTTCGACGACCGAATTCGCTACGCGGTAACTCCCCGCTTTGCAGTCTCGTGTACGGAGGAGTGTCTCCGAGGGGCTCGAGAGCTCGCGGACGCCTACGACGGTGTTCGAATTCACACGCACGCGAGCGAGAACCGAGGTGAGATCGAAACGGTCGAATCGGACACCGGTATGCGAAACATCGAGTGGTTAGACGAGGTCGGGCTTACCGGCGAGGATGTCGTGCTGGCCCACTGCGTCTGGACGAACGAACGCGAACGGGAGATTCTCGCCGAGACGGGAACCCACGTCACCTACTGCCCCTCTTCGAACATGAAACTCGCGAGCGGCGTCGCACCGATTATGGACTATCTCGAGCGCGGGATTCCGGTTGCCCTCGGAAACGACGGCCCGCCGTGTAACAATACGCTCGACCCGTTCACGGAGATGCGACAGGCGAGCCTGCTCCAGAAAGTCGACCGACTCGATCCGGTTGCGATCCCCGCAGAGGAAATATTCGAAATGGCGACGATAACCGGCGCGGAGGCGGCCGGTTTCGATAAACTCGGCGAACTTCGCCCTGGATGGCGTGCGGATATTATCGGCATCGATACCGACAAAACGCGGGCGACGCCGTTGCACGAACCGATTTCGCATCTCGTCTTCGGTGCCCACGGTGACGATGTCGAGTTCACGATGGTCGACGGCGAGGTGCTCGTCGAGGGCGGGGAAGTGCGTTCGATCGATGCACAGGCAGTTCGCGAGGAAGCGTCCGAAATTGCACTCGATCTCGAAGCGTACCGAGAGCAGACCGACGACGCGCGCCCGTAATCGAATCAATTGTTCGTCGCGATCTCAGTTGTTCGTCGCGATCGCTTCGATTTCTATGCCGACGCCTTTCGGAAGGTTGGCCACTTCAAACGCGCTCCGAGCCGGCGGTTCGTCGTCGAAAAAGTCCGCGTACGTCTCGTTCATCTCGTCGAACGTATCGATGTCGTCGAGAAGAACGGTGACTTTGAGAACGTCGTTCATCTCGAGGCCTTCCTCGGCTAAGACCGCCTCGACGTTGGTGAGACTCTGCTCGGTTTGTTCGGCGATCGGTTCGTCGTCGAGCAGTTCGCCCGACGGGGTCAGCGGAATCTGTCCTGCCGTAAAGACCAGGTCACCGTTCGTGGTCGCCTGACTGTACGCGCCGACGGCCGCCGGTGCGTCGTCCGTACTGATGATTCGTTTCACGAGTAGCCGTTACCGTCTAATCGCTTAAATATTGGTGAGCACCTCACCTCGAGCGGGCCTCCCGATTTCGAACGATTCGTTCAGTCGTCGACACCGCTCGGTCCGTCCCGATCCGACCCCTCAGAATCACCAAGGTCGGTTGGGCCGTCTGGGTCGTCGAACAACGGACTCGAGTCGCCCGGAACGAACGTGTTCAAAAGCAGCGCGGAGAGTCCGGTCATGATGACCGCCTCGCCGAAGAACGTCTGTGCACCCTGTGGAAGCCCCTGCAGTGCTTCGGGGACAACCGCGACGCCGAGACCGAGACCCAGGGCAGTCGAAATGATGACCATATTCCGTCGGTTCATCTGTACGTTCAAGAACAGCAATCGCATTCCGCTTGCCGCGACCATGCCGACCATCACGAGGACGGCGCCGCCGAAGACCGCGTCCGGAATCGTCGTAACGACTGCTCCGGCGATCGGGCTCAGGCCCATAATGGCGAGAAAGATACCGCTGATCCCGACGACGTGTCTGCTCATGATCCCGGTGAAGTTGACGATTCCGACGTTCTGGGAGAACGACGTGACCGGGAACGAACTGAAGATCGCGCCGATAGAACTCATGAGCCCGTCCGCAAATATTCCGCCGCGGAACTCCTCTTCGTCGGGGTTGCGTCCCTCCGCAGCGGTGATTCCGGACATGTCACCGACCGTCTCCATCGCGGAAACGAGAAACAGGAACGCGAACGTAACGATCGCAACGGGATCGAACGCGTACCCGAACTCGCCCGGTGTTGGAACTTCGAACAACGCCGCGTCGCCGATCGGACTAAAGTCGACGACGCCGAATGCGACGGCGACGACGTAGCCGACGAGGATTCCGATGAAGACGCTAAGGATGCGTGCCATTCCATCGAGAAACAGATTGAACAGTACTGCAATTAGCAAGACGAGGCCCGCGAGCCCGAGGTTCTGTACGGAGCCAAAGTCCGTTGCACCCGGATCTCCACCCGCGGAATACTCCATTCCCGTCGGAATGAGGTAGAGTCCGATGATGATCACGATTAGCCCCGTTACCAGCGGCGGGAAAAACGGCTCGATGCGCCTGAACTGCCAGCCTATCAGCCCTTCGACGACGATTCCGGTGACCAATATCGCTCCGAAGACGGCCGCCAACCCCTGCTGACTTCCGATTGCGCTAGCCGCTCCGAGGAACGTAAAGCTCGTTCCCATGACGATCGGGAGTTTGGCGCCGACCGGTCCGATCGTGTACGCTTGAATAATCGTTGCGAGGCCCGAAAACAGCAGGACCATCTGGACGAGATATCCCGTATCTGCGGCCCCCAGACCGACTTCGCCTGCAACGAGGAACGCGACTGCGGTCGAGGGAACGATCATCACCAGGACGTGTTGAATGCCGAGCGGAATCGCCTCGGATAACGGTGGTTTTTCGTCGAGTTCGTACGCGAGCTCTATTTCACCATCCCTTTCCTCAGACATGAAGCGTTGTCTTTCACCTCTCAAATCCCGCATTTATAGGTTCTTTTCTCGAGGAACGGCGCGGCTCTTCGGTCGAAGCGTCGTCTCCCCACCGAGGGACCAAGAGCCAATCAATAGCTTTTATTCGCGCCACAAGAAGTATCGGCATGGAGAAACTGGAGCGATCGGTTCACGACGCGCCGATCATCGAGAAGGACGACTACGAGTACCTCGTCCACCCGATCAGTAACTGCGTTCCGGTGCTCGAGCCCAGCCTGCTTCGAGAAGTGGTCACCCGGATCGTCCGCGCCGCGGAACTCGAGAACGTCGACAAAATCGTCACCCCGGCCGCGATGGGGATCCACATCTCGACCGCCGTCTCGCTGGCGACTGATATCCCGCTCGTCGTTATTCGCAAACGCGAGTACGGTCTCGAGGGTGAAGTCTCGCTTACACAGGAGACGGGCTACTCGAAGAGCGAGATGTACATCAACGACGTTGACGAGGACGACAACGTCCTCTTGCTCGACGACATGCTCAGCACCGGCGGGACGCTCCGAGCGATCACCGAAGCGCTCGAGTCCATCGGTGCGAACATCGTCGATATCGTCGTCGCGATGCGGAAGGTCGACGGCGGCGACGCGATGGTCGACAGCGAGTACGACGTCGCGTCGTTGCTCGATATCGTCGTTCGCGACGGCGAAGTCACGATAATTCGCGACGAGGAAGAACGTCGACTCGTCGACGACCAACCCGCGACGTGACGAACGAGGTTCTGCCGGTTCAGACGTGCAGTATGGCTCGAGTTGCGTCGTTACTCGCCGAGACCGACCGCGAGTTCGGTTTCTGCCTCGCCGTCCGCCAGCAGTGATCGAACGCTAGCGATGATTTCGTCCGTTTCGGCGGTGTTTTCCATCAGTACCGTCTCGCTCGGGAAGAGTTGTTCGCCGAGCAAGAGGCCGTGCTCTCGAGCGGTCGATCCGGTGACCGTCAGATAGACGCCCACGCCCGCATTGGCGATGGCCGCCTCTTCTTCGACCGACGGAGCCGGATGCTCGAAGCTGATGCCTTCGAGCGCGTCCGTGCCGAGTACGGCCTGAACGAGTCGTTCGTATCGCGGGACGATACACAGCGATCCGGTGTACTCTTCGAGAAATCCACGGTCGATCGATTCGGACGATGGCGTCGCGTCAGGGGTCGCCATCAACGTGTGATAGACGGTGTCGCCGAGGCCGGTGACGACTTGCACGTCGGTATCTGACGGGTCGATCCGGGCGTTGATATCGGCGATTCGCTCTAACGGATCCGCACGCAACTCGACGACTTCCTCGAGGACGAGGTCAGCGCTGTCGAAGCCGAGCGCGAATTCGTGGGTGCGAAGCGCGCGAAACGGTTCCTCCCGTCCGACCAGTTGTATCGACGTCCCGTCCGGGACGCCGTCGACGCCCTCGAGCGGGATCGTGACGCTATCGAAGACGATCCGGCGCGGTTTCCCCGCGCGGTCGTCGCGCAACAGGGTGTACTCCGGTTCGGTCGGATCGTCGACGGTGCTGTAGTCTGCGAGACGATGGTATACGTCGTAGTCGCTCGAAAGTGCGCCCTTCGTGAGCGCCTTCTCGTGACGAAGCGTCGAACTGACGTCGTCCGCGAGATTGCCGACCCCAAGTCGGGTCGCCAACCGGTCCAGTACCGACTCGAGTGGTCGTCCTTTTCGAGGAATCGCGATCGGGATCGTCTCGCCCATTGGCCCAAAATCGACAACCGAGAACTAAACGAGTTGCGTTTTGTCGTTCTCCCGGCTCAGTTGGAGAACATCGAGCCGAGCTGATCGCGCCAGTCGTTCAATTCGGTGATGTCTTCGGAGAGCGTCTCGATTTCGCCTTCGACGTCTTCGACTGACTGTTCGACTTCCGCAACTGTCGATTCGACGTCGTCGACCGACTCCTCGATGGTCGAGACGCTATCTTCGACGTCGTCGACGGTTTGCTCGACCTCCGAGACGGTTCCTTCCACGTCCTCGACGGATTCTTCGACGGTTGTAACGGTGTCTTCGACCGTCGTGACGGTATCTTCGACGTCTTCGACGGTTTGTTCGACCTTCGAGACGGTTCCTTCCACGTCCTCGACGGACTCTTCGACGATTGTGACGTCTTCGACGACGTCACCGATATCGGCCTCGAGTTTCTCGACGTCGGACCTGTTCGTTTCGACGTCTGCTTCGAGTTCGTCGACGGCGCTGTGGGTCTCTCCCATTTCGGATTCCAGTTCCTCGAAACGAGTATCGATGCCGGTGACTTCCTCGGAAAGTTCGTCGAGTTGGTCCGTCGCCGAGTTCAATTCCTCACCGAACAGCGCCGTCTCGGACTCGACGTGATCGACGTCCGAAACGACTTCGTCGAGTTCGGATTCGGTGGCGTCGACGCGTCCTTTCATCGAGTCGAGTTCGGATTCGACCCCTTCGAGTTCGGCCCTGAACTGCTCGATAATCTGCTCGCCGGTGCCGTACTCCTCGAGGAACTCTTCGATCGCTCCCGAGTACGCGGCCACTTCCTCGACGCGCGATTGAAGGTGGTCGACTCTCGCGAGATCCGGGCCGTTCATTTCGATATCGAGTTCGGAACGGAGGATCTCGAGATCCCGTTCGCTAACGGATCCGGATCGGATTTCGTCCGCGAGCTGTGCGCTGACGGAGTGCGACTCGCCATCTGCTGGTGGCGCTCCCACTGCCGTTTCGGACTCGGATTCGCCGCCGTCGACTGGTTCGCACTCGGATTCGTCGTCAACTGATTCGGATTCGGGTTCGTCCTCAGGGGTCGTCTCTGTGTCGCCGATCGCATCAGCGCGGTCGGATTCGGTTTCGGAATTCGTCTCGGGTCCGAGACCGAGTTCAGCTTCAGGGTCGTCGACCGACTCCGTCTCGTCGTCTTCCGGACCCGGAATGTCGTCTTCCTCGAAGTCGAGATCGACGCCGGAGGAGTGTGCCTGGTCGCCATCTTGTGTCTCTTCAGTTTCCACAGTTTCCTCGGTGCCGTCGTCGTCCTCGAGACCGAGATCGTCGGCATCGTCTGCCTCAGAAGCGGCATCGTCCGCCGCCGGTTCGTCCACGCCCGATTCTTCGGGGGCGGAATCCTCATCGAGACCGGGGACGGCGTCCGAATCGCCGGATATCATGTCTTTGACGACCTGATTCCGATCGTCTGTGATGATCTCATCGATCATGGTGTCGTCGACTTCGTTGCTACCCGCCGCTTCGGTTCCACCCAAAGCGTTCTCTCGGTCGTCCGCATCGCCAGCCGCCTCAATCCTCTCGTCGTCCGTTTCCACGTCGACGGTAGTGGAGTCGGTCAGAAACTGACCCGCTTCGGAGTCGTCGCCGATACGGATGCCGTACACGGTGACGAGCGTCTCCTCGGGAGAGAGCGTTCGAGTGAACTCGACGTGATGATCTTGAAACGCAGTCCAATCCTCACTGTAGTAGTTTGGATGGAACCCCACACCATCCATGGGAAACGATTCGGGAATATCTTCAGAAACAGTGACGGTGACCGCTTCGTCGCGGCTCGAGTCGATTTCGAATCGAATTGCAGGAACCGGGAACTCGTCGGCTGCAAATAGTTTCCGGACAGTCACCCCGTCAGAACGCGTCTCGATTACCTCGTCTATGTCAGCGGCTGAACTCATGAACGCAATATTAACTTACCATTACTATAAATTGCACGGCAGTGTCGACGGTGGCGATTTGAAACGGTAGAAGGCTACATTGCCCAGGAACGTGCCGTTCTGGCTCGGAGAACGTGCTAAACTGACGAACGCCGCTGGCGACTTAGAGGTCGACTCTGTCTCCGATCTCGATGATTTCGAGGTCCGTTGGATATTCGAAACTGTTCGCGTGATGGGAGAGTGCTTTCGGGTCCGCTGTCAGTCCCCGCCACATGTCCCAGTGACTCGGACAGAGCGTGTCGAGTTCGAGTGCACTCGCCGCCTCGATGATCTGGTTCTCGTCGTTGTACCAGCGGGTTCGTTTCGGTTCGCCGGTCTCCTTGTCGGGAACGTTCCCGACGGTACCAAAGGCCAGGACGCCGACGTCGATATCGTATTCGTCGCCGATTCGCTCGAACTCGTCCGACGGTTTCGTATCGCCGCCGTGGAAGAACGTCCCCGCCTCGTGTTCGATGACGTAGCTTACGGGATGGGTCGCATCGGGATCGTTCGCTTCCTCGACGTGGAGGGTAAACTCGCCGATTTCGATCGTGTCACCTTCCGTAACCTCTTCGAACTGCTCGTCGGTGACGTCCCACTCGTCTGTCCACCCCTCTTCTTGGGTGACGGCGAGGCTGTCGTCGGGTCCGTACAACGTTGCGCCGGTGTTCTCGAGGATCGGAGCCTGGCTCGGTCCGTCGACGTGATCAGTGTGTTCGTGGGTGGCGAGGATCGCATCCGCGTCGGTGATATCCGCCGGATCGAAGGGAATCGGGATCATCCGAACGGTTCGCGGAGGGTCTCCGATTCCGACGTACGGATCGATAAAGACCGTCGTTCCGTCGCTGCCTTTCAGTGCGAAGCCGTTGCAGCCGAAGTACCAGATGGCGACGCCGTCCGGATTGGCGTCCTCTATCGCACGAACAAGCCACTCGTCCCAGTCGCTCGTTGTCATACCTGTGCATGATCGGAGTACGTGCGTAAGTGTTGTCGTTTCCGCTTCAGTTCGTGAAAGTTGTGGCCGATCCGTCTAGCTGTGGCCGATCCGCCTAGCTGTGGTTGATTGGTCTATCTACGATCGAACCGAGTGGCTGGAGTCGAACACGATCGCTAGAATCGAACCGTCTAGTCGAAATTGATCCGTTTTCGACGAAATGGTCGAGAAGAGTCGGTCCGTCGGTTCCGTTCTCAACTAACACGAGGTCGAGAGTTCGACGATGGCGGCCGTTTCGTTGTCTCGGTCTTCTGGCGTCCGGGAGCGAACTCGATTCGCCTCGGGATCGTAGTGGATGAGTCCGGCGTCGGCCAGAAGCGGCAGATCCGTGTGCGTGATGAGTCCCTGAACGCGCTTCCAGTCACCGGTCGATGTCGGCTGGTTGCGGCCGTCTCGCAGTTGCTGACTGAGATCGACTGCGATTGCTTCGACAGTTACGGCGTGGGACGTTCCTGCAAGGGTTTCGAGGATGTATCGTCGGCGTGGATCGGCGACCGCTTCGAACGCAGCATCCGTTTCTTCGGCGTTTTTCTCCGGGAACGTGAACGCATCCTGAATATCTGCATCGAGAGCGGCGGGGTCGACGGTCGCCGTAGCGCGTCTGGATTCGGTTTCGTAGGCTATCAATCCTGCATCCGATAGAATCGGGAGATGACGGTGGTGCAGATCGATGAGGAGTGATTCGAGAGACCCGACCTGAGGCGCGTCGTCGTCGGCCTCGAGTCGCTCTGCGAGTTCCGACGCCCCGACGCTCGAGTTCGGGGACTCGAATAGAATCGCAACGAGGCGTCGTCGGACGGGGCTGGCAAACGCTTCAAGCACGGCATCGAGTCGTTTCTCGTCGCCAGTTCCAGGTTTACTCGTCGGACCGTACGCATAGTTCGTCATTACTGATTCTGGGGACGCCACCTCATTAAGCACGTTCCCAAACCCCTTAGGACTGCAAGAATGAAAAGTCATACCACGAGCACTGTTCGCACGTTGTGACGGAATCTGCGTCGTCGTACAGGGTGAGAGACGCCTGTTAATTGTCGTGTTCACATCAGTACGATCCCAAGAAATCCTGAGAGAGACTCACTCTGACTGACTCACGTCGACTTCCAGAATCCGTACGTGAACGATCCGAGACCGGTACTCACGAGAACGAAATCGAGTATTCCACCGAACACCGGGACCACGGAGACGAGGGAAACGAGCAGCGACCCAACGACCAATCCTTGCCAGTAACTGGACCCGCCGACGAGCGCCGTTCCAACTGCAACAGTCGCCAAAACGGAGGCGAGTAAGAGGCCGATCGCAAAAACGAGTAACCCGGGAATGAGGACCAACACGCCGACTATCGTGATTACGAGAACGACCGCGCTTCCGATAGCGATGACGAGCGCAAGCAAGCCGTACAGGAACGATTCGCCGGGCATGGAACGCATGCGGTCGACGTTTCGTTTCGACCACTCCGGTGCAACTCCGAGAACGAGCGTGCCGATGATCAGCGTTATGACGAACTGAACAACGACCTCGAGAAAGATCGAAAGCATCGGGTCAAACGGTGATTGCGGTCCAGGGTTGGACGGGGATTGCGACCCAGGGCTTGTTTGCGCGATAGAACTGAGGAGCGTGCCCAGTTCCAGGCTTAGCGAGACCGCTATGGCGGACATGCCTCTATCGAGAGGGAAATACCATAAATGTATTTTGGGTTACAGTTCCTCGAGACTCGGCTACCAGGTGCCGTGGAAGGTGTCGAACTCGAGACTGTCGAGCGGTTCGTGGCCGACGGCGATTTCGTACTCGCCCGGGGTGAGCATCGGCTTGTGGAACTGCGGGCCGTCGTCGGTCGTGATTCGCGGACAGCCGGTGTTGACGAACGCGTCCATGTCGAAGTTCCGAAGCCGGTCTGGCGTGACTTCGTCCATCGTGATGAGGTAGGCGTTGTCGTTTTCGTCCAGAATGTCCTGGGCTTGCTCCCAGCGACCCTGACCGATTTTGGTACAGAAGATGACGCCCCACTTTTCGGCGTCCATCGCGCGGTGGATCGCGCCGTAGCGCTGTTTCATGAACTTTTCAGTGTCCGCAACGGTGACGACGTTGTTGACCGGGTCGGCGATGACGACGTGCTTGTCGGGGTGTTCCATCGCGAGGCCGAGCGGATGGAACTTACCGCCGCCGACGTAGAGGATCTGGTTTGCCGGCACGTCCGCACTCGCGTAGTTACAGCCGAGCACCTGCCCTTCGTGGGTCAACCGTTCGTCGCCGCGGCGGCTGTCGACATCGTAGCCGCGCTCCTCGAGGAACGTTTTCATCTCCTCGTAGAGGTTCATGTGCTGGGCGGTCGTCACGAGGCCGACATCGGGGTCGTCTTCGGGATCCTCGAGCGTCTCGAGGGCTTCGTCCATGATCGGCGTGACGTCGACGTTCGAAAACAGGGGCACGTAGATCACCTTGTCCGTGTCCTTCATCGGCGAGTGGCCGAAGTGAACGAAGACGTCGGTGCGTTTCATCAGGTACGTATCGAGGTCGCAGGCTCCGTAACAGGGCTGTCCCGAGAGCATGATCGTCACGTCCTCGCCGACGCGTTCCCGGAGGTCGTCTGCGACCTTCGGTCCGCGACGTTTCAAGCCTTCGGGGAACTGGAGCCCGACCTTGGTGGCGTCGCGTTCGTCGATTTCGTCGACGATCCGCTCGAGTTCGTAGTCCCACTCTCGGTCGTGCTTGAGGCTCATTCCGGTGTTTCGGAGGTCTCCCTCGCTGTACTCCGACTGCTGGCTCATTATGTTTTCATTCGTGGGCGCACGTAAAACGGCGGCGCTTTCCGGCTCAGTTACGGAATCACGCGTTCCGACTAAGTCTCGGAGTCGACCGTTTCGCCACCGTCACGAAAGCGGGACTTCCTAACGGGTTCGGCGGCGACGTGAGACGACCTGTTGGCAGTCGTCACGTTCTCGTGGTCCGAAAAGTCATGGTACTGCAGTATAAACGAGGTGTCAATGGGAGCACGAGGCGATTCGGACGGATACCTATTCGACCTCTACCGTCGATACATTGGCGAGCCGTCGGGCCGAAACGACATCTATGTTGGATTTGGCCTGTTCTTCGGTGGTATCGGACTCGCGGTAACAGCGTTGGTACTTTTCATTTGGGGAAGCACCTACGAAGCACGTTCGTCGACATACGTCATGTGGACGGAACCGGCCTACGGGTTCGGAATGTTGTCGCTTCCGGCGATGATGCTCGGGATCGTCGTGTTGTTGCCCTCGAACCGACGAATGCTGTATACCTCTCTCGTGGGTGCGACAGTGACGCTCGGAGCCGTTCTCGGATTCTTTCACGCGTATCCTCTAGACTGGAACGGTCACGGACAGGATTACACGGTAGCAGTCGTTGCAGTGTACGCAGTCGGCGTTGCGGGGCTCATCGCCTCGACCGGCGGCGCGCTGATCGCACACTATCTCGAACTCGCCCAATCGGCCGGGGTCGGTGAGAGAACCGCAGCCGACGACCGAGAGACGGACGAATCCTACACTGACGAGGAGATTCAACAGGATATCGACGCTGCGATGGAAGACGTCGAACTATCCTGGGGCGGTGTCGAAAAAGGCGACAACACGAAACTCAGTTTTAGTGGTCACGAGTTCGATAACGTCGAGATTGACAACACCGCAACGACAACCCGATCGTCCGGCGTTGACTCGCAGGTGGCGGGTCTCAAGGGACTCAAAGGGGGCGAAACGAAGACGACGACCTCGAGTTCGTCCGTCGAGGATCAGACGGCGAAGCTCAAAGAACTCAGAGAGCAAAAGCGGGCCGAAGAAATGGCGACGGACGACTCGAGCGGTGCGCTCGATACTGTGACGAAACCGTTTAGTTCGGTTGTCGAACGGTTGCGCTCGCTCTTAGGCCGAAAGTAATCCAGTTGCAACTGCGCGAACTGTCGGTTCTCGTTACTCTGTTCCAGATAAAAATAATCCACATAGATTTATAAGTTGTCGGTGGCCTTCCCAAACTATGGCCAAAGGCCTAGACGTTGGGACAATGAACATCCTGTCTGCCCAGCAGGATGGCGATGACACGGTATTTGTACAGCAACGAAACTCCTTCGTGGAGATCGAGTACTCGGATATGGCCGAGCAGATGCTCTCTCGAAGCGAAGTCCTCCACATCCGTAAGGACGACAAAGTGTACGTCGTTGGCGACGACGCACTGAACTTTGCGAACATCTTCAACAAGGAAACGCGGCGACCGATGAAACACGGGATTCTCTCGAACGACGAGAAGTCCGCCATCCCGATGATGAAACTCATCATCGAACAGGTCGTCGGCGAACCGACCTATCCTGACGAGAAACTCTACTTCTCGACCCCCGCGGATCCGATCGACGACGATCTCTCGACGCTTTACCACCAGAAGACGATCGAGTCGTTCCTGAACGACATGGGATACGACGCCGAGCCGATCAACGAGGGAATGTCCGTCATCTACTCCGAACTCGCGGACAACAACTTCACCGGCCTCGGTATCTCCTTCGGCGCGGGGATGACGAACGTCTGTCTGGCGTACTACGCGGTCCCTGTCATGAAATTCTCCGTCGCCCGCGGTGGCGACTGGGTCGACGAACAGGCCGCTCGAGCGACCGGGACGCCGGTCGACAAGGTCACCTCGATCAAAGAGGACGACTTCGAACTCGACTTCACCACGGACGTGGGCGGCGTCGAAGGTGCCCTCTCGATTTACTACGAGAACCTCCTCGATTACGTCATCGAGAACATCGTCAGCGAGGTCGACGAGGAAGACGTCGAGGAAGGACTCGACGTTCCCGTCGTCGTCACCGGCGGGACCTCGAGCCCGAGCGGGTTCGAGGACCTCTTCCGTGACCACTTAGCGGACGCGAACATTCCGTTCTCGATCAGCGGCGTTACCCACGCGAACGAACCGCTTTACAGCGTCGCGCGCGGTGGCCTCGTCGCCGCCCGTTCGGACGAAGATGTCGACCACGACCGCGACGAGGAAGAAGCAGAAGCAGCCACGGCGAACGAATAACAGCGACCTCACCATCGCTTTCACCCGCTGTAAACCCCCCTTGGCGCGGCTTACTCTTCATCGGTACTCTCGGTTATGTCGTAAAATCGATTGAAGGCGTCCCGCCACGATTCGAGTTCCGGGAACTCTCGTTCGTGTTCGACCGGAACATCGGCGTACCCACAATGGCCACACGTCACCGTCGTCACGTCGGCGAGCGAAAGCCGCTCGAGCGGGGACGAACATCGTGGACACTTCTCCATACGGATTCCTGTGACGGCACGTTCTTAACTTTATCTCAGAATCCGTCGATCGGACACCGCGCTTTTGAATCGACGACGCCCACCGAACGTCGTTGCGACTGATGTCGACTCGTTCGATCGGATCGACACACTGTATAACCACTGAACATTTACAAAACCTTTTGTATGCGGCTTACGTATCCCCGAGCAATGAGTACGTCACCGAGCCCCACTATCGATCAAACGATCGAACGGTGTCAACCCGAAGATATTACCCCGGTTCGACTCGAGGCGGAGACCGTCAAATCGACCGCTCCAAGCTACCTTCGCGAACTCAAATCCGAACTGCAGGAAAACGGCCTCTTCCCCGCTGGGCTGACGGTCGAGGCCTCGTTCGACGAAGATTGTTCGCTCGTCACGCAACGGGAAGCAGACCGAATTCGAGAGTACCTTCGCGCCGGTTCGTTCCTCGGCGTCGGCTCGGTCCACGTTTCCGTCGACGACGTGGCGGACCCCGAAAAGGTTCGACCCGCACTCGACGCCTGCTTCGAGCGAGCACGACGGGACGGAATCGCGCTCGAGATCGATTCGTCGGTGCCGCTCGAGCGGTGAGCGTGCCCTCGCGGCGAACGCTCGCGCGACGATTAGAGGACGTTGCGGATTTTAGGGAGCCGTCCGCCGACTTGGAGCAGTATCTCACCCCAGCCGAAGTCGCGGCCCATATCTGCCATTTCGCTTCGTTACAAGGTGATTTAGCCGGCGACACCGTCGTCGATCTGGGAACCGGAACCGGGATGCTCGCGATCGGTGCCGGTTTCTGCGACGCCGACCGCGTCATTGGGATCGATATCGATCCCGACGCGCTCGCACTCGCTCGTCGCAACGCGCAATCTGTACTCTCTGATCGCTCCGTCGGCGGTGTTTCGAGCGAGGGATCGATGGTTCGAAGTCCTCTCGAGTGGGTCCAAGGTGACGTTACCCGTCCGCCGTTGTCAGTGACCGATGCGACGGTGCTCTCGAACCCGCCGTTTGGCGCTCAGCGAGGGAATCGTCACGCCGACCGCGACTTTCTCGAGACGACCCGCTCGATCGCCGCGACATCCTACACGATCCACAACGAGGGTAGTCAGGAATTCGTCGAATCGTACGCGGAGGACGTCGGTGGAACCGTTACTCACGCGTTCCGTGCGACGTTTTCGCTGGATAACCGACTGGAGTTTCACACCGACGAATCCCGTACACTCGAGGCGGAAGTGTTTCGAATCGATTGGGACTCGGGCGATCGGCAGTAACGCTCAGTCGACGCCGAAGCAGTGTCGTTAGCTGAATATAGGCGCTAAGCCCCCCATCCTCAAGGAGCACCGCAGTCCGCGCCAGCGGACAAGAAGCGTGCGTTATCCCACGGAATTTCCCGTCGAGCAACTAGGAGTGGGACACTCCGAATCAACGCCTGTGGAGACTGTGCTCCCTACGGGAACCACCACGGTTCCTGCAAAGTGCGTCGTGGAATCAGGAAGCCCCGCCCTCAGCGAGGCCTTCAGGCCGAGCAGGGCGGGGTAGTTCACTTGATTTCGTTGTACTCCTCTTTTTCTGCGACTTGAACGATCGTTCCGTCGGCGCTCGCGTAGATTCCGCCATTTTCGTGGATGAACTCGATGCCGTCGGCCTGGGCAGTCTCGCCATCATCGGGAACCTCAACGACCGCCGACTCGACGGTCTCACCGTCGTCGTTGGTCAGCTCGACCTCGAGAACGAATTCGTCCTCGTCGGTCCCGACCGTGACCATCCGATCGTCGATCTGAACGTCCGCCGTCGACTCGTCGGCGGTAAACGCCAGCTGTCCCTCGCCGTCGGCTTCGGAGAGCCAGATCTGGTAGACCGGATCGTTCCCCGTCGGAACCCAGCCGGTCCGTTCCACGTGGACGGTTTCCCGCCAGCCGGGGCCACCGACCGAAACCGTTTCTTCCCCGCTGAACTCGAGTTGGTGGGCGGTCACCGTTTCCTGCCAGATGTGACGTTCGTCGCTCGAGACGATGACGCCGTTCGATTCGACCGTCGTATCCTGCCCGAACGCGCCAACATCGATGACGCCGACGAGTTCGTTTTCTGCCCCTTCGACGTACTCGATCGTGTAGTCCTCGACGGCGATCGAGTTGTCCGGCGAGGCGGTGTCTCCCGATATCACGAAGAGATTGACCGGAATTGCGGGTCCGGAAATGCCCGCGACCACGACGATGAGTACGAGGAAGGCGGCTTGACGCCCGCTGAGTGCCGAAAACACCCCCGAATCGCGCGGTTGGCTCCCGCGGTCGATAGCGGCGACACGCTCGAGGTCGTCCCTCGTTTTGTCTCGAGCCGAGGCCCCGATCTCGAGGATACGATCGGTCGTGACGTTCGCACGAATCTCGCGACGTGCTTCCGACGAACGGGTGAACCGTTCTCGGATCGATGCGGGAACGATCGGCCGATCCGAGGCGGTGACCGCGGCCGTGACGACGAGTGCGAGCGCGGTAACGATCGCGACGCCGGGCCCCTGAAACAGGTAGAAAAGGTTCTGTCCCCCGAACCAGTAAATCTGCCACAGCCCCTGTGCGAACCCGAAGATGAGAATCGAGATCCAGACGTGAAGCGGGTTCGGACGATAGTTCCGCCGCTCGAGAAGGATCGCACCGAGGATGAAGCCGACGAAAAACCCGAGTGCGTGGCCCTGGATGGCGACGTTCGCCCACGACGGTGCGGTCGCGGGGCTCGGTTGGGCGACGTAGACGCCGATCGGGTTCGAAAGTGCCCGATAGGTCGTCAGCAAGATAGATTGGCCGCCGAGGATCGCGACGATCGTGTGGATCGGGTACCGAACGATCGCGAAACCGGCGAACGCGAAGACGATCCCGGAGAAACCGATCACCGGGCCGAGCGCAAACAGGCTCGTGAGGAGTCCGACTGCGATAACCGCCAGCGGAAAGATGACGAACGCTCGAATTCGCGGATCCGTCCATCTGGATGTCCTCGAGTGCTCGTCTCGTCCGTTCGGATAGTGACCCCAGGCGTATTCTGCGATCGGCGCGATCGCGAGCGCTCCGAAGAAATTACTCAAAAGGTGTCCCGCGCTCGCGTGCGTAAAGGATGCCGAGGCCATTCCGAGCGGGTAGTAGTACGACCAGGCCCGGTACGGAATGGAGACCGGATCGCTGAAATCGGAGATTCCGTCCTGGACGAAGAGATACACGGCGAGAACGAACGCGAGAACGATGACCGTCCCCCACGGGACGCCGAAAACGAATCGGGATCGGGCCACGTCTCGCCACCGCTGATCGGGGTCGTGCAAGCGTCTAATAGCCGCAATCGAAACGACGAACGTCGCTGCGAGAACGAGCCCCAACGCGACCCCGATCGGATCCATATCCCTCCCGTTCGAGCGAAGCGGTATAGGGATTTATCTTTCTCCTGTCTTCGTGCGGCGATGCCCAAACTGGACGAACGGTGTCTTCGAAAGGTACAAGCACGTGACGCTCCGATGAAATCGTATGGAACTGCGGGTCACCGAACGTACGGAGACCGAGCTTTCGATCGAGATCGGTGGAGAGGATCACACGTTCATGAACGTGCTCAAAGGCACGCTCCTCGAGCACGAGGACATCGCTGCGGCAACGTACGACGTGAACCCAGAACAGTCGGGTGGACAGACGGAACCCATCCTGACGATCAAGACCGAATCGGGCGTCGACCCGATCGACGCGCTCGAGGAGGGCGCGGGCAACATTCGCGACAAGACGGCGGCGTTCCGAGACGCGTTCGAAGCGGCTGCATAGTTCCGGGCACGGCGAGACCCGGTATTTTGGCGATTCGTAAGTGTCCTCGAGCCGAGGGCTCATCTCGAGGCACGGTTCGGGATCTCCTCTCGAAGCACGATTCTCGGGGTCTCCTCGCGATAACCGAACCACAGCAAATCGACCACTGGCGAGGAGCATATTTGCACCTACCTCCGTCGCTCGCTATCGCCTTCGGCCGGCCGAACGCGAACTTCACCGGTTCTCACTGTAACGCCGCAACCGTTGAATTCGAACGAGAGTACGGTGGGGCTGGTCTCGTCCAGTCGTTCGAACACGCTATCGACGTGGTCCGGATCGATAACGTCGTACAGCGGTTCGAGGTCGAGGGCCGGCGTGGCCGTATACGATGCGACCGCCCTGACGATCGCTTCGCTCGGTTGTTCACCGTCGTCGATACTGTAGACGAACGGTGACGATCTGGAGTGTTTTCGATCGGTACCGTCATCGGAACGGGGTTGTTCTGTCATGTTTCGAACGGAAGATTCTGCAGGAAGGTCTCGCTCTGGTAATCGAGATGATCCAAACGAGGGCCTAACAGTTCCCGGACGAGGACTACCAGTGGGTTCGTTCGTCCCTCTCCGACCATACCGATCTCGTTCATCTTCCCGCCGGGCGACGACTCGTCCCAGAGGCCGACGACGACTTTCTCGCGATCCGCGAAAATCAGTCGACTGACCGTCGGATAGCTCGAGGAGTCGTTCATCCAGTCCAACTGGGGTTCCCAGATCGTCGCTTCGGGAAGAGATTGTTTGAAGAAGCGACGGGTTTTTTGCCCTTTCGCACCCGCGTAAAACGCAACGTCGCGTTCGATCGCGTTTTTCGCGTGCGGGATGCAATCCTCGTGTAACAATTCCTCGGAGGTGTATATGAGAAATACCTCTTCGTTGGCCTTGTCCGCCATCTCACGGGCGTACGTATACACCTCGTCTCGGCCGTCGAGCACTCCGATTGCGCTCTCGTCTGACTGGTTCGTCGTTCTGAACCGAGACAGCAGTTCGTCGATCACTTCGATTTCCCGCCACTCAGCGTTCGCCGCCGTGTAATCGCCGTATGCGACCGTATTTTCGTCGGGATCGTAGGCGATCAGCCCTCCCTCGTCGAGTCGCGGGAGGTGACCGTGATGGAGAGAGATGATGCACTTCTCGAGTTTGTCGTCGTAGTCCGTCGAACGGAGTACGTCATCATCCCGAGAAACGAGCCGTTCGGCGATCTCAGTCGTCGAGAGATCCTGAGCGGCGTCATTGAGCACCTCCAAAACCGCTCTATTGGTCGAATCCGAGAGCAATCGGATAACCTGTTCTTCCTGTGAATCCATACCACGTTTTGAGCGCCGTGGGAGTTAAGCGTGAGCCGATTTTTCCACCACCTGATCGATTGATACACCACCAAATCGCCGCGACCTACCGCATGTCGAAGCGTTCGAACGATGGTCAAACGGATTTCGCCGAGACTGGCAGTTACCAACTCGAGCGCGAACGGACACTAGTGGCGATCCAAGCCTGAACTGACGAGTGAATCCGATAGCGGTCAACCGGCTTTACTCATCAGTCGACGCTTGGATCGGTACTAGCACGCGAAATGGAGGATGAACACCGTTCCATCGGGACCGACGTGAACGTCGATCCCTTCACTGCCGTGATCCGCTCGATCGGTTTCCCGTGACTCCAGTAACTCCTCCGTCACAGATTCTGCGAGATCGTCTTCGGAGCCGTATTCCTCGATCGAAGATCCGGCGATGATCTGTGTTCCCTGTGGCTCCTGTTCGCAAGGGAGGTCGAACTCTGTCGAGTCAACTCGTTCACTCTCCTCGTCGGTGTAGGCACTGAGGACGATCCGTTGATTCTCGGCCGTCGCGAACTCCTCGAGACCGTCGTCATACGCGAGCGCCTCGTCGAGTTCACCGCCATCGCTGGTTTCGCCTTCGTCAGTCGCTTCCCGCTCGGCATTCAGCGCCTCGTGGACTACCAACGCCGTTTCCTCGAGGTCGATCCCCTCCGCCTCGGCGTCCTCTCCGGGAACCTCGACCCCGACTCCGGGTAAAACCGACAGCGGGACGATACCGGTTGCGAACAGACCGACGACGAGCGTGATCACGACGATGATCGGCGAGTACGGTTTCGCGACCTCGAGCCACCCGGGAACTTCGAGATCGTTGTCGACGTCCTCGAAGGTCTGTCTGGTCTTCTCGAGGGTGTGGTTTCCACAGCGGGCACAGGGCGGCGAGTTCCGCATGTGCTCTCGCCCGCAGTTCGTACAGGCCCAGACGTAGGTCGGTGCCGTCTCGACCGTGCCGTCGTCCGCCTCGGCGTCCTCGACTCGATTGAACGAGTTGTAGCCGCAGCTATCACACGGGGGATCGTTCGAATCGTGCGGTTCGTCACACCACGCACATCGCCACGTCACTGTTAGTAGCGGTCGACCGCGCGTGTATAAGGATATTGAATCGCGGATTCTGGTTCGTATCCGCGAACGGATTTCTTCCGCGACAGCGCGACGGCCTGCGAATTTCTGAAGCGGTCGGCTGACCGCTCACCGTCGAACCGGAACGTCCTGTTCGGCGAGGTGGTCCTTGACCTCGGCGACGGAGTACTCGTCGAAGTGGAAGATAGACGCTGCGAGTCCCGCATCCGCGTCCGCCTCCGTAAAGACTTCGTGCATGTGTTCGGGCCCGCCACAGCCCGACGAGGCGATAACGGGCGTGTCGACTGCCTCGCAGACCGCCGTCGTGAGCGGGATGTCGTAGCCGTCTTTCGTCCCGTCCCGATCGATGGAGTTGACGAACAGTTCGCCCGCGCCTCGAGACTCGACCTCGCGGGCCCACTCGATGACGTCGACGCCGGTTCCTTCCCGGCCGCCCTTTTTGGTACACTCGAACCAGCACGACTCCCCGTCGATTTCGACGTAGTTTTCGCCGGCTTCGTCGTAGCGACGGCGCGCGTCGACGCTGATCACGATGCACTGACTGCCGAACGCTCGAGCCCCCTCGTTGACGAGTTCGGGCCGCTCGAGCGCGCCGGTGGTGATCGAGACCTTGTCGGCTCCCGCGCGAAGCGTCTCTTTGATGTCTTCGGTCGTCCGAATTCCACCGCCGACCGTCAGCGGGATGAACACCTCGTCGGCGACGCGAGAGACCACGTCGAGCATGGTCTCTCGTCCCTCCGCGGAGGCGGTGATATCGAGAAAGACGAACTCGTCGGCTCCGGATTCGTTGTACGCTTTGGCCATTTCGACCGGGTCGCCGGTGTACTTCAGATCCTCGAAGTGGACGCCCGTGTAGACGGCGGGATTCCCCTCGTCGTCGAGATCGACGTCGATACAGGGAATGACTCGTTTCGTGAGCATATCGACCTGTTGGGGCGACCGGCGTTTGATGGTTTCGACCACGACATGGCTTCGACTCATTCGAGGCGCTTTCCGAACGGGTCGTCTAACAGCCCGGTTCTCGAGCACGTAGGAGGTCTTAAGTGATCGAAACCGAAAGCACTCGGTATGGCAGACGACAGCGAACCCGCAGTGGACGATGATTCGGGAGCAGACGTCGGTCACGATCTCGAGGCGGACCGAACGACCGCGCCGATGAGTGACTTCCCGCTCAAAAACGTCGGTATCGGCGCAATCGTTCTGGCCGTTGGACTGGCGATCAGTTACGCCCTTCCCCTCCTGGCCGCCTGAAGAGAAGAAATCGAACCGCGAATTAGAAGACGTACTCGTCGTCGTGGCCCATCATTCCGTCGTCTTCGAGGCCACCGCCGCCCGTTTCGTCTTCGTCCATCGGTCCGCTCGTTTTGTAGGCCTTGATACCTGTCGACAGGAGGTCTTCGATCGCTTCCTCACGGTTGACGAACTCACCGCGCTCGACCATCTGCGCGATTTGCATCTCGAGGTGTTCTGGGATAGTGATCTCTACTTTCGGCATCTGACTCGCGTTTCGGCAAGGGGGTATTTAGATTTGACGGGGATTGTGCACTCTTGGGAACGCTGGCTGATACGAACGGATCGACGAGCTCGAAGACGGCTTGCTGTCCGGTCACGTTTCGAACGAGTCAGGAAGCACGGCTCGAACGATGCGATCGCAAAATACGCGCCTCGACGCGAGAAATTGGAAGGGGTCGCGAATTTTGGTGGCGTGTCCGAACTACTTGTTGCCCATCATCGAGTCGATGGTGTTCTTGATCGTCGAACCGGGCTGGGTAATCATCTCGAGTTGCTGGCGCATCTTCCGCTGGTTGAAGTAGCTCGCGAACGCGAGGATCGTCGGGGGCCAGAGTCCGACGAAGAGACCGCGCTGTCGGTCTCCGCGGATGAAGAAGTAGTACCACGACAGCCCGACCGACGCAGCCGATGCTAACAGTGCGGGGCCGAGGGCCTGTTCGCCGACTTCCTGTGCTTGCTCTCCGGAAACGTGTTCCGTTCCCATCTCTTGTTTTGAAGCCATGCGTCAAGACGGTCGATGAGACCGTACTAATTCGTGGCGAGGGTTCCGAACGGTACCACCAAATTGAACGTCCGGGAGACCGTTTCAGGTGTGTTTCGAGGGGTGCGCAGTCCGTCGAATTTCACATTTACCGGTAGTTCTCAGAGCGAGGGTCGCCGAACGATCGAACGCGTATCCCTACTGTTTCCCGGATACCAACGAATCGGTCCAACTGTGAATCGTCTCGTTTGATTCGAACCGTACTGCGGTGGGATGGCGAGCGGTACATCTACCTGTATCGACGCCAACGCTCGCACATGAAAGACGTCACCGACTGCTACGAGGAGTTTGGGGACGAACGGCTCCCGCCGGGACAACGCGAAACCAGCGAGTTCCCGGTCCTTTCGAAAAGCGGGACGCCGCCGTTCGATCCGGAGACGTGGGAGTTTACCGTCAGCGGTGCAGTCGACGAGGAACTCGCTTTTTCCTGGGAGGAGTTTCAGGAGCTTCCCGCCGAAACGCAACGGCAGGATTTCCACTGCGTGACCGGCTGGAGCACGTTCGACCGCGAGTTCACCGGCGTTGCGTTCCCCGAACTCGCCGAACTCGCCGGCGTTCACGACGACGCCGTCCACGTCATGTTTTCCGCGCTGGACGACTACACGACCGATCTCCCGCTCGAGGAGTGCATGCGCGAAGATGTCCTGTTCACCTGGGAACTCGACGGCGAGGAGCTACCGCGGGACCACGGCGGTCCGCTCCGCGTCGTGACGCCGCATAAGTACGCCTACAAGGGAGCGAAGTGGGTCGACGGCGTCGAGTTTTTGACCGAACCCGAACTCGGCTACTGGGAACGTCGTGGCTACTCCGAGACGGCGGATCCGTGGCGTGAGGAACGATATAGTTAGGCTGAAGGCACGCCGGTCCCGAGGAATGGTCGATGGAGCGACCGTCGGGTGGACGGGAGGTGGCAGGAACGCTCGAGCGAGACGCCCCCGAGTATCACAGTCGTAGTTGTGAACTCGAGGGCATCTCCTTTGGGGCCGTCGTCGACAGCGAAGGCGAGCCACGCGTCCAGTGGGCGGCCCCCGACGGACTCGAAATCGCAGGAACTGGCGTTGCGACGCGGTTTCGAGCGAGCGGACCGTCCAGATTCGACGCACTTCGGTCCGATGCGAAACGAGCGTTCGATCGGCTCGAGTACGACGGCCCGACAGTCGCTCGACCGCGGGCGTTCGGCGGCGTATCGTTTCACGACGGTCACGACCCGGATGGACCGTGGGAAGGGTTCGAGGCGGCCTCGTTTATCCTTCCCGCCGTCCAGGCCACGCGCAGCGATGACGGCGTCTGGCTCACGGCGACCGCGCCAGGCGAAGACGAGGCGACCGACCGACTCGAGCGGTGGCGACATCGCCTCGAGGAGTTGCCCTCGATGCGCCCGAGCGGAACCGGGCCCGGCGTCGACGGCACCAGCAGATCGACGACGTCGAGCGAGTGGACCGAACAGGTCGAGACCGCCCTCGAGCGTATCGACCGAGGCGAACTCACCAAAGTCGTCCTCGCACAGTCGCTGACGGCGACGCTCGACGCGTCCGTCGATGTTCCGGAAACCCTCGAGCGGTTGCGCAGGAAGTACCCGAACTGCTACCGGTTCCTGTTCGGCCACGAAGCGGGCGGGACCTTTTTCGGCGCGCCGCCGGAGCGGCTCGTCTCCAAGCGGGGCCAGCAACTCGAAACGGAGGCGCTCGCGGGCTCGGTTCCGCGGGGGGAGAGCCTCGAATCCGACAGCGAGTTTGCAGCGACGTTACGCGACAGCGAGAAGGTACAGCGCGAACACGGTCTCGTCGTCGAGGCGATTCGAGACCAGCTCGAGCCGCTGGCGGAATCGGTGACCGTTTCCGAGCAGACGATCAGACAGCTAGCGACGATACAACACCTCCAGACGCCGATTTCGGCGACGCTCAGCGATGATTGTCACGTCCTCGACATCGTGGAAGCGCTTCACCCGACCCCCGCGGTCGGCGGCGTCCCGCCGACGAACGCCTGGGAGACGATTCGATCGACCGAGGCGTTCGATCGCGGTTGGTACGCCGCTCCGATCGGCTGGTTCGACGGGAACGGCGACGGCGAGTTCGCCGTCGGCCTTCGATCCGCGGTCGCGACCGACAGCTCAGTCACGCTCTTTGCAGGGAACGGAATCGTCGCGGACAGCGACCCAGTCGAGGAGTGGGACGAGGTCCAACTCAAGTTCAGGCCGATCCTCGATGAACTCCAATGACGAACGCACCCAACGAGGCGACGTTGTGGGCTCGAATCCTCGTCGAGGAGCTCTCTGCGGGCGGACTCGAGGCTGTCTGTATCGCGCCCGGGAGCCGCTCGACGCCGCTTACGGTCGCGTTCGTCCAGCACGACGAAATCGAGGTTTTTTCACACCTAGACGAACGCTCGGCGGCGTTTTTCGCACTCGGACGAGGTCGACGGACGGGCGAACCGACCGCCCTCGTCTGTACATCCGGCACGGCGGCTGCGAACTTCCACCCGGCCGTGATGGAGGCGAATCAAGCTCGAGTACCCCTGCTCGTCCTCACGGCAGACCGCCCGCCGGAACTGCGCAATAGCGGCGCGAACCAGACCGTCGATCAGGTCAAGCTCTACGGGGATTCTGTTCGGTGGTACGCGGAACTTCCAGAGCCCAGAACCCAGCGCCGACGCGTGCGTTCGCTGCGAACGACGGCTGCTCGAGCGCTCGCGGAGACGCGAGGGACGCCTGCGGGACCGGTTCACCTCAACTGTCCGTTCCAGAAACCCCTCGAGCCGACGGAGGCGTCGGAGACGGTACCGGAATCAGTCGAGGACACGGTCGCCGGTGATGGTCGAAACGGCGCCTTCGTCGAAACCGCGCGAGGACGAATGGAGCCGTCGACCGAAGATTGTCGAACTATCGCACGGCAACTCGAGACGGCCAACAGACCGCTGATCGTCGCCGGCCCGGCGGATCCCGTCGGATACTCGAGTGGTGATTCACCGGGCGTCGACCCGGTACCCGTCCGACGGCTTTCGCGGGCCGTCGACGCACCGGTGCTCGCGGATCCGCTTTCGGGGTGCCGGTTCGGATCACAGTTCCGGGCTTCTGATTCCGATTCACCCATTTGTGGTGGCTACGACACGTACGTCTCAAAACTACCGACGCCCGACACCGTCTTCCGGTTCGGGGCGTCGCCAACGTCAAAGCCGCTCCGCCAGTACCTGGCAGACAGTTCCGCTCGACAGTTCCTCGTCGATCCGGCCGGCGAGTGGCGCGAAGCCACGTTCTCCGCGACCGATCTGATCGCCGCGGAACCGGAAGCGGTCATCGACGGCGTGCTGGACGAACTCGAGGAGTCTCGGGGGCGGGAAACGACCGCCGAGGACTGGTTGGAAGCGTTCGAGACCGCAGAGCGAACACACTGGCGAGTTCACGAGCAGACGATAGCAGACGCGAAGTCGGAAGCGGACCACGGCCCGCTCGAGGGGTCGATCCTTTCGGCCGTCTTTTCTGAAGCGCCGGATCCGGCGTCGATTTTCGTCTCGAACAGCATGCCGATCCGGGACGCGGACCGGTTCGGGAAACCGCGGTCGGCGGAACTGACGGTACTCGCGAACCGCGGTGCGAGCGGGATCGACGGGATCACGAGCACGGCACTCGGCGTCGGCAGCGCGACGGACGACCCGCTCGTGCTCGTCACCGGCGATCTGGCCTTTTACCACGACTCGAACGGGTTGCTCGCCGTCGAGCGGTGCGGCGTCGACGCGACCATCGTCGTGCTCGACAACGACGGCGGCGGCATCTTCCACATGCTTCCGATCGAGGAGTTCGATCCCCCGTTTACCGGCCAGTTCAAGACGCCCCACGGCCTCGAGTTCGACTCGCTGGCGGACTTGTACGACCTCGAGTTCGAGACCGTCGATCCCGCGGCGTTTCCCGAACGGTATCGGGAATCGGTCCGAAGCGGTGGGACGCAAGTGCTCCACGTCGAGTTCGACGCCGAAGCGAGTCACCGGCGCAGAGAAGCGCTCGCAGAGCGGGTTCGATCCGCCCTGTAGCGTTGGAAACGAGGGGTCGGACCCGCGAGCCGAACCTATTTCACAGCCAGGTCCCCAGTTTTGGACATGGTTTCAGAACACTTCGACCCGGAGCGGTGGGAACCGATCGAGGAATTCGACTTTCGCGATCTCACCTACCATCGAGCGGTCGACTCGGGAACCGTCCGCATCGCGTTCGACCGCCCCGCCGTTCGCAACGCGTTTCGGCCGGGCACCGTCGACGAACTGTACGACGCGCTCGAGCACGCCAAACGCCAAACCGATGTCGGCTGTATTCTGCTGACGGGGAACGGTCCGTCGCCCGAAGACGGCGGCTGGGCGTTCTGTTCCGGCGGCGATCAGACTGTTCGCGGTGAAGACGGCTACCAGTACGAGGACGACGAGGTGAGTGAGGCGCAACACGCCTCTGATAACGCGAGCGGGGAGAGCCAGCGAGCGCGCGCGTCGGAACAGGGACGGCTTCACATCCTCGAGGTTCAGCGACTCATCCGCACCATTCCGAAGGTCGTCGTCTGCGTGGTTCCCGGCTGGGCCGTCGGCGGGGGCCATTCGCTGCACGTCGTCTGCGATCTCACGCTCGCGAGCGACGAACACGCGAAGTTCCTCCAGACGGATCCCGACGTGGCGAGCTACGACGCTGGCTTCGGCTCCGCGTACCTCGCGAAACAGATCGGCCAGAAAAAAGCTCGCGAAGTGTTCTTCCTCGGCAAGACCTACTCCGCCGAGGAGGCTGCAGAGATGGGAATGGTCAACGAGGTCGTTCCCCACGAGGAGTTAGAGGAAACCGCACTCGAGTGGGGCCAGCGGATCAATTCGAAGAGCCCGACGGCGATGCGGATGCTCAAGTACGCGTTCAACATGACCGACGACGGGATGGTCGGCCAGCAGGTGTTCGCCGGCGAAGCGACGCGGCTCGGCTACATGACCGACGAGGCCAAAGAGGGCCGGGACGCGTTCGTCGAGGGGCGAGACCCGGACTTCTCGGAGTACCCCTGGCAGTACTAACGTCGCGCCAATCAGGTGCTCCATCGCTCGGAATAACGGGATGACCGACGCCGCTCGAGAGGCGGTTGCGCCCCGCTCCGAGTGTTCAACCGCAATGCCAACGTTGACACTCCCTGAAGTGGGACACTCGAGTAATGAGTACGGCAGCGGTTTCGCGGACGAAAGCCTGGGTGATGGCTGCTCGGCCACAGACGTTGCCAGCGGCCGCAGCGCCGATAATCGTGGGAGTCGGGCTCGCGGTTCACGAGGGGGTGTTCGCACCGCTTCCGGCGCTGATGGCGTTCGTCGGAGCGGCACTGATTCAGGTCGGAACGAACTTCGCGAACGATTACTACGACGCCAAGAAGGGGGCCGATACGGACGACCGGGACGGATTCACTCGAGTAACCCAGTCGGGGCTCATCGAGCCCAGCCAGGTCAAACTCGCGACGATCGTCACGTTCGGACTCGCCGTCCTCGTCGGAACGTACCTGGTGTACGTCGGCGGCCTCCCGATCCTGGTCATCGGGCTGGTGAGCGTCTTCTGCGGGTGGGCCTACACCGGCGGCCCCTATCCGCTCGGCTACCACGGACTGGGCGATCTGTTCGTCTTCGTCTTCTTCGGCGTCGTCGCCGTGATGGGAACGTTTTACGTCCAGGCCGCTTCAATTCACGCGGAGCCGCTAACGACTTCGATCCCGGACGAAACGGTTACGATTACGGCGTTCGTCGCCAGTTTGTCGGTCGCCGGAATTTCGACGGCGATGATCGTCGTCAATAACGTCCGGGATCGGGAGACCGACCGCGAGACGGGTAAACACACGCTTGCGGTTCGGCTCGGATACGGCTGGAGTCGCGTCGAGTTTGTCGCATTACTGCTCCTCGCTTACGCGGTACCGCTCTGGTTCTGGCTCGGGGCCGGGTTCGAACTGCTGGTCCTCCTCCCGCTCCTGACGATACCCTACGCCGCGATGATTACGCGGACGATGTTGAATCGAACCGACGGAGCGGCGCTCAATCCCGCACTCGAGGACACCGGGAAACTGCTCACGATCTTCTCGATACTCTTCGCGGCGGGGCTGATACTCGGATGACGCCGACACTTTCGTTCCGGCATTTTTCGCTCCCGCTCGAGTCGCCGCTCGAAACCGCCCACGGGCCGATCGAGCGCCGGGAGGGCTTCCTCGTGAAACTGTCCGACGGCGACGCCGTCGGCTACGGCGAAGCGACCCCGCTGCCGGGTTGGACGGAGTCCCTCGAGGCGTGCGAACGAGGGCTCGAACGGGCGAGCGCGGCGCTTTCTGCGGAGG
Organism: Halostagnicola alkaliphila; assembly: GCF_055379965.1. Classification (NCBI taxonomy): domain Archaea; kingdom Methanobacteriati; phylum Methanobacteriota; class Halobacteria; order Halobacteriales; family Natrialbaceae; genus Halostagnicola; species Halostagnicola alkaliphila. The sequence goes on along the minus strand of NZ_AP043826.1, from coordinate 2,198,516 downwards.
GAATAACCGAAGCGATCGACGCCGTCGACGACCGCGTGGCGGCTCGCCACGGAGTGACGCTGGCGGTCGCGGACCTCCGCTCGTCGCGCGAATCGACGCCGCTGTACCAGTACCTCAGCACCGACTCGCTCGTCGGTCGGGTTCCGGTCAACGCGACCATCAGCGACGGAGCACCGAGAGAGACCGCAGACGCAGTCAAAGCGGCGGTTTCGCGCGGATTCGACTGTTGTAAGCTGAAAGTCGGCGTCCGGTCCGTCGAAGCGGATATCGAACGCGTTCGGCAGGCTCGAGCGGCCGCCGGTCCCGGCGTCGAGCTTCGAGCCGACGCGAACGGCGCGTGGACCATCGAAGAGGCCGAGTCCGCGATCGAGGGATTCGCCGACGACGGCGTCTCGATTCTCGAACAGCCCCTTCCGGCGGGTGCGCTCGAGGGGCATGCAGCACTACGCGGTCGAGGCGTCGACATCGGTCTCGACGAAGGATTGCTCGAGCACGGGGTCGATTCGATCTGCGAAGCCGGTGCGGCCGATGCGATCGTCCTGAAACCCATGGCACTCGGGGGGCTGGATATCACCCAGCAGGTCGCCGCTTGGCTCGGAGAACTCGAGATAACGCCCATCGTGACCACGACCATCGATGCCGTCGTCGCCCGAACGGGTGCCGTACACCTCGCGGCGGCGATTCCGGATCTGCCCGCCTGTGGTCTCGCGACGGGCGAGTTACTCGCCGAGGATCTGGCTCGCGACCCCGTGCTGTTCGAAAGCGGATCCGCGGTCATCCCGCAGGCGAAGGGTCTTGGGGTTTCGGGCCTCTGGTCCGAGTAATGCGCGAGTCCGTCGACTGGCCGACTGCGGATCTGCTGACTCATCGGCGCGAGACGACGCCCGAGAAGACTTCGCTGATCGATATCGAAACCGACGAGCGGTGGAGCTACCGCGAGTTCGATCGGCGCGTGGGCCGCGTTGCGGCCGGTCTCGAGTCAATCGTCGAAGCCGGTAGGGACGACGATTGCAGTAACTCGTCCGCCCGCGTCGGCGTCCTGATGGAGACCCGCCCCGCGTTCGCGACGCTCGTCTTCGCGGCGATGCGAACCGGCTCCATCCTCGTTCCGCTAAACGTCCGCGAGACGGCGACCGAGATCGAATCGAAGATCGAGCGGACAGATCTCGAGGCCGTGATCTGCGAGCGGGAGACGGAATCCCTGGCGATCTCGAGCGCGAATCGACCGATTTTCTCCGTCGACGAGCCGACCGATTCGGGCTCGAATCCCGTTCGTGTTCGGCCGCTTCCGAGCGACTCGAGCGAGGCCACGGCGACTCTCGAGCCGACCGTCCTCGATCGAGACGATCCGTTTCTGATCCTGTTTACGTCCGGAACGTCCGGCGAACCGAAGGGAGTGCGACTGACGGTCGGAAACCTCGTCTCGAGTGCGACCGCATCGGCGTTTCGACTGGGCGTTCTTCCGACGGATCGCTGGCTCTGCTGTCTTCCGATGTATCACATGGGCGGACTCGCCCCCGCGATCCGGTCCGTGCTCTACGGGACGCCCCTCGTCATCCAGCGCGAATTTGAGCCGGAAGCGACCGCTCGAGCGGTCGGCGAATACGATATCAGCGGCGTCTCACTCGTTCCAACGATGCTCAAGCGACTGCTCGACGCAGGGTGGAGCGACCCCGACTCGCTCCGATTCGTTCTACTGGGCGGTGCGCCGGCCTCGAGCGAGTTACTCGAGCGAGCGCGGAAAGCCGGAATACCCGCCTATCCGACCTACGGAATGACCGAGACTGCGTCACAGATTTCGACGGCGACGCCCGAACAGACCCGAGCGCACGAGGGAACCGTCGGACAGCCACTCGCCGTTACGACTGTTACCGTCGTCGACGAATCCGGAGACCCGAAAGCGCCCGGAGAACCCGGAGAGATCGTCGTCTCGGGGCCGACGGTGACGCCGGGATATCTCGAGGACGAGCGGGCGGAAACCGCGTTCGGCGAACGCGGACTGCACACGGGGGACATCGGCTATCGAGATCGGGACGGTCGCCTGTGGGTGCTGAACCGCCGTAGCGATCGAATCGTGACGGGCGGGGAGAACGTCGATCCGGGCGAAGTCGCGGACGTGATTTTGTCACATCCTGCTGTCGAGGAACTCGCGGTCGTCGGCCTCTCGGACCCGGAGTGGGGCGAGCGCGTCGGCGCGCTGGTCGTCCCGACGGCGTCCTCGGAGAGCGTGTCCGCCGACGATCTTCTCGAGTTCTGTGACGGACGGCTAGCCGGATTTAAACAGCCGAAGACGATCGGTTTCGACGATTCGCTTCCGCGGACGGCGTCGGGAACCGTCGACCGGGAGGCCGTTCGGACTGCCCTCGAGACGGACGACATCGACGCGGCGTCTCTCGACTAATTTGGTTCGGGCGGCCATAGCGCCTTGGCGCCTTCTCGATGGTGGCGCGAATTGCCGTGTTGTACCCGAGCTCTACAGAACCTCGAGGACCGATACTCAGGCAGTCCGTTCGCCCACTATCGGGTCAAATACCCGATAGTATTATGAATGTTGGATGTTACCAACGCAACTATGAAACCCTCCATCAACCGTCGATCGCTCCTCATCGGAGCCGTCGGCGCGGTCGGTACGAGTGGGCTCGGGGTGAGTGGATACAATTGGTACAAGTATTCGTCGCTACACTCGAGTCGGAATCACCTCCGGTTCAGACGACTCCGAGGCCGCAATCGATCCGACGAGCCGGCGACGCTCAATGTCACTGTCCGCGATGACGGCTCGCATTTTCACGATCAAACGTACGACCTCGAGGCGTCGGGAGACGAAGCCGACGGTGACGAGAAACCGTTGAACGGGCCCTGGATCAAAAGCGCGGGCGAGTACTCGGTTCACGTCGAACTGGAAGACGAGGAACTCGTCCTCGAGCACGCCGAAATCGTCGACCGGCTGGACGAAATGAGTTGTCAAGGGAGCGACGATGCGGAGGTAACGATCATCGTTACGGAAGAACGAACGTTCGAATCTGCCGTTGCGGATGTCGAGTAACGCAAGTCGAGTTGGACATCCGACCTGTCTCGCTGTCGGAGTCGTATCGCTATCGCAGTCGTATCGGTAGCAGAGCCGTATCGCTGTCGGAGCCCGCTGCTCTCGGAGCGGTTACACGGCGGCCAATCCGGCTGGCCAATAGCATATAAACCGTCGGATCCTCCGTTCACACGTGTGTACACTGACGCTCGCTTGGCAGGTTTTCGACGAGGCGCCCGTCGCCGTCGCGGCGAACAGGGACGAAGCCCTCGAGCGTCCGTCGACGGTCCCCGGCGTGTATCACGAGGACCCGCTAGTGATCGCGCCGCGGGATAGGGAAGCTGGCGGGACCTGGATCGGCTATAACGAGCACGGCGTCTTCGCCGGAATCACGAACCGCTGGACCGACGCGGACCTCGCCGGGAATCGCTCTCGAGGATTACTGGTCGCGGACGTCCTCGAGGCCGAGTCGGCGGCTGAAGCGGCTCGGACGATCGAGACGGCGACCGACGAACACGAGTACGGCGGATTCAACCTCACCGTCGCCGACGCGGAGCAGGCCTACTGCTACACGTGGGACGGCAAGTTGGAACGCCTCGAGTTCGAGCCGGGCGTCCACGTCGTGGTCAACGTGGCCGTCGACGACGAAGTCGCGATCCCGTCAGTTCGCCCGGAACTGGCTCGAGCGCAAGCGAGTAACGCCCGGTCAGTTCGAGACGAACTCGAGGCGAATTCTGGCGAACTCGCAGACGAGTGGCTCGAGCGCGCGGGCGACGTTCTGGGCGATCACGAGTACGGCGTCTGTATCCACCGAGACGGATTCGGCACGCGGTCGTCCTCGTTGATCGCACTCGGCGAAACGCCGACCTACGAGTTCGCAGACGGCCCGCCGTGTCGAACCGCTTACGATGAACTGTCCTCGGGCGGCGACCTCGAAGGCCACATTTAAGCGCCTTGCCCACTGTCTTTGTGATATGCGCGCACATCCGTTCGTAGCCACGAGTACGCTCGCGAGGTGGGCTCCGTGAGTCTCTCGACCGCCGAAGCCGAACTCTCCGCGGACGAACGAGCGGGTCTCGAACTCGTCCGCAACTCCGGGGGCATCCACCAGAGCGACTTCTGGAAGGAACTCGACGTCTCCTCTCGGAAGGGGAGTCGCATTGTCGAATCCCTCGTCGAGAAGGAACTCGTCGACCGCGAAGATACGGTGTACGACGGACACAACACCTATTACATCACGCCGACCGCCCGAGATCTGGACTTTACGCACCTGATGGCCGGCGATATGCTGTCGCCGTTCATCGGGGAGGAGGAGGTCGACCCGAACAGCGACGCCTTCTCGCAGTGGATCATGAACCTCGCGTATCAGGATTGAACGATCGGTCGCCGAACGACTTCTGTCGATACCTGCGATCGTTTTTCGCTGCTGTCTTCCGCCGTAGGCACCACTCCGCCGATTCGATCGATGGGAGACGACGCTAGGATTCGTATCACGCGATTGTGACGGCTACGAAACGCCCCGCGAACGTATCGAAAACGAGTGACCGCCGGTTGGTCCGTTTCTCACTCGAGCGCGCTACCGGCTCGAATAATCTCGCGTTCGCCGAAGGCTGGACCAACGAGTTGCACCCCAACCGGAAGTCCGTCAGTCTCACCCGCGGGAACCGAAATCGCGGGGAGGTTAGCGAGGTTCACCGGCACCGTGTTGGCGTCGGCGAGGTACATCGTCAGCGGGTCCTCGAGACTCTCGCCCAGTTCGAACGGCGGAACCGGCATCGTCGGCGAGGCGAGCACGTCGGCCTCCGAAAGCGCCTCGTCGAAGTCCTGTTTGACCCACGCTCTGGCGTCCTGTGCCTTCTTGTAGTACTTGTCGTGGTAGCCGGCCGAGAGCGCGTACGTTCCGAGCAGGATACGGCGCTTGACCTCGTCGCCGAACCCTTCCTTTCGGGCCTGGGAGAACGCCTCGTTCCAGTTGTCGTTTTTGCCCTTCTCGCCGGCGGCGTGGCCGTACCGGACGCCGTCGAACCGCGCCAGGTTCGAGGAGGCTTCCGACATCGCGATCACGTAGTAGGCCTCGACGGCGTGTTCGACTGACGGGAGGCTGACTTCCTCGTACTCCGCACCTTGGGCCTCGAGATCCTCGATCGCGTCCCAGAACGTCTCGACGACGCCCTCGTCCGCACCCTCGAGCAGTTCCGTGGGAACGCCGATCGTCAGACCCTCGACGTCGCCGTCGGCGGCGGACGCGTAGGAGGTGGTGTCGCCATCCGCGTTTTCGTTCTCGTCTCCGTACGGTGGTTCGTGCGTGGTCGCGTCCCGATCGTCCGGTCCGGCGATGACCTCGAGCAGGGAAGCGGCTTCCTCGACGCTCGAGCCGAAGGGGCCGATCTGTTCTAAGCTGTTCCCGTAGGCGACAAGCCCGTACCGCGAAACCAGTCCGTAGGTCGGTTTGATACCGACGACGCCGCAGAAGGCGGCCGGACAGCGAATCGAGCCGCCCGTATCGGAGCCGAGCGCGAGGTCGGCTTCACCGGCGGCGACGGCTGCGGCCGAGCCACCCGACGAGCCGCCGGGAACGTGGCCGGGTGCGGCGGGATTGTCCGTCGAACCGAAAAAGGAGGTTTCGGTCGTCGTCCCCATCCCGAACTCGTCCATGTTGGTCTTGCCGACGATCGTCGCACCGGCGTCCTTGAGTCGGGAGACGACCGTCGCGTCGTAGGGCGGAACGTACTCCTCGAGCATCCTCGACCCGCAGGTGGTTCGAACGCCTTCCGTCGAAATGTTGTCCTTGACCGCGACGGTTTTGCCGGCCAGCGGGCCGTCGTCGTCGCCCTGGAGCGTCTCTTCGGTGATAAAGATGTTTTCGGACATGATCAGGAGACGTTCGGCCCTTTGAAGTAGCCGTCTTCGGTTTCGGGGGCGTTCTCGAGTGCCGACTCGCTGTCGAGTGACTCACGAACCTCGTCGGGTTCCATGACGTTCGTGAGCTCTGCGTCCTGGTCCACCGCTGGAACCTCGTCTAACGTCTCGAAGTACTCGAGGATATCCGCGAACTGGCCGGTGAACTGTTCGATCTCGTCGTCCTCGAGATCGACCCGGGCCAGCGACGCGACGTGGCGGACGTCCTCTGGAGTAACGGCGTCGTCGCTCATATACAATCGCACCGGCCTGTCGGGAGTAAGCGTTTCGATACGACCGACGGGTGGTGGAGCTGATCCGCGGGTTGCCGACGGCGATTCTCCGTCCCACCGCCGAGAGCGGACGACTCGAGCGTCGGTAATTCGGTATTACTCGAGGACGAGACAGAGAAACCATCGCATACTCAAGAACGTCCCACTCGATCGAACTGATATGAGTTGTGACAACTGCGGGTCCGCTGACGAAATCGCGTACACGCTCAGGACGCATCCGAAGACGGGTTCGAAGGCAGATGCCGCAACCGGGCCAAAAACTGATCCCGAAACCCGGCCGTGGACGGATACCGAGACTGGGACGGAAACAAGTTCCGCGGCTGGGACCGAAGCGGACGTGAGTGACTTACCTCCCGAACCGATCGACTTGCGGTTTTGCTCGGCCGGTTGTCTTCACGAATGGACCGCCGTTCCGTCGGCCGAGGACCAACCGTCCAGTCGACGAATCCGAGGAACTCAGTAGGTCGGACTCTCTTCGGCGACCCCGTCCCGAGCGTTTCCGACGCGACCGAACACGAACAGGGCGTCGGAGAGCCGGTTGAGGTACGTGACCGCAGTGTCGTTGATCTCTTCTTCGCCGGCCAGCGCGACGGCGCGTCGTTCCGCCCGTCGACAGATCGTTCGAGCGTAGTGAAGGCCGCTCCCGAGATCGCCGCCGCTCGGGAGGATAAACGACGTCAGAGGGTCGAGCTCGTCGTCGTACTCGTCGATCCACTCCTCGAGGAGTTCGACGTGCTCGGATTCGATCCGGGGATCGTCCTCGTCCGGTTCCGGGTTCGCGAAGTCCGCCTGCACGACGTGGAGGTGATTTTGTATCTCCCGGAGTTTCGCCTCGAGGTCGTCGTAAGCGGCCGGCCGAGCCGTTCCGATGACGGCGTTGAGTTCGTCGACCGTGCCGTAGGCTTCGATCCGGTGACTCGCCTTCGACACCCTATCCATCGTCCGGAGGTCGGTCTCCCCGTCGTCTCCACGACCGGTATAGATGTCCATACTGGAGGGTCACGACCTGCTCGCATAATGATGGCGGTAACAGAGGTGCTGTCGGGAACACGGTCAAGAGGCCCTCATAAGTCGAGCTTTCGATCATTCCCAGTTGGTTGCAACGGGGCGAACATATTGGTACTCGGGCTAGGAAGGTCTCGACGAGAACGGGTATTATGGCACAGGCAACACTCGCGATAACGATGCCGGAGCAGGTATGGATTCAGCAGGTGTCGTCCGCATATCCCGAGTCGACGTTTCGCGTCCTCGCGGCCGTTCCCGATTCCGAGTCCGGATTTGCCCTCGTAGAGATCGCCGGACCCGACGGTGCCGACGTCGTCGAAGCGATGACCGAGCACGAACAGATAACGGAACTGTCGACGATCCACCGCGGCGAGGGCGAGGTGACGGTTCACTTCGAGACCACCGATCCGTTGCTTCTCTTTTCCTCGAGAGAATCCGGAATGCCGATCGAGCTCCCGGTCGAAATTCAAAACGGAATGGCGACGGTCGAGGTGACGGGAACCCGACAACGGCTCGCGAACCTCGCCAGCCAACTCGAGCGATTTGACATCCAGTACCGGATCGAAACCGTCCGAGAGGATCCCAACGAGCGGCAGCTCCTTTCGGAACGACAACTCGAGGTCGTCGTCGCGGCGGTCGACGAAGGATACTACGACACGCCGCGGCGATGTTCGCTGACCGAACTCGCTGAGCAACTCGACATCGCGAAATCGACGTGCAGCGAAACGCTTCATCGAGCGGAGGAAGCGGTTATCAAACGGTTCGTCGAGAGCGTCCCTCACGCCGACGAATCCACAGAAACGAACGAACCGGTCGCACCGAGTTAATTTCCGGTTGAGACCAGATGATAATCGCAACCGTTGATTGGCGTGCAACAATAATAGTCCCGGCAATTTCAGCCCCGTTCCTTATAAATTAGCGAATATATTCGCGTCAATTCTCGAGCGCTGGAAATCGACTCGACACTTGAAACAGATCTAGTGGTGAAGACGGTATAGAGGTTCCACTAATGAACGAAAGTGATTGCGTGCGAACATGTATGATGCACGTCTATTCAACAGCCACATCGGAGGTGTTCTAACCCGATGAGCGCAGACGACGAGTCGTTCCACCCGCTCGGGCAGGAATGGGAGAACGATCTCGAAACAATGCTCGACGATACCGAGTACGATACCGACCTCGGGATGCAGATGGCAGAAGACGCCATGCGAGTCACCAAAGGTGAACTCTCCGAGGCCGAGTTCCACGAACAGTATCACGAGGACATGATGGAGGAGTTCGGCCAGGACGACCGGCCGACCGCCGAAGCCTTAGAGGAGATGGAAGCGAACGCTTCCAACGCACTCGAGGCGTTCGAAGGCGACGAGGATATGGATCGTCGCGAAATGATGAAGAAGATGGGCGCGGGGGCCGCCTTCCTCGGACTCGGTGCCGCCGCGACCTTCGGCGACGACGAACCGAGCGTCGACGCCGCCGCGCAGGAAGACGACGATGACGACGACGGCACCCAGTGGGGGATGGTCATCGACCTCGAGCAGTGTGACGGTTGTCTTTCCTGTGTTCAGGCGTGTGCCGAAGAGAACCAACTCGACGCCGGTGTGAACTGGATGTACGTGCTGGACTACGAGGATCCGGATGAGGATCTGAACTCCGGACGCCAGCGACTCGTCCGTCCGTGCCAGCACTGTTCGGACGCGCCGTGTGAGAAAGTCTGCCCGACGACGGCGCGACACACGCGAGATTCCGACGGACTCGTTCTTACTGACTACGAAGTTTGTATCGGCTGTCGATACTGTCAGGTTGCCTGTCCCTACGGCGTCAACTACTTCCAGTGGGGCGAACCGGACGTGGACGCCGAAGCTATCGACACCGATCACATATACGACGAACGTGGTCGTCCAGTCGATAGCCGTGCACCCCGCGGTGTCATGAGCAAATGTACCATGTGTCCGTCCCACCAGGACGGTAACCAAGGAGAAGAGATGATCGGAACGACTGCTTGTGAAACCGCTTGTCCACCGGACGCGATCCAGTTCGGCGACATGAACGATTCCGAAAGCGCTCCTCAACAGTATCTCGACGACGTCGCACTGACGCGTGCGAAATCCGAACTAGCCGGTGACAACTTCGCACCCGAGGAGGGCCTCGATTACGACGAACTCGAGGAAGAGGAGTTAGACGATGCCGAGTCGGACTTGCTCGAAGCCGTTAGAATTCTCGACGGCGAGGATGAACCCGCCGAAGACGATGACGACGACGGAATGACCGAGACCGAAGCGACACGGATCGTTCAGGGCGAAGAGGGCTCGCACGCTTCGACGTTCAAGCTGCTCGAGGACGTCGGCACGAACCCGAACGTCGTCTACGTCGGCAACGAACCAGGTCCGAGGGCGGAGCAGACTGAAGGGGAAGTTCAATACGATCAGCATGATTACGAGCGTGCTGACACCGGCGAAGACCAGGTCCTCGCAGACGTCCGAAAAGAGGTTACCGACGAAGACACCGTCGACCTCGATTACATCTCCGAGAGGATGCCGATATGAGCACCAAGACGCCAAGCGAGGACGACATCCTTCGTCCCTTACGGGAAACGTCGCGAAACTACTACATCCTGTTCGGCGCCGCGACGCTCGCGTTCGGGCTCTTTCTCGTAGCCTGGGCCTACCAGCTCCAGCAAGGCCTCTCCGTTACGAACCTCTCGGACTGGGGGAGCGGCGGCGGCGTTACCTGGGGACTGTACATCGGCGCGTTCATCTGGTGGGTCGGGATCGCCCACGGCGGCATCATCCTCTCAGCAGCAGTCAGACTGCTCGGGATGGACCGGTACATGCCGGTCGCTCGCCTTGCGGAGATGCTGACGCTCGCCGGTCTCTCGGCCGCAGGATTCTACATTATGGTCCACATGGGCCGTCCGGACCGCATGGTAACAAGTATCATCGGCCACTACCACATTACGGTCAACACCTCGCCGTTGGTGTGGGACGTGACGGTCATCACAGCATACTTCGTGCTGACGGCGACCTATCTCGCGCTGACGATCCGATACGACGTAACGCGACTCCGCGGCCAACTGCCGGACCACTTCGAACCGATCTACAAGGTCCTGACCCTCGGGTACTCCGAGGAAGAGGATGAAATCATCGAACGGATGGTCTGGTGGCTCGCGCTCGCGATCATCATCATGGCACCACTGTTGCTTCACGGCGGTGTGATTCCGTGGCTGTTCGCCGTCTTGCCGGGCATGCCCGCCTGGTTTAGCGCCGTGCAGGGGCCGCAGTTCCTCACGATCGCGCTAACCTCGGCGATCAGCGGCGTCATACTGGTTGCGGCCGCCTTCCGATACGCCTACGACTGGGATCACATCATCACTGATGACGTCTTCCGCGGCCTCTTGCTGTGGCTCGGCTTCTTCAGTCTGCTGTTCCTCTGGCTCCAGCTCCAGCAGAACGTCGTCGGGATGTTCGCCGCACCGATCGACACGGCCGTCGCACAGGAAGCGACGCTGTTCCACCCAGTCTATCTCCTCTCGATGGCGATGGTCTTCGGCACGCTCGTCTACATCTTCGCCCAGACCATTCGGCCGTCGCTGTTCACTCGAGCCCGCGCGATGGTCGCCGGCGTAACGGTGTTGCTTGCGACCCTGATGGAGAAAATCCTCTTCGTCGTCGAAGGATTCCTTCACCCGACGTTCGAGATCTACGCGGCAACGCCAGGTGCGTACTTCCCGAGCTTGATCGAGTGGCTCTCGCTCGTCGGGACCGTCGGTATGGTAGTGCTGTTCTTCCTCGTCATGGCTAAGGTCGTCCCCGTGGTCGAACTCCACGCGATCGAACACCTTCAGGACGACCACGGTCACGAACCAGTAGACGAAAGTGCGAAGAAACAGGAGGTTGAAGCATGATTCCTGAAGTCTCTCTCGCACTCTCAACCCTCCTCTACCACGGGTACGATGGGACGGAGGGTGTGACCGGTTTCCCGAACATCGGGACCGTTCTCATCTTCGGCGTTGTCCTCGTTCCGGTGTACGTGATGGTCGCTGCGTGGTTCGCCGGGAAGCCCCGCGATACGAGTTCCGGACTGCTCGGGGTCTCCTATCTCGTCGCCATCACGTCGCAGATGTGGATTGGTATGTTCATCGTCACCCTCGTCATCGCCCTTGTGTTCTACGGCGGATTACCGGAACCGCTCACTTCCGTCGGTCCGTAACTCTCAACTGCCGTTTCGGTCGTTTTTCTTCGCTGTCGACTGTTACCATTCGTTGCTATTTGCCGCCGTTCGTTCTCGTCAGGTGCATTTGAACCCAAAACCATCACACGTATCCCGTTCCACCCCTACCGTTCGTCTAGAGATATCGACGCACCATGAGTATCACAGAACACGAACTCAAAATCGAACTCGAGAGCATCGAGGATCCGATGATCGGTGACGACATCGTCTCGCTCGGCCTAATTAACAGCCTCTCGATCGAAGACGGCACGGCGAACATCTCGCTCGCGTTCAACGCCCCGTACTCACCGGCAGAAATGGATATCGGGACGGAAATTCGCGAAGTACTCGCCGAAAACGGCCTCGAGGCGAATCTCAAGGCCCACGTCAGCGGCGAGATGGGGTTCGACGACGAAGTCCTCCCGCAGGTCCGAAACGTCATCGCCGTCTCCTCCGGGAAAGGGGGCGTCGGAAAGACGACGGTCGCCGCCAACATCGCTGCCGGACTCGAGTCCCGCGGAGCGATGGTCGGCATTCTCGATGCGGACATTCACGGCCCGAACATTCCGCGGATCTTGCCGGTCGAGAGCGAACCGGGAGTGTCGCCCGACGAGAGTCTCGTCCCGCCACGATCCGACGGCGTTCGCGTCATGAGTATGGGATTCATGATGGAAGACGACGACGACCCGGCGATCCTCCGGGGACCGATGGTCAACAAGTTCATGATGAAGTTCCTCGAGGGCGTCGAGTGGGGTCGTCTCGACTACCTCATCGTCGATCTGCCGCCGGGAACCGGTGACGCGTCGTTGAACCTTCTGCAATCGATGCCGGTCGACGGATCGATCATCGTCACGACGCCACAGGAGATGGCGCTCGACGACACCCGAAAGGGGATCAATATGTTCCAGAAACACGACACACCGATCGTCGGCGTCGTCGAAAACATGAGTTCGTTCGTCTGTCCGAGCTGCGACGACGAACACGAACTATTCGGCGAGCAGGGCGAGGGCGTCGAGAAGATCGTCGACGACTTCGACATTCCGATCCTCAACAGAATCCCGATGCATCCCGATTTCGGTGCCGACGGCACCGGGACCGTCGCAAAGAACGAGGAAAGCGGCGTCTACGATTCCATCGACGAACTCGTTGCCAGCGCCGCGGATCGAGTCGGTGAGATCAACAGACGACAGGTCGCCGAGCACAAGGGCGCACAGGCCCGAAACGCGATTCCGACCGAGACGGATAGCTGATCCGGACTCAACCGTCGTTTTCAGGCCGCAGTTCGTTTTGCAAAATAGTTCGTCGGCTCGTCTTGGTTACTCCTTGAGCAGCGATTCGATATACTTCGAAACGTGATCGTCGATCCGTCGTTTGTACCCTGCCTGTCTCGCGAGCCGGTCGAGTTCTCGAGCGACTAAACTCCCGTACTGGACGGCCTTTTTGTCTCGAGTGGCGACCTCGTTGGGGAGATACTGGGTTGCAACGGATCTGAGCGCCTTCTTCCGCGTGTTTTCGTCGGCGAGCAGGTCGTCCGGCAGCCGAAGCGCCGCGTCGACGACGGCGTCGTGGAGGAGCGGTGCGACCGGTTCGACGCCGGCCGCCCGAATCGTACAGCTGTCTCGAGGCAACTGGCTCGGAAGCGTCGCGATGCTTTCTCGGACGGCCCCGCGGACGGTCTCCGCGTCGACGCGGTGGTCGAGTCGAACGACCTTCTCGTAGCCGCCGAACAGCTCGTCGGCACCCTGGCCGACGGCGAGTCGGTCGAAGCCGTCCTCGGCGACGCGTTCGCCGACGAGGTAGAGCCCCAGCGCGATCTGGACGTCCATCGCGTTCGTTCGACCGGTCGCCCGCGCGACCTCGGGAACGGCGCGTTCCAGATCGGCCGGCTCGAGTTCGACGACGGTCAGTTCGCGGCCCATCGCGTCCGCCGCCGTCCGTGCGGCTTCGACGTCGTGACTGTCGGGGAAGCCGACGACGTAAAGTGGTGCATCGAGTAGCTCCGCGACTAATGCGGAGTCGACGCCGCCCGAGAACGCGACGGCGGTGTTTTCGGTTTCGATGGTCGACGAAGCCGTCTCGACCGCGGTCGAGAGGTTCTCGAGAGCGATGTCGTGATCGTCGTACGGAGCCGGATCGGGAAGCGTCCAGACCTGCTCGGGGAGTCCCGTTTCGTCCGGCGCTAACGCGGAGCCGGCGGGGAACAGCTCCGGGGCGTTCAGTTCGGTCGGGTCGAACGCCCACGTTTCGAAACGGCCGCTCGTTCGATCCGCGCTCCCGGTGCGATCGTTTTCGGGGTCCCCTTCGATGAACAGCGGAACGCGCCCGAGAACGTCTCGGACGAGGCGGTCGTCGACTGTCCCGGCAAAGCCTGCCGTTCCGGGGAGCGGGTCACGCTCTTCGAGGGCGGTTCGAACGGGTATCGGATCGGCGCCGCGAAGCGTCATTGAAACAACGCCCCCACGCCTTTCCGGACCCGACGCGTCACGCCGCCCGCGGCTTGACGGAAACTAATGTGCCAGGGAGTCCGTTTGCCCTCGACGGAGGTCTCTCCCTCGCCAATCGCGGTCAGAATCGGATCGACCGCCCGCTCGTCAGTGTTCACGCGGGTCACCGCTTGGCCGACCATTTCGCTGATGTGTGCGTCGCTCCCGGCGGTCATCGGCAACCCGTGAGAGTCGGCGAATCGCTCGGCCTGCCGATTGGCACGGCCCGTAAGGAGTCGAGAGTTGTAGATCTCGATCGCGTCGGCTTCGGCGAGTTCTTCTCGAGTGATACGCGCCATAACCCCGTGGCGGGATTCCTGAAACGGGTGGGGGACCACGGCGAGTCCGCCCTGGGATCGGATCGCCTCGAGGGTCGATTCGTAAGAGAGTCCCGGCGGCACGGCCTCCTCGATACCGAGCCCGAGGATGTGACCGGCCTTGCTCGAGATTTCGATGCCGGGAATGCCGACCAGGCCGTACTCCGAGGCTCGTTCGGCGGCCTCGAGGCTCGCGTCGATTTCGTCGTGATCTGTGATCGCGATCGCATCGAGGCCGACGGCAGCGGCCTGCTCCAAGATGAGTTCGACCGGGTCTCGGCCGTCGTACGACAGCGATGAGTGGGTATGAAGTTCGACCGACAGCACGGCTCGATGTTTAGTCCGACTGATCAAAAGCACCTCGGTACGCGGGCGCGGTCGAAGGTGGTCGTCGTTGCTGATTCCCGCGACGTGTTCTCCGCTCGCGTTCGTCGCTACCGGGGCCCTCGGTTCGCATTCCGGGCTCCCGTTCGACATCGACGGCTACCGAAACGATATACACGGACGTGCACATAGAAATCCATTTACCGGCCCGCTTTCAACATGGGGATGAATGAGTCTTGCCGATTCGGACCGTGAACTCGTCGTCGAGGAACTGGGCCGCGATCCCACCCCGGCCGAGGCGGCGCTGTTCGAGAACCTCTGGAGCGAACACTGCGCGTACCGCTCCTCGAGACCGCTCCTTTCAGCGTTCGAAAGCGAGGGGGAGCAGGTCGTTATCGGGCCGGGAGACGACGCGGCAGTCGTCGAACTCCCGTCGAACAGCGACGCCGACGAGCCGATTACCGAAGCGAGCGCGGGGACCGAAACCGAAGCCGACGAATCGGTCTACATCACGATGGGTATCGAGAGTCACAACCACCCCTCCTACGTGGACCCGTTTGACGGCGCGGCGACGGGCGTCGGCGGCATCGTCCGCGACACGCTATCGATGGGTGCCTATCCGATCGCCCTCGCGGATTCGCTATACTTTGGCGAATTCGACCGCGAGCACTCCCAGTACCTCTTCGAGGGGGTCGTCGAGGGGATCAGCCACTACGGCAACTGCATCGGCGTTCCAACCGTCGGCGGCAGCGTGGATTTCCACTCCGATTACGAGGGGAACCCGCTTGTCAACGTCGCCTGCGTCGGCCTGACGAACGAAGATCGACTCGTCACCGCCGAGGCACAGGAGCCGGGCAACAAGCTCGTGCTCGTCGGCAACGGGACCGGTCGCGACGGCCTCGGTGGCGCGAGTTTCGCGAGCGAAGACCTCGCCGAAGACGCCGAAACCGAAGACAGGCCCGCCGTGCAGGTCGGTGATCCGTACGCCGAAAAACTCCTCATCGAGGCTAACGAGGTCCTCGTCGACGAGAGCCTGATCGAGTCCGCACGCGATTTGGGGGCCGCCGGACTCGGCGGTGCCTCGAGCGAACTCGTCGCGAAAGGGGGGCTCGGTGCGACGATCGAACTCGAGCGCGTCCACCAGCGCGAGCCGAACATGAACGCCCTCGAGATCCTGCTCGCCGAGTCTCAAGAGCGGATGTGTTACGAGGTCGAACCGACGAACGTCGATCGCGTCCGCGAAATCGCCGAGCGGTTCGATCTGGGTTGTTCGGTGATCGGCGAAGTCACCGACGAGAACTACGTGTGCACGTTTGAAGGAGAACCCGTCGTCGACGTCGACGCGTACTTCCTGGGCGAAGGCGCGCCGATGAACGATCTCTCAGTCGAGAAACCGCCGGAACCGGCGGTTGACCGGCCGGATACCGATCTCGAGGAGGCGTTCGAAACGGTCGTCTCGAGTCCGAGCACGGCTTCGAAGCGATGGGTCTACCAGCAGTACGACCACGAGGTCGGCGTCCGGACGAGCGTTCCGCCGGGCGACGACGCGGCGGTAATGGCCATCAGGGAGTGTGAAACCGGCCTCGCGATTTCCTCCGGTGGCGCGCCGAACTGGACCAGTGTGGACCCGCTCGAGGGAGCGAAAGCGATCGCACTCGAAAACGCGACGAACCTCGCGGCCAAAGGGGCAACGCCGCTGGCGGCGGTCGACTGCCTCAACGGCGGGAACCCCGAAAAACCGGAGGTGTACGGCGGCTTCAAACGGATCGTCGACGGACTCGCGGAGATGTGTTCGACGCTTTCGATTCCCGTCGTCGGCGGTAACGTCTCGCTGTACAACGACTCGGCCGCCGGACCGATTCCGCCGACACCCACGCTCGCGGTGGTCGGAACGAAAGCGGGGTACGACGCGCCGCCGCTTTCGGCGACGTCCGACGGCGAACTGCTGCTCGTCGGCGATCTCGGCGACGAATCCGACGGCTATCGGCTCGGCGGTTCCGAGTATCTCGCCCAGTTCTCCGGAAGCGACCGGTTCCCGACCCTTTCCGACGCGCCGGATTCGTTCGTGAAAACGCTCGCTGCGGTCGCCGACGACGACGCGACCCGAGCCGTCCACGACGTGAGCCACGGGGGACTCGCCGTTTCCCTCGCGGAGATGGTTTCGCCGGATGTCGGACTCGACGTCTCTCTCTCGAGCGACGATGCGACGGGGGCACTGTTTCACGAACAGCCGGGGCGGGCGCTCGTTCAGACGACCGATCCCGATGCGGTTCGTGATGCGTTCCCGGACGAGACGCCGGTCGTCTCGCTTGGGGCTCCGACCGGCGACGGGACGCTCACGATCGAACTCGGAAACGAAACGATCGAGACCGACGCGGCGGAGATTCGGACCCTCCGAGCGACGATCGAACGCGAACTCGAGTAGCGAAAATACAGAGAT
Source organism: Halostagnicola alkaliphila (assembly GCF_055379965.1). Lineage (NCBI taxonomy): Archaea > Methanobacteriati > Methanobacteriota > Halobacteria > Halobacteriales > Natrialbaceae > Halostagnicola > Halostagnicola alkaliphila. Next base: position 2,181,528 of record NZ_AP043826.1, on the reverse strand, counting down.
ACAGACAGTTTTTGTATTATTCCGCTTCCAGAGTCGTAACCCCGCGGAATTCGATCCTCGTTTCGTCGTCGCCAGTTTCGGCGGTGACCACCCAGTCGTGTGCCTGTGCGATCACTCGGGCCAGAACGAGACCCAGTCCAGCGCGGCTCAGGTCGCCATCGAGTTGGGGTTCTACCAATTGGTCGTGATTGTCGAGTGCGCTCTCCGACGCGTTGTCGGCCACGAAAAAACCCCGAGTCGGCTCGTCCGACTCACTCACGCCGATGGTTCCGACGGTTACGATACCGTCGGATCCCCGGCGAGTCGCAACGTCCTCGAAAACGGTCTCGAGTAACCGAACGAACCGATCTTCGTCGACTCTGAGCGTGGCACTGGTTTCGACGACTACCGCTGTCCGCTCGAGATCCGATCGATCAACGGCGGTGTCGACCGCGGTTTCGAGAACGACTCGAGAACGGGCTCGGACGCTTCGGGAACTCCGGGCGAATTCGCGGACGTCGTCGACCAACTGTTCGGCTCTCCCGAGGGTTCGCTCGACCGAGTCGTCGGGCGACGAACGTGGTAATTCAGTTTCCTGCTCGTTCTCGACATCGATCGCATCCGAAATCGTCTCGATCTGCGCTTTGAGGTCGTTCGAAAGCACGTCCGCGACGGCTTCTAACCGTTCGGCCTGTTGCTCGAGTTGGTTCGTTCGCTTGCGGAGGAGTCGATCTTGCTCGGCGCGGTCGAGCGCGACGTTCGTGTTCTCGACGAGCGTCGAGACGAGATCGAGGTCGGTTTCGTCGAACTGGTTCGGCTCGAACGATCCGGTCATGAGCACGCCGTGTGTCCCGATCGGGGCGATGATCTCGGATCGAACCGGTGTCGATGGATTGTACAGCTCGTCGATCTCCGTCAAGTCTTTGTAGTATTCCGTCTCGCCGGATTCGTAAACGTCCCAGACGAGTCCTTCGCCCGGGCGGAATCGCGGAAGTCCGCCGAATTCGTCGTGGGCTTTGGCCGTTCCGGCCACCGGGTCGAGATAGCCGTGGGTGTCGTCGAGCAACCAGACGCCGCTGATCGGTAACTCGAGGAGGTCGCTTCCGGCGTGGACCGCGATCGAACAGATTTCGTCGGGGTCGTCGGACTGGAACAACCACCGAGTGAGTTCGTGGAGCGACTCGATAATCTGTTCGTGAGTCCGCTGTTTGGTTACGTCCCGGATGATCCCCGCAATGTTCGCGCGCTCGTCTTCGATCGGAACCAATCGGAGTTCGCAGATCCGCTCGTTTTCGTGCCGATCGGTGAACGGAATCTCGAGTTCGCGAAACTGCGCAGCGCCGACGGAGACGTCGTCGATCGCACGCCCGATCTCGAGGGTGTCCTCGTCCTCGATCGACGCTAACTGGGGGAGCGATTCGACGTGTTCTCCGATTAGCTTCGATCGTTCGATTCCGAAATTGGCTTCGATGGCTTCGTTGACCGCGACGATGTGGTTTCCGTTGTCGAGAACGACGACGCCGTCTCGGATGGATTCGACGACGGCGGCGTTCTGTGCGAGTTTCGTCTCCCGGTCCTTTCGCTCGGTGATATCCCGCATGAACACGGAAAGTCCGTCTTCGGAGGGATACGCGCGAGCCTCGAACCACGTTTCCAGACGCGTGTGATAGACCTCGAACGAGACGGGAATCTGCTCGTCCATCGCTCGGTAGAACCCGTCCGGAAACTGCGTTTCGATCGTGCGAGGAAACTCGTCCCACATCACACGACCGATCAGTTCTCCTCGAGAGCGTTTGAGGAGCGCCTGGGCCCGTTCGTTAATGTACGTAAACCGAAAGCCCGAATCGAGCGCGAAAAACGCGTCCGTGACTCGATCGATCGGCGGAATCGACTTACTGGCCACGATAGATCACCGACGAGAATTGAGACGACCTGGCAGTCGCTCTCGCTTGAGTGCTGGAGTCCGCGCCCGATTGCAGGTCAGTCATCGGCTGTAAACGCCTATTATTGCTTCGTAAAGGCGCTATTTGAGTGTCGTGGCCGTAAGCGAGCGACGTCGGTGACTCTCGGCAAGACGATGCGACGAACAACGCTACTGCGTTTCGAGTGACATCGCGTCGGAGTGACTCGAGGATGGTCACAGCGAAACGACCGACCCGACGTCTTTGTCGACGCCACGTTCGTAGACGTATTCGGCGGTCGCTGCGTCGAGGACGGCGGATCCGACGCTCGAGAAGGCGAGTATTTCGTCGTCGTTCTCGCGGCCGTCGTTGCCCGCCAGTACGTCGCCGAATTCGACGACGTCGAGATTCGTGTGGCCCGAGAGGTCTCCGGTTTCTCTCGCCTCCTCGGGAACGTCCGCGAAAACTCGATCCGCTCGAGCGATCGTTCGGTCGTCGAGTTCGCGCATGTCCGGCGAGTACGCACCGACTGCGATGACGAGCGTTCCCGGTGTCAGCGCCTCGCCCGGGAACACGGGCTCCGTACTCGTCGTCGCCGTGACGACGACGGTTGACCCGTCGACGGCGTCTCGAGGGTTCGAGACCGGCTCTGCGGGAACGCCGAGTTCGCCCTCGAGATCGGTTGCACACCGTTCTCTCGAGTCGCTCGGCGAGTAGACGCGGATCGACTCGAGTTCGGCGGCGGCGTCGATCGCTCGAGTTTGCCAGCGGGCTTGGGTACCGGCTCCGATCAAACCGAGGTCGATCGGCTCGTTCGTTGCGAGTTCGTTCGCGGCGAGGCCGCCGATACAGCCGGTTCGAGCGCTCGTGATCCGCGTCCCGGCGAGATAGGCGACGGGCTGGCCGGTTTCGACGTCGACGAGCGAAATCTGTGCGTTGACTGTCGGTAGTTCGCGCTCGGTATTCTCGGGGCAAACGGTCACGAGTTTCGTGGCGGCGTACGGTGAGCCGTGGATATACGCTGGCATGCAGAGTCCGGTCCCGGTGGACTCCTCGGGCGCGTCGGTGTCGACGCCGGTTCCGATCGGATAGTGGGGACGCTCCGGCCGCTCGACGGCGCCGTCTCGCTGGCGCTCGAACGCTGTGGCGACGACGGGCAAAAGGTCCTCGAGCTCGAGGAGGGAGGCGACGTTCGAATCAGAGAAAATACGGACCATATTCGAACCACGATGGGGTACTACTTCAGTGTACGTCAGACGGATGACACACTCGAACCAGAAGGGAGACAAGTCGAAATGATTAGTGGTTTCTAGCGTGGGAATCCCCCGAATCCTTATCGAAGTCAATGGGTAATGGTAACATATGAATGTCGTCGTTGTTGGCGGCGGGATCGTCGGCCTCTCGAGTGCGTACGCGCTCGCCTCGCGCGGCGGTGATGTGACGGTCTGTGAAAAAGGCTCCCTCGGGAGCGGAAGTACCGAACGGAGCGCAGGTGGCATACGAGCACAGTTCTCGACGCCGGTCAACGTCGACCTCTCGCTCGAGAGCATCGCCGTCTGGGAGTCGTTCGAAGAGCGATTCGGCGTCGATATCGACTACCGGCGCGCGGGCTATCTCTTTCTCGCCAGAAGCGAAGCGGTGGCGGAGACGCTCGAGGAAGGCGTTCGATTGCAAACCGATCGCGGCGTCCCCAGCGACTTACTCGAGGCGTCGGACATTGCCCGATACAATTCACACGTTGACGCCGATTCGTTCGTCGCCGGAACGTACTCACCGGGAGACGGCTTCGCGGATCCGCACCTTGCACTGCAAGGGTATGCCACCGCCTGTGCGGAAATGGGTGTAGACATCCGAACGAACACCGCCGTTATCGATATCCTCACGGCCGCGGACGGCGACGGCGTGGTCGGCGTCGAAACCGAGAACGGACGCCTCGAGGCCGATTTCGTCGTCAATGCCGCCGGTCCCTGGACGGGTCGCGTCGCATCGATGGCCGGACTCGAGTTACCGATGGTGCCGAAGCGACGACAGATCGGCATCGTCTCGCCCGAGAAGGCGGTTCCGGCGGACGTTCCGTTTACCATCGATCTCGAGTCCGAAACCTACTATCGGCCGGAGCGGGACGGCGACGTGCTCATCGGCGGCCACGGAGCCGACAACGCCACGGCCGAGGATTCACGATCGGACCCCGATTCCTACGCCAAATCGGCGGATTTCGAGTGGACCGCAAACGCGCTCGAGACGATCTCAGAGTGGACGACGTGTTTCGGGCCGGAGACTCGCTTCAAGCGCGGTTGGGCGGGTCTCTACGCCGTGTCACCCGATAACCACGCTATCGTCGAAGAGACGATTCCGGGGTTCATCACCGCCGGCGGGTTTTCGGGACACGGGTTTCAACACGCCCCGGCGACGGGGAAACTCGTCGCCGAATTGGTTTTCGACGGCGAGGTATCGCTCGTGGACGGTTCGGCGCTCTCGAGCGACCGGTTCGATACGGGCGACGACCGAACCGAGAAAAACGTCGTTTGAATAATTCGAAGGATCGACGCATCTTAGGGTTTTCTTCCCCAGTCCGGAGTGCTATTTATTGAATTGTTTACAGTGGTCCACTTTTATCGACTGAAGGAGACATATTTGTACCCGGGCTCGCAACTGGAGTCGTATGAGTACGACACGACTGATTCTGGATACGGACACCGCCGGCGACGACACGCAGGCGATTTTGCTCGCGGCGCTTTCCGATCGCGTCTCCCTGGAGGGCGTCACGATCTGTACCGGAAACGTCCCGTTCGAGTACCAGGTCGAAAACGCCAAATACACGCTCGATCTCGCCGGGGCGGCCGAGGACACGCCCGTCTACGAAGGTGCGCAATCGCCGTTGCTCAAGGAGTACGACTTCGCGGAGTACGTCCACGGGGAGGGCGGACTTGGCGGGGATCTCTTTCCGGACACGGGGATCCCCTCGGCCGACGAGCACGCGGTCGATTACATCGTCCGGATGGCTCGAGAGAATCCCAGCGAAATAACGTTGGCTTGTATCGCACCGTTGACGAACGTCGCGCTGGCACTCCAGCGCGAACCCGACCTTCCCGAATTGCTCGACGGCGTCCTGATCATGGGTGGAGCCGTCAACACGCTGGGGAACATCACCCCGGCGGCGGAGTACAACTTCTGGGTCGACCCCGACGCGGCTCGGATGGTGATCGAGGCGTTCGAGGCGACCCTCGTCGACTGGGGCGTCACGGTTCGGGATTCGTTGTTCGAACCCGAGGTGTTCGAGGAAGTCGAGACGATAGACACCCCGCTGGCCGACTTTTACGTGACGATTACGAAAGCCGTCCGGGAGTTCAACGCCCAATCCGACGACGACGCCCTCGGCGCGGACGTCACGACCCAGCCGGACTCGATGACGCTCGCGACGCTCCTCGAGCCGGATATCGTCGAGGAAGCCCGAACCTACCACGTCGAAGTCGACGACCGCGAGGGACCGACTCGAGGCTACAGTTTGGTGGACGAACTCGAGGTCACCGACGGTGAGCCCCGAACTCGCGTGGTCGAGTCGGTCGACGGCGATCGGTTCGAACGGATGATGCTCGATATGTACCGGCACGGGGACCCTCACTACTCCGGGTAACCGTCTCATCGAGTTCGAACGCTCGCGCTGTCTCCCGAGAACGAATCTTCGGCTTCAACGATCGCGAATTCGCCGTTCGAAGATAGCTGTGTGTGGCATAGTTCCCCAACTTTTGTGTTTTATGTACTGATATTGGGTTGTATGGAGCGTAACTGTCGAGTAATAGGAACTGTTTTTAGATTCCAGTGAAATGGTATGTTCATCAATGACAAGTGACGGATCGGACACGGTCCAACGACGACGCGTTCTCCAGTACGTCGGGGCCGCCGGTGCGGTCGCGCTCGCCGGCTGTGGGGACGCGTCCGACCCGAACGATGACGACGACTCGAACGGCGGCACGGATGGAACGAACATCCGCCTCATCCACGATACGCACTTTCACGGTCTGATGGGCGAGTCCGACGACGACTGGAACATCGCGAACTACTTCGGACTCATCGACGACCTCTACGAGGAGAGCCCGGGCGCCAACGGGTTCGCTGTCGGAAACGGCGACGACCTCCACATGTCCGTCGAATCGTCGGTGTACGACGGGAAACACATCACGGAGATGTTGAACGCGAGTCCGCTTTCGCACAACGCCGTCGGAAACCACGAGTTCGACAACGGCCTCGAGAGCATGAAAGAAAACGTGGAGATGAGCGAGTTCTCGTGGCTCAGCGCGAACGCGGTCGATACGGAAGCCGACGACGTCGTCGCGAGCGACGCAGGTGCCGAACGATACGTAATCGAAGCGGCCGATGACGTCAGCATCGGCTTCACAGGGTTGGCGCCGTCCGATACGCAGGACGTTTCCTCCCCCGGCGAAAACACCGAGTTCCTCGAGTACGCCGAAGCGTCAGAAGAGGTCATCGCCGACATGCGAGACGACGGTGCGGATATCATCGTGTTGCTCTCGCACATCTCGAGTCACAACGCCGAACAACTAGCCGAGGAAGTCGACGGGTTCGACGTGATCGTCGGCGATCACGCCGCACAGGTCTACGACGAACCGGCCGAGATCAACGACACGATCCTTTCGTTCGTCGGCGACGAGTTCGATTACGTCGGCCAGCTGGATCTCGAGATCGAAGACGGCGAGATAGCCGACTACACGTTTGAAATACACGATCTGGTCGAGTTGGTCGAAGCCGGTGACGTCGATCCACACGAGGAAATTCAGGAGCTACTAGTCGGGTTCGAAGCGGACCTCGACGAGGAACTCGAGGAGGTAATCGGCGAAACGACGGTCGATCTCGACGTCAGGACCGACACCGTTCGCCGGGAAGAATCGAACTTCGGAAACTGGCTCACCGACGTTATGCGCGAGGAGTTCGGTGCCGACGCCGCACTTCAGAACGGCGGCGGGATCCGGAGCGACGAGTTGTACCCCGCCGGAGATATCACCCGCCGGATGATCGTGGATATCCTCCCGTTCCCAAACTACACGGGATTGATCGAAGTGACGGGCGAACAGCTCGAGGAAGCCGTCGAAATCGGCGTCAGCTCGGTCGAGGAGGGCCACGGCAGATTCCCGCAGGTGAGCGGGATATCGTTTACGTTCGATCCGGACGCCCCGGAAGAGGACCGCGTCGAAGAACTCGAGATCGGCGGCGAGCCGGTCGATCCGGACGAAACCTACGAGCTCGCGACCAACGACTTCCTCATGGGCGGCGGAGACGGCTACGAACCGCTCGCGGAGGGTGAAGTCATCAGATCGGACGACGAGGGAACGCTCGTCTCGGCACTCGCGCTGAGCGCGATCGAAGCAGAAGGAGTCATCTCACCCGAAGAAGAGGGACGGATTCAATCGGTATGATGTCCTCGGAACGCATCGAGTGAGCAGTACTGGAGCCGTTCGGAGCGGTCGATCAAGCGCTCCCGACGGCCGTTCCGAATGAACGTTCCCGACAACCGAGCTATCGACGATGTTCACATCTCAGGCCGCCAAAAAGGCTCTCGGGCTCGTAGTCGTGCTGACAGCGCTTACGATAGCCGTCACCGGGGGCGTTCTCGCGGGAGATTCTCGACTGATGCTCCTGTTCGAACCCGACAAACCGGACGCGAGTGCCGGCGATTCCGTCGAGATTCGAGTGATGGGCCAGAGCAGCGGCGGGTACGACGGAACGGGCGTCGGCGCCGTCGAATTCGACGTGCGATACGACCCCGAAGCGGTGAGCGTGTCCGACGTCGAACGCGGCACGTGGCTCGAGGGCCAAGATACCGATACGACGGTCTACACGGACGGTAACGAGGACGGACACGCCTCCGTCGTGCAAGAACGGGATTCGGATCTCGATGGCGTGACCGGGTACGGAAGCGTGGTCGCGTTGACGTTCGAAATCGCCGAGGACCTCGAACCGTCCGACGTCGTCCTCGAGTTCGATAACGCGAACGCGTTCCTGATCGACGGCCACCCGCTCGCAACGTTCGAACACGCCGGAACGATCACCGTCGACGGAGGCGGCGAAGAACGCGGTCCGCCGACCGAGGAGATCGTCCGCCCGGACGACGGCGGCGACGAAATCCCCGAATCCGGCGAATTAGACGACGACCGTTCCGACGAGGGTGCGAACGTGGGTCAAAGCGACGATATCCCCGGCTTCGGGATACTCACCGTATCGACCGTCCTCGGAGGGGTGGTGCTGTACTGGTCTCGTTCGGTCACGGGCTGAGTTGGGTCCGACTCGTTGCTCGGCCGTAGATATGACATTCTCTCACCCTGTTACGTGGCTCGGCGCGGCGCTACCGACAAAATTCGTTCGAATGGATGAATCTGATCGAGGAAGTCACTCCACCCTGAGGCGAATGTAGTTTATGACTGTAAACTCGGTAATGGAAATTATCTAAACGCACGTGGATGGTCAAAATTCGGTCCAGAAAATATAAGATGGTTCGGTTTGATCCGTAACTGTTATGCAACGACGAACCTTTCTCTCGTCGGTTGGTGTGGGAGCAACCGCGGGAATGGCCGGGTGTTTAGTTGACGACGGAGACGGTGACGACGAAGCGGATGTCACTGTCGGTATCGTCTACTCGACCGGGGGGCTGGGCGACGAATCGTTTAACGACATGGCTCACTCCGGCATCGAAGACGCCGAATCCGACTTCGATATCGACTATCAGGATGCCGAGCCGGATACCGTCGCGGATATGAACGACATGCAACAGCAGTTCGCGGGGGACGAGGATATCGATCTGGTCTGTTGTATCGGCTTCGATCACGAAACCGATTTGATCGAGAACGCCGAGGAGTTCGACGACCAGCAGTTCGTCATCGTCGACGCGGTCGTTGACGCCGATAACGTCGACAGCTACGTCTTCCGCGAACAGGAAGGATCGTTCCAGGTTGGACATCTCGCGGGGCTCCTGACAGAGACAGAATACGCACACGCTGGCGGCGAAACGAATCCGGACGACTCCATCGTCGGCTTCGTCGGCGGCGAAGAGACGGGGCTCATCGAGCGGTTCGAAGCCGGCTACATCGCCGGTGCGGAGTACGTGGACGACTCCATCGAAACGCCGTCGGCGTACGCCGGGAGTTGGGACGATCCGTCGACGGGCCAAGAAATTGCGAACGGAATGTACGTAGACGGTGCGGATGTCGTCTATCATTCCGCCGGCGGTACTGGAGGCGGCGTCTTCGAGGCGGCCCAATCGAACGAACGGTTTGCGATCGGCGTCGACGATGACCAGTCGCTCAGCGCCGAAGAATCAAGCGACGTGATCGTCGCTAGTATGATCAAACGCGTCGATAACGCCGTTTACGATTCGATTGAGTCAGTCGTCGAAGACGAGTTTGAAGGTGGAGAAACCAACGACCTCGGACTTGAGGAGGACGGCGTCGACGCGGTTATTGGGCAGGATTTCGAGGACGAACTTCCTGAAGACATCGTCGATGCGCTTGCGGACTCTCGCCAACAGATTATCGACGGCGACATCGACGTTCCGGACAATCTCGACGACCTCTAGATTCAGATGTACGCTGACGACGACTCGTCTGACCGTGTACAGACTGAGAACGTAGCCGTCCACCTAGACGGCATTACGAAGCGGTTCCCGGGAGTAATCGCGAACGATGATGTCGATTTTGCCGTCGAGTCGGGGACGATTCACGCACTTATCGGCGAGAACGGCGCCGGAAAGACCACGCTGATGAACGTCCTCTACGGACTGTACGAACCGACCGAGGGTACCGTGTGGATCAACGGCGAGCGACGCGAATTCGACGGCCCTCGCGACGCGATGGACGCCGGGATCGGGATGATTCACCAGCACTTCATGCTCGTGGATACGATGACCGTCGCCGAAAACGTCGTTCTCGGGGACGAACCGACGAAGTGGGGCGGACTCGCAACCGATCGAACGCAAGCTATCGAGGAGACCAAAGCCCTCGCACAACAGTACGGCTTCGATCTGAATCCAACCGAACGGATCGAGGATATCAGCGTCGGAGAACAACAGCGCGTCGAAATTCTCAAGACCCTTTACCGAGGATCCGAAATCTTGATTCTCGACGAACCGACTGCGGTGCTTACGCCCCAGGAGGTCGAGGGGCTGTTCGACATCTTCGAGGAGTTAATCGCCGAAGGAAAAACGATAATTTTCATCACGCACAAGCTCGGCGAAGCGTTGCACGCGGCAAACGACATCAGCGTGCTCCGCGACGGCGAACTGGCCGGCACCGTTCCGGCCGAAGGCGCGTCGCGCGAAGAGCTCGCCCGAATGATGGTCGGGCGAGACGTCTTACTCGAGGTTGAAAAACCCCACATCGAACGCGGAACACCGGTGCTCGAAGTCGAGGGCGTGAGCGTCGAAGACGACCGTAACGTAACGGCGGTCGATGCCGTCGATTTCGGGGTTCACGAAGGTGAAGTGTTCGGGATCGCCGGCGTCGACGGGAACGGCCAATCCGAACTCGTCGAAGCTATTACAGGCCTCCAAACGCCGTCAGATGGCACGATCACGTTCGACGGGACGGATATCACCGAACTCCCACGCAGTGACCGGATCGGGATGGGAATGGCCTACGTCGCCGAGGATCGACAGAAACGAAGCCTCGTGATGGACTACGATCTTCGGCGAAACGGCATCCTCGGTTGTCAGCGCCTGCCGGAGTTCTCCGACGGGTGGCGAATCGACTGGGATAACGCCGAATCGTACGTCGACGACGTGATCGACGAGTACGACGTTCGGCCACCCGATCCGTCGGCTGATGCCTACTCGCTTTCGGGCGGGAACCAACAGAAGTTCATCGTCGGTCGCGAGTTCGAGCGCGATCCGTCGCTAGTGGTCGCCTCACAGCCGACGCGAGGCGTCGACATCGGGAGCATCGAATTCATCCACGATCGACTGTTGGACCTCCGAGCGGACGGAAAGGCCGTGTTGCTCGTCTCCTCGAAACTCGAGGAGGTCAGGCGTCTCTCCGATCGACTCGCGGTCATGTACGACGGCGATATCATCGCGGTCGTCGACCCCGCCGACGTCACCGAGGAGCAACTCGGGCTCCTGATGGCCGGCGAACGGCCGACCGGTATGGACGTCGACGGTGCTCGAATTCGGAGGCGAGAATCCGCATGAGCGGGCTTCGAACGCGAGCCGGTTCGGTACTCGATCGACTCGTCGACGCCTCGCCGGTCGAACGAATCGTCATCAGTCTCGCCTCGCTTCTGTTCGCGGTGGCCGTCGGAGCGGTTCTCGTGCTCGTCTCGGGATTCGTTACCGAATGCGACGACCCGTTCGTCCTGTTGCCCGGTATCGGGTACGGCTGTTACAATCCGCTTGAGGTGTACTGGACGATGCTCGAGGGCGCGTTCGGGTCCTCAGGCGGGCTCGCACGGACCTTACGGGAGACGACGCTGTTGCTGTTTACCGGACTCTCGGTTGCCGTTGCCTTCCGGGCCGGACTGTTCAACATCGGGACGCAAGGCCAGATGGTTCTGGGCGCATTGGCGACTGCATTAGTCGTTCTCGAACTCAGCCAGTTCGTTCCGCAAAACGTCGTCGGCATGCTCATCGTTATCCCCGTCGGAATCGCCGCCGGGGCACTTGCTGGCGGTGTTTGGGGAATGATTCCCGGACTGATGAAAGCGTACGCCGACGCACACGAGGTGATCACGACGATCATGCTCAACTTCGTCGCGACCGGAGTCGCGATCTATCTCGTCAACAACCACGTCGGTGATCTGACATCAGATTCGACTCTGACCGAGACGATTCCGTCAGTTGCTCGGTTCCCGATGTCTATCAGCGGCTCTCGGTTTTCGATATACGCGCTGATCGGAGCGCTACTCGTCGCAGTCGGGATCTCCCTGCTGTACACGCGGACCGTCCTCGGCTACGAACTACGCACGAGTGGCATTCAGGAGGCCGCCGCCGAGTACAGTGGGGTCAACGCCAAACGAAATATCGTGACCAGCATGACCCTTTCGGGCGCACTCGGCGGCGTCGCCGGTGCGATTTACGTCATGATGGTCCAGTACCGCTGGCAATCCGGCATGCCAGCGCTCGGGTTCGATGGAATCGCGGTCTCCATTCTCGCCGGAAACAACCCGATCGGCGTTATCCCGGCGTCGCTCCTGTTCGGCGGCCTTAAAAGCGGGAGCGTCGCGATCGATCTCTCGCTCGGCGTTCCGAACGAACTCGTCGACGTGCTTCGCGGTATGATCATCCTCTTCATCGCGATGCCCGAGTTCTTCCGAATGCTCGGCAAGTGGTCCGGATTTGGGTCTGACCCGGTTGGGGCAAGCGGAGGTGAAGAGGCGTGAAGAAACCGACAATCGAAATTTCCAGGCGAGATGCGATGGCTCTCGGAGCCGTTTTCGTCGGCCTTCTCGTGATCGGCCTCTGGACCGTCGGCCTCGTGGGTTCGGCGTCCATCTCTTCGGCGTTGCGACTCACCGTCCCCATCGGGTTCGCCGCGATGGGCGGTATCTTCGCCGAAAAAGCCGGCGTCATCAACATCGGACTCGAGGGCTTGCTCATCATCGGCGCGTTCGGTGCGATTGCAAGTCTGTACGCGCTGTCGCTGACGCCAATCGGTGCAAACATCTGGCTCGCGTTCGGCTTCGCTATCGTCGCGAGTACGGTGGTCGCGCTGCTGTTCGCGATCGTCTGTATCGAATTCGAGGCCGACCAGATTATCGCCGGACTCGCGGTCTGGCTGATCGCGCTCGGGTTCGCCCCGTTCGCGAGCTACATCATCTGGGATCAGGTCAGCAGTCCGAGCGTCGAGAGTTTCTCCGCGTGGGCGATCCCCGGTCTTTCGAACTTACCGGTGATCGGCGGGGTGTTCGTCGTGACGCCGCCAGTATTGCTTCTCATCCTCGCGGTACCGTTCTCGTGGTACCTCCTCAATCGGACCACGTTTGGGATGTGGATCGAGGCGAGCGGCGAAGATCCGAAATCGCTCGACACGGCGGGCGTCAACGTCCGGAAGGTCCGGTACGCGGGCGTCCTCCTCTCTGGAGTCTACTGTGGGATCGGCGGTGCCGGGTTAGCACTCAACCTCGGAGAGTTCGTCGGCAGCGGTGATACGATGATGGACGGTCGCGGCTTCATCGGACTCACGGCGTACCTGATTGGCAACTACAACCCGATCGGCGCGTTCTTCGCTTCGTTCCTCTTCGCCGGCCTCGAAGCACTCCAACACCAGATTCAACAAGTCGCCGGATTTGACCTATCTCCGACGCTCGTCGGGATAATCCCCTACGTCACGGTGCTCGTCGTTCTCGCCTTCGTCGGAAAAACCCGAATGCCGTCGGCCGCGGGCGACCACTACGAGTCCGACGACTGAGTGACTCCGCTCTTGTTTCGTCGTTCGCCCCGTTTCGACCCGATTTTCGTTTCGGCCGTCAGTTTCCGTTCGACACTTTATCCCACGATCCAACGACGCCAGTCGACTCGTCGAGCCGACTGACGACACGGACCGAAAATACACCGCTCGAGCGTCTTCGAAGCGTCGTCAAAAGTGCTCTCGGAGATAGACCTGGGTTTCCGGAAATAGCGACTCGAGCGTTTCGAGTTCCGCTTCGGACGCGGTTCGAAGCCGTCCGACTCGCTCGAGGTCGCGTGCAGAACGCGTTCCGACCAAGAGCTGAGAGAGCGCGCCGATATCGATTTCGGCGTCCGGTTCGTCGTCGGTTCGATCGCACGTCGCTTTCCCTCCCGTGACCTCGAGTTCGAAGCAGCCGCCGTTCCACTCGACCAGCGGATCGGAGACGGAAAGCGTTAGTCGTCGGGTCGTTTCGGACGATTCCCCGACCGGATACGTGACCATCGAAAGCGCCGATTCGACGTCCACGATGCGGACCATCGGGCCAGTTTCAACGGTGCAGTCGACGGCCTCCGGTTTCGGCGTGAGATCGAGAAGGTCCGAATCGGCTGGACCGGGAAGCTCCACCGTTTCGACCTGCGAATCGTGCGTGTGACAGAACGAGAGGAGGGAGAGAAACGCGTCGTGGTCGTCGAACGCTAACTCCTTGACTTTCATCGTCCGGGAACCCCACTCCCCGTCGATCGTGTAGACGAGATACCCCGCAGTCGTCCCGTCGCGCTCGAGGGCGTAGACGAAGGGATCGGCTCCCCGGTTGGACAGAATTCGAGTCCGCCACCACGCGTCGTCTCGTTCGAGCGTGAGAGCGTACTCGTCCGAGTGTCGTCCGTACACGGCATCGAGCGCTCCAATCGAGTCGGGACCGACGGCAACGAACGTCGGGTCGTCGACGGCCCCAGTCGCAAACGAAAGCGCGTCCGGGTCGCAGTCGTAGCTCACGCGATCGTTGGCCGTGTCCCAGCCGTACTTCCGATAAAAGTCGTACCGAAACGGCCACAGAACGGACACGGCTCGGCCCCGGTCTCGATACTCCTCGAGCGACCGCTCGAGGAGTTTTCGAACCAGCCCCTGCCGACGAGATTCGGGGGGAGAGGCGACTCCCGCGAGTCCGGCGACGGGATGGGTTTCGCCGCGAATGCTCGCCTCGAGCCAGTACTGGCGGCAGACGACGCGGGGCTCCTCGTCGGATTCATCCTCCGTATAGAGGCCACGGGGTGATCCGAGGGTGAACCGCGGCGTCTCGTGTTCCTCCGGATCGTAGTCTATCGGCCCCGTTTGCGGAGAGAACGCGTAGTTCGTGTACTCGAAAAAGACTTGTCTCTGGTCGTCCGGCAGGGGAAGATAGTCGACCATACGCTCGCAGACGGGCCGGAAAATCAATAACGTGGCGAATCGCCGGATCTGCTCCGGATTGCCGTCAGGAGCGACCTATTCGCGTTCCTCGAGAAATATCTCGATCCGATTCAGCGCTTCCTTGAGATCCTCGAGGCCGGTCGCGTAGGACACCCGAAGGTGACCCTCGGCACCGTCGCCGAAGACATCGCCGGGCACGGCCGCGACGCCCTGCTCGTGCAGGAGGTCCTCGGCGAATCCCTCTGCGGACCACCCCTCCGGAACCTCCGGGAAGACGTAAAACGCGCCCTTCGCCTCGAAACACGGCATCCCGATCTCTCGAAAGCGCGAGAGGACGAATCGCCGCCGTCGGTCGTACTGGTCAACCATCTCCTGTACGTCGTCCTCGCAGGTGTCGAGCGCCTCGAGGGCCGCGTACTGTGGCGTCGTCGGTGCCGACAACATCGTGTACTGGTGGATCCGGTTCATCGCTCCGATCGCCTCGGCGGGGCCAAGTGCGTAGCCCAGTCGGAGCCCAGTCATCGCGTGAGCCTTCGAGAAGCCGTTGAACACGATCGTTCGCTCGCGCATTCCCTCGAGGGTGGCGATGGAGGTGTGGTCGTTGTCGTCGTAGGTGAGTTCGGCGTAGATCTCGTCCGAAAGCACCGTTAGGTCGTGCTCTCGAGCGAAGGCGGCGATCGGCTCGAGATCCTCCCGCGTCATGATCGCGCCCGTCGGATTGTTCGGGTAACAGATAACGAGCACAGACGCGTCTGCCGCGCCTGCCCGCTCGAGTTCCTCGACGGTGAGCCGGAAGTCGTCCGCCTCGCGAGTCGGGACCGAAAGCACCTCGCCGCCGGCGAAGGTCACGCCGGGTTCATAAGAGATGTACGACGGTTGGGCGACAGCGACCGTGTCGCCGGGATCGACGATGGCTCGAAACGCCAGGTCCACCGCCTCGCTGGCTCCCGCTGTGACGAGAATCTCCTCATCGGCGCCGTACTCGAGATCGAAGCGGTCGTCGACGTATCTCGAAATCGCTTCGCGAAGCTCGCGCTTGCCGCGATTCGCCGTATAGGACGTTTTTCCCTGCTCGAGGGAGGCGATAGCCGCGTCTCGAGCGGCCCACGGGGTCGAGAAGTCGGGTTCGCCGACGCCCAGCGAGATGACGTCGTCGCGCTCCTCGGCGATTTCGAAAAAGCGCCGGATCCCCGATGGCCCGACCGACTCGACGCGCTCGGACAACTCGATCGTCATGGGGACACTGACAACCTATCGTCGTCGTCGCCGTCGCCGAGTTCGATCCCGTTTTCCTTGTAGGAGGTCATCACGTAGTGGGTGACCGTCTGGGTGATCTCGGGGACGGGTGCGACCTTCTCGCTGATAAACTGCGATACTTCGCGGATCGAATCGCCTTCGACCTCCATATCGAAGTCGTAGTCGCCGCTGACGAGTCGCAACGCGGTCACCTGCGGAAATCGTGCGAGGCGCTCTGCGATGTCGCCGTAGCCGGTCTCGCGGTCGAGCATGACGTTCAACTCGACTTCGGCGCGGACCCGCTCTTCCTCGAGTTCGTCCCAGTTGACGACCGGCTGGTAGCCACAGATCACGCCCGCCTCCTCGAGTGACTCGATCGTCTCTTCGACCGCCGACTCCTCGAGGTCGGTCATTCGCGCGATATCCGCAGTGCTGTATCGCGCGTTCTCACGGAGCAACTCGAGAACCTCGCGTTCGCTCATACGGACGGATGCGCGAGCGCGAGTAAATTTCTTCCGGACTCGTGTCGATCACTCCCAAACGCGTCGGCCAAGAGCCGGCCTCGCAAACTCGTCGATCAGTACGGGGCGGCAGACAGTGCGAAACGAGGGCTACCGATACTTCTTGAAAAGAATCGCTCGAACGTCGTCTTTCGTCTGGACCTCTTCGGTCGATCCGTCCGGGAGTTCGACGCTGTAGCGATGGTCTCCGGACGACGATTCCTCCCACTTGTCCTCGTGGGTCTCGAGCAGACTCATCATCTCGTCTAACATCTCGTCGTCGTCGGCGGCACCGTCGCTTTCGTCGCTGTCGGCGTTTTCGTCGCCGTCGACTTCGCCGGCCCCTTCCGCCTCGTCTGGGTCTTCAGCTCCGTCGCCTTCACCACCTTCGTCGCTACCGTCGGCGTCCGAACTCTCATCCGCTGGCTCTGCATCCGAACTTCCCTCTTCGGATTCGTCGTAGGAAACCTCCTCGAGACCGTCTGACTCGTCGACATCCTCGATCGGTTCCGACGAGACGTCCGCCGCCTCGAACTCCCCGTCCATCTCGAGGTCGCCGTCGAGATTGTCGATCAGGAACTGCACGGCGTCTTTCTCGCGAACGTGACCGTATTTGCCGACGACCTGTTCGGAAATTTCCTCGCGGAGATGCTGTACGAACGCGTACTGTTCGTCCGTGACCTCGAGTGACTTCATACGACAAGGATGTTGCGGGGGGTACAAATATGTGAGTCGTCGTGTGGCGTCCGCATTCGTCTCGCCTCGGACCGGGGCGAACCCGACGTTTAAGGCTCAACGAATGAAACCAACCCGATATGGTCCTGAAAGAGTCCGAAACCGAACTCGACGAAGGCGACGTCGCACCGTCGTTCGAACTCGAGGGAGCCGACGGAGAGACGTACACGCTCGAGTCGTTCGCGGAAAACGAGGCCCTACTGGTTGTCTTTACCTGTAACCACTGTCCGTACGCCAAAGCCAAGTTCGATCTGCTGAACGAACTGGCAGAGGAGTACGACGATGTCGCCGTCGTCGGAATCAACCCCAACGACGCCGAGGAGTATCCCGAAGACTCGCTCGAGAAGATGCGCGAGTACGCCGCGGAGGGGCCGATCGACTTCGACGCCTACCTGCGAGACGAAAGCCAATCGGTCGCTTCGGAGTACGGCGCGGTCTGCACGCCGGATCCGTTCCTCTTCGAAAACAGTGACGGGGAGTTCCGACTCGCCTATCAAGGACGCCTCGACGACGCGATGAACCCCGAGGACGAACCGACCCGGTTCCACGTTCGCGAGGCCATCGACGCGGTCCTGGCCGGCGAGGCGGTCGACCTCGAGTGGAAGCCGTCGCAGGGCTGTTCGATCAAGTGGGTCGACGAATAGCCGGGGAGCCGACTCGTTCAACCGTCCGGAACCGTTTCGCAGGCTGACTTTCTCAGGTAGTCGTTAGCTCGAGTAGCCACTCGCCCGACACGAAACCTCGAGGATAGTAATGTTCAAGCGCTGGGGGGATAGATCCGTGGCTATGACTAACCAGGGATGGCGACTCTTCGGAATTATTGGGGGTGCGCTCGGACTGCTCTCGCTGGTGTTTCCATACCTCCAGGTCACTGAATCGGTCGGCGGCTTCGGGACCAACCAGACGGAGTACACCCTTCTCGAGGTGCTCTCCGAGGTCGCGGCGCACGGCGATCCGGAAGCGGTCTACGGAGTCGTCTTGCTCGTCGTGGGTGGATCACTGCTCGCGCTCCTCGGAGCGATCATCTCGAGTTGGCTCGTCTCGATCGGCGGCGTCATGCAAGGGGTGGGTGCCGGTGCGATCGGGTACGCGGTCGCGACCGAGCGCGTCGTCTTCGCGGCCGGGATCGGGTCGGCAGAGATGGAACCGCGATTCGGCCTCTACGTGATCGGCGCCGCTGCGATCGTTTCCGTTCTCGCGGTCGCCGCCGAGTGACCGCGCCTCGCCCGATCCAAATAACGATCGGGCCTCGTCCGACTCGTCGATGTCTCGAGATCGTTCGAAACACCTGCCAGAAGCGCGGTCGTTAAGCCGCCGGGCGCACAACTCGATTCCATGAGTCTCGAGACCATGCAGCCGAATCCGACGTGGGACGCCCCGTCCTACGAGGAAACCGTCGACACGCTCGAAGCGCACAACGACGAACTAACCTACAAGGTCTGGGGCGGCGACTGGTGTAAGGACTGCCGAAAGCTCCTCCCCGACTTCGGCGCGGCCTTGGAGGCCGCCGGCGTTCCCGAAGATCGAATCGAGGAAATCGCCGTCGACGAGGACAAGCAGGGCCCCGGCGTCGAGGAGTACGACGTCGAATACATCCCGACGGTCGTCGTCGAAGACGACGGCGGCGAGGAGGTCACCCGCTTCGTCGAATCCGAGGACCGACCGCCAGCCGTCTGGCTCGCCGATCAGCTCGAGGCGACGCTCGAGACGGCCGAATAACGTTCGGGGAGAGCGAACAGAGCAGATTCTCGTCCGTTCGTGTCCGATCGACATCCACAGTCAAGAGCAGCGCTTCCCGAGGACAGTCGAAAACCAGTGACGCTTCCCCGACTCGAAGATTAAAACGGCGTGTCCTGTTCGTCGATGCCGTCTATCTCGCTCGTCGACTGCCGTTCCTCGAGAAACCCGAGTGCCTCGTCGATGTCCGTCGTCGGCGGTGAACACGCCCGGTCTCGACAGACGTACAGCGTCGGTTCGCCATCTCGGGCCTCCCGACCCGCCCAGATCGCCGGCGGCTCCTCGAGGTCGAGCCGATCGAGCCACGTTTCGAGTTCTTCGTCGGTCGACGGTCGTCGAGCGAGGAGTCGGTCGGGAAGATACCGTTCGCCGAGCCGGTCTCGCCACGTCTCGGGCAGCTCCGAGGCGGCAACGGTGAGCTCGAGGAGGCCGCTCTCAAGGCGATCCGCGGCGAGACAGAGCGTCGCGTACTGGAGCGGATTGGACTCGATCGTCGCGGCGTGGGTCTCGAGCGTGGCCGCCGCGATTTCGCCGAAGCTCGAGTCGGGAGCCGCCACGTCCTCGAGCGCGAGCAGGGTCTCGACGGCGACGCCCGTCGAGGACGGCGTCGAACTGTCGTCGAGTTCCTGCGGGCGAGTGACCAGGGATTCACCGCTTTCGGGGGTGAAATACAGCGTTTCTCCCTCCGCGTCCCAGAACTCGGCTTCAATGGTCTCCGCGAGCTCGAGCGCGAACGCGAGATGCTCGAGGTCGCCGGTTGCTTCGTAGCAATGGAGGGCTCCGCGGGCGAGGAACGCGTAGTCCTCGAGGTAGCCGTCAACGGCGACATCCCCGTCTTTGTACCGTCTCGAGAGTCGTCCAGTGCCCTCGTCCCAGAGGGTTTCGCGGGCGAACTCGAGGGCGTCGGTCGCGGTTTCGGCGTGAGCATCCTCGCCGAGGACGAGCGCGGATTCGGCGAACGCCGAGATCATCATGCCGTTCCAGCCCGCGAGAATTTTCTCGTCGCGGTTCGGTCGGGGACGTTCTTCGCGCGCCTCGTAGAGGGTCTCGAGCGCGTCCTCGAGTCGCCGTTCGATCTCGTCCTCGGACAGCTCGAACTGCTCTGTGAGTTCCGCCGCGGTCGCGGTCCGATTCAGGACGTTCGATCCCTCGAAGTTTCCCGAGGAGGTGATGTCGTATCCCGCACAGACGAGTTCCGCAGTTTTCTCGTCCTCGAGAACGGCTTCGACTTCGTCGGGCGTCCAGACGTAGAAGGTCCCCTCCTCTTTCTCGCCGTCCTCGTCGAGACTCTGGGCGTCGAGCGTGCTGAAGAAGCCGCCGTTGTCGTGGGTGAGCTCCCGCTCGACGAATTCGAGGGTCTCCTCGACGGTTTCGGCGTAGCGCTCTTTCCCAGTGAGCTGATAGCCCGCGAGCAACGCCCGCGGGATTTCGGCGTTGTCGTAGAGCATCTTCTCGAAGTGGGGGACCGTCCAGTCCCGATCGACGCAGTAGCGGTGGAAGCCGCCGCCGACGTGGTCGTAGAGACCGCCGTCGATCATCGCATCGAGGGTCTCTTCGAGCACCTCTCGGTAGCCATCGCGATCCGATCGGTCGGCCGCCCGAGCGAGGATGTGGAGCCGAGCCGGCTGGGGGAACTTCGGCCCGTCGGAGCCGAACCCGCCGTACTGGCGGTCGGCGCTTCGGAGCGCGCTCTGGGCGGCGCTCTCGAGCGTGTCGCTCGAGGGTGGTGCGGATTCGCCGTCTCCGACGCCTCCACCCGTTCGGTCGGGGCCCGACGCCCCCTCGAGTTGCTCTTTCGCCGCGGCGGTCCACTTCTCGGCGCGGTTTTCGACCTCCTCGCGATCCTGGTTCCACGACCCGCTCGTCTTCTCGAGGAGGTCGAGGAAGCCTGGCATGCCGCGCTTTTCCTCCTTCGGGAAGTAGGTCCCGACGTAGAAGGGCTTGCCCTCGGGCGTGAGCCACGCCGAGAGCGGCCAGCCGCCCCGCCCGGTCACGAGCTGGGAGACCGTCATGTAGACGCTGTCGACGTCCGGGCGCTCCTCCCGGTCGACCTTGATCGGGACGAAGTTTTCGTTGAGTGCCTCGGCGACCTCCTCGTCGGCGAAGCTCTCCTCTTCCATGACGTGACACCAGTGACACGCCGAGTAGCCGATCGAGAGGAAGATGGGTACGTCGTGTTCGCGCGCGGTCTCGAGGGCCTGTTCGTCCCACGGCTGCCAGTTGACGGGGTTGTCCGCGTGCTGGCGAAGATAGGGGCTCTGCTCCTCGGAGAGCCGATTGCGCTCGGTCGGTTGGGTCATGGCCCGATGTAGGCTCGGGAACTGTAAAAGCGCGGCGGGCTTGCGAATCCCGCGATGCTCAAACCACCCATCTCGAGATACGAGTGATTTTCCGTTTCTGGCGCGCTCTCGAGGCGTCCGAGCCATCGGCGGCGAGGACGCGCTCGTTCCTTCGCGAGGGGCGAGTGAGTGAGTCTACGAACGAACGAGCCGGTTGGGGAGTACGAGGCGCGAACGAAGTGAGTACCTCGATGATGCGAGCGGGGAACGCGAGGGCTGAACGAAGTGAAGCCCTCGAACGGTGAGCGGGGAGAGAAACGACCCACAAACGAAGTGACCCGTGAGCCGTGAGGTTGTTGTGGGCGGGATCGAAAGGGGCCGACCCGGTCGGGGAGGCTGGGGCCGTTAGCACCGTATGTGAGCGAAGCGAACTGCGGCGCGCGCGTCGTCAGCCGACTCGAGCGGGTTGGGGGCTTTCTGGATGTAAAATGCGGCTCGTGACGATCCGTGAGAGACGAGAGCGAGCAGAGACCGCCAAAACGTCGTCGACTGAGCGTTACACGCTATTGCTCTCTGTTCAAACGAGTCCGAGAAGCGAGAGCCCGTAGACGGAGGCGACGACCAGCGCGACCGTCCAGAGGGCGATGCTGATCGTCATCCAGGCCGCGACGGCTCGAGCTCGACTCCCCGCCGCGAGCGCGACGAGCGCCGCAATATGAACGCCGGTCAGGACGACCCCGCCCAGCGAGAGTCCGGGGAGTCCGTACCGATCCCATACGCGGCGGGCTCGAGCGTACCGGTCGCTTCGCTCTTTGGGCGGCGCGTCGCGGCGGCTGGCCCACCAGTTCGCGATTCGTTGCTGGAAGAGAATCAGGACGTAGACCGAGGCGACGTTCCCGCCAAACGCGAAGACGCCGGTCAGGACCGGGTTGAGCCCGATTCCGATCGCTACGGGGATCACGAAGAGGATCTCGATCACCGGAATCGCCGCGAACACGAACACGAGGAGGTACTGCAGGAGGCCGGACGCTTCCTCGAGGTTCGTTCCGACGTCGACGAGTAGTGGGAGGAGGGCCATTGTCGATTTCGATGCGTCCGCTCGCTTCGCCACGTACGAAACGCAGCGCCTTACTGCCTAAATGAGGTGCAGAATTCAAATAGTTGACGCTATCGCCATCGCGTTCGCCGAGTTAGCGCTTCTCACGAACGTACTCGAGAAAGGAAAATCCGTTCCGGTCGTCTCGAGACGCCTCCGTCCACGCGCCGCGATCCCAATCTGGGAAGTACGTGTCGCCGTCCGGGTCGTCGTGAACCTCGGTGACGACCAGCCGATCGAGCGCGGGGATGAACTGCTCGTAGATCGTCGCACCGCCGGCGACGAACGCGCGCTCGGTCCCGCCGTGGCGCTCTCGAGCCGCCGTTTCGGCCGCCTCGAGCGCGTCCTCGAGCCCGTGTGCCACAACGGCGTTCTCGGGCGTCTCGAGGTCCCGATTCGTGAGCACGATCGTCGTGCGCCCCGGAAGCGGTTCGCCCAGCGCCTCGAGGATCCCCTCGTAGGTCACCCGTCCCATGAGGATCGGGTGATCCATCGTCGTCTCCTTGAAGTGTGCCAGATCCTCGGGAACGTGCCAGGGCATGTCGCCATCCTTGCCGATGACACCGTTTTCGGCGACGGCGACGATGCCGACCAGCTCGAGGTTCGTCTCGAGAACTGGACTGTCTACTGCTCCGGACCGTCCGTCCTCGCTCATTCGGCGACCGCGAACTCCAGCCCGTCGTGGGACTCGTAGTCCTCGAGGGAGACATCATCTGCACGCAACTCATCGATCGAGACGTCGGCGACCTCCAGGGTCGGCCGCTCGAGCGGTTCGCGAGCGAGTTGCTCGAGTAGACCGGGGACGTGGTCGAACCGTTCGTCGCCCTCGGCTTCGGCCGGGGCTTCGGACTCGAGCCACGCGTTGACGTCTCGATACTCCTCCCGGTCGTCGACGTCGGCTAAACGGGATTGGAGGGACTCGAGGTTGTCCGCGTACCAGTCACCGCGATCGCCGCGACCGCAGTAGACGTGCGAATCGACCACCGTGTGGGCGAAGGTACCTGGTTCGAAGCCGGTCTGGTTGGCGATCACTTTTGTCAGGAGCGCGTAGGCGGCGATGTTGAACGGGATACCGAGCGCGACATCGCCCGAGCGCTGGGTGAGGTGGCAGTTGAGTTGGTCCCCTTGCACGTTGAAGACATAGGAGTAGTGACACGGCGGCAGCGTCGAGACGGCCGCGTTGGCGGGATGCCAGGCGTTGACGACGAGCCGACGCGAGTTCGGGCTATCCGAGAGCGTGTCGATCACGTACTGAAGCTGGTCGAACGTCCGCCGACCGTCTGCCTCCTCGCTAACCCAGCGATGACCGTCTTCGGGCCAGGACTCCCCCTCGAGTTGGCTCTTTCCCTCCGGAATCGGATATCGTCGCCAGAAGCGACCGTAAGCGGTGTCGAGGTTACCCTCGTCGTCCGCCCACGCATCCCAGATTTTGGTCTCCTCGCGGAGGTTCTTGACGTGCTCTTCGCCGGAGAGATACCAGCAGACCTCGTGAATCATCGAGTTCCACCGGTAGCCGTCCATCGCTTTGGTCGTCAACAGTGGATACCCCTCCTGTAGATCGACCTCGTAGTGCTCGCTAAACGACGAAATCGTGTCGACGCCGGTTCGGTTCGGCTTGTGTGCTCCGTCCGAAAGAACCGAATCGACTAGCTCGAGGTACTGACGCATTGTACACCGGTTTCGGCTGGGTCACCATAAATCGCCTCGATTCAACCGATCGTTTACCGCGAATCGTCGCCGTCGGGTGTTCACGCTGGATCGCCTCACCGGACGTTCACGCTGGGTTGGCTCATTAGACATTTAACTGGACCGTCTCACTAGACGTTCACGCCGAGTCGTCCTCGGAGTCGACGGCGTCGTCGATGGCTCCGAGAAGTCGACTCGATCCGCTCTCACCCGAGTGACTCCATGTGATTTTACCGTCTTCATCGAGGACCATCGTCTTGGGAAAACTCACGACATCGTAGTAGTCGGCGGCCTCACCGTCTTCGTCGATACCGATGAGCCAGTCGCCGTCGGTTTCCGTTTTCCACCACTCGGACAGTTCGTCTTCGGTATCCGCCGGTCCTCTCGTCCAGTCGTTGACCGTCAGAAATCGGGCCGAATCCGTCCCTCCTTCGTCGATCGCGTCGGAAATATCGGATATTTGTCCCTCGCTCGTCGGACACTGGGTTCTGGCGAAGTTGACGACGAGAACGGTTCCGTCCTCGGGAATCGAGATCTCCCCGCTCTCGCTCCCGCGGGCGTCGATCGTTCTGATCTCGAACGGTGGACTCGGGTCGGAGCCGTTCTGTTCGTTTCCTTGGCCTTCACCGTCTTGATCCGCATTCGAATCGTCGTCGAGACAGCCGGCGAATGCCGTGAACGCACCCACCGCCACCGACGAGTGAAGAACCCGCCGACGGGTGATACCCGTTTTCGCTTTCCCTCGAGGCTCGAGGGACGTATCGGACCGCTCTCGCGACAGATCTGACGACCGATTCGAATCCATACCAGTTCATTCGTCGCAATTGGAAAAAGACTGCTGGAGGGAGGTGACCGGACAAACTGCTCGTCACCGCTGTTCGGGGCGTCCCGACTCGCTACACTTTCACTCCGATCTCCAAACGCTCATAATCGCGGGTGGCCTTCCGACGACCGATGCGTACTCGAGGCGGCTCGCGCGTGCTCACAGTCTCTCCCGCCGTGCTATCGAACCGGTCCCTCACGGCCTTGCGAGACGCTCGAGCGTACTTCGACCCGGATATCGTTCTGGTCCACGGCCCGGAACGCGCGCCGCAGGCGGACGCTCGAGCCCGACACGCGTTCGACGTTCCGGTCGTCCACCCGCCCCTGATAGACGCCGCCGAACCGATTCGTCATCACGAGCTGGGACCGTGTTCGCTCGTCACCACTCGAGGCGTCAGTGCACTCCCCGACGCCGAACCGGATCTCGTTCAGCTCCTCGGGTCCGGAGACTCCGTCGCCGCCGTCGTCTGTGACGACGTGACGACGACGGTTCGGCCGACGGCGCTCGAGACTGACCTTTCACGTTCGTCCGAACTGGCCACGTCTTTGCCACCCGGCGAGACGACGACCGTCCTGACCGGCGGGCTCGCCGCCGGGTACGACGAGGTCTGGCGACTCGAGGCCGACACCGGCGACGTATTGGCCGTCGGAGCCGACGCCATTCAGTCGACGAAAGCACAAGAAACGGCAACGAAGCCGCTCGACGAAACCCGCGTCGGCGTTCGGCTCGTCGGAATCGGCCCTCGAGAGGGGTACGGAACCGCGAGATCGATTTCGGCAGTGACTCTCGATTCGGCTCTCGAGGACGACGCCGGAGGCTTCGACGGCGGCGTCGCAGGGCGCTCCAACGGAGGTGACTCCGCAACGCCCGGCGTAAGCGGTATCGAGACGCTTTCGGCGGACGCCTTCGGACTCGAGGCCGTCCCCGGAGTCGGCCCGAAAACCGCCCGGAAACTCGAGAAAAGAGGCGTAACGAACAGAGCCGAACTCCTCGAGACGCCGATCGAGACGCTCTCCTCGGTGTCGGGAATCGGGCGCAAAACGGCGGCGCGGATGCACCGGCACGCGAAAGTCCTCGAGTCGGGAGAACCGCGTCGGCTCTCGAACGAATCGCTCCCCGGCGAGGGCTGGCCGAAGCCGCCGCTGTGTCTCGACATCGAAACCGACGGGCTTTCGCCGACGATCATCTGGCAGATCGGCGTCTACGATCCCGCGGTCGACGAGTACCGCGCGTTCGTCGAGCGATCGAATCCGGACGAGCCGGGTCCCGTACTCGAGACCTTTTGCGACTGGCTGTTCGGTGTCCACCCCGATCGGGCGCTCCTGACGTGGAACGGGTGGCGGTTCGATTACCGGCACCTCGAGTCGTTCCTCAATCGGCACGTCCCACGGTACGTCGATTCGTGGGAGTCGGTTCCGAAACTCGATCTCTACGGTTGGGCCGTCGGCGACGAGAACGCGGTGCTTCCCGGTCGGACGAATGCGCTCGAGGACGTCTCGGCGGCGCTCGGGTACGACGGAGCGGGGACCGACCTAGACGGGGCCCGGACCGCGGCGGCCTACCAGCGATTTATGCGAACCGGTGCGGAACTCGAGTGGGACCGCCACGAAGCCTACTGTGAGGACGACTGTCGGGCGCTGTGGCACGTTTACGAGCAGCTACGGGACGCTACGATGGTCGCCGCGGAGTCGAGACCGGAGACGACGAACGCCGGCTCACAAACCGGACTCGGTGATTTTTGATGCTGAATACTCGAACGGACGAACTGTCGAGAACGAGTGATCGAACTGATGAGTAACCGACCCGAGGGAACGGTCGACTCACCCGCCGGCGAACCGATAATCGGCGACGACCTCCTCGCGAGCTTCCCGCGGTATCGAGATCCCGAGGACGTGACCGTTCTCGAACGACCGGGCCGCGAGGCGGAGACGGTGTCGAACGAGGACCTCCTCGAGCCCGAATTGGCTGAACCGCTGGAACACGATTGCTACGTCCACCAGGCCGAGGCCCTCGAGGCGCTCGATCGAGGCGAAAACGTCTGCGTGGCGACGAGTACGTCCTCCGGCAAAACGCGGATCTACGCCCTCCAGATCGCCCGGAACTATCTCGAGGCCAAGCGCAGATCGGCCGAGCACGAACGCGGCGACTCGACGGCCTACGTGTTGTATCCGACGAAAGCCCTCTCGAGGGATCAGGAACGCGAACTAAACGACATCTACGACCGACTGGAACTCGACATCACGGTTCGAGTCTACGACGGAGATACCGAACGCGGAACCGAACGTCGGCAGATCCGCGAGGAGGCGGACGTGATCATCTCGAACTTCGCGGGGGTGAACACCTACCTTCACGACCACGACCGCTGGGCGCGCTTTTTCTCGGCCTGCGACCTCGTCGTTATCGACGAGTCCCACACCTACACCGGCGTCCACGGCATGCACGTCGCCTGGATCCTCCGGCGGCTCAGACGCGTCCTCGGGTACTACGGAACGGCACCCCAATTCGTGATGACCAGCGCGACGATCGGCAATCCGGGCGAGCACTCCGAAGGGCTGATCGACGAGCCGGTGACGGTCGTCGACGAGGACGGCTCGCCGAAGGGGCCCCGCGATATCGTTCTCTGGAACCCGCCACCGAGGGCGCGCGAGGACGGGAACGCCGGTTCCGAAGACGGCGGCGAACGCGCGGACGCCGTTCCGGACGAGGGCGAGGCGTCCGACGCCGTCGAAGGGGTCATAGAGCGCGTCCCAGCGTCCGTCGAGTCGCCGAAACTTCTCTCGCACCTCGCGTACCAGGACGTCCAGACGCTTCTGTTCACACCCTCGAGAAAGCTCGCCGAACTCTCGGTCAAACGAGCGAGCCAGCACCGACGGGATCGGCGTCGACACTATACGGACCCCGACAGGGGAAGCGCCATCGAACCGTACCACGCGGGCCACTCGAGGGTGAAACGCCACGGAACCGAACACCGGCTGAAAAACGGGCTCTTAGACGGCGTCGCGTCGACGAACGCCCTCGAGCTCGGGATCAACGTGGGGGAGATGGATGCGACGGTCCAAATGGGGTATCCCGGCCAGCGCCAGTCGTTCTGGCAACAGATCGGCCGCGCCGGACGGGGAACGGACCGGGCGCTGTCGGTGCTCGTCGCCGAACACCGAACCCTCGATCAGTACGTCGTCTCGAACCCCGAATTCCTGCTCGAGTCCGATGTTGAAGACGCCGTCGCGGATGTCGGCAATGACGCGGTCTTCGCCCAGCATTTGCTCTGTGCGGCCGACGAGCTCGCGATAGACGAACGGGACGCGGGTTCGTTCGCCGACCGCGAGCGACTCGAGCGCGCCCTCGAGATGTGGCGACGAGCGGGAAAGGTGACGGGCGTCCTCGAGACGGGCGTTTCCTACTGCGGCCCGCCTCGTCCCCAGTCGACGATTTCGCTGTACGCGACGCGGGGCGAGGAGTACGAAGTCCGACTCGCGGAGGGCGTCGACGAGAAACACGATCCGGAGATGGAGCCGCTTGCGCGCGAGCGGGTCTACCGGGACTTCCACGAGGGAGCCGTCCGGCTCCACGAAGGTCGTCAGTACGAGGTCTGTGACGTGGTTCACGACGGCCCCAAGCCCCACGTCACGGTGCGGCCGACGGACGTGGATTACTACACGGTGACCCAGAGCGACGTGACGGTCCTCGATGCGACCGCCGAAGAGAGCCGCGACATTGGCGACTTCACGCTCCACTACGGACGCGGCCGGGTACTGGTCTATCACGGAACTTACGACGAAGTCGGGGTCCACGGCGGGAAACGACGAGCGCAGGGCGTGCCGACGGACAACCCGCCGCTGTCGATGGACACGCAACTGTGCTGGCTCGAGGTCCCTCGCGAAGTCGAACGAGCCCTCGTCGAGAAGTATCGCGACTTTTCGGTCCCCGCTCTCGACTCGGAGCTCGCAGAAACCCCTCACCTGGGGTACGCCGCCGGACTCCACGCCGCCGAACACGCGACCATCGGCGTCGCGCCGCTCGAGCTCATGCTCGATAAACGCGATCTGGGTGGGCTCGCCACCCTGACGATCGATTCGCACTTGGACCTCGGTGTCGGCGAGGACGAACCGACGAAAGACGCTAACGATCACCCTCGCTCGACGGGATCCCAAAGAAACGAGCCGGAAACCCTCGCCGCCGCCAGGGCGACGGTTCGGGCGACCGCGGTCGAACTCGAGGCCACTCCCTCGAGTGGCTGGTTCATCTACGACGGTATCGAGGGCGGGCTGGGGTTCTCGCGGGCGATTTACGAGAACTTCGAAGCCGTCGCTCAGCGCGCGCGAGAGCATATCGCCGACTGCGGGTGCGGGCGGATCGACGGCTGTCCCGCCTGCGTGATGGACGAACAGTGTGGAAACGACAACCAGCCGCTACACCGCGGGGCCGCTATCGACGTTCTGGACGCGTTGCTCGAAGCCGAAGACAGGGAAAGGCTCGAGGTATCGGGTTCGGAGGATAGTACAGAGCCGGATGAAGAGACGAGTGCACAAAGCGAGGACAGGCGGCCGCCGCTGTTCTACTCGTAGCGCGGCCGGGTATCGAATTTTGTTCGTTCCCAACAAACGTAGTCGTTCTGTTCGTTCCGGACGGACGTGGGCGGTCCGGTACAAGGCCGATGTGTGAGGTTACAAAACCGCAAGAGTGAGTTACAGAGCCGCAAGCAGTCACAGAGCCCAAGCGAGTCGAACGCCCGCGTGAACGCGGGAAAGCAGGTCAGTCGTCCTTTCGGTCGATCGACATCTCGTCGATAACCGTAATTTCGGTCCCCTTCTCGAGATCCGCCTTGGCTCGATCCGCGTCGCCGAATCCGGCGCTGACGACTCGAGTCAGCGCCTCTTCGACGCTTTCGTCGATCGTCGTGATGCGCTCGGAATCGACCTCGAGAACGAAGCCGGTGGTGATGTTCGGCGACGTGGGTAAGAAGAGCAACACTCGATCGTCTTCGGAGATCTGTCCAGTCTTGAATGCGGTCATCCGAAACCCTTTCCAGGTCTCGAGTTTGACCGGCGTCTGTAGCGATTCGTTCTCGCCAATCGTCGTTTCGGTCGCCGTTTTCGAGGCGTTGTAGACGAGTCGGAGACCGGGAACGCGGTTCGCACCGTAGTCGATCAGGTCCTCGAACAGCGACCCGAGTTTCGTCCGCAAAAACGGGCCGAAGGCGATCATCAGGGCCGCGAGAAGCGTGAGAAACGTGATCACTCGAATTAATCGGGCGAGCTGCGCTCTGGCTGCTTCTCCGATACCGGGAAGAAACGGCTCGAGGAGCTCCGCGTTGATCACCACACCGGGCGTGAGGTTCGCAATGAACGAATACAGGAGATAACAGATGAACAACGTGGCGATGATCGGGCCGAGAACGATGAGTCCGCTGGCGAAGTCTCGCTTCCACGTACTCATAGACTCCTGATCACAGCGCGGTCTACGCAACCGTGTTGTTAGTAGATTGTGATTGTCGTGGAAATCGGGTACCCCGAAAACGGCTCGGTACGGTTTCCGAGAACCGGGCTCGGTCCCGAAATATCCACGTCCGTGGGCATTCCGGGCTCGAGCAAAGAGCAACGCTTACAGGTTCGTGCGTCCGGCTATCGAGCATGCGCGAACACGTGCTGTTGATCGGCGGCGGCGGGCGCGAGCACGCGATCGCTCGCGAACTCGCGGGAAGCGACGTTGAACTGTCCGCCTGCGCGGGGAACAAGAACCCGGGTATCGCGCGGCTCGCATCCGAGTTCGAAACGCTCGAGACGACCGATCCAGATGCGGTCGCAGACTACGCGGAGACGATCGACGCCACGATCGCCGTCGTCGGCCCCGAAGCGCCCCTCGACGCCGGCGTTTCGGACGCGCTCGAGGACGTCGGCGTCTACGCCTTCGGACCGAAGCAGGTCGACGCCAAAATCGAGACGGACAAAGCCTTCCAGCGTCGGTTCATGGCGGAGAACGACGTCCCCGGCTGTCCCGACTTCGAAACGTTCGACGACATGGACGCCGCGTGCGCGTTCATCGACGAGTACGACGGCGACCTCGCCATCAAGCCCGCCGGTCTCACGGGCGGGAAGGGCGTGAAAGTCATCGGCGACCAGGTGACGTCAGAGGAGGGCAAGGAGTACATCCGGGATTCGGACTACGATCGGATCGTCCTCGAGGAACGGCTCATCGGCGAGGAATTCACGATCCAGGCGTTCGTCGCCAACGGCGGGTTCGAGACTGCCCCGGCCGTCCAGGACCACAAACGCGCCTACGAGGGCGACGAAGGGCCGAACACGGGCGGGATGGGATCCTACACCGACGCGACGTTCGAGCTTCCGTTCATGACCGAGGCGGACTACGAGGACGCCGTCGAGATCATCGAAGCCACGGTCGACTCGCTCGAGGACTACCGCGGTATCCTCTACGGCCAGTTCATGCTCACCTCGGAAGGGCCGAAAGTGATCGAGTTCAACGCCCGCTTCGGCGATCCGGAGGCGATGAACACCCTACCCGTCCTCGAGACGGACTTTCTGGACGTTCTCGTGGCCGCTCGAGATGGGGAGGAGCCGCCGTCACTCGAGTTCGCCGAGCGGGCGACGGTCTGTAAATATGCGGTTCCGGAAGGCTACCCAACGAATCCGACAGCGGGTGCGAAAGTGCAGGTTGATGAAGAGAGCGTGGCGCGCGCGGTGGGCGCCACGAAGAACTCGAGCGGTGATGAGCCGCGAGAGAGTGCGGGTAAGGCCTTGCTGTACTACGCGAGCGTAGACGAACGCGAGGACGGCATCTACACGACGACCTCGCGGTCGTTCGCGCTCGTCGGCGTCGCGGACTCGATCAGCGAGGCAGAGGAGATCGCCGAAGACGCGCTGGCAGTCGCCGGCGAGAAGGGACTCCACATGCGCCACGATATCGGCAAACCGGATCTCGTCCAGCAGCGGATCGATCACATCGAGGAGCTTCGGGGCGAGTAGGAACCGCGAAAACGTCGCGATTTGCCTAGTTTTCGCACCGCTGATTTCTGCGCGGCTGGATCTTTTCTGATACTATCAGACAGAACGACGTGAAGATCGGTCGCTCCGTTGCGGCCGTCACCGGTGGAGACGGCCGCGAATTCGTGACCGACTTCGTGTTGACTTCTGGCCGACAGTATGAACGTCGACCAACCAAAATCAGACGGCCAAACCGATTACGAGACGGCTCGAGCTCCTTCTCGGGCTCGAGACAGCGACAGCGGTCGCGGCTGGTTCATCGCGTTCAGAGGACGATACTCTTCTTGCGCATCATCTCGTGAATCGATGCGTCGAGACCTTCGCGTCCGATTCCCGAGTCCTTGTTGCCGCCGAACGGAACGTCTCCAAGGCCGTGGCTCGGAGCGCCGTTGATCCGAACGCCGCCGGCGTCGACGCGCTCTGCAACGTCCATCGCGCGGTTGTAGTCGCTCGTAAACACCGCGGCGTCGAGCGCGAGGTCGGACCCGTTTGCGATCTCGAGCGCCTCCTCGCGGTCGTCGAAGGTCGTCACGACGGCGACCGGACCGAACTGCTCTTCGTCGATGAGACGAGCGTCGTGGGGGACGTTCGCCAGAAGCGTCGGTTCGAAGAACTGGCTGCCGAGTTCGTCCGGAACCCCGTCTGGCGCGTGTCGACTGCCGCCTCGAACGAGGTCCGCACCTTTCTCGACGGCGTCTTCGACGAGCTCCTCGACCCATTCGGCCTGCTCTTCGGAAATGAGCGGGCCGAAGGCGGTGTCCTCGTCGAAGAGGTCTCCCGCCTGCCACGTGCTCATGTTGTAGTCGATCTGTTCGACGAGCTCGTCGTGGGCGTCTTCCTGGACGAGAATCCGAGAGATCGCCGAACACCGCTGTCCGGCGTACTTGAGCGAGCCAGAGGTGCAGGCACCGGCGACCTCCTCGAGTTCGGCGTCGTCGAAGACGATCGCGGGGGCGTTTCCGCCGAGTTCCATGTGGAGATTGACCATCCCGCTTTCGCCCGCGACGTGTTTGCCGGCTCCCGACGAACCGGTCATCGCGATCGCGTTGATGCGGTCGTCGCCCGAGAGAACGTCGCCGATGTCGCTGGCTTCGCCGGGGACGAAGTTGAACGCGCCGTCGGGTATGCCGTCGACATCCGCGATGACGTTTGCGAGGATCGCCGCCGAAATCGGCGTCTTGCTCGCGGGTTTGAGCAAGACGCTATTTCCTGCCGCGAGCGCCGGGGCGACCTGGAGTGCGGTCGTCGCCAGCGGATAGTTGTAGGGCGTGATACAGAGGACGGAGCCAATCGGTTCGTGCTTGACGATCGCTTGCCAGCCCTCGTGACCCTCGGTCGATCCTTCGCGGAACTCTCCTTTGCTCACGATGTTGCGAGCTTCTTCGGCCGCCCGGTCGAATCGCTCCGCGGCCGATCCGACTTCCCCGCGCGCCGAGGAAATCGGCTTTCCGGCTTCGCGAACGATAATTTCGGCGAGTTCCTCCTCGCGATTGCGGAGTCCTTCAGCGATCGCTTCACACCACTTCGCGCGCTCGACGACGGTCGTCTGGCGCATCTCCGGTTTGATTTCGTGTGCCGCTGCCAGTGCAGCGCGGGCTTGTGTCGGGCCTGCTGCGGCGACTTTCGCGAACGTACCGCCGTCGGCGAGGTCGGAGACGGAAAGGGTTTCTCCCGTCTCGAGCCACTCCCCGTCGACGTAGATTCGCTCCGTCCGCTGTGCTGTTCTCGTTGCCATAGGCGCTAGTACGAACTCCACCTTGAAAATATTTACTCAAGGGTGAAAAAACGGTAATCTGTCCGTTACAGTCAGCTACGAGTGGAGCTATGCTGAATCGAAACGACGATCGGCCAACCACTTGCCGTATACAAAGAACATAAGTTTTCGGTAAACAAAGAAAAGTTCATTGCAGGGAAACCTTTAAGGCGAATGCTCGTGTAGTACAAACTGAGATGAGCACCCAAAAGACCGTCCGACAGCAGGCAGATCACGTCGAGGAGAACGAACTTCGCCTTGACCGTGAAAAGGCCGAACAGGTCGTCGACGCGCTGAACACGGAGCTCGCGAACGCGTACGTCCTGTATCACCAGCTCAAGAAACACCACTGGGTCGTCGAGGGTGCGGAATTCCTCGAACTCCACGTCTTCCTCGAGGAAGCCTACGAACACGCCGAAGAAGGCGCAGACCACATCGCAGAGCGCGCCCAGGCTCTCGGCGGCGTGCCAGTTTCGGGCCCGACGAACCTCGAGCAGCGCGCGACCGTCGAGTTCGAAGGTGAGGACGTCTACGACGTCCGGACGATGTTCCAGAACGATCTCGAAATCTACGGCGACATCATCGAATCGATGCGCGACAGCATCGAACTCGCCGAAAACCTCGGCGATTACGCGTCGGCGGAGATCCTCCGCGAAATCCTCGTCGAGGTCGAGGACGACGCCCACCACTTCGAACACTACCTCGAGGACGACACGCTGGTCCTCGAGGAAGCGACCCACTAAGCAGTCGGCTGCACAGTGCGACGGTCGCATCCAGTTTCGGTGTCGAATATTTTCCATCGGAAAACACTGTTATAGTGAGCATTCGAATTTTACACAGCACTTAGCTGCAGCTGTTGGGTCAAGCACGATTTTGAAAGCCCGCAGCGGGCTCGCGGGCGCGATCGGTTTTCTCACTCGCTTTGCTCGCCCCGAACCGCGTCCGCTTCGCCCTTTCAGTCTGCCTGAAGGCGTTCCTGCTCGCTTCGCTGCGCGGGCTGCGACTTCCGAGCCCACACCCGCTTCGCTCGCGTGGACGCCAGGAACAGTTTTCAGCCTGCCTTCCCCGAGGAGCACGGTTCTCGCAATGCTCGAACCGCGCTTCGCGGCTTCGCTGCTCGCCTCAAGGTCCTGCGGACCTCGAAGCTCCGACCGTGGCGCGCGCTGGGGACGCACTCGAGCTTTGCGAGGGTGCGTCGTCCATATTGTGTGAGGGGCGAGTGAGCGGACTGAAAGGAGCGAACGAGTCGGCTGGGGAGGAAGAGGCGCTGTGGGTGGGATTGAAAGGGGCTGGCACGCTCGAGGAAGGCAGGCGACGGTGAGCCGAATGGAATGAGGCGAACGCCGGAAGACGAGCACGGCGAGTCTTCCGAAACAAGCACCGAATGAAGTGAGGCGCGCAGCGAGCCTCCCGACTCGAGCGTGCCGGGGGCTTTCTGAGACTGCAATTGCAATACAGTTCGGCATGAATCTATCCGTGAATAATTCGTACAAGGTCGACAACGAGATACTCGCTGGCTCGAGCATCCACAATGATGGTTCGGGACTCAAAATCCTACTCGAGCAAATCGCCCCGAACCCGACACCCACAGGGGTAGGCGTTGTGGCGATCCGGAACGAGCTGAACGACGGCGGATACCGGGAGTCCACAGTTCGGACACTCGGGACGAGCCGAGAGTCCCTCGTCGGTCGCTCGAACGCCCAGATTCGTCACGACGAGCGAGACGCCACGAACCTCGAGGCGAACTTCGACCGAACGTCCGCCGGAGTCGATCAATCGGGCGAGCGCCTCGGGATCGAACTCGCTGGCGAGCTGGTAGGAATCTCGAGGAACTCCCTGTTTCTCGAGGGTCCGAACGATGTCCACGACCAGGTCATCCGTTGGCGGGGTCATCGCTCAGATTCACCTCCAGGCGCGTGAGCGAGGGCGGCGATTGTTCGACTTCGATTCGTCTGTCGGACGGGATGTTTAAGCCCGCGGAGAAGCAATCCGGACATGGTTGACAAACCCACTCGGGTTTGGAAGCCACGTCTCGGGTGTTGCACCACCCGGGGCATTTCAATACGAACGCCCCCTTGCCGCGGAGTGTGTGGCTTCCATTTGACATTACGCCCTGTATTGTCATATAACTACTGTTTTCGGCGAGGAATAATGTCGCCTCGAAGAGGTTATCTATGTGCGAACTGAACGCAGTCATCCCTCAAACGGCTCTGGGACAAATGAGAGTTCTTCGTCTTCGATGACGACGTAGAGGATTCCAGTCCCTTCCGAGACCTCCCATTTGTAGTTAGCGTCGTGGTCGGCTGTAGTGGCCTCCACGGGATATGTCTCGTTCAGGCTCACTACTCCCGTTTCTCGGGTGTGTGAATTGTCGGATTCCTCGGGAGAGAGTTCGTACTCTTCGGATAGAACGACAGCACTACGTTCATCTGTAATATCGACTTCAATAACTTGCTCAGTGTTAGTTTGATTTCGTATCCAGAGAGTCCCTTCGTCGGGGGTTTCCGGCAACTGCTGGCCCACACATCCTGAAAGTGAGCAAGCACTCCCCACAATTGCTGATACAAGAAGATGACGACGTTCCATGTCCCTATTATAAATCAGCTGACTAAATACTTCGTGGAAGAGCTACTAATCAGCTTCGTGTGATACCCGCACGGCGCGTGTTTAATCTGTGCTTGCCGACCACACCAGACCCTCGAGAATCGAACAGACGCATTCACAGAACGCGGAGGCAAAAGAGACTCGAGACGCCCCAAAATACCTCGAGAACCCATCAACTCATCGCACTCGCTGTTGATGCGACCGGGCACACAACGAACGATGTCCGAGACTTAGGGCTCGAGATCGACGGCCGCATCGCAGGCGATCCAGCCGTCGGTGTTGTTTCGCTCGGTCACGACCAACTTTCCGGGTCGCGGTTCGTGCGCCGAGATGATCGTCGTCGACTCGTCTCGTGGTTCCTCGAGGTCAGTATCCTGTTCCGGGACGGGGGCGTCCATTACGTGGAGTTAGGTGGGCCTAAATCTAAAAAGGTTTTGGTCGGCCTAAGACCAGTTCTCTGAAACGAAATTGGATTCGCGTGGTTCACTTTCAAACGACTGGCTCCCGTCGTCGCACGTATGGAGTACGATATCGTTCAGGGAGACATCGCCGAACAGTCCGCGGACGCGCTGGTCAACGCCGCGGGAACGAGCCTCGAGATGGGGTCCGGCGTCGCGGGCTCGCTGCGCGAGGCCGGCGGCGAAGGACTCAATCAGGAAGCGAAGGAGAACGGCCCGATCGATCTCGGCGAAGCGGCCGTGACCGACGCGTACGATCTCGACGCCGAGTACGTTCTCCACGCGGCTGCGATGCCACATTACGGTGACGGGAAAGCGACCGAGGAGAGCATCCGAGACGCCACGCGAAACGCCCTCGAGACGGCCGACGACCTCGCGTGTCAGTCGCTCGTGCTCCCGGCTCTGGGCTGTGGCGTCGCGGGATTCGATCTCGAGGACGGCGCGAGGATCATCGCGGAAGAACTGGCCGAGTACGATCCAGAGACCCTCGAGGACGTCCGGTTTATCGCCTACAGTGACGAGGAGTACGATGCGATCCGAACCGTGGTCGACGACCGTTCGGACGAGGACGCTCCGAGTCCCGAATCCCACGCCGAAAGCGAGGCGGACCGGTAGGCGAGCGAACCCCGAGAACGGATTCGATACCGACTTAGGACAGCGACAGCCCGCGAATTTCGACGCTGTCGCCGTCTTCTACTCGCCCGATAATTTCCCCGTCCGTCTTTTCGACCAGCGAATCGGCTCGTTCGGACGGGACGGCGACGACGAATCCCGTGCCCATGTTGAACGTGCGGTGCATCTCCTCGTCGGCGACCGCTCCTTTGGTCTGAACGAACTCGAATATTTGCTGTGCCGGAAGCGGCTCGTCGACGACGTAGCGGTTCTCGCCCATCCGAAGGAGGTTCGTCCACCCCCCGCCCGTGATGTGAGCCGCCGCTCGCACGCCGTTTTCGACCATCGGCTCGAGTAAGTCCGTGTAGATCCGCGTCGGCCGAAGGAGTTCCTCGCCGATCGTTACCTCGGGGTCCAGCGGGAACGCGTCGGTGTACTCGTGTTCGCGTGTTACGGCCTCGCGTGCGAGCGTGAGGCCGTTCGAGTGGATCCCGTTCGAGGGAAAACCGACGAGCACGTCGCCGACGGCCGCCTCGCCCTCGAAGATCGCGTCTTTGTCCGCGAGGCCGACGCAGGTGCCCGCCAGATCGAATCCGGAGACGACCTCGGGCATCACCGCAGTTTCGCCGCCCAGAAGAGTGAGGTCGGCCTGCTCGAGGCCGACCGCGAGTCCCTCGCCGATTTCGTTGGTGATCTCGTCGTCGGGTTCGTCGATCGCGAGATAGTCGACGAACGCCGTCGGCTCGACGCCCGCGGCGACGAGGTCGTTGACGTTCATCGCGATACAGTCGATTCCGATCGTCGAGAAGTCCTCGACGGCCTCGGCGACGAGCAACTTCGTTCCGACGCCGTCGGTCGCCAGCGCGAGGTATCGATCGCCGATGTCGATCAGTCCCGCGTACTCCGTCGTCAGGTCGCTGCCGAAGGCCTCGAGCAACGCCGCAGTGGCGTCCTCGCTCGCCTCGATGTCGACGCCCGTTTCGGCGTACGTGAGCCCCTCGGATTTGCCGCCCTCCGAGTCTGAATCGGTTCCGTCCGTCTGGTCGGTCATATCTGAAGGACCTCCCGGACAATCTAAAAGCCCACCGGTCCACAGCGTCGGAACTCGAGTGG
The DNA here is from genome assembly GCF_055379965.1 of Halostagnicola alkaliphila. Lineage (NCBI taxonomy): Archaea > Methanobacteriati > Methanobacteriota > Halobacteria > Halobacteriales > Natrialbaceae > Halostagnicola > Halostagnicola alkaliphila. The sequence continues at coordinate 2,143,218 of NZ_AP043826.1, read as the reverse complement.
TTCGAAAAGTCGGTCAGTCAACTGAGGCGCGAGAACGCAAGCAACGTGATGGAGTCGTCTGCAGCCTCAAGGCAGAACATCATCAGAACCCGATGCCGAATACCATGAGAAATCCGGCCAGCAGGCCCACGCTCACGAGGAACACGGCGGCGAAAACGGGCTTGCTCCAGTTCCAGACGGACTTGCCGTCGAGGGGACCGAACGGGATCATGTTGAACGCGGCCAGAAAGAGGTTGATGAGGACTCCCATGTGTCCGACGATGGAGAGTCCCGGAACGAACAACAGCGGGAAGAACAGGAGCGCCAAACCGTGATTGGTCAACGGCCCGGCGACCGCAATCATCGCGTTCTCGCGTTCGGTGATTTGACCGGCGTGATAGACCGCCCCCGGCGCGGCGAACAGGAACCCAATCAGGGCACTCATAACCGCCAGAAAGAGCATCTGGTAGTCCGCCCGAAACTCGGCAACCTGGCCGTACCGAATCGCGACGACCTTGTGGGCGAGTTCGTGACAGAGGAACCCGACCCCGACGGTTACGAAACTCAACGCGATCATCATGACGAACGTTCCTGTCGTCCCGATACCTCGATGAATCGGGCTCAATATCAGTGCGAATGCGACGCTCAAGACGATCCAGGCGATAGCGAGGTCGATCAACTCCTTGTCGCTAAAGCTCAATTCCGGCTTGGTTCGGTAGCTCATCGATCGCTCACCTCGACAAGGCTCATGCGAAAATCCCCCACAGAAGCTCGAGCGTGTTGCGGGCACCGCGGAGGAGTTCGTCGAACAGCGCGTCGACGCCGCCGATTTCGGGGCCAGCCAGCCACGGCAGAACGACCAGCGGGAACAACAGAGTTGCGATCAGGCTCCCGACATTCGTTAACGCGACGATCATGATGAGCCGGAACAGCGGCACGTCGAACATCTCTTCGACGGCTTCGCCGAGCGGCCGTTCCGTGTCGCCGACGATCTCGTTGAGCATCTGGATGTCGCGAACGTTGACCGGTCGGTGTTTGAGTTCGACGTAGCCGGCGAACCAGCCCGGAGCGAGCAACGGATTGATGCTGGTGAGCCAGGCGACCGAACCGCCGACGCCGGCACTGGTCCAGCGCGCCCCGGCGAGCCGGGCCAGCGTGAACGCGAAGATGCCGTTGAAAAGGAACCAGGCGGCAAAGAGTTGGAGCAGGAAGGTATCCTGAACACCGGCCATGATCAACAGGAAGAAAAAGCCGATGAAGACCGTCATCACGAGATAGCCAAAGAGCTTGACGACCGAAAATCGGCGTCCGGAATCCGTTCCCGTAATCGACTCGAGCGGCGGCAGCGAGTCGGGGTTCTCGAGGTACTTATCGATACCCGCTTTGTGTCCTGCACCGACGACGGCGAGAACGTCGTAGCCCTGATTCGAGAGCGCGTGGAGATTGTGCGCGATGTAGGCGTCGCGTTCGTCGATCAACGCTTCAGCACCGCCGGGGCTAAAGCGTCGGAACTCCTCCATCATCGCGGCGACCACGTCGCCGTCGGTCATCTCCTCGATGTCTATCTCGTCTACGTCTTCGACATCAGCCGTCAGTGCGTCGAGTACGATACCGACGACGCCGCCGACGAGGACACCGAGTCCGAGTCCGGCGATAATACCGATCCCTCCCCGTATCGAATAGGTCCCGACACTTTCGAACGTCGCGGCGGACGCCGGGCCGACGAACGTCTCGGTTGCGACGAGTGCGACGGCGCCGGCGAGTCCGAGCACGATACCGGCGAGAACCCGAATCGAGAAGCCGTTGAGGATTCCGCTCGAGGTGGAACCCGCATTATCCAGCGATGGGAGAAAGAGCAGACCGACCAGTCCGCCGACGAGCGTTCCGCCGCCGACGGCACCGACGTACTGTAAGGTCGCTTGCTCGGTGATTCCGAGCATAAGAAGGTCTCCAAATCCGAAAAACGGGGCGAGAAACGCCGCAAATATGAACCCGAGGAATGCGCCGGCGACGGCACCAAAGGTGATTCCGAGCGTCCGAGGATCCGTTACCCCGAGTGCCAGTCCGCCGACCATTTTGAGCTTCTCCGTAAACGATAATCGAGCCCAGAACCGCTGGATCGTTATCTGAATGTCCCGGTCGACGAGTGCGACACCGTGGTCGTTCGCTTCGGCCGCGTCGATCGCGGCTCGCATATCCGCGCCCGGTTCGATATCGAACTGATCTCCGAGGCGAGACTGGACGTACGAAAGCATCCAATATGCGAGAAACTGAAAGACGGTGTTACCCGAAAGGAGGTCCTCTGCCTCGATATCGTCGGGCGTACCACCTTGCATCTGCCGGTAGCGCCCCTCATCGAGTTCGACGGCGACCATATCGGGAGACTCCTGTTCGATCGTCTCCTCGACTTCGTCGACGCTCGCCTGGGAAACGTGAGCCGTCCCCAGAACTTGGACGGATCCGTTCTCACGTTCGGGCGGATCCGAAGGGTCGGGAACGTCGACGTCACCTGCATCGCTCATTACCGGACCAACTCGGGCCCGACTTTTACCAGTATCGAACCGTGTGAGTCAGGCACGCCCCTCGTGGCGTGTCGAGAGATTGATTGCACTCGTCGGAAAACACCGACCGATGACTGATCTCCTCGAGACCGTGGTGGAAAACCGCGAGATGGTCCAACCCCACCACGCGAACATGCTCGACGTCACCCACGGCGGGAACGTAATGAAGTGGATGGACGAGGTCGGGGCGATGGCGGCGATGCGATTCGCCGGCGAAACCTGCGTGACCGCGCGCGTCGATCGAATGGACTTCGAACGCCCGATCCCGGTGGGGGATACGGCGTTTATCACCGCGTACGTCTACGACGTCGGATCCTCGAGCGTGAAGGTTCGGATCGTCACCGAGCGCGAAGACCTCCGAACGCACGAGCGAGAGAAAACGACCGAATCCTACTTCGTGTACGTGGCTATCGACGAGGACGAAGCGCCGACGTCCGTCCCCGAACTGACGGTCGACACGGAGGAAGGCGAGCGCCTTCGGAAGAAGGCGCTCGCGGGCGAAAACGGCAACTAGTTCGATTCCGACACTGCTCTCACCGAGTCGAAGCCGTTATTACCCTATTTGCAACTCATTGGCTCCGTTAAAATCCGTGGTGAATTACAGATCCAATCGATAGTGTGAGCGGATGCAGACTCATAAAGTCGCAGTTACCTCGGTTTACCGAGCAAGCATTTCACTTCGATGTTCTTCTTGGAGAGAAGGGATATGACGATCGACAGATTCGACAACGGCCCGAGAGAAAGAGATTCGTCCGCTTATCAACCTTCGGACGTTCTCGTCACTTTCACAAAGCGTGGAATGTACGATTGAATTCCGAACGTTACGGGCAACGGAGTCAAAGCGAAACGGTCAATTCTCGACTCAAGCGAAAATACGGTGCGTTTGTGCGTTCACGACGCTGGTGGAAACTGTTTCGTGAGGTTACTCTTGCGTGTGTTGGTCATAACTTTGACCAAGCACTCTAACGATTAATACGGGTCAAGTAGGAAACGGGGCAGCGACCAACTTCACTGATAATTGCCAAGTATGGGTGTCGGGGACAGCGAATATATTCTGCAGTCGATTTTTAAATCAGAACAGTCTCACAATATATACGGGTATGTATCACTCATAGATAGATTTAACAGATTAATTTATAAGGTTGTAGTATGGCCCTCCGTGAACGACGAGATGTATTGCGGGGTATAGGATTGATGCTGCCGATATCAACAACCGGTTGCCTCGGCCTCATAACTCAAGATTCAACCGAAATCGAATATCGAACGTGGAACCCCACAACGGACCGAATAGAAACGGAGGTAACAGAAGATCTTGCGGGGGAACTATTGGACGCTATTGGACGAGAAGAGGAGGCCTGGGTGATTGTCGATATCCTTGTAAAGTCTGGGGAAGTCGAATCCAGGGATTTCTTTCGGGGAACGCAAGTAGATGCAAATGGATATACCGGTTCCATGGTTGGAATTCATGTGCATACTCCGTCTCCAGCAAAAACGATCACATCAACCGACGAAAACTATCAATTGAGGGAAGGATCGAGAGCCGATCTGTATTATCATATCACTCACACCGTAGAACGAGTCGAATGGGTTACGAGCGGCCTTGAGAGCGAATCTAGCAGTATTACTCTCGTAGATCGGACAGCGTAGTATAGTAAGTACTCTTTTCATCCAATCGTTTCGATTCACGTTTCGCTAATAGAAGGACCGTCACACAATACGCAACTCTCAATGACCGGCCGTTTAGCGGAGATACCTGGCCGAAGAAGAGGATTGCAACGAAGCTGACTTACTCTGTTTTCGGACGCCGTTTATCGGCGGCCCGACTCCGGTTTCGCTTCAGGGATTGCGAGACGAGACCGGATTAAGCCAACAACTCCGCGATATCGCCGAGGGACTCGAGAACGTAATCCGGTTCGACAGTCGAATTCTCGAGGTCGCTTCGTTCGGTCACCCCGGTGAGGACGACGGCCGTCGTCATTCCGGCCCGGTTTCCGAGTTCGATATCGGTGTTGAGACGGTCGCCGACCACGAGCGTACGTTCCGGGGGCGTTTCGAGTCGTGAGATCGCGGTTTCGGCCGCAAGCTTCGATGGTTTTCCTAGAATCGCGTCCGGTTCGCGACCGGCGACGGCTTCCATCGCAGCGAGAATGGTCCCCGAGCCGGGGATTTTCCCGTCCTCTGTCGGAATCGTGACGTCGGGATCTGTCCCGTAAAACGGGGTGTCCCCCTCGAGCGCTCGGAGTGATTTCCAAATCGTCCCGTAGGAAAACTCCCGGTCGAACGACCCGAGAACGACATCGCTCTCGTCGGGCTCTTCGGTTACCGAAAGGTCGTGATCCTCGAGAATGGCCCGCAATCGGTCGTCACCGACCAGAAAGATGGACTCGTCCGGGTGATTCGTTTGCAGATATTCGGCCGAAACGAGTGCGGACGTGAGAACCGATTCCGACGCGATGTCAAGCCCGTGTGGTTCGAGTTTCGCTCCGTAATGTGCTGCACCTCTGGTCGGGTTGTTCGAAAAAAGCACCCTGTCGATTCCCTCGTTCTCGAGGGCGCGGAGGCCATCGATCGCACCGGGTATCAACTCCTCGCCGCGCACGATCGTTCCGTCGACGTCGAGAATCGCAGCCTCGAAAGCAGTCATTATCCCGGTGAAGGGGCGTTCGCGGGTTGAGTTTTCGGGTTCCGGTTTCGCGCGTCAGTTCCGTCTCGAGCCGGAAACGCGCGACGCGGACTCGAGGTGGGAATTCTTATCCGGGGACGAACCGAAAGACGAGCTATGGGACTCGAGGTCGAACCGCCGGATCCGCCTGAGTTGTCGTTCGTCGATCCGAACGAGTACGATGATGCGACGATCAGCGCCGGAGAGGACGAAACTGATATCGACTACCGCCGCGAGGAACTACAGGGGTTCCTCGAGGAGGGAGCGTGGGAGGAAGCCTTCGACGAGTGGCTCGAGGACACGGATCTGGACGAACGCGAGTTCGGGATCGCTCGTGACCTCGACCTCTTCGTCGAGTTCGATTTCTTCTGGGACGATTTCGCCGATCGAGTCGGCTATCACGCGCCGGGTATCGCCGAGGACTGGCAGGCGCGCGAGTATCATCCCGAGCTCGATTCGTGGGGAACCGTCTCGTCGATCAACGCGGAGCTCACGGAGTTCGGGCAGATCGTTTCCGTCTTGCTAAAAGAGGAATACATCGACTGGGAAGCCCAGTACGAACCGCCGGAAGACCTTCCCGATTTCGACTGATCGGTTCCCGTTCGCGAGCGCTCGATTCGCGAACGATCGCCCGACGGTTCTCACTCTCGAGTGACGCCGATGTTCAACACCGCACCGTGGCACTTCGGACAGAACCCGATCGAACTCGACGTCGTTTCTCGGTGTCCGCAGGCTCGACACTCGTACGTTCTCCTGTTCTTCCTGTTCTCGTTCGGCGTGTACGGATCTGTATAGACCATACTGTACGAGCGAGTGAGTTGGCCCAAAAGCGTTGTGTGGGTGTACTTCGGTGGACGATTGAACAATAAATTCCGATAATATGGCGTAATATAGTGGACGACCGTCCATAATTTCGATCCGGTCCGCGGTAGGGTCGGTTCGAATTCGGATCGATCGCGACTCGAGTAGTCCTGGGTGTGGAAAGAGTTAACACTAAGCAATAATTACAATGACGTATGTCCCGGCCTATCCAACTCGAGTACGAGTGTCTCAGGTGCGGGCGACGAGAGACGGTTGACGACGCACTTCTCAGTGAGTGTCACCGGTGTGGTGGCGACATGCGAAACGTGGATCCGATCCAAACGTATTGATCGGCGACGAAAAGATGGCTCGAGCGTTCTCAGCGATGAGACGGTATAATGCCAACGCGTTTTCAACAGCCCTCAAGATGTCGTTGGAGCCGAATCCGCTTCCGGTTTGCCAGCCGTAATCGACTCGCCGGTTACGAGGCGGTTCCCCCAGACAGTTTCGGGGACCCGTGTGTTAACCATCAGCCGGAAGTAGTGATCGAACCACGCTGGATTCGCCCACTCCGGAAGCGTCGCTTCGCGCCGTTCGACGAACCGATTCTGAAAGCCCTCCGTTTGCGCTCCCGTATCCGGGTCTCGTGTCGGAACGACGCATCGTTGGCACGGGTTGACGCCGTTGATCGTACTCGAGCCGATTTCGAACGGCACGACCGTTCCCGGTCGATCGTAGAGTCGATCCTCCCAGAACGGTTCGACGCCACTAATCTCGAGGTTCGGTCGGAGCCGCCGACGCATCTCTGCGGCGTCGATGCCCTCGAACCACGATGCGACGGTCTCGATGGTTTCGGTACTGATAACCGTCGGTCCCGATGCGTCGGTATCGTCTGGGTATCCTCCTTCGTCGGCGCGGACGACTTCGACGGTGTAGCCGAAATAGCACGTCAGCCACGAACTGAAATCGTGGCGATCGACTTCCAAGTGAAACGTAAAGCTGTCGTCGGTACCGTGCTCCCGGACTGAAATTGTCTTGCGCTCGAGGTCGTACTCCGCATGCAATCCGTGGACTTGTCGCTCCCGCTTGCCGTTGACGTAGTTTCCGTTCTCGTCGACGATTGCGTAACGACGGTCCCACTCGAGGCCTCCGTTTTCCCGAATCGTCGCCGCTTCTACCGCCGTTCCATCCAGTGATTTGACGGGGTAGACGTGTATTTGCTCGAGTTGAGCCATTGGCTGTACTAATACGATCATCCGTGAAATCAGTACCTATTACCTATGTTCGCTGATCTCGCCTCGAGTCGCGTGAAACGGCCCGCAGGTAGACAACGTTCGTCCGGTTCGCAGGAAGGTCGATGGCTACGACTCCTGCGAACTGGATCGAGCATCCTCTCCGCTCGGATGTGAACGTCTCGATTGCGTGGGAAAAAGATCTTATTTCTGTCTCGAGTAAATCCTCATACTTACCAGTACTATGACTATATATTCTCAAAACAGGATCCGACTAGTTGAACCCATAAATCGGTAACAACTCCCAAATGACAGGTCCAATTAGGGTAGGTTGTGACACACTGCATTCAGAAACCTCCGGGTTTATGCATCAGGAAGTTGGTTGATCATGTATATGTCCGAAACCGGGACGGAGTCCCGTCCGCTGGTCAGACAGCTTCCCGATCCGTCGACGGCGTCGAACGTTCGATACAACCCGTCACTCGAGGAACTGCGCGAACTCGCGGGCCCCGACGAGACGACGACCGAATACGGGTCGCCCTCGTACGTCAGCGAGTTCCGTTCTCGAAGCTCGGACCGGACGAAAAACGCGATCGATAGCGAGTTTTCAGACGACGATTACGACCTGCTCGCCGAAGCCGTCGATATCGCCAGCGAGCGCGAAGTGCTTTGTGTCGACCGACTACTCGGTCGCCATCCCGACGCGACGTTTTGCTGTCGATTATTCGTGCCGGTTGAACACGCTCGAATCGCGCTCGCCTGGGCCAAACTGTTCGAGCCGACCGACGGCCGCGATCCTGATTTCTCGACCGTTCAGCTCCCCGATCACGACGAGCGGGCAATCCGTGTCTTGCCCGACGACGGGTTCACCGCCGTCCTCGGCACCGATTATCTCGGCGAGGCCAAGAAGTCGTTCCTCCGCCTGTTCATGCGCCGAGCCAAAGAACGCGGCGGACTCGGCCTTCACGCCGGGAGCAAGCGCGTTCGCGTCCGCGACGAAGACGACGATCTCCGAATCGTCGGACAGGTCTTCATGGGCCTCTCCGCGACGGGTAAGTCGACCCTAACCTCCCACGGCTGTTGGCTCGAGGACCCCGAAAACGCGGTGATGCTGCAGGACGATGTCTGTGCACTCCTGCCCGACGGATCGGTCGCCGGAAGCGAAGGAGAGGGGCTGTTCATCAAGACGATCGGCCTCGATCCCGACGAACAGCCCGGTCTCTACGAGGCCGCAACTGACGACTCGGCCGTCCTCGAGAACGTCGCCGTCGACGACGACGGAACGGTCGACTTCGACGACCCCCGCTATACGTCCAACTCCCGGGCGGTCGTCCAGCGCGAGGAACTCGAGAGCGCGGACGACGAAATCGACTTAGACCGGATGGATCAGGTCTTTTTCATCACGCGAAATCCGCTGATGCCGCCGGTCGCGAAACTCGACACCGATCAGGCCGCAGTCGCGTTCATGCTCGGCGAATCGATCGAAACGAGCGCCGGTGATCCGTCTCGAGCGGGCGAATCGATCCGCGTCGTCGGAACCAACCCCTTCATCATCGGACCCGAGGGTGAGGAAGGCAACGTCTTCCAGGACCTGATCGAGACGCTCGACGTCGACTGCTACGTGATCAACACGGGCTATCTCGGCAACGAGTCGAAGGATATCGGCGTCACCGAGTCCGTGACCGTCCTCACCGAAGTCGCTCGCGGGACCATCGACTGGACCGACGACGAGCAAACGGGACTGACGATTCCCGAAACCGTTCCGGGGCTCGATATCGAGGAGTACTACGTTCCGGATCACGTCGACGACTACGACGATGCGCTCTCGGAGCTTCGCGCCGACCGTCGTGCGTACCTCGAGGAGTTCGACGAACTTCGCGAGGAAATCGTCGACGCAGTTTACTGACCCGGTCATCTCTTTTCGAGTCGCGCTGCCATCTATCACGAACGTTCGATGATTCGCGCAGTGTTTGCCGAACACAGTCACGATTATATGCGTTGAGTTCTCATAGCCGCTAATGAGCGTCGAACTTCGAACCCCGACCGCCCGCGTCTGCGAGCGGTGTGGTCGCGGCGAACAGTGGGACGAGAACCTCGAGGCCTGGCAGCTCGCAATCGAAGACGGCAAAAAACAGATCGGCAATCCGCACTGTCTCCACGAGTGGGACATCAACGGCGCGTTCAATCCGATCCGCGGAAACTAATTCGATTGCCGGACCCGCCGCCGAACTCGAACCGGATCTCGAACGGCGACGGAGCCACAGCCGAGCTCGAAGCGTGAACGCTTTTCTCTGACTCGAACGTAGTCGGCTATCGTGCCGACAGTCTACATTACGTCGCCGCCGGACGCAGCCGCAGAGATTTCGGAAACGCTACTTGAGGAGCGTCTCGTCGCCTGCGTGAACCAGTTGTCCTCGGAATCCGTTTACCGCTGGAAGGGTGAGGTGCATCGGGACGAGGAGGTAATCTTGCTCGCGAAGACGACCGAGGATGCGTACGACGAGCTCCTCGCCCGCGTTCAGGAACTCCATCCCCACGAGGTGCCCTGCATCGAACGATTCGACGAGGACCACGTTCTCGAGTCGTTTGCGACGTGGCGAGCGGAGAACGTCGACTAGCCGCCAACCGGGCACGCCAGCGCGGAGCGGATCCGTTCCGTTCGAGCCCTGTCAGACAGTCCCAGGATCGGACTGCCCGAAAAAGCAACCCTTAAAACTCGAGCGAGGATTGATTGGGGTATGGCTGGAACCATCGAAGTGCTCGTTCCGGGTGGCCAGGCGAACCCTGGCCCACCGCTCGGTCCCGAGCTCGGACCGACGCCCGTCGACGTACAGGCGGTCGTCAACGACATCAACGAACAGACAGAAGCGTTCGACGGCACCGAAGTACCCGTAACCGTCGAGTACGAGGAGGACGGCTCCTACTCGATCGACGTCGGTGTGCCACCGACGGCCGCGCTCGTCAAAGACGAGGCCGGTTTCGAGACGGGAAGCGGCGAACCGCAGGTCGATTTCGTCGCCGACATCTCCGTCGATCAGGTCAAGACAATCGCAGAGCAGAAACATCCGGACCTGCTCGCTTACGATACGAAAAACGCCGCCAAAGAGGTCGTCGGCACCTGCGCCTCGATGGGCGTCACCATCGAAGGCGACGATGCCCGCGAGTTCAAGGCGAAAGTCGACGACGGCGAGTACGACGACGTCCTCGTCGAATAACTCCCGAGCTCGCGACCGAGCTCCGCGGATTTTCGTTGTTTTCAGTTCGATAGTCGTCTGTGTGTCGGCTCTCGAGTGTTTGGTCAGTCTCTCGAGCGGACACGTTACAGATGCTGGCAAGTTCAGGTGCGTCGATTATTCGTCTCCAACCGGAAGATGAATCCATGAGCGACGAAGACGAGACGGAAATCGAGTACGAAGGGACGCTTTCACGCGAAGACATCGCAACGCACCTCGAGACGTTCGCCGAAAGCTTGCGCGAGTCCGACGGGTTCGACGTCGAAATCGGCGACGATGCCGTTTCGATCGACCCGCCCGATTCGCTCGAGTTCGAGGTCGAACTCGAGGACGAACCGGAAGACGATGGCGTCGAACGCAGTATCGAATTCGAACTCGAGTGGATGCGAACCGAGAACGAAGATCCGCTTCCCGAATCGGAGGAGTTCGAGGAGTAGTTCCGGCGAACCTGACGGACCGACTCGCGAACCGAACGCCGTGGAATAGACTCTCATACCGCCGTGGTCCCGCGAGAGCGCGGTTCGACGGGTTTAAGTTCGTCATGGGACTGTTCTCAAAGGAGACAGGCTTCGCCTGTTTCACTGACCCGTAGGAGCATCCCTGCGTACTACGGAGGTGAACGATGGCAAACTCGGATATTGAAACAGCAGTCGCTCGAGCGCTCGAGGACTCACCGGATCGGAACTTTACCGAAACGGTCGACCTCGCAGTGAACTTGCGCGACCTAGACCTAGACGAACCGTCGAATCGTGTCGACGAGTCCGTCGTCTTGCCGTCCGGAACCGGCCAAGAAACTCAGATTATCGTCATCGCTGAGGGAGAAACTGCAGTCCGCGCCGAAGAAGTCGCGGACGACGTTCTCTCGGGCGACGACGTGGCCGATCTGGACGACGACGAGGCCAAAGACCTCGCAGACAAGACGGACTTCTTCATCGCCGAAGAGGCGATGATGCAAGATATCGCACGGCACCTCGGGACCATCCTCGGTCCGCGAGGGAAGATGCCGGACCCGCTCTCGCACGACCAGGATGTCGTCGAGACCGTCAACAGACTCAAAAACACGGTTCAGATTCGCTCTCGGGACCGACGTACGTTCCACACGCGCGTCGGTGCCGAAGATATGGAAGCAGAGGATATCGCCGACAACGTCGACGTTATCCTTCGCCGACTGCACGCCGACCTCGAAAAGGGTCCACAGAACATCGATTCAGTCTTCCTGAAGACGACGATGGGCCCGTCTGTGGAGGTGGCCTGAGATGAGCGCAGAAGCCGAGCGCAAAACTGAGAACCTTCCACAGTGGAAAGAAGAGGAGGTCGCCGAACTCTCGGAGATCATCGAGAGCTACGAGAGCGTTGGCGTCGTCGGTATCGCCGGCATTCCAAGCAAACAGCTCCAGGATATGCGCCGCGGACTCCACGGCACCGCCGTGGTCCGCGTCAGCCGAAACACGCTTCAGACCCACGCACTCGAGGAAGCCGGACTCGACGAACTCGTTTCTCATATTGAGGGACAGGTCGGGCTGGTCGCGACGGATAGCAATCCGTTCGCACTGTACAAGGAACTCGAGGCGTCGAAGACGCCCGCCCCGATCAACGAGGGCGAGGTCGCCCCGAACGACATCGTCATCCCGGAGGGTGACACCGGTGTCGATCCCGGGCCGTTCGTCGGCGAACTCCAGAGCATCGGCGCGAACGCCCGCATCGAGGACGGCTCGATTCAGGTCATGGAGGACTCGACGGTCCTCGAGGCCGGAGGGGAAGTCTCGGCAGACCTCTCGAACGTTCTCAACGAACTCGGTATCGAGCCGAAGGAGGTCGGTCTCGACCTTCGTTCGGTCGTCGCCGAGGGCGTTCAGTTCGATCCCGAGGATCTCGACATCGACATCGAAGCCTACGAGAGCGACGTGGCCACCGCGGCCGCTCGCGCACGGAACCTCGCGGTCAACGCGACGTTCCCGACCGAGTCGACCGCACCGACGCTCATCGCGAAGGCGACGGGCGAGGCAAAGAGCCTCGGCCTGCAGGCGTCGATCGAGTCGCCGGATCTCGCCGACGACCTCGTGAGCAAGGCGGACGCACAGCTTCGTGCGCTCGCCGCCCAGATCGAGGACGAAGAGGCGCTTCCGGAGGAACTCCAGGGTGTCGAGGCACCGGCTGCCACGCAGGCGGTGCCCGACGAAGACGAATCGGCTGACGATCAAGACGAGGAGTCCGACGCTGACACCGAAGACGAAGCGGACGACGAAGACGACGATGACGATTCCGGTGGCGGCGAAGGGCTCGGCGAAATGTTCGGTTAATAGAGGTTACAACAATGGAATACGTATACGCTGCACTCATCCTGAACGAAACGGACGAAGAGATCAACGAAGACAACCTGACGGACGTGCTCGACGCAGCCGGCGTCGATGTCGAAGAATCCCGAGTCAAGGCGCTCGTCGCCGCACTCGAGGACGTCGACATCGACGAGGCCGTCGACGAGGCCGCCGCAGTTCCTGCCGCGGGCGGCGCAGCCGCAGCGGAAGGCGGCGCTGACGAAGGCGGAGACGAGGAGGCCGCTGACGAGGGCGGCGACGCCGATGCAGGTGCCGACGATGAGGACGACGACGAAGACGAAGGCGACGGCGGCGAAGGTCTCGGCGAACTCTTCGGATAACTCGTCTCGAGACGATTCAAACCAGACCTTTCTTTCAGCGATAACGCAGTAGCCTCGGCTCCGCGTCGCGGAATTTTTGCTCGTCGTCCGAGGTTTGCTCCGTTCTTGTCGACCGAGAGTTGATAACCGATCCCGCGGCCAGACCGGGCATGGCCGCTCTCGCTCTCGAGTTGCTCACGGATCCAGCGCTTTCGGCTCAGCTAGTCGGTTGGATCCTCGCGGGGGTCGTACTCGGAAGTTGTAGCGGCCTGGTTCCGGGATTGCACGCGAACAATTTCGCGTTATTGCTTGCGGGGGTCGCTCCTTCGATCCCCGGGCCACCGCTGTTCGTCGGCTGTGCGATGCTCGCGGCGGGGGTTGTCCACACGTTCGTCAACGCGGTTCCGGCGATGGCGCTCGGCGTTCCCGACGCGGAGATGGCGATCACCGCGCTCCCGGCCCACCGAATGGTGATGGACGGGCGCGGCTACGAGGCGATTCGACTCTCTGCTCTCGGGAGTATCCTCGCCGTGATCGCGGCCGTTCCTCTCGCGCTTCCGATCACCTGGGGCGTCACCGCAGCCTATCCGACGATCCGTTCGAATCTTCCGCTCGTGCTTGCGATGGTCGTGGTTGCACTGATTGCCTCGGAGTACACCTGGAAACGCCGTTTCGGCGCGATACTCTCCTTTACGCTCGCGGCCGCGCTCGGCGGGCTCACGCTCGATCTCGAGCCGGACTCGCCCCTCGAGGCTGGTGGGATGCTCGCGCCGCTGTTCGCGGGACTGTTCGGCGCGCCCGTCCTGATCGACGCCATCCGCGGCGGCGGGGTGCCGCACCAGCGCGATGGGGAGATTCGACTGTCGCGTCGGTTGGTCGGGCTGACCGCGCTCGCGGGCGCGTTCGCTGGAGCCGTCGTCGGCTACATTCCCGGTATCTCCGCGGCGATCGCGGCCGTCGCCGTGCTCGTCCTCGTTCCGGGCGAATCGGGCGACCGGGGGTACATCGTCGCGACGAGCGGCGTCGATACCGCAAACTCGATTTTTGCCCTCTTTGCGCTCGTCGCGATCGGACAACCCCGAACGGGGGTGATGGTCGCCTTCGAAAACGCGAATGCGCCGCTCGAGTTGCCAATATTGCTCCTGAGTATCCTGCTCGCCGGCGTGGCTGGCTTCGTTCTCGTGATCGTGGTCGGAGACTTCTACCTCGAGTTCGTCGGCCGCCTCTCTTACTGGAAGATTTCGGTCGCCGTCCTCGGGCTCCTCCTCGTCCTTTCGTACCTCTTCACCGGCGTGATCGGAATTGGCGTGTTCGTCGTCGCGGCCGGGGTTGGTATGGTTCCAGTTCGCCTTCGGACCCGTCGGGTTCACCTGATGGGCGTTTTGATCGGGCCGCTGATGATCGGGTTCTGACACGGGGTGATGGGGCCGTTTCTCAGTGGGCCAAACTACACGAACGGTTATGTAGTACTTTGGTGTAGCGCACGAGGTGTATCACCGTGATTGGTCCTCCCATCGATGTCCCATATTGCGGTGCGCTCGAGAGTCACTGGCCCGAGGAATTCTCCCAAGCGTTCTATCCGTCCGACGCGGCCGAGTACCCGCCGGAGGATGTCTTCGAGGAGAACGGTTAGGAGGAGGACGTCGACTGTCTCGCGAGCCAAACCGTCGAGACCCAACAGCGCCTGCTCCGATTTGACACCCTCCCCACCGTGAACGGCGAGGCTTTCTCCTTGAATCTCCGTAATCCGCGACCGGTGACGGAAGCCGACGCCGGGGAGATCTTTCGGGACGCGCTGTACAACTGGGAGTGACCGATACACCGGCACGTCCTGCCGAAGTCCAGCACCGGTTTACGTCTCGACTCCCTACGCGATTTTAATGAAGGGGAGCATCCTGGATACCATCGGATCGCCGCTCGTCCAGGTGGACTCGCCGGAGGGTGTGACGATCGCGGCCAAGATCGAATCGTTCAACCCCGGCGGGTCGGCCAAGGACCGTCCGGCGCGCGAGATGGTGCGAGCGGCCGAGCGCGAGGGACTGATCGAACCGGGCGACCGGCTCGTCGAGCCGACCAGCGGCAACACCGGTATCGGGCTCTCCCTCGTCTGTGCCGCTCGAGACTACGATCTCACGATCGTGATGCCGGCCTCGAAATCCGAGGAGCGACGGCGGATCATGTCCGCCTACGGAGCCGATCTCGAACTCGTCGACGGCGAGATGAAGGATGCCCGCGAACGCGCGGACGAACTCGAGGCCGAGGGTGCGATTCAACTCGGCCAGTTCGAGAACCCGGCCAATCCGAAAGCCCACTATCAGACTACCGGTGAAGAGATTGTCGAACAGGTCGGCGAACGGGAAATAGACGCCCTCGTCGCCGGCGTCGGCACCGGCGGGACGCTCTCGGGCATCGGTCGACGGCTTCGCGAGGAGTTTCCAGACATGGACATCGTCGCCGTCGAGCCGGATCGAAACGCCGTTCTCTCGACGGGCGAACCCGGAAACGACGACTTTCAGGGAATGGGTCCGGGATTCGTCAGCGACAATCTCGATCGGGACCTGATCGATTCGGTGGAAACGGTTCGACTCGAGGACGCAGAGGACGAGTGTCGAAGACTCGCCCGCGAGGAGGGAATTCTCGTCGGCCAGTCCAGCGGCGCGACGAGTCTCGTTTCCCAACGCGTTGCACAACGCATCGCCGAACCCGACCTGAATTGCCCCGAGGTACCCGACGCCTTCGAGGCGGGGACACAGTCGCCGGAAACTCGTTCCGACGGAAGCGGAGCGCTTAGCGGGGCTGGGCTAGGCGAGTTCGACGACTGTCCGCTGGTCGTGACTGTCTTTTGGGACAGCGGCGAACGGTACCTCTCGACCGGGCTGTTCGACTAACTGCCGTCGTACCGGCGGCACTCGGAACGGGGATCGTCGATAAAATAACTTTTTCAGCTAGCCTGAGATACATAATCGCGAACAGTGTAGCGTCACCTATCATGTCACGCCCTTCGAGACGCCACGTCATCGCCGGTTCGATCGGATTGGTCGCACTCACCGCAGGCTGTTTGGATAACGGCGGACTGGGCTCTTCACCCGACTCGACGGCCGAGAGCGACAACGGCTCGGACGATGGGGAGGACGATTCGAACGATGGAGACAGCGGCACCGAAGACGACCGAGACGACGGTCCGCTCGAGTACGAAACCGTCGGCTTCCGGCATCCCGATCGACCCGAAAACCCCGAGACAGACCTGCTGAGAACTGAAGCCGACGCCGAGGGCTGGGCCGGAGAACGCGGCCTCGAGAACGACGAGGAAGTTTCGGCGTTTCTCGACGAGACGGATTTCGACGACTCGAGGGTACTTTCGCTCGAGGGCGGCGCGACGGATCTCTGTTACGAACTGGTGCTCGAAACTGTCGAACTGGATGACGAAACAGTGACGGTTCGCGGCGACGTCACCGACGAGGAGACGGACCGTGATATGTGCGCCTCACAGATGACCGCAGTCGGCGCGCTCGTCCGAGCGACGGTCGACGACGAACAGCCGTCTTCGTTTTCCGCGACGATCACCGACGCCGACGGGAGAGAGTACGGAACCGGGATCGCCACCGGCAGCGCCAGCGACGTGGGGTCCGAGTCCGGTAGTGAGGGCCACTCCGGTTCCGGCACCGAATCCGGCGACGAAGGCGACTCCGATTCCGCCACCGCTTCCGACCGAGCGAGCGGGAACGAAACCGACCTCGAACGGGACGACTCGAGCTAGCCGCTCAGTTGGACGGGAAGATCAGTCGTCGGTACCGTTCTCGAGAAAGCTCTGCAGAATTACGTTGAATTCTCCCGGACGCTCGCGTGGAACCCAGTGGCCGCAGTTGTCGATGACTTCGAGTCTCGAGTTCGGAAGGAGTTCGTGGGCTCGTTTCGACCACCGAACTGGAAACAGCGGATCGTCGACGCCGTGGACCAGCAGCGTCGGAATCGAGAGCGACTCGAGGTCGTCGGTGAAGTCCGTCCGAGCCTCGCCATCCGCGGTGAGTTCCGCTCGTTGAAAGGCTTCGAAGGCCTCGCCAGCGCCTCGTTCGCTCGCTCGAGATCGAAACTCGT
Organism: Halostagnicola alkaliphila; assembly: GCF_055379965.1. Lineage (NCBI taxonomy): Archaea > Methanobacteriati > Methanobacteriota > Halobacteria > Halobacteriales > Natrialbaceae > Halostagnicola > Halostagnicola alkaliphila. Next base: position 2,126,020 of record NZ_AP043826.1, on the reverse strand, counting down.
CGACGAAGGCCGGATCGAGATTCGAGGAGTTCGAAACGACGTTACCGAGCGCCAGTCGCGCGAGTTCGTTCGAGACGCTCATCGCCGTCCAGCCGAGCGAGTTCGCGCCGGGGACGTGTGCCGCGCTTTTGAAGAACGAACCGCCGGGAATCCGGCGTCCGAGGCCGTAGCTGTCGACGAGCCCGAGTGCGTCGACGTTCTTCGGATGCCGGAGTGCGTAGCCGAGCGCGCCGGCACCGCCCATCGAGATGCCGACGAGGGAGGGCGAGTCGTCATCGAGGTCGGTTTCGGCGAGGAATCCCTCGAGGATGGAAACGTAGCTGTCGATCGTCTGCTCGCCGATCGGAGTACTTCCTCCGTATCCCGGCCAGTTGGGGGCGTACACTCGGTAGTCGTCGGCGAGCGCGTCGATCGCGTGTCGCCAGGAGAGCGTCGCGTCGTCGACGCCGCCACCGTGGAGCAAGACGACCGGATCGCCGGACGTTCCGGCGCGACGGTAGCTCAGCCGAACGTCCGTGTTTCCGCTCGCTCCGACGCCGGAAATGGTCGTGACGCCGGTGCCGCCCGTCATCGGGTGAATTCCGATTCGGTGAGGCGAACGACGAGTGTTTCTTCGACGTCCCTGAGGTCGTACTCGGGGAGGTCGCCGTCGATACGGCGAACGTACAACGGCTCGACCAGTTGCTTCGGTCCGAACGCTGTCGTGACCTGCGGTTCTGAACTCGCTTCGTCGGCATCGCCGTCTGAGCCGGAATCGGAGCTCGTTCGTCTAGTCGGTCCCGGTTCTCCACCGCTTTCTGTCTCGGAACGTGGCGGTGTCTCAGCTCCGTCGATAGCTTCCTGTCCGGCGGAAGGTGTCTCGAGGCCGTACACCTTGCAGAATTCGCCCGTCGTTTCGGAGTCGATATCGCCGTTTCGGAGCTGTTCGGCCAACTGTCGCGACAGCCACTCCTCGTCGTCGATGCTCGGTTCCTGAACGAGACACTCGTCGACGAACCGCGTGAGGTACCACTGCAAATCGTTCAGCAACGAAACGGCGGCCCCGACGCTCACGGTCCGAACCGCGAGCGCGTTCTCGAACGGGCGTTCGAGGTCGTACGTTGCCAGCGCATCCCTGGATGTCTCTCGAGAGAGCAGTTCGTACTGGAGGTTCACACCGTCTTCTCCGATGAGACAGACGCGGGTCACTGTTGGGATGTGCGCGGGACTCGGTAATGTGGGTTTCGCCTCCGGACCACGTTTCGATCGACACCGGGGGCCAAATCACCGATCCGATGCCAGTTTCGTCGCCGGCGTGGCGTGAGGAGTAGCGATTCGCCTTACTGGTTCGGAACCTGTGCCGTCCGCGGCCGTTTGGAGCTATTCGAGACGACCCGGTCGACGTTTCCGCGGGCTTCGGCGACGTCGACGATTAGTTCCGTCAGGTTGACGAGACCTTCGACGTAGGCGTCGCGACGCTCGCGTCGGCGAGTGCGAGCGCTTTCGTCTCGAAGGAACTCGAGTGCGCGTGACTTGACGGGGTCGTATCGATCGCAGTCTTCGATCAGTCTCGCGTTCTCGAGCGCGGCGAATTCGCCGAACTCTCGGTCCTCAGTCCCGCCGTAGCGAATCGCCGGGGTTCCGAGGAGACCCGCCTCGGTGACGATCGTTCCGGTGTCTGCAACCAGGAGATTGGCTTCTCGAATCGCATCGTGGATCAACGCGGGATGAAGATCGTACTCGCGTGCCGGTAATTGTTCGAGATCCATCGTCCCGGCCTCGTCGGAGACGAAGACGGTCGCTTCTTTCGAAAGCGAGGTGAGGAGGTCCTTTCGCTGTGCTGCCGAAAACCCCTCCACACCGACATCGTGGAGCGCATCGAACGCGTTGAACCGGACGATCGCGTACTGTTCGTCGTCCTTGACCCCGAGCCGATCGCGGATGTCCGGAATCGGTTCGTAGACCTCCGGATGGAGGTATGCACACTCTTTGAACCCGTCGAAGGTGTAGTGATTCGAACCGAGATCTCGCCGCGTGACGTGCGGGGTAATGATCGCGTCGGCGAACGGCTGAGAGACGGTATGGTTGAAATCACCCGGTTCGTCGTCGAGGATCAGTACCGTGTTCGCCGACGTAATCGTCCCTGAAAACGCGGCGTACGGTCCCCGACCGAAGAGTACGTCCGGCTGAAACCGCCGCGCTTCGAGTGCGATTTCTGCGAGTTGTCCACCTAGTTCGCGTGCGAACTCGAGGTGAGAGTATGCAGTTGTTTCGTGGCTCCCGTACACTCTGTATGCGATACCAAAAAAATCCAGAAGGTCCGTTGTGCATCCATACTCCCGTGCCAGGACGAGGACATCGTGGCCCCGTTCGGTGAGCCGAGAGATGGCGTTACTGTACGTGTGGGCGTGTGCCGGCGTATTCGCGAAGATGAGAATCCGCATCGAGACGACCTTGCCACTATCGACCCTTTGTAATTAGAATGGTACAAAGGACGGTGCCGAGTTGTGTTAGATATACACACAGTAGTAAATAGCTATAGGAAAGAAACCGGGCCGAAACGGTCGGGTAACTGTTTCATATCTATCCATAGCCCACGCTTACGGATCCTCTCTTTTCTGTCCAGAGAGCTCTGAGAGACGAATTACACGGACGGCCCACCCCAGTATGTCCACCACAACACCGACTACCTCACAGACCTGTGATAACTCAGCTTATGGTTCGACCAGATCCGCATTCTTGGCCGCCGTCGTTGCGCGTTCGAGTAGGTCGTTCGGTTCGGCCGCAAGCAACGGTTCGAGTTGGGCGTTCGTCTCGGCTCGATCCGGTGCGACCCGATTACAACCCGCGTCGATCGTCGAGTCGGTGTACGTCCCGATTTCGCGGGCCTGGGCGACGATCTCCTGTTTGTCACGAGTGAGAAGTGGGCGGTGGATCGGCAGATCCGTCACGCGACTCGTTACGCCGAGATTCTGTGCCGTCTGGCTCGATTTCTGGCCGATTGCCTCGCCAGTAACGATACCGCTCGCTCCCGTTCGCTCGGCAGTTTCCTCGGCGACCCGATAGAAGAATCGGCGAAGTGAGAGCATTCGTCCCTCCTCCATCCGTTCAACGAGCTTCGAAACGACGTCGCCCCCGGGAACGCGGTAGACGCGCATATCGAAATTCGGTGCATAGCGCGAGAGCGATCGAACGGTTTCCATGGCTCGAGCCTCGTGATCGATCCCGCCGTAGTCGCCGAGGTCGACGTAGACCGGGATGATTGGCGACCCCCGTTTCATAATCTCGTAGGCGGCGACCGGCGAGTCGATGCCGCCGCTGACCAGCGCGACCAGCGGTTCTTGCGAGCCGAGCGGGAGGCCGCCGGGCCCGGAAACGGAATCCAGATAAACGAACGCCTCTTCGTCGCGAATCTCGACGCCGAAGGTAAGATCCGGGTCGTCGAGGTCGACTTTGGGTTCGAACTCGTCTTCGACGGCCTCCCAGATGATGGTCCCGCCTTCTCGAGCGAGATCCTCGCTCGTGTAGGGAAGGCGTTTGTCCGCACGGCGGGCGTCGACGGCGAACGAACCGCCGTCGTAGTGCTTTCGTGCGGTTTCGGCGAGTACGTCGTATATTTTCTCCCGCTCGGGCGGAAGGGTCACGGCGGCGCTCGCAGAGACTACCCCGAAGGTCGTCGCCGCGGCGTCGACGGCTTGTGCGACGTCGGATTCGTGCGTCGTGATCAGCGGCCGATGCCACCGCCGATCGACATCGCCGGAAACCGACCGGTCCTCGAGTGCGGCCTCGAGATTCTCGACGAGAATCCGGAGCATGTACCGCTTGACGGTCGTACTTTTGGTGTTTAAGTCCCCGTGGCGAACGAGGACGGTGTCAGCGCCCGGCGGGTGCATAGACTTCGATAGCGGGCCCTGACTATAAGGGGGTTACGAGGCCCGGACGACGCGGCGGTCGCATTAAATGATCGATTCGTCGACCGTCGGACTGAGACTTCCCGTGTGGCTGTAAATTCCTGCAACCAGTACGACAGCCCCACAGAGCGGGATGAAGACGCTCAGCGTGTAAATGAAGCTAAAGCCGACGGCTTCCGCGACCGGAACCGCGATTAACGGACCGAGCCCGCCGCCGACGTCGCCGAGAACGTTGTTCGTGGCCATCGCCCGTCCCATTCTGTCTTCGGGTGTCAGATCGGCCAACAGCGCCGTGAGCGGACCGCCGACGCCTCCCTGTCCGGCACCGATCAGCGCGCAGGCGATAACGACGTACCAGAACGATGGTGCAAAGATGAGGACGACGAAGCCGATGCAGTTCGTGATTAGGAAAAAAACGAGGACGGGGACTCGAGCGCCGACGCTGTCGCTGATCACACCGCCCGAGATCGTAAAAACCGCTCCACAAAGCACGGAAACCGCCATCAGCATGCCGGACGTACCTTGCTCTTCGTAATCGATTGCGTAGCCCAGAATATCGACGGAAAGGGTCAACGATTCTGCGTCGAGGTAGATGACGAGCGTCGAGAACAGGACGCCGATGTACGCGAAGTAGAGCCCGAAGTTGACCAGTCCGACGGTGATCGCCGGGAGGGTCAATTCGATATCCCACGGCTTGACCGAGGCGTTGTGCTCTTCGACGTGCGTTTCGGGGACGATGAAGTACGCGATGACACTCGCAAGTCCCGCGAAGGCGGCCGCGAGGATGAACGCGCTCGCGTTGCTGTATATCTCGCTGACGAGGCCGCCCAGAACCATCCCGGCGGGGAACCCGAACGTGATTCCCGCGCGGACGATCCCCATGCTAGTTCCCCGCGAGTCGGCCTCGCTGACATCGGCCGTAATCGTGTACGCCGTCGCGAAGACGAGAGCGCTTCCGATCCCCCACATGATCCGCGAAAGGACGAACCAGAACTCGGGAACGTCCGGGATGAACGCGATGTCCTGAGCGAGAATCGCGACGACGTAACCGAACGTCGCGACGCCTTCGATTGCCAGACCCGCGATGAACGGTTTCCGGGTCCCGATTCGGTCGACGAGAATCCCTGCGGGCGCGTTTGCAAAGAGCCGCGTCCACCGATTGGCCGACAGGATAACGCCGACCATAAGCGCCGAGATACCGAGCACCTCGCCGAGGTTCGGGAGAATCGGGAAAATAACGCCGCCGCCGAACCCGACGAAGAAAGTGCTCGCGACGACCGCAAAAACGACCGCTCGAGCGTTCGTCTTCGAGTTAGACACTACGCTGACACCATGGTGTTTCGATTCGTAATAGTAGTTTGCGGGGGGAGCTAATTATTATTCCGAAGCTCGACGAGACGCTCCAGTATACGTCCGGCCGGACGAAGCCGAAGAGGGACTTCTCTGTTCCCCTATCGATCGAAAACGAACCGTTCGGAGACGCGCTCGAGCGTGTTCTGAAAATACCAGCCGAGTCTAGAACGTCGACAGTTCGCCGTCGATGACGCGACGAGTGATCCCTGTGACGTTTCCGAGTCCGTCATCCACGATTGCTTCGATCTCTTCTTCCACGTCGGCGAGGACGACGCCGTCTTCGGTGACGACGTGAACGTCGGCGACGTGCGGTTGGTCGATCGGGCGGCCGATCTGACTCAGCAGTCGAACGCGCAAGTCGCGAATACCGTCGACTTCGTCGACGACTCGCTCCGCGATGTCGGTCGAAAGCAAGTTGTATATCTTGCCGATGTGGTTGACCGGATTCTTGCCGCTGGTCGCTTCCATCGACATCGACCGGTTCGGTGAGATGAGGCCGTTCGCTCGGTTGCCGCGACCGACGGAACCGTCGTCGCCCTGTTCGGCGGAGGTTCCAGTGACGGTCAGGTAGATTGCACCCTCGTCGTAGTCGTCGGCGGTGTTGACGTAGACGTTGATGTCCCGATCGGTGTACTCCGCGGCGATGGTCTCGACGAACTCCCGGACCGATTCGACCGCGTCGATGTACGCGTCCATGTTCGGGAGGTACTCGTCGATCATGGCCGCCGCGACCGTAACGTCGATCTGGTCACCCTCGCGTTTACCCATGATCTTCACGTCGGGACCGAGGTACGGGTTATCTTCGGCGAATTCGCCGTTGAGTCGATCCTCGGCGTTGTAGACGATCTGTTCGGTCTCCGAAAGCGGCGCGTGGCCGACGCCGAAACTTGTGTCGTTGGCCATCGGAACGGTCACTTCGTCCTCGCCGAAGACGTCCTGCAGGTCGCCGCTTCCTTCGCCCAGCTTCACGTCGACGACGATGTCCTCACCGTAGGTGAGCTGGGGGATTTCCGACTCGAGGTACTCCCGCGCCGCTTTGAGCGCGATCGTTTCGGTGGGGATGATCTGTCCCTCGTAGCGTTTGGTCGCTCGGCCCACGATGAGCACGTAGATCGGATCGACGACTTCGCCGCCGCCGAACGCGGGTGCGGCTTCGCCCGCGACGAGTTGCGTTTCGTCGGTGTTGAAGTGGAGAACCTTCCCCACGCGGTCGAGATACTCGCGTGCGAGCGCTCCCGCGACGCTTTCGGCGATACCGTCACAGATCGAATCGGGATGACCGATTCCCTTTCGCTCGACGATTTCGACTTCCTGATCCTCAACAGCCCGACGTTCGATCGGTTCGACTCTAATGTTCCGCTCGCTCATTACCTAATCTTGTTCGAGCGTGGTTCTATAACTTGCGGAAACAGTTGACCTCGATAATATGCTCTGGGGTAATTGTCGGGGTGATCGAATCGGTCACTCCTCGAGGAGCATGCCGAGATAGGAGGTTTGGACGGTTTCGTCCGGGTCGAGTCCGAGCTGCTCGAGCACCTCGAACGCGCCCTCGCGTGCCGGCTCGAGGTCGGCGTCGGTAGCGATCGTTTCCACTTCGACGTACTCACCCACGTCGTCGACCGCATCGCAGGTGATCGTGTACGAGTCGAACGCCTCGAGTTCGAACCGTTCGCGTTCCTTTCGAACCGTCGCGGCCGGTTCGAATCCGAGACGCTTCAACACCGCACCGAAGGCTTCGCCGTCCTCGAGGCCGGTTTCGATCTCCTTGCGCGTCTTCGATTCGTCGTCCACGAGCGGCCCCTTGTACGTGACGTTCGTCTCGGCGATTTCCTCGTCGAGAGGGCGCTCCCGTCGAATCCGGAGCGCCTCGTCGGTATCGGCGAACGACCGGTGTGGGGCATCGTAGTAGGTATCCGTCTGAACGACAGTTCCCAGTTCCGTCGCCCCGAGTTCGGCCACCCGATCACGGACGCGCTCGAGATCGGCGGGGACTTTCACTTCGACCTCGTACATACCTGTTTTCACGCACAGCGGGGGTAAGTATCGGTCGTTTCTGTCCGATTCGCGGGACGGTGTTTTCGAATGACGAACTCGAACCACGTGCTGGCGCGAAAACGTCGTCCTTAAATGTAGACAGGGGGACGTACAACGTATGACCGAGGATCAAGAGGCCGAGCTCGATGAGCAGGCCGATGACGTCGACGAAGAAAGCGAAGAAGAGACCGTCGAGGGACTCCAAAACGGGGACTTCGTCGAAATCGCCTACACCGCACGCACCGTCGAAGAAGGACAGCTAGTCGACACGACCGACGCCGAAGTCGCTGAGGAAGAGGGCGTCGACGAGGAGGACCGCGAGTTCGAGCCGCGAACGATCGTCCTCGGTGAAGGCCACATCTTCGAAGGCGTCGAAGAGGAGATCATCGGCGGTGAAGCCGGTGACGAGGGCACCGTTACGATCTCCGCCGAAGAAGCATTCGGCGAGTACGACCCCGACGACGTCCAGACCGTCAGCGCCGAGAAAATCGACGAGGACGACCGCTACCCTGGCGCGCACGTCAACATCGACGGCGAACACGGCTACATCAGCACCATCATTGGTGGCCGCGCCCGCGTTGACTTCAACCACCCACTAGCCGGCGAGGATGTCGAATACGAGTACGAAATCCTCGAGGAGGTCGACGACCGCGAACAGCAGGCCCAGGGCCTCATCGAGATGTACCTCGATCAGAAGCTCGAACTCTGGATCGAGACGGACGAAGTCGAAGAGGAAGTCCCCGTCGAGCCCGACGAGGACGAGGACGAAGACGCAGAGCCGGAGTTCGAGACCGAGACGGTCGAGAAGGAAACGCTCTACCTCGAGGCGACGCCACAGCTGACGATGAACCAGCAGTGGATGTTCTCGAAACAGCAGATCGCACAGGACATCATGGGCAAGATCGGCGTCGACCGCGTCATCGTCCAGGAGACCATCGACGGTATGGGCGGCATGGGCATGCCCGGAATGATGGGTGGCGGCATGGGCGGTATGGGCGGCGGCGACATCGAGGACGCGCTCGAGGACGCCGACGTCGATGCGGACGAAATCGTCGACGAACTCGAAGGCGCAGTCGACGAAGAGTAACTCACGACACTCGCGTCACGTTTTCGACGCAATTTCTTTCGAGCCTAACCGACCACAGACGTGACTGACACTTGGTGTTCGTGAGCGGCTGTCCTCGTTTTCATCACTCGAAAACGCCTGTTCAGGCGATATCTCGACTTGTGTCGATCTCGACGCCGTCGGTGAACTCGAGTTTGATCGCTTCGGTTGGTTGGTCGCCACAACGGAGCTTTGGTATCGACAGGTAATTCTCGAGTTCGGTCCCGGAACGGTCGGTTCGAAGGTCGAAAACGGCATCGGCGCAGTGTTCCGTTCGCGTCCGATTATCGGGTTCGTTCGGCCCCTTCAGACAGTGCAAAAACGCGAGGCTATCGGTCTCGCATATGTGCTCGTCGAGTCGGTTGAGAAATTCAACGTAGGGGGCAGTCTCGGAGTACTCGAGAAGATCCATCGAATCGATGATGACGTTCGATTCGTTCGGAAACGCTTCGATCAGCTGAGTGACTTCCTCTATGCTGTCGCCGTCGTCAACCGATTTGACGGTCGGCCTGCCGACTTCAATATGCATCGACTCGAGCGTCCGTAACACTCCTTCGACGGAGCGCTCTGTCGTGAGAAATAGCGTTTGGCGCGTGGAAGTCAGTTCGTACAACAGTTGTTCGGATTGACTCGCCGCGTCGGCTCTGTAGGCGACGACAGAACCCGACGGTAATCCGCTACCGAGCTTTCGATCGAGCGCATCGATGCCCGTCTCGAGACGCCCTTGCGTGGGGCTGTCGATGGCTATCGCATTGGATAAGTATCCTTCCGATACTAACGTCGAAGCGAGCGAGTCGAACGCCTCGCACGCTGCGGTCGTCTCGAGTGGCTGTTCAACGTCGGGAATCGTCGCGAGGACCGGGACGTCGAGCCGATTATCGTACCCCGCCGGCACCGCATCGCATCTCGTAAGTACCGTCCCGGCGACAGGCGCCTCGAAACGACGGGCAATATCGATCGTTTTGGCCGCGGCGGTTAGGCTCTCGTCGGTCGCGGTAGTAACGATGACGACGGCATCAGCGATCGAGAGCGGGTCGGCGAGATCCGGTCCCGCACCGGAGGGACAGTCTAGAACGATATCGGCCGTCTCTGTGCTGAGCATCCGGAGTTGGGTTTGCATCGATTTCTCCGCCCTCGGGGCGGCAAGGACGCCGACGTTAGAGTGCCCGGGAACCTGTTGTGCAAAATCTGCGGTGGGGTCGTTCGCATCGACCCGCTCGACAGTTGGTTCACGATCGACACGGGCAGTAACGTGGAGGTTCGGCAGGTGCCGATCGGCGTCCACGGCGATGGTTGGGTTTCCGGCGCGGCCGAGCGCCTGTGCGAGGCCGAGCGTTGTCGTCGTCTTCCCACAGCCGCCTTTCGCGCCTGCAATTGCGATCATAGCGACGTTGGTTCCGTTTTCCTACTTGAATTCTCGGGCGTGTTCCGGCGACCGAAGAACGGAGGGATTCAAGGTGAACGCAACTGCGTACACGAACGGATGCGATACGATCACCTCATCACGAGCAAACAACTTTCGCGCGCTGATATCGAGACCGTCCTCGATCACGCAGCCGAGATCGACGCCGATCGATCGGCCTTCGCCAACAAACACGCGGGTCGGCTCCTCGGTCTGCTCTTTTTCGAACCGAGTACGCGGACGAAGCTCAGCTTCGAGACCGCGATGAAACGTCTCGGCGGGGACGTCATCGACCTCGGTTCGGTCGAATCCTCGAGCGTGACGAAAGGTGAGAGCCTCGCAGATACGATCCGAGTAATCGAAGGGTACGCCGACGCGCTCGTTTTGCGCCACCCGAAGCAGGGATCGGCAACGATGGCGAGCGAGTTCGTCGACGTTCCGTTGGTAAACGCCGGCGACGGCGCGGGTCACCACCCGACACAGACGATGCTCGACCTGTACACGATCCGGGAGAACGCGGGGTTGGACGACCTGACGATCGGCATCATGGGCGACCTGAAGTACGGTCGAACGGTTCACTCACTCGCCTACGCGCTCTCGAAGTTCGAAGCCCAGCAACATTTTATCAGCCCGGACAGTCTCGCGCTTCCGCGCGAGGTCGTCTACGACCTCCATCAAGAGGGAGCGTCGATCCGCGAACACGACGGGCTCGAGGAAATCCTGCCGTCGTTGGATGTCCTGTACGTGACCCGAATTCAACGGGAACGGTTCCCGGACGAGAACGAATATCAGAAAGTTGCGGGGGAGTACCAGATCGGATCCGACTCGCTGGCGAGTGCGGCTGACGATCTTACCGTCATGCACCCGTTGCCGCGGGTCGACGAGATCGCGCCCGAAGTCGACGAGACCGATCACGCGGCGTACTTCGAGCAGGCACACAACGGCGTACCCGTTCGAATGGCCTTGCTCGACCTCCTTTTGGGTGATTCCGATGAGTAATGACAACCACGATGAGGAGACCGGTCACGACGAGACCCACAATCACGATCACGAACTTCGGGTCAGCAAGATTCACAACGGAACCGTCATCGATCACGTCCGTAGCGGCCAGGCGCTGAACGTCCTTGCCGTCCTCGGTATCGACGGAAGCGAGGGCGAAGAGATTTCGATCGGGATGAACGTCCCATCCGATCGCTTCGCGAGAAAGGATATTATCAAGGTCGAGGATCGCGAACTAAGTCAGGACGAAGTCGACGTACTCACGCTTATTGCGCCGGACGCGACGATCAACATCGTTCGCGAGTACGAAGTCGTCGAGAAATCCCGCGTCGACCGCCCCGACTCGGTCGAGGGCGTTCTCTCGTGTTCGAACTCCGGGTGTATTACGACCGGCGACGAACCCGTCACCTCGAAGTTCGACGTACTCGACGAGGCCGTCCGATGTTCGTACTGCGAGACGATTTTCCGCGAAAACATCCCCGCGTTGATCGACACCTGAACTCGAGAGCGGGAACTGTGTTCATCGATCAAAACCCGTGAACTAACAGAAATCATAAGTACGTTGTGGCCGTATCCCTAGTTGAGTATGTCGCGCACACTCAAAATACTGGTCGCCCTGTTCGCAATCGCCGTCCTCTGGAAGGTCGTCTCTGGTGGTGGCTCTTCGGAGGTCGAATACGATTTCGAACCGGCTGAGCAGGCAGAACAGACGGAATAATTTCCTGAAACGAACCGAACGGATCGCACGAACACTGGAAACGGAATCGTTCGAACGAGTATTTCTCGAACGGCTCCGCTCCAGCAAACCAGAAACCCGAACCGCTTACCCGTCTGGCGTCGTACGAACGACTATGTATGGCGTCGTCACGCGTAACGAAGACGAACTCGATTGGCCGGAGTTCGATCGCGCCTTCTACGAAGTCAAAGACGTGACCGGCAGGTCTGCAGAACCTGTCCCGAACGCGGTGAACATGATCTCCTGTTTCGGTGACAACGCGGCTGCCGACGCAGAGCCGTCTCTCGTTCCGGTCGATGACGAGGGGAACGCAGCTACTCGGGATCAACCGTACTTCGACTGGGCGTACATCTGTCCGACCCGCGAGGAGTATCGCGAGGGACTCTTCGACATCATCGACGACTGCGTCGAAGCGAACGAAGACGTTCGTCTCGACGATATCGGCTTTCCGAGGGGCGAGTACTGTCACTGTGACTCCTGTCAGAAACGCTTTGAGGCCAGCGAGTACGACGACCGCCTCGAGTGGCGTGCCAGCGTTATAACGGAGTTCGTCGCCGAGGCTGTCGAGCGAATCCCCGGCCGCGTCTACATGACGCTGTATCCCGACCCGTATCCCGGACATCTCTACGAGCGGGCGGGTATCGATATAGAAGCGCTCGAGCCCTACATCGACGAGTTCGTCGTCCCGTTGTACGACATGGCCTACTCGACGACCTATTGGCTCGAGACGATCGCAAAAGGATTCGAGAGCGCCCTCGAGACCCCGTTCACCATCGAACTGTACGCGATAAACATCGAAATAGACGATCTGATTCACGCCACCGAAGTGGCTGGGGAATACGGCGAGTCGGTGCTCTTCGGGTACGAAGCGAGCAACGGCCGAGCAACGCTTCGACGACTGCAAGCGGATCAGCGGGAGGGCGTGTCACACGGAAATCCGGACGCCTAACGCGGCGTCCCCGGGTAGATGATCGAGGCCAGCCTGATAGCACAGTTGTTCGTTCGACAAAATTTGCTAGTACCGTCCCAACCGTCGACTGCTGGGTGAAATCGATGGCGTTCATCCGATTTACCCAGCAGTTCAGGCGTGGAACACCACTAAAGCCGGTGAGATCGCCAGGCACGCAACTCCGCTCTATCGCGTGTATCTTCGGGCAACGTGTCGAACCACCTAGCGGCCGAAATCTCGTCGTCGGGATCCGAAATATCCGGCGTGGTTGTCTCCGCTTGCGCCGCAAACACCGGTAAAATACCCCACGTCCGGTAGCCGTTCGTCTCGAGTTCGACGCGGGTAATCATCGCGAGGCCGTCGTAGCACGCATCGACGCCGGCTTCTTCGGCGAGTTCTCGACGCGCGGCTTCGAGAAACGATTCTCCTGGATCGATACCACCGCCGGGGAGGACCCAGAGATCGACGGCGTCGTGGCGAACTAACAGCAACTCACCGGACGGGCGATAGACGATTGTGTGAACCCCGTAGGGCGCACCGGTCTGGCGAATTCGTTCGACGAGTGTGCGAAACCGGCGGCGAGAGACCGATTCAGTACGTTCTTGCTCGAGAACCGATTCGTACCGTCGCTCGAGTCTGAGGGCCGCATCTTCGGCACAGCGAGTCGCCTCTTCGGCTCGAAGCGTTAGCTCGTCGACTACCATTGGAATCCCGATAACCGATTGCGGACCGACGAGACAATACATGTGGAGGGAGTGACCATAGAGAGACATATCCATCCTCGAGGAATAACGCTTCGGTCAACGGGATACTCGAATACGTTCGGCTCCGACCGTTGTGTAGTTGTTCGATTGTCGAGGAGTACTCGACCGTATGTCACAAAATGCGACGGGTACGGGACGCGATTTGCCCCCATCCGAAAGTACTCTCGACCGGTTACGTTAGCTCGATCAATCCTGACAGGCGGTGAAATACCGAAGGAGATTAGATCGTGTCGTCATCGTCGTCACCGACTCGAGTATCGTCGTCGTCTCCGATGAGGTCGTCATCGTCGTCGTCATCCATCAACCCGTCATCGTCATCATCCATGATTCCGTCGTCATCGTCGCTCCCCATTAACCCGTCATCCTCGTCATCCATCAACCCGTCATCATCGGAGCCCATCCTATCATCGTCGTCGTCCATGATTCCGTCGTCGTCGTCACCCATCAACCCGTCATCGTCGTCGTCCATGATTCCGTCATCGTCGTCACCCATCAACCCGTCATCGTCGTCGTCCATGATTCCGTCGTCGTCGTCACCCATCCTGTCTTCGTCGTCGCTCATGATTCCATCATCGTCATCCATGATTCCGTCATCGTCTCCACGCATCGACTCGTCGCCGACTCCCGTGTCGTCCCCAATATCTGATCCCGCCGCGGATCCGGCACCCGCTGTTGTCCCTGCACCGGCACCTGTACCCGTGTCCCCGGGGTCGCCCTCGAGTCTGATCTCGTCACCGGAGACGCTCGCGACTGCCGCCTCCTGAAGCGGGAACGTGTCGTCGTCCGTACCCTGCCAGCCGAGTTTTGCTTTTATTGTGTCCGTAATCCCCGGATCTGGTTTGACGTGTGCGGTACCGTGTTCGACATCCGCGACGATTCCGACCTCGTCACCGTTTTCGTTGACAACGCTTTTTCCCACGTCGTCGTCGCTGAATTGTGCACTCATTACATCAAAAACTACCACGAACTGCATTATGTTGATGGTGCTTGCAAGTGACACCCATCGGGGAGAACGAAGGAGTACACCGCTATTACTTCCACTAGTGCAGATCTGTTTATTAGTACAGTCCGAACCGAGAACGCCTCCTGTAACCCGTTTAACTCGTCGGAACGAATTTCGGTGGCATCCGACTGTCGGTGTTCTCGAGTTCAGCGGTCACGAGTGCCCGATACGCCCGCCGAAGCCGCTCCGAAAGAGCCTGGTGGGAGACATCCAATTCATCGGACAGTTCTTGCATCGATATTTCACGGGGTATTTCGAAATAGCCGTGATCGATAGCGGCGAGGAGCGTTTCGTACTGCTGAGTCGTCATTCCGTATCGGGAATGCATCTCAGTCGTCGGATCGTACAATCGAACGATCTCGGGTGTAATATCCACTGAGCGGAGGCGATCGTAGAACGTGCGTATCGCTTCGCGTTCGACGAACCGAACTCTGAGCTGCCAGGATCCGTCCGTCGCCGTTGCAGAAAGGACGGTCCCGTCCGTCGAGCGTACGACCTCGAAAATATCGACGGAACCCTGCTCGAATTCGATGTCGAACAGCCATCGCCCGTCTCCACCGCCAACCCGTGTATAGTCACCGACGGCTGATCCCTCATCCAGTGCGGACTCAAGTACCGTTAATTCCGCTCCCGAGAGCCACAACGTTCTGTTTCTCGAGGTTATCACCTGTTCCATCTCGCAAGAAAGCGTCGGTACAGCGTCCGAAACATCGCCGAGACAGGTTTCGGTGATAGGGATTTCGATATCTGCGATCGAGGTCATGGACTCACTTACTGGGAGGGGGGCAATAACGGCAGTTCCAAACATATTAGCACTGTTCAGTCTGACTATCCCGTCGACCGACCGGTCGCGGTAGTGCTCACGGTCGAATTAGCCCGCAAATAACAGCGATGCCGGTTCCTAGACGTGTTTACTGCAGTAAGTAGCCGACTCGACCGGATTTTCTGAGACTGAAACTCCTCTTAGCGAGTTATGTATTATATATGAGAAAGTCAGAGCACATGACGTTATGGCCATTCAATAGGCTTTCGCGAGGACAGCAAGTTGCGGTGGTAGCGTTGCTCGCAATCGCCGCTGGTGCGCTTGCAGCACCGCAAGTATACGCCCTCGGTAGTGGTGGAGACGGGACGGTCAAAGTCGTTGAAGTAAACGGAATTATTGATTCGAGTGAATCCCAAGAGTTCGAAGACGAACTGCGGGACGCGCGCCACAACGACTCCGTCGAGGCAGTCGTTCTCGAAATCGACAGCAGCGGCGGACAACCGGCCTCGAGCGAGCGAATGTACACGGCGGTCGAACGGACCGCCGAGGAGATGCCGGTAACGGCGGCTGTCGACTCGATGGGTGCCTCGGGTGCGTACTACGCGATGGCACCCGCTGACGAGATTTTCGTGTCACCCTCTTCGACGGTCGGTAGCGTTGGTGTGACCGGTCCGGCACCGATGCCGACCGGACCGAGCGAGGGACAGAGTGCACCGGACAAAGGCTCCGCTCATCCGGACGATGACCGAGCTGATACGGAGATGATCAAACAGACGTTCATCGACAGTGTCATGGAACAACGTGGTGACGAGATCGAGCTCGATCGCGAAGAAGTCGCACACGCACGAACTTACTTCGGCGTCGAAGCAGTCGACAACGGATACGCCGACGAGATCGGAACGCTCGACGATGCAATCCACAGTGCCGCAGAAGCGGCTGGAGTAGACTCCTACGATATCGAGATGAACCGTAGTGATGCCGGTCCCTTCGACGGACTGGTGATCGAAACGACGGACGACGGTGAACCCGTGATACAGGATACCGGTGGGGCGGAGATCAATCCATATCAGCCACAACTGATCGCGCCGGAGGTCTGGCACGATCAAGTCGGCGGTGAATCGACCGATTCGAGCGCTGACGAGGACCACGGAGGTGAACGCCCATGAGTGCGACCGGCCGAACGCTGATCGCCACGTTCGTTCTCGGATTCGTTCTCACCATCGGGCTCGTCGCCGCAGGCACCCTCGTCGTCGACGACGGAACGCCGGAACCGGCCGAGCTCGACCAGAGTCACTTCGAACCAGAGCATGCGCTGCCCGACGAAACGGCAGACGGCGGCGATATCACGATGGATAGCCAGGAGTCATCGAATACCGTCCTGATCCACACCGGTGGAGCGGCCGCGGGCCAAGTCGCGGTCGATCCGCTACCGATCGAGGATAGCGGGGAGTCCCCCGAACTCTCGACGGGTACCATGGGCGGTGCGGACCGGAGCGTTACGCCGCTCGTCTCGACGCTCATCGAAAACGGCCACGAGGTGGAGTTCTACGCGGGCGCTATGGAAGACGGACCGCTCGCACAATCGCTCGATGAGGCCGACGCGTTCGTCGCGCCCGGCTCCGTCTCGTTCACCGCACAAGATCGCGAGAGCATCGACGCGTTTACCGACGCCGGCGGTCGTTTCGTGATGACCGCCGATCCCGGAAGCTCAGGTAGCGTCGCCGAACTCGGCGGTTCGGACGGACTGTACACGGATGCGGGCTATCTCTACAACGTCGCGGAGAACGATAACAACTACCTCAGCATCTACGCCGAATCAACCGGGAGTTCGGAACTGACCGACGGCGTGGACGAGGTCGTTCTCCGAAGCGCCTCCTCAGTGGGAACCAGCGACAGTGATGCGGTGCTCGAGACCGATGCGACGCTGTCGACCACCCGTGAAGACGGCGAGTACGACGTCGCTGCCGTTGACGGGAACACCGCACTCATCGGAGACTCGAGCTTCCTCGAGCCCGAAAACGCACAGCGGGCGGACAACAACGTCCTCATCGGAAACATTGCTGACTTCCTCGTAACCGGGTCGGCTGGTGATTTCGAATCGCCGGGTGCTCAACCGCCGACTGAACAGCCGCCAGACGATGAGCCGATCGAGGAACCAATCGACGAAACCGAAGAGATTCCGGAGATGAACGCCGACAAATCAGAATAGCGCATCGACCGACCGTTCGTTTTGACGACTTGTTCTCGATCGTTTCCACGGCACGCATAGCTACGAGTCGACGTGGTACACTGACACGGGACTCGAAGCCAGTCCCCGCGACAGAGACGCATTCCGTCCGAATTTGCACGGAGGAGACGTTCGAGGGCAAGAGCCACACCAGAAAGCAGTAATCGAAATAATCAACTCCCGGTTTCGAGAACCGGTAGACGTGACAACGCACGATACGGTCCTCTTCGACAGCGACGGGATCCTCGTCGATCCGCCTGCCCGGGAAACCCAGGCCGAAGCAACCCGTGGCGCGTTCCGATCGGTCGGTGTGACCGATATCGATCCCAATCACGTCGACGCGATCGTCGACGGCGTCACGCTCGAGGACCTCCACGAAATCTGTACCACGTACGATCTCGAACCCGAGCGGTTCTGGGAGGCGCGCGAACGCCTCGACGAGCAATCCCAGTTCGAGACGTTTCGGGACGGGACCAGAGCCGTGTATGACGATGTTACTGCGATCGCTTCACTCCCACATACCTGCGGCGTCGTCAGCAACAACCATCACAGCACGATCGAGTTCGTCTTGGACGCGTTCGACCTCCACTCGCTGTTCGATACCTACTACGGCCGCGAGAAAACGCTCGAGAGCCTCGAACTGAAAAAGCCGAACACCCACTACCTCGAGAAGGCGCTGGCCGACCTCGAGGCCGACTCGGCGCTCTACGTCGGCGATAGCGAAAGCGACGTGATCGCCGCACACCGGGCCGGGCTGGATTCGGTGTTCGTCCGCCGCGAGCACTGCCGTTCCGTCGACCTCTCGGTGACGCCGACCTACGAGATTTCAGATCTGCTCGAGTTGTCCGAAATCGCAGACCGTTCGGATGAGGGGCCATAGGCAATGTCTGGCGGACGAAAACCGAGAATCACAACTGACGTTGTTCTCCATCTCTTTGTAGCCGCCGAAGATGGGTGCGAGCCCTTTGACGCCCCCGAGATCGCTGAACTATTGAACTGTCACCGTAATACTGCTCGTACCAAACTCGAGGATCTGACTTTTATGGGTGACCTCGAGTCGAAGAAGATTGCGAGCGGGAAAGTGTACTGGCGACCCTGCGAGAAGAGCTAATTCCGCCGAGAGTTGCGGCTATTAGATTTCTCTCTCGATTGGGATTAAGCGGGTGGACAGTCTGGTAAGCGTTATTCAACGTAAGCGGGTGGACAGTCTGGTAAGCGTTATTCAACGGCTTGAACAGTCTGTACAATTCGAGCACACAACGACCGCAGCAATCACTCACCGGAGAAGGCTGTGGAGTTGGAGTAACAACGGGGCTTTCTTGGCACGGTCAGAATAGGCTAAATCCTCCACTCTCCACCTGTTCAATATAGTTGTGGAATTCCCGTTCTGCTTCTTTGAAGTTGCGGACTTCAATTGTTTCCGTCATCATATCTGAGGCCACGTCGTCCATTATGCCCTGAGGTTCGTAATCAGCTGTGATCACGCGAGCGCTGAGTTTCCCCCGTTCACAGATTGCGTATACTCCTTCTCTATCCTTTTCAAGCGTCCACTTGTCTTCTCTCCGAACTGTTGCCATGATTGATACCCTCACTTATCTGTATCTTTATTCACCTAACCCTTCAACTTTGACCTTCCCACAGCACCGCCGTTGGCCTTGTGGTGGCAACCGATATATAGAATAACAAGTTCCCTTAATTCTCATGAAAAGGATGGTGCTTTTTCTGTAGAAGTGACAGCAAGCTATCGTGCGTCAGTGAAGCGGACCGGGCGCGATTATGAACTACGCCAAGAAATGCTCGCTCTGCTGCGCCTTTCTGGTCTAGTTCAAATCGCTCTGGCCGCTTTGCTCCTCACGAAAGTGTTCGTCGCAAAAGCGGGCCGGGCGCGATTTGAACACACGGTCGATCGCTTCCTCACTCACTTCGTTCGCGAGACTGCGCTCTCCCTGCGTTCAAATCCCACCGGTTCCGTGATGCACCGCTCACGAAT
Source organism: Halostagnicola alkaliphila (assembly GCF_055379965.1). NCBI lineage: Archaea > Methanobacteriati > Methanobacteriota > Halobacteria > Halobacteriales > Natrialbaceae > Halostagnicola > Halostagnicola alkaliphila. The sequence goes on along the minus strand of NZ_AP043826.1, from coordinate 2,106,805 downwards.
TGTTCGCGGTGTAGAACGGGCCGGGCGCGATTTGAACACGCGACCGTCTGATTAAGAGTCAGACGCTCTGCCTAACTGAGCTACCGGCCCTGTACCCGAAATTTTCGGATACGCATTCAAATACGTTTCCCTTGGCACCCGTCGTGGGAGGGGTGCGCACACATCAACTACTGCCAATCCCAATCACCGTTCACGGAACGTACCAATCTTCGGGAGCGTTAAGTGCTGTGAGACCTACATCACGTTCATATGAGTATGGGGGTTACGATCTCGTCGATTTCTGACTACGCTATTCTCGGCTGTGGGAGCGTCGGCTACGCCGTCGCGGAGGAACTCGTCGAGCAAGGCAAAGACGTTCTTATCATCGACCGAGACGAAAGCCGGGTCGAATCACTCCGAGATCAGGACCTCGATGCACGAACCGCAGACATTCGCGAACCGGAGGCCGCCGATTTGGTGGCCGAACGCGATGTCGTTTTGATCCTCGCCTCGAACGTCGAGGCGAACAAACGCGCCGTCGAACACATTCGAAACACGGACAGCAACCAGTTCGTCGTCGCCCGCGCGAGCGATCCAGTCTCCGGCGACGAACTCTCCGAACTCGGTGCCGATATCGTCATCAATCCGTCCGCAGTCATCGCAGATTCGGCGCTCCGCGCACTCGAGTCGGGGGAACTCGAGTACAACGCCGGAAAGCTCGCACAGCTGTTAGAGGAGACGTCCGAGCGACTGGCAATCGTGACCCAGGAAAGTCCGGACCCGGACTCGATTGCAAGCGCCGCCGCGTTACAGGCGATCGCAGACCACCTCGGCGTCGAATCCGATATCGTGTATCTCGGGGATATGGGTCACCAGGAGAACAGGGCCTTCGTGAATCTCCTCGGGATCGATCTCGTCCAGTGGGACGAACTCGAGGATCTTTCCGGCCACGATACGGTCGCGCTCGTCGATCATTCGACGTCGAGCGAGATCGACCTCGACGTGGATATCGTTATCGATCACCACGAGCCCGAGGCGGAGTACGAGCCCGAGTTCGTCGACATTCGTCCGAACATGTCCTCGACGTCGACGATTATGACGAAGTACATTCAGGAGTTTGATGTCAACGTCTCCGAGGAAGTCGCGACGGCACTTCTCTACGGGATTCGAGCCGAGACGCTCGATTTCAAACGCGATACGACCCCGGCGGATCTCACCGCCGCAGCCTATCTCTACCCGTTCGCGGATCACGATACCTTAGAACAGGTCGAATCGCCGTCGATGTCTCCGGAAACTCTGGACGTGCTCGCGGAGGCAATCGCGAACCGAGACGTTCAGGGGAGCCATCTCGTTTCCAACGCTGGAATCGTTCGCGATCGAGAAGCGTTGACCCAGGCTGCCAGTCACCTGCTCAATCTCGAGGGCGTAACGACGACCGCGGTCTTTGGCATCGCCGAGGAGACAATTTTCCTCTCGGCGCGCTCGAAGGATATCCGGATTAACATCGGGAAAATCCTCGACGACGCCTACGGCGAAATCGGCGAAACGGCGGGACACTCCACGCAGGCGAGTGCGGAGATCCCGCTGGGCATCTTTACCGGAATCGAAATCTCGGCGGAAACGAGAGATACGTTCCTCGAACTGACCGAGGAAGCGGTCAAACGAACGCTGTTCGATGCGATGGGAGTCGATGGGAGCGAAGGTTCAAACGGAAGCTAACTACGCGATTACTTCCTCTTTTTCCTCGTCAGGGTTACGAACGCGTTCGACGACATCGTTGATTAGGATAACATCCCCGGCGGCGCGGACCCATCGATACGGGACGATAACGCCGCTCGCACTGCGAGCTTCGGCTTCAAATAGCTCCGTGTTGAGACTCCCGAGCGCGAGTCCGGTGACGGTTTGCCCGTCGACGTTCAGTCGAAGGTCTTCGACTTCGCCGACGAAAACGCCGTTGTTCGAGTAGACTTCGCGACCGACGAGGGATGTTATTTCTTGCTGAGTATCGTCCATAATCCCATTCTTGTATGGAACACTCTTAATTGTTAGTCAGACGCGCAAGCCGATCGACCTTCTGTCAAGAAAGAATAAAACCTATTACGCACCTTCAAGAACTAACGACACACGAATCCGTATTCTCCGCAATTCCGACGGGTTTGCTTATAAATGGCCACAAGGCCTAAATAACCGAGATGACTTCGTGGTCGGTAACGCACCAAATGAGCATATGGGTATGGAACGTGTAGACACAGGTGCCGGGGTGCCTCTGACATTCGGCGACCCGGAACGGGTCGGTTTGCCCGGACCGACCTACCGGTTTTACAGCTACCCAGTGATGGACACTCGAGTCACTGCTACGGATGCGTCTCGAAAACGTGGTCGAGATCCGCGTACTCGGTGAGCAAGGATTCCATTTCTTCGACGGTTCGTTCGCTGCGTGTTCGACCGGTTCGGACGATGTCCTCGGCGCGTTCGACGGTAGTGAGCGTGTCCGTTTGCACTGCCAGTATCGGAACCCCTCGTTCGGTCGCCCGCCCGATGATGGTTCTCGACGGACGGTGCCCGCCAGTAAGGATAAGACAGTTCACACCGGGTGCCTCGAGCGCGGCCGTGTGAATTTCCGACCGGTCGCCGCCTGTGATGACGGCGGCGTTTTTCGTCCTGCGGAAGTGCCGAAGCGCGCTCTCGGCACCCATCGCACCGACGGTGAACCGTTCCACGTACGATTCGGAGCCGTCCGCTGTGAGATCCGTTGCACCGAGTTCCTCGGCGAGTTCGTCCACCGTCACGCCGGCGAGGGTCTGTTTTCGCGGGATAATTCCGTGCGTCGAAATCCCGTTCCCATCGAGAAATGGAACGACGTCCGTTTCGAGTTCGTCGTACGCTGCGTCGGAAACGTTGTTAAAGAGGACGCCGTCCAATCGATCCCCGAACGTTCGAGCCGCTGTAATGACGCGGTCGACGTCACTGGGAGACTCGTAGGACGCGACGAGGAGGACCCGAGCGTCGAGCAACTCAGCGACATCCGCATCGGTGAGGTCGATACTGCCGCCAACGTCGAGGTTGCCACCACCTTCGACGAACAACTGATCGCAGCCCGCTGCGAGCGTTTCGTACGCTTCCAATACTCGTTCCCTGAGTTCATCGGTATCTTCCCGACCTCGAATCACCTGTTCGACGAATGTCGGCGAGTAGACGATCGGTTCCATGTCGTGAATCTCCGCTTCGAACTCGAGGAGTTCTCGAGCGAGGAACGGATCTTCGTCGAGCGTCTTCCCGACGTTACTCTCGAGGCGGGTTCCTTTCGGCTTCATGTAGCCGACGGTTCCGCCGTCGTCGTCATCGCCGTGAGCGAGTCGGCCGAGCGCCAGCGCGATCGCAGTCTTTCCGGTGCTTGGCTCGAGGGAACTAACGAGGAGTGTCTTGGTGTCGGTCCGGTTGTCCGTGTCGCTATCTGGTGTGGAATCTGTGTCTGTCATAGTTTCTCCGTATCGACTGTGAGGACGAGATCAATCGCCTGGACACCGGTAGATCCTGCGACGAGCGGATTAATGTCGAGCTCGAGGATCGCCGGGAAATCAGTCACAAGCTGTGATAGCCGCTGGATCGACTCCACGATGGCGTCGATGTCCGCTGGCTCGCGGCCCCGGGCACCGGCCAACAAGGGGGAGGAGTTGAGATCGTCGATCATTTCGTGGGCCTCGCTCTCGCCGATTGGCGCAACTCGCACCGACGTGTCCTCGAGAATCTCTACGAAAACCCCGCCGAGGCCGAACAACAGCAGCGGCCCGAACTGCGGGTCGTGGTTCATCCCGAGGATCGTTTCGGTCGACTCGTCCATTTCGAGCATCTCCTGAACTTGGACGCCGAGCACCTTCGCCTCCGGCTGGTAATTTCGTGCCCGCGCGACCAAATCTTCGTAAGCGTCGTAGATGTCCTCGTCGGAAACGCCAACTTTCACGCCCCCGATGTCCGACTTGTGTGAAATTTCCGGACTCGCGATTTTCATGACGACGTCGCCCTCGATCGATTCTGCAACCTCCCGCGCCTTCTCCGGATCGTCGACGACCGACCCCGAGGGCGTCGGAATGCCGTACGCCTCGAGGAGATCCATCGACTCGATGCCGAGGCGGTTGCCCGACCGCGAGTTCGTCCGCTCGAGTATCTCACGCGCTCGCCCGCGGTCGACATCGAACGTTTTCGGGTCGCCCCTAGAGCGGTCCCGAATAGTGCGGTACCGAGCGAGCGCATCGAGCCCCGAAACTGCCCGTGCCGGATCGAAGTAGTTCGGGATTCCAAACTCGCGGAGCACTTCCTCGGCGGCTCGCGCTCGGTCGCCGCCCATCATCGAGGCGACGACTGGCTTTCCGTGTCGCTCCCGCGTCTCGATCACCACTTCCGCCAGTTTGTCGTACGTGAGTACGGCCGTCGGTGAGCTGACGACGACGGCGCTCCCGACGTTCGGATCCGCCAGTGCTGTATCGAGCGCCTCGCCGAATCGTTCGACATCTGCATCGCCGATGATGTCGATCGGGTTGTAGATGTTCGCCTCCTTCGGCATCGACTCTGCGAGCGTTTCGAGCGTCTCGTCAGTAAACGACGCCATCTCGAGCGACGAATCGCCGACCGCATCCGTCGTGAGAACGCCAGGGCCGCCGGCGTTCGTGACGACGGCGACATCGCCGGATTCCGGTAGCGGTAACCCGGAAAGCGCACGAGCGTAATCGAACAGTTCCTGGACGGACTGCGCTCGGAGCACGCCGGCTTGCTGGAGCCCGGTTTCGTACGCACGTTCGCTCCCAGCGATTGCACCCGTGTGAGACGAGGCCGCGTGTGCCCCGGCATCCGTCCGGCCGGATTTAACCAGCACGATCGGCGTCTCGTCGCTCACCTCCCGCGCGGCGCGAACGAACTCCTCGCCCGCGTCGATATCCTCGAGGTACCCGATGATGACGTCCGTGTCCGGGTCGTCTCCCCACTCGCGGACGAAGTCCGTCTCCTCGAGAACGGACTTGTTGCCGAGCGAGACGACGTCTCGGAATCCGATCTTTTGCTCGTTGGCCCAGTCGATCACCGCGGTGATGAACGCGCCCGACTGGCTCATAAAAGATATCGACCCCTCGCGTGCGTTTTCGGGGCCGAAGGTCGCGTTCATTCCGACTGGCGTTGACATGACTCCCAGACTGTTCGGGCCGACGACGTTGAGGTCGTACGTCTCCGCGATTTCGCGAAGCTCGCGTTCGCGTTCTGCCCCCTCGGCACCGGTTTCGGAAAACCCGGCCGTGATGACGACGACGTTTTCGGTTCCCGCCTCGCCGACCTCTCGGAGCGTTTCGAGGGCGACCGGCGGCGGGACGATGACGATCGCGAGATCGACCGACGGTGCACTCTCGAAGTCGGAATAACATTCGAGGCCCAACACGGTATCGCGGTTCGGGTTTACCGGAACGACCTCACCCGCGAATCCGCTCGAAAGGTTCTCGAGGATCGCCCGTCCGACTGCGCCTTCGCGATCCGTTGCGCCGACGACGGCGACGGTCTCGGGTTCGAACAGCTCGGATAGCCTTCCCATCGGTCGTGGATTTCACGAGCAGCGTGTTAAACGTATTCGACGTTCCCAGTCCGAAGGAGCTGTCACGGATCAGTGCATCGAAAGTGCCGATATCGACCGATTCGAGCCGAAGATTGCCGCGAGGTAGATGACGATTGCGGCGACGACGATGGATCCACCCGGGGGAAGCCCCTGGTGAATAGCGATACCGTATCCGCCGAGTACCGAGAGTTGGCCGAACAGGATCGAGAGGATCAGCGTCTCCCTGAAGCTGTGAGAAATCTGGGAGGCGGCCGCGACCGGGATGACCAACATTGCGGCGACGAGGATAACCCCGAGAATCTGCATGGCTCCGACGACGACGACGGCGGTCATCACGATCAACAGCGTGTTGTACCAGGTGACGTTGAGTCGCGCGACGCGTGCGGCCTGCTCGTCGAAAGTAATGAACAACAGCTGTTTGTACGTCACCGCGACGATGGCGACGACCGCGAGACTCAACGCCGCCATCAACTGCGATCCGCCGGTCGTCACGTACGCGGCGCTTCCGAAGAGGTACTCCTCGATGTTCACACCGGAGAGTCCGCGACCGTAGCTGATGATAAGCGTTCCGACGGCGAAACTCCCCGTCAGCATGATCGCGATGGGAACGTCTCCGTAGGTGTTCGTGCGTTCGGTCAGCCACTGGACGCCGAGTGCGCCGAGCACGCCAACCACGAGCGCGGCCGTCAACAAGGAGCCGTCCCAATCAGTCGTCGTGGTGAACAGCAATCCGACGGCAACGCCGGCGAAAGCCGTGTGTGCGAGGGTTTCACCGATGAGCGCCATCTCTCGGTGGACCAGATACGTTCCGACCAGCGGCGCGACGATTCCGATGAAGACGGCCGTCGCGACCGACCGCCACATGAATCCGTAGCTGAAGACGTTCGTTCCCAGATAGACGTCCATCCACTGTCCGAAGATGATGAACTGATCGTACAGTCCTTCAGCATACCCGTAGCCGCGAAGCCACTCGAGGCCGACGAACGCGATCATGACGACCGCCAACAGGGCCGTCAGTCCGATTCCAACGAATTCGACGATTCGTCTGAGTGAGCGGGCCATTAGTGGTGGTGGTGGACGACCTGTCCGGATGTTCCGTACGCCTCGGTCAGGGCGTCGCTTTCGACGAAGGATTCGGTATCTCCGTGGTGGTACAGTTCCTGATTGATGCAGGCGATGTGGTCTGCGCGGTCCGTGACGACGCCGATATCGTGTTCGATCAACACGACCGTGATCCCCGACTCGTTCAGCGAATCGAGCAGTCGATAGAACTCGTCTCGAGACTCGGCGTCGACCCCTACCGTCGGTTCGTCTAACGCGAGGAGATCGGCCTCGGAGGCGAGCGCTCGAGCGATAAACGCCCGCTGGCGCTGGCCGCCCGAGAGCTGGTTGACTCGCCGGTCGGCGAGTTCAGTGATTCCGACGGTTTCGATCGCGTCGTCGACGATTTCGTAATCGAAATCGCTCAGCCTCGAGTGGCCCGCGTGTGGAAACCGCCCCATTGTCACGGCCTCGCGGACGGTCACCGGCATCGTTCCGCCACGGCTGGTCGCCTGCTGGGAAACGTAGCCGATGCGTTCGCCGTGTTCGAATTCCGAAACCGGTTCGCCGAACAGCTCGATCGAACCCGAATCGGGGGAGTGAAGCCCGAGCATGAGATGTAACAGCGTCGTCTTCCCCGACCCGTTCGGGCCGATCAATCCGAGAAAGTCACCCTCCTCGATCGTCAGCGACACGTCTCGAACTGCGACTTTGTCTCCGTAGGCGAACGTGACGTTCTCGATAGCAACTGCCGGGTTCACGGTATGCTCACTTCCTTCTCGAACGCGAGACGGCTTATTTCTTCCATTTTCGTCGAATCACTCGGCACCGAGTGCTCGTTTCAACGACGGGATGTTGATCTCTTCCATCTGTTCGACCCATCCATATCCCGCATCGTCCCACTCGTCGGTATTACCCTCGAGCGGCGTCAGCGGTTCGTATTCGGTCGCATCCGTTTCGTCGAGAAGGACCTCGACCATGTCGGGAACGTCCTCGTCGGGGTTTTGCGTCTCGAAGGGATCGTAGAGGATCGTCTCGATATCGTGTTTCTCGACGACTTCGATCATCTCGGAGATATCTTCGGTACTCTCGACTTCGTCCGGCGAAACGCCTGCTGGCGTGTGGAGTTCGAAATCGTACCGGCGTTCGATATACTGATAGGAATCGTGGCCAGCGAAAACCGCAACGTTACGGTCCGCGTTTTCGGTTAGTTCGTGTAGTTGGTCGTCGATTGCCTCGAGTTCATCGAGATAGTCAACTGCGTTTTCCTCGTAGAACTCGGCGTTATCCGGATCGGCCTCCGCGAGCCCTGCTGCGATCGTTTCGACGATGTCCTGTGAGATGACGGGATCGACCCAGACGTGTGGATCCGCGTTCTCGGGAGCATCGGTCTCCTCGAGTTCCGCCACGACCGAGACGATCGAGGCATCTTCGCTCGTATCCCAGACGACCTCATCGTTAGCGACGAGTTCGAAGACGATTCGCGTCTGAGACTCCTCGGTACCCGAGAGGACGACGTGATCTCCTCGGGACTCGAACTCGAGCGCATCGCTTTCCTCGTCGACGTAGCTGAATTCGAGTTGAAACTGTTCGTCGGTCCCGAGCGGGAGCACGTTCCCGTCTGCATCCTCGAAGACGCCAGCGAGCGCAATTTCGCCGCCGACGGGAACGTCCGGAACGCCGCTGTGCCAGTGATCGTCGTGCCAATAGGCGACTTCTTCGCCGGTTCGTTGATCGTAGAGGTCGAACCCGGTAATTTCGATCTGGTCGGGGTCGAAGTCGTGGTCCGCTGGCTCGCGGTCGATGTCGCCGTCGGTATCCATCTCGAGGAGCTGATTCTCGAGTCCGTCCATCCCATCGATCAACGTGACGTGGTCGTAATCGCGTTCGAACTCCGCAGCAAACTCCTGGGCCCACGCGAACTCGTCGGTGTCGAGGTAGATAAAGACGCTCGAGTCTGCAATATCCCGCTGGAGATCGCTAGGCGGTTCCCACCCGTGTCCCATCTGTCCGGCATCGATGGCGTTTTCGAAGGCGATTTCCTCACCCGCAATCTGCTCGGCCCAGTCCCAGAGCGGAAAGAACGCGGCGTATCCACCTTCGGATCCGCCGCCGTCCGGCTCGCTGAGACACCCGGCGATCGTTCCGAGTGCGACGGCTCCCACCCCCGTTCGAAGGACTGACCGACGTGAATAGTTCATACGGGTAGGTACGAGTGGATGGATAAAAGCGTTATTATGGGCCGTTCAGAAGTTATTAACTCGTACTACTCTCCAAATGCGTCTTAGTAAGCGACTCGAGCAACCGAAGATCGCGTATACGATTCGCTTCGAATCCTGGTAGCTGCTCGAGCGGTCGATCGAAACCTGAAGCTTCCCGGTAGCAACACCGGAATGCGAGAGGCCGATCAGTGGTCGTCGTGATCGTGGTCGTCGTGATCGTGGTCGTCGTGATCGTCGTGGTCGTCGTCATGATCATCGTGGTCGTCGCCGACGACAACCTCGAGATCGGGAGTCTCGTAGACGACGTGATCATCGGATCGAACCTGGAACACGACGGTCGTGAATCCGTCGTCGACTCCGTGAAGGTGGACGTGATCCCCGTGGAAGTCTTCGTCCGGATCGATCTCGACGATTCCTTCCTCTGCACTGTCCGACACCTCGACGGCGAGTTCGTACTCGTCGCCGAGTTCGATCTCGTCGCCCTCTTCGTCTTCGACGTGTGCACCGAGCGAAAGGTTGTCATCGTGTGGGACCTCGAGCGGGTCATCGTGCCAGTGGTCCCCGTGGATGTAGACGGCGACCGAATCGTCGTCTCGATCGATGACTTCGAACTCCCCGACATCGAGGTCGTCGGGTTCGCTTTCATCGTCGTCTCCGTTCTCACCGTTAGTTCCATCTTCCTCTCCGTTCTCGTCGTCACCGTCGTCGTCCCCACCGAGACATCCGGCGAGACCGAGCGTCGCCAGTGAACCTGATGCGGCGAGCACCCGCCGTCGGGACGCCGAACGTGGATTAACAGTCACTATTAGTCACCAACACCTTGTTGTGGCATGTTAGTAATAAATACTGCGGTATTATTAATATGTGCGCATTGATACCAATCGCTCCTCGTCGCGAGTACAGGGGAACCCTTGGCAGTTCGACATCCAGTTCTCTCACTCCAGCGAGACCGAGAGTTGAATGCCGTCGAGTCGTTGGTAGACGGGTTGTGAATTGTACACGACATCGAACACGTCGAAACGAATTAGTACTCGGCCCGGTTCGATCGTCGCCCGACAGATCGGTCCTTTGCTCGTAAGAACGACGTACGGGGCTGAAGGAACCGGTGTCGCCTCAAGTTCGTATCCCGCGGATTCGACGGCGTCAGCGAGAACGATGGGCAGCGCCTCTAGTATTCCCGCCGATTCGAGGGCGGATCGCAACGGTTCGACGACGCGTCGCCGTTCGGTTGTCTGCGTGCCGTCCCACGACTCAGCGACCGCGTCGGCACAGTAGTCGATCCCGTCGATGATCGTTTCGTGATCGCGCTGAATGCGGCGCCGACTCGCCCGGACCGGGTATGACACGTCGTATACTGGATCACGGATACCCAAAGCTGTCCCGACTTCGGAGCGCCATCTCGGCCGGCTCCAGCGTGAATCGAAGGAGAACGATCGTCCTCTCGAACGACTTGCATAAAGACCATTATCGTCCGCTAGATGACCAGAATAACGGACGCCAGCGCACCGCCGAGCAACAACACGGCGCTGTAGATCGCAACCTGACTTTTGAATTGCTGGTTCGACGACGTCGCAGCCAGAAGTGCCTTGACGACGATACTCGAGACCGTCGCGAGCAAAATCGCGATCGTCGCTTCCGTCGGACCGAGTTGACCGCCACGATACAGGACTACCGCGGAGGTCGTCGCGCCGGCGCTCGAAACGAGCCCGCTCGCAACGGCGGTGACGTAGAACCCGAGCGTTCCGAACCAGACCTCCGCGAGCGACCCGAACACTAACACCGCGAGAAAGACCGCTCCGAACGCAAGCGCATTTTTCATCGAAAACGGACTCTCGAGTTCCATTACGGTCGACTCTCGCCAATCCGCGGTGATACCAGCTACGATGAACGCAACGACGATCACCGCCCCGAGCGGAACGATGGCCTCGTAGAGGATTTCGACGCCGCCTCCCATCGTAAACGCGAGCGCGATAGCCAGATTTCGAACGGCCATCGCCGCGTCCGCGAGGATGATAGCGGCCACCGCGTAGGACGCCGCCTCCGGCCGCTGGCGAACGTGATCGAGCATCGTCCCCACAACCGCGGTCGAGGCCGCCAGTCCGCCGAAAAACCCCGTGACTGCGATTCCACGGCCGCCGTAACTCGAGACGATTGCGTAGTTGACGATACCGATTCCCGCCACGGCGACGACCATCAACCAGATCACCTGTGGCTCGACCGGAATGTCGATGGTTCCGATCTCGAGTACGTATTCGGGAGGTAACAGTGGGTAGATGACGAACGCCAGGATCGCGAACTCCGTCGTCGACCGCATTTCCTCTCGAGAGAGCCCCCAGGCGAACTCGTGGAGTTCGCGTTTGAGGACGAGCAACAGCGAGGAGAGGACTGCAACGGTCACGCCCTCGATGATGAACCCGGCCGCGACTAGCGATCCGACGCCGTAGGCGACGAGCATCGATACGGACGTCGTCAGTGAGAGACCGGCTTCGGCATCGTCGTCTATGAGCCCCCTAACGGCCAATAAGACGCCCTGAACGATGACCAGCAGTCCACCCAGAACGAGCAATCCTTCTCCGATATCGGTCTCGAGAACGAGAATCGTAAAGACGGCTGCGAGGAGACTGATCAGGGAGAACGTTCTGATCCCAGCTGAGCGCTTGGACCACTCGCGCTCGAGTCCGAGAAACAACCCGAGTGCGCCGGCGAGTGCGATCCGAACGACAGTTTCGTCGAGCGTTCCCTCGACGACCTGTAACGTGATTCCGTTCACCTCCCAGTGTTATTCGTAGGAACATATAAACGAACTGCTGAAATCCAGTTTCTGTTACCGGAGGAATTCGTATTCGTCCACTTTCGCTGAACGGTTTTCACCGGTATTCGAGAGACGAACGTGAATCGGGTCGACGAATCACCGTGTCAATTGGGATGAAGAATCATTCGTGGTCAGTTAATACGGCTACGGGCCGATACGCAACGAAGAGCGAGGGAGGACGGGTTCGCCGTTACAACTCGACGTACTGTGCTTCCCACTCGCGACGGGCCTCAAGTTCGCGTTGTCCACGTCGAGTGAGCGTATAGAAATTCGTTCGACGGTCTCGCTGCCCCTTTTCTACGAGCCCTTTATCGACGAGCGTGTCGAGATTTGGATAGAGTCGCCCGTGGTGAATCTCCTTTTCGTAGTACTGTTCGAGTTCGTCTTTGATTGCCAGTCCGTGGGGTTCTTCCTCGCCAGCGATGACGTAGAGCAAGTCCCGCTGAAATCCTGTCAGGTCGTACATTGGGTAAGTACCGGTTGTACTTACTGTCGGAATTTAATAAGTATATCGGGTTTCTCCGATCAATACGACCATTTTTCGAGTCGCATACGCACAATAGAGATTCTTCCTACCTATAGTACTAGTGAGAGAATCGCCACGTAACCACACATAATGCGCAGTTCATGTTTAGCTTTCAGACGGTTTTAAGAGTACAATTAGGAACGTATTCGACCCGCTACCGGACTTTCTACCGAAGGAATTCTCTGCAATCAAATGGTATCGAGTCAACTAACGAACATTAGCTATCCGTAAACAGGAAAGCAAACCGCGTGGCGGAAAAATGCCACGCGGTCGCTTGCCGCCCTGAATTGGTCCCCGCTGACGCTTCGGACCTCCAAGCGAAGCGTCACCTGAAGAAATTGGCCCGGAGTACTTAAAGGTACCGACAATGCCTGAAGCCCGATATATTTGAGACGATTACTGTTCGTCGTTAAATGTGTTCTTCTTCGAGGGTCCATCCAAGCGCCCGCTTATAATACGTAAACATTTGCTCCACACCGTCGTGGTTCATGTCCTCGCTTTCGAGATGTTCTTTGAGAAATTCGTACTGCTCTCGGATCTCCTCCTCGTCTCGCATACGAGTGAGTAGCTGCTCGAGACGCAAAAAGTCCTTCCACCGGCACACGATGGAGGTCGCCGGTTGCCAAACCCGTAGGAGAGCTTTGATGAACGATTTCGACCACTCTCGAGCGCAACGATCTCACTATCGGGGTACAGTCCGTCGAAAAATGAGCGGCCGATTGGATCACTCGATCGATCGTTCAGTTGAGTATGGGGAGTTCGACCTCTCGATTAGGCGTCGGTATCGTTTGATTCGTTGCCGTCATCATCTTCGTCCATGCCATTCTCGTCTTCTTCGTCGTCCATGCCGTTGCCTTCCTCACCGAGGGTGAGGGTAACCTCTTCGTCGTCACCGTCGATTTCGACGTCTTCTTCCGCCTCATCTCCTTCGTATTCGGCGGTGACGGTGTATTCGCCGTCCTCGAGGTCCTCGAATTCCACCTCGCCGTCTTCGTCGGTTTCGTCCTCCATTTCTTCGTCGTCCATCGGATCGTCTTCCTCGCCGTCGTCGACAGTGACGGTCGCACCCTCTACGGGCTCTTCGTCACCGTCCTCAACGGTTACAGTCAGTGTATGCTCGTCATCGTCGTCCTCGTCGTCTTCATCTGGATCGTCATCATCGTCGTCGCCGACCGGATCACCGTTATCATCCTCGGGATCGTCTGCAGGGTCATCATCGTCATCTGGGTCGTCGTCGGCACACCCAGCCAAAACCAGTGCACTTGCTGAACCAGCGGCAACTACGAACTTCCGTCGATTGAGTCGTGGGCGAGACATACAATCAGATAGTACGTTCCAGGCTGTTGGAATGCGGCCTGCAACTGCCGTATCTTGATGACCTGGGGTACGTCCAATAACAAAATCTGATAGTCAGCTCAACGAGAGAACAATAGAGTAATCGACCGAACCGTCTCTCGGCTCGATCCCGTTGCATTCATATCGTAGTTGTAATTACAATACAATGATCGAATCGTGAAACGACGCATCGCTCTCGGGTTTACGTTCGCGACGCTCCTCATGGTCGTTCTCATTTCCGCAGTTGGGAGCCAAGACGTGTTCGAAGAGCTCTCGAGGGCGGACTACTCGGTATTAGGTCTCGGTGTCTTGTCGGGAATTCTCGCGTTAGCATTTCGCGGATTTGTCTGGAACAGGTTTCTCACGCTGGTCGATAGCGAACTGTCTCGCAAACGCATCGCCGGCATCTTTCTCACCGCGATGTTCCTCAAATACGTGACGCCCTACGGTCAGCTTGCAACCGAACCCTTCGTCGCGTACCTCGTTGCCCAGAACTCGGAGATGGCATACGAGGATGGTCTCGCCGGGATCGTTTCGGCGGATCTGCTGAACTACCTTCCGTACTACTCGTTCGGATTTTTAGCTCTCGGGATCGTCGCAACCGGTGACGTGCTCGGCACCGATCTGTTCGTACAGTTCGTCGCTTTCAGTGCCCTCTTCGTCGCGGTCATTTCGATCGTCGTTATCGGTGTTCGTCGTCCGGATATCGTTTACGGGCTCGTCCTCTTCAGCACAACCGCCGCTCGACGTGCTCTCGGGAAATTCACGTCCCGGTTCGACGAACAACTCAGCCGGTCCGCCGTCCAAGCTAGACTCGACGGCTTTTACACGACTATCACGATGATCACGGCGGACAGACGAACGCTACTCATCACGACGGTGTACGCACACGTGGGGATGATATTCCTGATGCTCCCCGTCTACATCGGTGCCGCCGCGCTCGGTCATCGTCTCGCACTGCCAATCGTTGCGCTCGTCGTCGCCCTCGGAAAGCTCGGTGCCGTCGTCCCCGCTCCCGGTGGAACTGGCGGAGTCGAAGCGATGGTGACGGCGGGCCTGACGACTCTGGGTCAGCTCGAGCCGGCGGCCGCACTGACTATCGCGATCATCTACCGGGTCTGTACGTACTGGCTGACGGTCGGTGTTGGCGGCGTCTCCGCGGCAACGGTGTTTTTACGCGGGTAAGGACGGGTCGGTGGGTCTTTTGGGCTGCTCGTCGTACACGCGAATATGAAAATTCGGGGCGAACGCGAGTGTACCGAGTGTGGCACCCGATGGTCGTACTACGAAACCGGGAGCGTTAGCTGTCCGAACTGTGGGACGCTCCGAAGCGTCGGGCTCGACGAGCGAACCGAGCACACGGATATGGAGGTCACGTTCGACCTAACGCCGGTTCGGAACACTATCGAGGAGAGCTCGACGAGCGAACTCGCCGAACGAAGTCGCGAGCGCGCTCGCGAGTACGTTCGCCAGCGCGGATTCGTCAACGGCGGCGATCTTCGGAAACTCGATGATACCTACCTCGCCGCAACCGAGTTACTCCACGTTGGGGATATCGTCGTGCGCGAACGACGCCTCGAGGAGGACGAAGAGCTCTACTTCCTCTCCCTGCTCGAGATCGTAGATCACGGCGAACGGCCAGCGCCGGATGAGGTTCCGCCGTCGCTCCGATCGGCTCGCGGAATCGCCGCCGCGAACGCCGTTCGAGAGTACCGCCGCGATATCCGAACCTGGAGTGACGACGGATCGCTCACGACCGACCAACAGAGCGCACTCGAGACGCTCGGGGATCACGTTACGCGAATTCGGATGCTCGAGGGAGATATTCAGCCCGAAACCGCCGAAACCCTAATTCGGGCGACTCGAGAACTCGCGGATGGACTCCGTGGCGACGAAGACGCCCTGGCGAGTGCAACGCACAGAATTCGAACGCTCGAGTACGAGTAACGAAAGCTCGCCTCCCAGTCCCGTTCTAAGCATCGACTGAGAGTAAAACCAGATGACGCCATCGATTTCTCCCGGCAATTCAGGCTTGGAACGCCAGTAGAGCCGACTATCGGAAGATCCGGCTTAGGGAAGGTCGACGTCGATTCCCTGCTGGTCGCTCGCCGCATTGACCGTGTTATGAAGCAACATCGCTCGAGTCATCGGCCCGACGCCGCCGGGAACGGGTGTGATGGCGCTCGCCTTCGATTTCGCGCTCTCGAAGTCGACGTCGCCGACGAGTTCGTACCCCTTCTCGTTGTCCGCGTCCACTCGAGAGATGCCGACGTCGATCACGACCGCTCCGTCGGCGAGCATCGAGGCGTCGACGAGTTCCGTGACGCCCGAAGCGGCGATCACGATGTCCGCTCCGCGTGTCTTCGCCTCGAGATCCTCGGTTCGGGAGTGACAAACTGTCACCGTCGCGTTGCCACCGTCGGCTTTCTGCATGAGGAGGTTCGCCATCGGCTTCCCAACGATGTTCGACCGGCCGATGATGGTCACGTCCGCCCCTTCCGTTTCGATGTCGTAGGCCGCGAGCAACTTCTGGATTCCGTGTGGAGTGCACGGCTTGAATCGAGGCTGGCCCGCGACGAGCCGGCCGACGTTTTCGGGGTGGAACGCGTCGGCGTCCTTTGCGGGATCGATTCGGCGAAGCACCTCTCTGTAATCGATGTGATCGGGAACCGGCTCCTGGACGATGTATCCGTGGACGGACGAATCGTCGTTGAGATCCTCGATCGCATCGTACAGCTCCGAGGCGGGGGCATCCCCGTCGATTTCGACGTGGGTCCCCTCGATCCCGACCTCGTCGCAGTCGCGCTGTTTCATGTTGACGTACGTCTGGCTCGCGGGATCGTCGCCCATCAGGACGGTCGCGAGTCCCGGTCGCGTTCCGGCGTCGGCGAGCGTTTCGATCGCGTCGGTCAATCCATCGCGAATCTCGCTCGCAACGGCGTTTCCATCGATGATCTCGGTCATCACTCGAGATGCCGTGAGCGAGCGTAATCAACCCTCGGGTTTGTGCCTATTTTCCCACCCTCGATGGTGAAGATGTTCACGTTTGTGGATATCGTAACCGAACTCATCCCGAACCGGCTTCGGTAACGTCCCACTCTGCGGTCTCGCGTTCGTCGGTCACGATCGCGTCGTACTCCTCGTCGAACCCGCGGTATTGCAGATCCGAATCCTCGATTTGGCCGAGAAGTCGCTTCGCCTGCCGGTTGTGGACCAGCCGTGCGGCCTCGAGTACCGACGAGTCGTCCATCGATAGTTCGGGCTCGAGGCGCTCTTCCCACTCGTCGTCGGACACGATGCAGATTCCACGGTCGTCTACCGCCACCGGCGGGTACTCCCCGACCGCATCGCTTTCGCCGACGAGACGTTGCCGGCTCAGGTTCTCGAGGACGCCCGAAAGGGCCTCGAACGAGATATCCGTTTCCTCGACGACCGTCTCGAGCACCTCGGCGTCTATGGGGGCGTCGATAGTTTCGGGCCGCGGCGACGGATCGTCGGTCGCGTCGTCCCGTTCGAGTTCGGCCTGTGCGATCGGGTCGCTCCGGGTGTCCGTCTCCGGTAACGGCTCCCGGCGGAACGGCGTCCCGTCGTCGAATCGAGCCGGAATCAACCCGATCGTCTCGCCGGTCGCGATCGATTCGAACAACAGCGGGTTGTCGGGATCGTAGGACTCGCGCTCGAGGCCGATCCCGTCGGGTGGGTCGGTAGAGAGAAGCGTGTCCGGAACGGGTGCCGATATCTCCCCGTCAGTATCGTGCAAGCGACGCGGATACGCAGCGTCTGAAACCTCGTCCTCGGAAATTCGGCCGAACACCAACATTGGATCCTGGTCGCGCTCGTCGACGTTCCAATCAATGTGGCTGTCCTCGGGCATCTCCAGGCGCTCGAGTACCGGCGTGACGGTTACCGCGAGTGGCGATTCGGTCGACTCTCCGGCCCGGTGAAGCTCGAGAAGTCGGTCGTCATCCATCGACGTGCCAGTGGGTCGTTTCGACATCGTCGACGATTGGACCGGTCCACCGGTAAGTACCCTGCCAGCGAGTGTCAGGGGAGAGGGTGTAAACGGAGCAAATCTCAAAACAGTGTACACCGCCAGATAGAACGTCTAACTGTCTCGAACGTCGAGTTCGACCTATTCGTACAGCGGGTTCGCCTCACACAGCGCGTCGACTTCCGCTCGGACCTCGCTTTTGACGGCGTCGTCTTCGGGTGCGTCGATGACTCGAGCGATGCAGTCGGCAACCGTTTGCATGTCGTCCTCGTCGAAGCCGCGCGTCGTCAGAGCCGGCGTCCCTGCGCGGATACCGCTCGGATCGAACGGCGAGCGCGTTTCGCCGGGGACGGTGTTGCCGTTGAGGACGATTCCTGCGTCCTCGAGCGCCTCTTCGGCGTCGCCGCCGGAGGTGTCCGGGTGACTCTCGCGGAGGTCGACGAGTACGAGGTGGTTATCGGTCCCCTCCGAAACGAGCGAGAAGCCGTGCTCGGACAGCGCGTTACCGAGCGCTTTGGCGTTTACGACCGTCTGCTCTGCGTACTCTTCGAACTCCGGCTGAAGCGCTTCTTCGAAGCCGACGGCCTTGCCGGCGATGTTGTGCATGAGCGGGCCGCCCTGCCCGCCGGGGAAGACCGCCGCGTCGATGTCGTCCGCGTACTCTTCGCTCGTCATGACGATCCCACCGCGGCCGGAACGGATCGTCTTGTGCGTCGAGCCGGTAACGAAATCGGCGATGCCGACGGGAGAGGAGTGAACGCCCGCCGCGACGAGTCCGGTGATGTGAGCGATGTCTGCGAGGTGGAGTGCGTCGACGTCATCTGCGGCGTCTTGAATACGTCCCCACTCGATTTCGCGTGGGTACGCGGAGTAGCCGGAGACGATGATGTCCGGTTCGAACTCCGCCGCCTGCTCGGCGAGGCCCTCGTAATCGATGTAGCCCGTATCGGCGTCGACCTCGTACTGCTCGACATCGTAGAGCTGACCGACGAAGTTGGCGGGGTGGCCGTGGCTGAGGTGGCCGCCGTGGGTCAGATCGAGCGAGAGGATCTTATCGCCCGGCTCGAGCATTGCGAAGTAGACCGCCTGATTGGCCTGCGTTCCCGAGTGCGGTTGAACGTTTACGTGTTCTGCACCGAATAGGTCCGATGCCCGGTCAATTGCGAGTTGTTCGACTTCGTCGGCGTACGTACAGCCGCCGTAGTAGCGCTCGCCGGGGTAGCCTTCCGCGTACTTGTTCGTCAGCGCACTCCCCTGTGCGTCGAGGACTGCTCGACTGGCGTGGTTCTCGCTCGCGATCATCTGAAGCGTCGATCGCTGCCGATCAACCTCGCTCTCGAGGGCGTCGGCGACGGCGGGATCGACGTCCCGGACGCGGTCGTGTTCCATAGTGAAATTCCTGACTGGATGCTCCATAAGTGTACCTTTCCTCGGCAAGTGAGGCCAGTTCCGTCCGTCCGATACCACGGCATTGATTCACAAATGACGAGGGCCTGTTAGCTCGATACAACTAACTTCTCCGAGTCGCATTTCTCGAGTTGATGCTACGGTGGGAAATTACTAACGGAAATCTCCGAGTCGCTGACGCAGACAACGCCGAGATCGTCGTCAGTGGATCGGATCTCGATATTTCTGGCTCAGGCCCGGACATTCAGCGGCCTGTCGACGAAACAATTGTTGTAACGACCGACGAACTTCGATTGCCACACGCCGTCGTCTATGCGTCCAATATCGGCACCAATCAACAGTACGAACTCGATCCTCGCGGTGAACCGCTCTCGCTCCCTCGCGGCGAATACGTCGTCGATGTCGATGCGAGAATCAAAACCTATCTCCGTTTTTCCGGCACGGCGACGATTCACCGGACCGACGATATCGAAACGGTCGTCGTTTCGTTTCCAGAACAGATGCGCATCGTTCTCGGCTTTCGCAGTCGTCACGAAATCCCCGCCGAGACGATCGTCGTCCCCGAGACGACCGGCGGTCTCGCACGCGCGATCAGCCACCTCCACGTTTCCCAGAAGACCACGAGTCCCGACAGGACGTATCCCTCGCTCAGGGGCCACCCGCCTCGTATCGAAACAGGCTCCGAACTGGACATCCCCGAAAGCGTTCGTCGAGACGTTACCGAATCAGGTATCGAACTGCTGGTTCCGCCGACGTACGAAGCCCTGTACGTCACCGCACCGCTCGCCTATTATCTCCACGCAACCGTTAGGCCCACCGACTGTGAGACCCCCCGCCTCCGCCTCGAGGAGTTCGAGGAGGATCACCGTCTTTCGCCGATGCCGGCCCTCGAAGACGAAATCGAGCAATTGCTTCGCAAGGTCTTCTTTCTCGATTGCCTGGTCAGAAACGTCGGTCCGTTCGGAACGTCGCTCTCCGAACTGAGTCTCCTCGACACGCTCGAGATCGATAGCGACCACCTGTACGGCCGATCCATTCGGGATCGACTCGCGAGATACCTCGAGGTCCCCTACCAAGCGGTAGAACACCGACTCCCCGAGTGGCACCTTGCGACATACGTCGATCCAACACCGGCTAACGCCGAAACGCTCCCGTTCTTGCTCGATCGAATGAGTCTGATTTCCACACCGAAGTTCTCCGAACTCGCCGAGCAGGAACTGGTCGAACGATCGCTCGACGATTTCTACCGGAACGAAGCTACGACCGCGCGTCCCGGAAATGGACAAATTCCCTCGATCGATATCATTAAGCCGGAACTTCGAAGCGGACGCGTCCACGGCTGGATCGCCGACGGCGTTCCGATCGACGTGTTCAAATCGGTGCCCGACGCCTACAATAACCGGCTCCGATATCTCGAGCGCCGGAGTGAAACGTCGTCGATCGTCGTCGTGTTAAACGATCCCGAGATGGCGAGCGAACACGAGTCGGTCGCAGAAATCTACCGTGAGCGATCCGAATCTCTCTCGACAGAACTCACCGTCAAAGAGTCGCTTACAACCGCAGAGCTCGCTCGCGTCTTCGAGGACGAACACGATTTCGTTCACTATATCGGCCACTGTGAGACCGAAGGATTGTGTTGTCCCGATGGAACGCTCTCGACGAGCAGTCTCCAGGAGTGTAACACGCAAACGTTCTTCCTGAACGCCTGTGGTTCGTTTTACGAGGGGTTGCATCTCGTCGAAAAGGGAAGCGTTGCCGGAGCAGTCACCGTCCAGAAGGTGTTGAACGATCACGCCATCAAAGTCGGCTCGATGTTCGCAAAACTACTCGTTCGCGGGTTTAGCATCGAACGCGCGATGGACCTTGCGCGGAGACGGATTATGATGGGCAAGGACTATGCAGTCGTTGGTGACGGAACGCATTCGCTTTCGCAGGGAGAACAACAGTATCCGACGACCGTGACTATCGATGCGGTCGACGACGATCAGTACCTGCTTTCTGTCGAGTGCTATTCGACGCGGGAGAACGGCTCGTATTACTTTCCCCACGCCGAAGGCAACGAACACGCCTATCTGTGTGGTTCTCCCTCGGAATTGTTGTTGAGCGAGGAGGAACTGCCCCCGTTTCTCGAAGGGGCTAACGCGTCCGTGATATACGATGGGGACGTGTACTGGTCCCAACAGCTATTCGAAAAACTGACGGCTGGCTCAGATCGGTAACTACGGTCCGCCGTAGGTGCTCACTCGCTTCGCAGACGCACACCCCACTCGATTGGGACAGGTTGTTCGGCTGAATCGTGTTTGTATCTCATAACCGACACGCCAAAGCGATTGGTGGATAGTGCCCATGCACTTGTGACTGTTGGCCGATTGTATATAGTGATTACCATTACTATTTGAATTGCTCTCGCTGTTCGGATGCGTTCTTCACGAACGTTGTATCGGTTCTGTGGTGATTACCGCGCTCCCGAAGCATATCACTGTAGACGAAAACCCCCTATTCTCGAACGACCCCTTCCGAATTATACTTCTTCCAGTCGTTTTCTCCAGTCGGAAAATCGGCGTGTTATATATTATTTGTGATGTGAGTCCATACGGGTAACGAGACACATCCCTCATTCAACCAAATCTCGTGTAGAACGAACCACTAACCGATAAAAATTACCAGTATTTGGTTGAGAGTGTAACTTATCCTGTGCGAACGGCCAACAAAATTAAGTATGTCGCCGGCATTTAGTTCGGTACACAGATGTCTTCGAATTTACTCAATCATCAGATTGACGATATCCTCAGAGCCGTTCTAGAGGACGCAAGTGGCGACGTTTATATGGTAAACCCATCCCGGGATGCAATCGAAGAATTCGTCTCGGTGGCAACCGATTTCGATGGTTCGCTGCCGACGGTCCAGATGCTCGCCAACGAACAGACGTTGAAGGACGTCATGGGGGACTTCATCGTCGCCTCGAACGCCGCCGATCTCATTAGTGACGGTGCACTCGATCTCCGAACCCTGGGGGAGACACCGGAAAATTCACTCTGTCTCACTGAGGATCGTGTTATCGCCGTCGTTCACGCCGGAGACCGTGTCGGAGGACTCGTGACGGATGACGACGATTTCGTCGACGACACGTTCGACGCGTACGAAACCCGATGGGAGAACGCGGAACCGTTCAAACTTCGAACGCCGCCGATCAGCGACGTTCGAGAGACACTTTCCGAGGAGATCAGTCCCGACGCCGAAGCGGACTTCACCGCTATCCTCAACTCCCTCGAGACTGCCCGTGGAGACGGGGACGGCCTCGACGAGGTGACCATCTCGCTGGTCGTCGCAGCGAAAAACGAAGCGCTCCTGTACGACATCAGCAAGTGGGGAGAGGATGTCGGCATCGCGTCCAAGGCGACGTTCTCCCGAACGAAGACCAAACTCGAGGACATGGGTCTCATCGACACCGAGAAGGTTCCGATCGATGTCGGCCGCCCACGGCTTCGCCTAAAGATCGGCGACGACCGGCTTCGTGAAGCGGATAACGGCCAGATTGCGACCGTTACCCAGTCGATCCTCAACTAATCCCTTTCGTCCTGAATTCGGCCAGTTTTCGATCCCTTTCCTCCGATCCTCGTCGACTCAAATCTGAGTACGTAAACCCCAAGTTGTCACCGCGTACAAACTCGAGTATGTACGAAGGCGTCCACGCTCGACCAGACGGTGAAAGCACCGTCGCTCGACTTGCCAAGGCGGCGGCCGAATACGGCTTCGACGGCGTGGTCGTCCGAAACCACGACGACTCGAGAAGCGAATTCGACGCCCGGGAAATCTCGGCGGAGTACGGCGTCGACGTCGTGGAGGGAATCGAAATCCGCGCGGATACGCCCGAACGGGCGAGCGGGTCGGTCGGAAACTATCGGTCGTCGACCACGATACTCGCGATTCACGGCGGAACCAACGAGATGAATCGCTTCGCCGTCGAAAACGAGAAAGTCGATGTGCTCGCCCATCCGATGGCGGGGAGCGGCGATATCAATCACGTCCTCGTCAAGGCAGCCCTCGAGAACGGCGTCCGTATCGAGTTCAACCTCGTCGACGTGCTTCGAGAGAGCGGCGGTCGACGCGTTCGAACCATCCAGTCACTTCGGAAACTTCGCGAGATCGTCGATTACTACGACGCACCCTACGTCGTGAGCGCAGGTCCTCGATCACACCTCGAGTTTCGCAGTCCGCGAGAGCTCCGCGCGCTCGGCGAACAACTCGGCGTCTCACCGGAGTGGATCGAAACCGGTCTCGAGGAGTGGCAAACGCTCGCCGAGCGCAACCGAGAGATCCAGTCCGATTCGTTCATTGAGCCGGGGGTCAAACGGGGACGATATGAAGAAGAGCCTTGAGGAACACGCGGCTCGGTTCGACGAGAAAGCGAGCGAGTACGACGACTCGAAATCGCCCGAGTATCGAGCGTGTGCCGATCTGGTCATCGAGCACGCGGATCCGGGCCCCGACGAAACGGTTCTCGATCTCGCGACCGGAACGGGTGCGATCGCACTCGCACTCGCGGACGACGCCGGACACGTTGTCGGCCGGGACATCAGCCAGGGAATGCTCGAGGAAGCGCGGACGAAAGCCGACGAACGGGGGCTCGAAAACGTCTCGTTCGGCGAGGGTACCTTCCGCGAGCCGGAGTACGACGGCCCGGTCGATATCGTCACGTCGAACTTCGCGATGCACCACCTCTCGAACGCGGAAAAACGGGAGGCGATCGATGCTATCGCCTCCCTCGAACCGCAGACGTTCGTCCTCGGCGACGTGATGTTCTTCGGCGAACCGGACCCGAGCGAGCCGTTTTACTCACCCGACGTCGACGACCCGGCGACCGTCGGAACGCTCGCGGACGCGTTCACCGACGCCGGATTTTCGCTGACAGCGGTCGAGCGAGTTCACGAGCAAGTCGGCGTCCTCGTCGCCGAACGTTCGACAAGCGATAAAACGGGATCCGAATAACGAACAACGTGATGAAGCACCTTCCAAAACATCTCCGTCCTCGATGGCGATACCTTGCTGTCGAA
The DNA here is from genome assembly GCF_055379965.1 of Halostagnicola alkaliphila. Taxonomy (NCBI): domain Archaea; kingdom Methanobacteriati; phylum Methanobacteriota; class Halobacteria; order Halobacteriales; family Natrialbaceae; genus Halostagnicola; species Halostagnicola alkaliphila. Next base: position 2,082,845 of record NZ_AP043826.1, on the reverse strand, counting down.
CTCGAGTCCTGGCCCGACGCGAACATCGATCGACGGTCGTTTCAGCGTGAACTCTGGTACGCGGGCCAGAATTTACTCGGCGATCCGGGGAGTGCAGACGCCGATCTATCGGTGGTCAGGTTCGAGTTCGGGGACGGAACCGGCAAAACAGTCATCAAAGTTCGTCACGGAGAGACGGAACCCGCCAGGGCAGCGCTCGCCTGTATCGACCGTATTAACGGTTCTCCGGTCGGTATTCGGGTCACAGGGATCAGTGGTACGATCCGTGCCGCTGAAGAAAAGTTTTTAGGTAAACGCGGGCAAGTCCCGTCAGAGAGAAACGTCGTGTTTGAGAACGCTGAGCGAGTCGCGGTCGGCCGAAACGGATCCGCTGATATCCGACTCGACGACGCGTTCGTCGGCGCGACAGACCTCGATTTAGTGTGATACTATGCAGGGACAAGCCCAACAGCAGGCGTACGACCGAGGCATCACGATCTTCTCGCCCGACGGCCGACTCTACCAGGTCGAGTACGCCCGCGAGGCGGTCAAACGTGGTACGGCGAGTATCGGCATTCGAACGGAAAACGGCGTCGTTCTCGCAGTTGACAAGCGGATCCCGTCCCCGCTCCTCGAGGACTCGAGCGTCGAAAAGATCCACAAGGCGGACGACCACATCGGAATCGCGAGTGCCGGGCATGTCGCCGACGCTCGACAACTGATCGATTTCGCCCGCCGTCAGGCACAGGTCAATCACCTGCGCTACGGTGAGCCGGTCGGCGTCGAAACGCTGACCAAGAACGTCACCGACCACATCCAGCAGTACACGCAGGTCGGCGGCGCGCGCCCCTTCGGCGTCGCACTCATCGTCGGCGGTATCGACAACGGCGAACCGCGCCTGTTCGAGACCGATCCGTCGGGAACGCCCTACGAGTGGAAAGCACTCGCAGTCGGCGCGGACCGCGGCGAACTCCAGAGCTATCTCGAGGAGAACTACGACCCCGAAGCGGATCTCGACGGCGGTATTTCGCTGGCGCTCGACGCGCTCGCATCGGTCAACGACGGCGGTCTCCTGCCGTCGGAAGTCGGGCTTGCAACCGTCGACGCCGAATCCGAGTCCTTCGAACAGTTCGGTCTCGACCAGATCGAGTCCCACCTCGAGGAGAACGACCTCCTCGGTGAGGAAGACGCGGACGAAGACGACGAATAACGCGTCACCTTTTGCGTTTGCGTTTCGCTCACTCTAGTCGGACAGCCGTGTGTCCAGACAGACGGGGAAACGTTTCAGCAGTATGTTGTCGTATCCATGTCTCTACCGCAGCCCTTCCGGAAACCGCCGGACTCGAAGAACCCGAGGCGTTGGCCTGCGGCAAAAGCTCTTTTACCCGGCCGGGGGTATGCACCGGTATGATATCACTCGACGAGGCGGTGACGGCGCGACTCGAGTCACACGGGGCGCGATTCGAAGTGTTAGTCGATCCCGACGCGGCACTCGAGATCAAGCGGGGGGAGTTCGACGGCGATCTCGAGGACTACATCGCCGCGGAGGACGTGTTCGAGGACGCCTCGAGTGGCGATCGACCGGCCGAGGATGACCTCGAGAAGGTGTTCGATACGACGGATCCACTCGAGATCATCCCGGAGGTCATCAAAGACGGAGAGATTCAGATCACGGCCGACCAGCGCCGCGAGATGCAAGAGCAGAAACGAAAACAGCTCATCACGACGATCGCGCGCAACGCCATCAATCCGCAGATGGACGACGCGCCCCATCCACCGGAGCGGATCGAAAACGCGCTCGAGGAGGCCGGGTTTACGGTCGATCCGATGGAGCCGGTGAGCGAACAGGTCGACGACGCGTTAGACGACCTTCGACCAGTGATCCCGATTCGATTCGAAGAGGTCTCGATCGCGGTCCAGATTCCGCCGGAGCACGCTGGCAGTGCACAGGCGAAGATCCGCCAGTACGGCGACCTCGAGAGCGAAGAGTGGCAGCCTGACGGCTCGTGGATCGGCGTCATCACCTTCCCCGCAGGCCTCCAGAACGACTTCTACGACGTGGTCAACGAGAATACCAGCGGCGAAGCTGAAACGCAGGTCGTCAAGGACAAAGACGATCTCCGAACCCGATAGTACGTCAATTCCTCGAACCGTCCCACCGGGGACCACTCACCCGCGATAGTAACCGAGCAAAAACCCACTCGCAAATCCGACGCCAACCGAGAGCGTCGAGACGACCGAACTGATCCAGTGTACCCCCTGTCTGGCCTGGTCCTGGGTCTCGAGCAATCCCGCGGTGAGCCGGTCCCAGTCGACGATTACGATACCGTTCGACTCGAGGTATCGAAAGACGACGAGCTGGACGCCGATAATGACTGCGACGACTTTTGCGACGTTTTTCACCGCAAAGCCGATCAGTCCGCCGAGAATCGCACTCGCAGCGAACTCGAACCCCACCGACGTTGGATCAATCTCCACCATCAGGCGATCGAAGGGAACCGGTGACAAAATCAGTTGTGGTACGTGACATTCGCTATTTAGCGAACGAAGGTGAGTTCATCCCATATGTGTTGTTTAACTGAGGTAATGGGCGATGGATAGGTCTACAGATGGATGACCAGTAAGAACCATCGTGGGCCGAACCGACGGCAGTCCGGGAGCCAACACAGAACGTCCGAGCGATGCAGTCCCGAGTCGTCGCGATCGGAAAGCGCCACGGGATTCAAGGCGGTCGGACTCCTACAGTGGAGTATGAGTCCGACAGCATCAATTGAGGTGACTGCCCGGCATCTCTAGCGTGTCAGAGCACCGGACGGGCGTCAAGTTGACCGTTAGCCCGAACCAATCGACGGCACAGGCGGTAGTACGGCGTACCCGTCGATCGACAACTGCTCAGACAATGCACAGCTAATCGTATGAAGGCACTCATCGCAAAACGAATCGACTCCGGAACGCCCGACACGAGCGAGATACGAGAGCTCGCGCGGGCGGCAGGATACGACATCGTCGGCGAAGTAACCCAGTCCCGAACGGCCGACGCCGCGTTGCAACTCGGCGAGGGGAAGGCGAACGAACTCGCGGAGAAGGCCGCGATGTCCGAGGCGACAACCGTCATTTTCGACAACCGTCTCGGACCGTATCAGATGTACAACCTCGGGCAGCTCCTTCCCGAGGGGGTCGAGATCATGGACCGGTTCACGCTGATCCTCGAGATTTTCGGCCAACGGGCACAGACCCGAAAGGCACAGCTCCAGGTCGAACTCGCGGAGCTTCGCTACGAACTCCCTCGAGCGGAGGCAAAGACGAGTCTGGCAAAACGGGACGAACACCCCGGTTTCATGGGTCTCGGCGAGTACGACGAAAGCCGGGAGCAGGACATCAAGTCCCAGATCAGCCGGATCACGGACGAACTCGAGCAGATCGAAAAGAACGAACAGCACAGACGCGAGCGCCGTCGCGCATCCGGGTTCGACCTCGTCGCGCTCGCGGGCTACACGAACGCCGGAAAATCGACGCTTCTCCGCCGACTCGCCGACGATCTGGACGTCGACGAAAACGAGGAGCTTCACCCGGATCTCGATTCGACGGCAGAATCGCAGGACAGACTCTTTACGACGCTCGGAACGACGACGCGCCGGGCCGACATCGAGCCTCGAGACGTGCTCGTGACCGATACGGTCGGGTTCATTAGCGACCTCCCACACTGGCTCGTCGAGTCGTTCAAATCCACGCTCGACTCCGTCTATCGCGCGGATCTCGTCTTGCTCGTCGTCGACGTCAGCGAGCCGATCGACGAGATTCACGAGAAACTCGTCACCTGTCACGACACGCTCTACGAGCGCAACCAGGCCCCGATCGTCACCGTCCTGAACAAAATCGACGCGGTGAGCGACGAGGAACTCGAGGAGAAAGCCGCCGCCATCTCGGCGCTGGCCCCGAACCCCGTCACGGTCAGCGCGCGCGACGGGACGAGCATCGACGACTTGCTTGACCGAATCGATCGGGAGCTTCCCGACTGGGAGCAAGAACGGCTCGTCCTCCCGATGACCGACGACACGATGAGTCTCGTCTCGTGGATTCACGATAATGCCCACGTCGAGGACGTGACCTACGGCGACGAAGACGTCCTCCTTTCGTTCGAAGCGCGGCCGACGGTCATCTCGCAGGCACGCTCGCGTGCGAGCGACCTCGAGGCGGCGTCAGCGTGAGTTCCGAAGCCGGTCGGCTTGAACGTCGAGGCGGCTTCGGCCTGAATTTCGGGGCGGCATTAGTCTGAGTTCCGTTTCGAACGCTGTTATTTCTGCTGGACGAGCAACTCGGGACCCAATCATATAAACCGATCTCCCGTGATTGTCAGGGTATGGAACGAGTTGCAATTATCGGATCTTCGATGACCCAGTTCGGGCAACGAGACGCCTGGATACGTGAACTCCTCGCCGAGGCCGGCGAGGAGTGCCTCGAGGACGCGGCCGTCGATCCGGCGGACGTGGAACATCTGTACGTCTCGAACATGGCGAGCGGGGAGTTCGAGGGACAAACCGGCGTTCCTAACGCGCTGGTACACGATATCGGCGCGGTACCGGCCTACACCGAACGAGTCGATCAAACCAGCTCGAGCGGGGGAGCCGGCATGTACGCAGCGTGGCGATCCGTCGCGAGCGGCGCGAGCGACATGACGTTGCTCGTCGGCGGGGAGAAGATGACACACCGGACGACCGCTGAGGCGACGGATGTTATCGCGTCGCTCACGCATCCGTGTGAGTACAAACACGGCGTCACGCTCCCATCCTTTGCGGGACTGACCGCGAGACACTACCTCGAGCGCTTCGACGCGCCGCGAGAGAGTCTCGGGAAAGTGGCGGCCAAGAATCACAAAAACGGCGTCGACAATCCTCACGCGCAGTTCCAGAAGGAAGTCGACCTCGAGACGATCCTCGAGTCACCCGTCGTCGCCGATCCGCTTCGGCTCTACGACTTCTGTCCCATCACCGACGGAAGCGCGGCGCTCATGTTCTGTCCGGAGTCGGTCGCGGCGGAGTACACGGACAACTACGTCGTGGTGTCGGGAATCGACGGTGCGACGGACACCCACGTCGTACACGAACGACCCGACCCGACGATCATGGGCGGCGTCGTCGAGAGCGGCGAAGGGGCGTTCGAGATGGCCGGCTACGAGCCCGACGATATCGACGTGGCCGAGCTCCACGACATGTTCACGATCCTCGAGTTCCTGCAGATGGAAGGACTCGGATTCGCGGAGCAGGGAGAGGCGTGGAAGCTCGTCGAGGAGGGGTACACGGATCGCGACGGCGAGTTGCCGATCAACACCTCTGGCGGGCTGAAGTCGAAGGGTCACCCCCTCGGGGCGAGCGGCGTCGCACAGGGCGTCGAGATTTACGAACAGCTCACCGGCGAAGCGGGGCCGCGACAGGTCGACGCCGACGTCGGTCTCTGCTGTAACGTCGGCGGGTTCGGAAACTGCGTTATTACGACGATCATGGAGGCAGGAGCATGACCATGGAAGCCTATCGCTACGAGGACGGATCGATCAGCTACCCCGGCCACCCGGTCGGCCCCGACGGAAGCGAACCAGTCGATACGGTCGATCTGAGCGAGTACACCGCCGAAGTGATTACGTGGACGACGAGTACGGCGACGCCGCCCGGCGTCCGCGAGCCCAACACGCTCGCGATCGTCGAGTTCGACGTCGACGGCGAGCCGGTCCGCGCGATCGGCCAGGCGACGGGCGACGACATCGAAACGGGCGACGAAGTCGAGCCGGTCTACGTCGACGAACTTCGGACACCGGGCGAGGGAATCAGAGAGCCCGACAGTCAGGAGTGGGACGGCTATCGATTCGAACCGGTTTGAACTGGCAAGCGATTCTCCCCGTCGATAATCGTCTTCAACATTGATTTCTGCGCCGTCAATCAGTAAAATCGGCCGCCGTTCGAACCATTAGTCGTCCGCGGCGTCGCCGTCGTCATCGTCGGGCGATTCATCGCCGTCGTCACTCCCAGGAGGCTGATCCCCGTCTTCCTCTCCGAGTCCGTCGGACTCGTCAGCGAGTCGATCCCCCCGGTGGTCCGTCGACGGGTCGTCATCGTTGAACTGGTCTTTGAGCGTCTCGAGTTCGGCGTCGACGTCGACGTTCGAATCGTCTTCGTCGTTCAGGACGGAACCCGCCTGGTCGGACTCGCTCGAGTCCGAGTCGTCACCGTCGATCTCGATCGGTTGTGCGTCGGTCGAGTCGGTCTCCTCGACGGCGTCACGGAGGCGTCGGTCCACGTCGTCACGGAGTTCTCGAGCTTCACTCAGCAGGTCGGTTACGCGTTCGTCGGCCGGAACCGATCCCTCGGAGACACCGCGCTGGAGTTCCTCGAGGACGGTATCGAGCTGTGAGACGGTCGTCTTTCGGAGCTTTTTCGCACGCTTTTCGGTCGATTTCGCGGCCGTTTTGGTCCGATCTCGTGCTTCCTGCTCCGTTTGGACGACCTTGATACCGCGTTGAAACGCCTCGAGTGCACGGACGTTGGCCTTCAACAGCGCTAGCGCCGCCGGAATCGCGAACTCGTCTGCGACGCGGAGCATCTCACCCGGCGTCGGCGGACGGAACGTTGGTCGACGACGACGCGGCGCGAGTTCCTCGCGCAGTTCGTCGATCGTTTCGGAGAGTTCGCGGACGGCGTCCGCGAGGTCGTCGTCACGGTCGGTCATATCCCACAGTAGTATCTCCTGTGTGAAAAGAGAGCCGATTACCACGATTTTACGATAGCAAGGGAGGCGATCTTCGGAAAGCGATTTTCACGGACGTGAGTGGGCCGCTGCCACGGCCTCGAGAAGCGCCGATCCAAGCGCTTTTGTCCCCGCAAAACACCTCCACAGGTGTGCAAATCGAGAACAGTTTCATTCCGGTCCAAGGGGTTGGTGAGGCGACTGAACACCGCCTCTGGGCGAACGGTGTAACCCATTGGGACGAGTTCGAGGGCGAAGTCGTCGGAGAGACACTCGCACAGCGGATCGAGTCGTTTATCGACGAGGGAAAATCTCATTTGACGCGCGGGAATATGTCGTTTTTCGCCGACGCGTTTCCGAGTTCGAGTCACTGGCGTCTTTACGAGAACGTTAAGAGCGACGCCTGCTTCCTGGATATCGAAACGACCGGGTTAGATTCCGCTCGTAACGACGTAACGACCGTCAGCGTCCACCGAGGCGGCGACACGAAGACGTTCGTCAACGGCGACGATCTCACTGCCGCTCGCTTGCAAGCGGAGTTCGACGACGCGTCGTTGCTCGTCACGTTTAACGGGAAACGGTTCGATGTCCCGTTCCTCGAAACGTGTTACGACGTAGATGTCTCGATGCCACACGTCGACCTCATGTACCCGTGTAAGAAGATCGGCCTCGACGGCGGACTCAAACAGGTCGAGAAAGATCTCGGAATCAATCGTGACAAGCCCGACCTTTCCGGGCGGGATGCCGTCCGTCTCTGGCACCAGTACGAACGCGGCGATGAGGAGGCCCTCGAGACGCTGATCGAGTACAACCGCGACGACACGGCGAATCTCGAGCCGTTGATGGAAACTGTCTCCACGCGGTTGCACGAAACTGTCTTCGAAGCTAACTGTTGACCTCGGCGACAAATCGGTGGCTATAGCTCCCCCCAGAACGTACGGGTAACTGAGATGAGCGAGTACGCCTACGAAGTGGCTGTCGACGTCCGTCTCCGAGATGTCGATTTCATGGGCCACGTTAACAATGCTATTTATGCGACGTACCTCGAAGAAGCTCGCGAAGCGTACTTCCGCGATGTCGTCGGCCGATCACTCGTCGATCTCGATACGGTTCTGGCATCGCTCGAGATCGAATACAAAACGCCAATCGAAGCGGAGCAGGATGTGTGGGTCGGGCTGGAAGTTACCGATCTCGGCGATTCGAGTATTCCGATCGGATACGAGATTCGAGCCAACGGCGAACGGGCTGCAACGGCGCGATCCGTGCAAGTCTTCGTCGATCGCGAGGACGGAACGGCCCGTTCGATCCCCCCAAAGTTACGGAATCAACTCACAGCCGACGGTCGCTAATATAGTTCTGAAGACGTTTTTCACTCGGTAACGTGGACCTCTCCGTTGCTTGTTACTGTGACCTGATATCCGCAGTACGCAAACTCAATTCGACCGTTCGCTCGAGGTGATCCGTCCTCTCGAGGTGCAAATAGAGCGTCCAGCGCTTCTGGATTGAGAACTTCGTAGAGCGGTTCGTACTCGGGCGGTTCGATGGCTGTCGTGTCGACTCCCTCTTTCTCTGCGATGGCGTTGATAACCTCGAAACTAAGCGATCGCTGAGAACTTCCGTCAGACCGGTCCATTGAGAGTAGCATTGAGCGCACACTTAACACGATCAGTTATAAATCCTGTGACCTATATCTGAGTGTATTGTAGGAATATGGGCATTAATGGACGCGTTTATACAATATCGCCTATTTTGAGGGGATCGTCAAGTCTAGCACAGAGACACTCTGGAGTTTTGATTAACGGATAGTTATATCTTCTCTTGCTAGTGCAGTCTGGAACGATAGAAACTAGCGTCTCGGGGAGGAATAACGACGTAATGGATACGACTCGACTCAAACCGATTTACCTGTTTGGTATCGTTCTCAATATTGGTGCACTCGTATACGCCATTTCGACCGATGCCTGGCTGTACGCCGGCGCGTTCGTCCTTATTTTAGTATATCTCTCCTTTCGACTCCGAATGATTGCCGGCGATTAGGTCACGACTTTACAGTAGAGAATCTCTCTTTCATCCCTCAAGCAAAATTCGTTCAGTCCGACCGAAAAGTGGGGAAAGAGTGTAGGGGGAGTAGTGTCGCCTCCAGATTGGGGGAAACCTGGATGGGCACGTAGTTATTATCGGCAATACCTATTAACTATTTCCCTATGTTTCATGCACTGAGTTCGGAATGATAGCCAGCTCACCATCACCGCTCGATGCGATTTTTCAATTTTCATGGTGTGTGCGTCGAGTGACCGGTCGATCGCAACGCCACAGCGGCTAGAGAATCGGCTTTTGTCTGCGGTATCGACCGATTCCGGCGCGAAGAATTTTCGGGATCAAGGTACGACTGGTTGTGAACTTATACAGTCTGAAAACAGAGCAAGGATTTGAACCAGGTCAGTGCAAACTCTTCTCTTATTCAAATCCTTCCTTCGCCTTTCTCGCTCGCGAAAATACACGCACGAAAGAAGCCAGAGCAGGGATTTGAACCCCGGGAGTCTCGATTACAAGTCGAGTGCATGAACCGCCCATGCTCCCCTGGCGCTATGAATGCGTTATTCCTCCCCCTTTGAGTGTGTATCGTTTTTCGTCCGATCCTCGAGCGAGCGCTCCATCGAGACTCGGAACGGTTCGTAGCCCGCACGCCGATAGAATCGACGCGCTCGCTCGTTTTCGGCCATCGTCTCGAGAATCAGGTCGTCGGCGCCGCGTTCGACGAGCGCTTGCTCGACGGCTTCGAGCAACTCGGTCCCGATCCCTTCCCCTCGATACGCCGGACGGACGTACAGGTTCGAGAGGAACCCGCGAGTCGACTCGAGAGCCAACGACCCCTGTTCGATCGAAAACGACGCAAAGCCCGCAACGATTCCGTCGACTCGAGCGACGAGCAGTCGCCCGTCGAAACTGTGTGCCGCCAGCACTTCCTGCATTAGTTCTCGGTTCTGTTCGGCCAGTATGTACGACCCGTACTCCCGCTGATCGTGAGCGAGTTGGACCCAGTGCGTGACGATCGCATCGAGATCGGCGGTCGTCGCGGGTTCAATGACTGGCTGATTCTGGGTCATTCTCGAGTGCCGAGACGGCGGGGAGTGGTTCGGCGGTCAGCATTCGAAGCGCGGCACCGCCGCCTGTACTGACGTGTGAAAAGCCGTCGATGCCGAGCGATCGGAGGGCCGAGGCGGTGTCACCGCCACCGACGATACTCGTCGGGACGTCGGTCGCAGCCTCGTACAGTCCGCGCGTTCCGGTTCGGAACTGTTCGTCTTCGAAGACGCCGGCGGGGCCGTTCAGAATAACGGTGCCCGCATCGTCGAGGAGCCGTTCGTAGTAGGCCAACGTCGAACTCCCGATGTCTAGCGCTCCTTCGTTGTTCTTCGGCGGTAAGGCGTTGATACCCAGTTCGTAGCGCTCGTCGTCTCGAGAGATCGCGATGTCGCGTGGCAGTGCGACTTGACTGCCGTAGGCGTCGAGAAGGTCCTTCGCGCGATCGATCTCGTCCCAGTATCCCTGATCGTAGATAAAGTCCGAACTTTCGTCGCCGAGATCGACCCCGTCGGCGATCAGGAAGACGTTCCCGACGACGCCCGCGGTCAGGACGTGATCGGCGAGGCCCTTCTCGAGGACGCTCCAGGCGACATCGATCGAGTCGGAGACCTTCGCGCCGCCGAGCATGTAGACGCGCGGTTCTTGTGTTTCCTCGATCGAACCGAGAACGTCCAGCTCTGCTTCCATTACGCGACCGGCGTAACTCGGGAGGACCGCCGGGAACCCGACCAGAGAGGGTTGTGAGCGGTGAGCCGCGGCGAACGCGTCGTTTACGTAGGCGTCGAGAACGGTAGAGAGCCCCTCGACGAGGTGCGTTTGTGCCGCCTGCTCGGGGGCGAACTCCATGTACTCCTCGCTGTAGAACCGAGTGTTTTCGAGGACGACGCACTCGCCGTTCTCGAGGGATCGGACGGTCTTTCGAGCGGCGTCGCTGAACGTCACGTCGGCGTACTCGACCGTTCGATCGAGCAAGTCCGAAAGACGCGTTGCGTGTGCTTCGAGCCCGGTGAAATCGTCACTGCCGGGGCGACCCTGATGGGCGAGGACCGCGACGCGGCCACCGCCGTCCAAGAGTTCCGAGAGGGTGTCGACGTGGGCGCGAAGGCGTGCGTCATCAGCCAGCGATCCGTCGTCGGCGATCGGGCTGTTGATATCGACGCGGACGCCCACGGTCGTCCCTTCGACGTCCAGATCGTCGAGGGTCTCGATCATTATCGACCCTCCATCGTCTCGCCCGAAAGGTCTTTCTATCGGTTTGATATCTGCCCTACTTGCTGACACAACTTATCGTTGGGCCCGCGTGAGGACGGGAATAGGCGGGCTTCTTAGACTGCTCGACAATCCGCACACACGAGCTGGCCATTGGCATCCCAGAGCGAATCCGAGAGCGAGCCACAGTCTTCACAGACCCCCTGCGTCGAGTACTCGTCACCGCCGTTGGGGAGAACCTCGGGGTCGGCGTTCCCGTCCGTTCGTGAATCCAGGGAGTCGTTGACGTTGACACTACTCGAGAGTAGGTCCTCGTCTCGCTGTGTGTCTGCCGAACGCGCCGCCGTCGCCTGAAACGATCCGGCCGCCGCGATGACGTCCCGTTGCGTGAGCACGCCGATGACCTCCGATTCGTCTTCGACGGCAAGGTTTCGGATGTTTTCTCGAGCCATTAGATCTGCCGCATCGGTGAGCGCTCGCTCGCCGCGGACGGAAATAACGGGCGTGGACATTACGGCACCGATGTTCGTCTCGGCGGCGTCTGCTTCCTCGGCGACGAGTCCGAGGACGTCCCACTCGGTGACGATTCCGACCGGTTCCGACCCCCGAACGACGAGGACGCAGCCGGCGCGCTCCTCGCGCATGAGCCGGACCGCACCGAGAACGGTGTCTGACTCACTAACGCCGACGTACTCCGTTGTCAGGACGTCCCTGACCGACAGTTCCGGTTCCATGTGTGAACAATACCCACAGACGTTCTAAAAGCTACCCCCGCCAGGTTTAATCCCGGTGCCGTCGAAGGATTCAGGTTGGAGCTCGATCGGGGTTATCGCACCGACGTCCCGTTCCTCGAGTGGCTTACCACTCGAGTTCGGCGCGCGTTCCGTCGGCTCGGCACGTTTCGAGGGCGTGTTTTGCCGCCATTCCCGCGTTGTGGGCGTCCGCCCCGCGACCGACGCCGACTTGGAGCTCGACGTCTACTGCTTGTTCGACGTGACCGATCGCTTCCCGGTAGTCGACCTCATCGAGATCCGGACAGACGACGATGATATTGTCGCCGCCGACGAAAAAGGAGAGGCTCCGGTGGGAGTGGCGCATATGTCGCATGAGCGCCGCGTACCCCTGTTCGATCTCTATGAAGGTATCGTAGGCGTTGAGTTCGTCCGTGTACTCGCCCGTCGCGTCGATGACGTCGAAATGAGCGATCTGTACGTCGTCTGTGGTCCCGTGGCTCGCTTCGACGACTCGCCCGTCGAGGATCTCTCGCCGATTCTTGTCCTGAGCGCTGCCGGCATCTTGGACCAATTCCGTCGCGTCCGAGAGTGCTTGTACGGGGCTCGTTCCCGTCGCGACGCCGAGACTCAACGTGACGGGATACCGGTTGCCGACCGATTCTTGCAGGACCGCATGATCCTCGAGGCTGAGCCCGTTGGTCACGGCAATCATGTTGTCAAAGCGAGTGAAGAAGGTGTAGCCGCCGCGGTTGCCGACGAACTGGGAGATGTCCGCATACAGCCGCGACTGCATCGTTTGCAGGTCGGCTTCGCGGCGAGGTTCGGGCGTCACCGTCCACGGACCGTAATTGTCGATCTGAATGAGCGTAACCTGCGTGTTAGTCACTGTGTCCGATCTTTCGAACGTGTTCGTATAAGTGATACGTAATCCAGATCCGTGATGGGTTCGACGAACGGCCGACTATGCGTGTTTCTTCTCAGGATCGGCTCCTTTGGGATGGTACTCCCAGAAGTCGCCTTCGCGCATCGCGTTACCGACTTCCTTGTGCATGTCCACGATCGTTTCGAACGAGTCGGCCTCGACGTACTCGAAGATGTCGCTGAGTGCGACGACGCGCTGGTAGTTGATTCTGATCGGATCGTCGCCGTACTCCGCGACGAACTCGTCGACCTCGAGCGGGAAGTCCTCGTCCTCGTCGACTTTCTTGGCGATGATCGCCATGTCGTAGTTGCGCATCCCCTCGCTCCCTTCCTCGCCGTCCGGGTCGTGTGGCCAATCCATACCGTGACGTGTGCGCGGGGGTCGCAAAAACGTTACTTCTTCTCGGAGTCGAAATCGGAGACGGGACGAAAAGGAAGGCGTGAGCGGAAGGTGAGCCCGCGAGCTAGTCGTCGTCCGCGGTCGCTTCGGATTCCCCGCGGATCCGATCGAGAATTTCCTCGCGGTGCTCGTTGAGCAACGGCGCACGTCCTCGAGGCTCGGGCGGCGTCTCGGTCATCTTGATAGGATTACCCGCGATTTCGACGTCCTCGCCCGCGCCGGGTTGCTCGACGGAGACGATCATCTCTCGGTCGTGGACGTGCGGATCGTCGAAGATGTCTTCGGTGTTCTGGACGGGTGCGACCGGAACGCGGCCCTCGAGCGTCTCACAGAGCTCGTCCGTCGACTGTTCGCTCGTCCAGGCCGCGAGTTCCTCCCGAAGTTGGTCGCGATTCTCGAGACGAGCCGCTGGCGTCGGGTACTCCTCGGCGAGTCCCTCTCGATCCATCGCGGCGCAGACTTCTCGCCAGTGGTTCGTGCCGAACGCCGCGATGACGGCGTACCCGTCGGCGGTTTCGAAGGCGTCGTAGGGAAACAGTGTCGGGTGGGAGTTCCCCTGTCGCGTCGGCGCCGTTCCGGTGTAGGAGTGCTGGTAAATCGCGCGTTCGGTCATGCTGATCATCGAGTCGTACATGCTGGTATCGACGTACTGGCCCTCGCCGGTCTGTTCGCGGTGGTTGACCGCCGCGAGGATGCCGATGCAGTTCAGCGTAGCCGTAAAGAGGTCGCCGATGCCGGGCCCGACTTTCGTCGGCGGACCATCGGCCTGTCCGGTGATTTCCATGACGCCCCCGAGCGCCTGCGCGATGAGATCGAACGAGGGTTGACCCTGTCGGTGGGTCTCGCCCGTCCGCGGGTCGCCGAACCCGCGGATAGACGAGTAGATGAGTTCCGGATTGTGCTCGCGAAGCGTCTCGTAGCCGAGATCGTACTTCTCCATTGTCCCGGAGCGGTAGTTTTCGACGACGATGTCGGCTTCTTTGACGAGCGAGAGGAAGTCCTCCCGGTCTTCGTCGTCGCCGTAATCCAGTTCGATGCTCCGCTTGCCGCGGTTGACGCTCTGGAAGTAACCGCCGTAGGCTTCCTCGTCCGCATCCTCGACGAACGGCGGGTTCGACCGGATTAGGTCGCCGCCGGGACGTTCGATCTTGACGACATCAGCTCCCATATCCGCGAGCAACATCGTACAGTACGGGCCTGCGAGGACCTGCGTGAGATCCAACACGCGAAGATTTGACAGCGCTCCCATGAGCCCACGTTTCCGATACTGCGTAAATAACTTTTGCTATTAATCATGAAGGTGTGGTTATGTCACACGGTGTGGGTGAAAGGATGTTTAAAGAATATTATCATGGAAGATCATTAACTTTATACTGCGGTGTCTCGAGCGTTCGAATACGATGTCCCAAACGGTCGTCCTCGGCGTGATCGGCTCCGACGCCCACGTCGTCGGCATTACGATCCTCGAGCAGGCTTTCGACGCAGCAGGGTTCGATGTCATCAACCTCGGCGTACAGACCTCCCAGGAGGAGTTCGCCGAGGCGGCACTCGAGCACGACGCGGAGGCCGTACTCGTCTCCTCGCTCTACGGTCACGCCGAGCAGGATTGCCAGGGCTTTCACGAGCTGCTCGAGGCGACCGGCGTCGACGCCACCACCTACATCGGTGGCAACCTCGCAGTCGGACAGGACGACTTCGAGGAGACGCGAGCGACCTTCGAGGAACTCGGCTTCGATCGGGTCTTCGACTCCGAAACCGATACCGAAGAGGCGGTCGCCGCCCTGACTCAGGACCTCACCAACCGGACACCGGAAACGGAACGAGCGACCATCAGTTCCTAATGATTCATTTCTAAATGATACGAGACGAACGCATTCCGTCCGAAGAGCTACAGCGTATCGACGAACAGATTCGATCCAATTGGTCGACGGGCGAGGCCGTCGACTTCGAGGAAGCGATCGAGTACCACGAATCACTGCCCGACAGCAAGCGGTTCGCCGACGTGCTCGAGTCGGCCGACGACCCGCTCTTGCAACCGCGAGCGGGCGTGCCTCGACTCGACGATCAAGTGGAACTTCTCGAATACCTCCACAGCGAGGGGAACGCGGATCTCCTCCCGACGACCATCGACTCGTACACGCGCGACAACGAGTACGGGAAGGCAGAAGAAGGCCTCGAGAAAGCCAGAGACACGGGCGAGGATACGCTCAACGGCTTCCCTGCGGTCAACCACGGCGTCGAGGGCTGTCGCGAGCTGATCGATTCGATCGACGCGCCGATCGAGGTCCGACACGGCACCCCCGACGCGAGGTTGCTCGCCGCGATCACGTTCGCCGGCGGGTTCCAGAGCTTCGAAGGCGGTCCGATCTCCTACAACATCCCCTACACGAAACGCCACGGGCTCGAAGAGACCATCGAGAAGTGGCAGTTCGTCGACCGGCTCGCGGGCGCCTACACCGAACGCGGCGTCCGAATCAACCGCGAGCCGTTCGGCCCGTTGACGGGGACGCTCGTTCCGCCGTCGATCGCGATCGCGATAATGCTCGTCGAGGGCAAGCTCGCCGCGACCCAGGGTGTGCGCTCGGTCACGCTCGGTTACGGACAAGTCGGCAACATCGTCCAGGACGTTGCGGCGCTGAACGCCTTGAAAAAACTCGGCAACGAGTACCTCCCCGATGAGGTCGTCGTTACGACCGTCTTCCACGAGTGGATGGGCGGGTTCCCGCCGGACGAGGCTCGAGCGAACGGCGTGATCAGCCTCGGCGGGATGACGGCTTCGATCGCACAGCCGGACAAAGTCATCACGAAATCACCTCAGGAGTTCCAGGGGGTTCCGACGAAGGAGGCGAACTCCGCGGGACTGCGCACGACGCGACAGGTCATCGACATGGCTATCGAACAACAGATCGACATCGACGGCATCGAGGAGGAACAGGATCTCATCGAGCGAGAGACGCGGTGTCTGATGGACACCATCTTCGACCACGGCGACGGCGACGTGGTTCAAGGAACGATCAAGGCGTTCGACTCGGGCGCACTCGACGTGCCGTTCGCACCCAGCGACAGCGCGGCGGGTGCCGTGTTGCCGGCACGGGACGACGACGGCCGCGTGCGAATCTTCGAGTGGGCTGACCTCGAGATGGACGACGATATCAAGGAGATCCACAAGGCTCGGCTCACACAGCGGGCCGACACCGAAGGTCGGGAGCAATCGTTCCGAATGGTCGCCGACGACGTCGACGCGATCAGCGACGGCAAGCTCATCGGCCGACCGCAGGGGGGTGCCTGAGATGGAAATCGAAGCCATCCACGCCACACCCGGCTATTCGGGCTTTTTCTTCGACGACCAGCGAGCGATCAAAGACGGCGCCGAACACGACGGGTTCACCTACGACGGCGATCCCGTCACCGACGGATTCGACGAGATCCGCCAGGCCGGCGAGTCGATCATCGTCGATGTCGAACTCGAGGACGGCACCGAGGTTCGGGGCGACTGCGCGGCGGTGCAGTACTCCGGTGCCGGCGGGCGCGATCCGCTGTTCCAGGCCGAGGCGTACGCCGAGGTTATCGAAGGCCCCGTCAGCGATGTCCTCGAGGGGCGAGATGCGAGCGCGTTCCTCGAGAACGCCGAACTCCTCGAGGACCTCGAAATCGGCGGCGACCGGTTGCACACGGCGATCCGCTACGGGGTTTCACAGGCGTTACTGGCCGCAGCTGCCAATTCTGAAGGACTAACGCCAACCGACGTACTGGCGGACGCGTTGGGCACGGAACCCGCGACCGAGCCCGTTCCCGTGTTCGGACAGTCCGGCGACGACCGCTACACGAACACGGAGAAGATGTTCATCAAGGGCGTCCCCGTTCTCCCCCACGCGCTGATCAACAGCGTCGAAAAGATCGGCGAGAACGGCGAGACGCTCCTCGAGTACGTCGAGTGGCTCGTCGAGCGATCCCAGGAGCTGGGCCCCGCTGAGTACGACCCCCGGTTCCACATCGACGTCTACGGCATGATCGGCGAGGTCTTCGGCGCGCCCTACGACCGCCCCGAGGTGGTCGACTACTTCGCGGCGCTCGAGGACGCGTCGGGTCCCTCCCCGATCCAGATCGAGGGGCCGATGGACGTCGGCGACCGCGCGAGCCAGATCGAGGCGATGACCGAACTGCGCGCCGGGCTCGAAGAAGCCGGCGTCGGCGTCGACATCGTCGCCGACGAGTGGTGTAACACCTTCGAGGACGTACAAGCGTTCGTCGACGCCGAAGCGGCGGATATCGTCCAGATCAAGACGCCCGATCTGGGCGGGATCCACCGGAGCGGACAGGCCGTTCGCTACTGCGAGGGAACCGAGACTCGAGCGTACCTCGGAGGAACTTGCAACGAGACCGAAACCTCCGCTCGAGCCTGCGCACACGTCGCTCTGGCGACGAACGCTGCACAAGTGCTCGCAAAGCCCGGCATGGGCTTCGACGAGGGCTACATGATCGTCGAAAACGAGATGCGCCGAACGATCGCGCGGCGGGAACGGGCAGAGAGACGAACGGAATACGAGACGGACCCAGAGGAGGTGACTGCAAATGACTGACTGGACTACTACTGAGACGTTCTCTCGCGCGCTCGAGCGCGCCGAGACCAAAGAGAAAGGTAACTGCTTCGAGGACTTCGCGGAAGGCGACCTTATCGAACACGATCCCGGCCTCACGCTTTCGAGGTGGGGTAACGAGTCGTGGATGAGCCAGACGCTGAACCACGATCCGGCCTACTGGCGGACCGACGCGGCGACCGCTCGAGGGTTCGACGAACCGCCGATTCACCCCGACTACCTCACCGCCGCGACGCTCGGGATCACCGTCGAGGACCTGAGCGAAAAGGGAGGCTACTTCCTCGGGCGGACGGACGTCCGGTTCCCTGGCACACCGGTGTACGCCGGCACCGAACTACGCGTCGAGAGCGAGGTTGTCGACACGGCCACCTCGAGTTCCCGACCCCAGTACGGGATCGTCTCCTGGCGAACGCGCGGACTGGACGCCGAGACCGGCGACGTACTGTGTTCGTACGAGCGAACAAACATGATCCCCCGCCGCCAGCCCGTCGAAACCGACGGCGGCTCTTCGGAGGCTGCTTCGGAATCCGGAGCCGAGGGCTCCGAGGACCTCCCCGCGGAGTTTCTCACCCCAGAGGGCGGCTACTTCGAGGACTTCGTCGCGGCGCTCGAGGAGAGCGCCGGTCGCAACGCCGCGGTGGCCTACCGCCACGAACGCGGTCGCACGCAGGACGACGTGACCGTCGCGTCGTTGCCGCTCGCGACGCTCAACACGGCCAAACAACACCACAATGCGGACGTGATGGGCGACTCGCCGTCGGGTGGGATCGTCACCTACGGCGACGTCACGCGCTCGACCGCGCTCGGTCACGCGCGCTCGGACGAACGGACCTGGCGCGAAGTCGGCTTCGACGACGAGACGTTCCACACGTTCGTCGCGAGCGGCGACACCGTCTACGCGTTCACGCGCGTGCTCGAGGCCGAGGACGACACGGCATCCGACCAGGCAGGTACTGTCCGGTTCGAGCACATCGCGTTCAACCAGGACGACGAACCCGTCTACTCGGGAACTCGAACCGCGGAGATTCAGAAACGGTCCAGCGACAAGCGATCCAACGACTAACGAAACGTATCGCGTTCAACCAACTTCCACAGACACACCCACGACAATGACCGACGATATCCGACTCTGTCGCACGTTTCAGACCGCACCGGCCGCCGTCCCGAAAGACGATTCGGCGAAGTACCTCGTTTCGGCCCTCGAGTCCGAGGGGTTTCAGGCACCCGACTGGCTGGTCCCCGACATGGAAGACGGGACCGCTCCGGACATGAAAGCGGAGGGGCTCGAGAACACGATCGAACTGGTGCCCGAGTACGAGTTCGCCGGCGAAATCTGGCCCCGCGTCGAGTGGAGCTACGAGGACGAGGAGTACTGCGAGAAGGGGCGAAAGCAGATCGACCGACTCGTCGCCGAAATCGGGGACGAGATCGACGGCGTCGTCGTCCCGAAGGTCGGCCGCCTCGAGGACGTCGAGCGAGCCGCCGAGGTTGTCGCGGAGGCCGAAGCCGAACACGGCTACGCCGACGGCTCGATCGGCCTCTCGATCATCGTCGAGACCGGTCGCGCGCGATCGGATCTCCGCGAGATTTCGAAGTTCGGCGCTGACTCGAGACTCACCGCGCTGGTCTTCGGTCCCGTCGACTACGCGGCCGAACTCGGTGGTCGAGATTTGGGCGACGGCATGCCCCGCTGGGACGGACTCCTCGAGGCCCTTTCGAACGAAGCCAGCGCAGGGAATCTCCTCTCGATCGGGGGACCCTTCGACGATCTGTTCAAAGAGCGCGCCGGGCTGACCTACTACAACGCCGACGAGTACGCGGACCAGGTCGAACACGAAGCCTCGCTCGGCCTCGACGGCTCCTGGTCGCTCTATCCAAAACAGACCATTCAGGCCAACACGGTCCACATGCCGACGCCCGAGGAGCTCGAGCGCGACGTGCACAAGATCGAGCGGTTCAACGAAGCCAAACGCGAGGGCACCGGCGCGGTCACCATCGACGGCCAGATGGTCGACGAAGCGACGTTCAAGAACTTCCGGAACACCGTCCAGCAAGTCCGTGCGATCGACAGCACGCGGCCCGCACAGACCGGGGACTACTACGAGGCGGAGCTACTCGAGCGGGCGCGCGAACTCGAGCTTTCGTACCGGTAGTTCGCGATCTCGTCTCGAGAGGAATCGGTATTTGCCGCCAACTGTACACTATTTTCTACGCGTCCGTTACTAACCGGGTCTGTACCGTGTCCTGCTCAGGAGCCTCGAGCTTGAGCAATCGCCGTTTCGTTTCCACGCCATCGGCCGCCGAATAGCCGTTGAGCGAGCCGTCGCTCCCGACGACGCGGTGGCAGGGGACGATCACCGGCACGGGATTTCGGCCGCACGCTTGCCCCACGGCGATGGGGCTCGTCTCGAGGGCCGCCGCGAGGTCGCCGTACGAGCGCGTCTCCCCGAAGGGAATCTCGCTCATCGCATCCATCACGTCGCCGAGGAATCCGATGGGTGTGGCGATCTCGAGGTCGAACGCCTGTCGGTCGCCGCGTTCGTATTCGCGAACTTGGGTTCGGATTTCTGCGGACGATTCCTCAACGAGCGATTCGTCGATTTCGATTGTGGATTGGAGGATTGAGACGTCCATGGCAGTATGCGGTCGCTGTCGATATGTGTGTTCCTCGGGTGGAAGCCGCATATAGCTCCGCCGGACACTGAAAGTGATCGGTTCTCGATTCGCTCGATAACTGATAAGTACAGAGGTTGTACTAATCACAGTTGCTTCTCGATGACGTATCCCCATTTTTCGTAGTTTTGGTTCTCGTAGTATTGGTGAACGTCGTCTTTCGCCAGTGGCGACGCCAGCGCAACGTACTCACACCCTCTCTCGTCGGCCCATTGTTCTACGAACTCTACAAGCGAAGTTCCGTATCCCTCTCCTCTCTGCGATTCGTCCACAACAAGGTCGTAGAGCCATGCGTGCCGGGCATGGTGGAGGACGTGTTTAACCAGGACGCCAGCCACACCAACTAATTCGCCTTCGACAAACCCGCCAAACAAATAGTATTCATCATCTGCTGTCCACTCCAATATGCTGTCGGGGCCGGCGTCACTCCACAATTGACGGAGAATCGGAACTGCCTCACGTCGCTCATCCTCATCTGTTAACTCACGGATTTCCATGTCTTCGGATGAAAAGTAATAAGTGAAAAAGTGTTTGGTACAGGGTTAGATACACATCTGTAGTGGGTGATCTCGTCTCAGCGAAAATAGGTCGTCGATGGACTTACTCGTCAACGATAGTCGCCTCTTCCGGCGAGGCGATCTCAAGGTCGGACGCGCCTTGGTCGATCTCTTCCGCCGTTGTGTCAGTTGCATCGGCGAGCAATTCTGTGAGCTCATCTGGCGAAAGAGAGTCCTGAGTAGGCGACTCTTGGCTCATATTCTCTCCTACTGTGCTCGGACGGATAAAGGTACGTGTGCTCTCGCCTCCATCTGACCACTTCGGCGGACCACCTGGTACCGTTCGTTCCTCGTAGACATCGATAAAGTAGTCCGTTTCCCGCCTGAAGTAGTCAACACATCCTCGGATCACCGTCCCACGATTTGACGGTAATAGTCCGTGTGCTAACTTCAGGTGAACTTCCTTGCTCGAACGTCGATCGGTATCGACGTGAAGCCCTTCTTGGTAGACATCGTGCCCGGTTACTGATGTTTCGTTATGGTCCATGCGGGCGATTGTATCCCACTGAACCGGATTAGTTCCCGTCTGATAGTGGAGTTGAACAAGGAAGCGAGGAATGTGAGAACGGTCTTGGTCGAACCCAACTGTAATATGACAGTCTGATCGTCCGGCCTGTACGGGCTTCGAAACATCATATCCAGCGGGAAGTGAAGGAAAAGTCATCCTTTCTAACTACTTCTGTTCGCAAGTAGTTCAAAGCTATCGATAGACTCTGTGATCGCGTCTGATTTGGACTTACCGGGCTGTTGTAGGCATCCTTGTAGTACCGCTGGACGACTCAACTTACTCTCCATAGAGAGAGTGCCATAGAACAGTTCGAATGCTTCCTGTGACTATCCGTCGAACGGTAAGTACGGGCGAAGTATGTATCGGATCTTCCCTCACCGTTCTTGCAAACCTTCCATGAACAAGTAATAAATCCAATAGACTGCGATTCCAGCAACTACGATTCCAATGAGACCAAACAATAGGTGCCCTCCGGTGAGGGCTTCCATTACCCCGGAAAGCCCCACAATCCCGGCTATTGCGAGTAGTGAACCAAGTATCGAGCGATGGATTGAAGCAATGAACTTCCCACCATCAGATTTGTTCTGGCTCATATGTAACAGTTCCAACTCTACCTCCAATAAGTTTCCTGTCGTTCAGTGCACAAGCCAACTGACCGCGATATACACCGAAGGCACGGACGAAACCAATTCTCGAGAGCCGTTCTATGACACCCTTTTTACAGGAAAGCACGGCGGGTTGGGATTTGAACCACGCCCAGACGTGCTCGCTCACGGTTTCACCGTTCGCTGCGCTCGACTGGTCTCATTCAAATCCCAACGTTCACGCTTTGCTCCTCACGTATTGTTCGTCGCAAAAGCGGTGGGGTTGGGATTTGAACCCAAGAGGCTGACGCCACCTGCTTTCAAGGCAGGCGCAATAGGCCGCTCTGCCACCCCACCTCATCCCCATTTTCCGCATCCGATTAAAAAGCGTTGTCGGTCTATCGGCGCTCGAGTCGCTCGTCCGTCCCGACATCGAGTCCCAGTTCGCCCACGACCTCCGCGGTGTCGAGTGCGCGGACTCTGTCCGCGGCCGTCTGGGCCTCGAGCATCGCGACCGTCGCACAGAGTCCCTGCTCGGTTTCGACGGTCGGAAACATCGGCGCGAAGCCGCTGTGGAGACCGGCGTCGGCCGCTCGAGTCGCGAGCGTCGAGAGCTCGGGAACGGCGTACGCGTCTTCGAAATCGATCGGTTCCGAGAACGCGGAGAAATACGTCCGACCGCCCGACGACGGGCCGAGGACGACATCGTGGCGTCGGATCGACATCGCCGCGCCGTCGATTTCGGTTCGCCCGACGAGCGGTGCCGTCGGCTCGAGGACGCCGACGCTCGCCGTCTCTTCGCGCTCGAGCAAGTGAGTGACCGTGTTACCGACACGAGCCGACCGCGTGGAGCCAACCTGCCGTTCGAATCGAGTATCGCTCACGGTTTCTTCCGTGAGTGCATCCTCGACGAGCGAGCGAACCTCGGCTTCGGGGTCGCCGCCGTCGAAATCCGCCGGCAGGGTTTCCTCGTCTCGATAGTTCACGAGGAGCTCCCCGCCGCTGGCCGCGACGCCGCGAAGCACGTCGGCCGTCGTCGCTTCGTAGAGCCGTCTCGCCTCCCGCTCCGAGAGCGGCGTCCGTTCGGCGAGCGACGCTAGTACCAGCCCGTCTCGAGGAGGATCCACCGGAACGACGACGATCATAGTCGCCAGTCGGCTCCGGCGAGCCTTGAAGGCAGTGCTTCGCGGGCTCTCGCGGACCACCGAACCGATTCGTCAGCCGAATCGTCGGACGAATTATAGTCCAGGGGTGCGTTACCGATGGTATGAACTATCGAACACCGACCGCTGTACTCGGGATACTCGCTATCGCGTCGCTCGTGGTCGTCGCCGTCGCCAGCTTTGTCGATAGCTTCGCGTTCGAGACGACCGGAGCGACCGAAAGCTTGCTCGCCCCGACGCTCGGATCGCTCGCCCTCGCCGCGCTCGTCGTGGTGGGGCTCGCGGTACTTGGCTCGCGCTCGAGGCGGTGGCTAGCCAATCCGTACTGGTAACGCCGAGAATTCTCGAGCAAACCCTTCCGCGACCGTTAGCGACCCTGCCGCCCCTTCGTCTGTCGATAATCCGTCGCCAACAGTTTCGCGAACGCTTCGACCCAGACTTGGGTCTGCTCGTCGGTCTGCTCGCTCGGGGCGATCATCGGTACGAGTTCGAACCCGCGCCCACGAATGCGCTCGCCGTGTGATTCCTCGAGATCGAGTTCTTCGGCAGGCGTTCGCGTGTACTCGGTGGCGATTTCGGCCAGCGCGCGCTCGCCTACGGGAACGAGAATTTCCGGGTTGATCATCCGAATTTCGGCCTCGAGATACGGCTCGCAGTTTAAAATTTCCTGATCAGTCGGAGGTCGCTCGGGATCCCGACAGCGCGTGAGGTTCGTGAGGTAGACGTTGACTAGCGTCGGCTCCGACGGCGGGGAGGTCGCATCACAGAGTCCCAGCCGCTCGAGGATTCGTCGGACGCCACCGTTGGCTGGTCCGTCGTTGGCTGATTCGTCAGTGGTCGATCTGTCAGCCGTCTCGTCCGCTTCGGGACCGGCGAACGGGACGCCCAGTTCGTCCGATACGGCGCTCGGTCGCTCGCCGACGAACAAGAAGTCCGCGCCGACGTCGCCGTAGCCGTGGACGACCTGCGTTCGCGTCTCACAGAGTGCCGGGCAGTTTTGGCACTCCTCGTCCATACCAAAAGGGTTCGCTCGAGACTGTTGGTTCGCGTCCACAGGGTGAGTCTCGCGTCGCGGGAACAAAAACGGCGCGTCTGCTCCCGACGAGATCGCTTTCGACATCCCGAACGGGGGAATTCAGACCTATCGGCCGAGCCCGCCGCGTTCGGTGACCTCGAGAATGAACTTCACGTTCCGGACGATCTCCTCGGGACTCGTCTCCTCGTCGGCGTCGTAGAGGTCGCTGGTTCGATAGAGGATATTCGCGAGCTGTTTGCTTTCGCTCGTTTCGCCCCGAATCTCGTCGGCGATGGTCCGCAACCGCTCGACTCGTTCGGGATTGGGCTCGAACGCGACTTCTGCATCGGAGTCAGTACCGCGTTGAGCGTCCGATTCCGAAGCGCCGTCGTCACCGTTCCCGGTCATTCCTCTTCGGGTGGTCGCGTCGCGGCGGGGCTGGTTATCGAGCGGCGGTGAACGATCCCGGTGTTGTTCGAGACGTTTTCGGTGATTTTTCGGAACGCATCGCCGGTCTCGTTATCCTCGTCGAGGACGACTGGTGCGCCTTCGTCGCCGCCTTCGCGGACGGAGGGGTCGAGTGGCACCGACCCGAGGAACGGCATGTCGTGGGCCGCCGCGAACTCCTCGCCGCCACCGGAGCCGAAGATGTCGTGTTCGCCGCCGCAGTCGGGACAGGCGAACGTCGCCATGTTTTCCGCGATGCCGAGAACGACAGTGTCGTGTTTGGCGAACATCTCGAGGCCCTTGCGGGCGTCGTCGAGCGCGACGCCTTGTGGGGTCGTGACGATGACGGCACCAGTAACGGGCATCGTTTGCAGCATCGTCAGTTGGGTGTCACCCGTTCCCGGCGGCAGGTCGATGACGAGATAGTCGAGGTGGCCCCACTCGACGTCCTCGGTCAACTGCGTGATTACCTTGTGAACCATCGGACCGCGCCAGATGACTGGGTCGTCCTCTCCCGTTAGAAACGCCATGCTCATCAGC
Organism: Halostagnicola alkaliphila; assembly: GCF_055379965.1. Lineage (NCBI taxonomy): Archaea > Methanobacteriati > Methanobacteriota > Halobacteria > Halobacteriales > Natrialbaceae > Halostagnicola > Halostagnicola alkaliphila. The sequence continues at coordinate 2,057,695 of NZ_AP043826.1, read as the reverse complement.
TTCACGCCGAACTTTTCGGGCGGGACGAGCGTCTCGTCCTCCGTCGCCATCGGCGGCTCGTCGGCGTCGACCATTCGGGGAACGTTCGGTCCGTACACGTCAGCGTCGAAGAGACCGACTCGAGCGCCCTGCTGGGAGAGTCCGGCGGCGAGGTTGACGGCCATCGTCGACTTTCCGACGCCACCCTTACCCGAGGCGACGGCGATCACGTTCTTGACGTTCGGCAGAACCTGTTCGTCAGTCGTGAGGTCGTCCCGGTCCGGAATGCTCGCGGAGAGATCGACTTCGAGTCCTTCCTCCTCGAGCACGGTCCGAACCTCGGCGGCGAGGTCCGTCTCCGAGGGAGAGTACGGTGCACCGAGGGCGAGATCGATCGTCACCTCGCCGTCGTCGACGGTGAGATCGTTAATAAGGCCGAGCGAGACGATATCGTCTCCGAGATCGGGATCCTCGACCGATTGCAGCCGATCGCGAACGGCGGCTTCATCCATACCGGTAGTCAGCCCCGCCGTCGAAAAAGCGTTGTGTTACTGGGCACGGACCGCCATCTCAGCCGGTACAATCGAAGCGAGACCCGCCGTATGCTGGCGGATCCGGCTCGAGTTCGACGCCCCGTTCGTCTCTGACGAAATTGAGAGAGAACGGTTGGCCCCACCCATGGTGGCGTTTCTCTCGAGATCGGTGACTGACCGTCCTCGCCACAGCGGAACGCGATTCCGTCGGTGGACGTGCAAGTCTCCTCGTCCGGCGTGGTGTACTTCCAGGCGGGTTGTGGCCGTTTCGTCACTGACCTGTCGACTAGCGCCGGTCGTCGTTCGACGCTGATGACGGCATCGCACCGCGGACAGGTGTCTCGAACGGTGACGGTAATCGATTACTATCGGGCTTTGACGACGTAAACCTGTGGAGTGCGAGCGACATCGATGGGACGGACTCCAATCCGAGCCACCCGGCCGGAGTCGTCGAGTTCCCGGAACACCTTTTGCGCTAACGGCTGTGGTCACGGGTATGATCGACGAGACGGCCGAGGAAATCAGGGAGATGCAGACACACAGCTCCTCGGTGGTGGCCGTAAACGCGACGCGCGCGCTCAGGGACCTACTCGATCGCGAGTACGCGACCGTCGAGGAGTACCTTCGCGCGCTCGAACAGAACGGAAACGTGCTTCGTCGGGCGAATCCATCGCACGCATCGTTACAGAACGCGATTCGAACGGTGAATCAGGAAGTGACCGACGAAAACCCAGAAACCGTCGACGAAGCCAAGACGGCCACGGAGACCCACATTCAGGCGGTTATTTCCCGAATCGAGTCCGCAAAGCGCCGAGCCGCGGAGAACGCCGTCGACGTGCTCAAGAACGGAGACACGCTGTTGACCCACGATTACTCTTCGACGGTCCTCGAGGCGCTCGAGTTGGCCTCGGCCGACGGAAAGCAGATCGATGTCTACGTGACGGAGGCACGACCGCGATATATCGGCCGAAAAACCGTCAGAGAACTGTCCACGTTAGAGAACATCGAGCCGACGCTGATCACCGACAGCGCGAACGGACTCTATCTCGAGGAGTGCGATCGCGTCGTCATCGGCATGGACTGTATCGTCGACGAAACGCTGTACAATCGCGTCGGGACGTTCCCGATCGCTGCCACCGCTGACCAACTCGAGGTGCCCGTAACCGTGCTCGGCTCGGCCGCGAAGCTCATTACCGACGGGTTCGTCTTCGAAAACGAGTTTCGATCGGGAAGCGAAGTACTGCTCGAGCCAGCGGAAGGATTCGCCGTCGAGAACCCGGCGTACGATGCCACGCCGGTCTCACTGCTCGAGAGCGTCATTACCGACGACGGCAAAGCGACATTGTAACGTGACGAAGAGTAGCCCTTTCGTCGCTTGCACTGCGGTATCTCCGATCGGGGATTCGACGTTCGTTTCGTAGACGGGGCGCTAATTCGCTGACGGTAAATCTCTGTTCGAGAACCACGAACCGAAGCGATTCCTTCTGGCTGTCCAGAACGTTATCCCGATGGCTATCAATGCGCTGATGACCGCGATCAACAGGAAGCCGGTGTTCATCTCGCTAACTGCGGCATAAACGCCAACGATTGATGCAAGAAGAACGTTTACACAGGTAGAACTGAGTAGCAGAATAGTGGTCCAATCCGTCCGGGGCGTGTTTTCTTCCTGATCTTGCGTGTCGCTTCGTTTCCCGTTTTTAATTTCGAGATGCGGCCGAAACAGTTCGAGTTTGTCCGTCGGTTGGACGATCCCGCGGTTTTTGTTGTATTCGATGATCTCTTCCTCGTCAAGCGTTGGAAGGTGGGATTGATACAGTGGAATGTAGACGCGCTGACGCTGCGTCGAGTCGAGTTTCCCAACGGTTGTCTCGTGTTCTACTGCGGCGACGTGCTCGGCGATATCACGCATCTTGACGGGGCCGTCGTTGTCTAATAGGTATCTAATTGTTTCCCTTCGTCGACTGGTCTGAAGGATGTGAAAGATCGTATCACCGGAGTACTCTTCCGATTTCGGGGACCGCGTACTGCTGGCGGTTTCGTCCGAAGGGTGGGAGAGGGTGCCAATTTTGGGAGGCATGCTCGTCACATAGTTGAAGAAATGATTAGTATATAGTCTTTTTCTTCCCGAGTAATTGCAGAAATATTCCCATTTAGTTACCAAATAAATACTGAAAGTCGGAAAATAATGAATGAGATGAATTGGGCGAACCTACCCTGTTTCCGGCTATTCTGGCGGGGAGCCGTCGCCACCGCTCGAGTGCGGGGAAGTGGAGAGTAAGACAGTACGGCTTTTGGGTGTTTACCCGCGTTCATTTTATACGACTAGTTACATTGTGTCCTTTTTAATAACGCATATTCAACACTATATCTCGCAGAATTACCACCACAAATTGATTTCTTTGTGCAACTAGTTGCACGCTTCATGGCCGTTTCTGAAGGAGAGTAATAGTGGGTCTAACCCAACTCACTATGAGAGACGATAGCCATACCAAACGTCGCCGTAGCATTCTCCGAACCGCCGCAGTGGTCGGTGTCGGATCAGTTGGACTAACGGGAATTGCTTCTGCAGGCGAACAAAAGGAACACGACGGGAAGAAGCGAGACGGCAAGAAACACGACGACAAAAAGCACGACGGAAAGAAGAAAAACGACAGCAAGAAACACGACGACAAGAAGAAAGACGGCAAGAAACGCGACAAAAAGAAAGACGACAAAAAACGCGACGGGAAGAAAAAAGACGACAAGAAAAAGGACGGCAAGAAGCGCGACAGAAAGAAAGACGACAAGAAGAAAAAGGACAGGAAAAAGAAAGACGATAAAAAGCACGACGATAGAAGAAAAGACGGCAAAAAACGCGACAGAAAGAAAGACGACAAGAAGAAAAAGGACGGCAGAAACGAGAACAACAGCGGTCATCCGGATCCAGTCACTGACCCAGAAGGATTTGCAGAGTCAGTTCGGAATCAGGTGCTTCAAGGATTCGAGCTGTAAATTTGCCCCCGTTCGTCTGATCACCAACAGACGCTCAGCAACGAGAACACTTTTTCTCGTGGTGAATCGGGCAATCTGGCTATCAGTAGTTTCGAATTTGAGGGCTATGTTTCAGGTTTGTAGCTAAACCGTCTATCTAACTGAAATACAGCGACCAAAATCAGAACTACTGCTATCGAGGTTTATTTTGCGCGCCCGTTCTCTTCTTCGGTACCGACGCGTATCACTCGAGTACGTACTATTTCTCTCGGCTTGCCGTCACAGGAGTGTGACAGGGGGTCGGAAAGAAGCCCGTAGCGTTTGGTCGTGTTGACCATCTCGGTGACTGTCACGAAGTCCGGCACAGATCGTTATCTCGCTATCTACCGTAGGTTTCCCATGCGTCTCTTACAGATTTTCGTCCCGCGCGGCGATCGAGACCTCGTTCTCGAGACGCTCGAAGCGGAGGGAATCGACTACGCAATCACCGAAGAAGTTGGCCCGGGCGGATTCGAGGCGCTGGTTTCGATACCAATTACGCCGGCGGGTGTCGAACCGATACTCGAGAAACTCCACGAAGCAGGCCTGACCGATGAGTCCTATTCCGTCGTGGTCGCCGCCGAGACGATCGTTTCCGAGCAGGAGGACGTGTTGAGTGAGCAGTTTGGCGGGTCTCGTATCTCTCGAGAGGAACTCCGGTCGCGGGCGGTCGATCTCGCCCCGGAATCGTCGACGTACTTCGCGTTACTCGTGTTGAGCACGATCATCGCGACCGCGGGACTGTTGCTTAATTCGGCTGCGACCATCATCGGTGCGATGGTCGTTGCTCCCCTGATGGGGCCGGCCCTCGCCGCGAGCGTCGGCGTCATCGTCGACGATGACAGCCTCGCTTCTCGAGGCGTCCAGTTGCAGGTGTTCGGACTTCTCGCGTCGGTGTTCACTGCGGCAGTACTGGGCTATCTACTCCGGGGGTCGATTCTCCTTCCACCTGCGTTCGATATAACGACCGTTCCGGAAGTTCAAGAGCGTATTACTCCCGGCTTCCTCTCCCTGTTTCTCGCGCTCGGATCGGGGGCGGCTGGCGTGATCAGCCTCACGCGAAACGTGGGATCGGTTCTCGTCGGCGTCGCGATCGCGGTTGCACTGATTCCACCCGCAGCGACCGCCGGACTCGGGATCGCCTGGGGACACCCGGAAGTTATCCTCACCGCGAGCACGCTCGTGTTGATCAACATGTTTTCGATCAATCTCACTGCACTCCTGTTGCTCTGGCTCTCGGGATACCGGCCGGACCGGAGTGGAAGCGTCGAACGGGTCTACGGCCGACTCCGATCACGTGTCATAGTCATCGTGCTCGTTATCGCGCTTCTTTCCGTCGTGCTCGTCGGCGTTACGTACGGAACACACCACACCGCTGCCGTCGAACACGACGTAACCGTGGAACTCGAAACGATGAGCGAGGATCCTGCCTACGACGACCTCGAGTTCCAGGAGGTGTCAGTGGAGTACGAGCCATACGACTACTATACCGGCGAGCGGCCCGCGGTGACAGTCCTCGTCGAGCGACCGCCCGGATCCGAGGAGCCGCCGGAGTTCGCAGAAACGGTCAGACAGCGACTCGAGGCGGCGACGGGAGAGGAGCTATCGGTCGTCGTCGAGCTCGTCGACACTCGACGAGCGTAGCCGGGTCGATCGAATCGGACGTTCCGGTCTACCGTTCTTCGATACTGAGAGAAGGGAAATACGCTGTTACTCGTCTACGGAATATACTGTTATTCGCCACAAAATCCCTACATATAGGTATAATATCAAATATAATCTGAATATCTGGATGTTTGTATAGATTAACAGGACACAATACTTATTTCGTTCCCTCACCCCGTACCTCTATGGACAGATGGCATCGCATACAAACGACGCCGAAACATTTTGTTAGTCTTCGGTCATCGAGTTGTTCCGGAGAGAAACCGGTGGTTTCTAAATGAGTTCGATCGGAATCGGAATCGTCGGTCTCGGTGGAATGGGGCAACTACACGCACGAAACTTTCTCGACCAGGGGGCGGATATCTCCGCCGGTGCTGATCTCGTCGAAGCAAAGCGAACCCGATTCGCAGAAGAGTTTGATGCGCGCACGTACGAATCCCACGAGGAACTCGTTAGAGACGACGCGGTCGACGCCGTCATCGTCACAACCCCGAACCGATTTCACGAATCAATCACTGTCGCAGCGCTCGAGGCTGGGCTCGACGTTCTCGTCGAAAAACCGCTCGCACACACGCTCGAGAGTGCAGAGCGGATCGTCGACGCCGAAGCCGAATCCGACGGGATCTGTATGGTCGGCTTTCACAACCGTCACGCGGCGTCGACGGCGATGTTCAACGAGTACAACAACCGGGGACGGTTCGGAGAGTTGACCCACGTCGAAGCGAACTACGTTCGGAGGCGCGGGGTCCCCGGGCCGGGTTCGTGGTTTACGGATCCGGGTTTGGCGGGCGGCGGGGCGTTGCTCGATATCGGCGTCCACGCGATCGACCTCGCGCTTTACACGCTCGGCTTTCCCGAGGTCACCGAAGTGTCCGGCGTGACGAGGACGACGTTCGGGACACGCGAGGAGTACGCCGATCCGGACGGATTCGGCGACAACTGGGACGCCTCCGCCGAATCGTACGACGTCGACGATTCGGTCAGTGCGTTCATCCGGTGTGAGGACGGACCAACGATCTCCCTCGAGGCGGCCTGGGCGACGAACCGGGAGCCCTCGACCGACTTCGTCGTGCGCGGAACCGAAGCCGGCGCATCGTTCGATATCGGCGACAACGATCTCACGATTCTCGAGACCGGAACGACCGGCTGTGACCACTACGCGGACGTCGACCTTACCGGCGACCCGTCGATAACCGGCCATCAGGAACAGGATCGGCGATTCCTCGAAGCCGTCGCGACGGGGATCGAGCCCCAGACGAACACGATCGACGAGGCGTTGACCGTCCAACGAGTGATCGACGCCATCTATCGCTCCAGCGAAACCGGCCATTCCCAACGGATCGTCGAAACGCACGAACAGGAAGTTCAGGCCCAACTCGACTGACACCCACTCGACTGATACTGGGTTTTCGAGCGGGATACTCACAGTTACTATCGCGGGTCTCGCTTACTCTTCGACGATCGTCACCGACACCGTTCGCGTTCTCGGCCCGTCGAATTCTGCCAACAGCACCGACTGCCACCGGCCCGTCGAAAGTGAGCCGTTCTCGATTGGAATCGTCACTGACGGGCCAACGATCGACGCCCTGAGATGCGCGTCGGCGTTCCCGTCGAGGCGGTCGTGAGCGTGTCCCTCGTCGTCAACGAGGTCCGTGAAGAATCCCTCCAGATCCGCTCGAAGTCGCTCTTCGTTCTCCTGCAGGAAAACTGCCGCCGTCGTGTGCTGGACGAAGACCGTACACAGTCCTCGTTCGGCATCGTCCGGTACTGCACTCGCGACGCGGTCGGTCAGATCGACGGTCGTCAGCCGTTGGTCAGTCTCGAGGGAACACTGCATACTGGTGCTGTGTGATCGAAAGACAAGAGTGGACGGGTCAAAACTGCGTGGACGCCCACGCGGCTCGCTCGCGGACGACCGCGTTCGGATCTTCGGCTGCGAGCTCCTCGAGCGTATCCCGGGCATCCTCGACCGTTCCGTAGCCGATCGCCGTACAGGCGTTCGCCCGAACGTGGGCGTGGTCATCGGAAAGCAACTCGAGTAATCGCTGTCGTCCCCTCCCGATATCGTTGGTTTCCGTCGCGACACGGCCGAGCGTCACGGCCGCGTTCGCTCGCGTGTTCGGATCGTCGCTCTCGAGTGTCGTGGCGATCGTCGGACACGCATCTTCGATCGCCGATGGCGACGTGCGAGCGATGTCGCCGAGACACGCGATCGCATTGTTTCGGAGCGCACGGTCCTCGTGTTCGACCAGCGAAACGATATCATCGACGAACTCGAGTTCGACGGTCGTCTCCGTTTTGACCACCCGTCCGAGCGCCGACAGCGCCGAAACACCGCCTTTCTGAGGGTGTTTCGCCAGCGTCTCACGAAGTGTGGGGATCGCCGGTGTGAGTTCCGTCGGATACTCCCTGGAGAGTTCCGCCAGTAACTCTACGCCCCACCGGTCGACACCCTCTCGCCGCTCGAGGACGACAACGAGTTCATCGATGTGATCGATAACGGTATCCGGTCGTTGCTCAGCAATCGCGTGGAGACACCGAAAGAGGTCTCGAGCCGCGGAGTCGGCCTCGTTTGCGGTCAAAAACGAGACCATTCCCGGGACCGAGGGGGCTACGTCGTCGGGTGATTCGTCCGCAAGTTCCGCCAGACAGTATGCGATCGCGTCTCTCGATTCGTTCGAGCGTTCAGCGAGTAGTTTTCGAAGTTTTGGAACGGTTGGAAGACATGCCTCAGGGTGTGTATCGACAGCCGATCGGACGGTCTCGACGGCCTGTTCGCGGCTCGAGGGATCGTCGCTATCGAGCTGTGCCAAGACGGTCGGGAGCTCGAAACCCACGGTCGAATCGCTATCGCGCTCGACCGACGTCTCCCCATCGCTGTCCATGCTATTGTTGGGATACGGGATAAGCGCTAAAAGTCTTCCGATGGTTTTTCCGCGAGGAATCAGGAGAAAAAGACGGTAAGGGAAAAAAGAGAATCAAGCCAAGAAGACGATCACGCGAGCCAATCGTCCGGTTTCGTGTCGTAATCGACATCCTCTGCGGCGAGGTGTTCGACCTCCTCCCACGACACGTCTTCGACCGTGATCGATTCGCCATCGTAGCGGATGCATTTTCCTCGCTCCTCCGGTTCGGGCTCTCGATTCCTTCGTTTTGCGACCTCAATATCGTGTTCGTCGACTTCCTTGATCACCGTCAGCAGGTTCACCGGACGACCCCAGAGTTCGAAGACGCGCTTGAGGGTCTCTTTGGCCTGCCCGAGATCGAGCATGACGCCGTTGTACTGGTGACCCAGCAGCAACTCGTTGGCGTTGTTGTAGTTGCCGTCGTAGACCGCGATCGTCGGTTTCCCGAAGTTGGTGAACTGGAGGAGCAGTTTCTTCTTGACGTCTTCGGCTTCGTCACTCGAGACGTGAAACTGTCCCGTCGCCTGGGAGTGTTCGTACGTGAAGTAGTCGTTTTCCGTGATGAACTCCTGGGTCAGGAACTGATCGAGGAAGGTCACGTCGTTGTGGCTTTCCCGGATGTCGAACATCCGATCCCAACCCGCGCTGAATTCGACATCGGCGAGTGCCTCCTCGACGCTTTCGTATCTGGCGTCGTCGAACAGGTACCGACCGATTTGCTCGAGGTCGTTCTGATTGATCCGGGTCAGGAACCCGCGGTGCTGGCGTTTGACCAGCGAGTAGTGCCGTCGCGCGAGTCCGTCGTAGGTGAGGACTTTCCAGGGGTACTGTTCGACATCGATTTCTCCGTCGCGAGCGGCCTCGAGCGCCTCGTCGTCGACGTACTCCGGTCGAAGCTCCGCGACCTCGTCGAGGGTCTCGGACGTGATCCGCGCGAGCGCGTCCGGGGGCCCGAGCGTCTCGAGGACCGCATCGAAGTCGACGACATCGGTGAGGTTTCGCCACGAAACACCCTCGATGCGGAGCAGACGCTCTAACACCTCTCGCCTGTTGGTCTTGTTCTCGACGTACTCCCACAGCTCCATGCCGAGGCTGTAGGGGTTGAGCCCGGGAGAGGCGAGCACCCGCGCCATGTGATCGGCGTAGTTTACGAACTCGTCGTCCCCGGCGAAGCCCTCGTCGCTCATCATCCGGGATTCGTGGTAGGCGGCCCACCCCTCGTTCATCACCTTCGTCATCTTCTGGGCGGCGAAGTAGTACGACTCCGCGCGCATCATATCGAGGATGTCCCGCTGCCACGGCTCCATCTCGACGGCGCGGCCCGACTCCTCGTCGAACTGCTTGCCGTACTCGCGAACGAACGCGAGCACGTCCTTTTGGGGCTCCTCGGGGAACTCGACCGAGACGTCCTCGTTCTCGACGGCCTCGAGCCACTCCTCGTCGAACACTTCGCCCTTGACCTCCTCGGAGAGGCCGAGTTCGTCGAGCTTTTCGGCCAGATCCTCGTCGATTTCGTCGGGCACGTCGCCCTCGATATCGAGCCGTCGGGTGAAGATCTGGTGCTGGTCGATGTTGTCCTCTAAGGTCAAACAGTGGTCGATCCACTTCTCGACTTCCGCCCGCTCGATGTCCGGATCGGACATGTAGTCGTCGATGGCTTGAGCGTGGCGCTCTAACATGGCCGCGGCGTTGACCGCACCCTCGTCGGCCTGTCCGCTCGTAAAGAGGCCGAACCACTCGTTGTTCGCGAAGAAATCCGAGTGGGCCTCGACGTGAGTGATGACGGCCTTCTGGTCGGCGATCGTGTTCGACTCCTGTAAGAACGCGTGGGCCGGATTGTCGTTGTTGACAATCTCGAAAGCCTTTCCGCCGCCGTACTGGCCTTGCTTTTGTTGTTTGTCGTACTGCATTCCCCACCGCCAGTGAGGGTACCGCGACTGAAATCCGCCGTAGGCGATGAGTTCGTTCATCTCGTCGTAGTCGATGATCCAGTACTTGACCGGATACGGCTCGAGGCCGAGTTTTTCGGCCAGGTTTCGAGCCTCCTCGACCGGCTCCTCGAGTTCCTCGGCGATCGCCTGCTTCCGGAACCTGTCGGCGTTGGAATTCGTTTTACTCATGATTTGTTGCTCGTTTTGCACTTACTCGTCCGATTCGCTCTCCGTCGAGAGGATGTCGTAGATCGCGTCGGTCACGTCGTCCTCGCCGTTGACGTACGCCACCGCCACGTCCTCGGCGTCGCGACCGAAGTGCTTCTCGAGTTCCTCGGCGTGGGTGGCGTTGATCGCGTTGCCGCTCGGTTGCGTTTCGACGTACGCGTGGAGGTTCGCGGGGATCTCCTCCATCTTCGGGATGACCCGCTCGCCCGTGTCGTTCGAGGAGTTCTCGGAGTCGCCCGCGGCGAAGACGTACCGGTTCCAGTCGCTCCAGGGGTACTCCTCCAACAGTTCGGCGGCGAGTTCGTAGGCGCTCGAAATCTTCGTGCCGCCGCCGCTGCGGATGCCGAAGAACTCGTCGCGGTCGACTTCCCACGCCTCGGCGTCGTGGGCGATGTAGACGAACTCGGCGTTGTCGTACTTGCCCTGTAGGTACCAGTCGAGCGGCGTGAAGGTTCGCTCGACCAACTCTCGTTTCTTCTCACGCATCGAGCCCGACACGTCGCGGATGTTGACCACAACGACGTTCTTCTCTTTTTCCTCGATGATCTCGGGGTAGCGGTACCGCTCGTCCTCCCGGCGGAAGGGTACATGTTTGATACCCTCTCGGCGGATCCTCTGTTGGACGCTCTCGCGGGTGACGTTGGCCTCGACCTCCTCGATCGAGGACCACTTCCCGCGCTCGTCGGCCACGTCCGCGTGAGCCTCTTCGACCCAGGCCATCGACACCGGGAGGTTCTCGCCGCGGGCCCATTCGAAGACCTCGCGCGGCGAAATCCCCTCGACCTTGCACAGTTCTCGCAGGAACTCCTCGTCGAAGTCCATCGTCAGCTTGCGCTTGAGCCCCTCCTTGAACATCCGCTCGAAGTCCAGCGTGCTGTCCGGACCCGATCGAGTGAGGTCCGTGAACGGCCCTTCTTTTTCCTCGATGACCTGCTTTCCCTTGGGCTCGAGATCCAAGCCGAGTTCCTCGTCGAGCTCCTGTGCGAACTCTTCGGGATCCATCTCGTAGTACTCGTGTTCGCCACCCTCCTCGCCGGGTTCGTCGCCGTCGTCGCCGTCGTCGTCCCCGGGCTGGGGCTGGGGCTGACCGACCGGCTGGCCCACGTCGGGCGTATCGCCGTCTCCCTGACCGACGCCGCCCTGATCGCGCTGATCGTAGGCGAACTCCGGAAGCGAAACGATTTTTACCGGAATGTTGATCGAACCGGGCCGACTCTGGCCGAGATCGCCGTACTGGATGAAGTCGGCCAGATCCTCGCGGCGCTTCTCGCCCACTTCACGGAATCGCTCGAGATCGTCTCTCAGCCCCATCTGTGCACCTCCGTTCGCTCGAGTCGTTCGGATGCCCACCGGGCACCCGCGACTGCCGGGGCTCGGGTCGGGTTCGTTTCCCCGCCCAGCTCCCGTTTCCCGTGTTCGTTCGTGTTCAGTTCCATCGGTAGCTCACCTGTCCCATGATGTGTCTGCTGGTCAGTTCGGCGGAGGCCTCGCTGTACTCGAAGAGATCGACCATCGTCTCGATCGTTCGCTCCTTGACGGCCTCCGTTTCGGTGCCACTCGGCGGGTCGTCCCACTGGCGCGGATCGAAGTCCTCGAATGTCCGCTCGACATCGTCCCAGTCGTGGCTCTCGAGAACCGTATTGATGACCGGAATCGCCGTGAGATCGACGTTCTCGACGGCGAAATCCTCGTCGCGGTGCTCCCACGCGTGACGATTGAGCGCGGTTATCACCTTCTCGCGGCGGAACTGGACGACGCTCTCTCGAGGCTGGTTGCCCTGGTAGGCCTCCTCCGAGAAGCGCCCGAGGTGTTCGACCTCGAAGAGTTTCATCTTCAGCGCGTCGGGTTCGACCTCCTCGCCGCGGTCGTTGTACAGCGGCTGGTCGGTTTCCCAGGCGTAGACGTGCTCGACGTACTCGGCGACGGTCTCCTCGTCGACTCGCTTGTCGTGCATGATCGCCTCGATGACATCGGACTCCTGCTGGTCGTAGATGTAGTTCTTGACCGGGACGATGCGGTTCTCGAACTCGGACCGTTCGCCGGTCGAGAACACCGGTGCGTCCCCGAGCCCGTCGGCCATCGCGTTCAACACGTCTCGAGGCATGATCACGTCCTCGACCGGAAGCTCCGCGTGGTGTCGATCCCGGTCTGTCTGGAGAAGTTCCGCGAGTCGGTCGCGAGTGTAGGTCACCGGCACGCCGTGTTCGCCGTCGTGACCGTCGCCGTTGAACTCGAAGTCGTCTTTCGTTCTGCGACTGTCGCCCTCTTGCAGGTAGCCCTGGTCGAAGAGCAACGCCTTCTCGACGAGATCCAAACCGGCCGGCAGGTTCTCCTCGTCGAGTCGTGTGGCGACGGCGTACAGCGCCGCGGCCTCGATAGCGTGGGGTGCGAACTCTCGCACCGTCGTCTCTCCCTCGCTATCTCTGACCGTCACCGATACCGGTTGGCGGATCCGCTCTTCGAGTTCGTTGTAGCTATCGGCCTCCCAGATGGACGTCTCGTTCGTCAGTTCTCGGCGAATTAATTCGGTTTCGAGGCTCAGGTTCGTCAGGTAGCCGAACTGGTGTTTATCGAGCCTGCGTTTGAGCGCTTTCAGCGGATCCATCCCGTTGCGATCCGAGTGCTGGTTGAGCTGGGCCTCGAGGTCCGGGTTCGAGATGATGAGCATCTGCGTGTCGACATCCATTCCGATCCCCTTGTCCAGTTTCACGGACTGCTCGTCGGGGACGTTCAACAGCTTCTGGAGTAAGTCCGCGTGCTGTGCGGCGTCCTCGACGATGGTCAGCACGCCGTTGCCCTGCGAGATGACGCCGTCGTAACTGAACGCCTGCGGGTTCTTTCGGCCGCGGGAGTCGAGTTCCTGTAACATGCCGTGCATCCAGGAGCCGACCAATCGCTCCTTTGGCGGCCCGTCGTCCTCCGAATGGAGCACGCCGACGCCCTGTCCGACGTCGACGACGTAGTTTTTCACTCGAAGGTGACTCTCGTCGGTGATTGCCGAGAACAGCGACTCTTCGCCCTGTCGGCGGTACCGCTCCTCGAGGTACTCGTAGGCCTCCCTCGAGAACGGATCGAGCTCCGAGTCGATGTGAATCGGGACGTGATCTTCGAGTTGTCCGTTCAGCTCCGCGAGTAGGTCCTCGCGGATTTCTTCCGGGAACACCGTCAGCGGATGGGCCTGGACCGGGCTCTCGTACCAGTGCTCGTCGTCGCCCACAGTCGGATCGCCGCCGTAGCTTAGCCCTCTCGAGTCGGACGCGGTCGTCACGTTCCACTCAACGGTGTAACGACGGCCCTCGGGCGTCTTCGAGTACTCCCGAAGCCCGTTGACGAGACACCGTTTGAGTTCGGACTTTCCGGTCGCCGTCGGCCCCTCGAACCAGATGATCTTCTCGTCTTTCGCCCGACCCGCGGCGATCGACCGTAGGTCGTCGACGAAGCTGTTGAGCACCTCGGTGTTCCCGAGAATGGCGTGCTCGCCGTCGTTGTGCGGATCGTCGAAGAACCGGTAGCGTTGTTTCTCTTCGCCCTCTTCGACGACGGTCCGCGTTCCGGCCGCTTCGATCGCCTCGAGTAAGTACTTCGACGCGTGGGAGGCGATCGTCGGATTTTCGAAGATCCGATCGACGTACGCCCCGAGACTCATCGGCTCCTCGTAGGTCTCCTCTAAGGTGCGATCGGCTTCGCGGACGTAATCGGATCCTCTCATGGTATTCCTCCCCTCATGTCAGTCCTCGATTTCGGCTTTCGCCACCTCCGCGCCGGCGAACTCGAGCACTTCCTTTGCGCCGCCCTCGGAGTAGCCCTGTTCGATCAGGGCGTCGATCCACGAGGAGCGCTCGTCGTCGTCGATATCGCTCGCGCTGACCAGCGCGGAGAAGTTGATGTTGTGTTTCTTATCCTCCCAAAGTTTGCGCTCGAGCGCGCGGCGCAGGCGCTCGTTGTCCTGCGGATTAAACGCCTCGCCCTCGCGTGCGCGCCTCGAGACCCAGTTGCTCACCTCCTGTCGGAAGTCGTTCTTGCGGTCTTCTGGCACGTCGAGTTTTTCCTCGACCGACCGCAGGAACGTTTCGTCGGGTTCCTGCTCGCGGCCCGTCAGCGAGTCTTCGATCGTGTCGTCGTCGATGTAGGCCATCACGTGATCCATGTACTTCTCGCCCTGGCGCTGAATCTCGTCGATGTCGTAGGCCAGCGCGTGGCGGACGTCTTCGATTGCCCGCTCGCGGTACTCTTCGCGGACGGTCTCTAGGTAGCGGTAGTACTTCTCGAAGTTGTCCTCGGGAATCGAGCCGTGGTGCTCTAGGTTCTCCTCGAAGAAGTTAAAGACCGTTAGCGGTGAAAGGAAGCCTCGCGAGCGGTGTTTCGAGTCCATGATCGCTTCGGCGATTTCGTCGCCGATAAAGCGCGGGGAGATCCCGACCATTCCCTCGCCGATCTCGGCTTTCGCCGCGGCCTCCTCGCGGAGCTTCTTCACGTCGATGTCGTCGCCCTCGTCGATCTCGCCGTTGTAGGCCTTGGCCTTTGCGAGCAGATCGACCGTTTCGGTATCGGGCTCTTCGATCCGCGTGAGGACGCCGAACAGCCCCGCCATCTCGAGCGTGTGGGGCTCGACGTTGATGTCGGGCACGTCGGCGTTGGAAAGCATCTTGTTGTAGATCTGGGACTCCTGCTCGTAGGAGAGGACGTACGGGAAGTCGATCCGCTTGGTTCGGTCGTTGAACGCCTCCATCTTCTCGTCGCCTTTCTTGTCCTTGTACTCGGGCATGTTCGTCCGCCCGACGATCACCTGGTCGATGTCGATCCGCGGATTGTTCTTGGGCTTGATCGTCATCTCCTGGGTCGCGTGCAGGAAGTCATAGAGGAACTCTCGCTGGAGCTTCAGGAGCTCTTCCCCGCTGAAGATCCCCCTGTTCGCGTTACAGAACGCGCCCGAATAGTCGAACGCGCGCGGATCGCTCTCGCCGTAGACGGCGATCTTGGAGTAGTTAACGTCGCCCGTCAGTTCCGTCTCGTCCTGGTTCTTCTTGTCCTTGGGCTCGAACGTCTCGAGGCTCTGGCGCTTGTTCTCGTCGGCGATCAGTCGGACGATTTCGATGTGGTTCTCGAGGACGGCTTGGAGGTCGTCATCGTAGTACGCGAGCAGTTTGTCCATGTAGAACTCGCTTTCGGGGTCCAGACTCTGCTCGTTTTGGATGGTGTAGGGCGCGTCGAGACGCTCGTTTACGTCCTCGAGTACCGAGAGCCGTTGCTCTAGGGGAAGCAAGACCAGCGGATCCTGATTCATCGGCGACCGAACTTCGTCGTCGGTCGGATCCTGATCCTTGATGACGTCACAGAGGTTGGTCCACCGGAAGGTGTACATCCGGCCCTCATCCTGGAGAGTGTAGTCCTCGAAGTACTTTCGAACCTGTTTGTCGAAGTGGGACTTCCCCGAACCGACGGGACCGAGCAGGAGTTTGATCCGGCGCTCCGGGCCGAGCCGTCGAGCGCCCGATTTGACTTTGTTGACGAACTCGTGGATCGATTGGTGGATCACCTTCCCGTAGAAGGTGTTCTCGCCGTCGCCGAGCGGATCTTCGCTGGCGAGTTGGTACTCCACGACCCCTTCCGTCTCGTCGTAGGTCGTGCCGTAGTAATCGAACATGTCCGCGACCCGCTGGTGGGCGTTGCGGGTAATCTTCGGATCCCGGTAGGCCTCCTCGAGATACCAGTCGAACGACTTGGTCTCGCGGAGGTCTTCGGGCATCGACTGCTTGTAATCGGTACTGAGCTTCTCGAGCGTCTCGATGTCACCAGTCATGGTATCAGTTGTTGAATTTGTCTCTCTGTTCGCCGGTCCGTGTCCGCACCCAGAATGAATGGGCTCGCCGAATGAGTAGCATATTGCTGGTTCGAACACGGTGACGTCCTCGCTGCGACCGTCGATGTTCGCCGCAGAACGTCGAACCGAGAGACGATTGCGTTGCTCTTCGAGGTGGCAGCCCTCTGGGAGCGGGTGTCCGCGGGCGGCGTCGGGTGTGGTGTCATGGTTGTCATCACCGCGCGAGCGTGGGCGACCGTCGACATCTCGTCGCGTTACGACAGCACCTGGAGGTTCTCACGGTACGACAGCACCTGTGGGCAGGCACGATCCGGCTATCGGATACCGGAAGTATTTAATATGTAGTAATACAGCGACTTAAGCTTGGCCCCAAAGGGTATTTATGAGAAGCCGCTTCGAGGCCAGTATTGACAGAACCTCTGATTGTCAACGGGCATCACACCATGTTTTGGGGAATCGTGCGTATAAACAAACGGCCTGCATGGACACGGAGCGCTGGCGCGCGGCTCGTCGTGACTCGAGAACGGGCTAGTTGAGCGGTTTTCGACGGGCCGAATCACCGAGGTGACGACGATACTTTACGTTCCCTCCTCTTACCGAGATCACGATGGCAAATTTGGCGGGCCTCCCCGATAGCTGGACCGTCTGGAACGAGGGCGAGGATGGTCGCATCGTCCTCGCGTACCGACCCGACATCTTCAACGGCGATGCGTTTCCCGCTCCGTGTTTGCCCACGCTCTATCTCACGCACGGACGCCGCACTCGTCGACCGGGGGCCAACCCGGGAACCGCCGACGACGATTGGCACGTCACGCTCTATCTCGAGCCCGAGGTGTACCTCCGCGAGACCAATCGATTCCCGTCGCGTCCCGAAGCCCTCGAGTCTCTCACCGAACTCGCTCGGGAGTTCGACGACGGCGAGATCGACTACCGCGAACTCTATCAGGTCCCTCGAGAGGAGTACTTCGAACGACTCGACGAACTCACCGGCGGAACCGGCGTGGAAGACTGACGAGCGTGGGCGACTGAGAAACGCGTGTAGTGACGAAAAAGCTGTAGAACTGCGGAAAGTGAAACGCACACCGCTCACCCGCTTCGATCCGGGACGTGAGGCTTAACCGCGAGTGGCGACTACCTCTCGATATGTCGACCGTCACCCTCCTCGGAACCCGGCTAGCCGAACCGGGGACCGAATTCGTCTATCAGGGCGAAGCCGACGCCTGTGCCGGCTGTCCGTACCGAAGTCAGTGTCTCAATCTCTCCGAAGATACCAAATACCGCGTCACGTCGATCCGCGAAAACGCCCAGATCCTCGAGTGTGCCATGCACGACGAGGGCGTTCGGGCCGTCGAAGTCGAACCGGTTTCGGCCAAAGCGAACGTCAGAAAAAAAGGTGCGTACGCGGGGAGCAAAAACAGCCTTCCGGGCTCCTGTCCGTACGTCGAGTGCCCGAGCCACCAGTACTGCGAACCCGACGGGATCGACCTCGACGAGGAGTACCGCATCAAAGATATCGTCGGCGATCCGCCACACGACGTCTGTCATCTAAATCGATCGTTGCAGTTAGTCGAACTCGAGGTCGACGAATAGCGGGCCCGCCGGTCGGAACAAACGATCCCTCTTAGGACGGTCGAGATTTGCTGTGGGGTGGTTCACACACCCAGTACGTCTCTCGCTCGTCGACTGTGTATCCGTGATCGGCGAGAATCTCCCGACACTCGGCGGGTGCGTTCCCCTCGAGACCCTCCTCGTGGCACTCGAGAAAGATGAGCGGTTGCTGGATCTCGAGCGTTTTGTGACCCCCCTTCAACACCGCGGGCGCGGTTCCCTCCACATCGATTTTGAGGACGTCCGGAACCGGCCCCGCCTCAACCATCGCGTCGAGGCGCTCGACCGGAACCCGCACGACTTCCGCGACCGACGCCTCCCAGCGCTCGGCGCTCTCGCGCTCGAATCCGGAAAGCTCCGTGTACGTGGAGACGTAGAACGGCTTCGCCCCCCGCTCCTCGCCGAGCCCGACGGGACTGATCTCGAGGCGGTCCTCGAGGTCGTTCAGCGCCGCGTTCGTGATTAGGTGTTCCGCGGCCGAGGGTGCGGGTTCGAACGCGACGGCTCGCCGGCCGGGTTCGGCGGCCAGAAGCGCGATCGAGTAGGTTCCGACGTTCGCACCGATATCGTAGATAACGTCGTCCGGACCGCACCGATCGTCGAGTTCGGCGAGCATCTCGTCGTTGCCGTGGCGGTTGTACAGTTCGTAGCTCCGGATCGTCCCGGCCGCCGTCCGTTTTTGCGGCGCGATCGCCTCCCGAGCGTAGTTCGCTCCGACGAGTCGGTAGTAACCGCCGAGAACCAGTCGTCGAAGCTGCTGGTAACCGCGGCGACGGATCGAGCCTTCGGACATACTCGCCTTCTCGGGCGCTTCGCTGTTGGGTGTTTTGTTGCTCGCTGGGAACCGACCCCGATTTCGGCCAGTTCACGAGAGTCAACAGGGAAACCCTGATACCATCACCCACCCAACCGGTTCCCATGAGCGACAACGCCTGGACCGACCGGATCGTCAGCGAGCGGATGACCGTCGATCAGGAGTTTTCCCCGCGAGTGGAGAGCTCCCGATTCTCGAGTCAGGAGTGGAGTCTGATCATGACTGCGACCGAGTTCGAAATCGAACGGCCCGAAACCCCCGAGGAGGCTCGAATCGTCGCGAACACCGAAAACGTCGATAGCATCCTTCCGGAACTCGAGAACGTTCGATCGCAGATGGGTGCGATGGGTGCCGGCGGCGGAGCTGCTGGCGGCTCGAGCTCCGGCGGTGGCGTCGTCGATTCGATCAAAAGCGCCCTCGGAATGGGCGGGGGATCCTCGGGCGGCTCCCATGACGCCGAACGCGAAGCCGCGGAGACGCTCACCCAGGAGTACGCCGAGGAGTTACAGGCGCAACTCGAGTCGAATCGCCGATGGGAAGGCGTCTGCGAAGCCGCGGCCGAGAACTGAGTAGACGAAGCGGTATCCCCGGGTTGACCGCCAAATCAGCGGGCCGATGATACTCATGATCGCAATCAACGATAGTCGCCGATGACGAGCGATTCTCCGGGACGATCCATTCGGAAACACGTCAGGAATCGATTGTTGCTGTTGGGAGCTTTCACCGTCGTCGTGTTCCTGTTTAGCTGGTTTGATCTTTCCGTGTGGGTTGGACCGATCGGCTGGCTCGAGCTGTCCGGCAGGGAACGACGCGGATACGTACTCCTCGCTATCGTTGCGCTAATCGCACTCGGGTGGGCCGTCTTCGCTCTACTCGGTTTCGTACGGCTCGTCCAACGGGTTCGAGGCTGATCAATTCGACAGCAACCCGGACCTGCGATAGTGCTATCCGGTTCGTCTCGGCCGAGGCCGATCGTTTTCGGCGATATTCCGGAGGTCGCGGGCTGTTTGTGAACCGGAAAATCGTCAAAATACCCTTTCATACCTGTCGCATTGCTCATTATATGAAGCGCAGAACGTACATCCTGGCCGCCGGAACGGGTATCGTTGGCGCGCTCGCCGGATGCCTCGACGGAACGAGCTCCGACGACGGATCGAGCGCCAATAACGGAACGGATGACGAGGACGACGAACACGAGGCGCTCGCGGTCGTCGACGCCTACTTCGAAGCCTCCACAGAGGACGATCCGGACGCGGTCCGCGAGCACATGCACACGTACCACCCGTTCAATCAGGCAGCCGCCGACGGTGACGGCGGGAGCGACGGAAACGAAACCGACGACGGTCACGAGGGCGGAGACGGCGGCGGCGCTGGCGGTGGCTTTTCGTACGAACCCGCCGACACCGAAAACCTAGAGCGCGAACTCGTCGACGAGGAGTTCGATACTGACGACGTCCTCGAGACGCCCGGAATCGAAATTTGGTTCGAGGAAGGCGACGTTTCCCTCGAGGAGGTCCTCGAGGGCGAGGAAGCCGTGCTGGTCGAGGCGACCTACGACACGACCGAAGACGGCGAACTCGTCGAGGAGACCGAACGGTTCATCCTCCTCACCGACGACGGCGAGTGGACGGTGTTTTTCCCCTACGAGGAACCGACGGAGGTGCCCGACGACGAGCCCGTCGACGACGAGGAGTACCAGGTCGTCACCGACGTCGAATTCGATACGGAAACAGAGATAGCAACGATACACCTTTCGGGAGCGTCAGATATCGAAGCCGACGAGTTAGTGGCCTACTCCGACGAACTCCGTCAGGAAAGCTCGGTGTGGCAAGAAGACGCCGAGACGCTTCCGTCGACGAACTTCTTTACCACGTCGTTCGATCCCGAGGGCGACGAAATCGTGGTCACGATCCGTATCGACGAGGACGAAGAGCCGGTCGTCCACCGTGAACCGTACGAACCACCGGAGTAAGTCGCCGAACTCCGAAGTAGTTGCCCGGCGAGACGGTCTCGTTTCGCTTCGTTAATCACCCGAGTGAAACATCGTCAACTCGCTCGCTTCGTAGATGTTCATGAGCTCGGTGATCAGTTCGTCGTACGATTCGTCTTCGACGCGCAGTTGATCCAAGCGCTCTACCGTCTCTTCGTCGAGTTCGACTGATGGCATACTCGAGGCTACGTCGTCGACGGCCAAAAATACCGAGCCGACACTGAAAGGGGTTGAACCGTCCGGTCTTCTAGCCGATATCCGCCGGGCCGAGAGTCGCAAGCCACAGCACATTTAGGTGGGCTCCGCCAGGGTAGACGTATGACAGACGAAGTAGAGACGATAACCTTCTCGATAGAAGCGGACGACGGAGACACGGAAACCGTAACAGTACCCGCTGGACTCGTCGACATGGTCGCCGAAGGCGGACAGACTCCCACGGAAACGCTCGGCGACGTCGCGCTGCTTTCGTTCGCGAGCCGAGCCCACCACGTCGTCCACCACGGTGAGGGGACGGACGAGGAACTCGAGGCCCAGGAAGCTCGCGTGATGGATCTCTTCGAAGAACGCTTCGGCGTCACCTTCGGCGAAGCGACCGGTCACCAGCACTGAGTTCCGACGACGGCTCGCCCGCTGATCCGTTTTTCTCGGAGAATCGGTACCGAGAGCGAAGTCGTTCTCTCGGTTCAGCGCTCGAGTCACTGTGCTCGTCTCGAAATCGTCAACCAAGTTGACTCGCTGACAACCTCTCGACGACCGACACCTGATTAATAACTTGAGGCACTCATTTAGCAAGATTCTTGGTAATGAAGCGATTCGGTAGAGCTTGATGTTCCAGCGTTTCGCTCCGGACGACAGAAATCGTGGCCTAACCAGTGCTCACAGCCGATGACTGAACAGACTGAAACCGAACGAACTGACGACGCCCAGACCGGACAAACGCAGGTTTGTCGGGCAACCGGCCGAGAGGACGGATTGATCGGTAAGTACGATATCTGGCTGTGTCGCCAGTCCTTCCGAGAGATGGCTCGAGACATCGGCTTTCGAAAGTACGACTGATCCGCGCACGATAGATTGACTCGCTTCCACAATAGTTAGGTAATATTGCCGGAACTGTGACCTATGGGTTCGTTCGTCGGCCTCGCTCGAGAGCGCTTCAGTTTCCGCGCCGCCACGGAACTCGCCGTGATTCTCGGCGTCGTCGCGCTGATTTTCGACATCTCGGTCGGAAGCTACCTCTCGATTCTCGGCGTGATTGCGGCGATTCGCCTCGGCTACGTCTTCGCCGACGCGCGCGGACTCGACCGCGAAATTATCTCGGTCGGAGTCGTGCTACTCGCGACGGTCGTCGTGGCCGTCATCATCGCCCTCGAGTCCGTGGGAATCGCGTACTACGCTCTGTTCGGTCTCGGAGCCATCAGTTCGGTGTTTTTCGCTCGAGCCGTCTTCGGCAACGACTGGACGGAACCGTAACCGCCTCTCCGGCGAGATATACCGAACCACCCTACCGAAGCGGTGAAATTGCTGGGTTCTCCCCGTTAGGCCCGTCACCGCCAAACTCGTCCCCATCAGCACCGTCGTCGCCGTCAACTTCGATCTCCCCGTCGTTCTCGGGTGACTCACCAGGTTCCTCGCCATCGGTTTCACCCCCCGCCGGCGGGTCTTCGGGCGATTCAGCGTCCGTCGGATCGTCCGCTCCGTCGGGCTCGTTCTCGAGCCCGTCTTCATCTTCGTCGGGCGCCTCGTCCTCGAGCGGATCGTCCTCTTCGAACGGATCGTCTTCCTCGAGAACGTCGTCCTCGTCCTCCGCGGTCGCGTTGTCATCGTCCTCGGCCTCAGGATCCTCCGCGTCCGCCTCCGCTTCATCTGCCTCCTCGTCCGCGGCTTCCTCGATCGTCACCGTCGCCGTCTCGCTGTCGTCCTCGCTCGAGACGGTCGCGTCGTACTCGCCGGGCTCGAGATCGGATGTATCGACATCGAACGTGACGGTCTCGCCGTCGTCCTCCTCGAGCGTCAGGTCGGTGGCGTCGGAGACGCCGTCGAGCTCGAGATCGATCGACTGCGTGGCTTCCTCATCGCCGACGTTCTCGACGTTGGCCTCGAGAATGAGCTCGTCGCCCTGTTCGACCGGTTCGATCGGCTCGAGGATGTCGACGGCGAACTCGGCGGGATCGTCCGGATCGATCTCTCCCGCGGGATCGGTCTCGACGACGACGGGCTCGTCGTAGTCGTAGAATCCCATGTCGACCACCCAGGCGAGTTGTTCGTCGTCGTCCTCGGGCGTCCAGTCGACGGTGAACGAGTCCGAACCGGGCGCGAGTTCGGTCGGCGGTTCGTCCTCGGTCGCTCCCTCGAGTTCGCTCTCGACGATCAGGTCCGCGTCGTTGGGGTTGTCGTAGCCGAAGGTAACGTCGATTCCGTCGTCGGTCGGCGTCGTGTCTTCGACGGTGAGTTCGGGGAGCTCCGGCCGAACTTCCTCGACGCACTCGCCCGCTTCTGGATTCGAGTAGTCGATGCTGCCGGGAACCGCGTCGGGCGAACTGAAGCCGACGATCGTCGCACCGAAGTTACCGCTCGGAACTTCGACGAGCGCGCCCTCTTCGGTCTCAGTTACGGCGAACTGCTCGTCGACCTCGAAGACGATCGTTCCCTCGAGCGGTGCCTCGACGTCTTCACCGACCGTGACGGAGTACTCCCCGAGCGTGTTTCCGATGCCGCCGCTCTCGTAGAACGTCGTCGCAACGATGATTCGGTCACCGTCCTCGAAGGTGCCGGTCATTTCCGCCTGGAAACAGGTCGGGAACTCGGCCTCGAACTCGTCGGGCACGTCGTCGGGTTCGACCGTGTACTCGATGGTTTCGCTCTCGAGCACCTCGCCGTCGAATTCGGGGGTCTCGTCGTCCGCTTCCGTATCGTCAGTTTCCCCGTCGTCCGCCTCCGCACCGTTCGCCTCACCGCCGTCCGTCCCCGCGCCGTCAGCCTCCACACCGTTCTCACCCGTCTCGACCCCCTCCGCCGAGACGACGTTGACGTCGAGGGTGGCGTTCTCCTCGAGAGGCGGCTCGAGCGCGACCGTCTCGTCGTTTGTTGTTTCGTTGGCGTCGTAGGGTCCGCTCGCGGCGATCTCGGTCCCTTCCTCGTCGGTTACGGTCAGCCCGTACTCGACGGTCGCGCTCGCCTGGTCGACCGCGAGCGTCGAGCCGTTACCCGTCTGATCGACGACGGACAACGTCGCTTCGGGCTCGTCAGGCGGGTCGGGCTCTTCGTCCTCGAGTACGTACTCGATCGACTCGCTCGCCAATTCCGTCTCGTTCTCGGCGTCGAGAACCGAGACGTCGACGGTCGTGTTCTCCTCGATCGGCGGCTCGAGGGAAACCGTCTCGTTTGTCACCGTCTCGTTCGCCTCGAACGGATCGGTTTCGACCGCCTCGCCATCGTACTCGGCGGCGATCGCGTACTCGACGGACGCGTTCGCCTCGTCGACCGCGAGCGTCTCGCCGTCGCCTTCCTGATCGCTCACCGAGAGCGTCGCCTCGGGCTCGTCCGGCGGCTCCGGCTCGTCGTCTTCGACGCTGATGAACGCGCTGTCGAGCACCGGCGCGCCGCCCTGGGTGACGTAGGGCTCGTCGTCCTCGCCGCCGCTGTCGACGTACTGGAAGGTTTGATCGTCGGTCGTATCGTGGTGGACGGCCGCGACGATCGGGCCGCTCTCCTCGAGCGGGTCGTCGAGATCGATCTGGACGTCTTCGTGATCGCCCGACTCGAGGTACGCAGAGTGACCGATGACGCCTTCCGGATCGACGCCGATGTCGACTCCGTCGTAGATCGCGACGAAGCCACCCTCGGAGAGGGAGACGCTGTCGACGGTGACGTTCTCGCCCCCGCTTTCCTGGTCTCCGATGCTGATCGACGCCTCGCCCTCGAGTTCGTCGATCTCTTCGATGATCTGGACCACCTCTACCTCGACGTACTGGATGATCTGGGCTTCGTCGTCGATGCCTTCTCCGATGGCGTAGGCGACCGCGTCACTGGCCGTTTCTTGGGTCAGCGACTGCACCTGCGTGACGCTGATCTGTTGGTACTGGATCGCGTTCGCCGCCTCCTGGCAGGCGCTCGAGGCGGCGATCTGAATCTGCTCGATCGACGCTTCCTGGTGCTGGAAGAGCGCGCCGCTCGAGGCACCCTCGGCCAGCGCCTGCACTTGCGTCGCCTCGACGGCTTGCTGCTGGAGGACCGCCCCTTCTCCTGCGCCGAAAGCCGCCGCCTGAATCTGTTCGACCTCGACGATCTGTTGCTGGATCGCCGACTCGACGGAGCCCTTCGCCGCGCCCGTCGCCGCCGCCTGAATCTGCGTGACCGAAATCTCCTGTTGCTGGACAAGCACGCCCTGGCCCGCGCCGTCCGCGGCGGACTGGATCTGTTCGATCGAGGCCGCCTGACTCTGGGCGATCGCACCCTTCGCCGAGCCGAAGGAGGCTTCTTGGACCTGCGTGATCGAAATCCGCTGTACCTGCTCGACGCTGACCGTCTGGAGCTGTTTCAACGGTCCCACGCCCGCACCGTGGGCCGCGGCCTGGGTCTGCTCGACGCTCACCGCTTGCTGTTGGACGAGCGCTCCTTTTGCGGCTCCCGTCGCCGCTTTCTGGATCTGTTTGACCGTCACCTCCTGTTGCTGTTCGACCTCGAGTCGCTGATCCTGCTCGAGCGCCGCGGCGGTGCTCCCCTCGAGCGCACCGCTCGCCGCACCCGCCGCCGCGTACTGGACGTGCTCGAGAGTTACCTGCTGGCGCTGTTCGGCCGTGATCTTCTGGTACTGCTCGAGGACGCCGTAGGCCGAACCCTGTGCGGCCTCCTGGATCTTCGGCGCTCGATCGACGCCCTTCTCGCCCGCTTCGGCGGCCGCCCCGGCGGCCGCACCGGCGGTCGCAACCTGAATCTGCTCGACCGTCACTCGCTGGTACTGGGCCATCGCGCCGTGGGTCGCTCCCCAAGTCGCGGCTTGCATTTGGCTCGCGTTGACGGTCTGGTGCTGCGCTAAGGCACCGCTCGTTGACCCGACGACGGCCGCCTGGACCTGCTCAGCCTCGACGGCCTGTGATTGCATCAGCGAGCCGTGGACCGCACCTTTCGTCGCTTCCTGAACCTGCTCGGCTTGTGCTTCCTGGTACTGGGCGGCGGACTGGCTCGCCCCCTCGAGCGCCGCCGTCCGTTGTTCCTGCGTGATCTCGACGCCCTGGGCCTGTGCGAGTTCGAGTCCCTCTTCGACGCCCGCCTCGACGGCGTCTTCGTCGTCCTGCGTGAGCGCGCCCGCATCGGCCGTCTCGAGTTCCGGCTCGACGGCGGCCATCGATACCGCCTCGAGGTCGGACGCCCCCGTCGCGACGGATTCGCTTTCGTCGAGTTGTTCGTCCCCAATATTTGTGTCAGTAATCGCAGTGGAATCGTCCATCTCGATCGCGCCATCCGCTTCGTCATCCGGATGCTGATCGAACAAGCCCCCACCCCCGAGAAACGGTAGGGCAACGACGCTGACGACCATCGAGACGGCGACGAGTCCCGTTAGGAGAAGCGTCGTTCGCTTCATCGTCCGCCTCGGTCCTCCCAATTCTGTGCGCCCTGCCGAGTTGCGGCCGTCGACGGACCTGTTCGACGGCTTTCGGTTGGTGCGTGGCTTTCGGCTGATACGTTGCCTTCCGTAGGCCCGTGGCTTTCCGTTGATCCGTCCCCTTCCGCTGATCCGCGCGTTGCTCCGCGATTTCCGTTCCCCCGCGTTCGAGACGTCGTGTTATCGAACCCCATACGACCCGAAGCGGGACGAATCGGCGCTTAAGCACCCCGTTCGTTCCAGTTAGGAGGACGATACAATCTCGTGTTGCAAACCGACGCCGTTTTTGAGACTTCTCTATCCGGGTTGTTCGAGTCCATTTCTCCGCTGTTTGAGATTGTTGCTGTGGCTCTCAAACGGTAGGCGTATCCGACAGGTAGCGATCGATTGGGCTCCCGATGCGAGTCGGGTCCGCCGGTACTGGAGTCGATCGTCACCCCGTTCGATTCGTCTCAGACCGTTGAAATAGTAATATATTTGTAACGCGTTCGACACCGATGAGTTGATGGGATATTCGATCGACGCCGTTCTCCTGGTTCTCGTGACGGGCATCGGAATCGGGACGATCGTCTCGGCGATCAGCTGTTTCCTGCTCGCTCGACGGAGTCGGCGCTGGGGCGACGAAACGGTTTCGTGGCGATTGCACATTGCAGCTATCGCGTTCGCATTCCTGAGCGGTCTCTTCGTCTGGATCTTCGTCGATTCGCGTGGCGAAGCGTTCGCATCGTTGGCCGAGCCGATCGCTTTCGCCGGTTCGTCCCTTCCCGCCGCCGTTTTCGGGGCGCTCGCTGCCGGGCTCGCCGGTGGCGTCGTCGGAACCGCCGGCATCTCGAGTGCGCTTTCGCACAGACCGGATTTGGCAGACGAGGATCGGTCGACGGTACGGCGACGCTACGCTCGCGATCTAACGCTACTTACCCTGGTCGTCTTCGGCATTCTCTCCGCGGTCGGGCCGTTCCTTCGAACCGGCCTCGTCGGTATCGTGATCGGCGCTCTGGGCATCGGTTTCTGGGTCGGCGGACCACTGCTCGGGATCGTTCTCGGATCGACACGAGCCCCGACGGATACCGAGAACGCACGCATCGATCGCCTCCTCGAAACGGCCGAACTCTCGCCTCGAAGCGTTCGGGTCTTCGAGGGCGGTGAACAGCAGATTTCGATCGAACTCTCGGGAGCGCCGACCGGACGAGTCCTTTTTTGCTCCGAAGCCGCTCTCGAGAAACTAGACGATTCGACGCTTACAGCGCTGCTCGCGTGCCGGAAACAGCAGGCGAGACACCTCGAAGGATTGTGGGGGATCCTGACGATCCTCCTTCCGGTCGTTCCCGTTGCTGGCGTATTGCTTGCCGATCTTCCCGTCCTTCCGGGGCTCGCCCTCGCGTTGCTCCTCGTCTTCGGCGGGCTAGCGGGTACCCGTCGGCTCCGACTTCGCGCCGACGACCGAGCCGCCGAAGCGATTGGTACCGACGCGCTCGTCACCGCGTTCGAACGAAGCCACGACGCTGCGGGAATCAGTCTTCACCGCCCGACGCGGACACCAAACTGGCTCTCTGCGACGCCATCGATGACCAGACGGGTGACCCGACTCCGCGAACGGACTGACTGCTCGAGTTCGTAAGACCGACGCTCGAGACGCGGTAAACCGAAGTTTTGATCACGGTTTACGGACGAGAGGGGGTATGGAAACCGAACAGGGGTCGGTCGACCTCGTCGAGGGGGACGTGGTCCGGTCGTTCGCTCGAGCGGCGTTACTCGCGGCGCTCATGGGGGCGACAGCCTTCGTCGCGATACCGATTTCGGGGGTCCCGGGAACGCTCCAGATGCTCGTCGTCTTCCTCGCCGGGCTGTATCTGGGTCCAGGGTGGGGAGCGTTCGCGATGATTCTCTATCTCCTTGCGGGCGCACTCGGCGCGCCGGTCTTCTCCGGGTTCTCGGCGGGCCCCGGCGTGTTACTCGGCCCGACCGGCGGATTTCTCTTGACGTTCCCCGTCGGAGCCCTGCTCGTCGGAGCGATCGTCCACCGCGGCCGTGAGCTTCGCGACCCGGAAACCGTCTCCCTTCCGATCGTGATCCTCGGCCTCGCCGTCGCGACCGCGGTCGTCTATCTGGGCGGATTCATCTGGTACGCGTGGGTAACGGAAACCGCACTACTGGAAGCGTTTACCGTCGTCGCGCTTCCGTTGATCCCTGGTGACCTGCTCAAGATGGCCGCCGCGATCGCGATCGTTCGCTCCGGCGTTATCGACACCACATAGTGAGTACACCGCATAACGAGTCCACGACTCCGAAACCGCATACATGATCGAATTCCGATCCGTCACCTACGGCTTCGACGATACCACCGTCCTCGAGGAGTGTTCCCTCGAGATCGAAGACGGCGAGTTCGTCCTCCTCGCGGGGGCGAACGGGAGCGGGAAGACGACCTTGCTTCGACACTGCAACGGGCTATTGACCCCCGACGGCGGCGAAGTGCTCGTCGACGGCGTTTCGGTCGCCGAAAACCCTGTCGCCGCTCGAACGGCCGTCGGAATGGTGTTTCAACACCCGCGGGATCAGTTCGTGTCCGCGACCGTCGGCAACGATATCGCATTCGGCCCGGAAAACCTCGGTCTCGAGCGCGAGGAGATCGATCGTCGCGTCCAAGCCGCGCTCGAGGCGGTGAACCTCAAGGGTCGAGGAGACGACCGCATCGACACGCTCTCGGGCGGCGAGCAATCGCGGGTCGCCATCGCCGGCGCGCTGGCGATGGAACCGACGCATCTCCTGTTGGACGAACCGTTTACCGGTCTCGACGAGCCGTCGCGCGAGGCCGTTCTCGACCGGCTCGAGTCCCTTTCGGTGGACGGCACCGGAATCGTCCTCTCGACGCACGACCTTCGGGACGTCGCCCGGCTCGCGGATCGGATCGTCGTCCTGCGCGAGGGGGAGATCCTGGTCGACGAGCCGCCGGCGCGGGCGCTCGAGTCGCTGGCGGATCTCGAGATTCGAGTCCCGTCATGACCGTTCGCGAGAACGGTTGCCGCTCGAGCGGACGATGCTCGAGCACCGTCCGGAAAGCGCGTTCCTCGCCGCCTGCGAACGGACCGTCGGGTGATTCAGCCGAATGTTGACCTACGAGCCCGACGACACGTTCGCCCATCGGCTCGATCCACGCTCGAAGCTCGCCGTCCAAATCGGGTTCGCCGTCACGGCGCTGGCTCACACGACGCCACGAGCGCTCGTCGTCTTCACCCTCTTTACGATTCTCGGGCTCGCGGCCGCCGGCGTCGCGCTCTCGCGGGCGCTGTTCGCCTATCGGTTTGCGCTTCCGATCCTCGCGGCCGCACCGATCATTTCGATTCTCACCGTCGGCTCTCCCTGGATCGTCCCGTCCGACGGCGTCGATCCTGCACTGGCCAGTTACCGCGTGCTGTTGATCCTCCTGTTCAGCGCAGCGTACGTCAGGTCGACGCCCGCACGTGACTCTCGAGCGGCAATCCAGCGAACGGTTCCCGGAAAACCCGGCCAACTGCTCGGGATGGGGGTCGGCCTAGTCTTTCGATTCGTTCCGCTGCTTTTGACCGATCTCCAGCGCATTCGCCAGGCGATGGCCGCCCGACTCGGAACCGAACGTGGTGTCGTAGACCGCGTCAATCGGATCGGTGTTCTCGGACTCTCGAGGGCGTTCACTCGAGCGGATCGGCTATCGGTCGCACTGCAGGCCCGGTGTTTCTCGTGGAACCCGACGCTTCCTGCGCTCTCGTTTTCGAGGATTGACTGGGCCGTGTGCGCGTTCGGTATTGTGCTCGGACTTTCGGCGGTAGTTTGACCGTCTGCTCTGCGGAGTGTTCGTGTTCGCAAATCCACCCGGCCAAGTCATCAAAGCGCTCCGATCAATGGACTGGGAGCGTATTCGATTCGACCGCCCCATCCTCCGTCTCGGAATCCGGGGTGAAAACGGGAATGTCGGAAGCGGCCTGTATCTTTCGCTCGAAAAAGTCACGGTTCTCTCGGATCGTCGCTTCGTCCCAGGTCCACCACTCGGTCTCGAGAAGTTTCTCTCGAACCTCCTCGGGGAATCGCCACTTGATGTGCTCTGCGGGAACGCCACCGACGATCGAGTAAGGCTCGACATCGCTGGTGACGACCGAGCCGGCACCGATGACCGCGCCGTCACCGACGGTAACCCCTGATAGCACCGTCGCCCCGATTCCGACCCAGACGTCGTTGCCGATTGTTATCGGGCCGTTCGACGCTGGTGGCAATTCGCTGTCGAGGACTTCGTCGTACAACCGGATCTGCATCGACGGTTTCGTCGTTTCGTGGTTGATCTGCTGGAACGTGCTTCGTTTTGCGATCGCACAGTACTTCCCGAACTCGACGTTCCCGATTACGTCACAGTTCGGCTCGAAATTCGTCTGTTTGTCGACGGTAACATCTCCATTGAGTATACACCCACGACTCACTCTCGTCATCGGACCGAGATCGATCGCCCCTCGGAAGAGACAGCCGCTGGAAACGCGAGCTGACGGTTCGATGTCGAGTTCGAGTCTGTCTGCGTATCGGTTGATCAATCCGTGTGTCGCGGATGGATACCCAACGGTTGAGAGAACTCGATCCAGAGTGGTCGTGAGGTTCACACGTAGTAGGCGTCCCAACGCCGTGTCTGATATAGTTCACTCAATGAACATGAACAGTATCCTTCGATATCACAAATACTGAGACAATACGCTCTATAGGGGAACAGTATCGCGTTGAGTACGGCGGTTGATCTCTACTTCTCTGGGTTAGTCAACCCATGCTCTCGTTTGATACCTTGATTAGAAGGGTATGTTTAGAAATAAGATGTCAGCGATCAGTTAAAGGTTCGTTTCGGGAGTAGCCGATGGGGTCGAAGGAAGTTCCGCGAGACAGTCCCGACAGTACGTGAACACGAAGTCGTTTGCGGTGCCACAGTGCGGACAGCTGGCCGGTTGTTCGGCATTGCGCATCGTGCCAGTTGATTCGGACGTCATATCTCGTCGTCGGCGACTCAGACGTATATCGACTACCCGGACGTATGCAAGCCACCACGCATTCTGGAAAGGGAAATTCACGTAACGACAGATCCCTCGAAAGAGCCGCTTCAAACGCACAGAACTCGGGCATCTGAGGCCCAATCAGCGGTGTGAATTACCTCGGGTTCAAGTGATTTGAGAATCTTCGATTTCCGAACGACCTCGAGGTATTCTCCTGTCCCGCTGATAAACTCTTCCGGGAAGATTTCGCCTGCCGTTGCCTTTTGCTCTCCGATACCAACTCTTCGAGTATGAGTCCGAACCACGAACGGAAGCTCGAGGAAGAGTTAATCGAGGCGATCGTCGACGTTCGCCACAACGATGACGACCTCGATGTCGAGCAAGTGAGCGAGTACTTACTCGCTGAAGATCAGATAAACCGCTACCTTATCGGCCTGCAAGACGACTGTACACGGGCGTCATTTTACTGTACGGCAACCAGATCAATTGCCTACAAACCAGTGACGGGTGAATCGCCGTCAAAACTCGTCGATACCGTAACTGGAGTGTCTAACCGTCAACAACTTCGGGATTGGATCGTCGATCAAGAGTGGTCGTGGATCCACCCGCGATTCCAGTGGCTGCTCGCCGACTGAACGCGGATACCCTTTAGGCCCCTCTCGGGTTCTCTAACGCAACCGTGGGTGTAGAAAAACAGATAAGTTGTCGAAAACCGGCATGGGTTTGTGGTATATAGAACTCCCAAATCGAACCGGCGATAAGATTGATATGTTCGTACTTGAAATAGCAAATCGCGAAGGAGGAGGATGGGGGGAATCTGTTATTGCCAACAGACCGATCATCGCCAACACACCATTCTTCCCGACGCATACCCTTACGCTGGGGTACCCAACGTCAGGCCATAACAGGCCTTTTGCAGCCGGGAATCAGGGAATGCCACACTCGCCGAATCCGTAGTGTGACTACTCGGCTGCTGGTTCGTCGATCGATGATTTACACAATTACGCATCGCTTTTCCGGAACTCAACCGCTGGGAGTACACTGGTTGAATTCGCCAGCAACAGAGGTATCCGCCCGAGCAATGTGACCATGGTATGGCGACGAAACCACCACTCGAATGTCCGCTCTGTCACGATTCTATCAAACACGGTCAGAAACTCGAGCACCATCTCGTCCATAATCACCAAAAGCGCCAGCTCGCGAAGTTCGTCGCTACGGAAACGGTTGCCATGGAAAGCAACGAAATTTCAGAGTGATAGCGACTGTACGATGCTTTCTCGAAGCGTATTGGTGATTTCGCCGTTGCAGATGGCACCCGATTCAGAACGACTCGATCGGGTACTGAATCACGATTCGAAACCGGTCTGTCTACTCTAACACGGCCAATCTACCGAATAATGTTCGATAAAGACAGCTCAGCGGCTGTTTGCCGAAGAGTGTGTCTGACTCTCCCCCCGATCGAACTGAATACCGAACGACACCTTGAACCGCGTCAGACAGCTGTCTGACCCCTTTTTCAGCTATTGAGTGTCTGACTGAGGTACAAGTAAAACGCCTCCCCGTCGTCAGTATGGCAATCGAACCGTCCGCTCGGTCACACAACCGACAGTCCCCTCAACAATGTGTGACAAACACGCGGAGGACAATACGATGACGACGGTAACGATGGCAATTCCGATGGTGGTGACGGTTCTCCAACTAGTCTGGGCGACGCGTGAGCAAAAGCGCGTGACGCTCCGCGAGCGCGTTCGAACGATCGTTCCGTTCGTGCTCGCCCTGATCGTCGTTACTATCGCGACGCTTGGCTACCTCGAACTCGTCGCCACGCTACTCGAGGCTCTCGAGTGAGCGGTCCTCAAAAACGGTCCGTGAGCGGGCACCACTTCGCCGTCGACGGCCAGCGACGCTTCTGAAATTATCGTCCGTTCGACACACGCTCTTCGTTGGCGGATGACGGTCGACTAGGGCCCGAGCGCCAACCGAGAGCCCCGCGAGGACCGTCAGGTCGACAAACGTGATACCGAGACATCTCGGAGGTCGCCCGGTAGTTCGTAGCCGTCCGCGACCAGTGCAATCGGCTGGGTTGCGATCTGTCCGTCCGAATTCCCGCTTCCGGTACTATCGCCGCGGTAGATGTGCGCTCGCACGTACGGGATGTGACTCTCCTCGAGTTCGATCGTCTCGCCGGTTTCGACCACGTCACCGTTGCTGTACCAGTCGATCGTTCCGATCTCGTCGGGCCAATCAACATCGATCGTGATCTCCTCCGCAGAGATATCCATGGAAGTGACCTGCGGTGGTTCGGGGGCGCCAGCCGGGTCACACTGATCGTACCGGTCCCGCATGGTGATGTAAAATCGCCCCTCCTCGAGGGCGTCGAACAGTGCCAACCGAGACTCATGCTGACACGACGGATCGAACTCGTCGTCCGAGAGGAGGACCGTCCACCAGCGGAGGTCCGGACCGGCCCCGTGGCCCCACTCGCCAAGATTACAGTCGTTCGCCGAAAACCCCCAAATCGGGCGTTCTGGCATGGTTTCGGAAAGGAGACTGTCCCACATGGAGAACATGTCCTTGAGGTCCAAGCCGTCGCCGTAGTGATTGCCCTGCTCTCCGAGCCCTTTTTGATAAATCTCGAGACCAAGGAGCCCGTCATCGAGGCTGTACTCCTCGAAAAACGGGAGATATCGATCCCAGTCATCTACCGAGCTCATGTATCGCGACGGATGCGGGATGACGACCTGGCCCCGCCCGCAAACGATCGTGTTGTCGTCGTCCTCGATAATCTCCGGGAGGGCCTCAGACAAGTCGCCGTAGTCACCCGTCGAGCCACCGCTGCCGGGGTAGTATTCGAAATCCTGTGGAGACGAAACGGCGAACAAGTGACAGATGTGCTCAACGTCGTCGATTTCCTGACTCGGAAAAGATATCACGCCGTCGAGGCCGAGCGCTTCCGGATCTCGAGTTTGCCAATCGTCGTCCCGGGTGTCCATGTCCTCCCAGCCGCCTTCGTCGGACCCCCAGTACGGTTCCTCGTCCTCGGCTTGTGACCCAACTCCCAGAACCTCGTACAGCTGATCGTCGTCCAATGAACCACCCTCGACTTCCGCACCGTCTGTGAACACGTCGAGCGCGTCGGCGGGTTCGTCTCCAAACCCTCGCCAGTGGACGTGGTGATCGGCTTTGTACCTGCCGTCCGAGGACCAGTCGACGCCCTCGTACGGGTTATCGTAGATAATCACGTCGTTCCCCGCCGTGCTCTCGAGGACGAACGTGGGTTCGTCGTCGGCTGCTTCGGTAGAGGCACGTTCTCCGATCGTTGCCGCGAGCGCCCCTGCAACGAAGTGTCGTCGTTCCATGAGAGTACACTCCATCTTCAGGTACTCATATCTACTCCTACTCGTCAGTCGGATTCCGTTCGTCGACACGCTCAGCGAAGCGCGGTTAGACTTCCTCCCGTTGTTTTCTAGCAGGAGTCGACAAACACTCGCGTGATCAGTCCGTCTCTCGAAGTGATTGACTGCCTCCCGCGTGAGGATTGTTTTGTCACCACTGCTGGGTCCGAAAACCGAGTGATCTGGTGCAGAGATGGATCTGGTCGTAGACCGTCTCAGAAGCTGCGCTTTCGTTTTTCGAACAACTCTCGTACGTCGGAGAATGGGTGGCCGAAAGAACAACAGGGCCATGCCACCAGTTATAAAGAGAGATGGTAAGTGGTAGTGAAGAGGAGATACTAGTTCTTCACGTCGACGACGATTCGAGTTTGGCCGACCTGATTGCTACCTTCCTTCAACGTGAGGATAGCCGACTTTCCGTCGAAACCGCAACCGCTGCAGACGCCGGTCTGGAATGCCTTGCCGAGTACGATGTTGATTGCATCGTTTCTGATTACGATATGCCTGAGCAGAACGGTATTGAGTTTCTTGAAGCCGTTCGAGAGGAATATCCTGATCTGCCGTTTATTCTCTATACCGGAAAAGGCTCCGAGGAAGTGGCCAGTGACGCGATTTCTGCAGGTGTGACGGACTATCTTCAAAAGGGGCCCGGTACCAGTCAGTACACGGTACTCGCGAATCGGATCGGAAACGTCGTCAAACAGTCTCGATCACAAAACGAGCTTGAAGAAACTAAGCAGAAATTACATCAGCTTGCTGAACGGTCTGACGATATCCTATTCATGTTCAACAGCGATTGGAGTGAACTGCTGTTCGTTAATTCGGCGTACGAAGATATTTGGGGTGGTTCGATCCTCGAAGTGAAATCCAACCCCGAAGTGTTTCTGGAGTACGTTCATCCCGAAGATCGCGAGATTGTAACCCGTTCCATGGAAACGGTCGCGGCCGGCGAGTCAGATGAGATCGAGTATCGGGTAATTCGTCCAGACGGAGCGCTACGGTGGGTTCGAAGCGAGGGAAAACCTATCTTCGAGGACGGAACTGTGAGCCGGATCGCGGGGTACGTCCGTGATATTACCGAACAGAAAGAGCGCGAACAACAATTACGGTCACTACATGATCGATTCGAGCGATTCGGCAAACATGTGCGTGATGCCTTCTTTTTCGTCACGACAGACTACTCGGAGACACTGTATGCAAATCCTGCTGTCGAGGATGTCTACGGGATCACACCCGAGGAAGCATACAAGGATCCCGAATCGTGGATGAATTATCTCCATCCCGACGATCGGAGCAAGATAGTCGAGGAGATAACAGATCAACAGGACGGGGTGGTTGACTGGCCGGTAGAACAAGAGTTCCGTGTCCAACACCCGAATCGGGGAGTCCGGTGGGTTCAATCGCGACTCGAACTGGTTACTGACAAGCGGGGAGTTCCCGTGGAGATCGCCGGTGTGGCAACCGATATCACCGAGAGAAAGGAGCGCGAGCAGAAACTCAGGCGTGAACGTGATAATTTCGACGAGTTTGCCAGTGTCGTCTCTCACGACCTTCGAAATCCGTTAAACTTGGCCAACGGATACTTGGGACTCGCTCAAAAAGAGCGCGAGAACGAGTACCATCAAGCGATTGCGGACGCACACGATCGAATGAAACGTCTCATCGATGACGTGTTATGGCTTACTCAGCGGGGACGAGGCATCGGTAAAACCGAACCTGTCTCTCTTTGGAAAGCTGTTGAAGATGCCTGGACTATTGTTAACGGTGAGACTGCCGGAGGTGAATTACTTTGTATCGATGACAGGGACTCATCGACTATCGAGGCAGACTATAACCGGCTCTGCCAATTGCTCGAGAACGTGTTCGGAAACGCGATCGAGCACGGAGGGCCGGACATCACCGTCCGAGTCGAACCGATGGAAACGGGCTTTGCTATCGAAGATACTGGTCCCGGAATTCCGCCTGAGGAACTCGACCAAATCTTCGAGATCGGCTATTCATCTGTCGGTGATGGAACTGGCCTCGGACTTTCGATCGTCGAGCAAGTAGCCCACTCCCACGGGTGGGATGTTCGCGCACTCGAGGGAACTGAAGGTGGGGCACGGTTCGAGATTACCGGTATCACGTTCATTGACTAGCTACTTCCAACTATTCAGAATGGAAACTAATCGCTGCATGCGTCGGGAGTCCAGGACCCCGAGTTATTGGATTGTGAGCAATTCGATAAAAGCCGGTGGGGGATTGCGAACCACGGTCGGAGCACGCCCCTCCCTGATCCAAATCCCTCCAAGACAGCCTCCCGGCTCACGAAGTTGTTCGCCGGAAGAAAGCCGGTGGAGGGATCTCAGCCAAACCCTTAACATCGTCAGCTTGAATGAATAGTCATGGCTCCTGACCCAAAACGCGGCGTCGAAGTCCTCCGTGAGAAGCTCACGAAGGGCGATCGTGGCGGCTCCGACGTCGATCGCGAACTCTTGCTCGAGTTCAGCGACGAACTCCGACTCCGACGGGAGGACTACGGCCACCACCGACACGAGAAGCTCCTCCGGCATCTCGTCCGAATGAGTGAGCACGCCGATGCCGAGCTCCACGAGTCCATCCTCGAGGACAGCGACGTCGACGGCGACCCCTTCTACGAGGCCAAGGACGCGGCGAAGACAGTCGTCCGCTGGATCCACGACACCTACGACGTCGAAGACGGATCCCAGGAAACCAACCGCGACTACCGCGTCGCGTTCCGACTGCTCGCCAAGCACGTCACTCGTGACGACGAGATCCCCGACACGCACGACTGGATCTCGACGAAGACCACCCGCGACTACGATCCCGAGCCCGACGAAGCGGACATGCTCGACCTCGAGCACGACGTCAAGCCGATGATCGAGATGGCCCGCAACCCGCGCGACAAGGCGATCATCGCCCTGCAGTTCGAGGGTGGATTCCGGGGTGGCGAGCTCTACGACATGACGGTCGGTGACGTCACCGACGGTGAACACTCGACCAAGGTCCGCGTCGACGGGAAGCGGGGCGAGCACGACGTCCATCTGATCTTCGCGACGCCGTACGTGAACCGCTGGCTGAACGAACATCCCGGCGGTCGCGACGACTACCTCTGGTCGAAGCTCAACAGCACCGGCCGGCTCAGTTACCAGCGGTTCCTCCAGTGTTTCAAGGAGTCCGCTGCTCGAGCCGACGTCCAGAAGCCGGTCACGCCGACCAATCTGCGAAAGTCGAACGCCTACTGGCTCTCGATGCGCGACAAGTCCCAGGCGTTCATCGAAGACCGGCAGGGACGGGCTCGTGGCTCGCCTGTCATCTCGCGGTACGTCGCGAAGTTCTCCGGTGAGACCCAGGAGAAGGAATACGCGGCCATGCACGGCCTCGAGGTTGACACCGAGGACACGACCGAAGAGGTCGCTCCGGTTACCTGCCCTCGCTGCGGGGAGAAGACGCCCCACGACCGAGATTTCTGCATCCACTGCCGGTTCAGTCTCGACCTCGAGGCCAAGCAGCTGGTCGACATGCTCAAAGAACGGATCGACGACGAGATCGTCGACGAAAACGACCCCGACCGGCGCGGTGACCTTATCAGTGGCCGGCGAACGCTCGAGGATAAGCCCCACGTTATGGAGCGTGACGAGCTTCATGAGTTGGCCTCCTCGCTGTCCGTCGAGGACTGAAGCGCGATCTCGAAGATGCGCCCCACCTCATTGTCGTAATGGTCTGCGAGTCGTTTGAACAGCTCTCGCTCGTCGTCGGTCAGCTCATCAGCGGGTTCGTCGGGGGTTGGGGTAGCAGATTTACTCATTTGTCGCTCACCTGATTACGGATGTAGATGCGCTCGGACCACGGTCGATCCATCAGCTCGATGCACGTCGTGATCGCGCCCTGTCGGGCGAGAATGACGGTATCACTTCGACGGTGGTAACGCGCGACTGCGCCGAGGTGCGCGCTCGGGTAGTGAATCGGATCGGCCTCGCGCCACGCCTGGTCGACATCGATGTCGTCGATGAGCGCCCGATCGGGCCACCGGTCTTGGACGTGGTCAGGGATCTCGCCGACCGCATGCTCAGCCGCACGCCGGCGTTCGCGATCGGCGACATCCTCGACACTCGCCATCACGCGAACACCACCCCCTCGGCGAACAGGAGTGAGAGTAAGAGGGCTGCCGACACGATCGTGACCAGGACGAGTCCCTGGAGTGGGTTCAGCTGTGCTCGCCCGTCGACGAACTGCTCGAGCGTCGTCGGCGACCCGGCCTCGAGGTCGACGTCGCCGGGAACCTCGCCGTCGTTGAACTGCTCCTGGACCTCCCTGTAGTCATCCGGTCGCCGTCCGGTCAGTTCCTCGAATTTGTTTTTGTGTTTCCGTGCGTGAGC
Organism: Halostagnicola alkaliphila; assembly: GCF_055379965.1. NCBI lineage: Archaea > Methanobacteriati > Methanobacteriota > Halobacteria > Halobacteriales > Natrialbaceae > Halostagnicola > Halostagnicola alkaliphila. Next base: position 2,018,838 of record NZ_AP043826.1, on the reverse strand, counting down.
AGGCCCGGCAAGCGGGCTCTCGAGTTCTTGCCCGCAGACGGAGCACTCGCGTTGGCTCATCGTCGCCCTCCTGGGATGTCCCGAACATCTCCATAGCAGTCGAGTGCGACCGTGATCGCTCGCGCACGGCCTCTCGTGATGCCGAGGTCGTCGGCAACGTCTCCGAGTCCTTCGCGTTCGTCGGTCGCGACCCGGACGTCCGCGGCTGTCACCCCGTCCGGGAGCTCTATATCGGGTTCATCCCTTCCGCCGTCAACGGCGTCGACAGTGATCTCGTCGCTCTCGTCCTGGACGTCGTCGCCGGTGCCCGCCGGCGCGTCGTCCGCGGCGTCCTCCTCGAGGTCGTGTGCCTCTGACTCTGGCTCGGGATCGTCCTCGGTGGAGGTGCCGTTCTCGTCACTGTCAGTTTCGTGAACGTCGTGGTCGGTCATCCGACGGTAGACTGCACCGTACCCGACTTCGAAGCGTTCGGCGGCAGCGCTGATATTGCCGCCCGCTTCGTTGTATGCCCGCTCGAGGTCCTCGGTGACGGTATGATCGAGAGTGTCCTTCTCGCCCTCGTCAGTCTCCTCGTGCTGATCGTCGGGTTCGGTGGTTACACCGAAGCCTTCGAGGTCGTCTTCGCGAACGGTGACGGTGAGCTGTCCGCGGAGCTCGTTTGCGTCGGCCTCGAGCAGCTGAGCGCTGTCGACGTCGATCGGCGTCTCGCCGAATGCGTCGACGACGTCGGCGAAGCGACGAAGCCCGTCGGCGGCGTCACTCATCGTACTCACCGTACACGGGCTCGTCGAACTGCGCCCCGCAGCGATTACAGTAGTAGTCGCCGTCGCCTTGGGGGACCCCCGTCGGTTTCCCTGTTTTCTTCCTGACCGCGAGTTGTCGACACTCGGGACAGCGTGGTCGCTCCTTGTGTGGTGTCGTCGACGGGGCTTGGCGGGCGTGTTTGAGGTCGAAGTCCTCGGGGATGATCTCGCTCACCGCCGGTCACCCCCTTCGATTCCAGTGGAGTTCTCAGCTGCTGATTCGAGTTCGGCGCTACACTCGATGCAGACGCGGGTGTACTCGGCGTTCCACATCGCCCGCAGCTTCTCCCATTTCGAGGAAGCGTCGGGCTCGAAGCTCTCGATTGGGAACGCGAGTTTCTGGGCGTAGTAGCACCCGCAGTACTCGCCACAGCGGTCGCAGTAGTTGTCGTGACGACGCTTTCCGAGTCGGAGTTTCGGCTCGCAGATCGCCATCGCGAGCAGCCTCGCGAGGTGGAAGCGTACGCGGTAGAACATCACTAGACACCCCCGTCGCGTTTGGTATCCGTGTCCACATACCGCCTACGTGGGTCATCATCAGGCCACTTCTCTGGCGCGGGGACTTCTTGCGTCTCTACACCACGGATTTCTTCTATTTCGCCATCGTGCTTCTGTCTCGTCAGCTCTACCGCTTCTTCTTCTGAGGTTGGAGCAGGACTACAGTATGTCATTCTCCGTCCTGCCCAAATGTGCTTAGACCCTCGCTCCAGCGTCAGCATTACTTGATACTCTGTCGTAACACCCTGTTCTTGCTTTAGGCGCTCAGTACTGCCCACAGCGTTACCGCCGTCGGTCGCGACCGCCCGCTCAAGGTCGACATCATGCATCTCCTTTCGTGCGTGGCGTTCCATCTCGTCGGAGACGTCGACGAGGTCGGTGTCGCGGTACGTCCAGGAACAGTCATCACAGCTTGCGTGGTGTTCGGGCCGACCGCCGTCGGCGACTAGCTGTTGGTCCTGACAGTCGTGCCGAATCAACTCGCCCAGCGTCTCGAACGGCGTTGAGCAGACGTCGCAGTAGTGGCACTCACCACGGAGGAACGCATCACGACCACCGTCGGCGACCACCTTGTGCTCGAGTCGATCCCGAACGCGTTGGTGGATGTCATCCCGGCGGTGTTCGAGTTCGTACTCGTTGACGACGTAGCTGATGGCGACGCGTTTCGAGTCACCGGCGTCGATGAGCGTCGCGGCTTCGCGAACGGCGCGATCGACTTGCTCGGATTCGCGGGTGCCGCCGTCGGCGCGCAGTTCGCTAGCGCTGTCGGAACGCGTGTCGACGGGGTTGTTACCACGGTCGTGGGCGCGCTCGAGGACACTACGGAACTTTGCCTTCCGCGCTACCGGGATGTTCGAATCCCTCGGTGGTCGTTTGCACACCGATGGTGGGATGCCGTCGCGATCAACCGGCGTCCAGTTCTCACTGTCGGCGCGGTAGCGGGTCTCGACGCCGCTCTCGAGATCCCGAGTGACACCGAGCACCGCGATCGAGGCGGCGTCGGTCTCCTCTGACCACCCACGACGGATGGCGATCGTGTAGAATCGGCGCTCGTTGTCGCCGAGTTGCGGGTGCTCGTCGTCGGAGAACGTGCCCACTTTGGCCCACTGGACCGGTCCCCACTCGAGGCCAGGGCCGTCCATCTCGACGGGTTCGGGGTACCAGGAGTTGACCGAGGTCATCGTCGCTCGCCTCCATCGATCTGTTCGGTGCCCTCGACCTCGGTGTAGACGGCCTCGAGGATTCGGTGGGCATGTTCGAACGCCGTGCCTTTCTCGATGCCATCGGCCATCCGATCGTACGCGACGATGTCGATGCGCTCGAGGCGCGGAAGGTGCGTCTGGTAGAGTGCGATGTAGGTGGCTTTGCGTTCCTTCCCGCTGACCTGGGCGGGCGGCTTCTCGAGCTCGCCCATGGCGACGATCTCGGCGAGGTCGCCTAGCGGGATCGGCTCGTCGGCACGTTCGAGTGCGTGCAGTGTGAGCCGCCGCCGTTCGTTGTCGACGATGAGCGATACGTCGTCGATCTCGAGTGGTGTCTTGGGAGTGTGATCGGGTTCGGTGCCGAGCAGGCCGCCGACGACCCTTCCAACGACGCTCATACGTGCACCCCGTAGAAGAACACCGAATCGTGGCGGTCAGCGCGCTCGAGTGCTCCGGCCAGATACGCCGATGGGATAGCGTTATCCGCGTCGCGTTCGGACGGGTCACCTAGACGGGGTCGCTGGCCTGAACAACCTCCCGTCTGTACTGCCGCGTCTTCGCGCGGTGGTTTTTCCAAAGAACTGTCGCTCGCTGGAGAGTCATCTTGGCCGCGGTTGCGGCCAGCGGTACTGCGCTCTGTGGGGTAATCTCTTTTTACCCCGGTGTACTCGTTGTGCATGCTTTCGAAATCCTCGTGATGGGATTCGGAAGCCAGTCCGCCGTGTGCCAGCACGGTGGGCGTTTTCATGCCCAATATTCTGACTTCCAATTCATAGTATACGACTCCATTTACATAATCCTTACTGAGAATTACTAAGTCTATACTTAGAACCCCAGAACGGTTAAGGCGTATCTTTCACTATTGGATACTAATCGGGAACACTATGAGTTTGACAGTAAATACTGGAGATACGATGCGAAGAGATGCGGATTGGATGGTTCCCAGCGATGATCGGATTCTGGAGTTGCTTCGCGAGGAAGGGAATCTCACACCACAAGCGGTCGAGGATTTTGGTGGTCCTGTTGCGGGACACGCGAGTAACCGCCTCCCCATGTTGGCTCGATACGGTCTTGTCACCAAGATTTCTCGCGGTCTCTACCGAATTACGGAAACGGGAGAGGCGTACCTCAACGAAGAGCTCGATGCCGGTGACTTGGACCCGGTCGAGGATGTCGAAGACTGACATCTGTTCTCACCGAATCTCTGCTTCCACAACTCTGAGTGCTTCGTTGATCCACTGAGGGATAGGCCGCGTTGGCGGATCACGGTCGGTACACTGGCCCTCGACGAACTCGAATGTCCACTCTTCTTGCCCGTAATCGATCGTCACCGTCCGTTCGGTTTCGTCGCCGTACTCGATCTCGAGGGTAACCACCCGTGGCACCTCCGCGGGGAGCTCGGCGTCGATGTCAGTGCGGAGGTCGACATCGATCGTTTGTTTTGCAGTCGACATGACAACCGCTGGTTGGCATGGTGATTGCTTTAAACCCCCTTTCAATTCCGAATGTCGTTGGTGGTGAACCGATCAATCGTCGGGCGTCACTTCTATAAGAATAGTAACTGATAACCGGTCGCTGTGGTCTGGACGGTCTATGAGATCATACGAATATGTGATGTCTTCCACAATATAGTTGTCAGAAGGATATGATTCTACTTGCTCTTCATTATTGGCTATGAGATGCCCAAGCCTTATTGAATCACCCCTTTCCGGAACCACCACCGCCTGTTTTTCAATAAACTCTGCAACTTTCTCGCCGGTGTCTGCGTGTATAAAACCGAGACTATGGATGGGTGATTTTGACGGGGTACCGATGTCTTTTTGAATTGTCATACTTCAGCACTTTCGGTTTTGTGTATGAGCGTTTTTGCAAGACTGATTTCCTCATCAGCATCCTCCTCGGTATCCCCTTCCAAATTATCCATTTGCGCAAGCGTTTTTTTGAGTTGACGGTCGTCCCAATTGTGCGTCTTCTCAATGACCTCAGGATCGAACCGAGCAAGTTCTGTGTGCGCTTCACCGAGGACTTGCACAATCTCACTATCGGTGTTGAGCGAGTACACCGCTTGCCCATTATCGAAGTCCTTCTCGACAATATCCAACGATTCAAGTTCTCCTTTGTTCCGGCTAAACGTTGAGGTATCGAACCCGGCGAGCTCCGAGATCTCTCCGGCGGTGAGTGATGCCTGCGGCCGCCGGAGAAGGACATCCAGAATGCGAACCCGTCCTTCGGTTTCCAGCAACCGGACGAACGCCGAGTTGTCGGTATACGCTCTGGGATCTGGTCCACTCATGGGGTAGTCACAGTGGTATTTTGTCACCACGAGTCTAAACTGTTGCGGCTGTGCAATCGAGTTGCGTTATCTCATGTAGCCAGGTTACTAGCAATAGTAAAGTAGCAGTGATAGAAGAACCAAGATAGTACTGAATGGAGGAGAAGAAGGTCATAAAAGCAGATATTTTGCACCACCTTCGTTCAACGGGGTGTGTCAGTAACGCAATGACTGGAACACCAATGCCGGTCCCACACCTCGAATTTCTGGGGACCGGGTACGATACCGATATCGAGACAGTACTCGATGAGATGGCGGCGAATGATGAAATGCCTCTTGAATATGTGACTGCTGATCAAGCGGAAGTGTGGATAACTGATAGGGACGACGCCTATGACGTGCTCAGTGAGATACGAGCGGAAATCTATTCTAACGACTGATACGCTCCCAGAACACATTCAAACGAAGCGTCCACTAGTGTGACGAGACTGGTTCTGGCAACTCGACCCTCGGATCGACATTCTGGTCAAGTATCCAGTAGAGCCGATCCCGCGTCGGGCCATCATAGTCGATGAGATCGTACTCCTGGAGCTTCGAGAGCTTCCCGCGGCGAGCGCGTTCTCCGAGTGGCTGTGGTGGCGATCCAGCATAGATCTCCTCCGAAACAGCGTCATAGTGGTCGTGCAACTCCGATGCCGAGAGCTCTTCAGCTTCGTGGACGATCGCATACAGCACCTGGTGGTGGAACGGCAACGAACTCAGGTTCAACTTTCGCATTCGGTGGCGGGCGTGCTCATAGGAGTCATCGACATCACGATCACGTATCCGCCGGTGGCCGCGTTCGTGGGCGAGTATCGCTGCGGATCGCAGTGACTGGATGCCGTAGCGAGCAACGCCGGCGACCTCGTTGGCGATCGCCTCGAGTTGGGCTCGGGAGACGACATCGCCGTGTAAGCCTTGAAGCGCACGCCGCTCAAGGATGTCTGCGAGTTCGTCGACACCGTAGCGTCCAAGCTCGAGATGGCCCTGGTCAAGGCGGTGCCCATCGGTGACATCTAAACGAGAAAGCCAGTCGGTCCCATCGTGGACGATTACAACGACCGTGACGTTGGCCATCGCGAGCAGTTCGCCAACTGCGTTCGTATGGGGGAGGTCGTCGCCTTCGTCTAGGACGACGATCGTCTCGCCGGTGATCGCCTCGCGGATCTCCCGACAGACGTCCCGCGTCGGGAGCGTCTGGGAAACGTCATCTGCACCTCGAGGGAGTTGCTCAAGCATCGCCCGGAGGACGCCGCCGGTTGTTCTCCCGAGCGAGTCGACGAACACTCGCGTGACATCTGTTTGTGTCTCGAGGTGGTCAACCGCCGTTCGCGCAAGGACAGTCTTCCCGACCCCGCTGGGTCCCGAAATGAGGACATCCGATTCCGTCGGGTGTCGGGTCGTAAACCGTCGGAGAAGCTGTTCGATCTCGTTCTCCCGGTGGAGTAGATCGGGTGGGACGAACTCGTCATCGAACACCCGCGGATCGGCGATCATATCTGCCACGTTCTTTTGGTCCACTAAAAAGACTACTTGTATTTCCGAATATTCTGGCCGACTAACCGTTGAACCGATTACGCCAGAAGTCGGTTTTCGCCCAACGCTGGGTACAGTCTTTGCGGTGAGGTATCTCGTCGATGTTCATCGCCGATCGACCACACCCACAACACTCGATTTCTCCGGTCGGTTCGCCGATCTTGAACCCGTCGTCCCAAACCGGTGTCTCGCTCCGGATAATCTGGTACTCCGTATCACGTGCAAGTGCGTCGCGGCTCATTTTACCTCAACAAACAGGTGGTCGCCCTGTGGCGTGGCTGCTTTGATTCCACAGTCATGGGTTCCAAGCTGACGAAGAACGGCCGGTGGTACTCGATCAACATGCTCGAGCAAGACGATTTCAAGGGTCTCGAGCCCAGCGTGGTCATCGACGACTCGAGCGTCCTGGACCACTGGATGTGATTGCACAGCTTCGGTAGCGACGTCGATATTCGACGTCTGTACACTCACTCGGACCACCTGATTTCACCAGAGACGTGGTGTCCGAGTTGTTCGTCGACGTCGTCGCGATCGACGCTGACGGGGATCGGTCGTCGCCCCGTTGCGAACAGCGTTCGGTGGATATGCTTACAGGTTATGTTCCTGTATGTCGAGTCCGGGCACTCGCAGTTCGAGAGGCCGTCGAGATCGACAAGGTACTCCGACCCGCTCTCGGATACGACCAGGAACAGATCGTCGGCACCCCTAACGCGCGGATCTTCCTCGAGGACGGTGAGGTATTGTTCCAAAGCGCGCTGTTCGCGATCGCCGAGATTGGCTTGTGGAGATTCGGCGACCGCCATCAGCCTTCGACCTCCTCGAGCAGCGCTTCGACGCAGTGCCCGAGGTCGTCGCGCTCGGCGTGCCGAACGACGAGCTCGGTGAGCCGCACACCTGGGCCCCAGAGTGGCGACGCTTTGAGGTCCTTCGAGAACTCGAGCGTCAGCTCGTCGACGTCCCGTCCAGTGGGGTTCTCGCTGTAGGCGAGGAATCGCTGGTTCGGTGCGTCAAAGTCGTCGGCGACCTCGTCTTCGACGATCGTCTCGGCGACGCCGATGAACGCCTCCGCTCGGCCGTCGACCTGAACATCCCACTGCTCGAGTTGTTCGTCGCTGATCATGTAGCGAGTCGTGCCGTCCTCGTGGTCCTCGAGGACTTCCCGAATCGCGTTTCGCTTCCAGTTCTTGAGGTCCCGGTAATACCAGAACATTGCAAACGCTTCGAGCGTCTCGAGTCGTCGGGAAATCGAGATCTTCCCCTCGGTGCGCTCGGTGACGTCATCGTGTTCGCGAACGACGGTGACCGGGCCTGCCCCTTCGACGAGGAACGACCGCGGCAGCACAGTCCCGTCGACGGTCTCGCCCTCGAGCGCGCCGGCGACGGCGGTGTCGTCTGTTTCGGTCGACATTAGTTGTCACCTCCATCGCGATCGTGGACGCGAGACGTTATCCGAACCCGCGAACGCGGGAACGCGTAGCCCTGGAGCGACGAGAGGTTGACGCTCGTCCGTTTTGGGAACTTCACAACGACGACGTCGTCATCCTCCGGATACTCTGGGTTGCACTCCGCGACGGTCTTTCCGTTCCGGGCGTCGACCTCGTTGGCCGGTTCGAGTGGGGTTCGGACGACGACCATCGTCGCATCGAAGTCCTCGCGGTCCTCAACTTGATCACCGACGTCGATCGGTTCGTCCTCGAGTTCGGCTTCGGCGGTCTCTTTCATTTCCTGGGTTCGCCGCGCGTGTAGGTTGTCGTCGTCTCGAGTCTCGCCCTCGCGAAGCTCGGCGTGGTCCGTGCCGCCGTCGGCCCGCACTGGTTGCTGGGTGGCCGTCTTCGCACGTTCGATCTCGAGAGCCTCCGCGTGGAACTCGTCTTCTAGGCGCGGTTCGGCGTCCTCCTCGCGAACGTCTTTCGAGGTAATCGCCATTTCAGATCGCCTCCGTAACCGCGGTCTCGAGGGCGTCCGTCGCGGCCTGTCGTGCAACGTGAAAAACGTCGAAATCTGGGAGCTGATCGGCCATTGCCGTGTGCTCGCCAGCGACCGCACTTAGGTCGACTTGGGTGGTTTCCGTTTCCGATTCAACTTCCGAAACCGTTTCGTGGGTACGCGTCTGAATACTCATTGTCCTGTATCAGGACACAGGTCGGCTGTTCTAAGCAGCCGGCCGAGAATCGTTTTCCCGGCCACCCTGCGTCTCTACTTCATAGTCTATTCGGCAGTGGCTTAAACCTATTGGTTGTGGGTTATTGCCAATAGGTTTTAGGCCATTGCCCGTGACTTATCACTCACCGATGAGTATAACAACCGAATTCATGGATGCTGACGACATGCGCAATGCAGATTGGGCTATCGTGGACGTGCTTCGGGAAGGGCGCGCGAATGCGCCATTAATTGCTGAGCAAACTGGCTATTCTGCCCAGTATGTCCGCGAACGGCTCGGTCGGCTGAAGCAGGATGACATTGTTGAACCGTTAGGCCATGGAATGTACGCAATCAATGAATCGAAGATACCGGAGGCTAATGAAGAATGAGTACCCATGCCTTGACTGCGCCGAATTGTTCAAGTCCTTCGACATTGCGATGGAACACAACAATGAGACGCCCCGCGAAATCGGTCCGTGCCAGGTCGTGATCACGAGGAGTAACGCCTACGTAGACGCTGGTACCCGATTGAATTGACCAGCGGACCAAACATAACTCGCGGACGACGGATTCTACCTCCGGTAATACCTTTTTGAACCACGGGAGGTCTTTGAGCTAGTCGTTTATAGTGTTAATACTGAGAGTCAAGAAATTTAAAGAACAAATCAGAGACGCCTGAGTAAATTCCTACTAACAGAGCATACAATAATATAGAATAACTACTCGCATCTCGCGAATGCATCATGATGCATCGATTGAAATTCGTTCTAACAGTAACAAATATACGTCTAAAGTATTAACAGGAGGATATGAAAGCCGGTGTTATAGGTTTAGTAAGTGGGGAACTAAACGACATATCGTCGTTTCACGACACTTTCGAGAAGGATGGGCAGAAATTCACTCACTCGTTTCAAATCACAGAAACCAGTTATACTTCTGAAGGAGATGAAGTTCTCAGTGGTCAAGCCGCTACTCAAGAAGTCGAAGACAATACCTCTGTCCAAATTGATGATAAGACGGGGGAAATCGTTGTTTCAGATGAACCTCTAAAGAAAGGAAAGTACACTAAGTTTGTAATAGTTCCAGACAGATTTGTTGTGGTGGAGAGCGGTAGAGGTCAATTTGTTTTCGATCTTCTATCGTATGAGTACAGCATGTCAAATGTGTCTCGGTCGTCAATTGATTTGAATTCGTATGCCGAGGAGTATTACACTGCTGAAGGGGTTGACCCTTGGCAAGTTGGATTCTACGGTAACCTTGGTAATGCAGAAAAGGGGGTCGTATACGGAGAAGATGTTTTTTCTGATGGTGAGATTGGAGACGTTTTAGAGCGCTCACAGCTCAATCAATTAGGTATACAATACGAAGATGGAGAATATGTGATCAAGATTACGATGAGTGAGAGCGGCTACGTTGAACTCTATCAACCGAGTAACTACGAATCGAATGATTTTGCAGAGTTCTTAATCGAAAACGTTCTCGAGTACACAGAATAAAATGTCAGAAACAACTCAAGAGGAGAAAGGCGAAAGCGAAGAAGAGGAGTTTGACTATGGTGGGGAGTTGGTATTCAACGGTATCATTCGAACAGATGTAAAAAAGGATGAGCCGGGAAAATTAAAAAATCAAATTATCGACAATCTTGCTGAGTTCGAGCGTGGAAATCCCGGAGCCGAAGGATCCGGGCGTATCAACCTTGATCTAGAACATTACTCTGAGGAAGAATCTCTCCCCTCTGAATTGAAAGATGTTGCAAAAAAGATAATTGGTATAGAGTACCGATACGAGGAATATCCCAACGATCCAGTAGAAGTTGTGAGATATGATGATGATGGAAAACCACAGCATGGAGAGGCGTTCCAACGAAAGACACGTAGCGTCTTTCTTTACTGGGATTATCCTCAAACTATATTTGTTCAAGGAGCTAAGACGAGAGTTGAAGAAGTCACTCCAAAAGTAAACACATCCCTTGGAGAAAACGTCGATTTCACCTATCATGAATTTGATGAGGAATTTCTATTATGGCTGGTTCTTAAGGACAAACACTCAGAGCCCCTCAATTCAGATATAGCAATAGATCAACTTCGTGCAAGTGAAATCACAGGTGGTGATCCCGCAGACTTCGGTCGTGACGCGGAAGTCGATCAATCGGATGACATTTCCCAATCATTACCAATCTTAGCCGGAATTCTCAAAGACATGGATATTGCAATGCTTGAAGGCGATTTCACTCTTGATGACAAATATGAAATAAATGTGAAATTTCATTCGGATGGACGCGTTCGTTTGTATGCAAACAGAGATCTTAGTGACTCATCTAAACTCAAGCGAGCATTGATATCTAATTTGTTCTTGTCTGAACTGTTAAGCGAATACCGCGAATGGACAGAGTCTTCACAACAGGACAAGTATCCACATCCAAGGTACTTCAAGGATCTCCACGATGAAGCGAACAGGATGGGCGCAAATTATGCTTTTAATTTTACTGGCCTTGTACATCGGTACGCCGAACTACGAAATGAGGACCCATCCAACTACGACTTTGAGTTTGAAGTGTATGAACCAGATGAGGACAATGACTAACAGTCATATAGCAAAACCGTATAGCAGATGAACCTGTATCTGCAAATAGGAATGTGAGATGTCTATAGTGGGAATTAGAGAGGTGACCGGGCTCGATGAATGGACATCTAGTGGCGACTATTTCGGAGATTCAATTACGGTCAGCTCTTGGGAGTCCCAAGATCCAGATGCTTTTTTCACAGGATATAACTTATCAGATCAAGAGATTTCTTCGACTGAGTTTGAATATACTCCTTCATCCGGTTTTGGAGCCGTCGAAACCACTAAAGGAGTTATCGATATTAGGAAAGGGTCTGGCTTAATAATTATCCATTCCTCTAACGATTCTGCGGACATTGATCAAGTATTTCGGGAAGCCAGAAATAGTTTAAAACCCGAGATAAATGTCAAGAAAAGGTTTGTCCCCGAAGTAAGCACATTATGGGACTTCATTCTGTTTGGACATCCTCAGAGGATTGAGGTTGTCACCCCCTTTGGAGGTGTCCAACGTGTTTCGTTTGAAGAAAATGGTTCGTCTGGTGTCTCATTCAATAAAGCGGTGAGCAACTACCCAGTAGATTCAGCTATAGTTAAGTTCGAATCAGAAGAAGACAGTTTTGATGTAAACTATTTTGATGGAAAATTGAAAATCGATTCTTGTTCTTATGAAGACATACGTATCGCCGTTCAAGCCTTTGAAACCGCGATTTCAGAATAGAATGTATAGCACAGATCCGATCTGGCAAAGATATTACATTCTTCGCAAATTAGCACTCTTCTTAAAACAGTATACGAGTTCTCTTCTATTCAAGGTCACGTCTCCACTATCTTCCGTATTTTGGATCATCTCTTCTATTGTGCCTGAAGCATGGGCATTATCCATAAAACTAATAGCTGTATTCACACTTTTAGCACCTGCTATTTATTTCTTTATTAGATTTAGGCCATTTAATGTGAAGGTGGATTGGGAGCAATTATATCCAAAAGGAAATCTAGCAGCACGGGCGAACCATCGTGATCATATATATGTTGGTGAAAATGGAGGAAACGTCGAAATTAGGGTTACTGTCTTATTTGATCCGTCGGTAGATTCGTATAGCATCCAATTTGACTCAGATTACCCATTGGAAGCTTATCCGGGAGCTGGCCGTCCTGATAATTCAGATTACGACGAGGAGACCAATACATTATCTGCTAAAGAGGCAGACAATGTACGATTCTTTTTCACTCTCAAAGTTGACGCAAAGCGAGATTTGAATGTATATGATCCACAGATACGGATTATTGATACGAACAATTATAACATGGGTGTCTTTGAACGTCTTCCCGATTTCTTGTTAAAACATCTCAAGACAGACACGACAATGGTGAAATTTTCTATTTACTGAGAAATTCAACCAAAATCCACCGTTCTAATTAACTGTCCTCCGGTGATCTCATCATTGAGCACAATGACAAGCTGATAGACTGACGAAAATAGCACAAACTTCACTGCAACGCAGTAATGAGCACTATTCTTGATAACAGACAGCATCAGTAACTGCGTGATGAGAGCACACTAACTTATGTTTCAGTATTGTAATGTTAGAAGACGACACCATAATCAAACGCTGCGCCACTCGTAATGCACCCACTCGAGATCGTCGCGATGGTGGTCGAGCCATTCCGTCGGATCGTCCGTCGCGCAGAGGACCTCATCCCACGCAGTATGCCCCGAATCCCGCACGCGAAACGAGACGATCTCCCCCAACCCGTGATACGAGCTCCGGAACACGATCGCCTCGCGGCCGCGATCTCGAAGTGCCAGGAACTCCCCCTCGACGAACCCTTTCTGCAGCCGTCGGACGATACTCGAGACGTCGTGATCGCGAAGCCGGAGGTACAGTTCTGAGAGCTCGTGTTTGAGCACCAGCCGTTCGCGCTCAGCTTGCTGCATACCAACGCGTTCGCTTGAGGGGTCAAAGCCGTATCCAGGCCGATTCCGACAGTTCCGAATTGTCTGTGGGGGTTGTATCCGAAACCGCGGCCAGATACCCGATGCCCGCAGATAGACGCGCCGATCTCACTTCGATTGGAGTGTGAAGAAAAAAGTTGATCCCCCGCCTGGCTCGGATTCGACCCAAATGTCTCCGCCATGGCGCTCGATGATTCGTTTACAGATGGCAAGACCGATCCCGGTTCCAGCGTGTTCTTCGTGGGTGTGGAGTCGCTGGAATATATCGAAGATATCCGCTTGGTTCTCACGCGGGATTCCAATCCCCTCATCTCGAACTGAGACGATCCACTTCATGCCATCTCGGTCGGCCGAGATGTGAACCTGTGGTGGCCCATCCTCACTATACTCGATCGCGTTGCTCACGATATTTTGGAAGACCTGGCGCAACTGGCGCTCGTCGGCGATGACCTCGGGTAACGGATCGGCATCGATGGTAGCATCCGTTTCAGAAATTTGCATTTCCAGGTTCTTCTGTACATCACGGACAATCTCCTCAAGATCGACCTGTTCGAATGGTTCGCCCTGTGTCTCGATGCGCGAATACTCGAGTAGTGCATCGATCATCTCTTTCATCCGTTCAGCGCCGTCGACGGCGAACTCGATAAACTCCTCACCATCCTCGTCGAGATCGTCCGTATACCGGCGCTCGAGGAGGTTGAGATAACTCGTGATCATTCGTAGCGGCTCCTGTAAGTCGTGCGAGGCCGCGTAGGCGAACTGCTCGAGTCGCTCGTTGGACTCCTCGAGTTGCGCTTGGAGTTCCTCTAGCTCCTGATTCCGTTGGTTGAGTTCGAGCGCTCGTGTTTTTGCTCGTGCATCACGCGTACCGACTCCAAAACCGGCAACGCTGCTGAGCGCCGATAGAATGAGAATACTTTGGTCCGGGTTATTGAGACTGCCTGTCGGTTGGAAGTGATAGGCAGCGAGGATGCCAATCATCAGTGCGATTCCACCGATACACCATCCTGCGACGTGAGGATAAAGTTCGGGATCGATATCAGCGCGAGGTAATTGATAGCCGCCAGCGAGTAAGACAAACCCTGGGCCGGCAATTAACAGCGAAGCAATCATGAAACTGAAAAATGGATCACCTCCGACTATGTGGAGGAACGCCCATCCCGTTGCAGCAACTATGTACATCAGTCCGAGGGTGATAACAGTCCATCTCCCTCCGGTTGCGGAGATAACGGGATTCGAAGAACCCATTGTTGCTATTCCAGCAGTCGATAGTATAGGAGTTTTGAATCGGAGAGATATAGATCTCTAAGATGTTTCCCTCTGATACTTTTTGTTTAACTTAGTACTGAGCTACACTATTGGCTGAGTGTTTGGTTTTACATTTAGGGGCGGGCCTCGAAATATCCGTAGGCGTTTTGTAAATCCGGTCGTGAATCAATCATTACTCCGACACTCGTAATGTACCCACTCGAGTTCGTCGCGATGGTGCTCGAGCCACTCTGTCGGATCGTTCGTCGAGCAGACGACCTCATCCCACGCGGTGTGTCCTGAATCCCTCACTTGATAGCAGACGATCTCCCCCAACCCGTGGTACGAACTCCGGAACACGATCGCCTCGCGGCCGCGGTCTCGAAGCGCCAGGAACTCCCCCTCGACGAACCCCTTCTGCAGTCGCCGGACGATACTCGAGACGTCGTGATCGCGAAGCCGGAGATACAGTTCTGAGAGTTCGTGTTTCAACACAAGTCGTTCGCGTTCGGCTTCTCGCATACCCAACGCCTCCGCTCGACCCCTCAAAGCCGTATCCAGGCCGATTCCGACAGTTCTGATATGCTGTAATGTCAAATGCAAGTTGTTTAAGGCTATCAGAAGTATATGCAAAAGAGTAATGTCCGAACCCGGTTTGTTTCCAGATCAACGAGTAGTATCAGAGTCGTTATTAATTGGAGCTGTAGCAGGATATTCAGCAACATATTTGGGAAGCATAAATTCCCTATCAGAGATGGCCGATCTGTTTATATTATATGTTGCTTTGATGATTGGGATTGTGGTATATCGGGTGCTCTGGCGGCGGTACAAACAGTGGACAAAGGGTGAAGAGGAGGAACAAGAACGGATCAAATACGACTGGGATCCGCACCGTGCGTCCTGAATAAGATCGTGAAACTCATTAAGCCCTCGAGAGTTTAAATACAAAGCCGCGGACAGACATCCCGATGTCCGCGGATAGCGGCGACGATCCTGACGAGTCTGAGTTCAAACGGATCCAGAAGGCGAAAGAAGCGATATTCAGATAGAAAATAGATCACCGAAACGCTAATTGTGTTCTTTTGAGTGTTTAGTTATATGCGACGCCGAGAATTACTGGGGGTGGCTGGGGTGGGTATCGGAACGACCGTTGCTGGCTGTACGGGATCAGAGGATGATACGCCACCGCTGCCGACTGGTGATGGCAGCGCGGGCAATAACGATGGTACTGCGGATGGCTCTGGTGATGGTGGTACCGAGGGACCCCCACGGTCATCTGAGAGCGAACTCCTCTCGATTGCAGAGTCGGAGGTCGGCACAGGGTCGTCATTATTTCGATCTGGAACGAATTACTTTGAGGGAGACGGAAGCACGGTCACCGACGAATTCAGCCTGGGTAATGGCCTTACAATTGCCCAGTTCGAACATCGAGATGGGACCTCAAATTTCACCATTGACCTTGTGGAAGGTGAGGGCTTTCCCGATCAGTTTGTGAACGAGATCGGGGAGGTTTCGGGGGCTGCGGCAGAGCCAATCTCGAGTGATGATTATCACCTCGAGGTTGGTGCTGACGGTGAGTGGGAACTCTATCTCGGTCAGCCCCGAAGCCCCGACGAAACGATCCGCGTTCCACCTGTTTCGGCAACTGGTGTAGGACAGGATGTCGTTGGTCCGGTGGAGGTATATGAGCCGATAATGGTTTCTGCGACACACGACGGGGAAAGTAACTTCATTGTAGGTGGCTATAGCCGGTCAGCCAGCTCCGGGTTCGGCCGTGAGCATCTCTTCAATGAATACGCGGAGTTCGAGGGCGAGGTAGAAAGCGACCAGACAGGGATTCTATGGTTTGAAGTGAAAGCTGATGGCGAGTGGTCACTCGAAATAGAGCATAAGTAATGTGAAATACCCGCGAGGCGCCTTGGTCACGGTTCGGGGAGTGTTCGTTTAAGCACGAGCCGTTCGCGTTCATGTTCTCGCACACCTAGTGTGGAGTTTCGAAAGTTGATAGCCGTATCCAGACCGATTCCGACAGTTCCGATTTTAGCAGACCGCTCAACTCACCGCTCGAAATCGCCCGGTAGTTCATATAGGAGATCGTGGTAGTTTCACCCACGCCAGGATCGTGGGCTCCCCCAGCCTGCTAATCCCCACCTGGCGTTTTCCTTGCATCTCCCCTCGAGACCACAGTCACGACACCCATTTCCAGTCCGAATTAGCATATCAAACTGGCAACAAGATTGATGTGTGTATGCTCCAACACCTACTCGCGAACGGGAGGAATGTGGGGGAATCTGTTGTTGCCAACAGATCGATTAACACACCAAAAATCACCAGTCCTTCCCGACGCATTTTCAGAGGCACGCTCCATTCGACGCCGCCCTTTGTGCGACGGTTTATATGAGAAGCCGC
The DNA here is from genome assembly GCF_055379965.1 of Halostagnicola alkaliphila. Lineage (NCBI taxonomy): Archaea > Methanobacteriati > Methanobacteriota > Halobacteria > Halobacteriales > Natrialbaceae > Halostagnicola > Halostagnicola alkaliphila. The sequence continues at coordinate 2,002,173 of NZ_AP043826.1, read as the reverse complement.
GACAGACACCCCGATGTCCGCAGAACGACGCGACGATCTCCTGATCGCAGTGGCACTGACTCGATTCTCAGTCCAGTTCGAAGACGCCGATCCCGATCTCGCCGAGCACGCCTGGCAGTTAGCGGCAGATCGCTTGCTCGAACACGACATCGAGCCAGTAGAAGCTGTCGAGGCACTTGAAATCGACTAAACTTTCCCTTCGCTTGCGATATTCGAATGTTATCGAGTTGTGAGAAGGAGTATGTACGTGAACTCCCTATTCTACGATGGGATACTGTAGAAGTCCATCTTGCTTCTTTAGCCCTCTTTTAGAGGAAGAGGGCTGCAAGTGCGATCGTAAGATTGATTGCGAACAGTACTTCCGTGTCTGCGCGTACCGATATTTCTATTCTCATGGTTCATTGCATCAGAGCCCCGTGAACGGGGCCTCTGACGGTGTTACTCGATAACTTCTGGGGGTATATATTGACCAAAGACCGTTCACGATCTGTTTGAAACTAAAGACTATCCTTAGATCCTGAAGGTTGTCTAAAGCAGTGCCGTAGATTTCTGTAACCAAACCGTATGGACAGACCGCCGTCTATGACTTCTACGGCTGACGCTTCACGTAAGGGTCGTATTGCCAAAACATGTTTCACCCATCTGTCCAATTTAGATGATGTGAACCGACGCAAACTGCTAGTGGGGAGTGGGGTCACACTATCGACGCTCATCGCCGACTAAACAGGCGGTGCTGACGATGACAATGGTACCGGTAATGGGGACGACAACGGCAACGGGGATGATAACGGAAACGGAGACGATGACAACGGCGATAGTCTCGAAGAGGACACGCCAGAACCCGACGAGGGTGGTGGCGAGAACGAAGGTGAAGATCAGGGTGACGACGAAGACGAGGACGAACCACCCCGATCGGGTGACGGCCAGCTCCTCTCTATCGTTGACACCCTCGAAGACAACGACCCGCTATTCGATCCCGACACTAGGTCGTTCTCCGGCGACGGTGATAGAGTAACCGACGAGTTCTCGCTTGATGGCACGCTCACTGTGTCGTCGGGCCAAGTTCATCGTGATAGTTCGTTCCCTCCTCAGCAGACAACACTCGAAGCACGTCGCGGCCTGCCGCGACGAGCGCAGTTCATTTCCCTGTTCGCCCGTCCATCGTGTTCGTCCTGTTTTGGCAGATCGTTCAAGATCAAGTCGGTCCGAGTGACGCTCCGGTGGTAGCGAGCCGTTTCTCACCGTCGTGTGCGGCTACCTCGATTCGACCGTGGCGTTCTCCGGCGGCTCGAACTCGAACGTCTTGTCGTCGAGTTCCTCGTTGAACGAGACCGTTTCGAACCGTTCGATCATCTCGTACCGTTCGCCGTCGGCGTTCTCGAAGACCATCCGCTCTTTCAGCGGGTAGTCGTACTCGTCGTCGACCCAGACCGTCTGCTCGACGACGTTGAGTTCGTCGGGGACGTCGACCGCCTCGAGCGCATAGACGTACTCGGTGCTACCGATGAGAACGGAAATACCGTCTTCGACCCCTTCCTCCTTCAGATCGATGTCGAGGACGTTGGTCTCGCGGTCGGCAATCACCTCAGCTCCTTGGTAGTCGAGGTCGTACCACTGGAGTTGTTCGGCAGCCATCTCGGCTCGATCCGACCGCACGGTTTCGCTTTCGAACGGTTCGTCGGTCTCGTGGTGCTCTGCGAGCGACAACTCCGGATAGTACCACCACGCCCCCGACCCGTTCGAGGCGAAGACGGACCCGTCCTGATCGGAATATCTCACTATTTTCCGGTTTCGAGTGCATCGATCACGGCTCCGATATCTTCGGTGACGCCCCCTCCCACACCTCAAGGTTCCGGAGCTCGAGGTATTGGTCGCGAGGCGATCCCCACGTGCCGCCGAAGTAGGTGCCCCACCAAATACGCTCGATGTCCGATTCGACCGTATCTCGGAACTTGATGTTCGTGCGGTCGAGCGCCAGCTCACCGTCGACCCATACCCGTAGGATGCCGTTCGATTGATCAGGGTCGTTGAGCCGAACGTATTGATCGAGCGTGACGACGTCGCCGCGGTCCCAGCCGACTTGCCACATCATGTCTTCGCCGTGAGGAAGATCGGTCGCTCCGAGGTGGTAGACCTGGCTTAGTCCCTTCATTTCAGCGTCGCCAGCATAGTCTCGAGATTTGGGGTGGTTGGGTCGGATCGTCGCAGGTCGGGTCGACCAGGACACGCCATCCGATGCACGGCCACCGGTTGCCGAACCTGTCGTCGTGTTCAGGAATCCGGGAAGCTTGCATCCGCCAGGGTTCCCGGCGGGATGATACTCGAAGTCCTCGGGGAAATGGACCTGATAGCGCATATGCGCCTCGTCAGTCCGCCCGCCGAGGATGTCGTTGAGGTCCTTGCCCGGCCGCATTTGGTTCAACTCGCCCTCGCCGATCTCGATCCGTTCAGTCTCGCCCTCGGCGTAGTCGGGGTCTCTGTCAGTGGTCTCGAGGTTGATGATGACCTGTTTGTCGTCGTCGATGGTGATCTCTTGGCTGTGAGTACGGTAGCCGTCAGCAGAGACAGTCAACGTATAGCGACTCTCATAAACGACGTTTTCGTATTTGCCCGATTCGGGCCAGCCGCCGCGCCCAAACGCTAGCTGGATGTCGTCACTGGGGTGGTCGATATGCGCTCGGGCGTCGACCACGAAGTCATCGATGCGGTCTCCCCACTCGTTGCGGATAAGGATCGTGAAGTCGTGTGTGTCGGGAACGTCGTCAACGTCGTAATCGAAACGGTCACTATCGTCTCGGAGTTTGGCCGTGTTTCGGGCGATCTGCTTGAGTTCTTCGAGCGCTTCGGTTAGGAAATTCTCATTCATCGGAGATCACCCATGATTTTGACGATTTTATCAGCCCAAACGGAAGCCATTGGAGCCGCGGCTTCGAGGGCTTCGATTCCGAGAGCGTCGCCGGAGAAAACCATGATTGCACCGGCTATCCCTCCCTCAAGAGCTACACGTCCAACGCTTTTCCACCTGATTTTCACCGTCTCGTCTTTCCGTTTGACTTTGTTCTGTAACCCCGTGATAAGAGCGTAACCAGCGCCGCCGAGGGCCGCGAGTAGTACAAGGCCGATGCTATCGATTTCTGTGATTCCTTCGATCATTTGTGAAAAGTGTCGCGCCGGATTACCGCCGGTTCGGCTGGTTACTGTCTACGTAAGCGACCATTCGGATTCGCTGGTTGCATCCCACGTCGACATGCTCGAGAAGTTGAATGTGTCCGGGGGCTCGTAATCGTCTTCGACGACTGTGAACGGTTGCGTGGCTATCTCGCCTTCCATGTCGCCGTTATCCTCATAGTAGGCGTGAGCTCGGACAAACGGCGTGTACGCGTCTTCAATCTCGATTGTCTCGCCGGTCTCAACGATCGCATTGTTCGAGTACCAATCGATTTGCCCTGATTGCTCCGGCCACGTTATATCGAGCGTTATCGTTTCGGTATCGTGGTCGACATCGATCTCGTTGAGGATCGGTGGCTGTGGTGCGTCGTTCGGGTCGCCGTGGTCGTACGTCTGCCGCTGGTTGATCCAAAACCGACCCTCTTTGAGTGCGTCTTTCAGCGCGAGTCTCGAAGCGTGTTGGTCGGTCGGGTCGAACTCGTCGTCCGAGAGTGCGACCGTCCACCAACGTTGATCGGGGCCGGCCCCGTGTCCCCAGTCGCCGAAATTACAATCGTTGGCCGCGAAACCCCAGATAGGCCGTTCCGGCATGGTCTGTAACATGAGACTATCCCAAATTTCGAATACGTCATCGAGATTTAGGCCGTCTCCGTAGTGGTTCCCTTGAGAACCGAGAGACTTTGTGAAGATTTCGAGACCGAGCAAGCCACCGGCTAAGCTGTAATTCTCGAAGAACTCGAGATATCGATCCCACTCGTCTGCTGAATCCATGTGTCGAGTCGGATGGGGGATAACAACCTGTCCGCGTCCGTCGACAACCGTGTGGTCTTCGTCCTCGATAACTTGGGGTAAAGCTTCAGCGAAGTCCTCGATGTTTCCGTTTGATCCACCCGATCCGGGGTAATAATCGAAGTCCTGCGGACTCGAGGTAGCGAACAAGTGGCAAATGTGTTCAACGTCGTCGATCTCTTGCGAGGGATATTCAATGATTCCGTCGAGTCCGAGATTTTCGGCGTCACGATCTGAGTAGTCCGAATTCGTATCGGACATATCGTGATAGCCGGAATCAGCACCGTTCGGGCCCCAGTAGCAATCTTCACTCTCGGCTTGCGAGCCCGCTCCTAAGACTTCATACCACTCATCTTGAGGGAGTGAGTGACCCTCGTTTTCAACACCATCGGCTAAGACGTCGAGCGTGTGGGCGGGCTCGTCTCCGAATCCCCGCCAGTGAACGTGATGATCGGCTTTGTAGAATCCATCATTATGCCAATCGACGTTCGAATACGGGTTATTCCAGATTCGACTCATTCCATCCCCCGGAACGTATTCGTCGATTTCTGTCGGCTCGTCTGATTCATCGGATTGAGCCGTACAACCTGCAAAAACGCTTGCCACGCCTGCCGCAAGTATCCCCCGCCTATGCATGATATTAAATCAACCATGTGTGTACTTTAACCCCATTGATCTGTTGGTCGGCTTGCATCTGGGACAGGCTCGAGAACTTCTATCTCGCATTCTTCGACCGTATTGTTCGTGTAGATGTTGATCTCGCTCGGATATGTTGAGTTATCGAATGTTCCGCGTTTGAGGATTTCCTCGCCCGCTTCGAGGTTTCGGGTAACACCGTCGCCGATAATTCCTGGTCGAGAAGACCTTGGATTGACAATCTCATATCTTCCCGCGAAGCCACCGGCAGGGAAGCTATCATCCACGTTGTTTATGATTGGTATTTCCGTATCTTCGGACCCATGAACACCGTCTCCCGTTCCTGCGTCTTCTGCTGTGTAACTGTAATTTTCGCTATCCTTGCCGTCGAATCGCAGGTAAAGTGAGCTGGATGTATCTGCACGGAAGCTGTCGATTTTGATTATTTGATCTCGATCGGCGTTGACAGAGATATTCGCGTCAATGGTTTCGTCCTCCCATATATCCCGATATACTCGATCATAGTGGAGGTCGGAATCACCACCACTGGTATAGAGTTGATCTATCGAGAAGGTACCGTCCGGTCCGAATTCGAATTGGGCTCCTGTTTCGGGGTGCTCGAGTGTCAGCGAGTCTTCCGTTGTGGTGTCTTGACCGATCGATGCCTCTCTGGTCTTAAAAGAGTCAAACGTTGCGTCACTCCCGTCTGATGAGAGTCCGCTTGTTTGCTCTTCGATCGAGTCAATATCACTTTCTAGTTGTGTACGAGTGTCTTCGATCTCGTTCGATACGTCATTAATCTCCGACAATCGGGCCGCATCCGACGGGTTTTCAGGCTCCGAACTAACAGACGCGCTCTGTGCATCCACCTCGCGGATGCTAGTGATGTCATAGTTATTCGCATCGATGTGCTCATTGAGTGGGTTAGACAGCCCCTCAATCTCGTCTATGTCTAATGTAACCGCAAGATCTCCGTTGTCGATCGTCAGCCCTGGGCCGTGAAGTGATCCGTTAAGCGGACCATTCGTAACAATCCCGCCATCGATTTCGTCGACGTCGAGCGAGCCGATCACCGCATCCGCCGCAGTCAACTCGGAGATATCGAGCGGGAGATCCGCACCTGCCGAGCGTCGACCAACGGCGATAATCCAGTCACCGGTGTTCGGCGGGACGAGCTGCTCCTCGTCACCGTAGTCGACTTCGAACTGGATTCGGTGGTCGCCATATGCCGCAAGGTGCTCGGCCGTGAACGTGAACTCAACCTTACCCTCGTCGGCGTCCGTGACCTCGCCTTCAAGCTCGTCAACGGCCGTGTGTCCCCACGAGTCGTGAACCAGCGTGACTGTGACGGTGTCGGCGTCACTCAGGTCGACGGGCTCGAACGTCCCGGGAACCTCGTCGCTCTCCTCGAGAAGCTGAAACTCGCGGGAGACGTTCGTGTGCTGTCCGGCCGCCCAGATGGCTCTCAGTCGTCTTTGTGTCATATGTGGATCGTGTTGTTACTCGGTGTTTTCGTCGACCAGTTCGGCGTGCTCAACTTCGTGGACGTCAAGGACCATGTCCTCGCCAGTCCGGACGCCCCAACGGCCGGGACCGTCGTCGGGACCGATCCCTTCGATGTCACTACCGTCGTCGTAGGGGTGATCCCCAGAGTCGATGAACGCGATCGCCTCGCTCTCTGTCGGATAGTCATCGTTCGCGTTCCAGAGGCCACCGAGGATCCGACCGCTCTCGGCACGGTAGATCCCGGTGGCGTAGGGCGTGCCTGTCTCGAGCCAGTCGTACTCCTGATCCGACTCAGCGTCGGTCGCGACGTCTTCACGATTGTCGGAGTTGTTCCGACTCTGGATCCGGAACGTCTCGGTCGAGTTGATGAACTGTATCTCATAGCACGGCTGGCGATCGCCCTCGTTTCCCGGGTCGCCGAACACCGGAAGCCAAATTTGGGTGATGTCCTGCCAGCTCTCGATCGTGAACAAGAACATGATCCATTCGCCGGTATCTGGGTAGCGAGAGAAACCGCTCCCGGGAAGCGTCCAGATATGGTTGAAACCCTCGAACTGGAGCCCCCAGTTCGTATGAAAGCCAGCGCCATCGATGCGCTCGATCGTGCCCCCGGTCGAGCGCTCGTAGTAGGCGCTCATCATGTCCTCGTCGAAGCTGTCAAAGAAACCACGGTCGACATCGTCGACGAGACCGCCAGACGATGCCTGAAATCCGCCGCTACTCGCAGGGTAGCCTCGCATCACCTAATCATCTCCTTGGTGCTGTCGAGTTCGCTGTCGACCTCCTCGACCCTCTCCGCGACGCTGTACTCCTTGTCGAACGTGATCGTCGCCTCGGCGTCGCCGAGACTCTCGGTGTAGCTCACCTGGTCGATGTCTCGTTCGTCACCGCCGTAGTATGGCACCGGAACTCTCACTCCAGGAGGCATCAGCCGCGGGAGGATGTCGACCGAACCCTCCTGCTGATCCTCGGCGACGCGCTCCTCGAGGCGGCGGTCGGCGATTCGCTGACAGTCCTCGTCGCTCTCGAGCTCGGGGAGCGGACCGATCGGCTCCTCGAGACGCTCACCGACACGATCGATCTCGTCCTCGTCGACAGCCTCGCCGCGGTAGCGTCGGCCGAGCTCCTCTGAGCGTGCGCCTTCGACAACGACGGCGTTGCGGTAGTCCCCAACGTCGTACGTCGGATCGATATCGAGGCGTGTCCATCCGCTCGGTCGCGTGATCCGGCCCGGGCGGAACGAGACGGCGTCGATCTCGCCGTCGCCCATCGGGAGATAGAACCGCATCCCCGCTCGCTCGTGAAGGTCCTTCAGGACGCTTTTCGGCGAGCCCGAGACCGTAACACTTGAGAACTGCTGAGGCTCCTCGGGGCGGAGTACGATCGCGTCGAACGGTGTGTGTTCGCGCCAGACTTCCTCGATCACTTGATGGAGATTGACGTTTTGGCGCTCGATCCGGACATGGCCGAGGCGCAGATCGGAGCCGGGACCGAACCCCTCGAGCACGGTCTCGGCCGATAGGATCGACGGATCGACGCGCTGCAACTGGCCGGTAAAAAGCGTCTCACCCCGATGCCGAAGCTCAGCGTCAGCAAACCGCCACTCCGGGAGCGTGTCATCCTCGGGGACCGTCACTTGCCAGTCCGAGAGATCCGTGTGCTCGCGAACGATGTCGACGCTCTCGATCCCCGCAACAGGTCGCGTCTCGCCGTCGTTGCGCTCGAGGCGCAATTCGTACAACGGTTCGGGTTCGCTGACGAGCTCGCCCTCGAAGGGATCGGGCGAGCCGGCGACGCCGGATCGTGGCCCGCCGGCGGTCATCGGCGCTGGGCCGCCGGCGGTCCGTCCAGGAGGCGAGAGAGTCACACCGTCCTCCGGTCGACGGTTACGGAGAGCTGGGCCGACCAGAACTCTTCATTACTCATGTCGTCACCGGTGTTCTCGAGTCGGATCCAGTAGGGCTGGATCTCGTCGCGATCGCCGCCAACGGAGATACCCCACACGAGACCGCCATCGTCAAACTCGAACTCACTGGTTGTCGACCGGATCGACTCGTCAGAGTCGTCGTCGCGTGGTTCCATGATCGAGAGCTCGAGATCGTCGTCCCACGAGACGCGATCGCCATCGTCGAACCGCATCTGTGCGACCGACCAGACATGGATCCACGAATCGCCTGGTACCGGGAGTGGCTTCGCATAAAAGTCGTCGCTCTCGAGGTTGACCGTCGGCGTTGTGACGTTGGGCTGTTGCCACGGATCCCGTGGGATGGGAGCAGGCTCGCGGCGGCGGTCTTCGACGTCGAGGATGCCCGAGGACTGTGTCGCGCCGGACTCAATCGAGACGACTGCAAGAACGATCGAGTCGCTATTTGCGGTTGAGGGCGGTTGTGGTTCCCACGACTCAGCGTAGCGATACTCCTCGCCGTCGATCGTCGACCACTCGCCGTAGTCGCCCTGGTCGTAGGTGATGTTCGCCTCGCCGTCGCTGGCGTGCTGCGCGACAACAACGTCCCGACGTGGGTTGTCGGTCGAGTTGTTGGCGTGCGTGACGGCGTCGGGAGCGACCTCGAGGACATCCCCGGCGATTCGGACATAGCCAGCTGCGATATCGGTCTCGACGCTATCGGTCGAATCGCCCGCCGTGACTTCACAACCCTGCAGGACGCCGTCGCCCCGGGTTGCTCGCCTGTTCTGGTTCTGTGTCAGCGCATGATGCGCGTGACCGGTTTCGTACTCGTGCATATGTGTCTAAAACGAGAGTTCCGCAACGACGTCGTCGCGATCAGCGTAGTCGTCCATCGACGCGAGCATCGTCAGTTCGAGCGTGACGGTCAGCCCCGTTTCCGGCAGCGAGTTCGTCTCGTCGTAGCTGTCGACTAGCCCCCAGATCCCGCCAGCGGGCGTCTGGTAGGCCGGTCGGACGCCGACGAGTAGCGAGGATCCGCCGTGTGGAACGCGCTCTCGGTAGCGTGGCTCATCTTCGATCGGCTCCTTGAGGATGTACCGGCCAGCCCACTTGCCGACCTCCTGGACGCGCTGATAGCGGTCAGTGTGCTCGAGGGGATCGTAGCTCCGGGGGCCACCGTCGCGCGTGAAGTGAAACTCCCACGAGCCACCTTCGCTGACGGTCCGCGGGGGGATATCCTCAGTGAGCCCGTTCGCGTACGTGACATATTCCCGTTCGCCGTCGTGGAGGTAGACGTACCACGCGGTCTGCGGGACTGATCTAGGTAGGTCTGGCATGAATAGTACCGTCAGTTATGCGGTCCGGTTCGACTCGCGACGTTGGAAGTCGCGAACGATTTCGTCGATCATCTCTTGGAGATCGCCGACAAGCATGTAGGCGTCGTCGGGAGCGTCGATCACGATCGGGCGTGGCTCGCCGCCGTCGTCGCTAGATGACTGTCTCGGCTCGGTGGGCTGAGGAGTTTGGGTCGCGGTCGACGCGTCGACGCTGTTGGGTTCAGGGTGAGCCGCCTGGGCAACATCCGAGGACGCCGACTCGAGGCCGCTCGTCCGACTCTCCATCCCTTCGATCATTGAATCCGGAAGACCGTAGATCCAGTCGTCGTTGGCCAGTGGACCGGTATCGGCTGGCGAACTCGGTAAGTACGAGGCGACCGAGTCGACCGCACCCGAGACAGCGTCGGTCGCCTCACCGACTGCCCCAGAGATGCCATCGGCTAGCGATGATATCAAGTTCCCACCGGCTTCCTTGAAGTCCGCGGCGATATCGACCTCCTCAAGAAGGTTAGGCGCCATCTCTTGGACCTCTTGGACCGCATCTGACGCCATCGACGAGATCTCGCCGACCGTCTCATTCCGGAGCGTCTCGACGAGCCCGACCGCGCCGTCCTTCATCGATGTTACTTCCTCGATGGCGTCGTCCTTGAGCTCGCCGACGCGTGCGACAGCATCGTCTTTGAGCTGCGTGACCTGCTCAGTCGTTCGCTCTTTCATGTCGCGAACAGTCTCGACTTTGTCGTCGGCCCACTGGCGGGCGTCGTCGAGCGTCTGCGTGACGATCTCTCCGAACGCTCCGGAGATGTCGCTTAACGCTTCGCCGCGGAGATAGTCCGCGATCGCTTGCATCGTCTCCGGTACGATCGAGTTGCCGATTAGGCCGGTGTAGAACCCTCGCGCGGCCTCGAGGACGGCGTCGACGATGAACCCGAACGCTCCAGCGACGATGCCCGGCCCTTCATTTCGCAGGTAGGACGCGACCGACGTGATAGTGTCGACGATCAGGCCGTCGGTTGGCGTCAGCGCCTCGAGGGACGTACGGCCGGCCTCGACGAGACCGTCGAATGCTACGCCGATCGCCGTCTCGAGATCTCCGCGTGCATCCTCGCGCAGGTAGGATGCGACTGCCGACAGTCCGTCCGTGACAATCGCACGGAGCGATCCTTCGGAGCCGAAGATCCCAAGGACGACTGTGCGGATACCTGACCCGATCGCCTTGAAAGCCGAGCCAAGCAGTCCTGGACCGTTCTCCCGGATCCACGTCGCTGCCCTCGAGATTCCCTCTTGAACGATCGGCGGGAGGCGGTCGAAGATCCCACCCCACACAGTCGTGACAACGTTGACGTACGTCTCAAACGCTGAGCGAAGAAGCCCTGGGCCGTTTTCACGCGCCCACGTGACTGCGGCCAAGATGCCCTGTTGAACGATTGGTGGGAGATTGGTTCGGAGGGCAGTGAGCGCAGTCACGGCGCCCGTCACGAGCAGACTCATCGCCGACCGAATCATCGACGGACCGCTCTCGCGAGCCCACATCGCGGCCGACGTGATGCCCTGCCGGACGATCGGCGGCAGCTGCTCGCGCATATTGCCGAGGCCGGTCACGAACACCGAACCGAGTCGCGTCGCCGCGCCCCGGAACATCGGGATCCCGGTAGAGGTGATCCAGGCGGGTATTCCACTGATCGTCTCGGTCACAGACGCAGCCGCCGACGCAGCGGTCGAGGTAACCTGATCGAACTCTCCGGAGAACGCCAACGCGAGGGCAGCGATGGCCGCGACGACGGCACCGATCGCGAGCGTGACCGGATTGAGGGCGGCGACGAGCGCACCGAGACTGCCGACGACGGGTCCGATCGCACCGACTAGGCCACCGAGTGTCGTGACGGCCGTCGAGAGTGGGCCGATGAGCGCGCCGAACGCGACTAGTAGCGGCCCGATTGCAGCAGCGACACCACCGAGCGCGACGACGATCCGCTGTGTTCGCTCGTCAAGTGTGCCGAACCGGTCGGCGGCCCCAGTGACAGCCTCTGCCGCTGTACGGATGTGGGGGGTGAGCTGTGAGCCGAACTGGACGCCGAGGTCGGCGACCGAGGACTTGAGCATCTCGAGGGAGCCATGCAGTGTGTCCCGCTGGGTTTCGGCGATGTCCTGCGTTGCACCGTCGGAGTCGCGGATCTGTTCGGTGTGATCCTGGAGGGCGTCAGATCCCTGATCGAGGAGCGCCTGCATGGCTGGCCCGGCCTGATCACCGAACAGCTCCATGACCTGGCCAGTGTCAGCCCCCGACGCCTCGAGGTCGGCCATGATGGCGTCGAAGTCCCGCATCTCTCCCTCGGAGTTCTTGACCGAGACGCCGAGATCCTCGAGGAGTCCCGCCTGCTTGTTCGTCGGCGAGGCAAGCGAAGAGAGCCCGGTCCGGAGAGCGGTAGCCGCTTCCGAGCCCGAGTACCCGACGTCGCCGAGCATCCCGATCGCGGCGGAGGCCTCCTCGATCTCCATGCCCAACCCGGACGCGACCGGGCCGATCTTCGAGAGGGCCTGTCCCATGTCCTCCGCGGTCTGATTATGGGCAGAGAACGTCCCGGCCATCGTGTCGGTGACACGGTTGAGGTTCTCCGCTTCGATCCCGAACGCCGAGGCAGTGTCCGTAGCGTAGTCGGTCGCCTCGGCCATGCCGAGGGCGCCAGCCTCGGCAAACGCAGCTACTTCCGGCATCGCTTCCATCGACTCGGCGGCGTCCATCCCCGCTGACGCGAGGTAGTAGTAGGAGTCGGCCGCCTCCTCGTGCGACTTCGTCGTACTCGTGGCGACATCTTGGGCGGTCTGCTCGAGGTCCTGCCGCATCGAGTCGTCGACATCGCCCATGACGGCGATGCTTTCTTGCATCGAACCCTCGAAATCAGCGGCCGTCTTCGCGGCCATTCCGCCCATCGCGGTCAGCGGCGCCGTGACACCGGCAGTCATCGTCTTACCAGCTGACTGCATTCGCTGGCCCGTCGAGTCGAACGACGAGCCCATATCTTCAGCCTGACTCTGGACGTCGTTGATCGCGGACTCGGCGGCGCTGTGATCGATCTCGATCGAGCCGCGGAGCTCAGAAAGCGCACCCACGGCTACACACCTCGCTCACTAGGGGTCTGGATCATTGGTAAAACGGGCCTCTCAGGTGTCGGTCGTCGCGCTATGCGGTGTTCAGAGCGGGATTGCTATTTCCGGAAACGGTGGTATTCAGAACGCTGCCAATTCGGCGTGTCAGAAAAGGTACGGTCGCGATTCTACGGACTCAAACTCACCGTGTACCCAGTGGGCCGTCCCGCAGGCGCCGCCGTCGGTGCCGTCGGGACCGTAGACCTGGATGTAGAGTTCGTCAGCACCTGGCCAGTTGGAATCCTGGATTGTCTCGATCTCCTCAAGGACACCGTCGGCAATCTCGCGGACGTCGGACTCGGTCGGTGGCTCATCGCTGTCCTCCAGGACGAGCGTCACCTCGAAGCGATACTCTCGTCCGTCGGCCGCCGGCGGGAGTTCGTCAACGTCGACGACGCGGGCAGTATCTGACTGAAGTGAGTCGATCACTGCGACCCCTCCGTTTTCAGTTTACTGCGTTCGATCTGGATCGGGATGCCGTCGTCGATCGCGTCGCGTTCGAGTTCGTTCGTCTTCTTGACGATGTCATCGAATGCGAGGGCGCCGGCCCGGTTGCCGTGTTCGCGAGCGGCGTCGCGCTGCTCGATGGCGTACTCCCGGAGCTCGGCGAGCGGGCCGAGCGGGCGGATAACATCCGGTTCGTCAGTCATGGTATGAAAAACGTCTGTCGGCCTACTAGCTGTTCCGGTTGGCGGCCTGTTGGGTCTGCTTGATGCGCTCGCGCTTACCGGCGGCTTTCATTCGTGCGTACTGGCGGATTGCGTACTTCTCCTTGGGCTCGGTATCGCGTCCGAACTCGATCGGCGTCTTCCCGAGGCCTTCGACGACGACCTCCATCCAGGCCTCTCCGTAGCGATCGTCGCGGCTGAGAAAGTCGTCGATCGCCTCACGTTCGTCGTCCGTTAGTTGTCGTTTCCCTCGTTGTCGTCAGTCGCCTCGAGGCGTTCGGCGACGACCTTGCGAGCGAGCCACGACAGCCCCTTTTTGAGTACGTTGCCGTCTTCGTCGACGTCGTCTTCGAGGCCGAACCGACCCCAGCGCTGAGCACCGAGTGAGAGGTCGTCACCTTCAGGGACCTCCTTGTCGCCCATCACGGGGTCGGTACAGAGCTCGCACAGCGTCTCGAGTTGATGATCGTACAGTCCGACGACGCTCTTGATCGACTCGGGATCGAGATTCTCCTCGATTTTTTCGTTGACAGCCTCGTCATCATCGGGGTCGACATCCTCGAACTCCTCGGGGTCGGACTCCGAGAGGAGTTTGAGCGTCTCGCGTCGGTGGATCACGCCGGGCTGGGAGAACTCGAAGTTGCGGCCACGGAACGCGATCTCGTCAACGTCGTGGGTCGTCTCCTGCGTGAGCCAGTCTTCGACGGCCTGGGCGTCGGCGGCGCTCTCGCGTTGCTCCTCAAGCTGCTCTTGGCGTTCTTCCTCGGCGCGTTCGTGCTTTTTCTCGCCGCGCTCAAGGACCTCCTCAACGTTCTCGCCGCCGAGTTCGCCAAGGACCTCCTCGCGATCCTCCGGTTCCGGCGGCCTGGGTTGTGACTGAGACATAATTACTCAGTGGTGCCTCCGTTGAGGGCGCCCTCGGGATCGAACCAGTACTTGCCCTCAATCGAGAGCGTGAATCCCATCTCATAGGGACCGTCGGCGAGCTCCTCGTCGCCAGCCTGGACGCGAACGTTCTCTCCGAGGCGACGGATCGCGTTCGTCTCGTCGTCCTCTTCGGCGTTCGGCCAGATCACGAACAGGACGGCCTCATGGCGAACGTTGTGCTGTTCGGCACCCTCCTCGCTGACGAGGCCCGCCGTCTCGAGGTCGGCGTTATCGGCATCGGGATAGATCCCGAGCCCGGCCTCGCGAGTGATGTGACCTTCCTCGGTGATCGTGTATCGGTGGCCGTTGTACACGAACTCGTCCTCGTCGGGATCCTTGCTGATCGTGGTGTCCGCATAGACGTGGTCGAGCCATTCGATCGTTTCTTCTGTGGTGCCGAGGTCGGACACGAATCCTATGTCGACCCATCGGCCCTGATAATTCGTCTCGGTGTTGGGTTCTGCGTACATGATGTTGTGATCCGCTCGCTATCCGGGAGCGGGACGGTTGGTTACTCGTCAGCCGATTCGCCTGCGACGGTGCCGACGGTCTCGAGGATCTTCGCCTTCGGAGCGTTCCCGTTGACGCCGTCGTAGGCATCGCTCGCGGCAATCCGCTGTAGCGTCCGATACCTGAGCCCCTCGAGGAGGTCGCGGTCGATGGTACCTGTCTCGGGATCGTCGAGACGCTCGAACTCGTCGCCGAACTTCTCAAGGATGTGTTCGGGCGGCTCGACGACGACGTCGCCGCGTCGATAAGCGCCGTTCGATCCGGCCCACGTGAGCGTGCCTTTCTCGTTTCTGTAGACTGTCATGGGGTTAGTTTCGTGACTGCGTAAACGCGAATACTCGAGCGGCCGCGCGTTCGCCAGCTTCCATCGGAGAGTCCAGGACGCCCGACCCGCCACTGCCGCTGTCGACTTGTGCGAGGTGATCGACACCGAACGACACCGCGGCTCGCTCGGAGATGGCGTCGAGGATGTCCGAAAAGGCGAGCTCGGCGCTCGGGCCTGGTCGGTCGCCCTCTATCCAGCCCGCGGTGACGGTGAGTCCGGCCTCGATCTCGTAGTCGACCGACGTCGGCCGTCCCATTGACATGGAGCCGACGGCTTGGACGTCGACGACCAGCAACGCCGGCGGGATGTTGTCGGGACTTGGTGCCGTCAGCGGTGTTCGGATCCGCTCGGTTGGATCGCCGGGCTCGTTGCCGTCGCCGAGCGTCTCGAGGAGTCGATCGTCGGTCCGAAGGTCGGTGGTGACATCGGCCGTCAGCTCTTTCGTGTTGTCGGAGCCGCGCCGGGTCACTTCGATCCCTCCGGAAGCATGGACTCGGCACCGAACGTCGCGTCTCCGATGAGACTCTCGGCGATCTCCTCGCGTTCGGTTCGTTCGTTCTCGGCGGCGAACTTGCGGTAGGCGTCAGCACCCGACCGAGAGAGGACACGCCGAGCCTTCCGATGGGTCTGGCAGTGTGACAGCCCCGAGCAGTCGGGACACTCTCGTCGCGATCGGCTGAGGTGTTCGCGTGGGTTCATGGTCATAAGCTCCGGGCGGCAGAGCGCCAGCTCCGGGCGATTCGTTCGACGAGGTCCTTTTCGATCGAGCGCAGCGCCGGCCGGATCATCGGCTGGGCGCTCATGTAGATCGTTCCGAACTCATTGTAGATTGTGTGCTCGGCGCCGCCGATCAGCTCGGCGACGACCTTCGAGGCCATCTTCTCGACCTCTCCGCGGATAGAACTGCGCATCTCGCCGGTGTCCACGCGAGCTCGAGACTGTGCCTCGTCGACGGCGTCGTCGACCGCCGCCTCGACGTCGTCCTCAACGCTGTCGAAAAAGTTGTCGCGGAAGGTGCCGAGATCGGCGGCGAACGAGCTGGGATCGTAACCGTTCTCCCAGCTGAAACCCATCGTCATGATGTCACTACCTCGAGTTCGAGGCGGACTCGCTTCGGAACCTTGCCCTGCGGGCCCGGCACTTCAGAGACGGTCTCGATCGCGCGGCGCCGCGGTTCGCGATCGCCTCGGAGGATGTCGACGCGACGGTCGATTCCTGGACGTAGTCGTTCGTCACGCAGGTAGGTGCCATCCTCGGCGATCTCCCCGACGTAGCGCGGGTGGATCGAGCAGACGGCACTCGAGCGGACGCGTTCGCCGGCGTCCTCGTTGACCGTCGTTTTGCCGTGGGGCGTGTACCGGCCAGGGATCTCCTCGGCGATCACGACCCACTCCTCGACGGGCTGGGTCCCGCCCATGCCGTCGTCCTCGGTCTCGCCGGTTTCGACGTACGCCGAGACGGTGACGGTAACGTTCTCGTTCATGAGTGGCTAGGCGCTCCGCGAGACGAACCAGAACGGGTCCTCGTCCTCGGGATCGTCGACGGTCGCAGCCCGGTCGGCGAGGATGCCGCTGTCGTCCTCCTCGATCGCCTGCTGGCCGAGCGTCGTTCCGCGGAGACCCTGCTCGCCGAGGTCGCCCTGATAGTTCGCGGTCGAGCCGTCGGCGTCGGACTCGCGGTTGATCTGCCGGACGTCGTCGTTTCCCGAAGCGAGGATGTAATGACCGGCGAGCAGCGCCTCGAGGATCGGGAGCTTCCACTCCGGGTTGTCGTCGGCGAGTTCGTTCTCGACGATCGGATGGGCCCGTCGGCCGATCCGGCGCTCGAGGTACTCGTCGGTGAGCCCGGTCGGATCCCAGCCTTCGGCGTGGAGCTCGTCGCGGATGTCCTGGATGTCGGCGTAGTGATCCTCGCTCATCGTGGGTTACTCCTCGATGCCGAGCTCGTGAGCGCGTTCGACGATCGCGTCCTGGATGGTCGAGCGGTCGTCGACGTTCTCGAGATCATCGAGATACTCGTCGGCCTCGCCGGCTTCGACGGCGTCGACGGCATCCTGATAGCCGCTGTCAGCGAGGTCAAGCGCGCGCTCGTCGATCTCATCCTCGTCCTCAGAGTCGTCGGCTTCGTCAGGCGGGTCTTCCCAGCCGCGGGCCCGGAACCCTTCCTCGAGGTCGTCGGGAACGTCGTGGACACCTGGGCCAGAGTAGTGCTCGTTAGGCCCGAGAAAGGTTGTCGACCGGGGCCAATAGAGTTCGACCATCTGCTCGTTACACCTGCATTACCGCCCAGTTCTCGGGGCGGCGCAAGTGGAAGCCGAGGTCCTGTTTCGAGGCCATGAAGGTCGCGATCGGGTCGTCGTTGTTCCACATCTGCGTGAGGAATCCGCGTTCCTCGTCGATGCTGATCGAGGAGGTGATCGGTGCCCCATCGGCCATCTTGGTGAGCTTCTCGAGGAACCACGGCATGAATGCCGACTCGACACCGGGCGTTCCGATGATGACGTTTCGGTTCTTCTCGCCCGTGTCCGGATCGTACGGCTCAAGGATGTTGTCCATCGCCGCATCACTGGCCTTTTCGACGACGTTGTCGTCCTCGTCGATCAGCTCGCCGTTGTTGTTAGTCCGCGGGACCTGGACCGCGACCTCACGAATCCCGGAGATATCGTCGGCCATGAGCCCGGCGACGTCCGCGGTGTTGAGCGTCGCATCTCGAGTGGCCCCGAGCCGGTTACGTAGCGACTCGTTGAGTCGCATGTCCCGGATAGTGTTCGGACCGACGAACATCGGCGGGCGGTTCTCGTTGCCCATGAACCGGCCCTGCGTCTTGATGTTGTGAGCGACGTCGAGGACGTTCCGGTAGGGATCCGAGGCCTCGTAGTCATCCCACGTGTCGTAGTTCGTGTATGCGTTGTCCGCGTCCACAATCTCCGAGTGCGGATCGTCCCCGTTAGGGCCGATCAGGCCTTCGATGTTCTCGTCGCCGCGCCAGGTGACGATCTCGCGGCGAACGAACGTCTCCGCGTTGAGGTAGCTGGCGCCGTAGTTGAACAGCGAGAACGGCGCGTTGGCCGAATCGAGCTCGACCTCAACCTCCTTTTTCGGGTTGATCTTCCGCTTGTAGGAGTGGGTCTCGTAGGTGTTCTTGCCCGGCAGCTCGAGTGCGCCCATCGGCGACTCGGCGTCGGGGGCGGCCGCCGGCATCCCACCGGAGACGCCGCCGAATGTGTAGTACCCCTCTTCGGGGGCGTTCATGTTCACCATCGGGAACACGGTGAGGGCGCTTGCGTAGCCCTCGCCGTCGCCGACGTTGATTCGATCCATCTGGTTGATGGTCTCGACCATCGTGTTCCGCAGCACTTCGGGGGTCAGACCATCGACGTTCTGAAAGGTAACTCGCGACATGTGTGATCAGTATCTCGTTGTTAGTTCTGGCGCAGAACCGCGACCTTGCCCGTGGTGTAGTTCCCCTTGGAAATCGTCGTCCAGACCGGACCGACGATCATGTCCGCGGTGTCGGCCTCGTCGTCGAAGGCCCGGACACCGCCGCCGGCGTCGGAGACGACATCGTCGCCCGGCGAGAGGTCCTCGCCATCGGAGGGGTTGGTCCAATCGACAGGCGAGCGTGGGATGACCGACGCCTCGCCGATCGTCTCGCCGGCCTCGTAGGTGGCGTCCTCGTCGTAGTCTCGAGGGAGTCGAGTGATCGTCCCGACGCCTGCGCCGGCGTTCTCGACGACCGAAACCTCTGCGTGCTGGGAGTTCTCGCCGACGATCTCGACGAAGTCGTTGAGATCGGGGACGTTACCCTCGGAGTCAGCGACCAGCGTGACCGTAAGCGGCTGCTCGCCGGGTTCGAAGAGCGTGAAGTCACCAGACACCATCAGTTCCCACCTCCGTTAGCCGAGTCGATTGCCGTGCGGAGCGAGGACTCGCTGCCGTACTGTGCGGGGTCGACGTCGTGCTCGCGCTTGAGGTACTCCCGGCGGGAGATGTCCTCTCCGTTGATGCGCTGGATGTCTCGAGCCGACAGGACGCTCCCGGCGAGCTGCTCGACCTCTTCGGGATTGTAGTCGTCGACGGGGCCGTCTTCCTCCTCGCCCTTACCGCGGGGGTCGAGCGGCGCCGCGAGCTGCTCCTCGATCTGCTCGGTGTAGGACTCGTCGGAGTCCCGATCGAGCTCGAGGTCGTCGTCAGACTCGGCCGCCATCTCGGCAAGCGCGTCGAGATCTTTGTCCGACTCGACGAGCGTCTCCGCGGCGGGATCGTTGCCACCGGTCGCCCGGAGGGCATACCGCTGGCGCATGTGCCGTGTGTCGTCCCGGAGGTCGTCGATCGTGTCCTCCTTTTCCTGTACTTCGCTTTCGGCCGCGGCGAGCTGTTCCTCGAGGTCCTTCTTGTCTGACTCGAGCTCGTTGCGCTCGCTCCGGACCTCGGCTAGCTGTTCCTTGAGTTCGTCGTCGTTTTTGGATCCCATGTGTGTTGGATCATCGTCGTCCGCAGGGGATTCCGCCCCCATCGTTTCGTTCGATTCAGCCGTTTCTGCGAGGTACTCGGCGTCGCCCTCCGGATCCGCGACCCGGACGACCGCGCCGCTCATCACGTGCCGACCGTCGATCTCGATCGGGTCGCCGGCGCCGTCGTCGGCTTCCCGGAGGAGTGCATGGAGCGTCTGGGACTGGTTGAGCGGCTCCTCGAGTGGGAGCGTGATCGAACCCTCACTCCGCTCGGCCGGGAAGGGGCCGAGCTCGGCGATCGTCTCGTCGAGTGATGGGGCGGGCTCCTCGAGGACGTCGCCCTCGGGGTGGATCGAGACGTAGTAATCGGCCTCGGAGTAGTACGCACCCGAGACCGAGACGGCGTCGCCGGCGACCAGCTGATCGTAGAAGTCGACCCAGCCGTCCGGCGGCGCCGGTGCGACAGCGTCGGCGTGCTGTTCCTGGACGTCCGGCGCGTCGGGATTGTAGCCCAGCGCCTCGGCCGTCTCCGGCTCGAGGTCGATCGAGGCGTTCGATGCGCCACGCTCGACGACGGTCACTCGAGGGAGTCCGAGGACCTCCTCGACGGGCTTGCCGCCGCGATCGGCGTCAAACTCTCCGAGACGTCGAAGCCAGTCGCCGGAGACATCCAGAAGATCGAGCTCGATGCGATCGGCGATTCCCTCGTCGGCGAGTTGTGCCTTGCCGACGGGCCCAACGCCGTCCTCGTACTCCCACTCCTCGACTTTCCCGAGGACGTCGTCAGCACCAACCTGCTCGTCGAAGCCGTAGTGTGGGTTCTTCCCGGCGCGGCCTTTGACGATCGTCGAGCCATCTAGAGTACCGCTTTCAACGGCCTCTTTCATCGGCTCGGGATCCCAGATCGCGACCTCGTCGTCCTCGGATCCGGGTCGGTGTCCGACCGTCCGTTCACCCTCTGGAATCGGGTTGATCCGGACGGTCGTTCCAGAGTCCGATGGTTCGGCGACGGCCGCACCGCCGCTTTCAGCCGCCGCTAACTGTTCTCGAAGTTCGTTTTCGTGTGGTGTCATATTTGTACGATGATGAAACGGCACCTGCAGTAGTTGTGAGTGTCATCGACCGGTTTCGGGGCGTCCCCGTTCCGGACGTCACTCACTTTGTAGGCGTTGCCATGCAGCGCCCGGCACTGATCGCAGGTCGCCTCGTCGAGAACCGCTGCCCACTCCTGGAGCGGTTCGCCGTCGATCGTGATGTCTGTCTCGACGTCGACACCGATCTCTTCGATGCCGAGTTCGTGAGCGCGTTCGACAACTGCGTCGTTGACGATCCGCGTGCCGTAGGAGTGGGTCAGGTTTTTCGTCCGGCTCTCGCCGACCTTTCTAACGCGGTCTTTCAGTGTCGAGAGCGTGGCCGCCAGCGTTGCGCCGGCGCCGACAGCGTCCCGGTACTCTCGAGTTGCCTGGCGCTCCGTCTCGCGAGCGACGTCCTCGAGCTCCTGATAGACCTCGACGTACTCGGACCGGAGCCTCTCCTGATGGAGGTCGCTCGAAGCGACGTCCTCCGGGGGGACGTCCGGAATGTCCGCGCCGGCTTGGCGGATGTCCTCGTCGGCAAGCCGGAGGCCGGTTCGGTAGAACTCCTCGACGTAGTCGGCGGTGTAGTGGGCGCCGTTTCGAACCGCGCGCTGTGGGAGCGGTTCGACGACCTCGTCCTCGAGTTGCTGTTCGAACCACTCGCGGAAGTCGGCCGTCTGGAGCGACTCCTCGACGTCGTTCTGGGGGCGGAACTCCGACCCACCGCGGAGCTCGTCGTTGAGGTTGCCGATGATCGACTCGTAGCGAGAGTTGAATCGGCCCGTCCAACGTCGACGTCGGCTCTTCGACTGCGTGGGATCTTCGGACGGCATTACTCGTCGTCATCCTCTTCGAGCTCGTCCTCGTCACCGGCCTCCTCGTCCGATTCATCGTTCTCGGCCTGTGCTTGGGCGACGATCTCCTGGGCGCGCTCGACGGCCGCGTCGTCGATCTCATCCTCCCACTCCTCGCGATTCATGCCAACGTAGTGGTAGAAGAGCTCTTTCGAGAACGACGAAGGCCACTCGTTGTGCGCCCGCACAAGGTTGAGCAGTCGTTCCGGATCGAAGTCACCACGCAGGAGCGGGTTGTCCTCCTTGGGTTGCTCGATCCGCCAGCGAACGTCGCCTTCGTAGCTGCCGCCGGCGAGTTCGTCGGCTTTCTCTTCGAATAGCGGCTCCCACTTGCTCTCGAGGTAGCGCCGTTCATCGTCGATATTGAGATCGTCGCGGCGCTCGAGGGGCTCAATCACCCACTGGTTGATGTCCTGAGCGTAGGCGACCATCGGCTTCGAGACCGGCATGACCGAGAAGATCTCCTCGATCTCGTCCATGATCGCATCGCCGACGTCGGGGATGTCCGGCGAGACTTCCTCGACGTTGACCTGATGGTTGACGTAGTCGGTTCGGCCGACGCGAGAGCTCGAGGACTCGTCGTCCTGGTCCTTCGGACCCTCTTTGGCCTGGAGGTTGCCATCATCGTGCGCATCGGCGAGGTCTTGTGCCTGGTCTTGGGTCGCACCCTCGAGGCCGTAGATCAGATGCGGCCAGCCGGTGAGCCGGATCGACGCACCACGGTCGCGTTTGATCTTCCGGAGGCGGCGGATGTTATCGCGGATCGCCCGCCAGATCATCTGCCCCCAGGCGCGGCCTTCGGGGACGTTGTAGGCGAGCTTGATGATCTCGTCCTCGGCGAACGCGATCTCGTCTTTGGTCGCGTGCCCGTCGTACTGGACGTACGCCGCCGACTTTCCGTCCGGCGTCGTCGGGTGATCGCCTTCGACGTCGTCGTTCGGTTGGACGACGAGGTTCTGGTCCTCGCGCTTGTAGATGCTCATCGTCGACGGGTCGAGCATCATCACGCCACCGAGCTCGCTTTCTCTCGAGCGGACTTTCTCGACGAACAGCGTCCCCTTGGACCGACGGTGAGAGGGGCACTTCGAGACGAGTTGCATGATGTCCTGACCAGACTCGCCAGCGTGGATTGCGCAGTTCTTTCCCCACATCTCGAGCGCGTCGGTCATGTCCTCGTCTTTCTCGCCGCCGATCTCGGCGGTGATCGACCAGCCCGGTTCGGAAACCGAGAGGTCGAACATGGAGAGGGCGGCCTGTCCGAGTGCGAACTCGACGTAGAACTCTCGGTGGTACTCCTCGATGACATCTGGAGCTTTCTCGACGTCGGTCGACACCGACGGTCGAGAGTATCGAGGACGTGGATCGGCCTCGTCGCGACGGGTTCGCGAGACGACGTAGCTTCCGGCGTCTTGTCGCGACTCGCCGCGGGGCTCGAGGTCTTCGGCGTGTTGCTCCTGGATTTCGTCGTCATCGGTGCCGCCATCGGAGCGTGAAAGTAGGTCTCGTAGTGCCATGGTTATCTGCTGATAATGAAGCCGCTGTCTTCGTCGTCCGGCGTTGTGTGCGAGAACAGCGCGTAGCGAAGCGCGTCCATCGCGTGGTCGTTTTCCTTGATCGGGTCATCGGACTCGCCGCCGTCCTTGTACTGGTACTGCGAGAACTCGTTTCGAAGACTTTGGCAGGTGTCGTGAACCCGAAGCTCGTCACGTAGGCCCGAGACGCGCTTGATTCCCGGGGTCACGTCGTTCTGAGCCGACGTCGCCGCTGAGACGCCCTTGCGCTGGAACGTCTCGATCGAGGCGGGCTCCGCGGGATCGCAGTACACCTTGCCGGGTCCCCAGCGATCGATTATGTCGAGCGCCTGCTTTGCCATGTCCTCGTCGGTGCAGCGGCGCTCGTAGAACTCCTCGACGACGACCCAGCGATCGCCCTGGCGAACTAGGGCGAGGATCACGCCAGGGTTGTTGAACCCCCAGTCGACACCGTAGATCGCCTCGTCGTACTCGCCCTCGTCGGGGAGGTCCTTGAGGACGTGCTCATCTCGAGAGAACCACGGGTAGACGAGCCCGTCGAACTTCGTGAACGCGCCTTCGACCTCCTGAGCGAAGAACGAGCCGTCGAATTCCTCCTCGAGGCGCTCGATGTAGTCGTCCGGGTTGTGTGGGTTGAGCCACGACGGAACGCCGAAGACGCCGTTCGTGCCGTTGGCCTCGAGCCACTCGTAGACGCCGTCGTAGTGAACTGTTGGATCCGGATCATCGTAGAAGCGATCGTGGACCCAGTTGAACCCCTTCGGCGTCCCCGTGACGAACAGGTTCCGGTACTGGCCTGTTCGGAGACGGCCCGTGACGATGTCATAGGCACGCTCGGCGATGCTCGAGGGCTCGTCCATGCCGGCCCAGGCGATCGACGGGCCTCGGAGCCGGTCGATCTTCCGGGAGTTATCTGCCGACTCGAGGATGATCCGCGAGCCCGATGGCGTGATGATCCCCGGTCGCTCCGAGCCTTTTCCGTTATACTCGCAGACGTCGAGTAGCCCCATCGAACGCATCTCCGGCAGGATGACGTTCTTGATCGATGGGACCGTCGGCGCGATCAGCATCCCGAGCTCGCCGGGGTTCCAGTGCTCGGCGTTGACCCAGGCTCGCAGGACGAGCGACGCCGTCTTTCCGGCGCCGATACCGGAGACGAACGCGTGGTTCCGTGCGTCGGAGACGATATCGGCCTCGCCGGCGGGCCCGGCTAGGAACTGTGCCTGCGGCGAGAGCTCGGTCTCCTCGTGCTGATAGGGCGCGAGGTTGACCGTCGTCGACGAGCCCCGATCAAACCGAGAGTGTGTCGGATCCGGGAACGCGTCGCGGTAGCTCGAGGACGTCGTGCTCATCAGTTATCTTCGGGAGTAGACTGCTTCTGTGGCGACAGGTGGATGTTGACCGAACCGCCGTCGTCGGTCTCCTCGGCGTCTCCCCACGATTCGGGATAGCGCGAGCGGATGATCGAGAGCATCGTCCTCGTGTCGCCTTTCTCGCGACAGGTCTCGATGAGCTCGTCGACAAGCTTCGCTTCGCCGGCGCCACGTGCGCGTGCGACCCTCTCGGAAAATTCTCGAAAAATGCCCTCCTCTTGATCGTCGCCACGATCGAGCCACTCGTAGAACGTAGAGACGTGGATGTCGTTACAACGGCAGGCTGCTTGCACGGACTGGCCGTTCTCGAGCATCTGCGCGATGTTCTCCTGGCGCTGTCGAGTGAGTTTTGTCGGACGGCCTGGGCCCCGAGACTGCTGTTCAGCGTCGTCGTCTCTATGTGTTCTGCAGTGACCGCTATCGTGATCCGTTCCCCACCCGGCCGGTCTCTGGCAGGGCTCGCCGCTAGAGGTATCGGTTGATCCGCAAATTCCGTCGTCAGTCATGGTTTCGCGTATGAAAATCCGTCAGTCGTCGTCCGGGTAGTCCTCGGTCTCGTCCTCGAGCTCTTCGCGAGAGTGATAACCGCGGTCGGCATCGCGATCGTTGCCCGAGCCGTCGCCTCGAACGAGTCCCGAGATGAGCGTCTCGACCTCGATTCCCCACATCCGGCCGATGACCAGAAACACGAGGGCCGTCAGCAGATGTTGGATGTACTGGCCGGCGCCGTACTGTAGCGTGACGATCGCGTGGTCGACCTCGACGCCGAGAATCATGATCGCCCAGACGAGGAACAAAAAGATTGTGACGGCCCCGCGGGTTCCTGTTGCCTTTGAGGGCATTATCGTCCTCGCGAGACAGGATATTTCGGCCCAGACTCGTTCAGCTGGGCGAGACCAGTCGTTGAAAACCGTCGGGTCGGTACAACGTTCATCGTGTGTGCTCATAGGTATGTGTCAGGAGCTCGAGTCTGGAACCCAGCGCTCTGGCCCGACTGAGCTACCGACTCTGTTGTGTACTGAAAACGGGTAGGGGAATACAGGTCGGACTGGCTCGTTTGTTGGTTCGCGGCCGTGGGTCGACGTCGGGATCGCTGGCTTTCGCGAGCGGTCGATCGTCGAACCGCCGACGTTCGAGTTGTCCCCGAGTTGGTTGACGGTAGATCCCTCACCGCGGGCTCGTGTGACCTGGCGCTATGGAGTGGATGACGATACCGAGAGCATCAGCGGTCGTTGAATGTCGCTGGGTGCAGAGAAGTTCGGAGTGAACTGTTTGTGCCACGTACCAGTCCTTGGTCGCACACGAGTAGGCTATTGATGCATGGATTAACCGGCTCCACACGGGCCTGCCTCGGTCGGCGTGTCTCGAGCGCGAGTCGAGACGGATCGACGCCGACGTCATCGGTTACTCGATCAGGTCGCCCTCAGGAACGACGATCTTCCCCGAGTCTGTCTTGAGGACGTACTCGGTATCTCGAGTTGAAATCGACGGCTCGAAGCGGATGTCCGCGACCTCGCCAGTTGTGGGCTGGCCGAGGAACTGCGCTTCGACCGAATCGCCGATAGCGGGTCCTGTTTTTTGGACTCTCATGATTCCTCCAGGCCGAATAGTTCTGCCCACGGCACGACGTGCTCGAACTCATATCCACGGAGACGGCGGGTTGCCAGATTATTGGGATCGAGATCAGACATCAGAGGATCACCGCCTTCGCGAAGGCCTCGCGGATCGAGTCGCGCTCAAAGACGCTCTCGAACAATCTTTCGTAGTCGATTCGAACTTCGTGTTTGTCCTCCGATCGCAGTGTTTCCGTCGCGACCGCCAGATAGTGGGCGGTTGTGAACGGCAGGCGCTTCCGGAGGGTTTCGTCCTCGTGCTTATGGTCGGTGTTGCCACACGAGCACACTGTACCGGTCCGGACGGGATCGTTCGTCGACGGACTCGTTGGGAGTGGATTGCGGTAGTTGAGATACGTGCCAGTATTCTGCGTTTCGTCGTCACGATCGTAGGCGTAGACTGGAGCCTTGCCCTGGGCTGGGATATCGGGATCTGCCGGGTCGTCCTGAACGCGGGGCGATCGCTCGCCCAGCTCAGCGTGGTTGGTCCGATACTCCCAGCCGATGACGCAGTCGGGGATCGTTTTCCCGACATCGTTGTGTTCTGGAGGCTCTTCGACGGTCTTGAGTTGCCGCCCACAGGTCGAGCAGAATCGGTGGTCGTGCTCGAGGAGTTCGAAAACTTCGGCCGCTTGCTTTTCTGCCCGGTGGGCGTCGTGACATTCTTTCGAGCAAAAGGAGCCAGCAGTTGCCGGTGGCGTGAACTCCTCGTGGCAGTGGCCACACTCGTAGCTCTCAGACTGGTGTTGCAATTGAACAGACATGGTCGTAGCTATGAAACCCAGGCCGCTTCCAACGACCCCAGGTAGAACACTTTACTCCGGTAGTTCGGCCACCGGATCAAGTCCCTTGCAGCGGTTCGTTACTCATCCCGTTGGAGACCGATAAGTAATAATGGAACAGATATCAGAAACTATGTCTTATACGTCATCAGACAAGCCGTAAACACGTTCTCTAGCGTCAGTACGGCCAACCCGGCACTCAACGACACCTCTATTTTCGAGCCGATCCGTTGCGTTTTGAATTGTTCGGCGTTGAAGTTGTGTCTTCTGGACAAGTGCTGCAACCGTCATCGGACCATCATCAGACAGCACTCTAAAGACGTACTTGGCACTCGGCGGCAGGTCGTCTAGCATTGCGTCGTGTGGGGGGTCGGTAAGGTCAGTCACCTATATCAGGCGGTGACCGCCAATCCCAGACTGGGGTAGTGTCGTCACTATCCGTGCCACTCAGCCCGTGATCGACGTCACCTCCTGCATAGGGGTCGCGGATCGCCAACGCCCACCTACTAGAGTCCCCGTAGGGGGTAGTTGGTGATTCGTGAATGTCTACAAAACCGACGGATGGGAGGCCAGACTCGCTGTAGAGCGTTGCTCCATGGGATCCTGTCCCTTCGGAGACGTGGACAGCTGGTTCACCGAACTCGTTATCGGAGAGTCGATCGAGCGTTTGTCGGACGTGTTCTTTCGTACAGCCGACCGACTCGGCGATCTCCCGCGCCGTCTTCGAGCTCGCACTCGAGCGGAGTTCGTCGACGATCTCCTCCTGGAGGTCGGTGAACACCCACTCGACACCAGGGGTTTGGACATCGGCGAACCCAGCGGGGACAGCGTCGGTTCGAACGAACACCGTAGCCGTCACGTCGGGATCGTCAGGGGAGCGAGCGTACCGACCGGCGGACTGTGCAATGTGGTTCTCGCGGACCGAGGCGAGGATTTCGCTAGCTGTCTCGGCGTCGTCACCCTCGAAGCCACGACCACGGGCTCGGTACTCGTCGCCGGCGTCGTCGACGGCAGTCTCCACCTCGGCCTCGAGGTCGAGTTCGGCGAGGAGATCGAGGACGTAGTCGTCACCGGGATCCATGCAACCGTTGACGAGGCCGATCGACTCGTTCGCGAAGTCGTTCCGCGATTTCTCGGCCCCGAAGTGCATCAGGTTCTTCGCGTCGCCGTGTTCGTCGCGTTTGACGTCGACGCCAGCTTCGTCCATGAGCTCCGCGAGGCGATCTTCGGTCTGGGCGGTCGTAATCGCCGTTCGGAACTGGGCACCGTACTCGTCGACGAGGTGCTCGAGTAGTACTTCGAGTTTGTCCTCGTTGAGCCACTCGAGTGCCTTGTCACCCGACAGCGGGCGGGTCGCATCGCCAACCTGGACAACTCGAAGCCCGCGCTCGTAGCGTCGCCACAGCTGGCGTTGCTTGGGCTCGAGGACGTCGGTGGTCTTGATCCAGGGGACGGTGTTCGCCTGCCAGAGTGGTGTCGCGGGGTGGGCGTCGAGCCCGACGACCGACCGCGCGGCGCCGAAGTCGGGCACGGTCCGAACTGACCGGACGTCGTTGCTCTCGTCGAGGACGATCGAGACCCATTCGCGGTTCCACTCGTCATCGTCGCGAACGCCGGCCTCGAGGCGCGGCGGTTCGTGCACCGTTTTCCCAAACCGACGGTCGTTCGCCCGATCCTCGGCGCGGAAGATTGCCCTCGCGAGCGCCGGGGCCAGTGTGTGCGCGTCGGGATCCTCGAAGTACCACTCTTGGTCGGGATCGGTCCATAGTGCGTCCTCGAGAGCGTCGCGTTCGTTCGCGGCGTCGCCCTGGTAATCGTCGTGCCGGGAGAGTTGGACGAAGGCTTCCCAAGTCTTTACAGGCGCGTCGATCTCACGGAGGTAGGCACCGACGGCTTCTCGAATCCGGCTCGTCGAGAGATCGTCCTGTGCGTAACTGGGCTCTTCGTCGACGACGACGTTGTTGTGCATCCGGAGCCCGGGTGCAAACGCAAAGTTGTGCGTCGCGATGACGAGCGGCCAGTAGTCGATTTCACCGTCGGGTCCGTCGCGGTACGTCTCCCACTGTGTGATCGCCGAGCAGCGGTCACCGCCGCAGGGAAGCTCGACGCCCTGGTCGTTGTTGTCCTCGAGGTAGCGATGGGCTGCCGAGAAGGGCATCCCCTTCCCCTCACACTGTGCGTCCAGCCACTCGCTGGCGGGCTCGCCGTTGATCGAAATCTCGTCGTCGTGGTCACCAGCACAGACGGGGCAGGCCTCGTGACGACCGAGGAGAACGTGATACTGCCCGCCGTGTTTTTCGGCGACATCGACGGCTTCGTCGCGGGCATCGCGCGTTTCGAGGAGATGAACGACCGGTCGGTCACCGGTGATGTCCTCGCGAGCCCCCCATCGCGTCGACGCGATCGTGTGGGACTTCCCGAGCGATGTCGGCGCGTCGACGATCCGTTCGTCCTCGTTGCGGACCACGTCGGCGATCGTCTCGAAGAGCTCTTCGCGAGCATCGTCCGTCGACGGCCACTCGAGACCACGTTTCTTCGCGTATCGTCGTCGTTCAGCTGGCTCGAGCGCGTCTAACTGTCCGATCGGGAGTGCCGAGACCGCTTTTGCGTTACCATCTCCCTTATAACCGTCATCGTCGGGTTCGTACTCCGGGACCGCGAAGCCGAGTTCGCGCAATCGTTCGACACCGCGCCACCACGTTTCACCGTCGACGGGGCGCGCGTTTGCCGGTCGGATTTCGCCCGCGTCGATCGCGGCCATCGTGACCACGCCACCGTAGCCACCGAGTTCACCGGTGTCCTGCCAGCGCTCCGAATTACAGATGTTCGCCGTCCCGCCGTCGTTCAGACTACCCCAGGTCGGCCAGAACGCCCGTTCGCCTTCACTCGTCGACGCGCTATCGTTCCAGCGCTGGACAATCGTACGTTCGCCGACTCGTTGAGCATCGAGGCGATCGATCGCCGTGAAGACATCACGGATGTCGTCAGTCGTCTCGCTGCTCGAGGTCGCGTTCGGTTCGTAGTCCTCGAAGTCGAGTTCCTCGCGCTCGGGGACGTCGGGATCCTGATCCCGATTGCGAGTGTCGACCTGGTCGTTCGCCTCGAGGATCGGCTCGAGGACGTCGGCGTCCCACTCGCGAACGTCGGTCGGTGTCCCAGCGACGTGGTCGCCGGTCATCACACAGACGCGCTT
This sequence comes from Halostagnicola alkaliphila, assembly GCF_055379965.1. Classification (NCBI taxonomy): domain Archaea; kingdom Methanobacteriati; phylum Methanobacteriota; class Halobacteria; order Halobacteriales; family Natrialbaceae; genus Halostagnicola; species Halostagnicola alkaliphila. The sequence continues at coordinate 1,972,378 of NZ_AP043826.1, read as the reverse complement.
GCCGGGATAGATCTCGATCGACGGAAGATCGTTGTTCTCTCCCCACGGATCCTCGTCGATCCGCCAGGCGGCTTGCTTCACGTCATCGGGGAACTCGCCACGGTAGATCGCGTGAACGCCGGCGCCGGACTGAGAGATGTCGGCGTAGGTCGTTCCGAAGTGCTCGAGGATAGCAACGAACGCCGGGTGGACGTCGCCGGTCTCGGGACAGCGGACGTCGTCACCATCGACGTAGACGTACGGATCGCTCTCGGTCTGGAGGAACGCACGGCCGTCGAGTCGGGGATCGATCTCGGCCATCGCGATGGTTTCACCGTCGCCGTAGTTCTCCTCGAGGCCCCACTTCCAGCGAGCGTCTTCGTCGACGTCGGCCTCGGGGTGATCGCGGTCAGCCCACGGGGCGAACGGCTTCTTATCGACGTGCCCCATCCACTGCTCACGTTCGAGCAGTTCGTCGGGCCAACTGTTCGACTCGGGGTTCGCGAAGTCGGCATCGGCCCATTTCGAGAACCGTGTGCGAAGGGCCGTCCGTGACCGCGTTCGTGACCTTCTCAGGTGGTCTCGGGCCCTATTATTTGAGTCTTCGGCCGGTTCCGGCGTCTCGTCGGTGACGACCTCCGCGATCGCAGCGGGTGACTCTCCGAGCGCTCCTGCGACTTCCGGGACCGACGCGTCGGGGTTGGTCTCGAGGTAGCGCTCGACCTGTTCCTCGAGGGACGGTCGGTCGCTCACGCGATCTCACCCCGTGCTGCACCGCGGACTCTGCGAGAATCGGCTTTCGAGCAGTCGTAACAGAGGTAGTTGTGTGGGTGATCTTCATCGCGACCAATCGCGTACACCTCGCGGTCGGCCGCAGCGGGAGAGAACATCCCTCCGCAGTAGGTGACACCGGGGATGATCTCGACACAGAACGCGTTGTGCCCATTGTCGAGGTTGACCACGTAACCGGTCGTCACGCTGACCACCCCCAGTCGTCGAACGACGATTGACCGTCGACGTCGGGACGTTCGACCTCCGGGTCGGTCTCGATTTCCGGAACACCCTCGGTTCGCTCTTGACCGGCCGGTTCCGGTTCAGTTGCGTAGACGACGCTCTCGGCTTCTTTGTCGAGCTCCGGCCGTTCGGTGATGTACTGAACCGTGCCGTCGAGAGCGTGACCATCGTAAGACCGCCCGCTCATGCCGCGACACCTCCAGATGGTATCGCGAAATCCGGTTCATTCCTACTCTTAGAAGTATTCGACGTAGGACCAAACCCACAGCAGTCGTCGGGATACCCCGACCCTGAATCGTGGGATTGTAAGTAATTTGGTAGAAGCCGGTGGAGGGATTTGAACCCTCGACCTAATCCTTACGAAGGATTCGCTCTGCCAGTCTGAGCTACACCGGCACGCTCGTTTTACTCGCGCCCCGTGCATCGGCGACGTCGTCGCCTCAACACCGGCACATTCACTTCGTTCAAGTGCCGAGCCTTATCTCGATTTCTCGACAAGACACCGGCACCGTCACGTGCTATTCTTACGTAGGTCCGAAACAGGCCATAAGGGTTGCGAATCTCGACCGTCCCGCCGTGCGGTGGATTCCCACGCAATTACCCCTCGAGTCGAACGTCCAGACAGACGTTCTGTTCGTGGGGCGCATACGATCGGACTACTCGGCGGTTTTCGACGGTAACGGTGTACGCCGGTTCGGCAGTTTCGCGGATCGCCTGCTCGCCGGGACCGAACGGATCGTCCTCGTGCTGGATGTCGTAATAATGCAACACGCACTCCTCGCCCGCAATTTGGATGGCGGGCTCGAGGAATTCGTCGGCGCTGTGGGGAAGGTTCATCACGACTCGGTCGGCCCACCCTTCGTACTCGGGTGCTACCGACCGAACGTCGTCACAGATCGCCGTGACGCGGTCCTCGACGCCGTTACGACGTGCGTTTTCGCGCAGGTATTCGATCGCGGTCTCGTTGATATCGACGCCGACGCAGGTCGCGCCGCGTTTTGCGAACGGGACGACGAACGGTCCGACTCCTGCGAACATGTCGAACGCGTGCTCGTCGGATACGACCTGTTCGGCGACTCGATGGCGCTCCGTCGCTAACCGGGGCGAGAAGTAGACCGCAGCGAGATCGAGAGCGAACTCACAGCCGTACTCCCGGTGGACCGTCTCGGTCCCCGCTCCCTCGAGCACCTCCCAGTCGCGGGTGCGCGTCTCGCCTTTGACCTTCGAGGCTTTGTTGAGGACGGTCTCGACGGGAAGATCGGAATCGACGATGGCTCGAGCGATTTCTGCCGGCCGTCGTTCAGAGTCGTCGCGGTCGTCATCGGTGGCTCCGCCGGTTTTGTCTTCGTTATCCCTGCCGCTGTTGTCTCTCCCTCTGGTACTGTCCTCTTCGTCGTTTCCACCTTTGTCGTCTCTGTCGGCTCCGACGCTGTCGTTTCCTTCGTCGAGCAACGCGACATCCCCGATTCGTTCGTACGAGGGATCAACGCCCAAAATATCCGCGGGAGTCGTTTGCGTTTCCCGCTCGGGAAGGTCGTAAGTGACGAGTTCAAGGTCCCCGAACGCTTCGGTGACGATTTCCGGATCCGTGACTGGAATGTAGAGCCAGCCGTCTTCGACGATGATCTCGTACCCGTCGACGATGAGATCCATGTCCGCAAGTTCCTGACGCGTCACTTCTCCGTTCGCGGGCGGCACGCGGACGCACGGAACGTTCATACACGAACTCGCCGCTGAGGCGCCGTAACGCTGACGTTTCCGTCACGAGAGCTACTGTTGCCAGTTATTAGACTAGACTAATCTATTGATTAGATCATAACAACTATATTTGTTGGTGGTGGTACTTCGGATGACAATGAAGAAATACGCGAACGACGAATCGGGCGGAGTGACGCGACGACAAACGATCACCGGTGCGGGCGGTCTCGGGTTTGGAGCAATAGCAGGCTGTCTCGGGGACGATCCGCAGGATGATACCGGTGATGCGGAGTACACCGTTTCGACCGGATTCCTTGCGCTCTGGGACCTCACGCGTAACGTTGCCGGCGAACACATGGCCGTAATCGACCTCGTCCCGGTCGGACAACACGGGCACGAATTCGACCCCGGAACGGGCGTCGTCTCGGATATCGAAGAATCGGACGTGTTCATCTACCTTCGGGATTTCGCCAGTTGGCAGGACGACGCAGCGTCCGAACTAGAGGACGATGACGATGTCTACGTGATCGAATCCGCAGACGACATCGAATTCTTCGATAGCCCCGCCGAGGACGACGACGAGCACTTCTGGATGGACCCACTTGAGTGCCAGACCGCAGTCGATTACATCGCCGCGGAGTTGTCCGAGTTCGATCCCGACAACGCCGAGGCGTACGAAGCGAACGCGGAGGCGTTCAACGAGGAGCTTCAGGAACTCCACGAAGATTTTGACGATCTCGTTGATCGCGCCGAGATTGACCAGCTGATCGTCAGTACGCACGATTCCTTCCAGTGGTGGAATCGCCGATACGACCTCGACATTCATTCGCCCATCGGGACGTCCCCCGATTCCGAGCCGTCCGCCCAGGAGGTCGAAGAGATCGAGGAGGTAATGGAAGACCACGGAATCGAGCACGTCGTCTACGACGTCGGCGAACCGGACGATCTCGCGGAATCGATCGCTGACGAAACCGACGCCGAAGTACTCCCGATTTCACCCGTCGAAACGCAACTCGAGGAGTACGACGAGAACGACTGGGGCTACGTCGATCACTATCGAGAGGTCAACTTTCCGACGCTCGAGAAGGCTCTGAACGTACAGTAACTGGCGCAACCACAAATATTAGACTAGTCAAATATAAAAGATTGCTATGACAAAGAATAAACTACATCGCCATCGTATTTGTCGCATATGAGTTCCGTAGCCACCGTCGAAAACGTAAGCTTTGCGTACGACGACCGACCCGTGGTCGAAGACGTCTCGCTTACCATCGAGAAGGGTGAGTTTCTCGGCTTGATCGGCCCGAACGGGTCCGGGAAAACCACGCTGTTGAAAATATTGCTCGGATTGGAGCAACCGGATTCCGGAGCGGTCGAACTCTTCGGCACCCCGGTCTCGGAGTTCACCGACGGAACCCGCCTTGGGTACGTTTCACAGCAATCCACCGAAGCTGACTCGATGATGCCGGTTACCGTCCGCGAAGTCGTCGAGATGGGTCGGTATCCACACGCCGGGTTACAACGATTGAACGACGACGATCACTGGATCATCGACGACGCATTAGAGCAAGTAGATATCACCGCCCTCGCCGACAGACGGATCAGTCAAGTCTCGGGCGGACAGAAACAGCGGGCGTACATCGCCCGAGCGCTCGCCTCCGAGGCGGACTTACTCGCACTCGACGAGCCGACCGTCGGCGTCGACGCCGACTCGGTCGAGCAGTTCTACGACCTGCTTACGGAACTTAACGAGAGCGGAATGACCATCGTCCTGATCGAACACGATATCGGCGTCGTCGCGGAGCACGCGGACACGATGGCCTGTCTCGACTGCGAACTGTACGAACACTGCGAAACGGAACGGTTCCTCGAGAGCGGTGCGCTCGAGAAAGCGTACAGTTCGGCGCGCGTCCTCCAAGCGACGAATCCGGGGTCTTCCGAGCTCGCAACGGGTGATTAAGATGTCGATCGAACGCCTCGAGTCGTGGAACCAACCCGTCGGGTTGCTGGCGGCGATTCCGATCGTCTTAGCCGCCTTTTACGTGTTGGTGTACGTTCTATTCCCCCCGCTGTTCGAGAGCTTTTGGGGAGGGACCTGCAGTGCCTTCGACACGTGGCTGGTCTGCAGCGGCTTCCTACAGCGCGGATTCACCGCGGGCATCCTCATCGGCATTACCGCGCCGGTCGTCGGCGCGTACCTCGTGAACCGACAGATGGCCCTGATCGGCGAGGCGCTCGCACACATGGCTTTTGGCGGCGTGGCAATCGGGCTGTTCGTCGGCGCTGCCGTTCCCAGCCTCGACTATCCGCTCCTGTTCGCGCTCGTCGCCGCGACCCTCGCCGCGCTCTGTATGCAGTACATCGCGATCAAAACGGACGGCTACGCGGACATCCCAATCGCGGTCATGCTTACGGGCGGGTTCGCGCTCGGCATCGCCGTCATCTCCTACGGCGTGACGTTTCACGCGACCGTCGAGAGTTATCTCTTCGGGGACATCCTCTTTGTCCCCTTCGAGAACGTCCAGCTCATGGTCGGGCTCACGTTGTTAGTGATCGGAACGGTCGCCCTGACGCACAAACAGCTCCTGTTCATCACCTTCGATCGAGAAGCGGCGCGGCTGGCCCGGATCAACGTCCGGTTCTACGATACGCTGTTGATCGTCCTCACCGCGCTCGTCGTCGTCGCCGCAATGCAGATCCTCGGTGCGATCCTCGTCGCCGGGATGCTCGTGATCCCCGTCGCCGCGGCGATGCAGTTCACGAACAGTTTCAATCGGGGACTCGTCCTCTCGGTCGTCTTCGGACAGGTCGCCGTCTTCGCGGGGATCTTTCTGTCCTACCAGTGGAATATCGCTACGGGAGCGATGATCATCCTCGTCGCGATCGCACTCTATCTCTGGTCGGTGATTGCATGATCCGAACGAGGCGGTGGCAGACGGGTACCGAACCGTTCGACTATGCCGACTGAACGCAATCCCCCAGCCGACGCTGCAGAGACACCGCGTTCGGGGAGTACCGTCGATCCGAACGCCGTCACGCCGGTGATGGAAGATTACCTGAAAACGATCTACGAACTCCAGTACGACCACGACGGAGCGGTCTGGACCTCGAGGATCGCCGACCGCCTCGAAGTGACCCCACCCACGGTCTCGAGCATGCTCGAGAAGCTCGAGCGCCGAGGGTTGATCCACAGGGAGAAACACCGGCCCGTGACGCTCACCGAGGCCGGCGAGAACGTCGCACTGGGCGTCATCAGAAATCACAGACTCCTCGAGACGTTTCTCGCCGACTACCTCGAGTACGAGTGGGACGAAGTCCACGACGAGGCGGACCGACTTGAGCACTACGTCAGCGACCGGTTCGTGAACCGATTGACGACTATTCTCGAGGATCCCTCGAGCGATCCCCACGGCGATCCGATTCCGGACGAAGAACTCGCCCCGCCGAGCCAACCGTGGACTCGGTTGAGCGAGGCCGAGACGGACGAGCCCCTCCGCGTCGAACGCGTGTGCGCCGATGGCGAGCGGCTCAGGTATCTGGCCGACTGCGGAATCACGCCCGGCGTCACCGTCGAAATTCTCGAGCGAACGCCGCTCGAGTCGACCGAACTCGTCGCTGGTACGGATCGGGACACGTCGCCGTTGACCCTTCCGAAACGAGCCTGCGAACGGATTTTCGTTCAACCGGTAGACGGGAGCAACTGATGGGAGACGGGAACAACTGCTATTTGGCTCACGCCCGAACGGGACGCATGGCAACGCAGACTCGATTGACGACCGTCGAAACCGTCCACGAGGAGGGGTCGTGGTTGTTTACCGCTCGAGACCGCCAGGGCGAGCCGGAGGAAATCATCCTCGTTCCGTGCGACGATGGCGTCGAAGCGTGGGTGAACCGATGCACGCACGAAGCCCAGCGGCTGGATCGCGGATTCGGTGCCGCTATGCGCGACGGCGAGATCATCTGTCCGAAACACGGCTCGCTGTTCGACGCCTGTTCGGGCGACTGCGACAACGGTGAAGCCGCCGGAACGCGGCTCGTGTCGGTCGATGTCGACGTTGTCGTCGATTCGCCGGCCCAAGAGGACGGGAGCGAGCAAACGGCCAGCACGGCCGACGAAGCAACGGACGAAGGCGTCGAAATCGTCGCTCTCGTCGATCGTCAGTACACGTTCGACCACGCCGGCGGACTCGAGGACGACGGAGACGACGATGAGGACGGCCCGTCGTCGACGTCGCACATTTCACTGTAGCGAGACCGGTTTTGTCTCCACGAGATTAGATAGGTCTAAAAATAAAATTAGCTAGGTAAAATTTAAGGTGGGTCGCGTGGACGTGACTACTACGCATGGAGGTGATCAACAACTCGAGATGAACAACGGAAAACGGAAGTGCTGACCGGCTACGGACGTGCCAGGTGACACCCGGCCGGTAAGCGATATGGACTGTGACGCGTCTGTGCAGATGGCGTCACGGTTACGTGATCAGTCACCAATCGGTCGTCACTCTGATGACTGGAGCTTCTGTGTTGCCGATCGTTCTCGCGATCGATTGGCAGCGTACTCATGCCACTCCCCACAGTACGCACGCGAATTTGCATTTTTGAACGATACGCTTCGAACGGATACACTACAAGCTGTCCCAGTTCGAAACGCCTCACCAGCCGATTGAGAGGTCCCCTCGACGATACGGTTCCGACTCGAAACCTACTCCACGATCCCGTCACTACGGTAGTCCATGCTCACCTTCATCGGCCTCGGTCTCTACGACGAACGCTCGATCACCGTCGAGGGCCAGGAGGCGCTCCGAACCGCCGATCAGGCGTTCGCGGAGTTCTACACCAGCAAACTCGTCGGAACGACGATTGAGAACCTCGAGACGCACCACGACATCTCGATCGAGGTTCGCGATCGCGCCGGCGTCGAACAGCACCCCGAAGAGATTCTCGAGGCCGCCGAGTCCGAAGACGTCGCCTTCCTCACCGCAGGGGATACGATGATCTCGACGACCCACGTCGACCTTCGGCTCCGCGCACACGAACGGGGGATCGAGACGCGGGTTATTCACGGCGTCACGGCACAGACGGCCACGAGCGCGTTGACGGGGCTCCAGAACTACCGCTTCGGAACGGCGACCACGCTGCCGTTTCCCTATGCTCACGGCGCCGACGGCCTTCCCGCGAGCGTCACGAATACGATCGACGACAATCGCGAAGAAGGCAGTCACACCGTCGTCTATCTGGACATCAAAGTCGACAACGAGGCCGCGACCGAACGCGTCGACACCGACGAGACGATAGAGGAGTACATGACCGCCGACGTCGGAGCCGAGTTGCTCGCCGAGGAGTACCCCGACCTCGTCGGCGTCGTCGTCGCTCGAGCGGGAAGCCCCGATCCGCTCGTCGAAGCGGGGACGATGACCGACCTCGCGACGCGGGAGTTCGGCGACCCGCTCCACTTGCTTGTGGTCCCCGGAGACTGTCACTTACTCGAGGCCGATGCGCTGGTCGAACTCGCGGGTGCGAATCGCGAGGATCTCGATATCGTCTGAGATTCGCTTGCTCGGTCGAGACGAACTGCGATCAATTCAGCGAAAAGACGACCTACAATCTCTCATCGTCCAGTTTGGTTTCGGGAAGCCGGTCGTACTTCGACGACCCTTCGGATTGCCTGTCTATTTTGTCTCTCTCCAGTTCGTCCGTCTCCGGTTCGTCCGATTCGAGCAGGGTCTCGAGTCGCCGCTCGAACTCGGCTTCGTCGATCCTTCCGGTCGAATACCGGTGTTGAAGCGAATCGACCGGGTCTTCGGTGGCCGATGAGTTCTCGTCTCCCGCCGATTCGACGAGCGGGAAATCGTCGCCGAGGAGCCAGACGAGCGGGAGGACGATGAGAATTCCCGAAAACGGGATCGCCATCAAAAACGCCGGGAGCGCCAGAAATCCGATGAACAACCAGAGTCCGACCGAAAGAAGCGCGATCCCGACCAGTAGCCGACGTTGTTCGAACGTGGGAAGATCGGTGGCCATAGTCGACCATATCTGTCACCAAGTAAAACCGTTACTGTGTGTCGAACTACCGCTCGAGGGCCGACTCGAGATGCGACTCGAATTCCGTCGGTGCTTCGACGTGGGGCGTGTGTCCGACGCCGGAGAGGACGACCTCCTCGAACTCGCCGCCTGCGTCCTCGTAGTCCTCGAGGACGGCGCGGGTCTGGTCGACCATCGGTTGCGGTGGGAACTCGTCCTCGCCAGGCCAGTCGGGAACCTTTCCGAGTCGACCGAGCGCTCCCAGGTCAAACACGGACTCGTTCGAGACGATCTGGTCGGTTTTGCCGCGAAGCCACAAGATGGGCGGTTTCGTATCGATCTCCGCGATCGTCGAGAGGTCACAATACTTCGGCGAAACGGCGTTGTTGACGCCGGCCTCGCCAGGTGCCACACCGGGCCAGTTCGGCGACTCGAGCGATTCGCCAGGGTAGTTTTCGGTTCCAGTTTCCGTATCGAGCATGCCGGTGACGTATGACTCCTCGCGTTCCGGATCGAAATCGTACGTCGGGTCGACGTAGAACGAGCGCAACACCGCCCGCGGAGAGCCGTCGCCCGTCGGCTTCCGAGTTCGCTGCTCGAGGCCCGCGACGAACTCGTCCGTCGAGAGGCCGCCGCCGGAGCCGGCGTAATCGTCGTAACACGGCGTTCCCTCGAGATCCTTCGTTCCGCCGAATCCGTACGGCGAGACCGGGTTCAGTAACACGAGCCTTTCCACGGCGTCCGGGTACTCTATCGTGTACTCCATAGCCACACTGCCACCGTTCGACCAGCCCACGAGCGTCGCCCCGTCTTCGATCTCGAGATCAACGCACAGCGCTCGGAGATCCGCGACGAAATCCTCGAGGCCGCACGTTGCATCGACGGGTTTCGTCTCCGAATCGCCGTATCCTCGGAAATCCAGTGCGATTGCTTGGTAGCCGTCCGGAAGCTCCATCAATCGATCTTCGAAAAATCGCGAGGACGAGACGTTCCCGTGAAGAAAGACGACTGGATGTCCGCTGGGATCGCCGGCCTCAAGCACGTGCGTCTCGAGCCGTTCGGTTTCGACCAGTCGCGATTCGACGCCGGAGAGTGTATCCGCTCGAGTCACGACGGGGCGCTACCACGTCGCCCCAAATAACTGTTCGCGCGGAATGTGGCGCTCGACTACAGCTCGTCGATGATCGCGGCCGTCACGTCCTCGGTCGAGGCGCTTCCGCCGAGATCGGCCGTCCGCGGCCCGTTCTCGAGGGTTGTCTCGACCGCATCCTGAACCGCGTCGGCCTCCTCGTCGTGGCCGAGGAACTCGAGCATCATCGCGGCGGAGACGATGGTTGCGGCCGGGTTCGCGACGCCCTCGCCGGCGATATCGGGGGCGGTGCCGTGGACGGGCTCGAACAGACCTCGTTCGGAGCCGACGTTTGCCGAGGGGAGCAAGCCGAGGCCGCCGACGAGCCCCGCGGCGAGATCCGAGAGCACGTCGCCCGCGAGGTTCGGACAGACGATCACGTCGAACTGCTCGGGATCGAGACAGACTTTCGTCGCGAAGGCGTCCATCAGCACCTCGTCGGTTTCGACGCCCTGCTCGTCGGCGACCGACTTGATCGTGTTCCGAAAGACGCCGTCGGTCTCGCGCATGACGTTCGCCTTGTGGGCGATCGTAAAGCCGTCGTGATCGCCGTCTTCGACGTACTCGCAGGCGAACTCGCCGAGATCTCTCGAGGCCGATTGGGTGACGACACGCGTCAACGTCGAGACGTCCTCGGAGAGGCGATCCTCGTGGCCCGCGTAGACGCCTTCGGTGTTCTCGCGGAGGAAGACCAGGTCAGTTTCCGGGCGAACGGCGTCGATTCCGGGATAGGCTTTCGCCGGACGAATGTTCACGAACGAATCGACCGCCTCTCGGAGCGGCAGAATAACGTCCGCCGCAGTCTCGCCCGCCGCGCCGAACAGCGTCGCGTCCGCCGAGGCCGCCAGTTCGTACGTTTCCTCGGGAAGTGCCTCGCCCGTGACTTCCTTCACGCGGTCGCCGGCGTCGGCCTCGCGAAACTCGAAGTCGATCTCGAGGGATTCTAAAACTTCGACCGCTGCCGGCGTTACTTCCTGTCCGATTCCGTCTCCGGGGATAACGGCGATTTCGTGAGTCATGGTTGAACGTCTCGAGGGGACCGAAATGAGGGTGTCGATACCGGGATCGGCAATCGCGCGCCGCGCGGTACTACGGAACCCTGTTCGTCGTTGTCCTCCGTGCTAGACTCGAGCGGAACGGGAAAGTCGATTCAACAGATCGCCACAAGAAAACAGCTTCAAACCGAGCGTCGCGGCTACGACGAAGCCGTCGAGTCGTCGACGTACGGCAACTCTTCGGCCTTCTTCTGGACTTCGCCGGCGTTCGACTTCATCAGCGCCGTCGTGTCCCAGATGCCGTCGACTAGCGCCTTTCGCTGGGCGTCGTCGACGGTGACGTCGATCGTCTCTCCGCCGTAGGTAACCGTCTCCTCCTCGATGTCGACGTCGATATCTTCGTTCGGGTTCTCGTCGACCCAGGCCTGCAGTTCCTGGATCGTCTCGCTGTCGGCGGTGACGGTCGGAATCCCGAGCGCCAGACAGTTGCCCGCGAAAATCTCGGCGAAGCTCTCGCCGATGATCGCGTCGATTCCCCAGCGCATCAGCGCCTGGGGTGCGTGCTCTCTCGAGGAGCCACAGCCGAAGTTGCTGTTGACGACCATCACCGAGGAGTCCTGATAGCGCTCCTCGTTGAAGGGGTGTTCCTTCTGGTTGTCGTCGTCGTCAAAGCGCAGGTCGAAGAAGGCGAACTCTCCGAGTCCGTCGAAGGTGACGACCTTCATGAACCGAGCCGGGATGATCTGGTCGGTGTCGATGTCGTTGCCCTCGATCGGAACGCCGGATCCCGATTCGTGGGTTACTTCCGGGATGTCGACTTCGTCGCTCACGCCAGGTTCACCTCCTTGAGTTCGCGCACGTCGGTAACCTCCCCGGTGATCGCCGCCGCGGCGACCATCCGCGGGTTCATCAGGACGGTGCGGCCGTCCTTGCTCCCCTGTCGGCCGACGAAGTTCCGGTTCGAGGAGGAGGCACACGCCTCGTCGCCCTCGAGTTGGTCTTCGTTCATGCCGAGACACATCGAACAGCCGGCGTTTCGCCACTCGAAGCCGGCTTCCTCGTAGATGTCCTTGAGGCCTTCGGCCTCCGCGGTCTCCTGTACGCGCTGACTGCCGGGAACGACCAGCGCCCGAACGTCGTCGTCGACCTGACGGCCTTCGACGATTTCGGCACCGCGTCGCAGATCCGGCAGTCGAGCGTTGGTACACGAGCCGAGGAAGGCGACGTCGATATCGTAGCCGTCCATCGTCTCGCCGGGCTCGACGCGCATGTGTTCCTGTGCGCGTTCTGCCGTATCCGCTTTGTCCGCGGGGAGGTCTTCGGGTGCCGGAATCTCCTCCGTAATACCGATTCCCTGGCCCGGGGTCGTTCCCCAGGTGACGACGGGCTCGAGCTCCGAGCCGTCGATGGTGACGACGTCGTCGTACTCGGCGTCGTCGTCGCTCGCGATCGACTCCCAGTACGGTTTGAGCGCCTCGAACTTCTCGGGGTTCTCCTGAAAGTGATCGGTCTGCTCGAGCCACTCGTAGGTGGTCTCGTCGGGGTTGACGTACCCCGCTCGAGCGCCGCCCTCGATAGACATGTTACAGATCGACATCCGGCCCTCCATGCCGAGGTTCTCGATGGCCTCGCCGGCGTACTCGTAGACGTAGCCGACGCCGCCTTCGGTTCCCAGGCGGCTGATGATCTCGAGGATGACGTCCTTGGCTTCGACGCCGTCGCCGAGCTCGCCGGTGATCTCGATCTTGCGGACCTTCTGTTTCTCGAACGCGAGCGTTCCCGTCGCGAGGACGTCCCGAATCTGGGAGGTCCCGATACCGAACGCCAGCGCGCCGAACGCGCCGTGGGTGCTCGTGTGTGAGTCGCCACAGACGATCGTCTTACCCGGCTGGGTGAGTCCCTGCTCCGGTCCGATGACGTGGACGATCCCCTGATCGCCCGAGGTCGGATCGGAAAAGTCGATGCCCGCGTCTCGAACGTTCTGCTCGAGTTCGGACATCATCTCTTCGGCCGAGTCCTCGTCGTACGGACGCGACTGATCGGATGTCGGCACGATGTGATCGACCGTCGCGTGGGTCAGTTCGGGGTAGGCGACCTCGAGGTCGCGCTCCTCGAGCATGCCAAAGGCCTGCGGACTGGTGACCTCGTGGATGAGGTGCAGTCCGACGAACAGCTGATCCTGTCCGGTCGGAAGCGTCGTTACTTTGTGCCGATCCCACACCTTATCGTAGAGTGTTCCCTCGCTCATTTGTTGTCCTCAACCCCGTCAGTTCGTACGTGTCCCCGCTCGAAGACCCGGTTCGTTCGATTCGAATCCGCTTCTTCGGTCGGCGGCGTGTGACTGACGGTTTTCATCCTTCGGTCGTCCGCCGTCGTTCGCTCGTCGGTCGTCATTTGCTCGTCCGTCGCTGTTCGTTCGGATTGTTCGTCGTCCGGTTCGACGGCCTCCGATCGGCCGCCGTCCGCCGCAACGATCGGGCCGCGACTGAACAGCTGTCCCGTCGATTCGTCGGTGTAGGGATTAGTGTGACTGATCTCTCCCATCGTATCACTCGAACCGGACGCTGTTTCCGTCGTCGTTCCGGACGTGTTTGTCGTCGATCCAGAAGCGCCGCTCGTCGTCCCGGAATCGGTGGTCGTCGTTTCTGTCTCTCGTGTCATCTGTGTTCGGTCGCCTCGATTAGTCCGCCTGAACGCGCGTTTTCTCGTCCTCGTCTTCGCTCTGCTCGTTCGCTTCTTCCCACGCGAAGAGGGCGCGAAGTCGCTCGCCGACATCTTCGATCTCGTGGTTCTTCTCCGCCTGGTTCAACTGGGTGTAGACTGGCCGGTTGGCCTGGTTCTCCGCGACCCACTCGGTCGCGAACTCGCCTTCCTGAACCTGCCGGAGAACTTCCTCCATGTTCTCTCGAGCGTGGTCGTCGATGATCTCGTCGCCGCGGGTGAGGCCGCCGTACTCGGCCGTGTCGGAAACCGAATCCCACATCGCGCCGAGGCCGCCCTCGTACATCAGATCGACGATGAGCTTCATCTCGTTCATGCACTCGAAGTAGGCCATCTCCTCGCTGTAGCCGGCGTCGACGAGCGTCTCGTAGCCAACCTTGATCAGCTGGGCGATGCCGCCACAGAGGACGGCCTGCTCGCCGAAGAGGTCGGTTTCCGTCTCCTCTTTGAACGTCGTTTCGACGACGCCCGCTCGAGTGCAGCCGATTCCCTTCGCGTAGGCGAGCGCTCGTTCCTTCGCGTCTCCGGTCGTATCCTGATAGACGGCGAGCAGTCCGGGTGTTCCCTCGTCGCGCTCGTAGTTTCGCCGAACCAGGTGGCCCGGCGACTTCGGCGCGATCATGGTCACGTCGACGTGCTCGGGCGGCTGGATCTGGTTGTAGTGAATGTTGAAACCGTGGGCGAACTGGAGCGTGTCACCCTCCTCGAGGTGCGGTTCGATCTCCTCGTAGACGGCCGGCTGGACCGTATCGGGGACCAGTACGGACACGACGTCCGCCTGTTTCGCCGCTTCGGCCGCGGTCGCGACCTCGAGGCCTTCTTCGCGGGCGGGTTTGCGCGAGGACGAATCCTCGCGGAGGCCGACGATCACGTCGACGCCGCTTTCGTGGAGGTTCAGCGCGTGGGCGTGGCCCTGGCTTCCGTAGCCGAGGACGGCAACGGTCGAGTTTGCGAGGTGCGATTCGTCTACGTCTCCGTCGTAATAGATTTCGGTGGTAAAGTCTTCAGTCATCGTCTGCGTGTGATTGTTGTGGTTGGGTTGGTTCGTTCTGGGCCGATTCTTCCGGCGGCGCTTCGCGGGCGGTGTCCGTCGTTCCGCGCGCCAGCGCCGTCGTTCCGGTTCGGGAGATCTCGCGAATGCCGAACTGGCCGAACGCTTCGATCGCCGAATCGATCTTCTGGTCGCTTCCCGTGATCTCGATGGTCGCCGTCTCGGGAGTGGCGTCGACGGTCTTCCCGTCGAACATATCCGCAACAGCCGCAACCCGATCGGGCCGCATCGCGTTGACCTTTACGAGCGCGAGTTCGCGACGCATCGCGTCGGGCTCGAGCTCCTGGACCGAAACGACCGGGACGAGCTTCCGGAGTTGCTTTTTGATCTGTTCGATGCCGGGATCGGTCTCCTCGACGACGAGGGTGATCCGCGCCCGGTCTTCGTTGTCCGTCGGGCCGACCGTGAGACTCTCAATGTTGAACTGGCGTCTCGAGAACAGCCCCGAAACGTCAGAGAGAACGCCGGGTTCGTGCTCGACGAGCGTCGAGATCACGGTTCGGCGCGGTTCGTGTTCGGCCTCGACTTCGGGGTCGACGCGGATCCCCTGTGCGGTCCGCCGCCCCGCCGGCGTCGGACGTTCCTCTGGGGTCGGTCCGTCGAGTCCACCGCTCATAGTTGGTCCTCCGCCAGCGCGAACTGGCCGTTGTCGCCGCCGCTTGGAACCATCGGATAGACGTTCGCCTGCGGATCGATGTGCGCGTCGATCACTGATGGTCCGTCGTAGTCGATCGCTTCCTCGATGGTGTCTGCAACCTCGTCGTACTCGTCTATTCGGAAGCCCTGCGCGCCGAACGCTTCGGCGAGCTTGTCGAACTCGGGCATCCAGTTGTACTCCGAGGCGGCGTGACGCCCCTCGAAAAAGGCGTCCTGCCACTGCCGGACCATCCCGATGTACTCGTTGTTGAGCACGACGACGGTGATGTCGAGATTTTCGCGAACCGCGACGGACAGACCCTGCAGCGTCATCAGGAACGAGCCGTCGCCGTCGATGCAGACGACTTCCTGGTCGTCGTCGGCGGCGATCCGCGCCCCGATAGCCGATGGGAGACCGTATCCCATCGCGCCGAGTCCGTGACTCGAGACCCACGTCCGCGGCTCGGTGTAGGTCCAGTACTGGCAGGCCCACATCTGGTGTTGGCCGACGCCGGTCGTCACGACCGCTCGATCGCTGGTCGCTTCGTCCAAGGCTTCGACGACGAACTCCGGTTGGACCGGTCGGTCCTCCGGGGCGTCGTAGGCCATCGAGTAGTCGGATTTCCACTGCTGACACTGGGCTCGCCACTTGGTCGCCTGCGGCGAGGTTTCCATCTCCTCGGCCAGTTGGGTGACGACCGTTTCGGCGTCGCCGATCAGCGGGTAGTCCGCGTGGATGTTCTTCGAAATCTCGGCTGGATCGATGTCGACGTGAATCAGTTCGGCGTCGGGTGCAAACGTCTCGATCCCGCCGGTGAGCCGGTCGTCGAAGCGCGTTCCGATGCCGATCAGCGTGTCGCAGTGGGTGACCGCCATGTTGGCGTAGCCGGTGCCGTGCATGCCGGCCATCTCCATCGACAGCTCGTGATCTTCGGGGAACGAACCGATGCCGGGCATCGTCGTGATGACCGGAATCTCGTGTTCGATGGCGAACTCGCGACAGGCTTCGCTGGCTTCGCCCTTGATGACGCCGCCGCCCAACAACAAGGCGGGCTTGCTCGAGTTTTCGATCCGTCGAGCCGCTTGCTCGACGATTTCGGGATCCGCGCGTTCTTGGACCTCGTAGGTGTCCGGAACCAGTGGCTCGTCGGGTTCGTGTTCGGTATCCGCTTTCGTCACGTCCTTGGGCAGGTCGACTAGGGTGGGTCCAGGTCGGCCTTCGCGAGCGAGCGCGAACGCTTCGCTCACGTCCGATCCGACGGTGTCAGGATCGTTCGAGAAAGTGTTATCCTTCGTGACCGGCGTGGTGACGCCGGTGGTGTCGGTCTCCTGAAACGCGTCGTTGCCGACGAACTCCCGCGGAACCTGTCCCGTCAGTGCGAGCATCGGATCCGAGTCCATGTCGGCGTCGGCGATGCCGGTGACGAGGTTCGTCGCACCCGGTCCGGAGGTCGCCAGACAGATTCCCGGTTCGCCCGAGACGATGCCATAGGCGTCCGCCGCGTGAGCGGCACCCTGTTCGTGGGCCATCGTCACGTGGTAGATATCCGAATCGTAGAGCGCGTCGTAGACGGGCATGATTGCGCCGCCCTGAACGCCGAAGGCGTACTCGACGCCCGCGTTCTCGAGCGCTCGAATCACCGACTGGGCACCCGTCGTGACGGGGTCCTGGTCGGTCTCGTTATCGGGAACCGACGTCGCCGGTTCCGATGTGTCCGGTTCGTCCGCGTGCTGTTCCCCTGCCGGTGGGTCGTCCGCTTCTGTTGGTGATGTGATCGAGGAAGCGCGTTCGCTCATATGGGTCCTCCCGCCGTTGTACGGCGATAATCTGTAGTGTGTTGTGTCATCTGTTGGGTGACTTGTCGCTGTGAAATCGATGCGGAGCCGGAACGAGAAGGAGGAGTGTGAGGGGCTAGACGGCCCCTACAATAGCGAACCGAACGGACGCGCCGGTGTCGACCGCGCTGGCCAACGACTGTGCGCGTGACCTCATTACCTCGACTGTAGCTATCTCGAGTGACATAACTCTTCCGTGTCTTATTAGGACGCGATGGGTCCCGTAGCCGATGCTCGGGAACGCTTGCAAACGGGGAGAACATCCCTAGGCGCGCACCTCCTCTTTTTCCTGTGTGCGCTCGACGTCCGCTTCCTCGGCGAAGCGCTCGAGGTCGCTGACGGTGACGCGGCGTTTTTCCGCGCCGTAGTCTTTGACCCGTCGAGTGACCGCACGAACCTGCTCGTCCGTGGGGTCGAACCCGCGTTCGTGCAGGCGCTCGCGGACCGAGTGGGTGCCGGTGTGTTTGCCCATGACCAGTTTGCGTTCTGCGCCGACCATTTCGGGGGTCATGACGCCCGGCTCGAACGTATCGGAGTTTTCGATGACACCGGCGGCGTGGATCCCGCTCTCGTGAGAGAAGGCGTTGTCGCCGACGACCGGCTTGTTGCCCGGCGTCTCCATCCCGCTTTTCTCTTCGACGATGTCGGAGAGTTCGGTGATTCGAGTGGTGTCGATACCGGTATCGACCTGGTAGAGGGATTCGACGGACATGACGAACTCCTCGTAGGCGGCGTTGCCCGCTCGCTCGCCGATGGAGTTGACCGAAACCTGCGCCTGGTCGGCTCCGGCTTCGATGCCGGCGATCGCGTTCGCGGTCGCCAGCCCGAAGTCGTCGTGGGCGTGGACGTCGATCCGTGCGTCGGTGTGATCGCACACCTTCTCGATCATCGCCCGGAATCGACCGGGCGTGGCGACGCCGCAGGTGTCGGGAATGTTGATCCAGTCGGTTCCTGCCTCAGTGACCGCTTCGATCACGTCGATCAGGAACGCCTCGTCGGTTCGGGTTGCGTCCATCGGGGAGAACATGCAAGTAGCTCCCGCCTCGGTGACGCGTTCGACCGACTCGACTGCGTTCTGTACGACTTGTTCTCTTGTGGCGTGCATCGAATCTTCAATCTGGACATCGCTCGTGCTCACGAAGACGTGAACCATCTCGACGCCGGAATCTAGCGCTGCTTCGATATCCCCGTCGACGACGCGGGCTAACCCGCAGGTCGTCGCATTGGTTGCCGAAGCAATATCCCGGACTGCCTCGAATTCGGCGTCGGAGTTGACGGGGAACCCAGCTTCGATCACGTGGGTGCCCATCTCGTCCAGTATCGAGGCGATCTGGCGCTTGTCGTCGTAAGAAAACGACGTTCCAGGGGACTGTTCGCCGTCCCTGAGCGTCGTATCGAAGACTCGAGCAGTTTCGATTTCTTCAGTGGAATCTAACGTGCCCTGGAAGAACTCGACCGCCCTGACTGGTATCAGAGCCGTTGTCTGGTGAAGACATTGTATCAGTTTCGAGGTGCGACGATATATATAAAGCTAACGCTGTTAGTGTTTTTCCTCCGTCGGCTGTGAGCGTGTCACTCAGTCGAGCGTCCAAAACCGCAAGACATCAACGTCCTAATACACCTTACTATTCCCCTATATGCTACCATACTACCGGGCCGACTCGAGCAAGCTATCGCCCCGCGCACGAATAATTCCGAGAATAATATGGAGAATTGAACTGGAGCAACGCTCGCGCGCGATTCCGAGTGAACGTTCGACCAGTAACCCTCGCGGCAGAAGACACAAACTGACCACTTGACCGCTTTCAATCTATAGACTCCATAAAGACACTATTCAAAATATTATTTCGATAGCTATTCGAGCTAGGAAATTATTCGAGCGCATTCTGGTGAGTTTCGTACCGCTCGACGTACCGTGACTCGCAGGACGAACAGCAGAACTGCTTGAGTTCTCCGTCGACCGTCGCAGTGACGCCGTTGCCCGTAATCGCTTTCCCGCAGACGACGCACTCGAGGGAGAATCCGGTCGCGGAAACGCCGAGGGATCGACTCGAGCGATTGAGGACCGTCACGTCGTATCCGAGCAGTCGCGTCAGGTCGAGTCCAGACTCGAGCCAGGACCGCGCGTCCGTCTCGGGGAGCGTCGCGTAGACGATCAGCGATCCGTCGAGTCCTTCGAACACGTGTTCGGCTTCCTCGAGTGCGGCGACGGACTCGTACACATCAGTAACCGCTTCCGGTTTCGGTTGTAACTCGATCAGAACGGGAAGCGTCCGCTCGAGCAACGAGTGGTCGACGTCGACAGTAAAGCCCCGGATCACGCCCTGTTCCTCGAGTCGGTTCACTCGATCGGAGACGGCTGGCGGAGTCAACCCGACGTGGTCCGCGATGTCGCTATAAGGCCGTCGAGCGTCCTCCGAAAGGAGCTGGAGAATTTCGAGATCGGTATCGTCGAGCGATCGCATACCGAAAGTAGTGGGCGGGATCTTATAAAGAGCGAGGAGGATGTCAACAGCGTTCTCCGAGCCGGTCGCAGTGGACCCGTCCTGGATCATACTCTCGACTGTCCCTCTGTCAAGATTCTCTCACTCCGGACGGCGGGAATCTCGAACGACTTACAGCCGAGAGTATCAATCCGCGAGCGTGCCTTCCTCGAGATCGAGCCACGAGTTCGCCCAGCAGTCGATCTCCTCGAAGACCGGCTCGAGCGATTCACCCTTCTCCGTGAGGCTGTAATAGGTCGCGATCGGTGCGTCTTCCTCGATGCGTCGTTCGACGAAGCCGGTTTCGCCGAGGTCGTCGAGAACTCGAGAGAGGGTTCGCGCGTTTGCTCCCGTCGAGCGTTTGAGTTCGTTGAACCGGCGCTCGCCCTCGAGGAGGTCGTGTAGGACGGCGAGTCGCCACTGGGACCCGATCTGCTCGAGCGATTGGATGACTGGACAGGCTTCGGCGTTTACTTCCTCGGCCGTAGACTGCTTTTGGGCGGGTGACATCGTGTTTACCTGATAACCCGTATGTCTCGAAAGGGTATAGAGGTTCGGGAACGAACCAGCTAACACGAGGTTAGTACTCCCGGCCGGCCGGGATAGTCCGTCCGCAGTGGACCGTCCGAACGATTGCCGGCGAACTGTTGAACGAAAACGGCCGGATTCGGGGACTGAGAATACGACAATGACTGAGACACCGCCGACGACGGGCTTGCACCACGTGACGAACATCTGTACCGACATGGACGAGACCAAGGAATTCTACGAGGACGTTCTCGGGTTTCACACCGTCAAAATGACGGAGAACTACGACGACCCGGGAACGCTTCACTACTACTTCTCGTCGACGCCAGAGGGGGAGCCGGGGACGAACGTGACGTACTTCGAGTACCCGAACTCGCGAGGCCAACCGGGCCCCGGCGCGAGCCACCACTTCGCGATGGGCGTCGAAGACGAGGAGACGCTTCTCGAGTGGCGCGAGCACCTGCGAGATCACGGCGTTCGCGTTTCGCAGGTTCGGGATCGAACCTACTTCAAGAGCATCTACTTCAGCGACCCAGACGGGCTGGTGTTCGAACTGGCCACGTCGGGCCCGGGATTCGGCGTCGACGAGGAGGAGCCGGGAAGCGAGTTCGTTGACCCACAGGAAAACTAACAGTGAGCGACGACAGATCACGTTCCATGAACGACGAAACCACCGAGAACGAGTCCGTCGAAATCGACGTGAGCACGCTCGAGGGATCGCTCTACCGCGTCCTCTCGAGCGTCGTCATCCCGCGGCCGATCGCGTGGGTGTCGACGACCAGCGGTGACGGCGTCGATAATCTGGCACCCTACAGCTTCTCGACGGTCGCCTCCGTCAGTCCGCCGATCTTGCTGTTCGCACCCGTTGACGACCAGAAAGACTCGCCCCAAAACGTGGAGGAAACGGGCGAGTTCGTGTTCAACCTCGTCACCGAGGATGTCGTCGAACCGATGAACGAGACGGCCGCGACGCTTCCCGCCGAGGAGAGCGAGTTCGATCACGTCGGCCTCGAGCGAGCGGCGTCGACAACTGTCGAACCGCCCAGAGTCGCTGAGGCCAAAGCCGCCTTCGAGTGTACGCTCCACGAGACGATCGAGGTCGGCGGCTCGGTCCTCGTCCTCGGCGAGGTCCAGTACGTTCACCTCGATCCGGACCTGCTGGGTGAGGACGAGAAAATAGACGTGGCGAACGTCGACGCTATCGGACGGCTCGCCGGGAGTATGTACGCGACGACACAGGATCGGTTCGGACTCGAGCGGCCGCCCTAATTTCACTTTTCGTTGCCGTCGGCGGCTTCTCGCTATCGTCCTCGAGTCAGCCCGACGAATCGCTCGAGAGTAGCTCGTCGATTCGCTCGAGCGCGCGCAGGCATACCGGTGCCTGGACGGACGTGAGCGAGTTCAGTTCGAACGTGATTCGACAGCGTCCGGACTCGAGGTCGTCGACGCGATGGCCGGTCGCGGGGAGTCGGGCCACGTTCCACGTCCACCGCCGTTCGACGGGGTCACACGACGTGATAGTGAACGGAATCCAGACTCCCGGCGGGACTCGAACTCGCCCCGTCGTCCCCTCCTCGAGTCGCCGGTGGCTCGCTTCGACATCCGTTACGGTCGGTGCCCACTCGAGCCATCGCCGCGTATCGACGAGGACATCCCAGGCGTCATCGGGATCAGCCTCGAGGACGTGTGAGGCCTCGAGGCGGGGGCCCCTGGACGTGCTGACGGTTCGGAGTTGGGTCATAGGCGTCCCTACGGTGCGAGGGAAGTTGGGTGTCGGTGTTTGCGGATTGGAGAGTCGGCCTCGCTGTCAGATTGGTGGGACCGATCGATGTCGCCGGGAACATGACTGTTATCAGTAGATCATAGCACACTTACAACAACCGGCTTTATTTCGACAAATTTCCTTTGAACTACCTAAGAGGGCTTGTGACTCGAGCTATCTCTTTACGTCATACAACTCATGTGAAACAATCAATAATATTGTTATATGGACATGTATATGTAGTGTGGTAACGTACACCTCTTGCTCGTGCTGAAAAGTGAACGGGCACAGAGGGATGACGTGACCACAGAACCGAATCCAAGGGATGGCGTATTACGCAGAACAGTACTGAAAGCCAGCGCGGTCGCAGGGGGTGCACTCGCCCTGAGTACCACTGTGAGTGCGAGCGGCGACGAGGAAGTCGGCAACGACGAAAAGGAGGTCGAAGAGGAGAGAATTTGTGGCGATGTCGACGGCAGCAAAGTCCACACTGTCACCGGCGGTGGTGGCATCGACATTCGCGTGGATGAAACCGGTAACGAGGATGGGCAGCCGATCCTCTTCGCCCACGGGTTCTCTGGATCTCGATTAGTGTGGGACCGTCAGATGTACTCAGATCTTGCGGACGACTTCCGGCTGGTCGCCTTCGACTTTCGAGGCCACGGACTCTCGGACAAACCCGAAGACGAAAGCGCATACACGAATCCGGAACTCTGGGCTGCCGACACCCAGGCCGTCATCGATGAACTGGGCCTCGATGATTCAGTCCTCGTGAGCTGGTCTGTCGGTTCCGAGTGGATTGGGGATTATCTGCTGGCCAACGGTGAGGACGACATCGCGGGCGTGAACATGGTCGGCCCTCGAATTGCGTTGCAGGACGAGGACCCGACCGCGGTGTTCTCCGAGGGCATGCTCGGCCTCCTCGGGAGCAGCGTGTTCGCCTCGACTGACGTCGAGGAGAGCATGACCGGTCTTGAACAGTTCGTCTCGCTGTGGACGGCCGACCCGGCTCCACCTAAAGATCACGTGTTCCTGTTCGGAACCGTCTCCATGGTTCCACCCTACGTTCGAGCCGGAATACTGGCACGAGAGGTCGTCCACGACGATGTCCTTGCCGGCCTCGAATCGCCGGTCCTGATCACCCACGGCGAAGCGGATGGTATCATGCTGCCCGCGGGTGCAGAGACCTTCGCTGACATCATCCCGAACGCACAGACGTCGCTCTACCCGAAGGTGGGCCATATGCCCTATCTGGAAGACCCTGACCGCTTCAACCAAGAGCTTCGGGAGTTCGTCACCGAGCTGTAGTCCGGTAGAACGCGATCCCCCGACTCAATTTTCTCAACAGTTCAGGCAACCATGTCTCGTATAGGATTTTACCATTATCTGTCTACTCGGTACTGAGTGATACATGAGTCACCTGAACTCACCGATCACGACCCTTCGCAAATTGAGCCAGATCTCGTATGACATTCGCGCTTTCTATTCAGCAGAGACTACAAGAGTAGTGAGTAGTCTGTTAGTTATCAGTAGTTGGTAATACGGATTCTTTATTCAGAGTATTCCCTGAAACGTTCGGCCGTTGGTCCGGTGGCTGGTGAGCGACTAATCACCCCGCTTTCCGTCGATGCCTAAGGATTTTTCGCCCCCCACACCCACAGAGTTATTGCGATATATTGCATTCTATTTCATATGCCAATCAGTATCGACCGGTTCGACGAAGAACCCGTGGATGCGCTCGATCTCCAGGAAGGAACGCACCCGTATTGACTGTTGCAATTCCTCGCGGCCCACGGCGATCAGGCGTTCACGCAGACTGAACTCCACGAAGCAACCGGCATCAAACGCGGGAGCGTCGGCGCTGCACTTTCCCGTCTTGAGGATCGCGGCCTCGTTCGCCACCGCGGCCGATACTGGGCGGTCGCCGAGGACGACCGTCTTGCCTCCTACGCTGCACAGACGAACGCCAGCTCCGCTTCGACGACGGACGACTACTACGGCGACGAAGAATGACGGACATCTATGAGCGCGGCGCGGTCGTAAAAGGCCCCGATCTTCTCGCGAACCATGACTACCGGCCGTACGTTTGCCTGACTGATCGGACACACCCGTTCCACGACGAGGAAGCGCTCTATGCAGCGGCCACGACGACGCGACGGGCGGTTGCTATCCCGCTCACTGATGATGACTTCGCCTCGGGCGGGCTACCGAGGGAAAGCTACGCAAATCCGTGGACAGTCGTCACGATTTGGCATGCCGACATGGTGCACAAAGAGGGGCATCTCATCGAGGCGACGACATAAAAATCACTACCGAAGCGGCTGGATATCTCGGTGTCCGCTAAGAGCGCTGTTTCCCACGGCTCAGCGTCCTTCCCAAGCTTCGATCTCGATTCAGAGATTAGACTGAATACAGAAACTGCGCTACCAACTACTGTTATCACTACCCACTCGAAAAGCTACGAGCGTGACAGATTCGATCTCGAGACGACACGTTCTCGCGGGGGCGCTCGCACTCGGCGTCGGCGGGCTCTCGCTGTCGGCCGCGAACGACCTTCTGGAGGACTTCGCGCCGCTGTCGGGAGACGTGTGGGACGCGGCGGATCGAACCCTTTCGGAGTCGGTGACGAGCCCGCACGGGGAGGCGAACGTGACCATCGACGACCACGGAGTTCCGCACATCGAAGCGGACGGCGAGGTGGCCGCCTATTTCGCCGTCGGGTACGTCCAGGCGTTCGATCGCCTCTTCCAACTCGACCTCCAGCGACGGTCTATGCGCGGGCGCGTCTCGGAAGTCGTCGGCGAGGACCTCCTCGAGGACGACGAGTTTCACGTCTCGATGGACTTCCTCGGCGCGGCGGAGGCGACGTGGGACGCGCTCGAGGACACGCCGGCTGGAACGATGCTCTCGGCGTACGCCGACGGAGTCAACGCCGCGATGGAAGACGAGCCCCTACCGCTCGAGTTCCGGCTGCTCGGCTACGAGCCCCGCGAGTGGACGCCCGTCGATTCGCTGTTGATGGACAAGCAGATCGCCTGGGATCTGACGGGGAGTTTCGACGAACTCCGTCGAGCGGTCGTCGCGGACCGTCTGGGCGAGGAGGTCCTCGAGGAACTGTTCCCGGATCGAATGGACCACGACACGCCGATTATTCGAGACGAGGACGATGTCGGAGTCGAATCGGCGAACGACGGGACACCTACCAGCGACGGCTCGCGTTCGGCCGGCGCGTCCGTCACGGAGTGGCTCTCCCGCTTCGAATCGCCGACTGGAGTCGGCTCGAACAGCTGGGTCGTCTCGGGCGAACACACCTCGAGTGGAAATCCGCTCATCGCGAACGATCCGCACCTCGCGTTGATGACGCCGGCGCTGTGGTACGAACAACACGTCGAAACGCCCGAGACGTCGATCCGCGGCGTCACGTTTCCGGGGATCCCGTTCGTCATTATCGGAGCCAACGATTCCGGCGCGTGGGGATTCACCAACGTCGGTGCGGACGTCTTGGATTGTTACCAGTACGAGATCGACGAGGACGGAGAGCGCTACCGGTACGACGGCGAGTGGCGGGAGTTCGATATCGAAGAACGCGAAATTCCCGTCGCCGGTGGCGAGGATCGAACGAAGACGGTTCGAAAGACCGTCCACGGTCCGGTCATCGAACGCGAGGGCGAGACGGTCGGCATCGCCTGGACCGGGCTTTCGGCCACCCGCACCGCCGAGGCGATCTACGAACTCGGCCGGAGCGACGGACTCGAGGAGGCGCTCGAGGGACTCGAGCGCTTCGACGCGCCGACGCAGAACGCGGTCTACGCCGATACCGACGGACGAACGCTGTACGCGATGACTGGGCGGCTTCCGATTCGGGAGACCGACGGGGAGCGCGTCGACGGAAACCAGCTCTTCGACGGCTCCGCGGGAGAGGGCGAGTGGGACGGATACACGCCCTACGGCGAGTCCTCGTGGGACGGCTTCGTGCCGTTCGAGGAGAAACCGCACGTCGTCGATCCGGACGTGCTGGCGACGGCGAACCAGCGCGTCCTCGACGATCCCGAGCACTACATCGGCGTCGCCTACGCCGATCCGTATCGCGGACGCCGCATCTACGACGCGCTTGACGAACGCGTCGACGAGGGAGAACCGACCGACCCGGCGGACCACCGCGACCTGCAACGGGATGTCGTCGACGGCCGTGCCTCGCAACTCGTTCCCGAATTGATCGAGGCGCTCGAAGCGGCCGATTCGGACGCTGCTCTCTCCGATGAACTCGTTGAAGCCGCCGAACACCTCGAGAACTGGGAATACCGAATGAACCGCGAGTCGGAGGGAGCGCTCGTCTTCGCCCGCTGGCTCGACCACTTCGAGCGCGTCGTTTTCGAGCCGCAGTTCGGCGACGCCGACCTCGATGACTCGTACTACCCGAGTGATTGGGTACTCGCGACGCTCCCCGAAGACAGCGAGTTCTTTTCTGAGACCAGCCGGGAACGAGCGATGGTCGATGCACTCGAGGCGGCTCTCGAGGAGATCGACGACGCGGGCTGGGAGACCTACGGAGACTGGAACACGACGGGGGCGATCGAGCACCCGCTCGGAGTCGAAGCCGGCTTCCTGAACTACGAGGAAATCGCCGCGGACGGCTCGAGCGCGACGGTGAAAAACTATCGCGTGGAGTCGGCGGTCGGAAGCGGGTGGCGAATGGTCGTCGAACCCGGCGGCGAAGCCGCCGGAATCATCGCCGGCGGCAACTCCGGCGATTTCTTCTCGCCGCACTACGACGACCAGTTCGAGCCCTGGGTGGACGGCGAGTACAAATCGATGGACCGAACGATCGAGGGAGAGCCCGAACTCGAGTTCGTGGAGGGATCGACGTGAGCGAAGCGAGTCCAGGCCGAAATCGAACGAGACGGGTGCTTGAGGGACTCGAGCGCGTTCGAAACGAACCCCGAATTCACGTCCTTGCACTCGGTGTCGCCGCTATCATCGGACTCGCCGTGGCTTCGGTACACTGGTTCGGACTCGTCCTCGGCGGAATACTCCTCGGGTTCGCTTCGCCGACGCTTCCGCGCGCGTTCGGCTACGCGATCGCGTTCGGAGCGGTCGTCTCGATCGCGTTCGTTCTCACGCTCGGGAGTTCGGCGTGGTTGCTCCTCGAGATGACGCCGATCGTGTACATTACGGCCGGAAGCGCATTCGGACTGCCCGTGCTCGGATCGCTCATCGGTGCCATCGGAAGGTGATCGTTATCGGACTCTCGGCTGCTCGACGGTGAGGTGGTCGAAGGGTATATGAAGTCATATGTGAACGGATAGATATGATCGAATCGTCACCGGAACAACTCGGCGAGAACGACAATCCACGAATGGACACGCTACAGAATCTGTTGTTCGCCGTCTCGATGACGATACTTCTCCTCATACCTGCGGAATTTCGAACATTCGTGTCGGTTGAGGCAGCGGTGGTCGCTATCGTCGGTGGCGTGGTCGCCGGAGTCGGGATAGCGCTGGCAGGCTTCCGTCTCGATCTCGGGGATGTCGATGACCTACACGCAATCGTCGGGGTCCTAACAGCGATCGCGGCGAGTCTGGTTCTGGCGTGGTTTTTCCTTCCGCGAGGGCACACCGCGACGGTCGCCCAGTTCACTGTAGCCTTTCTCTTCACCGAAGCCCTCATCGATGTCACACGACAATTGACCGCCGCCGCGGCCTGAAACCGAGGAGTCGAAAATCAATTGAACGAAACGGCCGATATCGCGCGTTAGTCGCAGGTTGAATACGTTTTTAATTCGCGAGACGATTCCACCGCCGTCGTCACGATCCGCGTTTCGGTCGTTTTGTTCTTTCGCCATATGTCTGGGTGGAAGATGTTTACACTACGAAGCTATAACAATAATTCAATAATTCGTCCCCGTCGCGGGGCGTACTGTTTTTTCCCCGTCCGCCGTACCCCGTCGCATGAAGTACACGACACTCGGCGAGACGGGATTGGAAGTCAGCCGGCTCTGTCTGGGCTGTATGAGTTTCGGCTCGAGCGACTGGCGAGAGTGGGTCCTCGAGGAGGAACAGAGCCACGAGATCATCGACCGAGCGATCGATCTGGGGATCAACTTCTTCGATACCGCGAACATGTACTCGGACGGCGAATCCGAACGGATCCTCGGCGATGCGCTCGAGGGCCGGCGCGAGGAATCGGTCGTCGCGACGAAAGGGTACTTCCAGATGCGCGAGGACGACCCGTTCTCGGGCGGACTCTCCCGAAAAGCGATCGAACAGGAACTCGACGCCAGCCGCGAGCGACTCGGCATGGAGACGATCGATCTCTACCAGATCCACCGCTGGGACGACGAGACGCCGATCGAAACGACGATGAAAGCGCTCGACGACGCGGTTCGGCGCGAGAAGGTTCGCTACCTCGGCGCATCCTCGATGTGGACCCACCAGTTCGCGGAAGCGCTGCACACGAGCGACCGGCTGGGTCTCGATCGGTTCGTCACGATGCAGAACCATTACAACCTCGTCTACCGCGAGGAAGAGCGAGAGATGCTTCCGCTCTGTGCGAACGAAAACGTCGGCGTCCTCCCGTGGTCTCCGCTCGCACGCGGATATCTCACTCGTCCGCACGAGGACGTCGACGCGACGACCCGCGGCGAGACCGAAGAGCACCTCTACGATCATCCCTACCGCGACGGCGGCGGGCCGACGATCAACGAGCGGGTCGCGGAACTCGCCGACGAAAAGGGCGTAACAATGGCCCAGATCTCGTTGGCCTGGTTGCTCCACAAAGACTGGGTCGACGCGCCGATCATCGGGACGACCAGCGTCGAACACTTAGAGCAAGCGGTCGAAGCCCTCGAGATCTCGCTTTCCTCGTCCGACCTCGAGTGGCTCGAGGAACCCTACGAGCCGGTGGTCGTCTCGGGTCATTCCTGAAACGGCAGGCGAACGGAGAATCGCCGTTCAGTACGCGTCCAGGGCAGTGCCGACAATATCGTATTACCGTTCGAACGCCACCGAAACGGTTCACTGACGACCTTCGAACGGTGTTAACAATATGGTGGTGGACGGGGTAGGGGGATTATGGCTACACCTCTGAAACGATTTCTAGTGATGCTCGGTGGTTCGATCGTCGGCGCTGCGGTTCTTACGATGTTTCTTGCGCCGGCAAACGCCGTGATGGCGATCGCGACCTTCGCCGTGATCATGATCGCCGGGGCGACGCTGTCGTACGTGATCGGGTTCCTCGGAACGTCCTGGGACGACACGGCCTACACCGAATACGACGAAGCCGGGGAGCCACCGGAGGACCACACCGAAGCGGCCCAGGTCGACGTCGAGGAGTTCAGATGGATGATCCGCGAGGGGATCGGCGTCGCGATCGCGTCCCTTTTCGGGCTCCTCTTGCTGGCGGTGTTCATGCTCGAGGAAACCCAGATCGCATCTTCGCCCGGCTTTACGACCGGAAATATCGAAGCGCTAACGCTCATTGCCGTGCTCGCGCTGGCATTGGTGGTCGTCGGCCTCTGGAGTTGGCGCGGTGAAGCGAAGTGAAAACTCGATCAACTCATAAATAGTCGCCGCCCGGCGCGCTCGTGGCGCATTCCCATGATTTCGGTGAGCGGCGCGAACGATGCCATCGCCGCGATGTCGTCGTCGATGTGTCGCTCGCAGATCTCCGTCACGACTGGCAGGAGATCGGCCAGTATCGATTGAATAGCCGTGTGACTGAACCGGCCCAGACGCTGAGTCGCGCCGAGAACGCCGGTAACGAACGAGTACGCTTGTGCGAGACAAGCCTCGAGCTTCGACAACCCGCTTTGTTGGGCGACGACGCCGAACACGACCGGATAGTGACCGGGCGTCTCCCCGAGGTCGATCGCTTCGGCGTAGATTCGCTCGAACGAGCGGTCACCGCTCTCCGAATCAGCGGATGCGTCGGTTCGAATTCGGTCCCCGTCGACGAGCACGAGCTCCGACAACTGTCTGCCAGCTTTGGTCGAACTCTCGCGGAACTCTTCGGCCATCGTCACGGCGTGGAGGCGCTCGTCGACGGACGCGAGCGCGTCGAAATCCGCGTCGCCGCACGCGTCGTGTGCGTTCGCCACCGCAACGGTTTCACAGGGACCGACGATCCGCTCGAGATAGCCCCTGATGACCGCCTGTAGCTCGTCGGCGTCTTCGATGCGGTCTTCGTTGAGATACTGTT
The DNA here is from genome assembly GCF_055379965.1 of Halostagnicola alkaliphila. Taxonomy (NCBI): domain Archaea; kingdom Methanobacteriati; phylum Methanobacteriota; class Halobacteria; order Halobacteriales; family Natrialbaceae; genus Halostagnicola; species Halostagnicola alkaliphila. The sequence continues at coordinate 1,942,329 of NZ_AP043826.1, read as the reverse complement.
CGAGACCGTAGGAGGCCGTATAACCTCCGATCGGCAGAAACGAGTCCGACAGACGGAGCGCGGTCAAGAACGGGGCTGGCTCAGTCGCCATGGTGGTCGTGCCCGTGATCGTGTCCGTCGCCCTCGTGAGTATGGGTGTGTTCGTTATCGTGTGTGTGGTCCGCCTCGTGATCGTGAGAATGGTGGTCCGACTCGCCCTCGTGAGTATGGTCATGGGTGTGATCCGACTCGCCACCGTCGTGCTCGTGATCGAAATTCCCGCCACCGGCAGGCTCCGCGTCGAGGTCGGTCACGAACAACTCCGCGTCGACGGTTTCTTCCCGAACCGTCGATCCGGGAACGACGTCGGCGACGACCCGCTCGACGATGTGTCGGTCGGCCTCGAGCGGCACGTACACGACGCTCTCCTCGAGTGCGAGATCCCAGTGTTGGTTTCCGACGCGGTGGCCGAGTTCGACGGCCGCCGCGAGCGATTCCGAGGTCGGTTCGGGCAATTCGACCGCGAGCGCCTCGAGGGGCTCGAACGCGACGACGATCATTCGGTCGTCCTCGCGGACCAACACGTCGCCGATCGACAGCGCCGGTTTGTCGAGAACAACGCCCACGTCGGTTCCAGCGTTGGTCGTCGTTCGGAACCGCGATCGCTGTCGCCGGTCCGCATCGATCACGACTCGCTCTAACGTCCCGTTTTGGGCGTGGCGTTCTCGCTCGCGGTCGAGTTCGTCGTCGCCGTGGACGTTTCCGAGGACGCCGTCGATTCGCTTCATCAGTACCTCCGGTCGGCTGGAATGCCGACCTCGAAGAACGCCAGTCTCGTCTCGTCCCACGCGTCTCGGATGGCGTTCGTCACGTCGAGTTGGCGGTAGCCGAGGATTCGAACGACGACGCCGACCTCGTGTGGGAGCGTCGAAACCCCGACGAGGGTGGAATCGCGCGCGTCTTCCCGCTCGTCGGCTTCGTCCGCGGTCGTCGATTTTTCGCGGCGGGCTCGATCTTCGCCTCGAGGTGTTTCCTCGAGTCGATCGTGAATTCGATCGGTCAACGCCTCCGAATCGCGGTCGGGAGCGAAGACGTACAGAGAACCGATCACGTCGTACGCGCCGACGCTGGTCGAATCCCGCGGGTCGCGTTCGTCGGGGCGGATATCGACCGTATCGGCACAGACTAATTTGCCGTCGTGTTCGGCTTCGACTCGAGCGTGGTAGTGATCGAAGTCGAACGACTCGTGATCGCTCAGGCCGTCGGGAACGAGCACGTCGCCGACGAGCACGATCGCGTCGTCCTCGAGATCCACGCGAACCGTCTGCAGACAGCGCGCGTCCTCGTTGACGATCGTCGGTCCCGGGACGTACTCGAGGTAACTCCCGGATTTTGCCTCGAGCGCCGCGTCCAGGTGGGCGTAGTTCGCCCGCATACTGTGGACCTTGGTCGCGCTCTGAGTGGTAACGTTCGCCCGCGCGCCCGATCGGGCTTCTACCTTCATCCGGTGGCGGTCTCCCTGCGCGACGCCGCCCGTCGGCTCCTGTGCGATGAGCGTCGTGAGCCCCGGTATCGGATCGGTTTCTAGCGTTCCCGTTAGATGATACGGGACGTTGACGTGATCCCGGACGAGCCGAGTTTGATTGTTTCCCGCGCGTGCAAGCGTCGCCTCGAGCAGGCCGTTCTTCCCCGGTCCGCCCGCCGGTGCTTGCGCTAAGGACTCTTCGGCGTACGTCTCGAAGGCGGGCGGGAGCGCCGGAAATCGGCCTCGACGCGACTCCTTCGCGCCCGTGCTCACGCGAACAGCACCTCGCGTTCGACGTGCTCGAGCACGTCGTCGATTCCCTCGCCGGTTTTGCAATTGGTGAAGACGGAGGGGTCGTCCCCGCGGACGGCTCCCGCGTCGCGCTCGATCACGTCGAGATTGGCGTCGACGTGAGGGGCCAGATCGGTTTTGTTGACGATCAGCAGGTCGGCCTGGGTCACGCCTGGGCCGCGCTTTCGGGGGATATCTTCCCCCTCGGCGACGCTGATAACGAAGACGAAGTAGTCCGCCAGTTCGGGGTTGAAGGTTGCGGCGAGGTTGTCGCCGCCGCTCTCGACGATCACCACGTCCAGTTCCGGATGGGATTCGGTGAACTCGTCTATCGCCGCGAGGTTCATCGACGGGTCCTCGCGAATCCCCGTGTGCGGACAGGCGCCGGTTTCGACGCCGTCGACGAGATCCTCGGGGATCATGCCCGCGAACGACTCCCTGAATACGTCCGCATCTTCCTGGGTCATGATGTCGTTTGCGATGACGCCGACCTCGTAGTCGCGCTCGAGCAGCGCCGGGACGAGATGTCTCACGAGTGCGGTCTTTCCGGAGCCGACGGGGCCGCCGATACCGATCTTTGCGACGTCTCGGTACCCCATTATTCGACCTCCGTTCCTTCGGCTGACTCGAGATCCTCCGGGTCCTCAAGACCGTCCCGATCCTCGAGGTCATCTATCTCGTCGAGATCGTCCAGTTCCTCGAGCTGGTCTCGCGTATCCGCCCGAATCGGGTCGTGGATCGTGACGAGTTTCGTTCCGTCCGGAAAGACGGGTTCGATCTGTACCATGTCGACCATCTCCGGAACGCCGTCCATTACGTCCTCGCGGGTGAGCAACTGCGTCGCTTCGGCGCGAATCTGAGAGACCGATTTTCCGTCTCGAGCGCGTTCACAGACCCAATCGGAGACGTACGCGACCGTTTCCGGATGGTTGAGCTTTACGCCCCGATCTTTCCGTCGACGCGCGAGTTCGGCCGCCATGAAGACGGTGAGCCGTTCCATCTCCTTGGGCGAGAGCATCATCGGTCGGTCACCTCGAGAGCGGTTGCCGTTCGTTCGTGTGGGTCGTTCTCTGCGGCTGTATCGCCCATGGCTACACCGCGCGCTCGGGCTCGTCGACTGCAAATTCCTCGTGTCGTTGTAATCTCGTTCATAAATCGTCTTAGAGCATGTATCGCTGTGCGAGCGGGACTTCTTCTGCGGGTTCGCAGGTGACGTGTTCGCCGTCGATGGACACCTCGAATGTCTGGGCGTCGATGTCGATGTCGTCCGGACAGCGGTCGTTGTGAACCATGTCCGCTTTTCGAACCGAACGCGTTCCGCTGACCGGTCGAACCGGCGTTTTCAGGTCGTAGGCCTCCCCGACGCCGTTCTCGTCGGCGGCCTCGCTGACGAACGAGATCGACAACGCCTGTTTTGCACGTCCCTGTGCGCCAGCGCGTTCGCGGCCGATAATCGGCTGGCAGGTCATCAGCGAGCCGTTCGCTTCTCCCATCTGGGACCAGACGGGGAACCCGCCCTTGATGACCGCCTTCGGTTTGATCCCGAAGAATGCGGGGTTCCACAGGGCGATGTCGGCCAGCTTTCCGGGCTCGAGCGAGCCGACGTAGTCGTCGATGCCGGCCGTGATCGCGGGGTTGATCGTGTACTTGGCGACGTATCGCTTGATCCGTGCGTTGTCAGCGTCGGTCCCCTCGTCCGCCGGGAGCGGACCGCGTTGGTTCTTCATCTTGTGGGCTGTCTGCCAGGTTCGGCAGATGAGTTCGGCCATCCGACCCATCGCCTGGGAGTCGGTCGTCATCATGCTGATCGCGCCCGTATCGTGGAGGACGTCCTCCGCGCCGAGCGTCTCTGCGCGAATCCGCGATTCGGCGAAGGCCACGTCCTCGGGAACGTCGGGATTGAGGTGATGGCAGACCATCACCATGTCGAGGTGCTCGTCGAACGTGTTCTCCGTGTACGGCATCGACGGGTTGGTCGAGGAGGGGAGCATGTGCTCGTGGCCGACCAACTCGAGCACGTCGGGGGCGTGGCCGCCGCCCGCACCCTCGATGTGGAAGGTGTGGATCGCGCGCCCGTCGATGGCGTCGAAGGTCTCCTCGACGAAGCCCGACTCGTTGAGCGTGTCCGTGTGGATACAGACCTGGATGTCTTCGTCGTCGGCGACCTCGAGGCAGGTGTCGATCGCGGCGGGCGTCGAGCCCCAGTCCTCGTGGAGTTTGAGCCCGCAGGCGCCAGCCTCGACTTGCTCGTAAAGCGCTTCCGGCCGACTGCTGTTGCCCTTGCCGTAGAAGCCGACGTTCATCGGCCACTCCTCCGCGGCCTGGAGGAACCGCTGGATGTTCCGCGGCCCGGGCGTACAGGTCGTCGCTCCGCCGCCGAAGCCGCCCCCGAGCATCGTGGTGACGCCCGAGCCGAGCCCGTGTTCGACGAGTTGGGGACTGTTGAAGTGAACGTGAATGTCGAGCGCACCGGCGGTCGCGATCAGCCCGTCGGCCGGAATCGTGTCGGTACTCGGGCCGATGACCATGTCGACCCCGTCCATCGTGTCGGGGTTACCTGCCTTCCCGACGCCGACGATTTCACCGTCGCGAACGCCGATGTCTCCCTTGCAGATTCCCAAAATCGGGTCGATGATGACGACGTTCGTGAACGCCCAATCGAGCGTTCCGTCGGCCTGGGTCGTTCCCGACTGCATTCCCATGCCATCGCGCATCGTCTTTCCGCCGCCGAAGACCGCTTCTTCGCCGGGGACGCCGTAGTCGGTCTCGATCTCCGCGAGGAGGTTCGTATCGCCGAGTCTAACCCGATCGCCTTCCGTCGCTCCGAACAGGTCCGTGTACTCGCGGCGGGGCATCTCTCGAGTCATTCGTCTCCCTCCGTCGTTCCGTCGGCGTCCGTCTTCGGGTCGTCACCGCTCTCGCCCGTTTCCGTCCCAGTTCTGCTCGCGTCCGAGTCTGCGGAACGATCGACCCCCTGATACCCGTTCGCTTCGGCGCGCTCGAGTGCGCGTTCGCGAATTTCCTCGTCGTCGAGCGGGCCGTTTACGAGGCCGCCCATTCCGTGAACGATCCGATCCCCGCCGATGGCCACCAGATCGACCTCGCGCTCGCAGCCGGGTTCGAACCTGATGGCGGTTCCGGCGGGAATGTTCAGTCGATAGCCGTAGGCCTCGTTGCGGTCGAACAACAGGCCGGGGTTCGCTTCGAAGAAATGAAAGTGAGAACCGACCTGAACCGGTCTATCACCGGTATTCTCGACCTTCACCGATGTCGTCGCTCTGTCGGCGTTGATCGTAACCGGCTCCGACGCCGGGAGGAGTTCCCCCGGAACTATCGACGTCATCGATCGAACCACCTCGAGTGGTCGGCACGCTCGTTCCAGATATCGTTCATCACGATCACGTCTTACCAGACAAAGACCGTAAGTCTACGCTAGAATAACAATATTTGCCCACCATATCTTGATAGAACGGTAACTAATAACTACAAATAGATAGGCAGTCAATATTCGTCCATATGCCGTTCTTATTTGGTCATTTGTGTGATTTAGACGTGAAATAGAGTAAAACAGCGAACTGACTATGGGCGTTCAACGTTGGCGCACACTGTCTCACTTCAGTCGGTCCCGTAGAGCCGCGTTGCATATCGAAATTACCGCTCACGGTCGCCAGTATCGAGCAACGAAGGGATCGAAATACATGGCGGTTTCCAAAAGCAATAGAGTGCTATTTTGGGATTCTGTGATTTCAGGGGACATCTCTTTTACTATTGGACTGAGTGTACTCTCAAATCGACAGTCGTCCATAGTATAAGGAAAGGCAATCTGATTATTGTTACTTTACGGCTATCGGTGGCGGCTTAAGATATAGTATTATCTTGAGAGAACCCTTTTATACCTCCTCTAACTCGTCAGGGTGTAGATGACTACTGGACAAACGTGGTCTCATTCAGGGGAAATAGTTTATAATAACTACATTTGCGGCTCTGCCGACACCCCATCGGGTGATGTCGATGAGTGACCGTCGCTTTTCCCGCAGATCGGTGATCGCCGGAAGCTCGGTCGGGCTGGTCAGTGCAGCGGCCGGCTGCATCGAAGAAGGCGGGCTGCTCGGCGGCGGTGGCGGCAGTGACGGACCGATTATCGGGGTACTCGAGGATCGATCCGGCGAGTTCGCGTTGAACGGCGAGTCGAAGTGGCAAGCGTCGCTGCTGGCTATCGAGGAGATCAACGCGAACGGCGGCGTCCTCGGGGAGGAGGTCGACGTGTACGATCCCGACCCGCAGTCCGATAACGAACGGTACCAGGAACTCACGCGCGAAGCCATCAACAGCGAACAGGTCGACGCCCTCTGGGCGGCCTACTCGAGCGCCGACCGCGAGGCGATCCGACCGATCGTTAACGATCACGATCAGCTGTACTTTTACACGACCCAGTACGAGGGCGGCGTCTGCGACGAGACGGTCTTCCCGGTCGGCGCGACGGCCCGCCAGCAGCTCGGAGCCGTTATTCCGTGGATGATCGAGGAGTTCGGCGACGAGATATACATCATCAACGCCGATTACAACTTCGGGAACATCTCCCAGGACTGGGTTCGACTGCTGGCCGAGGAGGAGGGTGCCGAAATCGTCGGAAGCGAGGAGATCCCGCTCGGCGAAACCGACTTCGCGTCGACCATCAACGACATTCAGGCCGAAGACCCAGACTTTATCGCGTCGATGTTGGTCGGCTCCGATCACGAGAACTTCTACGACCAACGCGCGGACAACGAGCTCGATATTCCGATCGGTTCCTCGACTACGATGGCTCAGGGGTACGAACACAAGCGTCTCGATCCGCCCGGGCTCGCCGACATTTACGTCGGCGTCAACTACATGCCGGAACTCGAGACCGAAGCGAGCGAAGAGTTCACCGACAAGTTCTACGACGAGTACCCCGACGCGGAGTACGTCAATCAGGAAGCCCAGAACAACTACTTCTCGGTCTACCTGTGGAAAGAAGCCGTCGAGGAGGCTGGCACGTTCGATCAGGACGAAGTTATCGCCCAACTCGAGAGCGGGATGGAAGTCGACGCCCCCGAGGGGACGATCGAACTCGATCCGGCTACTCACCACATGACCCACCACATGCGGGTCGGCCACTCGGACGAGGACCACAACATCACGTTCGACGAGGAGCAGTATATCGAACCGTCGTTCCTGCACGAAGTCGGCTGTGACCTGACCGAGGAGTCGGAGACGACTCAGTACGAACCGTCCGACTTCTACGACGAAATATAGTATGGCAACGCATAGTTTACCGGATGCGGCGTACGTGCTCCTGAGAATCTTCTTCGAGTTCACCCACAGCTTCGGCCTTCTCGTTCTCGCGACAGTGGGACTCGCGGTCATCTTCGGGATGATGGGGATCATCAATCTCGCTCACGGCGAGTTCATTCTCATCGGTGCCTACGGGACGACGCTGTCGTTTCACGCCGGGCTGCCGCTCCCACTCGCGATGGTTACCGGCGTGGTCGTCACGACCATCTTCGGCCTGATTCTCGAGCGAACCATCATCCGGCACTTGTACGATCGACTGCTCGACTCGATGGTTGCAACGTTCGGATTGAGCCTCGTGATCATCCAGTTAACCAGAATTCTGTTCGGAAATACGACGAACAACGTCAGCCTCTCGATGGGGAGTATTAGCTACGGTCCGTACTCGAGCGGATCGTACCGCATTCTCCTCGCGGTGATCGCGCTCGTCGTCTTGGCCGTACTCTACTGGCTCTTCACCCGGACGAAGTTCGGTCTCCGGGCGAGAGCGACCATGCAAGACGCCGATACTGCACGCGCGATGGGCGTCAACACCGATCGGATGTACATGCTCACGTTCGGACTCGGTGCCGGCCTCGCGGGCTTGACCGGCGCGCTCTTCACGCCAGCGTTCACGGTCGACCCGGGAATCGGGAGCGAATTCCTCGTCGAATCGTTCGTCACCGTCGTCGTCGGTGGGCCGTCGGTGCTCATCGGGACGTCACTCGGCGGGGCACTTCTCGGGACCATCGATGCGGTGTTCACCTGGATCGGCGACTCGTTCCTCGGTGAGATCATGATCCTCATCGCCGCGATCATCACGATTCGGATCATGCCGGACGGCATTACCGGACTCCTCGAGGACTGGCGACAGAAACGGAGGGAAGACGAATGAGCGTCCGGTCGTCCATCGGAGCGCTCGCGGGCCGTCTTCGAGAGCCGTTCGAGGGTCCGAACACCATCGGAAACACGAACGGGTTCTGGATCGGCTTTCTGCTTACCGTGTTCCTGTTTGCCATCTATCCGATCCTGTTCGGCCCCTACGCCGCGTTGAATCCCGCACAGTTCCTCGTCTTCGCGTTGCTGGCCGTCAGCTTAACGTTCATCTGGGGATTCTGCGGCATTCTGAGCTTCGGACAGGTCGCGTTCTTCGGCGTGGCCGGTTACACGTTCGGTATCGTGACGATCAATATGCCGACCTACACGGGCGCGACGCTGGGAATCATCGTCGCCGTCGCCGTCGCTACGGCGTTCGCCGCCGTGATCGGCTACTTCATGTTCTACGGCGGCGTTCGCGACGTCTACGTGACGATACTCACGCTCGTCGTCGCGCTCGTTCTCCACACGTTCATGGAACAGACGGCCGGTTCCCAGTGGACGATCGGCGAGGCACATCTCGGCGGCTACAACGGGATGAACGTTCCTCAGGACCTCGCCGTCGGGTTCGGCGAGACCGGAATCGCGTTCGACGGCGTGGCCCACTACTACGTCGTCTTGTTCACGTTGGTCGTTACCTACCTCCTGTTGCGCGCCGTCGTTAACAGCCGCTTTGGCTACGCGATGGTCGCCACTCGAGAGGACGAAGCCAGAACGGAGATGTTCGGCTACAACACGACGTTCATCAAACTCGCCGCGTTTACGGTGGGCGGTGCGATCGCCGGCCTCAGCGGCGTTCTCTTCGTCACCTGGGGGTCCTACATCAATCCAAGCCAGTTCGAACTCGTCGCGGCCACGATGCCCGTCATCTACGCGAGCATCGGCGGCCGAAAATCGTTCGCAGGAACGATCCTGGCCGCCGTCGCGATTCAGTATCTCGAACTGCAACTGACCGGCGAGTGGGCGTTCGTCATCGTCGGCTCGTTGCTGGTGCTCGTCATCCTCACGATGCCCGACGGAATCGCGCCACGGGCCAGAAATCTCGTCCTCGCCATCGGCGAGTGGCGTTCGAATCGCGGCCAATCCGACCAATCGCCACCAGTAGAGGAGGTATCCGATTAATGTCTACGAGTGATCCAACTGTCAAGACGACCCGGGCAGTCGACGAAACGGGCAGCGGAACCGATCGCATCCTGCAGACTCGAGACCTCCGAAAGCAGTTCGGCGGACTCACGGCGACAGACGATGTCGATTTCGCCGTCGAGAAAGGAGAGCTTCGCTGTCTGATCGGCCCGAACGGAGCCGGCAAGAGCACCTTCCTCAACCTCATCACCGGCCGCCTCGAGCCGACCGCCGGAGCGATCTACTACGATGGAAGCGACATCACCGACCTGCAATCGCACGAGCGGGTCGACCGCGGTATCAGTATCAAGTTCCAGGTGCCGAGTCTCTACCAGGAGTTTACGGTCCGTCAGAACGTTCGAATCCCGCTCCAGCGGGTGGCCCCGAGCTCGGAGTACGAATCGCGCACCCGAGAGATTCTTAAGCGCTGTACCCTCGAAGACGAGATCGATACCGTCGCGTCGACCCTTTCACACGGGCAACAACAGCGACTCGAAATCGGCATGGCGATGGTCCTCGAGCCGGACCTCATGCTACTCGACGAACCAGTGGCGGGCCTCTCGGTCGAAGAATCCGCCGATATCGCCGAGTTGCTGACGTCGATCAACGAAACCGACGACGTCGCCTTCATCGTCATCGAACACGATATCGATTTCGTCGAATCCATCGCGGATCGCGTGACGGTGCTCCATCAGGGCGGGATCTTCACCGAGGGAACGATCGAGGACGTCAGGGCCGATCCCGACGTCAAGCGAATCTACCTGGGGGAGGATCACTGATGCTCGAGACCGAACACCTCGGCGTCTCGTACGGCAAAACGCCGATACTCAGAGACGTAAATATCTCGATCAAGCGGGGAGAGATCGTCGGTATCATGGGCAAAAACGGCGTCGGGAAGACGACGCTCGTAAAGGCCTTGATCGGCCTGCTCGACATCAACGACGGGCGGATAACGTTCGACGATACCGTGATCGCCGACGCGACCGCGGGTCGGGAATCGTTCTGGCGCGCGGAGTCGTTCCCGCAAGGCGTCGCCTCGACGCTGGCGGACACGCCGATCAGCGACGCACCCGGACGGCTCGGCGACTTCTTCCCGCTCGCCGCGGAACTTACCCCGGACGCGACCGCGGATCAGCGCGCGCGTGCTGGAATGGGATACATTCCCCAGGGTCGGGATGTCTTCCCCGAACTAACGGTCGAGGAGAACCTCGAGATGGGCGAGACGATCAACGGCGACGCTGGCGAGTTTCAGTACGACGCCGTTTACGACTTCTTCCCGATTCTCGAGGAGCGCCGAACGCAAGATGCGGGAACCTTAAGCGGCGGCCAACAACAGATGCTCGCGATCGGTCGCGCGCTGATCGGCAATCCGGATCTCCTGTTGCTGGACGAGCCCTCGGAGGGAGTCCAGCCCTCGATCGTCCAGGATCTCACGAGGGATCTCGAGCAGGTCAACGAGGAACTCGGCACGACGATCCTCTTCGTCGAGCAGAACCTCCACGTCGTCCAGAACCTCGCCGAACGCTGTTACGCGATCGACAAGGGAACGATCGTCGACGAACTCGGGCCAGACCGGCTCGAGTCTCGAGATGCAGTAACCAAGTACCTCGCGGTCTGAACGCACTGGAACCGCTCTCGACTTCGTTCCGCTGAATCTCGACTTCGTTCCGCCGAAACCGGTTTCTGCGCTACAGATCCCACTCTTCTCGAGCGTAGGCCATCTCCCAGAACTGGTGCTCGAGTCGAGCGCAGGTCAGGAACGCCTCCTCCATCGCCTCGTGCTCGCCGGGATACCGTTCGCCGCACTGGTCGACGAACGATCGCATCCAGTCGACGGCCTCGCGGAATTCGTCGCTCGTGTACTTTTCGATGAACGGCGTGTAGCGGTGCTCGTCGTCGGCGAGGTCAGCCATGTGATCCGCAATGTCGAGATACCCCTGTCCGCAAGGGTAGATTGCCGCGGCGATCTCGGCCAGGGAACCCTCGTGGGCGGTTCGCACGAGAAAGTTCGTGTACGCGACGCAAGTCGGCGACTTCTGTACCGACTCGAGTTCCGCCCGATCGATGCCGTAGTCGGCGGCGAACTCCCGGTGGAGGTCCATCTCGTAATCGAGGACGGTGTGTGCGACCTCGAGGAGGTGAGTCATCGTCTCCTCGTCGCGCGCCTTCGTGCCGGCGATCGCGAATACGCGTGCATAATCAAGCAGGTACCTGTAGTCCTGTCGAACCCAGGTGAGAAACGCTTCCTCCTCGAGTTCGCCCGTCGCGAGTTCTTGTACGAACGGATGCTCTTTTTGTGCCTCCCAGATGCCCTCGCCCGTCTCGAGTAGCTGATCACTGAACGCCATCGGCTAAACGGAAGGCCTTCCAGTGCAATATAATTGACTACTATAACTCCATTATACGCGGGATCGAATGGCTGGCTTTCCGAGCGAACGGGACAACCAAAGGTCAGGCTGCGACGAACGAGCGGAACGAGTCAGGAAAGTCGCGCCGTCAGATCCGCTTCGGTGATGATGCCGATTGTTTCGCCCGCTTCGGTGATCATCACGGCCTTGTAGTGCTCGAGGAGATTGCTGATCTCGTCGAGCGTCGCGTCTTTCGAGACCGTCGGAAAACTCTCGCTCATGTGGTTGTCGATGGTTTCGTCTCGGGACTCCGAATCGAGGTGGACCAGATCGCTCTGGCTGATCGATCCGACCGGGATGCCCTCTTGAATCACGGCGAGTTGCGAGTACGCTTCGGACTCCATCTTTTGTGCGGCCTCGCTAATCGGATCGTCGGGCGAGACGCTGACGACCGCCTCGTTCATGAGATCCTCGGCGCGGATAACGTCGCTTTCGGCCTCCTCGAGTGCGGTGACGATTCGACGCAACGTCGAGAGCCGCGGGTCTACGTCCCCGCCTTCGATCCGGGCGATCAGCGGCTGGGAAACGCTCGCCTTCTCGGCGAGTTCGCTCTGGGTCAGCCCGAGGTCGGTACGGCGCTGTCGGAGATCCGCGGGCGTCGGTAGCTCCATACGGCCAAATAACCACGGGTTATAGAAAGTCTTTGGGTCGTGTCGACTTTGGGCGGTAGTTATTCGTCGTCGTCGGCCTCGGTCTCGAAGACTTCGACCACCGATAGGGGGACGTCTCGGAGCGCGCCGCCGACCTCGCTCTTGGCGATTCGGGAAGCGTGTTCCTCACCGTCCGCGTTGAACACGTCTATCTCGAGGGCGAGCCCGACGAGGGCGGTGTCGGCTGCGATAAACGCGGAGTCGAACGGTTCGCCACAGGCGGGACAGCCCGTCGCGCCGACTTCGACTTCGACGTACTCCATGTTCTCTTGGTTGAGTCGCTTTCCGGCTTCGCTTACCGCGACGCCGATTGCGTCGTCGACTTCGCTGACATCACGAACGAGCCACGCGGCTTCCATCGCGACGAGATAATTGCTCATACGAACCAAACGTGGTGGGGGGTTTCCTCTCTTGCGATTCGCTTCTCGCCGATTTCGCCCCAACCTGCGGCTGCGGGCGAGAGTCAGATGATGGGCATAAGTTATGAGAATCAGCCGGAGTGAATCCGGTCAGGATAGCCGTAGTTCGTTTCGAATACGCCTTTGCTTGCGCTCTCTGCAACCTAACTTGAATCGCAAGACTGCGCCGACTCGAAACGGAGCGGGACGAACGTACCATCGGCAAAAGACACAAAGACTTATATACTCCCTCGGACTGGGCGACGATGAACGCTGATGAAATCCCGCGTACACAACGCCGCGCTGTTCGCAATGTATCAACTGTGCATCGTCGTCGGTATCGCCGCGATGCCACTCGCAATCGTTGCTAACCAGATCGGTCTCAACCTCCCCCTCCACCGAGTACTCGCAAACGTCGGCGAGGCCCTCGAGAACGCCCAAAAATAGACATAAGACGACCGTATACGCCAAAGCCGCCAGCGAAACCAGACGACGGTACCGACCCCCGAACGATCAGGCCGCCGCTAACGCGGCCGTCACGATTTCTCGGTGATGGCTTCACGGAATTTCGACTTAGGAAGCGACAGCGCTTCCATCTCCGTTGATGCATTCGCTCGAGAACAGGTGCGTCTTCTCGAAAGCGGAAACGAGAGTGGTGACCGCCGGTGTTTTATATCGCCCCGGTCGTTAGGTACCTATAATGCGAACACCGACACAAGACTCGGAATTCTCTCGGACGGTCGACCAGTTGGCAGACGATCCAGACCCGTACGGGCCTGAACTCGGTTCAATGCCCCAGAACGACCTTTCGCGTGCCGATCTGGACAACGTCAATAAGACCGGCACGACAACGATCGGCATCACGACGGCCGACGGGGTCGTCATCGCGACGGACATGCGTGCGAGTCTCGGCGGCCGGTTCGTTTCGAACAAGAACGTTCAGAAGGTCGAACAGATTCACCCGACCGCCGCACTGACGATGGTCGGTAGCGTCGGCGGCGCACAGTCGTTCATCTCGAGTCTTCGCGCGGAAGTCAACCTCTTCGAAACTCGCCGCGGTGAGGGCATGAGCATGAACGCGCTCGCAACGCTCGCCGGAAACTTCGCTCGAGGCGGCCCGTTCTTCGCGATCCATCCGATTCTGGGCGGCGTCGACGAGGAAGGAAGTCACGTCTACAGCATCGACCCAGCTGGCGGTGTCATGGAAGACGACTACACCGTTACCGGGAGCGGAATGCAACTCGCCTACGGTCACTTAGAACAGACCTACGAAGAGGGACTCTCGAACGACGAGGCGACGACCATCGCAGCACAGGGAATCAAGTCCGCGGCCGAACGCGACACTGGATCGGGTAACGGCGTCTTCCTCTGTGAGATCACCGAGGACGGCGTCGAAATCCACGGTCACAACGACTTCGAAGAAGTCATCTAGAGCCGACCGGATCGAGTTCGCCTTTTTGGTCGACGGAAGACACCGAGTTACAGCTAAGACGCTCACATCCATAAATAATCAACACCTTTCCTATCAGTACCATCTACTCGCATCTCGCTGGTCGTCTATCAGGTGCCGTTATCTATCAGATTCATCGTTCCCGTCGGTCGCATCCGGAAGCATAAACGAGAACGACGATCCCGCTTCGGGCTCTGATTCGACCCAGATCTCGCCGCCGTGTCGTTCGATGACTCGTTCGCAGAGTGCGAGTCCGATACCCGTCCCGGCGTGCTCGTTTCGATTGTGGAGGCGCTGAAACACCTCGAAAATACGGTCCGTCTCCTCGGGATCGATACCGATCCCTTGATCGCGAACTGAGATGACCCACTTTTCCCCCTTGCGTTCGGCCGAGACGTGAACCTGCGGGCGTCCGTCGCTGTATTCGATCGCATTGTCCAGCAGGTTTTGAAACACCTGTCGAAGTTGGCTGGCATCGCCCTTGACGTCCGGTAACGTTTCGGCGGTGATCTCTGCGTGTCTCTCCGCAATCTTCACCTCGAGGTCGGCGAGAACGTCTTCGAGCACGGTATCGAGATCGACCCGCTCGAACGGATCGCCCTGAGTCTCGACCCGAGAGTAGGCCAGAAGTCCGTCGATCATGTCGCGCATCCGTTCTGCGCCGTCGACCGCGAACTCGATGAATTCCTTCCCGTCCTCGTCGAGGACGTCATCGTACCGCCGTTCGAGGAGCTGGAGATAACTCGAGATCATTCGCAGGGGCTCTTGAAGGTCGTGACTGGCCGCGTAGGCGAACTGCTCGAGGCGCCTGGTCTCCGCCCGTAAATCGTCGATATACTCCCGGCGTTCGAAGTAGAACTTCACGAGCGTCACGAGCGTATCGATCAGCTCTCGTTCTTCCTCGATGAACCGCTCGATATCGTTCTCGACGGCCGCTTCGACGGTGGCAATATCTATCCTGATCGGCGTTCCGTTGGCAGTGGTGTTCCGGGCCGTAATCGTCCGGTCGAGCGATTCGAACGCATCGGTCGAAGCCTCGTGGTCGCCGACCGAAATGCGCACTTCGGTGTGCTCGGGATACTGGAAGGACTGTGAAAGTTTCGCGACGAACTCCCGAAGCAACCCCTCGACCGGTTGGCTGCCGGTTTCGATCAAGTTTGCGGCGGCCTGAACGGCGGTGAGTTCCTTTTCGCGCTCCTCGAGCGCTCGTTTGCGCCGGTTTGCCAGTTCTTTCAGGTCGGTGATGTCCGTCGCGGTCACGACGACCTGATCGGGATCGCCCCGCTCGTCGGTTATCGGTGCGGCGTTTACCGACAGCCACGTCTGTTGACTGCCCGAGGCATCGAGGCAGATTTCCTGGTCGTATAGGGGCTCACCCGTCTCGAACACGCGGCTTGCGGGCCGTTCCTCCAACTGAAGAAATTGTCCGCTTGCATCGAACATGTCTCGTTGGTCCGCAGTGTACGTCGACGCGTCGTCCGACGAAACGTCGAGCAGGTCTGCCATGCGATCGTTGATCCGACTGACCGATCCGTCGGGGTTCGCGACTACGATACCGACCGGGCTCGTCTCCAGAATCTGCTCGGTGAGGTCGCGTTCGCGCTGTAGTTGCTGTTCACGTTCTCGCCGGTCGGTCATATCACGAGTAACCTTCGCGTACCCCTGTAACTCGCCCTCATCTCGGATAGCCGTAATAGTCACGTTCGCCCAGAACTGCGATCCGTCTGCACGGACGCGCCAGCCTTCGTCCTCGACAGCCCCCGCTTTTCTCGCCCGTGTGAGATTTCGTTCCGGAACGTCGTTCGCGCGATCAGCGTCGGTGTAGAATACCGAAAAGTGTTCGCCGAGCACGTGTTCTGCATCGTAGCCTTTGATCTGTTTGGCTCCCTCGTTCCAGCTGACGATACACCCCTCCGTGTCGAGCATGAAGATCGCATACTCTTCGACTGCATCGACCAACGACTGAAACTGGTGTTCACTCCTCTGATGGGCCTGCTTCGACTCTTTCCGGTCAGTTATATCGTAGTACAGTTCGATGCGACCACCACTGTAGCGACCGGACTCGATGGGTTTACTTCGGTGCTCGAGCCACCGTTCTTCGCGGTCGGGTCCGGGTGTGATTCGACACTCGAACTGTTCGACGTAGCTGTTATCGTCGTAGGTAGTCGAAACGGTCTCGGCGAACGATTCGGGATCGGCGACACGATTCGAAATCGTCTCCTGAATAACCGTGGACTTGTCCCTGCCGATGAGATCGGCGCGATTCACGCCGAAGTACTCTTCGACAGTTTCGTCGACCCAGGCGATGTCGAACTCCTCGTCGAGGACGAACACGCCGACGTTGGCTTCATCGATGACCGAGGAGAGCGACTCGTACGTCTCCCTGATCGACACAAGTGCATCGTGATCCTGCTCGTGATCGTCGGTAATCTGAACGATACCGACAGTTCCCTCGAACTCGCCGTCACTGGCGAGAAGGCTGAACCGCAACTCGCAGGGAACGCGGTCGCCACCTGCGGTTTCGATAGCGAACTCGAACGTCCTGTCCTCGTCAACACCGGTCTCCAGTCGGGCGTCGATTTCGCGTTCGAGGAACTCGACATCCTCCTCGTCGAGGAGAATCGAAACGTGCTCGCCGAGGAGTTCGTCACGAGCGCACCCCGTCTCCTCGACGATGCTGTCGTTGACCGCGACGAAACGGCCCTCCGTGTCGAGTTGATAGATCCCGTCCTCGACCGCGTTCACGAGCGTCCGATAGCGCTGGACAGCTCTGGCCCCATCCATGTTATCCGAAAACACACCGTCAGTGGGCCGTTCCCGTTCGCTCATACGATGGGGTGGCCCTTGTGTCCTAAAAGCCCTCTGCCAGATCTGTGATCGCTCCGGCCACCTCATCACACGTTCAGACCACTGATTACGACGGCCTAGAGCCGTATCGGTCGGTCCGAAGAGACACAATCGACGCCACGCATCTCGAGGAGTTTCGCCATGAACCGCCGTTCGATCGACCACGCATGGACCTCGAGATCGACCGTCTTCGCTCTGCTCACCAGCGGCGTCGACAGACACCGCCAGTAGTTCGCGCCGATCACGTCACAGTCGAGTTCGACCGCCGTCGTCACGGGTGCCTCGAGGTGTCGACTGGCCAGCAGTCCGGTGGGTTGGTCAGAATCGATCTCCCGAATCGAGCGAAGTTCGGGTTCGAGGAAGGAGGTCGTCACGACCCGGTTTTCGACGCCGTCGAGCGCCTCAAGGACGTCTGCTGCGACGTCGAGTTCTTTCATCTCGAGATTGATCTCTATCGAGGGCGGAACGATCTCGAGCATCTCCTCGAGGGTGGGGACGCGCTCGCCCGACTGGAGCACGGTGAGGGTCTGGAGTTCCTCGAGCGAACTGTCCGCTACCGCACCCGCGCCGCCGGTAACGCGGTCGACGGTTTCGTCGTGGATCACGACGAGTTCGCCGGAGCCACACCGTCGAACGTCGAACTCGACGGCGTCGGCGTATTCAGCGGCAGATTGGACGGCTGCGATCGTATTCTCGGGTGCCGTGGCCGCGAAGCCGCGATGAGCGATGAGCCGCATGAGAGCGTTGTACCTGAACTGGCACACGAACCGCAATCAAGCTGACGGAGAGGTGTCAATACGCAAACACGTACGATCACTGGAACCTCCGCTCGAGACGCCCACCACCCTCGGCCGGGTTCGATCACGTGATCCTATATCACTCCACGCACAACCAACGGGTATGAAAGCCGTTCGATACCACGAACACGGCGGGACGGACGTACTGGAACTCGAGGATGTCGATCGACCCGAACCGGACGAAGGCGAAGTGCTCGTCGAGATCGGCGCGGCGGGAATCAATCCCGTCGACACGTACTTTCGCGAGGGGTCGTACTCGCCGGAAGCGCTCCCGTGGATCCCCGGATCGGACTTCGCGGGGACCGTCGAGGCCGTCGGCGACGGCGTTTCCGAATTCGTGGTCGGCGACCGCGTATTCGGAACCGGGCTCGGAAAGACGATTCCGGGAACGTGCGCGGAGTACGCCGTTTCGCCGACCGACAGGATCGCGATTCTTCCGGACGGGGTCTCGTTCGAAGTCGGAGCCGCACTCGGCGTTCCCGCAGTGACCGCCTGGCGTTCGTTGATCGACCACGCCGACCTCGAGCCGGCCGAACGCTGTCTCGTCCACGGCGGAAGCGGCGGCGTCGGCCACGCCGCGGTCCAGATCGCGGCCGCGACGGGTGCCGACGTGACGACGACGGCCTCGCCGGAGTACCACGACCGACTCGAGTCCCTCGGCGCGGATACCGTGCTGGACTACGCTCGAGACGACCTCGAGGAGGCAGTCGTCGGGGCCGGGTCGCCGGACGTGATCCTGGACCACCGCCTCGACGACTACCTCCAGTTCGATGCGGACGTGGCAACGCAGGGGACTCGAGTCGTCGGCATCGGGAACACGGTTCCGGAGGCCGGCTTCTCGAACGTGCCCGCGGCGCGCTCGAAGGAGTTGCGGATCCACCTGATCAGCATGTTCAACACGCCCGACATCGCCGCGGTGCTTCGACGGGTCGCCAAACTCCTGTCCGACGGGCGACTCGACGCCGAAATCGCCCGGACGTACGACCTCGAGGACGTCGACGCCGCTCACGAGGACGTGCTCTCGGAGAGCTTCCTCGGGAAGCTAGTCGTCACGCCGTAGAACGGGTCACGCCGTAGAACGGACGCTGATCGTCGAACTCCTTCCACAACGCCAGAACGCGGGGTGGCCGTTTTTGCACCTTCGCGATGTACGGGTGTCCATGTCTGTCACGTACGACTTTTCAGAGACCGTCGCGGTAATCACCGGCGCGAGCGGCGCGCTCGGCAGTGCAGCCGTCGAAGCGTTTCGAGACGCCGGCGCGACCGTCTGCGCCGTCGACGTGGTCGAGCCGGACGACGAAGACAGCCTCCTCGAGCCCGACGAGGGCGTCCACTTCTACGAGGCGGATCTGACCGACGAAGCGGACGTCTCGAGCCTGTTCGAGGAGATCGTCGACGATCACGGCCGGGTCGATCACCTGCTCAACATCGCCGGCACCTGGATGGGAGGCAATCACGTCGAAGAGACGGACACGGAGGAGTTCGACGCGTTGATGAACATCAACCTGAAGACGGCGTTTTTGACCTCGAAACACGCACTCCAGCACTTACAAGATGCGGAGGGCTCGATCGTGAGCGTGAGCGCGCGCTCGGGCCTCGAGGGCGGTGAAGGCGACGGCCCGTACCGGATCACGAAGGCGGGAATTCGGATCCTCACGGAGACGCTCGCCGAGGAGAACCTCGGGACGGTGCGGGCCAACTGCGTGATGCCGAGCGTGATCGACACGCCGATGAATCGGGAGATGATGTCCGACTCGGATCACGAGAAATGGGTCGATCCGGCCGATATCGCGCGGACGATGCTCACGCTGTGTAGCGACGCGACGAGCGTCACGAGCGGCGCTGCCGTTCCGGTGTATGGAGAAGCGTAAAACTCGATCGGCAACCGAGGACGAGTTTCACCGACAGCACCGCCGCTGCTGACTCCGAGGGCGACGCCACAAAAAACCGCTCCGGGACCGCTACAGGTTTTCGTCGATCCAGCCTGCGAAGTCGTCGCCGAGGAACTCGACGTACTCGACGATGCCGAGGTACAGCGAGACGACGAGGACGATGATGACCGGTACGCGGATGAACCAGATCCAGGCCTGGCCAAACGTCCCAAGACCGCCGATTCCCTTCTCGAGTTCCTCGACGGCCATCTTCGGTGCGATCCAGCCGACGAGTATCGCGACCATCAGCGCGCCGAAGACCAGCAAGATGGCATCCGCGAAGCCGTCGAGCAGGTCGAGGAAGATGACGTCGTACGTTACGGGGACACCCAAGAGATAGATTCCGCCACCCATTCCGACTGCAGCTTTCCACCGGTCGATCCCCTTTTCGTCGACGACGTAGGAGGTGACGACCTCGAGTAGCGAGATCGCACTCGAGAGTGCAGCGATCGCGATGGTGCCGAAGAATATCAATCCGAGCCACTGTCCCCCGGTCACCTGTGCGAACGCATCAGTGAGGCTAAAGAAGATCGCACCGACGGACTCCGTTTCTGGATCGGCGCCGCCGGAGATGATGATCGGGAAGACGACGAGACCGACGAGGAACGCGATTCCCGTATCGAAGCCGATGATGATGGTTCCGTCTTTCGTGAGATTTCGATCCTCGCCGAGGTAGGAGGCGTAGGTTATCATGACACCCATACCGAGCGAGAGTGTGAAGAACGCCTGTCCGGCTGCGGCGGGAAGAATCTCCGCCCAATTATCAGCGATGACGCTGAAGTCGGGATTCAAGTAATACGAGTATGCCTCGCCTGCTTCAGGCAGCGTTGCGGCCCAGATTGCGAGAGCAACGAGCAGAACGATGATCGCGGGGACCATCACCTTCACTGCGAGTTCGATACCGCGGCGGATTCCCAGCGCGACGATTCCGATCGTGAACGCCATGAAAATCGTGTGGAACAGCAGCGAATCGAGCCCGAAGGCGAGATCCATCCACATCATGACGGTTTCGGGTTCGCCCGCCTCCGCGGCGGCGTCTTCGTATCCTGCGAGATGTTCGGCGTAGCTTCCTGTGAATCCCTCGAGGAAGTACCTGATGAACCATCCCGCAATGACGCTGTAATAGGAGAGAATAACGAAGCCGGTGACGATGAAGACGCCGCCAACGTACTTCCAGGCGTTTCCACCATATTCTTTGAGTGCGCCAACCGGGTTTCGTTCGGTTCTCCGACCGACGACGAACTCCATGAGGATAGCCGGGAAGCCGACCAATGCGACGAACAGCAGGTACACCAGCAAGAACGCAGCACCCCCACCTTCACCGGTTACGAACGGGAACCGCCAGACGTTCCCGAGGCCGACGGCGCTTCCTACCGCGGCTAGTATGAACCCTGTTCTCGTGGCCCACGTTTCACGTTCTGCCATGGCCGGGATATCTTCCCCCCCACCACTAATAACTTACTAGATATGAAAGTTTACTGGAACGTCATCTCGAGAAATTTTGCCTGAAAAATGGACGGAAATCTTTTTCCCAGTGGTTACACGACTGTTCGCTATGACTCGGAGCAGGTGGTCGCCGTGACGATGGAGGATCGCATCGAAGAGCTGGAGGAGTTTCGGGCGGAGGCGCTGAAGGGCGGCGGCGAGGACCGAATCGAGAAACAACACGAGAAAGGCAAGATGACCGCGCGCGAGCGGATCGATTACTTCCTCGACGAGGACACGTTCACCGAGTTCGATCAGCTCCGGACCCATCAGACCAGCGAATTCGGGATGGAAGAGAAGAAGATTCCCGGCGACGGCGTCGTCACCGGGTACGGCGAGGTCGACGGCCGAACCGTCTTCGTTTTCGCTCACGACTTCACCGTCTTCGGCGGCTCGCTGGGCGAAGTGTTCGCCGAGAAAATCTGCAAGGTCATGGATATGGCCATGGAAGTCGGTGCCCCCATCGTCGGCCTCAACGACTCCGCCGGCGCGCGGATCCAGGAGGGCGTCAAGAGCCTCGCCGGCTTTACGGAAATCTTCCGCCGAAATCAGGAAGCGAGCGGCGTCGTTCCACAGATTTCGGGGATCATGGGCCCCTGTGCGGGCGGTGCGGTCTACTCGCCCTCGATCACCGACTTCATCTTCATGGTCAAGGACACGAGTCACATGTACATCACCGGACCCGGCGTCACCAAGACCGTCACCGGTGAGGACGTGACCCACGAGGAACTCGGCGGAGCGGTCACCCACGCGAACAAAACCGGCGTCGCCGAGTTCGCCTGCGAGAGCGAAGAACAGGCCCTGGACAAGATCAAGCGCTTACTCTCGTATCTCCCGCAGAACAACGTCGAGGACCCGCCGCGCGTCGAGCCGTGGGACGACCCGGATCGACGAGACGAGGCGCTCGAGGACATCGTCCCCTCGAGTCCGCAGAAACCCTACGACATGACCAACGTGATCGATTCGGTGGTCGACGAGGGCTCGTTCTTCGAGGTCGCGGACAACTTCTCGCAGAACATCGTGGTCGGGTTCGGCCGACTCGACGGCCGCTCGGTCGGTATCGTCGCGAACCAGCCGCGGGTCAACGCCGGCACGCTCACCGTCGACGCGTCGATGAAGGGGTCGCGGTTCGTGCGCTTTTGTGATTCCTTTAACATCCCGATCGTCACCTTCGTCGACGTTCCCGGTTACATGCCCGGAACCGATCAGGAACACCGCGGGATCATCCGCCACGGCGCGAAGCTTCTCTACGCGTACTCCGAAGCCACCGTGCCGCTGCTGACGGTCATCACGCGCAAGGCCTACGGCGGTGCGTACTGCGTCATGGCCTCGAAGAACCTCGGCGCTGACGTCAACTACGCCTGGCCGACGGCCGAAATCGCGGTGATGGGTCCACAGGGTGCCGTCAACATCCTCTATCGCGAAGAACTCGCGGAGGCGGAGAACCCCGACGAGCTTCGGGACGAACTCATCGAGGAGTACCGCGAGGAGTTCGCGAACCCCTACACGGCGACGGACAAGGGCTTCCTCGACGACGTCATCTTACCGACCGAAACCAGACCGCGCCTGATCGCCGACCTCGAGATGCTCGAGACCAAACGCGAGGAAAATCCGGACAAGAAACACGGCAACATCCCGCTCTGAGATGGCATCCAAGCAACGAGCCCGCGCCGACGAGCGGGACGAGGCCGAATCAACCGACGTGCCGAGCATCGAACTTGACATCCCGGACGATGCCGACGATTCCGAAGCCGCGGCCATCGCAGCGGCGATAAGCGCACACGTCCGCGACCAGGAACTTGCGGCGGCCGCGGCGGCCGCCGGTGAAGCGGAATCCTGGGACGGGAAGCGGTGGGCCTACGCGGGCCGAATCCGGACCCAGCAACAGCGAACCACTCGAGTGCCGAAAGACGCGCCGACGAACCCGTGGAGTGCGGCAGGGCGGACAGACCGCTTCTGATCGACGGCAATCGCTCTCGTTTTCGTCCTGTCAAGTTTCGATCCGGCGTGTCAGTGCGTTTATCCTCGCGATTCGAATCAGCATCCGGATTTCGATCCTTCCCAACTATCGAGCGCGAGAAGGATGACGTTCACTCCCGCCTCGAGCACAGAGGTGACAAATCAGTTGCGAAAAAGTAAGGTAGGGCGCTTCCAACGTTTCTTGTAGGAATGTTCAGGAAGGTTCTCGTGGCGAACCGCGGGGAAATCGCGGTGCGGGTCATGCGCGCGTGTGAGGAGCTAAACGTCGGAACCGTGGCCGTCTACTCCGAGGCCGACAAGGACTCGGGCCACGTCAGATACGCCGACGAAGCGTACAACATCGGCCCGGCGCGCGCGGCCGACTCGTATCTCGACCACGACGCCGTCATCGAGGCGGCCCGAAAAGCCGACGCCGACGCGATCCACCCCGGCTACGGCTTCCTCGCGGAGAACGCTGACTTTGCCGGCAGAGTCGAGGCCGAAGACGGGCTCACTTGGATCGGCCCCTCGAGCGACTCGATGGAAACCCTGGGCGAGAAGACCAAAGCTCGCACCGTCATGAGCGAGGCGGAGGTCCCGATCGTCCCGGGAACCACCGAACCCGTCACCGACCCCGACGAAGTCAAAGTCTTCGGGGAGGAACACGGCTATCCGATCGCGATCAAGGCCGAGGGCGGCGGCGGCGGTCGCGGCATGAAAGTCGTCTGGGAGGAAAGCGAGGTCGAGGATCAACTCGAGAGCGCCCAGCGCGAGGGCGAGGCCTACTTCGACAACGATTCGGTCTACCTCGAGCGTTACCTCGAGAATCCGCGCCACATCGAAGTCCAGATCGTCGCCGACCAACACGGCAACGTCCGCCACCTGGGCGAGCGCGACTGTTCGCTCCAGCGCCGACACCAGAAGGTCATCGAGGAGGGGCCCTCGGCGGCGCTCTCGGACGAACTCCGCGAACAAATCGGTGACGCGGCCCGCCGCGGCGTCGCAGCCGCCGACTACACGAACGCCGGGACAGTCGAGTTCCTCGTCGAGGAAGAGGAAGGACGCGATGGCCTCCTCGGCCCGGAGACGAACTTCTACTTCCTCGAGGTCAATACGCGGATTCAGGTCGAACACTGCGTCACCGAACAAATCACGGGCATCGACATCGTCAAACGCCAGATCCGGGTCGCGGCCGGCGAAGAGATCGACTTCGATCAGACGGACGTCGATATCGACGGCCACGCCATCGAGTTCCGAATCAACGCCGAGAACGCGGCCAACGACTTCCAACCGGCCTCCGGCGGTTCTCTCACTACCTACGATCCGCCCGGCGGCGTCGGGGTCCGCGTCGACGACGCGCTTCGACAAGACGACGAGCTCGTCACCGACTACGACTCGATGATCGCGAAACTGATCGTCTGGGGCGAGGACCGCGACGAGTGTCTCGAGCGCTCCATGCGCGCGCTCAGAGAGTACAATATCGAGGGGATCCCGACGATTATTCCGTTCCACCGGCTGATGCTGACCGACGAAACGTTCGTCCAGAGCCGACACACGACGAAGTACCTCGACGAGGAACTGGAAGAAGACCGGATCGAGGAGGCCCAACAACAGTGGGGAGCCGACGAATCGACCACCGATGCCGACGACGAGGAGGTCGTCGAACGGGAGTTCACCGTCGAGGTCAACGGCAAACGCTTCGAGGTCAACCTCGAGGAACACGGCGCGCCGCCGCTCCCGACCGGCGACAATCCGGGGGGGGCGGCACCGAGCCCGCCGGACGTCGCAGGCGGTGACGACGACGGCGGAGACGACGTCGAACTCGAGGGCGACGGAGAACTCGTCGACGCCGAGATGCAGGGAACGATCCTCTCGGTCGAAGTCGAGGAAGGTGACGAGGTCGACGCGGGCGACGTGCTGGTCGTGCTCGAGGCGATGAAGATGGAAAACGATATCGTGGCCTCCCGCGGCGGCACCGTCACGCAGATTGCGGTTGCTGAAGGCGACAGCGTCGACATGGGCGATAGCTTGGTCGTCCTCGAGTAATTCGAGTTCGTTCGGTCTCGAGCACATCCGAACCGCTCGTTTTCGCTGATAGTGGTGACCCGATTAGAGTCGTTCGCGCAACGCCCAGACGTCTTCGGCTGGCTCGAGGCGGTTCGGTTCTTTCCCGCGTTCGGTGACGATTCCAGTGTGGTACAACATCGCCTTCAGCTGGAAGACCGTCGGCGAGTGGTAGATCGAGCCGTCCTCGAGCGCTTCGGTTCTGAGATCACCGTCTCGCGTGAGCACTCGGCGTCGAATCGCCTCGTCGCCGCGAACGAAGAGTTCGACCGCGAACGTCGGATGGAGCACGTGGAGGTACTCGAGTAACGTGGTGAGGGACGGTGTCGGGTTCCCGTCGGCGTGGAGGTTCTCGAGTTCGGTGACCAACAGCTGGGTGGCGGGATACGCGAAGACGATTCGGCGTGCGAGTTGGCCCCACGCGGGCGCGGCATCGATGAACCGCTTGGACGAGCCGTACCAGTCCTCGAACGCCTCGAGTGCGGTCTCGACGGAGCCGTGGCGACGAACGGCGAAGCGAACGACCTCGCGCCCGAGTCCGGTCAGCGTCACGCGGTCCGGCTGGACGGTTATCAGGTCGAGGAATTCGGCTCCTCGCTGCGCGGCGTCGGTCGCGCTGACGACGTCGTACGTCGAGAGCAACTGCTCCGTCTCGCCGTTCGCGTAGTGAGCGAGCGGATAGCCGAGGTAGTTCTTCGGGTGGTTGAGCGAAAACGACTGGTCGGCGACGCCCTGTGCGCTCGCCTGAAACCGTATCGCGTTCGCCTCCGACGTCGTTCGGTTCCCGACGACTCGAGGGGTTTCCAGCGGTTCGACGGTGCCGGCCGAATCGACGCCGAGCACGCCGACGTTTAACTCTCGAGCGAGCGTTCGATCGGTCTCGGAGACCGCGACCGCCGGCGCGGCGAGATACGCCGCGTTCGCTTCGTGCAATCGATCGTGTGCCTGGACGATTCCTCGACGGGTATCGACGCTTCCGTCGGTCGTGTGACCCTTCGCTTCGACGGCGATCAGCGGCGGTTCCTCGCCGAGTCGTTCGACCGCGAGCAGCTCCGGCTCGAGCGTTCGAACGCCGACGAGGTCCGGATAGCCGCTGCCGATTTCGACGTGATTGAACGGTGCGAGCGTCTCGCGAACGGAGCGATCGATCGGTTCGTCGGCTAACCAGCGTTCGCTCGCGAACTGCGTGTCGACGACGGCGTAGGTTCCTTCCTCCTCGGGAAACAGCCGCCGCTTCGTGTGTGCGAGAACGGTCGGTTCGGAAAGCGATCCCCCGGAAACGGACATAGCGTGCTATTAGTGACCGGGGTGAAGAACGTTTTTGCTCGAGCGGGCGTCGCCGTCGACGACTGTGCGCTCACCGAGACGATTGTGCGCTCACCGAGACGACTCGAGACGAACGTCGGTCGTCACGGCGTCGACGTGAACGCGGACGGTCCCCTCGGCCGTCTCGAGGGGAACGATCCACGTGCCGCTCGTTCGGTGTGGCTCCTCGAGTAGCGTCGACTCTTGGGTCTCGTCGTTCGTCTCGAGTGTGTCTCGAGCGATCCGGGTCGCTTCGTCGGCCTCCTCGACCGCCAAGTCGTCGGTCATTCGAAGCGTGACGACCGGAGCGTCCGCCATTCGAACGATTCGCTCGGTGACGCTCCCGACGAGGAATCGGTCGAGGCCCGTTCGACCCTGGGTTCCCATCACGATCATGTCGATGTCGTTCTCGCTCGCGTAGGTAAGGATACACTCGTGTGGAACGCCGCGTTCGATCGTCGTCGTCACCGGGATGCCGGCCCGCTCCGCTTCGCCCTCGACGTGACTGACGGCGCGTTCCGCCTCCGAAGCGACCTTCCCGTTACTCATCGTGCCGAGAGGCCCTTCGGGAACGATCGAAAGCCCGTGGACCGTCCCGCCGAACTGCCCGGCGATCGTGAGTCCGTGATCGATCGCCCGTCGGGTTCCGTCGCTTCCGTCCGTCGGAATAAGCACGTTCTGGTACATCGATTCGATGGAATTTGGGCTGTCACGTATATATATGCTCGAGTAGCGACTCCCCAGTCCGGAACGATTAGTTCGCTGAATCGCCGAAGAACGACTCGCTCGCAAAGCCAATCCGGAACTACTTGCTTGTTGAACTATCACGGGAGGGGGGCCAGCCCTTTATTTTCAGCGGCAGTCTTCGTGTTGGTGACTCTCGGTAGCTCGCGATCACCTCAGATGCTCGACGGAGACGGCGAATTACCCCGTTTGATACGTTTACATGGCCACGCACAGTTCGCGTCGAACGTTCATCGCAACGACCGGGTCGGCCTCCCTCGGACTCGCGATCAGCGGCTGTCTCGATACCGACGGCACCGACCACGAACTTCCAGCCGTGTTGCTGACGTGGCAGCGCGATCCGACGACCACGATGACGATCGACTGGCACGTCGACTTGAGCGGCACCATCACGAACGATCCGGATACCCTCGAGTATCGGGTTGACGACGCCGAGGGCGACTGGAACGAACGAACGAGTTCTTCACACAGCTTCGACCAGTACGATCGACGGATTCACCGCGTCGAACTGACCGATCTCGAGCCCGAGACGACCTACGAGTTTCGGGTCGAATCGGGGGAGGCGTACCGGTTCCGGACGATGCCGGCACGGTTGGACGATTCGCTCACGTTCGCCGCCGGCGGAGATACCGACGCGTCGGGTTGGGATCGGATCGCGAGCGAGTTGCTGGCGTACGATCCCGAGTTTCTGGTCGTCGGCGGTGACTTCGCCTACGCTGACGGCGGAACCACTCACGATTCGCTCGAGCGGTGGCACGCGTGGCTCGAGACCGCAAACCGGGAGTTGATCGACGAGGACGGCCGCGTGGTTCCGATCGTCTCGGCCATTGGAAACCACGAAACCAGAAACGGGTACTACTACGAGGCGACTCGACAACTCGAGGACACCGACGAGTGGCGAGCGTGGTACGCTCCGTACTTCTACAACTTCTTCGCGTTTCCCGGCCATCCGGGCTACGGCGTGTTGAATTTCGGCGACTACCTGTGCGTGCCGGTTCTCGACAGCAACCACACCAACACGATCGACGGAACGCAAACCGAATGGCTCGAGGGGGTTCTCGAGTCCCGATCCGACGCGACTCACGTCATTCCGGTCTATCACGTCCCGGCGTGGCCGTCCCATCGGGAGATCGAACTGGACCTCGACCAGCGCTCCCAGTTCCACTGGTGTCCGCTCTTCGAGCGCGCAGACGTTCGGTTCGCACTCGAGAGTCACGATCACACGTTCAAGCGGACCCATCCGCTACTCGGGGGCGAGCGCGACGAGGACGGGATCGTCTACGTCGGCGACGGCTGTATGGGGCGGCCGCCGCGGGAGGCGGACGCCGATCGCTGGTACATCGACGAAGCCGACGGAACGTACAACTGTCACATCGTGACCATCGACGAGGCGGGAGCACGCGTCGAAACGATCGATGCGGACGGGGAGACGCTCGACGAAACGAGCCGAGACGTCGTTTGAGCGAGCGACGCGCGCTATTCGTCCGGCGAACGGTCGTCGATCGTCCGTTCGCCCGATCCGTTCGACGCGTCCGACGCGCTCGGCGACAACAACGTCGACACTCGGGCGTTTTCTTTGATCTGGACGCCGCCCTCGGGAACGCTGAGCGGAAGCAAGGGGAGATGAGAACTGACCCGAACCGTCGGATGGGAACACCCTCGAGCCAGCAGTTCGTTGCGCGCCTGGAGAACGAGTCGGTTCTCGACGTCGGTGAGGAACTCGTTGTGCTGGAGGACGTACTGCCCGCCGTCGAGTTCCCACCAGCCGTAGTCGTCGTTCGGATCCTGTTGGGTCGTCGGAACGACCTCGAACTCGGCGTCCTCGAGTTCGTCACCGCCGAAATCGAGCTTTCCGGGGGCGTCGACGGTGTAGATCGCGCTCACCGTCAGATCGATTCCCTGATCGTGAATTTGCGTCGGCTCGTAGACGAGGTTATCGACGTGAGCTGTGAGCGGCTGTTCTTCGGACATATCGATTGAAATGATGGCCCGAATCGTAAAAAAACGGCTGCCCGAACGCACCGAGTGAGGGAGAACAGAAAGCGGACTGAAACGGCAAGCGACTGGAACGGCGAGCGGACTCCCGGAACTTGATGTGACCGGCCGCGTAACTATACCACATGGTCGACGTGCTGAAAGACGAGATCGCTCGCTTCGTTCGCGCCGCCGGGCCGGATCCCGACGAAACGGTACGCGAGATGGACGAGTACGCCGCCGCCGAGGGATTCCCGAACGTCGGTCCCGAGGTCGGCGGCGTACTGGAACTTCTCACCCGAATGATCGGCGCACGACGCGTCTTCGAGTTCGGATCGGGGTACGGCTACTCAGCGTACTGGTTCGCGAAGGGGCTCCCCGACGACGGGACCGTCGTCCTGACGGAAGTCGACGAGGACGAACTCGAGATGGCTAGGGGTTACATGGCCGAAGGCGGTTTCGACGACGTCGCGCGGTACGAACTCGGCGACGCGCTCGAGACCGTCGACCGGTACGACGGCCCGTTCGATGTCGTGTTGATCGACCACCAGAAACACCGTTATCCGGAGGCCTTCGAAGCGGTCAAATCGAAGGTGCCCGCTGGCGGGGTGATCGTCGCGGACAACGCGATGACGGCGGGGAGTATCCAGTTCGAGAAGTTACTCGAGGGGGTCGAAGCCGGACGGCTCCCGGACGACGCGAACGAAGACACGCGGGGAATCGCAACGTATCTCGAGGCCGTTCGCGCCGATCCCGCTTTCGAGACGGTTATCCTTCCGATCGGAGAGGGGATCGCGGTGAGTTATCGGATGGAGTAATCGCGGTGAGTTTTCGGACGGGCCAATCGCGGCGGATTACCGAACTGAGTAATCGGAGTCGTTTTCGACGACGCGGTCGTCGGCCGCTTCGGTTCCCGGTGTTGCCCCGTATTCGCGAAAACCGAGGAAGACGGTCGTCGCACAGGCCAGTAGCAACGTTCCCCAGGTCAGCGCTCCCACCGTGATCGTCGCGACCGTCGTCGAACCTGGAAGGAGCTCCGAAATCGTTCCGACGCCGACGATATGGAGTCCGGCAACCCCGAGAAAGCTACTCCAGAACCCCACCGAGAGCGTCGCGAGCCGTCGCCGGCTAACAACGCTGGCGACTCGAGCGACGGCGTAGACCCCGCCGACGGCGAGGGCTGTCCCAGCGGCCGTCGGGAGGAGTGCACTGCTGGTGGCGCTAATACCACCGGCGGCTGCAAAAAGCGCGAACGATACCATCAGATGCGACCGATCCGAGTTGAGTGCTGAGTGGATCACGTCGGTCACTGCGTTGGTGGCACCAACATGCGCCCGAATATATAGTTATTGGCTGGAGAGGATCTTGTGAATGGATGACAAATGTCCTTCTGAAAAGCGGGACATTCCCGCTCAGATTCCGGATCGATCCGGTTTCGGCGCGACGTGGGGTTCCGGGACGAGATCCTCGAACGGTTGCTCGTCGAGCCACTTGAGGAGCCTGACTAGCTGGTCCGTCGCCGCCTCGAAGAGTTGATTGCCGATTTCCGGCGTCGCGTCGGTCTGATCGCCGAAGACGCCGTTCTCAGATATCTCCTTCGAATCGTACGTGACTCGAGCGCCGTTGATCGCCATCGCGGCTGGATCGAACGACGTCATCCCGCCGTCTCGGGCGTCCTCGAGTCTATCCTCACGAACGAGATCCCGCGCGATGTGCATGATCATTGCGGTCTCTTTCGGGCCGCCGTGTGGACCGGGAGTCGCGAAGACCGCCTCGATCAGTTCCGGGATCGATTCGTCCCACATCCACTCGATCGCGTAGGCCGTTCCGTCGTCGCGCAGTCGACGACCGACCTCCCGCAGGTGCGCGACGTTTCCGCCGTGGGCGTTGACGAAGACGATCCGATCGATCCCGTGGTAGGTAAGGTTCCTCGAGATGCTTTCGACGTAGTCCCGAAAGACGGCTGGGTCGACCCACATGGTTCCGTGAAACTGTCGGTGGTGGGGACTGACGCCGATCGAGATCACCGGCGTACAGAGGTGTCCCGTTCGCTCGGTGGCCGCTCGAGCGAGCGCGTCGGCGATCATGAAGTCGGTTCCCTCTGGGAGGTGTGGCCCGTGCTGTTCGGTCGACCCCAGGGGAACGACGGCCAGCGACTCGGTTTCGACGTACTCGCCGAGGTCCGGCCAAGTTCGGTGTGGAAGATACATGCACGCTAATCGACTCCGACGCGCAATAACGGTACGTGCGAGAGCGACCTCACGTCCTATAATAAACTCTATATAGCGATATCAAATGGCAGGCGTTACTCGATCGATGGGAACTCACGCGTTCAAGAACAAGCGCTCGAGACGACTCGAGTCGGTGCTAATCGATCGAGACGGATCTGGCATATCGATCCGACACGCCGAAACGACGTGAGACGAAGCATTGACGTGCCGAGGTGTGGTATCATTTCGATAGTTTTCGTGCCGACCACCGTCGAGCACGAGGAACCCTCGTTCATGAAGAAATTCCCCTCGATTCCACGCGTCGCGAACGCCCCCGAGGAACTCCTCGAGGAGGGGCATCTGTGGCTTCTCGAGAAGGTCGACGGCGCGAATTTTCGGTTCCAGCTGCAACGGTCGGGACTCGTGCGGTTCGGCGACCGAAGCCGCGTCTACGACGACCCCGACGAGGTTCCAGCCCCGTATCAACACGCCGTCGACCACGTTCAGGAGAACCTCGAGCGCGAGGCGCTTCGAAACGCCGTCGACGATGTCGAGGATATCGTATTCTTCGGCGAGGCGATGCACCGTCACGCGATCGAGTACGATTGGGAACGAACGCCGTCGTTCCTCGGATTCGATATCTGGTCGGCCGATGCGAGGACGTTCTACCCGCTCGATACCGTCGAACGGATTTTCGACCGGATCGGGATTCAGCCGGTGAACGTCTTCGAACGAGAACGGCGAGCGCGGGATTTCGACGCCGATTCGTACTCGATACCAGAATCGAACTGGTACGATGGGCCCGCGGAGGGAGTGATCCTCCGGGACAAGCGGGGGAGACGGGCGAAGCTCCTCCATCCTGCGTTCCGAGAGGTAGACGAGACGATTCCGATCGACGCACCGGCCGACGAACTGGCGCGAAAGTACGCGACTGAACGGCGACTCGAGAAGGTCGCGACCAAACTCGAGGACCGAAACTACTCGGTGAATTTCGAAACGCTTTACGATCGAGTTATGACGGATATCGTCCGCGAAGCTCACAAGCAACTCTATCACGGTCGCGCTGACGTGGATACGGAGACGTTCAGGTCGGAAGTCGGTGCGCTGACGCGGCAGTTTCTCGAAGCCCGGGACGTCGACAGTTGGGAGTAAAACCCCCTACCTGACGCGTTCTATGAACGTCCGGCGGTTTTCGGGGCGTGAAATGATAAAGGTTAATAAATATGGCGGCCCGAGTTGTTATATGGCAGTCGTAAGCGTCTCCATGCCGGACGAACTCCTGGATCGACTCGATCAGTTTGCCGACGACCACGGCTACACCGGCCGGAGCGAGGTCGTCAGGGAAGCCTCTCGAAACCTCCTCGGCGAGTTCGAGGATACCCGACTCGAGGGCCGAGAGCTCATGGGAATCGTGACCGTGCTCTTCGACTACGAGACGACGAGCGTCGAAGAGCGGATGATGCACCTGCGCCACGAACACGAGGATCTCGTCGCGTCGAACTTCCACAGCCACGTCGGCGATCACCACTGTATGGAACTATTCGTTCTCGAAGGTGCGCTCGAGGATATCTCGACGTTCGTCGGGAAAATTCGTGCAACGCAGGACGCCCTCACCGTCGACTACTCGGTCATTCCGGTCGACAGTTTCGATCCGATTAGCCAAGAACACTAATCCGATCCGTTTTTCCCCTCTAGCGGCATCGCCATTGGTAGTAACCGATACTCGAGAAACTGAGTCGGAGCGCGTACTTTTACTATTTCCCAGCCGTAGGGCTACTCGAAATGTCTTACACGAAGGTCAACTACGAGGAGGTCGACCAGGTCTCGAGTGCGATGCACTTTCTGAGCGATCCGCTCGAGACCGAACGGGTCGGCGTGACGGTCGCACGGTGTGATCCACACTGGAAGAGCCAGCCCCACGATCACGTTGACAACGACCACGAGGAGGTGTACGTGCTAATCGAGGGAGAGGCCGAGGTAATCGTCGACGACGAACCGGTGGCGATGACGACGGGCGACGCGCTGTGGATTCCGCCGGAGTCGACGCGCCAGATTCGAAACGGCGACACCGAAAGCGCGTTCGTTCTCGTCAGCGCACCCTCCATTGCGGACGACGACGATACCGACGGCGAGTGGTTGCTGAGCGGCTTTGCGGGCTAACTCGGATTTCTATCTACGGGCCACGAAAGACACCGATTTCGCGCGGTCTGACACGAAAAGGCGACTTCTACCGCCCCGGACTATATCCTACTCGATACTGACTACCTGCGTATGAACCCGCTCGAGGACACCATTGTTCCGGATCGCGCACTCGATCACAAAGCCGAAGCCGAGGAATTCGCTCGAAAGCACATCGAACCGAATGCGGCCGAATACTACGACTCGGGTGAATACCCGTGGGACGTTCTCGAGGCCGCACAGGACGCGGGGCTAGCCGGGCAGGACATCCCGGAAGCCTGGGGCGGGCGCGGACTCGAGCTTTCACAACTTCTCGCGATCACGGAGGAGTTCTACCGCGCGGACGCCGGAATCGCGTTGACGATACAGCTAGCGAGTTTCGGCTGTGAGATCACCTACGAGTACGGAACCGACGAACAGTGCGAAGAATACGTTCGACCCGTCGCCGAGGGCGAGCAACTATCCGGACTCGCCGTCTCGGAACCGGAAACCGGGAGCGACCTCGCGGGGATGCAAACCACCGCGGAAAAAGACGGCGACGAGTACGTCTTGAACGGAGAGAAGTACTGGATCGGCAACGGCGTCGAGGCCGATTGGGTGACCGTCTACGCCCGAACCGGTGACAACGAGAACAACCGGTACGGAAATCATTCGATGTTCATCGTTCCGACCGATACGGACGGCTACGAGGCCGAACACATCCCCGAAAAGATGGCGATGCCCGCCTCGAAGCAGGCACACATTACGTTCGACGACTGCACAATTCCCGAATCGAATCTAATCGGCCACGAGGGTGCCGGGTTCATGATGCTCGCAGACTTTTTTAATCACGGCCGAATCGTCGTTTCCGGGCACGGATTGGGACTCGCCGCGGCGGCTATCGAGGAAGCGTGGGAATTTACCCACGACCGGGAGGAGTTCGGCCGAACGATAAACGAGTTTCAGGCAGTTCAACACGGGCTTGCCGATATGCTCGTCGAGTTCGAGAGCGCTCGAGCGCTCGTCTGGCGAGCGTGCCAAAAGGTCGAAGCAGACGAAAACGCGGGTTACTGGGCCGCGCTATCGAAGACGAAGGCAACGGAAACGGCGGTTGACATCGCCGAACAAGGAATGCAGTTTCACGGCGGTCGTTCGATCCTCGACGAGCGACGGATCGCGCGCGTCTATCGTGACGTTCGAGTCCCGGTCATTTACGAAGGCGTAAACGAGGTCCAGCGAAATTTGATCTACGGGCAGGCACCCTAACCCAACTCGAGTCTAACGGATACAGCGCGAGTGCTAAGATACCGCTCGAGTGTTACGGCTTACCTGTCCCGCGGGTACCGTCTCGTCAGCACGGTTCCCGGTCGAAACTATTAGTTCGCTGTCGGATCGATCGCTTCGGATGCTCCGCCGAACGTCCCATCACTAATCCGACTCGAGACGGACTCGATCTTTTCGACGAGTTGTGATTTCGAGATGGGCTTGACGAGGTATTCGTCGAAATCGGCATCGACGATATCGCCAGTCGGGTTTATCGCGGAGACGATAATTACGGCACCGTCGTACCCGCTTGCTCTGAGTAACGATAACACTTCATCGCCGGAGAGACCCGGCATCCGGCGGTCGAGCAAGACGACGTCCGTTGATTCGTTCACCGTCTCGAGTGCCTGTTCTCCGTCGTAGGCCGTCCTCACGCTCCAATCCGGTTCCAGCCATGCCGCAAACAGATCTGCAAGGCGAGGTTCGTCGTCTACGACGAGTACATTTATCTTCGTTTCCTCCATTTCCCCCTGTCCCCTCATCGTACTCACCTACGGATCACCAATGGTGCTTCCCTTTCATAAAGATCGTGACCAGATGTAATTCCAGTTACCATTTTGCAATCCTCCAGAAAATAAGTAATGCGACACTCGTTGATCGCGGTCGGTTTCGCCGGCACCCGAAAACCGACCACCGAGTCAACGCAAACAAGATCCTCTCTCCGTCTTACTGTCCCTCAAATTCTGGATCTCCGTCGCCCATGAAGGCCGTGATCCCCTCCATGAGGTCGTCGGTTCCCATGAGCTGACCGAACGCGGCCGCTTCGTACTCGAGTCCGGCGTTCGTATCGTTACGGCCGGCGAGCATCGCGCGTTTGGTGTACTTCGATGCGATCGGCGGACCACCGGCGAGACTCGCCGCGAGTTCGAACGCGCGATCCTTGAGGTCGTCGTTGTCGTGGACTTCGTTGACGAAGCCGTACGATTCCATCGTCTCGGCATCGAATCGGTCCGCGGTGAGGATGATTTCCTTCGCGCGACCCTCGCCGACGATGTTCGGCAGCCGCTGGGTGCCGCCCCAGCCGGGAATCAAGCCGAGGTCGAGTTCGGGCTGGCCGAATTCGGCACGTTCACTGGCGACGCGCAAATCGGCACACATCGACAGCTCCATCCCGCCGCCGAGACAGTAACCGTCGATGCCGGCGATGACTGGGAGATCACTCGACTCGAGCGTTCCGAACGTCGACTGGCCCTTCTTCGACAGTTCGGTGCCGTGGAGGGGATCCGCACCGCCAGCGGCCATGCTCTGGACGTCCGCGCCCGCGGAGAAGGCTTTCTCGCCCTCGCCGGTGATGAGAATCGCGCGAACGTCGTCGTCGTCCTCGAACAGGTCGACGGCTTCGACGAGTTCGTCGAGGATCTGTTCGCTGATGGTGTTCATCCGGTGTGGTCGATCGAGGACGATATGGCCGACCATTTCTCCGGGATACTCGACCCGAATCGCTTCGAAGTCGA
This sequence comes from Halostagnicola alkaliphila, assembly GCF_055379965.1. NCBI lineage: Archaea > Methanobacteriati > Methanobacteriota > Halobacteria > Halobacteriales > Natrialbaceae > Halostagnicola > Halostagnicola alkaliphila. The sequence continues at coordinate 1,906,088 of NZ_AP043826.1, read as the reverse complement.
CGCCGTCGTCACCGCCGTCGGGATCGTAGAACGTGCCGACTTCCGCGCGCTCTTCGAGGTAGGCCGCGGGTTCGTATCGCTCGTGACCCGTTATCTCGGCGGCATCCTCGAGCGTCTCGAGGGCTTTGTCGAGACCGAACTCGTCGACGACCGTGACGGGGCCATCGGGGAACCCGGCACCGAGCATGACTGCTTCGTCGATCGACTCGGGCGGGGCGACGTCGTTCCCGATCAGTTTCGCGATTTCGTTGGCCATCGAGGCGATCAGTCGTCGCTTGACCAGTTCGGAGTGCTGGTCGGTCGGGATGTCGACGCCGTCTCCGTCCTCGTAGTCGTAGAATCCTTTACCCGTCTTCTTGCCGAGCTCTTCGTTTTCGACCTTCTCCTCGAGTAACGGAGCCGGTTCGTAGGCGTCGCCCAGTACCTCGTGCATGTACTCGAGGACGTGGTAGCTCACGTCGTTTCCGACCTGGTCGCCGAGTTCGAAGCTCCCCATCGGCAGTCCCATGTCGAATTTTGTGGTGGAATCGACCTCGGCGATGGTCGCCTCGTCGTTGCTGACGAGCCACGACGCCTCGTTCATCAGGGGGACGAGAATGCGGTTGACGATAAACCCGGGCTCGTCTTTGTGTACGCGTACGGGCGTCTTTCCGAAGTCCTCCGCGAGCGCTTCGGTGACGTCGAGAACTGATTCGTCGGTGTGTTCGCCGGAGATTACCTCCACCAGCGGCATCCGGACCGGCGGGTTGAAAAAGTGCATTCCGCAGAACCGCTCCGGTCGCTCGGTTACTTCCGAGAGGTCGGTGATCGAGAGGCTCGAGGTGTTCGTCGCGAAGATCGCGTCCTCGGACGCTACTTCCTCTACGTCGCCGTAGACGTCCTTTTTGATCTCCATCTTCTCGGGAACCGCTTCGATGACGATATCGGCGTCGCCGACCGCCTCGTTCATATCGACTAGCGGCGTCACGCGCTCGAGCGCTCCGTCGGCTTCGTCCTGGGAGAGCTGATCGTTTTCGGCGAGTTTGTTCAGCGACCACTCGATCTGCTCGTAGCCGTCCTGGACGAATTCCTCGTTGATGTCGCGCATGTTCACGTCGTAGCCAGCCATCGCGGCGACCTCCGCGATGCCGTGGCCCATATTACCAGCGCCAAGAACTGCGACGGTGTTGATATCTTCCAGATCCATGGTGAAGTATGCAATCCGTACCGGTTTCAACGTTTCCCTCACCGAGAAAAGAAACACCATTTGAGTTTACAGACGGTTACAAAGTTCTTTATCGTTCAGGCAGGAAAGGCCCGATATGGAATTTGGGTTATCCGACGAACAACAGCAAATCCGCGAAGAGGTAACGCGGTTCGCAGAGAACGAAATCGTTCCAGTCGCCGAGGAGTATGACGAGGAAGAGAAGTACCCTCACGACGTCATCGACAAGGCCGCCGAGATGGGCTTGACCGGTTCGTACATCCCGATGGAGTACGGCGGGGCGGGTTACTCGATCCTCGATACCGCGATCATCACGGAGGAACTGTTCTCCTACGACCCGGGAATTGCGCTGTCGATCGTTTCGACGTCGTTCGGCTGTGAAGCGATCATGAACTTCGGCACCGAAGACCAGAAAGAGCGCTTCTTAGAGCCCGTCGCGTACGGTGACAAGATTTCGGGTGCCGCAATTTCCGAGCCCGACACCGGCTCCGACGTTTCCTCGGTTTCGACGCAGGCCGAGAAAGACGGCGACGAGTGGGTCATCAACGGGAACAAGATGTGGATCACCAACGGGACCGTCGGCGACTTCTTCGTCGTCCTCTGTAAGACGAACCCGGACGCCGAAGGCCGGTACAACGGCTTCAGTCAGATCATCGTCGAATCCGATCGCGACGGGTTCGAAGCCGACAAGATCACCGGCAAGCTCGGCATCCGTGCCTCGGACACCGCCGAACTCATCTTCGACGACGTCCGCGTTCCCGAGGAGAACCTCGTCGGAACCAAAGACGCCGCGTTCATGCAACAGATGCAGTTCTTCGACGAAACCCGGACCGCGGTCGCCGCACAGGGTGTCGGCATCGCGAAGGGCGCGACGCGAGCGGCCCTCGAGTACGCACAGGACCGCGAACAGTTCGGCCAGTCGATTTCGGAGTTCCAGGCCATCCAGCACAAACTCGCCGAGATGGCGACGAACACCGAAGCGGCGCGCAACCTGACCTACAAGGCGGCCTGGAACGTCGACCAGGGCGAGGACATCACCAAACTCGCTTCGATGGCCAAGGAGTACGCCTCCCGGGTCGCTGTCGACGTTGCGGATGAAGCCGTCCAGATCCACGGCGGTGCGGGCTACGTCAACGACTTCCCGGTCGAACGGTTCTACCGAGACGCGAAGATCACCCAGATCTACGAGGGAACTTCGGAGATCCAGAAAAACGTTATCGCCCGCGAACTGCTCGGCAAAGGCTTCTAACTCGCGCGTTTTCGCTTTCTTTGTCGTTTTCGACCCCGCCATAGCGGCGTCTAAAACACTCGAGCGATCGTTATCGATCCCAACGGCCTCCATCAATCCGAGCAGTCGCTATCAATCCGAGCGGCCACTATCAGCCTAAGCGCTCTGCTCTCGTTTCGATATCCAGTACCGCGAATCCCGTCGCAAAAAGGCGAGCCGACTACTCCGCCGGTTCTGCAACCTGTTGTCCGCTACCCAGTTCGAGGCCGCCCTCGAGCGTTCGGACCGGGTACGGAATATCGATGCCTTCCTGGTCGAAGCGTTGCTTGACGCTGGTCACGTACTCACCGCGAATGCGGACGAAATCCGCTCGACCGGGGTCTCCGATCCAGAACCGCGATTGGAGACCGACATCCGAGTCTCCGAGTTCGGTGAGACGAACGGACGGACCCGGATCGGCTAAAATGTCCGGGTGATCGGTGGCCTCCTCGACGATGATCTCGGTCGCTTGTTCGATATCGTCGTCGTAGCCGATTCCGAAGACGAACTTCAGCCGAAGTTTGTTCCCGTCGACGGGGTTTTTGAGAACGCCGTTCGTAAGTTCGGAGTTCGGCACCGTTAGCAGTTCGTTGTCGAACGTCCGAACGCGGGTGACGCGGAGACTAATGTCCTCGACGGTGCCGGCGTGGTCGCCCCACTCGATCCAGTCGCCGATCTTGAACGGTTTGTCGGTGTAGATGAAGATTCCTGCGACGAAGTTCGAGATGACGTTCTGCGTTGCGAGCCCGAGCGCGAGCGCACCCGCCGCGGCGATACCGGCCATGGAGACGAGGAAGTTCCCGTAGTCCGCGAAGCCGAACGCGACCGCGATGGCGACGAACACGACGCCGAACTGCGTAATCAACAACAGCGGTTTCTGCGCGTGGGCGTCGAGGTTTCGACGATCCATCGCACGAGTGACCAGCGGCAAGACGACGAACCGACCGATGAAGTAGATCGCCAGAAACGCCGCGACGAATCGGATCAGCCCCGCGGCACTCTCCGCAACTTCCGTGGACACACCGTCGATAGTTTCGAGTCTCGCTCCGACCGGACCGAGTGCTGGAGCCAACACGGCCGAGACTCCTCCCGCCGTCATCGGTACATCACTGCCGTGTGACCCCGCGTATCGAAGACGGTTGCGTTCACACGGTCTGCGAGAGCTGCCGCCTTCTCTTCGGTCGAACTCCCCGCTCGAGCGGCGCGGAGAAATTTGATTTTGACTAGATCCCGATCCGCAAGTTGGTCGTTGAGTTCGTCGGTGACGGCGTCGATTCCGCTTTTGCCGACCCACACCGTGACGTCGAGATCGTGCGCTTTGCGCTTTCGTTCCTCTTGATCCATAGCACCGCCTAACGGGCCAACCGGTTTCAATCTTCGTGAACGGAGTTGTGCGTCAGCGTCTCCTCGCGCGCGAGGAGAACGTTACTCTTCGGCGTCGATTCCGTCCCCTCGGCTATCGGTATCGTAGGGATACCGCGCGTGGGAGCCGCATTCACAAGTTATCACGACGTGTCCGTCCTGCAAACGGACGCGTGCGTTCGTTCCTGGTCGAAGATACCGATCGCAACGATCGCACGTGAATCGGCGAAACGTTCGGGGTAGTTGCAACCGATTGCGCTCGGCTACCCGACGGGCGAGCCTCACGTATTCACGAGCACGATCATCGTCGGATGCCGAAGCCGCTGCTCGAGCGAGTTCGTGCAGTCGTTCGATGCGCTCGGCGGCGACGTCCATCACTGGTCACTTTCGTCGGTTAGCCTATTGATGTTGCGCTCTCGGTTCACCTTGTCTCACCGCAGATGCCCGCTCGAGATATTCAGAAACAGGCGCTACTACGGAGAGAACACAGGAAGGTGCCGTATCGCTAACTTCGATGCGTTTTATACCGCTGACATCGTCTCGTTGAAATGTGTACCCGGTTGTAACAGCCAAACTGCCCTCCATCCTCCCGGGTTCGGCTCCGTCGGTTCGTCGTACTCGTCGGTCCGCTGAGCGTATACCGTCGGTACGCTCGAACTCTTCTCTCGGTACTTCCCGTTCTCACCGGTGTAGTTCTTCCTTACCAATCGAATCATCCATCAACTCGGTTTCACGCGACCGAGTAGGCTCGGTCAACTGGATTCCCGCTATAGTTATAGCAAAACATAGTACGCAATATTGTTATATATCGAACTCGAACAGGAGTAATAGAACACAATGACAGGAAGTTCGGATGTCCCCCCCGAACGGATCAGTCGTCGATCGGTGCTAGCTGCTGGCACGGCCGGGCTCGTAGCAGGTACGGCTGGCTGCGTAAATCAGGTACAGAGCATGGTTAGCAGCGACAGCAGTACCGACGACGATACCTCCCTTCGGATCATCACCGTCCCCGCCGATAATGATCGACAAGCCGTCCAAATCGCACGAGAGCTCGAGGGAAACCTCGAGGCGCTCGGCTTCAACGTTTCACTCAACCTCCGCACTAACACCGAATTTCAGCGATCGGTCATGCTCGAACACGATTTCGACATGTACGTCGGTTCCCTCCCGACAGAGCCGGATCCCGATTTTCTGTACGAACTGCTTCACTCATCGTACAAGAGTGAAACCGGGAGACAGAATCCGTTTCGATTCGAGGACATTACGACCATCGACGGAATGTTGAGAGAACAACGCGAGACCGAGGACGGCAGGGGCGAGGTAGTCACCGACCTGCTCATCCAGATCGCACGGGAGATGCCGTTCGTTCCGATCTGTCTGCCAGAGGGACAACGAGCTGTGCAACCCGAGATGGCAGATCTCTGGGAACGGTACCATCCGCACACGCGGTTAGGCTATTTCGGTAACGACGAAACACCGGCGGAACTGACATCGCTGATCATGGATTCGCGTCCGACACGGAACATCAATCCGTTTTCGACGGAACATCGAAATCACGGAACCTACATCGATCTCCTGTATGATTCTCTAGCATTCGATGACGCACTCGTCTACGGTGAGGACGAGCACATTACCGAGAGCTTTGAAGGGAGCGATCTCATCCCATGGCTCGCAGAATCGATAGAATGGGGCGAATCCGAACTGACAGTCCGAATCCGTGAGGACTGTACGTTCCACGACGGTGAACCCCTCACCGCCGAAGACGTCGCGTTCACCTACGACTTTCTCACAGACACCACGGGGGGACTAGGCGATTCACCGCTCCCGGCGACGAACTATCGTCGCCACGCCTCAACTGTCGAATCGGCTACCGTCGTTGAAGACACCGACGATGAGGACGAATTAGGAGACGAGGAGAACCTCGAAGTGACACTATCGTTCAGTACGAACCGAGCGGTAGCGGAGCAGGCACTTCTCATCCCCATTCTTCCGAAACACGTTTGGGGAACCGAAGAAGGCGCGCTTGCGGAGTTAGACGAAGACGAGATTCCGGTCCAACAGGGACGATGGAGTCTGCTCGGTTCAGACGAAGAGGATCTCATTGTCGGCAGTGGTCCGTTCCAATTCGAGGAAAAGACCGAACAGGATAGTCTGACCTTCTCGCGGTTCGACGACCACTTCACTCGAGGTGACGACATCGGTTTACCCGAAGTAACCGTCGAAGCGCTCGAGTTCCTCAACGATACGAGCAGTGCGTCAGCGCTCCAGCAGGTCGACGGCGGCGTCGCCGACGTCACGACCTCGCGGATCGAACCGCACGTCGTCGAAGAGGTCTACGCGGGCGAAAGTGATGAAGCGGATAGACTCGTCGAGACGGATCCGTGGTCGTTCTATCACGTCGGATTCAATACCGATAGCGGACTCTGCCAGAGCCCGAGCTTTCGGAACGCCGTCGGACGAGTGATCGACAGGCAGTACGTTGCAGAAGAGATTTTCTCCGGGTACGCGGACCCGATCTGGACGCCGGTCGCAAACGAGGAGTGGCTCCCGGCCGAGGACGAACTCAGAGACGAGGCGATTTCGTGGATGGACGAGCGTAACATCGAACTCGCGGACAAGGAGTGGGACGAACACCAGCCGTTCGCCCCGTTCTGTGAATTAGACGACAACCGCCTCGGTCAGGTCGATATCGAGGAGGCACAGCGGGCGTTCGAGAGCGCCGGATTACAGTACAACGAAGACGGTCAAATCGTAAACTACTGATGTTACAAGAGGTTCTGACTGAGGTCGCTATCGTCGTCGGGGTTATGCTCGCAATTTCGATTCCGTTGTTCATCGGATGGAGTCGTATTCGTGAGACCAGGACCGAGTGGCGAGTACGGATTCGCACCTCCGCTCCGATTATCGCGATTCTACTGACCGTTCTATTGATAAACCAACAGTACCGGCGCGAAATAGGGGATCTGTCCACCGAATACGGATGGTGGATGACCTGGACGTTTTACGAAATCGAAAGTGAACTCATCATCTGGTTCCAGTCCTACGATTACACGATATTAATTCGGTTTTTTTCGTTTATTTACATCTACGCGTACGTCTTCTTGCTAATCTTCCCCGTGCTCGCGTATTTCGCACTCTCGGATACTCGCCCGTTTCGACAGCTTCTCACGGCCTATGCGCTTAATTACGGGATCGGTATGATCGTATACGTTCTCGTGATGGCGTTCGGTCCGAGAAACATGATGCCGGAAATGTTCGAAACCACGCTCTACGATTTTCAGCCGCGATACCAACACCTGACTCGCGAAGTAAACGAGTACAGGAACGTCTTCCCCTCCTTGCACACCTCTCTGGCAATGACAGTGGGGATGTTCGCAGTGATGACTCGAGACGAGTATCCGAAGTGGACTCCGGTTGGTGTCTTCCTCGGAATCAGCGTCGCCATCTCGACGATGTATCTGGGGATTCATTGGGCGATCGACGTCGTCGCAGGTATGATTCTGGCAGTCGTTTCAGTCGCCGTCTCAGTTCTCGTAGTCAACCGTTGGGGGGTGTGGAAACGCAGCTCCGAGCGCCTGCCAACGCTCGCAGAGATCCGAGGCTGGATAGCCTCGACCTGGCGTTCGATTCGCGAGTGAGCGGGGGCGGTCTGACCGGTGGCTCGCCGCGCCAGTTCCTCGCGAGCCCGTGGCGCAATACTGTTATACCGTGAGCGGCCAAGATTCTCGAAGGAACTAATGAACGACATTCCGGCCGGACACGGCCAGGTAAGTCGTCGCTCGCTCCTCGCGACGGGTGCGGTCGGCGCGTCCCTCTCGACAGCAGGTTGTGTTCGACAGCTCCGCAGTATCGTCAACAGGGACAGGCTCGAGCAACTCTCGTTGACGATAACGACGCTTCCCGCGGACGGTGATCGAGAAGGGATCCAACTGGCTCGACATCTCCGTGCAAACCTGGAAGCGGTCGGCGTCGACGTCTCCTTCGAGATGCGCTCGCAGGAAGAATTCCTGCGAGCGATTCTGATCAATCACGACTTCGACTGCTACGTCGGACGCCATCCCGGCTCGATGGACCCCGATTTTCTCTACGAAGCCCTTTACTCGTTGTACGCGGAGGAATCCGGCTGGCAGAACCCGTTCGGGTACACGAATCTCGCGTTCGACGAGTTGCTAGAGGGCCAGCGCCAGGCGGACGGCGACGACCGGCGGAACGCCGTAACCAGCGTTCTCGAGACGCTGGCGGTCGAGGTTCCGTTCGTCCCAGTTTGTGTGCCCGAAGAGCACCGACTGGTCAGGACGGATCGATTCAAGGGCTGGGACGAGTACCATCCCGCAACTCGGCTCGGTCCGCTCGGTCTCGAGCCAACGGCTGGCGCAGATCGGTTACGGACCGTCGTCATCGATGCCCGCCCCTCCCAGAATCTCAACCCGCTGGCGGCAGAGTATCGCAACGGAGGGACGTTCGTGGATCTGTTGTACGATTCGCTGGCGACCGAAAACTGGATCCAGAACGGAGCCGAAACGACTCAGGACGAGACCGACGAGAGCGACGCGACGACAACCGAACTGCTGCCGTGGCTCGCGGAGTCTTGGGAGTGGAACGATGAGACGCTCGAGGTGACGATCCGCGAGGACTGTCTCTTCCACGACGGGGAGCCCCTCACCGCCGAGGACGTTGAGTTCACGTACGACTTTCTCGCGGACACCTCGATGGGCGAAAGCAACGTGCCATCTCCCGCACCGATCTATCGCGGTCTCGTCTCCGCTATCGACGAGATTACCGTCGAATCCCGTCACCAGCTGACTCTCACCGCCGAAACGGGGGAGGCCGTCGCCGAACGGGCCCTAACCGTTCCGATTCTCCCGAAACACGTCTGGGATGACCGCACGGGAACTGCGGATCTTCCGGGGGTACAGGTCGCGGACGGGACGACCGATGCGCTCGTCACGGATAACGTTCCAGCCATCGGTAGCGGCCCGTTCGCGTTCGCCGATCGAGCCGAACGCGAGCACCTCACCCTCGAGCGGTTCGACGATCACTTCACGCGCCGGGACTCCGCCGACCTTCCGGAAGCCAGCGTCGAGGAGTTGTACGCAGGTATCGATCCGCGTAGTACCTCGGCGATCGAACTCGTCGAAAACGACGACGCGGACATGACGCTCTCGACGCTCGAGACGTACGCGGTCGATGAAGTGACCGAAGGTGACGGCGTCGAGCTACGAAGTGACGACTCGTGGACGTTCTACCACCTCGGGTTCAACGCTCGAAACGCGCCGTTTAGTAATCCCCACTTCCGTCAGCTCTGTGCTCGGTTGGTCGACAGGGAACAGGTTGCAGCGGAGATCTTCGAAGGATATGCGCGGCCAACCGAAACGCCAGTGATCGACGAGTGGGTGCCAGAACACCTCGAGTGGGACGGGGACGCGGTCGAGACGCCATTCCTCGGCTCGGACGGCGAGGTCGATGTCGAAGTAGCCAGAGCGGCGTTCGCCGAAAGCGGATTCCGGCACAACGAAGACGGTGATCTCCTGGTGAGACGCTGATGTTGAGGCAAGTCCTCGTACAACTGGCCGTGGTCGTGACACTGCTTAGTTTCCTCTCTATTGTGGTCTTCGTCGGCCGGCGCCGTCTCAGCGAAACTCGAACCGAATGGCGCGCTCGAGTCAGAGCAATGGCACCGGTCACGGTCGTCCTGGGAATCGTTCTGGGGTTCAACAGCATCGCCAGACAGGTCGTTCCAGAAATATCGTGGATAATCGACTGGAATCTTACCTCGCCGATTTACGAACTCGAGGGGCAGTTCATCCTCTGGATGCAAAATCAGGCAACCCCGGAGATCACCGCCTACTTCTCGTTCATCTACATCTACGGGTACGTCTTTTTGCTGGTGTTCCCGGTTATCGCATACTTCGCGCTCTCAGATACCAGATCGCTCCGCGAACTCCTCTCGGCGTACACGTTGAACTACACGCTCGGGCTCGTACTCTACACCTTCATCATCGCGTACGGGCCGCGAAACGTGATGCCTGAGCTCGTCGACGCGTTGCTCTACGACACGTATCCGCGATACCAACACCTCACTCGAGAGGTCAACCGGAACACGAACGTTTTCCCGTCGCTTCACACCTCGCTCGCTACGACGGTCACGTTCATGGCCTACCGAACCCGCGACGACTATCCGAAGTGGTTCGCGCTCGCGCTGGTCCTCGGAATCAGCGTCGCGATCTCGACGATGTACCTGGGAATTCACTGGGTGATCGACGTTATCGCGGGGATCGGCCTCGCATACGTAAGCGTCGTGCTCTCGAAACACCTCGTCGGCCGATGGTCACTCGCGGATGCCCTAAGCGGTCGCCTTTCGAAGTTCCGTAACCGGTAGGGAGACGATACGGATTGTAACGCGCGTAGAGCACGCTCTACGAGAGTTGCGACCGCGAAAAAACGGAACCGAACTCTGGTCGTTACTCGTCTTCGATCGCGTCGGCGATGCGCTTGAGCGCTCGCGTCTGGTCGCGCATTTCGTCGCGGAGCTGTCGGACTTCCTGGACGAGCTCTTCGTTGCCGACCTCTTCGCCGCCGCGTCCACCTGGACCGGCACCTGGTGGGCCGCCGGGGCCGCCGGGACCGCCGCCGCCCATCATGCCGCCCATCATCTGTGCGAATGGGTTGCCGCCGCCACCGCCCATCCCGCCTGGGCCGCCCGGGCCACCGCCGCCGCCACCGAATGGACTCTCTGGTGGCTCTCCCTCGCCTTCACCTTCTTCGGCTCGTTTCTCTCGAATTTCTTCGACACGTTCGCGGAACGACTTCGATTCGTCGTCTGCCTCTGGACCGTTGTCCTCGGCGTCGGGTTCGGTTTCGTCTGTCATGGCTCTGGATTCAGCCCGTGCTCGGAAAAGTATTGTGACCTATCGCCCGTCGGTGGTCCGGAGTCGAGTTTCAACCTAGCCGAACGAACCGAGCGACGATTGGAGCCGCCGTTCGGAGCCGCCGATTTCGAGTTCGTATCCGACCAGATCCCGAAGGTCGACGGCGTAGGTCGTCCCCCCTCGCTCGAGGACGAGCAGTCGTCCTTTCAGTCCGACGACGGTGCCGGTTGCGATCGTCTCCCGAACTGGTCGACTCTCGAGGTCGATACCGTGGTCGAACGCGTATCGGTCGATCACGTCGAACTCTTTCAGAAGGTCGTTCCAGGCGTCCGCGTCGACGGTCGACGCGAGCGACGCGACTTTCGTCGGCGTTCGAAACCGATCGACCAGCTCCTCGGCGATTTCGGCTTCGATCTCGCGGGCGATTTGCCCGTTCGAGACCGTGTGAATGTGCGCTGCGAGATCGGCACCCTGTTCGCGCAGTCGCGTCTCGAGTCGCCGGCGTTTCGTGACGCCCACTTTGAACGTGTTCGGCGCAAATGCGGCGATATAGACGGCGTGTTCGTCGTAGCAGTCCATCTCGTCTTTCAGGCAGGTTCCGGTACAACGAGCGCAGACCCACGTGCTCGTATGGAACTCGCAGTGGGGGGCTTTTGGTCGGTCGCACGGAATGTGCTCGTCGCCGTCGAGCACTCCGGCACAGTGGCGATCGCCGAGCGTGTACGACAGGCTGGTTCCGGGCTCGAGCGACCGGCGACTCACGTCGGTGCCGTCGCTCAAAATCAACGAGGAGCCGTTTCCGGTTCGATCGTAGCCGACCAGTTGCACGCGTTTCCGTTCGAACCGATCTCGTATAGGCGTAGCGCTCTCAAGTCGAACGGGTTCGGCTTGCACGCCGTCACGGGCCGCGGCGACCGTCGCCGACAGCGAAGTGGATAAACCGTTCGACTCCTAACCGACGGACATGCAAGCGCTGGTCATCGCGGCACACGGGTCACACCTCAACCCGGACGCGTCGAATCCGACGTACGCCCATGCGGATGCGATCCGCGAGACGGGCGCGTTCGACGTCGTTCGCGAAACGTTCTGGAAGGAAGAACCGCACTTTCGGGAAGTCGTCCGGACGATCGACGCCGACGAGATATTCGTCGTCCCGCTGTTTATCAGCGAGGGGTACTTCACGGAGCAAGTAATTCCGCGAGAGCTCCGTCTCGAGGGATGGGATCCCGATCTGTGGGAGTCGGACGGGATTGACGCCTCGCAAGCGACGCTCGAGGCGACCGACGCCGAGACGACCGTCCATTACTGCGGGCCGGTCGGCACGCACGACGCGATGACCGACGTAATCGTCGGCCGGGCCCAGAGCGTGACGGGCGATCCGAACGTCGGAGACGGGTTCGGATTAGCCGTGGTCGGTCACGGGACCGACCGAAACGAGAATTCCGCGAAGGCCATCGAATACCACTCCGACCGGATCCGCGAGATGGACCGCTTCGACGAGGTTCGGGCGTTGTTCATGGACGAGGAGCCGGAGGTTGACGACGTCACCGACTACTTCGACAGCGAGGATATCGTCGTTGTCCCGCTGTTCATCGCCGACGGGTTTCACACCCAAGAGGATATTCCGGAAGATATGGGTCTCACCGACGACTTCCGAACCGGCTGGGACGTCCCCGGCGAAGTCGACGGCCACCGAATCTGGTACACCGGCGCCGTCGGTACCGAGGACTTGCTGGCCGACGTGGTTCTCGAGCGAGCGGCCGACGCCGGAGCCGATATCGAACAACAAATCGATCGCGACCGAACGGAACCACGGCGGACAAACGCCGACGTCGCGGGTGACTGATCCGTGGAACTTCGAGACCACGAGTTCGAGCACCTTCGAACGGCGAGCGAAGACGGCCTTGAGTTCGACGGACTTCGACTCGACCGCACGGCCGACGGCTACGTCCTCAAGACGCCGGTCGAATCCCGGACCGAGCTTACGGAGGCCGAATTCCGAACCGCGCTCGAAGCGGTCGACGAGTACGTCACGAACTGGCGGTACTGGGAAGAAACCGTCGGCGGCGACGGAACGGCAAGATGGGCGTTCCTCCGGTGGTGTGAACGCGCACCACCTCAAGCGGATGAAAACGCAGATCGCCGTCCGGTGCCGGGCCGATACGAAGCACTTCGAGACGGGATCGATCGAACGTGGGGCCAACTTCGTCTCACGGCACGGTTCCTCGACGTGGACGAACCCAACGGCGAGCGCGTCTACGACCTCTGGCACGTCGACGACGCCGACACGCCGCTATCGGAACTCGAGGTCTACGACGACCCTCGCGAGGCTCGAGAGCTCTCTACATACGACGAGGACGGTCGGTATCGGCCGCTGAAGACGGCACCCACGCTTCGCACCGGCTGGGCCTTCACCGGTCTCTCCGGGTCGGATCTCGTCGACGCGGTCGATTTCTTCTATCCGGCGACGGTCGCCAACTGGCACAGAGAGCGCGAGGGATCGCTCGACGTCGACCACTGGACTGAAACCGCCGAACGCCAAACCGGGATCTACGACGTTATCGACGAGCTCCCGCGAGAAGCCGTCGAGTGGATGACCGAGGCCTGCTGTGTCGACTCGAAGTGTCTCCGACGGCGCGAGTGGCACTACGAGGAGGGAGATGAACTCGATGTAGACGGCGGGGACGGAACCTTCCCCTGTCGAGAACCCTGCTCGGTCGTGATCGCCGCCGCCCGCAAGTGGGCGATCCTCGAGTCCGAATCGGAGAAAACCTACGAACTCGAGTTAACCACCAGCGAGCTCAACCAGCTCGAGGAACTAATCGACGCGGTCGCCGACGGGAGAGTCGAGGACATTCGTGAAGCGGATGTCAACGAGGGAGCCAACCGCTACCGGGCGCGATACCTTCGGGCGAAGCGGTTCGAGAACGGCGCGTTGGACGCCGTCGAATCGAGCGAAACCGATCAGTAGAACAAAAGTCCCGCGGCGACGACGATCCCGACCACAATTGTGAGAAAACCGACGATTGCGATCGGGCCGCCGATAGACCCCGCGGTGAGGGCCGCTACGGAAAGGGCGATAATCGCGAGTGCGACGACCCCGAGCGTCGCCGGCTCGACCCCGCCGACGCTCGAGAACTCCTCGAGGGCGGACGGCTCGGGATCCGGTCGCTGTGGCTCGCCGAGTGACTCGTCGACGTCGACTTCCGGCGGGCCGGGAACGACTTCGATATCGATCGCGACGGTTTCTGCACCGTACCCGATCGAAACCTCGAGCGTTCCCGTAATCGGGTCGTCTATCTCCGGAACCGAAACCGGGACTGCTTTTTCCTCGCCCGGCTCGACGTAATAGTTTGGTTGCTCGAGAGAGCCGATACGGGAGAGTTCGCCCTCGAGCCGACAGTGAGCGTGTGCGGGGACGTTGTGGCCGCGAAGGAGGATACCGAACGATCCCTCCGTTTCGATCGTCGTCGAATTCGCCTCGAGTGACTCTCCCGACTCGCGGTTGATCTCGAGGATGAGTGCAGGCCCGGACACGGTTTCAATCACCTAGGCTGGCGTCTCTTCGCGCATATCCGGCGGCAGGAGGTTCGGGATTCCGTCTTCGATCGGATAGCGTTGTCCACACTCGGAACAGACGAGGTCTCCCGAAACGATCTCGTCGCCGTCGTATTCGGCGTCCTCGAGTTCCAGGTCGTGTTTATCGAGCGGACAGCAGAGGATCTCAAGCAGCGACTCCTTCATAGTTGAAGGCTATCGGCCGAGAGCAAAAGGTTTCGGGAAACCGATCGATACACCTTCGAGACGACGATCATCACCGCCACCTCACTCGAGATAGCCGTCGCCGTGTTCCGTTTTACCCGCGGGGCAACCGTCGACGGTTCGACAAACTCTTTCTGTGAAGGGAGTTACTGTGCCTATCTATGCCAGTTAAAACGACCCATCACATCGGGATCACCGTTCGTGATCTCGAGACGGTTCGTTCGTTCTACAGCGACGTGCTCGGTCTCTCGGTCGTCGACACGTTCGACGTTTCCGGGGACGCATTCGAAGACGCCGTGGACGTGTCGGGCGCAGCGGGTTCGTTCGCACACCTCGAGTCCGATGACGGTGACGTTCGCATCGAACTCATCGAATACGAACCAGAAGCGCGCGCGAGCAGAGCGGAGTCGATCAACCAGCCGGGTGCGACGCACGTCGGTTTCGCGGTGGACGACCTCGACGCGTTCGCGGAGGGACTTCCCACGATTGTCGAGACGCTGAGCGAACCAAAAACGACCGCGAGCGGGACAAAGATACTGTTTCTGCTCGATCCGGAGGGGAATCTGGTCGAAATTCTCGAGGCCTGAGTGTCGAAAAAGCTGCCGTCGAAGGGCCCCGCTCGAACGGAATGGCCTACTCGTAGGGATCTTCGACGATAACGGTCTCTTCTCGTCCCGGTCCGACGCCGACCACGTAAATCGGCGTTTCGAGTTCGTCCGAAACGTACTCGAGGTAGGTCCGGGCGTTTTCCGGAATCGCGTCGTAGCCTTCGGCCGCGACCGCCTCCCAGTCGACGTTCGACCAGCCGTCGAACGTCTCGAGCGTCGCCTCACAGCGGCCCCACGCCTCGGTCGTCGGAGGCATCGTGAGCGTTTCCTCGCCGTCGAGAATGTAACTGTGGCCGACTTTGACTGCCTCGAGTCCGGCGAGTACGTCGATGTGGTTTATCGCGAGCCCGGTGAAGCCGTTCGCGCGCGCGGCGTGGCGCAACATCGGCATGTCGAGCCAACCGACGCGGCGCGGGCGACCGGTGACGGTTCCGTACTCCCCACCTTCGTCGCGGATGTATTTCGCCAGTTCTTCGGCGTCTCCGTCCGCTCCAGCGGCCTCGTCGTAGTTCGGCGTCTGTCCCTCGACGCCGCCTAGCTCCGTGGGGAGCGGGCCGGTGCCGACGCGAGAAAGATACGCTTTGACGATTCCGATTACCTCTCCCTGCCCGACGACCGTCGGGCCGAGACCGCTTCCGACCGTCGCGCCGCCCGCGGTCGGGTTCGAAGAGGTGACGTAAGGGTAGATCCCGTGATCGATGTCGATCGAGGTTCCCTGTGCACCCTCGAGCATGACGTTATCGCCATCGTCGATTCTCTGCTGAAGGTAGGTCCCGCAGTCGACGGTCATGTCCTCCTCGGCGAGGCGCTCGCCGTACTGGCGGTAGGTTTCAAAGAGGTGATCGATGTCGAATTTCTCGCCGGTCTCTTTTCCGAAGACCTCCTCGGCGAGCGCTTTCTTCTGGGGGACGACGTACTCGAGTCGTTCGCGGAGGACGTCGGGCTCTACGAGATCGCCGATACGGACGCCCCGTCGGCCGGCTTTGTCCTCGTAGGTCGGACCGATGCCGCGCTTGGTGGTCCCGGCCGCGAGGTCGTCTTTTTCGTCTTCTTCGATACCGTCGAGCGCGCGATGGTACGGAAGGATAACGTGGGCTCGCTCGGCGACCCGAACGTCCGGTTCGAGGCCCCGTTCGCGGAGCGTATCGATTTCGTCGAACAGCGTTTCGGGGTTGACGACGCAGCCGTTCCCGAGAACGCCAGTTTTCCCCCGAACCGCACCGGAGGGAACGAGTGAAAGTTTGTACTTCGTGCCGTCGTGAACGACGGTGTGTCCAGCGTTGTCGCCACCCTGATACCGAGCGACGACGTCGACGGCGTCGCCGTAGATATCGACGACTCCGCCTTTGCCTTCGTCGCCGAGTTGGGACCCGACGATTGTGACGGTCATAACAGCGGCGGATTCTTGCCCGGCCGATAAACAGATTACGGTATTGCCGGGCCGATCCAGAGAAGTTGTACAGCTTCGTGGATAGATCCGCGCGTTTTACCGCCAACTTTAGCAAGTCAACGTACTCGGTGGCGCGTCAACGGCCGACGAACGCTTCGCGCGGCTGTCTCGCAACCGTCCGGCTCGCCCCTTCAGCCGAGAGCGAACGTATCGGTGAGGGGATCCGAAACACGAACCGTTAACTACTCGCAAGAACTATCATCGAATTGAACGTGTTCCGTCCGGTTTCGGAGAGTAACTTTTAAAAGGCGGAAAGACAAGTTAACAAATGCCATGATAGACCGACTTGAAAAGGAAGTCGATATGCTGGAACGACATCTGCAGGTCCTGAAGATGGTTATCGAAAACGAACCGATCGGGATCGTCAAGATGTCGAACGAAACGGGCTACCCACACCACAAAGTGCGCTACTCGCTGCGCGTGCTTGAAGAAGAAAACCTCATCGAACCCTCGAGCCAGGGCGCGATCAAGACCGAACGGACGGTCGAGTTCGTCGACGAACTCGACGGCAAAATGGACGAGATCGTCGAAAAGCTTGACGGAATGAAGATCGAAGACGCGACCGAGATCGAAGGATAACGTAGTTATACTTCGCGTTTAGAGTTCTGGAACGTTCATATGGAAGCCGCCAGATCGTGATTCGACGAGCGCGAGATGGTACCCCTGTTTTCGCGAGAGGTTGACGTAGCTCAACTTCGAGCCGCGGCTGAGAAAGCCGCTGCTCGTCGCCTGCTCGGTTACCTCGAGCGCGCCGGGTTCGAAGTAACTCGAGGTGACGACCATCGCAGCGCCGAGGTCCGGGTAATTCGCGGTGACTGCGGAGGCCGCTTCCTCGAGTTCGGCGAGCATCCGTTCGGTCGCCGGGTCGCGCGAGTCGTTGAGATTGGCGACGATGAGCGGGTTCCCCATCTTGTCGAACGCGACGACGTCGAACGTCACTTCCTCAGGGACATCCTCAGTCTCGTCGTCCTCGAGCGAAATCGTCGCGTGAAGCTCCGCTCGATCGATCTGTGGGATCGCATCGTAGAGGTCGGCGAGTCCGTTTCCATGGCCCGTGTCCCGGATTTCGAACAGCAGCGTCTCGACGAGCCAGTCGACGAACGTGTACTCTATCGTGTCGGTGAGAAACTCCTCGTAGGGCCGACCCGCGACGGTCACGTCGGACGCATCGAAGGACGTGTGTTGTTCGAGTTGGAGGTTCGAAGCCACCGACTCCTGATCACCGTCGCCGCCGTGAGCCGATTGAAGCGTCGAGTCGCTTTTCGACGCGTACCGAACGAATAGGTTCGTCCCCGCGAGTGCCTCGTGTGCTGACAGCTGGCGTTCCGAATTCTGCCCGCCGAACCCAGCCGTCTCACCAGCACCGACCGTTTCCGCATTACGGAGCCGTTCACACTCGGCTTCGAGGTCCTCTATTTTCGATTGAAGTCGCTCGACCGTCGCAGTAAGTTCCTGGTTTTCCGCCTGTAGCCGTTCGTGTTCGGATTCAAGATTCGCGTTTTCCGTCTCGAGGACCTCCTGTCGCGATTCGAGGTCTCGAGCGTGCTGGGTCAACGTCTCGATTCGCTGTTCGTACTCGTCGATGGCCGCCTCGAGTGACTCACCCTCCGGCTCGACCGACTCCTGTTCGCTAACGGGTGAGTGTGCGCTGGACCGACTCGTCGTTTCCTGCTCGACCGCTGCGGTCGAATCCTGTGTCGCTTCCGTCGCCGTCGACGCGTCCGTCGTCGGTCGGTCACGTGACTCCGATGCGTTCGATTCATTACTCGCTGCATCGTCCACCTGTGGACGCTCGGGCGGTTGCTGTCCGGATTGCTGTCGAATTGCTTCGACGTGTTCGGAATTCTCGGGGTCGATCGATGGAATGCTTCGGGTTTCACGCCAGCGTTCTTCTTGTTTGAGCCGTGCATCAAGTTCGCCGTTCTCTTCGGACTCGGATACTGCTTCGTCGTGTTCTTCGTCCTCGTCGTACGTTACCGATTCAGATTGACCCGATTGGGCTTCCGAGTCGGACTGCTTCGTCTCGTCTACGACTTGCTCACTGGGTTCGCTTTCGGACGAGGGCTCGGCCGATGTCGCGTCAGGATCCGACGAAGGGCTCCGTTCGTCCGGATCAGATGCGGTCTCTGGAGATTGGGGTTCGGGCGCGGAACTCCGCGACGATTGTTGACCCGGTGATTCGTCGGCGTCGTTCGGTTCGGTTCGTCCGGCGTCGGCGTCGGTCACCTCGGATTCGCCGTGAGATCTAACAGCCGAGGAGTGATCGGGCGCATTCGTGGCAGATTCCTGACCGGGTTGTGAATCGGCGGTATTGGCCCCAGAGAGATCCGTCAGGTCGGACGTCTCGCGAAGTTCCGATGCGGACGCCGGCCGGGTTGCGTCGTCCGAAACGGCCTCGTCGCTCGAGTCAGCCCACTCGTCCGGATCCGGGTCGGCAGTCGATTCCGGCGAGGAACTGGACGCATCCGCCCGTGCGATCGTCTCGGTCGTTTCCGCGCCCGTCGCTGATCCGTCAGTTGCAGGCGGTGTCGATTCCTCCGCCGGGTCGGCGTTGGAGTTGGCCGGCGGTTGCGGGGCCGCCCCCTCTCGAGAACCGGAGTCGGGCGTCGTCGATGCCGATGCTGTCTCACTACTTTCTGGGACATCTGTTACGTCGATTTTGACGTCGACCACTTCGTAGATGCCGACCTCGTCGGCGGCGCGTTCGAAGGCCTCGTCTCCCGTAAGCAGACGTTCAGCGTTTCCGATGTACGCCGCGGCCATCCGCCGACCACCGTAGTAGACGGCATAGTAGTCGCCGCTCAGAACCTGTTCGCTCAATTCGATATAGCCGGTAAACGAGCCGTCCTGTAAGGTCTGGTCGACCTCAGTGAGCGGCGTGTCGTTCGTGTAGTAATTCGCCCGCGTGTCTCCTCCCTGTGCGTGCATCGAACAAAGAAGCGGAAGCGAAGCGTGCGGAGCGGCGTAAATCGTTCCGGACGCCTGCTCGAACGCTTCAATCTCGCCGTCGACAACGCCAACGACTCGGCCGTTCAGCATGAACAGCCACGTCTCGCTTGCGGTAACGACGCCAGAAAAGCCGTTATCGGCGAGTGTCGAAAGTTCGTTGTAGCCGCCAGTAAAGGGACGAGAATCCCACCGTTCAACGCGCTCTTGCGTGCGCGAGTCCATAGTCCAACATGCCGTAACCGGGACAAATACGTTTCGCCTATATTTTCGATTCCGCGTCGTCCGCGAGCTCCGCCATCCGCTTGCCGATTCGACCGGCGCTCGAGAACTCGTCTTCGCTCATCGCACTCGCCAGGGCGTTTCCGAGGACGAAAACCGCGTGTTTGTGTTCGCTTTTCGATTTGTGGACGTGAGACGGATCGACATCCAGTTCCCGGTACGGATCGAACAACTCCGCGTCGACGTTCTCACGCTGGGAAAAATACTCCATGATAACGACGAGTTCTTCGTGGAGCTCGAGGAGTTCGTCTTTGTGCATGAGCCAGTGTACGAACGGTTTCGATTTAAGAGTTTTGTGCAATTTGCTCCCAAAACCGTCACGAAAGGAGTATCCGGACGGATACGTCAGAAAACCACTCACGAAAAGCGAACGAGTTGGGAGAGGTCCGAGAAGGAATACGGGCCCGACTGTTCGCCAACCGGTATCGAACGTACCTGGACAACTACGAGAGTATGGTGCCGACCAGACGGGAACAAGGCCCGCGGCGTCGTTCGATTAGGCGTCGGGGGACGGGTCGTCCGTCGTTTCCTGGGCCGCCGTTCGCTGACCCGCCGGGAACCAGGCGAGTTCGTGTTCTGCCGTAACGCGGACGGCGACGCGTTCGTCGAGGTCGATATGATCGGAGTGATTGTGCATGCACTCGATAGTCTCGCCGGAATCGAGTTCGATCCGATAGAGGACCGTCGGACCGAGATACCGTCGGTAGACGACGGTCCCGTTCGACTCCGGCTCGGACGCAGGATAAGCGGTCACGTCGTCGGGTCGGACGAGCAAATCGATCCCGGTCCCGTCGTACTGGGTGGCGAGGCCGTGAACGTTGTCTCGAAGCACTCGGCCGACTGCCGTGTCGACGTGATCGCCGTGGACTTCTCCAGAGAGAAAGCTCGCGTGGCCCAGAAAACCGGCAACGAAACGCGACTCGGGCTGCTGAAAGATCTGTTCCGGCGTGTCGATCTGTTCGATGTCACCGTCGTTCATCACCGCGACCCGATCGGAAATCGAGAGCGCCTCCTCCTGATCGTGGGTGACCGAAACGGCCGTAACGCCAGCTTCCTTGATGATCTGGCGCACCTCCTCGCGCATTTCCACGCGCAAGTCGACATCGAGGTTAGAGAACGGTTCGTCGAGCAACAGCATTTCGGGTTCGGGAGCGAGCGAACGCGCGAGTGCGATCCGTTGTTGCTGACCGCCGGAAAGCTCCTCCGGGTGATGCTCGCCGTGGGATTTGAGGCCGACGAGTTCGAGCAGCGAATCGACTCGAGCGTCACGTTCTGCTTCGGCCCACTCTTGCAGTCCAAACGCGATATTTTCGCGGGCCGTCATATGCGGGAAGAGTGCGAATTCCTGAAAAACGACACCGACACCGCGGTGCTCCGGCGAAACGAACTGCCCGTGACCTGCGACCGGTTCGCTGTTCAATCGAACCTCCCCGGCATTCGGCTTCTCGAGGCCCGCGATAAGTCTGAGGGTCGTCGTTTTCCCGCAACCGGACGGACCGAGTAACGTCAAAATCTCGCCGTCCCGAACGGACAAGGAGAGATCGGCTATCACCTCTTCGTTCGCGTATTGTTTTCCGATCCCGTCCAGTTCGAGGACCGTATCCGTCGTCGTCCGTTCTTGAGTGCGTTCCTCACCCGTCGTTGTTACCAGTTGTCCGTTCGACATTATCTCCCCCGGAAATACCGGTATTCACCTAGTTTAGGGGTGCCTAAAATACTTATAATTACCGATCCGTCCGCTTCGTTGGAGGTCGGGTGGCCCGTCGACTGCACTCGTCAACCAGGCGGAACCGAGTTACAACTCGACGCCGCTCGGGATCAAACTATGCTGGCGGAGAAGACTTCCCTCGTCGTCGTAGACGAGGAACGTCCGCTTATCATAGCTGACGAACGGATCGCCGTCGATACTGATTTCCACTTCGTAGCGACCCTCGTCGTCGGCTGTCTGTTCGCCGTACCCTCGCGCGGCCTGAATGAACTTCAGGACGTCGGACGCATCCTCGTTGAGTTCGAGAATGAACTCGCCGGTCACCCTGTTCGTGACACTGACAACCCCGGCCGCTTCATCGTCCCCACCGAGCGGGGACTGGAGTCGAAGCGACGCATCGGTTTCGTTTGCCTCGAGGAGGTCGCCAGTCGGTCCTGTCAGGCGCTCGCGAAGATCCGTCGTCGGGCCGGTGAACTCGATCGATACCTGCGGCTTTCGGGGTTCGCTATCGGTCTCGACCCAATCGACATCACTGACATCTAACGTGAAGTGCTCGCGCCTCATTCCGTGAGTATCGTTTGGGCCTCACACGGTATGAACGTAACGCACGCAGTATCTGACAGACCGAAACGTAACCGACTGACGCGAGGGTATTATTTCCCGTTTCGTGAGGGGGTCGTCCGTCGTACCATCCATCGATGTCGATGTTCCAGACCGGTTCGAACGTCTTTTGCCCGTCCTGATCGGAGAGACCATCACCGAATGAGTAATCGCGCCGAGGTCCGCGCCACGTACGACCGAATCGCCGATCACTTCGCCTCGACGCGCGAGTACGCCTGGCCCGAGGTCGAAACCTTCGTCGAAGGTGCACCACCCTCGAGCGTCGGCCTCGACCTCGGCTGTGGAAACTGCCGGCACGCGGAACTCCTCGCCGATCGAACCGATCGCGTAATCGGGCTCGACGCGAGCGGGGGGCTCCTCGAAACGGCGCGTACGAGAGCGACCGAACGCAGTTTTGACGTCGATTTGCTCCAGGGAGATGCCGCACGGCTCCCCCTCCGTGACGATGCGATCGATCTCGCGGTTTACGTCGCCACGATCCAGCACTTACCCACCGAAACGAGTCGACGAAACAGTCTGGACGAACTCGCTCGAGTGCTCGCACCCGGTGGGCAAGCGCTCGTGAGCACGTGGTCGACCGCTCACGACAAGTTCGACGAAACCGAGGCGTTCGACACCACCGTCGAGTGGACTCTCCCGGGCGGTGAGACGGTCGATCGGTTCTATCACATTTACTCGCCCGACGCATTCGAAGCCGCGCTTGAGGCCAGCAACCTCGAGATACTCGAGTTCGAACTCTCGAGTGGCAACTGCTACGCGACCGTTGGACGGTCGTAGCCCCCGCTCGCAGTCGACAATCGAAAAAGGAAGGCACTTAAGGAAGTATCTCCAATCGCCTGATAGAGCGCGGATGGTCTAGTGGTAGGACCTGAGCCTTCCAAGCTCATGGCCCGGGTTCAAATCCCGGTCCGCGCATATTTTCACGCGAGCAAATTCGCGAGCGTGGAATATCGCTCGAGGGATTTGAATTACGGAAGACGCACGCTCGCGAGTGAAACGAGCGAGGCCGTCTTCAGGTGGTTCAAATCCCGGTCCGCGAGTTTCTGTGAACCCACTCCTCGAGTGGCGAAACTCTCAGCCCAGACGTTCACGCCGGATCCTCGTAACGCCCCTTCTCGAGCCAGACAGTGGCCGAGCAGCCCTGTGGAATAGGCGAACCACCGATGAGCGCGGCCGCCGCTCTCGAGAGCACCACCTGACCACGCGAAGAAATAACGGGCTTCGAGTTTACCCGTACGTCTCGAGAAGGTACGCATCGAGATCGGCGATCAGTTGCGAATCCGAACTCCAGAAGCCGGTAAATTCGCCGTGCGATCCTTCTTCGGCGAGCAACGCGTAGGAGCCGAGCGGATCGTCGCCGCCGTCGTAAACGAGAAACCAGAACTCGCCGATTTCGGCGGCCGTCTCGGTGTGAATCGTCGGTACCAGCGCAATCGGGGCGGTCCAGTCGGACTGTCCGTAAACGTGGATCTCGAGTTCCGTTTCGCGTGCGAGTCGGTCGTAGACGGAAAGCTGGTGATCGAACGCGGTTAGCTGTTGGAAGCCCGCTCGAAGGATTCCGGTTCCGATATGCCAGGCGCGGTGTTCGATATCTCGTGCGGTCGCGAGCAGCTGGCGTCTGCTAAGCGGATGCGTAAGCGTATTC
This sequence comes from Halostagnicola alkaliphila, assembly GCF_055379965.1. Classification (NCBI taxonomy): domain Archaea; kingdom Methanobacteriati; phylum Methanobacteriota; class Halobacteria; order Halobacteriales; family Natrialbaceae; genus Halostagnicola; species Halostagnicola alkaliphila. The sequence continues at coordinate 1,882,364 of NZ_AP043826.1, read as the reverse complement.
TCGAGAATCTCGAGTAAACGACTGTACTCGGTCCCGACGAAATACTCGTCCCACGGCTCGGAGATCGCTGGATCGAGGAACTCTCGGGCCGCAGAGAGCTCTATCGACGCCTGAAACGTTCCGTTTTCGTGGACGATGAGAAAGCCGTCGTCGCTGGCGTCCGGAAGCGACCGATACTCGGTCGTGATGTTTCGATGTTCGAACTGATCGACGAGTTCCGTCGCCGGCTGTGGCGCGTAGATTTCAATCGACCGGCTAGCGCCTTCGACGCGCTCGAGAAAGTCAGAAAGGGGCATCGATCTCGAGCAGGTCGATCTGTGTTTTTCGAGCGTGTGGTTGTTCGGGGAGTGACATGCTCAGGACCCGGTTTCTTCGCGACAGGATCGTTCGATAATCGTTCGAATCGGCTCCGGACACGGTGACAGCGAGAGCGATTCCGTCGACCGATCGTACTCGACGAAATTCGAGTCGATAAGCACCGGCAGGTGGCGGTGTCGAAGGTCTGTGGCAACGTCGTCTCGATCGCCTTTGTCCGCCACTTCGGCCGCGTTCGCGTGCACCCATCCGGTAACCACGTTTGCGACTTCCGGTAGCGTGACGCGGTCGTGCTCGAGGAGAAAGTAGAGTACGTACCGACGATCACGCTCTCGAAGAACATCGAAAACGCTATCGACCGCGTCGGGACCAACAGCTTCTCGGCCGGAGTGCTGTGAGTTGTTGATCATCGGCGGTCACTCTCTAGTGAAGGATCTCCGCTCAAGTCACTCTTTGGCTTGCAGAAGGGGCGTATTTCCGAGCAATTGAAACAGCTATCGGTGGACGGATTATCGAACGTGCAAACAGCTGTGTTACTCCTCGAGGGGCGAATCGGCGGGTTGCTGGTAGACGTCGATCATGACGGCGAAGATGGCGCCGAGGACGAGCCCGAACAGCGCGTGACCGGCGAGACTTTCGACGGCGGTCCCCGGGAATTCGGCCGCGGCTTCGCCGCCGACTTGCCCAGCTAGCGTGGGCAAGACGATTAACGGAAGAATCGCCCAGACCGCCAGCCCGAACGCGAACCCCGCGCCGACGATTCGAAGCATGACTCCGGTCTCCGAGAGCGCTTCCGTTTCGGGATTCGTTCGAATAATGCCCAGAACCATCTCTCTGGTGACGATAAATCCGAAAATCAATCCGAGTACAGCACCGTGAGCGATGTGAATCGCCCAGCCGACAACGCCACCGGCCTCGAGGCCGTAGAAGGCTGGAATCGCGACTTGTAGGATACCCGGGTCGAATAGCCACATGACGAGACCGAACGTGGCTGCGGCGACCGCTCCTGCGATCAAACCGCCGACCGGCCAGCCGAGACGGCTCTCGATACCGTACGTGGACCTTTCTTCAGACTCGGCGCTCATAGTGTCGGCCCCTACCACGAACTGACCCAAAAGCGTTCGTCCGGCATCAGTCTCTCGAGAAGCGGTTCGGATTCCAGTGTCGACGATGAAACGAGGATCTTAGTGTCTCCACAATCGAATCGAGGGCACTGTGGAACTCGAGGTACTCGGCTGGCCACCTGACGGACCGAAACTCCGTCTCGATTACAAGCGATTTAGCTACGCCGGGAAGTTCGTCATGACGAATACGGGCAAGGCGGTCGCGAGAGCGAGCGGGGACGGAGATGGCGGTCAAAGCGCCGCTCGAAGTACCGCCGAGGGCGAGGAGGCAACCGACGATCAAAGCGACGATTGGGACGACGACGTGCTCGCGGCGGCGTCGTTTAACGAGGACAGAACCGACGGCGAAACGCTTTGGATACGGTATGTCACCGTCGCACAGTCGCGGCGAGGAGAAGGAATCGGTCCGGAGTTGCTCGGTTTCGTCCGCGACAGGGCGATCGATCGCGGCTACGCTCGAGTTCGTATCGCGGTCAACAACCCGTTCGCCTACGAAGCGCTCTACCGGACCGGATTTCGGTTCACCGGCGAGACGACCGGATTGGCGGAACTTGTCCTCGAGTACAACCCCGATGACGGAACCGCCGAGAGTGAAGCGAACGAACGCTCGGCGAGCTCCCCTCCCGTCCGGAGGTCAGGAGACTATCAGGACGGACTCGAGCAGTTTCGGGAACGCGACCTCTCCCCACAGGAGGAATCGTTTCTCGAGGAGCGACTCGAATGATGGTTAGGCGCAGCTCGGATGCGGCTCTCGCTGTGAGAAACACAACGATTCAAACCCTGGGTCCCCAATACAGGGGTAATGGGAAACGCAGCATTGCGGGATATCGCCGTCATCGATGAGATTCCTTTCGATGATATCGAAGGAGTCGTCGCAGTCGACGCACACAATTGGTTGTACCGCTACCTGACGACGACGGTCAAGTGGACCTCGAGCGGAAAGTACACGACGGCCGAAGGGACGGAGGTCGCAAACCTGCTCGGGATCGTTCAGGGCGTTCCGAAGTTTTTCGAGAACGATATCGTCCCCGTAATGGTCTTCGACGGCGGGCCCTCGGAACTCAAATCGGACGAGATCGAATCCCGCCGGGATCAGCGCGAGACCTACGAGGATCAACTGGAAGTCGCGCGCGAGGAGGGCGATCAGGTTGCGATCGCACAACTCGAGTCGCGGACCCAGCGGCTTACAGAAACCATTCAGGAGACGAGCCGCGAACTGTTCGAGCTTCTGGACGTTCCCGTCGTCGAAGCACCGGCCGAGGGGGAGGCGCAGGCGGCACACATGGTTCGCCGCGGCGACGCCGACTACGTCGGCTCCGAGGATTACGATGCACTGCTGTTCGGTTCACCGCTGACGCTTCGCCAACTGACGAGCAAGGGCGACCCCGAGCTGATGGATCTCGAGGCGACGCTCGCCCACCACGAGTTGACCCTCGAACAACTCATCGACGCCGCGATTCTCATCGGTACGGACTTCAACGAGGGCGTCAGGGGGATCGGACCAAAGACGGCGCTCAAAGCAATTGCCGAACACGGCGACATGTGGAACGTCCTCGAAGCTCGCGGCGACAGCGTCGAGTACGGCGACCGCGTCCGACAGCTGTTCCGGGAGCCGAACGTCACCGACGACTACGAGTTCGAAACGAGTCTCGAGCCGGATGTCGAGGCCGCTCGAGCGTACGTCGTCGACGAATGGGGCGTGGATGCAAACGAGGTCGAGCGCGGCTTCGAACGAATCGAAGAGAGCGCCGTTCAGTCCGGGTTAGACCGTTGGACGTGATGCTAGGTCGATAGCTGAGGGCGTAGTGGTCGATTGGCGGCTGAGGGAGCACTGGAGACGTATGGTTCAATGGGAGGAAACGATGGGGTGTGAGTGAGGACTGACACAGACGGGAAGGTTAGAAGATGGAACTGAATTACGGATATCCGTGAGACAGACAATCGAGGCATAGTTTCTTCACACCCCTTGGCCGGCCAAATACAGATGAAAGTACCGATTTACTAATGTGTTCTTGCAATATACTATGGACAATACTGTGTATAATATGATTGATTTACTACAGTTGAACCGAACGGGGGTCAAAATCACTGAAACACACCTCCGTCTCGGTGACAGACACTCGTTTCTCGTGGAAGATACCTATCGAATCGCCATACTGAAGCGGGTTAATATGATCTTGCCACCTGGGCAGTCAATCACAGTAATAAAACAAACGTCTCGATCTGCGGACTTGATCCATCCGAAACGGTGGTATATAATGGCAGACGTGAATGGAGCCCTCACAAATCAAACCATAGTCAACAATCAGTCACTATCATCTAGTTTCATCTTGGTGAAGACATTTATACGAAATCCGTTCTTACTCGTCAATCTCTACCACGTTTCAACGGATCGAATCATGAACTGTGTACGCTGCGGAAACGATGCCGGATACAATCGACTGGTCGCCGAACTATACAGTGGGGCCGAGATCGGGGGGTTGTGTATGAACTGTGAGAAAGAACAGTACGGGGAGTGTCTCTCCTACGTGGCTCGAAACGAGCCGCGCCAATGTGCGTTCTGCGAGCGGGACGGCCACTTCGCCCTTCCGCGATGGGTGCCGTCGCTCGAGAAAACGGACGACAAAGTCGTCTCCACTGTCTCGCTCGAAGAGACGGATACCGCAGTCAAACTGTGCGACGAACACGCCCAACCAACGGTGAACGAACCGACGACCGACAAACAGCTCGCCACACGATGACGGTACCGCTGCGAACGCACGCATCCTGGATGTCGAAAAACGACGACCGGATACTCGAGCATCTCGCTCGACACGGATCGCATCGACCGCGCCAACTCCGTTCTGCGTTGGCCGAACGGAGCGCGGCGCTCGATTTCCGCGCTGTGTACCTCCAGAAGCGTCTCGAGATTCTCGACGACGCGGGGTTACTCGAGAACGACGGGTTCAGCTATACGATTTCTGCGCGGGGAGTGGCGTACCTCGAGGGCGAACTCGATGTAAGTACGGTGGACCGTGGGAACTCCCAGTAAACGCGTCTATAAGAACTGCTAGCGGTGAGCCGCCGGATCTGATCGGCTCACGGGTATCAGTTCAATCGACGGATAATCACGAACCCGTTTCCGTAGATGGTGATCCCGAATCCCTCGTAGGCGAACCAGATGTGGTTGTTGTCGCGACGGGATTGTACCGACCGCGGCTCGAATATCGTCTCGAGGCTGTCCGAATCCACCACGTTGTGGATCGACTCGAGTGCTTCGGGTGGCTCGTCGACTATCTCGGCGATCGTCGTCACGATTTCGACTGCGAGCGAATCGTGTTCGTCCCAGTCGTACTGGAAGAACGTCATTCCCGCTCCCGGCGTTGATGCGTCTATCGGAGTGTGCTCTCTTGATGCAGTCATGCGTTCAGTTCCCTTCAGTTGACTGTCTTGGACACTGATAGGGATCACAGTCTATACCGGGGAATAGTATAAACCCCTGTCAGACAAATTCCGTCTGATTGTACGACGAAATAAATATGGTGGGTGGCACCGTTGGGTGAATCGCGTCTCCCGGAGTTGTCTTACGACGTTCCGTCCGGCGATTTTGTGCGTATCCCACTCTCGTACGGCGGTTTCATCTTCATGGTGTGGTTTCGGTCGTCCCGTGAGGGAGTATCGCGATTCCGCTCGAGCAGACGAGGTACTTGCCTCGATTCGGCGAAAAGCCAGCGCCGTCGCTCGGAACTGTGAGTATCGGAATGAAAGTATGAATGTGGACACCCGTGGTTGCCCGGCGTTCCGACCGGGGGAATCCCAGTTGCCTCCTCCACCCCGCGACCCGTCGAGCGACAGGTGTCCGGCGGTCCACTGCTCGCTTCCGCGCCTGATGGGCTGTCGCCGATTAGCCACGATGGGACGTCCCTGCGGACGGCCATCGTGGCCCGCTGTCCCCGACGGACGAGGCTTCTCTGTTGGCTCCCGGGGCCCCGGTCGGTCTGACCGGACGCCCACGGGGATCGGCCCCCGCTAAAGACCATAGTGCGGGTAACGAGCAGGGCCTAACTGCCCGACCTAGTCCACTTCCTTCTAGCCGCCATTGGCTTAAGGGCCTTTCGCTCCATCCGTTCGAAGGTGATCGATCACTCGAGTTCGCCGTGATTCGCCTCGCCGGATTCACCACGTTCTTTTGACGTGAGTGGAATCGCAACGACGAGCAAAGTCGTGTAATAAAGCCCCACGGCGGCGACGACGACCGTGCCGTCGATACCCGGAAGCGAGGCGCTCTCGACGAAGGAGTCGTCGGGGTTGAACGCCCAGAGGTGAAACACCCATCCGAGTAACATCGCCGTTATCAGCGGGAGGTACACCCGACGGAGACGGTGACTGACGGCACCGCGATAACTGATCTTCGAAACCGGCTCTCGGTAATCCCGACTCAGTTCTGCTCGCCAAGCGTCGGTTTCGACGCCCTGAGACGGATCCAGCGCGTTCGCAAAGAGGTTTTCCTGGAGCGTCCGGACCCTCGAGCGCCAGATATCGTAATCACAAAACCGCCGCGCCTCGATAAAGAGGAAGATGGTTCCCATGATGAGCCCCGCGAGAATCACCGCGTGAGACACCTCGCCGGAGAACGAGTACGCGACGATCGCACTCATAACCGTAACCGCCCAGTTGGTGGTCGTATCCAGCCGGTCACGCCATCCGACGGTTCGTTCCATTTCGCCGCGGTACAGGTGCGCCGCGACGGAACCGAGGCCGGTGCTCTGCTCGATCATCTCCCGACCGATCTCTTTTTCCGAAGGATCCTCGGGGTCGAAGTCGGTCGTTCCGTCGCTCATACCGACCGATACGGGTTCTACGGACGACTTGCTTTCCATGAGTTCCCATTTCGAACTGTCCCGCTAGCCGAACAGATGGAGTCGGTCCCTCGAGCAACACGTGGGTTCAGTATCGGGCGGGGAAACTCCGTCGAGTGCACTACTCAAGAAGGTCGGCGACATCAGTTTCCGAACCGGCAATAATGAGAGCGTCGCTCCGATCGAGCGGCCGATCTCCGATGTTCGTGATGAACTCTCCGTCGTCTTCGAGTGCGACGATCGAACAGTTGGTCTGCGCGCGAAACTCCGCGGGATCGAGTTGTTCGAGCGCATCAATCGCAGTCTCCGATGTCTCGACCCGCGTCAACGTCACCCGCTCGCCGAGCGTCATAATTTCCCGATCGAACACTCGAAGTGTGATCATCCGCCCCGCGACGTTCGGGAGGCTGAGCACGTCGTCGGCACCGGCCGTTCGGAGTCGACTCACGCTCGCTTCCCTGTCGCTCGCGACGACGAGTTCGAGTTCGTCGGTAAGCGATCGGGCGACGAGCGTCGTCAGTATCGCGTCGTCGTCATCGTCGAGCGCGACGAGCAACGTCTTCGCGTCCTCGAGGTTCGCTTCGGTGAGCGTCTCCACGGTCGTGGCGTCGCCGACGATATCGACAAACGAGCCATCCTCCTCGTCGACGAGTCTCGTCTCGACGCCAGCCCGTTCGAGCGTTCCCATGGCCGTTCTGCCAACGATTCCGGCACCGACGATTACGACGGGTCCGCGAACGGTGTCGTACCGATAGCCGGTCGAGCCGACGACGTCTTCGACGGCCTCGAGGTCGTCGCTGTTGCCGACGACGAGCAGGGTCGTATTTTCGTCGGCGTGAACGTCGGCTGGCAGCGATGCGAGAAAATCGCCGCGAACCCAGGCACCGAGCACCGTTACGCCACTTTGCTCGAGACGGCGGGCAGCGTCGAGCGTCTCCCCGTAGAGGTCGCCGTCGGGGCCGACCGGGAGTTCGACGATCTCGAGTTCCTCGCCGCGCTCGAAGGTGTCTTCGGGAAGTTCTATCACGTTTCGAACCTTATCGCCGAGGGACTTTCCGAGACGGTGCTTTGGCGACAACACTTCGTCTGCACCCGCGTACCGAAGATACTGGGCTCGAGACGGGTCGGTGACGAGCGCGAGAATTGTTGCGTCGATATTGCGTTCTTCGGCTGCAAGCACGACGCGAATATATTCGTGTACCGATGCATCGACGAGCACCGTACTCGCGGCGTCGACCCGTGCGTTGTCGAGTGTCTCCTCGGACGATGGGTCACCATAAAGGACCGCGTATCCGCTCTCGTGAAGTTTCTGGGCTCGGTCCGACGACGGGTCGACGATCACGTACGGCGTTGCGCTCGATTCGAGCTCTTCGACGAGCGTTTGAGACAGTTCGGTATAGCCCACGATAATGACGTGGTCCTCGAGTTCGTCGATCTGTTGGGGCGGTGTCGGTTCGATGAGATCGGCTACCCATGGAACGACGAGCACGGGAAACGCGACGAAGATGTACGCGATCCCTGTCATTTGAATGAGGATCATCAGCGCCGTCATCTCGAGGCTCTGCCAGGGAGCATCCTGACCGTAGCCGGTGGTGGTCATCGACTGAACGACGATTTCGAACGCCTGCACCCAGTTCCGGGGTTCGCCCTCGAGCGAGGCCATTCCGAACCTGTAGGCGACGGTGTACAGCACCAAAAACACGAGAAGCGATCCGACGTAGATGCCGAGTCGCCGCCTCAAGTTGAGCACGGTCGACCACCGAACCGAGTATTCCGTCCGTTGTAAGCGTGTGTCGAGTTCATCGGGCTAGACTGCTGTCTTCGACGCCGACGATAATCGTTCTTGGCCGTGATTGTTCGGCTTCACGGCGCCGTTCGGTGGATCGGTACCGACAGGTTGGAATTGGACAGTCGGAACCGGCAGGTCGGGAGGAATTTTCGTCGCTGGGGGGCATGAGAGGAAAAGAACAACTAGGTAGGGGCCAAATACGCGACCATGGGACTCGGAAGCACTGCAAAGAAGATCCAGATGATGTCGGATAAGGCCGAACAGATGTACAAGCAGGTACAGCAGCTTCAACAGCGTATTGTACACCTCGAGGATGAGGTCGACGACACCCACGACACCGTCAAAAATCTCGATCATCAGCTGACCGAACAGCGGGAGTTGTTGCTCGCGATCGCCGACGAACGGGGAATCGACGGCGAGGAGATCCTGGCCGAAGCCGCCATCGACGAGGCAGAAGAGGCGGAAACTGCGGACGAAGAAGCCAAACCGGATACGAAGAGCACTAAATCTGCCGGAAGCGAACCCGCCGAAGGATCCGCACCACAGACCGAACAGTAGCGGCGGTATTCGAACTGTCCGTCGAACGAGTCTTTGTCGAGTCGAGTGCACCTGTTGTCGATAACACTAACAACAGGGGCAACATTTGCCAACACGATGACGACCCACGGGAAACCGTTGGATTCGGTACTCGAGACGATCGGCGAAACGCCACTGGTGCGGATTCACGACGCCCCCAGCGGCGTTCCGATCTACGCGAAACTCGAGTCGTTCAATCCCGGCGCAAGCGTCAAAGACCGTATCGGACAGTACATGCTCGAGCGGATGCTCGAACGAGGTGACGTTTCAGCGGGCGGCACCGTGATCGAACCCACCGCGGGCAATACGGGAATCGGGTTCGCCATCGCGGCCGAGCAACTCGGGCTAGACGCTATTTTCGTCGTCCCCGAACGGTTCAGCCTCGAGAAACAGCAACTGATGGACGCTCTCGGCGCGAGAGTGATCAACACGCCGACCGAGGACGGCATGGACGGTGCGATCGAGCGAGCCCACCAACTCGCGGACGAACTCGACGATGCGGTCGTTCCACAGCAGTTCTCGAACCCGCTGAACGTCGAGGCCCACTACGCGACGACGGGACCGGAGATCTACGAGGCGCTCGGCGACGAAGTCGGTGCGATCGTCGCGGGTTGTGGCACCGCGGGAACGCTGATGGGAATCGCGTCGTACGCACGCGAGCAAACCCCGGAGACGTACGTCGCGGCCGTCGAACCTGAGGGCTCTCTGTACGGCGAGTTTTTCGCCGAGAATCGCGAGGAAGGGGAGTACAAAACCGAAGGGATCGGTACCCACAACACGGAAACGAACGAGCTCTTCGATCCCGAACTGGTCGACGACATCTACGCCGTTCCCGACCGAGACGCACACGCGGAGCTCCGGCGACTCGCTCGAGAGGAGGGTCACCTCGTCGCCTCGAGTGCAGGCGCAGCGAGTGCCGCCGCGAAAACCGTCGCACGAGAAATCGCCGCCGGCGAAATCGACGTCCCACACGAGTCCGTCGTGACGGTGTTTCCCGACTCGAGCGAACGATATCTCTCGAAGGGGATCTATCGGGATTTCGATGAGTGGGAGAACTAACGGGAATCCCGGAACGGTTGTAACGAATGGTGTCGTCCGGGACGGATTCGAACAGGAAATTGGGCTTGCTAAACACGGGTCACCCCGCAAGTGTCGGCTGGCCACTTATTCGCGCTCGAGCCGTTTTCGACGTATGGCAACCGAACGGACGTGGACGCGACGGACCGTCCTCCGAATCACCGGTGCGTCGGCGACGATGGCGCTCGTCGCCGGTTGCGGCGACGACGAGGAACCCGAATCCGAAGAGGGAACGGGGAACGGTCAAGAACGTGAGGAGGACGACGAAAACGACGACGGCGCGATCAACGGGGACGACGGAGCAGGTGATGACGCGGGAGACGACGACGGCACAAACGGCGACGATGATACAAACGGCGACGATGAAGACGGTGAAACGAATAACTGACCGGAACGAGTCGACAAGCGCTGACGACCGGAAGCAGATCGCACCGCCCCAACCGAGTATAGCAGGCCCCCGAGTATAGCAGGTCGATTCCGAAGTTACCCGGCGAGCCGTCGGTGCTCCACTTTCATACACCGATCTTGGACGACCTCCCGATCGTCAGCTTCGACGCGTGCCGCGGCGTCATCGTCGCTAATCCCTAACTGCGTCCAGACCACGTCGACGTCCTCGCGCTCGAGGACTTCGTCGACGATCCCGTCGACCTCGTCGCTCGGCCGAAAGACGCAGACGATGTCGATCTCCGACTCGAGGTCGGACAGCGAATCGACGACGGGCCGGTCGAATATCTCCTCCGCAAACGGGTTGACGGGGTGGATATCGTAGCCGTGCTCGAGTAAATACGCCGGCACGTCGTGAGCCGCCTTGCCCGGCGAACTCGAACAGCCGACGACGGCGACGGACTCGTTCTCGAGAATCGCTCGGAGTTCTTCGTCAGTCTCGACTGGCATACGTCAGTGTAGTACTCCCGTCAGTAAACCTCTGTGGGACTGCGACGATTTTGGAGAGCGCGTTCGACAGACGGAGGCGTTCAAAAGACGCCCAACAACTCGTCCGCACGCCCGACGATGAAAGCCAACGCGGCGAGGAACATCCCGTATTTGAGCAACGACTGGCCGCTCGTCGGATCCTCGAAGCTCTTCACACCGGCGTAGAGCATGAACAGGTCCGCCGGAATAACGACGACAAGGTAGGCAAGTCCGAAGTACCCGAGCAGGTAGGGGAGCGGACTCGCGAGGACGCCGATCGCGAGTAACCCGAGCGATATCAGCAACGCCCGCCGCTCGCCGACCGCGATCGGCAACGTGTTCAGCCCCTCAGCGCGGTCACCCTCGAGATCCTCCACGTCTTTGACGATCTCCCTCGTAAGGGTCGCTATCGCGGCGAGTACGAAGAGCACTATCGCCGACTCGATGTCGCCGACAGCGGCGCTCCCGAAGAGGAACGTGCTCCCGACGAGGGCGGCCACGAGCGCGTTGCCGATTCCGGGTAACCCCTTGAACACCTCCGTATAGGCGATCAGCGCGAGCAGGTTTATCCCCGCGATGGCGATCGCGAGCGGCGGGAGCAAGAGCGCTAACCCGACCGCCATAACGAACAGCACGATACTGAAGATCAACGCTCCGCGCGGGCTCACGGCTCCGCGAGGAATCGCCCGATCGGGCTGGTTGATCCGGTCGATCTTTCTGTCGAAGTAATCGTTGATCGCGTTCCCGGCACCGACGGCCAACCCGGTTGCACCGACGGCCGCGCCGACCGCTATCGGCTCCCCTGTCAGCCCACCCGCGACGAACGCCCCGATAAACGTGAGCACGCTGGCAGCGATCACGTTCACGGGACGCGTTAGCTCGAGCAACCCACGTGCCGTCTCCGCCGCTGTCATATCCCGCCATGGTCAGGCCCGAGAGATAAACAATCCGATACAGCCTTCCCAGCCGCTCTCAACTTGCTTGCCGATCGCGGCAAAATAACACCCCTCTATCGCCAGTCCTCGAGGTCACAGAGCGAATCGGCCGGCACGGAAATCCACTGTCCTTCGCTCTCGTCGTCGTGTGACCGCCCCGGCACCGCGGTCCACGTCTCGTCTTCTTCGGTCAACAACTCGAGGACGTCGCCGGCGTGCTCATCCGCATTTGGGATGGAGGGTTCGTTCGTCATCATGACTCACCTCGGTCTTCGAACGCCTCGCTAATGACCCGTCTGAAAATTTTCACCGACTGAGAACCAGCGATACTCCGGGTCGGGCGGCGGTCGCTCGAGGCGGGTGCAAATCGAGTAACTTATACGGAGCCGTCGGGAACAAACAGGTGAGGGCGCTTAGCTCAGTCTGGACAGAGTGCTTGGCTTCGGACCAAACCGTCGCGGGTTCAAATCCTGCAGCGCCCATGTTTCTGTCGCGAACAAATCCGTGAGCGACAGATACTGGACTGCGAAGGATTTGAATCAGGGAGCAGCTTCGCTGCGACCGTGGTTCAAATCTTGCAGCGCCCAGCCGTTTTCCGAACGATTCTGAAACACGGTGGTGCCGTTCCGGCGAGTTCGTACGTTCCTTCATTATCGAAGATTGAACCGAGTGTGGCGTCTAGAAGGTGAATTTTGAGTGGCTGATCACGCGACGGATGACCGATGATCCACTAGATATTCCAACTGGCGAAACGATCCGAATCGTCCTTGCACTCGACCCTGCGTTGGCAGCCGAGCAGGAATACGATCCGAACTTCAAGTGGAAATCATCGCTCGTTCTCGCCGCGGCCGAAGGCAGCGAAACGGGAGCCGCTGTCAACGCGGAGCTGTCCTTCGAAGCGTTCTGAACGGCACCCGTTTCGTCGATCCCACCCCAAGATCGGTGCCGGGCGAGCTTCGACCGGAACGGCTACGATTCGTCCCGTCGATACCGGCCATATGACATCGGATCACCGGCTCGAGGTCGATCAGTACCTCGAGCGAATCGGCGTCCAATCGAACCGTCGGTCGCGTGCCGACTGGGAGCTTCTCCTCGAGGTACAGCGTCGTCACCTCCTCTCGGTTCCCTTCACCAATGTCTTCGTTCGGAACGGTCACGGAACGTCGCTCGACCCGGACGTGGTCGTTCCGCGAATCGCCGGTGGCGGCGGCGGTCTCTGTTACGACTGCAACGGGGCGTTCGCGTGGCTCCTCGATGAGCTCGGATTCGACGTTTCCCGCTGTTCCGCACGACCGATGCACGAGGATGGCTCGTACGGCCCCGCGTTCGATCACCTCGCGCTCCTCGTCGACCATCACCTGATCGACGTCGGATTCGGAGACTTCGCCAGGCAGCCGCTTCCGATCGATGGCGAACCCCGGACCGACGTATCCGGGACGTATCGCGTCGTCGACGTCGACGACGAGCACGCCGTCCAAACGCGAACGGACGACGGGTGGCGAGACAAGTACCGGTTCGAGACGACGCCCCGATCTCTGGACGAGTTCGCGGAGATGGCGGCGTACCACGCGACGTCCACTGACTCCCCGTTCACTGGCGAGTTGCTCGCGACGCTCCCGACCGAAGCCGGCCGCATCACCCTCTCGGACACCGTCCTCACCACCACGATAGACGGAACGAAGGAAAAGCAGCGGCTCCCCGAGGACCAGACGGACGATGTTCTCCGCAATCGGTTCGGGCTCGACGGATTTCGCCCGTGAGTTGAACTCGAGGCGCCAGTAATTCGCGTCGTTTGGGCGCCTTTCGTTGCTTCGGGAGCGCGTCGAATCCAGTGTGCGCTCTCGTACGGTGGAACGGACATCCAGTTCGGGCACAACGTCTGGTTGCGGAAGAAGTACATCGTCGCAGTTCCGAAGGCGATCGACCGCGTCATCTTTCCAAATCACTCGCGACTGGACAACCGATAGATAGGGTTTCGAACTAATCAAGTTCAGTACAATATACCAAATGATTTATGGGAGATGACGACCGTATTCGCCTCGCTTCTTTCGTAAACGAAATCGATTGGCAGACATCTTTCCTCTGTTCGTCAGTAGTAAGAGAGAGGAGGTCTATCGGTTAGCTCTCGGTGGGCTGTTGCACCTCGTAGGTTAGAACCGCAAACACGTCCCCCCGTTTTTCCATGTTAGAACGTATCGGACGAGTTATTCACGTCACTCATCGAGTACGTCTCGACCATAAAATCGAGACTGTAACGCCCGTGAGTTGCGACGAACGGACGTGGAGAGCAAATCCTGACCCTGACTCACAACCGATTCGTTTTCGAGTACGATACGAAAGCGACCGCTTCGGAGCCTCCGGTCGTGAGCGCGACACTCAGCTATGCTGAAACGGCCGCGAGTCCGAGTTGAAGTCGGAGTTTGAAGCCAGCGAAACGTCCGTTCTCGAGCGCTCGGATCCGCGGGTATCGGGTCGGTTAATAAGGGAGGTCGCCGTCTTCGCCGACTGCAAAGAAAAAGCCGAGATAAAAGAGGCCGATCAACGACCATATTAGCAGTACGACCAGTACGCTCATGGACTGATCACAGGAAACACTCCGAGTCGTTTGCCGCGATCATCGACGACACGTCTTTCCCATCGATACGACCTCCCTTCACCCGTTCTAGGAGAGCCGTAGACAGCTATAGAGCGGTACAACATGATGTGGAACTGTCCGATCGATCAACGTGTCGACCGCCAGTGCGTGCCTTCGATCCACTCCGGTGCAACCGGCCGTGCGAGTCCGCTCTCCTGATCGTACGACGGGTTGTTGTCTCCTTTCGTGATATAGCCCTCGTTCGGAGCCGGACAGTGGACCGCTTCGTCGCACGTGAGCGAAGAGTTCGAGTCGGACTCGAGAGCTGCCACCCAGTCGTCGCCTTCCTCGACGGAGGTCACCGCTCGGTGAACCACGAGTCGGTCCGATTCGTCCCCGTCAACGTGAAAGACGATCACTTCTCCGTCCTCGAGATCTTCGTAGGACCCGCTATCGGTGACGACGATCCGCGAGTCCTGTTCTATCGTCGGCTCCATGCTGTCGGTCGGCACCTGATGGACGGCGAGGAAAAACGAAAGCCCGTACAGCACTCCGAGCGCGACCAAAAAGCCACAGACGGCGAGGAGAAGTGTTCGGTTCATGGAGTTGTTAGCTGACATCGACGGTCACGGTCGCGACCGCTGGGTCCGCGTCGGCCGTCGTTATCGGTTCGTCCCCGTCTCGGAGGTCGATTCTGAGATCGAATTCGACATTCGTCAGTATCTGTGTAACGTCCGTGTCGGGTTCCAGTTGCCCGAAATCTCCGTCGATTTCCGAGTGCTCGGAAAGGGGGACAGCGTCGATACCCAGATCGGTAAACGAGGCCGTCGTGGTGCCGTGTGGCAGGTCTTCCTCGGTTAACAACTCTTCCGCGCCGATCGTGTGATCGTCGACGAGCGCCTCGAGGGCGGTACTATCGTCCGAAGGGGTGCTCCCGCTGTGATGGGGTTCTGGCGTCTCGACGAGTTGGGGGTAGTCGTCCGGGTCCGTGATGGTATCCCAGGTATCCGCGAAATCGAAGCCGACCATTTCGTTCTGGGCCGCAGTTCCCCGCATATCACCCGTCGGAAGGCCCGTCAACCCTTCGTCGCCTTCCGCTTCGATGATTCCGTCGTCGTGGCCGGAGGCATCCGTGTCCCAGTACGAATCGGTAATCGTCCCGGAGTCGCCGCCGATCGTTATGCAGACGATCAACACGCAGATTTGTATCGGGTCGGTGCTGTTTACGGCGACGAACCCCGCCGCGTTATCGTCGTCCGGAACGTCGACGACGGAATACGATGCGTCTATCGCGCCGATCTCCGCGATATCGTCGCCGTCGATTCCGACGATGCCGAGTATCCCGTCGAGTAAGTCCAGGACGATTCCGAGAAGCCCCTCGATGAGACCAGCGTCCTCGCCTCCCCCCAGCGCGTTCGATCCCGCGAAACCACCGACGACGGACTCTCCGTCGTCTATGGTTCCCTTCGCGTACGCGTCCTCGATATCGGCGACGTTCAGCCCGACGAATCCGCCGACGAATCCTTCTCCCGAAACGGTGCAGTCCGCGTACGATTGATCGATTAGCCCTTGGTCGTCTTCACCCTCTTCCCGCACGTTTGCTCCGACGAATCCGCCGACGAGTTCTGTCCCTTCAACCTCGCTTTCGATCGCGTACGATCGCCCGATCGCTCCGACGTTCACCCCCGCGACAGCACCGACAGCGTCACCGCCCTGAATGTCCCCGTGGACGATGCCGACGTCTTCTACGGTCCCCGCGTTCACCCCGAACAGTCCCACCCCGTCCGCGTCCCTGTCGATCGTGAGCCCACAGATCCGATACCCGTTCCCGTCGAGCGTTCCCTCGAACGCCTCGTCCGCGTCGAGGTCGACGAGCGGATCGAATCCGTCCCCGCCGTTCCATTCTCCCGTTTGCGTAGCGTCGATGTCGTTGCCGAGTTCGTACTGTGCATCTAGCTCCTCGTTGATCGCCTGAAGTTCGTGGTCGTTCGTCACTGTGTACGGGTTGGCCGTTGACCCGTCTCCGGCCATCTCGTCGAGAACCGCCGCCAGATCGTCCGGCTCCTCGTCGTTGGGCTCGCTCCATCCCGCGAGACCGCGTTCGTCCCTGCCGCCGACGTGGGGGTCGGCCTCGAGAGTGATACTGAACTGGTTGTCCAGCGCCCCGGCGGTGACGTTACTGTACTCGAGCGTGATCTCGGACGTTTCGGAGACGGCGACGTTTCTGACGATACCACAGCCCGTCTCGAGCAGGAGATCATCAGCTTCCAACTCGAGGTCGGCGGCGAACGCCGGTTCGTCGGATTGCAGATACCGCTCGTATCCGAACGCGGATCCCAGAGCGGTTCCGACGGCCCCGACCATCGCGGCTCGCCGCGATATCGCTTCGTTTCCGGGTGACGACTGCTCAGTTGTTCTCATTGTCAGTTAGGTTGGTTCGTTCGTCGCCGCTCCGTCGACTACGATCGTTCCTCCAGACGATACCGACCCCTCGTCGGACGGCTTCGACGGATCACGCGGTTTCTTCTGCTCAATCGGTTTCTTCGTGACCGCGTCTTCTGTCACCGTCAGCACGACGGTATCCGCCGATTCGTCAGACGCCTTATATCCAGGGCCCTCGACGCGGACGATCACCTCGATAGCGGTGCCCGCTTTCTCGTCGCCAGTCGATTCGAACGCCGCGTACGACGACGAGACGGCGGAGTGCTCGGCGAGCCGTATTAGTCCATCGTAGACGACGCCCTCGACGGAATCGGCCGGAGTCTCGCTCACGCCGATCGCTCCCGTCGCGACCGACTCGAAGTGCTCGGCGAATGCGGGTCGCACGAGAACGGTGACGGTAAACGCGGCGCGCTCGTCGACGTCGTCGAACCCCTCGTACGCGACGGTCACGGGGAATTCGGGGCCCGAGATAGCGATCGAATCGACGGTCCCGTTTTCGGCGTCGATGACGAGACTCTCGTGCACCGAATCGGTAGTGACCGTAACGCTCACGTCCCGTAGCACGGTTACCGTGAGCGTGTAGGTTTCCGACGCGGTCGCCTCGTACGTTCGGGATTCGGCGATCACTTCGATCTCGAGGTCCGTCTCGACCCGGTCGCCTCCTTCGGCCGGCCCAAATTCGGCGTAGTCGTCGGAAACGTCCGAATGATCGGCGAGATCGATCGACTTTCGGTCGAATGCATCCGATCGAAGCGGCGCGGAAACGGTATCGTCGGGCGTTTCTCCCGAGTCTATCGTTCCGGACACCAGCGGCTCGGCTTCGTCGGCGAACGCTGGCCTCACCGACAGCGTAACGTCGAACTCGGCTTCGTTCCCCGCTTCGCGGCGAAAGTTCTCGTAGTCGATCCGGATATCGGTCGTCTCGCCGGGGATGGTAACCGGATCGACGGTATCGTCTCGCGTTCCGACGACGACGTCGTCGGACGGAAAACCGGCGTCGACGGTGACCGCCGGTCCGTCTTCGTCGGTTCCGGTCAAGAGCAGGTGTCCGAACCCGATGATAGCGGCCGTTCCGGCTCCTGCCGCTCCGAGAAGCGCGTTTCGCCGAGAGATACCGTACTTCTCGAGCAGTTCCTTGTCTGTCGTCATATCACAACGCTTCGAGCTGATGGGTGGTCGGTCGTTCTCGTCGTGGGACGCGTCTAGGAATCAATCGCTTTCCGCGGGCGCGTTCTCGGCTTCGCCGTCGAGTACGATGTGGCCCCCAACTTCGACCTCGATGTCGTCTTCGTCGACGGTGGTGACCGTCACGTCGAGATCGACTTCGTCCTGCCCGGATACGTCCTCGTAGCTCTCCGCTTCGACCTGGAGCGTAAACTCCAACGTCGTCGTCAGCGACTCGCCGACGCCGTCGTCGGGCTCGAAGTCCTCGAGGTCGATCTCGGAGTGGTCGTCGATGTCGAGACTCTCCACGCCGAGATCGGCTTCCAACTCGTTCGTAATTTCATCGGCGGGCAACTCGCCGGCGTCGATTGCGGTTTCGAATATCGTCTCCGGCGATGCAGTAAGGTGGTCTTCGTTCACTTCGAGGTCGAGTTCGACGCCGAACTCGTCCTCGCCGTCACCGACCTGACTTTCTTGGAAATTGATGTATTCGTACGCTATTTCGGTCTCGCTTCCGTCGATAAACACCGACTCGACGCCGCCGTCGATCGTGTCGATCGTGACCCCTTCTCCCGTGAGTTCCAGGTTGCTGAACGCGAACGCCGGCTCGTCATTAGAGAGGAACGCTCGATAGCCGAGCAGCCCGCCGCCGGTGACCCCGGCGACGCCGAGTAATGTCGTCCGTCGACTCAGCAGTGCACTACCGCGTTCGCCGCTCTCCGCTTTCGTTTGCGAGCTTCCCATGGGTACGACGACCACAAAATGACATATAGAAATTGTATATTTTCTCACTGAATGAAGCCAAATAGGTATCAATCACGCGCATTGGCCACGATGACGGCTTAAATTCGTTGAAGCTGAAGGGGTTCGCTTGATCCCCGTTCGGTCGAAAACCTTCCGCTCACGCCGCTCAAACCCGTGGAAGGGGAGACCGGAAACAAACTACCTCAATCCCGGTCGTTATCGATCCTCGAGAATTCGATCCAGACGACGGCCATCGCGAGCACGAAAACGAGGATTAGCCCCGCGTACAGCCCGATCTCTATCCACCCGGCCAGTTGTCCCTCCACTGCTTTGACGAGCGCCCATTCCCACCCGACGAAGAGGACGAGAAACGCGGTCGCGACGGTCGAGAGCGCGGTCACGTAGGTTACGGCGAAATAGACCCCTAGACCGACGAACAGCCCGTACACGATGACGACGGTTAGAAGGTCCCACTCCCACGGGCCCTCGAGACCGATCCAGACGGTGAAAATCCCAGAATAACGATGGGAACGAGGTTTCCGGAGATGTCTCGGACCGAGTGTTTCGACAGGCTGGCGAACGACATCGATCGACGGTCATCCGTCCCCTCGTGAGGGGTCCGGTTTTGTCGAAGACGATCACCGCCGCACCGCGTGCTATCAAAAACCTATCACACCCAACGAACGCAGGCGGTCCGAGAGAGGATCCGTCGTTCGCTGACGCTCGGTGCGCACGAACCGGTACTCCTTCGGCGAACCGTCCACCCGTTCTCGAAAAAGACTGTAAACCCACTCCGGCCGGAACCGAGGACGACCCTACTGCGCGAGATAGCCGCCTTCGACGGGGAGGGTAACTCCCGTGACTCGAGAGGACATATCGGATCCGAGGAACAAAACGGCGTTTGCGATTTCCTCGGGATCGGCCAGTCCGGGCATCGGTTCCGTCTCGAGGAACTGCGCTTCCATTTCGGGGTGTTCCTCGACCGTCCGTTCGATCATCTCGGTTCGGACGATTCCCGGCGCAACTGCGTTCGCACGGATACCGTCCTCCGCGTACTCGAGTGCGGCGTACTTCGTCAGTTGGCCGACAGCCGCTTTCGCGGCACCGTAGCCGCTGTACTGGGGAACGGCGACTTCGCCGCCGATCGAGGAGGCGCTGATGATCGAGCCGCCGTCGTCCGCGAGCATCGCCTCGATGCCGTATTTCATGCCGTACCAGACGCCTTTCAGGTTGACATCGATCACTTGCTCGAAGGCGTCGTTGTCGTACTCTCCGAGTCGTGCGACCGGGCCTTCGATCGCCGCGTTGTTGAAGAGAACATCCAATCCACCGTACTCACTGACGGCGGTTTCGATCATCGATTTTGCGTCGTCCGGATCGGAGATATCCGTCCGGACGAACGTCGCCTCGCCGCCGCTCTCGGTGATATCGGCGACCGTTTTCGAACCACCGTCCTCGTCTACGTCCGCGACGACGACTGACGCGCCGTGGTCGGCGAACGTTTTTGCCGTGGTTCGCCCGATTCCGGATGCCGCACCCGTAATGACTGCAACGTCGTTTTCGACTAGCTTCATGGACTATCGCTTCGGCTCACAACAGATAGCGATTCTGATCGGCGTTCGTAGTTGCATGTAAATAACCCACATAAGACACGTCTATTTGAATGATAATTCCTCCTTAGTTAGTTATTCACTATGATGATTGAGGTCACGATAGCGCTAAACGCACCTCATTGAGGCGTTCTGTAAATTCAGGTCGCCATACCTGACACTTGGCAAGAACGCTTATGTAGAACACAACTCAACTATTTGAGTATGAGTTACTACGAATCAGATGCGCTGACGATCGAATGGGATTCAACGGTAGAAGCCGTCGTGATGGACTGGCACAACTTCGCGAAAGGTGACCAATATCGAGACGGACTTGAGAAGGGCCTGGAGTTAGTCGAAGAAAAACGAGCCGAAAACTGGCTCGCCGATCTCCGCGATCTCGGGACCGTGACCCAGGAGGATCAGGAGTGGACACAAGAAGAGTGGCATCCTCAAGCGTTCGAAACCTCGCTCTCGACTATCGCGGTGCTTCAGCCGGAAAGCGTCGTCGCAAACATGTCCGTCGAAAACCTCGTCCAGGAGTTCGGATCCAACGAGAACAAATCGCGGATATTCAGCGATCGAGGCGAGGCAGAGTCGTGGCTCAAAAACCAGTAAGGCCCCGGGCTAACTTTGCAGAAATGGCGAGTGGTATTGCCCTTAACCGCTACTTTTCCGTCTCTCAGTATCGATCTGTTCTCGAAGAGACAGCCGAGCAGGAGACGAGCAGACGAGTTGAGTTGATTTTAGCTCCAAGCGGACGAGGTGATCTCAGTTCCGATCCGGCATCGTCGATGGCCGAGCAACGGCGTTCATATCCGGGCGACCCGAGGATGGCATCGTCGAATGCCTCGTCGAGCGACCCGGTGAAGAGTCCTCATCACTGCCGCCAACCAATTCCCCGCCGAGTAACCCGTCCTCGTCCTCCTGCTGGTCCGATTCCTCGCGTTCGGCCTCCTCATCGTCAACTTCCCGGTCGCCGTGGTCTTCGTCGGTGCTACTGTCTGTCTCACCGCCACGAAGCCCCTCGAGTCGAGCCTGGAGCGATTCGAGTTCGTCGCTAAATCCCTCAACATCGGTTCCGGCGACGGATTCGAGCGTCGACCCGAGCATCGACTCGTCTTCCGAATCGGCCTCATCACTCGATCCGGTCTCACCATCCGATCCCCCCTCTGAGTCGGCCTCACCATCCGCCCCGTCCTCGGTACCTGGTCCGCCATCGGAATCTGGTGCTGATTCAGTGTCTCGCCGGCTGTCGTCCCCGCCCGCTTGAAGCGTTTGGCGGAGGTCGTGTAGGTTCTCCTCGAGTGTCGCTCGCCGGTCGTCTCCGCCCTCATCACTGTCGCTACCGGCACCACTCTCCTCGAGGAGATCCGCGACGGTTGCAAGCGTGACCAGCGCGTGGAGTTCTCGAAGCTCGTCTTCGGGAGCCTTCGCGATCGCTTCGGGAATCGATGCTGGTTCGCTTCCGTCT
Source organism: Halostagnicola alkaliphila (assembly GCF_055379965.1). Lineage (NCBI taxonomy): Archaea > Methanobacteriati > Methanobacteriota > Halobacteria > Halobacteriales > Natrialbaceae > Halostagnicola > Halostagnicola alkaliphila. The sequence goes on along the minus strand of NZ_AP043826.1, from coordinate 1,860,810 downwards.
GGGAGTTCGGCGAGCCCGACCGCCTCGAGAACCGCTTCCGGATCGTTCGTCTCGATGATCTCCCGTGCGTCCGCGGCGTTCTCGAGAAGCGGGCTCGGATCGCCCGGTTCGGTCAGTTCGTCCTGTTCGCCGAGCTCCTCGAGCGGGGCGTCGAAGACGTCCTCGAGAGCGGCGTCGGCCTCGAGTTCGTCCCGTGTCGAGGAGAGCAGTTCCGAGAGACGGTCGCCGATATCGTTGCTCATTGTCTTTCACTGGATGGTTCGGTATGGTTCGTGTTGGTCGTGGGTTCGTGCCGAAGCCCGTACTCAGCTCCCGTTCGACACCGTCGCAAACTCCTCGTCGTCCGATTCCGAGACGGTTTCGACGATCCGTTCGGTCATCTCCTCGCGACTGAGATTCGCCTTCACGCCGACATCTTTGGCGACCGATTGGAGGTCCGAATACGACATGATCTCGAGGAACTGCTCGAGAGTCTCTTTGCGAAGCCCCTCGAGGTCGCCAGCATCGGGTTCATCACCCTCGTCGCTATCCTGTTCGTCGTCGCTCGTCGAGTCCTCGTCCGCCACTTCACCACCCTCTTCTCTCTCGCCGTTCTCCTCGTCCACCTCTTCGACCCCACCATCCTCGTCGTCCTCCTCGTCCACCTCTTCGGCCTCACCATCCTCGTCGTCCTCCTCGTCCTCGCTCTCGAGAACGCCTTCGAGGCTGCTCCCTTCAGTAATCCCTTCCGCCAGCGAGGCTACCGAGTCGCTGGCCTCGAGGTCTTCGAGGGTATCGGCGAAGGCGTCTTTGATCGCGGTCGTGAGCTCGGAGCGGAGTTCCGAACGGTCTTTTTCTTCCTCGAGTCCCTCGCTGACCGTTTCGTGAACCTCGCGGCCGATCGCACCGCCGAGTTCGCGGCCGATTCTGTCGCCGAACTCGCGACCGACGGACGCTCCGATTTCGTCGCCATTGATGCTGTCCTCGAGCGATCCGTCGCCGATCATATCGGCAACGTCGACCTGTTCGCTGATTTCGTCGGCGACGAGCTGTTTCAGATCCGACCCGTCACTCATCCGCCCCACCCCGATACTCTCCGACCGCGGCTGGGCGACTCGCTCCCATTGGACTACTCCTCCTCGGACTCCTGATCATTCTCACTTTCCTCTTCGTCGTCACCGGTTTCCTCGTCCGCTTGTTGGTTCTCGTCTTCTTGCTCGTCCTCATCCTCGTCGCCCGCTCCCTCGCTTTCGGATTCTGCGTCCTCGTCTTCAGATTCCGCGTCGCCTTCGCCCTCCGCTTCGTCTTCTTCCTCATCCTTGGCGGCTTCCTCGTCATCGCTTTCTTCGTCTTCGGCCTCATCCTCAGTGGTTTCCTCGCCATCGCTCTCCCCATCGTCCGCTTCCTCCTCGGCGTCTTCTTCCTCCGCCTCGTCGGAAGTCACTAACTCCTCGACGACGAGTTCACCGATCGTCCGACCGACGGACTCGCCGATCTTTCGTCCGACGAACGCACCAATCTGTCTTCCCAGCGCCTCGCCGAGCGGTTCGTCCTCACTGATTTCGCCTTCCCACTGGGTTCCCTCGAGCAGTTCCTGAATATCGATGTTTTCCGTGATCTTCTCGTAATCGATTCGCTCGGTAACTGATTGTTCACTCATGATTGGGATTCCGCTTGCGTCGGTGATTCGGACTGGGACTGTTCGCTCGAGTCGTCCTGACTGCTTTGCGGTTCGATCTGTTCGGCCAGTTGCCGGATAATTTCGCTGACGATCGTCGCGACGAGTTCCTCGATGGGGAGACCGGGAACGAGACCGACGAGTTTCTCCTTCAGCCACTTGCCAGCGGCTGCGAGCCGACCGCCGGATGCTTCGTCGTCGCTCGGTTCGCCTTCGTCGCTCTCCTCGCCGTCATCCTCCTGCTCGCCGCTATCTTCGGTACCGAATAAACTGCCGAACAAACTACTGAAGAAGGCCTTCGGCTTCCCGAGCAGGCTTTTGAGTCGATTCGTCACCTTTCCGTAGAGGCTACCGAGATACTGTTTGGGCTTCTCGAGCAACGACCCGAGCAGTGCCTTCGGTTTTTCGAGGAGGGATTTTGCTTTGTCGAGGGCCCCACTCAGCATCGCCTTGGGACCGTCGAGGAGCCCCGTTACGGCGGATAACAGGTTCCCCAGCAGGTTGTTCTCGCCCGGCCGAGCCGACACGTCGAGCGTGACCGGATTCAGGTTGACCTCGAGCCCGAGCAGGTCGAGAAACAGGCCGTCGAGATCGAGGTGGAGAACGCCGGAGGCGTCGTCGCCTTCGTAGACGTCTTCGGCGTCCTCGACGTGGTATTCGTCCTCCTCGTCACCCTCGTCAGAATCGGCCTCACCGTCACTCTCATCGGAATCATCCCCGCCGTCGCTTTCGTGGGAATCACCTTCACCCTCATCCTCGTCGGAGTCGTCCGCATCAGTAGATTCCTCGTCGTCGTCAGTCTCACGTTCTTCGCTCTCGTCTCCCGGTTCCGCCGTCTCTTCGTCGTCCATCTCTCCGTCCGCACCGTCTGACTCGTCTGATTGTGCATCCTCTTGGCCGCCGTCCTCGGATTCATCATCCGCTGTTGTGGATGTCTCTTCTGACTCGGCGGTCTCTCCATCGGTTTCCGATCCTTCGTCTTCGTCGCCTTCTTCGGAAACTTCCGCCTGGCCGCCATCGGTCATCACTCTCCTCGCCGTTTGTCGTTCGTCGTGGTGATGGCTCGAGGTGGCACCGACGCATCCGGAGTCCGGATGATCCTCGAAGCCATCACCGGCTAACCCGTCTGTCATTATACGTGAACATACACGAGAAAGACCGTTGTGGTGGTTTCCCTTGCGTGTGCGACCGTTGGGACCACTCGGACGAACGCTCCAATCTAGCGATGTCGATAGGTGATGAGATCGTGAACGGGTACGTGTCGGACGAAAGGAATCCGTCTCCGATCGACGAATCCCCTCAGGTAGCTTCACTCTGCTCGAATCCGATTTCCGCCCCACGCTGTCGTTACTCGAGCGAACCGACGCGAAGGGCGTACTTCCCTCGCGTCCGGTCTTCGTCGTGGTACTCGACCGGCTCTTCGATCGCGGCGACCGTCCCCCCGCGAACGGCTGCTGCGGTCGCGATCCCTTCGAACCGCTCGAGGGCCTGCTCGCCGTCATCGAGAGAGAAGCATCGAACGCCGTGCGTGTCGGGATCTCGAACTCGGAAGTTCTGCGCACAGGGTGCGACGAGCGTCTCACCGACCGCCTCGAGGCCGTGGACGAACCCGCCGACGTTCGCGTCCCAGAGCGGGTCCCCTCTGGCGTCGAAGGCGGCGATTCGGTGCTCGTTCGGATGGCGATTTTCCGTCTCTCGGCTCTCGATCGCGTACGTGTTCCCGGTCACGAACGCGACGCGGCCGTCGTTCGCGTGGGCGTGGTTCGGATAGGCGTACAGCGTCTCGCCGTCGATTTCGGTCTCGGTCGCGAGGTCGACGCGCCACAGTTCTTTCCCGCCGGAGCCGAGTACGTAGCCCCGCTTATCGCCGTGACTCGAGACGGCGATTCGGTCGCCGTCGAAGGACACGTCACCGACGCGTCGGTCTCCCTCGGTTCCGGGGTCCCATGTCCAACTCGGCGACCCGGAATCGGTCTCGAGCACGACCAGACCGTTGTCGTGCTCGCCCATGCACCGATTGTAGCCGACGGCGAGTCGGTCTCCGGCGTCGTCGAGGTCGATCGAAATCGGCGAGGCGTCGGTTTCGTAGCGCCAGCGAACCGTTCCGTCGGCGTCGAACGCGTAGACGGTGCTGTACCATTCGCGGTGCTCTCCGTCGCGTTCGTAGCGCCGCGCGGCCGCGTACAGCGCGGGCTCCGTTTGATCGGCGACCGTTCCTTCGCCGTCTCCTACGGAGCCCGCCTCGAGGCCGACGACGTAGGGAAGGTAGAAGATGCTCTCCCTCGAAGCCTCTCCGACATCTTTGCGCGTGTCGTAGGACCACTCCCGCTCGCCCGTCTCGAGGTCGTAGGAAGCGACCGTCCCGATTTCGCCGCGACCGGCGACGACGAGGGAATCGCCGAGCGTCTCGAGGCCGACCGCGTGTTCGGGGTGGTCGACCGACCACCGCGGCTCGAGCGTCTCTCGGTCGAATGCGGTGACGATACCGTCCCACTCGCCCGCAATGACGAGTGAGTCTGTCGCGTGAACGCTCGAGCGGGTCCACATGTGCCGACTCCGGGCGCTCTCGATGTCGCCCAGTTGGCGTTTTTCAAACCCCGCCGATCGCTCCGTTTCGTTTGCCGCCATGCTCACTCCTCCGGGAACGTCTCGTGGAGCAGGTCGTGAGCGTCCTCGAGTCCCTCGAAGATGCTCTCGCCCTGCTCAGTTAGTCGGTGGACGGCGCGCTCGGCGTCGCGAACGGCCAGGAGACGACCCCGCGTGTAGTTGTATTCGGGATCGTCCTCGTCCATCGTCGCGACCGTCTCCTCTAAATCGACGAGCGCGGCGTCGAGATGGCGTTCGATTTCGGTGAGGCTTTCGGCTTCGGTCAGCGCCTCGATCGGCCCCTCGAGGTGGCCTTCGAGGTCGTTCTCCGCGTGTTCGCGGGCGTGTCGGTCCCCGACGCCGAGGACGTTCATCAATCCGAGTTTCAGCGCTTCGATTTCGTAACAGCTCATAGCGGTAGTACTATTATAACGTCTGGTCGACGAGATCGCTCACGATGCGATCCCTGTCTAGGTGGTCGGAAACGATTCGATCCGCGTCGTCCGCGTCGACGTCGCCGTACCAGATTCCGTCGGGGTAGACGGCGACCATCGGCCCGTCGCCACAGCGGCCGAGACACGACGATCTGGTGATTCTGGCGTCGCAGTGCTCGGAGTCTCGAGCCTCCTGTCGAAGGCGCTCGAGGACGGCGGGCGAGCCCATCTCCGAACAGGTTCGATTCGTGCAGACGGCGACGTGCTTTCCCGGCGCATTGTGGCTGTGCGGGTCGTCGTCGACGTTCTCGCGGTCCGCGTGACTCTCCTGATGGGCCAGCGCCCGCAGCATCGCTCGAGCGCCGCCCCGATCCTCCTCGTAGCCCTCGAGGTCGACTTTGTACTTGCACGTATCGCAGGACATTTCCACGCTGTCCGACCTGGCTTCCTGCCAGCGGTCCGCGAAAACGTCCAGCAGTCTCGAGTCCGTGCCGAGCGGGTCGCCGGCGGCCGCCTCGACGTAGGGGTAGTCCGCGTCGAACTCGTCGGTCCAGTCGCGCACGCGCTGGGTCAACACGCCGTCACCGAGCATGTACGGGAGGACTACGACGGCGTCGGGTCGGTGCTTCGAAAGCCCGTGGAGGGACTCTTCGAGTCGCGGTTCCGTCACGCCGACGAACGACGCTTCGACCCTCGAGAACTCTCGACCTTCGTAGAGCAGTCGGGCCAGTTTGTGCACGTCGCCATTGGCGTCCGGATCGCTCGAGCCCCGCGCACAGAGGACGACCGCGACATCGTCCGCGGCGCGATCGACATCCAACTCGCGTTCGACGGTCCCAGCGCGGTCCTCGAGCAGATCGAGAATCGCCGGATGTATTCCCAGATGCGCACCGTTGTTGATCCCGATGTCGTAGGCGGCTCGAGCCTGATCGATCGCCAGCGGCACGTCGTTTTTGACGTGGCTCGCGGCGAACAGCGAGCAGTGGACGACGGTGACCTGGCTCGTCACCGCGGATAACGTCTCGAACGCCTCGTCGATGGCCGGCTCGGCCAACTCGAGAAACGCCGCGTCGACGGGGATCCCGAGTCGCGACTCGAGGTCGGCCGCCAGCTCGCGAACCTGTTCGTTCGAGCGCTCGCGCCTCGAGCCGTGGCCGACCAGCAGGACGGCCTCGTCGTCGAAGGCGAACGCGATGTCGTCGGTTTTGCTCATGCGTGTTTTCGTCGCGTATTCGTCGGTTGGTTCGCTCTCTCCGCACCCCGATAGCGGTCAATCGTACGATCCGGCCTGCTCGAGGCTCTTTCGCAACTTTCGCTCGCGACTCGGCGCGTACAGCCCCGTCTCCTCGCAGTCCTCGTAGAGCCACGTGCCGAACTCGGGGGCGGCTTCGTCGTCGACGCCGAACCAGTAGCCGCCCGAAGAAGTCGCCGAGAGATCCCCCATTGGTGCCCCAATCGGGCAGTCCTCGATCAGCTCTCGAGTCGCCTCGAGAAGCGCCTCGTCGTCGTGGACGAACGAGATGCCGACGGTCCCGCTCCCCGACTTGAAACAGATCGTTCCACAGCCCTCGAGGATGCCCCGGAGCAGTTCTCGATCGTGGCTCGAGAACGCCGAAAAGCGGTAGTTCCCACGTCCGTCGACGGGTAATCCGAGCGTTCCGCTGCGTCCGAACAGCCCGCCGTCCGCGTTGCTGGTCTCGCCCTCACCGCTCGCCGCACCGTCGTCTGCGCCGCTCTCGCCGATTTCGAGCGTGTACTCGTCCTCTGTTCGGGTGATCGACGCGTCGTGGGCGTACTCGCGGCTGGTCGTCTCGTGGTCGATCTCGCCGCCGGCGATCGCCGCGAGAACCTTTGCGGACGCCTCGTCGTTGGTCACGACTTCGACGGTGCCGTCGCCGACGTCGCCGCTCCCGGCGATATGTCCCCAGAGGTAGGCCGACGCGGGGTGACCCGCGAGCGGATCGGCGGGAACCTCGATCTCGAGCGGTTGGCCGTCGGATCCGGAGGCGGCGTCGCTCATTCGCCCACCTCTCCACTCATTCGCCGACCTCCTGGACGATGATAGCGTCGGTCGGACAGGCCGCGGCGGCCTGCTGGGCCTCGTCGAGCCGGTCGTCGTCGAACGTCGCGACGACCCGCTCGGTCGTATCGGTCACCTCGCCCTCGCAGTCGTAGACGGGATCCGCGTCGGGATCGACCGTCGCCAGTCCGTCCTCGCCCTCGACGAACCGCGGATCGCGTGTCAGACAGGCGAAGATGCCGTCGCAGGCGTCTTTCTCGATGGTGATCTCGTAGGCTGGCATGGTCAGTAGTCGTATTTCGTCTCGTAGCCCCGCGGCGTGACCATCCGGTCGTCCCAGACGTAGGTCTCCTCGTTGCCGACGACGATGGTCGTCGTCATGTCGATGATCTCGCTCTCGCCGAGATCCTCGAGTTCGGCCAGTTCGGTGATCATCACCTGCTCGTCCTCGCGGCCCGCGCCGTGGACGATGCCGACCGGCGTGTCGGGGTCACGATGGGTAAGCAGTATCTCACAGCACTTCTGGAAGTTCTCGCGGCGCTTGCGGCTCCACGGGTTGTAGATCGTGATTGTGAAGCTCTCGCTCGCAACCGAATGCAGTCGCGACTCGATTTCGGGCATTGGAACCAGGTGATCCGAGAGCGAAACCGAGACGGTATCGTTTACGAGGGGAGCACCGAGACGGGCTCCGCAGGATTGGGCCGCCGGAACCCCGGGGACGACCTCGAAGTTAAGCATCGACGCCGTCGCACCCTTGGATTCGATGATCTCGAGGGCGAGTCCCGCCAGCGCGTAGACGTTGGGGTCGCCGCTGCCGACGATCGCCACGTCGTTGCCCGCGAGCGTGCGGTCGATCGCCTCCTCCGTGCGCGAGACTTCGCCGCACATCGGCGTGTCGTACAGCTCGTCGGCCTCCTCGGTAATCTCGTCGGGGATCAGGTCGATGTAGGTCGTGTAGCCGACGATGTGTTCGGCCTCGAGCAGTGCGGCCTTCGCTCGTTCGGTCATCCCCTCCGGGTGTCCGGGACCGAGCCCGACCGCGATCAGTTGTCCGGGATCGGCCTCGAAGTCCTCGACCGTGGAGCCGACCTTCTCGTCCGTTTTCTCCTGCTTGCTCGAAGCGCCCGAGTTCGCGCCGCACTTGGAACTCGAGTCGGATGACGAGTCGCTCGAGGAAGACGAGGATGCCCCGCATTTCGAGCTTGAGGACGAGGAGCCGCTCGAGGAAGCGGAACTCGCCCCGCACTTCGAAGACGATTCTTCAGTTTCCGTCGTCGACGCGCCGCATTTGGATGCCGATTCGGTCTCGTCTGCGTTGGTGTCAGTACTCATTGTCTGTTAGAAATTGTCGACGTCACGCCCGCCGCGGGGGGTGACGAGGTACGTTCGGTCGTCGTTCTCCCAGGTCTTGGTCTCGTGATTCCCGATGATCAGCGAGGTACCCATGCCCGAGACCCTGTCGTCGTGATCCGTCGCCTCGCCGAGGCTGGTGATGAAGTGATCCTCGCCGTTGCGGCCAGCGTCTTCGCGGCCGGCGTCGTTGACGATGGCCACGTAGGCGTCGTCGGTCCGTTCTTCGCGGACGATATCGACCGCCTTCTCGTAGTTTCGCCAGCAGTTGTAGAGGACGATCACGAAGCCACTGATCGCCGCCGCGCGGAGCTTCTCCTCGATTTCGTCCCAGCCACGCCACTTATCGGAGAGCGAAATCGTACAGAAGTCGTTACACAGCGGCGCGCCGACGTTGGCCGCGCCGCCGAGCGCCGCGGTCAGCCCCGGGACGATTTCGACGGGGATGTCGTTCGCGTCTTCCTCTTCGGCCATCAGGAAGATTAGATCCGACTTGCCGTAGACCGAGGGGTCACCGCCCGAAACGTGGGCGACATCTTCGCCTTCTCGAACGCGGTCGAACGCTTCCTTCGCCAGTTCGATCTGGCGACCCATCGTCGAGCGGACGATCTGCTGTTCGAAGCCGTCCTCGCGGTCACCTTCGGCTCGCGCTGCGGTGCCATTCTCTCGAGTCGCGATCCCCTCGTCGTCCACCGCCTCCTCCGGCGGAAGCGTTCCGTCGTCGCGAAGGAACTCCTGGTAGAGATCGGAGGCGATCACGCAATCGGCAGATTCGATCACCGCCTTCGCCTTCGCGGTCATGTGATCCGGCAGACCGGGCCCGATACCGACCACGTAGAGGGTCCCGTACTCTTCGGGGGTTCCCAAACCCGCTTCGTCTGCAGTGCTCTCAGCGCCGCTCATCTGCCGATCGCCACCGTGACCTCGTTTTCGTAGCCGAGCTTCTCGAGGACGAGTTCGTTTTCGGCCCCGCCGGCGATCGCACTCGCCTCCGAAACGCCCGGCCAGCCGATCAGGTCCTTCGACCGCGAGGGCGTCGGCCCCTCGTGCTCGAGGAGCGTTTCCTTGTCGAAGACGACGACGCCGAGATCGAGCTCGTCCGCGGCCTCGAGCAGTCCTTCTTCGTCTTCCTTACGGGTCGCCGTGCCGACGAACTCGACGTCGTCGAAGCTATAGTCGGTTTCCTCGAGCGCCTGTTCCCAGGCGGCGAGGAACGCCTCTTTGCTCGCACCCGAGACGCTTCCGGTGCCCAGCACGATGCCGTCGTCCTTGTTTCGCTTGAGGACGGTGACGTCGTCGCCGACGAGGACGGCCTTCGGCCCCTCGAGTCGCGCCACGGGGCCGAGATTTTCATCCAGCACGGCGAGGTTCGTCTTCACCGTCGAGTCGCCGTTGACCACGTGGGCGTCCATCGCCTTCGCGCGGGATTCGACGCCCTGCTTGCCGGCGGCCTCGCTCGCGGTGGTCATCGCCGGAACCGCACCCATCGTCGCCAGGTCCTGTGCAACCTGGTTCGCACCGTGGTGGCCGCCCGTGATCGGGATGGCCCAGGTGAGTTCCTCGTCGACGACGCAGATCGCGGGGTCCTCCCACTTGTCGTCGAGCAGGTGGGCCGTCTTTCGCATCGCGATCCCAGAAGCCATCAGGCCGATGAAGCAGTCGTACTCGCCCCAGTGCTCCTCGAAGACATCGCCGTGGTACTCGATGATATCGATACCCTCGTAGCGGTCGCCGATCTCCGCCTGAATCTCCTCGGCGGTCTCCATCTTCCGACCGAAGGAGACGATCGCGATCTCCTCGGCGACCTCGCCGTCCGAATCCGCCGTCGAACAGTGACCGCCGGAATCTGTACTCGAACTCGAGTCGTCCGTCCCGTCCGCGTTCTCAGTTCCTGAACTCATGTTGAAACCTCTCTCGTAGCAAAACCGAATTCTCCACGTCTAACCAACCCGTCCAGTCCACCGCGGGGGTGGGACTGAAAGGGGCTTTCGCTGTGGGCGAACCCGGACGACGTAAGCACTGCAGGGAGCGATCGAAGTGAGCGACCGAAGCGCGCAGCGAGGCCCGGGAGCCGACAGCGAAAGGGGCTTTCACCCGCTATTCTGCGGTTGCTGCTCGAGTTGTGTCTGTTCGAAGTCATTCTAGTCATCACTCGCCTCCGGTTCGCTCGCGTTCTCAGTCGAACTCCCCGAGGACCCCCTATTAGCCCAGTCGCCGTAGAGGAACGATCGCTCGTAGCCCGCTCCCGTCACCGCATCGCCGATAACGACCAGCGCGGAGGCCCGGTAGCCGGCTTCCTCGACTTTATCGGCAATGTTCCCGACCGAGCCGATAATCACGTCCTCGTCGGGCCAGGAGGCGTGGTAGATTACCGCGACCGGGGTCTCTGGATCGTGGTCGTCCTCGAGCAGGCGATCCATCGTGTCCCGAACCGCGTGGGTGCCGAGGTAGATGCAGGTCGTCACGTCGCCCATCTCGACGAACTCCGAAATGTGGTCTTCCTCCTCGGTCAGGGTCTTGCCCTGCGGCCGGGTGAACGCGACGTGGTTCGAGACCTCATTTAACGTCAGTTGGGTCCGAAGGGTCGCGCTGGCCGCGAACGCCGAGGTGACGCCCGGCACGAAGTACGTCGGCACGCCCTCGTGTTCCAGCGCGTCCATCTGCTCCAAGGCGGCCCCGTAGATCGCGGGGTCGCCGCTGTGGAGCCGCACGACGTTCTCGCCGTTCTCGTAGGAGTCGCGCATTAGCGGGATCAGTTCCTCGAGGTCCTTTCCGACAGAGTTCACCAACTCCGCGTGTGCGCAGTACTCATCCAACAGCTCGCTGTTGACCAGCGAGCCGGCGTGGACGACGAGGTCCGCCTCCTCGAGCAGTTCCTTTCCGGCCACGGTCAGTAGTCGCGGATTACCGGGACCGGCTCCGACGAAGGGGATACCCTCCTGGTCGTCTCCCGCGCTGTGGTCGAAAATTCGGTCGTCCAGTTCCTCGCGGCGGCGCTCGCCCTGCGAATCGATTGCATCCTGCGGGTCGTTGTGCGTGTTATCGTCAGTCATCGGTGTCCTCCACAGTCGCCGCCTTCACAGCCTTCGGTGTGCTCGAGTTCGACCAGTTCGTCGTCGCGCCGGTCGCGACCGCCGTCCGCGACCGGCTCGCCGCCTGCAGTCGTCTCGTCTGATCCTGCCTCGTCATCGGTCTGAAAAGCAGCCGTCGCCGATTCGATCTCGAGGTCTTTTTTCTCGGCGTAGGCGAGCGTGTAGTAGTCCCGTTCGTCGATGTCGGCGGGGTCGTCCGTAATCAGCGTCTCGCCCTGTTCCATGAACAGCCGTCGGCCGTAGGTCACGTCGTACCCCGCCTCCACGAGCCCCTCGTGGGTCGCCGGCGCGTCGGTGACTTTGAACAGGATCATCCGATCCGGACCGGTCGGGCTCGCCCCGTCCGCGGCCTCGCGAAGGGAGAGCCCCGCGCCGGCCTCGATTTCGACCCCCATCGCGGTCGCAAAACCCGTCACCGCGCTCACGCCGGGAACGATCTCGAGGTCCACGCCGTCGTGGAAGGCGTCGATCGTCCGGCGCAGGTGGCCGAAGGTCGAGTAGACGTTCGGATCGCCGAGCGTGACGAACGCGACGTCGCCTTCTCTGGCTCGAGGCGCGACTTCCGCGGCGGCTTCCTTCCAGGCCGAGCGGAGCTTCTCTTCGTCTTTGGTCATCGGAAAGTCCAGATCGCCGATCTTCGACTCGTCGACGTGGTTCAGCGCGACCGACCGCGACAGGCGACCGGGCGAGTAGACCACGTCGGCTTCCTCGAGCACTCGCTTTCCGCGGACCGTCACGAGGTCGGCTTCGCCGGGGCCGAGGCCGATTCCGTAGAGCGTCATCGAAGAGTGCTCCCTCCGTCGGCGGCCACTTTTTCGCCATCGTCGGTCTCGTGGTCGGGTGTCGCGCTCCCGACCAGCATGTAGACCGGGTTGTCCGAATTGAAACTCGTCGCCCCGGCGAGTTCGTAGCCGTGACTCACCTGGAACTGGACGACATCCTCGAGCAGGTCCCGCTCTCGAAACGCCTCCGTTGCGCGACCGGCGACCTCGAGTCTCGAGACGTTCATGATCACGCGATCGATTTCGGTCTCGACGGCGTGATCGAGGACGGATTCGAAGTTCCGACTCCCGCCCAGAAAGAGCGCATCGGCGTCGTCGGGAAGCCCCTGGGGAGCTTCCTCGTTCCGGAGCTCGACATCAGCTCGGATCGAGTCCTCGTTCGCGGCGAGGTTCTTCTCCGTCGTCTCGAGTCGTTCGGCCTTCCGCTCGAGAGCGGTCACTCGCCCAGCGTGCTGAGCCGCTTCGATGGTGATCGCTCCCGTACAGGAGCCGACCTCCGCGAAGTGGTCGTCGGCCTCGAGGGCGAGTTTCGAATGGACGACGGCGCGGACCTCCGACTTCGTCGGCCCGGCCTTCGCATCGTGTGGAAGCGCGATGGGTGGCATCACCGGATGGAACAGAAGCCACCCCTAAAACAATTTTGTTTGGAGTAGATCAAGTGGTGTTGTGGTGTGCTGCGGTTGAGCGCGGAACGGAAATTGCGAGGCAAATTATTTCCCGGCCGAGGCGCTACGTATCGCTATGTCCCGTGGTGTCGAAGACGAGACGACGATCAACGACAGCTACTCCATCACGGTGCCGGCAGCGGTCAGACGAGAAGCGGGCATCGAAGCGGGCGATAAACTCCGGTGGCGCGTCGACGAGGAGCAAAACCTCTCGATCGAAGTCGTAAAACAACGGTACGGCGCGTTCTCCGAACTCAAGCCGGTGGATATCGGAGTGGACACGAACGCGGCCGACGACCACGATCTCGTCGCCAGGGACAGCTGATGGCGCGAGTCGTCGTCGACGCGAACGTGCTTATCGCCGCGCGATTGTCGCGCGATCAGGATCACGATCGAGCGCTCGCGCTTTCGCAGGCGTTCGATCAAAACGAACTGCCGACGGCGCTCATCTTGAGCGACATCCTCGAAGAAGTCAGCAATTACCTTCAGGCGAGAGGGTCACACGAGATCGCGGTGCGAACGCTCGACGCAGTTATCGAGAGCGGCGGCTTCGAGATCGTCCACACGCCGAAAACCGATTTCGACGCCGGGCGGTCGCTGTTTAGACGCTACGAAAACTTATCGCTGACCGACGGCGTCATTGCGGCCTCGATGCAACGACAGGACATCGAGTACCTCTATTCGTTCGACGACGACTTCGACGCCGTCGAGGGAATTGCACGGCTCGAGACGGTTGACAATCCGTTCGAGTAACGAGAGCGACCCGATCTGCTATCGGCTTCAATTCCCGAACAACTCGAGAGCCGCTTCAATTCCCGACCGACTCGAGGAACCGATCGAACGCCCCGCTTTCGGGGTGGACGTGGACGTACGTGCCGAGCGATTCATATTCGACCAATCCATCATGATCGCCGTCGATACCGTCCCCGCGAACCGTCTCGAACGCGAAGCGGGCGTCGCCCGCCACGTCGGCGCTCGAGTAGTGAAACTCGTGACCCCGAATCGTCTCGCCGGCCTCGGCCGTCAGGGTTCCATCGATCGCCTCGAGTTCGACGTGATCCAACGCCTGATAGCGGTCGTGCATCGTCACGTCCGCAGGAAGGATGCCGGCCATCTCGCTTGTCTCGCCCTCGGCGGTCGTCAGCGACTCGCTCATCGCCATCAGCCCGCCGCACTCGCCGAGCACGGGGAGCCCTTCGCTCGCCAGCCTCCCGAGTTCGGAGAGCGTTCCCGCCGACTCGAGTTCCGACGCGTGGAGTTCGGGGTAGCCGCCGGGGAGGTAGACGCCGTCGCAGTCGGGAACCGAGTCGCCCGCGAGCGGTGAGAACGCGACCAGCTCCGCGCGTTCGCGAAAGCGCTCGAGGGTCGCGGGATACCGGAAACAGAAAGCGGCGTCGTCGGCGACGGCGATTCTGGCGTCGACCGACGGATCTGTCCCCCCTGCGCCGGCGACGGTCTCGGCCGCGGCGGTCTCGAGTTCGGGCGGTTCGCTCGCAACGTCGACTAACCGCTCGGCCTCCAAGTGCTCCGCAGCCTCCCGAAGCGCTTCTCTCGGCAGCGCCGCTTCTTCGCCCATCTCGAGACCGAGGTGTCGATCCGGAATCTCGAGGTCCGGCTTCGGGGGAATCCGCCCGAAGAACTCGAGGTCGTCGGGAAGGGCGTCGCGAATGCCTTGCTCGTGGCGGCCGCCGTGGGCGCGCTGGGCGACGATTCCTGCGACCTCGACGTCACGACCGATTGCGTCCGCGTACTCCCGAAACCCGAGCGCCGTCGCCGCGACGCTTTCCATCCCCGCCTTGGCGTCGACGACGAGCACGACGGGAAGGTCGAGGGCTTCGGCAACCATGGCCGTGCTCGAGCCGTCGCCGTCGTAGAGGCCCATGACGCCCTCGACGACGCAGATATCTCCCTCGCCGCGCCGGTAGTTCCGAAGGAGACCCTCCTCGCCGCAGAGCCAGCGATCGAGCGTTCGAGACGGCCGACCCGCGATCGCTTCGTGATGGCTCGGATCGATGAAGTCCGGGCCGGCTTTGGCGGGTTGAACCTCGTGACCCGCATCCTCGAGGGCCTGGACGATTGCGAGGGTTGCGACTGTTTTCCCGACTCCGGAACTGACGCCGCCGAGGACGAATCCGTTCATCATTGTGGTTGCGTTCGGACAACCGAACTTGAATCCGTCGGTGAGGCCGCCGATAGCGCCAGCGAGTTCGATATAATGGGCGACTGTCCGTTTTAATTGGGTACAGTAATCGTCCCGATACAGTACCGAGTCTCTCGCTTGGCTCCACCGTGGATCCGACGTTTACGAGGGGCTTGGATAACTACCCGAAACATTTTATATTATTTGGCATTAGATGTTTGTATACATGACAACTAAACAACCTGTGGGATCGCTAAAAGACGCTGGACCGACTGCTTCTCTAAAACTCGTCGGTCGGTGGCTACTCCTTCTGGGCACCCCGCTCGCACTCGCAGCGGTGTTGTGGTTTCATCCGGCCGCTGGCGAAGAGGTGTACTCCAATCTCGAACCGGTTGCTGACACGTGGTTCTACATTCACATCCTCCTCTTGCCTCTCTTTGGCCTGCTCGGAGTCGTCCTCTACGTACTTCTAGCCGGTTATCGGGGTACCACTGCGACCATCGGACGGATCGGAATCGCGGGATACCTCGTCTGTTATATCGCGTTCGAATCGATCGCTGGCATCGCAACTGGAATCCTCCTCCGTGAGTCACAGAACCTCTCCACCGAACAGCAGGAGGGCGTCGAAGCCGTCCTTCAGGTGATTTTTACGGAGCCGATAAACGGAGTGATCGGGGTACTGGCCCTACTCGGGACCATCGGAATCCTTCTCGCAGTCGTCGCTATCGGCGTTGTACTGCGCCGTTCGGGTGCCCCGCTCGTCCCCCTCGTCTTACTCGGTGGCGCACCGATCGCCATCGTCGCTCACGGGAGTGGGTTGGCGGATGTGATCGGGATGGTGCTGTTCGCCACCGGCGTCGCGTGGCTCGAATTCGGATGGACATCGACTGACGAAACGGAATTCAAGCAGGGAAACTGAAATCGACAGCCGATGAAGTGCCCCTCGCACAATCATCGAGGCTGCAAGGCGTAAATCGTGTGACTGGTTTACACTACCGACGAACGTAAGGGAACCGATCGGTTACGACTGTTCCGATCACAATGACCGAAGAAACCGAAGACGAAACCGAATATCACCTTCAAGAAGCGCTTCAGCACATCAACGAGGCTCGAGACGGCGACCTCAGAAAGACGAACGACGTCGCGCTCGAGGAAGTTTCGAAGACGGTGTCGGCGGTGTTGCGCGAATACACACAGGACGAGTGACGATGCCGACGGCTTCGCTTTGCTGTGTCAGATGTGTCTCTCAGTTTATCCACACAGATCTAACTAGACGACGCTTTATTTGTAATAACCTTCTGTGTGTAGATATTACCGCTTCGCGAACCTGCTTATCCGTCTCGCGCGAAAGGGAGACCGTTCGACGACGACCATGCAATTAGCGAACGACCCGAGGCGGCGAATGTTCAAGACCACACCCGTACGAACCGTCCTACAGCAGGCGTCCGTACGAACCGTTCTGCAGCAGGCAGACGGTCACCGTCTTCAGCGACAGCGACCAAATCGACCGCGAGGAACACATTCATGACACAACCGAATCAATCCGGCGAGGAAGTCAAAGCGGCCGTCCAGCAGTACTGGGACGGCCGCGCCGATTCGTTCGACGACGACAGCCAACACGGAATTCACGGCGACGAGCAACGCGAGGCGTGGCTATCGGTCTTGGAGGAGTGGACGGGCGAACCACCCCAACAGGCGCTCGACGTCGGCTGTGGAACGGGAGTCATCTCGTTGTTGTTGGCGGAGCTCGGTCACGACGTTACGGGAATCGACTTTTCCGAGGAGATGCTCGAGCAGGCTCGAGCAAAGGTCGAACAGATAGAGCGGTCGGCCGAATTCCACGCCGGCGATGCGGAGGCGTTAGCCCAATCAGACGACTCGTTCGATCTGGTGACCGGACGCCACCTCATCTGGACGCTGCCGACCCCGCCGAACGCGATCGAGGAGTGGCGGCGCGTCGTCCGACCCGGGGGACGTATAATCCTGATCGAAGGCCACTGGGATTTCGACGACCCGTTCGACGGATACGAGGAGATACACGACGACCTTCCGCTTTACGACGGGAGACCGCCCGAAGAGTTAGCAGAGTTCCTCGCGGAGCAGGGACTCGAAAACGTCGAGTACGAACCCCTGATGGACGCGGTACTGTGGGGGAAGGATCCGAACTACGAGCAGTACATTATGGTCGGCGACGTCCCCGAGTGAGCCGTCGTCCAGAGACATCGTACCCTTTCTTCGCAGAAACCGTCTCCGGCGCGATTTACGGTCGAAATATCGAGAATATCGAGACGCGTCTCCATTCGGGGGCATCTCCCAAGCGTTCCGAAACGGCTCTGTCTTTCAGCACACCGGCTGTCTGACCGCTAACACCACCAGATCGGAAAATGGCGTCTCCGCTTTCCCGCTCCCGCCGGCGTGTTCCGATAGCTCGCCGAGCGTGAACCGATGGACTTCCTCGTCGTCGTGAGTCAGCTTCTCGAGCACCAGCGCTTCCAAATCCGGATCGGCACCCGCCTCGAGCAGGAACTGCGCGAGGTCGCCGGGCATTCGGTCGTAGGGCCGGGGAAGGACCAGCGCGTGTCGTTCGTCCGTCGTCACCGCACTCGCCAGTCGAGCCATGTCAGCCTCGAGGTCGCCGCTCTTGTGCAACGTGACGAACTCGGTATCTTCCATCGGCGTTCGGGCTCGACTCGCGGCCATCTGGAGCGATGAGATGCCGGGGACAACGCGAACCGGAATCTCGGTGGAGTTGCGTTCTATCGCGTCCTGACGAGCGTGCGAGTCAGGGCTCGTCGAGCTTTGCTCGACGGCGTCCTGCTGAGTCTGCGAAGCAGGGCTCGTGGAAACTCGTTCCACGGCGTCCTGACGAGCGTGCGAGTCAGGGCTCGTCGAGCTTTGCTCGACGGCGTCCTGAACCTTCCCGACGAACTGGTAGCCCGAGTGGTTCGGATCGCCCATCGCGACGGCGGTTCCGGACTCGCCGGCCGCGACGCGCCGACCGAACTCCTCGAGGGCGTCGGCCTCGTCCTTGTAGCCACAGGTCAGCAAGTCGGCGTCGGTGAACTCCTCGACGAACTCCACGACGGTCGTAAAGCCGACGACCACGTCTGCCTCCCGAATCGCGCGGCGTCCTCGAGGCGTGAGGTATTCCGGGTTCCCGGGGCCGACGCCGACGGCGTAGACGGGTTCGTCCTCCTCTTCGTCGATGTCGGGTTCCGAACTCGCCGCGGCGAACGTCGCCGGATCCGGGCCCGCCTCGAGGTCGTACTCGTCGCTCATCGATCCTCGTCGGTCGTTTCTGTCGCTCTCTCGCCAGCCTTGAGGGCCAACTCGAGGTCGTCCGTCCGAACGTCTTTCGCGACGTGGATCAGTTCGTTCGTCAGCGCGGCCGCCAATCCGCTTCCGCCGCGGCGGCCGACGTTGGTGATCGCCGGCACGTCGTACTCCTCGCTGATCTCGCGGATCCGCACGCGGCTCTCCTCGGCCTTGACGAAGCCGACGGGCGTCGCGACGATGGCGGCCGGACGCGTGCCGTTCTCGATACAGTCCGCGAGGGCGAACGCCGCGGTCGGCGCGTTCCCGACGACCGCGATGGCGTCGTCATAGACACCCTGCTTGTCCAATTCGAGTACCGAGGCAGCGGTCCGGGTCATCCCGGTCTCCTTCGCCAACTCGGCACCGTTGCCGATCGCTTTGCGCTTCTCGCAGTTGTGACCGCGGCCCGTAATTCCGGCCTTGGACATCGTGATGTCGGTGACGATGGTCGACTCCGCGAGAACCGCCTTCGCACCCGCCCGAACCGGCGCATCTTCGTCGTCTCCGAGTTCGTCACTCCCCGTAAATTCGATCAGGTGCTGGAACTCGATGTCGCCCATCGAGTGGACGGACTTCTGGCGGATGCGATCGGCCAGGGTTTCGTCCGGGACGAACTGCCGGACGATGTTCATGCTCGTCTCCGCGATGTCCATCGCGTTCTGGGTCGTCGCGCCCAGATCGGCGTACTCCTGGCCGCCGTCAGACTCGAGGCGCTCGCCCTCAGTCATCGTTCGTCACCTCCGCGCCGACGACCTCGTTGGTCGTTCGCGCCTCGAGGTCGCCCTCGACGCTCAGGTTGATGTCCCGCAGTCGATCGACGGTTTCCTCGTCGGCGTCCCATAGGTCTCGGTCGATCGCCTCGAGCAGGGTGTCCGAGATGGACTCGAGCGCCCACGGATTCACGTCGCGCATCCACTCCTGGCGGTCCTCGTCGAAGGCGAACTTCTCGGCGACCTCCTCCCAGAGCGTATCCGAGACGACACCCGTCGTGGCGTCCCAGCCGAGGGTCACGTCGACTGTCGTCGAAAGATCGCCTGCGCCTTTGTAGCCGTGTTCTTCCATCGACTCGAGCCAATCAGGGTTCAACACGCGGGCCCGCATCGACTTGCGGACCTTCTCCTCGTTCGTGTACACGTCGACGTTGTCCGGATCGGAGGAGTCGCCGACGTAGGATGCCGGCTCCTCGCCCGAAATCTCGCTCACGGCCGAAATAAAGCCGCCGTGGAAGGCGTACCAGTCCGAGGAGTCGAACTCGTCTTGCTCCATCGTGTCTTCGAGTTTGACCGTCGCGTCGACGCTCGAGAGCCGGCGCTCGAAGGACGCGTGGGCGTCGCTGACCTTCCCTCTCGAGCCCATCGCGTAGCCGCCCCACTGGACGTAGACGCTCGCGAGGTCGCTTCGGTCGTCCCAGTTCCCCTCGTCGACGGCCTTGTTCGTCCCGGCACCGTAACCGCCGGGTTTTGTGGTGAAGACTCGGTGTTTGGCTGCCTTCCGTGCGTCTTTCGCATCGAGTCCCTCCTCGTCCTCGAGTTCGGCCTGCTCCTCCTCGACGTGTTTCTTGACGTAGTTCATCTCGAGTGGCTCGTCGAGGTCGACGACGGCGTCAACAGCGTCGTGGATGACGCCCGCTGCGGCGGGGAACGCGTCTCGGAAGAGCCCCGAAACGCGCGTCGTCACGTCGATTCTGGGTCGATCCAGCTCCTCGAGCGGAATCGGCTCTACGTCGTCGATCCGACCCGCGTCGGTCCACTGCGGCTCGACGCCCATCATCGCGAGCACTTGCGCGATCGTCTCGCCGCGGGTGCGAACGGTCGGCGTCCCCCAGGCGACGACGCCGATTTCCTCGGGATACTCGTCGGTTTCCGAATAGTGGCGCTCGAGCACGCCTTCGGCGACTTCACTGCCGACCTGCCAGGCGGCCTTCGCCGGCACCTTTCGCGGATCGAGCGTGTAGAAGTTCCGCGCCGTCGGGAGCAGGTCGACGCCGCCGCGGGTTGGCGCACCGGAGCCGCCCGGCGGCACGTACTCTCCGTTGAGGGCATCTACGGTTCGCGGAATCTCGTCTTCGGCCCCCTGCACACGAGGCTGAGCTTCCTCGCAGATGTACGAAAGCGCTTTCCGAAGGTTGTCGTGTGCGCCGGATTTCGCCCGCGCGTTGCCGATCGTCTCGAGGTCGACGACGAGCAGGTTCATGTTGACCTCGTCATCGGGCCCACCGTCCACTTCGGATTCGGGCACGTCGAACTCGTGTTCCGCCAGCGTCTCGAGCAGCCCGACGCTGGTCTCGAAGACGCGATCCGACGCCTCCGCGTAGGTCATCCCGAGGTCGTCGTCGTAGACTCCCGGCGAGTCGAGCATCGTCTGGTAGTCGATTCCCAGCACGCCGGCGACGCTCTCGCGAAGGCTCGGCGCACCCGGGTTCTCGAGTCGCGTGAGCGCGACCAGGTACTCGACGAGGCGCTCACCCTCCGGCGGTTCGGACATCGTGTGTAGTCCAAGCCGAATCTGGGTGGTCTTGACGTCCGTGAGGTACTCGTGAATCCGTTCGACGAGGTCGTCGATCTCGAGAGAATCACCCGAAACTTCGCCTTCCGCGAGCGTCGTTCCCGACTCCTCGGGGCCGCGAACGTCGACCTTCTCGTCGATCGTTCCCGTAATCCCCAACTCGACCGCGAGATCGAGCTCCTCGACTTTTTCTCGTATAAGCGTCTCGAGGTGGTCGCCGTCGTCCGCGCGGGCGTCTTCCATCCCCGCTTCACGGTACTGGTTCGCGAGTTCCTCGAGTTCGGATAACTCGTCGTAGGTTCCCGCGTTTCGCATGACTGGCGTCAGGTAGTCGACAATCGCGGCGTAGGATCGACGCTTGGCCTGGGTCCCCTCACCGGGGTTGTTCACGATGTAGGGATAGACGTTCGGCAGGTCGTCGATCAACCGGTCGGGCGCGCTCTCGCCGTCGAGGCCGACGGTCTTGCCGGGGAGCCACTCGAGGCTCCCGTGGGTTCCTAGGTGAACCACCGCGTCGGCGTCGTAGGTGTCGCGCATCCAGCCGTAGAACGCGTAGTAGTCGTGGGGCGGCTGGAGGTCAGAATCGTGGTACACCTTCGAGGGATCCATCCCGAACCCGCGCGGGGGCTGGACGGTGACGAGCACGTTGCCGAACTCGACCCCCGGAATCGCGAACGGTCGGTCCGGCGCCTCGCCCCACTCCTCAAGGACGTTTTCCCGAAACCGCTCGTCCGCGTCGGCGAACCAGTCGGCGTACTGATCGCTCGAGACGACATCGACCGAGAGATCCCTAACGTCCTCCGGCGCAACCCACCGATCCTCGAGCGTGAGCTGTGCGGTCAGCTTCTCGACGAGCGTCTGGCCGTCTTCGGGCATCTCGCCGCCGAGATCGTAATTTCGGGCGTCGAGTTCCTCGAGCAAGTTCACCGTGCTCTCGGGTGAATCGAGGCCGAACGCGGTCCCGATCCCGTCGTCGCTCGGCGGGTAGTTGTGCAGGACGACGGCGACCTTCTTCTCCTCGTTGGGCGTGTGGCGAAGCTCGGCCCAGTTTACCGCGAGCCTTGTCGCGTGGTCGATCCGGTCCTCGATCGGGTAGTGGTGTTTCGGCGCGCTCCCGATCCCCGCCTCGTCGTCGGTGCGTTCCTTGCCCGAAATCGGGTGGGTGATGACGTTGCCGTCGAACTCCGGGAGCGCGACAGAAAGGGCGAGTTCGAAGCCCATCACGCCCGTATCGTTCGATTGGTATCTCGAGCGCGAACGCATCGTCGTGATCGTCTGAAGGACCGGTACGCCGAGGCGGTCGAGGAAGACGTCCTCCGCGGAACTCCCTTCGTCGTCGGCGCTCCGTCCGCGCTCGTCCATCGAGAGCGAGAACATGAACGAGGAGAGGACAGCGTCGACGATCGGTTCTCCCTGTTCACCGATGAGCCAGGTATCGGTTACCCACTCGGCGTCCTCCTGTTCCTCAGTGTCAGTCGCCGGGTTACAGAAAATCGGCAAGGCGTTCGCACCCTGTTCCTCGAGCGCCCGGACCTGCGCGTCGACGTAGCGCGTGTTCTCGTGGGTCCAGTGCGATTCGTAGAACCAGACGGCTACCGTCGGCCGATCCGGATCGAAGGTCTCGAGGAGATCCTCGTACTCGACTCCCGGATAGTCGGGGTGGTAGACCCCTTCGGTCGGGAGCGCGGTGGGGTCGCTGTAGGTGCCGTGGCGGTCGCCATCCGCACCCTCGCCGTATTCCGAGACGAGGAACCGACACAGGTTCTCGACGTTTATCGTCCCTCCCTTCTCGAGGTATTCGTAGGCCAAATCCCGGTGTGAATCGCCGACTGTCGTATCCTCGAACGCGTAGGCGTCGCCGGTCGCTTTCACGACGAGTGGAACGCCCGCGTCCTCGAGTTCGGCCGTCGCGTAGTCGTATCCCGGCATGCTGTCCTCGGCACCGTGGAGCCAGAAGATCGCAGCCGTCGCTTCAGTGAGCTCGTCGACGAACGCCTCGATCGACGTCTCGTCGTCCAGATCCGACTCGGACCTGACGACGAGGTCGACGCCCTCGAGGCGGTCTGCGGCCTCGCCGATCGAGCCGAGCTCGTTCTCGGTCGCAGTGTAAATCCCGATAGATGTCATCGTGTTTTTAAACCTCTGTTGTATTAGCTCAAGCATGGTTGCAAACGCTGGAGACAAAAAGGTATCGTCACTGCCCTTTCCAGCGATCGTCGGACAGGAGGACCTCAAGCGGGTGTTGCTCGCCGTCGCCGTCAACGACGAACTCGACGGTGCGCTCGTTTCCGGGGAGAAGGGAACGGCCAAATCGACGGCCGTTCGTGCACTGGTCGACCTGCTTCCCGAACAACGGATCGTCGCGGACTGTCCGTACGGCTGTTCGCCCGATGACCCGCGTCTGCAGTGTACCGAGTGTCGAGAGCGTGCGAACCGACGCGGGACGAACGAGTCTCGAGAGGGATTACCGGTCGAGACGCGACCGGTTCCGCTCGTAACCCTCCCGCTCGGAGCCACCCGGGACCGCGTCGTCGGGACCCTTTCGGTCGAAGATGCGCTCGCCGGCGAGGCCGATTTCGATCCCGGCCTGCTCGCTCGAGCCCACCGCGGCATCCTCTACGTCGACGAGGTGAACCTACTCGAGGACCACCTGGTCGACGTGATCCTCGATGCGGCGGCCTCCGGCGTCAACACCGTCGAACGGGACGGGATGAGCGTCTCCCACCCCGCCGAGTTCACGCTCATCGGAACGATGAACCCCGAGGAGGGCGACCTCCGGCCACAGCTTCGAGATCGGTTCGCGCTTCAGGCGACCGTCGAAGGCTGTCGCGAGGTCGAAGAGCGCGTCGAGATTATCGACCGCTCGCTCGGACTCGAGGGCGACGGCTCGAGCTCGGACTCGAACTCGAACTACGCAGACGACGTTCGAACGCTTCGAAGGGACCTCGATGACGCCAGAGAACGGTTATCGGCCGTCGAACTCCCGATCGATTTCAAAGCCGACATCGCTCGTCTCTGTCTCGAGGCCGGCGTCGACGGCCACCGCGGCGACGTCGCGACGGCCCGAACGGCCAGAACGCTGGCGGCGCTCGAGGGCCGCACGACCGTCATCGAACCCGACGTTCACGAGGCGGCGTTCTATACCCTCCCACATCGGCTCCGAAGCACGCCGTTCGAGGAGACGCCGGATCTCGACGAGTTGCTCGAAGACGAGTTCGACGACTCGTCCGACGGTGAGGACGAAGCGGAAGCAGAGCACGGTGATCGCGATGGTTCTGACGATAGCAAGAGAGGGAGCGACGAGCAGGCGGGAAACGAGAAAGAGGGAAGTGAGGAGTCCAGAGACGACAAGAGCGACTCTCGAGACCGAGGAGGTTCTCCCTGCAACACCGATTCTGACGGAGAAGGCGAGCGAACGCCCGAATCGACGCCGGAACCGACATCGGCGGACGGTTCGTCCGACGGTGAAGAGAACAAATCAGGGTCTTCCACACCAACTGGACAGCAAGCCGACACAGAATCGGACTCCGAGGCCGGTGAAGACGGAAGTGGCGGCGACGACGGTCACGACGAAAATGACGGGAGCAGTGACGACGGAACCGGCAGGAGCGGTGACGACGGGACCGACGACGAAACGGCGACGCCGCTACTCCCCGGTCAACGCACAGATATCGGGGACGCCGCCGCACCGGATCTCGAGGTCGATCCCCGCGAGACGCCCGGAAACGCGCCCGGCGGCTCTCGAGCGAGCACGACCCCAACTACCGACGGCCGCGGGGCCCGCGTTCGCACTGAGCCCGTAACAGCGAACGAGAATTCAGGATCGATCGACGCCGCCGCATCCGTTCGATCGGCGGCGAGTCGCGGCGAATCCAGCGTCGGAGAGCGAGACCTCCGACAATCCGTCCGGAGCGGCGACGCCGCGGTAACGATCGTCTTCGCCGTCGATGCGAGCGCCTCGATGCGCCCGGCAATGCGGACGGCGAAAGGTGTCGTCCTCGACCTGCTTCGGGATAGCTACCAGCACCGCGACGAGGTCGCGTTCGTGGCGTTCGCCGGAGACGACGCCGACGTGCTCCTGCCGCCGACCAACAGCGTCACGCTGGCCGCCCGCCATCTGAAGGACCTCCCCTCCGGCGACCGAACGCCGCTTCCGGCAGGGCTCGAGACGACTCGAGCAGTACTCGAGCGGACGGAATCCGACGCCTCGGTCGTCGTCCTCGTCACCGACGGGGGCGCGAACGTCGCGGGTGAAACGGAGAGCCCGACCGATGCGACGCGGCGGGCGGCCCGACGGCTCGGGTCGGCCGGTGCGTCGGTCGTCGTCGTCGACGCCGGAGACGACTCTCGAGCGGGGCTCTCGGAACTCGTCGCCGCTGAGACGGATGGCGAATTAGTCTCGCTGTCGTCGCTGTCGGTCGAGACCGTGCGTTCAGTTGCGGAATCTGCCCCAACAGACGAGTGACTCGAACGGTTATCATCGTGGGATCACACGTCCAGTGTATGCGAAACCACGAGCGGCGAGAGCATTTCGCCGAGGCGCTACTATTCGGGGTGACAATTCTGGCGTACGAGGCGCTACTATTCGGGGTGACAATTCTGGCGTACGAGGCGCTCGTCCGAGGGTCCGTTAACTGGGTGTTCATGATCGGGTCTCCGCTGATCTACGCAGTCGTGAAACTATCGGTCGGACGGGTGAAGCATATTGTCCTATAACTCGGATCGTCTCGTGATCCGCCTCGTGGTACACGTGGGCGTCTCGTAAACCGGATGATCCCGAAAACCGAGTCGGCCGGAGCCAGACGAACTCCCGCTCTCAGTCGCTTTCGTTCTGCTCCGGCCACGAAACCATCTCGTCGTAATCGCCCGGCGCAACCGGCCCGTCGAGTAGCGGGTCGTCGGTGTCTTCCATCCACTCTCGGAGCCTCGATGCGAGTCGGAGACGGACGTCTTCGTACTGCGGTTCGTAGATGAGGTTTTGGCCCTCCTGCGGGTCGTTATCGAGGTCGTACAGCTCCTCGTAGGCTCGCAGTGGGGTCGCGAACTCCTCGCGGACTTCTCGTCCCGCGAGGCTCGAGAAGATGTCGGCCGTCAGATAGACTTTCGGCAGGTGCCAGAAGTTCCGGATATACTTGTATCGCTTCGTTCGGATCGCTCTGACCGGGTTGTACATGTCGTGCCAGGTGATCTCGGCGAACAGCCGATCGCGTTCCTCGTAGCTCTCGTCGCGTTCTCGCGTTTCTTCCCCGTCTCTACTAATAAGTGGATAGAAACTTCGTCCGCAGAGGTCATCGGGAATATCGGCCCCGATACACTCGAGAATCGTCGGCAACACGTCGACGTTACTGATGAGTTCGTCGTAGCGCTGCTCCGGTTCGATAACGCCGGGATATCGCACGAGAAAGGCTGCCTCGATACCCGGATCGTAACAGGACCCCTTTGCTCGAGGGAAGGCGATGCCGTGTTCGGTCGTGAATATCACCATCGTTTCGTCGGCGACCCCGTTCTCCTCGAGCCCGTCGAGAATCGTGCCGACGGCATCGTCGATGGCGTATATCATCCGTCGCATTGCAGCGAGGTCGCGACGAATGCCGTGCCTGTCGGGGAGGTAGGGGAGCGGCTGCACGTCGTCCGGATCGTCACAGCCGTAAAAGTCGGTCTCGAACCCGAATCGTCCGTTCTCCTCCTCGGCGCGGTGGGCTTCGAAGAAGCCGATCGACGCGAAAAACGGGTTCTCGTACAGTTCCTTTTCGAGAAACGTCGACACGACGGAGGAAACCGTGCGAGCGCGGTTCACCTGGTGAACCTCCGGCGAAACGCCTGGGTAGAGATTCCCTTCCGAATGGACGTACTCGTACTCGAGTCGGTCGGTATCCTGCGCGATGTGTTGCAGGCCGAAGAGGTGCGTTTCGTACCCTTCTTCGTTAAAGTACTGTGGCATCACTCGTCGACCGGACTCGATCTCCCACTCTCCGTGTGCTAACCCCATCAGCCCGTTGACGTGTGGCATTTGGCCGGTCATTAAACTGCCACGGCTCGGCGAACACTGTGGCGCGCTGACGTAGTGTTCCTCGAGCAGGGCACCATCGCGGGCGAGCGAATCCAGGTTCGGCGTTTCGATATCCGCTTCGTAACAGCCGAGATGCTGACCGATATCGTGACAGTGGATCAAAAGGACGTTCGGCTGGGTGTCCGGCATTGCGTCACCATGCACCACAGAACAGCGGATAAGTGTTGGCCGTCAGTCGGGTTCGACATCGCCGATCGATGCGGCCGAGGCCGCTCCGGTGACAAGAGTGACGCTCCGGTGAAAAGCGCGAGTTACCCCTCGAACAACTCGTCGACTGCCGACCGTCCTGCCAGTGCCGCCTCGTCGGCGACCGCTTCGGGGTCGTCCGCGTCTTCGGGTGCGTCAAGGTAGACGTCGATTTCTAACACGCCATCTTCGAAAACGACCGTGACGTCACAATCGCGGACCGCCGACTGCTTGTACCGCGAGAAAATGAGCCCTTCCGCGGCGTCGGATGCAGTCTGGACGACCGTTTCCGGGTCGGGTTCTGACTCCGCTTTCGTATCTGTGTCCATTGCTGGTTCAGTTGTTGTGGGTTATGAAGCCCCAAAAGTTGGGGAGTTCGTGGCCGAATTTCGTCTCGAGTCGAATCCGCTTGCCTCAGCGCAATTCGTTCTTACGCGCCGCCTGCGCCTGGGCCGCCTGGGCCTGCCGGACCGCCCATGCCGCCGCCAGCGCCGCCGAGCATCTCTTCGAGTTCGCCCTGCAAGGACTCGAACTGGTCCTGGACGCGTTCTTCCTGCTTCTCGAGGGTCTCGAGTCGAATCTCGAGGTCGTTTACCTTCTCGTCGAGGTCGTCTTCGGCTTCGTCGTACTCGGTTTCGACGAGGAGTTCGCCGACCTGTCGGTACATGGTCGTGTCGCCCTCGATGTTCTCGAGTTCCTCGAGTGCGTTCTCGGCGTCGGTGAGCGAGGATTCGGCTTCCTGCTTCTGGACGGCGACCGTCTGGGCGGTCTCCTGAAGGTCCTGCAGTTCCTCGATTTTCTCCTGGGCTTCCGGTGGTAGATTGCCTTGCATACCTCGACCGAAGCCCTCCGGACTGATAAAGCCAAGCTTTGCGTTCGGAGATCGATTGCACCTCGTCTTGACCGCCGCTATCGGCTTCGATTACGGAGAAGCAAGGAGAAAGCCTCGCCGTCGTCGGGCTACGCCCGACTGCTTGAGGGACCGAAGGTCCCTCTCCGTTCACTGCGAGGGGGATGTCAAACGAATCGTTCACTGACAGTGGCGGTTTCCTCCGCGATATCGATCAGCGAAAACCAGGTGTTGAGTGCCGCTCGAAGGGCAACGACGTCTGCAGCTTCGATCTCGAGGAGGACGGTCCCACCGGTACGGGAGATCGTTGTTCGAGATCGTTCGTCGTCGATTTCGCCGATCTCGCGAGAAACGCTTTCGGCGACGATACGCGCCCGAGAGGATCTCTCGTAGTCGAACTCGAGAGTTGCGCCGTGAGAAGACACGCGGTTAGTGGGCGTCGACTTCTTTGACGTCGCGGCTGCGCTCTTTGAGAAGGACTCGGTGTCCGCAGTACGGACAGCGAACGCCGCCGTACTCGTCGAGTTGCACGTCGCGTTTACAGCGGGAACATTTGTAGCTCATGGTGAACTGGCTCTGTAAGGTCGTTAGTTTTCGCTCTCGTCTTCGGACAGCGCGGCTCGAATCGATCGAGTTACGGTTTTGCCGGCCGGCGTCTGTGGGCGGTAGGCACCGCCGGTGAACACTTCGCCGGTTTCGTCGTTCTTCCAGATCCCGGTTCCGACGCGGGTAACGTCGTCGCCGTCAACCGCTGCGTTTTCCATGTCGGCTTCGATCTCGCTCACTCGTCGTCGGGCGACGCGCCCGTAGCGTGCACCGAATCGGCCAGCGCTACCGACGATCCCAGAGTTGTTGCTCATAGTATCGTAAACTATCCCCAGCGGATTCATAAAGCTGTTGAGTCACGCTCGTCCGTTCGCCTCCTCGCTCGCGACGGGGGCCCACAGCAGTTCGCGGACGACGACGCCGAGTGCGGCCAGGTAGCCGGCCGGCGCGAGCGGTGCGGCGAGCAGTCCCGTTCCGATGCCGGTGATGGCGATGAGCGTTCGAACGAGGAGTCCGCTCATCGCGAGCATCGGAATCACAGCCAGGATGAGGTCAGCGCGCTCGAGCATCGTAATTACATCTAATTACGGCTTGCCGGATAAGTGACTGACAACCAGCAGGTTCTGTCTCTTCCATCGAGTCGGAAAATTGATCGGCGATGAGGTGAGCGAAAACCGACTGACACTCCTTCGATCGCTCTCAACGTGGTTCGGTGCGCGCTCGAGCTACTGAAACTCCTCCTCGTCGAGCACGTCGTTGAGATCGTCTCGAACCCGTTCTCCCATCTCTCGGTCGCGAGCGGTCGTTACGATCCGGTTTTCCTGCACGCTCGAGCCGTCTCGCAAAAGGAGGCGAATGTTTCCGCCGTCGTCGGCTCGAGTGACTTTTGCGCGCAACCCCGACTGCGACCCTTTCCCGCCGGCGTCGATCGGTCCGGGGATAACTTTCTTGACGTGCGGGTGGCCCGCGACGGTCTGAATGGCCCGCATTCCCGTTCGCCCGCCGATGAGCGTCGTGTGGCTCCCGCCGATTTTCTCCTTGAGGGGCAAATCGACGACGTCGAGCGCTCGCTCCCCGTTTCGCTCGATGACGGCTTCGACGGGATCCTCGTCGTCGACGCGGTAGAACGTGTGGTGGAGGGTGTTTCGAACGGCGCGGATAACCGGTCGATCGCCCGCAGCGTAGACTTCCTCCGGGCGCTTTCGCCGAATTTCGTCGCCGATCAGTTCCGCGAAGTTCCGAAACTCGACAGTTTCTTCCTCGCCGGTTTCGGGAACCGTCGTGATGGTCGTCTCGCCGAGAACCGCCTCGTCGGTGAGCATCGTGATCGTCGCCCGCTCGCGACCCGCCTCGAGAACGATCCGCTCCGTGTTTTCCTCCCGACAGACCAGACAGAAGTCTCCGGGTTTCTCGAGCGGCGACGCGCAGTGGCGACACTCCATGGCTCTGTGCCCGTTTGATGCCGTTCGTGTAAAACGCCCGCGCTTTCGCTCGAGAAGGACGGCACGTTCGGAAGCGACGGGATGGTCGTCTCTCGAACTGCTTCGTGTACCTTACCCGAGTTCGATTGGATCGACTTTCAGATACTCGCGACAGAGGACCGTCGCGTAGCATCCCTTCGGCAAGGCGAACGAGAGCGTCAACGGCTCGCGTTCGAGGGCGAGGTCGGTCCGAACGAGGATCGCGCGCCGGGTCCCAGTCGAGTGGAACTCGCCGGGGAGATCGAAGTCGCCGGGCTCGAGTCCGAGTTCCTCGAGCACGTCTCGTTCGATCTCGCCCTGTTCGCCGTCGGCGAGTTCCGTCTCGGTGCCAACTAAGGGTGCCGTGACGAACGCTCGTCCTCGCTCGCAGTGGCGGGTGACGGATCGAACGCGGCGTTCGTCTACGCGCTGTTCTCGATCGACGTCGGGCAATTCGAGCGCCTCGGGTGCGTCTCGATCGGCGAAACAGACGACGTCGCCCTCGACCGGTCGGTCGAAGGGAAGGCCGCGCTCTAAGCGCTCGCTCAGCATCAGGTTGAACGCGTAGGACTGGGCCGCGTGCACGAACAGCCGCTGGAGGTTCGATGGCACGCGCTCGAGTGCCGCCCGGTACGTCTCCGGCCCCGGCTCTCCCGACTCCTGGCTCTGGTGTTCGGCCAGTTCGTGCAACATGGAGCGCTCGTACCGAAGGCGGTTCGGGAACCGATCGAGCGATTCCTGCCAGTCGCGCGTTTCGTCGACGAACTCACGGGCCTCTTGGGTCCCGTCCGGCTCGGATTCGGACGGATTACCGAGATAGGCCATCACCGCACCCTCCCAGTCGTCTCGAGCGATCGCGAGGCCGACTTTGTGGGTGACGGGCCGACGGCTTCCGAAGCGTTGCTGACCGAAGAAGTTGGGGACCGCGACGGATATCGACGAGCCGTCTTCGTCGTCGCTCACGTCGTCGTCTTTCTCGCCGCCGTTCGTTCCACCAAATTCGGCGAGTTCGTCGGTGATCACTGCTGCGTTTTCGGGCCGCTCGGCGCCGCTGACGACGAGTTCGAACGCGTTTCCCGCGAGGTCGCCGAACTCGAGCGCTCGGCCCGCCCTCCCGAGCACCTCGATCTCGGCACCGTTCACGTTCGGCAACTCGTTCCGGTCGGTCTCGTAGACGGAGAACAGCTGGGTCGTAACGGCGTACTTGTCCTTGGTTCCGGCCCAGTTGATTCGTTCGCGGCTGACTCCCAGCGCGTCCGAGAGCTGGGACGCGAAGTCGTTCGTATCCCAGGCCGTGAGCGTCGCCCGAAAGACGAGGTGCGGATAGGCGTCCGTCGACGCGTCGACGGGCTCGGTCGAGAACCGCTCGAGTTCGCGCACGCGAAAGTGGTCATCGGCGTCGCGCAAGCGACCGCCGACCCCGTCGGCGTCGCTGACGTAATACTCCATGCCGACGGCGGCTTCGGTTGGATGGGCAGGACGCATGTTCGTACTGGGAACGGCTTTGGCCGCCGGGACTAAATCGGTTCGTTCTCGAGGCGGCGGCCTACATCCGACGTGGAGAGAATCGCTCGAAGGTAACAACTATATCGCATATCATATAGTGACCCGTTTTCACCACTTTGTATGAAGCCGTCTCCGCTCCGAAGTACGCTGCTCGCGATGGTCGGTGCGCTCGTCGCGTTCATCGCCGTCTCGCTCGTTACCGATAGCTCAGTGCGGATCGGGACGCTGATCGGCGCTGCTCTGGGCTGTGCCGTACTGCCGCTTCTCGCCTATCACCCCGGCCCGCTCGAGGAACGAACGGCGATCGTCGGTGGTGCGGTATTGACGATTATACTCGTGAGTGCAGCGCTCTGGCTACACGTGTGACGTATCAGGAGCGATCGACTCCGTAACGAAAAACGCCGATCAAAAACCGATCACTCTCTGCCGGCGAGCAGAACCCGTTTACTCCGTAATATCGTCGACGAGTTCGCGCACGTACTCGAGTTCGTCCTCCAGCACCGTGTGGCCGACGCCTTGGTAGATCCGTTTCTCGGTCTCGGCCTCGAGGTCGTCGAAGGCTCGAATCGACTCCTCAACTCGTTCGACGGGGATGTGCGGATCCTGGTCGCCGCAGCCGATGAAGACCGGCGTTCCGTCCATCGACCCGTCGTAGTCTCGCGGCGTTCCCTCGGGTCCGATTAACCCGCCCGAAAGCGCGACGACGCCCCCGTATCGGTCCGCGTTTCGAGCCGCGTACTCCGTCGAAAGACAGCCGCCCTGGGAGAAGCCGAGGAGTATCGTCTTCTCGAGCGGAACCCCCCCAGATTCGACCGTCTCGCGGACGTCGTCTAGTTTGGCGAGCGCGGAATCGAGATGGGGCTGATTGTCCTCGAGCGGCGCGAGAAACGAGTTCGGATACCAAGTCCCTCGGTGTGCCTGCGGCGCGAGGTACGCGATATCGTCGCGAGCGAATTCGTTCGCGAACTCGAGCATACCCTGCGCGCGAGCCCCGCGACCGTGAACGAGGATCATCGCCGCGCCGGCTTCCTCGAGGTCGGCTCCGGCTCGCTCGATCGGCTGGGTTCCGTGCGGATCGTCGATCATAGTTAGTCCAACGGCTCGAACGTCAAAAGACGTTGGTGAATCGGTGATTCGAGCCTGCTGCGCTCGAGCCGTGCTAGGTTTACAAGCTCGTCGATGGTAGGGCTCCGAGCCGTTCTGAGGGCCGCGGACTCGAAGGATACCGGTTCGGCGCTTCGCCAATCGGTCGGTCGAATCCGACGAGTGCGTCGGCCGCGAGACGGCGGATTCCAATGACAACAGAACCGAAAACGCTCGTTCGGCGCGACCCGGAGGAGATCTGGACCGATGGAAACCTCGATGCGATCGACGAGATATTTGCGGAGACGTTCGTCCTGCACGATCCGTCCGCGGGTGACGAACAGCAGGGCCGTGAAGAGTACAGAGGGTACGTCGAGACCTATCGAGAAGCATTCCCCGACGTCACCTACGAGGTCGAAGCCGTGATCGGCGAGGGCGAAATGGTCGCGCTCCGATACACCGCCCAGGGGACCCACGAGGGACCGTTCATGGGCATCGAACCGACCGACGAACGGGTTTCGGTGTCGGGGATGGAGATGTACCGCGTCGAAGACGGGAAAATCACCGAGATGTGGACGAACTACGACGCGCTGGGCCTCCTTCAGGAAGTGGGGGCCGTCCCGCCGCTCGAGGAGTTCGACGGATCGATGGAGTGAGACCCCTTTTTTCGACTCTCAAACCGTTTAGGCCCGCTCGGAAGCGATGGGGCCGTTATCGAAAGCAGTAGAACCGGGAACGAACTGCCGGCCGAGAAACTCGATACTCTTTTCACTACTCAGTGTTATTACCTAGTTGTATGAGCGAGTTCGAAAAATTCAGCGACGTCGGCGAAGCGGACGTAACACGAGCGATCGGACAGGAATGGACCGAGGAGTTCATGGACTTCTCGGATTCGGACGTCATCATCGTCGGTGGCGGTCCGTCCGGCCTGACGGCCGCGAAGGAGCTCTCCGAGCGCGGTGTGAAGGTAATGGTCGTCGAGAAGAACAACTACCTGGGCGGCGGCTTCTGGCTCGGCGGCTTCCTGATGAACAAGGTCACCGTTCGGAGCCCGGCCCAGAAGGTTCTCGACGAACTCGACGTTTCCTACAAGGAGTCCCAGGACAGCGAAGACCTCTACGTCGCGAACGGTCCGGAGGCGTGTTCCGGTCTAATCAAGGCCGCCTGCGACGCGGGCGCGAAGATGCAAAACATGACCGAGTTTACGGATATCGTCATCCGAGAGAACCACCGCGTCGGCGGCATCGTCATGAACTGGACGCCCGTCCACGCCCTGCCTCGAGAGATCACCTGCGTCGATCCCATCGCCGTCGAAGCGGATCTCGTCATCGACGCGACGGGTCACGACGCGATGGCGGTCACCAAGCTCGACGAGCGCGGCGTCCTCGACGCGCCGGGCATCCAGGACGCCCGCGACCGCGGCGAGGTCATGGATCAGACCGACAGCGACACCTACGGCGCGCCCGGCCACGACTCGCCCGGCCACGACTCGATGTGGGTCGGCGAGAGCGAAGACGCCGTCGTCGAACACACCGGACTCGTCCACGAGGGCCTGATCGCGACCGGGATGGCCACCGCGACCACGTTCGGACTGCCGCGCATGGGCCCGACGTTCGGTGCCATGCTCGTCTCCGGCAAACGCGCCGCCCAAGTCGCACTCGACGAGCTCGAGGTCGACGCCGAACCCGTCGAACTGAGCTCTCGAGCGGCTCCCGCCGACGACTGAACCGGCGATGAATCGAGTCGTCCTGTACCGTGTGCCGACGGCCGAAGCGCAGGTCGAGGAGATCGCAGACTGGCTCGAGAAGCGCCTCGAGTCGTCGGTCGGCGCAGATGTCGTCGTGCGAGATCGATTTCTCGACGTTCACCGCACCGACGAGCTTGCCGAGCGCTTCGCCGAGGCGCGAGTGCTCTCTCCGTACGATCGTGACACGGGCAACACGATGCTCGGCACGATTCGATACGAAGAGCGAGCCCTCGAGTCGCCCGACCGTGCAGGGGGTGTACTCTACGACGGCCTGCAGATCCAGCGGGCGCTCAACGACGCTTTGGCTCCCGAGGAACGGGATCTCGAGACGCTCCACGTGCCGATTCTCGATCGAGCGATCGGCACCTGGGGAGAGCACGACGGCCGGTGGCACAAGCGGGTGAACGTGCTCGGTCAACCCGGACTCGTCTCCGTGCCGGGGCTATACGAAGCGCCGGCAAAGCCCGAAAGTTACTACAAGGAACAACAGCGCCATGCGCTGCTTTCAGGAGATACGCCGCCGCGGGAAGTGCTCGAGAACCGCGTCGAGGGTGATTTTCTGATCGAGAACGATCCCCGAACGACGGACGCCCTGAAGGGGTATGTTCTTCAGGCGGTTCACTATCTCGTGGCGGGAGAGCCCTTTTGCGACGAGGAGGGATGCCGGTTGTTCAACGCCCACTATCACGAGGACTTGATCGAAGCCCAACTTCGAGACCCCGTCTTCTGTGACGAGCACGCATCGCTGTACAGTTAACAGGCGTTTCAACTGAGGACGAACGGCGGACCGCTTCTCGAATTCTTCCGTGCCCCGAATACCGACGTCGTGAGTTCGTCGCGCCCGAACACACAATCAGGAGTCCGGAACGACAGATTGTGCGGGTGGGTAAGCGTCCCGCGCGACGGCCCGTTTCGCGTCTCGTGAATCCGGTGCACATTTTACGGACGGCTCCGTCACCAACTATAAATGAGTGATGAATTTACGCTGTCGATCCCCGTTCGGTTTCGCGATATCGACCGACTAAACCACGTCAACAACGCGGTGTATTCGACCTATCTCGAGGAAGCCAGATTCGCGTATCTCGAGTCGGTGCTAGGCGTCGACATTACCGAGTTCGAACTCGTCATCGTCAATCTCGAACTCTCGTTTACTCGACCGATTTCGCTCGACGACGACCTCGAGGTCGCGGTTTCGGTAACCGAACTCGGCGAAACGAGTTGGACGATGACCTACGAGTTCCGCGTCGAGGGGGAAGTCGTGGCGACCGGCGAGACGACGAACGTCCATTTCGATCCGGAAAGCGAGCGACCCGAACCCCTCCCCGACGAAATTCGGGAGCCGATTCTCGAGTATGAGTCACTCGAATGAATCTCGGAACCGGGTTCGCTCAGTAGGGGGGTCGACACAACCGTCGAGATGCGGGTAAATCAATCAATTAAACATAACTATTATGTGTGTCATTATCATACAATAAGGTATTATGCCCACATCCACCTGTCAGGATGAAAATGAGAGTGTCGAACGCAGGGATCACGTTTTCACCGCGCTCTCGGCCGAACCACGACGTCAGGTCTTGGTTTCGCTCCTGAACGCCGGTTCCGAGGAGTTCGTCGAACTCCCCGAAGCCGCAACCTCCCCCGCACTCGAGTGTGAGTTACGGGAGCTTCGATCCCAACTGGTTCACCGCCATCTGCCGGTGTTAGAAGACTACGAGTTCGTTCGCTGGAAAACCGATCCGTTTCTGGTCGGGCGAGGCCCGGAGTTCGAACGGGTTAGCGATGTCATGGTGGCCTTGCTCGACCGGAGCGAACCGGTTTCGGTTCAGTTCGTCGCGGGACACGGTCGCCTCGAGCACGACCGAGAATATTCGACGGAGTGAGTGAAAAAGGGGGTTGAGGTCCGGTGGTTTTCGAGTCGGTCGAACCGGTAGAATAGCACGGATCATTCGAGGCGACCACCAGTCAATCGCACGACACCCAGGGCGTGGGTCTCGTGGGCGACTGCGACGGCGTTTTCTCGGAGTTTATCGTGGGCAGCTCCGATGCGTTCGTCCAGGCGCTCGGTCGGCGGACGGTCGTATCGGAGCTTCGTCGTCGGGGGCGTCGAGAGAACCGTGACCGCGTGAAAGACGGCGTTTACCGGCGGACTGTACCACCGTCGACTCCGGGCGGCATTGACGAGCACGAGATGTCCGCCGCTCTCGACGAGTTCGCACCAGTCGTCGACCGCACCGGCAGGATTCGACAGCATACCGACGACGAATGTGGCGAGTACCGAATCGACCGGGCCCGAGATCGGCGGCGTCGTCGCATCGCCACGAACGACGTGAACGTTATCGTACGGTGCGGTCAACTCGCGAGCTCGCCGGAGGACGGGTTCGGTAAAATCGATGCCGACCACGGTGCCCTCCGGACCGACCGCTTCCCGAAGGAAGGGAAGGTTCGCACCCGTTCCACACCCCATCTCGACGACCGTATCGCCGGGCTCGAGTCGACAGGCACTGGTCGCTCGTCGACGGAGCGTCGTAATACCGGGCGTTTTGCGAGCGAGCAAGTCGTACAACTGCGACCACCTTCCGTAGAACGCCTGGGCGTTTTCCGATCCCGTGTTGGTCATCCTCGTCTACCTCCAACGTCAGCCGCCGCCCTTAAATTAACGAGCGAACCGTATCAGCGACTGATTCTGCGTCCGGACCGAGCACGTACGTGATCGGTTCGATCCCCATTCCTCCGGTTTGATAGAGGACCGTCGCATCCGGATTCGCGTCGATCGCTCCACCGATGCTCGAGGCGATGTCTGAAGACTCGTCGAACTCGGCAGTCGCGTGTCCCTGCGATGCGAGCGTCTCGATGATATCCCGATCGTATTTGATGTTCGCGGCGGCCGAGACGTCGGCACCGTGTCGACGCGCCGCGAGCAACACCGTTGCCACGTGTTCTGAAACCCCGAACTCCGGGCCGCCGGGAACCGTCGCTTTCCCCTTCACATCGAACACACGTCCGGGAACGCCCGCGACGTCGTCCACTCCCTCGGCGTCGGGCGTGCACGCGACCAAATTCGAACCGACCGCGGGAATCAGTCCCGAAAAACCGCTCGCGTTCTCGAGAATTCGAAGCCCTCGTCGGATCGAGGAGAGAACGCGTTCGCTCGCCCGGAGATCACTTTCCGGATCGTGGACGCGAAAACTCGATTCGTACTCGGCGAGTTCCGGGACTTCCTCCTCGTGAACCCGCGCGAGAACGTCGCCGCCGCGTTCGAGTTCGCGAACCAAGATCTCGAGTTCGATGAGCGCCTGTACCGGCGTCGTATCGCCCGTCGCCAGCCCCTCCCCGAGTTCGGCGACGAGTGACTCGACTCGCTCGTCGGTTGCGACCAGCTGATTGATCGTTACGTCACCGTGAGCGTACTTCGAAACGGCGCTCTGGCTAATTCCGAGTACGGACGCGACTTCACTCTGTGTGAGCCCCCGTTCGCGAAGTTCGCCGGCTAACATCGACCGAACTGTCGGCAAGAACTCCTCGACGACTATCTCTTCGACGAATTTCATCTGTTGACCCGTCCTAGGAAGCGCTGCGGGATAACTGTGGCTCACTGCTGTGAGATTCGTGTCCAGCCAACAGGGTGGAGCCGGCTCGAATCCGGACCGATTCGTTGTCATTCGAAGATCGCCTTCCGATACGATCCAGTATTCGAACGTCCGTTCACGCGACTTTCGTGGGCTCTATATCACGAATTTCGATTCGCGCGCCGTCCGCTCGGCCGTCGGTAATCGAAAGCGACCAGTCGTGAGCGATCACGATCGCTCGGACGACCTCGAGACCGAATCTGGTTTTCGCATCGCGCGAGACATCGCTATTTTGCAACTGGGCGCGCTTAGCAGGCCGAATTCCGGATCCATCGTCTTCGACGTAGATTCCGTCCTCGGTCGCTCCGACCCAGATAGTTACCGACGAGCCGCCGTGCTCGACGGCGTTATGAAAGAGGGCTTCGAAGAGCTGTGTCAGAAGGGCTTCGTCGGCAACGAACAAGCGAGAGGATTCGACCGCGAGCGAGGCGTCGGCGGTCGGCGTTAGTGCCCACGCGTTCGCTGCGACATCTGCCAACGCGACCCGTGTGAGAGCGCTGACGCGTTGTGTCTGCGCGAACTCGAGTATCGAATCGACCATCTCGATCATCCGGTCGGTACTTTCTCGAATGGCCGCTACTGCGTCCGCGTTCGTCTCCTCGTTCGCCAACAGTTCGGCGTAGCCGTCGACGATATTGAGCGGATTTCGAAGGTCGTGAGAGACCGCGTTTACGATGGTTTCGAGCTGTTCGATCTGTCGATCCCGTTGCAGTTCGGCTTGCTTGCGGGTCGTAATATCGATGTGACTCACGATGGCGTATCGGTCGCCGTCGTAGGTTACCGCCGTCGCGTCGAGGAGAAACCACCGCTGGTCGTCCGGTGGATGGCACGGATACTCGAGTCGGAAGTGCTCCCGATCGCCTGACAACAAGGCCTCGAGGCCGTCCGCGACTGCAGTAGCTGTCGGTCCGTCGGCCTGCTGACAGACGGACAGATAGTTTTCGCCTACCCAGTGAGTGTCGTGGTTCGAACTGTTCGCGTCTCCGAACGCCATCCACGAGTCGTTGGCAAAAATTATCACGCCAGCGGAGTCTACCCACGCGACCTCGAACGGGAGCGCATTAACACTAACCTGAAGCAGGTCGGTGTCGGCTGGAGGAATCACTCTTGTTCTCTAGAAACACTAGTCAAGAAAAATAGCTGTCGGCCACCGCTCCAAACTCGGACGGCAAGCGATGTCATCAATCCGTTCGATCGAGTTGGTCGCCGCCGAACTCGTCGTCGCTCTGGATTCGAGAGGCCTGCGGGCCGTCCTGGTCCTGATACTTCGATCCGCGATCGCTTCCGTACGGCCGGTCGGCGGGCGTTTTGAGTTCCGTGAACGTCAATTGCGAGATTCGCATCCCCGGCGTCAACGCGACGGGTGCGGAGCCGAGGTTCGATAGCTCGAGGGTGATCTGCCCGCGATACCCCGGATCGCACAGCCCCGCAGTCGCGTGGACGACCACCGCGAGGCGACCGAGCGACGAACGCCCTTCGACGTGGGCGATCAGATCGGCGGGAATCTCGACGCGTTCGTGGGTCGTGCCGAGGACGAAGTCTCCCGGATGCAAGATGAAGTCGTCGTCGTCCTCGACATACGTCTCGGTCACGTACTCGTCGACTTCTCCCTCGGAGGTCGGATGGATGCAGGGGATGTTCGTCCGCTGGAACTCGAGGAACTCCCGTCCGAGTCGCATGTCGACGCTCGCCGGCTGGATCTGGAGTTCGTAGTCGTCGATCGGATCGATAACGAGGTCGCCCTCCTCGAGGCGCTCGAGAATATCCGCGTCGGAAAGGATCATGTGCGAGGACTCGAGTGGAGGGGATTAAAAGTCACTGAAAGGCTGCCTCGAGGAAGCAACGGGTGAGAGAACAGACGGAAAATGTTGCTGAGTTACTACTGGGCTACAGCGCGTCCTCGATATCCGATTCGATCTCGTCGTAGGTCGGTTCGTCGACTGTCTGTCCGTCGACAACGGCCGTCGGCGTCGCGCTGACGCCCGCGTCTTCGGCGCGATCCGCTTCGGCCTCTAACTCGTCTCTGAATCGCTCGTCCTCCACGTCGTCGACGACTTCGGATCCGTCGACGCCAGCTTCATCTGCGACCCGCTCGATAGCCTCGAGCGAGTAGTCGTCGAACTCGCCGTAGATGTTCTCCGTGAACTCCCAGAAGGCGTCGTCGCCGCCCCGATCCTGAACGGACCGCGCTGCGCCGGCGATTTGCCACGACCACTCGTCACCGATCGTTCTGGGGAAATCGCGATGCTCGTACCGAATTTGGCCGGGTTCGATGTACGCGTCGTGGATCTGCGGATAGACGTTTTGTTTAAAACTGCGACAGCCGCCACAGGAGAAGTCCTCGAAGACCATGACGGTCACATCCGCGTCCGGATCGCCCGCAACCGGAACCGAAAGCTCCGACTCGCCCTCGAGTGCTATTTCATCCTCGCTCGAGCCGGAACAGCCGGCAACGGCGACAGCGGCGCTCGTCAGTGCCGTTGCGGTGAACGTACGGCGTGAAATATCCATGTACTCGCTAGCGACTGCGCCGTGAAATATGTAGTGACAGCGGCATCCAGCATCAGGGTTCGATCCAGCATCAGGGTTCGGGCCGGCGGATAAGCACGAATCGAAACCGATCGCCGTTCCTATATCGGTCGCTCTCGAGAGGGACGGTATGAAACAGGCCATCGTCGCACGGACCGATATCGGGATGGGACAGGGAAAACTCGCCGCACAGGTCGCCCACGCCTCGCTATCGGCCTACGAGAAAGCCGACAAACGAACCCGTCGCGAGTGGAAATCGGGCGGGCAGAAGAAGATCGTTCTCAAGGGAAGCAGCGAACGAGAACTCCACGAACTCTCCGAAATCGCCGAACATAGGGGGATCGCACAAGCGATCGTCCGCGACGCGGGACACACCCAACTCGAGCCCGGGACCGTGACTGCCCTGGCGGTCGGTCCGGCGGAAGAAGATATCGTCGACCGCGTGACCGGAGAACTGCCGCTGTTTTGAACGCCTGACATCCACACGGTAACACGACAGCCGACCGTCACTTCATCGCTGATTCCGTTTTCGTCTCGAAAAAACTCGAGTACGTATCCAGAACGCTCAAGGAACCACCGATCAAAAGTCCGCAGGATGAAACGTCGCGCGTTTCTCGTGCTCGCGGTCTGTCTCCCCGGCTGTGTCGGCAACGGCGAGGAGATACAGGACCCCGAGGATGTCGAAATTATCTGGGATAGCCTGATCCGGGACAATCCCGGAACCGAGGAGGAACGCGTCTACGTCTGGGGAGTCGCCAGAAACGTCGGGGATCGGACGCTGAACTACGTCGAGATTCGGGCGACGTTTTTCGACGACGAGGGAGAGGAATTAGAGAGCGTCATCGAAAACGTTCAGGAAGACGTCAGCGCGGAGGAGGAGTGGGGATTCGAAATTGAATTCCCCGATTTCGGCGAACGCGCCGCGGAGGTCGAGGAGTACGAACTCGAGCCAGTCACCGGCGTCTGAGAGACAACTGATCGAGCACATGGACCACACCCGATTGCAAGAACCCTTCGCCGGAGTCTCGAGTGGGCGGTCCCCTTCGAGTAGCCGTGATAGCTTCCACGTCTGGGTAGCTTCCGTCGAGGCGTTCCCGCTTTCGAAACAGCGCCGGAAATCGACGCTCTGGGTGAGGTGCTGAGATGGCCGACGGAAATGGAAACGGCGAACGCACGGAAACCGACGCGACCGATCTCGAAGACGACCGGTCGGAAGCCGGCAACTCCTCGAACGACGATGCCGAACGGGATCTCGAGGACCGAAACGTCGAGGACCGTTCCTTTGCTGTCGCTGGGGAGAGCGGCGACCCGGGCGGGGTGGACGGCTCGAGCGATCACGATTCGGGCGTGTCGACGCTGGCGAGACAGGGGAGTATCACCTTCATCGGAAACGTCGTCAACGGAGCGATGGGGTTTGCGATCGTCATGTTGATGACGCGGTTCGTGAGTCCATCGGTGTACGGACTATTCGTGCTGGCGACGTCCGTCATCCTGTTCATGCAGGTGTTCGCCAATCTTGGACTCCCGTTGGCTATCGACTACTTCGTTCCCCAGTACTTGGACGAGGGTGAACACGGGAAGGCCAAAGGCGTCATCGTGCAGGTCACCGCGACGGTTCTTGTAACCTCTTCGCTCGTCGCGCTCACGCTCGCGGCGAGTGCCGGGTACGTCGGCGAGTTCTTTCAGGAGCCGTCGATGCAGATCGCACTGTTGCTGTTGAGCGTGACGATCCCGATGCTGGCGATCTACAACGTCTTGCTCACCTCCTATTACAGCATCAAGAAGCTCCAGTACCGGGTGATCATGCGCGACCTCGTTCGCCCGCTGGTCCGGTTTACCGTGACCGCGGCGCTCTTGTTGTCCGGGTTCGGCCTACTCGGACTGATCGCCGGGTACGTCGTCGGCCTGTTTATCGCCATCACGATCGGCGCGATGGTCTTTACCTACAAGGCCTGGGACCTGCTCTCGACGAAACTCGAGTTCGTCGCTCCGAAGCCGTTGTTGACCTACTCGGTTCCGTTGGCGATGACGAGCGTCGTCTTCGTCCTGATGGGCCACGTCGATTACTTCGTGCTCGGCTTTTTCCTCGATTCGGACGACGTGGGGATCTACAGAGTCGGCTATATGCTCGGCTCCGGGCTGATGATCATCTTCAACTCGCTGTCTCCGGTGTTCAAACCGCTGATCGCCGAGACTCGAGAGGACACGGAACTGGTCAACGAACGGTTCCGGGTCGCCGCCCGGTGGATTGCGGGGCTGACGCTCCCGATCGCGATCACGCTCTCGCTGGGCGCGAGTTCCTACCTCGCGGTGTTGTACACGCCCCAGTACAGCGAGGCGAGTGCGGTCGTCGCGTTGTTGGCGCTCGCGTTCCTGTTTAACGTCACCTTCGGCGGACCAGACGGCACGCTTCTCCAGGGGATGGGCTACTCCCGGGTCGTCTTCGCGAACACGCTCGTCCTCTTCGGCGCGAACTTCCTCGTCTCGCTGGCGCTCGTCCCGCTGTTCGGGATGGAGGGGGCGGCGATCGGGTCGGCGACGGCGCTCTTTCTCGTCGGCGGGCTGACCATCGGGGAACTCTACTATCTCGACGGGGTTCACCCGTTCACGAAGGACTTCGGGAAGATAATTTTCGCCGGTATTCCCGCGACGATCGCCGGGGCCCCGGTGGTCTATTTCATCGACTCGGATACCATCGTCGTCGCGTTGCTCCCGATCGTCGTCCTGGCGGCCTACGTCTTTACGCTCCTCACGA
Organism: Halostagnicola alkaliphila; assembly: GCF_055379965.1. NCBI lineage: Archaea > Methanobacteriati > Methanobacteriota > Halobacteria > Halobacteriales > Natrialbaceae > Halostagnicola > Halostagnicola alkaliphila. Next base: position 1,817,906 of record NZ_AP043826.1, on the reverse strand, counting down.
CGGACGCGTTTACCGATGACGACGCCCAGATGGCGGCCGAGTTCAGTCCCGCGATCGAAAAGTGGCTTCCCGCGGGTCCGTGGAACCGGTGAGACCAGCCCCGTAGCCGAATAGCGGCTGGAAAAGCGAATCCGGGATTCAACTTCCGTCGAAGAGCGCACCCGGCGCGTCGATATCGATCGACACGATGCGGGCGACATTCCACAACGTTGCCCGGTACTCGTCACGACGGGAACGCCCAGATCGGCCTCGAGTCGGTCCTCGAGTTCTCCGTCGAAGCAGGCCCGTAAAGCTGATGCCGATGGTGTAGGCGTAGGCGACCGCGTACGTCGGCATGTGCGAGCAGTTTCCCGCCGCGGATCGCGTCGTCGCTTATCGCGTCGAGTTCCTCGACGGTGACCGACTCGAGGACCATTCGCGCCAAATGGATCGTGACGCTATCGGCCGTCGTCCGCTCGAACTCGGGTTCCGCCGTCGTGTTCGACCAGGGGACTAGCAGGCCGGTGCGGTTCCGGTCATCGGTACCGCCGTTGGATATGGGTCCGAATCACTCGTCTTTCTCGGCGTCGAGATACGCTTTCTCGTCCGCCAGATCGCGGTCGATCGCGGCCTGCTCCCGATCGCCGGAATCGCCGTGGCCGCCGCCGCCGGGCGTTCGAACCGTCACCGTCGTTCCGGCGGGAACGTCGACCGTCGTCTTCGCGGCGACCGCCGTTTCGTCTGCCGAATCGCCATTTTCAGCCAATTTGACCCCGTCAGGAACTTCGAGACCGTCCGGGAACTCGAGTAGGTTCTGCCCGCGTGCGCCGTCCTCGCCGCCCGCGACGCCGCCGGGCGCGTGGCGACGACGCTCGGTGAGCAGGGAAACCGTCGACTCGGTTTCGACCGTCACGGCGCGCTCGAGGCCGAGTCCGCCGCGGAATTTCCCGTCCCCGCCGCTTCCGGGCCGGAGGGCGTAGCGTTCGACCCGCATCGGGTACTCGGTCTCCATCGATTCGATCGGCGTGTTGAGCGTGTTGGTCATCCCGACCTGGACGCCGTCCATCCCGTCCGCGCCGGATCGAGCGCCGAACCCGCCGCCGATCGTCTCGTAGTAGGTAAAGGAGCCGTCACGAGCGCCGATGGTCAGGTTGTTCATCGTGCCCTGGCCCTGTGCTGGGACGCGGTCCGGCGCGGCCTTCGCCAGCGCGGTGAAGACCACATCGGTGACCCGCTGGCTCGTCTCGACGTTCCCGCCGACGACGGCCGCGGGCGCGGTCGGATTGAGTAACGATCCTTCGGGAGCGCCGACGGATACGGGCGCATAGCAGCCGTCGTTCGGCGGAATTTCGGGATCGGTGATACACCGAACGACGAAGTAGACCGCGCTCTTAGCGACTGCGATCGGTGCGTTCAGGTTCCCCTCGACCTGTTCTGCTGTTCCGGAGAAGTCGACGGTTATCGTCGAACCCTCGACCGTGACCGTCGTCTCGATTCTGATGTCTTCGTCGGTGATCCCGTCGCCCTCGAGCACGTCGGTGGCCTCGTAAACGCCGTCGGGTAGCTCCTCGACCTCGCTTACGATACGTTCTCGAGAGTAGTCGATCACGGCGTCGAACCCGGCCAGGACGGTATCTCGACCGTGCTCGTCGATCAGCGAGGCGACGCGCGCTTCGGCGCGTTCGTTCGCCGCGAGCTGTGCGCGAAAGTCGGCTCGGCGCTCGCGAGCGTTACGGACGTTCGCGAGGACGAGCGACTGTACGTCCGATCGGATCTCGCCGTTCTCGACGAGCCGAATCGGCGGCAGTCGAAGTCCCTCCTGATAGATCTCTCGAGCCCCTGCGGGCATGCTCCCGGGAGTCATCCCGCCGACGTCGGCGTGGTGCGCTCGAGAAACCGCGTAGCCGACGATCTCGCCCTCTGGGGCGATCGGCGAGACCATCGTCACGTCGGGCAGGTGCGTCCCGCCGGTGAACGGGTCGTTGAGAACGAACACGTCGCCGGGTTTCGGGTCGTGTTCGCGCACCGCTTCGACGGACTCGGGCATCGCGCCGAGGTGGACGGGGATGTGTTCCGCTTGCGCGACCATCCGGCCGTCGGCGTCGAACAGCGCCGTCGAGCAGTCGCGGCGTTCCTTGATGTTCGGCGAGTACGCCCCGCGGATCAGGGTCTGGCCCATTTCCTCGGCGGCGCTCTCGAGTTGGTTTCGCAGTACTTCCAGGGTGATCGGATCGATTGAGTCGTCGGTCATCGGTGTGGCTGTTTGCTGTTGGCTCATCGAGCTATTCCCCGCCGTTTGACTGGTCCTGCGTCATGACGAGCGTTCCGTCCTCGAGGATCTCGCCCGTCCACGCGGGCGGGACGACGGTCGTACTCTCGGCTTGCTCGAGGACCGCGGGCCCCTCGACCGGCGCGCCCGGCTCGAGTCGGTCTCTTTCGTAGACCGCGGTTTCCCGCGTTCCGTGGTCCGGGAAGTGTGCGTCCCGCGTTCCGATCCGAGCGTCGCTCTCGCCGTCGTGGCGGACGAGCGGGTCGGGGCCGTCGACGGTCGCGCTCGCGCGCAGGTTGACGACCTCGATAGCCTCGTCCATCGCGTAGCCGTAGGCCTGTTCGTGCGCTTCGTGGAACCGCTCGGCGACCGCGGACGGGTCGAACTGCTCCCCTGCAGAGACGGACAGTTCGAAGCTTTGCCCGGCGTACCGGCAGTCGGCGGTTCGTTCGATCCGAGCCACGTCGGGATCGGAGGCGTCGGCCAGCACGTCCGAAACGAGTCCGTCGTAGACGTCCTCGAGGCGGGACGGATCGGCGGTCTCGAGATCGACGCCGACCGTCCTTACGGCGTCGTAGCTCTCGTCGGCCGCGAGCAGGCCGAACGCCGAGAGAACCCCGCCGGGACGGGGGACGACGACGCGGTCGACCTCGAGGCTCTCGGCGAGTGATGCGGCGTGCATCGGCCCCGCGCCGCCGAAGGCGACGAGCGCGAACTCCCGCGGGTCGTGGCCGCGCTCGACGGTGACCGAGCGGATCGTCCGGGTCATCGTCGCGTTGGCGACGCGGTAGACGCCGCGAGCCGCCTCGAGCGCGTTCTCGAGTCCGGCTTCGTCCGCGAGCCGTTCCAGGGCGTCGTGGGCGGCCTCGACGTCGAGCGTGAACTCCCCGCCGAGAGCAGTTTCGGGGCCGATGTAGCCGAGGACGACGTTCGCGTCGGTCACCGTCGGTTCGGTTCCCCCGCGGCCGTAGCAAGCCGGTCCGGGTTGGGCCCCCGAAGATCGGGGACCAACTCGAAGCGCACTGCCCGCGTCGACCCAGGCGATCGAACCGCCGCCGGCTCCGACGGTGTTCACGTCGACCATCGGCGTTCGGATCGGGAGCCCGTCGATTTCGGAGTTGGTCGTCCGTTCCGCTTCGCCGTCGCGGACGAGGCTAACGTCGCTCGAGGTGCCGCCCATGTCGAAGGTGACGAGCCCCGAAACCGCGTCGTCGTCCACCGTGGCGGCGGCACCGACCACGCCTGCGGCTGGTCCCGAAAGCGTCGTCGTGACGGCCTGCTCGCGGACCGTTTCGGGGTCCGCGATGCCGCCGTTTGCTTGCATGATCCGCGGCGCGGGGATGCCCGCCTCGGTCGCCTCCTCGACCAGCCGGCCGACGTAGCTGTCGATCGCCGGGCGAACGTAGGCGTCGACGGCCGTCGTCGAGGTTCGCTCGAACTCTCGGAACTCGGCGAGGACTTCGTGAGAAGCCGACACCGGCACCTCGAGTTCCTCGCGGAGCACGTCGGCGACGACTCGCTCGTTCTCGGGGTCGGCGTAGGCGTGAAGCAGACAGATCGCCACGCTCTCGACATCGCACTCTCGCAGGGTCGCTGCGAGTTCCCGAACGTCCTCCTCGTCGACCGCTCGTTCGACGCCTTCGGGCGTCGTTCGCTCGTCGAGCTCGTACCGCCGACGGCGCGGAACGAGCGACTCGGGCTTCTCGGCCTCGAGATCGTACAGGTCGGGTCGGTCCTGCCTGCCGATCTCGAGGACGTCCCGGAAGCCCTCGGTCGTGACCAGCGCGGTCTTGGCTCCGCCGCGCTCGAGGAGGGCGTTGACCGAGACGGTCATCGCGTGGGCGAACTCGTCGATCTCGCTCGGCTCGATGCCAGCGCGGTCGCAGGCCTTCTCGATTCCCTCGAGGACGCCCACGCTCTGGTCGTCCGTGGTGGGTACTTTCGCGGTAACGAGTCGATCCTCGACCGAGAGCGCCACGTCGGTGAACGTGCCACCCACGTCGACGCCGACTCGAGTGTCGGTCGCGTTCGAATGGTAGTTCCGGCTCGAGGATGCTGATTCATCGGTTGCTCGGTGCGATTCAACTGCGTCCGTCATGTCTGATTCGTTCATGTGAGATCTGGATAGATAGTGATGGTGCTCCGATTAGAGGACGAGAAGATCGTACAACGTCTGCAGACCGATTCCAACTACGACGAGCGTGACGAGGCCGCCGAGAACGTTCTGGAGCGTGCTGTTCGTCTGTTCTCCGAGCAACGACTCGTTGTTCATCGCGTAGATTAAGAATACTGCGAGGATCGGCAAGAGCAGACCGTTCGCGACCTGTGCGAAGACGATAACTTCTACGGGGCTATAATCGAGTGCCGAAAAGACGATACCGACGCTGAGGATCGACACCCAAATGGCGCGGAATCGCGTGGACGTGAGATCTCGCTCCCACCCCAGCGCACCGGCGGTAGCGTAGGCACCCGCCAGCGGCGCACTCATCGCACTCGTAAAGCCTGCAGCGAACAAGCCGATCGCGAAGAACGTCAACGCGTACCCGCCGAAGACCGGCTCGAGCTGGTCGGCCATTTCACCGACATCGTCGATGGCCGTCCCCTCCGGAAACACCGCCGCTGCGGTCACGACGATCGAGGTTGTGATGATTCCGCCGAGGACGACCATCGCGATCGTATCCGTCCGACACTCCGCGAGGTCGCTCGCTCCGTCCCAACGCTCTTGGACGGTACTCGCGTGGAGGAACAGGTTGTAGCCGACGACGGTCGTCCCGACGAGTCCGGCGATCAGGTACGCTGACCCTTCCGGAACGGTCGGCACGAGCCCGCCGGAGAGCGCGCCGAGATCCGGTCGAACCATAATCGCGTTAGCGACGAATGCGAGCCCCATGACGGTGACGAGCCCGATGAACACCCGTTCGATCAATTTGTAGTTCCCGGTCCAGAGCAAGGCGCCCGCGACGAGACCGATCATCGGTCCCCAAATGTTCTCGCTAACGCCGGTCATAGTACTCAACCCCGCCGCACCGCCGACGATGTTGCCGGTCTGGAACGCCGCCGTCCCGATTCCGATCGCGGCGACGACCAACCCGACGGTGAGCGTCTTGACGAAGGGGTTCGAAAACTCGTTCCGGAGCGCTTCGCCGAGTCCCTCTCGAGAGACTAGACCGAGCCGCGCGCTCATCTCTTGGAGAACCATCGTCGCGATAATCGAGAACGCTATTGTCCACAACAGGAGGTAGGCGTACTCGGCGCCGATTACACTTGCAGTCGTTACGGTACCTGGACCGACGAACGCCGCTGCGACGAGCGCTCCCGGACCGATTGCCTTGAGCCGATCGATGAAACCCATGTACGAGATACACTCACATCCCTCTCTGTAATCTACAAAAGGATTGTTGAGAAGTGGTCATACGGACGCATTTCTTCGATAGTATTTGAGAGATTAGTATGAAGTTTTGTGAACTCGTATGAACGCGTATGATGGACGGTATCGACTTGTCGACCCGAATCGGCTCGACTCGGCTTCGCCTCACAAGGTTCGTCGGCCGAGATCAGCTCTCGTCGTCGTCCGCCGTCGATCGTTCCGTGATGAGCACCTTCGAGAGTCCCTGATCGATTTCGATATCGACCGGCATGTCGATCGTACTGCGTTCGATGAATCGCGTCATGAACCACCGGATCGACTCGGAGGCGAAGACGATCTGGTAGACGCCCTCGCCCTGGGTTCGAACGGCCAGAAATCCGCAGAACGACAGCCACTCGAGGAGTTCCTCCACACTGTCGAATCGCTCTGCATACTCGCGAGCGTGGTAGTCCGAGACGCGGTCGGCGGCCTCGACGAACGCCGGATCCGGGTCGCCGTCCTCGTAGAGGTGTTCGAGAAAGCAGTGCAGGAAGTCGACGTCGAGCAGGATGTGTTCGCCTGAAGAAAGCATCTGATAGTACTGCTCTAAGTTGTCGCTGGGGCGACCGCTCGCGGCCTCGAAGTTCGCCGCGTAGAACGCGAGCGCTCGTCGAACCACCTCGCTCTGGCCGTTGTCCGTCTGGGACATGAGCGTCTCGAGCGCCGTCTCCGCGTCGTCGTCGAGAGAAACCGTCATCCGGCGAGTCATAGGTCCGCAGAGGCATGCCAGACGGATAACTGTCCGCAACCGCACTCGAGTTCCGGCGTCGACCCCCTCACATTTCGTGAATCGACGCATCCCGTCTCGAGAACGTACTCCTCATCTCGAGCCACCTCGCGCACGCGAGCGCACATCGCACGCATACCCGCGTAGTCCTGCGGTTTTGGGCAAATTTCGTCGAAAGGGTTATCCCAATCTCGGTCGTACCGAGCGATCATGCTCGAGAAGTTCCTTATGGGGGGTGAGCGGCCGTGGAGCTGATAATTACGGAGAAGGACAACGCTGCGCGGCGAATCGCCGAAATCCTGAGCGGCGGGTCGATGGACTCGAGTCGCAAGAACGGAGTGAACGTTTACGAGTGGGGCGGCAAGCGCTGCGTCGGCCTCTCCGGCCACGTCGTCGGGGTTGATTTTCCGCCGGAGTACTCCGATTGGCGAGACGTCGAACCCAAGGAGTTGATCGACGCGAGCGTCGAAAAGACCGCGACGAAAGAGAACATCGTCGCGACGCTTCGGATCCTCGCGCGCAAAGCCGAACGGGCGACGATCGCGACTGACTACGACCGCGAGGGCGAACTCATCGGCAAGGAAGCCTACGAGATCGTCGAGGAAGCGAACGACGACATCCCGATTCGCCGGGTTCGGTTCTCCTCGATCACCGAAAACGAGGTTCAGTCGGCGTTCGACGAACCCGACGAACTCGACTTCGACCTCGCCGCGGCCGGGGAGGCTCGCCAGATCATCGATCTGATCTGGGGGGCGTCGCTCACACGATTCCTCTCGCTTTCGTCGGGCCAACTGGGCAACGACTTCATCTCGGTCGGGCGAGTGCAGTCGCCGACGCTCAAACTGATGGTCGACCGCGAGCGCGAAATCGAGGCCTTCGATCCCGAATCCTACTGGGAACTGGTCGCCGACCTGGCGAAAACTGACAGCGACGACGGTGCCGAGGCCGACGGCGAGAGCGGCGAGGACCCGACCGCGCCGTTCGAAGCTCAGTACTTCTATCGCGACGAAGACGACAACGAAGCCGAACGCGTCTGGGACGAGTCGACCGCAGAGGGAGTCTACGAGACGCTCTCGAGCGCTGACTCGGCCACGGTCGTCGACGTCAACGGTCGAAGCCGGACGGATTCGCCGCCGGCACCGTTCAACACGACCCAATTCATTCGCGCAGCGAGCGCAATCGGCTACTCCGCGAAGCGGGCGATGTCCATCGCGGAGGACCTCTACACGGCCGGTTACATTACCTATCCCCGAACCGACAACACGGTCTACCCGGACGATCTCGAGCCCGACGCCTTGCTCGACGAGTTCGTCGGTCACCCGACGCTCGGCGAGAGCGCGGAATCCCTGCTCGAGGGAGACGAAGAAATCGTCCCGACCGAAGGTGACGAGGAGACGACCGACCACCCGCCGATTCATCCGACGGGAGAGATTCCGTCCCGCGGCGGCGACGTGAGCGACGACGAGTGGGAAGTGTTCGAACTCGTCGTTCGGCGCTTCTACGCGACCGTCGCCGAGCCCGCGGAGTGGGAACACCTCAAGGTCGTCGCGGAGGTCGACGACGAGGAACGACTCAAGGCAAACGGCAAGCGACTCGTCGAACCCGGCTACCACGACGTCTACCCGTACTTCAACACCTCCGAGAACTTCGTTCCCGCCGTCGACGTGGGCGGGGAACTCTCGCTTTCCGAGGCCGAACTCGAGGCCAAAGAAACCCAGCCGCCGCGTCGATACGGCCAATCGCGGCTCATCGAGACGATGGAGGATCTGGGTATCGGAACGAAGTCGACCCGTCACGAGACGATCGAGAAGCTCTACGATCGGGGCTACATCGAGAGCGATCCGCCGCGGCCGACGCGGCTCGCGATGGCCGTCGTCGGGGCCGCGGAAGACTACGCCGACCGCGTCGTCAGCGAAGGGATGACGGCCCAACTCGAGGCCGACATGGACGCGATTGCAAACGGCGAAGCCACGCTCGAGGAGGTCACCAACGAATCTCGAGAGATGTTAGCGGATATCTTCGCGAGTCTCGCGGACTCTCGCGAGGAGATCGGCGACCAGCTTCGCAAGTCGCTCAAAGACGACAAGCGCCTCGGTCCGTGTCCCGAATGCGGCGAGGACCTGCTCGTTCGGCGCTCGCGCCACGGCTCCTATTTCGTCGGCTGCGACGGCTATCCCGACTGTGAGAACACACTGCCACTCCCCTCGACGGGTAAGCCGCTTATCCTCGAGAATGAGTGCGAGGACCACGGCCTCAACGAGGTCAAGATGCTCGCCGGTCGACAGACGTTCGTCCACGGCTGTGCGCTCTGTAAGGCCGAAGAGGCCGGCGAAGGGCCGACGTTGGGGGCGTGTCCGGACTGCGGAGAGGACAGCGCGACTCCAGAGGAGTCGCGAGAAGGCGGTGAAACCGCCGAAGCGGGCGGCGAACTCGCCGTCAAAACCCTCCAGAGCGGCTCGAGACTCGTCGGCTGTACCCGATACCCCGACTGCGAGTATTCGCTCCCACTCCCTCGCCGAGGCGAAATCGAGGTCACCGACGAACGCTGCGAGGAACACGACCTTCCGGAACTGCTCGTTCACAACGGCGACGAACCGTGGGAGCTCGGCTGTCCGATCTGTAACTACCGCGAGTTCCAGGCTCGAGAAGCCGACAGCGGATCGGACCTCGAGGCGCTCGAGGGGATCGGTGCGAAGACCGTCGAAAAGCTGGCGAACGCGGGAATCGAGGACGTGTCGGACCTCTCCGATGCCGACCCGGATGCCGTCGCCGAAAGCGTCGACGGCGTGAGCTCGGATCGGGTTCGGACGTGGCAGGCGAAGGCCTGATAGGGTGGATTCTCAGTCATCTCCGGCCAGTCGCCACCCGTTCTGGCGACTAACGGGTAAACAGTCACAACCGACCCTATGACCCCATCAGGCGGTCGCCGTTGAAACTGTAACTCCGGTTTTGGTTCCGCGTTACCGTTCACTTATCGAGTTCCGTCTCGTCGTGACTGACGGCGATGTTGCGCGACGGGGATTTTTCATTGGAGGCGTCGGCGTCTTCGACGGCGGATCGAATCGCGCGGAGTTCCGCGAGGATCTCCTCGAGAACCTCCTCGTCGGGCCGTTCGTCCGCTCCCTGCTCGTCCGAGCGGTAGCGACTGATCATCGCCTGCACCTGTTTCGGGGCTCGAACGGAGCCAAAGCGCATCTCGACGCCAGCTCCGCCCGCGGTACTGATCCCGACGTGGCCGTACCCCATGACGTTCCCGACCGCCGTCTGGGTGTAGGAGCTGTTTTGCACCTTTTCGAAATCGACCCGTTTGACGTCCCTCGAGAAGACGCCGCGTTTCTTGTAGAGCGCACTCGAGGTGACGACATAATCGGTTCGACTGACGCGCAGAACCGCCCAGAGAACGACCGGGAGCGTCACGATCGACAGGACCGCCATCGCGACGAGCCCGGCGGATACCGAGAACGGGAACAACGCCAGCGTACTCAGCGGTAGTAACAGGATTGTCACAACCGGCGTGATCGTGCGCCAATCCGGTCCGCCGATCCAGCGGACTGACTCGCCGTCCTCGAGCGACAGCCACTCGAGATCCGTCGTCGAGCCGGGTGAATCAGCGGGCTCCGAGTTGATTACGATTCCATCGGATTCGTCTGATTTGGGAGGTGTCATCGTGTGCGTTCAATCTCGCTGCTGCTATGGTGTCCATTCGGCCCGTCGTCGTGTACGTTTCGTCTCGCGATTTGCTAGATCGGAACGGCTAGGACAATCCGCTCCGATCGTTCAGGGAGCCTGTTCGCGCTTTTTCGAAAGGACCGTTCGCTCGAACGAGCAGACCAGATCGTCGTTCTGATTGAAGACTTCGACGTGCATCGTGACGACGCCGCGGTCGCCGTCGGACGTTTCTCGCTTCTCGGTTACCGTCGATTGGACGTGGATCGTATCGCCGTGAAAGACGGGTTCGGGATGCTCCACGTCGTCGTAGGAGAGGTTCGCCACGATCGTTCCGTCGGTCGTTTCCGGGATGGAGATTCCGACGGCGAGCGACATCGTATACAGCCCGTTGACCACCCGCTGGCCGAACTGAGTGTCCTCGGCGAATTCGGAATCGAGGTGTAGCGGCTGCTGGTTCATCGTCATATCACAGAAGCGCTGATTGTCGCTCTCGGAGATCGTCCGCCGGCGCTCGTGCTCGATGGTCTCGCCGATCTCGAACTCCTCGTAGTACAGCCCGCTCATACCACAGGAGTTGCGGGTCGGCGTGAAAAATTCACGTGGTAAAACCTCCTCCAGTTGCAAAAGCTCGACACGGTGGCCTCGGTTGAGACAACTGCAAGTCGTTCTCGAGGGCCGCGAGAGTGGCAATGTGGCGCTGTCGAAGGGGGAAAACTCTGGAACGACGGCTGGTCGCCTTCTTTCGAGAGGCCTAACCCCTTCTCTGTATCGACGACGAACGCCGAGTCGTCAGTCATGGCCGGACCGTCGGAGGGACCCCACAGTTCGTGCTGTCAGAACGCCTCTCCCACCGTGGTGTAGACGGATACCGTCTGCTTTTAGCCCTACTGAAATACACGGACCATCGGTGTCATCTATCGGTATAATTTCAAAAGACTTTCACGAGAGTCGAAGCGTTTTGCCGTATGGTCTCCCTCGATAGACGACAGTTGCTCGGCGCAGTCGGTGCCGGTTCCGCGGGGTTGGCGGCTGGCGGCTACTGGTTCCTCCGCGACGACGGTCCCGACTGTCCCGAGTATCTCGAGCCCGCTCAGGAGTATACTGGCTCAGCTGAACTAAGTTGGTCACGGCCGGTGGCGGATGACGAGGCGGTATTCATCGGCGGTGGTGCCGGTATTTCTCGGTCGAGTTCCGAGACGGATATGTTTCGCCTGATTGCGATCGATTCGATGGGCGGGCTGAAGTGGGTGGCCAGACGGGAACTCTCCGGCGGAATCGGTGCTCCGCGGCCAGCCGAAAAACATGTGTTCGCTTCGACCGGAGGGAATACCCTGTTTGCGCTCGAGCGCTCGACCGGCAATCTGCAGTGGGAGTTCGACGCCGGTAACGACGAGGACGGTAATATGGGAACGGAAGTGCTCGTTCACGACGATATCGTCATTGCGGCGGTGAACCAACCCGACCACAACGATCTCGAGGCCGACCATCTCGTCGTCGGCGTTTCGGCGGACGGCGGTTCGCTCCGGTGGACAATCGAACTGGCGGACGAACTTTCGCGGGGGCTGGCGCTGATCGAAGAAACGGTCGTTGCGGCGACCCGCGACGGAAGAGTGGTCGGTATCGGCCCGGAGACGGGCGACCAACTGTGGGAGACCACATTAGAGGAGGGTCTCGGCTGGTACGACAGGCCGGTCTCGTTCGCGGACGACCTCTGGATTCCTCGTGACGATGGCGTCGTCGTCGGACTGGAACTCGAGTCGGGGACAATCGAAGAGAGACTCGACGGCGGGCGCGTCGCGGACGGCAAGGAAAACGTCGACGACGGATTTTATCAGGTGGTGGAAGTGATTGACGACGCGCTGATCGTGAGCGGACCGGACGGAACGCTAACCGCGTACGATGGCGACCGCTCCGAAAGCTGGCGTCACGACGGAACTGCGAGGGCGGCAGGACTGATCCGGTCGGACAGCCGGGTCGCCGTTCTCGACCAACGCGGCGTTTATTACGAACTCGACAGAGCGACCGGAGAGCTCTATCGTGAGTTTAGCTTGATCGATGTCACTCAAGCGGACGGATGCGGCGCGACACCGTCACATGAACAATTCAGAGGGCTGGTTTCTACGTCGCTGTCGATCGTGATCAGTGGACAACGGTTCGGAACGAAACGGTATCGCGTACCTTCTTCGGAGTGAGAGACGCCTCTCCGGAGTGAAGGGAAACAGCGCTTCGTGCCGAACTGAGCCCGGCGGTTAGTCTCGAGATGATTGCCTATTATTCGACTAATCCGCCGTCTTCTTCACTCCCGTGCTGGACCCAGATCGTCTTCGTGTTGACGAACTCCCGGATTCCGTCTCGAGCGAGTTCGCGCCCGTAGCCGGACTCCTTCACGCCGCCGAACGGTAATCTGGGATCCGATTTGACGAGTTCGTTTACGAACGCCAGTCCCGACTCGAACCGTCTCGCGACGCGTTCGCCTCGAGTCTCGTCTTCGGTCCAGACGCTCGCGCCGAGCCCGAAGCGCGTGTCGTTGGCTTTCTCGATGGCCGCCTCCTCGTCGGGAACCCGAAACACGGTCGCGACGGGTCCGAACAGTTCTTCGTGATCGGCGGGCGAGCCCTCGGGAACGTCCGAAAGCACGGTCGGCGGATAGAACGCACCCTCTCGGTCCATCGGTTCGCCGCCGATGTGTAGCTCCGCGCCCTGATCGACGGTCTCCTGAACCTGTTCGTCGAGGGTCTCCATGAGGTCCTCGCGCGCCTGCGGACCGATATCGGTCTCCTCGTCCATCGGATCGCCGACGACTCGTCCGTCCATCTGCTCGACGAACTGCTCGAGAAATTCGTCGTAGACATCGTCGACGACGACGAACCGTTTCGCCGCGATACAGGACTGGCCGGAGTTGATGAGTCGAGACTGGGTCCCTTTCTCGACCGCGAGCTCGAGGTCCGCATCGTCGAGGACGACGAACGGATCGCTGCCGCCGAGTTCGAGGACGCTCTTTTTCAGTTGACTCCCGGCGGTTTCGGCGACCGACCGGCCCGCTCCGCTCGAGCCGGTGATCGTGACCGCGTCGATTCGGTCGTCTTCGATGACATCGTCGATTTCGTCGGAGCCGATCAGCAGCGAACTGAACGCACCCTCGGGACAGCCGGCTTCTCGAAAGACCTCTTCGATGGCTCGAGCGCAGCCGGGGACGTTCGAGGCGTGTTTGAGGACGCCGACGTTCCCGGCGGCGAGGTTCGGAACGGCGAAGCGAAACGCCTGCCAGAACGGGAAGTTCCAGGGCATGATCGCGAGCACCGTCCCGAGGGGCTCGTAGCTGATCAGCGTTCGAGCGTCCGCGTCGCTCGCGACTCGCTCGTCCTGCAGGTGCTCGGCGGCGTGTTCGGCGTAGTAGTCACAGAGCCAGGCACATTTCTCGACCTCGGCTCGGCTCTGGGCGATCGGTTTGCCCATTTCGTTCGTCATCAGTTCCGCGTATTTCGTCTCGTTGTCGCGCAACTGCTCGCCGGCGCTCGCGAGCATCCGTTGTCGCTCTTCGATCGGAACGTCGCGCCACTCCGCGAACACCTCCTCGGCCCGCTCGAGGGCTTCGTCTCGCTCCGCGGTCGATTCTCCCTCGTACGTCTCAAGCGTCTCGCCGGTGGTGGGGTTCGTGCTTTCGATAGACATGCAAGAGGACACGCCGAGTAGTGCCATAGTTCGCCGGGCGGAATTCGCCGGTAGTGCGACGAGGAGTATCGTCCACCGTTGGCTTCCGACCCATACTTTCAATCCGTCCACTCACACACAGTTCGTATGGTTCGTCGAAGCGTACTCTTCACGCCGGGAGATCGACCCGAGATGCTCCGAACGGCGCCGGATTCCGGTGCGGATGTAATCGTGTTCGACCTCGAGGATGCGGTTTCACCGGATCGGAAACAACAGGCCCGACAGAACGTCGGAGACGTTCTCACCGATTCCCAGTTCGAGCCGGACTGTGAGGTCTGTGTCAGGGTCAACGCCGAGTCAGAGGTGATCGACGCCGATCTCGAGGCGCTGTTCGATGCCGGGTTCGGTGCCGACAACGAGTCGCTGACGCTTGACAGTCTCATGCTTCCCAAGACGAGTTCGGCGACGGACGTTCGGTCCGTCGTGGATCGACTCGAGGAGCGCGCGACGGCACTCCCAATATTTGCGCTTATCGAGAGCGCTGCGGGCGTTCTCGCCGCGGCGGAGATCGCAAGCGTACCCCAAACGACGGCGCTCGTCTTCGGTGCCGAAGACCTCTCGGCTGACATCGGCGCAACGCGAACGGCCGAGGGAACCGAGGTCCTGTACGCTCGAGAGCGGGTCGTCCTCGCCGCAGCGGCGAACGATGTCGATGCCATCGACACCGTCTTTATCGACTTCGGAGACGAGTCCGGCTTGCGAGTGGAGACTGAATTCGCGATCCAGTTGGGCTACGACGGAAAGCTCGCAATCCACCCCGCCCAGATTGACCCAATAAACGAGTCGTTCGTCCCTGATCAGGCGGATGTCGAGTGGGCACGTGACGTTCTTGCGGCCGAACGCGAGGCCGACGATGCCGGTCGCGGTGTGTTCGAGGTCGACGGCGAAATGATCGACGCGCCGCTGATCGCACGGGCGAATCGAATCCTCGAGCGAGCCGGCGCTAGAGACTTCGAAAACTGACCATTTATCAAATATACAATGATGTAGGCATTAAGGGAGGATCTCGTAACTCATCCCCATGATAGATATTCGCTACGCTTATCCCGTACTCGGAAAAATAGCTACGCATGTCGGAGCAAACGAACCCATTCGAAAGTTTGCAATCTCAGATCGACGAGGCTAGCTCTCACGTCGATGTCGATAACGACGTCCTTGAGCGCCTCAAACACCCGGAACGTGTTCTCGAGACGAACCTCTCCGTCGAACTCGATGACGGATCGCTCGAACGATTCAAAGCGTTTCGGTCCCAGTTCAACGGTGACCGCGGTCCCTACAAAGGCGGCATTCGATACCACCCGGGAGTTTCTCGTGACGAGGTAAAGGCACTTTCCGGCTGGATGGTGTACAAATGTGCAACCGTGGGGATTCCCTATGGAGGCGGAAAAGGCGGAATCGTCATCGACCCCGACGAGTACTCCGCCGACGAAATCGAACGACTCACGCGGGCGTTCGCCAAGGAACTCCGTCCGCTGATCGGCGTTGATCGCGACATTCCCGCACCCGACGTGAACACGGGTCAGCGGGAGATGAACTGGATCAAAGACACCTATGAAACCCTCGAGAATACCACCGAACCGGGCGTCATCACCGGGAAAGCGCCCGATTCCGGGGGAAGCGAGGGGCGCGTCGAAGCGACCGGTCGATCGACCGTTCTCGCCGCGCGCGAAGCGTTCGACTATCTCGACAAAGACCTCGAGGGGGCGACGGTCGCCGTGCAGGGCTACGGTAACGCCGGCTGGATCGCCGCGAAACTGATCCACGAGATGGGTGCAACCGTGGTCGCCGCGAGCGACTCGAGCGGCGGCGTCTACAATTCCGACGGTATCGATCCGGTCGCCACGAAAGAACACAAACACGAAACGGGGAGCATCAGCGGCTACGACGGCGCGGACGAGGAAATTACGAACGAAGATGTCCTCACGCTCGACGTCGACCTCCTGATCCCCGCGGCGCTCGAGAACGCGATCGACGGCGACCTCGCCGAATCGGTTCAAGCCGACGTCATCTCGGAAGCCGCAAACGGGCCGCTCACGCCCGAAGCCGACGAGATACTCGCCGAGGAAGACGTGTTGATTATCCCGGACATCCTCGCGAACGCGGGCGGGGTTACCGTCTCGTACTTCGAGTGGGTGCAGAACCGACAGCGGTTCCACTGGACGGAAGAACGGGTCAACGAGGAACTCGAGGCGATCATCGTCGACGCGTTTGCGGACCTCGTCGACACCTACGAAGCGAACGATCTCGATTCCTTCCGGACGGCGGCGTACGTGGTCGCAGTCCAGCGCGTTGCCGACGCGTTCGAAGAGGCAGGGACGTTCCCCTAACCGATTTCTTCACTCGACGGCTCATCCATCTCGTTCGACGTTCACGTTCGTTGTCTGACCGCTCTTTCTCGATACTCGATAGCTTTTTCTCGTCAGGTGCGAATCACCCTACAACGCCCGAATGATCCGAAATCGGCTGGCGGTGTACCGCGACCGGGTTCGCCGCGAGCTCACATCGGCGTTTGCCGAGGATCATACGCCACACGAAGTGGCACTGAGTTTTGCGATCGGATTGTTCGTCACATCGATGCCGACGGGCGGTCTCGGTGTCGGGTTGTTAATCGCAGTCGCGTACTGGCGGTCGTGGGCGAGCAAGACGGCGATGTTCGCGGCGGTCGTCTGTATGAACCCGCTCGTGAAACCGGCGGTGTACGTCGCGAGCTTCCAACTTGGAAGCGCTCTCCTCGGGTCGGAACAGCTCGTCTTCGTCGACCACGAGACGATCGATACGATATTCGCCGTCATCCAGTTCCTGCTCGTCGGGAACTTCCTCATCGCAGTGGCGCTTTCGGCGCTCAGCTATCTGGTGGTGGTACACCTGACTCGTTCGTATCGCCGAAGGGAAGACGAGTCGCTCCCCTCGTCGCCGCTTTCGATCGCGCTCTCGTTGTTCGATCGGCGAAAATAAGCCGTCTTCGGAGTCTCGAGCGTTCAGTTTTGGGAACCCCACTCAGAAAAGCGAATAAGCGACGAGCGACGTCCCGAGGACAGCGAACACGACTCCGACTCCCCTGGTAGCCCGGAGTCGGTCGTCGTCATCGATCGTTTCGCTCCTCGCGGGAGCCGCGCCGCGTTCTCGCTGTGCCTCGAGAATTGCAGGAGCGTACCGGATACCCGCGATTCCGAGTCCGACCAAGAACAACCCGGCGACGAGGATGAGCACCATCGATACAGCGTGATATCGACTGGAACGGCTTAAAGGCCGAGTTCTCTGCCGATAACGAGGTGCTGGATTTCGCTGGTCCCTTCACCGATTTCCATGAGTTTCGCGTCGCGATAGAACCGCTGTGGGGCGAAGTCAGTGGTGTAACCGTAACCGCCCAGAACCTGCACCGAATCTTCGGCGACTTTTCGAGCGGCTTCGCTCGCGTCGAGTTTCGCGAGCGCGGAGGCTTTCGTGACGGGTTCGCCGCGATCGTACTTCCTGGCGGCTTTGTGGGTCAGCAACCGCGCGCGCTCGGTCTTACGATACATATCGACGACCTTGTCGCGAACGGCGTCGAACTTCGAAATCGGCTGCCCGAACTGTTCGCGTTCTGTACTGTAACGTTTCGCGTGCTCGTAGGCCCCCTGGGCCAAGCCTGTCGAGAGCGCGGCGATGGAGATACGACCGCCGTCGAGGGTCTTTTTGGTCTGTTCCCACCCCTCACCTTCCTCCCCGAGCAGTCGATCCGCGGGGAGACGCACGTCGTCCAGCGCAATTTCGCAGGTCGGCGAGGCGTTGAGCCCCATCTTCTCCCAGGTCGTCGTTACTTCGAAGCCGTCGTCTTCGCTCGGATCGACGATGAACGTCGAGATGCCGTCGTAGCCGGCGTCCGAATCGGTTACGGCCTTGACGAGGATCGAACCCGCGACTGACGCGTTGGTGATGAACTGCTTGGTCCCGTCGAGCACCCACTCCGAGCCGTCCTTTCTGGCCGTCGTGTTCATATCGGAGGCGTCCGAGCCGCTCTCGGGTTCGGTCAACGCCCAGCCGCCGAGATACTCGCCCTCGGCGAGCGGCCGAAGCCACCGTTCTTTCTGGTCCTCGGTACCGAACAACTCGAGGGGTTTCGACGCGAGCGACGTGTGCGCGACGTAGGACAGTCCTACCGAACCGGAAACCCGACCGATCTCTTCGGCGACGAGGGCGTACATCAGCGTATCGCCGCCGAGTCCGCCGTACTCCTCGTCGATGGGAACGCCCATGATATCGAGATCCGCGAGCGTGTCGAAAATCTCCTCGGGGAACCGGTGTTCGTCCTCGATCTCCTGAGCAATCGGCTCGATTTCGTCCGTACAGACGTCCCTGACGGTTTTTCGAATCATCCGATGCTCGTCGGACAGATCGGCTTCCATACGCAATACTTGCCACCTCGAGCAATAAACGCACCGACGACTCGAGTGATGTTCGTCGCTCGGAACCGGAAGAAGTCGGCGGCGGTGGACCTGAGAGAACGGCGAACGACCAGCTCTCTACCAGCCTCGGTCGTCGAGGTCGTCCGAGTCGTCGTTGTCTGTCTCGTCAGCGTCGTCCGATTCTTCAGCGTCGTCGTCCGCGTCGTCCGAGTCGTCAGCGTCCCACTCTTCAGGGTCTTCCGCGTCCGTCTCGCCCTCGCCGAATCCACCACCGACACCGTCACCGTCAGTGCCAGAGTCGGCGTCGTCACGTTCGGCGTCACCGTCAAGACCGGATTCGCCGTCCGAGTCGCCCGAATCGTACCATTCGAACTCGTCTTCGCCGTCGACCGCGTCGGGACTGTCCGACGCCGACCACGGGTCGTCGTCATCGTCGTCGTCGAATTCGTCTTCGTCAGCGTCGTCTGAAATGTCGTCCGTATCATCCCACTGCGAGTCCGTCGCGTGACCGGTTGCCGAGCCGCCGGCGGCCGCGCCTGCGACGTCCCCGCGAATCAACGCGCGCTGGTCCGGGATCAGATCGAGTTCTCCGTCGGTATCGCCGAGCAACAAGAGTGCGTAGTACTGGAAGTACGCCGTAATCGGCGTCCAGACCAACGACAGCACCAGCACAAACATGAGCAATCCGAGGATCACGAAGAGGAGCAGAAGGATTCCGCCGATTGCGCCCAACTCCGCGAGAACGGCGACCAAAATGAACAGCAGAATCACGAACGGAATCGCGAGTATGAACGATGCGATGCCGATCACGAACCACGCGGTGATCGTGATGACCAGCAGGATGATCCATGCGAGCACCAGATAGACGACGTACTCCGTCCAGTTCGCTTTGAACGTCGACCAGAAGCGACTCCAGGCGCTCAACACGCCCCGCTCCTCGAGGAGCATGATCGGAGCGACGAACTCGGAGGTAAAGCGGAGAACGGCGCTATAGATGAGCGTGACGACGAACCCGTAGGCGACGAACGCGCCGAGGGTGCTTCCCGAAGCCTGGTCGAGTCCGCCGCCGGTCGTTGCGACGTAGTAGAGCGGCCCAGCCACAATCGCTATCGAAAACAGTATCACGCCGAGCTGGAACCCGAAGAGTCGAAGCCCTCGACCGAGGTTCGCTTTGAAGTATTGTCGGAGATGCACCTCATCGGAACGCAAGGATTCGATGAAGACGAATTCCATAATCGCTTTGATGAGTGCGTACAGGAGCCAGATCCCCGCGAATATCAGCCCGATTACGAGTAAGCCGGCAATCAGCTCCTCCATCGGGAACTCCTCGCCTGTCTCAGCCTCGAATTCCTCCTCGAACTCGGCCCAGCCTTCGTCTTGGGTTGGGTCCTCCGTGACCATGCCAATGTCGCCCATCGGTATTCCAGGGCCCGTAAACCCCAGACTACTCACGAAGAAGACGATCAGCGCGAGTTTGAGTAAGAACCCGATTCTGAGCGGCGTGAGGAACTCGCGGGTTGCGTCGATCGCATCGCTGAGATCATCGACAGCGTACATGATTGATCGGGGTTTCTATCGCCACCATGAAAATAATACTGTTATGACGGTCACTCTCGTTCACAGAACGAATCAGCTCCCTGCTCTCCGGAAGCGGGCGGCCGTCGACGCTGGCCAAACATCTTCCATCGGCAACAGTTCGGGACTCATATAAGCCCAAAACCCCTCACTGTCACCACATGGATATCCGCCAGCTCGCACGTGGGTCCGTCGAGTGGAGCCGTATCGAGCGTGTTATCCACACGCTGGTGGATCGGTACGACCGAGAAGTCGTGCGCGTCGAGTTCCTCGAGGCGGACAACTGGCTATCGACCCCCTGCGTAATCGACGACGAGTGGTTCGTCAAGATAGTCTCGAAGCAGAACGCGCTGGTTCACGGATTGTTGACGGCCGGTAGAAACGTGGGGGCGTTTTCCTCGGGAACCGAGGGATTCTTCGATCGGTTCGATACGCCGCTCCAGATGGTCGAACACGAGTACGAAGCGACGAAACGAATCCGAGAACTGGGGCTCAACGCACCGAAGCCGATCGAGTCGTTCGAAGTTAACGGCCTCGGCGTCCTCGTCCTCGAGTACCTCCCCGACTTCCGGTCGCTCGACGACGTGCCCGATTCGGTCGTCCGACCCCACGCGCCGGAACTGTTCGAGATGCTCGCTACGATGCACGCCAACGAACTCTCACACGGCGACCTCCGCGCAGAAAACATCCTGCTGTGTAACGACGAGCTCTACGTCATCGACGCGACGAGCGTTTCCGACGGTCGACTACCGGAAAGCACGGCTTACGATCTCGCCTGCGCAATGGCCGTCCTCGAGCCGCGGATCGGAGCCCGAGCCACCGTCGACGAGGCGGCAAACGTCTACAACGCAGAACTCCTGCTTTCGGCTCGAGAATTCCTCGATTTCATTCGAATGCGCCCCGATCACCAATTCGACTCGACGCGTCTCCGAAGCGAAGTCGAAAAGGTAGCCGATCTGCAAAAGTGAGGATCGAACGCTTGGTGCATAGACAGGTCACGTTTCCCGAACCGCATTCCGCTTTTCTGACGCCGCCGCACACGCTACGAACGATGAATCATGGAAACGAAGAGTGGGTGGCGAAAGGCGTGGGCGAGCGGTGGATCCGTCCTTCGAGGCGTTCGGCGGAGTTGGAGACGAGCAGTACCGGTCAAGACGAGAAAAGCGTCGTAAACCGGTATTTCGTACTCGGGGCGGGAGCAACTAAAAGATCCCGGTCTCGGAACCGACCGTCGTTCGCCCCCGATCTGTCATCTGGAGTCGGGTTCGACCGCTCTTCCGGTCGGTCTGGGATCGCGCTCTACAGTTCTTCCGTTCGGTTTGGGTTCGCGTCTCGAACCGCTTTTGAACTACTTCGGTTAGAGCCGACGGTCCTCAAGCGCGGGGAAGGCGGTTCGGACGCTTTCGACGACGTCAGGATCGACCGCCGTGGATACCAGTGCCGGATCGTCGCCGCTCGAGGCCAAACGAACGCCCCAGGGATCGTACACGGTCGATCTGCCGATTAGTTCCGCGTCCTCGAAGGAACCGGACCCGTTGACCGCCGCGACGTAACACTGATTTTCGATCGCTCGAGCCCGCGCGAGCGTTTCCCAGTGCTCGACTCGCGGATACGGCCACGCGCTTGGGACCAGGAGAAGTTCGGCACCCGCATCGACCAGTTCGCGATACAGTTCGGGGAATCGGAGATCGTAGCAGGTCGTTACGCCGACGGTGAATCCGAAGATTTCCGCGGTTTCGACCCGTTCGCCTGCGACGAGAAGTTCACTCTCCGCGGATTCGTAGCCGAAGAGGTGGTGTTTTCGATAGACCAACTCGAGGGTACCGTCCGACCCGAACAGCGCGGCGGTGTTCGCGAGTCCAGCCTCGGCTGGCGTCGGGACTGAGTCAGTTGCACCGAGGTCCTCGACGATGGTCCCGGCGAGGACGGCGACCTCGTGATCGATGGCGGCGTCCCTGATCCGGCCGAACGTCTGCCCGTCGATCGGTTCGGCGTAGCGCTCGTACTGATCGAAGGCGAAGTAACCGACGTTGAACAGTTCCGGGAGCACAACGAGGTCGGCACCCGAAGACGCCGCTCGAGCGACCGCCGCACTCGCTCGCTCGACGTTTCCGTCGATATCGCCCGGTTCGATCGCGATCTGTGCGAGTGCCAGTTCGGTCGTCGATTCAGGTGTCGAGTCGTCGGTTTGCATCGAATCTGTTGCCGATTGATCGGCAGTCATAGCGGATTAGTTGGACGAACGAATATCTTCCTCGAGCGCGCGTCGGAGGTTCTCGAGTTCGTCGTCGAGATTTCGCTTAAAGAACTTCTCGACGCCGGGGAGTTTTCCGTCGACGACGAATTGGTTCTCGAGGCGCGCCCCGTCCTCGGTTTCGACGATGTTGTGATCTCCCGTCACGTCCATCACTTTTGATCGGCCGACGAACTTGACGTAGTTCGGCGGCTCTCGCGTGACGTCTTCGGTGTTTACGGTGATCGTCTGGCGGATCAGCGGGATCGGTAATTCGACGTGCCACGTTGCTTTGCTGTCAGCTTCGTCATCGATCGTGTATTCGGAGACGACGCTGATAGATTGCGCTCGGTTCTCCGGGTCGGAAATGAACTCCCAGACGCGTTCGGGGGACGCGTCGACTTCGAACGATCGATCGACCCGTACTGTCATGTGAAGTGTTCTCCGTGGTTCACGGGTAAAAAGCCGGTGAAATAGGCGACTGACTCAACTGAGCGTGACTTTCCAGGTTGTCGAACGCGCCCGACCCCACTTTTCGATATCGACGTCCTCCGATTTTTCTGCGAGATGGGGGAGACGAGCGCCGACCTGTTTCGAAGAGAGATCGATTGCTGCGGCGATGTTCTTCGCCCGGAAATACTGTTCCCCTCGGGCTGCACTCTCACGGAGATAGGAGAGAATGCGCTGTTCTTCGTCGGAGTAGTCGGTCATCGTCCGTGTTTCGTTTAGGGTGTCGGTGGCCTTAACTCTTAACGGCTGATATCAGCTTCTGACTCTGAAAATCGCCAGCAGTGACGGGTCAGCGTCGTGATACTCGGGCGTTGGACGAGAGAAAGATTGTTTCGGATTGGTCCAGCGACGCCCTTCGTTTAATCCCAGATGTGAATTCCGGCGACTGCGATTATGCCGAATACGACGGCTGCGGCAAAGCCCCAAGCCGCCGTGATTTCGGGGATACCACCGAGCTCGTACGCACCGACGATCATCGCAACTGCACCGACGACGACGAGCGCGCTGAGTGCCATCGTGAGGCCGACGCCTTTGTCCGACGCGGATTCCGTTTGGGTAGCCATATCGGACCGGTTTCGAGTGAAGTCTCTTAATTGCACTCATTCGCGGTGATTCTCGCCAGCGGGCGGATCAATGCAAGCGGAGAAGACGAATTTCTCCCCGAGAAACGTGACGTTCGCTTATCTGATCGTCGTGTGTTCGGACTCCTCGTTCAGCGCGAGGTTTGCGGCGATCTCTGCGTTCCGCATGGCGTATCCAGCAGTCTGTTGGACACTGACCAGCACTTCGCGAACTTTGAGGAGATCGTCGTTGTTCATCTCGGGTAGCTCTGCGAGGATTTCTTCCTCTCGATCCGCGATGTCCTGGTAGAGCTTGCGAGCTCTGATCGTCTTGTCGTAGTCCCGTTCGACGGCTGATTCGACTGCGAGGGACGTGATTTCGTCGACCAGTTCGGTCAGTTCTCGGATCTCGCGCATGACGCTGCTGTCGATGTCGAGCGTGTGTCCCTTCGTCTCCATTACGATATCCGCGATGTCTTCGGCGTTGTCGGCGGTCAACTCGAGGTTCTTCGCGATCGATCGGTAACCGATCAGCGGGAAGCCGCTGTTGAGACCGACCGCACGAGCGAGATTCGGATTCTGGTAGGCCGTAAAGATTAGACGGAGCAACAGGACGAAAATCTTGTTCGCCTGGCGCTCTCGATTCAGGGCTCGCTGTGCGAGGTCCGGGTTACCGTGGGCGAGCGCTTTGATCGCTTCGCCGCGCATCGTCCGGCCGGTTCGCTCGAGGCGCTCGAGCAAGCTATCCAGCGTGAAGTCCTCCGGATCGACTGAGCAGCGAATGGAGATGTTTTCCGGCGTTTCTTCGATAACGCCGAGGCCCATCAGTTGCGTTTCCGCACGGTACACCGCGTTAATGTGATCCGATTCGAGCGCCCCGTCTTCGCACTCGATTCGAATGACTCGTCGGCCGAGGACGTACTGGGCGACGATCGCTCGTTCGACGGCTTCGGAGTCGAGATTGTCGGCGTGGATGATCGCTTCGGTTTCTTCCGAGTTGGCGGACTCGGGCATTACCGTAAGCGTTCCCTTGCCGCTCGTTCGAAGCGATACTTCGTCGCCTTTCTCGACGCCGTGTTCGGACGCCCATTCGGCCGGGAGCGTCATTGCGAGCGTCGACGGACCAAGTCGTTGCACTTTCCGCGTTTCCATACCGCTCCCTATGCCGGACGCGACCTTAATCTTGACTATATACTCAATACATTCGACTGCATCGTAATATCATTGTGTTGTTCAGAACATCGTGTCTCGTCCTTAAACAACCTTCACGAGACGGGTAGTGTATCGTCCGGTGCGAGCTTTGATCCAACCGCGAAGTTCGTCGTCCAGTTCGTCGTCGTCCGTATCGACGTGAAACGTCCCGATTCCGTCGAGTTTCGCCTCAGAAGAGACGACATCGAGCGTTTCGGATCGCCGAATAACGGCCGGTGAAATCTGATGATTGCCGCGACCGAAGAGAAACCCTTGCCCACCGATCGGCGAAACGACGATCGTCACCGGATCCTCGAGGACCGCAAGAATCTCGTCCTCCGTTGCGTCTCGCTCGAGGAGGTCCCCACTTCGCCAGACGTCTACGCCCAGCGGGGAGGCATCAATGCCGAGTTCCGATTCGATCCGACCGACGGTGCTCCCCGGGCCGAACACGTAGGTCGTTTCGGGATCGATATCTTGGGCATATCCGGCAGCGAGGGATTCAGTGTTACCGCTCGCAAGTTGCTTGCTAGATTGAATTTCGGGCGAAACGGGAACGGGGACCACCGCTTTTAGCTCCGATCGAACCGTGCCGTCCCGGTAGGCTTCTTCGTCGATATCGTTCACCTCCCGCGGCTCGACCCGGTCGAACTCGGCGGCGACGCGACCGGCGTCGGCAGGCGTAACGGCGAACACCGAGGAGTATATTTTCACGCCCGCCGGGACGCCGAGCATTGGTGTATCGCCGCCGTCCTCCTCGAGAACCTCGGCGACGTCGACGGCGGTCCCGTCGCCGCCGACGAACAGAATGAGGTCGACAGCACGCTCGAGAAACGACCGAACCGCTTTCCGCGTGTCTTCGGCGGTCGTCTCGCCGGTATCCGAGAGTTCCGATTGCGCCGATTCTTCGGAAGTGTCGGGATCGAAGACGACGTCCGGATCGAATCCAGCGGCTCTGGCCGCATCTTCGCCCAGACTTCCCGTCGCTGTGTAGATGGTCACCGTCGAATCGAGATGAAAAAGCGCCTCGAGTGCGTCCCGTGCACGATCCGGCGCTCGCGGTTTGGCACCGCGTCGGCGGGCCTCCTCGAGTTTGCCGTCCGTCCCCTTCAGGCCGACTCGTCCGCCCATCCCCGCGATCGGATTGACGACGAACCCGATTGAGTCCATAGGCGGGATATGGGGGTCGGGTCCAAAAGCCGTGTGGCTTTTCGCCCGGCTACCACTCCGATCGACCGCGGCTCACCGCTTTTCTGAAACGTTAAGAGGGATGGGCCGGGAGTATCGAGCATGACTGCACTGACACACGTGCTCCTCGAGGCGGAACCGGCACTCCCGATGACTATCGTCGGCTGGGGCGTCCTGCTCGTGAGCCTCCTCATAGCCGTCGTCTGGCTCGCGTTTTTGTATCGCTAGGCCGGTTGTTCGACCCGGTCTTTGAACCACTCCGTCGCAGCCTGAACGGTTTGTGGATCGGTGCTTTCGATCGCTATTCGCACGAATTCACCGGGATAGCTCCCGACGGTGACGTCGAACCGGTCTCTGAGTTCGGCGAGTCGATCGAGTAGTGCGCTTTCCGGTTCGTTCGCGACGACGACCTCGCGATGGGTCCGGACGCCGTTGAATTCATCAACGATCCCGTCGAACATCGCTTTCATTTCTTCTGGAACGCCGGGGAGTACGTAAATATTCTCGAGGACTACCCCTGGAGCGACGCCGTTCGTGTTGTTGAGCACCCGAGCACCGACGGGAAGGGATCCCGTTCCGTCCGTCAGGTCCTCGCGAGAATAGCCGCCTTCTTCGGCGAGCCACTGGAGCGCACCGTCGTGTGGCTCGAGACGGCTTCCGACTGCGGCGGCGACGCCTTCCATGGTTACGTCGTCGTGAGTCGGTCCGAGCCCGCCGGTGACGAGGACGGCGTCGTACTCGGCGCGGTACTCGTTTACGACTCGAGCGATGTCGTCGATACAGTCCGGGATCGTCGTCACGCGCTCGACTGTCACCCCGCGGTCGGTGAGTTGCTCCGCGAGCCACGTCGCGTTCGTGTTGGCCGTCCGTCCGGCGAGTAACTCGTCGCCGACCGTTACGACTGCAGCGTTCATACCCCTTCGTTCGGACTACGCGACCATAGGTACCTCGTCGCTCCAACGTCACCCGTAAGGCGTTCACCCGTCGTCCAACTGGGCCGCAATCCGCTTGGAGAGGAACTAAGTATTCTCGAGATAATCTCCTGGTATGAACAGCCGAATCGAGTCCGACGGAGCTTCGGTGAATACGAGCCGTTCCCAAACATCCGGAATCGTCGGGACGACACGCACACTCCGAATCGGGCACGACCGCCCCATCAGGATCAGTGCAGGGCATCGAATACTCCACCACGACGGAAAATGCTCGCGACCTCACGGACACAATTACGAAGTCGCCATCACCGTCGAAGGCCAGCTCACCAAGGAAGGCTGGGTCGTCGACAAGGGAGATATTACCCAGGTAATCTCAGAGTGGGACCACATGTTCCTGCTCGAGGCCGGTGATCCGCTCGTCGAGGCGTTCGAGTCGGCCGGCGACGGTGACGCGCTCGTCGTCCTCGAGCATCCGCCAACTGCGGAGGTGATGAGCGTCGAACTCGAGAACCGACTCGAGGATGCCTTGCCCGAGACGGTCAACGAAATCGCCGTTCAGGTGAGCGAAACGAGCGAACTCTGCGGCGGAGGGCAGCTCTAAAATGCCGGTCTCGAGTACCGGTCCGGGCTCGAAGGCTGACCCCGCCTCGAGCGCAGAAAGCGATTCCGGGCGGGAGTCGGACGCTGTCGGGAAGTCGGAGGGAGACGCGCTCCCTATCAACGAACTCTTCTACTCGCTTCAGGGTGAGGGAACCCTCGCGGGTGTCCCAACGGTGTTCGTCCGCACCAGCGGCTGTAACCTCCGGTGTTGGTTCTGTGACTCCTATCACACCTCGTGGGAACCGACTCACGCCTGGATGGATCTGGACGAGATTATCGCCGAAGTCGAATCCTTCGAGGAGGCGACCCACGTCGTCCTCACGGGCGGCGAGCCGATGCTTCACGACGAATCCGTGACGCTTCTCGAACGGTTCGACGAACTGGGGTATCACACGACGGTCGAAACCAACGGAACGATCTTTCGCGACGCCCCGATCGATCTCGCGTCGATCAGCCCGAAACTCGAGAATAGTACCCCGACGCCCGCACGCGATCCGAGAAGCGAAAATCCGGAGGAACCTCCGAACGGTAAACGGCGACAGGCGGGAGTCGTGAACCAGGGCGAGGGCGAGTTCGAGTCGCGACACGAACGCGACCGAATCGATCTCGAGGCGATGAGCCGACTGCTGGAGTCCTCCGACTTCCAGTTGAAGTTCGTCGTCACGGGCGAGGACGATATGCCCGAAATTCTGTCGCTCCTCGAGGATCTTCGGTCGGAATCTTCGGTTCCGATCACCGACGACGACGTTCTGTTGATGCCCGAAGGCGCGACTCGAGAGCGCCTCGCGGAGACGCGGACTCGGGTCGCCGAACTCGCGATGGATCACGGCTTTCGATACACGCCGCGGCTCCACGTCGACCTGTGGAACGACGCCCCGGAGACGTAAAACTGCACATTACTATTATTACCACTATGTGTTCCAACACGAAGACCGACGCGACCGACGAATCGACTTCCGACCGCGACCGCCGCCGCAGTCGCGCCGTCGTCCTCCTCTCGGGCGGCATGGACAGCGCGACGGCGGCCTACGAGGCTCTCGAACGCGGCTACGACATCTACGCGTTGCACACCTCCTACGGCCAGCGGACTGAGACTCGTGAACTCGAGTGCGCCCGGCGGCTCGCGAGCGAACTCGCGGTCGAGGACTTCCTCCGGATCGAAACGGGCCACCTCGCCGAGATCGGGGCCTCGAGTCTGACGGACGAGGAGATGGCCGTCGAAGACGCGGATATGGACAGCGAAGAAATACCGGACACCTACGTCCCGTTTCGCAACGCGAACTTGCTCTCGATGGCCGTTTCGTACGCCGAAGCGAACGACTGTGAAGCCGTCTTTATCGGCGCTCACAGCGAAGACTTTTCGGGCTACCCGGACTGTCGACCCGCGTTCTTCGACGCCTTCGAACGCGTCGTCGAGGTCGGAACGAAACCCGAGACGGAGATTTCGATCGAAGCCCCGTTCGTCGAGTGGTCGAAGACCGATATCGCCGAGCGAGGACTCGAGCTCGAGGTTCCCTACGAACACACGTGGTCGTGCTACCGGGAGGACGAGCCCGCCTGCGGAACCTGTGACTCGTGTGCGTTCCGGCTGCAGGCGTTTCGAAACAACGACGTTCGAGATCCGATCGCGTACGCGGAGCGTCCCGTTCACGGGGAAGCGCCGACCGAGTCGCAATAGTCGAGACTCGAAATAGAGCAGTCGATTTTCTGTCAGGAATGAGAGCGGTGTGAGTCGACGAAGAGTTGGAAGAGGCTTCGTACTTGAACCAATTACCAGCAGAATTTGTGTTTTTCTGCGTGATTGAACAGTATTGGAGTTATTGATATACCAATGATAAGTATACGACGACTGCGAACACTCGAAAACATGCCAGTATCGACTGCAATCACACTCGTAATTTCGTTGTTTTCTCTCCCAGCTCTCTCGATACTAGCTTCGGGACTTCAACTGGGGACTGCAGTTATCTTTTATTGGTTGATCGCACTCGTGGTAATCGGACTCGTTCTCAGTGTTGAGTCGGAGCCCCTCTCTTCTATTGGATTTCGCCGGCCAGCGTGGATTGATCTCGGATACCTCCTCGGAGTCACCATCGTAGCGCTATTGATTTTTATGTTCGCTGGTTCGCTTCTCGAGGCGATCGGTCTCCCAGCCACCGGAGGGACGACCGCTGTGGATACGGAAACCGGCCTTGCAGTAGCACTTGTGTGGGCGATTACAGTCGGGGTCGTTGAAGAAATTCTTTACAGGGGATACGCAATCGAACGGTTACTTTACTATACGAGAAGTCCACTCGTTGCTGGTGGCATCACGTGGATTGTCTTCACGCTTGCGCACGTTGCGACATGGCCGATTGGAAATGTGATACAGACGTCAGCAGTGACTGCGATCTTCATCGTCGTCTATCTTAAACGACGAACGCTTGTTCCGGTCGTTGGAGCACACGCGCTGATCTGGATATTGGCTATTTTTGAACAGTTTTTTGCCTAAGAACTCATGTGGGTAATTAAACTTCTGACAGGAACGAAACTGAGACGCAGCAGAGACAGTTACGAGTCTCGAGCGGTATCTCTCGACACAGGTAATAGAACTTCGGTGACGACGAGTAACGGATCTGCAACCATTCGACGAGCGCTCGAGCGATACATGCATGTCGGCGATTCTATGGTGGAGAGATTCGCTCGTGTACCGACCCTACGTGACGAAAACCTTCATCACCGACGGCATGGAACCAACCGGTAATGGGCCTCCCGCTCCTCGAGTGGTTCCGCGACGAAGACGGCGACTGGACGGTTCCCAGAGGCCGCAGGGGCGAGTTCGTCGCGCTCGCCGTCGGCCTTCCAGTTCTCGCCTGGTTCCTCGCCACGGAGACGGGAACGCTTCATCCGGGGTGGCTCTGGCCCGTGGTTCCATTGGGGATCATCGGTGGAGTACTGTACACCCGGCGGTACCGCACGCGCGTTCTCGAGGCCGTCCCCGACGATATGAGCGCGTGGATGCTCCTCACGATGTTCGGCGGCGGGTTCGGTCTCTCGACGCTCGAGGCCTTCAGTCTCGCGAGACCAGCAGTATTCTTCGCTCTCGCCGCCGGACTGACGATACTTGGCGTGTATACGCTCCGTCTCCTCTCGCCGCTTCACGAGGGGTGTCAACCGGCGCGTCGCGGAGTTGAACCGCCGCAGGCGAAGTAGGTCAAACGCTGATTTGAACGCAGAGCGCACATTTCACCGTCGTCGGACAAGAGACGGATACGGATCGACGCCAACGTCTTGCTGATCGTCGCCGAGGATCGACGAGGTCACACCAACTCGAGCGAAGATGTCGTTACGCTCGAGATACGAGAAGGCCCTAGTCGTCGATCACGTACTCCGCTTCGACTTCGTCCGGTTGAATAACAGTGATCTCGCCGTCGTCTTCGTACTCCGAAATCGTCTCCATCGCCTCCTCGAAATCCTCGAGCGACTCGTCGAGTTCGAAGTACGCCAGGGACGTAATGCCACCCAGTTCAGCGGTCCACTCGAGTAACTGCTCGACGTCTCCGGCCGACGGATCCGACACTCGCGGACAGAGCGCCGGATTCGTCGCGTAGCCGCCGACCCCGTACCGACCGGCGAAGCCGAGTTCGTGGTGTTCCTCGCAAAGCTCGAGCGTCCGCTCGTTGTACCTGCCGGTCGGATAGGAGACGTACTTCGCACCGTCCTCGTAGCCGTTATCCTCGAGCCACTCGACGGCGTCTTCGAACGCCTCTTCCTGTTCGTCGTCGTCCAGTCCGGTCGGATTCTGCGCGTTGTGCGTGTTGCTTGAGATCGTCCAGTCCGCGTCGGCCAGTTCCTCGAGTTGGTCCTCGGTGAGTCGGTCGCCTTCGGCTTCCTCGTCCTCGCGAATGCGTCCGGGCGGGATGAAAGCGGTCGCCGGATAGTCGTGCTCCTCGAGAATCTCGAGCGCTTCCGTGTAGTGGTTCTCGTAGCCGCCGTCGAGTTGGATCATCACCATCCCGTCGTCGGGACGAGGGGCGAAGTGAAGGTCGTCGATCCAAATTTCCCGGCCGTCGTCTTCGCCGCCCAACATCGTGATCTGTATCTCGGTGATCTCCGCCAGCTCCGCGTCGTCGTCGACTTCCGAGACGCCGAAGTTGGTTCGTGTGAACGAAATATCGCCGACTTCGCTTCGAAACGCACACAGGTCGCCGTCGTCGTCGAACAACTGTATCAGGAGATCCGAAAGGGAGCCGGATTCGACCGCGAGTCCGGGGCTCATCCCTGAGAAGTCTTCGGAGTCGGAAAGTTCGCGTGCGATCGTAACTCGTCCGTCCGCTTCGGCTTCGAGGTGTGCGGACTGCGATCCGGTGTAGTATCGGTCTTCGTCCGCGGAGAGCGATCCTTCGATCGTCTCCCAATCGTCGAGATCCTCGAAATCGTCGAACTCTTCGACGTCCTCGGTCTCGTCGTCGCCCTCGTCTCCATCGTCGGACGTGTCATCGCCCGAGGGCTCGTCACCGTCGTCGTCGTCCTCAGAGTCGTCGGGACTATCCAGTTCGGCGCAGCCGGCGAAGGCGACTGCGCTGATTCCAGCTGCCGTCGTGAGGTACGTGCGTCGGTTCATCGGAGTGTCCGATCCTTCGAGAAAATCCCAGTAAGTTATTGATCGGGTATCTACGCTGTATCCGGCGCCTCTCTGAGACAACGAACGGCTTCAGCGGCGGTAAAACGATTGTCGTCCCGAAACGATCCGAACGTCGTCTCGGTATCCGGACGTTCCGGAAATTACCGATACCAGCCTCTGTCGGACAGAACACAGGATCGGAGTACAACTTCACCTGGCCGAGGAAAGTGATTTCGGACAGCGTAAGGGGAGCAAAACGCTGTAGGGTGGGGTTTACTCGAGCGGGGGAGCTGAAAACTGCTCCAGGAGACTATCCGCTCGAGTCGCTGTGTCGCTTTTCCCGTTCGACTGTCGTGGCGTAGATTCCGGCGAGAACGACTACCCCGCCGACAACGGTGACCGCATCGGGGACTTCCCTGAGCAGCGCCAGCGCGAGGATGGTCGCCCCCACCGGTTCGCCCAGCCAGGCGACGCTCACGACGACCGACTCGAGGTGTTTCAGCACCCAGTTGATAATCGTGTGGCCGAAGATACCGGGCCCGATGGCCATCCCGAGAAAGAGGAGCCACTCGCGGGCCGGATAGGCGACGTAGTCGTGGCCCTGCGTCCCGACGAGGACGAAAAGCGTCAGCGCACAGGCGGTGTAGACGACGGTTACGTACGGAAAAAGCGAGACGCGCTGGCGAATCGACCGTCCGGCGAGAACGTAGCCCGCAACGGTGATCGCACCCAGTACCGCGAGCGAGTTGCCGTAGGCGGTCGCATCCGAAAGCGGTGCCTGACCCGCATCTCCGAACGACATCGCGGTCGCTCCCACGAGCGCGACGACGATGCCGATCACCGTTTGCCGGTTGACTCGCTCGCCGAGGACGAGCGCGGCACCGATCGCGACGAAGATCGGCTGGGTTTGAACGAGCGTCACGCTCGCCGCGACGCTCGTGTGATTCAAACTCTCGAACCAGGCCGCAAAGTGGATCGCCAGTGCGACGCCGGCGACGCTCGCGAATCCGAGGTCACGACTCGAGAGTCGACCGAACTCCTCGCGGTGGGACGCGAACGCGATCGGCGCGACGATGGCGGTCGTAAAAAGCACGCGATAAAAGGCGGCGACGGAACTGGGAGCGGTACTCCACCGAACCAAGATCGCACTCGTACTGGCGGCAAACACCGCGAACGCGAGGGCGGCAACCGGCGTGGCCTGAACGTTCGTTCGCACTGTCACTGCTCGATGGTTTCGCCGTCGGAACAAACCCGTTTCGAAAACGACACATGACGGCAAATACTGGAGAGAGAACCCGAACGTCGCATTCGAAATTGAATTGTCTGGAAAACAGAATCTGGAATCCGGAAAAAGCCCTATTACAGAAAAACGGGCACGGAACAGTTACGGATACCTTCCTTCCGCTTCACCGGTAGCAGCATCGAGACTGACGATATCGTCTTCTGAAAGATTGTCGTACTCCTCGACGTATGCGATAGCATCGTCTTCATCCGCGAACGGGATTGGGCTGTCCATCGGTGGATTGTTTCGGTCATGGTTATCCTCGAGAACGTACGAGGCCTCCGTTGCGTCGGTTAGGTCGCGGGTTTCGAAATCAGTTACCCAGCCACCGGTGATATCCGAATCAGGTCCACCGTGGTTTGGATCCTCTGGATCCGCGTAATATGCAAAGAGACAGCCAGGAGAATCAAAGAAAGTGGCTTCATTACCACCGTGGACTAGTTGTGCATTCCAGTCAGGCCAGTCTGCTGGTGGCATGTTACAGACCGGACAGACGTATCCTTCTGGGGGTTCTATCGGCTCGTCACCTGGATGATCGACGAGTTCGATGACCTCGTCGCTGTCCCCGTTTCCGGATCCTCCGTCGGCATCCGCTCCGTCGTCGCTTTCGCCGTCCAAACAGCCAGCGAGAAAGCCGGTTCCAGTAACACCGGCGACTGCGACGAATGCCCGTCTCGAGACCCAACAGCCATCGGATCGGTTCATAGTTCATATCTAGCCAGTACGGCATCAAAACCCGTTTGGTTCGTCTCCCGAAGCCGCCGGATCCATTCAAAAGGGGGGCGAAATTACCGATCGGACTCAAGGTGTGCTTTCGTTCGCTCGTGACGAGTGCGAAACATCGGCTCGAAGCCGAGCCACGAAAACGGTGTCGCGAAGTCGCCGATGGAGCCGAACGGAAGCGCGTACTCGACGCGATCCCGAAGTATCGTCTCCTCGCCGTCCGCGAAAAACGAGTGAGTGTGAACCCACGTCTCGAACGGACCGTCGACCATCTCGTCCCGAAAGAACGCGCTGCCGTCGGATCGCTCTCGTGTCACGATTAGGGATCTCCAGCGCTGTCTCGGCCCGACGTCGAAGGGGCGGATCGAGAGCGAAATTTCCGCTCCCGTTTCGAGCACGTCCGGATCCGTCTCCCCGTCGGGACCGACTACCGATTCGACTCGCAGCCCCATCCATTCGGGCGTGAGCGCTTCGAGCCCGGAAACTGATGAATGAAACGCCCAAACTTCCTCGAGCGGTGCCTGAACCCGCGTTTCTCGCTGATAGGTCGCCATGGGGATCGTACGCGATCCGTCGGGAAAAGGACGAAGCCGCTATTCATCAGAAACGAGGAGACAGAAGACGAGTGACTACCCGAATCAGCGTCGAAATTACTTGAGACGCTCCTGAAGGAAAGACGGGTGGGCCGCAGTAACGCCCGTTATCTCGAGGATCTCGTCCGAGATAATCTCCCCGAGCGAGTCCCCGTCCTCGGCTCGCACTTCGGCCATCAACATGTGGTCGCCGCTCGAGCTGTACAACGCTTCGATTTCGGAGAGGGCTTTGAGATCGTTGGTCGCTTCGACGTACCGTTCGCTCGCGACATCGATTCCGACGAGTGCGATCGTTTGGCTCGAGAGCTTCTTCGGATCGATATCCGCAGAGTATCCGATAATAACACCCTCCTCCTCGAGTTGCTTGATATATTTTCGAACGGTTGGTTTCGAGACGTCCGCCCGATCGGCGATATCGGCGTAGGACGCCTGCGCATCCTCCTCGAGAACTTCGAGGATGCGATCTTGCGTTCCCTGAGTACTCATACGAGTATGTTTTGCTGGCGCAGAAAAATATCTTTTGTATCTGGAAACGACGGATCGCTGATGATCGAAGGTCGCAGTCGTCCTCGGCTCATTCATGTTGAGTCAATTTTCCTATTCTGTCGGTTTGGGGCTCGTGATGTCACCGTCGGACTTATTCTTCCCGTGAACACAGAACAACCAATGGTCGACTACAATCTGGTGAGCGGTATCGTCTGGCTCGTCTGCGGTGTGGTTATCTTATATCTCGGCTACTTGATCGCCGTTCAGGGGCGTGCGGACCTGCACTCGGCGTACGAGGAGTCAGTCGATCCCGCGTACGCGTCTCGATGGGCGGGCGGTACGGCTCTGCTCATGGGCGTGCTCGTGGTTGCCTACGCGATTCGAGAGATGATTTACGGCTTCCAACCGTACGCCCTCGCCGGATTGGTCGTCGCACTGCTCGTCCTAAGTTACGTCTCGAAGCTATTCGCTCGCGGTTACGGCGCTCGAGAGTAGCGAGAAACGAGTCGAATAGTTAATGTGTTGCTCTTACAAATTCGCCCTCATGACACGGTCCCGGCTTCGAGCGACTCTCCTCATCGCTCTCGGACTGATCGTCCTCGCTGGCTGTGCAGGCATCATCGGCGACGATCTGAGCGAAGACGAACTCCAGGAGGAACTCAACGAATCCGAACCTCCTGAAGCAGTATCGGCGACGCTCGAGACCGAAGCAACGTTCTCCAACGAAACGATCGAAGTGACCGAGAAGATCTGGATGCGTTCGGACGGAACCAGTCGCAGTGAAAGCGAGTACGGCAACACCTCCGTAACGAGCGTCGACGACGGAACGCAGATCTGGACGGAGACCGAGGGTGCGGACACGGTCAGGGTCATGGATTCGGAGGACCCATTCGGGGATCGACTCGGCGCGATCTACGAGGCAAACGAGCAGTTACTCGAGGAGTTCGACGTCGTAGAATTCGAGGAGACGACCGCTAACGGACACGACGTGTATCACGTCGTCCTCGAACCGGAGAGCAACGAGTCTCTCGACCGTTCGGTCGACATCGCGATGGGCGACTCGATCTATTCCGTTCCGGTCGGATCCGCGGGTGAAGAATCCACTCCGGAGGAACTGACCGACGATCCAGAGCGGACGGAACTGTGGCTCGACCACGAGTATCTTTTCCCGGTCAAGTGCGAACTCGAGACTGCCGACGGAGGCTATACGATGGAGTATCAGGACCTGACGTTCGAGCCTAATATAGACGATACAAAATTCGAATACGAACCTCCAGAAAACACAACCGTGGAGGAGGTGAATCTTCCGACTCAGACGGAGTTCGAAACCGTTGATCAGGCGGATCTAGCCGTCGACTTCGACATCGAAGCCCCGGAGTACGTGCCGGAGTCATACAAGCTCGAGACGGTCACGGTCTCCGAGCACGAGGACGAAGACAGAACGAACGTGCGGAGTTCCTATATGACAGCCGACGACAGCTTGCTTTCGGTCGAAGCGACTGACGACCCGGACGCGTTCGCGTTCGACGGCGAGTCGATACAGATCGGCGACCGAGAGGGAACCATCGATAGACTCGATTCGATCGGAACGGTTAGACTGACCTGGACGTGCGAGGGAGTCGGCTATTACGTCGGCGGGCCCGAGGATCTCGACGAAGAGACGGCCATTTCGATAGCGGAGTCGATCGGGTGCTAAGGGAGGAGAACAAACGACGATAGCGGTCGAGTTTCATACCGGCGTTCGGGATCAAATTCGATGAAATAATAACCCTCGCCCATAGATGACCCTGTCATGAGCCGGTCCCGTCTTATCGTTCTTTTTGCCGTACTCGCACTCGTCGTTCTGACAGCCGGTTGTACCGGCTTGGTCGGTACCGGTGACGACGCAGGTGAACACGTCCAACAGGAACTGGCCGAAACGGAGCCACCGGAAACGTTCTCGGCGACGGTTGAAACGCAGACCACGACGGACACTGCGAACGGTTCCGAGACCAAATCGACGACGGAAACCATCTGGCTCCGAAGCGATGGAACGAGCCGAACCGAGGCCGTCGGAGGAGAAACGGATGGAGCGGACGCCGGCTACGTCATCGTCAACGACGGCGACGAGGTCTGGCATCAGGACAACGAGACGGGTTCAGTAACGAGTTACGAGACCCAAACGAGCGACCAGAGCCGCCTCGAGCGCATCTACGAGGAACAGGAGCGATACTTCGACCGATTCGACATCCAGTCGGTCGACGAGACGACCATTGACGATCGTGACGCCTACCGCGTCGTCTTCGAGCCACCGCAAAACGAAACGCTCGAGCGGTCGATCGATATCATGGTCGAGGAGACGACTTACCGGGTTCCGCTCGAGACGAGCCTCGAAGATGCCGGCGACGAGCACGCGGAGCAAATCGAGATTTGGCTCGACGAGGAGACGCTGTTCCCGCTCGAGTACAGGATGGAATCCGAGTCTACCGAGTTCTCCGTGAGCTACGAAAACGTCACGTTCGACGAGTCCTTCGACGACGAGCTATTCGAGTTCGAACCGTCGGAAGGATCCGGTCATGTGGAATTCGAACCTCCGGAAACCGAGAGATACGACAGCGTCGACGAAGCCAACGCTGCGGTCGATTTCGACGTCCCTGAACCCGATCCGGAAGCGATTCCGGTCGATTTCGACCTCTACTCCATTCGGGGGGCGACCTACCTCGATGAAGATCGGACACAGATCACGCAGTTCTATCAAACCGCCAGTGAACACAATATCCAGGTCGCCGTCGGCGACGGACCTCGAGAGATACCCGTCGACGGCTCATCAATAGCTATCGGCGACATCGACGCAACGATCGGTTGGAGCGACCAGGGGACGGAACTCGAGTGGGAACACGACGGCCACTACTACCACCTCTTCGGTGACGCCGAACTCGAGGAGGAAACACTGCTCGAAATCGCCGAATCACTACACCACTGAGTCGTGGACTCGCAATTAGTTCCGCTTGCCGTTCAACTACTGTTCATTGTTGGGCATTTGGACTGCAAACCTGCAACTCGAGGACGCAACGTCCCGATTCACTGACTGCCGTTCAAAACAAAGAGAACTGCTTGCGCTCGGACTCTACGTGTGGCGCTCGAGTAGGTCGTAGCTCCGCTCCCACTCGGCGTCGTCGTCGAAGTAGCGCTCGGCGAGCGGTTCCTGGGGAACGCGGCCGAGGTCTTTCTTCTCTTGTTGGTAAGACGGACTCTCGTCGTCGACGTAGTAGCGACCGGTGAGGACGGTCCCCTCGTTGAGGACGTCTTCGGTCTCCTGCATCATCTGGGCGGCTTCGCCGCGGTCCGTGATGTCGAAGTCGTAGTCGTCGGACTCCTGAACGTCGATGTAGGGGACGTACTGACGCGCGTCCTTGTTCCAGGTTGGACACTGGGTGAGGAAATCGACGTGTGCGAAGCCGTCGTGTTCGATGGCTTCGGCGATGATCTCCTTTGCCTGGTTCGGGTTGACGGCGGCGGTTCGGGCGATGTAGGTCGCACCCGAGGTCAGCGACATCGAGAGCGGTCGGATCGGCGTCTTTGCGGTGCCGCCTGGCTGAGTCTTTGACTTGTGACCCTTCGGGCTCGTCGGCGAGGTCTGGCCCTTCGTCAGGCCGAAAATCTCGTTGTTGAACACGATGTAGGTCATATCGTGGTTCTCTCGAGCCGTGTGGATGAAGTGGTTCCCACCGATTCCGTAGCCGTCACCGTCTCCGCCGGCAGCGATCACTTCGAGGCCGTCGTTTGCCAGCTTCGCCGCGCGGGCGACTGGAAGCGACCGGCCGTGGATGGTGTGAAAGCCGTACGTATCGAGGTAGCTGTTGAGCTTCCCCGAGCAGCCGATTCCGGTACAGACGAGCGTCTCTTCGGGGGTTCGCCCGACTTCCGGAAGGGCCTGTTTCAGCGATTTGAGTACACCGAAGTCACCACAGCCCGGACACCACGTCGGCTGTGGCTCGACCCCTGGGGTGTACTCCTCGCGGTCGATCTCTCGTTCGTCGCCAATTGCGTTGAATGCACTCATGAGTTAGTCACCTGCTGCGGGTTCGATGTGTACCTGTGCGGACGGTTCTTCCTCGCCACCGTTGAGGTTGATCTCGGCGGATTCGACGATTTCAGCCGGTTCGAACGGATTCCCGTTGTACTTGAGCAGACTCGTCATCTTCTCGCCGTAGCGACCGAGTTCCTTCTGGATCAGGCCGCGGAACTGGGCGGTGGCGTTCATCTCGACGACCATCGCCTCGTCGACGCTCTCTAAGAACTCGACCATCTCGGTCTCCGGGAACGGCATCATGTCGGAGACGCCGATCGCTTTGACCGACTGGCCGTTCTCGTTGAGTCGGGCGACGGCTTCGGCGACTGCACCCTGGGAGGAGCCCCAGGTGATGATGCCGTAGTCGGCTGATTCGTCTCCGAAGTAGGTCTGGTTCGAATCGTGTTCCTCGTCGAGTTCCTCGCGGATGTGGTCGAGCTTCTGGATGCGGCGGCTCATCTGGAAGACCCGGTTGTCGGGATCTTCGCTGATGTGGCCGACTGGCGAGTGCTCGTTACCCGTCGCGAGGTAGCGACCGCCCTTCTGGCCGGGAAGCGATCGCGGGCTGACGCCGTTGTCCGTGTCGGGTTCGTGTTCGAACCGGTGGAACTTCCCGGAGGCGTCGTGTGCTGCCTCCTTGAGTTCCTCTTCGGTGAGCGTCGAACCCAGATCCGGGTTCGGCTCGCGGTCGAAGAACTCGACGGGAACGTTCGTGTTCTCGCCCGAAAGCTTCTGGTCGTAGATGATGATCGCCGGAATCTGGTACTCGTAGGCGATGTGGAACGCGAGGCGGGTCTGGTCGTAACACTCCTCGATGGTCGACGGTGCGAAGACGACCCGAGAGGAGTCGCCCTGACTCGTATAGAGGACGAACTCGAGGTCGCCCTGTTCGGGTTTGGTCGGCATCCCGGTCGAGGGACCGGCGCGCATCGACTCGAGCAGGACGATCGGCGTCTCGGTCATCTCGGCGAGGCCGAGCGGTTCGCTCATCAGCGCGAATCCGCCGCCCGACGAACCGGACATCGCTTTCGCGCCGGCGTGGCTCGCACCGACGGCGAGCGCTGCGGCGGCGATCTCGTCTTCGACCTGCTCGGCGATCCCGCCCATATCGGGGAAGTTTTGGCTGAGGATCGTGAAGACGTCCGTCCACGGCGTCATCGGATAGCCCGCAATGAACCGACAGCCTTCGTCGATCGAACCGTACGCGATCGCGTTCGAACCCGAGAGCAGCGCCTGCTCGGTTTCGTGTTCGCCGGTTGGGGCGCGAAGATCGTGTTCGAACTCGTACTCCTCGTTAACGATGTCGTACGCTTCGTGAAGGATATCGAGGTTCGACTCGAGGACGTCACCGCCCATCGCGTCGCTCATCAGGTCCTCGATGTGCTCGAGAT
The DNA here is from genome assembly GCF_055379965.1 of Halostagnicola alkaliphila. Taxonomy (NCBI): domain Archaea; kingdom Methanobacteriati; phylum Methanobacteriota; class Halobacteria; order Halobacteriales; family Natrialbaceae; genus Halostagnicola; species Halostagnicola alkaliphila. The sequence goes on along the minus strand of NZ_AP043826.1, from coordinate 1,777,845 downwards.
CCATGTCGAGCAGGGCCGCGGTGACACCGACACCGGCGGTGTTACGCATGACTTCGCGGCCGTGTTCTTTGGCGAGACCGCGAAGGTCCATCGGGAAGACGTGCCAGTCGTTCTCCTCGGCACGCTCTTCGAGATTGAGGTCCGCGACGTCCTCCTCGCTAACGAGCCCTTCGTCGTAGACGATGATCCCGCCTTCGCGAAGATCGTCTAAGTTCTCCGAGAGCGGCTTGATCTCCTCGTTTCCGTAGTAGGCCTCTTCCTGTGGGTTTCGTGCGAACGAGTCACCCAGCGCGAGCAGGAAATTGTAGCCGTCTCCTCGTGACTGTACCTCGTCGGCCGATGCGCGAATCTCGACGTACGTGTGACCACCGCGAATCCGTGACGGATAGTGTCGGTGTGTGAATACGTGCAAGCCTGCGCGCATCAGCGCCTTCGCAAAGTTCTGGCTCGTCGAGTCGATTCCATCCCCGGAACCCCCTGCGATTCGCCAGATGAGTTCGTCATCGCTCATAGTAATGTCTTGGCCGGTGGGCCAGCAGTGTTTGATTCTTCGGTCTACCGTCCCTAAAGACTTTGCTATAGATTGCCATGCATCTATCGTGAAGAATGAACAACCATCCACTTTAGATGCCAGAATCCCTCATATTCGTTAGGAAGGTTCATCAAAAGTAGAAGATTCCTGCCGTTCGAAAACCAATTTCAGGGAATGCGTAAGTGTATTGGACACTCGTTCAATAGATTTGCAGATAACTGATCGATTGATTTTGAGAAGACCGAGAGCGAGTCGGGATAGCAGGTAAATCCGACAACACGTTACCGAGTTATCGAGCGAGTGTCGACGGTAAAAGGACGAGACGGCTCGGGGCTACTCGTTCTGCGGATTGCTCGGGTGGTACTCTGTGTCGTACGTTCCGGGCTGGCCGTCGACGCGGTCGGGATTGATTCGGCCCGACAGCAACATGAAGTCGACGAGCGTCAACGCGAGCATCGCTTCGACGACCGGGACGCCTCGAGGCGGCAACACCGGGTCGTGACGGCCGATAACTTTCTCCTCTTTGAGTTCGCCCGTCTCCCAATCGGCCGTCTGTTGGCTTTTCGGAATGGACGTAGGCGCGTGCAAGGTGACCTCGCCGTAGATCGGCTCGCCAGAACTGATCCCGCCCTGGATGCCACCGTGGTCGTTTTCGACCGGCGTCGGGTTCCCTTCTGAGTCGAACTCCCAATCGTCGTTTCGGTCTTTCCCCGTCCACTCTCGTGCCTCGCGGCCGAGCCCGAACTCGAACGCCGTCGTCGCGGGAACGGCCATCATCGCCTGCCCGAGACGGGCCGACAGCGAATCGAACCGCGGTGCTCCCAGCCCGGTCGGAACGCCCTGGGCTTCGAAGTAGATCGAGCCGCCGATCGAATCGCCTTCCTCTTGATAGTCCTCGATGAGCTCCTGCATCTCCGCCGCGGTTTCGGGATGGGCACAACGAACGTCGTTTTCCTCGCTGTGCTCGAGCATTTCTTCGAAGCTGACTTCCGGCGCTTGCACGTCACCGATCTGGTTGACGTGGGCCTTGAGTTCGATTCCCTGTGCAGAGAGGAGCTTCTTCGCGATGGCTCCTGCCGCGACCCAGTTGACGGTTTCGCGCGCGGACGACCGTCCGCCCCCGCCCCAGTTTCTCGTTCCGAACTTCGCGGAGTAGGTAAAGTCCCCGTGGGACGGCCGCGGTGCGGTGATGAACGGTTCGTACTTACCGGATCGAGCATCTTTGTTCTGAATGACCATCCCGATCGGCGTCCCCGTCGTGTAGCCGTCCTGGACGCCCGACTTGATCGAGACGGCGTCGGCTTCGCCTCGACTCGTCGTGATCATCGACTGGCCTGGCTTCCGCCGATCGAGATCCCCCTGAATGTCCGATTCGGATAGCTCGAGGCCGGCCGGACAGCCCGAGACCGTACAACCCATCGCCTCGCCGTGACTCTCGCCGAACGTGGTCACCTGGAAGAGGCGACCGAACCTGTTGCCGTTCATTACCGGCACCTCAGAGGCGCGGACACTTAGCGGTACAGGATTGGCCTGAATTTTCGAGGTTTCGATGAAGCGATCCGCACGGAGAACTCATTCGCTTCCCTGAAAATCACGAATTTGCGTGATTCGCACAACACATAACCGTCCCATCGTTGTAGCCTGGGGTTATGAATCGACGCCGCGTGCTTCTCGCCGGAGTCAGTGGCACAGTGATCGCGGTCAGCGGCTGTCTCTCGGAAGATAGTGAATCCGATCCAGCAACCGACTCGAGCGACGGGATCGAAACGGTGAACGGCTCCGACTCGGACGAATCCGACGGCGGACTCGAGAGCGAGCCGGACGACGAATCCGGTTTCGAGAACACCGACGCGACGCCCGAACCGCCGGACGATCCCGACGGCCCCGTCGCAACGTCGCGAACCGGCAGCCTCCTCGGTGAGGGGGAGAGCCACCGGATTCGGATCTGGAATCTCGCGGACGACTATCGAACCGTGGCATACGACCTCGGGAACGCCGACGACACTGGCGGGCAGACGTCGGTCGTCGGGAGATACGGACTTGCTCCGGAACAGCACGTCCTCGTGGAACTCTTCGATCGGGAGTCGTACGAACTCGAGATTTCCGCGGACGGGAACCCCCTCCGTACCGACGACGAGGGTCCGATCGAACTCGAGGAAGCGCGGTTCGACGACGCTTGCCCGCGAACCGACGTCTTCGTCGGCGCGGAAACGGATCTCGTGATCAGCGAAGACGCCGAAGCCGATCACTGCTCGGAATAAACTGGCGGAGACCGTGACGGATTCATAGAACTGCGGTCGTGTGCGGTTGAGCAAATTAGCGATCCGCTCAGTCGAAGTGGAACTCCTCGATCGCTCGAGACGATCGGTACGTCGAGAGCGCACCGAGAACGATCGCCATCAGGGCGCTCACGACCGCGCCTACGAGTCCGAGGACGACCGGTTGCACGCCGAGCCAATTGGCGAGTGCCTCGTTGAGTATGCCCGTATGTGCGAATAGGGTCGGAATCGCGACGATGAACAATGCGATCGAGAACGCGGCGAACGCGATCGTACTCGGGATGATCGCTTCCTGACTCCGCGAGACGCTCACTTCTTCGTACCGCGGAAAGAGCGTGCCGATCCCCGAGGCGAGCGGGCCCGCACAGAGCGCGAGGACGACACACGAAAGGGTAAACGTCGCCACGAGCGCCGGCGACATCGGACTCGCGATGCCCAGCGCGAGCGTCCCAGCGGCGGTCAGCGGAACGCCGATTATTGTACCGGCAAAGACGTGCCCTGCGACCAGGGTCTTACCGGATTCGACTCCGAGCACCGTTACGGGAAGCGTGGCCCCCTCGTTTCCGAGCACGTTCAGCGTGAACAGAGTTCCAGTAATCCAGGCACCACACAGGCCGACGAGAATCGGCAAGGAACCGCCGATACTGCCGGTCTGTACCGTCGTCGTGATCGGCATCGCGAGCAGGATCAGCGGATAGAGCACGAACGAGAGCGTGATCGGAGCGCGCCGGGCCCGAGCCCAGTCGACTCGAGCCACCCCGTAGATGGGGCGCGGAACGATGGACGCCAGTTTCGACGGTTCCGATTCCGTTGCCGGTGTATCCGTGGTTGCGTTCCCCTGATCGACGCGAACTGGATCGGTGTACCAGAGCCACTTCGCGAGGTGGCCGAGCGCGGTCGGTGCGATCGCCACCCCGACCACGGCGATGGCGAGTGCGCCGAAACCGCGGAGTACCGACGCCTCGGAGCTGAGTGAAAGCATTGCGAGATCGCCGAACCAGACCAGCGGCGTCTGGGCGAACACCATGACGAGCGGGTCGAGTACCGAACCGACCGACTGGGTGAAGATGACGCCGAAGTAGCCCACTGCCAGCAGACCGATAAACACCGTTCGGAGTCGAGTGAGTAGCCGCGACCGTGCGCCGGAATTTTTCACGGCGAGGGCGAGCGCGAACCCGGAGAGAATTCCGAGTGCGACGATCGTACAGACCGTCACGAAGAGAAGCGGAGCGGTGAACATCGATTGTGCGCCGACGGCGAACGCGATCGCACCGATTCCGCCGAGAGCGACCGTCGGGATTCCCCAGAGTAACAACTCCGCGACGACAAGGCCACCGATGAGTTCGCGGTGTGAGATCGTCGTCAGCAGTCCGTCGGAGTGGTCCGGATCTAATCCGGTCGCGTAGATTCGATAGCCGCCCAATCCCGTGACGAACAACCACCCGTAGACGATGCCGATGCGACTCACGGCGAGCGGATCGTCGATATCCCCCGCCTGAATGCTGTGTCCGAAAAAGAACAGCGCTGCGATCCCCAGCAGGGCGAACAGACTCCCGAAGCCGACCGCGACGAGGATGGCAAGTAACTGCCACTCGTTACCCCGTAATCTCCGCCACCGCCGGCGGAGCTCCGTTCGACCGATCGTCCAGACGTGAGCCGTCGCCGCGGAACGCATCCCCGAACTCACAACGAATTCACCAGTCGTCTCGACTCGAGCGCGTCCGTTCCCAGTATCGATCGCTTCGGCGTTACCATCATCACCTATTCACCCATCACCGGCGCGCCGTGGTCGGTCGTCACGGAGAGGAAGACGTCCTCGAGCGTCGTGCCTTCGGCGGCCTCGAGCGTCCCGGTCAGCTTTTCGGGGTCTCCCTCCTCGACGATTCGACCCTGATAGAGAACGCCGACGAGATCCGCGAGTTCTTCGACGACCGAGAGGATGTGCGTCGAGAGAAAGACGGTGTGGCCCTCGTCGGTAACTTCGGAAATGACGTCGAGGACCGTCCGTGCGGCTCGAGGGTCGAGACCGGAAGTCGGCTCGTCGAGAAAGACGACTTCAGGTTCGTGGAGCAAGGCCTGAATGAGGCCGACCTTCTGGCGCATCCCTTTCGAGTAGGCATCGATCCGTTTACCGGCGTCACCGGCGAGATCGAACCGGTCGAGCCAGAAATTGATCCGTTCGGACGCAGTATCTGCGGGAATATCACGGAGGCGCGCGAAGTACTCGAGTTGCTCGCGACCCGTGAGTTCGTCGAACACCGGCGGATCTTCGGGCAGATACCCGAGCGACGATCGGACGGCGTCGCGGTCGGTGATCGACTCGCCCATGATCGTCGCGTCCCCTGCGGTCGGACGCGTCAGCGTCGTCAGCATTCGCATCGTCGTGGTCTTTCCGGCTCCGTTCGGCCCGAGGAAGCCGTACACCGTTCCCTGCGGGACGACGAGGTCGAGTCGGTCGACGACGGTGGTGCCGTCGAACTGCTTCGTGAGGTCAGTTGCTGTGATTGCGTTCATATGTTGAAAGCTGGGTGACGATTAGTCTCAATCAGTGCTCGAGTACAAAAATAACCTGTCATTCGTTTCGGAACGTTTGCGGAAGTGGTTTCGGGTATCACGCGAGAAGACGAATTTCGATCCATTCGCACCCCCAGGGCCGAGGTCGCGTCAGCAGCCAATTCATGGGCATTCCTTCCTTTCTGTACTACCCATATAACTCAGTCTACCGTTTTCTGATTCAGAAAACCCGGACGCACTCCGTGGATAGCAGCCGCGAAAACTCACCTCCCGACTGAATTTCACAGCAGGGCGAGGGGTTTCCTCGAGGGGTCCATCACTCCGATCGATCGACGGACGCACCCAGTTCCGACAACGTGTCGAAGAACCCGGGGAAGGAGACGTCGACGTGTTCGGCTCCTCGAATCGTCGTCTCGCCGTCGGCGACGAGTCCGGCGAGCGCCAGCGACATGACGATCCGGTGGTCGGCGCGGCCGTCGACCGTCGCGCCCCGAATCGTCGACTCGTCGCCGTGAACCGTCAGCGAATCCTGCGTTTCGGTCGTCTCGACGTCCATCTTTCCGAGTTCCTCGGCCATCGCGCTCACGCGATCGGTTTCCTTGAAGCGGACGTGTTCGGCGTTGGTAATCCGGGTGTCCCCATCGGCGACTGCACCCAGCGTCGCGATCGTCGGCAGGAGGTCGGGCGTCTCTTCGACGGACACTTCGATCCCCTCGAGCGGCGCTTTCGAGACGTTGATCGTGCCGTCGTCACGATTCCACTCGACATGCGCACCCATTCGATCGACGATGTCAACGATTGCGGTGTCTCCCTGGGCGCTCGGATTGGCACCCTCGATGCGGATGCCGTCCTGGCTCGCGATCGCTCCCGCCGCGAGCGGATACGAGATCGACGAGAAGTCGCCGGGAACGGCGTACTCACCGCCCTCGAGCGCGTAGGACTGTCCGCCGGGAACCGTAAAGCCGTCTGCGGTCGCTTCGGCGTCGACCCCGAAGTCCGCTAGCACTTCGATCGTAACGTCGACGTACGGCGCGGACTTGAGCTCCGTCTCGAGGTCGATCTCGAGGCCGTCCGGCGTCACCGCGCCGGCCATCAGCAAGGCGGTGATGTACTGGGAGGAAACGTCGCCCGGGATCGACACGCTGTCACCGGAAAGCGGACCGGAGACGACCAGCGGTGCCTGTCCGTTCTTTCGCGTGCTCTCGGCCTCGGCTCCGAGATCCGTGAGCGCGTCGAGAAGCGGTCCCTGCGGTCGCGAACGGAGCGACTCGTCCCCGGTGAGTACGCTCGTGCCGTCAGCGAGGGCGGCCGCCGCGGTCACGAGTCGCATCGTCGTGCCGCTGTTATCACAGTCGATCACGTCCGCCGGGATCTCGGGAGTACCGTCGAAGCCTTCGATCTCGAGCGTTCCGTCGTCGTCGCGATCGACGGTTCCGCCGAATAGCTCAACCGCCCGTGCCGTCGCTCGCGTATCCGCACTCCAGAGCGCGTCGCGAACCGTCGCCTGCTCGGCGTATCCCGACGCGAGAATCGCACGGTGCGTGTAACTCTTAGATGGCGGTGCCGTTGCCGTTCCCCGTAGACTCGAGGGAGCGAGCGTAACGTTCATGCTCGGTCTGTGGGGTGGACACCCTATACCGATACCGATACGCCGTCTCCACGAACGGCTACGGGCAGCCGATCGACGACGCGATATCCTCCAGCGGTTCACCAATGTGCGGGCTCGATACCTCGAAACTCAGCTCCTCGCACTCCCAGAAGATGCTCTCGATGTCGCCGTCGCGGAGATACGCTTCGTGGCCATCGATTTCGATCGGCTCGAGTACATTCTCGTTGTGTCGTGACGATTCTCGGACGGCAACGAACAGTTCGCGCTCGGCCGTGCTCGTATCGACGTACCAACTCGTCGCCGTCGTGCTGAAGGATTTCTCGAGGACGGTAATCCGATCCAGATCGAACGCCTCGGGAACGTCCGGCTCCGGAAGCTCGTAGGGAAGGACTTCCTCAGCGGCGTCCGGGGAGTCATAGACACCGACGGGTTCCATCCCGACCGACTCGACGTCGGCATCCTCCGGCGGGTCGTACGTGAACGTTCCATCCTCGAGACCCTCGTTGACCTCGAGTTCGTCGTAGGTGACTGTCAAACTGTGAAGAACCGTTTCGTCCGTTTCGACGAGCGTCCGTTCTTTGATCGGGTATCGATGTTCGTCGTCGATCCAGATCGTTCGGCCGACTTCCGCCTCGTCGACCTCCGAATCGGCTGCCATTTCGAGCGGAATCACGTAGACCGTTTCACCGACCAGGAGTTCGATGGATCGTTCGAGGTCGTCGTCCGATTTTGGCGTGGCGTCGACGACGTGGGCCTCCCTGTCACCGACCGTGTCGGTTCCGTCGTATGCGAGGTCGTAGTCCTCGAGCAAGGTTTCCAGAACGAGACGCGTCCGATCGGCGACGATGCGATTGGGGTGGTGTCGTTCCAGAACCCGTTCTCTCGTCGGATCGTGGTCCCAGGTAACCGCCTGGTTTCGTACCGAAACCGTCCCCGTCGGTGCTCGCGAATCGGTCGACTCGAGGACTTCCTTTCGCTGCGCATCCGGCGGGCGCTGGTAGAGGTGTTCCGTCCGCTTGACGGTCTCTTCGGGCGTTTCGGCGGACATCGTCCGGACGGCGGCGAGGTCGTCGATCTCCGCACGTGCGTCGATCGCCTCCTGTACGAGTTCGTCACTCGCCGGATCCTCCTCCGAACTGGTGGTTTCGAAACAACCGGCGAGCGCGACTGTCGCTCCCGCCGCGATGAGACGTCGACGGTGCATACATCCTGATTGTATGGTCTATTGATAAGAGTGGGGATTCGAGTCGAGGGCGACTGACTCCCCCAGCGTCTGCGCACAGATTTCTGTATTCGTCGATTACTCTCCCGATTCCGAGACCCTCGAAATTATGTACTCGCCCCCCACAGTTCCGGCTATGGATATCGATCTCTCACCGCTTCGGTCCGTGCTCGAGGCCGAGAATATCGACGGCTATCTCATCGACGCGGACGGATCGGATTCGGACCAGCGATACGTCTCCGACTTTACAGCGCCGGATCCCTACCAGACGCTGGTCACGACGGACAGCGAAGAATCAGCGGGAAACTCGAGCGATATCGGGGGACGAGACGGGGTACACCTCCTGGTTTCCGGACTCGAGTACGGCCGGGCGCGAAACGAAGCCGAGGTCGACTCGATCGCCCGCCGCGCCGATTTCGACTATCGAGCGCTCGTCGCGGAGTACGGCCCCTACGAAGGAAATATTCGAGCCATCGCAGCGTTTCTCGAGTCCCACAACGTCGAATCGGTGGCCGTTCCGACGGGCTTCCCAACGGGGACGGCGGACGGCCTTCGGGAGCAAGGACTCTCGGTAACGGTCGAATCCGACGGAATCGTCGAAACGGAGATCCGCGCGAGCAAGACTGAGTGGGAGATCGAACAGATTCAGGCGACCCAGCGAGCCAACGAGGAAGCGATGGCCGTCGCCGAGGAACTGATCGCGACCGCCGATATCGAGGACGGAATTCTCGTCTACGAGGGCGAAGCGCTGACCAGCGAACGCGTCAAAGAGGAGATCGAAATCACGCTCCTTCGACACGGCTGCGGACTCGACGAGACGATCGTCGCTTGCGGGGCCGACGGCGCTGATCCTCACAATCGCGGTAGCGGGCCCCTCGAAGTCGGCGAACTGATCGTCATCGACATCTTCCCGCGGAACAAGGAGACGGGCTACTTCGGCGACATGACCCGCACGTTCCTCCGCGGGGAACCCAGCGAGGAACAGCGACGACGCTACGACGTGACTGAGGAAGCCTACGAGGCGGCGCTCGAGGCCGTCGAAGCGGGCGTGACTGGATCGGCCGTCCACGACGTCGCTTGCGACGTCATCGAGGATGCGGGCTACGAAAGCCTCCGAAGCGATCCGACGACGGAGACGGGGTTCATCCACAACACGGGCCACGGCGTCGGTCTCGACATCCACGAACAGCCGACCGTTTCTCCGTCCGGCGGCGAACTCGAGCCGGGCCACGTCATCAGCATCGAACCCGGAATCTACGATCCCGCCGTCGGCGGCGTTCGAATCGAGGATTTGGTGGTCGTTACCGAAGACGGGCACAGAAACCTCAACGAGTACGACGTTAGTCTCGAGCCGGGCGACTAATACCCAAGGCAGGAAGCCGACAGCGTAACCGCCAGAACCAGAAGTCGATGAATACCGAAATTTCGGAACGAGGCGAACGTTACGCTTTCGTACAGATTTCGAGGAAATTCTCGAAGACCTCGTCGCCTTCTTCGGTGTGTGCGACTTCTGGATGCCACTGGACACCGTAGAGGTCCCGATCGGTGTCGCTCATCGCTTCGATCCCACAGACGTCGCTTGAGGCGGTGCGTTCGAACCCGTCCGGGACTTCTTTGACCTCGTCGGCGTGACTCGCCCAGACGCGGGTTTCGGGGTGGAGCGAGCCCGTAAGCGGGTCCTCGGCCGAGAGGAGATCGACGGTAACGTCCGCGTACCCGCCGTACTCGCCGCTTCCGACGCGGCCGCCGAGTTCCTCGGCGATCAACTGCATACCTAGACAGATCCCCAGAACCGGCATGTCGCTCTCGAGATACTCCGCAGAGCGACCCGCTCGATCCATATCCGGGCCGCCGGAGAGCACGACGCCGTCGGCGTCGACGTCTTCGGGCGGCGTGTCGTTATCGATCAGTTCCGAGTCGACGCCGAGATCGCGAAGCGCCCGATCCTCGAGGTGCGTAAACTGGCCGTGGTTGTCCACCACAACGATCTTCGTCATTGGCGGAACGTAGCGGTTGAGGCGGTAAAAACGGTCCGGAACCGAGTCTGGGAACTGATGCCAATCGCTCGAGCGGTGATCGGACGGGAACTCTCGTCTGAACTGCCTGGAGCAACGCGCTCCGCTTTTTGCAGCCATGGCCTTGAACGCCCTCCAACCGACGGCTCAGAAAACAGGTCGCTGGTAACGATCATGGACATTCGGTACGTTTATGCATATCTCCCAAGAGGATTCGTGTATGGCCGTTGATCTCAGCGAGTTCGACCATCCGGCGTGGCTGACCGCAGTAGGAACGGGTGTGGGGTATCTGCTGATTCTCGTCCTCCTGACGGTCCTGCTGTTTCTCATTCCGTGGCAGATCTTCGCGCTGCTTTGATCGAAGCGATCGCTCGCTAACCACTATTCGTTTCGACCGACTCCGTTACACGAGACACGTTCTATCGGTGCTACCAGCACGACAGTAGAGATACTATCGAGTCGAGACTGACGGGCGGTCGAAAACGCGGTAATTGAAACGGTGCGACGATCAGAGTAACACGGGAAGCAAATCGGCACGGCACGGAATCGAGTTAGTACAGTAACCGACTCGATCTCGTCCGAACTGTCTGGAACAAAAGACCGTTTCAGGCGAACGTTTTCGAGACATCGTCGGTCTCGTCCGAGCTGGCCTGGACCTTCTCCCAGGCGTTCTGGAAGTCTTCCATCGCGATCTCGGTTCGGTCGTCCCGAATCGCGAACATCCCGGCTTCGGTACAGATCGCCTTGACGTCCGCACCGGAGGCCTCCTCGGCTTCGGCGGCGAGGTCACCGAACTCGACGTCGTCGGCGACGTTCATGCCTCGAGTGTGGATCTGGAAGATCAGCTCGCGGCCTTCTTCGTCCGGCTTCGGAACCTCGATCAGGCGATCGAATCGGCCGGGACGAAGGATGGCACGATCGAGCATGTCGAAGCGGTTCGTAGCGGCGATGATACGGATCTCGCCGCGTTCTTCGAAGCCGTCCATCTCCGAGAGCAGTTGCATCATCGTCCGCTGGACCTCGGCGTCGCCGGAGGTCTTGGACTCGGTTCGTTTCGCGGCGATGGCGTCGATTTCGTCGATGAAGATGACTGCAGGCTCGTGTTCGCGGGCGACCTCGAAGAGATCCCGAACGAGCTTGGCACCTTCGCCGATGAATTTGTGGACCAGTTCCGAGCCGGCCATCTTGATGAAGGTGGCGTCGGTCTGGTTGGCGACCGCTTTGGCGAGCATCGTCTTGCCCGTTCCGGGCGGTCCGTGGAGCAGGACGCCACTCGGCGGGTCGATCCCGACATCATCGAACATGCCGGGTTTCTTCATCGGCATCTCGACGGTCTCGCGGACTTCCTGTAACTGGTCTTCGAGTCCACCGATATCCTCGTAATCGACTTCGGGACTCTGGGTGACTTCCATCACGCGAGCCCGTACGTCGGTCTCGCCCGAGAGGGTCTTGACGACCGAGAGTGAGTTGTTGACGGCAACTCGAGAGTCCGGTTCGAGGTCCTCACGCATCTCTTCGGTGACTTCGGTGAGGGCTTCCTGATTGTTTCCGTGTTGTTTGATAATAACGCCTTCGTCGGTCAGTTCCTGCACCGTCGCGACGAACAGCGGTGACTGCTTTAGCTTCTTGTTTTCGTGGGTAAGTCGCTCGAGTTTCTGCTGGTATTTGTTGTTCTCGGCGTTCGCGTCGAGGAGTTTGTCACGCATCTCCTCGTTTTGCGACTCGAGGATCTCCAGACGGTCCTCGAGCGACTGTATTTTCTCCTGTTGGGACGCCTCGTCCTCGTCGTATGGGAGGTCGACGTCGTCCACAGTGTCGCTCATCAACCCACTCTTGGGTGTTGGTTCATAAGAGGCTTCGGGTCGATACACTGGCGGTGATTGTATTACTCTAGAGCATTTATTGAAACAGAAAATATTATCACCTTGTATCCGAAATGGGGTATTACGATGAGCGCTTCAGAGCCGTTTCGACAGGAAGCCGACCCCCGCGGAAGCTGGGAGGACGTTCGAGATCTCCCCCCGAGTGCGAAACTCGTCGCGAAGGTACTCGAGTACAACGACACGATGACCCAACAGCAGATCGCCGACGAGACTCTGCTTCCGGCACGGACGGTTCGATACGCGTTGAACCGACTCGACGAGGAAAACGTCATCGACTCCCGGTTCTCGTTCTCGGACGCACGAAAGCGACTTTACACGCTCGATATCGAATCCTGAGATTCTGGACGTTCTTGGCGAGCTTACTATTTCTACCTGCGATCAGCTTTCAGGGTTCACTTCTACCCCGGTCACGGAAGCCATTTAGGCTAGCCACAGTAACGTCACAGTAGATGACGCGGGTGATACACACGGGTGATACCCATATCGGGTACCAGCAGTACAACGCACCCGAGCGACGACGGGACTTTCTCGAGGCGTTTCGCGAGGTCGTCGACGACGCGATCGAAGACGACGTCGATGCGGTGATCCACGCGGGCGACCTCTTTCACGACCGACGCCCGGGGCTGGTAGATCTCCAGGGAACGGTCGAGGTTCTCCGCCGGCTCAAGGAGGCAGACATTCCGTTTCTGGCGATCGTCGGCAACCACGAGTCGAAACGCGACGGCCAGTGGCTCGACCTGTTCGCCGACCTCGGCCTCGCGACGCGACTCGGTACCGAACCCTACGTCCTCGAGGACGTCGCGCTCTACGGACTCGATTTCGTCCCGCGATCGCGACGAGAGGCCCTCGAGTACGAATTCGACTCAGTTCCCGATTCTACGGACCACGCGGCACTAGTTACCCACGGTCTGTTCGAACCGTTCGCCCACGCCGATTGGGATACGGAACGGCTCCTCGAGGAGTCCACCGTCGACTTCGACGCCCTCTTGCTCGGCGACAATCACAAACCGGATACCGCCGAGGTGCTCGAGACGTGGGTGACCTATTGTGGATCCACCGAGCGCGCGAGCGCCAGCGAGCGCGAAGAGCGAGGGTACAACATCGTCACGTTCGACGCCGGGAACGGGAACAAACCAGAAGACGACGGAGCGGACGACGTGACGATCCGCAGACGCGGTCTCGCCGATACTCGAGCGTTCGTCTTCGTCGACGTGGAACTCAATGAGGGCGAAGGGATCGATCGAGTCCAGGATCGCGTTCGGGAGTACGACCTCGAGGACGCCGTCGTGATCGTCACTATCGAAGGAGAAGGGCGACCGATCACGCCCGCGACCGTCGAGGAGTTGGCGACCGACCGGGGCGCGTTGGTCTCTCGCGTCAACGACCGACGGGAGCTTCCCGACCAAGACGACGAGGTTTCGGTCAGCTTCGCGGACCCCGACGAAGCCGTTCGCGAGCGGGTCCGCGACCTGGGACTCAGCGACGCGGCGTTGAACATCGACCGCACGGTGAGACGGGACGACCTCGCGGATTCGAACGTTCGCGAGACCGCAGAACGGTTGGTTCGAGACCTCCTCGAGGAGGACCGTTCGGCGTTCGAACCGGCTCCGGACCGCGATCCCTCGGAGGTGACGACGGTCGCCGACGAGATCGCCGCCGAAACTGATGCGACCGATACAGCGGATGCCGACGAAGGCGCTCCGGAGGCCGAATCGACCGAAGGAGGTGAACCCGACGATAATGCCGTTGCGGAATCAAGCGAACAGGTCGATACAGCGGCCGAACCAATCGATGCATCTAGCGAATTAGCCGATGCCTCGAGCGAACCGGGTGATTGCGGAGGTGGCGAAACCGATGAAAAGCCGGATGAACCCGATCGAGAGGGTGAATCAGCGACGGACGGTTCGGAGGGTTCGGGAACTACTTCACTCGGTGATTTCGCGTGAAAGTCGACCGGATCCGGCTTCGAAACTTCAAGTGCTACGGCGACGCCGACCTCGGCCTCGAGCGCGGGGTCACCATCGTCCACGGCGTCAACGGCAGCGGCAAATCGACCCTCCTCGAGGGCGTCTTCTTCGCGCTCTACGGGTCGAAGGCACTGGACAATCGCACGCTGGACGACGTGATCACCACCGGCGAGGAAGAAGCCGAAGTCGAGCTAGCGTTTCGCCACGACGGCGTCGACTACCGAATCGAACGCCACCTGAAACTCCGCGGTGATCGAGCGACGACGACCAAGTGCGTTCTCGAGACGCCGAACGCGACGATCGAAGGCGCGACCGACGTTCGCCGAAAGGTGACGAACCTGCTGCGGATGGACGCCGAGGCGTTCGTCAATTGCGCCTACGTCAGACAGGGAGAGGTAAACAAGCTCATTCACGCCTCGCCGAGCGACCGGCAGGACATGATCGACGATCTCCTGCAACTCGGCGCGCTCGAGGAGTACCGCGAACGGGCGAGCGACGCGCGATTGGGCGTGAAGACGGTACTGGACGGCCAACGTGACGTGCTCGAGGATATCCGGAACCAGGTCGACCAGAAGGAGGGCAAGGAACTTCACGAGAAACTGAACGAACTCGAGTCCAGACGGACCGACATTACCGACGAGATCGAGAACTTCGAATCCCAACGGGAGAACGCGAGTGACACCCTCGAGACTTCGACGGAGGTTCTCGAGCGCCACGAGGAGACGCGCGAGGAGATCGAGACGCTCGGGGAAGAAATCGAGACGCTTCGATCGAAAATCAACGAAACAGAGCGAAAACGCGAAAAGGCGAGCGACACGATCGACGAGCGAAAGACTCGTCGAGACGAGCTCGCGGACGAGCGCGAGACCATCCTCGACGGAATCGACCACGCCACCGAATTCGACGGTGACGGCGATGCTGTCGCTGACGACGACACCGTTGAGTCGATCGAGCCGCCCCAAGCGCTCGAGACGACAGCCGATGTCGAAGAGCGGATCGACGCGCTCGAGGGCCGAGACGAACAGCTCCGCGACGACCTCGAAACGCTTCGGGTCGAAATCAACGAGCGGTCGAACGAAAAAGAGCGCTTGGAAACCGAAGCGGACGAACTCGAGTCCGAAGCGACGCAAAAACGCGAACAGGCAACCGACCTCGAGTCAAAGGTAGCCGACGACGAGGATGCGATCGACGAGCGCGAGGAGAAACTCTCGACGCTCGAGGAGCGAATCGAAACGGCGCGCGAGCGGTTCGAGGGAGCGCCGATCGATTTCGGCGAAGCTGCCGACCACCGCGAGACGATCGCCGAGGAGCGCGAAGCCATCGTCTCGGAACTCGGGGACGTGACGGCCGAGATCAAGGCCGTCGAGGGCTCGATCGACGAGGGTGAAACGCTGCTCGAGGAAGGGAAGTGCCCCGAGTGCGGCCAGCCGGTCGAGGATTCACCACACGTCGACGTGCTTGCGGAGAAACGCGAGGCGCTCTCGGAACTCGAGACCAAACGCGAGGACCTCGAGGCGGAACGAGACGAGCTTGACGAGCGAATCGATCGCGCGGAGACGCTCCGCGAGGCCGAACGCGACGTCGATCGGCTCTCGGACAACCGCGAAAACGTCGCGCAGTTACTCGAGGAGAAACGCGAGACGCTCTCGGACCGGCGCGATCGATGCGAGGAACTGCGCGACGGCGCGGACGAACTCGAGTCCAAGGCCGAAGACAAGCGAGAAGGCGCAGAAGACATCGAAGCAGCCATCGGTGACTCCCGAAGCGAACTCGGCGAGATCAACGGAACGCGTGGCGATATCAGGGCCGAACTGGAGGACTTGCACCGGATCGTCGAAATCGACGACGAGCGCGAGGAGATCGACCGCGAAATCGAAAACGCTCGCGGTCGCCGCAACGACTGGCAGACGATGAACGACGAGCGGCGCGAACAGCTCTCGAAAAAGCGTGAGCGAAAGCGCGAACTCGAGGACGAGTTCGACGAGCAACGGATCGAGCAGGCTCGCGAGCAAAAGCGGAGCGCCCAGGACTACCTCGAGAAAGTCGACGAAAAACTATCGGTGCTACGCGAGAAACGAACCGACGTACAGAACGCGATCGGCGGCGTCGAAAACGAACTCGAGGAGCTCGAACGTCTGCGCGAGCGCCTCGAGTCGGTCGAATTGCGTTGTGAAAACCTCGAGTCGGTGTACGAGGAAGCCGAGACGCTCCAGGCGACCTACGGCGACCTCCGGGCGGAGCTTCGTCAGCGAAACGTCGAAACGCTCGAGCGGCTCTTGAACGAGACCTTCGATCTGGTCTATCAGAACGATTCGTACGCGTCGATCGACCTCGACGGCCAGTATCGGCTGACGGTGTACCAGAAGGACGGCGAACCGCTCGAACCCGAACAACTCTCGGGCGGCGAGCGCGCGCTGTTCAACCTCAGCCTTCGGTGTGCGATTTACCGGCTGCTGGCCGAAGGCGTCGAGGGAACCGCACCGATGCCGCCGCTGATCCTCGACGAACCGACGGTGTTTCTCGATTCGGGCCACGTCACGCAGCTCGTTTCGCTGATCGAATCCATGCGCGACCTCGGCGTCGAACAGATCGTCGTCGTCAGCCACGACGAGGAACTTGTCGGCGCCGCGGACGAACTCGTCCGCGTCGAAAAAGACGCGACGTCGAACCGATCGCAACTCGAGCGCGGCGACCCGCCCGAAATCGCGTTACTCAGTTCCGACTGAGCTTTCCGAAGGTGCGCTGATTCGAGTTGGTCTCATCGCGCGGGTCACTGGCGATTTGCCCGGCAACCGTCACTCCGTTCGAATCTCCTCGAGCGCGTTCTTCCCGTTTTCGGTGACGCGATACCCGCGCTCGCCGGATACGTCCGTTTCTGCGAGCAGATCGGCCGCCGTGAGCACGGCGAGCGTTCCGTGAAGGTCGCTTTCACAGAAGTCCGTATCACCAAGGATCGTCCGAACACGGGTCGGTCCTCGGTCGACGAGTTCGAACAGGAGTCCGAGCGTTCTCTCGTCGTGGACGTTCGTGACGAGCGTTCGGACTGGATTCGAGACGGCGTTCGCGGCCGTCTCGAGCGGCGACTGGTCGGTGGCCTCGAGTCGGTCGTTTCGGACGTAACATTCGTTGCCGGTCGTCGGATCGCGGACGAGACTCGCATCGTCCGATCGTTTCAAGAGAACGTAGTCGGTTCCGTCGTCGTCACGTACGGTTTTCATGGTGTAGGTAGTGTGTTACCGCTCTGGGGAGGGTTCTGAGTCGAGGGGGTCCTGGGATTGGAAAGACCTGTATCGCCGATACGCGAGCCCGAAAAGGACGAGGCCGCCGACAGCGAGGACGCCACCGGTGGTCGTCATTCCCTGAATGAAAAACAACATCACGCCGAGTGAGAACGCGAGCAGTGCGGCGTTGACCACGACAACGATCGCCCAAAAGTGTTGAAAAACTGCTTTCGGAACGTCCGTCTCGTCGGTCGAGACTTCTGGAACCGAAACCTCCGGCGCAGAAACCGTCGGATGTTCGGGCTCTTCTGGTGTTACGTCGGGAATCGTAATCGAGTCGCTCTCTGGGTCTTCGAACTCCGCCTCCGGATCGTATTCATCCGGTTCGTTTTCGGATCGCTCGAACACCACAAGAACGAGAACGGACAGGAAGGGCAAAAGGATTCGCGTTCGTCGTCACCCACACAGATCAGTAACTCGATATTTGTTTGCACCGTGGTCGGAGCACCCGTTCAAACGGTTTCTTTGAGTGAAAGCGTCCGCGTCGTCTCGACCCACGCGAGCGGGTTCTCGGCGTCATAAAAAACCACGCCGTTGTCCGTTTCGTACGATTCGATCGTTTCGGTGCCCGTGGGTTCACTACTCGGTGCGTCGGCCGTCGTCTCGTCGGTAACTCGGGTGGACACTTCGATCACCTTGGCCCATGCTATGTGTTACCAAGTTATATGTCTTATTGCCTCAGCAATATCACGTTCGGTGAGACGATCGGAGCGGCTGGCCGTTGTTTCCCGTTTTGGACCGCCGGAAGAACCGTATGCGGGGGTTTTTATCCGACGGCTCCAAAATCAGCAACCATGACTGACGCGGGACAGACCGGACTCGACTCGTTTTCCGCCGAGTCCGGCGAGCGGCCTGATGAGGAGGCGATCGCCGTCGCGGGTAACGGGGGAACGGAACGCCCGGAAGTGGTCGACGTCGTCGAGGAGACCCTGCCGGACGCCACGGGCGAACTCGAGCTCGCCGTGATGCAGGTCGATTACACGATCGACGGCTACGGTGACGACGAGCAGGTTATCATGAACGTCTTCGGGCGCACGCCGGACGGGGAGCTCGAGCACGTTCGCGTTCTCGGCTTTCGGCCGTACTTCTACGCACCGACGGCCTCGCTGGACCAGCCGCCCGAAGAGGAGTACGACCGGCTGACTGATAGCGAAGAGACCGACCGGAACGGCGAGCCCTACGAAAGCATCCGCGGCGAGGAGTTGACGAAGATATTCGGACAGACGCCTCGAGACGTGGGGAAAGTTCGAGACGAGTTCGACCACTTCGAGGCCGACGTGTTGTTCCCGAACCGGTTTCTCATCGATAAGGATATTCGCAGCGGTATCACGGTAACCGAGCGCCGAAACGACGACGGGACCCTCGTCGTCCCCCACGACGAGGTAGTCGCGAGTGATGTCGAGGCCGATCCGCGAGTCAATACGTTCGACATCGAGGTCAACGACCGGGCCGGGTTCCCCGAAGACGGCGAAGAGCCCATCGTCTGTCTCACGAGCCACGATTCCTACCGCGACGAGTACATCATGTGGCTCTTCGAAGCGCCGGACGGTGAGGGACGGATTCCGAGCGAGATCGACGAGTACGAGCCGATCGAAGGCGAGATCGAGCACGAGGTTCGCGCGTTTTCGGAGGAAGAAGCGATGCTCGAGGCGTTCGTCGATTACATCGACGAAACCGACCCGGACATCCTCACCGGCTGGAACTTCGAGGACTTCGACTGTCCGTACTTCCTCGACCGACTCGAGGAACTCGAAGGCCCTCACCACGACTACGACCTGAACCCGGATCGACTCTCGCGTGTCAACGAAGTCTGGCGAAGCAACTGGGGCGGCCCCGACGTGAAAGGTCGCGTCGTCTTCGACCTGCTCTATGCCTACCAGCGGATGGTCTTCTCGGAACTCGATTCGTACAGACTCGACGCCGTCGGCGAGGCCGAACTCGGCGTCGGTAAGGAGCGGTACGCCGGCTCGATCGGCGACCTCTGGGAGGACGACCCGACGCGGTTGCTCGAGTACAACCTCCGGGACGTCGAACTCTGCGTCGAACTCGACCGCCAACAGTCGATCGTTCCCTTCTGGGACGAGGTGCGCTCGTTCGTCGGCTGTAAGCTCGAGGACGCACCGACGCCCGGCGACACGGTCGACATGTACGTTCTTCATCAGGCTCACGGCCAGTTCGCGTTGCCGTCGAAGGGCCAACAGGAGGCCGGCGAGGAGTACGAGGGCGGGGCCGTCTTCGAGCCGATTACTGGCGTCAAAGAGAACGTCACCGTGCTCGACCTGAAGAGCCTGTACCCGATGTGTATGGTGACGATCAATGCATCGCCGGAAACGAAGGTCGACCCCGATGAATACGACGGTGAAACTCATATCGCACCCTCCGGGACCCACTTCCAGAAAAAGCCCGACGGCGTCATGCGGGAGATGATTAACGAACTTCTAGCGGAGCGAGAGGAAAAGAAATCGCTCCGAAACGAACACGAACCCGGAAGTGGCGAATACGAGCAGTATGACCGCCAACAAGGGGCCGTGAAGGTTATCATGAACTCTCTCTATGGTGTGTCAGGTTGGGAACGATTCCGGCTCTACGATAAGGACGCGGCCGCGGCAATTACCGCGACGGGACGCGAGGTAATCGAGTTTACCGAAACCGCATCGAAGGAACTCGACCACTCCGTCGCCTACGGAGATACGGACTCGGTCATGTTGGAACTCGGTCCCGAGGTCCCAAAGGAGGAGGCGCTCGAGCAATCGTTCGACATCGAAGATTACGTCAACGACCGATACGACGACTTCGCGCGCGAAGAACTGAACGCAGAGTTCCACCGCTTCCAGATCGAGTTCGAGAAGCTATATCGGCGCTTCTTCCAGGCCGGGACGAAGAAACGCTACGCGGGCCACATCGTCTGGAAGGAGGGCAAAGACGTCGACGATATCGACATCACCGGGTTCGAGTACAAACGCTCGGACATCGCGCCGATCACGAAGGAAGTCCAACACCAGGTCATCGAGATGATCGTTCGCCAGGGCGACATCGAGGGCGTCAAGGAGTACGTCAACGGGATCATCGAGGACTTCGAGTCGGGCAAGGTCAATCCCGAGGAGATCGCTATTCCGGGCGGCATCGGGAAACGGCTCGATAACTACGACACCGACACCGCACAGGTGCGCGGCGCGAAGTACGCGAACCTCCTGCTCGGAACCAATTTCGACCGGGGGAGTAAACCCAAACGCCTCTATCTCGACCGCGTCGATCCGTCCTTCTTCCGCAACCTCGAGGAAGCTGACGAGTTCGACGCGCGGCGCGATCCCCTCTACGGGGCGTTCAAGCGCGATCCGGACGTCATCTGCTTCGAGTACGACGATCAGATCCCACCCGAGTTCGAGATCGACTACGATACGATGCTCGAGAAGACGTTGAAGGGGCCGATCGAGCGGATCCTCGAGGCGCTCGACGTCTCGTGGGAGGAGGTCAAATCCGGACAGGAGCAGACAGGTCTCGACAACTTCATGTGATCGGGTCGCGGTGTGACTGTGCGACCGCCGAACGTTCGGGCCGAAACGCGCGCTGTCGCCGGAACACTTTCACTTTCAAAAAATTATCTTCCGAAATCGGAACCGTAACCAATTAGATACCAAACCCTTATCACTCACACGACCCACCTTTTGGACGACAGAGGTATTCGTACTATGGCACGCTTAGAGCTCCGAAATCTGCATGCAGAAGTGGCAGAGGGCGACGAACAGATCCTGCGCGGCGTCGACCTCGAGGTCGAGTCGGGCGAGATCCACGCGCTGATGGGACCGAACGGCTCCGGGAAGTCGACGACCGCAAAGGTCATCGCCGGCCACCCGGCCTACGAGGTTACCGAGGGTGAAGTGCTCGTCCACCTCGACGAAAACGAGTTCGGCGAGGACTTCGAGATTCCAGAAGACAAGCACACGTGGAACATCCTCGATCTCGAGCCAAACGAGCGCGCGGCGCTCGGTATCTTCCTCGCGTTCCAGTACCCGGCCGAAATCGAAGGCGTCACGATGACGAACTTCCTTCGAACGGCACTCAACGCGAAGATCGAAGAACGCGAAGAACTCTTCGAAGAAGGCGAAGCCGAGGATGCCGAGGAAGAAGACGAAGGCTTCGAGACCTCGCCGATGGAAGGCCCCGCCGACGACGGCGAAATCGGCGTCGCCGAGTTCCAGGAAATCCTCGCCGAGAAGATGGAGGAACTGGACATGGACGAACAGTTCGCCCAGCGCTACCTCAACGCCGGCTTCTCCGGCGGCGAGAAGAAACAAAACGAGGTCCTGCAGGCCGCGATCCTCGAGCCCGCAGTTGCAGTGCTCGACGAGATCGACTCCGGACTGGACATCGACCGACTCCAAGACGTCTCGAACGGAATCAACGCCCTTCGTGACGAGCAGGGAACTGGTATCCTCCAGATCACCCACTACCAGCGAATTCTCGACTACGTCGAACCCGACACGGTTCACATTATGCTCGACGGGAAAGTCGTCAAAAGCGGCGACGCCTCGTTGGCAGCAGAACTCGAGGATAAGGGGTACGACTGGGTCCGAGAAGAGGTCTACGAGACGGCGTAACCGAATTCAGCTAGAACAACGGTAATAACGCTACAGCCGTAAACACGAATACATACAAATCATGAGTTCCGAACAAGATCACCTCAAAGAGACTGACACCGAAGCGCGCTTCGAGTTCAAAAAGGAAGAGCGCTCGGCCGTAAAGTCCGATGCAGGCCTCACCGAAGAAGTCGTTCGACTGATCAGTGAGGACAAAGACGAACCGGATTGGATGCTCGAACGGCGTCTGCGTGCGCTACAGCAGTACCACGCGATGCCGATGCCGACGGACTGGCCCGGCCAGCCCGACCTGACCGAACTCGACATCGAAGAGATCGTTCCGTACATCCGCCCGGATGTCGACAAACGTGAAGGCGTCGACGACTGGACGGACCTTCCGGACGAGATCAAAGACACGTTCGACAAGCTCGGCATTCCAGAGGCCGAGAAGAACGCGCTCTCGGGCGTCGGCGCGCAGTACGAGTCCGAGGTCGTCTACCAGAACATGCAAGATCAGTGGGAGGAGAAGGGCGTGATCTTCATGAACATGGATCGCGCCGTCAAAGAGCACCCGGAGCTCGTCAAAGAGTACTTCATGACGACCTGTGTGCCCCCGAGCGACAACAAGTTCGCCGCACTCCACGGCGCAGTCTGGTCCGGCGGCTCCTTCGTCTACATCCCAGAAGACGTTACCGTCAATATGCCCGTTCAGGCGTACTTCCGGATGAATTCGGAGGGAATGGGCCAGTTCGAGCACACGCTGATCGTCGCCGAGGAAGGCTCGGAAGTCCACTACATCGAGGGCTGTTCCGCACCGAAGTACGGCTCGCACAACCTTCACTCGGGCTGTGTCGAAGTCTTCGTCGAAGACGACGCTCACGTTCAGTACTCGACCGTACAGAACTGGTCGAAGAACACGTTCAACCTCAACACCAAACGCGCCATCGTCGAAGAGAACGGCACGATGGAGTGGGTCTCGGGCAGCATGGGTTCGAAAGCGACCATGCTCTATCCGTGTACGATCCTCAAGGGTCGCGGCGCGACGGACACCCACATCACGATCGCATTCGCGGGCGAAGGCCAGAACATCGACACCGGTGCGAAGGTTTACCACAACGCACCCGATACCAGCTCGACCATCGAGTCCAAGTCCGTCTCGAAGGACGGCGGCCGGACCAACTACCGCGGCCTCGTCCACATCGCCGACGGCGCGGAAAACTCGAGTACGGCAGTCGAGTGTGACGCCCTGATGTTCGACAACGAGTCCACCTCGGACACCATGCCGTACATGGAGATCGAGGAGTCGAAAGTCGACGTCGCCCACGAGGCGACCGTCGGCAAAATCGGCGACGAGGACATCTTCTACCTCCAGTCCCGCGGACTGGACGACGACGACGCCAAGAAGATGATCGTCGCCGGCTTCATCGAGCCGATCACCGAAGAGCTCCCGATCGAATACGCAGTCGAACTGAATCGCTTGATCGAACTCGAGATGGAGGGAAGCCTCGGATAACTCCGAGATCACTAATGAGTACGCAGGTACACGCCAATCTGACGGAGGAACAGGTACGCGAAATCAGCGGTAACCTCGAGGAGCCCGACTGGCTCCTAGAGACCCGTCTCGATGCCCTCGACGCCCTCGACGAGCTCGACATGCCCGACGTCATCCGGACGCCGGGCCAGAACTGGACCAACCTCTACGAGCTCGATTTCGAGTCGCTCGTCGATCCGCTGAACGCCGCCGAAGAGAAAGAGCAGATCGGCCCGGACAACGCCGAGGTCCTCTCGTGGGCGGAAGCCGTCGACGAACACGAAGCCCTCATCGAAGACCACTTCGGCTCCATCGTCGACCCACAGGAGAACTATCTCACGGCGCTCTCGACCGCGCTTTTCTCCACGGGAACGGTCATCTACGTCCCCGAAGGCGTCGACGCCGAGGACGTGACGATCCGGACCGAAATGAACTCCCGGTCGCTGTTTAACTACACGCTCGTCATCACCGAGGAATCGTCGTCGGTGACGATCCTCGAACGTCAGTCTACCGGGACCGAACTCGATGATGAACAGTATTACAGCGGCATCGTCGAGGTCGCCGCCGGCGAAAACAGCTACGTCCAGTACGGTTCGCTGCAGGACCTCTCCGAGGAGACGTACAATTTCA
Organism: Halostagnicola alkaliphila; assembly: GCF_055379965.1. Lineage (NCBI taxonomy): Archaea > Methanobacteriati > Methanobacteriota > Halobacteria > Halobacteriales > Natrialbaceae > Halostagnicola > Halostagnicola alkaliphila. Next base: position 1,753,805 of record NZ_AP043826.1, on the reverse strand, counting down.
CCGTCAAGCGAGCGGACGCCGACACCTACTCCACGGTCAACTGGATCGAAGGAAACGTCGGCTCGAAGCTGACCAAGACGGAGACGTCGACGGAGCTCAACGGAGACAGCTCCGAGAGCCAGATCGTCGGGGCGTTCTACGGCCACAACGACCAGCACTTCGATCTCGACATTAAAGTCTGGCACCGCGCCGAACACACGACGGCGGACCTCGTCACCCGCGGCGTCACCGACAACGTCGCCCGATCGGTCTACGAGGGTGTCCAGGACGTCGGGCGAGACGCCTGGGACACGAGTTCTTATCAGCGCGAGAACACGCTCATGCTCTCCGACGAGAGCGAGGCCGACGCTTCACCGAAGCTCATCATCAACAACCACGACACCGAAGCCTCCCACAGCGCGACCGTTGGGCAGGTCGACCAGGAAGACCTTCTGTACATGACCTCCCGCGGCATCACGCCCGAAGCCGCACGAAACATGCTCGTCGAAGGCTTCTTCGTTCCCGTCCTCGAGGAAGTCGCCGTCGACGAACTCCGGGAGGACTTCGAGTCGCTGGTTCGAACCCGACTTCGTAACTAAGCGGTTTGTTTTCGCCCGGCCGTTTTCGAACGCTCGTTCGTTCTCCGTCGCACGTCGCCAGATTCGACATCGCTTCAGGAGCGTCACTTGGTGGCTCGTCACACCGTCCAGTTAGCGATGGACCCCGACGAGTCTCACCGAAGAAGCGGGAAGTTAAGTAACACGCCCACCCAGACAGGTGTATGAGTCTGGGACAGCGTGTCTCGACCGACCACCAGTTGACCCGCCTCCTCCAAATTGGCGTGGTCCTCGAGGAAGTCGTCGAGTCGCGCGCCGCCCATCACCTCGAATCGCTCCCCGCCGATGAACGCGCGGAGGTCGACAAAGAGGTTAGGGAGCTACTTGCAGAGGCCGCAACGGAATCGGCCGACCATCGCGATCGGCTCGAAACGTTGATCGACGATCTCGAAGCGGAAACGGTCGGATACGAAGAGATCAATAAGCTGGTCGACGCCCAGTACGGCCCGCCGGAGGACACGGACGGCGTCCTGTACGACCAACTGTGTAACGAGGAGACGGCCTACAAATTCTACGACGACCTCATCGAAGCGATTGAAGCTTCCGATGCGGCGTTCGCTGTCGACCGAGATCGAGTCCTCGAGACGTTGCGAGAGATTCGCGAGGAGGAAAAAGAGGGCGTCGAGGAAGTCACAGAAATTATGGAGCGACGAGCATGATCGGGACACGAAGTTGTTACAAACGACCGGCGAGTCGGACCGATCGACGACTAACGCAGTGTACCAAGGTTTGGCGATGAATACAGCAGATCAATACCTCAAGGCGATCTATCTCGCCCAGCGAATGGAAGACGGCCCCGCTTCAACCGGGACACTTGCGGATCTACTCGGCGTGAGTCCCGCGAGCGTCAACGAGATGATCGGCAAACTCGAGGAAAAGGGACTCGTCGATCACGAAAAGTACAAGGGAGCGAGTCTCACGAACGAGGGGCTCGATCGGGCCCACGAGGCGCTCCAAACGTACTGTATCATCGAACGCTTCCTCGCAAACGTCCTCGAGGTCGACGAATTTCGCGACGAGGCACGCGCCCTCGAGAGCGTCATCGACGACACAGTCGCCGACAGACTCGATACGATTATCGATCGCCCCGAGCAATGTCCGGACTGTTTCGATCCGGAAGCCGACTGCTGTCGCCTGCTCGAAGTCGGCGGGCCAGCAAACTGACAACTGTAACTTCGGCTCGGCCGATTTTCAATCCGTCTCGAGCAAGTCCTCATAACAGGCCCGCTCGATTCGATACGATCCACACCCCGGGCAGTACTGTCTGTTCAGTTCGAACCGGCGGTGACAACTCGCACAGTGATACGGACGGGTAGCTTCCTCCCGAGACTCGGTATCGGTGAGATAGCTTCGGAGAATCGCGATCCAGCTTCGGGAGCTCATTCGGGACGATCAGACTGCTGTACCGTGTCGTCTCGATCGGCTACGGGGGACGAGTCGGATACGTCACCGCCGTTCCGTTGGACGCTGTGCTCGTGCGGCTGTTCAGTCCCCGAACACCGGTTGTGGTCGGTTCGGGTGCTGTCAGGTTTCCCGACGGCCGAAACCTCGCGATCGCCGAACGTAACGTATCGCCGTCCGATGACCGCGGCGAGTAGCAGAGCCAGAATCACACCGACACTGAGACCGATCGGAATCGACCACGGCTCTCCGTCCCAATCAGCGTCGAAGACGGCCCGGTAGTAGGTTGCAGGCTCATCGCCGTGGACCGCGAGAACGACCTCGCGGTTGTTCTCGAGTGAATTGTCGTTCCAGTTCAGACTGCCCACGATAGTCGTCTCCTCGTCGATGATCACTCCCTTTGCGTGTACCTTCTCGAATCGGTCGCCGGGTTCGACGAGTGCTACCTCGAGCGACAGGTCTTCCTCCGTAGCCGTTCGCTCGAGCGAGGCTTTCAACTCGGCGTTGTCGTCTTCGACGTACCAGGACGAGTCGAGCAGGATACGAACGTCGACGCCGCGGCGGGCGGCGTCGATCGTTTCCTCGACGAGCGAAACGTCCGGCCCGCCGATGCTAGCCTGTTTGACGAGGATTTCGTCTTCGGCTCCGGCAAGCAGTTCGCGGACGCGCTCTTCGGCGTTGTCCGGTGCGACGAGGAGTTCGACGCCGTCGATACCGACGGATTCGGGAGGATGTTCCGACGGATAATCGGTTTGGGCTCCCTCGTCATCGTCGTCGACGAACGTGGTATCTTCTCGATGGCTCGCTCCCGATTGCGTATCCCAGCCCTCGAAATCGGCGGTGAACACCGTCTCGAGATTCGTTGCGAGATCCTCGTCTTCGACGGTGATCCCCCAGCCTCGGCTGGAGTCGCCGCCGACGCCCGAGGGCTTCCAGTTCTCGCTCGTGACCAACACCGTCTCGTCGGCGATAGCGTATTTCGGGTGGTGAAACTGATACCGCGCACCCTCCCCACCGATTGCGCGGATGTCGACGCCACCGTCATCGAGTTTCTCGAGGATCGATTCGGTCGGCGCCGGCGTTCCGCCAACCGGGCCCGACTCGAGGAGAACGTCGACGTCGACGCCTCGTTCACTGGCGTTGTGGAGTTCCGAGGCGATGGCCTCGGACGTGAAGGTATAGCCCGCGATAACGAGCCGATCCTCGGCTGCGCGAATCGTCTCGAGCGGGATATCGGGGCTGTCGGGGAGGACGAACGCCGTGGCTTCGTCGGCGTTGGTACTCGTTCGCGGAAGACAGGTCGCATCTCGCGGCCACCAGTGGCCCTGGCTAACTCCCGCCGTCGAGGTGTCCGTCTCACTCTTCTCGAGGTCGCTTCGATACCAGCGCTCGGCCACCGGTGCATCGTCGTAGGCTACCGTATCGATCCGTTCCGTACTGTTTCGAAGCTCGAGAGTATCTCCTTCGGTCGCGAGGCGGAGATGTCCGTCGAGTTCGAGCGGTTCGTCGTCGGTGAGCGCCGCCGTTTCGCTCGCATCGGTCGTGACCGCGATACGCCCGGAGACCGTTTCGTTCGGGAACGTTGCAGTCGTATGTCCGTCCGTGATCGTCCAATTCTCGAGCGGCGTCTCCGGCGGCGTCTCGAGGACGAAAAACTCCCCCGCGTTTTCGTACGTCGTGGGGTTGGGATACAGTTCGACGATTCGTGGCTCATCGAGGGCGCGGCGGGCGCCGTCGGCTCGAGCGTGTTTCGGGCACGTGAGCGTGGTTGTCGTGGTATCTGTTCTCGGTATTTCGTTAGTTGGTACTGCCGTCTGCGTCCGTTCGGGAGCGTCCTCGAGCGTATCGCTTTCGGCATCGGTTCCGGGCTGCCGATCACCGATCATCGAGGGGATGTCGACGAGAACGGCAGCGAAACCGCTCGCGAAGAGACAGCAAACGAGGACGGCGACGAGCAGGGCCCGGACGCGCATCACTCGTTCTGGTCGCGTATCCGTATTTAAACTCTCAGATCGGGTTGTTGGTTGACGAAATCGAGGCCGAGACGGCAAGAACAAACAGCAGAGCCAGCCAGCGGTCGACGGCGAGACGATTAGGACCGGGGAGTTAGGCCGCCGGCTCGAGGTCGACCTTTTCAGCTTCGGCCTGCACGAGGTACGCTCGGTCGTCGGACGCACCGGCGACGGCCTCGAGTGCGCGTTCGGTGCCGATCTGGTTGAGCGCCCAGGCGGCGCTCGCACGGACGGTATCTTCGTCGTCCTCCTCGAGCCGTTCTGCGAGCGGTTCGATCGCACGAGTGTCGCCGATGAGACCGAGCGCGCGGGCGGCGGAGCTTCGAACGACGGCCTCGTCTTCGGCCAGCTGATTTGCGATCGGTTGGACGGCCTCCTCGCTCCCGACTTCCCCCAGCGCACGCATCGCGGGGCGCTGGAGTTGCGGATTCGAGTCGACGTACTCGAGGAGGGTTTCGACGACTTCTTCGTCGGCCTTGCCGATCTTTCCGAGGATCGACATCGCGGTGGTGTCCCGTCGGTTCGCGCGCTGGAGCATCGGTTCGATCGCTTTCTCGGGGCCCATCCGTTCGAGGGACTCGAGGCAGTGTTCCTCCATGAAGTCCGAGCCCAGCGACTCGAGGGCGAGCAGGACCATGTCGACGTTGCCGCGTTTCTCGTGAACCTTCAGCGCGTGCCACTCCGGCGGGAAATCCTTGACGTGATCGAGCACGTCGTAGTACCCCTCGCGGCGAAGCTGTTCGCGAACCTGAAGGTCGTCCCACGCCGTCGCGTCGTCGACATCCGACTGGAGGGCGTCGGTCGTTTCGAGGAGCGAGGCGATTTCCTCGTCGTCCTCGTCGGGATCGAGTTCGGCGGACTCGATTTCGGCCTCGACCGTCTCGAGGGTCGCGAGGAGTGCCTCGAGCACCGGTTCGTCGTCCTCGGGTGAGATTTCGGCGCCGAGAACGTCGTTGATTTCCTCGAGGGCGGCCTCGACCGCTTCGCGAAGTTCCACCTCGCCTTCTTCGGTCCAGCGGGTCCCCTCGATATCGCCTTTGGCACCGTCGACCTCGCCGATAACGTCTTCGGCGTACGGTCCTCGCTGGTCGTCGACATCGGACTGAATGTCGTCGACATCGTCTTCGAGGTCGTCGATCTCGTCTTCGACGGCATCGAGTTCCTCCTCGAGGGTTTCGTGTTCCGTCTCGAGTTCCGCGATCGGTCCGGTGGGTTCGTCGTCAGCGTCGTCTTCCTCGTCGTCCGCTTCGGATTCCTCGTCCGTTTCGGGTTCGGGAAGCTCGATATCGTCGAACTCCTCGCGCAGGGAGTCGAACTCCTCGCGAACGGGGTCGATATCTTCGCGGACCGGCTCGAGTTCCGTCTCGACGTCGTCGAGATCATCTTCGGTCTCGGCGGCCTCGAACGTCTCGCGAGCCGGTTCGATCCCTTCTCGGACCGGTTCCATATCCTCGCGGATCGGATCGATGTCGGCCTCGATCGACTCGAACTGTTCGCGAATCGATTCGATCTGGTCCTCGAGAGCCGCCTGTTCCGGTTCGGAGTCGGGAGCGTCCTCGTCGCTCATCCCATCACCCGGCGGGACGACGCCGTCTTCCTCCTGACTGCGTTCATACGATGACATCGTGTCAGCACGCTCCTAAGCGTTTCCATGCAGAGCCCACCGACCCGTTCGGTTACTCGATGGGAAGAGTGGACCGTGAACCTCGACTACACGTTCCCGTGTATTTCCGTGTTTTCGGGCTCGTCGGCGTCGGGAGGATCCGACTGCGTCTCCTCGCGCCAGTAGAACCACGGACTGAGCGTCATGTATGCGATCCCGAGCGTGAGCAGTGCGTACGGGAAGGTTCGTCCGGCGAAACTCGGAACGAGAATTGCCAGCACGTGGACGACCCCCATGATCAGCGTGTCTCGAACGAGCAAATCCGGATACCGGATTCGGGACACCATGAGATAACAGAACGCCCCCGTAACGCCGAGAATGACCCACGGTTCGGTAGCGGGCCCGCGAGCGAGAATTGCGGCACCGATAATCGTCGCCGCGAGCGTCGTCTGGATCCCTTCCGTGTGACTCGCCGTCGTATCGTAAGCGGTGTACATGCCGAGTCTCGCGACGGCCATCGCGACGAACAACGCGCAGATGCTCGTCACGAGGAGTAACTCGAACGTGACCGTCTCGAAGCCGATCCCGAGCCCATCGCTGACGACGACAAATGCGAGGACCGCAGGGGCGACGCCGAAGGAGGCCACGTCAGCCAGGGAGTCGAGATACGGTCCCGCCTCGGTTCCGCCGTACCGGCGGGCGAGAATGCCGTCGAGTCCGTCTGCAATCGCGGCAAAGAGAATAAGTCTGGCGGCGAGGTCGATGTCGACGAACGCGACGACGACCGCGACAAAGCCCAGCGCAGCGTTTGCGATCGTCACTGCGTCGGCGACGCCGAGCCGACCGACGAACCGGGGGAGCATACTCCCGAATTCGACGGGGAGTTACCTTACGTGTTTTCGTTTCGTCGACGGCCGAGCGGCGTCGGGCAACGGTGGCATTCGCGAGACCTCCCTACTGGGAATCGAACCGGGGGCTTATATTCAGTCTCTACTAACTCACGTCTATGAACCGCCGTGCCTATCTCGCTACCCTGGGAACAGTACCCGCGGTGGGGCTAGCGGGTTGTTCAACGGTATCCGGAATGTTCGGAGAGCCCTGCAGTGGCGACAACTGCGACGTCGGAATGACTCGAACCGAATTCGTCCCCGAAACGTACGAAATACCCGTCGGCGAGACTGTCGTCTGGAAGAACACGAGTGAAGCGGACCACACGGTCACGGCGTACAATTCACGCATATTCGAAGAAGAGGGTGCGGAGTACTTTGCCTCCGGCGGGTACGACGATTTCAAAACGGCAGACGAGAAGTTCTGGAACGAAATGGGCGGAGCCATTAGCACTCGAGAAACGTTCGAGCACACCTTCGAGGTCCCGGGAACGTACAGCTACGTCTGCTTACCGCACGAAGACGGCGGAATGGTCGGATTCATCGAAGTCACTGAGTGAGTTCGAGTAACGGCCCCGAGCCGACCCGTCGCAAAAAAACGATTCGATCGAACGGGAGGTCAACGGCGTGGTTCGAACTGGTTAGTCGTCCGCCGTGACGTCTTCTTCGTCGACATCGACCGCCGTCGCCTGTTCCTCTGCAACCTCTTCGGGGTGCGCTTCGAGGGTTGTCTTCTGAATCTCGACGCGTCGAAGCGGGTAGATCGGCTTCGCTTCGCCGTAGATCGCCGAGGAGAGTCGGCCTTCGACGACGCCGTCGATCAGGTCGTCGAACGTTCGCTCTTGGGCGGCTTCCTCGACCATCTCGACCATCTTCTCTCGGATGGCTTTCTCCTGACTCGCGTCGGCCTTTTTCGTCGTGAATGCGACCGGCTGGATCTGGACGCGGTAATCGTCCGTCGTGAGGACGGTGACGTAGGCCTCGATCTTGGAGGCGCCGCGTCGAACCAGCGAACGCAGGTAATCCCGCGTCAGGGAGTGTTCGACGAAGTCCGTGTACGCACTGTCGCTTCCCACGTCGTTGATCTTGAACGTGAGCTTCGTGTTGTTTTCGCTGGCGGTATTGGTCAAGTCGCCAAGCGTCGTTTCGATGGTCCGTCCGTAGACCTTGTCCGGTTCATCTGCAGGTGTTTCGCCGAGCACTTCCCGGTCGAACTGCTCCGGAGCGTGCACGGTGTACCACCGCTTTTCCTGTTTTGCGCGTGAAACTGATCGTTCACTCATTGTGTTTAGGTTCGTGTTTCGTGTCGGTGTCGGAGTTCGTCGCGGGTGGGGACGCCTCGTCCGCATCCGCGCTCGAGTTCGTCCGACGGTTGGTTGTCTGCGAGTCGATACTGTGCGATGTGCGCTCGGCAATACTGCGAGCGACGTCGAGGTTGACGACGTAATCGTCGACCGTCGAGTGTAAACTGCCGGTTTTCTCGCGTTCGATCCGCGTGACGACGGCTCGAGTCCCGTCTTCCCGGCGCTGGACACTCGTCTCCATCTCCTCGGTATTGTCGGGCTCGAGCGCCCGAGCGAGGAGGTCCGGATCGTCGTGTGTCGTCCGAATCGTCGCTTTCCTCGTCATGTCTGCCCTCGTACTGCCGCGATGATCGTCGATTCGTCCACGTCCGAGTCGTAAGTCAGATAACCGCGCCGTCGGCCCACGTCGTAGCCACACCCGACGCCCTCGCCGTCGAGTTCGCGGGTGATCGCCTCGAGCGCCGACCCGAGGGGGCGTGCGTCGGTCGTTGCAACGCCAGCCTCACCCTCACCGACTGCCAGAACAAGGGGTTCAGGCGACCTGTAGGCCGCTGTGAGTCGGGCGACCGTCTCGACGGGGCCGTCGTCGATGTCGACGACAAAGACGCCGTCGTAGCGTTCGGTCGAGCCGGATTCCAGCGCGGCGTGTGCGCCGCGTCCGTGGTCTCGCCAGGCATCGAGCGCCGGCTCGCGTGCGTCGTGGCCGAGCGTCAACGCGATACCGGTTCCGGGTTCACCACGCGCCGTCGCCTCGAGCACGTCAGCGTAGCCGCCGATCGTCTCGAAGACGGGTGCAGGTTGTCGAGTTGACTCCGGTACGTCTGGCGACGCGTTCGTCGCCGCGTACGGACTCAGAACTCGAGCGATCGCGTTCGAAGCGCCGTCGGTAGCCTCCGGCGTGCCGACAGCGTCGATCGCGACGAGCGAGCCGATCTTTCGGTGCGTCTCCGCGTCTAGCGCGCTCGTTTCGGAGTCGATCCCCTCCGCGGGGACGAGCGCCGAAAACGCCTCTCGAGTCGCCTCGAGATCGCCGGACCACGGAGCCCGCACTCGCGTCGAATGGGCGAGCCCGTCGATCGGGTCCGCCGTCGGCACCGCGACGCCCGGTCGTTCCTCGAGCAGCTCCCGATCGAGCGCCGCCTCGAGGAGCCACTCGGTCTCGCCGGCGCCGGGATCGACGCCGGCGGCGACGACGCCCGCAAGCGCGAGTATTGGATCCGGCGTCGAACCCAGTTCGCGCGCGAGTTCGCAGGCCTCGAGGGTGGCCGGTCGATCCGACGGATCGATCCGGGACGCGTCGCCGTCGACCGCGCCGACGACGAGCGTCCGATCGGTCCGGGGTCGGTCCTGACTATCCTCGGCGAGGGTCGTCCGTTCGCCGACCGTCCTGACGGCGCTCACCTGAAACGGGATCTCCCGTTCGGCGAGCGCGTCCGCGATGACCCCGCAAGCGGCGAGCGCGTCGCCGTCCGGTCGCGCGACCAGACGAACGAAGCTCGCGCTCTCGAGGTCGGCGGTGACGGGTGCGGCTCCGGTCGGACGACCCTCTGTGGACATGGACGATTACTCCTCGAGGAGCGACTTCGCGACGTCGTAGGAGTAGGTGAAGTCGGGCTCGACTTCCTTCCCACGGTAGTAATCGACGAGTCGGCGCACTTTCGATTCGGTGTTCTGTAGCGCGCGCTTGTTCTGGTAGTCCTGTGGGTTCTCCTGAACGTGCTCGCGCAGTCGGATCGCACGCGTCATCAGGCTTCGGAGGTCCTCGGGGAGTTCGGATCTCGCGTCGTTCTCATCGAGGATCTCGGTGAGCTTCTTGCCGGTCGCCAGTTTGACGTCCGGAATCGGCGTGCCCGTGACGCCCTCGTCACGCAGCTTGATGCCGATCTGGCTCGGATCGTAGCCCTGCTCCGATAGTTCGACGACCCGCTCTTCGATCTGGTCTGGGTCGACGTCGCTCCACTCCGGTGGTTCGTCTGCCGTCGGCTTGTCCGATCCGGACGAGCCTCGACGGCGCGTATGCATTCGTGCCATTTGTTGAGGATAGGAAACGCACTGACCGCCGCATATGTCCGGCTCTCGCCGGGTTGCACTTCCGCAATCTCGAGTCACCCAAAGAGAACGGATGACGGGGTCAGATTTGCGGCCGTGCGGTTCCCACTGGTATCTACTCGGTTAGGGACTAAAGGGTTTCTACCTCCGGCTCGTTGGGTGGGGTCCGCTCGAGGAGACGAGTGTGGGTCACTGGCGCAGTCCTCTCCAATTCGAGGGGTTTATCTATTCCCACAGAAAACCTGTAAGTGCGAACGAGGGCTCGTAGATCAGTGGTAGATCATCCCCCTGGCACGGGGAAGGCCCGGGGTTCAAATCCCCGCGAGTCCACTATTTTCCGCCGCGAGCAAATCCGCGAGCGGCGCACATAGTCGTCGAAGCCGGGATTTGAAGCCCTATTACTCGCAGCCCGCGAATGAGCGAAGCGAACGAGCAGGAACGTCTAATCCCGGGTTCAAATCCTAACTAGTCCATGCGTAATTAAGTGTTTCATCCCTTCTAACGCATGAAATACGTTCTCTCGGCCTTTTTCGATGCATCGCTTCGTGGGAGTGCGAACTCCGCGGTTCGTGTGAGTCATTTTCCTTTAAAGATCGGTGATGAAGTCGCGTCGCTGTTCCATCTTTTCGCGGTCTGTTCGTCGGTCGTAGTGGCGCTCGAGGATATCTGAGGAAACGTCACAGCGGTCGCTGACTATCTCCTCGGGGATGTCCTCGCGAAGCTGGTAGGTAATCGAACCTCGCCGGATCGTATGCGGCGAGAGGCTACTTGGACACTCGGAATAGTGGCCGTAGACTCGAGCCTCACAGTCGTCTGGGTCGCGATCGTGCGGACAGTCCTTGTACAGACACGGCTGTGTCAGTCGATACACCTCCGACCGGATCTGACCGGAACTGAGCCGCCCTTGGTCGCTCGTGACGAGCGGCTCGCGCCCGTACTTGTCGACGACATCGTGCCGGTGAAACCGAATGTACTCGTCGATTACGTCGGTATAGTAGTCGTCCAACGCGAGCGGGCGCTCAGCCGGCCCTTGATTTTTCAGCGGCGTATCCGACTCAGGACGATGGCGTAGCCAAACGCACTGTTCGTCCGGTTCGTAGTCGTCGAGGTCGATCGCTCGAAGGCCTCCGAGACGGATTCCCGTGTGCCAGAGAATCGCGACGATAACGTGGCCTCTGCTCGAGCGGCTGTATCGCTCGAGGTAACTCAGGAGCATCCGAGATCGATCCTCGTCGAGCATTTCGTCTCGAGCTTCGTCGGCGCGATCGACATTATTCGGCAAGAAGGTGCAAATCCAGTAGGAGAATTAGCAGAAGAGGATGGTCTTAGAATCTCACATTCCTCCGTTTCTCGGCGATGCAAGAAGCTCGCTGAGCATAGACTACTTACTCCACTCGGCAATGGAGTCTACACGATTACGGATCGAGGAGAAGCGTACCTCGACGAAGAATTTGATGCTGAAAATGAGGTGTATCTCAACGGGAACGGCTTGAGAGATGGGCCAACGGCTACGGAGATCTCTGAATCATGAGCAACCGGAAATCTGCCCGCTGGATGTGTACGCTGGATGAGCGAATCTTAGAGCACCTCGCGGAAGACTCCTGGTCGACGCCGCGCCACATGTCTCGAGTGATAAAATTCGACGCTTCACGTGGGCGCGTTAATGAGCGGTGTCAAATGCTCTCTCAAGCGGGTTTGCTTGCTCCGATCTTCGAGGGAAGTAGCATGTACGAGATCACCAGCAACGGCCAAGAATATCTTACTGGCCGGCTTGACGCTGAGAATCGGCCTTGGCCGTCTCCCCATATAATAGAAAAACTCTCTTAGTAAAATCGGATGGATCCGTGTCAATCATTCACATTACGTTTTTGTGTTCTAGAAGAAATTTCTTCTACAGATTTTTCTTCTACAGATTTCACACACCCTAATGCATTTAACTTTGGATGTGGGTAATTAGGGACCTCATTGCCAGTATTAACAAGTAACTCCTTTATTCTATCTAACTGTAGTTCCGTATTTAATTGCGTTCTTGACTTATGTATTATTGCTGCCACAACCCCCGTCACAAATGGCGCTGCAAAGCTTGTTCCTAAAGTAAAGTGAGGTTCCTTTTCCTCAGTTTCAGCCATTAAGTGTACTGGTGCCAGAACCTCTGGTTTTTCTGCAGTGTTATACACGTTGCCATCCCATGGAGTTACTGTTGAACAAGAGATACAATGAGGGTCCTTGGTACATCCTTTTTGCCCACAAAGTGGTTTGTCTAATGTATATTGGTTGGGGCGATCATTTAAAGTTGGAAGTAGGATTGGACCTGGATTAGTTGTGGTTTTTGCCCCATTCTCGTCATATCCGTCACAGAGGGTAACACATCCACCAACCGTTATTACATCGCTATGTGATCCTGGACAGAAAATATTTCTTGGAGATTGACCAGGCGGAGAGTCATTTCCGGCGGCAGCCACAAACGCAATTCCTTCATTAATAGCTTTTTCTGCAGCAACACAATATAGGCAATCACCATTACAGCCGTGTAGATGGTTTCCTGCAGAAAGGTTAATAACGTCAACATTTTCTTCAATTGCTCGTTCGACAGACTTCAAAAAATTCACATATTTTATTTCCCCGCTCTGGTTGACAGCTTGATACAAATAAAACTTTGCACCATTGGATATAGAGGAGATAATGTTGAAAATAGGGGTGCCATGATATGTGCTATCTTGATTTGTTGCACTTACATACCGTTCTTGATCGATAACAGTTGGTCTAAAGTCATGTTCGACAAAATCAGGAACATCATATATAGAATCTATAACGGCAATCTTCGCGTTCTTAGCATTAAGACCAGTTTCTGGCGCATTAACTTCAGACATATGGGCCTCTAGTATAAAGTCGTAGATTTCGTCACCACCGTCAACACCGGAAGGGGTTATACGTTTCCCCCTGCAAGCACCTCTAAATCTTCCTCAAATTGAAGACTCCGAATAGATTTAGATTGCGAAAGCGGCGTAATCGCTTTCTCTGGGATCGAAATTAGATACATATCTAATGGAAGTTCATTCACAACCTCACCATCATTCTGGCTAACAAGATGTAGGGCCTCCTCAGCACAACCATCCTGAACAACCATAACGACCTCATGGAAACTATTTTCGGCAGGGTTGTCACCAAGAGCAGCTACCTCTGGTTGAATGAACTTGCTCATGGCCTAGTAGGCTCTTTCACCCACATCTTATTAAACTTGTGTAGGTGATTTGCACCCCCATTTAGTAACCTTTTACGGGGCTGATATGTACTGTTACGATAGGAAGTCGGCCATTCATAACCACACTACTTTCTTTCGTTCGCGTCATTATGATTCCGGGCTATAAGTTCCTCTATAATGATCGAAGAACGTCTCGAGATCGTTCCATCCACCCCAATCACACACCAGCAGTGCATCGACATCAGCTGAGGCGAGCGCAGTCGCCCAAGTCCGTCGGAGATCGTGGAATCCAAGATGTGACCAGCCTGCATCACCTGTTTCTTCGTGCAGTTGATTTGCAACTGATCGTACCCATCGCCGAAGTGAGCGCGTACCCGCGATTTCGATGAGAGATGTACTCGAGGAAGCATCCCGAACGTCGTCGATCGTTCGAATTGTCGTCGTCAGATTACCCGGGACAGGCGTTTCACGGAATCTATCGCCTTTCCCGTGCCAGACTCGAAGCATCGTCCCTGCATCTGTGTCAACAATGTCTTCGGGAGCGACATCGAGCACTTCGTGCGAGCGGAGCCCGCACCGCGCACCGAGTGAGAACGCGAGTCGCTGCTGCGTTCCATCGGCGGCCTCGAGAAGATCCGTCACTTCGTCTTGACTGAGCCACACCTTCATGTCGTCACGCTTCTCGTGTTGTTTGAGATTTATGGTGTCCGGTATCTCTGCATATAGGACAAAAACCGGAGCAAACCTAGTTTTTTCGGTGGGGCTCGAGGGGATTCAGGGGTCAATTTCGTCCGAGATTACGGTAGTTCTCGGACACACTATTTCTAATCGAATCATGCAAAGTGAAGTTGCTTGTTGACCGCTGAGAATTCTATCGATTTGAGTGGGTTTTCAGACGGCGTATTGAATGCAGAGCACGAAAATGGTATGAGTCGGAGTGCGATCAATTGGAAGGGGCGAACATTCAGTAAAGGTAAAACAGTGAATAGGATAGCAGACATAGTGGCTGGGAAAATAGCGCATTTTGATGCTTGTGATAAAGAAAAACATTAACTGAGACGAGTATATTATAGGTATCAATGGATTCGAGAGATTTGCTACGTTCTACGACCTCATTTTCCTTTGTGTATGATGCTGAATCGCTGAACCAGATAAATGATACACAGATAGATGTACTTGATAAGCTTGTATATTACAAGCACTATCCGAAATTTAACTTCATTCGTACTGATGCGGACTCGACTCGAGAATCGGTTCGTTCCCTTGAGCCAATTATGATCAATAACTCACCAAACAGAGTCAGAGCACTAAGCGAATCATCAGGTCATGATCTGATATCTGTGATATATGAGGATCAGAACGGGGAGAAAGCCGAAACAACGTCTTTTCATCCATTAGAATATTCAACACAGAATATCGATAATCCGCATCCTATAGAAAGTAGAGAACTCCGACTTGTGAACATATTCAATCGAATAAGGGGTGATCTTCCAGAAGGTGAAGAAGCATTTTTTATTACAGCAAACTCTGAGATTTTGAAAAATCGCCGGAGATTGGAATCAGATATAACCTCTTCAGGAGGTGCTCTAAGAAAATCAACAGATGATCAACTACATATAGTGACGCCTAAGGAAGCAGGGGAAGTAGCGGGATTATTTATGAGAAATCAAGACGATTTCATATATTATCGTTCTTATGACCATAGCGGATCGTATGAAATTGGCCTGATGTTGTGGAGTTTGTCACTCACAAGAATATTCTTACAATATAGCTCGGGTAAGGGCTATATAGGATCTATGCTGGACAGATTTGATTCACTATTTATAGCCATTGATAATGTTGGAGAGCAGTACTATTCTGGGGCCGATAATCATACAGATATGAGAACACGCTACCACTTCAATAATGGAGTATCTCTCCTGACTGGTATCACGGATGTTCTTGCGTTATATATAAGAGATGAGTGTAGTATTGATATTCCTGACAGGAAGACTAATTTACGAATAGGAGATCGTCACCTACTACCTAAACTCAGAAACCACAACGAAAAATTATATAATTATATACATCAGAACCATCCAATGATAGAGATTTTACACATAATCAGAAACAATATAATACACCAAGAGGGTGTGATCACCCGTGGGCCCGGGTACACTATTCAAGAGGAATGGGAAACCGATTGGAACTCACAACATATTAGTTTAGAAACGATAGATAGTCATAAAATTGGTAAAATTTCTAAATATTATCGTCAACTCTCTGACTCAGAGGAAGAATATGATCCTGTGACTAAGTGGGGAATCATAAATCCGGAAGATGGCATGCAAGCTATCCACGAACACACAGCTATCGAACCTTATCGATTCTTGAAACAATCAACATTTCGAATGGCGGAGTTTGCCGATAGATGTCTCGAGTTGCTTGGCCAAGAGAACAGATTTGACAATCTTGATGACTCGGGGTTCGTAAGCAAGTCAAATGTAAATCGTATTATGGACCACGATCTTTTTCCATTAGTGACAATCCATCGGAGTCAATAGCAGGCGCTATAGGGATCAGCAGTCAAATCCATAGTTTCTCCCGTCTCGCGATTATCACGTGATTCACTTTCCCCTCAAGACCTCTGAACATCTCACACGTCGGAGTGATGGCGGTTCTGACGACCCTGAGAACGTGGTTGCGCTCTGTCTGAACTGTCATCGACGAGTACATGAGGGTCGCGATGGTGACGAATTTAATCAGAAACTAAAAAAGTCGCATCACGACATGAGAAGTACCTCTAATCGTTGTCCCCAATACTCAGCTTCGTCCTGACAGACTAGGTAATTGCCGAGACAAATGTGCAGAGGGGACTCAATACACCACAAAGTGTCCTCGAGTACCGGCTTCGCGAACACCTTCATTCTATGGATAGATCTCCGGAAAGGAGAAGCAACAAGAGATGATGATACTCGTAATCAGCATATATTTGTCGCTCTGAGATAAAGATAGTAGTGTAGAACGAAGAGCAATTCCAGTACCTGCCACGCGATACTCAACACCAGTTAGCTTGGTTCCGGTGGTTCAAATCCACACGGGGGCTTACACGCAGAAGGAATGACTGGATCAAAAGTATCGCTAGCTCAATAACGAAGTTACTGAAAGCAACCATGGTAGGATTACTCCAAACTGGAATTGGTAGTATAGTGTTCGGAATGAGCGGCCTCCCACTCGGACCCATAGTAGGGTTAATTGTAGTGGCGTATGTCGTTATGCAGGTAGCCTCCGACTCTTCTGCGTTCCCCACCTGTCGAGTCCCAACTTTCAGTGAAACCCTAATTTGCCCTCAAAGACTGGGGTATCGGGCACACTTGACTGTAAAGGAAGCGATCTCGGATACAGAGTACTAGATGTAGAGTGATAGTATCCAGGCGAGCGGAGACAATAGCACAGAGAAGGTAATAAATATATATAAGTAAGCTAGTTTCCTTTTTATATACTGGATGTTTAAATTATTTATAGAAATAATATCTGCTTTGTCCTTAAGTCTAATTCTGAAGTCTTCGGGTGCATCTGCTGCAAGTGTCCTAAGACGTTCAGAGATATTCGGTTCCAATTTTCCAGATTGTGTTACGTCTCTCATCTCTTGCGGTGAGAAAGGTATTAATTTGAATAGCCTTGAATTTGCTATATATAGCATAAGAATCAGAAATGGGATGAGAACTACGATAGCACCAAGCATTGCTTCAGATAAGGATAGATCGACAGAGAAATCGTATACATATGGTAGCACGATACCGTATCCACTAACAATAAGCATTAAGAAAATATAAAGGCGATTCATATGTTCATACGATTTCTCAAGAACCCATTCTTGTCTATTAATTGCCCTATTGGCATTTTCAAGAGCTACTTCGTATTGAATTGAAGACTTTTGGTATGTTGTAGATTGTTTATCTTCAGTTGTATTTGATTTCTGATCATCTATCGTTTTGTCAACCATGCAGTTACTGTTGAAACTCTCTTATCAAAATACCTTGGCTCTATTAGATCTTATAGTGTATTCTTCGGAAAATCATCCGGGTCAATAACTGACACTTCCCACGTCCCTTCATCTGTTCTCGTCACCCGTACAGGATGATCTTTCACATAACCCTCTTCATCGACCGAAGTTCGCCCTTCGGGAGCACAACACCGCCCGACGTTCTACCAACTTGAACCAACTGATGGATCGGCATGTCCACTTTCCTAATAACCACTAATCTGTTTAAACAGTGGTCTCGCCAATGCGAGACTATGATATTCCTGATGGCGATCTACTCCCTCGAGTCCTATCGCGTATGGGTTCTGAAGAACCTCCACCCGACGAGAAGAGTATCGACGAAGTCTATCACGACCGCAATCTGCTCGCGATCTCCTTCGCGAGGTTGGCCGCGATCCAGTGGCCGGGCTCCGCCAGTTGGGACTTACACGAAGGCTGTCCGGCGATCTCGATCCCAACACCTGCCAGCCAAACCTCGAGCCACATTCCACCCAACCCAAAAAAGCATCCTCGAGCGGCCCCAACTACTCGAGCAAGTTTCCACTCACTCGACAGCCACAGGGGTTGGCTTCGTGGTCGTGCGGACCGCGACTCGTGACGAGAAGCACGGGTTCCCCACAGCGGGGACAGAGCGGAAACGGACAGTCCGCCTCGTCGGCCTCACCCTTCTTCTCATCGTCACTCATCGCGACGCACCCGCGTTTCGTTGGGAGTCACGACCAACGGAATCCCCTGGACCTCGAGCCGGACTTCAATTGACTGATCGGCAGAACAAACCAACCGTTCGAGAGCTTCCGGATCAAACTCTGTTCCGAGCTGATAGGAGTCTCGAGGAAGGCCGTGGTCCTCGAGTGTTCGCACGATGTCCACGACCAAGTTATCAGTAGTTGCGGTCATGGCAATCTCCCTCTGTTGGAAGTTTGAATACCACCGCAGTGTGTTCGACTTCGATTCGTCTGTCGGACGGGATGTTTAAGCCCGCGGAGAAGATATCCAATCATGGCAACAACCCTTCGACCGGGTTGGAAGCCACGTCTCGGGTGTCATCACCACCCGGGGCATTTCAATACGAGCGCCCCCTTCCGTGGAGTTTCTGGCTTCCATTTGACGGCACGTCCTGTATTGTCATATAACTACTGTTTTCGGCGAGGAATAATGTCGTCTCGAGAGGGGAGTAAACGTGTGAAGTGAACAGCGACTACCACCAGAACAGTCACGATATCTCATATCTAATGTGCATCCATGACCGGCGACAGGAAAAGCACAAAATCTCCCGACGAAGATGAGGAGAAAGAAGGAAGGTATGACAAGTACATCGACCGAATATTGGATGTTTTCGGCATATTTTAACTAAAACAGCCGTTGAGCACTTCACCTGTACTTGTCGAGACCATCCTGTGAATTAATAGGGTGATACGGTCAGGAATCCGAATCTGTATCGCCGTCGTCGCTATCCGAGTCCGTGTCTCCGTCATCACTGTCCGAGTCCGTATCGCCATCGTCGCTGTCAGAATCCGTGTCCCCGTCGTCACTGTCCGAGTCCATGTCTCCGTCATCACTGTCTGAGTCGGTGTCACCGTCGTCGCTGTCCGTGTCTGTATCTCCATCATCGCTGTCCGAATCCGTATCACCATTCCCGTCTCTGAAGGCGCTCGAGGCGTCTTCGGTCCATCCCACTCGAGAACCCCGCTCGCTCTCCTGGGACGGTGCGTCTCCGCTCGAGGTCCCGATCGGTTGCTTTCCCGTCCGTTCTCGCCCCGCTACGGTTCGATCCTGACCCGGCCGCTCCTGGGGCTGTCGCTGCTCCCCGTGTCGTTGGTCGCGTCGTTCCGGCTCCCGGCCCGCACGTCGATCTTGCTTACTCGGCGGTTCGTCCTCGAGGACGTACAGAACCACGGGCGGGACGACGTAGGCCGAAATGGCGACGATTGCGAAGAGCGAGTCGACGAAGACCAGCAGCCCGAAGATGGCAAAGGCCGCGGCCGTCGCTGCGTGCGTGGCGGTTTGCGTGTACGCGAGGTAGAACCGCCAGAGCCCGCGGCCCCACTCGAGTGTTCTCGAGAGCACACCCCTACTACGACGACCACCGGGAACCCTTTTTCCCGTCGACCCCTAAGAATAGGTATGCGAGAATTCGTCTTCGCCCTCGAGTACGAACCGGACACGAATCCGGTTGCGGACGTGCTCGCGGCCAATCCCGACGCGTCCATTCGTTCGCTTTCGTGTCACGTCACCCCGGATAGCCTCTGGCGAGTCGATCACGCGACGGGGTCGCCGGAGGCCCTCGAGGAACTCGAGGAAGCCTACCGGGATGCGACCTACTTCGCGGACTGTCTAGTCAAAGACGACTGCGGCGCGGAGTGTGAGACGCAGGTCCTCGACCGCTCGAACGAAACGCTCGTCGTCTACACCTACTGGGATCGGACGCCGGTCTGTACGTCGATCCCGCACCTGGCGCTCGAGTACCTCGGAGAGGGACTGCTGTTCGAGACCTACCGCGAGGGGCACCGATACCGCTGGCGGATCGTTCTCTCGAGCGGCGCGTCCGTCCACACCTTCTTCGACGCGCTCGGCGAGGAGGTCGGCGAGTGCACGGGGATGGAGATGATCCGGCTGACGGAGGTCGATCCCGAACGCGCCACCGCCGACCCCGAAGCCTCGTTGCCCGACGCACAGCGGTCGGCCCTCCGAGCGGCCGTCGAGCACGGCTACTACGAGACACCTCGACAGATCGAACTCTCGGAACTCGCGACGAAATTGGATATCCCGCGGTCGACGCTGTCCTACCGCCTTCGACGAGCCGAAGCCGCCCTCGCGACGACGTTCGTCGACGCCGACGCCTCGATCGAGGCGCTCGCACCCGAAATCTGAACCTGTCGCCCGTCTCTTTCGGAGCCGCATTCGAGATTCGTGTTCTCACTTTGGCTGAAACCAACCTCTAATTTGGCGCACGCCAAATAACGAATATCCACTACCGTCACCTAGGCTGACCTAATGACCGACCCTTCCACGTCGCCGACCTCGAGGACGACCCTCGAGTGTCGGGTTCCCGAGATGGACTGTCCCTCCTGTGCAGGGAAGGTGACGAACAGTATCGAACGCCTCGAGGGGATCGAGGCGATCGAACCGCAGGTGACCAGCGGCCGGCTCGTCGTCGAGTACGATCCGGACCTCGCGAGCGAGAGCGAGATACGTTCGCGCGTGCGGGCCGCCGGCTACGCTATTGCCGACGACGAAACCGAACTCACCGTCTCGGTGCCGGACATGGACTGTGCCTCCTGTGCGAACAAAGTCGAAAACGCGCTCGAGCGCGTCGAACGTGTCGAGGAAATAGAAACCCGCCCGGCCTCCGGCCGCGTAACCGTAAGCGGCGCGTCCGGCCTCGAGACGACGGCGGTCATCGACGCCATCGACGACGCCGGGTACGAGGGGAAACCGCTCGAGGACGACGGACTCGTCGAATCTCGAGACGTCTGGCGAAGTCGGCGGGCGCTCGGAACCGCGATCGGTGCCGTCTTCGTCGCGGTCGGGATGGTACTGGAGTTCCTTCTTCCCGCGCTTGACCCCGCCCTTATCACCGCGTTCGGCCGGACCTACGGCCTCTCCGAGGCGCTGTTCATCGGCGCGGTCGCCGTCGCCGGCGTTCCGATCCTTCGAAACGGTTACTACTCCGCGCGCAATCGGAGCCTCGATATCGACTTCCTGATGAGCGCCGGTATCGTCGCCAGCGTCGCGGCCCACCATCCCTTCGAGGGCGCGATGCTCGCCGTGTTGTTCTCCGTCGCGGAGCTCCTCGAGCGGTTCTCGATGGACCGGGCGCGAGACTCCCTGCGGGAGTTGATGAGCCTCTCGCCGGAGACGGCGACCGTTCGCAGAGCGGACGGCACGGAAGAAGTCGTCGCGGTGGATTCGCTCGAAATCGGCGACACCGTGGTCGTCAAGCCCGGTGAGAAGATTCCGGCCGACGGCGCGGTTACCGACGGCCAGAGCGCGGTCGACCAGTCGCCGATTACCGGCGAGAGCGTTCCCGTCGATAAGACCGCGGGCGAGGAAGTTTACGCCGGAACTATCGCCGAATCGGGTTACCTCGAGGTCGACGTCGAGAGCGAGGCCGACGATTCGACCATCGCCCGAATCGTTCGGATGGTCGAGGACGCCGAACGCGAGTCGACCAAACGCGAGCAGTTCGTCGACCGCTTCGCCAGCGTCTACACGCCCATCGTGGTCGTGCTCGCGGTTGCCGTCGCCGTGCTCCCGCCGCTGCTGGTCGCGGCGTCTTGGAACACGTGGTTCCTCCGCGGACTCACGCTACTGGTCATCGCCTGTCCGTGTGCGTTCGTCATCAGCACGCCCGTCAGCGTCGTCTCGGGGATCACGAGCGCCGCCAGGAACGGCGTGCTGATCAAGGGCGGGCGCCACCTCGAGGCGGTCGGCGAAAGCGAGATCCTCGCGGTGGACAAGACGGGAACGCTCACGACCGGCGAGCTGGACGTCACCGACGTGATTCCGCTCGAGGGGGCGGACGAAGACGACGTTCTCGCCCGCGCTGGCGCTATCGAACGGCGGAGCGAGCACCCCGTTGGCGAGGCAATCGTCGAGGCGGCGGCGGAACGCGGGGTGGCGTCCGACGCTATCGGTGTCGGCGACGAACCCGATAGCTCGGACGAGTTCGCGGTCTCGAACTTCGAGGCCCTCACCGGACGAGGAGTTCGCGCGGATCTCGAGGGCGTCACGCACTACGTCGGAAAACCGGATCTCTTCGACGGACTGGCTGATCTCGAGCACGTCCACGCGACGGACGGCGGAACCGTCCTCGAGTCGGAACCGGAACGAGCCGAGTGGGACCACGAATCGATCCCGAGCTGCGATCGCGAGGATTGTCTCGATGTCCTCTCCGAGGTCGTCCCGAAACTCGAGGCGGACGGAAAGACCGTCGTCGTCGTGGGGACGGAAGACGGACCGCTCGGAGTCGTCGCCGTCGCGGATCAGGTCCGGACGGAGGCATCGTGGGCCGTCTCGCAGTTACAAGAACAGGGAATTAGGGTAGTGATGCTCACCGGAGATAACGAGGGAACCGCACGGGCGATCGCTGGCGAGGTCGGCATCGACGAGTATCACGCCGAACTCATGCCCGAAGAGAAACTCGAGTGGATCCGACGCCTGAAAGGAGACGGCGACGCGGAGCCGGACGAACGCCTCGAGGCGGACGCTGGCACCGGCGACGATGGAGCGTTCGCGGCCTCGTCGCCCTCGAGAAGCGTCGCGATGGTCGGCGACGGCATCAACGACGGGCCGGCGCTCGCGACGGCGACGACCGGTATCGCCATGGGTGCGGCGGGAACCGACACGGCGCTCGAGACGGCCGATATCGCGCTGATGAGCGACGATCTGACGCGGCTGCCGTACCTCTACAGACTGTCGGGGAAGGCAAACGGCGTCATCCGACAGAACATCTGGGCGAGCCTCGGCGTGAAGGCCGTCCTCGCGGCCGGCGCGCCGTTCGGTATCGTCACCGTGATCCACGCCGTCGTCATCGGAGATATGGGAATGAGTCTCGGCGTAACTGGCAACGCGATGCGACTCGCGCGCGAAGAGCCTGCGACGCCTGAGACGGAGTCTGGTGCCGTTGACGAAGGATGAGCCTGGGGGCGAGAGACTCCCAGAAAGTCGCTTCGACCCCCAATAGAAGTCACACGGAGTCTGAACGACGATATTGGCGTGTTCTCATCCGAAGAGCCGTCGACGAATCGGCTCGATCCCCGGCCTTCCGTCGGACAACCAGAGGCCGATACCGAAGACGAAGATGATCCCCTCGAGCCAGAGCGTCGTCACCTCGACGCCCGCAACTGTGCCGAGCGGCTTCACGCCGGTATAGGGCGGCATGTCGGTTATCGGCCAGAGAAGGAAACCCAGTTCGTGGTAGTCCCCCGAAACGAGGTGCCAGGGGATATCCGTCGCGATGTGTGAGAGATATCCGACAGCGAAGGCCACGCCGAGTACGTTCCTGTCGAACCGTTTGGCAAGCACCCAGACGAGGGCGATAAGCGGAACGGCAAAAAGCAGCGAGTGGCCGATCGTTCGTCCGACCGGCACCACACCGGCCGCGGCGAGTGGCTTGTCGATCAGGTCGGCCAGCGCCGCACCGACGACGGCAGCGAGCGCGCCCGCTTCCGTCGGGGCTCGACCGTCGCGCCATCTCGTAAACGCGGCGTAACAGATGTAGCCGACGACGAGGTGAACGACCGGTTGCATTCGTCTTCGACGACGAGGTTCTCGCTGAAAAGTTCGATGCCTCTCCTAGTCGATCGTTCGGATTCATCGTGATCCGACGCAGTCGGGGGTACCGAGATCCCACATCGTTCGGTTACTCGTGGGCTCGCTCGTTCCTCCCGTCTCACTCCGCAGTGGAACGGCTACCGAGACATATTTGGCTTCTCAACCCCTCCAACCGTTTCACCACAGATGATGGAGGAAGCAGAACAGGTACTGCGGCAGGATCCCGTCATGGCGGAAATAGTCGACAAACACGATCCGTACATCGAACCGGACTGGACGGCCTACGAGCGCCTCTGTATTTCCATTATCAACCAGCAACTCTCGACGGCGAGTGCGGCCGCCGTTCGAAAGCGGGTGTTCGACCTCCTCGAGGACGAGGTGACGCCGGCTCGAGTGCTCGCCGCGGACAAAGCCGCGCTACGGGATGCGGGACTGTCGGGAATGAAAGTCGAGTACGTGCAAAACGCCGCTCGAGCGTTTCAGGAAAACGATTATTCGAGAGCGGGATTTCAGAACCACTCCGCCGACGAAGTCGTCGATCAACTCACCGAGATCAAGGGAATCGGTGATTGGACGGCGCGAATGTTCTTACTGTTCGTCCTCGAACGGCCGGATATCCTTCCGCTGGGCGACCTCGCCGTTCGTCGCGGGATCGAACAACTGTACGGTGACGGCACGGAGATGACTCGAGCGGAAATGCGTGAAATCGCCGAGCGGTGGCGGCCGTATCGATCTGTCGCAACGCGGTATATTTGGGCCGAGTACGAATCTGCAGAATAATCTAGCCCGCGAAGTAATCCGGTCCGCGGAGTAATCGGCCTACTGTTCGAGGAGTGATCGCGACGAGTTCGCGGCGATGAGAAGCGTGCTCGCCGCGACGGCCGTCGTCGCGAACAGCGGATTCAACGCTCCAATCGCCGCCAACGGAATCACGAGCGCGTTGTAGACCAGTGCCAGCCCGAGGTTCTGCGTGACGCGCCGACCTGCGGCGGTCGACAGGGCGAACGCCCGCTCGACAGCGGTCAGGTCGTCGTCGACGATCGTCAGATCCGCCGCGTCGGAGGCCAACGCGGTACCGCTCCCCAGCGCGATGCCGAGGTCAGCCTCGGCGAGCGCCGGGGCGTCGTTCGTCCCGTCCCCGACCATCGCCACGCAGTTCTCGTCTTGCAGAGACTGGATCGTCGCGGTCTTTCCGGCCGGCGGAACGCCCGTGAACACCCGATCGACGCCCGGATGTCGATCGAAGAAGTCGGTCGCGGCTTCGTCGTCCCCGGTGAGAACCACGACCTCGATACCGTTATCGCTCAGTTTGGAGGCCGTTTCGTCCCACTCGTCTCTGGGTTCGTCGCCGACGATCACGATTCCCTCTGCGCGCCCGTCGGAGCCGACGACGACGGGGAGCCGCCCGAACTCTCGGGCGCTCGAGGCTCGAGCCTCGAGTCGCTCGTCGAGATCCCATCCTCGTTCCCGGAAGAGAGAAGGATGGCCGACGAGTACCGTGCGTCCATCGACGGTTCCCTCGACGCCGGTGTCGTGGCTTCGAAAGTCGCGAACTCGCCGTTCGCTTTCGTTCGGTTGCTCGTCAGTGGAGCCGCCGCCGGGTCGTCTCGAGGCGTCTTCTCGAGCTATCGACCCTGTCGCGAACTCGGCCTCGATAGCCGCCGCTGCGGGGTGTGAAGCTCGACGTTCCACCAGTCCGGCGGCTTGCAGGACCGATTCCGGAGCGTCCGCCTCGAGCACAGTCATGTCGCCGGTCGTGAGCGTCCCCGTTTTGTCGAAGACGACGACGTCGACGTCGCGGAGCCGTTCGAAGACGGACTCGTCGAAGACGATGATCCCGCGTTCCGTCGCGTCTCGAATGCTCGAGGCGACCGATATCGGTGCCGCGAAGCCGATCGCCCACGGGCTGGCGGCGATACCGGTCAGGAGGACGGCCATCGAAATCGTCGCCGTACTGGCTCCGAGAACGAAGTGCGCCAGGGCCACGACGACGGCGGCGACACAGACGACCGGAACGAGGACCGCGGCGAGTTTGTCCGCCCGTCGCTGGACACCGTGATCCGCGCTCTGGACGTTCCAGACGGCCTGCGTCAGTCGATCGATGCTACTCGTCGTCCGCGCTCCCGTCCGGACGACCGCGGCGTCGTTCGTGACGACCGAGCCGCCGATGACGCGGTCGCCGGACGCTTTCGAAACGGGAAGCGATTCTCCGGTGACGACCGCTTCGTCCACCGTACACGGGCTCTCGAGCAGGACGCCGTCGACGGGGATCCGTTCGCCTCGTCGAACGAGCACCCGGTCTCCGGACTCGAGTTCCTCGACGGGAACCTCGCTCGTCCCGTCCGGTTCGATCAGACGGGCCTCGTTCACCTGTGAAACTGTGAGTTCGGTCAGTCGGTTCATCGCTCGCCGTTTGATCGTCGCCTCGTAGAACACCGCGGCCATCACAACTGCCGCGACGATGATCGTGAGATCGTAGTACACGTCGTTTCCCCCGAGAAGGAACGATAGCGTGCCATATACGTACGCACAAGTTATCGTGAGCGCCGCCAAAAGGTGCGTGTTCGGTCGCCGCAGTTTGAGGCTGACGTACGACCCGCGCAGGAGGGGCATCCCGGTCAAGTAGAGAACGGCACCGGTCAACACGAAGAACGGGGGGAGAAACAGCAGTCCCTCGAGGTTCGTGAAGGCGTCCTCGTACAGGTATAGCATCCCCCAATCGGTGACCGACGCGAGATACACCGGATACAGGATCGCAACGTAGGGGACCAACAGAAACGTCCCGAAGACGATGCCCACGATGTAGCGCACCTCGAGCATATCTTCGGTTCGGCGTTTCCGGAGGCCGGTCATCTCGCGCGAGCGCTGGGTGCCACCCGTCGAATCAGCGCACCCACCCGCCGTTGGCGGATCATCAGTTGCCGCCGAACGACGATACGCAGTATAGCCGACCCCGCTCAGCGCGTCTCGAAGTTCGGATCTCGAGAGACGAGCGGGATCGTGATCGACTCGAACTGACTCCGTTACGTAGCTCGCGGCGACGTCTTCGACGCCGTCGCGGGACGCGGCGACGGATTCCAGAAACGATTCACACGTCGCGGAGTGCATCCCGTCGACGCGGAAGAACGTTCGAACGATCTCGTTTCCGCTCCGGTCGTCGTTCCCTCCGTCCGCTGGATCGTCTTCTTCGGTAGTATCGCCGGCATCGGTAGCGCTAGTGCGTTCGGCGGGTACACCGAGTTCGTCGTAGACATCGCTACAACCGGTTGAACAAAACAGATCGCCGGAACCCGTTTCGGTTGACGGCTCGGTGATCGGTTCGGCGGCCGATCCGTCCAACGCTGTTGTACACATGAGACAGCGGTCACTCTCCGTTCGACGATCACTCACACGTTCGCAGTTTCGCGTCCGAACGCAATAACAGAAGTGGTGGTCGATACGCGAGGGGTGAGAGAACAGGATATGCGGTGGTCGATAAACGAGTAGTCCGTCCGTTACGTCTCTCGAGATCGGTATTGCCCTTACTCTTCCTCTTCTTCGGGCGTATCAGCCGCGTCTCGATCGATCCGTTTGCTCACGTCCACGCGGTAGTTCTCCAGGATGTCGCGGCCGAGGAGGACGGGGTAATCCATGTGACTGCGGTCCTCGACGCTCGCGGTGACCGTATGGCGGTTTCCACCCACGCCGACGACGATGTCGACCACGGGGCGGCTCTTCGACGTTTTCGAACTTCCCGACTTCACTCGAGTGACCGATTTGATCGGTCCAGCACCGATATCCGCGGCGAGACTGGTATCGATACTCGTGCGCGTCGCTCCCGTGTCCGATTTTGCGAGAACCGATTTCGAACCGCTCGTCCCCGAGAGGATGATTTCCTCGGTGTAGCCGATAGTCGCCGGCTCGCCGTTGGCCACCGGTTTCTCGGGCGGACGCGCCGACGGTTCGGTATCGTCGAGTGTCCGGCTGAGCTCTTCGACGCGTTCGTCGTCGACGGATCCGCCGGCTCGTTCGATGGCGAGTTTCGCGATATGCGGTGCCGGACTAATGTGGGTGGCTTCGTGTAGGCCCTTGAATCCGGCAGTCGGGTTCACTTCGAGAACGTACCAGCCGTCGTCGCCCTCGACGAGGTCGACGCCCGCGTAGTCGAGATCGATGGCGTTTGCGGACTGTATCGCCATCTCCCGTGCGCTCTCGGGAAGGTCGTCCGTGGCGTCTTCGACGTTTCCGCCGAGGGCAACGTTCGTTCGCCAGTCGTTGTCCGGTGCGTACCGGTACATCGCACCGATAATCTCCCCGTCGACGACGTAGACGCGCAGATCGCGGTTCGGCTGGTCCTGTTCGCCGATGAGTTCCTGCAAGAACGCGTAGCGATCACCGACTTTCGCGTTGACCGCATCGTCGGGGCCGACTTTCCACGTGCCGCCTCCGTGGGTTCCGATCGCCGTCTTGTACACCGCTTCCTCGCCGTAGTCGTGTCGCGAGGCGTTGAGGCGGTCGCTACTCAGCGCGAGCAAGACGTTCGGAACTCGAACGTCGTTCGCGGCGAGGGCTCCCGCAGTCGAGAGTTTGTGGATCGCGGTAAGGACCGACTTGGGGCTGTTGAGCATCGGAACCAGCTGAGAGAACGTGTTGATGAGGCCGAGTTCCTCGCAGGGTTGTTCCGTATTAGAGAGCAGCATTCGGTTCGCGATGATGTCGACTTCGGGCTCGAGGACGACTGTCCCATCCTCGACCCGAACGCTCGTGTTTTCCTCGCGCAGCCACTCGGTTCCGTGTCCGAGTGCTTCGACTGCGTTGAGTATCGCTTTCGTTTCCTTACTCGTGTGGAGGCTCAGTACTCCTACCGTGACAGAATCCGTAGTAGTCATACTCGGAAAACGGTAACTACCTGCAAAAGCGTTTATAGTCTTTCCGTCCATTAAAAATCGTCTCGAGGTTAGATACCGCTTTGTTGATATTCGAACGATCTATCGGACGCCGATCGTCACGTGACGAGCGATCGGACCTGACGTGGGTTGAGCAAGCCGCTCGCGATAGCGAGCACGGCCCAGGTGACGACACCGAGCGAGATAGCTGCAAACAGCATGACCAGACTCGATATCAACGGTGTAACCAGCAGGACCGCAACGGCCATTACCCCTGTGATTGCACAGATACTACCGAAGGAGCGGGCAAGCGATCCGAGCCGGAGCGACAGTTCGCTGTGAACGATGTAGAGGTTGACCAGCACGTAGACGGTGTGCGTTATGATCGTCGCGAACGCGGCTCCGACGACGCCGATCGTCGGAATAAGCGCGATGTTGAGCCCCAGATTCGCGATCGATGTCGCGCCTTTCGCAATCGCGCGGGCCCGAGCGCGCCCGAGGTAATCCAAACTGTCGCTCGTGAGGTTCGTAACCGCCTGCAGGACGATGAACAGACAGAGGATCTGCATAACCGGCACGGCACCCGCGTAGTCGTTTCCGAACACCATCGTCATGAACGGTTCCGCGACCAGCGCGAGTCCGACCGCCGCGGGCACGTAGAGTAACATCGCGTTCGTCAGCGCCATTTCGTAGATTTGACGCGCATCCTCGAGTTGCCCGGCGGCTTTCTGCTCCCCGAAGTTCGGCGAAATCGTAAACCCCAGCGACTCCGCCGGGGCGAGAACGAAGTCCGTTATCTGTTTGGCGAGCGTGTAGAAGGCGACCGCGACCGGGTTGAGAAAGAAGCCGACGAGGACGATGTCTATCTGCTTGTCGATCACGTTCGCGCTTCGAGTCGCCGTCAACGGCACGCTGTACTCGAGCAAGCGACGCGAAAGTCCGTCTTCGTACTCGTCTGCGGCTTCGGTCGGGAGATAGAATTTGTAGTACAAGATCGCGAGGCCGACCACCGCTGCAATCGCGTAACCGACGATGTATCCGAAGAACGCCCCGAGGGCACCGAGTCCGGCGAGGACAAAAGCAACGGCGAAAACCAACCGAGCAGCCCCGCCAATGGCTTGGACCGCGGCGCTGTAAACGAGCTGATTGTACCCCTGAAAGACGATCTGTGCGAAGACGTTGAAAGAGTTGACTGTGATGTAGACAACGCCAGCCGCGAGAAACGGCGCGGCTCCCGGATCGCCGAGCGCGACTGCGATCTGGTCGTGAAAGAGCAAGAGCGTGTACGCGACGATAGCGATCACGATGAGTTTTGCCGCGACGGTCGTCTGCAACAAGTGCGGTATCTGCCCGGGATCGTCTTCTCGGTACTCTGCGACGTATCTCGCCGCAGACTTTCCGAGACCGACATCGGCGAACAATTGCACGACCGCCAGAATGCCGATCGCCCAGTAGAGTTCGCCGTACCCTTCCGGGTCGAGCAGATACCTCGCGAGAACGAGCATCAACAGCGCGCTCGAGACCATGTAGACGGCTCGAGCGACGAGCGTCGCTTTGAATCCTCGGACGATGTGCTCCTGTCTATCCATGTATCAAATATATTTTCATTAGTTCGTGGAGTTCGGTACGACGCAGTCGTGACCCAGCCGAACGATCCAGTTGTAAACCAGCCGTCAGATGTCGTCCTGAACCAGCCGGTGGTCGATCGATATAGAGAAACACAGTCCGGATCGGACAATTGTAATGGACTGACAACAGTCAGAAATATCGTACTACATTGAACTCCCACGATAACTGATGGACCGACCGGAAGTCGGGTTGATTTCTTGAACCTGCGAACACGCAACGCCTACAGCCCAAGCGAGGAGAAGTAGTCCGGTAACCTATAGATACGAGGCGTCCCACCGAGTCGCTTTCCGACGGTTTCCGCAATTGTTACACTCGATTCGGCCCATGGTGTCCATCGCGTTGTCGATCGAGTCGCAGTTGCCACAGAGCCAGCCGTATCGTTCCTCGAACTCGTCGGTCCCGTAAGCGGAGTAAAACGGTGATTTCGATCCGCGGGCCGCTTCGCCGTAGCTTACGTAGACGTTCTCGCCGTCGATTTCGAGTTGATCGACGGCGTCCCACTCCTCGTCGCTCTCGATCTCGGCCTCGACGTAGACGTTCTCGGTGAACGTTTCGTCGCCGATTTCGACCTCGCGCTGACCGGCTTGTTCGAAGCCGTGATCCTCGTAGAACTGGTTTCCGCCCTCGTTGTCCGCGAGGACGAAACAACGGACCTGATCCGCACCTTCATCGAGGAGCAACTCGCGCGTTCGAACGAGCAATCGAACGCCTACGCCGCTCCCGCGGTAGTCCGGGTGAACGTGCAACCAGAGCAGTTGACCGGTGCCGTAGCGCTGGCCGACCAACACGCTCTGGGAGAACGCCACGAGTTCACCGTCGCGTTCGACGACGATGAACAGGGTGTGTTCGTCGGTTAGGTCCTCGACGAACGAGTCTCCGTACCACTGCTCGAGCGCGTCGTCGATCGTTTCCTCGGATAGAAAGTTAGTATACAACGAATTGAGCGAGGCTCGGGCGATCTCTCGGATCTCATCGACGTCGGCTTCGGTCGCCTCACGAAGGTCCATGTCCTCCAGTAGCATGCCCTCGTACAAAACATATGCCATCGATGGAAAATTTCGCGAGCGGCTTCGGACAGCGGTAGACGTTTTATACTAGGAACCGACTGGGGTACCATGACCGGCACTCGAGCGGACGAACCGCCCGATGGCAATGCGGACGACGACAGTTCGAACAACGTTTTCACGTACAACGGTGGTCGGGTCGACCCCGGCGAGTCCGTAAACATCAGATACGGCATCAGCGAAACGTACCTCGGCGATCCCGTTCGAATCCCCGTGACGGTAGTCAACGGCCAATACCCCGGTCCGACGGTGTTCCTCTCGGCGGCGGCCCACGGCGACGAACTCAACGGCATCGAAGTGGTTCGAGAAGTCGCCCACGACTGGGATCACACGGAACTCCACGGGACGCTCATTTGTCTCCCCGTCATGAACGTTCCCGGGTTCTTGGCTCAGGAACGGTACCTCCCGATCTACGACCGAGATCTCAATCGCTCGTTTCCGGGCCGAGACGGATCGACCAGCGCTCGGCGGATGGCCCACCAGATTTTTACGAACTTCATCGAACCCTGTGATCTCGGGCTAGACTTTCACACGTCGACTCGAGGCCGGACGAACATGCTCCACGTCCGCGCGGATATGGAGTACGACGATATCGTCCGGCTCGCCAACGCGTTCAGTTCGAACGTTATCATCGACGGACAGGGACCCTCGGGAACGTTGCGACGAGAAGCGACGGATGCCGGGGTTCCGACGATCACCATCGAGATGGGCGAAGCCCATCGATTCCAGCGCTCGCTCATCGACCGCGCGCTGACGGGCGTCGCGAGCGTACTCGCCGAGTTCGGACTCCACCAGGATTCGTCCGTTCATTGGCCCGGCTGGCGGATCCTCATCGACGATACCGACGAAAAGACGTGGCTGCGCGCCGACGCCGGCGGAATGGTCGACATGAAACACGGCCGCGGCGAACTCGTCCAGGAGGGTGACGTGATCTGTACGATCACGGATCCGTTCAAAGAAGAAGAAGACATCGTCTTCGTCGAAGCGCCGTTCACCGGCCTCATCGTCGGGGTTCTCGAGAACCCCGTGGTCTATCCCGGTAACCCGCTCTGTCACCTCGTCGGCCTCGAGCCGGAGACTCGTACCGCCTTAGAGCGCGAGCGAACCAACGACGATCCGCTGTTGAGCCACCTCGAGTGATTCGTGACTTCTCCCTAATCCGTAACTAACTCTCCGTCTGCCCGGGAACGGTTTTGCAGCCGGGATGGTTTGGATTCATTCTCGCCCGAGTTGTGTTTTGCCCGTTTCCGTCCCTGCCTCGGAATCAAAGAAGTAACTTCTATACCCCCGCAGGCTAACCCACCACATGAGTGTATGAGTCAGTCTTACAATCGCGGTCTCATCGAGGACTTCGGTCGGTGGAAGGAGTTCTCGGCCGGGATGTGGGCGTGGATTTTTCACAAGTTCACCGGGTGGATGCTTATCGGCTACCTGTTTACCCACATCGCCGTATTGAGCACAGCAATCGGTGCAGCGGATGGACAGATGATGATGCTTGCCGGAGAGGAGGTAAACGTCTACACGGGGACGATCCAGGGACTCGAGAGCCTCTTTATTATTCGAGTACTGGAAGTCGGACTGCTCGCGGTCGCAGTCTTCCACATCTTGAACGGAGTACGACTCCTGATGGTTGATCTGGGAATCGGTCTCGATTCGCAGGACAAGAGCTTCTACGCCTCCCTGATATTGACGGGCGTCATTACCGTCGCGAGCGTACCGACGTTCCTTCAGGGGGTGGGTTTCTAATGGCAGAGCGCTACTCTTCGTTCACGCCCGGCGGAACCGGCTGGTTGCTCCAGCGGATCACCGCGGCGTTCTTGATCGTCGTTCTGGCGTTTCACTTCTTCCAGTTGCACTTCGTCAATCACGCCGCAGAGGTTACCTTCGCGGGGACCCAAGCGCGAATGGAAAACGTCGGATACTTCCTGACGATGGTATTGTTCCTGATCACGGCCGCGTTCCACGGCATCAACGGCATCTACAACGCGCTGGTCAACCAGGGACTCTCCGGCACCCCGAAAAAGGTCGTCTTCGCCGTCTTGACCCTCTCGGGTGTCGCACTCGTCGCCCAGGGTATCTACGTTGCGATCGTCATGGCCGGGGTGAGCGTCTAATGAGTACACAACAGCAAGAACAACCCGAAACGCAAGAGGCACCGAAAGATCCCGAAATGAAGGGACAGCAGTCGCCACAGCAAGAGCGACTCGAGAAAAAAGAACAGGGGCTGGCCGAGGAAGAGTCGGTCGACGAATCCGACGTCGAAGGCGAGTCGGTTCACCTGAAGGTCTTTCGCTACGACCCGGAAGTAAGCGGAAAGCAGGAACCTCGGTTCGACGAGTTTCACGTCCCCTTCGAGAAGGGGATGACCGTCCTCGACGCGCTGATCTTCGCGCGCGATGAGTTCGACTCGTCGCTAACCTTCCGTCACTCCTGTCGGCAGGCGATCTGTGGATCGGACGCCTTCTTCATCAACGGCTCGCAACAACTCGGTTGCAAGACCCAGATTTCGGACCTCCAACAGCCGGTTCGCATCGAACCGCTTCCACATCAAGAGGTCGTCAAGGATCTGGTCGTCGACATGGATCACTTCTACGACCAGATGCACGCCGTCGAGCCGTACTTCCAGCAGGAGGACCTGCCGGAGGGCGAACTCGAGGAACAACGACAGCCTCGCGAGAACCGCGAGAAGGTCAAGATGTCCACGCGCTGTATCTGGTGTGGCGCGTGTATGTCCTCGTGTAACATCGCCGCCGGGGACAACCAGTATCTCGGTCCGGCCGCGATCAACAAAGCGTACAAGTTCGCGATGGACGAGCGCGAGGACGAAGAGATCAAGGAGCACCGACTTCGGATCTTAGAGCAGGAACACGGCGTCTGGCGCTGTCAGACCCAGTTCTCCTGCACCGAAGTGTGTCCGAAAGACATCCCACTCACGGAGCACATTCAGGAGCTCAAACGTGAGGCAGTCAAGAAAAACCTGAAATTCTGGTAATAACTATGTACGAACACGACGTTATCGTGGTCGGTGCGGGCGGTGCCGGTCTCCGGGCTGCGGTCGCGGCGAACGAAGCGGGGGCGGACGTGGCGATGGTCACGAAGCTTCACCCAGTTCGGAGCCACACCGGCGCGGCAGAGGGCGGTATCAACGCGGCGCTCCGTGAGGGCGACGACTGGGAACTCCACGCCTACGACACGATGAAGGGGTCGGACTATCTGGGCGACGCACCAGCCGTTGAGACCCTCGCTCAGGATGCACCCGAGGAGACTATCACCCTCGAGCACTGGGGTCTCCCCTTCTCTCGAGAGGACGACGGACGCGTCTCACAGCGACCGTTCGGCGGTCTCTCCTTCCCGCGAACCACCTACGCAGGTGCGGAGACGGGACACCACCTGCTCCACACGATGTACGAGCAGGTCGTCAAACGAGGGATCCAGGTCTACGACGAGTGGTACGTGATGAACCTCGCGACCTCCGACGAGCCGGATCCGAACGATCGAACCTGTCACGGCGTCGTCGGCTACGACGTCCAGTCGGGACAGATTGAGGGCTTCAAGGCGAACGACGGCGTTATCCTCGCAACTGGGGGTCCCGGTCAGGCCTTCGATCACACGACCAACGCGGTCTCGTGTACCGGCGACGGTCACGCGATGGCCTACCGAGCGGGCGTTCCGGTCGAGGACATGGAGTTCATCCAGTTCCACCCGACCACGCTTCCCTCGACGGGCGTGCTCCTCTCGGAGGGTGTCCGGGGCGAAGGCGGTATCCTCTACAACAACGAGGGAGAGCGGTTCATGTTCGAACACGGCTACGCGAACAACGACGGCGAACTCGCCTCTCGGGATGTCGTCGCCCGCGCGGAGCTGACGGAAGTCAGCGAGGGCCGCGGCGTCGAAGACGAGTACGTCCACCTCGACATGCGCCACCTCGGCGAGGAGCGGATTATCGATCGTCTGGAGAACATCCTCCACCTCGCGGAGGACTTCGAAGGTGCTGACGGATTGGTTGAACCGATGCCGGTCAAACCCGGCCAGCACTACGCGATGGGCGGAATCGAGACCGACGAAAACGGAGAAACCTGCGTTAGCGGGCTCTACGCAGCGGGCGAATGTGCCTGCGTCTCGGTCCACGGCGCGAACCGCCTGGGCGGAAACGCGCTGCCCGAACTGATCGTCTTCGGCAAACGAGCCGGCTACCACGCGGCGGGTGGCGACCTCGGTGAGGCCGAAATCGAGACCGGATACACCGATGCGGTCGAAGAGGAAGACGACACCGAATTCCCGGTCCAGCCGGGTTCGGCCGGCCTCGAGCCGATCGGCGACGACGTCGCGGCCGACGGCTCCGGTCAGATTGCCGACGCCGAGGGCGCTCTCGAGCGCGCCGTCGAAACGGAATCCGAGCGCGTCGATCGGCTTATGAACAAAGACGACGGCGTTCAGCACGCGGAAATCCGATCCAAACTTCAGAAGGCGATGACGGACTACGTCAACGTCTTCCGAACCGAAGAGGGGATCAAACAGGCCCTCGAGATCATCCGCGAGTGCCGCGAGGAGTACCGCGACGTCTACGTCGCGGATCCCTCGAAAACGTTCAACACCGACCTGCAGATGACCTACGAGACCCGGAACCTGATCGACGTCGCCGAGACGATCGCACTCGGCGCGCTCGTTCGAAACGAGTTCCGCGGTGCCCACTGGCGGCAAGAAAACCAGACGCGAGACGATGAAAACTGGCTCAAACACACGTTGGTCTCCTGGAACGCGGGCAAACCGTCGATCTGGTACCGACCGGTCATCCTCGAGGGTGAGGACAAGAAGTACGAACCGAAGGTTCGGAGCTACTGACGTAGTCACGCGGTTTCACTTTTTGTTGCAGAGAGGGCCTGTCGAAGGCTGCAGATATCGTGTTGAGCGACTGGCGAGATCGAATCGACGCGTCGCCGTTCTCGGTTTTTCACGATCCATCATTGAAAACGACAATTGCTCTACGACTGCTGAGACAGTTTTCACGGTATACGGGCTCATAAAGCCGGTTTCAATTTTCGACCCGCTCGCTGCGACCCGAGACTTCGACAACTGTCGTAACATAGTTTGATAATCGTCGATTGCATGAGTGTCGTGTATGAGCACCCAATCGCAACTCGAGGACGACTCGACAGCGGTCCGGATTCCGACCGACATCGACTCCGGCCAATCAAAACTCGTCTACCTATCCGTCGCAACGTGGGAAACTGCGACCGCCGACGAGCTGTGCGACCGGCTTCGACTCGATAAAGGGACCGTCCTTTCGATCACCAAGACGCTTCGAAAGCGCGGCCATCTCGAGAAGGTCGACGGCGTCTATCGACTCGGGTGACGTAGTAGTGGATTTCTGCAGGCGACAGTCGAATCGAGTCCGCCACGGCCTGTAGTCCCAGCAAGGGTCTGTAGGTCCAAGTACACGAGTCCGCAGGCCCCAGCATTCTGTTTTTGCCCGCTATTCGGGATGGTATCACGACGTCTCGGGGACATTGGAGACGTTCGCCGAAAAATGAGAGAGCAGGGATTTACAGTTCGATCCGTTCGACGAGTTGTTCGTGGTTTTCGTTCGTGTTGACCGCGACGATGCGAATGTGGTCTTCGAGTCCGGACCCGCGGAGTTTGGCTTTCAGGAGGTTGTCAACCTGGTAGACGCCGGCGGCGTTCGTCATCGCGATTTCGACCATGACCGGCCGACTATCGCCCTCGTGTAACGAGACGCGCTTGATCGCCTGACTCGAGAGCGTGTTGATCCCGCGCCCACCTTGTTCGTAGGGGATCCTCGAGCGCCCGCGTTCCATGTCGAGGGCGTCCGCGACGCGGATGATTCCGCCCTCGGTCGTCAGCGGCGTTTCGGCGGTGTGGTGACAGATGATCGCGTGGAGAATCTCGCCTTTCATACGAACGCTGTCGGCGACGTCGTAAAACTCGGGAAGCACCCGATCGAGTATGTCCGCCGCGAGCGGGATCGAGTAATAGGCGTGTTGGTCTCGGTGAACGACGTGACCGACGTCGTGGAGCGTCGCGGCGAGGGTGATGATCACCGATTCGTCCGCTTCGTCGAGACCTTGCTGGCGCGCGCCGTTGAAATCGACATCGCCGGCTTTGAGCAGATCGTACAGACAGAGTGCCCGGTTGCGAACGATCTCGATGTGTTTCGCACCGTGGTCGTTGTATCGCTTCCTGTCGACCGCGTTGACGTTCTGGGCCTCGAGGTAGGTCTGAATTTCTTCGTCCGATTTGATAAACTCGAGAACTGCGTTGCACTTCTCGTCAGGAAAATTGTGATCCCTGTCGGGGGTGTAGACGCGGCGAGGGTCCTCAGCAGGTGAAGATTCGCTCATACACTGTGGTCGGCTGCGGAGTAAAAAAGCCCTCCGACGGTTCGAACGCTACTGAAAGTCGAGATCGAACGGTCTCGGGCGGCTGACCGCGTCGATCAGGAGGCGTCAGCGACCGCGTCTTCGACTTCGGCGTACTCCGGCTCGACGCCCGGATCGTCGGTAACCCACGAGTAGGTGATTTCGCCGTCACTGTTGACCACGAAGACGGAGCGTTTGGCGACGCCGTAGACGCCGAGATCCTCGAAGTCCATGCGGATGTCGTAGTCGTCGATGATCTCCTTTTCGAAGTCGCTGATCAGGCCGAACGAGAGGTCGTTCTGATCGCGGAACTCGTTGAGCGAGAACGGGGAGTCGACGCTGACTCCGTAGACCGTCGCATCGACGTCCTCGAACGCCGAGAGACGGTCCTGGAACGTACACATCTCGGCCGTACAGACGCCGGTGAACGCGCCGGGGAAGAACGCGAGGACGACCGGTGCGTCGTTCTCGAGAGCGTCCGAGAGCGTGATGGAGTCGATGTCGCCGTTGGCGAGCGGTGCTGTAAAGTCTGGTGCAGTGTCACCGGTTTCTGGCATCACCGGAGTTTAGACCGTGAAGGGAAAGACAGTTTCGTTCCCCAGACAGTCTCGATTCGGAGAACGAGCTCGGCCCCGCTGTCTTTTCCGCGAGGCACAGCCGGTGAGATTGCACAATCGTACCGCTTTGCTCGACACTATCTTAAAGGAGACCCGAGGCGTCGTACCCCGACACTGTCTTCTGAACCGCTAATTCAGCCGTTTTTTGCCTAGCTGCGTCGTCCAAAAAGGTTATAATTGCCAGCGGATAAGCCACGCATAGAGATGGCAATCGAAATTGCACCGCTGTTTGCTCCCATTCCAGGGGGGACGGAACTATTAGTGATCCTTTTCATCGCGATTTTGCTCTTCGGAGCAAACAAGATTCCAAAGCTGGCTCGATCGACGGGCGAGGCGATGGGTGAATTCCAGAAAGGGCGTGAAAAGGTCGAAACTGAACTCGAGGAAATGCGCGAAACGGGTACCTACGACGATATCGAAGACGAGGACGAGGACTCGGAATTCGTCGACACCGAACCCGTGACGTCCGAAGACGAGACGGACGCCGAGGTCGAAACCGACACGGAAACCGAGGCGAACTAACGCTTTTTTCGAGTAGGGCGTGTGGCCTAGCGGAGAGGGCAGGAGGTTCCTAACCTTCTGATCGTGGGTTCGAATCCCGCCACGCCCGTCCGCGACGAACGGACGTGAAGAGCGGACGGGAACGGGATTCGAATCAGGGAGGAGCTTTGCTCCGACCGTGGTTCGAATCCCGCCACGCCCGTTGTGGTCGCGAACGAATGTGAGTGACCGCAAGGGGCCCGGAATTCCTGAACGACGGAACGAGCGAGCAATAGCGAGCGAAGTTCAGGTGGTTCGAATCCCGCCATGCCGGTTCGCTCGCCACTCTGTGGCTCGGCTGCACAGGCGTGGCGGGATTCTTGCACCCCCCAGTCGCACACAGCGAACGAAGTGAGCGAGTACGTCTGAGTTCGGTTCGAATCCCACAGTATCGCTGTTCCAGGTGGACGCTCAGTAGTTACATCGCTAACTGAGAGGGCACAGACGCCGATTAACTCGAGAAATCGATCCAGAACCCAACACGGTGTCGCCGTGTGATGGTGCCGTAAACGGGAGACGAACCGCAATCATCGCCCTGGTTCGAACGCGCTTACTGCCCGTCCTCGAGGACTGCGAGTAGCGCGTCTCCGTTACCTGCTTCGGCCTCGAGCTCGGCCGATTCGCCCAGAGCGCGCTCGGTGTATGCCCGTCGAGCCGCCGGGTCGCGAACGACTTCGGCCTGCAGGGATTCGACGGTCTCGACGTCCGTTTTCGCCTTCCGTTTGAGCCACATCGTCAGATAATCGAAGAAGACGTCTTCGTCGTTTCTGGTCGCGGGGGTTTCCTGCAGTGCCTGTTTCGACCACTCTTCGACTTGCATGACGATCGCCTTTCGGTGGGCCCAGGGAAGCTCGACGAGTCGATCGGTATCGACACCGACGAACGATTCCGTTGCCCCGATTGCGTGAACGGCCGACGCGGGGCGGCCGTCGGTTTCGGCTCCCGTCTCGGTACTCGCCGATTCGGTGACGAGGACGTCGATCGACTCCCACCGTCGTAACGGAATCTCTCCGTCGCGTTCCGATCGGTACAGGGAGTACCCGAACAGTGAGAGGAGCAGGGAAATGAAGATCGTCGGCAGCGCAACGATCAATCCGACGATGATCGCCATGGCACCGTGGGGTCCGCGCGGTTTGTACCGAAACGAACGGGAGGTATACGCGGCGGTATCGACGATAGCGGAGAGTCGTCCCTCCGCCGTGCGGACACCATCACTCGTCTCGACAGCAGTGAGTTCGGATCGAACGCTACTCGGCGGCGCTCGCTCGCTCCCTTCGGTGCCCTCGAGTTCGCCCGCTTCGGAACGATTTTCGAGACGATCCTCGATCCTCCGATGAACGGACTCCAGATCGGCGTTTTCGTACTCGCGCGTTCTGGTCGTCGGTGCGTTTTCGAGTTCCGTTCGAGTGTACTCGAGACGCCCCGTTCGATCGTTCATAGCTGTATCGAGAGAACTCTCGTGCATAAGCGTGTTCAGTTACCTCCTTCGAGCGGGCTCGGACGATAGTGGGGCGGTCGACTC
This sequence comes from Halostagnicola alkaliphila, assembly GCF_055379965.1. NCBI lineage: Archaea > Methanobacteriati > Methanobacteriota > Halobacteria > Halobacteriales > Natrialbaceae > Halostagnicola > Halostagnicola alkaliphila. Next base: position 1,713,837 of record NZ_AP043826.1, on the reverse strand, counting down.
GAGCGGGCCACAAACTATGGCGGGGCGTTCGATCACTCCTCGAGGAGACTAAATTCCGTCCCGCCACAGTGACAGCCCTGCGGAGATCCAATCGCATAAACGGTGCCGTTCGGGCGTTTGCGAACGGCGTGGAACGCGCCACAGTGGGTACAGACGCCGATGGCCTTCGTGGATGCTGATCGTCGTGACATATCCGAGCGCTCGAAACGATAGTCCATGTAAGTGCGCTATCGTTTACCGTTCCCGAAAGTATCGTTCGATTCAAATTCACGTTAAATTGATAGTCACGGCGATTGCGTGCGTTGCAATTGGCGTCGGTTTCGTATTGCAGAATCGCTGTTTCCGGGTGAATCGATAGCTCTCCGCGATATTTGTGTAAATACGATACGGCTCGTCAGCAGCCAACTCAAATGCTCGGTTAGATGATCGAGACGGCGATTCAGTGTCTGCGTGTCAATGCCCTTTCGTATGCACCGTGGTATACAGCCCAATTCGGCCCCAGTTATTCGTTCAAGTGAGATCGGTACCCTTTGGGTTCGAATCCGCGACGGCAGATGACGCGTTTGCGTCCGACGCTCAGCGCGCTGACCTCGTCCTCGTTTTCCATTCCGTCGATGACCTCCATCAGGTGTTCCTGTGTCCACCCGGTTTCCTCGAGAACGGTGTTTTCGTCGACGCGCCCACCGCGTTTGACGAGCATTCTGAGAACTTTGTCTTCGTCGGGGAGTTCCTGTTCGTCGACTCCGTACTCGACTTGCTCGGCGTAGCTCAACGTTTCGTCGGCGTTCTCGGACGGCGTTCGCTCCCCTTCCGCTGACGAATCCTCTGTCGTCCGCGTGTCGGATTCGCTCCAGAGAGACGACAGTCGAGTCCAGAGTGTGTTAAATCCCATGCGTATTACCCTCCACGGAGATAATCGTCTGTTGGACGTACTTCTACCTTGGTTTTGTGTTTTTCGGGTATCATATGTGTGTTCTCTTACCAATGAATGGTCTCACCTACGGTGACGGTCACGACGGCGAAAGCCGCCGGCCTTGCGACGTGCAAGGTGACTACGTGGTCGTCGTTACCGACAGGTCAGTCGTCACAACTGTGTGCGAACGTCTCGCACAACCTCATCTACGTCGAAGCCGTCTTCCGTTTTGTCGGAGACGACTTCGCCGTTACAGCGAACGACGAAGATCCCGTCGGCACCCGTCTTCAGCGTGACCGCCTCGAGTCGCTCGCCGAAGGTCGTCAAGAGCGTGCGCTGGATATCCATCGCGCGAGAGAGGTGTCCACACGGGACGCAGTATTCGATTTCGACCGTTGCCATGGCTAATCGTTTGCGACCCTGCTACAAATCTTACTGGGTCTGGTCCCACTGTCAGCGACTCGTAAAATATCAGGAAATTATGAAATATGGCTACGGTAGCCTTCGACGAGCCCCTCGAGCGTTTCGTGGTGGTTCGTCGTGTGTGGCGCTGTCAGCGGAGAGATGCTGATACGCCCGTTGACGACGGCATTTCGATCGGTTCCAGCCGGATCGGATATTGTCTCGGGAGTCATATCCTCCCAGACGCGGTCGTGAAGTCGGATCGAATCTCCGTTGAAGGAAGCGTCCATTTCGTAGCGTTTCGACGGGCGAGTGATCTCGATGTCCGCTGGCCGTCCGTCCGGAAGCGGGACGTTCACGTTGAGATAGGCGGCGTGCTCGAAGACTCCCGCCCCGAGTGCGTTTTCAGCGAGATATGTCGTGATTCGCGTGGCCTCCCCGAACGATCGAGCTTCGACCTCGATTTCGTCGAACGGACGATCCGGGGTGGTCGGGACGTACAACGAAGTTGCGATCGCGGGGACATCGAAGAACGCCGCTTCGACGGCAGCACTGATGGTTCCCGACCGTCCGAGGACGTATTCGCCGAGGTTTGCTCCTCGATTACAGCCCGAGACGACGAGATCCGGTTTCGGGCCGAGCTCTGCGAGCCCGGCAACCACGCAGTCGGAGGGGGTTCCCTCGACCGCGTAGCCGAGTTCGTGTTCGGTCACGTCGACTTCGTGGGAGATGGATCGACCGACCGCGCTCTGGTCAGATGCGGGTGCGACGACGGTGACGTTGGCTATCCCCGACAGCGCGCTGTAAAGCGCTCGAATGCCCGGGCTATCGATCCCGTCGTCGTTCGTTACCAGGATCTCGAGGGAATCGCTCATATCGATTCGCTCGAAGGGGATACCGAAAAGCCCACCGTTTGGGCCCTCGAGACCCGCCGACGAGTTGGACGAAACAAATAGGTCAATATCGAGATGGCAACCGAGGTGGGAGATTCAGACGAGTCGGTCGACGATGGTCTCTTCGTCCACGACGAGATTGTACGCGCCTTCGTCGTCGTTCCAGAGCGCGAGCGCGCCGTCGAACGAGCAGAGTTCGCCGTACTCGGCCTCGCACAATGCGCGATTCATCGCGGTCTCTCTGGTCAAGACGGCGTAGTGGTCGACGCGTTCGCTCCCGTCGCTGATCTTGAACAGCGGGTTGCTCGAGCTCGGTCCGTCGTCGTCGTCACTCAGCGAGTGGCTCAGCTTCGCTGCGACGAGATCGATTCGGTTCGGAACGTGGCGATCCGTTTCGGCCATCTTCGCCCACGAACTCGAGTCGAGCGAGAGATCGATTCGCCGCTTGCCGTCCCGCCGGAAGATCGAGTACGAAAACTGTACGTCGACGTTGACGAACTCGCCCGGCGAGTACGCCTCGTCGGTTTCGTCGGCGGCGTCCTCGAGGCGTCGCTGAAACGACGGCACCTCGAGATCCGGGCGGACGTCGAACGACCACCCGCGATCGGTCGGTCGCTTGCCTTCCCAGAGTCTGGCGCTCGGACTGTAGACGGTGATGGTGTCCGAGTCGGAGTCTGGATCGGAGTCCGAAGCGGAATCCATTCCGGCACCTGAACCCTCCTCGGACGACCACTCGAGCGTGTTCCCGGCACCGACCGAGTTGTCTTCGACCGTCCGCTCGAGTTCGCGAAGCTGAATGCTGGTCTGTTTGTCAGCCGGTGCGATCGCCGCTAACGCGCCGTCAGGTGCGATCAATTCCAGCGCGGATCGGAGAACCGTCTCCGGATCCTCGAGTTCGCTCAGCACGTTCGCCGCGAGAACGAGGTCGAAGCCGTCGTCCGGTCGAGTCGGATCGAACGTGTCGCTACTCGCGGCCGCCGGATCGAAGCGTTCGATCGTCGTTCGGTGAACCGTCGTGTGAACGTTTCGACCGGTCTCTTCGAGCAGTTCGTCGAGAACGGCGGCCGCGTCGCTCGGTTCGACGGCGTGGTACTCGAGCAACGCGTCCTCGGGAAGGTAATCCGCGAGTCCGAGCGCGGGGCCGCCGACTCCGGCACCGATGTCGAGCACGCGGAGATTCCGACCGAGTAACCCGCGATCGGCCAGCTCCTCGAGCGTATACTGCGTCGCGGCGTAGTACCCGGGAAGGTGGTAAATCGCGTAGCCAGCCGCGACGTCTTCGTCGTACTCGACGGGAGCACCCTCGAGGTACTGGGCTTTGAACCGGCGGATCGTCGACCGGAGCAGGTCGCCAGAGGCACCGTCGGCCCAGTTCGGCCCGTAGCGATCCGCAAGGTGGTCCTCGACGCGTTGTTCGTACGGTTCGGGGAATCGAGTAACCGGTTCACGACGAGGTGGGATCGGATCGTCTTCGACCGGCACGAAGGTGCCGTCGTCTCGCTCGAGCAACTCGAGGTCGGCCGCCTGCTCGCGGAGGTCCTGTCGAACGACGGCGGGATGTGGCGCGCCGTCGATGTACTCGCAGATCTCCTCCGGATCGATCGGTCTGACGTTCCGGAGATACTTGGCGTTCGATCGGACGGCTTCGACTCGTTCGGTTACGTTCACTCGAGGTCACCTCGGTTGTCGTCGTTGTGACCCGAATCGGTCGGGCCAGTGCTGGTCGCGTTTGCTCGGTCGCCCTCGTGCCACCGCTCGGCCGCGCTCTCGTACAACCGTTCGAACTCCTCGCCTTCCGCCTCGGCGATGGTCGCCGCGGCGTCGGCCACGGCCTCAGCGCCGCCGAAGGTCCGTTGAATCTCTCCGTACACGTGTGGCGTGCCGTCCGTCACCGTTTTGGCGAGGTCTCGGAGTCCGTCGTAAACGGGCGTTTCGAATCCCTCTGGGACCGACTGCGCGGCCAGGGCGAACGAGAGGATCGCCGCGTGGGTCGAGGCCTGAATCGTTTCCATCGCCTCGTCGTGTTCGTCCACCGTCGTCTCGAGGAGGTCGTTTCCGGCGGCGACCAGATCCTCAAGTACCGCCGCCGTAACCGGCCCCTGTTCTTCGCGAACGACCGCGACCGTCCCCGGTGCCCGCTCGGGTGCGAACAGCGGGTGGAGACTGACGCGTTCGAGATCGGCCGCGTGGGCGTTCATCGCCTCGAGGGGGTCTTCCATCACGCCCGAGACGTCGAGTATCGCCCGCTCCGATCGGGGGGCGTGTTCCGCGATCGCGTCGGCGACGTGATCCATCGGCACGGCGAGACAGACTGCGTCGTAGCCTCCCTCGGCCTCGAGGTCAGCGACGCGACCGTCCGTCGCCTCGGCGGCCTTCGCCGCGGCGTCGGGGTCGACATCGGTGTACGCGACCCTGGCGTCGACGGCACTGCCGAACCAGGTCCCCATCGATCCCGCGCCGACGATCAGTACGTCCATCGGACACCTCTATCCGCCGACGTTGCAAAAACGGTTCGATCGACGGACTCGCAGTCGCGGTGTCGTTCGTTTGGGTAGCCCCGTCGCGTACCAGCCATCATCGAACTTCCGTCCCGGAACTGGTGATCGACGCGTGGTTCTTTTAACACGCGGGCCATCTCTCCGGGCATGTACGACTCGATTCTCGTTGCCACCGACGGAAGCGACGACGCGTCGGCCGCCGTGACGGACGCGGTTTCGCTCGCTCGAGCGCTCGATATCCCGCTCCACGGCGTCGCGGTCGTCGAAACACGGACAGCCTACGACAGCGGGCTCGTCGATCCCAACGAGGTCGAACAGCGGCTTCGAGAGCACGCCCGCGATTCGCTCGAGACGCTCGAGCAGGCGGCCGCCGATGCGGGGGTTTCGGTTACCACGTCGGTTCGAACCGGGCCGCCTCACGAGGAAATCCTCGCGTACGCCGACGAACGCGAGATCGGACTGATCGTCGTCGGATCCCACGGGCGCTCGTCGTTCCGACGGGCGCTGCTCGGGAGCACGGTGGATGCTGTCGTCCGGCTTTCGGAGCGGCCCGTCCTCGTGGTCGACGATGACGGGACTCGGACCGAACCCAATTAGCGCCGGATACAGATGGTAGATCGAACCCAATTAGCGGCCCCCGGTTGCCCTCGAAGCGAACGGGAAAAGCGGAGCGAGAGTGGTGGGGGCGGTCCAACCGTCGAAGCTGGGGTGTTCGAGGGCGAAGGTTTACTGTCACCGTCGTGAGTTACTGCTGTATGTCACTACTCGTTCCGTACGACGGATCGGAACTGGCGACCAGCGCGCTCGAGAAGGCGACGGAGTTCAGCGAGCTACTGGACGAGGAACTCGTCGTCCTGACGGTGATTCCGGACGACGAAGACTACGCTCGAGAACGGGGTTGGATAACCAGAGGAGAGCCGTTCGACCCCGAGGCTATCGCGAACGGAATTTGCGACCGGGCGAACGCGGTCGCACCTGGAGCGACGTTCCGAACGGAACGAGTGGATTCGGACGAACCGACCGCAACGGCGACGACGGACGTGGTTCGTGAGATCCGCCTGGTCGCCGGAGAAATCGAAGCGTCGGTCGTCTTCATCGGGTCGGAGAACGCAGGGTCGGTGATCGCACCGCTCTCGAGCGTCGGCAGTCCCGTCGCGAACGATCAGCGCTACGACGTGTACGTCGTTCGCCACGCGAACTGACGAAATCCGTTCACCTGACGATCGTTACTGGAACGGGGGCGCGACGGACGATTCGCTCCGCGACGCTCCCGAGCAGAATTCGACTCATCCCCTCGCGGCCGTGGCTGCCGACGACGATGAGGTCGAAATTACCCTCCTCCGCGACGGTCGCAACCGTGTTTGCGGGGTCGCCGGTCCTCGATTCGGTCGAGAGGACGACCCCGTACTCGTCGGCGAGACGTTGGGCGTCGTCGAACAGCGACTCGACGCGCTCTTCTTGCTGTCGTTTCGTGGCCTGCGTTTCGACCGTCGGTGCGCCTGTCATCGAGGTGTAACTGCTCTGGTCCGCGGGATCGACCACGTGCAAGGCGGTTATCGTCGCGTCCGGATGATTCCGACAGGCGTGTTCGAGCGCTGCTCGAGCGGGATCGGAGCTGTCAAGCGCGACGAGAACGGCGTTTGCCATGGGAATAAATCACACTGGAGGACACTAAACAGTATCTCCTGTACCCGCCAACGGGTCGACTCGAGGGTGTTGGCGACCGTCGTCGATTTGGCGGCACATTTTCTCTTTGTTGTTGAGACTGTCACTCGTTTGATATTCGATCCGAGTGACCGAAACCGGCAAGACAGGGAGAGATCGACAGAACGTTTATTCGTCTCACTTCCGTCGATTGAGATAAGACATGGCCGATCCGAACGGGTGGGACCGGAACGTCGCTGCACCCACCGGAACACCACGTAGCCCTCCGGAATCCTTCGTTTCACAGGCAAACGTCTCGGACCCAGACGTGTACGGGGAGTTCGAAGCGAACTGGCCGGCATGCTGGGAGCGAGCCGCGGAATTGCTTGAGTGGGACGAGACGTACGACACGGTTCTCGAGGACGGGGACCCACCGTTCTATCGGTGGTTCGACGGCGGCCGGCTCAACGCCTCGTACAACTGTCTCGATCGACACGTCGAGTCGGGACGCAAGAACCACGTCGCGATTCGCTGGGAAGGAAAACACGGCGAGACGCGGACCTACACCTATCGGGATCTCTACGTCGAGGTCAACGAGTGTGCCGCCGCGTTGCGCTCGCTCGGCGTCGAGGAGGACGACGTTGTCACGATCTATCTCCCGATGATCCCGGAGTTGCCGATCGCGATGTTGGCATGTGCTCGAATCGGCGCGCCGCACTCGGTCGTCTTCGCCGGACTGTCGGCCGACGCGCTGTCGACCCGGATGGACGCGGCGAGTTCGGAGTTTTTGATCACCTGCGACGGCTACTATCGCCGGGGCGACGCGTTCAACCAGAAGAGCAAGGCCGACAACGCAGTTATCGGCCTCGATCAGGACGTCGAGACGGTCGTCGTCGATCGACTCGGGGACGACCTCCCGCACGTACTGGGCGAAAACGAACGCGACTATCACGATCTGCTCGAGGACTTTTACGGCGAAACGGTCGAGCCAGTCTCCCGCGATGCCGAAGATATGCTGTTCGTGATGTACACCTCGGGAACGACGGGCGAACCGAAAGGCGTCGTCCACACCACGGGCGGCTACCTCACGAACGTCGCCTGGACGAGCCACGCGGTGTTAGACATCAAACCCGAGGACACCTACTGGTGTGCGGCGGACATCGGCTGGATTACGGGTCACTCCTACATCGTCTACGGCCCGCTCGCGCTCGGGACGACGACGGTGATGTACGAGGGATCACCCGATTACCCCGACCGCGACCGGCTCTGGGAGATCGTCGACAGAAACGCGGTCGACGTCTTCTACACGGCGCCGACGGCGATCCGCGCGTTCATGAAGTGGGGCGAGGAGTATCCGAATCGTCACGACCTCTCCTCGTTGCGCCTGCTCGGGAGCGTGGGCGAGCCAATTAGCCCCCGGCCGTGGGAGTGGTATCACGAACACGTCGGAAACGGGGAATGTTCGATCGTCGACACCTGGTGGCAGACCGAAACGGGCGGGATCGCCGTCTCGACGCTGCCGGGAATTTCCGAGATGAAGCCCGGAGCGGCGGGACCCGCGCTGCCGGGGATCGATGCGCGCGTCGTCGATGCGAGCGGCGACCCCGTCGACCCCGGTGAGGCGGGCTATCTGACACTCTCTCAGCCGTGGCCGGGAATGGTTAGAACGCTGTACGACGGGCCAGAGCAGTTCGTCGACGAGTACTGGCGGCGGTTTTCCGAACCCGATGACGACGAGTGGGTGTACTTCAGCGGCGACGCTGCTCGAGTCGACGAGGACGGGTATATCACGGTCCTCGGTCGCGTCGACGACGTCATCAACCTCTCGGGCCACCGGCTGAGTACGATGGAAATCGAGGGGGCGATCGCGGATACGGAAGGCGTCGCCGAAGCAGCGGTCGTCGGGCGCACGGCGGATTCGAACGACACGGAGATCTACGCGTACGTGAGCACGGAGCGCCACGTCGACGACGAAGCGGACGTTCGTACCCGAATCGAATCCAGTATCGAAGCCGCGATCGGATCGCTCGCACTCCCCGAAGAGATCGTCTTTACGCCCGAACTACCCAAGACCCGCTCGGGAAAAATCCTCCGCCGGCTCCTCGAGGACGTGGCAAACGGCGAGGAACTGGGCGACACCAGTGCGCTTCGAAACCCCGAGATCGTCGGCGAAATTCAGTCCGCCTCTCGAGAGTAACGGAGGGGACGTGACTCTAGGAGTGTTTCGCACTGTTTGGTTTTGCGAAACTATAATCCTAACATCTGTTCTGCTATTCCTCGAAACCCGTCCTGGGGCCACAGATACCAATAGAACTATGTTCGATCTCGTAGAAAACGCGAAATATGGCTCTCTCGGGGACCGAATCAACGACGCTCGCGCGAAGCGAGTACGAGAGCCTTCTCGAGGCCGCCAAAACGTATCGTGAAGCCCTCGTCGTCAGGCTCTGCGGAGAGGCAGGCCTCCGACCTGCGGAACTCGCCCGACTCTCGAGTGACGATATCGATCGAGTCGATACCGATCCGTCCCGGTACGTGATTCGGGTCCCCGAAGCGACGAGCGGCGAAAAGGCGAATCGCGGTGAGACCGAAATCGGTCCCGCGAGGTCTGCCTACCTCCCGACCGATGTCCAACGCGATCTCGAGCGGTACGTCCGGAGCAACGACCTCGCCGACTCCGAACGGATCTTTTCGGTCACGCCGAGGCGGCTCCAGATGCTCGTCTCCGACGTTGCAGACCGCGCGAGCGAACGCGCGAACGATTCGTCTCTCTCGTCCGTTTCCTCGAGCGATCTGCGTCACTATTTTGCCCGGTCGGCGCTGGTTCGCGACGATGTCAACCCGCGGGTGGTTAAGGCCGCCGGCGGCTGGCAGAGCTTCGAAGCCCTCGAACCGTACCTTTCCGAGCCGACGGACGAAGAACTCGTGGCTGCGTTCGAGCCGGCCGAAAACGAGGGCAGATCCGATCGGAACTCGACAGGCGTCGGCGACGACGGCATCGTCAGATCGTTGCTCGCCGCCACCGATCGGTGTGCTCTGGTCCGACTCGACGCCGATGGCTACGTCGAGCGGTGGAACCGAAGCGCCGTTTCGACGTTTGGCTTTCACGCCAACGAGATCGTCGGCACGCACGTCTCGGCGTTTTACGCGGATGGTGAAGGCGACGCCGATGCGCTCGATCGCAAGCTCGCCGAGGCGACGACGGATTCTCCCCACGAGGACGACAGTTGGTTCGTCCACCGGGACGGGAGCCGGTTCCGTGCGACCGAACTCGTCGTTGCCCTGCGCGACGAAACGGGTACTCGAAACGGCTTTGCGCTCTTCGTCCACGACATCTCGAGCTACCACGACCGACTCGAGTCCGAACGGGCAAGAAGCGACCGGGTCGAGCGGGTAAACGAAGTCACGAACCGATTTCGGGCAGTCACGAACCGGCTTCTCGAGGCGTCCGCACACGACGAGGTCGAATCCGTTTGCTGTCAGGCGCTCGTCGACGGACCGGCGTACGAATTCGCCTGGATCGACCGAACCACGAGAACGGCTGGACAACGGGAGTGGCGGACCTCGAGCGGTATCGACCCCGAAGCGGCTAGCCGGTTGCTTCCGGACGAGTGGGAAAGCGGTACCGACCGGATTCACGCCGAGCGCTTTCGTACTGCGTCGGAATCGGCCGATGACGATACCGTCCGTTCCGACGAAGCCGACGCACCGTCCGCCGAGGGTACTGAGATCGCCGATGGTGATTGGCAGTCTAGCGACAGTGGGGAATCCGACGCAGATAGTGCTACTTCGGCCGATTATTCGAACGAGGAGTCCGCCGATTCGAGGCAGGCTGTGGTAACCGACGTCGCCGGAACGCTCGAGGAGGAATACTTCGAGGGGACGCTCGTACGTGTCTCCCTGTCCTACGGCGATACCGTCTACGGAACGCTTTCGGTCGTGACCGGACGCGAAAAGGGGTTCGAGGCGGACGAACTCGCCTGGTTCGAGACGATCGGTCGGCAGGTCGGATACGCGATTGCCGCCGTCCGCCGTCGCGACCTCCTGTTGTCAGATACGGTCGTCGAACTCGAGTTCGTCTGTCGCGACGAGCAATCATTTTTCGTCGATGCGTCGTCCCAGCTCGGCTGTCGATTCGAGATCGATTCGTTCGTTCCGGTTTCGGAGTCGACGCAACTGTACTACGTGACACTTCAGGACGGATCCCCGAAGTCAGTTTTCGAACTCGCCGAATCCGATCCCGGTATCGACGACTGTCGTCTGATCGAGACCTACGAAGACGGCTGGCGCGTCGAGTTCATCGTCGAGGGATCCTCGCCCACCCTGACGCTCACCGAGTACGGCGTGACCGTTCTCGAGACCGTCGTCGACAACGGAACGGCAACCATCGCCGCCGAGTGTGCGGGAGCGGCCGACGTGCGGACGATCGTCGACGGATTGGGGTCCGCGTTTCCGGAGTCGGAACTCGTCGGGAAGCGCGAAGCCGAACGAACCGTCCAGACCGCCCACGAGTTCCGCGAAGGACTCGAGGACCGACTCACGGACCGACAGGAATCTGCGCTTAGAGCCGCGTACTTCGGCGGGTACTACGACTGGCCTCGGGAAAGCACCGCCGAGGAGGTCGCCGACGCAATGGGCGTTTCCTCGCCGACCTTGCACAACCACCTGCGAAAGGGACAACACGAACTACTCAGGACGTTTTTCGACGCGCCACGGGAATAGCGATCGGAGAAACGGCGTTCGCCGATCGTGAATTCGTTTTCAGTGAACGTCGACGGCTGCCGTGCTAAGTATCTAGACTCGTGGCACTCTCCTCGAACAGACGCTAAGGGCTCCCCGACGCTATCTGACGGTTTTTTGCTCTCGCTTCGCCCGGATGCTGAACGCGACGGCTATCCGCACCATTATTGTTCCGTGAGGCGTTAGAAATTAATGAAATATAATGATATTCTAGCGAGACGAGTTTACACAGCTAGATACTCCGTTTAGTACCCTGGTACATCATTGATTGGGTGTACCATGACAGACGAGAACGCCGATCTCGAGGTGCGACTCGAAGAACAGGAATCCTTCGAGCCACCGGAATCGTTCGTCGAACAGGCGAACGTGGCAGACGAGGGGATCTACGAGGAATTCGAGGAGAACTGGCCGGAGTGTTGGGAACGAGCCGCCGACCTTCTGGACTGGAACGAGGAGTACGACACGGTTCTCGAGGACGACGACGCCCCCTTCTACGAGTGGTTCACGAACGGCGAACTGAACGCCTCCGAAAACTGTCTGGACCGTCACGTCGAGGACGGACGCGCTGAGAGCGTCGCCATCGAGTGGGAGGGCGAACTCGGCGAAACGCGCACGTACACGTACGAAGAACTACTCGAGGAAGTAGACGAGTTCGCTTCGACGCTCCGTGATCTCGGCGTCGAAGCGGACGACATCGTCACGCTGTACATGCCGATGATTCCGGAGCTGCCGATCGCGATGTTGGCATGCGCCCGAATCGGCGCGCCGCACTCGGTCGTCTTCGCCGGGTTCTCGGCCGACGCGCTGGCCACGCGGATGAATTCCGCGGACAGCGAGTACCTCGTCACCTGCGACGGCTACTACCGCCGCGGGGACGCGCTCGATCACATCGAGAAGGCCAACGAGGGGCTCGAGGGAGTCGACCACGAGGTCTCCGACGTCGTCGTGGTCGATCGACTCGGCGACGAACTCGAGCACTCGCTCGCAGACAACCAACACGATTACGACGAACTGGTCGAAGCCCACGCTGGAGAGTCCGTCGAGCCGGTTTCTCGAGACGCGGAAGACATGCTGTTCCTGATGTACACCTCGGGAACGACGGGCCAGCCGAAAGGCGTCAAACACACCACGGGCGGCTATCTCTCCTACGCCGCCTGGACGAGCCACGCGGTACTGGACATCGAACCCGAGGACACCTACTGGTGTGCGGCGGACATCGGTTGGATTACGGGCCACTCCTACATCGTCTACGGCCCGCTCGCGCTCGGGACGACCTCGGTGATGTACGAAGGTACCCCCGACTACCCGGAGAAGGATCGGATGTGGGAACTCGTCGAAAAGAACGACGTCGACATCTTCTACACCGCTCCGACGGCGATTCGGGCGTTCATGAAGTGGGGTACCGACTATCCCGAGAAGCACGACCTCTCCTCGCTCCGATTGCTCGGGACGGTCGGCGAACCGATCAATCCGCGCGCGTGGAAGTGGTACTACAAACACATCGGTAACGAGGAGTGTCCGATCGTCGACACCTGGTGGCAGACCGAAACCGGTGGCATGATGATCACGACGCTACCGGGTGTCGGGACGATGAAGCCCGGTTCTGCCGGCCCGCCGCTTCCGGGAATCGACGGGCGAATCGTCGACGCGGAAGGGGACGAAGTGGGGCCAGGAAACGCGGGCTATCTCACCGTTAACCAGCCGTGGCCGGGCATGCTCCGGACCCTCTATCAGAACGACAAGCGGTTCCTCGAGGAGTACTGGGAAGAGTACTCGGACCCCGACGGGGACGAGTGGGTCTACTTCCCCGAAGACGGCGCGAAGATCGACGACGACGGCTACATCACCGTTCTCGGCCGTGTCGACGACGTGATCAACGTCTCGGGCCACCGCCTGGGAACGATGGAGATCGAAAGCGCGATCGTCGGCGTCGAAGGGATCGCCGAGGCCGCCGTCGTCGGCGGCGACCACGAGGTCAAAGGTGAAGCCGTCTACGTCTACGCGATCACGGAAGACGGATACGAAGAGGGCGACGAACTCGAGGAACGCGTCGTCGAAGGAGTGCTCGAATCGATCGGCCCGATCGCGAAACCGGAGGAGGTCGTCTTCACGCCGGAACTACCGAAAACGCGCTCGGGCAAAATCATGCGACGACTGTTAGAAGACATCGCGAGCGGAAACGAACTGGGGAACACGTCGACGCTTCGTAATCCGGAGATTGTCGACGAAATCGCATCGGCCGGACGAGACGACTAGAATCGTCTTCGATTCTTTGGAGATACCGTACCAAAGAGAACACAACACGAAACCAAAACATGACAGATAATAGCTCACAAGGGAACGAAGAGACGAATCTCGAAACCGATGGCGGCGTTCAGACAGCAAACTACCTCGATAAGGAGATAAACATATTCAAACCGGCAACTCCGTTCATGCGCGACCACATGAAGGTGATCATCGGTTCGTTTATCGCCTGGATCCTGTTCGTCTTCGGGCCGGTAACTGCAACGGCGATCGCACCGGAAATAATGACCGAGACGATGGTGATGGGCTTCCAGCTTCATTACTTCTTGACCGCGGTGATGGCTCCGCTCGGTGCATTGTTGCTGTCGGCGGCCTATGCCTGGCAGCGGGATCGTCTCGACGATCGGTACGGGATCAAACACGGGAACGAAGCCGATGCCGACGCGGCGGTGGCCGCCGACGGAGGTGAAGAATGATAGAGCCGATCTTCCTCGAGACGGCACTTGACGTGGGTGAGTTCAAACTCGTTCCGGCGTTGACGGTCATCACGATGCTGGTCCTATTCCTCGCGGTCGGCTGGCTCTTTCGCGTTGCCGCGGTCGACGAGCTGTGGGTCGCCGGTCGCTCTATCGGGAGCATCGAGAACGGGATGGCGATCGGCGCGAACTGGATGAGTGCTGCGTCCTACCTCGGCGTGGCGTCGACGATCGCGTTAGCGGGATACTTCGGATTGGCGTACCTCGTCGGCTGGACGACGGGATACTTCATCCTGCTCATCTTCATGGCGGCGCAGTTCCGTCGATTCGGAAAGTACACCGCGCCCGACTTCATCGGCGACCGGTTTTACTCGGAGACCGGTCGCGCGATCGCGGCGTTTACCACGCTGTTGATCGCGTTCGTCTACGCCATCGGCCAGGGAAGCGGGATGGGACTGATGGCCCAGTACATCTTCGGCGTCGACTACCAGGTCGGCGTAATTTTGCTGATGGGAGTCACCATCGTCTACGTCGCGCTTTCGGGAATGCTCGGAACGACCAAGAACATGGCCATTCAGTACGTCATCCTCATCTTGGCGTTCCTGATCGGCCTCTACGCAACCGGCTACACGGAAGGCTGGTCAACGGTGCTTCCGTACATCGAGTTCGGCGCGCAGACGACCGAGATGGCCGACATCGACGCGCAGTTCACCGAGCCGTTCGCGGAAGCGACCTACTACCACTGGGTCGCACTCGCGTTCACCCTGATCGTGGGTACCTGCGGGCTCCCGCACGTTCTCGTTCGGTTCTATACCGTCGATAACGAGCGGACCGCCCGCTGGTCGACGGTCTGGGGCCTGTTCTTCATCTGCCTGCTGTACTGGGGAACGGCCGCATACGGTGCGTTCGGCTCGCTTCTGTACGAAGACACCGTCGGCGATTATACTGAAATGACCGGTGAAGAAGCCGACGCACTCGTCGTCCTGACGACCCAACTCGCTGGATTACCGGAATGGCTCGTCGGCCTCGTCGCCGCCGGTGCGGTCGCTGCGGCGCTGGCGACGACAGCCGGACTGTTCATCTCCGGTTCTTCGGCGGCAGCACACGACATCTACACGAACCTCTACAAAGAGGACGCGAGTCAGCGCGAACAGCTGATCGTCGGCCGAGCGACGATCGTGGCACTCGGTGTGCTCGTCACGCTCGTCGCACTCAACCCACCGGCACTGATCGCGGAACTCGTCGCGATGGCCTTCGCGATCGCTGGCTGTGTCTTCTTCCCCGTGTTCTTCCTCGGTCTCTGGTGGGAAAACACCACACGAGAAGGCGCGATCGCCGGGATGCTCGTCGGTCTGGCGATCTCGTTCGGCGCAATTCTGAACGACGTCGTTCCACAGTACGTCGACGCTATCGGCGCTGAGGAGGCAATCGTCCCGGAAGTCGCGGCGGTGATACCCGCCGAATCGTCCGCGCTCGTCGGCGTCCCGGTGGCGTTCCTGACGATCATCGCCGTGTCGCTGGTGACCGAAAATCCGCCACAGCACGTCAAACGACTCGTTCGTCAGTGCCACAGTCCGGAGCCGATGCAAAACGTTGAATCAGCTGAAGACGCCGTCGCGGACGGCGGCACTCCAGCAGACGATTAATCGAGATCAAACCAATGTACGATACGATACTCGTCCCGACGGACGGAAGCACGGTCGCAGAGAACGCCGTTTCCCACGCAGTCGATCTCGCGGCGAAATACGACGCAGACGTACACGCGCTGTACGTCGTCGATACCAGCGCGATGGACATCGGACTCGGAGCCGAGCAGGTCGATCGCATTCGACAGGGAAAGTTCGGCGAAATGCCCGAACTCGAGGAGCGAGCGCGCGACGCAACCGGCGAGGTCACCGAGCAGGCGGCCGAACGCGGCGTCGACGTCACCGAGTCGATCGTCGCCGGTCAACCCCACCGACAGATCGCCGATTACGGCGAGGACAACGACGTGGACCTGATCGTGATGGGCTCCGCCGGTCGCGGCGGGGTTCGACGCGCGCTCTTGGGAAGTGTCGCGGAGCGAACGCTTCGAACGACGACGATCCCGACGATGGTCGTCGACATCCGCGACGAAGACGCGTAAGCGGCTGACTCCACCCCACGTGTCTCGACGATAACTCGCCGGTCGCGGGGATCGAAAGGGTCGAATTACGAATCGTGGCGACACCGAAAGCAAGCTTTTCCACACACAACGGGATTCATCACGTATGAGACAAACTATCGAAGGGGATTTCAGAGCCAGGGTGAGCCGATCGTGACCGGCGTTCGAGAGTGGCTCGAGACGGCTCGAAACGAGCGCTGGGGTATCCTGACCGATTTAGCGTTCGCTGTCGTCTGGGTGACGCTCGTCGAAGTGCTCTTCCAGTTCGTCGACGGGCCGACGTGGGCCTATTACCTGTGTATGGTCTCCGGAATCGTCGCCTACTACGCGCTCATCACGAGCGCGTCGATCGCGACCGCCGATTGAAACGCGTTCGGGCACCGCTCGAGAAACCGTACGTCCGCGAAGGGGCGCCCCAATCCGAATCCACATATATTCGACGCCACAAGTGCCGTCCATGGATGGATCGCCCGAAGTCGCCGTTCTCCGCCTCGGCCACCGACCCGGGCGCGACGAACGGATGACGACACACGTCGGATTGACGGCGCGCGCACTCGGTGCTGATCGCGTGATTTTTCCCGATAACGCCGGGCAGTCACTCGAGACCGTCGCGGACATCACGGATCGATTCGGCGGCCCGTTCGACGTCGAACTGACTGACGCTCCGAACTCGATTATCCGGAACTGGGACGGTTCGGTCGTCCACCTGACGATGTACGGCGAGCGCGTCGAATCCGTCGAAGACGACATTCGCACCGCTCACCGCCAAGAGGGAACGCCGCTGTTGCTCGTCGTCGGCTCCGAAAAGGTCTCCTTCGACGTGTACGAAGCCGCTGATTGGAACGTCGGCGTCACCAATCAGCCACATTCCGAAGTCGCCGGACTGGCCGTCTTTCTCGACAGGCTCTTCGAGGGCCGCGAGTTCGACCGGGAATGGGAAAACGGCGATCGGCGGGTCGTCCCGCAGGCGACCGGCAAGCGCGTCGAACCGGTCGACGACGAGTGATTTCGGAAGTCCCCCTTCGACCACAGCCGTCTTTCACCAGTCATCTGCTGTCGGGCTCTGCGCCCTCGCTCAAAAGACTTAATGGTCGCATACTATTAGGGGTAGCTAATGGCTTTTGAGGAGCTGCTCGAGGATCCAGTCATCCAGAAGTACTTACACGAGCTGGTCGGTCCAACGGGGATGCCCGTCGCGGCGGCACCGCCGGACGGGGAAGTGACCGACGAGGAGCTCGCCGAAGATCTCGATCTCGAGCTCAACGACGTCCGTCGAGCACTGTTCATCCTGTACGAGAACGATCTGGCGACCTACCGCCGCCTCCGAGACGAGGATTCGGGCTGGCTGACCTACCTCTGGACGTTCCAGTACGACAACATCCCGGAGAACCTAGAAGAGGAAATGCACCGACTCCACGGCGCGCTCGAGGATCGTCAGGAGTACGAACGAAACCACGAATTCTATCTCTGCGAGATCTGTTCGATCCGCTTCGAGTTCGGCGAAGCGATGGACTTCGGCTTCGAATGTCCCGAATGTGGCTCGCCAGTCGAATCGATGGACAACGACCGACTCGTAAACGCAATGGACGATCGTCTCGCCGCCCTCGAAGACGAACTTAATATCGACGCCTGATGGTTATACTCGCAACGAAACTCTACGTCAGCGGTGATGCACGCGAGCGAGCAACGGATTCGCTCCGATCCCTAGTCAACAACGAAATCGGCGACCTCGAGGTCGAGTTCGAAGTCGGCGTGCGCCACGACGATTTCCCCTCGGTAACGATCGAGGGTGAAGACGCCGTCGTCGCGCGAAACGTCCTCCGCGAGGAGTTCGGTGAAATCGTCCCCGATCTCGAAGCCGGCGAAAGCTACGTCGGAACGTTAGATTCGTGGGACGAAGACGGGTTCATCCTCGACGCTGGCCAGCCGGTTCGAATCCCGGCCGAAGAGTTCGATCTCGGTCCCGGTTCTCCAACCCAGATTCGCGAACGGTACGGACTCGTCCAGCACATGCCGCTACGGTTTGTCTATGGCGGCGAGTTCGGTGACGAAGATGCAGAGCCCTCGCGTCTCGCAGAGGCCGAACGCGACCGGCTTTACGAGTGGAGCCGCGGTGACGGGCGGCTGAACGTCAACAGCGCGACCCGCGCCGAAGTTCGGGCGACGCTCAACCGCGCCGGTCACGCCCAGGATTACATCACCGTCGAACGACTCGGCCTGCTCGAGCAGAGCGTGGTCTGCCCGGAGGATACCGACCCGCCGGGCCTGCTCTCGAGTATTGGTGAGTATCTACCGGCAGAGCTCCGGTGTGTCGTCCCCTAATCTGTCATGAACCGACGTCTCGTTCTCGGCATCGTCGCCGTTGGCCTGCTCGCGACGCTTGCGGGCTGTTCGATGTTCTTCGGCGGCATCTCCGACGAGGAACTCGACCGCGAACAGGACTACGAGGACTTGCGAGAGAGTGACAAAGATGTCGCAATCGACGTCGAAGGTGCGAGCCTGATCGGTGGGGGCGAGTATCGCGCCGTTTACGACCTCAACGGGACCGAGGAACTCTCGCTGTCCGAATCAACCCTCTATAGCGACCGGGCTGTGGACGTCCACGCCGTTCGGTACTGGCATGAGAACGGAACCGAGCTAACGGGCTCGGAACTCGATATCGAACAGGAGAGTGCGAGTACCGATATTAAGGTACCGGACGGCAATGGAACGCTCGCGTTTTCCGGCGATTCGGACTCCAAATCGTTCCAGTTAGGCATGTATATGGAAGGAAGCTACGAGGTAACCATTCCCGAGGGACACAGCACCTCAAACTTCCTGCTAGGCGGCGTTAGTCCGGGTGGATACGATCGGGAAGTAGTCGACGACCAGGAGCAACTGACGTGGGACAACGCCGATAGCGCGATCTCGTTGCGATACTACAACACGCGAGACGTTCCGCTGTTTCTCGGATTGATCGGCGTCGTCTTGGTCGTCGGTGGCGCCGGTGTCGCTTACTACTACCGGCAGGTCAAGGAGTTAGAAGAACGACGAAAGCGAATGGGTCTCGACGTCGAAGGTGGGGACGAGTCGGACGACGATCCGCCGCACGGTCCACGCTAGCGGTACCTAACTCCAATCGCCGTTTACCTTTTCGGCTTCGAGGGAAGAGTACTTGAACGGGTACGCACAAGTGACCGTATCGCAGCGGAGAACGTCACGAACGATTTCAACTGCTCGGAGGTCACAGATGACTCAGCCCAATCCTGAGCCGAACGCACCCGTTCCGCGGCAGGTACGCATTTCGGATGCCATCGTCGGTGACGGGGACGATAGCTTCAAATCCTACGGGTTAGGATCCTGTCTGGCGATCGCACTCTACGACCGCGACCGAGCGGTCGGTGGATTAGCACACGCAATGTTACCCGACAGTACGGAGACGACGACGAGCGGTGATAAGCCGGGAAAATACGCCGACACGGCAGTGCGAGCGCTACGACGGCGAACGATTGAGGCCGGAGGGCGCAAGTCGATTCTCGAGGCCAAAATTGCCGGTGGAAGCGATATGTTCGACTTCGAGAGTCTCGGAGACAGCGTCGGCCAACGGAATATCGCCACGGCGAAAGCGGAACTCGAGACGCTCGGCGTTTCGCTCGTCGCCGAAGATGTCGGCGGAAACCACGGACGAACCGTCGAGTTCTCCCTCGAGACGTGCGAACTCGTCATCGAAACCGCAAGCGACGAACACGGAGACCGAACGCTATGACGACGGACCCGTTCGAAGCGCTACTCGAGTACGTCGAAACCGAACTCTCCTTCGCGACGAGTCACTACAACGACAGTTATCTGGATCGACGGATTACGTCTCGAATGCGACGAACGGATTCCGAGACGTACGAGGGGTATCTGGATCACCTCCGGAAGACGCCCGACGAACAGGTCGCCTTGCTCGAGTCGATGAGCATCAACGTTACCGGCTTCTTTCGAAATCCCGACGTCTGGTCCGGCATCCGTGCCGTCCTTCGGGAGTTGTCGAATGGTCGGGATTCCGTACGCGTCTGGAGTGCGGCGTGTGCTGACGGCCGCGAACCGTATTCGTTGGCGATGCTCGCTCACGACGATCCCGAAATCGACGAATCGGCGGTGGACATCCTCGGAACCGATATCAGCGAACCCGCCCTCGAGACCGCCCGAGAAGGGATCTACGAGGAACTCCGAACGGTCGATATGGCCGATCAACTCGAGTTTTTGGACGACTATTCGAACTACGTCGAACAAGACGGTCAGACCTACTCGGTCACCGAACCGATCAAACGAACCGTCACCTTCGAACGCCACGACCTGATAAACGACGAGCCCAAGTCCGGGTTCGACCTCGCAACTTGCCGAAACCTCTTCATCTATATCGACAGCGAGTACAAAACCCCGATGCTCGAGACCATCGAACGATCGCTGCGACCGGACGGCTATCTCGTTATCGGCAAGTCGGAGACGATTTCGTCCAGGGTACAGTCCGCCTTCTCGGTTTCCGATTCGCACCTCCGGATTTATCGGAATCAACCGGACTCCTCGTGATTTGAGTTCCTCGGTCCGCTTGAGACCCCACTGAGACGGTCCGCTGTCCCTGTTTATCGCCGCACCCACCCGCAACCCCGGGTGGGCCGGTACTGACTGACAGTCGTCCGTATGAAACGTCTAGTCCCCAGCGGTCGAGAACACGGGGATCTCGCCGTTCACGCAGTCGGACGACGGACTCATCCCGAAGGTGCGTAGTCGATGTCGATCGTCACGACGTGAACGGTAATGCTGTCGACAACCGTTCCATTCGAGTCGAGACACGTCCAGCGATCACCGGTTTCGGTCCATCCGTCAGCAAAGACGCGCTCCCAACCTCGATCGGCCGTTCGATCAGTCTCGATCCCGACCTCGAACGAACTGATGTCTGAAAACGTCTCTCGATACGATTTCGTTTCCGTCGCAGTGATCGAAACGATCCCATCCGATTGGATGGAACGGCCGTCTTCCTCGATCGTCATGACCGAAATGATTGCAGTCTCATCTGTGCATCTGACGCGCGGCTCCGTAAGAACCGTCCGCTCTCCGGGTTCTCCCGTTCGAAAGACGCCGCCACCCTCGTACGCGACCGCGCGGGAACCATCTTCGTAGCCAAACGAACCGAGATGCCACGATTCGGTATCGATTCCATCGGTGTGATCGACAGCAACCTCCATCTGCGGTCCGGGTTTGCCCGGAGCGATGGTCCCGCCGCTAACCGCTAACTCGTGCTCGCGCTGACTCACTCCGTCGATTCGGAGGATATCGGCGAAATCATTCGAAAGACCGTCCAAAGCTCGGTCAGCATGGTGTAACTGTCCGTGGTCCTGCTCGAGTTGTACCATCTGAAAACCGACGACGGAGACCGCGGCAATTCCGAGAACGATCGTTCCGAAGACGAGCACGAAGCTAACGAGTTCGGTACTCGCGCGTTCGTCCCTTCGCCACCCCTCCTCGTTTCGAGTTCGTTTCATGGGTTTTCGACTCCGACTTCGTCACCATCGTGAACGATCGTAATCGCGCCACCTCGAACCGAGCCCTCCATATCGACGTTGGCATCAAGCACTCCGAGTGGGATGTACACCGGCTCGCCGAGACGGGGCGCGACGAGCTCGAGACAGTGTTCGCTCGCCGACAGTGCACTATCGATTTCGTCACAGTCGTTGACGATTCCGACTCTGTACCGCGAATTGGCGACGGTATCAGGATACTCCAGTGAGAGTGTGACCGATTCGGTCGTTCCGGCGGTGGATCCGAGTCTGTCAGCGCGAGTGATTTCGGTTGCGAGGCGCTCGCCCGTGGTCTCGAGTGATGCGGCCACACTGCGGTCGGTTTCGTTCTCGAGGAAGGTTCCACCGCCGAGTAGCAGAGCGCCGACGAGTATCGTCGTTATTCCGAGCGTCAGCGCGTACGTTAGCGCGATCGAAACCGCCCGGCCGTCGCGACGAAACGCGATCACGGCCCCTCACCGACCCCGA
This sequence comes from Halostagnicola alkaliphila, assembly GCF_055379965.1. Classification (NCBI taxonomy): domain Archaea; kingdom Methanobacteriati; phylum Methanobacteriota; class Halobacteria; order Halobacteriales; family Natrialbaceae; genus Halostagnicola; species Halostagnicola alkaliphila. Next base: position 1,691,876 of record NZ_AP043826.1, on the reverse strand, counting down.
AAATCGTGTGGGTCCGTTCAGTCGTGAGACGACTCGAGTCGTAGTAAAGCGTGAGTTCGGCGAACTCGACGCCGGTCGACTCGGCGTTTTGGACTCGGGTCTCCGAACCGGCCGTAACGATGTCGTACGATTCGAGCACCGCATCGTGTGTCGGATCGACGGTGACGGATTCGTAGGCCGTTTCGGCCTCGAGGACGTCGTATTCACAGTCGTTCGAGCCGAGCGGTTCGGAATCGTCGTCGCCCGTGAGGAGATCGAGTCCGACGGTGCTCGCTTCGACCGTACAGGAATTCCCATCCGCCGTTCCGACCGAGACCGCTCCGTCGCCGGACGGGGCGAGCGAGAGTTCCGTTGGATCTCCCTCGAGCGGAACGACCGTAATCACGATTTTCTCGGGAACGGAATCCGTCCCCACCCCGATGTCGAAGTTCGAAAACGTGCCGTCGACCCGAAGGTCCCCGTCGATTTCAGTTCCACTGAATCGCCGGAGTTCGCGTTCGTCTTCGACTACGTCTAGTTCCGCACTGACGAGTGCCGTCCCACCGGCGGCGTTGACCCGTCGATACTGTTCGACGTACTCGGTAACCTCCCGCTCGAGGCCCGCTTCGAATTCGAACTCGTCTTCGTTCCAGGCGGTTTCGACGATGTGACGCACACCCTCGACTATCCCGTGTTCCGTCGCCTGCATCGCGCCGCGGTCCTGACTTCCTGCGCTTGAGGAGGCTGTCTCCGTATATACCATCCCGTTGAAGACGACGACCATTCCAAGGAGGACAACGGCGATTGCGACGGAACCGACGAGGAGTAACTGCCCGCGGTCTCGATAGCGGGTCACCAGACGAGCACCTCCACACCGACGATGGCGCCGACCGATTCACGTACGGATCCATTCGATGACTGTCTATCAGATTCATCGGTCGCCGCTTGCTCTCCAAATACTGTTACTACGTTACTCGCGGCGACTGCGTTCGTACCCGACTCTTCGTCGGACGTTTCGTACACCGTTTCGTGACTCATCGAACCGTTCTCGTTCTCGTAATCGAAGGAAATCCGAAATTCCGCGTTCCGTGGGGCCTCTCCGAACTGTTCGGTCACTACCTCCCCGAGCACGTAGCTTTCGAATTCGTCACTCGAGAACTGGGTGCCATCCCACGCGCGAACGAACGCCGAAAGGTTACCCGTTTTATCCTCCCCCGTTTTCCCGTCTGCAGTCGCTGCGACGACGAGCGCATCCTGGGCTTCCTGTTGGAGTTGATTTTGACGATCGCGTTCGTCTGACTCCTCGAGCGCCGTCACGAGCGTCCCGGATTGAAACGCGACGAGGACCGCAACGAGAACGATTGTGGCTCCGACGGCCCCCTCGAGCGTGTACGCCTGCGCGCGGTCGTCCCTCGAACGGTTCGAGATCATCGGTATCCTCCCCTCACTGCGAGCCGACACGCTGTTTCACACTCGCTGACACCATCGACGGAGACGACGCGCTCGACCGTGACTGCGGAGTTCCCATCGACGCTGCCGTCTCCCCGCCTGAGGAGCTCGGTTTCTCGATCGAGCGTCTCCAGCGAGATCGTTACCGACTCGAGTGCAACCCCATCGGTCGTTCGAAGCCCGAACCGCTCCGGAAACGCATCGGGTTCGTACTCGTTCTCGAGTCGGTCTCCGTCGAGTTCGTTCGGATTTTCGCCGGTCTCGAGGTCGTCGACGATCACCGTTGTGACGCGATCAGTTTGTGCGTACGCGTCGCCATCGCTCGAAACGGCATCCGGTCCGACGAGTGCTGGCACCGTCGCAAACGCGAACGCAACCGCGAGCAGAACGATTCCGATCCCGATGGCGAAATCCTGCGTCGTTTGGCCTCGATCCACGTCACCGCTCGAGATCTGGAGAGATCGCGTTCTGTTCATCTCAAATCACCAGTGACCAGCCGAAGAGCGCGACGGTCGAAAGTGCGATCACGTACTTCGCTCCGCTCAACGGGTCCGCGTTTCGAAGGTAACCGCAGATGAATCCCGAAAGAATCGCCTGGAAAGTCACCGCGTGAAAGAAGAGGACCGAAAGCCTGCCGGAATCGAGGCTGCCACTGGAGTCGGTACCCGCCAACTGACCGGAAGCGCCTGCAGCGCCAGTAGCAGTTCCGAGTTCGAGCCCCGACATCGTTTCGACGAACTGCGTTTGCAGGATCGCAACGACGGCGAGTACCGTCAGAAACGTCATGACGATGATGGTGACCTGCATTCGGGTCCGTGCTCGTCGCTCCCGTTCGAGTTCGTCGTGGTTCTCACTCGCTGTTGCGGCCGTCCGTAACACTGGCGTGATATGATTCGTCGCTTTCTGAGCTTCGGTCACGAGCCGCGTCGTTCTAGCCACCCTCGGGATCTGATAGCCGTTTGCAAACTCGATGAGCGCCTGCTCTAGACGCCGCCCATAGGCGACCTTGGAATGGATCACTTTGAACTCGGTGGCTAGCCTTCCGCCAGCCGTGTGGGAAACCGATTGGAGCGACTCGAGGAGCGGTTGCCCGGCATCATTTGCACTCGAGAGCTTTCGAAGGTCTTCCGAAAAGGTGTCGAGGATTGCGTTACGGTGTGAGACGTTCCACTCGTAGAATATCCCGATCGGGGTCAGAACGAGGTACAGCGGAATATACAGGGTGACGACCGTCGCTCGTATTCGATCGACGGAACTACCGCCCCAGGGGAGCCCAACGATGCCGATTCCCGTCGTGACTCCGACGACGAGAATCGATACCGGGACCGTCAATGCGAGTGTTGCGAGCGGGTACTCGCGAAAGAACAGGTGTGGCTTCGCGAGGAGTCTCCGTCTCCTGTAAGCGTGCTCCCGGTTCTGTATCCGGGTAAAGATCCGGTGTTCGCCCACGAATCGCTCGAGTGCTCCTGGATTCGAAAGCCCCTGTTCTGCCTCGGTCTCCCGTCGACGGTTGGTGCGCGGGAGCTCGAGCATCCCGTCACCGTACTCGTCGCGTTTTACCGTCGAGACGAGTACCAAGAACCCGATTCCGATCGCCGGAATCAGTCCGTACACGATCAGAGGGAGCAGGCGATCCGTCACAGACGCGTTCGGAATCAATTGCATCACGACGACGACGATCAGTACCAAAAGCGGGAACAACGAGAGCGTCATATACAGTTCGCCGACCAACTCCAGCGTGTCGAGGGTCCGTCCTTGTTGCTGTTTTGCGGTCTGGACGTGGCGCTCGGATTTCTCCTCGAGAAATCGCTCTATGTCGCCACCACTGTTGATCGTCGAGAGCAGATCCAGCAAGAACTGGGACAGTTCGTCGCTCGGCGTTTCGCGTGCCTGGGTTCGGATCGCACTTCGATAATCCGTCCCCACGCGCTTCGCATCTCGCAGAATGCGTTGGAACTCCACGGCGACTTCGCCGTAGGCGTCCTCCGCGTCGGCGACCGCCTCGAGAAGTTCGAGGTGGTTCAAGCCGCCGACCGACAGCGCGGACATAAACGAGACGGTGTCGGGAAGGAGCGCGTTGATCTCGCGCTTCCTGGCGGCCACTCGGGTGTACGGGCGAACGATTATAGTGCCGAAGCCGATTACAGCGCCGGCCGTTCCGAATAGGAGGCCCGTTCCAGCAACCGTGGTTGACGTTCTTCGGACAGTTTCCGTTTCGACCAGCACATGACCGAACGCCGCACCGAACAGCAAGCTGACGAGGCCGATCACGATTCCAGCGCCTCCCGCTCGAGCGAGATACCGCTCGGCCGTTGGCGCCATCCCCGCCTGCTCGAGTTTCGTTTCAAGCGCCGTGAGACGTACCGCTCGTTTCCCGACACCCCGGGTTGCCTCGACCGTCATGGCTCGTTCCCGCCCGCTTCGCGCGACGGTTCAGGGCGAAAACTGGCCTGGGGCCGAGAAGGGGACCGGCCACCGGACGGTTCCGGGCCGTCGGTTTTGGATGGCCGCCTCGCTGTCGCTTTCGTATTTTCGTCGCGATACTCCTCGAATACCGTTTCGTCGGCGCGAGCGAGAATACGCTTCGCACGTCTCTCCGTCGCCGGCGACGGTGTCGGGCGTGTAATACGTTCGTCAGCCGCTGGATTGCCGTCGATTAGTACGCTCTCCATCTCGCGAAGTTCTTCGAGCCCCGTCTCGAGTCGGTTGTTCGCAAGCAAAGCGAGGACGCGGTCCGAGTCGGTCATAAATGCTTGCACGGTCGCGGCGACTTCCGCGTAGGCGTTCAGTCCGTTCTCGATCAGATACGCGAAAACGACCCGTCGCTCGAACAGTTCGTTCTCGAGTTTTTCTCGACTCCAGGCGCGGTCGAGGCGAATCTCCTCTAGGGTGTTCGAGTCGCCGATCTTTCGATGGTCGTCGGTCGCCGTCCGCCACTGGTAGACGTCCTGAACGTTGATTTCGTCGTTTTCTGTATCGTAGTGATTGATCTCGGTAATTCCCTTGTTTCGGCGGACGGTCCGACCCTGCACTCGAGTCTGAGTCTGGACCGATACCAGATCCAACGCGGTAACCATCGTCTTCGAGACGTCGATCGGCGTCGTTGTAAATCGCTTGAGGACTTCGTCGACGGAGTCGGCGTGGAAGGTCGTACACGTAGTGTGACCCGTCGACATAACCTGAAACAGCGTTCGGCCCTCCTCGCCCCGAACCTCCCCCATCAGGATATAGTCCGGGCGTTGACGGAGCGTCGCTTCGAGCAGGTCGAATTCGTCGATTTCTCCCGCCGAATCCGTCGCGATCGACGGTCGCGTCGTGCTCGCGATCCAGTTTCGTTGCGGGAGGGTCACTTCCCGCGTGTCCTCGATCGAGACGATTTTCGAACTCGAGGGGATAAAGAGGGAGACGGCGTTCAAACTCGTCGTTTTCCCGGATGCCGTCCCGCCGGCCAGAAGCAAGCTTTTCCCGTTTTCGACGGCCAACCAGAGAAAGGCCATCTCCTCGAGGCTGAACGTGTTCCAGTTGACGAGATCGATCGGCGTGAACGGGACGTCGTTGAATTGGCGAATGGTGTAGTTCGTTCCGCGGTCCGAAACCTCCGTCCCGAGGGTCAGTTGCGCTCGCGAGCCGTCCGGGAGCGTGGCGTCGACTTGTGGTCGTCGCCTGCTGATCCCGTTTCCGGACCGCTGGGCGAGTTTGACGACGAAGTCGTCGAGTTCCGCCTCGCCGTGGCGGACGTTCGAAATGAGCTGTTCGTGTTCGGCGTGATAGACGAACACCGGGGCGTCGTAGCCGTCGACTGAGATGTCCTCGATGTTGGGATCGCGTTTGATCCCGTCGATCCGCTCGTAGCCAATGAAGTCCCGATTCAGCCGGTAGTGGAGCTTCTCGACCTGGTACTCGCTGAGCGTTTCCCGATCGTCCGCGAGAACTGCCGGTTCCGGACGCACGTCGATCCCTCGAAGTTCGCGCGACTCGGCTGATTCGTTCGGTTCTTCGTCGTCCAATCGGTCTCGAGTCGGTCGGTCGCGGAGAAATAGCGATCGAATCGTCTCGAGGAGCCCGGCGTCGTTTCGGCAACTCTCGAGAAGTCCGTCGTCGTTTTCTCTCTCGAGGAGATCGTATCGCTCTAGCAGTCGTCCGGTTTCCCGCTTGATAACGTCACGTCTCTCCGATTTCCGCATGATCTCCTCGTCGGCGTACTTGATCGACGTCCTGAGCTTTTCGGAGAGGAACTCGAGAACGGCTGCTTCGAGATCGTTCAACTGCGGCTCGATCAGGAAGTATTTCTTCTCGTTTTCGGTAGTCGAGTGAAAGACGCTGACGAACGCGTAGGGTTCGTGTACCCAGTATCGATCGACCTCTCGAAACTGGGTCTTTTTCTCGAGCGGAACGGCCTTCTCGAGGTCGTACCGGTTTGTAACCGTCGTGACTCCGTCGCTCGTCGAAAAGAACGCGTCGTCCTCGATATCGTCTCGGACGGCGATCGTCCGGTTATCGACGACGGTGGAGAGTTCCGTCGCGACGGTTTCAGCGGCGGCGAGTGCGTTCTGGACGTCTCGGATCTGTTTTGTCTCGGCCGAATTGACGGAATCAGAGTTGAACCGGTGGACATCGTCGGGGTTCGACAAGTTCGGATCACTTCCCCCGTCCGGAGAATTGCCGTGTGTTTCCGACCGGCCAGGATCGTCGATAGTCATAGGCCGGGTTCGCTTCCCCATCACTCAAAAACCCATTCGCTCGAGTCCCCGAGTGGGGAGACTGGTTCGAAGGCGTAGTCATGCGAGCCGATCGAGCACGCGCTCGCGGACGACGAGAAGACACGGAAGCACGGTGAGACACGCGAGGAACGCAAAAACGATGCTGAGGCCGGTGACCAGTCCGAACCGCTGGAGCGGCGGCGCGAGTGCGAGCGCGAGGACCCCGAACCCGGCGGCCGTCGTCGCCGCGCTTCCGAGAAGCGCGCCGCCGGTTCCGGTGATCGTCGCGACGAGTGCATCGTCGAGGGAGTCTCGAGCGTCGCGTTCGGCGACGAACCGTTCACCGACGTGAATGCTGTAGTCGACGCCGAGACCGATTGCGAGACTCGTGATGACCGCCGTTTCGCTGTTGAACGGCACCTCGAGCACCGCCATCGTTCCGAGCAACCAGGCCAGCGCGACGACGACCGGTGTAAGCGTTACTGCACCCAACGTGAGCGAGCGGTGCCTGGTCCAATAGAGTACCGTCAGGAACGTCAGGATCACGACGAGCGTGACCGCGAACGCTTGCACGAGCGTCTCGAGTAACGCATCCTGAACGACGGCCGTCGTAATTGGGCCCCCGGCGGCAATCGCCGTCACCGGTCCGCTCGTCTCTATCGTCGTTGCGACGCTTCTCGTCTCGTCCGCGATGTCCTGTGCGGCTGCGTCGCCGCGCACGTCGATCACCAGTCGGCTCGTTTCGTACTCGCCGTCGTCCGTCCGATAGATCGTTTCGCTCGCCCGGTCGGCATCGGCGTCGAAGAGGACGTCGTAGAACCCGGCGACGTCTTCGTCGGGCAGGTCGTCGCCGGTCGAATCGCGTTCCTCCAGCGCCGTCGCGACAGTTTCGTTTTCTGAAGCGATTTCACGGATGGCCGTCTGCGGGCCGTCGATCGCGGCGTCGCCGTCGGGATTCTCGAGGATCGTCCCGTTCGTCTTCGCCTCGCTGGACGCCTCCTCGAGGACCGTGAGCGTCTCCGGATCGGTCACGTCGCCGCGTATCAGTACCTGCGTCTGTGTGCCTTCGCCCCGTTCCCGGAAGTTATCCCCGAGGTATTCGACATCGTCGGCGATCGTGTACGTATCGGGTGCCAGCGGCCCCGGTAAGGATTCGGCCCACTCCGGCGCATCCTGGGGCAGGAAATCCGCCTCGTTGAACTCCGTATCGATGCCCGTTGCACCGTAGGCACCCCCGATCGCGAGCAAGAACGCGACGGCGATGACGGCGAGGGGCGCTCGCCGGGCAATCTCGACGGCACCGCCGAGTCCGCGGGTGACGAGCCCGCCGCCCATCCCGAACGGCTCCGTTGCCCGATCGCGGTTGAATCGATTCTCGAGCAACCCGTCGACTTCGATCTTTAGCTGGAAAAGAGGGCGCTAAGCCCCCGTCCTCAAGGAGCGAACGAGCATATGCGAGTGAGCGAGTAGGGCGGGGATACAGCGACCGCACAACTTTCAAACAACTCTATCAAAACGATTAACTAATCACAACCACTAGTAGAGAGCAAGTTGCATGGAGTACAGTCCACGATACAGACTCTTTCCCACGACCGAACAGCGTGAGAGCCTCGACTGGACTCGAAACATCGTGCGACAACTCTACAACCACGCACTCCACGAGTTCAACAACATTCCAGAAGCCGACGGAACGCTTCGACAGCGCGTCTGGCAAGTCCGAGACGAACTCCCGCAACTCAAACAACAGTGGACCGATCTGAAACAGGTCTACTCCACCGTGTTGCAGAAAGCTGTCGAACGCATTCGAACCAACATCAACAACCTCGGCAAGCTCAAAGCCAAGGGATACGATGTTGGCTCGCTGAACTGGAAGTCGCCGCGTGAGTTCAGGAGTTTTACGTATCGGCAGTCGGGCTTCGAACTCGACAGGAAGAGTGGCCCGCGAAACCGAGCGATACTCCGATTAAAGAAAGTCCGTGGCGACACACTGGAAATTCCGATCCGCCTTCACCGTGACCTTCCCGAGCACGACGCTATCAAGGAAGTCACAGTAAAGAAAGAACCTACAGGAGCGTGGTACGCCTCGTTCTGCATCAGCACAGACGAATCCGAGAAGCCCAACCCTGACGACATTGACGCTGCAGATACCGTCGGCCTCGACCTTGGTGTTCTTAACTTCGTCCACGACTCGGACGGACGCTCCATCGGACGACTCGAGTTGTCCAACGAGCGAGAACGGTTGGAACGCGAGCAGCGGTCACTCTCGCGCAAACAGTACGAGTCTCGCAACTGGGAGAAGCAACGGCGTCGAGTTGCTGCGGTTCACGCTCGCATGTCGAACAAGAAGCGCGATTACAAGCACAAACTCGCGCATTTCTACACGACGGAGTACGACGCCGTGTTCGTCGAGGATTTGAACGTGAAGTCGATGCTCGAATCCGATGGCAATGCGCGGAACAAGGCTGAAGTCGGCTGGCGTGACTTCATCACGGTTCTCACACACCACGGTCGAAAGAACGGGTGTCACGTGGTCGAGGTCGAACCACATGGGACGACAAAAGAGTGCGCCAAGTGTGGTGTAGAGACTGAGAAACCGCTCTGGGTTCGAGAGCACTCGTGTCCGTCATGCGGGTTCGAGGTGGATCGGGATTGGAACGCCGCGTTGAACGTGAAATCGCGTGGGTTGGACAAACTAGGAGTGGTTCACTCCGAAGCAACGTCCTCAGAACCTCACGGTTCTGATGGGCTGCGAAAATCGCGTAGCGATTTTCGAACGCCTGTGGAGACTGCAACCGCTGTGGATACAATTTCTGTATCTGCAAGTCGCGTCGTCGAAGCAGGAAGCCCCTGCCTCAAGGAGCCAGCTACTGCTGGCGAGTAGGCAGGGGTAGTTCACGGGATACGGACGCAGGATTGACCGATAGCCAACGAGAGGCACTGCTCGTCGCACTCGACACAGGGTATTTCGAAGACCCACGGAACGCAACTCTCAGCGAAGTCGCCGCTACTCTGGATATCTCTCAACCTGCAGCCAGTGGTCTCCTTCGGCGTGGGACCAAACGGCTCATCGTTTCTTCCCTGATTGATGACAGTGAAAAGCCAGATTGATCAACGACTACTCGGTGCAGTGGCGACGATATCACCCTGAGGGCACGATGTGTCTCCGTCAGCGTCCTCGGGTGAGCGTCGTGACCGAAACGCGCTGTGTATTCAGCACAACACCTCCAAAACTGTCGTCGGCAGTATCGTTCTCGAGCCCCCTCAGAACAACTGCTCGTCCTCGGCCTCGAGCAACTGGGCGGGGCCACCGACGCCCCAGACCATCGTCTCGACGCCGCAATCCGCGACTTCTTCCTCCACGCGATCAGCGTGTTCCTCGGTCGTGTTGACGTAGACGCTCGCGCCGGTATCAGTCGAGAAGTAGACCGGAATATCTTCTTCCTCGCGGAGCTTTCGGACTCGGTTGAAGATCTCGAGCGTCGCCGGCTGCCAGTACACCCAGCCCGACGGGCCAGTCATGGTCGTCGCTGCGAGCGACAGCGAATCGTGCTCGGCGAGGGAGAACGCGGCGTCGAAGTCCGCATTTCGAAGCGCATCGCGCATTTCCGCGATCTGGCCGTGAATGTGGGCGTTTCGGGCCTGGAACATGTGACTGTCGGCGGCCTCGTCGTGTGCGTCTTCGGTCTCTTTGTGGTACGGCACGAGCCCGACAACCGTCTTCAGGTCGTCCTCGAGATCCGTCTCGATGCGGCGGGAGCGACAGTCCTCGTCGTTCAGCCCCGTGTAGAGCTGGGAGAACGCGCCCGTGACTGCTCGAGACGCCGACGCAGAGCCGACTCGAGCGATCGTCGAGATTTCCTCGCGGTCGGCTTCGATACCGGCGGCGTCTGCGAGAGCCATCGCGGCCGCGGCGAACCCGGAGGAAGAGGAGCCGAGCCCGACGTTCGTCTGGAAGTCGTTCTCGCTCACCAGTCGAACCGGGTGGTCAGCGTGAGCGGCGTCGGCTTTCGAGCGGACCTTCTCGAGGACCGCGTCGACGCGTTCGTATGCTCGCCCGTCGAGTTCCTCGCCGTCGACGACGAACGTATCCTCGTCGTAGTCGGCCGAGAACTCGGCCGTCGTTTTGGTGTGGCTCGGTGCGGTACAGACGCTGATACTGTCGTGATACGGAAGTCGCTCGATATCGTCGCGCATTCCGTGATACTTGACCAGCCCCTGAATCGGGTGGGCCAAGGCCGTGGCTTTCATATCCAGACTGGTGAGTGACGGCCGCTTAAAGGTCACGGGATGGTGCGGAAAGCAGTTCCTGTCGTGAACCTGGCCTGAAATAATGGCTGAAGGTGGCTTACTGATCAGTGTGTAGTCGCCTCGACCAGTATCGGGAGCCAGCGAAGCATCCGGACCCACTAGGCAGATACGCACTAGTAATATCCTCAACCCCTAGTATTACATTTAGTTATGTGCTACGTCAGACACGTATGGAGCAAACGAGATCGGAGGCTCCCAGAAGTCGGACGCTCTCACACCCGATAACTGACGGGATCGCCCAGCCGAATCGCTATCCGAACCGTACAGCGACTGACCGGGAGAAAATCAAACGAACGAGGGGTAGACCAACAGAGATCGAACCGGCGGAAACCGAACCAACAGAGATCAGACTACCGGAGGAACAACCGTGACAGCCCCCGCTCCTCGCGACCAATTCAGACCGGCGAATCACCCGAACGACCACTTCCTGCTGACAACCATCGTCGGTGCCCATCCGAAGCCGACGTGGCACAACCGCGCTCGAGAACTGTTCGAGGACTCCGCTAACGACTTCGGCCGGTCGGCGTGGGAGCAAGCCAAAGACGACGCCGCTCGGCTCGTCACGGCAGAACACGAACGCGCAGGCATCGACGTCGTCACCGACGGCGAGATGCGACGCAACGAGATGGTCGAGTACTTCGCGGAGCGAATCGAGGGCTACGAGTTCAACGGCCTCGTGAAAGTCTGGGGGCACAACTACTTCGACAAGCCGAGCGTGCGTCGCGAGGTCGAATACGGCGACAGCTGGCTCGTCGACGAATACGAGTTCACCAGCGAGGTCGCCTCCGGACCGGTCAAAGTTCCAATTACGGGCCCCTACACGCTCGCCACCTGGTGTTTCAACGAAGTCTACGAGGACGATGCGGAACTCGCCGTCGAGCTCGCTGAACTGGTCAACACCGAAATTCGCACGCTCGTCGACGCCGGCGCACGGTACATTCAGATCGACGAAGCCGCCCTCGCGACGACGCCCGAGGACTACGCGATCGTCGGCGAGTGTCTCGAGACGGTCGTCAGGGATCTTCCCGAGGACGTTTACCTCGGATTGCACGTCTGCTATGGCGATTACTCCCGGATCTATCCCGAGATCCTCGAGTTCCCCGTCGACGAGTTCGACCTCGAGCTCAACAACGACGACTACGGACAACTCGAGGTGTTCAAAGAGCCGTCGTTCACCAAGAACCTCGGCTTCGGCGTCGTCGACGTTCACACCGCCGAAATCGAAACCGTCGAGGAGATCAAAGCCAACATCGAACGGGGCCTCAAGGTCGTCCCGCCGGAGCGGCTGACGATCAGTCCAGACTGCGGCCTGAAACTCCTCCCGAGAGCAATCGCGTTCGGAAAACTCGAGAATATGGTCCAGGCCGCTCGAGAGATCGAAGCCGAACTCGACGCCGGAACGCTCGAGAGTCCCGACTCCGATACTCGGCGATGACGTCAGTGACAATGGTCCGTTCGCAACGGCTGCGGCGAAATAGTACACCATTCGATGCAGTCCACCCATGAGCCTGGTCAATTGCAAAACGCCACGAATACAGACCCGCTATCCTCTCGTAGACCGATAAGACAGCAGACGGTATTCGCTCAAATTTCGTCGAGCGACACGAACTCGTCGTCGTCGGTTCGTTCGAACATCTCCTGTGCGTTCTGTTTCTGCCGCGCCTCGATGAGGTCCCGGATCACGTCATCCCAGGTCTCGTCAGATCCCTTGAATTGAGAGAGGAGTTCGAACGTCTCTTCCCGGATCGGGAGCCGCTTATCTGCCCCAGACATCTTGTAGAGTTTACGACTCATGCGTTATTAGCAGGTTGGCTGCCGAACCAGTGGGCAAATCGCGACTCGAGCCGACCCGAAATCCGAACGCTGAAAGCCCGAGAGTCCAAGCGGTCGCTATGGGAACGCCACGCGAAACTCGTACCGAGCAGGCCGAGGAGATCGTCGACCGGTTAGAAGAGACCTACCCCGACTCGACGATTTCGCTTCGGTACTCGAACCGCCTCGAGTTGCTGATCGCCGTTATCCTCTCGGCCCAATGTACCGACGAGCGGGTCAACAAGGAGACGAAGCCGCTCTTTGCAACCTACGACGGCCCCGAAGCGTACGCGAACGTGCCCCAGGAGGAACTCGCCGAGGCGCTGAACTCGATCACCTACTACAACAACAAAGCGGAGTACATCCGCAACGCCTGCGAGAAGATCGTCGAGGAACACGACGGCGAGGTTCCGGATACGATGAGCGACCTCACGGACCTACCCGGCGTGGGCAGAAAGACCGCAAATGTCGTCCTTCAGCACGGCCACGATATCGTCGAGGGGATCGTCGTCGATACGCACGTCCAGCGACTCTCGAGGCGGCTGGGAATCACCGAAGAAACCTATCCCGAACGAATCGAGGAGGACCTAATCGAAATCGTTCCCGAGGACGACTGGCAACAGTTTACGCACCTCTGTATCGATCACGGGCGAGCGATCTGTTCCGCCCAAAATCCGGACTGTGGAGACTGCGTGCTCGCGGACATCTGTCCGTCGGAGAAAGGCGACAGCGAGATTGATCTGGCGTCCGGAGAACCGTGGTGAGTCGGGACGAGTTTGCGGTGAGCCGGGGCGAGTTCTAAGAGGGAAAACCGGGCGCGAGAGCGCCGATATCAAACGCGAGTCTGCACATTCAGGCCCAAGGCCTTTTCAGCGGAGTAGGGTACACTCACGGTACGAGGTGACAACTATGCCCGAAAAAGACGAGCACGGCCGAGACGTGGAACTGGCAAAGGAGGATCCCGAGGCCGAGGACGACGACGAACTCACCGAGGAAGAAAAAGAAGCTCGCGAACGGCAGGACGAAGAACAGCGCCGCCAGGACATCGAACACAAATCCGTCGAACGCGAGAACGACGCTCGAGAGCACGAGAACCCGGACAATCATCGGGACGAGGAACCGTTTAACAGCTAACGAGAACGGCTCTGAATCTCCGTAATTAGCGTCGTTTTTGGCCGTTTTTGCAGCGTTTCCGCGCCTCGGCGGATGTAGTCAGTCGGAACGGCTCTTACTATTCCTCGAGAGTGGCCTCATCCGAAAGTACGAGCGTCGAGAGCGATCCGTCAGCAGCGATTTCGACGCGTCTGTCCGCGGAAATCGTCTCGAGCGTTCGGCCGTCGACCGACACAGCAACAGCGTCCTCGTTTCGTTCGATCGAGAGCGACAGGCGCTCGTCCGGAAGCACCCAGCGATCCGTGTGCGTATCGAACGGGGCGATCGGTGCCACGACGACGGCGTCGACAGCCGAGGAGAGTATCGGTCCGTCGACGGCGTTCGCGTAGCCGTGACTGCCCGCGGGTGTCGCGACGACGACGCCGTCGGCGCGGAACTGGGCGACCGATTCGGAACGGCTCTCGACGCCGTACTCAGAGATACGGGCCGGTTCGTCGGTCGCCAACGTGACATCGTACAGCGCTCGTTGCGGTTCTCCGTTCCCCATATCGACGTTGAGGATCGGATGCTCGTGCTCGAGTACGTTTCCATCGAGAACGGCTCTGATCGCGTCCGGAAGGGCCGCTCGAGGAACACTGGCTATTCCCGGGTCACAATCGACCGGAAGAATCGGGCCCTCGGAACAATCGGTCGCCTGTATGAGTTCGAACAGCGAATCGTCTCCCGGCGCGACGACGAACGACGGGTCCGCCGCACGGACCGTCTCGACCGAGCCAGTGACGACCGATCCGTCGTATTCGGCGAGGAGATCCTCGAGGCCATCCGAGACTCGAGTTTCTGGTTTCCCGTCCGACGAATCCGTGCCGGCCTCGACGATGCCGACAACCGGCTCGCTGCCCGCAGTCCATGCGACGGAGTCCATGTGGTTCAATTCCGGCGGCCCGACCAAAAGCGTGCGGATGTGGTCCGGTTTCTTACGTGTCGTAGGGCCAATCGCCCGTGATCTGCATCCCCTCGGCCAGGTTCTGTTCCTCGAGCTCGTCGGCCATCGCTTCGGGGGTTCTGTGATCGACCGTCGCGTCGTCGCTCGCGAGGTGGACGACGAGATCGGTCAACAACACGGCCTGCTCGCGAAGGTTCCGTTTCTCGAGTTTCTCGAGCGTGTCGGCGAAGGTGTGGCCCCAGCCCCGGCCGACGTCTTCGGACGTGCTCTTGACGTGATAGCCGGGAACGCCCCACTGGACGAACGGCCAGTGATCGCTGTGCGGACCGAGGTCCGGATTCGTCTCGATCGGGTGATCGTACCGGCTCGAAATTGCCTCCACCGCCGACTTGAGGCCCGAAAAACCGTGGGTCGTTAGCGAGAGAGTCCGATCGCCGACGACGCCGTCGTTGTTGACGACGGCGACGATATCGTCGTGATTCGCCCGCTCTGCGTGATGCTCCGAACCGACCAGCCCGACCTCCTCCGCGCCGTAGGCGACGAACTCGACGCGCGTCTCGAGGTCGTCTTCGCGGCCAGCGAGCGCGGTCGCGATTTCGACCACCATTGCGGTCCCGGCGCCGTTGTCCAGTGCGCCCTCGGCGATATCGTGGGCGTCGACGTGGCTCGTCACGAGCACGCAGTCGTCGGTCTCGGGACCCAACTCGGCGTGGACGTTCTGACTCGTCGCCTCGTCGGTTTCGGCTTCGACGCTGACCTCGACTTCGTCGCCGTTGAACCGGCGAGCGAGGCGCGCGCCGACTTCGCTCGAGACGCCGACAGCAGGGATCTCGCCGATCGGATCCGCCGGCGTCCCGACGCTTCCGGTCGGCGGCAGACAGCCCTCGACGTGGTTGCGGTAGACGAACCCGACCGCGCCGTGGTCGACGGCGTGGTAGTATTTCTCCCGCCGGTGGACGTACCGTTCGTAGTGGTCCGGGATGTCGCTCCTGACCATGACGACCTTCCCCTGGATATCCGCGTCCGAGAACGATTCCGGCAGTCCGTACTCGAGGTCGACCAGTTCGGCGGAAACGGTCTCGGACGGACTTCGCGGCAGCGCGATCGACGACTGTTCGAGACCGTCGGCACTGATCGAACTCCCGCCTCGAGTCCAGCCCTGAATGTCGAACTCCTCGAGACGCGCGTTTCGCGCTCCAGCCGCTGAAAGCCTATCGCGAGTTAGTTCCGCGCTCTCGCGCTCCCCGTCGCTTCCGGCCATTCGGTTCCCGATATCGACCAAGTCCTCGAGATGGTTCCAGCCGACGTCGCTCGTAAACGTCTCACCGATCCACGTACTCATAGGCCCACGTACGCACTCGAGGGCGTAATCCTTCGGGAAGGCGAACGACCCGTGAACGTTCGGGATACCGAACGTCCCGAGAACGCAACGGTCTTTCAAGTGTGTTAGGAATGTGTAACGTTCGGGAACGGAACTGAATCTTTTTGAGGGCTGTCCGTCTGGGTGGAACGTATGCGGAAGACGCTCGCCGAATGGCGGCCCGCGATCGACGAGGCGATCACCGAGGTGTTACCACGAGAAATCGACGAGGCGTATCTCGAGACGTACTTCGGCGAGCCAACCTTCGAGTACGATCCGGAGGCGATTCAGTGTGCGCTTTCGGATCCGCTCTGGGAGCTCCTCGATAGAGGGGGGAAACGCTGGCGTGCCGTCCTCTTTCTGGTATTCATCGATGCGTTCATGCGGGATCCGGAAGAGTATCTCCCCTACGCTTGCATTCCCGAGATCCTTCACAACGGAACGATCATCGTCGACGACGTCGAGGACGAAGCGTCGGTTCGACGCGGTGACCCTGCCTTGCACCACATCCACGGCCAGGACGTGGCGCTCAATGCGGGCAACGCGATGTACTTTCTGCCGCTAAAAATCCTGCAGAACAATCCGGCCGACCTTCCGGCGGACCGAAAGCTCGCCGCCTACGAGATGCTCACGACCGAACTCAACCGAACGCATCTCGGACAGGGAATGGACATCTGCTGGCACAACGAACGCGAAGTCGACATCACGCGAGAGCAATACCTCGAGATGTGCGCCTGTAAAACCGGTTGCCTCGGTAGAATCGTCGCACGATTGGCCGCGATCTGTGCGGACCAACCGGCCGACATCGAAGAGGCGGTGGCCGAATACGCCGAACTCACCGCCGTCGCCTTCCAAATCGGAGACGACATCCTCGACGTCGAGAACTCGTTGGGACGTGCGGGCGATTTCGGCAAGGAGTTCGGCAACGACATCCGCGAAGGGAAAAAGACGCTCCTTGTTCTCCACGCGATCGACGAGAGCGACGCGGCGACCGCTCAGCGACTCGAGGAAATTCTCGTCGCCGACGCGAACACCGAAGCCGACATTCTCGAAGCGCTTTCGATCCTCGAGGACGCCGGAAGCGTCGAATTCGCCCGCAAGCGCGCACTCGCGCTCGCGAAGACCGCGCGAGGGCGCATCGAAGAACTCGATCTCGATCCGGAGCCGACGCGGAAACTTCTCGAGTTCACCGAGTTCGTCGTCGAACGCGACAACTGACCGATCGGAGGTGAACGTTGCTCGCTTAGAAGCGAACGCCCTGCTCGATCAAAATCGAACGTCCTGTTCGGTATCGAGCCGATCGAACTGCCACGGAACCTCGACCAAATTCTTCGGCGTTCCGGCCAATCCGTCCCGAGTGACGACCTCGAGCGTTCTATTTCGTGCCTCCGGCGTAAAGGGGGCCGAAGCCATGATCTGGGCGACGTCACCTCGCGGAATCGTTCCGTAGAGCGTATCTCCGCCCTCGCCGACGAGAACGTCGTTTCGCGGCGGCTCGTTCGTCAGCTTTCCCGGACGAACGATCGTGTAACCCAGTCCTGATTGGCGAATAGCTGATTCGGCGTCCTGTTTTGCAGAGAGCGTCGCACGGATAGCCAGCCGACCGAGACGAGGCATTCGACTCCGAGAGCTCCCGACACCGATCGCGCTCTGGAAGACGAAGTGGGAAATGTCGGCCCCGATCGACGCGGTGACGAGATTAATAACGCCCGTTCGATCGACGAGTTTGCCGCCGATGACGTGGCGAATGCTCGGTGGCGTTCCGACCGCACAACAGACGATATCACAATTTTTGACGGCCTCCACCGCATCCGCCGGTTCGAAGAGATCCGCGACGACGACTTCGTCGGCGCCGAGTCGCTCGAGTTCGTCGACGTTCGCGTACGAACGCGTCGTCGCTCGAACCCGAAGGTCAGTTGGACGAAACACCGAGAGTAGTTCCCGACCAGTCTCTCCGCTCGCACCTGCGATGAGTACACGGTCGCCGATCGATGACATACGCCCCGTACCCGCTCGATGAGTATAACCCTGCGCAGCAGTTCGATACGCTGACCGTCTGGAAGAACGACCTGTTACTCCTCGTCGGGTTGGAGTCGTTCCGTCGTCTCGACGAGCGGATGACGCGCGTAATCGACGACATCGATATCCTCGATCCCTTCGAGTTCTTCTTTGGCTGCCGTCTTCGCCATTCCGAGGTCGATATTCTGATCGACGACGATGACGTACGCGTCCATTTCGTCGATGTTCAATCTGTCCGCCGCGAGAACGCGGTGATGTCCGTCGGCCAGCATCAAGGTGCCGTTATTATCGATGACGACGAGCGGTTCGGCGAGGCCGTGCTCGAGTTCGTACCGTCGTCCCTCGAGTTCGTCGGCGTAAACTCGGCCCTGCGTCGGGATCAGATCGTAGAGCGGAACGGTTCGCCGTTCCTGGGAGAGTTCGATCTCGTGAATCTGTTCTAAGGTCCGCATCAGCTTGCCGACCTTTTCGGGGGTCGCTCGTTCGATCTGACTGCGAATTACGTCGGCGTTCGAAATGATGCCGACGAGGTTGCCGGCGTCGTCGACCACCGGAAGCTTCTGGATGCCGGATCGAAGAATCACTCGAGCGGCGTCGGTCACTTTCATCTCGGGGTGTGCGACCAGGAGATCGGTGGTCATCACCTTGAAAATCGGCTCGTCGTCGTCGGCCAGAAGGAGATCGCGGGCGCTGACGAATCCCTCGACGCGTCGACGCTCACAGACCGGGAACCCGCTGTGTTCGTCGCTCTCGGCGATCCGCGACGCCACCTCCAACACGGTCGCGTCGGGCGAGACCGTCTCGACTTCCCGCGTCATGTACTCTTTGACCGGCGGTTTCCCCTCCGAGACAACGTCCATACCGCTTCCTTCGGTGTCGGGGCGCAAAAGTACTGTCTTCTCGGCGTTCTGGCTACCGCAGACGCGTGACCATTCAGACCACTCTCAGGCCGACTCGCCGTCGCTTTGTTCGTTCTCGTCCGGTTGGAACAACCACTCGCTCGTCCGGTCGTAGGCGCCAACCGGCGTCCCCGGCCGCGTTCGGATCGCCTCGAAGAATCGATCCGTGATCACCTCTTCGATGACGCTGAAGATCGAGTTCTTTTCGTCCTCGTCGTCGGCACCGCCGAGAATCCCGATCTCGAGTTGTGCACCCGCCATGTCGGCGTGGCCGCCGGCGCTCCCGATCGGATCGAACGCGTCTCGAAGCGTCTCGCCGAGGTCGACGTTGCTCGCTCGAGATCTGGCCGACAGGAACACCATCTCGTCCTGAAAGCCGAACACGAGCGTCGTGCTCACTCCTTCCATCGCGAGAAGTTGATCCGCCGCCTGCGGTAACGCATCGCGGTCGCCGAGCCGACCGACGCCAGCGACGGCGACCGACTCCCGTTGCTCGCGGTTCTTGATGGCCCGAGCGATGACCTCGAGCGTGTCGCCGCCGATGGTTGGATCTTCTATCTGGGATATTTTCGTCGTATCCACGACCGGCAACAGCGTCGATGCGGCCTGAAAGTCCATCGACGATACTTCGCGGGTGAAGTCGTTGGTGTCGATTCGAATGCCGTACAGTAATGCTGTCGCCACTCGCGGGTCGATGTCCAGTCCGAACCGATCGAGGTATTCGGTGAGAATCGTACTCGTCGCGCCGGCACCTTCGCGCAGGTCGACAAACTCTGCCGAAACCGGCCCGCGAGGCGGGTGGTGATCGATGACGATATCGACGTGGAGTTCCGTGGGCAGTTGATCGTTCACTCCGGGCCGAGCGTGATCGACGAGCGCGAACGCGGAGTACGCGCCGAGTGGATCGTCTCGTTCGAAGTTCTTCAGATCCAGATCGAGCAGATTCACCATCGCCCGGTTTTCCTGGTGGGAAATTTCTCCGAAATAGCAGGCATCGGCATCGACTCCGACCAACTTCGCGATTTTTACGAGCGCAACCGCGCTCGCGATGGCGTCGGGGTCCGGATTATCGTGCATGAAGACGCCGAGTCGCCCGTCGATTTTCGACAGCTGCGATCGGAGGTCGATCGCGTTCTTCGCGGACGAGCTCGCCGATTTGTTGAGGATGTCGTCGGCCAGCGACGTCGACGGATCGACGACCCTGTCCGCACGGGCCTCGAACGCCTCTCGATCCGTCCGGTCCGCGTTTCCGCCGAGGTACGCGACGATCATGGATTCCGGAAACTGATCGCGGGCCGCCTCGAGCGCGGCCCGGTTGATGTCGGTTCGGTCGCTCGCGATGAAAATCTCGTCCGGCATCTCGAGTGCGGAGAGGACAGAGCGGTCGGTCGGATCGTCGCGACGTGCCG
Source organism: Halostagnicola alkaliphila (assembly GCF_055379965.1). Lineage (NCBI taxonomy): Archaea > Methanobacteriati > Methanobacteriota > Halobacteria > Halobacteriales > Natrialbaceae > Halostagnicola > Halostagnicola alkaliphila. The sequence goes on along the minus strand of NZ_AP043826.1, from coordinate 1,671,885 downwards.
GAATACTTTCGTCTCGAAGCGTTTCGACGATGTTCGCAGCGTCTGCGATAACGAGCAATCGGTCGTCGTGCTCTGCGAGTCGCTCAACGATGGGCTGGCCGACGGTCCCACAGCCGAGCACGAGCCGAAAAACCATATCGCGGCTTGCCACTCCGGAAGGTAAAAGCTACCGGGTTTCAAGCTACGACTGCCGCCGCAGCGTCGACGGCGACGTCGGCGACCGGACCGAATCCGGGCAGGACGACAACCGTCATCACGGCCGCGAAGACGATCGCAGCGTAGAGCCCGACCGGCTGCGAGAGCGACTCGCGCTCGAGGACCGGCTCCTCGATCCAGAGGGCCTTGACGAGTCGCGAGTAGTAGTACAGCGAGAGCGCGCTGTTGATCACGAGCGCCGCGGCGACGACGAGCAGCCCCGCATCGATTGCGGCACTGAATAGGAAGTACTTGCTGAAGAACCCGCCGAAGGGCGGGATTCCGGCAAGGCTGAACATGAACACCGTCATCGCGACGCAGGCGATCGGCGCCTTTGTCCCGAGTCCGTTGTAGTCTTCGAAGGTCCGCCCGACGCCCCAGTGTTCGGCCAGGCCGACGAACAGGAACGCGCCGGTGTTCATGAAGCCGTAGACGAACAGGTGCATCAACGCCGCACCCATCACGACGTCGTTCGCGCCGGCTCCGAGCCCGGCCAACCCGATCAGCGCGTAGCCGGCGTGGCCGACAGAGGAGTACGCGAGCATCCGCTTGACGTTGGTCTGGGTCGCCGCGGCGAAGTTCCCGATCGTCATCGTCACGATCGCCAGGATGATGAAGGCGACCGTCCAGTCGACGCCGATGACCGACGCCGTCGGCTCGAGTGGGAACGCGGTCGTGAACACGCGGAAGGCGATCACGAAGCCGGCGGCCTTCGAGGCCGAGGAGAGGAACGCCGCGATCGGCGCGGGTGCCCCCTCGTAGGCTTCGGGCGCCCAGAAGTGGAACGGAACGCTCGCGGTCTTGAACGCGAAGCCGCCGATCAGCATCAGGATGCCGAGCCCGAGCAGGGGCCCGTAGTCGGCGTCGAGGTTGTCCGCAATCGCGTCGAGTTGCATGAAGCCGGTCGCGCCGTAGACGAGGCTGATCCCGTAGACGAAGATCGCCGAGGACAGCGCGCCGATCAGGAAATACTTGAGCCCGCCCTCGATGCTTCCGCGGTTATCCTTGAGGATCGATACGAGCGCGTAGGATGGGAGACTCGCCAGCTCGAGGGCGATGAAGATCGTGACGAGACTGTTGGAAGCGGCCATCGTCGCCATCCCCGTCGCGGCCAGCAGGGTGAGCGTGTAGTACTCGGCCTGGTAGGTGTGGCCCTCCATGTAGTCGTAGCTCGCGATCGCCACGAGCGACGTGACGACAGTCACGACGACGATGAAAAACAGCGCGAGCTGATCGACGACGAGTTGACCGTCGAAGAGGTCGATGGCTCCGAAGCCGCCGTCGGCCTGTGGCGTTCCGACGCCGGCCAACAGGAACCAGACGGCGACGGCGAGTGCGGCGAGCGAGCCCGCCGTCGTCGTCCCGGCGAGGAGCGCGCGGTTCGTCGTTCGCGGGTTGATGCTGTCGAAGACGAAAAGCACCATGGCCGTCAGCACCAGGATGTACACCGGTGCCAACGCGGCCCACCCGGACAGTTCGATCGGGAACATCAGCTCCCACCTCCGTGCTCTAAGATCGGATCAACTGCGTCGGTTATCATGTCGAAGATCAACTCCGGTGCGACGCCGAGTGCGATGATGATCGCGAGCAACACGAACATCGGCGCGATGTCGTGAAGCGGAGCCCGGCCGACGTCGTAGTCGGTTTCCAGTTGGTACGGCCCGAAGACCGCTCGCTGGAGTGCAAACAGCAGGTAGCCGGCCACGACGACGATGCCGAACATCGCCAACGCGGTGAAGATCGGCGCGTACTCGAGGAACTCGGAGCCGAAGGCCCCGAAGAAGATGAAGTATTCCGCGGCGAAGCCGCTCATCAGCGGGAGGCCCATGTAGGCGAACGAGCCCGCGATAAGTACGCCGACGGCGATCGGCATCTTGTCCGCCATCCCGGACATATCCGTAAGCATCCGGGTGTGGGTCGCGTTGTAGATAACGCCGACCGCCATGAACATCAGCCCCGAAATGAGACCGTGGCTGACCATCTGGAAGGTCGCGCCGCCCACGCCGAACTGGGTGAACGCGATCAGTCCGAGGATCACGTAGCCCATCGACGAGACCGAGGAGTACGCGACGACGCGTTTGAGGTCCGTCTGTGCGAGCGCCAACAGTGCGCCGTATATCACACTGATGACGGCGATGACGGCGATCGGAATCGCGAACGTGCTGACGACCTCGTCTGGGAACATCGTGAAGTTGAATCGCAACAGTGCGTAGGTCCCCATTTTCAGCAAAACGCCGGCCAGAAGCACCGATGCGGGCGTCGGCGCTTCGACGTGGGCGTCGGGCAGCCACGTGTGGAACGGAACGATCGGCACCTTCACCGCGAATCCGAGGAACATCGCGAGGAAGACCGCCGACGCGAGCGACGTGCCCCCGAGACCGAAGATTTCGGCCTGCGGGCCGCCGTTGAGCATCGCGTTGGTTACTTCAGGCAGGGCGAACGTCGTCACGTCGAGGCTGAAGACGAGTGCGATGAACGCACCGAACATCACCAGCGACGCCACGTTCGTGTAGACGAAGAACTTGATCGCGGCGTACTTCCGGCGCGGGCCACCCCAGATCCCGATCAGTAGGTACATCGGGATGAGGACCGCCTCCCAGAAGATGAACCAGAGGAAGAAATCCAGCGCCGCGAAGACGCCGATCAGGTTCGCTTCGATGAACAACAAGAGTCCGTAGAACTGGGACTCGCGCTCGTCGATCGGCGTCCACGAACTCACGATGGCGAGCGTGGTCAGTACCGTCGTCAGCACGACTAGCGGCAGGCTGATACCGTCCAGCCCGACGAACCACGAAATCGTGTACTCGCCGAGTTGAATCCACTCGGCAGAGGACTCGAACGCGATCGTCCCGCCATCTGCGAGCAACGCGTTCCCGCTTCCGTCGAACGCGGTGAGCAAGTAGATACTCACCACCGCCGGAACGAGACTGATCGCGAACGCGAGCTTCCCGGCGATGCGATTCGGCGCGACGAACGTGACCAGTGCACCGATTAGTGCGACTCCGATTAATAACTCGATCATCATACGAACCACCCTCCGTACACGCCGAGGACGAGCAGTAACCCGATGAACCCGGCGACCAACAGCGCCGCATAATTGGTGACGATTCCCGTCTGAATGCGCTTGAGCCAGCTACTGCCGAACAGGCTCACGCTCGAGACGCCGTTGACGACGCCGTCGATCACCGTCTGATCGAACCGATCGGCCGCTCGAGCGAGGGGGAGGGTAACGCCCTCCGCGAGCCAGACCTGTACCTCGTCCTGGTAGTAGTTTCTCCGGAGTACATCGCGAGCGCCACCCAGTCGCTGGGTGTGCTCAGCGGGTTCTGGGACGTTGTACAGCTTCCACGCCAGTCCCGCCCCGCTAAAGGCCAGTCCGAGCGAGAGCGCGGCGGCCACGAGCAGGGTCGTCTCCTCAGCGCCGCCGATCAGTCCCGTTTCGTACGGTAACATGTCCCCGTAGAAGCCGTAGGTCAGCTCCTCGAGTCCGCCGTACTCGCCGTCGAGCCACCCCTCGAGGAACATGATGTCCACGTTTAGGAGCTTGCCGACGGGAGCGAGGTTCGCGACGCCCGCCACCAGCGACAGAACGCCGAGGACGACCAGCGGTGCCTTGACGCTCCATCCGATTTCGTGCGGGTCTTTCGCCTCGTCGGATCGCGGCTCGCCGTGGAAGGTGAGAAACACCATCCGGAAGGTGTAGAATCCGGTAAAGAAGACGGCGAGCAGTCCCATCGCGTAGGCCGCGAGGAAGACGTTGCTCTCGAGGCCCAGGATAATCGCGTCGTAGAGGATTTCGTCTTTCGACCAGAAGCCCGAGAAGGGGATGATGCCCGCGAGTGCGAGGGCGCCCGCGAGGAACGTGTAGTAGGTGACGGGTGCCTTGCTCTTGAGGCCGCCCATCTTCCACATGTCCTGTTCGTGGTGCATCAAGATGATGACAGCACCGGCCCCGAGGAACAAGAGCGCCTTGAAGAAGGCGTGGTTCATCAGGTGGAAAACCCCGGCGACGTAGCCGCCGACGCCGAGGCCGAGCATCATGTACCCGTACTGGCTGATCGTCGAGTACGCCAGCACCTGTTTGATGTCGTCTTTGACGACGGCCATCGTGGCCGCAAACAGTGCGGTAAAGCCGCCGACGAAGGCGATAATCGCGAGCGCCTCCGGGCTAAGTGCGTAGTAGCCGAACATTCGCGCGACGAGGTAGACGCCGGCCGCGACCATCGTCGCCGCGTGAATGAGCGCCGAGACGGTCGTCGGCCCCTCCATCGCGTCGGGAAGCCAGGTCTGAAGCGGGAACTGCGCGGATTTCCCGATCACGCCGCCTAACACGAGTAAGCCGGTGATCGTGACCCAGGTCCCGGCGTCGAAGCCGAACAGCGTCTCGCCGCCGTCGATGGCGGCCTCGGCTTCCGCGACGAACGACCCGTCGCCCGCGAAGGCGAGTGTCCCGAACGTCGCGCCGATGGCGACGACGCCGACCAGGAAGAAGTAGTCACCGAATCGAGTGACCAAAAACGCCTTCTTCGCGGCCGAGGGCGCGGACTTCGTTCGGAACCAGAAGCCGATCAGGAGGTACGAACAGAGCCCGACGAGCTCGAAGAACATGAACGCCATCAGCAGGTTGTCCGCGAAGACGAACGCGAGCATGCTGAACGTAAAGAGCCCGAGTTCGGCGTAGTACCGCGGTAGACCCTTCTCGCCTTCGGCGTTCATGTAACCGAGACTGAAGACGTGGACGAGCAATGCGATCAGCGAAACGATGACGAGCATCAGCGCCGAGAGCGGATCGATCAGGATCCCGAACGTGAACGAGATTCCCTCGGCGGCCGTGTGGCCCGCCGTGTCGCCGACCGCCCATTCGTAGTACGTTTCGTGGTGTACCTCGCCGCTCGCGACGGCCGCGAGCATCAACAGCGAGAGACCGAGCGAGCCGGCCGTCGCGAAGATACCCGCGATGGCACCCTTCTTCGGCATCGCGTTGCCAAAGCAGAGCGCGACGACGAACGCCGCGAGGGGGAGCAGTGCTATCGCCGGTGCGTATGTAAAGAACCCTTCCATCGTCTTACCACCTCATCTTCGACGGGACCGTGACATCGACGTCACGGAAGTTGCGATACAGTACCAGGATAATACCGAGACCGATGGCCACCTCCGCGGCGGCCAACGCTATCGTAAACAACGCGAAGATTTGTCCCGTGATGTTGCCGTGATAGAACGCGAACGCGACCAGATTGATGTTCGCCGCGTTGAGCATCAACTCGACGGACATCAGGAACATGAGTGCGTTCCGCCGGGTGAGAACGCCGAAGAGCCCGATACAGAACAGGGCCATCGAGAGCACGACGTAGTGTTCGATACCGATCATGCGTCCTCACCTCCGTCGGTCTGGACGGATCCATCGTCCGTCGATCCCGATCCGGATCGGAACTCGGCATCATCGTCGGTAACCGAGGCGATGTTGCCGCGCCGACCCGCATTTACACCAGTCGATTGGCTCGAGAGCGCCGCGACCGGTTCGCCCTCGTCTTCGCGTTTCGCGAGGACGAGCGCGGCGTCGAGTGCGGCGTCTAAGACGATCGCAACCAGGAAGAACGAAACGAGGAACGGCTCGGTGTTGCCCATCGATCCCTCGGTCGATTGCAGCGGCTCGAGATCGAACAGCGCGTAGCCGATCTCGGACGTGATCGAAATCCCGTTCGGGAACCCCTGCATCGATCCGGTAAAGGAGGTGTTCAACACGATTGCCGCCATCATTCCGAACAGTGCGACCGCGAGCACGCCGGGGAGGAGAAACGAACCAAGCCTGAGTTCCGGTCGTGTTGTCACGACTTTGTCACCTCCTGCTCGTCGATCTCGCTCGCGTCACGCTGGGTCAGCATGACGGCGAACGTAATGAGGATGAGCACGCCGCCGACGTAGACCAGGACCTGCATCATCGCCATGAATTCCGCGGCGAGCATGACGTAGTACACCGCGACGCTCAACAGGGAAATCCCGAGCATAAGCGCCGAGTGCCACGGATCCTTGAAGAGAACGACGCCGAGCGCACTCGAGAGGGTGATGATCGCGAACAGGGAGAACGCGATCGCCTCCATCATTGATAATCGACCTCCCCTTCGCCTTCGCCGATCCAGGCGCCCCGATCGGGTTCTCGGGACTCGAGCGGGTCGATGTCTTTGTACCACGGCACCGCTTTGAGCTGTTCTTTGTTGTAGACGAGATCGTTCTTGGTGTCACCCGTGAACTCGAAGTTCTGGGTGAGCAAGATCGCGTCCACTGGACAGACCTCCTCGCAGAGTCGACAGTAGATACACTGTCCGATGTGGAGGTTGTACTGTTCGCCGTTGCGTTTGTCGTCCATCACGATCTGAATCGTATCGTTCGGACAGACGTTCTCGCACTGGCGACACCAGATACAGCGTTCCTGGCTAAACTTGTGGACGCCGCGGAACCGCGGCGAGACGTCCGGCGCAGTCTCGGGGTACTCCACGGTGAACGTAGAGCCATCCAGTGCGTGCTTCATCGTCGTTGCCATCGATTTGAGTATCCCAATCATGCTATCAGCCCCACGATTACCGCGGTGAGCACAAGGTTCGCAAAGGAAAGGACCAACAGGCCCTTCCAGCCGATTTCGATTAGCTGGTCGATTCTGACCCGTGGCACCGCAGAGCGGAGCCACTGTGTCAGCATGAATACGCCCCAGATCTTGATGAGGAACCAGACGATTCCTAACTGTTCAGGGCCGGGACCGGCTGGTCCACCGAGGAAGATCGTCGCGATGATCGCCCCGCCGAGGAAGATGTGTAAGAACTCCCCGAGGTAGATCAGGACGAAGTAGACCGAGGAGTACTCGGTCTGGTAGCCGGCGACGATCTCGGTCGGTGCTTCCGGCGTGTCGAACGGGTTCCGCCCGACCTCCGCGAAGTTCGCCGTCAGAAAGAGGACGAACGCGAAGGGATTGACGAGCGCGTACCAGGCCGGGATCGAGACGAATCCGAACTCGAGTAACGTCTGTGTCTGGGCGTCGACGATCGTACTCATCTGCAGCGAGCCGGCGAAGATGACGACCGACATCCCGGTGACGACGAGCGGAATTTCGTACGCGACGTTCTGTGCGACCGCACGGAGTCCGCCGAGCATCGAGTACTTGTTCGCCGATGCGTAGCCGGCCATCACCAATCCGAGGCTTGCGATTCCGGCGACGGCAAAGACGAAGGCGAGCCCGACTTCGGGGTCCGCGAGTTGAACGCCGCTGCCCATCGGAATCACCGCGAATCCGAGCATCGCCGAGGACGCGACGACGATCGGCGCGAGGTCGTAGGCCGGCCGATCGGCGTTTTCCGGGATGATGTTCTCCTTCGAGAGGAGTCGAACGGCGTCTGCAACGATGATGAACAGTCCGGCTGGACCAGCACGGTTCACCGCGATCCGATCCGTGAACGCGGCGGTAATCTTTCGTTTCGCCCACGGACCGGCGACGCCGGTCATCGCGAGCATCAAGTTACCGACGAGGAACGCGGCGAGAAACGCGGCGGTTAGTTCGCCGGCCACCCCGAACTCGCCGAGTCCGGTGATGTCGCTGATCCGTTCGGGAAGCAGCGGCTCGCCGACTTGCAGCGGGCCGGCGACCTGCAACGACTCCGCTGTCGCGCCCCGGCTCATCGATCCACCTCGCCGAGGACGATGTCGAGGCTGCCCAGCGACGCGATCAGGTCAGGGATGTACTCGCCCTGGACCATCTGCTCGAGCGCCGAGAGGTTGTGGAAACACGGACTTCGGATCTTGAACCGGCCGGGCTTGTCCGTCCCGTCCGATCGGATGTAGATGCCGAGTTCGCCTTTCGCGCCTTCGACGGCGCGGTAAACTTCCGTGTCCGCGTCCGGTTTGAGGGTCCGCGGGACGTTCGCCTGGACCTCCCGTTCGTCTTCGGGCCACTCCTCGAGCAAGTCGAGACACTGCTCGATGATCTTCGCGGATTCTTCGACTTCCTGCATCCGGACGAGCACTCGAGAGTAGTTGTCACAGCCGTCTTCGGTGATAACGTCCCAATCGAGGTTCTCGTAGTAGCCGTACGGATCGTCTCGCCGAAGGTCGATATCGACGCCGGAGCCGCGAGCGACGGGCCCCGTGCAGCCGTACTCTTTGGCGACCTCGGGCTCGAGGATTCCCGTGTCGACGCAGCGAATCTGGAAAATCTCGTTCGAGGTGATGAGGTTGTTGTACTCGTCGACCTTGGCCGGGAGTTCGTCGAGGAAATCGCGCGTTTGTGCGATGAACTCGTCGCGGGGTTCCGGCAGATCCCAGGCGACGCCGCCGAGCCGGAAGTAGTTAAACATCAGCCGCTGACCGGTGAGGTCTTCGAGGATGTCCTGAACGACTTCTCGGTCGCGAAAGGCGTACTGGAAGACGGCCGTAAAGTCGCCGTAAACGTCCAGCGCGAACGTACCTAGCGCCAGCATGTGCGAGGCGATCCGACAGAGTTCGGCACCCATCGTTCGGATGACCTGTGCGTACTCGGGTACCTCGATGTCCGCCAGATCCTCGGCCGCTCGAGCGTAGGACCACTCGTTGAGCAAGCCCGAGGAGACGTAGTCCCAGCGGTCGGGATACGGCATGATCTGGTGGCGGTAGGTCCCCTGCTGGCACATCTGCTCCTCACAGCGGTGTAGATAGCCGACGTCGGGATCGACGTCGAGGACAGTTTCGCCGTCCAGAACCGCTTTGATGTGGAGCACACCGTGTGTCGCCGGGTGGTGTGGACCGACGTTCAGGAACATCGTGTCCGACTCCGAGTCGACGTGATCCGGCTGAATCGGGTTTTCGTGCTCAGAAAGCGTGACGAGTTGGGGTTTCGTCTGATCGTACTCCTTCGAGAGCGGGTGGCCTTGCCACGTCTCCGGAAGGAGGATCCGTCGCGGATCCGGGTGGCCCTCGTAATCGATACCGACGAGGTCGAACGCTTCGCGCTCGTGCCAGTCGGCCGTTCGGAAGACTGGCTCCGCGGACTGACTGACGGGATCGTCGAGGCTCGTCGGGACGACGATGCTAACCTCCTGTGTCGGGTCGACGTACTTCTTTAAGTGGTAGATCGACTCGTATCGATCCTCGTACTGCTGTGCGGTGAGACAGGAGAGGTGATCGAACCCCGCCTCGTCGCGCAGATCGAAGAGGACCTCCTGAACGTCGTCCGGATTGACGACGAATCCGGGCGCATTGAGGTGATCGTCGCGACCGATCGCGCGGTCGCCGATCAGCGCCTCGAGTTCGTCTTCGGTGACGTCGACGTCCTGCGGTCGTCGTTCGATTTCGGTACTCATGGTGAATCAGCCCAATTGTAGCGCATGACGAGATCCTCCTCGTCGATGTCGTCCGCCAGTTTCTGGACGAGTTCGTCCTTCGGCAAGTCGCCAAACTGTTCGAGTTCGTACGGCTTGACGACGACGGGAGAGGATTCGCCGTTTTTGATCCGCTCCTGAAGTTTCGCGACGCCGTAGACAAGCGCCTCGGGCCGAGGGGGACAGCCGGGAACGTGGATGTCGACCGGGATGATCTCCTCGGCACCTTTGACGACGTTGTAGCCTTCCTGGAAGGGGCCGCCGGAAATCGTACACGACCCCATCCCGACGACGAACTTCGGTTCGGGCATCTGGTCGTAGACGCGTTTCATTCGCGGTCCGAACTTCGAGACGATCGTCCCCGGGACGATCATCACGTCGGCCTGTCGCGGCGACGCACGCGGCACACCGGCACCGAATCGGTCGAGGTCGTGTTTGATCGCGTACGTGTGAATCATCTCGATGCTACAGCAGGCGATCCCGAACTGTAGCATGAACATCGAGTTTCCTCGAACCCAGTTCATGAACTGGTCGAACTTCGTGAGGATGAACGGCGACGCACCGAAGGCCTCCCGAAGCTTCGAGTTGAATCGATTGTCGAGTCCCTCGCCCATTCGCGCTTCTCGGGTATCAGTCGAGGGGGCGGTACTGTCGTAGATTTGTTGGCGGGGTTCGTTGCTCATGGTCGATCAGCCTCCGCTTCGACCTGGTACGGACTTCGTGCCCACTGTACTGCACCGCTGCGCCACGCCCAGGCGAGTCCGACGAGGAGTATCGCGACGAACAACAGCATCGGACCGAGTATTTCGAGAAGGGACACGGCATCCGATTCGACGGCATCCAGATAGACGACCGCCCACGGGAACAGGAGGACGGTTTCGATATCGAAGACGAGGAAGAGAAGTGCGACCATATAGTACTGGATGTTAAAGCGAATGCGCGTCCCACCGGTCGGGACCTCGCCACTCTCGTAGGTGGCGCGTTTGCTCGTTTCGGGTACGCTGGGTCGGATGAGATACGAAACCGCCATCATGCCGAGCGGAATCAGTAATCCCACGAACGCCAGCATCCCCACAGCGATCCATTCATTCATCTCCGTAACGTTCGGAGGTTCAAACCGCATGCATATAAGGGTTGATTCTTTGGGTTTCCGGTATATTTAGCAGCAAACGGGCCGCTGTGGGGGTTTCAAAAATGAACAACCATCCAAAAACGGGAATCGAGATATTTCTGCTGGTAATATGCTATTACCGGTCGTCGAAACAGAACGTTACAATTTCATAGGACAGTTCCCTATTGGCTCTTGGACGAATATTCTGCAACGCCATCGTCGTGCAGTTCTCGAGAGACCGTTCCAACCTCGGATTGGAGCGACTCGTGATAGGAAACGAGGCGCTCGCGAACGTCGTCGTACTGCCGTGCGAGAATCTGTGCGGCAGATAGTGCAGCATTGAACGACTTCCCCGCGTCGACCGCCACCAGCGGCGCTCCCGTTGGCATTCCGATGACGCTATCGACGGATTTTTCCTGCACTGGAACGCCGATAACAGGGAGCGGATACGCGATCGAGGCCGTCATATTCGGCAGGTCGGCGGACTTCCCGCCCGCGCCCGCGATGATAACTTCGAGCCCGCGCTCCTCGGCCGTTTCGGCGTACGCGGTCATGAGGTCGGGCGTCCGATGGGCGGAGGTGACGTACGTTTCGAAGGTAAAGCGTTCGTCGGGCGCGTGCTCGTAATCGGTTTGCTCGCCGAATCCGAGCTCGTCGACCAGCGCGTCGTAGGCGCCCGAACGACGACCGCCGGTCATCATCACCTCGAGATCCGAATCGCTTCCCATGACGATACCCACGTCCGGCGTCTCCTCGGTTGGTTTGTCCTGTTCCGCTTCGTCGTGCAGCCGATCGATGAGGGTTTCCACGGAGTCTGCCATTGAGTGGGGTACCGCGTTCGAGGTAGTTAGTCAGTCCGAAACGTCACCGCGTCCCGAAGGGCTCGAGCGGTCTCGAGGTGGGACTCGAGGATTGCTTCTTCGCTCGATTCTCCGTCCTCGTCCTCGAATCCTGCTGTGCTAGTTTTCTTCTGCGCGCTCACGGTCACGTGCCCCATCTTCCGCAGCGGCCGAACCTCCCGCTTACCGTACCAGTGGAGGTGGGCCGCCGGCGTCTCGAGGATTTGCTCGACGTTTCGTAAGGTCGCTTCGCGTTCCTCGTCGACGTCGCCGAGCAGGTTCGTCGAAACCGTCGGGGAACGAAGGTCGGTCGATCCGAGCGGCCAGCCGAGCACGGCTCGAACGTGCTGTTCGAACTGAGAACTGTGTGCTCCCTCGATCGACCAGTGGCCGGAGTTGTGCGGCCGCGGGGCGATTTCGTTGAGCAGCAGGTCGCCGTCGGGAGTTTCGAATAGCTCGATTCCGTAGACGCCCCGTCCGTCCATCACCTCGAGCACGTCCGTCGCGAGCGATTTGGCCCGCTCTCGAGTATCGGGATCCGTGCGCGCGGGGACGAGCGTCTCTCGCAAAATCTCGTCCTCGTGAACGTTCTCACCCACGGGGAACGTCGCCGTCTCGCCGTATCCCTTGACCGCGATGACCGAAACCTCCCGAGAGAAGTCCACGAACGATTCGACCATCGCGGGGCCGGCGACCGACTCGAGAGCCGCTTCCGCGTCGGCTTTCGACTCGACGGGGACGTTCCCGCGTCCGTCGTAGCCGCCGGTTCGGGCCTTGAGCATCACCGGCGCGCCGTAGTCGTCGATCGAATCGCGGATATCGTCGGCATCTTCGACGGCCCGGAACGACGGGACCGAAATCCCGGCGTCCTCGAGTTCGCGTTTCTGGACGAGTTTGTCGTGGATCGTCTCGAGCGTTCCCGGTCGCGGGTGAACCGGGGTTCCCGACTCGTCGCTCACGCGCTCGAGTACCTCCTGATCGGCGAGTTCGATCTCGAAGGTGAGGACGTCCGATCGCTCCGCGAGCTGTTGAATCCCCTCCTCGTCGTCGAACTCGGCGATGATCTGGTCTCGAGCGAGCGGCGCTGCGGGACAGTCAGGCGTCGGATCGAGAACGATAACCTCCACGCCGAGCGGGCCTGCCGCTTCGGCGAGCATCCGTCCGAGTTGGCCGCCGCCGACGACCCCGAGCGTCGGTCCGGGCGACTGTAGCGTCGTCATCGGGCAGTCATTAACAGCGACTGCGTTTAAGAATTAGTGATTCGCGTTCCGCTTTGCTACCGCGGTCGGTCCTCAAACGGTGGATCGACAAAACGAAATAGCCGCTCGACCGGTCGGTTCGGTTCAGCAGCTACAGGAAAACGGCGCGCTCGTCGTGGTCGTAACGGTGACCGTCGTCGTGGTCGTAATCGTATCGTCGGCTCGGATCGGAGCGAGTTCGCGAATGTCGAACTCCGAATCGAAGTCGGCTTTCATTGCTTCGAAACCGCCAATCGTATTCTGAACTGTGGACATAGCCAGTCTACTATTCATATTACTAATAATTAAATCTTTTGTATGTATAGGTGGAAAGTATCCGGGATGTCGTTGCGGTCGTCGTCGAAAACGGGGGATTGCGTTAGTCGACCGTTCCGGTGGTAGTCGTCGTGGTAACAGTCGTCCACGTCGTGAGTTGGACGGTCGGATTCGACGCTGTATCCGATTCGAACGTCGAATCAAACTGGCTCTTCAGGTTGGCTGATCCACCGATCGCATCTACATCTTGGTTTACAACTGCCATAACCAGATGGAAAATATAGGGAGAGAAACTTAAATCATTCTATCAATCTCAGAAATAACAGAATTTGGCAAAATGTCCCGTCAATCGCATCGAATACACCGCACTATGTTTACCACTATCTCACAAGCAGATGTATTTAACACTACTAATAAGTGTTAAATGCATAGGTGAGAGACAGTTTAATATATGAACGGCGAGGCAGAAGTTTCGAATCGATATTCACAGGACAAATCCCGTTCCCACGGCCGATCCGAGACGGTCGTATCCGTCAACGGGGTGACGAAATCGTACGGAACCGGTTCGGATACCGTCACCGCGGTAGACGGGGTCTCGTTCGAGGTCGAGGAAGGTACTGTCGTCGGCCTACTCGGCCCAAACGGCGCCGGGAAGACGACGACCATCAAAATGCTTCTGGGTCTCGTTCGACCCAGTGACGGTGTCGCCCGACTCTGTGGAACCGACGTCGAGGAGTCGCCCGAAACGGTGTACCGATCGGTGGCGGCGATGCTCGAGGGGGCACGAAATATCTACTGGCGACTGACAGTTCGTGAGAACGTCCGATTTTTCGCCCGCCTCGGGGACGAACCGGCTGAGCCGGATCGAGTGGATCGAGTCATCTCTCAGGTCGGTCTCGAATCGAAAGCCGACACCACCGTCAACGAACTCTCGCGAGGAATGAAACAAAAGGCGTCGCTGGCGTGTACGCTCGTCCGGGAGACTCCGATCGTGTTTCTCGACGAGCCAACGCTCGGGCTCGACGTCGAGAGTTCGTTGGAGTTGCGCCAAGAACTTCGGCAACTGGTCACTCGAGACAGTCGGACGGTGCTTCTCTCGAGTCACGACATGCAAGTGATAGAGGCGGTCTGTGATCGCGTTATCATCTTGAACGAGGGCGAGATACTCGCCAACGACACTGTCGAAAATCTCTTGGACGTCTTTCACACCCAGACCTTTCGCATCACCGTTCGGGGCCAACTATCGACCGACGTCCAGACCGAACTGACCGAACGATTCGGCGCCACTCGGTGGACCGACCGCGGGGATCGCCACCGCTTCGAGACGACCGCCGTGCGGGGAAACGAGTTCTACGCGATGATGGACGTTCTTCGGGAGTCGACGACAACGTTCGTATCCGTTGACACCGTCGAGCCGGACCTCGAAGAGGTCTTCTTGCACATCATCGACGACGGTGAGGTGTAGTCGAATGACCAGCCATCAGAGACTCCTAATTGCGGTGTTCGAAAAGCAGTTCATCCTGCTCAAGCGCTACTGGCTCAACACGGTCCTGATGCTTCTCGGCGTCTACATCATGTTTGCGATGGTCTTTTTCGGCGGACAAACTGTCGGCGGTGACAGCATCGATAGCGCCCTCGATACCGTCGTCATCGGATTCTTCCTGTTTCTGGCCGCGAGTGCTGCGTACTTCGATGTCGCCCGAAGCATCATGCAGGAAGCTCAGTGGGGAACGCTCGAGCAGTTGTACATGTCTCCGTTCGGCATCGGCCGCGTGCTGGGAGTCAAGACGATCTTTAACGTCGTCGTCAGCACCGGGCTGGCGATCGGATTGCTGGGACTGATGCTCGTGACCACCGGTCGATCGCTTGCGATCGACGTCGTCACGATCGTTCCCCTGCTCGTCGTCACGATCCTTCCGGCGGTCGGAATCGGCTACTTCGTCGCCGGGCTCTCCTTGCTGTACAAGCGAATCGAGAACGTACAGCAGTTGCTCCAGTTCGGTTTTGTGGGACTGATCGCGGCTCCGGGAGTGGTTCAGGGGCCGATGCTGGCTCTCTTGCCGCTGAGTTTCGGTAGCGACCTCTTGACGCGAGCGATGATAGACGGGGCCAGACTCTGGGAGTTTTCGCCGGTCGAATTGACGGCTCTCGTGGCGAGTAGCGTCGCGTATCTCGCCGTTGGATACGTCATCTTCGGTTGGTTCGTCGGGAAAACCCGCGAGCGCGGCATTATGGGTCACTACTGAGGGACCGGCGCGCTCTCGATCCAGCACAACGACCGGAGCCGGCGTCTGCAACACTCACCGCACCGAAACGGTTAGGACGGGAGTATCAGGGACGTTCGAATTCAGGCTCTCGGTCGGTGTCTTCGTCGGACCGAATCGCAGCAGTATCGCTCGGGCCCGACGGCTCGGTATCGAGGACAGTTTCAAGCCGTTGCTCGAACTCCGCTTCAGTGAGTTCACCGCGTGCGTACTGGTCTTGGAGCGCCTCGAGCGGATCGGGCGCGTTCCTCTCGGCACGCGCGCCGGAGTCGGCCGACTCGGGTTCTCCGTGAGGCGTGTCCGCGAGCCGCCCCGCGACCGCGAACGAGACGGTGAGACTCACGACGAGTGCGAGTGCGAACACCGCGGCCAACATCGAACCCAAAAGCGCGAACAAGAGGACGATCGGAACGCCGAGGGCAGCAGCGAAAAGTCCAATTTCGGCTCCCCGATCCATTAGATTACAGTACGTAGCTGATAGTGAAAAATGTGGCGTTCAATCCTTCATTCTCGACTCGAATCAAATGTGGTGCAATACGACGAAAACACGCGAGAGCGCACCGACAAACACGGCGATAGGAGACGACAGATCCGATGCAAAGCGTACTTTAAATCTCGACGGCGATCGGTATTTCTACCTCGAACGCCAATATATAATCAAAACAGTAATTAGAAAAGTAACAGAATAATCGTTCAGTGGCCACCGAAATACCATGAGCGAAATATTCAGCGAAACAGAACGACGGCGAATCGCCGCGCAGTCTCAAACGCTTCTCGAACGGCTCTCGAATCCGGGCACCTTCGAGTACGCTGTCGACGACACTGTAGCTACCGAACGCGTCGAAGCGTGGCGCGAGCAGTATCCCGACGAGGAATCGTTTCGTCGCCGAATCGAACGCGCTAATTGTTCACGAGACGATCTACGGCGGGCGGCCTGCGTCGATACGCTGGCCGAAGGCGAGGCGGTACCGACCTGGGTGGATCGGTTAGACGCACTCGCAGCGACGCTCGAGTCACGGTCTCCGGACGAATTTCCGGAGAATTTGATCCCAAATCCGGAAAAATGGGTCCGCAAAGAGCGGGAGAAACCGTTCGGTGCACTTTCAGCAGCCATCGCGGAGCACGCCCGAGAGCAACTCGACGACATCGCTCTCGAGGTCCTGTCCGGTGAAACGATCGGGATCATGCAGGAGTGGTTCCGGGTTCGGTTCGAGACTCGTTTTTCACGGATACTGTACGTCGAGTTCAAAACGTACGTCGCCGCACACGACCGAGAGTTGGCTCACGCGGATCCCTCCGCGTTCACGGAGCGACCGACGGCGTACTACGATCAGTTTCTCGAGGCGCTCTTTTCTGGCGCGTTCTCGTCTCTGTGTCTGGAGTATCCGGTCTTCGCTCGACTGCTCACGACCCAGATCAGACAGTGGTACGAACACCTCGAGGAGTTCAGCCGCCGCCTGCGGTCCGACCGCGAACTACTCGCAGAGCGCTTTACCGAGGACGGCGATCTCGGCGACGTCGTCGAAATTTATTCCCTCGCGGACGACACGCACGGCGACGGGCGTGCGATAATGCGCGTCGAGTTCGAGTCGGGCGTAACCGTCGCGTATAAACCTCGAAGCGTCGAGGCCGGTGCGACGTTCTACGACATCCTCGCCGACCTCGACGAATATTTGCCGGTCACGATGGGCGTCGAACCGACATACGTGTGTCGCGACGACTACGGGTGGATGGGGTGGGTCGAACGACGGGACTGTCGAACCGAACGCGATGTCGAACGATACTACCGCCGTGCCGGCGCTCTTAGTTGCCTTGCGTACTTTCTCGAGTTCACCGACTGTCACCTCGAGAATTTGATCAGCGCGGGCTCTACCCCCGTCCTCGTCGACGCCGAAACGATCTTCCATCCGTACGTCGGTCCCGATCGCTCCCCGATGCCGACCGGCGTTCAACAGTTCGTGCAGAACAACGTTCTGTTGAGTCTGTTGTTGCCCTACAAGATCGGCGGTTCGGCGGCGGAACTCGGTGGCGGAGAGACGTCCGAACTGATGGCCGGAATCGGTGTCTCCGACGACGACGCGACGCTAACCCACGTCAGTTCGCCCCGACTCGAAGCCGTCAACACTGACGTGATGACTGTCGAACGCGAGCACCCGGTCGTCGACCGTAGCGACAACGTACCGAGGGTAGACGGTCACGCGCGGCCGCCGGACGAGCACGCGACAGCGGTCGCCACCGGATTCGAAGAGACGTACAGATCGGTGCTCGAATTGCGAGATTCCGGGGCGCTGTACGACGAGATCGAACTATTCGATCGATTCTCGGCGGTCGAAAACAGACTGGTGTACCGACCGACACAGGTGTACGCGACCCTTCTGCGAAAGATGTGTTCGCGGGCTTCGCTCAGTGACGGGTTCCGGTTCGGCGTGGCGATGGAGGAGTTGGCGGTCCCGTTTTGCGACGGGACCGTTTCGGGCGACGTTCCGTGGGAACTCTACGATTCCGAGCGCGTGGAGCTGCGGCGGCTGGACCCGCCCCGATTCACGTCCGAAACCGACCGAACAGAGATCGAATTCGACGGTGACGCGACGGGCGTCGACGCCGGAGTCTCCGGTATCAGCCGAAGTCGAGATCGGATCGATTCGGCTTCGATTACGGATATGAACACGCAACTCGAGTTGATACGGGGCACACTCGGGGAGAAACCGGATCCGTCAACTTCTCTCGAAGGAACGGTTCGCTCCGGTGATCCGTCGACCGACGGAGCCTCGTTCCGATCCGAAGCAGCGGAGATATTCGATCGGATTCACCGACTCGGGTCAACGCGGGGAAGCGAGGAACTGAATTGGACGTGGGTAGAGTCGATCGACACGACCGATCGGCTGACGATCCACCCGTTCGACGAGACGCTACACGTCGGGTCCGGCGGGGTCGCACTTCTGGCCGCGAGTCTGTACCGACTCTCCGGTGAAAACCGGTACGCAGCCGTCGCGCGCGACGTAATCGCACCGACCCTTCGATCGGTCCAGTCCGCGCGGGTCACCCCGTCGATGTCGAAACACGGTGGAGTGACCGGGATCGGATCCGTGATCTACGGACTCGCGACCGTCGGTGCGTTGCTCGAGGACGAAGCGATGCTTCGGACGGGCGTTCGGGCCGCCGAGTCGATACGGACGGACGCCTTCGGCCCCGATCGTCAGTACGACGTCTCCGGGGGAGCGGCGGGGACCATCCTCGGTCTCCTCGCACTTGACGAACGGTACGAATCTGACGAACTCGTTTCGATCGCGACGGAGTGTGGCGATCATCTGCTCGACAGTCGGTCCGAATCGACAGGTGGGTTCCGCGTGTGGAACACCATCGACGACTGTCCGCCGCTGACCGGATTTTTACACGGTGCCGGCGGAATCGCGTACTCGCTCGTCCGGTTGTACGAGGTGACCGGCGACGACGCCTATCTGTCCGCGGCGATAGAAGCCGTCGAGTTCGAGACACAGCACTACTCCGAAACTGCCTCGGGTTGGGAGGATCGAAGACCCTGGGCCGACGATGAGTTCTCCGATCGGTGGAGTTACGGACGGAGCGGAATCGGTCTCTCGCGACTCGGGATGCAGTCGTCGGCCGATCACGAACTCTTCGAACGCGACGTTTTGCGGGCTCTCGACGGGCTGGCCGTCGACGAGTTGTTACCGGTAGACGACCTCAGTGATGGGAACTGCGGTCGCATCGAATTTCTCAACGCAGCCACGAGACGCACCGAGCGCAGCGTACCGTCGCCGACGACGACACTGGACGAGTGTCTTGCCCGAAAAGCCGCGATCGGGTCCTATCGGACGTCCGACGAGCAGACACAGATCGACGACCCGTCGTTTCTGGGCGGGTTGGCGGGAGTCTCCTACACGATGTTGCGGGTCGCAGAACCGGAGACGCTCCCGTGTGTTCTCCTCTTCGAGTGAGTCAGCGAGACGGCAGTCCGATACCGGTCGGCGACGAAAGCCGACGCGACGGTCTCGGCCGACTTCGTTCCGTGCGATCGTTCGCGAAGAACGTTACCTCTTTTACCCGCCCTCTCTACCGCTCGCGTATGACCACGCTCGGAGTGGTGGTCGCGGAGTTCAACCGCCCGATCACCGAGCAGATGGAACGAGAGGCGCTGGAGGCCGCACGCGCCGCAGGCGCGGAGGTGGCCCGGACGGTGCAGGTTCCGGGAGTGTACGACGCGCCGTTGGCGGCCGATCGGCTCGCACGCCGTGAAGCGGTCGACGCCGTCGTTGTCATCGGAGCCGTCATCACCGGCGACACCGACCACGATCAAGTGATCACCGACGCGACCGCCCAGCGACTGTCTGATGTCAGCCTCGAGCGTGATACACCCGTTACACTCGGCGTAACGGGCCCCGGTATGTCCGCCGCCGAAGCGCGCGAACGAATTGAAAACGCCGCGAAAGCCGTCGACGGCGCGCTCGATCTCGTCGCCGAACTTCCCGACGCCGATCCGCAGTCGGATGCCGATTCGCGTTCAGCTACCGATTCAGAGTAACAATGACCTTGGAATTCACCGACCGTGTCAGCCGAGTTGAACCGTCCGCAACGCTCGCGATTTCCGCACTCGCAACCGAACTCGAGGCCGACGGCGCAGACGTCGTCGACCTCTCCGTCGGCGAGCCCGACTTCCCGACCCCCGAGAACATCATTCAGGCGGGTCAGGATGCGATGGACGCCGGTCACACCGGCTACACGACCTCCGCGGGGATCCTCGAGCTTCGAGAATCGATCGCCGACAAGCTGGCCGACGACGGCCTCGATCACGGTCCCGAAAACATCATCGTCACCCCCGGCGCGAAGCAGGCGCTGTACGAAATCGTTCAGGCACTCATTCAGGAGGGTGACGAGGTCGCCCTGCTCGACCCCGCCTGGGTTTCCTACGAGGCGATGGTCAAGATGGCCGGCGGCGACCTCGCCCGCGTCGACCTCTCCGAACACGACTTCCAACTCGAGCCCGCGCTCGACGATCTGGGCGAGGCCGTCTCGGACGACACCGAACTGCTGATCGTCAACTCGCCGTCGAACCCCACGGGTGCCGTCTACTCCGACGCCGCGCTCGAGGGCGTCCGCGACCTGGCCGTCGAGCACAACATCACCGTCATCTCCGACGAAATCTACAAGGAGATCACCTACGGCGTCGAGCCGACCAGCCTGGGCACGCTCGAGGGAATGGCCGACCGCACGATCACGGTAAACGGCTTCTCGAAGGCCTACTCGATGACCGGCTGGCGCCTGGGCTACTTCGCCGGCCCCGAAGAACTGATCGACCAGGCCGGGAAGCTCCACAGCCATTCGGTCTCCTCGGCCGTGAACTTCGTCCAGCACGCCGGCCTCGAGGCGCTCGAGAACACCGACGAAGCTGTCGCGGAGATGACCGAGGCGTTCGAAGAACGACGGGATCTCGTCGTGGAATTGCTCGAGGACGAAGGCGTCGACGTGGCGGTTCCCGAGGGCGCGTTCTACATGATGCTCCCGGTGGACGACGACGATCAAGCGTGGTGTGAAGGGGCGATCGAAGACGCCCACGTCGCGACGGTTCCCGGTAGCGCGTTCGGCACGCCCGGCTACGCGCGGATCTCCTACGCCGCGAGCGAGGAGCGCCTCCGCGAAGGAATCGATCGACTGGTTGAAGAAGGCTACCTGTAGCGCTCGACATCGGTCAGTTTCAGCCGTCTTCTGTCGGCGCGTTGTATTTCTCGAGCCGGCCGCTCGATCGCGGCCGACTGTTTATATTACAAAAGGAGGCGAACCCCAATATGGAGTGTCCGACCTGCGGGAAGGTCCTCGGGAGCGAACGGGGCATGCGCCAACACCATACGAAAGTCCACGAGGAGCCGCTTCCAAACCGAACGTGCAAAGGGTGTTCTCTCGAGTTCTACGACCCGAAAGCGCGTCGGTCGTACTGCGACGATTGTAATCCGAACGCAGGAGAGCACAATGGGAATTGGCGAGATGCAAAACGAACCGGGACCTGTAAAACTTGTGAGGCGACGTTTTCGTACTACCCTTCCGACAAAGACGGGCTGTACTGTCCCGATTGTGTAGCCGATGCAGATGGATTGCTTCCGGAAAACTACTCGACGAAAGGAGAGCGAATAACGGTCCACTGCAAAAATTGCGACGGCAGATTAGAGCGGCGACCAGCAGAGATCGAGAGCCAAGAGTACGGCTTTTTTTGCTCCCTCGATTGCTATGGGACGTGGCTCTCTGAGAACGTCGTCGGTTCTGATCATCATCAGTGGAGCGGTGGGCCAATCACCTATGGGCAATCGTGGTGGAACGTTCGGCGGTTAGCACTCGAGCGAGACGGCTACGAATGTCAGCACTGCGGCGACTGTGCGGATCAGCTTGGGCAAAACCCTGACGTGCATCACAGTATCCCTGTACGCGAGTTCGAGGACACAGCAGATGCGCACACGCTCGAGAACGTAATTACCCTCTGTCGTAGTTGCCACAGATTGGCAGAGGCGGGAACGATATCGGTCTCACGTCAAGGAGAAAAGTAACACTATTGTGCGAGGGTTTCCTATCGTCTGATGAAGTCCCGTGGTGTAGTGGCCAATCATATGGGCCTTTGGTCGTGTCCGGTTCGTTCCGTCACGGAAGAGAGCCTATGACGGCAGTTCGAATCTGCCCGGGACTATAATTACCGTCAGTGATTTTCTGGGAGTACTTCACCTCGAGACAGCCCCAACCGAACGAACCGCGCCACCGTGACGATTTCACGGCCGGTACCGATTTCGGCGGGGCTCGAGCACATTTCGTTCAGTAGAAACTACTTGTCGACCACCGCTCCTCGAGTAATCGACGAATTCGTTCACCGAGTCGTAATTGTCATGGCGGTCGGCCCACAACGAATCCGTATGCAGATGGAACTACGGGTGTGCAAGCAGTGTCATACGGGGGCCCACGGGAACGACCAGAAGACGGCGATTACGAAAGATATGGTCAACTGCGCCGAGCAAATCCGGGAGTTCAAGGACATCATTTCGCTCGATTCGGTGTACATTACGAAGGTCGACGAAGGGGACCCCGGCGGTGCAGAGGCGCTGTCGGTGATCGTCGCGGGTATCGAAAACGACACCGTGACGCTTCGAGACACCCAACTCGTGATCGAGGACAATGACGGGACGACGCTCGTCTATCCGGAACCGGCCGACATTCTCGAGGTGCTCACCCGGAATCTCGATCAGATCAGCGAGCAGACGCGCCAAGACGTTACCGTCGAACTCTCCGCGTCGGGCGCGGAGATGATAACCTGACGGGAGGATATCCAGGGGGCAATCGGCACGATCTGTCGTTCAGTTAATCGCTTGGGCATCTCACACCGGCTTTGTTGAAATCTTGCTCACGTCTCTCGGTTTCACCGAGCGAACTTACACCTGCTTAGACCGTACAGACCACAGGAGAGGCGGGTCTGAACGTCTGCTACTGCAAATTCGATAGCTTACTTTCAAACGCTGTCAGCTATTTTGCATCGCCGGCGCGCCGGATATTCGAGGGGTCAATCGTGTCTTCAGGCGGCCACGTCGTGCTCGAGCAGACGATTCGATGCGATCTCTCGCACATGGTTGGAAAGTTCGTTATTGGTGCTCTTGGATCGGACCATAAACCGAATTGGAATAACTAAGGAATGGCTCTTCCTAATAGCCTATACTAATATTCTATGATAATACCTAATGGATTCTAAAGGATATATGAAGACGTTTATGATATTAGAAATAAATACGTTTCATATGATGACACGAAGGGAGGTTCTTACAACTGGGTCGGTTACAGTAGCAGGGACCTCGCTTCCATTTACGGCAGCTGCGGGTGAAACTTCGGGGATGGTCGTATTCACGTACGATGACAGTCCGCTCGAAGACTATACAGAGACGTTCCCAGTTCATCAAGAATACGGTGTGCCAGGGTGTATAGCCGTCTGCCCTGGATTGATGGACAGATCGACAGAGTTCATGGATCCAGATCACGTTACGGAGATGTACGATGCCGGCTGGGAGGTTATGTCGCACACGCTCAAGCACAGAGCGCTCGGGCATATCCCATTGAAAAAGGACTGTGATCCGACCGATAGCCGAATTTATGTCGACGTCAACAGGCACGGCCAATACGCGGGTGATCCCATCGCGCTTGTCACCAGCGGTGAGGAGATAGCTACCGGGACAGTCAGCGGTAGCGGGACAAACGAAAAAGGCGACTACATCGATCTCGAATCGAAGGTCGGCAAAAAAATCAAATCAGACGATGCGGTCATCCGTTACACCGAGGATTTCACCCGCAAGATACTCTCGGAAAGCAAATCCCGAATCAACGAATGGGGGATTCCAGCGACCGGCTTTGTTTATCCCATAGGGCGATACGATGGCCTTGTCGAGCGGATCGTTCCCGAATATTACGAGTCGGTCCCGAACCATCGAACTGGACGCGGTGGATACAACCCAATTGACGAACTGGTGCCGACAGAGATGATTCGTCGGTACATTGAGACAGACATGGCAAGCGACGAAGAGGTTGCTGAATTCATGGAGACGGTGGCCAATCGGGACGTTCTCGGGATTGTCGGCGGGCACAGCCAGTATGATACGCTCCCCGCCGAACGAGTCGAGTTCGCCATTCAAAACGCATTAGACCACGACCTTGAAATCGTCACAGCACAGGAGGCACTCGACGCGTTGGGGGTCGCTAAAATGCCGGATCCACCGGTGGATGACGAAGTGTCCGATGACAACGACTCGTCAGATGAGTACACGCCGGATTCGCCAGTTGACGACGAAACAGATACCGACAACGAGAGTTCGACAGAGGGCGAGTCGGATGGAGGAGATGCTGACAAGCGCGACAACGAAAGCTCTGCCGACACAACACCTGGTTTCGGCGTTATCGCAGGCGCTACAGCTACGGTTGGGGGCGCAATTGCCGCCCGTCGCTTGACCCCCAATGATTCCAACGAGACGTGAAATTTCGTCGAATCGCGACGTGGCGAGATAGTTGCTGTTCTCTGAGCGAGTCATCTCCCAGACAAATCTATACAAGAAGACCTCCGAGAACCCTTTACCTCTCGAGATCACACTCGGGGCGGAATCGATTCGACGATATACCTCACAGAGCCGGTCGACTTTCGCACGGCCGCTTTCTCAAGCGTGACGGATCACGCTCGATGTGTATTACCAGAGGGTTTCGAACAGGGTCGTGCCAAAATAAATTACATTCTGCGACTATCAATCACGACAGGTTTACGTCTCCGCTTTCGCAACGTGAAATCAATGAACACGGGAGCGTTCGTTTGTTCGTGCGCGGGGACGTGCGACATCGACCTTGAGGAGGCTCGAGAGAACATCGACGACGTCGATGTCTCGGCGAGTTCGAGTCTGCTCTGTGGGGAGAAAATCGGCGCGGTCGAACAGGTGATCGAGGAGTACGACTTGGACGAGATGGTCGTGACGTGTCCGGAAGCAAAAGCGCAGGAGAAAATCACGCAGGTCGCCGAAGAGAATGGGGTACATTCGGCCGATATCGAGTTCGTCGACCAACGAGAGAGCGCCGGCTGGGTCCACGAGCGCGAGGCTGCAACCGATAAAACCGCGAGGCTCGTCAACGCCGCAAATGCCCGTCGAGAGCGAGACAAGCTCCCCCAGACGAGTATCCACCGGGCGGGCCACGACATCGCCGTCGTCGGCGACGCGGCCGTTGCCGAGACGCTCGCCGAATCCGCAGACATCACGCTGATCGCGAACGGAAACGAACTCGAGACATCGGATGGGGACCTCGAGAACGTCGCCGTCGAGCGCGGAGTTGTGACCGACGTCGATGGCTCCTACAGCGAGTTCGAGGTGACGCTCGAGGCGCGGGTGACGGACGACTGTATTTCGTGCATGAAGTGCGTCCACGAGGGACCCGATGGCATGGTCACCAGCACGCCCGTCGACATCGATCCCGAAGCGCCGATTGGCGAGTGGATCACCGTCTGTCCGACCGATGCGATCGAGATGGAAGGCGTCGAGCGAACGCTCGAGTTCGACCAGATCGTCTACCCTGCGGGCGACGACGGCACTGTCGGCGGCCAGCGCGGCTTCCACACCGGCGAGGTCGACGCGGCGACGGTCAACGCCATCGAGCGGCTGCTCGGCGGCTTCGAGGGACTCGACTTTCTCGATCTGGATATGGACGTCTGCGCGTCGGGTCACGCCGGCGAACAGGGGTGTGACGAGTGCGTCGACGCCTGTCCGCACGGCGCGGTTGACCGACCGGCGATGGACGAAGTCTCCTTCGATCTCGGAAGCTGTCAGAACTGCGGGGCCTGTACCAGCGCCTGCCCGACCGGCGCAACGAAACTGGACGAACCGGGCAACGAACGGATCGCTCGGGAGGTCGAGGCGTTGCTTTACTCCTCGGACGACGGCGGCTTCGTCAGTAGCCTTCTCGGCGGCTCGGATCCGGGTATCGACACTCCGATCGTCGCCTTCGTCTGCTCGGAACAAGCACAGGAAGCGCTTCGCGAGTACGGCCGGATGGCGGCCTCGGGACGAGCGGCCGTCGAATACCCGCCGATACTTCCCGTCGAAGTCAACTGCGCGGATACCGTCGGCGAAGCGCACGTTCTTCACGCGCTTGCGGCCGGGGCAGACGGCGTCGCCGTCGTCGGCTGTGGCGGAAGCTGTCTGCACTCCGGACCCGATCCGAAGGCGGAACTCGTCGAACGACTCAACCAGGCGACCAGCGACCTCGGTCTCGGCGAACGGGTCGGATTCTTCGCTCCCGAACCGGGACAGCCGACCGCCTTCATCAATGATCTCTCGGAGTTCGCGACGGACACCCTCGAGGAGTCGCCGATTCCAGCGGGCGAGCACGAGGCGACCGGTGAGATCGACGATCCCGAGCGGGAGAATCCGCCGTTCGATAGCCACGGATGGACGCTCGAGAGCGTGCGCGCGATCACCGAACACGTCGACCCCGAGCGGGAAGTGATCCGTGGGTTGAAAGACTTCGGCGTCGTCGAGGTCGAAGACGGCTGTACGCTGACGCCGACGTGCTCGAGTTACTGCCCGACGGACGCGCTCCGTCGGACGGATATGGGCCTCGAGTTCAACCACGAACGGTGTGTCAACTGCGGGCTCTGCGAGGATGTTTGCGTCGAGGATGTCATGAGCGTCTCCGATGGACTCGATCTCTCTTTGCTTCCCGAAAACAGAACGGGCGAGGAGCCGTCTTGGACCGAACTGTACGAAGGGTCGATGCTCGCGTGTGCCGGTTGCGGAAAGGAGTTTACGAGCGAGGCGACCGCCGACGCGATCGAAGACCGAATCGGGGACACCGTTTCGGGAATGGCACCGAACGCCGAGGAAAGTATCTTCGACTACTGTTCGGATTGCCGAGCGAGAATGCTCCACAGTGGATGAGCGACCGGCAGATTGCATTGTTCGACCGGTTCACACACCGAAGAAACGAGAGTCGACTCAGTTTTCGTGTTCGATCTCCCAGTCCGCCTTCTCCGCCGCAGTCTGTAGGGGAATAAACTCCCAATCTGCGGCTTCCGCGATCCGTTCATCGCCCGGGGCACCGACGAGAACCATTCGCTCCGCATAGAACATCGAATCCGGCGTGATATCGGCGAGTCGCTCGCCCGGACCGGTCTCCGAGCCGCCGAAGAAGTCGAGGTCGATCCCTTCGTCGCGCTGGAACTTCCGAATAGCCGGCGTCGACACTTTTCCCACAATACCGAGCCAGTCGCTCCAGCTACGGGCGCTCGAGACGACGAACTGCGGATCCTCGAGTCGATTGATCGCCTCGTAGGTCAACGCTAACGTCATGTCGTCCGGGTCGGTCGCCTCACCGTGATTCGTGGTTCGCTGGGAACCGCCCGATTGCTTCTGGTCCGAATCCGTCTGGGCCGAGGAACCGCCGCCAGCCCCGCCTTGGGATTCGGGGACGCCAACCGGTCCTTCTGACGTTTTCGGGACACCCGGTATCGGTTGTCGGTCCGCCGACTCCGATTCGGCTGCCGACTCCGGTTCGGTCGCCGACTCGCCGCCCGACTCCGGTTCGTCCGCCGAATCCGGTTCGACCGCAGACTCGCCGTCCGCCCCCGACTCGCTACGTTCTTCCGTCTCCTCGTCTCCGTCGCTTTGGTTGTCCGGAGTCGTATGCGTGAGTATATCTCCGACCGTCTCCGTGCCGTCGCCCGTATTCAACGGCCCGTCGCCGGAACCGGATTCGCTCGCGTCCGCTGGGTCGGCGTCCGCTGGGCCATCGTCGACCGCAGCTTCCGGGCCGTTCGCCCCACTGGCAGTAACGTCTTTACCCGCTGTCGTCTCGCTCGAGGAGGGTTCCGGCGAACCCACCCAGGATGGTTCCGGTTCGTCGTCCGGATCTCCCTCGCCGCGCCACAGCCAGTCGCCGTAATTGCTGTCGTTCTCGCTGTCCTCCTCGGGGTCGTCGACTTCGATGTCGTCAAGGTCGATGCTATCAGTCATCTTCGATTACCTCCGTTTTCGGGTCGTAGTCGTCCGTCCGTGGAACCGGGCCGCCGTCTGTCGCGATCGATTCTAAATCTACTCGGTGGAGTAGTTCGCTGGTCGGTCGCCCCAGCTGATCCCAGTCGCGTAACGCGTAGTATTCGTCCAGCAACGTTTCGAACGACTCCTGCTCGAGAGCAGTTCCATCCGTCGAGGCGTCCTCGAGCGGTTTCGTCAACGGCGTCGGTAACTCGTCGTCGTCGCGCGTAAACCCCTCTCGGACGTTGAATAGTCTAACGAGCGTCCAGACGCGTTCGCCGACTCGTTCGAGATCCTCGAGATCGTGATCGTAGCCGACCGCCGACAGCCATTCGGTTCCGAGGTTCGCCTGAAATACCTCCTCCAAGAAATCGTCCGCGATCAGACACCAGAGGACCGCCCGACGATTCTGTTCGTCGACGACGGCGGCCGCCTGCTGTTCGACGCTCCAGTTTTCGCTCGTAACCGACTCGAGTTCGACCGGACGGGCCCGGCGGTGACAGCCACCCCTGTCGCTCGTGGCGTAGGCCAGGGCCATCGTCTCCGCATTGCGCGGATCGTAGGAGGATAGCTCCATTCCTTTCACGGTCGGAATCAGATCCTCGCCGCCGAAGCGATCGACAGCGCCGTCGACGCCGTTCGCGAGGGCATCGCCGAGCGGCGTCGATCGGTGGGCGATCTCTTCGATAAGCGTTCGAGCCGTCTCCTCGTCGCCGAACGAGAGGTCACGGTCGATCAGCCCCTCCTGGCTCGCTCGCACCGCCCATGCGACCGCGTTTCCGGCCGTTATTACGTCCATCGCGAACCGGTCGCAGATCGCACCGAGTGTTGCGATGGCGTCGAAGTCGTCGATACCGAGTCCCGCGCCGAGAACGATCGGCGTCGCTCCGCGCGGAACGGTTTCACCCTCGTCGCTGTCGACGCGGAACCCGCCAGGGACCGAATCGTCGGGTCGCTCTCGAGAGTGGGCCTGTTCGCGGGCGCGCTCGATACCGATCTCTTCGGCGCCCTCGAACTGCCCTTCCTGCCAGCCGCGTGTCGGAAGGACGCCGACCTCGTTGGCGAAATCGACCGTCTCGAGCGTGTCGCTGGCTGCGAGCCACCGGCCGGTATCAGTCTCGGCGAACGCTTCGCTGTACTCGTCCTGGAGGTCGTCTAACCCCTCGGGTTCCGGGTTTCGTGCGACGATAGCTTTCAGGTTCTTCGTTCCCATGACGGTGCCCGCCCCGCCGCGGCCGGCGTGGTGTTCTCCCCCATCGGATGCAATCGTCGCGTATCGAATTCCGTTCTCTCCTGCGGGGCCGATACAAGCGACCGCCGACTCCGGGAACGTATCGCAGGTCGATTCGGCATCCAAGCCCCACAGGTCCGCTCGAGGTTCTAACGTCGCCTCGCCGTCGGCAACCGTGAGGACGACGGGTTCGTCCGCTTCGCCGGTGACGAGGATACCGAGGTACTCCTCGAGCGAGTTGGCCAATCGCCCTGGGAACGATCCCCCGCCGTAGGAGTCGAGAAAGGCGCCTGTCAGTGGTGATTTCGTAATCGCCGCGTACCGTTGTTCGCCGGGAGTATAGCCGGTCAGCGGTCCGAGCATGAACAACAGGACGTTCGCAGCCGAATGCGGGTCCGTTCCGGCGTCGAGTTCTTCGTAGAGATATCGGGCTCCGATCCCCTTGCCGCCGATATAGTCCTCGAGCCATCGGTCGGGGATCTCATGACCCCGAACGGTCCCCGCAGAAAGATCGACGTGGAGCATCCTGTCCCGAGTTTTCATCGAGTCGTACTTGGACGGGTAGCGGAATTAAATGCCACGGTCCCACACACGAAAATCTGGTTTAAATATCGCACATCAAAACAGTAAATTTACAATTCGCCGTTCGTTGGAACGCTAACACCTACCGAAACCGAACGACATACAATACTTTTAATAGATAGTGCCGGTATTGTCACTGTATGTCACGGTCTATAATCGATCTAGATCGCCGGGGATTCCTCAAAGCAGGGGCAGGAGGAACGCTCGCGGCGGCAGTAGGTGGAAGAACACTTCTTCAACGAGGAGGGGCGGACGAAGAAGCCCTCGATCCAAATCCGGGGGACGAACAGGTGAAAACCGTCTGTACGCACTGCTCGGTGGGCTGCGGACTGAAAATGTCCGTCGAAGAAGACGCCGTCGTTGGGCAGGAAACCTGGGATGACAATCCAGTCAATCAGGGTGGCCTCTGTTCGAAAGGTGCGTCGCTCACCCAGTCGGTTAACTCCGAACAACGGCTGAAGAAACCGCTAAAGCAAGAGGACGGCGAATGGATCGAGATGGAGTGGGACGCCATTCTCGAGGAGATCACCGGCCGCCTCAACGAAATCCGCGACGACGTCGGGCCACACGGAACGATGTGGGTCGGCTCGGCGAAACACAGCAACGAGGCTGCATACCTCATTCGAAAGCTCTCCGCGCTCTACGGCACGAACAACATCGACCACCAGGCGCGAATCTGTCACTCGACGACGGTCGAAGGGATCGCGAACACCTGGGGCGTCGGCGCCATGACGAACAACTCGAACGACATGGCGAACGTCGACGTCAACCTGATCATCGGTCACAATCCGCTCGAAAGCCACCCCGTCGCGTGGCAATACTTCCAGGAAGCTCAAGAACGGGGCGGCAAACACATCGTCGCCGAACCGCGATACACGAAGACCGCGGCCGCGGCGGACGATTTCTACCAGTTCCGCTCGGGAACCGACGTGGCGTTCATCTACGGGCTCATCTATCACATCGTCTTCAACCTCGAGGCCCACGACGAGGAGTTCATCGAGAGCCGCGTGATGGTGCCGACCTGGGAGGAGTTCCGTGACGACTTCTTACCGGAGTACGACCTCGAGACCGTCTCGGACATCTGCGGGATCGACGAATCCGAGATCGAAGCACTCGCCGAAGAGCTCGCCGACGCCGACGTAAGCTGTGTCGAGTGGGCGATGGGTGGCACCCAGCACAACAACGCGACCGGGAACGTCCGCGCGTACGCGATGTTGAACCTCACGCTCGGGCACGCCGCCCAATCCGGTGGCGGCACGCCGATTTTCCGGGGCCACGACAACGTCCAGGGTGCAACTGACCTCGGTGTCGACGCCGGCAACACGCCGGGGTATTACGGACTCGGTCCGAGTGCCTGGGAACACTGGACGAACGTCTGGACCGAAACCGACAGTACCCCGGGCGAGATCACCTATGACGAACTGGTCGACCGGTTCCACTCGACTGACCTCATGGAGAAGCGAGGATTCACCGTCGCCCGCTGGTACGAAGGTGTTCTCGATGACGAGTGGGAGATTTACCAACCCGATCCCCTGCAAGCAGCCGTCTTCTGGGGTCACGGGTTCGCCTCGCTCACCGAGTACAAGAAAGTTCGCGAGGCAGTCAACGAACTCGACTTCATCGTCAACGTCGATGTCTTCCCGAATCAGGTCGCAGAGCTCGCAGACGATGACACCGATGTCTACATGCTTCCGGCCTCGACCAATGTCGAGGAATCAGGGAGCGTCGTCAACACGGGTCGCCAGCTTCAGTGGCGATCCAAAGCGATCGAGCCCCGTCACGATTCGAAAGCCGACTGGAAATTGCTGTGTGAGTTCGCAGAGCACCTCGGGTTCGGCGAGCACTTCGACTACGACGAGGTCGAAGACGTTCTCCGAGAGATCAACTTGGGCGTTCGGTCCGTCGGATACGTCGGCCAGACGCCGGAGCGGTTGAAGCTCCACCAAGAGAACTCGGAGCTCTTCAGCGCTGAAGATCTCCAGGCGGATCTGGACGAAGATCACGAACTGTACGACGAACTCGACGGCGATTACTACGGCCTCCCGTGGCCGTGTTGGCACGATGATCATCCAGGAACACCGATTCTCTACGATGACTCGCTTCATCCCTCCGAAGGCGGGATGGACTTCCGGGCCCGCTGGTGGGGCGAAGAGGATCCCGACGTCGATCCCGAGGATCAACTCCGCGACTCGTTCGAACCCGATTGGTGGGACGACGAAATCGAAGGCGTCCCACAGTATCCGCTTTTCAACACAGTCCTCCCCGATTCGGAGAACCCAAGCGAAGCGACGATCCCGGTTGAAGCGGCGTTCGACGAGGAGATGTCGGTCTACGACACTGCCGTCGCACTGGACGAAGCCGGCTACGATGTCGACCTCGAGACGTTCGAGGAGTTCGACAACCCACAGCCCGACGCACCGTGGGGCCGAGGCCGTGCTCGGATGAAAGCGTGGAACCTCACCGACGAAATACCGGTCCACCGAGAGCCAGCGCTCACCCCACGACCGGATCTCGTCGAGGACTATCCGTGTAACGACCGAACCGAAGACCACTGGCGCGTCGAACTAGACAACGCGAAAGTCCAACAGGACAACATCGACGCCGTCGACGATTACAACCTGGTACTCACCTCGGGTCGACAGGTCGAACACAAGGGGGCCGGTGCAGTGACTCGAAGTACGCAGGGAACGGCCTCGCGTGCGCCGATGATGTACCTCGAGATCCACCCCGAAGTCGCCGACGACCTCGGCGTCGAAACGGGCGAATGGATCGTCACCGAGACGCCCTACGCCGAGATGGTAGTGCAGGCGAGAGTCACCGAGCGAGTCGCCCAGGACCACGCATTCGCGCCATATCACTGGAGCGGTATTCTCGAGGGCGAGAACATGATGGACAGCGTCCCAGATGGGATGGAGCCACTGGTGATCGGCGAATCGATCAACGCCGGGACCGCCCCGGCCTACGACAGAGAGACCCAGATGCAAGAGACGAAAACGACGCTTTGCAGTGTCCGGGTCGCAGACGACGATGAAGTTCCCGAACTGTCCGATCAACAGATCAAGTGGCAAGAACAGCGGAT
Source organism: Halostagnicola alkaliphila (assembly GCF_055379965.1). Classification (NCBI taxonomy): domain Archaea; kingdom Methanobacteriati; phylum Methanobacteriota; class Halobacteria; order Halobacteriales; family Natrialbaceae; genus Halostagnicola; species Halostagnicola alkaliphila. The sequence continues at coordinate 1,639,193 of NZ_AP043826.1, read as the reverse complement.
GAGCCGACACAAGCGATAGGTGATCGAAAATGAGTACACAAGAATCCAACGACGGACCGGCACGAGTTATCCCGAACTGGGAGTCCTGTATCGACTGTGGAGCCTGCGAAGTCGCGTGTCAGCGAACGTGGGATCTCCCACCTGAGACCGACCGCATTCAGGTTCTCGCACTCGACCACGGGACCGAAGACGAGACGAACAAACCGATGCAGTGTTACAACTGCTCCGAAGCGCCCTGCGTCGAAGTCTGTCCGACCGACGCGCTCCGCATTCGCGACAACGGCTCCGTTCGCGTCAGCGGTGACATGTGTATCGGGTGTCATTACTGCGGCGTCGGCTGTCCGTTCGGCGCGCCGCAGTATCCCGACGCGGGGGTTCCAGAGGCCGACGAAGCGAGCCCGCTGGGCGCTCGCGGAAACGGCCTGATGGACAAATGTACGACCTGCGAGCCTCGTCAAGAAGAAGAACTGGAACCGGCTTGTTCCTCCGAGTGTCCGACCGACGCCTTGCTGTTTGGCACGCCGGATGAACTCTCCGAGAAACTCAGCGAAGACGGCGTCTCGAAGCCGTTCGACGACGAAGCGGCGAAGGTCGTCTTCGGCGACGACGCCGACGAAATCATGTCCGGGTGATCACCGATGGTACTAGAAATCACATTCGACGTTCCGTACTCCCAGTGGAACTGGCAAGTCGGCGTCTACACGGCCCTAATCGGGCTGGCCGCCGGTGCGTACCTCACTGGCTACGTCGCTGACCTCCTTTCGTGGCAACGTGATGCCCGCGAGCACGGCCCGATCGCCAAATTCGGGTACCTCATTGGTCTGGTCGGCATCGGTCTCGGCGGCCCAATCCTGCTGAGTCACCTCGCGACCCCGTTCCGGGCGATGATGATCCCGCTCACGATGACGAATTTCGACTCGTGGATGACCATCGGCGCGTATATGCTCGGTGGGATGGGGCTGGGAGCGTTCCTGATGTTCGCCTGGACCGCTTTCGGCAGAACGCGACCGCACCGACGAACCGTCGATGAGAGCGACTCCGGAGGCGTTGGCGCTGACGGCGGCACTGACGTCGCAACCGACGGCGGCTCATCAGAAGGTGGCCCCGCCAAAGCCGCAACGGGCGGGGACACCTCCGACGGCGTCGGCACCGCCGACGAGCGAAACGGCGTGCTCAGACAACTCGATGCGATCGCAGATTACACCCGCCCGACGGAGCCGGTTCGGCTCGCGATCGGCGGCGTCTTTGCAATCTTCGCGGCTGGTGTCCTCATCTATTCGGCGATGGCGTTCGGATCAGGTTCGTTCGAGCGTGTCGCACTCTGGGACAAAACGTTCCTCGTACCCGTGATGATCTTCAGCGGGCTCGGTGCGGGTCTGGCCGCGTCGGTCGGTCTCGCAGCGATCACCGAAAACGAGATCACTCGAGCGGTTCAGAACTACTCGCTGGTTTCCTCGGGACTTCTGGTGGCTGCGCTCGCCGCGCTCGCGGCGACGGTCTTCCTGCTACCCGAGCAGGTGCCCGCCGCAGAGCCCGACGTCGCCAACCTGCTGGGAACCTACGCCTGGCTGTTCGTCGGTCTGGCCGTCGTCACTGGCATTGTCGTGCCGGTCTTGCTTTCGATCGGCACGGTACTCGGCCAACGTCGAGATGCGCTCTCGCCGAACGCAGCGACGGCCTCCTACGCCCTCGCTGGTCTCCTCGTGGTCGTCGGCAAGATCGCGTTGTCGATGAGCTACCTGCTCGCGGCCGAGTTCACGCCGCTGCCGCTTCCCGTCTAGTCCCGTTTTCGATCTAACCGAACTGATTTACTTCGAACGAGCGTAGTCACAGATAGTATACAACATGACACAGACCGATGAAACGACCGACGAGCTTGCAAATCTGTACGCCTTCATCTCCGGCGTGATAGCCGATCCGCCGGACGAAGCTGCCATCGAACGGCTTCGCGAGGAAGAATTTCCCGCCGAGGCGAGACCACAGGCCATCGAGAACGGGTTTGGCCTTCTCAGGCAGTGGCTATCGGACGTCGAGGATCCGGGCGAAGCCGCCCACGAACTAAAGAAAATTCACACGAGGATGTTCGTTGGCCCTCGGCCGAAGATGCAAGCCCACGAATCTTGGTACGCCGACGACTACCTCGGCGAGCCTCTCGCGGCGGTCAAACGCTCCTATCGCGACCTCGACATCCATCCGTCATCGGAGCTTCGCGAAGAGCCAGACCACGCCGCAGTCGAGTTAGCCGCACTCGAGATTCTGACCCGAGAGGAGACCGATACCTACCGGGAAGCGTTCCTGAAGGTCCACGGCTGGTGGATCCCGGATCTGGCGACGGATATCCGACAGCTGGCAGACGAACCGTTTTACGAAGCGATCGGTTGGCTGCTCGAAGGGGTATTCGAGGCTGACACCTATCTCCTGGGGATCGATCCCGACGACCTCGAGCCGGGCTACAACCAACCGCCGTCGGCGTCCCCGGACGAATAGCGACGCGCCGTTGGGGAGTCTCGAGGATCACTTTTTGGGCCGGTCCGATTTGACCGTATTTACTGGCATCGCTCGGTCTGTCCCGTTGTTCGACTCGGTTCGCTTCGATCGTTCGTGGGTTGATCCCGCCTCAGTCGAGCGGCCCCTATCGGCTAGCAGTCTTCTCGTTGAACTCGATCGACCGGCAAACGCACCCATCAGCGCTCGAGTCGCCAGCTCGGCGAGCGGATCGAGTCCCCGGTACAGTCGACGAGCGGAGAGCGCGTGTGCGAAAGCGGACATACCATATGAGCGCGTGTCCGAAGGCTCAGAGCAGCGATAAGAATCTCGTCGAAGGAGACAGGGAGAGAGTGGTGGCGAGAAGAATACCGAGACGCCGACTAGGGTGACCGCAAACAACGTCTCGAGACTAAGGGGCGACGATCAGGGCATCCGCCTCGACCGCCCATGAATCGGGATCACTGCCCGTTCTGGTATGGAATTACAGGCCAAGTGTTATTGGTTCGCCACTCCTGTACTAGCCTATGAACGCTCCCGAACTCGTTCAGTTCGTGCTCGGCCAGCCTATTCCACTCCAACTCGAGGACGTTTCGGGGGTCGCCCTCGTCGGTGGACTGGTCCTGTTGCTCGCGATTATCACCGTCTGGCAGATGGTCGAAATCGTCGACGCGTACAACAGGGGTGCACTCACCGTCTTCGGCGAGTATCGGAAACTCCTCGAGCCGGGTCTCAACATCGTTCCGCCGTTCGTCTCCAGGGTGTATACGTTCGATATGCGAACGCAGACGCTCGACGTGCCGACACAGGAAGCAATCACGCGGGACAACTCGCCGGTGACCGCAGACGCCGTCGTCTACATCCGAGTGATGGACGCCAAACGGGCGTTCCTCGAGGTCGATAACTACAAGCACGCCGTTTCGAACCTCGCCCAAACGACGCTTCGTGCCGTGTTGGGTGACATGGAACTCGACGACACGCTCAGCAAACGCGAGCGGATCAACGAGCGGATCCGAACCGAACTCGACGAACCCACCGACGAGTGGGGGATCAGAGTCGAGAGCGTCGAGGTCCGCGAGGTCACGCCCTCTCGAGACGTCAAGGGAGCAATGGAGCAACAGACCTCCGCAGAGCGGAAACGTCGGGCTATGATCCTCGAGGCCCAGGGGAAACGCCGCAGCGAGGTCGAGAAAGCGGAGGGTGACAAGCAGTCGAACATCATCCGCGCACAGGGTGAAAAACAGAGTCAAATTCTCGAGGCCCAGGGTGACTCGATTTCGACGGTCCTTCGCGCCCGCTCGGCCGAATCGATGGGTGAACGCGCCGTCATCGACAAGGGAATGGACACCCTCACCGACATCGGGCAGAACGAGTCCACGACGTTCGTTCTGCCACAGGAACTGACCTCGATGGTCGGCCGCTACGGGAAGCACCTCTCGGGAAGCGACGTCGAAGGAGACGGCACGGAACTCGAGAGCCTCGATTTCGACGAGGAGACTCGCGAACTGATCGGCCTCGACGACATCTCGGAGATACTCGGCGAGATCGACGAACAAGCCGAGATGGACGTCGAAGCGATGGAACAGCAAGCACAGGCGATCAAAGAAGGGAAAGACTCGGTCGACGGGCCGAACGCCGAACCGGATACGGCTGGCGCTGAAAGCGATACCGACGACTGACACGGTCTGCTGTAACGATTTACCGGCGGTGAGTCGAACCGTGTGAGACGAGTCTCGGTGGAGGAGCGAAGCGAGTCAACCGTTGCAACCGCAGGACTGGTCGCGGTTGTGCCGAAAATGAATTACAGCAGTCCGTACGGTACGGAAAGTAAACACTCTCGGAGTTTTACACACGTATTTTAGCGGCGGCCGTACTGGCCTGTCGTATGGTCGAAGGGATTTTGCTAGTCGGTATCGTCGCCTCGATTTTCGTGGGGTTCAACATCGGTGGCTCGTCGACGGGAATTACGTGGGGGCCGGCCGTCGGCGCGGGGATCGTCAAGAAGACAACCGCTGCGGCGGCCATGACGTTCTTCGTCTTCCTCGGTGGGTGGACCGTCGGTCAAAACGTCATGGACACGCTCAGCGAAGGAATAATCACGACGGAACTCACGCTATCGGCGGGCGTCGCCGTCCTCTTTTTCATCGGGCTGGGAATCCTCGTGGCTAACATCTTCGGCGTCCCGGTCCCGACGTCGATGACGACAGTCGGTGCGATCGCCGGATTAGGGCTGGCAACCGGGACCCTGAACTACGAAACGATCGCGGGGATTCTCACGTGGTGGATCGTTACCCCAATCATCGGGTTCTGGATCGGTGCGGTGATCGGGCGGTACGTCTACTCCGAGCTCAATCAGCGGATTCAGATAGAGAAGACCGAGGGGCCGTTGCTCGCCCTCGATCGCGATCAGACGGTTCCGAAACCGAAGTTCGGACCGAACACGACTCGGCGAGAAGTAATCAGCACGACCTTCGTGCTCATCGTCGGCTGTTACATGGCCTTTAGCGCCGGAGCGAGTAACGTTCCCAACGCCGCCGCGCCGCTGGTCGGGGGAGCTGGCGGACTCGATGCGGATATCGCGATCGTCATCGCCACGCTCGCGATCGGCCTCGGTGGATTCACTATCGCCCGTCGGACGATGGAGTCCGTCGGCGGCGAACTGAGCGAAATCCCGCTGCTCGCGGCGTTGCTCGTCATGCTGACGGCGTCGTCGATCACGACCACCCTCTCGTACATCGGTATCCCGATCAGCCTCGTGATGGCGACCGTGATGACGATAGTCGGAATCGGATGGGGGCGAGCCACCCGTCCGATCACGGCCCGCGACGCGATCGCAGGCGAGACGGAGGACACCGAGATATCGATGGGTGCGCTGACCGTCGAGGACGACCACGAGGAAACGACAGCGATCGGTGAGGAAGAGTCAGAAGACGTCCTCGCCGCCGGCGATCTGTTCAATCCTCGAGCCGTCATCAAGTACGTCTCGATGTGGATCATCGGCCCGTCGCTGTCGACGATTCTGGCTTACGCGTTTTTCTCGCTGGTTCCGGGAGTCGCTTAACAGGGACTTACGTTCCTCGAGGGCGTGGTTCGACGCATGAGTTCTCGAGTTCTGGTGCCGATGGACGACTCCGAAATGGCGGCGCACGCGCTCGAATACGCCCTCGAGGTCCACCCTAACGCGGAGATCACCGTTCGACACGTCGTCGGCGTTCCGTCGGCGATGTGGGGAGAGGCGACGGGAATTGCCCTTTCGGACGATATCGAGGAGGTAGCAAACGAACACGCCGAAAACGTGTTAGACGGCGCTCGAGAGATTGCCGCCGAACACGACGCGGAAATTAGGACCGACGTCGAACTTGGCCATCCGGTGCGTGCGATTCTCGAGGACGCCGAAGCGTTCGATACGATCGTCATCGGCTCCCACAGCGGGACGCTCTCGGAGCGGCTGTTCGTCGGAAACGTTGCAGAGAAGATCGTTCGCCGGTCTCCCGTTCCTGTCACGGTCGTTCGGTGAGCCAGAAAGGGGGCTAAAGGAAGACGGCGACGAGTGAAACGCCAAACGGGAAGACGGCGTCGTCGAGTGGCGAACAATGATATAGCAGGCACGCCCACGTGGAAACAACGGACCCTTCGATAATGACCAGCCACTACGATCACGCGCAGGTACAGGAGTTCTGGCAGTACGTCTGGGAGCGCGACGACGTGTACGAACTTCCCGAGAACGCGACGGATCCGACCTACGTTCTCGGCATGTTTCCGTACACGTCCGGGACCCTTCACATGGGTCACGTCCGAAATTACGCCATTACGGACGCGTACGCGAGATATCGACGGATGAACGGCGACGACGTGTTGCACCCGATGGGGTGGGACGCGTTCGGTCTTCCGGCCGAAAACGCCGCACACGAACGCGCGAGCGACCCGGAATCCTGGACGCAAGCCTGTATTCGCCGCATGCGCGAGGAACTCGAGTCGATGGGCTTTGGTTACGACTGGTCTCGAGAGATTACGACCTGCGAGCCCGAATACTACCGCTGGAACCAGTGGTTGTTCAAGCGCCTCTACGAGGAAGGACTCGTCGAGTACGAAGCCGCGTCGGTCAACTGGTGTCCCGACTGCGAGACCGTTCTCGCCGACGCACAGGTCGAAGTTCGAGGCGACGAGTACGGACCTGACGACGAACACGAGGGCCATGACGACCCGACGCGCGTCTGCTGGCGGTGTGAAACGCCGGTCGGCCGTCGCGAACTCGATCAGTGGTTTTTCACGATCACCGACTACGCCGAGGAACTCCACGACGGGTTGGATGACCTCGAGGGGTGGCCCGAGGGCGTCAGACAGATTCAGCGAAACTGGATCGGACGACAAGAAGGACAGCGAATCTCGTTCGAAATCGCCGACAGGACTCACAGCGGAGACGGAGACGCCGAGCGCAAGCATCGGTTCGACAGCGTCGACGTATTCAGTACGCGCCCGGAAACCGTCTACGGAGCGACGTACCTGGCGCTCTCACCCGGTCACGAGCTCGCTCGAGCGATCGCAGAGACCGACGACGCGGTCGCGGCGTACGTCGAGGACGCTCGCGAACGCGAACCCGGTGATGTCGGATACGACGGCGTACAAACCGACCTGACCGCCGTCCATCCGCTCACGGACGAGAAGTTGCCGGTCTACGTCGCCAGCTACGTCCTGAAAGACGTCGGTACGGGGGCCATCATGGGCGTCCCCGGGCACAACGAACGCGATCACGAGTTCGCACGGGAACAAGACGTTGCTCTCGAGAGCGTAATCGCCCCCGGCGACAAGGAAACGGACGACGAGGGAGGCGACACCGAATCGACGCTCTACACTGGTGAAGGAACGATCACCCACGGCGGCGAGTACGAGGGCCTCGAGACGGAACTCGTTCGAGAACGACTGCCGGACGACCACGACGTATTCGAGGAGGACGTGACCTACCGCCTTCGAGACTGGCTGATTTCACGCCAGCGCTACTGGGGGACGCCGATTCCGGTCGTCCACTGTGAGGACTGCGGACACGTTCTCGTTCCGGACGACGAGTTGCCGGTCGAACTGCCGGAGTTCGTCCGAACGACCGGCAACCCGCTCGAGGCACAGGAGTCGTTCCTCGAGACGACGTGTCCGGACTGCGGTGGACCCGCGCGACGGGAAACGGACACGATGGACACGTTCGTCGACTCCTCGTGGTACTTCCTGCGCTTTCTCTCGCCCGACGTCGACGACGCGCCGTTCGACGCCGAACTCGCCGACCAGTGGATGCCGATCGATTTCTACGTCGGCGGCGACGAACACGCCATTTTGCACCTCCTGTACATCCGGTTTTTCACGCGAGCGCTCGCCGACATGGACATGCTCGAGATCCAGGAACCCGTCGAACGGCTCATTAGCCAGGGAACGGTGCTCTACGACGGAGAAAAGATGTCGAGTTCCAAGGGCAACGTCGTCGCTCCGCAGGAGTACGGCGCGGAGACGACGCGCCTGTTCGTGCTCGCGGCGGCCCACCCCGAACAGGACTTCGAGTGGACGGCAAACGACGTGCGGGGGGTCTACGACCTCCAGCAGTCGCTGTACGGGATGGCCGCGGCGTTCATCGACGAGACGACCACTCGGGTCGAACGGACGACTCACGACGAGTACGTCGATCGGGAAATCGATCGAACGATCGCCGCGGTAACAGACGAGTACGAACGGTTCCGGTTCCACCGAGCGGTGACGGAGATTCAGGGTCTCGCTCGGTTACTCCGTCGATACCGAGGGTACGACACGCCACAGGAGGACATCTATCGACGCGGATTGTTGACGCTCGCGGCGCTGATCGCTCCGATGGCCCCCCACCTCGGTGAGGAACTGTGGAACAAGCTCCGCGGCGACGGACTCGTCGTCGAAGCCGACTGGCCGGAACCCGAAAGCGACGTCAGCGACGCCCAACGCGAGCGTCGGCTCGTCGAAACCACGCTCGAGGACGTCCGCGATATCGTCGATGTCGCGGAGATCGAGGCACCCGAACGGATCGAACTGGTCGTCGCGGAGCCCTGGAAGTACCGGGCTGGTGAAATCGTCGCCGCGACACCGGTCGAGGGTCGCAACGAGGACGTGGTCGAACGCCTGCTGGCCGACGATGCGATCGAGGGAGAGGAGGATGCAATCTCGACGTTCGTCTCCGACCTCACGCAACGGCGAGGAGAGATGGATCCGATAACCGACGGCGCGCACGAACGCACCCTTCTCGAGCGCTCGAGGTGGTTACTCGAGGACGAATTCGGGGCAGACGTAACGGTAACGCAGGCGACTGAAACGAGCGAGCTCGCCGAGAAGGCAAAGCCCGGAAAGCCGGCAATACATATAAAATAATAAATATATTGATCTGCATACCGCCCACAAAAATTTCATATATCATATATAAATGGGGTTCGAAGTGATTTAGCCTCCGTATTAGCTGGTCATTTTTATGTTTTCGCGGGTTTTTCGTTTATTGAACAAATCAGTTATAGAGAACAATTAAGACAGAAGGACAGTTTTATTTCATCGGATTGGGGAATGTCTGACAGGATGGCGAATGGCGGAGACACGGTCGATACGTCGATTCGAACAGGAATGAGCCAAGCGGTCGTCGAGGCGGTCGCGAACGCAGAGGAAGTTCCTCCCGCGGAGTTGTGCCCGCCGGAGTACGAGCCGTTACACGCTGTTATCGATCCCGAGGCGCTCGATGCACTTTTCGCCCCGCGAAGTAACGGTGGTCCACGACCGGGGGGAACGGTTACGTTTACCTACTGCGGCTACGATATCACGATCGAAAGCGACAGAACCGTCCACCTTAGCTGAGACGAACCTCTGTGTCTCGCTCCCAGTTCGTTTTCGATGCCTCCGACTGGCGTTCACTCCTTTCGATTGATCGGTGTATCGTTGCTTTCGGGCAGTCGACTCGTTTCGCTTCCGAAAAAGCAAGACAGATACCCGACCTATCCCAAGAACCAGCTATGGCTATCGCGGATCCAAGACAACGGCTCCGAGAGCGTCCCCTCGGAATAACGATCTTCCTCTCAATAATCGGCTACGCACTGGTTATCGGAACCTTCGTCCTCGAGTTGCCGATCTACCCCGATTTGACTAACGCGCAGGTTAACGTCTTCACCCATGCTATCGCGGCTATCAATGCGGTAACGACGGTGTTGCTCGTTCTCGGCTGGTACTGGATTCGAGCGGGAGCGGTCGAGAAACACCGCCGTGCGATGATCGGCGCATTCGCGACGATTCTCCTCTTTTTGGTCGTCTACCTCATCCGGGTCGGCGGCGGCGGAACGAAAGAGTTCGTCGGGGGAGCGATGGTTCGCAACGCCTATCTGCTCATGCTCGCGATTCACATCGTCCTCTCGATCGTCGCCGTTCCGGTCGTCCTCTACGCGTTGATCCTCGGCCTGACTCACACGCCGTCGGAGCTCCGACAGACGGCCCACGCTCGAGTCGGGCGCATCGCCGCGGGATCGTGGATCCTCAGTCTCGTACTCGGGATCGTCACGTACCTCATGCTCAACCACATCTACGACTACGAGTTCCCGTCGATGCTCGTTCCGGGCGTTTTCTAACGCTCGAGGACCGACCTGAGCTTGGACTATCCGCTTCCTTTTCTCGGCGCGAGATGCGGGTTGTAAAACGGGAGACACCTCTCGGAAGGAGAGACACTTATTCAGTGAGAGGGAGTACAGATCGAACATGGTCGAAGAGAAAACCGGAAGCAAAATCCGAAACACGACCGGGTCGGGTATCGCTATCGGGATAGCACTCGGCGTCTCGATCGGCGTCATGACGGACAATCTCGCGCTGTGGATCGGAGTCGGGCTGGCGATCGGTGTGGCTCTCGATGCGCGGTAACGACGGAGCAACGCAAAACAGGAGACACACCGATCGACTCGAGTCCTCGGACGCAGTCTGGGCGGGTTCGTTCAATCCGTTCGCGGGATCGATCTGGCACCGAGCGCGAAGGTGACGACGGCGAGCACCGCGAGAACTCCGAGATTGGCGAACGCCGGATCCACGCCGAACACCGCCGGCGTTCCCGCGTCGGGATACGTCGCCGCACGGATTCCGCGGGAGAAGTACGTCAGCGGCGAGAGGTTTACGAGCGGCTCGAACCAGCCGGGAAGTTGCTCGAGTGCGATGAAGGTCTCCGAAAGGAAAAGGAGCGGAAGCCCGATAGCGTTGCTCGCGGCGACCGCCCCGTCCTGGGAATCGGTGTAACTGCCGAGCATGGCCCCGATTCCGCAGAAACAGACGACCCCGACGAGGATGTAGGCCACGACCAGCGGGGAGAACACGATCTCCGCACCCGTCAGGGCGACGACGAGCACGAGGATCAACAGGCTGGCAAGCGCGATGATAGCGGCGTTGACGACCGTCTGGCCGAGCAGCCACTCCCCTCGAGTGACCGGCGTCGTCGCGAGCTTTTCGAAGCGGTTGCCCTCGCGGTGGCGAGCGACTTCGCTCCCGAGCCGCGAGAACGGCGTAAAGAGAACGACGACGGCGAGATAACCCGGAACGTAGTACGCCGCGGGTTCCGCGAACAGTCCGCCGCCGGTGGGGTCGGTCTGGATCAGCGCGCCGAAGATGGCGATCAGGATCACCGGGAAGAAAAACGTGAAGAAAACGGCGGTTCGGCGTCTAACGAACGACCGCCAGCCCGCGCTCGTCTGTGCGCGGATTCGGCCGAGTCGGCTCATCGACTCCCCTCCGCGTTCGCTTCCTGTATCGGTTCTTGCTCGTCGAGTACTGATCCATCTCCCTCGAGCGAACCCGTCCGCCCTGTTCGCGCGCGTTCCCCGTCCTCGGCGAGTTCGAGATAGACCGTCTCCAGATCGGGTTCGGCCCACGAGATGCTCGTGTACTCGACCCCTTCGTCCTCGAGAACGTCGACGAGAGAGCCGATATTCGCCGGCGAGACATCCTCGAAAACGAGGGAACCGTCTCGAGTCTCGACTGGGTACTCGAGATCGGCGAGCGTACCGCTTTGGGCGACCTCCTCGAGATCCGTTTCTACGGTCGGCTCGACGGTGAGACGACTCGAGCCGCCGTGTTCGTCGACGAGCGCGGTCGGCGTTCCGGACGCGATAAGCGAGCCCTCCGCGAGCAGACCGACCCTGTCGGCGAGCCGTTCGGCTTCGGCCATATCGTGGGTGGTCAGGAGGACCGTCGTGCCGCCCGCCGCGAGGTCTTCGATCAATCGCCAGACTGTCCGTCGCCCGGCCGGGTCGATTCCGGTCGTCGGTTCGTCCAGAAAGAGAACGTCGGGGTCGTTGACCAGCGCACTGCCGACGCAAACGCGACGCTTCTGTCCGCCCGAGAGGTTCTCGTACCACGTGTCACCGGCCTCGACCAGCCCTACGTCGGCGAGGACGGTCTCCGGATCGTGCGACTCGTCGTAGAGTCCGGCGTAGTACTCGAGCAGTTCTCGAGCGGTGAGTCGCGCCGGCGGCGAGAACTCCTGGGGAAGGACGCCGAGTCGGTTCCGGTCGACGGCCGTCGGCGATTCGTCTAACAGTGTAGCGGTTCCCGAGTCCGGAACCGTCGTTCCGGTGAGCGCGCGAACGAGCGTCGTCTTCCCGGCCCCGTTCGGTCCGATGAGAGCGAATACCTCGCCGTCATCGACCGTCAAGGAAACCTCCGCTAGGGCGACGGTCTCGCCGTACGTCTTGTGGAGCTCCGCAGCCTCGACTACGGCATTCATATGAGGGAATATCAAGCGGCTCCGGGTAAGGTGTTCGATTCGACTGCTCGTGACCGCCGGTGCTCGAGCCCTGCGACGGCGACTCTCCGACCAGAACCGCTCGAATCAGTCGAGCAATTGGTCGGTTACGATCACATCGCCGATATCGAACCGGGCACCGCCGTCACTCTCCTCCGATATCGAAATACGCCATTCGTGGGCCATCACAACGCCGGAGACGATCGATAGTCCGAGTCCGATGCCATCCGTACCAGTCGAATACCCGGTTTCGAACACCGATTCTCGGGCGTCTCGTGGAATCCCCGGTCCATCGTCCTCCACGTAGAATCCCGTTCCGTCCTCGAGGGGGCCAACACGAACGGTGACATCGCTGCTCCCGTGTTCGACCGCGTTTCGAAAGAGATTCTCGAATAGCCGCTTGACGCGAGTGGTGTCCCCGCGAAAGGTGAGTTCGTCCTTGACGACGAGTTCCGCGTCTGGCGTTTCGACCGACTTCCAACACGTGGTAGTTAGCTGTTGCAGTGTCAGCTCCTCCGTTTTCTCGATCGCTCTCCCCTGGCGTACCATCGTGAGTACGTCCGAGATGAGGTCGTCCATCCGGTTGAGTCCGTCCGAGGCGATTGATAGGTGTTCACTATCTCGGGTTTCGCGTTCGAGTTCGACCCGCCCCTGTGCCACGTTGAGAGGGTTGCGAAGATCGTGCGAGAGAACGCCTGCGAACTGTTCGACGTGTGCGAGTTTGTCCGCCGTTCGCTTGTGTTTCAGTTCGTGCTCGAGCAGCCGTGAGATGAGTTCGGCGAACGTGGTTTCTTCGGCCGAGAACGGCTCTTCGCGGGGTGTTTCCGAGACGAAACAGACCGTCCCGTAGGTTTCGTCGTCGATGCTGATCGTGGTACCGTGATAGCAGTGCAGTTCGTGGGTTTCAAATGCGGGGTCGTCACTCCACCCCTGATTCGGGGCGTCGTGCAACGCGATAGGGTCTTCCTGAGTCGTCGTACGCCGACAGTACGTCGTTTGAAGATCGACAACGAGTCCCGCGGGAAAGGGCCCATCCGGCGGATCCGTGCTCGCGATGGCCTTCCAATAGTTGCTCTGCGGGTCGATTTTGGCCAGATGACCATTATCGACGTTCAGGTATTCTTCTCCGATAGCGAGTGCTCGTCGGGCTTTCTCTTCGAACGAGCGGTCCGCTTTCATAGCTTCATAAAGATCGGAGCGAGCCTCATCGGAATCCAGATTTGTACAAGACATTCCGCTTGATAATAGACATACTGGTCGGATTTCATATATAAGTATTGCCCGCGAGAGACCGCTCGACCGACTCCTATTTCGTCGGATCGCCCTTTCCGTTGCAGGGCCAACCATCAGAAGCGCGTTCGTGATAGCCTTGGGGTATGGTCGAACTCGGATTCACGCTCTCGAGCGAGGAACACGGGCCGAACGAACTCGTCGACTACGGCGTCCGCGCGGAGGAAGTCGGTTTCGACTTCCTCTCCGTCTCGGATCACTTCCACCCGTGGGTCTCCGCACAGGGCGAGTCGCCGTTCGTCTGGTCGGTTCTCGCCGGTCTCGCCAGTCAGACCGACGAGATCGGGATCGGCGTCGGCGTCACCTGTCCGACGATTCGAATTCACCCGGTCAACGTCGCCCACGCCGTCGCGACGACGGACGTCATGGCCGACGGCCGGTTCACCTTCGGCGTCGGAACGGGCGAGAACTTAAACGAGCACGTGACGGGCGAGAAGTGGCCCGAACACGACGTTCGCCTCGAGATGCTCTCCGAGTCGATGGAACTGATGCGCGACCTCTGGGACGGGGAGAACACGAGCCACCACGGCGAGTACTACACGGCGGAGAACGCTCGACTCTACACGATACCCGAGGAAATTCCGGAGATCGTCGTCTCCGCGTTCGGCCCGCAGACTGCGAAAATGGCCGGCGAGGAGGGTGACGGCCTCTGGTGTTCGGGCCCGAAAGGGGAGGTCGTCGAGGCCTACGAAGACGCCGGCGGCGAGGGGCCGAAGTACACGCAACTTCACTGCTGTTACGCCGAGAGCGAAGACGAGGCGATCGACACCGTCCACGAACTTTGGCCGAACGGGTTCATCCCCGGCGAACTCGGGCAAGAACTGCCAACGCCGGCGCACTTCCAGCAGGCGGCGACGATGGTCGACCGCGAAGACGTCGCCGAAGGATCGACCGTCACCGACTCGGACCCCCAAACCCACATCGACAGCATCGAGCAGGCGATCGACGCCGGTTACGACCACGTCTACGTCCACCAGATCGGGCCCGAACAGGAGAAAGCCCTCGAGTTCTACGAGGAGGAAGTGTTGCCGTCGTTCCGGTAGCTGTTGGTGATCTACCACGGCGTGTAAACTCGTTTCGGTAGCGCGAACTACCGACAGCGCCCAGCCGGCCGGAACGACAATCGGTCGTCCCCGCACATTACCGCTCCCCAATCCGTTTTAGCGCTCGCCGCCATACCGGGAGCCATGGAGTACACGACGCTCGGGAATACGGGAACGACAGTCTCGAAACTGTGTTACGGAACCTGGCGATTCGGACGGGAAACCGGCGGCGTGACCGAAACCGACCGCTCGGAAGCACACGACCTCCTCGACGCCTGCAGGGACAACGGCATCAACTTCATCGACACGGCGAACGTCTACGGCGACCCAAACGGCACGAGCGAGGAGTGGATCGGCGAGTGGCTCGAGAACCACTCCCGGGAGGACTACGTCGTCGCCTCGAAGGTCTACTTCCCGTTCGACGGCTGGGGCGAGCCCGGACCGAACGATTCCGGCCTCGGACGCAAACACATTCGGGCGCAGATCGAGGGGACGCTCGACCGCCTGGGGACCGACTATCTCGACCTCTACTACATCCACCGCTGGGACGAGGACACGCCGATCCGAGAGACCCTCGAGACGCTGACGGACCTCGTGCGCGAGGGGAAGGTGAACTATCTCGGGGCCTCAAGCATGGCCGCCTGGCAGCTCACGAAGGCGCTGTGGACCAGCGACGTCGAGGGACTCGGACGGTTTGACGTCACTCAGCCGATGGTCAACGCGGCTCAGTACGACACCGTCTCGGACTACCTCGAGGTCTGTGCAGATCAGGACCTCGCGGTCTGTCCGTACTCCCCGCTCGGCGGCGGCTTCCTCACCGGCAAGTACGACAGAGCTGAGGACGGATCCGTCATCGCCCCCGACGGATCGCGGGGCAGTCTCGACGACATGTTCGACGACTACTACGCCACCGAGCAGGCGTGGGACGTGCTCGAGGCCGTCGAGAGCGTCGCCGACGAGGTCGACGCCACGCCGGCGCAGGTCTCCCTGCGATGGCTCATGGATCAATCAGCGTTCGACTGCGTTCCGATCGTCGGCGCGCGCTCGCCGGACCAACTCGAGGAGAACGTCGGCGCGGTCGAGGTCGAACTGAGTGACGAACAGTTCGATCGGATCGACGAGGCGCGTACTTCGAACGAGTGAGGCCCTCTGCGCTCGATGGTTCCTCGCTGTCTCAATTCAGCTAAAGGAGAGTCGCGCACTCGTCGTTCTTCTATAGTAGCCCTAAAAGCCACTGACGGGATGAAAGCCTGCTGTTATCGTTGGTGGCATGAATTTCCACACCGCTTACGGATCAGTTCGTGACCGAAGACCTCGCACGGCTCCGAGTCGCGTCTCGCTGTTCGATCGACAGGCTCCGCGTCCGGCCATCGCACGTCGTTTGCTCGGTCTACGGGATGACGAGAGCGACGCGATTTAGACGAAGCGAAACGCGGCCGCGAGCATCACGACGAGTATCAGTACCGGAACGACCCGGAGCGCGACGTTGCGCATCGGGAGCAACCGCGCCTTGTTCGACCAGTTGACGAACGAGCTGCCGATCTGGACCGGGCTAAAGAGATCGCGCCGGCGCAGCGGCTTCGACCGCGACTCGAGTCGCTCGACCCACTCGAGGAAGGGCTTCAGATCGGGGTGGTCGGTACTCGGTCGTGCCAGTTCGACGTTGAGTTCGATATTGTACTCGAACGCGACTTGCGTGATGTTCCCGGAGCCGACGATGCACTGCGGATCCGGGCCGTCGCGGAAGTAGATCTTCGCGTGGAGTCCGTGCGGTTGCTTGTAGAGCCGTACTTGATCGCGGTCATCGAGCGACCAGAGGTCGTGGGCGATCCGCGCCGAGAACTGATCGGACGCGGGACCGACGATCGCGATCAGTTCGTTGTCCCGAGAGCGCTCGAGAAACGAAACGATCTCGTCTCGAATCGAGCGATACCCCTGATAGGTAAAGTAGCCGCTGACGAGGTAGATCGTTCCGTCGCCGGTGAACAGGTCGGAGAGGGCTTCCTGAAACCGGCGGTCGGACGAGTCCGTGTCCAGCAGTCCGACGGTCGGTTCGGCTTCGATCGTGGTCACTCTCGATAGCTCTCCCGTCAGTGGTATTGAATTATCGGTATCGTTCTCGCACCCTCGAGTAGCAGGACATCTCGAGAGTGTTCCCCCATGCCTCGAGTGAGGGATCTCAGCGGCCGGTTTCGAGCACTATCGGTCGATGATCGGACAGTTGGACGTCGAGGACATCGCACCGACGTACGTCGAGCGTCGGCGAACAACAGAACAGATCGAGACTGCGCGAGTCGACGAACAGGTCGTCGAACGGCCGCGATGGAACAGTCTCACCGGGGATTCGAAGCTCGAGTCCGGTTCGGTCGATGAAATCGGCCAGCGCCCCGTTCTCGGCGAACGTGTTGAAATCGCCGGTGACGACGACGTTCCGACCGTTTACCCGTCGATCGACCAGCTCCGCGAGTTGGCTGAGCTGGCGCGATCTGCTTCGTGCACCCAACGAGAGGTGGACCGCAAACAGCACCGTTTCGCCGAGGTCGACTTCGATGACGAGTCGTTTCCGGCCTGCGGTGAGGTAGTGTGACGTCACCGACGAGTCGAACCGTGAGAGCACCGCGTTGCCGAGGTGGCTGTAGAACGGCAACGACTCGACGAGCGTTCCATCTCCGTACTTGTTCGCGGCGGCACCCGTGTAGGTCAGGTCCCGCTCCCGGAGCGACTCGACGAGCGTCCGAAACTGGCCGTCAGTGGCCGTCCGGTGAGACCCCTGGTCGACCTCGAGCAGCGAGACCACGTCCGGACGCTCCTTGTCGATGACCGACGCGAGCTGCTCGAGTTTCTGTCGTTCGACCTCGCTGTCGCCGAGCATCGAAGTCATCGGCGGAGGGACGTACCCCCCGAGGACGTTCTGGTATCCGAGCAGGTAGCCGGCGTTACAGGTGAGGATCTTCATGCGAGACGACTGGCCGAGGGCCAGGTATCACGCATTAGCACCGAATCGATATGAGCGTTTCAGTTTCACCGACTTTCACCCGGCGTAGCCGACTCAACAGAGGCGACCCAAATTGGAGTATCGTTCGTCGCCGACGTACGTGACGTCGAACCGGGCCGAGTCGGCCCGACAGGCTCAGATGACGAGCGCGTCGACGAGGACGGCGACGAGCACCGCACCGAGGAAGGCGTTCGACGCGTGGAACGAGCGAAACGCGGCGGCCTCGGTCTGCTCGAAGTGGAGCCTGACCGCGGTCCAGAGGAAGATCCCGCCGAAGATCGCGACGGTCGCTGCGTACAACGCGCCGAGGTCTGTAATCCAGGCGAGACCGACCGTTCCGACGAGGGTCGCGGCGATGTAGTAGAGAATGTGTTTTCGAGTCACCGTCTCGCCCCGGACCACGGGCATCATGGGAAAGCCGCCTCGAGCGTAGTCGTCGCGGTAGGCGAGCGCGAGGTTGTAGAAGTGTGCAGGCGTCCAGAGGAAGATGACGCCGGCCAGTGCGAGTGCCGGCATCCCGATTTCGTTCGTGACGGCGGCCCAGCCGATGAGCGCCGGGAGCGCGCCGGCTAACCCGCCCCAAACGGTGTTCTGGACCGTGTTGGGTTTCAAAAGCAGCGTGTAGACGACGCTGTAAAAGAGGATGGCAGCGAGTCCGAGCGCCGCCGCGAGCGCGTTGATCGTGAGGAAGACGCCCAACGACGCCGCGGTCAAGAACGCACCGAAGACCAGCGCTTTCCAGACCGGAATCAGATCGGTGGCGAGCGGGCGATCCGCCGTTCGAGACATCTTTTGATCGATGTCGCGCTCTAAGACGTGGTTGAACGTCCCGGACGCACCGATCGCGAGCACGCCGCCGCCGAGGGTCGCAACGATCGTCGGGGTCTCGAGGTTCGGGCCGGCGGCGAGTGCCATCCCCGCCGCGGCGACGAGACAGAGCAGCCACATCAGCCGCGGCTTCATCATTTTGAAGTACGCGAAGGCGGTGAGACGGGCCCGTGCGAGTCCGCCGGTCGGAAGCGGTCGTTGTGGAGCCGGCTCGGTCTCGATCGGGTCCGGTTCCGGCGGCGATTCGATCTCGTCGTTCTCGCTTCCCGTGGTGAACTCGAGGTCCCATGCGAGCGCGAGGATGACGATCGAGAAGATGGCGATCCCGAGTCCGAGGTGGAGTCCCGGAGCGAGGGCGGCGGGACCGACGGTCGCCGTGACGGCACCCACGCCGACCTGGATCGCGTACAGAACCAGCGAGACGATGAGCGCAGCCGTAACGCGGCTCGAGGCCGATCCGAACACGGCAGCGAAGACGGTCAGTGCGGCCAGCCCGCCGACGACGACGGCTGCGAGCCGGTGGCCCCAGACGATTGCGAGTTCGGTCTGGCTCACCGGATCGACGGGGGGACTACACAGCGGCCACGTCGAACACGCCGTCGTCGCGTTCGTAATTGAAGTCGTGGCACCGATAATCAAGAGTAGGTACACGCCGAGTGCAGTCCCTGCTAACAGTGCCGAGAACCGTCGTTGCGTGCCGATTGGCCAGGGATAGGACTCAGATGCCACGGTATCGTTATCTCGAAATTCGACTCTGTGTACTTATGCGTCCCGCTTTCCGGCATTCGGAGGCGACGAACCGCTCTTCCGGGCGAACATGTTCTGTCGAGGACGTGGTCGTCTCACTGATTCGATACCGCCGACCAGTTACATCCCCATATCGGCCGCCGCATCCGGAACCGGTAACTCGTGTGGCGGGACCTCGAGCAGTTCTCCGACGTGGTCAAGCGCCATATCGAAGCCGTAGTAGCGCTCGAGTTCGTCGCCGTCGGCGGTCGGGCGGACTTTCAACATGGCGTACCCCTCCCGATTCTGGGCGATTGCCGCCGTTGTCTGACCACCGCTGGGTTTCTCGGTGGCGAACTCGAGGAGACGCTCCGTCTCGGTTTCGCGGTAGGTCGCAGTGATCGCGTCGCTCGTTTCCGTTCGCTCGTCGTCGGTCATACGCTGTCTCTGCGGTCGACGAACGGAAGGCTATCGGTTTCGTCGAGCGATCGGCGGGAGCGTGAGCTGCCGAGGCGGACCGCGATCGCTCGACCAGCGGCCGAAATGACGCGATCGACTTCCTTCCGCTGGATCGACATCGCTTTGTCACTTCACTCGGGAGTGCCCGTCGTGACCTCGCAGTGAGCGCCGACGATTCAGCCGAGCACCTGCGCCCGCTCGAGACGTTTCGAGTCACACGAACTGTGGCGGTTCAGTGGGTCGCCGTCTCGAGCGTCGGCTTTTTCGCGTTCGCGTACCTCTTCGCCGAGGTTCTCGCGCGGATTCGGGGGGAGTCACTCGAGCCGATCGTCCTTCCGATCGCGTCCCAACCCGCGACGCTCGGCTGGCTCGTCGTCTTCGGGGTTCTGGTCGCGCTCGTCATCGCACTCCACGAGACGATCCACGGACTGGTGATGGCCCACTACGGCGGGGACCCCGCCTACGGCGTCGGCGTCTCGTACTTTGTCGTCCCGTACGCCTACACGAATTCGGCCGGCGGCTACACTCGAAATCAGATGCTCGCGATCTTGCTCGCGCCGTTCGTGGCTATCTCCGTCCTCGGCGTCCTGACGATGACCGTCTATCCGTCGACGATACTCGTCGTCGTTCTGGCGGCCAACGCCGCGGGCTCGATCGGAGATCTCTGGATGGCCGCCGTCCTCGTTCAGTTTCCGTCGACCGTTCACGTCGGTCCGATGCCGGACCGCTCGCCAGATGGGCAGGGAATCGGCATATACGGCGCGAGCGAAACCCTACCTCGTCGGAAATTCGGTTCAAAACTGTTGTCGACGTTTTTCGCCGGAACGGTCGCGACGTTCGTCGTCCTCGTCGCCGGGATCGGCGGTGTAGTACTACTCTCGCTGGCCGTCGGTACCGGGACCGTGGTCATCGGCGATCCCGACGGTCGCTGGTTCCTCTTCAGCCACGAGGTCGTCCGCGCCAGTGAGATGGTACTCCTCGAGGTCGGTACTCGTCCGCTGGTATCGATTTCGCTCCTCGGCGGGCTCTGCTGGTCGATCGTAATCGGTTGCCGCCGACTGCTGTCCGGTTGACCGCTCAGGAGGCCGCCGCCGAGCAAACGCATCCGTCCGGTGTCCCGAAACCGTAACGTTCGAGCACCCCCGTCGACGACTGACCCCATGACGAAGTGGCTTCAAAGCGGGCGGCGTCGAGACATCTGCTACCTGCTCGCTGCCAACGAAGAGCTTCGCAGCCAGCAGCTCAAATCCGAACTCGAAACCCACTACGACGACCGGCTCGAGCCGAAATCGTTCTACGGGACGCTGTCGGCGCTGGTCGACGCGGGACTGCTCGAAACGCGTACGGAGGGGCTCTACGACGTGTACGCGTTGACCGACGCGGGAGAGAAGCGACTCGAGGATCACTATCGGTGGGTTCAAACCTGTCTCGAGTAAGCCTGTTGTCGGACTCGTCGGCCCGGAGCTCACCGAATTTCGTAACTCACGATTTCACCGCAATCACACTCCGGACAGTCCGTAACGGTCGAACTCACTGTGGTTCCGCATCGTCGACACTCGTCGATAACTGTGGGCCTCGACCGCTGAAACAGGACCGATTTGATTACGCGTTTCATGCTCCCTTCCCCCGCACAACTGGTTTGTGCATACGCGGAACCACTGGTATGACAGAGATTGTTATTGTCTTACTACCACGAAAGTCACGAACTCTAATATATCATTTACGGTGTATTTTTGCCGCATATTCGCGTATCGAAAGAGCGGCTACTCGGCGTATTGCCTGCCACACTCAAACGCGAAAATCAGCACTTTGAGAGCATATTTACTACAAAATAGAATAATTTCGAACGGGAGGACCATCAGAGATTTATAGCGGCCTGTTGGACCACCAATTAGATGATACCGATCGACGATTCTCCGATCGTCCGCGATGGCAAGTCACTGATCCTGGCGATGGACCACGGGCTCGAACA
The DNA here is from genome assembly GCF_055379965.1 of Halostagnicola alkaliphila. NCBI lineage: Archaea > Methanobacteriati > Methanobacteriota > Halobacteria > Halobacteriales > Natrialbaceae > Halostagnicola > Halostagnicola alkaliphila. The sequence goes on along the minus strand of NZ_AP043826.1, from coordinate 1,617,636 downwards.
CGGTCCGGTCGACTTCGAGGATGTACCGGAGAAGCTCGACCCCGCCACCGTTTTCGAGACCGCGACACACGACGCCGTGACCGCGATGGCGGTCCAGAAGGGTATCGCAGAGGGGTACTACCCGAGCTACGAGGACGACGTTAATCTCCTGTTGAAGTTAAACGGCACCTCGAACCTCTGGATGGGCGAACCCGACTCGCCGGTCAACTGCTCGGTCGACTACGCCGCCGAACTCGGTGCCGACGCGGTCGGGTTCACGGTCTACAGCGGTTCGAACCACGAAGTCGAGATGTTCGAAGAGTTCCGAGACGCGCAGGAAAGCGCCCGCGAACACGACCTCCCCGTCGTCATGTGGTCGTACCCGCGCGGACAGGGGCTCAAAAACGACACCAAACCCGGCACGATATCCTATGCGACCCGTATCGCCCTCGAAGTCGGCGCGGACATCGCGAAGGTGAAGTATCCCGGTAGTCCCGAAGCCATGGCACACGCCTGCAAAGCCGCGGGCGACATGAACGTCGTCATGAGCGGCGGTTCGAAAACGTCCGATTACGAGTTCCTCTCGACGGTCGAAGCCGCCGTCAACGCCGGCTGTACCGGATTGGCGGTCGGCCGAAACGTCTGGCAACGCGAGGACCCGACGAAGCTGCTCGATGCCCTCGAGAAGGTCATCTACGAAGAGGCAACTGCAGACGCCGCACTCGAGGAATGACCGACGAAATCTCCGATTCCGGTATGAACCCCGATTCCGGCACCTCCGCCTCCGGGCTCGAGCCCGTCGTCGACGAGGTCGTTTCGACGATCGCTCGAACGTCGGCCGAAATTCGGCAGGGCCTCGTCGGTCGACGCGAGAAAGCCGAGGGAGAAAATCCAAGCGGCGAGAGCCAGGCCGAAGCCGACGTTTACGCTGACGAGTTGCTCGCCGATCGACTCGCGTCGATCGAAGGTGTCGGCGAGTACGCGAGCGAGGAACGACAGGAGTGTCTCGACTGCGGTCCGACACCCGGATCCGACAGTACCTCCGACGATAGCGGCCAGTCCAGCCAAGCGGTCGCTGTCGCCGTCGATCCGCTCGACGGGTCGTCGAACCTCTCGTCGAACAACGCAATGGGGACCGTCTTCGGCGTCTACGAGGCTTCGCTTCCGGCTGCCGGCCGCGATCTCGTCGCCGCGGGCTACGTGCTCTACGGTCCCATCACGACAATGATCGTCGCCGACGAGACCGGCGTCACCGACTACGAACTCACGGGTGGGGAACGCACGGTCGTTCGCGAAAACGTGACGCTTCCGGACGAACCGGTCGTTTACGGGTTCGGCGGCCGCGTTCCCGACTGGCCGGCGGACTTCCACGAGTACGCCAGATCGATCGAAACCGAACTTAAACTCCGCTACGGCGGCGCGATGATCGCCGATGTCAATCAGGTACTGACCTACGGCGGCGTCTTCGCCTACCCTGGTCTGGAGTCCCGTTCGGAAGGAAAACTCAGGCTGCAGTTCGAAGGAAACCCTATCGGCTACATCGTCGAACAGGCGGGTGGCAGTTCCTCGACCGGCGACCGATCCATTCTCGATGTCGAACCGGACGCTCTCCACGACAGAACGCCGGTTCACGTGGGCAACGACGACCTGATCAATCGACTCGAGTCCGCTCTCGAGTAATACGGACCGCTGTAATTCAATGTCGGTACGGCCGCGATTCGTCCATGCGGTTGCAACGGTTGACTCGCTTCGCTCCTCCACCGAGACTCGTCTCACACGGTTCGACTCACCGCCGGGAAATCGTTACAGTAGACCATATTACCCGTCCAGATCTCGACGACAGGGCCAGCTCGGATCGCCCGTCTACGTTTCGAACACGTTCTCGAGGGAGTTTTCGACTCGTTTTCGCGTTCGAGTTCCCGTCCGGCCGATCGACTCGACAACGAACCCGAGTTACGACCCGGTCGAGCCGAGCCACGCTGCGGTTACGGAGACGTAGACGGCGACGCCGAGCAAGAGGATGGCGTAGAACGCCCAGCTCGGCCAGCCAGTCGAGAGAAAGAGGAGGGTGAGAAACAGAACCCAGAGCGTGATGATAATGACATCCCCGAGAACGCGTGCACCGACGGTGAGGAGCCCGCGAAAACCGCTTTCAGAGTCAGAACTGTCCTCGGATCGCGAGTCAGGGGAATCGTCGGGTCGCGGAGCGGGTCGGTCCTCGGACCGCGGGTTGGATCGTGATTCGGTCATTTGTGTTGAGTGTGCGGAAAGCGATCGTTCGTGGTAGCTGTTCATGTCAGAAGTGATACCCGAGCGTGTTCGTCATCTGGTACGCCGAGACGCCCCAGACGTAGCTCTGTCCGGGCCACCACGTCCGAGCGTTGTTGAAGCCGGCAATGAGGACGCTTTCCTCGGGATCCTGCGGGTCGGGATGATAGCTTACCGAACCGCTGTCGCCGTCGATTAGGTCCATCTCGCCGCCCCACCGAATCTGGCCGCGGCGACAGAAATCGTCCGTGAAACACGTCACCGCATCGATCCCTTGAATTTTGCCGGTCGTGTGTCCCGTCATGGCCCCAACCTTCTCGAGGGGCTCTCCCCGGGCGAGTAAGTCGGCGAGCCCCCAGCGAGTGTACTGGCCGCGGACGGAGAACGGCGGCGACGTGTCGAGCTGATTGATCGGCTCGAGTTGGCCGACCGGTTCGACGGCGACGAGATCCTCGACCGGGTGATCGTAGCGCACCGTCCCTAGATCGAACGACTCCTCCGTTTCTGTCGGGAGTCGAAGTCGTTCTCCGGTGACGTCCCCGTCGACTTCGAACGCGTGTTCTGCCGTGACGAAGAACGCGGATTCCGAGTCGGGATCGTACAGTGCAGGGCCGAGCGTCGCCATGCTCGAGGCGGTTTCGCAGGCGACGCCGCCGGGAGCAGTTCCGCCGGTGACGTCGCTGGCGAGGCGAGGTTGGCCTTGCCTGGCCTCTGATCTGTCCTCGATATCGTCGATGCCATCGATTGTTTCGTCGTCATCGAACCGCTCGATATCGAGACCGATCCCGTCCGCAACCGTTGCGAGGACGTCCCTGACCAGACTGGAATCGCCAGTAACGCCGATCGAAACCGACGCCGTCGCGCTCCGATAGTCGCCGGGAACGACCGCACTGCCGAGATACCCCATCAGTCTCGACTGGGCGAGACTGTCGTTTACCTCGAAGGCTTTTTCTACGGCGGCGTACCACTCGGCCGGAACCGTTCTCGTGCGCTCCTCGAGCGAGTAGGGGTCGTCGGGATCTGCTCGGACCAGCGCAGTGACGATCGGCACGTCGCCGTCGTCAGTCGTAAGGAAGTCCTCGACGCCGAGGAGCTGTGCCATTCCGACGGCGTAGCCAGCGCTTGCGAGTGTTCGAATGAATTCCCGGCGGTCCATTCCGGCGTGCAAGCGCTCGCGAACCGTCGAAAGACGGTGGGCGACATTCTCTGTGTTTTTGTCCGACATGTGGCCTAACGGATTGCGGTCTTCCGGCGAATACGGATAGCTACGGCGGCGATACGTGTACGTACCAACCACGAAGAGATGGATACCGATTTTGCCTGCACGTGCCGCCTGTTTCAAGAGCTAAGCCGGCTAGCGGTGCCGCTCGAAAATCGGCTCCTGTCCTTACTGGTTATAAAACTTGGATAGTTTAACGGAAAGAATACTGTTGGTTTACCGTTCGCGATACATGTCTCCACGTTGGTGACCATGGGGACAAGTCCCTCCCGACGCTCCCGACACGCCGTCTTCCCCCTCACTTCGGGAGCCCTGTTCATTGAACGACGTTTCCGGGTCGATTCGTAACCGCGGGTCGTCCCGCGACAGGTCGTCCCCGCTCGTGGTGTGCCCGCTGTAGTCATCGGTCTTCGAAGCGTCAATCTTTGGAGCGACTTTCGACCGGTTCTCGACTCGACCACACATCCGCTGATTTGGGGGTCGCACTATATTTCACACCGAACCGATTCGTGAAAAGGGAAAACGGTTTTTAGTTATCTCTCGCAGAATTTGCCATGAACGTTCGTATCGCCGACGGGGCAAGTAGCGAGGAAGCGTCGGCTATCGCCACGGCACTGGCCGAACACATCGGTGCCGATATCGAGGTGTACGTCGGTGACGAAACGGATCCGACCGCGGTTCGGGAGGTCGATTCGACCCCGAAATCGGAGTCGAATCGGCACGAAGACGCGGGTTCAAAACGCAGTCCACACGCGGGTGACTCCAGATCGACTACCACGGCAAACGACGGAGGCTCGGACGACCTCGAGCCGACCGAACGCGAACGGCAGCTCTGGACAGAAATCGAGGACATCCTCGAGGGAGGCCCCGAAAAGTACAGGGAAACGCTTTCCGAGGAGGGCAAACTGTTCGTTCGGGACCGACTCGACCTCTGGTTTTCCGGGGATGGAAACGAGTTCCTGTTCGAAGACGGCACGTTCGCGGCGTTCGACGAGTGGCACCCCGACGGAGCGGCGGTCGACGACGCGGACGGCGGCGATACGGACGCCGACGGGTCAACGGAATCGAACGATCGGTTGCCCGCGGACGGGCTCATCACGGGTGCGGCGACGTTCGAAAATCGGGACGTCCATTTCATGGCCAACGATTACACCGTCAAACGGGGGAGCATGGCCGCGAAGGGCGTCGAAAAGTTTCTCCGGATGCAACAGCGGGCGCTGAAGACCGGTCAACCGGTGTTGTACCTGATGGATTCCTCGGGCGGGCGGATCGACCAGCAGACCGGGTTCTTCGCGAACCGCGAGGGGATCGGAAAGTACTACTACAATCACTCGATGCTCTCGGGACGAGTCCCGCAGATATGCGTCCTCTACGGTCCGTGTATCGCCGGCGCGGCGTACACGCCCGTCTTCGCCGATTTCACCGTCATGGTCGAGGGCATGTCCGCGATGGCCATCGCTTCGCCGCGGATGGTACAGATGGTCACCGGCGAGGAGATCGACATGCAGGAACTGGGCGGCCCGAACGTACACGCCCGAGAATCTGGCTCGGCCGACCTGGTCGCTCGAGACGAGGAACACGCTCGAGAGCTCGTCGCGCAGTTGATCACGTATCTGCCGGACAACGCCGACGAGGATCCTCCGCAAGTCGAGGGACAGTCGCCGGCGTCCTCGCCTGCAGGAATCGACGCGGTCGTTCCCCAGCATCCGAACAAGGGCTACGACATGACTAATCTGATCGAGCGCCTCGTCGACGCGGGTTCGTTCTTCGAGTTGCGCCCCGATTACGGCGAGGAGATCCTCACGGCGTTCGCTCGAATCGACGGGCGGCCGATCGGCATCGTCGCCAACCAACCGGCCCACCGCGCGGGAGCGATCTTCCCGGACGCCGCGGAGAAGGCGGCGGAGTTTATCTGGAAGGCGGACGCGTTCAACGTTCCACTGCTGTACCTCTGTGACACGCCGGGGTTCATGGCGGGCTCACAAGTCGAGAAGGACGCGATCCTCGAGAAGGGCAAGAAGATGATTTACGCGACCTCCTCGGCGACGGTTCCACAACAGACGGTCGTCGTCCGGAAAGCCTACGGCGCGGGGATCTACGCGATGGGCGGACCAGCCTACGATCCCGAAAGCGTCATCGGGCTCCCCTCCGGCGAAATCGCGATTATGGGCCCCGAAGCGGCGATCAACGCGGTTTACGCCCGGAAGCTCTCGGAAGTCGACGACCCCGATGAGCGCGAGGACCTCGAACGGGAGCTTCGGGAAGCGTACCGAGAAGATATCGACATCCACCGAATGGCCAGCGAGGTCGTCATCGACGAAATCGTTCCGCCGAGTACGCTCCGCGAGGAACTCGAGAACAGGTTCGAATTTTACGCCGACGTCGAAAAATCCCTTCCGAGCAAGAAACACGGCACGGTTCTCTGAGCGGGGACCGACTGCGGGCGATCAGCAGTGAACCGGAACGAACCGGCGGCGGTTCAGGATGGTCGTCGAACAGTCCGGACACTCGTAGATTTCCCGGGCGGGCTTTTCGTGAACGATCCAATCCCCCATTATCGTGCTTTCGTGGCCACACTCGGGGCAAAACAGGATCCCTTTCTTCGGCGGATCCTCGGTCGGCTGTGGAGAGCGATGACTCATAGTAAGTGAACTGAGAACTCCACGGTGAAAACGCTGTCCGCGATGAATTATCCTTACAATTCCGGCGAGTGATGGCCTCTGTGGGCTGGTTACACAGTATCATGCCACACGCCAATCGGTGGGGGCGTCTCCGGAAGTGATGTGCCTCTGGACGGGGTCGTTCTCGAGACGTCGGGCGCCCGGTAGCGAAGTGTGCCCGAACAAGCTGAGGCAAGGGTGCGTCTCGGAGCCCGGTTCAGGAAGCATATCATTTTCGTCAGTAACCGCTTGTATTCGATGGTAAGCCCTGGTTTCCGGTTCGTGGAGTGTGAGTAAGACCTCCCCCTCCGAACGCGGCGTCTTCCTACGGTTCACATAACAATACCCCATTCGGTGGAACTGGCGCGTGCGGACACCCCCACGCTCCTCGTGGTCGTCGCACGCCGACGCGAACCGGTTCGACTCCGGTCGGGAGTCTATGAGTTCCGACGCCGGGTATCCTCGAGTACCTCACCTGAACATGCCGCCGGCGGACCTCGAGCGACTGTTGTGGGTCCTCGTCGGCATCTCGCTCGTCGGGGACATCGCGACGACGTTCGTCGGATTACACCTCGGACTCGCCGAATCGAATCCGATCGCTCGCGGCGCGATAGAGGGGTACGGTCTGGCCGGCATGATCGCGTTGAAGGCGTTCGCGATCGGTATCGGCGTGGTCTGTCGGCCGCTGCTGACGGCCGAGTATCGACCGATCGTTCCGGCGGGACTCGCACTGCCCTGGCTCGTCGCGGTCGTCAGCAATCTCTACATGATCTCGACCGTTTTCTAGGGCGGTCGGTTGGACCCGTTTCCCAGTGATCGAGGCGCTGGAAGGGTATTGCCCCTCATCGGTCACCTGTTCTCAGGCATCACTACGACTGAAAGTCACTTCGGAGATACCTGCATCCCCTGGCCGTGTGCGTATAGAGGTGTGTGTACAGAGGTGTGAGTACATAGAGACTATATGGGATCTACCGACACCATTCTCGAGCTTATGAACGAGTCGCGTCGACGGTACGCGTTGTACTACCTCGACGAACAGGACGAGCCGGTGCCGGTCGACGAGCTCGCCGATGCGGTCGCGAAGATGGAGGCCGAGCAGAGTTCAGGCCCTCTGAACGGTGGGTGGGGCGATCGGATCGAAGTGTCGCTCGAGCACAATCATCTTCCGAAAGCCGGAGATGCCGACTTTATCGAGTACGAATCAGACGAAGGGATCGTTCGAATGACCGGGCTGCCACCGGAGTTCGGTGCGATCGTCACCGTGGCTCAGATCTTCGAAACGTGACGGAGACTCCTGAACGCGGGAACTGAACGGGTCGGCCGGCGAGGTTGGGAGCGGGTCGGCCAAATTCACTCGGAGTCGCTTCCGCCAGCCGATTCGACCGCTCCGACGATCGTACTCGCCGTGACGACACTCGCACCTTCGTTCAATACCGCCTCGCCGTTCTCGTCGATGACGAGCGTTACGGGAAATCCGAGAACGTTGTGTTCTCGACGGAAGTCTCTCGTCGACCCGTAGCCGACGTCCCAGGTTCCGTCGTGTTCGTCCCACCACTCTCGAAGCTCGTCCTCGTCGAGCGCGTTGTCCAGCGATTGGGTCGTCACCGAAAGAAACTGCACGTCGTCGTCGATTTGCTCTCGGGCTTCGGCAAGCGGCTCCATCTGGCGCTTGCAGTATCCACAGTACGTGACGAAGAAATTGATCACCGAGACCTGCTCTTCGGCGGGAAGCTCCTGCGTGCCGGCCTCGCTCGGTCCGGCGTCGATCGTCTGGACCTCAACTGGTCCATCGTTTGGATCGTCACCGGCGTTCGCTTCCGACTCACCCCCTTCCCCGAACGTCGGCGGTCCGTTTCGCAACAGCCCGACGCTACCGACCAGCGTTCCGACGCTGGCGACCCCGGCGATCGCCTCGCGGCGTCTCATGGTCTCACCTCGATGGCTTCCGCACACTCGAGCGATTTACGACGGGTCCGGCCGTTCATATACGACGCTAGGTGCTGTGTACAAAAGGATTTAGTGGTTCGATCCTCGAACGGCCGGGCAGGCAAGTACGCGACTCGAGGTGACCGGCAAAACCGGGTATCGAAGACGGACGATTCCGAGGGATCAAAGGGCTGCGGCCTCGAACGCCCCCTCGTGACGGACGATCGCACCCGATGGAACGAGAAGTACGGTGACGACGATTTCGAACTCCCCGACGACCCGATTCCCCAGCTCGCCGCGCGTCTCGAGGAGCTTCCCGGCGGTCGCGCACTCGACGTCGCCACCGGAACCGGACGAAACGCCTGTTTCCTCGCAGCAAACGGCTACGAGGTCGACGCGGTCGACGTCTCCGATAGGGCGCTCGAGATCGCCGAAGAACGCGCCGACGCTGGCGGGGTCGACGTCAACTGGATTCGTGCGGATCTCTCCGAGTTCGACGTCGAACCCGAGCGCTACGACGTCATCACGGTGAGTTTCTTCGCCGCGCTGGAGTTGCTGCCGGCCCTGAAAGACGCGCTCGCTCCCGGCGGCGTCCTGATCTACGAGCACCACCTTCGGAGCACGGATCCGATCGATATCGGCCCCTCGAGCGACCGGTACCGACACCGGTCGAACGACCTCCTTCGGGCGTGTCTCGATCTGACGATACTGTTCTACGAGGAGGAAATTCGGCTGGACGACGACGGCGACCGACTGGCGGTCGCGACGCTGGTCGGGCGGAACTCGAGCGGCGGAAAACAGTCATACCCTGACCCGCGAGACGGATCCGAGTCGGCTTGAACTCCATTTCGATTTCGCAGGTCGATTCGACCCTCGAGTCCGTCAGTTAGTCGAGAAGTTCTCGAGCGTTGTGTCGCCACATCCTGACGTACAAGACGTTTAGCTCGAGCGCGTTCGCGACGGCGGTGGCGTTGATCGTTGCCAGACACTCCGCGGAAGTGATTCCGGCGGTCGCCAACTGGTCTGCGTCCTCGGGACCGACCCCTGTGACGCGGTCTACCGGTGTCGGGCGCGGCCAGGGCCGTTTTGAATCGTCCGTTTGTTCGTCCGACGCCGACGGCGGTGAGACGGTTTCGAACGTCTGCCAATCCTCGTCGGTGCTCGCGACGACCCACTCGCGCTCCGCCTCGCCGAGGCCGCGAACCTCCGTCGATCGCTTGTCGAGATCGCCGTCGGTTTCGAACGACCACGCCAACGAAAACCGGCGTCGGAGTTCTTCGGCGACCGATTCCTCGAGTCCGGCGTCGAGTAACATCCGGTAAGAGTACTCCTTGGCCGAAACGCGATCGGGATCGATGTCGGCGGCCTCGAGCGACTCGCGCAGTCGCTCCTCGATCCGTGAATCGGTCGTTTTCTCGACGACGGAGTCGTTGCTCACGCGGGACACCAGGTCTATCCGTACCTCTCAGCGTTCCATCTTGAAAGTTGTCCCCGTTTCCCGATCTATCCGGCGAGTGGCTACCACCGGTAGGCTTACCCCGATTTCTCGTGACGTTCGAGTATGGTCCGTGAGACAATCGACCGAATCGGTGTCGTCGGCGCGGGAACCATGGGAAGCGGTATCGCACAGATCGGCGCAACCCACGGCTACGACGTCGTCATGCGGGATATCGAATCCGAGTTCGTCGAAAGCGGGTTCGAGTCGATCGACGACAGCCTCGAGCGCCTCGACGCGAGAGACGATCTCGAGGAGCGCCCGGAGACGATTCGCGGACGTATCGAGGGGACGACGGCGCTCGCGGAACTGGCCGATTGCGATCTCGTCGTCGAAGCCGCGCTCGAGGAACTCTCCGTCAAGCAGGATATCTTCGCGGATCTCGAGGATGCTTGCGACGGAGATGTCGCGCTCGCAACGAACACGAGCACGCTCTCGATCACGTCCATCGCTTCGGATCTCGAGCACCCGGAGCGAGTGATCGGCCTGCACTTCATGAACCCGGTCCCGATCATGGAGGGCGTCGAGGTCGTCGTCGGCGAGAAAACCGACGAGTCGACGACCGACCTGGCACACGACATCGCCGCCGATCTGGGAAAGACGACCTGGGAGTCCGACGACAAACCGGGGTTCGTCACGAATCGAATCCTGATGCCCTGGATCAACGAAGGGATTCGCGCGTTCGACGAAGGCGTCGCCTCGAAGGAGGACATCGACGCGGGGATGGAACTCGGCACGAACGTGCCGATGGGACCGCTGACGCTCGCCGACCACATCGGACTCGACGTCTGCCTGCACGCGACCGAGACGCTCCACGAGGAACTCGGCGACCGGTACAAACCGGCGTATCTCCTCACGCGGAAGGTCGAAGCGGGCGATCTGGGCAAGAAAACGGGCGTCGGTTTCTACGAGTACGAGTAGTCCATCGGTAGCTTTTTTGTCATTCTTCGCAACTCGTTGCGTATGCCCGCAGATTACAGCCGACGCCAACTCTTCGGCGCTGGCCTCGGCGGCCTCGGTATCTTCCTTGCTGGCGGCTACACCTGGAACCAGTACTCGAGGCGCTACGAACTGCAGTTTCGGCCGCTCGAGGTCCGAAACGAGTCCGACGAGCGGGTCGAACTCGTGGTGACCGTTAGGGACGAGGCCGCGAACGGGGACGCCACGGAGCGAACGCCGGAACTCGAACCGGCCGGAGACGACGGAGACGATCAGCGAAGTCTTGCGGGACACTGGATCAAACGGGCTACTTTGTGGACCGTCGAGGCTGCGACCGACGGCGACGAACTCGAGTTGACTGCCGAGGAGATCACCGAACGCCTCGAAGAAAGCGGCTGGGGCCCCGATACCGCACATGTCACGATTACCGTCGCCGAGGACGGCTCACTCGAGAGCTCCGTCTCGCCGAGAGAGACGGAGTAGTCGCTCGGGAGCGCGGAGTTATTTCCAAGACTGAAACAAACCGAATCGAACCGTCGTCCGGAGTGTCCGGGAAGTTTCAGACGGTATCCGACACTCAAAAGAAACCATTCCGGCGAACGAGCGGACTCGATACACTCCAGCAGTCAGCTAGTACAGTCGAACCGTCGCGTTGGCTACTGATGCAGCGGTTTCTCAGTCATCTCGCTTCGAAGGCTGTCGACGCCAGTCCGGGAGACGTCTTCTTCGAACGTCTGCAAGAGTTCGTACACTTCTGCGCGCGAAACCTTGACGTCGCCCTCGCGAACGACATCCTCGGGTCGCTCGCGGAGTTCTCGCATGGTTCCGACAGCGAGCAGGTACGGGATCGCCCACGCCGAGAGCTTGTTTCCGTGCTGTTCGGGAACGATTTCGAGATAGCGCTGGGCGTCGTCGAGATACGTTTCAGCGCGTCCGGTGACGCGCCGGATAACGTTCGTCACGCCGCCGTGGTTGTCCTCGTCGGTTACGTCCTCGACGGGGACGTTCTCTTCCTCGAGCCACTCGGCTGGAAGGTAGACGTTGTTCTCCTCGCGGTAGTCGGTTTCGACGTCTTTCGCGATGTTGACGAGTTGCAAGAGCAACGCGAACGACCGAGCGTTCGACCGCATCTCTTCGGCGCGGTCCTTAGAGGCACCGCGGGCGACGAGCCCGGTAATGAGGGTGCCGACCGTTCCGGCGGCGTACCAGCAGTACTCCTCGAGTTCCTCGACGGTCTGCAAGCGGAGACCGCCCTCGTCGGCGTACCGGCTCGTAAACATCGCCATCCCGCTGACGAGTTCCCGGACCGGTTCGCGCATGATCTCGCGCGGTTCGTCCTCGAGCGATTCGAACGTTCGAAGCACTCGCGGCGTTTCGGCGACGACCTCCCAGTCGTCGTCGGTCTCCGCGGGAACCCACGGCTCGATGTCGTCCATAAAACGTTCGACCGCGAGGTCGTCGTCCGGGTCGAGCAGGCGATCGTAGGAGTCGAGCAATTCGGTCTGTGTCTCGGCGGGAATGTGCCCTGCGTCCTCTATCGTGTCGGCAATTCGACACAGAAGGTAGCCGACACAGATGTGTCCTGCCATGGGTTCCTCGAGTCGATCAATAGTGATCGAGAACGTCCGTGAGACCCCATGTACGGCCTCAAAGCACCACTCGAGATCGGCATCAGTAGTAAGTTCGTGCTGGCCCGTGGTCATCTACTTATCACCCTATTCGAGCGCTTTCCGGAAAAACACCGCGGTCCCAGATGTGTCCTCTGAAGAGGGTCAATTTCTCTGCAATGGCTCCGAAAAAACCGGAAACGAATTGGTTGAAGACGCCGTTTTTTGCCGCGAACGAGACCGAGTCGCCCTCCATATCACTTTTCGAACTGGTTTCTCGTCCGCGTTCGGTCGTCGATTATACTGTCGGACAGAAGTAAATACGAAGTCGGTCACGAATTCGCGGCCGTCTCCACCGGCGACGGCCCCAACGGAACGACCGATCTTCACGTAGTTCTGTCTGATAGTATTAGCCACTCGAGTAAACGGAACTCAAGTTACAATAACTGTAAAGGAGCGACCGGTCAATAGTTCGAACATGGACTTTGCGCTCTCGGCCGAACAACAACAGATTCGCGACATGGTCTCGGAGTTCGTCGACGAGGAGGTCGTCCCCGTCGCGAGCGAGATCGATCACGAGGACGAGTTCCCGCGCGAACTGGTCGAGGACATGGCTGACCTCGGACTGATGGGAATGCCCTTCCCCGAGGAGTACGGTGGCGCAGGACTCGACTATCACTCCTACGCGATCGGTCTCGAGGAGATCGCTCGCGGTTCCGGCGGGTTAGGAACGATCGTCGCCGCACACATTTCGCTCGCCGGCAACATGATCTACGAGTTCGGATCCGAACGCCAGAAGAACGAGTATCTCACGCCACTGGCCGAGGGAAGCGATATCGGCGCGTTCGCGCTGTCGGAAGCCGGTGCGGGAAGCGACGTTCCGTCGATGGAGACGACAGCGCACAAGGAGGGCGACGAGTACGTCATCGACGGCGGCAAGCTCTGGATTTCGAACGGGTCGGTCGCGGATACGGTAACGCTCTTCGCGAAGACGGACCCCGAGGCTGGTAACAAGGGAATCTCGTCGTTTATCGTCCGCCCGGAAGCGGACGAGGGATTCTATGTCGAGGGCACCGAAGAAAAACTCGGCGACAAAGGGTGTCCGACTGCAGAGCTTCGATTCGACGACCTGCGAATCCCGGAAGATCGCCTCCTCGGCGAGGAGGGCGACGGCTTCGTTCACGCCCTAAAAACGCTTAACGGCGGTCGGATTACGATCGCGGCTCGAGGCGTCGGCATCGCTCGAGCGGCGCTGGAGGAAGCCGCCGACTACGCGAGCGAGCGCGAGCAGTTCGGACAGCCGATCGGCGAGTTCCAGTCGATCAAACACAAACTCGCCGACATGGATACGAAGATTCAGGCCGCAAAGCTGCTCATGCACCGGGCCGCCGACCGAAAGATTCGCGGTGAAGATTTCATCAAGCACTCGGCACAGGCGAAGCTCTACGCATCGGAAATCTCCCGCGAGGTCGCAAACGAGGGGATACAGATCCACGGCGGCTACGGCTATACCAAGGACTTTCCCGCGGAGCGGTTCTATCGGGACGCGAAACTTAACGAGATTTACGAAGGGACGAGCGAAGTGCTCCGAAACACGATCGGCGACCAGCTTCTCGACGCTTGATCACCCGCTTGGCGTGAAGGCTCTTATCTCGAGTTCTCGTTCGACGGCACATCGAGGAAACTCCTGTTCGAAATACATAGAGGAGACTGAACACGAGGCGAGCGGACGCAATGCGTTGGAAGTCTCTTTACCCACGGGTCACCTGACCCGTGAAACTCTCGCTGTTTCCTGTTAGAACCCATAACTGTCTACGAAACCAACTGTCAGGGCACGATTTATGCAACTCCCAATCCTGTTTCGCCCCATGAGTGGACAGAGTGGAGCGAAAGAAACGTCGTTCTGGTCAAGCATGCCTGAGTCCGAAGCACTCGAGCGCTATCAGACGCTCGTAAACACGGTCGAAGACGGAATTTATCAGGTGGATCCCGAAGGCAATTTCGTCGCCGCCAACGACGTCATTTGCGAGATGACCGGCTACGAACGTGGGACGCTCCTCGAGTCGTCCGCATCGCTCCTCCTCGAGTCTGAAGACATCGAACGGATCGAACGCGAAATTCGCGAGCGACTCGCGACCGGTCGCCAATGCAACGAGATGTTCGAGTGTACGGCTCGGACGGCAACCGGCGAGACGTTCGTCTGTGAGGTCCAACTGAGTCTCCTGTTCGACGACGAATCGTTTACCGGAACTGTCGGGGTCGTCCGAGACATCACCGAGCGAAAGCGGACCGAACGGCGGCTTCGAAAACGCGAACAGCAACTCGAGCGCGAACGCGATCTCACCGACCGAATCCTCGAGACGAGTCCCGTCGGCATCATGGTCGTCGACGAAAGCGCGGAGATAACGAGGATGAACGACCGAGGACAGGAACTGCTCGAAGTCGACGACGTAGACTCGTTTTCGCCGACGGACCGAGCGACCTACGCGGAGGATGGGACACGCCTCTCCATCGACGAACAACCTTCTATCGAAACTATCAGATCCGGCGAGCCGGTTTCCGATCAGCTACTCCGCGTCGAACAGCAAGAGGGCGATCATCGGTGGTTGTCGGTTAGTACGTCACCACTGCTGACCGACGAGGGGTGTGTCGATCGCGTCGTCACGACGGGCGAAGACGTCACCGACCTCAAAGAACGCGAACGCCAACTCGAGCAGCGCACGAACGAACTCGCTGCAGAGCTATCGGAGATCTACGGCCGAATCACCGACGGCTTCCTCGCGCTCGATCGAGGATGGGAGTTTACGTACGTCAACGAGCGCGCCGAAGAGATCCTCGGGCTCGAAGAAGACGAGTTACTCGAGACGGACGTTTGGGAGACCTTTCCGGAAAAGAAAGGAACCGCGTTCGAAGAACACTACCGGGAGGCGTTGTCGACGCAAGAGCCCGTTTCGTTCGAAGCGTACTATCCGCCGCACGATTCCTGGTACGAGGAACACGTCCATCCCTCCGAAACTGGGTTGTCGGTGTACCTCCAGGATATTACGGAGCGCAAAGAAGCACAACAAAAACTCCGCGAACGCGAGCGGCAACTCTCGACGCTGATGGCGAACGTCCCCGGGATGGTCTATCGCTGCCGAAACGAACGAGAGTGGCCGATGAAGTTCGTCAGCGACGCCTGTCGGGAACTCTCGGGATACGAACCGAGCACACTCGAGGACGGGACAGTCACGTGGGGCGAAGACGTGATGGTTGAGGCCGATCGCGAGAAACTCTGGAACAGCGTCCAGGCCGCCGCAGAGAGACAGGGTACGTTCTCCGAAACGTATCGCATCGAGACTGCCGCCGGTGAACGACGTTGGGTCCGCGATTACGGACGCACCGTCTTCGACGAGAACGATAACGAACGCAAAATCGAGGGCATTATTTCCGACATTACGGAGCGAAAACGTCTCGAGAACGAACTCGAGGAGTCCGAGCGCCGGTATAAAACACTCGTCAAGAACTTCCCGCAGGGGGCGGTCGGACTCTTCGACGACGACTTGAACTACACTGCACTCGGCGGGCAACTGCTCGACGAGCTCGGCGTCTCTCCCGAGGACAGTATCGGTACCAGCGTCGGTCAGATGTATCCGGACGATCTGGAGGGAGAAATCGAACCCCACTTTCGGGCGACACTCGACAACGAGTCACGCTCGTTCGAAGAGAGTTCAAACGGTCGGTGTTTGTACGCCCGAACGCTCCCGATTCGCGACGACGACGAAGTCGTCGAGGGAATGGTCGTCGTGCAGGATATCACCGAGCGCAAAGAGTACGAGCGCAAACTCGAGGCGTCGAACGAACGACTCGAGCAGTTCGCCTACGCGGCGAGCCACGATCTTCAGGAGCCGTTGCGGATGGTCTCGAAGTATCTCCAGCTGATCGAACGCCGGTACGAAGACGAACTCGACGACGACGGCCAAGCGTTCATCGAGTTTGCAGTCGACGGGGCCGAACGCATGAAAGAGATGATCGATGGCCTCCTCGAGTATTCCCGGGTTGAAACCAAGGGAGAGCCTCTCGAACCGGTCCACCTCGACGACATCTTCGAAGAGACGGTGGCTGATCTGGGGGTGAAAGTCGAGGAATCCGACGCGGAAATCACCGTCGAGTCGCTTCCGCGCGTTCGGGGGGATACCAGCCAACTGCGCCAGGTCTTTCAAAACGTACTCGAGAACGCGATCGAATACAGCGGTGAGGAACCACCGCGCATTCGTGTGGGTGCAGATCGGAACGGATCGAACTGGACGATTTCGATTCGGGACGAGGGGATCGGTATCGACCCGGACGATCACGAACGGATTTTCGAGGTGTTCAACCGACTCCACAGCTACGAGGAACACGCCGGAACCGGTATCGGGCTCGCTCTGTGTAAACGCATCGTCGAACGCCACGGCGGTGAAATCTGGGCCGAGTCCAACTCGGTCGGCGGGTCGACGGTTTCGTTTACCCTTCCAGCGACAGACAGCAACTCGTGAGTTCGCTCGTTCGCGAGACGAAGGTCACCGAGAGATCCACCTAACGGTCACGCTGGAGCCGTAATTCCCCACGTAATGTGGTCCCAAAACCGTTCGTAGAGGTAGTAGGTACCCGTCTTGAGAAGATTTGTCACAAGGCCGATGTTCACCGCGTCACCAACGTCACCGACGACCGCCCAAGCGACGGTAATCGTGATGAGGATCATGAACAGTCGATAGCACAGCGTCTTCACGATCGCCCGTTTTTGGGCCTGCAGAGCGGATCGGGAAACGACATCCGAAAGCATTGTACACGCTGTTTCTCGTCGGCTCGCTCATAAGTAATCGGATTCGGCCACATTTTGTAAAATAGTAACTGGATTTGGTTAAATCTTCGATTAAGAGGAGAGCTCTCCGACCGTGAGAACGCTCGAGCCAGACCGGGATCATCGAAAACCGTTAGCGGGAGACCGTCAAGCGAATTCTCAGTCCTCCCCAGAGCCCCCATAATCGTGTCCGACCCAGAGCGCCAGAACGTTGATCGCGATGAAAGCCACGAGAAGAAGCAATCGTCCCACCGAATCCACTCCGGCGATAAACACCGGGATGTAGAAAAGCGGTAGCAATGCCCCGACCCAGAAACCAATGGCCGTAATGGAACTTCCGAGACTCATGGCCTTAGCGCATCGTCTCGAGGGCGATGAACTCGTCATCGTAAGCGGCGATCCAGTTCGTCGCCAGTTCGGTGTCGGTCGCACCCGTCGGAACTATCGCACACCCGTCGGGAGCGGCGTCGTTCTCGACGGTACCGTGTTCGAATATCGGTGTCAACTCTTCAGTCATCTGTAACTGACGGGTATCGATAGCATTGATCATAGGTAACAGGCGACAGGGGTACACGCCTTACGTAAATATGAGCGCGATTCGGCTATTGTTATCTGTGAGCTACTAGGTACCGTTCGAACAGTAGGGCCCAACAGCGATCGACTGTGGACCGGTTCCCCGCCAAAGTTACTGTCCCGATCGCGAACGTGTACGAGCAAATTACTCGATTCTCGAGCCGTCACACCCCGGATCACTCGAAGTAAGTTCGTATTTCGGTTTGTCCATGGGGAACGTAACTCGTTCAATTGGCTCCGAAATCCTATCGGGATCCGAGTGTAATCGTCTCCGTCGTCTCTCGCCCGTTCCGCCAAAGTTCGATCGGTATCTCGTCACCGGGACTGGTTTCGAGCGCAAGATAGGTCCCCAGTGCGTGGCGATCGGGAATCGGTTCGCCGTCGATTTCGGAGATGACATCGCCACGCTCGAGAACGCCGCTGGACGGGCTATTCGGCGAGACACTCGAAACGATAACGCCCGCCACCTCGTCGAGGCCGCTCTCTTCGGCGACCGTTCTGGTCACCGGAGCGTATCCGATGCCGAGATACGAGTGGTCGTACGAGCCGTCCTCGGCCAGCGCCGGAACGACGCGGCGACTCAGCGCCGCAGAAATCGCGAAGCCGATATTCTCCCCGCCGCCGGCGTTGACGACGCCGACGATTTCGCCGGCGAGATCGACGAGCGGGCCGCCGCTGTTGCCCGGATTGAGGGCCGCATCAGTCTGGACCACGTTCGAGAACGAAAACTCGCGGCCGGGGGCATCAACCGATCGGTTGACGCCGCTGACGATTCCCTGGGAGAGCGACCCCTCGAGGCCGAACGGTGCCCCGAGGGCGAGTACCTCCTGTCCGACCACGGGGAGTTGCGCGCTCAGGGAAAGCGGGACTGCATCCGCTGGAACGTGAGAAACCTCGAGGACGGCCAGATCGCTGTAGTAGTCGGTACCGACGACTCTGGCGCCCGTCCAGTCGCCGTTGATATACTGTATCTCGATCGCGTCCGCGCCGGCGACGACGTGTTCGTTGGTAACGAGATACGCGCCACTGCGCTCGAGATCGACGAGAAAGCCGGATCCCTGTCCTTGCCCTTCGACACCATCGATCGAGCTCTCGACGCCGAAGGCGCGAATCTGCGCCACGGAGTCGATAATCGCGTCGTAAACCTGGGTGTAGATCGACTCGTCCGCGATATCGCCATCGAATTCGAACTCGCTGGAGGAGCTCCCCTCCATCGTCCGCTCCGCTCGAGGTGCAGCACACCCCGCGAGGACGCCGGCGAGGCCAGTGCCCGCGACAGCGAGAACGTTCCGTCGCCCGACTCCAGTGTCGTCCATATCCCGGAATGGGATGGGGCGCATATCAAACCCAGTAACACGATCCCGAGGCCGTCTTTCGGACCGGCAGCCCGTGCGACGAACCGACCGAACGGAAGGGAAAGCGTGTTATCGCCGGCGACCCGAGCCACAGATATGACACCCACGGAAGACGCCCGCAGGTTGCTGGCAACGGGGCCGGTCTGTGACTCCTGTCTCGGGCGTCCGTTCGCCGAACGCAGTTTCGGCCTGACCAACGCCGAGCGAGGACGGGCGCTCCGAACGACGATCGCGCTCGCCGACGACGACGATTTCGAGACGGTCGACCCGCTCGAGTGCTGGGTCTGTGAAGGGTACTGCGGTTCGTTCGACGCGATCGCCGAAACGATCGTCGACGCGCTCGAGGGAATCGATTTCGCCACCTATCAAGTCGGAAGCCGCGTGCCGCCGCTGATCGAAGAAAACGAGGAACTCTTCCGCGAGGACGCCGGCCTTGAGCCCGACGTCGGTGAGTCGCTCAAGCGAGAGATCAACCGCGAAGTGGGTCGACGCGTCGGTGCGACCACCGGCGCGGAGGTCGGCTTCGAGCGCCCCGATATCCTCGCGATCGTCGACCTGAGTGCCTTCGACCCGTTCGAACTACTCGGGGGAGGGGACGATGGAGATGCGGTGGACGCGGCGGCACGAACCCAATCGGTGACGAGCCACGCCGTCGACCTGCAGGTCAACCCCGCGTTCGTCTACGGCCGCTACCGAAAGCTCGAGCGGGACATCCCCCAGACCGAGTGGCCCTGCCGGGAGTGTGGTGGGAGCGGAATTCAGCTGGGCGACGACGGCGAGGAGCCCTGCGACTATTGTGGCGGCTCCGGCTACCTGTACGACACGAGCGTCGAGCAGGTCGTTCGCCCCCACGTCGTCGAGGCGATGGACGGCGACGAGGGCACCTTCCACGGCGCGGGCCGCGAGGACGTCGACGCCCGCATGCTCGAGGGCGGCCGTCCGTTCGTCCTCGAGGTCAAAGAGCCCCGGGTCCGCGATCCGGATCCCGAAACGCTCGAGCGCGAGATCAACGAAGCGGCCGAGGGTGCCGTCGAGGTCGACGGCCTCCGCCTCGCGAGCTACGAGATGGTCGAACGGGTCAAAGAACACGACGCGAGCAAACGGTATCGCGCCGACGTCGAGTTCGACGAGCCCGTCGACGAAGCAACGTTCGAAGCCGCACTCGGGGAACTCGACGGGACGACCCTCGAGCAGTACACGCCACAGCGGGTCGACCACCGACGGGCGAACATCACCCGAACGCGAACCGTCTACGAGATCGACGGCGAACTCGTAGAGCCGACGCGGGCCGAGGTTCGACTCCACGGTGAAGGCGGACTCTACGTCAAGGAACTCATCAGCAGCGACGACGGCCGCACGGAGCCGAGTCTTGCAGGTTTGCTCGAGCTCGACGCCGAGGTTACCGCGCTCGACGTGACCGGCGTCGAGGGCGAGGACGAGCCGTTCGAACTCGAGGAGTTCTTCCGCGACGACCGCTCCGAATAGGTTGTCACACCTCTCATAGTCTTTCTCTCCGCCGGGTTCCTCGATCACGCCGCTCGATCGACGTTCGGGGTCCGCAACCCCCTCGCGGAGCGTCTCGAACATCGACGACTGCACTCGTCTTCCCCGCGGACTGGCTCGAGAAGTCAGCCCGGTTCGACCGACCACGTAGCCAACGGAGCCGTGGAAAGCAACGACTTTGATCGTCGCGAGTCCACTGGCGTGCATGTACCAGTTCGGCGTCGACGAAGCCGGCAAGGGGCCGGTGTTCGGTTCGATGTTCGCCGCCACCGTCTGTGTCGAGAATACCGGGCGGTTACCCGACGGAATCGCCGACTCCAAACGGCTCTCCGTTCGGCGACGCGAGGAACTCGCCGCGACCCTCCGCGAGACCGACGGAATCCACGTCGGCGTCGCGGAAATTTCGACGGCGCGGATCGACGACCCCGACACGAACATGAACGGCCTCGCCGTCGCCGCACACGCGAACGCGATCGAAGACGCGTTCGGGGAACTCGGCAGTGACGAACTCGAGGACGGGAACCGAGACAACTCCGGAGGCGCGACCGTCACCGGGCTCTGTGACGCCTGCGACACCGACGCGGATCGCTTCGCTCGACGCGTCGGGGAGGCCTGCAGTCTCGAGGCGACCATCGACGCCAGACACGGCGCGGACGACGACTCCGACCTCGTCGGCGCGGCGAGCATCATCGCGAAGGTTGAACGCGACGCGCACGTGGCCGAACTCGCTACGGAGTTCGGCGAGATCGGTAGCGGCTATCCGGGCGACTCCACGACTCGAGCCTTCCTCGAGTCCTACGTCGAAGAGACCGGCGAATTGCCACCGTTCGCCCGCGAGTCGTGGTCGACGTGTACGGACGTTCTCGCTGAGGCGAGTCAGACGAGTCTCGACGGGTTTTAAGCGGGTTCAACTGCCGAAAACGCGAGTGTCGAGAATCCAAATAAATCGGTTTTCCGCCGTTACTTGTCGGTGAGGAGCCGCCGCAGGATGTCACCGTAGGCGGGGCGGGTGATGAGCACGCCGATCAGCACGCCGAGGATCGTGATGATCGCGAATCCGCGCAGGTCGCCCAGGCTGAGCACCGCCAGCGGCGACATCGCGACGATCGTCGTCGCGGCGGCGGCCCCGATGATCCAGAACGCCTTGCGGAATCGCGACTCGAAGACCCGTTGAGAGTTGACGTCGCCTTCGGACATCACCTCGTCGGCGATGATTATCAGGTCGTCCACCCCCGTTCCGACGACCGCGATGAAGCCGGCGACGTGGGAGAGATCTAGCGGCATTCGTATCAGCGCCGCGAAGCCGAGCAGGATGAAGACCTCCGCGAGCGCGGTGAGGACCATCGGCGCTGCGACTCGAGGGTCGCGGTAGCGGACGTAGACCATGCCGCTGACGGTGACGATCGCGAGCAGTCCGATCAGTAGCGAGTAGGTCTTGAACTGGTCGGCCAGCGCCGGCTGGAGCGAGTAGACGTCGCCCTCGTCCAGATCGAGCGGCGCGCGAAGTTCACCGGCCTGCAGGTTGACGGAGAGTGCCTGCGCTTCCGAGTACTCCTGTGCTCCCATTTGGAACGTCGGGCTCGTCTCCCAGTCGCCGCTTCCCATCTGGGAGCCCAACGTATCGCTCATCGAGTGGGCGGCGACCGGCTCGCCGTCGACGACCGTGAGCAGGCAGTGTTGCTCGACGTCGTCGTCGAAGTGCATCTGGCCGGTCTGTGGGTCGGAAACCTGACAGTTACCCCACCCGTTCGGTTCACCGTAGCCCATGTCGTTCATGTCCTCCTGGAACCCCGGTGCGCTGTTGCTCTCGACCTGGACCGGAACCTCGTAGCCCGTCCCCTCGTCCTGCGTTGGTGGGTCGACATCCGAGATATCGTCGCCAGTGAGCACCGTCTCGTTGGTCTGCGTGCCGTCTTCGCCAGGGTGGTACGCGACGACTTCGACGATACCTCGGTCCTCGAGGATCTCCCGAAGTTCGTTTTCACCCATCTCGGGGACTTCGGTGACGACGTAGTGCTGGTCACCCATCGCCGCCTCGGTGACCTGTCCGCCCGAAAGTCCGGCTTCGTTGATGCGCAGATCGATCGTCGTGATGATGTCGTCGCGAGTCTCCTGCGTGACGCCCTCGCGGACGTCGTCCTCGTCGACATCGACGCCCGCGTTCTCGAGCGCCCGAACGAATTCCGCTTCGGTTACGTCGTCGACGAACAGTTCGGCGCTGACGGTCCCGTCGTCGTGGATCTGAACGTTCGCGTCGCCGATCTCGATGTCCAGGTCCTCGTCGCCGTAGAGCGCTTCTTCTATTTCGCCGATCCGCTCGTCATCGACCTCGCCGGTCTCGTCGTCGACGATACCAGCGTCGATGTTCTCGGCGGTCATGCCGACGACGGGAGCGCTAATTCGGGTCCCTCCCTCGAGCCCGAGTCCGTACTCGATGTTCACCGGATCGTCGGTCCACGATTCGTCGTCCTCGGCTTCGCCACCGTAGCCGTCGTCGTCCATGACGCCGCCGGGGACGAACAGTGCGATCAGCGCACCGAGGACGAAGACGACGAGCATGATCACTCGCCAGTGTTCTTTGAAGAAGCTGACCGGCTTCATCGGTTTACCCCCTTGAATTTGTACCAGCGAAGCAGGCTGAGATTCAACATGTACGTGTTCATCAGGTCGGCCGCGAGGCCGATGAACAGGATAATCCCGATGGACGCGAGCAGTTCGACGCCCATGATCGTCGCCGCGACGGCCATCACGAGCATGGCCATCATCGAGGTTACCGTCATCGTCACGCCGGTCCTGATCGCGCGGTGAGTGCTTTCGTAGAAGTCACCGCCGCGCCGGAGGATATGGTTGTTCAACAAAATATCGGAGTCCACCGAGTAGCCGATCAGCATCAACAACCCGGCGACGGTTCCGAGCGTGAGCGGGATGTTTGCCAGGTTCATGAACGCGAGCGGGATCACGAGATCCGAGAACGCAGAGAGGACGATCGCGATCGAGGGAACGAACGTCCGAAAGAGCAAGAACGCGATCACGCTCATGCCGACAAACGCCGCTACGACCCCGATTAACGCGGTTTGTTGGGCCTCTTCGCCGAAGCTCGCCGACGTCGAGGAGACCTCCTGGACGACTTCGGAGTTGCCATCCGCGGGTGCCAGGTTCTCCTCGGCCTGGTCGGTGAGCGCTTGCTGATCTTCGGACGCAAACTGGACGATGTACTGGTCCGTCGCCCCTGTCGTCTGGACCGATTCCGGTTCCTCCTCGAACGCCGCCTCGACCGCCGATTCTGAATCACTCGTCTCGACGGTCAGTTCCGTCCCTCCGGCGAAGTCCATCCCGAGTTCGACGGGTGTTCCGTACACCGCGTATCCGCCAGTCAAGATCAACAACGCGACTGCGAGGAGGGCGAGCGGAACCGCCGCGAGTTGGCGGTTACTGTACCGGGTGTACTCGATCTCCGGTACGTCGAAATACCCCATATACCAGCCACGTGGGCGTCGCCGAAAGTAAGCCTTCGCAATTCGTGAAGTCCAGTTTTCCGTGACGAAATCGTCCGATATTCCTCCGCTCACGCTCGAGTTCGCGCGATTATCTGTGCTCCGTCTGGCCGCATTATACGGACCATAGTTGGCCAGGCGGCACTGTTTTCCAACTGGCCGGTCGACGACAGTATATGGCGAACGAATCGCAATCGAACGCACAGCGATCGGCGACTCGAGTCGTCGTTTCCTACCCCGAGGACCTCTCCGACTGGGGGCGATTTCAGGTCGAAAAGCCGTCGTTTCGAGCGTTTCTGCGAAAGACGCGGGAAACGGCTCGAGAAGGCGACACCTGGGAGGAGTTCGTGGGCGTCGGTTGCTGTGGAAACACGCTCGACGTCCCCCTCCGCGTCGAACGGACCGACGGCGGCGACAGGATCGACGAGGAAACCGAAATCGAATACGAGGTCCGCGAGGCCTGCGGAATCGAGGGAAGTTGGCGCGTCCAGAGCAAGGAAGGACCTCGTCGAGCGTAGGTCGCCGCAGGAATAACTCGTTTCGGCGCAGATCCTTTCGCGCCAGACGGGTTATTCCCCTCCGGCGCAGATCACTCAGTTCGGTAAGTATCGAACGCTCAACACGCCGTCGTCCTCGTCACGCCGGACTTCGACGCGAACGGCCTCGAGCCGGGCTGCTCGAGCCACCGTTTCGTCGTCCTCGAGCACGTCTTCGGCCGCTTCCTCGAGGTCCTCGCCGGGAAGCGAGAGCACGTGAATCTCGCCGGTTCCCGCCCGTTCCTCGCGGACGACCTCGCCCGGTTGGGCGTCGGCCGCCAACTCTCGCTCGTGTGTCGTCGGGCTAAGATCGCTATCGACGAGGTCGATGGTTCGCCGGTCCTCGACGTCGATGACCTCCCAGGCCACCTCGAGGGGCGGTTCCGGGGCAACGGTCGCCTCGAGGACGTCGTCGACCTCGAGGCCGGGGTTCGACGCCAGGGTGTGGACCTGCGCCGTCTCGACATCGCTGACGACCGCCGACTCGGACTCCGCGTGCGTGACGACGAACGTAGCCGTCTTTTCGCTCATACTCGAGGTCTCGAGTTCGAGGGGTTTCCCGGTTTCGTTCCCTGGTAGTCGACGTGTTGGGAGACGAATGTGGTCTAGCCAGTGAGAAGGTGAAAGCCCCTTTCAGTCCCGCCCGTCGGTGGATGGCTTGGGTTGCTGATTCGCGTGGGTAGTCCGGATAGCGATGTCGAGTTCGTGTACTCTCGAATGATCGGATGACGGAACGACTTTACGCGCGGCCCTCGCGCTCTCGCGCATGGACGTCGACATCGGCAACGCGCTCGCATCGGTCGCTTCGCCGGGAATCTCTCGAGGTGGTCTCGAGCGACTCGACGATCGCGTCGGGCAAGCCCACGAGCGAATCGAAACGGGCAGGGAAAACCACGAGCACGGCTACGCGGCGTTGAACCTCCCGAGACGAACCGACCCGGACGAGATTCGGCGGGCAGTCGACCCCGTCTCCGACGCCGAGGCGCTGATAACGATCGGCATCGGCGGCAGTGCGCTCGGCGCGGCGACGATCGCCGATGCGCTCGAGTCCGACACCGAGACGGTCTTTCTCGATAACGTCGATCCGGCGTGGGTGACGAGTCAACTTGCGGATCTGCCACTCTCCGAAACGGCGATCAACGTCGTCTCGAAATCCGGAACCACGGCGGAGACGCTGGCGAACTTCCTCGTCGTTCGGGAGGCCTTCGAGGACGCCGGCGTCGACTGGACCGAACGGACGATCGTGACGACCGGCGATTCCGGCCCCCTCTCCGATCTCGCCGAGCGACACGATCTGCCGAAGCTGAAGGTACCCGACGGCGTCCCCGGTCGATTCTCCGCGCTCTCGCCCGTCGGCATGGTCGCCGCTGCAGTCTGTGGCCACGACCTCGAGGCGCTTCTCGAGGGTGCTCGAGCCGAATCCGAAACGCTCTCTGGGTCGTTGTTCGAGTGTCCCGCCTACGCCTACGGGGCGACATCCTACGCGCTCGACGTTCGCGGTGCCGGAATCAACGCGATGGTGCCCTACGCGGAGTCGCTCGAGACCTACGCCGAGTGGTTCGCCCAACTGTGGGCCGAGAGCCTGGGCAAGGAC
The DNA here is from genome assembly GCF_055379965.1 of Halostagnicola alkaliphila. NCBI lineage: Archaea > Methanobacteriati > Methanobacteriota > Halobacteria > Halobacteriales > Natrialbaceae > Halostagnicola > Halostagnicola alkaliphila. The sequence goes on along the minus strand of NZ_AP043826.1, from coordinate 1,591,666 downwards.
GACCTCGGCCAGACGCCCGTGCGAGCGCTCGGCGTCACCGACCAGCACTCTCAGCTCCAATTGTATCGAGCCGGGCCGCGAGACAAGCTCGTCACGTTCGTCACGCCTCGAGAGCGGTCCGATCGTCAGATCCCCTCGACCGCGGTCGACGAACTCGCCTACCTCGGCGACTCGACCCTCGGCGAACTGCTCGAGGCGGAGTTCGAGGCGACCGAGGCTAGCCTGGCCGCTGCCGGTCGTCCGAACGTCCGAATCGAACTCGAGACGGTCGACGAACGCGAACTCGGCGGGTTGCTGTACGGGATGGAAGCCGCCTGCGTGCTCGCCGGCGAACTGTACGACGTAAACGCGTTCAATCAGCCGGCCGTCGAGTGGGCGAAGAACGCGACTCGCGGCCTGCTCGGTGGCGGCGAGTTCGAAGAAGCCGACGCCGTCGCCGAGAAGACGACGCTCCGCGTCGAGCGATGATCGAGGACACAAATGTGCCCTGCCATGGTGACGACACCACATCCGGATGCGGTGTCCCTATGTAGATCCGCCAAATAATCCAAGTATGAGCCGGACAGCGCAGGCTGATGGCGACGGGAGTACGGCCGAAGCCGACGGCGTTCCCGCCGTCGGAACGATCGTCGCCACCCTCGCGATGGTGTGTCTGCTGATCCCGATCCGTCAGGGAGTCGACGAGCCGGCGATCTGGGCGGGTGCCGTCTTCGCCGTCCTCGCCGTCGGCGGGTTTCTCGCGAGACGCCACGATATCCTCGAGCGTCGCATCGGTGGCCCCGTCGCGGTCGGATCCAGCGCTCTCGTCGTCGTTTGCTCGGCCGGTGCGATCATGATCGGGACGCCGGGATCGGTGATCCTCCCGGAACTGGGCTGGTCGATTTCGCTCGTCTTCGGCTCGTTCCTCGCGGGAGCCACTGCCCTCGCCGTCGCAATCGCGGACTACGCCGGCATCTCCGCGGTGGGGTTGAGCCAGCGGACGGCCCGCTTTCTCGAGATGGGGGCCCTCGGATTCGTCGGCCTTCTCGCAATCGAGGTCGTGATACTGTTCGTCGCACTGCCGGTGCTCGCGGTGGTCGGCGAACTGACCGAACTACAGTGGCAGGCGATCAGCTACACTTCGTTCGGACTCGGACTCGGAACGGTCGCTGTCGGCTATCTCGTACTCCGGGGGTACGACCTGTCGTACATCGACGTCAAGATGCCGACGCTCAGGACCGTCGGGTGGACGATCCTCGGACTGATACTCATCTTCGGCGCGAACATCGCGGTTTCGATTCTGATGTCCGGCGCTGGCGTCGACTCCGCGGAACACAGCACTTCCGCGGCCGTCGAGCAAAACGTCGAACTCGCCCTGGTTATCATCCCGGCGATGGTACTGATCGTCGGCCCGCTCGAGGAGCTGCTGTACCGAAACGTCATCCAGAAACGGTTGTACGACACGTTCTCCCGGTACGGCGCCGTTATCGTCGCGAGTGTCGTCTTTACGTCCGTCCACATCGGCGCTTACGCGACCGCGGGCGCGGGCGAAGTGCTCGCGAGTCTGGCCGGCGTGTTCGCGCTCTCGTTGGTCCTCGGGACGATATACGAGCGCACGGATAACCTGGTCGTCCCCGCGCTCGTCCACGGCAGCTACAACGCGTTGCTGTTCGTCCCGTTTTTGCTGTAACGAGTCGTTCTTGTGTAACGAGTTGCTGTTCGTCCCGTTCTTGCCGTCGCACCGTTTTTGCTCACTGGAAAGCGTTCGATCGGCCGTCGAGTGCCGACTGTGCTGGCGTGGTTTGGGTTGCAAGCACCAGTCGCTCGTCGAGGATACTTCTCGTACTCGCGAACGATCCACCGCGTCGAACGTTCGTTCCTGCTCTGGTTCAGAACAAGTAGCGTTGTCAGATCAGTCTCGTTGCTTAGCTCGGATTTTTCCGCGCGAGTCCGGATCCACAGATCGGACAGCGGTCTTTCTCGTCGTCGAACTCCCGACCGCAGCCCTGACACTGGAAGAGCCAATCGCGCTGTTCTTCGATCCCCTCTCGAGCGATCACTTCGACGTCGACGTGTAACTTCTCCGCGACGTTTTGCATGGCGTAGTCGTCGGTGACGAGCACGCCGTCGAGTTCGAAACTCGCCGCGACGAGTCGAATGTCAGTCCTCGAGAGCGTCTCGAAGTCGCCCGATTCTCGAGCGGCGCGTTCGACTTTTTCGGTGGTGTCCTCGTTCGGAATGTGGATGTGCATTCCGGAGCCTTCCATCGCGTCGTAGCGATAGGCGCTCTCGTCCTCGAGTTCTTCGCGGACGAGCGGGATAGTTGCAGACTGTTCTGTCGTATGAAAGTCGTGGATAAAAGCCGAGGAATCGAGAATGTACATACCGTTAGCGCTTGACGACAATGTAGTCTTTCACAGCCTGGACGCGGCTGACGGGCACGCGAAACCGGCCGGTGTCATCGCGGTCGAAATCGACCGCGTGGCTCGGTAACTCCTCGTCTGGGTCGATAACGAGGTCGTGAAGTTTGCCTGATTTGATATCCATCGTGACGTTGTAGAGCATTCCCAGTTCAACTCCGTCGGAACCCATGACGGACTTGCCCGAGAGGTTTTCGGCGAGTATATCGCTCATACCCTACCGTTCAGACTAGTCGATAATAAATACCATGGAGGCTCTGTATCAGTTCCTGGTAACACTTGTTCTCTCAGCAACTATTGTGGGGTGAGACTAATCCACGTTCTCGGTGTGGATCGATCGCTCCAATCGTCCTGGAAAGCATTGTAATTGTTCGATACACGACTGTCCGTCTCGTTCAACCGATCCCGCTCCGTTCGGTACGTTCTCACCCATACTATCGGAGTTGTGACGATGGGTTTAACTACCGTCCTACGGACCGTTTACCCAAGACCTTCTCTGGTGGTTCACCATGTCGGACACGGACACACACGACCCCACATCTCTCAGAACGCCGATCGTCGCCGTTCTCGGACACGTCGATCACGGAAAGACAAGCCTCCTCGATAAGATCCGCGGCTCGGCCGTTATCGAGGGTGAAGCAGGCGCGATCACGCAGCACATCGGTGCTACTGCCGTGCCCCTCGATATCATCTCGACGATCGCGGGCGACCTCGTCGACCCGGACGACTTCGATCTGCCCGGATTGCTCTTTATCGATACGCCGGGACACCACTCCTTTACCACGCTTCGCTCGCGCGGTGGTGCCCTCGCCGATATCGCGATCCTGGTCGTCGACGTCAACGACGGCTTCCAGCCGCAGACGATCGAGGCGCTCGATATCCTCAAACGCTCGGAGACGCCCTTCATCGTCGCGGCGAACAAGATCGACACCGTTCCGGGCTGGAACCCGAACGAGGACATGCCGATCAACGACACCTACGACGCCCAATCGGATCGCGCGGCCTCGAGACTCGACGAGAGCCTCTACGAGATAATCGGCGAGTTGAGCGACGAAGGGTTCTCGGCGGACCTCTACTGGCGGGTCCAGAACTTCCAGCGAAACGTCGGCGTCGTCCCCGTCTCCGCGATGACGGGCGAGGGCGTCCCCGACCTGCTGGCCGTGATGATGGGGCTCTCCCAGCGGTACATGAAAGAGGAGATGGAAATCGACGTAGCCGGACCCGGCGTCGGGACCGTCCTCGAGGTCAAAGAGGAGAAAGGGTTCGGGACGACCATCGACATGGTGCTGTACGACGGCACGATTCGAGCCGACGATACGATCGTCGTCGGCGGAAAGAACGAGCCGATCGTCACCGAAGTCCGCGCGTTACTCCAGCCACGACCGCTCGCGGAGATCCGCACCGAAAGTCGGTTCGAAAAAGTCGACGAAGTCAAGGCCGCTTCGGGTATCAAAATCGCAGCTCCGGAACTCGAGAACGCGATGGCCGGCGCGCCGGTTCGCGTCGTTCGAGATCGGAATCTCGACGATGTCGTCCACGAGGTGCGCGCCGAACTCGCCGATATCGCCGTCGACACCGAAGAGCAGGGCGTCGTCGTCAAAGCCGACACCCTCGGCAGTCTCGAGGCGATGGCCGACGCGCTCGGCGAGGCCGAGATCCCGATCGTCCGCGCGGAGGTCGGCGATGTCGCACCGCGGGACATCTCCATCGCCTCGACGGCAGAGGATCCGAAACAGCGGGCGATCCTCGGATTCAACGTCGACGTGCTCGCGGACGCGAAAACGCGAGCCGAGCAGGACGACGTGAAGCTGTTCACTGACGAGGTCATCTACCAGCTCGTCGATGAGTACGACGACCACATCGCGGAACTCGAGCGAGCCCAACAGGATACGATCCTCGAGAACATCTCTCGACCGGCGCGGTTCCGGATTCTGCCGGACCACACGTTCCGACAGAACGATCCGGCGGTCGTCGGCGTCGAAGTCAACGCCGGTACGATCCAGAACAACAATTTCGTGGTCAAGTGGGACGGCAACGAAACCGAACGGGTCGGACAGGTCAAAGGGATTCAAGAGCAGGGCGAGGACGTCGACGAAGCCCGCGCGGGTAACCGCGTCTCCGTCGCCATCGACGGCCCGACCGTCGGCCGACAGATCAAGGAAGGCGACGAACTCTGGATGGAGGTCCCCGAAAAGCACGCCAAGATCTTAGAACAGGAGTTGAAAGACGAAATCCCGGGCGACGAACTCGAGGCGTTGAACATGTACCTCGAGAATCAGCGCAAGCGGGACCCGTTCTGGGGCAAATAGCGGCGATTTGACTACACGGCTCAGTTTTTGCCGTCGAGGCGGTCGAACCGGATTCGCGCACCGCCCTCGAGATCGGAAAGTGGCGACACGTCCTCGAGTTGGCCCACGACGTTGACGGGCGCGGCCGCCCGCGGTTCGCCGTCGGTGCTCGCGGGCGTCGGCCCCCAAAACAGACAGAGCTTGCTCCCCGTCGGCCAGTAGGCGATCGAGCCAACGGGAACCGCTTCGGACTGGTTTTCGGGCGGCACGTCGAGCGGAACGTCGAAGTACAGTTCGTCGCCCCAGCGGACGGCCTCGCCCTCTATCGGTAGTTCGCTCTCGAGCGCTTCTCGGGTTTTCGGGGCGGCTTCGTTCCAGGTCGCCTCGAGTTCGCGGTCGCCGACACTGACTCGAAGATCGGTCATAGCGACACGGTCGAACGGCGGGTACGTAGTTCTTCATGGTTGGTGGGCGACGATCTCATGATTGTGGGTGAACAACCGGGGCAAAGGCATCATCCTAACAGTCGAACTCGCCGGCGAGAGAGTGACACTGATTCGCGGAGCGGCTACCATCCCGAAATGGTTTTCAACCGCTCGCGCGCACACTCGGTATGCCGACGGACTCGGACACTAATTATGACCCCACACTGGGGAACAAGTTCATCTTCGTCACCGGCGGGGTGATGTCGGGACTCGGCAAAGGGATCACGGCCGCCAGCACCGGCCGTCTCCTGAAGAATGCCGGCTTCGACGTCACCGCGGTGAAGATCGATCCATACCTAAACGTCGACGCGGGGACGATGAATCCCTATCAGCACGGGGAAGTCTACGTGCTCAAAGACGGGGGAGAAGTCGACCTCGACCTGGGGAACTACGAGCGGTTCCTCGACATCGACATGACGTTCGATCACAACATTACGACGGGGAAGACCTACCAGCACGTCATCGAGAAAGAACGGGCGGGCGACTACCTGGGCAAGACGGTCCAGATAATCCCACACATCACCAACGATATCAAACGCCGCATTCGAGAGGCTGCGGAGGGAAGCGACGTCTGTCTCGTCGAAGTCGGTGGAACCGTCGGCGACATCGAGGGGATGCCCTACCTCGAGGCTCTGCGCCAGTTTTCCCACGAGGAAGACGAAGAGGACATCCTCTTCGCCCACGTCACGCTCGTTCCCTACTCGAAAAACGGCGAGCAAAAGACCAAGCCGACCCAACACAGCGTCAAGGAAGTCCGTTCGATCGGACTCCAACCCGACGTTATCGTCGGTCGGTGCGACGACAAGCTCGACCCCGAAACCAAAGAGAAGATCGCGCTGTTCTGTGACATTCCGACCGACGCCGTGTTCTCGAACCCCGACGTCGAGGACGTCTATCACGTCCCACTCGTCGTCGAGGAGGAAGGGCTCGACGACTTCGTCCTCGAGAAGTTCGACCTCGAGGACGAGGCGCTCCCCTCCGGCGAACGAACGAAGGAGTGGCGCGAGGTCGTCACGACGGAGAAGTCGGGCGAAATCGACATCGCGCTCGTCGGCAAGTACGATCTCGAGGACGCCTACATGTCGATCCACGAATCGCTGAAACACGCCGGCTTCGAGGTCGGCGTCGACGTCAACGTCCACTGGGTCGCGGCCGACGAGATGGCAGAGGGTCACGACGGACAGTTCGCGGACGTCGACGGGATCATTGTCCCCGGCGGCTTCGGAATGCGGGGCACCGAGGGCAAGATCAACGCGGTCCGGTACGCTCGCGAGAACGACGTGCCGTTCCTCGGTCTCTGTCTCGGCTTCCAGATGGCCGTCGTCGAGTACGCCCGTAACGTGCTCGGCTTCGAGGGTGCGCATTCGGCGGAAATGGACGAGGAGACCCCACATCCCGTCATCGACATCCTCCCCGAACAGTACGAGGTCGAGGATATGGGCGGCACGATGCGTCTCGGTTCGCACGAAACACAGATCGAACCGGGAACGCTCGCCGAGGAAATCTACGGCGGCACGTCCTGTACGGAACGACACCGCCACCGCTACGAGGTCAATCCCGAGTACTTCGAGGATTTCGCCGACGAGCCGCTGTCGTTCTCGGGAACGGCGGGCAATCGGATGGAGATCCTCGAACTTGAGGACCACCCTTACTTCTTCGGAACGCAGTTCCATCCGGAGTACAGTTCCCGTCCCGGTGAGACGAGCCCGCCGTTCCTCGGCCTCGTCGAATCGATTCTCGCGGAAACGGCGGACGGAAACGCGGACGAAGAGCCAGAGGCGGACACAAAAGCGGATTCGGACACGCAGAACGGACAAGAGGTAACTTACTAATGGTAGATACGGACACGTTCGTCCCCGAAGCAGTCGAAGAGATCGAAAGCGAAATCGGCGACGCGAACGCGGTTATCGCCCTCTCGGGCGGCGTCGATTCGTCGGTCGCCGCAGCCCTCGCTTACGAGTCGATCGGCGACCAGCTGACGCCCGTCTACGTCGACACCGGCCTGATGCGTAAAGGCGAGACGGACCAGATTCGCGAGACGTTCTCCTACATGGACAGTCTCCGCATCGTCGACGCCAAAGACCGATTCCTCGAGGCGCTTTCTGGCGTCACCGACCCCGAGGAAAAGCGGTCGGTGATCGGCGAGCAGTTCATCCGAGAGTTCGAACGCGAGGCAACCGAGGCCGACGCGGACTACCTCGTCCAGGGGACGATCTACCCCGACCGGATCGAATCCGAAGGCGGGATCAAGTCCCATCACAACGTCGGCGGACTGCCGGATGTCGTCGATTTCGACGGCATCGTCGAGCCGGTTCGGGACCTCTACAAGGACGAAGTTCGCGAGGTTGCTCGAGCGCTCGACCTCGACGAACTCGTCGCCGAACGGATGCCGTTCCCCGGTCCCGGACTCGCCGTTCGGGTCATCGGTGAGGTCACCGACGAAAAGCTCGAGGTCGCTCGCGAATCCTGTCACGTCGTCGAAGAGGAACTCGAGGAGTACGAGCCGTGGCAGGCTCTGGCGGCAGTAATCGGAAAAGCCACCGGGGTCAAAGGCGACAATCGAGTCCACGGTTGGGTCGTCTCCGTTCGATCGGTCGAGTCCCGCGACGGGATGACGGCTCGCGCCCAAGAGATCGATTGGGAAACCCTTCAGCGGATTCAATCGCGGATTACCGGCGAAAACGAAACCGTCTCGCGGGTCGTTTACGACGTTACACACAAACCGCCGGCGACCATTGAGTACGAGTAGTATGGATGCAATCGTTTCCGGGCCGGACGAAGACCGACTCGCCGAGGCGCTCGAAGAAGAAGGCGTCACCGTAACCCGCCTCGAAGGGCCCCTCACCCGTCCGCAGCTCGAAGAGGCAGGGATCGTCGAGACGGATCTGTACGTGCTGACCGACGTCGGTCAGTCGACGACGGTCCCGATCGCGATCGATCTCAACGACGACCTCAGGACGGTCGTCTACGCACGGGATTCGATTCCGGAATTCATTCGTGGACAACTCGACCTCGCGCTGGATCCGGAGCTGATGGATCCGGCAATGATCGCGGAAGAACTCGTCGATTGAACCGCCACGTCTCAACCAGCCCGTATAATCCGCATATCTCCGTTATAAACGATCTATTCGGTGAAATTGGCGTTTTGAACTGTGGTTAATTGCGTGGTAATTCGGCATAAGAGGCGAATACCATCGCCATCGTTCAAGTAGGATACGGCAATATCCAGAAGTGGAGGTCGACGGGCACACCCACACAAAGGCACCCACCGCCTTGAACCCGTGACTTCCAGCAACCCCACCACAGCACCCTTCCCCCACCATTGCCACACCGTTTTGCCGACGCGGGCTCACTGCACCGACCCGCGTCGCTCTTCGGATGGCTGTCGGGACACTACGTCCCGACGTGGATCCTCAACGGATCACCCATTGGATCCTGCAGTTGTCTGTGTTTGCGAGCGCCCGGCCCAACGCAGTCTATGCACCCCACCTGACTGCATCATACTTGGCCGGGCGTTCTTCTCAAATCCCCCCTACTCTTCGGTCCGTTCAGTCTCGAATTCGCTTCAACACTGGAATCTCCTCGAGACGCTCGTCCGAAAGGAGCTCCCAGTCGATACCGGTTGGTCCCTGATCGTCGAAGGAGTCGGCTGGCCGATACACCCGGTCAGGCGTGACGATCACGTTCATCGGCACGTCGTGTTCGTCGGTCGGAATCTCGTCGTCGACACACTGTCGTTCGTGGACCGTCGTGACGACCGGCGTTTCACTGTCGACGAGATCGAGTTCGTGGAGTATCGCGTACTCGAGGTCGCTGTATCCTTCGCCTTTCCCGATTCGTACACCGGCGCTCGAATTTTGCTCGCCGGTTCCGACCGCAACGCTTCCGGAAACGATCAGATCGATCTCCACGACGGCTTCGGGGCCGACCTGGTCGCCGTGTTTCGACGATCCCGAGACCGTCGTCGCGTCGTCGTAATCCTCGAGTTCGTCGGGATCGAGTCGAAGAAAACACTTCTCGTCGCGGAGTCGAGGGACGGCCATATAGACGGTTTTCCCCTCCCGAAGGGCCCGCCGACGGACCGGCAACTGCGGCGCGTCGGGGTTGGCCTTGATCGTCTCGGCCCGTTGCCATTCGGGTTGTTCAGCTAACCGTTCAGCTGCCAATTTCGCGTCGGCGAAGTTGGGTATACGCCCGTGTGGCGGGAACGGAAATCTGGCTTCACCGCTCTCCTCGAGATCGTCCCAGATGCGGTCGCGTATTTCCTGTTTGGACGGCGGACTCATATCTTGAAACTGTCCGTCAATTGTGTTGAGGATTTGTATTCAGATACGGGTAGTTACGGTCGTCCACCGGTCTCGATCGAGAAGATAGCTGAACGGACCGTAAGCTATTTTTCCCGTCCCTTTCCGTTCGCCAGCGTTGTGAGTCGATCCGCTTCGGGGACGATGATCGATTCGGTCGCGATCCGTGTTGCGTCTGGATTGTTTGGCAAGCAAAATACAGGTATCTGCTCGCTGACGCCGGCGAGAGTCCGGCTGGCGACCACGCTCGTCCCGATTTCGTCGTAGGAAACGAGGTGGAACAGATCGGCGAAGGCCGGTAACTCCTTCTCGAGCAACGGATCGACGGCCTCGACGGTCACGTCGTCGGGTTCGATGCCGGTGCCGCCGATGGTGACGATGATGTCGACGTCGTCCCGGTCGAGGAGTCGGGAGATTTTCGACTGGACGTTGTCGTGGCCGTTCGCGATGAGTTCCCGCGTGGCGATTTGGTGCCCGTCGGCTTCGAAGGCGTCGACGATTGCACCGCCAGCTTCGTCTTCCTCTATCGTCCCGTTCGAGGTGATCGTCACGACGGCGATACCGAGTTCGGTGCTCGAATCGGATTCGTCGCTCTGGGATCGCTCGTCGCTTCCTGCAGTCATGGAAATGTGTTCGGCCGCGAGAGGGGAAAACGCTGTCCCATCGCGAGGAGGCCCCGATCGGTGCACGGGTATCGCTTCTCCGTCAGGCTGGCGTCTCACCGACACCTCACGTCTCGAGACTGTTGATCAAACTCTCGAGCGTTTCGACGTGTGCTTCGAACAGTTCGGTTCCGTGTTCAGTGAGCCGATAGGTCGTCTGGGGCTTTCGGTCGACGAACTGTTTTTCGACGGCAACGCATTCCTCGTCTTCCATTCGTTCGATGTGACTCGCGAGGTTCCCCTCCGTGATCTCCAGGTCGTCTTTCAGGTCGGTGAAACTCGTCTCTCCGTTCGCATAGAGATACGCGAATATCTGGAGCCGCGTCGGCTGGTGGACGAGTTTGTCGAATTCCATTATCTAATAGCGTCGTGAGATGGTGACGTACGCGACGATACAGTAGAGGGCGTATCCGACCCCGAAGACGGCGAACTCCCAGTTCTCGACGAGGGAGACGTACGGAATCGTCGCGACGAGAGCGAGGATCCACACGCCGCCGCCGTAGAACGCGTACCGGTCGATTCGTCTGATGTTGTGGGCCTCGAGCAGCTGACCCATGTAGAGGTAGGCCATACCCATCAACGATCCTACAATAACTAATCCCAGGGTGAGGGTCTCGCCCTCGAACTCGCTGAGAAACGGTCGAGTTCCGATTACCGCCGCAATCAGTCCCGCGAAGATGATGTAATGCCAGAAGTCCCAGCTCGGAACGCCGCTCGTCGGCCGCTCGTAGTTCGATTGGATGTTCCAGAGAACGATCTGATGACCGAGGAAGACAACGGCTATCGTTGCGATGAGCCACCACGCGAAGCCGTCGTTGAGTCCGAGTTGCAAGAGCGGAAAGAGCAGTCCGACGCCGATCCCCTCGACGAGCCAAAAGCGCCACCAGTAGGGGTACTCGGTTCGCAGGCCCATCGCCTCCTTGATCTGTCCGAGCTCCTCCTGTAGGGCTTCGGGATCGACGTCTTGGTCACTCATTCGATATCGTCGTTACTCGAGGCACTGTTCGTGTAATAGTTAAAGAGGTCGGTGTACGTCGGATCGACGACCTCGAGTGCCTGGTACGTCTCGAGAGCGGCGTTCGTCTCTGACTTCGGTTGCTGGTCGTCGGATGGCTCGTCGGCCGGGAGAAAACCGCGAATCGTCCCGTTCCCCTGAAACACCTCGCCCCCGGCGACGACGGCGGCGAGTTGCTCCGAGTTCGAGAGCGTCGTCTCGACGACCCGCGGAACGGATTCGAACAGCGCGTCGGGCGATCCCGTCGTCATCACTCGGCCGTCCGCGACGAACGCGATTCGGTCCGCGATATCGGCGTCCATCGGGCGGTGACTCGAGACGATAACCGTCTTTCCGTCGGCCTGTTTCTCACGAATCAGGCCGTGGACGACCTGGATCATTGACAGGTCGAGCGCCGCCGTCGGCTCGTCGAGGAGGTACAGCGGGACGTCGATGCTTAAGGCGATGGCCAACTCGAGTTTTCGCACCATGCCGCCCGAGTAGTCTTCGACGGGTTTCTCGAGGTCGGTTTCGATTTCGAGGACGTCGACGTACTCGCGCCAGTCGTCGGTGAACTTCGGATGGAGTTGCTCGTAGAACCGAAGGTTCTCTCGGCCGGTGAGTCGGTCGACACAAAGTGCATCCTGTAACAGGAAACTCGTCGTATCGGAGCGCGTTACCGGATCCTCGCCGAGGACCTCGACCGTCCCCGCGGACGGCACATGACTCCCCGCGAGACAGGAAAACAGCACGGACTTGCCGACGCCGTTCGGCCCCAACACCGCGAGTAGTTCGCCCGACTCGACGGCGAGGTCGACGCCCTCGAGAACGCGTTCGTCGCCGAATGACTTCTCGAGGCCCCTTGCGAGAACGGACGGCTGACTCACGGCCACCACCCCCGTTTGTAGAGGACCTTATTCAGCAGAACCGTTCCGACGACGAGTGCGATCACGGCGTAGGCGGAAAGTACGAGGAGATATTCGGGTCCCGCGGGCAGCGCCGGCGGAGCCGCGCCGATCTCGGTCCACTCCTCGCCGGGGACGAGGTGATAGACCAACAATCGCGTCGGAAGCGTGTTCGGGAGGTAGTTCATCAGTTCGCCGTCGATCGGTGACATCTCCGTGTTGACGCCGTTGAGACCCGTCAGGACGTATCCGGCGACGGCGATCATGGGAACCGCGTACTCGGCGACGCGTTCGTTCTTCGCGGCGGCGATGAACGGGAGCGCGACGATCATCCAGAACACGCAGGTGAGCGCGAACGCGACGAGAATAATGGGTATCGATTCGGGTCCGCGGAGTTCGAAAGAGGCACCCGTAACCACTCCCGCAACGAGTGTCAATCCGAACGCGACGGCGGCGAGACAGAAGCCGGCGAGCATTCGTCCGCCGAGATCCGCCGACGGGGAGATCGGCATGGATCGGTACGCCTCGTACCGCCGATCCTCGAGGTCCGTCGCCAGTTGATACCCGAACACGTACAGGCAGATGTACACCGCGCCGAAGACGCCGGTACCAACCGCCCAACTCGCGAGCATCGCGTCCGGAATATCGCCGCCTTGCATGCTAAAGAGCAACTGCATACCGGGGGCGAGCGCTACGACCGTTCCGAGCAGTATCCAGCTGTTCGATACCTCGCGAAGGCTTCGCTCGGCGAACGCCCTTACCTGCGTGAGCCACCGTCTCGAGCGCGAAGCGTCCGTAAACTCCGGTTCGTGTTCGTCGGCTGTCGTCTGTGTTGCCATTCTCTTTCGTCAGTACCCGACACCCGCATAGCACAAAATACTTTCTAGTACAAAGTTAGTTTGTGCTGCAAAGTTATCGACTCACGAAATGGGATCGTGAGAGCGCCGAAGAAGGACGGAGTTGCGGGGTACTTGCGATGGTTGTCGAACCCCCTCGCCAGCGGTCAGATAGACCCGAAGGATCCGGAACCGTGAGCCCTTTGATGGCACGCTCTAAACACGCAGGTGTGACCTCGAGCGACGACAGCGGATACGTTCACGATCCCGCCGATTTTGACGACGAACCGGCTGGATCGGGCAAGGAATCGGCGGACGAAGAGTGGCTCGAGGATCCCGTCCATCCCGAAGCAGCGGATCGGGAGTTCGGGAAACGGGGCTGGGTACTCGTCGGCGTGATTGTCTACGCGTTTGTTATCTCGCCGCTCGCGATCATGTTCTGGCCCATGGACGTCGCTTATCGGTTCGCGCTGTTGATTTTACCGCTCGTGCCGGCCGTCCTCCTCGCGGTGACTGCCGTCTGGGCGACGACACGGACGTAGGGAGGTTCGTCTTTTTACAGGTGAAAAAACGACCGGTTGAACCGATTCTATCGATCGCCGAGTTGCGGAAGGGCGGCCTCGAGACGCCCGAGGACGATTCTGCCGTGATCAATGTCAGAAGGGGGTGTCTCCGGCGCTTCGATATAGTCCGCTAGAATCTCGTGAACGCGGTTCGCTTGCTCGCGAGTAAACGTTCTCCCATCGGATTCGATCGTTTCGACGACCTCGAGCGCCCAGGTCGGCGGAATCTCGTCATCGTCGATGGCGTCGTCGACACGTCGTGCCACCACGTCGTGAACGACCCACTGTTCGTCTCGGGAGAGATCGACTTCGAACGTCTCGGTTGTTGGTGGCGAGGAACTCATTTCGGTACAGGGACCGATTTCGTCGGCCCACAGACGACGATACGGACGGGGGTGTTATAAAATTTGGTAACGTATGACATATGGGAGGAGCGCGTCATTTCATGCCGACTTTCTGATGAACGGTTCGCGTTACGAAGCGTTAGACCACGGATACGCCACTACTAGAACAAGGCGCTAGCTGGCAAAATCACGCGGAGAGAACGACACGCTACCGCAACGGAGCGTTCTGAACGGAGAACACTGCACTTCAGCGCGATGGCCCTATTCGCCGGAAAAACCGCTTCGAACCAACTGTCCCACTAATTGGTGTCTCGGCGCATGGCGATTTCGAACCACGGACAGAGGCGAAGTTGTCGGTACCACTCCGGATTCGCGTGAAGCCGGTCGTACGGAACCCACATCAGGCCAGCTACTTCGTCGACATCCGGGTCGAGCGTTTTGTCCGCTAACGTCAGTTTCAGCACCGCACAGACTTCGTGTTCGACGCCCTGATTCTCGAAGTACCGTTTGTATTCGAACCGGTCGGTGACCCGGAGGTCGTCGTACTGCTCGGGACTGATTCCGAGTTCCGCCTCGAGTCGCTCTCTCGTCGCTTCCTCCTGGCTCTGGCCCTCGACGGGGTGGGAAGCGACGGTTCCGTCCCAGTGGGTACCCCACAGCCGTTTGTCGGGTGCACGCTGAGCGAGGAGAACGTTATCGTCCCGGTCGAAGACGAGCGAGGTGAACGCCCGGTGGCGGATTCCCTCGCCCGTGTGAGCCTCGAGGCGGTTGACCAGACCCTGTTCGGTGTCGTCGGAATCGACGGCGATTACGTCCTGTCCGGCGTTTTCGTGCATATCGTCGTCCGCGTTCATACCAGCACAATCGAAACGGCTCGTAAAACCAGTACCGACTCCGGGCGAGCTCCCGCCGATAATCGCATAGCCGTCCGTCTCGCACGGGACGGCAATATTAAGACCAATACCACTTGCGAACCAAACCGATACTATGTTCGCCGTCGACCTCCACGCACACACCCGATTCTTCCACGGCCGCCGCCGACTCGGCGATCGGTTCGATCCCTACGGGTTCGCGTTGCTCGCTCGAGCCGTCGACCGCCGCGGTCTCGACGGGGTCGCGACGACGAACCACGACTACTCGAGAGCGTTTTCGGATTCGACGATTACGACCATTCCTGGGATCGAAGTTTCGACGACGCACGGCCACATGCTGGTCATCGGACCGAATCCGCCGACGGAGACGGTCCCGCTCGAGCACACTCCGTGGGAGGTCGTCGAGATGGCTCACGACCGCGGCTGTGTAGCCATCGTCTGCCATCCCTCCCGAAACAGCACGGTCGCCGACCTCGAGGGGCTGGCGTTCGATGCCATCGAGATCAACGGTAAGCACCCCCGGACGCGCCCGGTCGTGGAGGATCTGGCGGCGGATCACGCCGTTCCGATAGTCGCGGGAAGCGACGCACACCTCCCGATCGAGGCCGGTCGGGCGTACACGATGATCGACGCGGACCGACTCACCCCCGAGTCGGTCGTCGAGGCGATCCGGGAGGGGCGCGTCGAACCCAGGATCGCGGCGACTCGAATCGATTGCGGGATTCGACGCGGCTATCGCGTCCTTCACCGACGAAAACACGAGAAGGCACGTTCGGGCTGAGTTCGAGGGATAGGTGAGTTCGAAGGATGGCTGAGTTCGAGAGATAATTGAGCGAGCGGCTTTTTGAGATGCTGTCGAAGGTGCTCGACCGACACCACCAAGTATCGACCCCGTCTCCTCCCGGACGAATGGATCGCCGACGGAGACTCGCACTCGGCCTCGTCCTTTCGCTCGCACTCCTCGGACTTTGTGTTCACTACGGGGCGACTTACGACGAATCGTGGCCGCACCCGACCGGCGACCAACTCGCCGAGAATAAAGGCGAGTACGTCGGCGAGCGCGTCCTCCTCTTCGGCGACGTGCAAACGGTCGACGGCGACGCCATTACCATCCACGTGACCGACGGCGACGGTGACGTCGCCGCCGAACTCGAGATCCGGAACGTCGACACGAACGAGGACATAGAGGAGGGCGGCGTCGTACAGGTCTACGGCATCCTCGAAACGGAACCGACGGCGTCTCACGACGGAACCATGGCCGCCGAAGAGTTCGTCGTCGTCGACCCGAGCCCTGATGCGACCCTGTACAAGTACGCCGTCTCGGCTCTCGGGGGACTGCTCGCCGCCGGGCTTTTCTTGCGCTACTGGCGAGTCGATTACCGTCAGCTCCGGTTCGATCCCAGGGGCGAACGGTCGTCCGGCTCGAGCAGACCGGATAAGAGCGGCGAACCGACTGAAGACAAGGCCCCAGAACCGAGTTCGAGCGGGTCGAAAACGCACTCGAACTCGGACTCGGACGGCGCGAAGACAGACACGGCTGGCGAACGAGATTCGGAGGTGAACACGGGTGGCTGAACTCCTGTCGCACGTCCTCTTTGCCTACGCGTTGTTTACGGTCGCGAGCTGGCGACTCGAGTGGCTCTCGAAGCGATGGGTCGCGGTCGCGGTGGTGGGTGCCGTCCTCCCGGATCTCAATCGAATCGGGCTCCTCCTCGGGGAGTCGACCCTCGAGGCGATCCTCGGCGCTCCGTTTTCATTCGGTGCGATTCACACGCTCGGAGGCGTCCTCATCCTCTCCGGCATCGGTGCACTCGCCTTCGACAAACAACAGGCACTGGCGTACGGCCTCCTCGCAGCCGGTGCGCTTTCGCATCTCTTGGTCGATGCCCTCAAGCTGTACGCCGACGGGAGCGCCGCCGCCTGGCTCTATCCGATAACGTGGTATCGGCATCCGACGCCGAATCTGTACGTCTCGTCGGATCCCGATGTCCTTGCGGTCGCCGGTTCGATCGCGCTGAGTGTCTGGGTGATCGATCGTTACTTTATCGACACTACTGAGAACTCTCCCTGAAGAGCCCTCGAGCGACTCTCTTCGCCGAGTTGGGCCCGTTGGAGCTTCGTCGCTGTCCGGCACTGGTTCGCGATCGACAGTTCGACCGAACCCGCGGAGGGGAACCTCTTTGTAAACGTGTCTGGTTTGATCCCGTATGATCGTCGCGGGGGAGTCATGTCGATAGTCGACGGCGAGATGGCCGGTAGTCGCGAAACGGTTGGGTTCTCGAGAGCCCGGCTGTCCACCTTCGCCGTCGGAACGACCGCTCTCGAAGCCGTTGCCGTCCGTTCGCCTACCCATGACTAACAACGCATTCGAGGAGTCGCACGTCGTCGGGCTCATCCGGTGGTGTCGATCCGTGCTCCGGACGCTCCTGGAGCCGGTAAAGCGCGCTGGCGGTCGACTCGCTCGATACGTGAGAGCGTCGTACATCTACCGGTGGCTCACGGCCGAACCCGAGCCAGAGGTTATCGTGATCGATCTCCGCGAGACCTATACCGTGGGGCCGTTTATCCGCGCGCTCGATCGGGTACTGAACATGCTCGAGACGGCCTACAGCGGCTCGAGGACGGAGTCCCTCGGTACGAGCGCGTCCGAAGCAGTTCGTGCGCGACCGATTCGGATGCTCGGTATCGTCGGGATTGCCGTCGTGACCGTGTGGCTACTCGCCGCCGTCGTAACCGGCGCGCTCTCGACTGGATTGACCGCGGGACTAGGGCTCCTCCTCGTCCTTTCATTTCTCGCGTTGCGATCGACGCGGTCGCTCGAGGAGGTACTCGAAACCCGAATCGCAAAAGTGCTCGTTTCCGCGTTCGAGCCGCCGGAACCGCCGTCCCGTGCGAACGAAACGAGTCGATCTCGGTCGTCGACTTCGGAGGAGACACCACAGTCATCGACATCTGAGGGGACCGCTCGGTCACTCGAAGAGACGAACGATTCCTGAGGAAACCGGTTTTCGGGGTACTCCGCTCACGAACCAACGTATTCCACAGCGACGACGGTGGTCCAGTCAGTGAGGATCGAACCACACCATTAACTCGCGGCCGGTAGTAGCATCGTTCGATGAAAGCTGTGGTTCTCGCTGCCGGAGAGGGAACGCGAATGCGTCCGCTCACCGCGACCGCCCCAAAGCCGATGCTCCCGGTCGCCGATCGCCCGCTCGTTGCACACACCGTCGACGCTGCGATCGACGCCGGCGTCGACGAATTCGTGCTCGTCGTCGGCTACGAATCCGACGCGGTCGTCGACTACTTCGGCGATAGCCGACGGGGCGTCCCGATCAACTACGCGGTTCAAAGAGAGCGCGCCGGGACGGCCCACGCCGTCTCGACCGCTCGAGAACACCTCGACGGTCCCTTCGCCGTCCTCAACGGAGACAATCTGTACGATCCCGACGCGATCGATCACCTCCTCGAGTCGGGGCCGTCGATCGGCGCGATCGACGTGGATAATCCGTCCAACTACGGCGTTCTCGAGACCGCGGGCGAGACCGTCGAAAGCATCGTCGAAAAGCCGGCGAAGCCGCCGACGACGCTTGCCAACGCCGGAGCCTACGTCTTCCCCGAGGAGGCCGCGGGATGGCTCGAGGTCCCCGAAAGCGAACGCGGCGAACACGAGATTACGGACGTGCTCGCGAAGACGATCGACGAACACGACGTGACGCCGGTCGTCATGGATCACTGGATGGACGTCGGCCGGCCGTGGGAACTGCTCGAAGCGAACGAGTGGAAGATCGGCGAACAGGACCGGCGACTCGAGGGTGACATAAGCGACGACGCGAAGATCACCGGAAACGTCGTCGTCGAGGAAGGTGCGACGGTCGAGTCGGGGGTCGTGATCGAGGGACCCGCGATGATCCGAACCGGTGCGTCAGTCGGCCCGAACGCCTACGTTCGCGGTGCGACGCTGATCGACGAAGGCGCGTCCGTCGGACACTCGGTTGAAGTGAAAAACAGCGTTCTCATGGCCGGCGCCACGGTCGGACACCTTTCGTACGTCGGCGACAGCGTCCTCGGTCGGAACGTCAACTTCGGAGCCGGAACGACCGTCGCGAACCTCCGTCACGACGACGAACCGGTCGAGTTCACCGTCAAAGGAAAGCGCGTCTCGACGGAGCGACGGAAGTTCGGCGTCGTCCTCGCTGACGGCGTCAAAACCGGGATCAACACCAGTCTGTATCCGGGTATCAAGCTGTCGCCGGAGACGACGACCAAGCCAGGCGAAGTCATCGAACGGGATCGGTAAGAAGTCAACAGAACGTGAGCGGCGTGGTATTGTGCCCGTTCGCGTATAATCGATTCTAGAACGGGAACAGCGAACTAGAACGGGAACAGCGAATCCGCGTTCGGGTCGCGCTCTACTAGCTCGATTTCGTGACCGTCCTGATCTTTCGTGAACGCGTACATGTTGTCGTTGCTCTCCGGATCTCGATAGTCATCGGCCTCTCGAGTTTGTAACTGCTCCCAGTCTTCCTCGAGGTCGTCGACTTCGACACAAAGGTGGCCCCACGCGTCGCCCATCTCGTAGCTCCGGCCGTCGTAGTTGTAGGTGAGTTCGACGGTCATCGCCTCCTCTGCGGCCCCTTCGGGTTTCATGAAGTAGTTCGCGAAGGTGTCCGACTCCCAGCGACCGACGTGTTCGTACTCGAATTTTCGGGTCCAGAAGCCGATCGCCTCGTCGGCGTCCTCGACGCGGATCATGGTGTGATCGAGCGACCACTTCGCACCGTGATCGCGCTTGACGATCTCGATTTCGTGGCCGTCGGGATCCTTGACGAACGCGTAATTCCCGTCGCAGGATTCTGGATCGCGGTAGTCCTCGACGCCTTCGTCCATGAGCTGCTGGTAGGACGATTCGAGTTCGTCTTCGGGAACGCGAACCGCAATGTGGCCCCAGGCGTCGCCGACCTCGAGGTCGTCCTCGCCTTCGTTATGGGTCAACTCGAGCATCGCCCCCTCGTCGTGCATCTCTTCGGGCCCGAGGTAGACGATGGTGAAGCCGTCGCCCTCGTGGCGGTCTTTCTCCTCGTAGTTCAGGTGGGTCTGGTACCACTCGAGGGAGTCGTCTAAGTCTGCGACGCGGGCCATGACGTGATCGAGCGTTCCGTCCATGTCTGGGAGTACGTTAG
Source organism: Halostagnicola alkaliphila (assembly GCF_055379965.1). NCBI lineage: Archaea > Methanobacteriati > Methanobacteriota > Halobacteria > Halobacteriales > Natrialbaceae > Halostagnicola > Halostagnicola alkaliphila. Next base: position 1,571,834 of record NZ_AP043826.1, on the reverse strand, counting down.
ATAAATCTAAAAGCGTGGCGAAGGCGGCGGGCTATTCGACGAGTTGACTCGTCTGAGAGCGGTTTGCCGATCTGATCGTCGAACAGTCACTCGGATTCGTCGTCGACCGCCGGTGTGCTCGAGGTGACGGGATCGACCCCCCGCCGGCGCGCGTCGAGCTCAGAGAGCCCGTAGACGAGCGCAACGAGGAGGATGGCCCCGAGCGGAAGGAAGACGATCGGCGGGACGCTCCCGAATCCGTACAGGAGATAACAGACCACCACGACGGCCATAACGGTTCCCGCATAGTAGAACTGCGTCCGAACGTGGTCGATCAGGTCCGCCCCGGTAAACGTCGAGGAGAGCACCGACGTGTCGGAGATCGGCGAGGTGTGATCGCCGAAGATCGCTCCCGAGAAGACGGCACCAACGACGACGGGCATGAGCTCGAACGTTCCGGTGAGCTCGTAGGCGACGGAGATGGCTATTGGAGTGATGATCCCCATCGTCGCCCACGACGACCCCATCGTAAACGCGACGAACGCGGCGACGAACAGGATCACGAGCGGGAGGATTTCGATCGGAAGGAAGTCTCCGACGGCGAGAGCGACGAACTCACCGGTCCCCAGCGCCTCGGCGACGTCGCTGATCCCCCAGGCGAGGACGAGGATCGTCACCGCCGTGAGCATCAGACTGAATCCGTCGAGTACCGTCTCGACGCTGTCTCCGAGGTCGAAGAGATCGTACCCGATACCGATCGCGATCGCCGTCGCAACCATAGCGAACGAACCCCAGACCAGCGCGCCAGCGAAATCGCCAAGACCGACGATGTCGACGAGCACCTGTATCAGGCCCGTTTCGTTCGCAGCCCCCGAAAGCGTCGTCGGAGCGTCTTCTGCTGCCTGTTCGGCGACCCATTCCTCGTAACCGGTCTGGAACGCACCGGCCAACGTGACGGCGATGAGGACGACGACCGGCGCGAAGAACGTCCGAAGCATCGGCTTCTCGTCGATCGGTTCGCCGAGATCCTTCTCGACCTCCTGTAACGGCTGGGCATCCTCACGGCTGACCTTCCCGGTCGACCGCGAACGGCGTTCGGCGGTGAGCATCTCACCGTAGTCTCGACCCGTGTAAACGATGATTCCGACCATCACGATCGCGAACAGCGCGTAGGTGTTGTACGGGATGGATCCGACGAACGTCTCGAACGCCGACGGTGCGTCGCCCTCGACGCCGATGTCCTCGTACGCCGTCGCGATCAGCGAGAGTTGAAACGCCACCCAGCTCGAGAGGCCAATCGTTGCCACGGGAGCGGCAGTCGAGTCGACGATGTAGGAGAGTTTCTCGCGCGAGATTCGGAGCTGATCCGAAATCTCACGCATCGTGCTCCCGACGATGGCCGTGTTCGCGTAGTCGTCGAAGAACATGAGCATCCCCAGTCCCCACGTCGCCAGGCCGACGTTTCGCTGCGTCTCGAGGCGTGCGGTTGCCCACTGCCTGACGGCCGTCGCGCCGCCGAGTCGCCAGATGAGCGCGACGCCCGAACCGAGTAAGAGCGTAAAGAGTAGTATCTGGACGTGAAAGCCGTCGTCGGCGATTATCGCGCCGACGATCCAGTCGAACGTTTGGGCAATGCCGAGACTCTCTGTGTAGATTATCGCGCCCGACCAGATACCCAGAAACAACGAGAGCATCGGTCGACGTGTTATTATTGCCAACAGTATCGCTAGGAGCGGTGGCAACAGCGAAATGGCTCCGAACTCAGACATGCTCGGAGAACGGACCATCGGCGGAAATAACTCTCGGATCGGTACGATCACTGAGAACGTCATCGGGTCGAGAAACTGCTACAGAGACTAATTGGCGGGTTCCAACTATTACCGCCGAAGAATCAGCTTGAGCACGTCCTCGTCCTCGAGCACGTGCTGATCGCCGACCTGCTGTTCGTCGTGGGTCGCGCTCGGACCCGACACGCGGGCGAACCGGAATCGCTCTTTCATCTCGCCGCCGAGTTTGTCGACCGCATCCTCGATGGTCGACCCTCGTTCGAGCATGAGCGGTTCCTCGTAGTCGACGCCCCGGCCCGGTTTGTCCATGTAGACCCGGATAAGATCCAGGTTCTCCCAGAGGCTATCCTTGAGCGCCTCGAGACCTTTCTCCTCCTCGGCGCTGATGAACGTGACTTCCTCCTCGGGGTCGAGCCCGCGGTCGCGAAGTTCCTCGTCGACGGTCTCCTTGTAGTCGGGTTCGATCAGATCGACCTTGTTCACGCAGGTGATCGAGGGGATGTACTCGCGATTTTCCATCAGGCCGTCGATCAGTCGATCGATGTCGACCTTCTCGCCGAGGTTCACGTCTGCGTTGACGTAGCCGTGTTCGCGGAGGACGTCCGAAATCGTTCCCTCGTCTAAATCCTGGTCCGCACTCGAGGTGATCTTGATCCCGTCTTTGATCTTCGGCCGAACCGTCACCCGGGGCGGTGTTTGGTCGACGCGGATGTTGATGTCGTAGAGTTCCTCCTGGAGTCGATCGTACTGTTCGATCTCGAACACGGAGAGGACGAAGAGGATAAGATCGGCGTTTCGCACGACCGAAAGAACCTGCTTGCCGTCGCCCTTGCCCGTCGCCGCACCCTGAATCAACCCGGGGACGTCGAGCAGTTGCATGTTCGCCCCGCGATGTTTGCACATCCCGGGATTGACGTCCAGCGTCGTGAACTCGTAGGACCCGGTCTCGCTGTCAGCGTTGGTCAGCGAGTTCAACAGCGAGGACTTGCCGACGCTCGGAAAGCCGACCAGCGCGACGGTTGCGTCGCCCGTCTTTTCGACATCGTAGCCGGTGCCCCCGCCCGCCGAGGACTGATTCTGAAGCTTCTCTTTTTTCTCTGCGAGCTTCGACTTCAACCGGCCGATGTGCGCCTCCGTCGACTTGTTGTAGGGCGTGCTGGCGATCTCTTCTTCGATTTCGTCGATCTCCTCCTCGAGCCCCATTTGCCTAAACGCAACCGTTCGTCCCGAAAAACCCTTTCCATGCGACGCGACGAACGATATCAAGTTGCTCTCCGCGGCATTCGAGAGCAATGAGATACCCTACCGGTGAGCCGCCTCGGGGTCAAGTGATTCGAGAGAGGTTCGTTCTTCCGAACGACCCTAGGCACTCGCCTTGTTTATCTGTGAACTGCCTCGGGGTCAAGCCCCGAGGAACTCGGCCTGCTCCGCCTATAGATCACGCCTCACGTTAGGCTAACGACCGGAAACTGCCAATGAGGAGTACGTTCGTTTTATCGACAGTGAAACGGCTTGTTTCATTACTCACACCGTTCGAATTCCGACACACATAAAACGGGTCGTAAGCACTGTCAAGCTACGAGAATGTCAAACCCGTCGCAACTGCGTGATAGCACCCAGATCGTCGTCCACCGCGAGGTGCTCCGACAGTACGAGACGCAGTTAATCGACGAGTTCACCGTCACCGTTTTTTCCGAGAGCGACGACTACTGTCGGATCATCGGCAGTCCGGTGGAAATCAAAGGGGCGAGCGAGTTTTTGGTACGACGTGGTGTGACCGTAGCCTGATCTGTTCAACGTCGCACGGTGGCCAAATTCGTTGATGAAGCCGACGAGCGCTGTTGGACGCTCGAGACTTCGTCCGAGAGGCTCCGAAGAAGGATCTTGTACAATTGCAATGTATCCATCACCTCGAGACGATGTATTCGTCGCCTTGAGGAACACAACCGAAGCCCCTTCACGAACCGAATCCGTTAGCGTCTCCCGTGAACGTCTTCGAGCGGTACCAGACCGGGTTGGTGCTGGCCGGAATCGTGATCGGACTCGGTGCCGGTCAGCTATCCGGCGTTCCGTCGGTAGCCGAGTCGCTTCTTCTCCCTTTTCTCATCGTGATGCTCTTCGCCGCGTTCGCCGGGATTCCGCTGTCGAAGCTCCGCCGGGCTTTCGGGAACCGCCGCGTGCTCGGCGCGAGCCTCGGCGTGAATTTTCTGTGGAATCCGCTGCTTGCGGTCGCGCTCGGAGCGGTCTTTCTGGTCGACCATCCCGCCCTCTGGGTCGGGCTGCTCATGTTGCTCGTGACTCCCTGTACCGACTGGTATCTGATTTTCACCGATCTTGCAAACGGAAACGTCCCGCTCGCAACCTCGTTACTACCGTACAACCTCGTGCTTCAGCTGATCTTGCTCCCGGTCTATCTGTACGCCTTCGCCGGCACGCTCGTCGACCTTCAGCTTCGATTCCTTCTCGAGAGCGTCCTCCTCGTGTTGCTCGTCCCACTGATCCTCGCGGTGGTCGTCCGCCGAATCATCGCGGCGCGAAATGAAAATACGTGGCTCGAGAGTCGATTTGAACCACTCCTCGGCCCGACGCAAGTCGTCTTCCTCTCGCTCGCGATCGCGGCGATGTTCGCCTCCCAGGGGGACGTGCTCCTCGAGCGGCCCGACGTTCTGGCGGTGCTCGCCGTCCCCGTCCTCGTCTTTTACGCGGTCAACTTCCTCCTCGGGCTCGCGATCGGACGGGTTCTCGACTTTTCCTACGGGGAGCTCGCCTGTTTCAACTGTACGATCCTCTCGCGGAACTCACCGACCGCGCTGGCGATCGCCGTCGTCGCCTTTCCGAACGAGCCGCTCATCGCGCTGGCGTTGGTGATCGGCCCGCTCCTCGAGTTGCCGTTGCTGGCCGTGGTCTCGAGACTTCTCCGGGGGGTAGACGAGCGAGGATGGGACGGCATCGAGACGGTCTCCTCGAGCGAGCAGTGAATCGATGGCTCGAACGAGTGCGCCACCAACGACATCACGAGACGAACCGTTGTGCTACCGCTCAGGATGCGTCGGCGCGTCGAATCCGCCCCGAACCAGCGGTTTCGCGATGTGTCGACGCGCACACGGCGGCACCTCGTACCACCCCTCCTCGAGCTCGCGCTCGATCGGAATCAGCGGCTTCTCGTCCGTACTGGTCCCACAATCCCGGCAGCGATACCCCTGATTCCGTCCGGCGCTTTTCATTGTCCGACCGCAGTCCGGACACGTCGGCGTCACGCGTTCGGTTTCGACGAGATTCCGAACCGCGAGCTTCTCGAGTTTGAGCGTTCCGCGCGAGACCTCGCCACAGACCGTGATTCGGTCGCCGACGCGAAGCGAACGTACGCGGTCGCGGAACCGTTTGGTCGGCTCGAACGCGGCGCATTCGAGCCGGTTCTCGTTCGAATCCTCGAGCGTGACGAAGACGTGTCCGCCGCGTTTCGTTTCGGGAGCGGTCGCTACCTCCCCGTCGAGTCGATATGCCCAGCCGTCGCGAGCCGCCGAGATCGTCCCATCGCGAAGGTGGGAGTCGGTTCCCTGATTCGTGACGAACAGTTGGCTCGAGGCCACTGGCTCGGCGTCGATCCGATCTGCGACCCGCCGGACCGTTTCGGAATCGTCGCCCCGGATTCCGTGGAGAATTGGACCGGGAGTGTGCGGAACGCAAACCGTCTCGTTTTCACCGCGGTCGACGGTGTCCCAGACGTTGGGATACCCCCGCTCGGCGGCGGCGAAGACGCTCTCGTGGTCGACTTCGCGGGTCGTTCCCCACCGCTCGGGCTCGCGATAGCTAATGTGTTCGTGAGTCCATTCTTCGAGCGCGTGCCAGCTCCCGATCGCCGCCAGCGCGCCGATCCGTCCGCGGCCGTTTCCCGCACCCCAGGATCGATACCCTCGTTCGTCGATCAGCGCCTCGGCTTCGGAAATCTCGAGGTGATCGCGGATCGCATCGAGTGCGAACGCGCCGACGGGTTCGGGGATCGACTCCGGTCCGTGGTCGGCGACGACGAGTCCCGGGTTCGTGCGCTCGTCCGCCGTTTCGGCGAGCGACTCGAGGGAGTCGCGAGCGACATCGAACGCTCTCTCGGAGTCACAGTCGGTGTGGATCGCGAGCGTCGCGTTTCCGCGCGTCTTGTGCTCGACTGCAGGATTGAGCCGGACCAATAGGAGCCGCGCGACGTCACCCTCGTCGCGGAGCCTGTCCGCAATCTCGGAAGCGACGTAGGTGGTACACATCCCGCGCTCCCGAGAGTCCGTATCGTCGAGTCCGACGATGGTCATTGGCCGTCGTTAGCGGGCGAAGAGGTAACGCCTTTCGGAGCGCTCCCGAAGCTGAAGGGAGCTGAAGACGACGAAATCGCGCTTCCAAAGAAGATGTTTCGACGGAGAACAGCGACAAGAGAGGGGTGTCGAAGCGAAGTCGAAAATCGATCGTCGCCCCGAGCGGTTAGTCGTCAGCGGTCGCCGGTTCGTTTCCCCCGTCCGCGTCCATCTCGGCTTCGATGCTCGGTGGATACTTCCCGCGCTCGAGTTTGAGATCCGATTTCGGACGCGCCATACAGGTGAGCGCGTACTCCTCGGCTTCGGCTTCGGTGAGACCGCGGGCCGCGGGCTGAGTAACTTCACCCTCGACGATTTCCGCAGAGCAGGCCAGACACATGCCGACGCGGCAGGAGTACTCTTGGGCGATGCCCTCCTCGAGACAGCGGCTGAGGATCGTCTCCTTGTCCGAGCAGGTGATCGTCTCGTTTGTGCCGACGAACTCGACGGTGTACTCTGTCATATCGCTCGATACGAAAGACCACATTAAAACTCTTTATTACGGATCTGTTGGAAACGCGGCGACATAACCCCTCGCCGGCCGGTGTTTTATCGACGAAATAGCGTCTTCCGGTCGAAGGTATCCCGCCGAAACGGGTTCGGAACGCTCAGCCTCAGAACGGGGGAACTAATTCGATGTCAGAACGGAAGGAGTCGGTCGATGAGTCAGGGGGAGGAGCGTTTCGAACGCTCGTGGTACCACCCGCCGAACGCGCCCAGCGGAACGATCACCCAGCCGGCGAACACGAGCGCGAACTGAAACGCCGGAACCGTGAGTGCGAGTGCGAAGACGATCGATTCGCCGACCGCTGCGGTGCCGCCGAGTACGTTGTATGCTCCGATCACGAGCCCGACGCTTAGCCCGCCGGCGAGCATGCTCACCATCGACGTGCAGGTGCCCAGAATCGCGCCGAGTAACGGATCCGGCGACTCGGAATCGATTTGCCGCCAGAGTACCGTCCCGACCACGAGCGCTGTTGGGATCGCGAGTGGGACGAAAAACGTCCCCGCGATGATGGCGAATCCGACGAGATCCTGGCCGGCAACTGCGGTCAACGCCCCGCTGTACAAAACCGCCAGCGACGCCCCGAACCAGAGCGTGACCGCGAGCAGACCGGTCGCCGCCATCGCAATGCCACCACCGAAATCGTGCCGGTCGGCGTAGGGGAGTCTCCCGGGACCGAACCGATGACAAAGCGTTCCAGTCATCTATTCAATATTTTGACGGAAGCGACCTAACTGTTCGCACCGGTTTCAGACACAGTGTTGGAGTCACTGAATGGAGTCAGTTACTCAAGACGACCGAACAGGCCTCCCCCTCGCTGTGGTCCGGTTCTGACCCTCTCGAACCAACGAATCACACGAAAAACGTTTTCTTACCCGGGTAACCACTCATAGGTATGAGTACGCAGGAACAGTCGGCATCCACCGCGACGTCCGAGACGCACTCGCCCGACGTGGTCGTCGTCGGTGCGGGAACCGCAGGTTGTTACGCGGCCGCGACGGTCGCACAGGAGGGCTACGAGGTCGCCGTCCTCGAGCGGAAAACCGAAGAAGAGGCGGGCCACATCGCGTGTGGCGACGCGTTGAAGGGAGCCGACGCGTTCCCCGACGCCATCCCCAAATCCCAGCTCGAGCCGGCGTTTACGAACACCGGCGTCGACCACGGGCGGTTCGAGATTCCACAGGAGGACACCGTCCTCGAGATTCCCGTTCCGGGCGAACTGGCCGTCATCGACCGCTGGGAGTACGGCCGACGAGTCATCGAAGGAGCCGAAGACGCGGGTGCGGACTTTCACTACGATACCGTCGTTCAGGACGTCTTGCAGGGCGGGGACGACGGTCGAGTGACCGGCGTGAAGGCGATGTGCAAGGGCCAGCCCCGAACCTACGAGGCCGACATCGTCATCGACGGCGCGGGCTCGCTTTCCGTGCTGCAAGATCACGTCGACTTCTCGGGGTCCACGTTCGACACCAACGTCAACTACTCGCAGTTCTGTTCGGCCTACCGGGAGATCGTCCACGTCGAAGAGCCGGTCGAGTGGGACGACGCGCTGGTCTTCAAGCCGACCGAACGCGCGGCGGGCTACCTGTGGTACTTCCCGCGAACCGACACCGAGATCAACGCCGGGCTGGGCTTTCAGATGACCGAGGAACCGATGGAACTCGTCGACGACCTCAAACGCGATCTCGAGAACCGCGAGGAGTTCGAGGGTGCCGAAGTCGAGGACAAACTCGGCGCGGCGCTCCCGACCCGTCGACCCTACGATTCGGCCGTCCACCCCGGATTCATGTCCGTCGGCGACGCCGCGGGCCACGTCAACCCGACCACCGGCGGCGGGATCGCGGGCGCGGCTTACGCCGGAAGCTACGCCGCCGACCAGGCCATCGAGGCCCTCGAGACCGGCGACTACAGCGAGGAAACCTTCTGGCGGTACAACGAGCGCGTCATGGATCACTTCGGCGCACGATACGCGGCCCTCGACGTCTACAACATCCTCTCGACGGCGGTCGACATCGACGATCTGATGGGACTGCTTGCCGCGATGCCCGGCGATAAGCTCGCCGAGGCGCTCTATTCGGGAAGCGCAGATATCGGACTCAAGCTCAAACTCGAGTCGCTGATCAAGAGCCGCGGCCACTGGGGCACCATCTGGAACCTCTACCAGACCAAACAGCGAGCCGACGAGTTGCTGGCCCATTACGAAGACTATCCCTCGAGTCCGGCCGAGTTCGAGGCCTGGCAGACCGAACGAGACGAGTTGATGGAGAAGGTCTACGAGACCACCGGCGCGGATCCGAAGTACTGACGCCGCGACTAGCCCGATCGTCGACTCGCTCTCGATACGCTCTTTTGCTCGGTTCGATGGAATTCTCGAAGAAGAGACACGGGTTAATAACGATCTCCTAACGGTCGTCTCGCCTGGCCCTCATTAGGGACGGTCTCGAGCGATCCGTTCGATCGCACCCGACAGCACGTCGATTCCGTGACCGATGCTCTCCTCGTCGACGTCGAAGGTGGCCGTGTGATGGCCGCCCGGGTGGTCGGTGCCGACGCCGACGTAGCAGGCCAGTCCGCCGTTTTGCTGGACCTCGCGCATCAGGAACGTCGCGTCTTCGCTCCCGCCGAGTTCGTCGCGCTCGAGGATCGAATCCACGCCGTCGACGCTTCCCGCGGCGTCCGCGACGATGGAGACGAGCTCGTCGTCGCTGTGTGCACTCGGTGCCTCGGCACCTGTTTCAACCTCGAGTTCGCAGTCGTGCATTTCGGCCGCGGACCTGAGGACGTTTCGGGCCTTCTCGTCCATGTACCGCATCAGTTCGGTCGTCTCACCACGAACTTCCGCGACGAGTCTCGCCTCCTCGGGAATGACGTTCGCCGCGGATCCGCCCTCGATAACGCCGGCGTTGATCCGCGTCGCACCCTCGGCGTGGCGCGGAATTCCGTAGAGATTCTGGACCGCCGTCGCGAGCGCTTGATTCGCGTTTCGGCCCTGTTCCGGATGGCCGCCCGCGTGCGCCGACTCGCCGGTGAACGTCGCCTCGAGGTGGACGACCGCGAGGAATCCCTCGACACCCGCGACGACCTCCCCCGTCGGGTGGTCGAGACCGATATGCACCGCGAGCAGGTGGTCGACGTCCGCGATGTGTTCGCTCTTTGCCATCGACTTGCCGCCGCCGACGACCTCCTCTGCGGGCTGGAAGAAGACCTTGAGCGTCCCCGAGAAATCGCTCTCCTGGATCGCCTCGAGAACGCCGATTCCGATCGTCGCGTGGGCGTCGTGACCGCAAGCGTGCATCGCGCTCTCGTGTTCAGATCGAAAGCCCCCCGAAACGGGAGCGTGATCCGCGTCCTCGGACTCCTTTCGGGGCAAGCCGTCGATATCCACGCGGAGACCGACGGTCGGTCCTGCGCCCTGTTCGATAACCGCAACTGCGCCCGTGTAGCCGCCCTCGAGGGACTCGAGAACGGACTCGTCGACGTCGTACGCCGATGCTTGCTCGTACCACGCCGACAGTTCGTCGTCGTCCGGCAACCCCATCCGGTGTTCGTCGGCGAGGGCGTCCGGACCGACGTGAAGTTCGTCGAGGTCGAGTTTCTCGAGTTCTTCGACGATCCGTGCGGTGGTGTAGAACTCGCGCCACGCCGGTTCGGGTCTTCGATGGAGATCGCGGCGAAGCGAAACGTGTGATCCGCTGGTCATGCCTATACCTTCTCAGGAGTCCTCAAAACTGTGCCGGACAGAGTGTCAGCATGTGGCGGGAAGATCGAACGAAAATCGAGAGCCAGCGAAGAAACCGGTCGGACGAATCGCGCCGGTGAAAACGGCTCAACGTCCGAATATCTGCCGTTCGAATCGTCAATCGAGTGAATTGAAGCGTCGAGGCCGGACCCCAAAATTAAACAATATATGAGTTCGATCATACGGATGAAATGAAGATTGATGTCGTCGAAGCGCTCCATCAGCCGGAATACACCGGCGAAAACCGATGCGAGCCGTGTACGATTTTGAACCTGGTTATTGCCGCCATTCTGAGTTCTCTCATCGCACGTAAATCGAAACTCGGCGGGCTGATCGCTATCGGCTGTTCAATCGGGCTAATCTATCTGCGAGGGTATCTCGTTCCGGGAACTCCGACGCTAACGAAGCGATATCTCCCGCCCGAGATCCTCCGGTGGTTTGGAAAAGATCCGGAGCCGGTGGTCGCATCCGGACTCGGATCGCTCGAGGCGGAGACCGATAGCGAGCGGACGGTAACTGAGCGGGCGGACGACGACGGAGCTACCGGTCCCAAAGCGTCGTCGGCCTCGAGCGGGACGGACGGGGAGTCCCCAACCGACTCGGCTGAAGACGTAGACGGGGACCAGTCCGAATCCGCTCCCGCCTCGGAATCGGCTCAAGCGGACAACAGTGACGAGGGGCCCGAAGCAGGGATGGATCTCGAGACGTACTTTTTGGAGCAGAATATTCTCGAGCCGTGCGAGGACTCGGAGGACCTCTGTCTGACCGAGGCGTTCGAAACCGCGTGGTTCGAAGCGATCGAACCGATCAATTCCTCGGAGATCGCCGCACCGGCGGCCGTCGAGGCGTTCGGATTCGACGACGATCCCGAGGAGTTCGAACTCGTCACGCGAGACGACGTCCATACCCTTCGGACGAACTCGAGTCGAACCGGGCAATGGCCCTCGCGCGCGGCGCTCGTCGCGGACATCGCCGCGAGCCGCGTCTTCGAATCCTGGATCGACGATTGGGAGACGTTCGACCCCGCTCAGAAGGGACAGGTGCTGAACAGTCTTCGAATGTTTCTCGAGACCTGCCCGACGACCAACGGCGACATTCAGATGGGCGAAGAAGTCGTCGAATCCTGCTGTAGTTCGCACAAAGTGTTCGCCGTGACCTGTGAGGATACCGGCGAACGACTCTTCGAACACCGTATTACGGACGTCTAACTGGTCGGCGAATCACTGCTGAGAGGGCGTTTCGTTGCAACGGCCGAAACGGAGACGGGAGAACGAACCACCTTCGTCGCGACTGGTTCATCGGGAGAGGACCGAACCGGCGAATCTCGTAGCCGGCTCGTCCGTGAACGCTGATCGGCTCAGTTCCCCATGTCGTGAATCTGCTCGACTTCGGCTTCGATGTGAATCGATTGGGGAAAGTTCTGGGATGCGATATTTCGTGCGAGGTTATCGTGTCCGTGAATCTCGAGTTCGCGCGTGAAAACGGTGTACTCCCACGAGGCGAATCGTCGCTCGTCGTCGTTGTGGAGTCGACAGTGCTGTGGGACCGAGAGCCGTTCCGGCGGGTGAGAATGCGGGCCTTTCAGCGCCGCTCCCTTGCGTTCGGCGGTTTCTTTGATATCCTCGACGAGCCCGTCGAGGGCCGCTCGATCACCACTCTGGAGCGTGAGACGTGTGACGAAGGTCATGGCTGGTGTTGTACACACATCCTCGGTGATGGCGTAAAAGCTTGCTGAGATACGTCGGCGGTCGGCAGACGGAGGTGCGTGTCTGGCAGGCAGAGACGTGTCATGATCTAGCGCCAGAAGACAGTCCGATATTCACTTAACGCCACACCCGTTATTCCCTGTAATGGCAGTCGAAGCTACGAGCGCAGGCGCGATCCTCTTCCGCGATACGCGGGGCCGGCGCGAGTATCTTCTACTCAAGAGCCGCCCAGGCGATTGGGAGTTTCCCAAGGGCGGTGTCGAGGGAGGCGAAGAACTTCAGCAGACGGCTATCCGCGAAGTAAAGGAAGAGGCAGGAATAGAGCAGTTTAGATTACTTGATGGCTTTCGCGAGGACTACAGCTACGTCTTCGAGGCGAACGGAACGACGATTCACAAGACCGTCCACCTCTTTATCGCGAAATCCTTCGAAGCGAGTGCCGAACTCTCGAGCGAGCACCGCGACCTCCAGTGGCGCGATTACGAGCAGGCGGTCAACACCGTCACGCAGGACGGTCCTCGAGAGATCTTCGAACAGGCTCACGATTACCTCGACGTGCTCGAGGCCGAAGACGAGATCTAAGCGGAACTCGTTTTCAACCGGGATGCACAACGGCGTCTAGCTGCTGGTGTGGGCAAGCGACTGAACCCAGGAATCGAGTTCTCGAAGACCACAGCACATTTCGATACCCCACTCGTAGTGCCGACCAGTGAGTCTCCACGGATCTTCGGAATTCGGGTTCGAACTCGCCTGCTGTCGCTGGGTCGAGCGGGAGTGGCCGCTCGAGGAGGCAGATTGCTCGGTCGTCGTCGCCCGCCAGCTCGGCACGAAACGCCGACGGTGGGATACCATCGTTCTCGAATGCGATCTCGACGGGCTCAGACAGCGTGCGCTCTTCGGCCCGGACCGCCTCGACGGGGACCTGTTACACGTCGTCCGAAACGCACCCGAGGAGTGGGCCTACTACCGCGACGCGCTCCCCCATCCCGGCTACCCCTGGCGGTACGTTCGCGAGTCGATCCACGAAGCAGACGATCGAAACATTCTCGAAACCCGTCGAAACGGGAACCGGATCGAGATTCGCAGAAAGTGGTCCTATCCGGACTGGCTCGAGCGGATTATCGCGATCGAGAACAAGCCTGATCTCGACGCCAGCGCCGCCCGGACGCTCGGTCCACAACTCGAGTACGACGTCGCGATGGCGCTGGCGGACGAGGTTTGGGTCGCGACCGAGGCCACGGGCGACCGCGTCGAACCGGCACTCTTCGAGGGACTTCCGGTCGAAGCCGGGATTCTCTCGCTCGACCCGGCCACTCTCGAGGGAGCGGTCGCGTGGCATCCGCGAGCGCTCTCGGTCGAGGATCCCGGGACGCGGATCGAGGAGCGTCCGTCCGGAAACAATCGGGACGCCTCGGCCGCCCGATTCGAATACGTCGATCCCGAGGTGAAAGCAAAGCAGCGACTCGCGATCGCTGAGCGCGCCTACGAGCGCGGTTGGCGCTCGTTCGTGGATACGATGCGGCCCGATTGCAAGGCGTTCGAACTTCGCTCGCACGGCCAGTTCCTCCCGTACTGTCGGGCGAAAGACTGTCTCCCGACCGCGGCTGAGTGCTCCGGATCGTGTCCGTCCTACGAACCGGAACCGCCCACCTGGCGAACCCGCGGGTGGCCGATCGAAGGTGGTCCTGGCAAACGAACGCAGAAACTGCTCGAAGAGCGGCGGCGCCGAAACCGGCCGGGATTATAGCACGGAACCGGTCGCCCCCCGTTGCAACCGTCTCAGTCCGAATCCGAGACCGAAACCTCGAGGTCGTCGCGGTCGAGCGCGAGTCGAAACGTCGGCACCGTTCGGTACTCGACTTCCACGACGTCTTTCCGGCGAAGACTCTGGAGGCCGGATCGGACGTCTTCGCTTTCCGGATCGACATCGTAGGCCTCTCGGAGCTTGTGGAGGACCGAAACCACGCTCTCCGATTCTTCGTCGGGGCCGGCGAGTACCTCGACGATCTGTGCGTGTAACTCCGGGACGCGAATCGCCGACGGCGCGCCGTCGCTGTCCGGATCGCTGACGACGCCGGGTTCGACGTCGACCAGTTCCGCCGCTTCCGCGGTCGCGCGGATCAAACTGTTGTCGTCGCGAAAGTAGTAGTCACCCAGATCGTTTTCGAGGATCTGATGGACCTCGCTGCCGCTTTCGACACCCCACCGGTCCTGTAGTTCCGAGTTTTTCGTCGGCTGTAGCTCCACCACGTCGGCCAACCGTTCTCGAGCCTCCTCCGAGAGCGTCATCGTCGAATCGTATGTGCATCCGGTACTTTTGCGTTGCGCCCTGTCGATCCGAATTTCGGTCTCCGTGGAGATCACGAAGAAGAGTCGTCCTGTCAGTGGATCGCCACTCAGCTTCCGATACCGGGGAGCGTCGTCGCCGTCTCGAGCGTTTCCTCGACCTGTGTGAAGACCAGCGCCGCGCCGACAGCCGCGATCACTGCACCGAAGACGAACGGCACTGCGAATCCGTACCCGATCAAGAGACCGGATGCGAGGGGGCCGATGGCGATTCCAAAGCCGAACGCCATCGTGAGGATCGACAGTTTGGTTCCGGATTCCCCTTTTCCGGCGAGGTCACCGGCGAGGGCGAGCGACGGCGCGAACACCATCGCGCCCGCAACTCCCTGTAGGAGTCGGGCGAGCAACATCAGTTCGGAGGTATCGATGAACCCCTGGACGAGCGTCGTCGGAACGAGAAAGGCCATCCCGAGCACGATGAACGGCCGACGACCGTACCGGTCACAGGCCCGACCGATCGGCGTCTGGAGCAGAACCTGTGCGATGACGAAGGCCGCAAACTGGAGGCCGAACCACGTCGCGCCTTGCTCTAAGTGCTCGTTGATCTGCGGTTGGATCGTCGCGAAAAGTCCGATCGTGGTCGCCAGAAAGAGCGTCGCCACGCCTAACGTGAAAATCGGATCGAAGAAGTTCGATCCAGACGGATCCCGCACGGCGATCGACATGTCGGCCCCCGCGTTTTCCCTGGTCGATTCGGGGTCTGCGATGAGGATCGTGACCATCACGTAGCTAATCGTTGCGGTAATCGCGGCGACGTAAAAGGCGGCGTCGAATCCGGTGATGGAGAAGCCACCGAGGAGAGGGATCGAGTACGGACCGGCGTTGACGACCGCACCCGCCGCGACCGGGCCGGCACCGAAGCCGATCAGGCGAAAGGTGTTGTAGACACCCATATTTCCGCCTCGATCTTCCGTGGTCGCGATTTCGTTCACCAGCGCGATCGATGCCGGAACGATAAACGCGACGCTCAATCCCTGTAGACCCCGAATTACGACCAGCGAGAGATAGCTCTCGGCGAAGACGTACGCGAGGTTCGTTACCGCCAACCCGGACAGTCCGACGAGAATGAACGCTTTTCGCCTCCCCGTCCGATCGGAAAGTCGACCCGTAAACGGCTGGAAGCTGCTGTTTACAAACCCGAACAACGAGAGTATGCCGCCGATGATTACTGACTCCGCGAGACCGAAGGTTGCGCCGGTAATGACATCGCTGCCAACGTAGAGGGGAATAACGACGATAAGAAACGAGTTGCCGATTCCGTCCGCCATCCGTGCGAACGCGAGCGCGAGGACTTGCCGATCGACAACGAATGCGGAGTAAACTCGCCGAAAGAGTGCCGCCATCTTTTGATAGATCGGTAACCCATCCCAATTATGGTTTCGAATCGAAATGTAACCCGTACGGCTTCCTGATGGCACTACTGGAACGACCCGTTCCGAATCGAACTGATCCGGTAAACGGGTCGCTTAAGTCACTCGGACTTCGTAGCCCGTATACTGATGGAGTTTTGCGACGAATGCGGTTCGATGATGAAAGCCGAGGACGGCACGTGGGTCTGTGGGAGCTGTGACTTCACGAAGCCGAAAGGTGACGCCGCAAAGTACACCGTAACCGAAGGGCAAGAAGCCAGTGAGGTTATCGAATCCTCCGGCGAGACGTCGTTACCCGAAACCGATGCCCACTGTCCGGAGTGTGGCCACGATCGGGCGTACTGGTACATGAAACAGATCCGTTCGGCGGACGAATCCGAAACGCGGTTTTTCATCTGTTCGGAATGCGAGTACAAGTGGCGCGAAGACGATAACTAGGGCTCGAGTCGAGCGACCGGCCGCCCAACCGAGTCGAGACGAACTACTTTCGAATCCGCTACTCGAGGCGGGGCAGTCGTTCACGTCTGTGGGTACGTTTCAGTCTATACTACCGGACCGTCCCATACTATCAGACAGTACTACGTGAAGATCGGTCGCTCCGTTGAGCCGTCGCCGGTGGAGACGGCCGCAAATTCGCGACCGACTTCGTATTGACTTCTATCCGATAGTATCAAAAACGACGTCGAGCGAGAGAGTCCCCCTCGTCTCGACGACGAGAGTGCCCGAACCGTTCCGTGCCTCTGACAGTGCCCGATCCGGTTTTCGGTTGCCCGCTTGAAAATTGCGGGCAATGAAACGTGGGTCGTCCCGGAGAATAGTGCAATGCTTGAGCTATCAAGGACGTGCGTCACCGACCGCGTCGGTTACTCGTTTCGAGCGATCGTCAAATACCCGGTGTGACCGACGGGCGCCGTCGACGGTCGCGAGCCGCGCTCGTCGAAATCCATCTCCCGCTGGATCGTCTCTCGAGTTCTGACGTTCGAGAGTTCGGCCTCTCGAGCGGCCGCGACGACGTCTCGAGTCGATTCGACGAAGGGGCTATATACCGCGAGAAATCCGCCTTCGACAAGGAGGTCGGCCGCCGACGCGACGATCGACGGCGCGTCGCCGGTGTCGAGCGTGACCACGTCGAAGGGCTCCTCGGTCAACGACTCGAGGTCGTCGATCACGTCGCCGGCGCGAACCTCCACGCGATCCTCGACGCCGCCGAGTGTCATGTTCTCGCGTGCGACCTCGGCGAATTCGGAATCTTGTTCGTAAGTAACGACATCCGCGCCGGCACGAGCCACGAGCGCTGCGAGGACGCCCGTTCCCGTTCCGGCATCGAGCACCCGGTCACCGACCGAGATCCCCGTTTCGCCGATCACCAGTCCGATATCGCGGGGCACCATCGGGGCACCCGTCCGTTCGAAGTGGTGAAATAGGTCCGGACCGCGGAGCCGTCGGACCCGGAACGCAGTCCCCAGATGCGTCTCGAGGGTCGTACCCGGTTCGATATCTTCGGGAACCTCGAGGACACCGAGGTCCGTACCGAACTCTTCGCCCGGTTCGACGAGATACTCCCGGTCGTCACGAACGAGCAAGACGGGAACCGTCACGTCACTCGAGTTCCGCGACCGTCGCCGCGAGATCACCGTCGTTGTTCTCGAGCGCTTCGCGGGCTTCGTCCTCGCTTGCGCCGGTTCGCGTGACGACGAGGTCGACGTCGTCTTCGTCGACGCCGCTCGAGTCACCGCCACTGTCAGCGTCGGCACTTTCTATCGCTCCCGCGGAACCCGAATCGCGTTCCTCGGGCGTCCCGATGACCTGGTAGGTTTCCTGGCCGCGTGCGTCCATTTTCGTCACTTCCGCGTCGGTAAAGACGAGGTCGTGTTCTGCCGTGCGGATGATGACCTCTTCGGCGTCGATGTCGTCGACGTCGATCCCCATCTGTTCCATCATCTGTTCCATCTTGCGCGGATTCAATCCGCCGCCGCCTCCTCCAAACATACTCTGACTCTCGTCACCCGCGACCTTTTACCCTGCGGTCTGGAACGCTCGATTCGAAACGTTCACCGCAACGAGAGAACCCTCCGATGCGAGAGAAATAAACGACGAACGAGAACTATTCCGCTTGCGGGACGCCGTTCCGCACTTTCACCGCCATCCCCGTCTGGAAGTCCCCCATTCCGGCGGCGTCGAGCTCCGCACGGCCAACCGCGATCACTTCGCCGCGTTCGTGTACTACCACAACCTCGTCTCCCGGTCTGATCTGTTCGCCCGCCTCGAGGACGAACTTCGCGAAGACGTTCTTGCCGTCGCGCACGAACGGCTCGCTTTCGTCGTCAACGATGACGCGATAGGCTGGCGACTCGAGCGCCGAGGCGAGACGACGTCCGCCTTCGATCCCGAGCGTGAAACGGCCGTCAGTTCCGAACGAGACGATTCGACCCGACTCGGCGAGGACCTGCTGGGGACGACCCGAGGCGGTCCGTTTGATCGTCAGCGACCCGTCTTCCGGAAACAACGTCTCCCCCGCACCGGACCCGAACTGGTAGTCCGCGATCGTTCGGAGATTCGAAATCCCGGTTCGGCCGTCGACTCGTTCGCTCATTATCCACTGTCGGAACTCGGTGCTCGAAAGGGTGTCGAACGTCTTGTCCGACCGCTCGCGAGTTTAAAACCGCGGAAGTAGTCAACCAGGGAGCTCTATCCGAGAAATTCGGAGTGTTTTGCCGAAGGACCGCAGCCAGGGTCCGAACGAGATAGTGAAGGTTATAAAACATCGTTCGAAAGGGATACCAATCGCATGAACGTCACACAGATCGGTCTCGGTCTCGCCCTGCTGGGCGTGAGCAGTCTCACACTTACTGGACCGGCTCTCCTCGACTCGAGTGCGCTCGGTTATACGGTCCCGATCGTCGCAGCGCTCGTCGCCGCTGGTGCGCTCATGATCGGCGTCGTTCGAAACAATGCCGACCCTCGTGGGCAGTACTGAACCGCTTCGGGTCATCGTTGCAGGATCTCGAGTCGCCGTCTGATGGATTGTAGGTCAGTAATTCTTCGTTCAAAAAACGCCGTTTGTTTCGGTACTCGAGATGTTTCTCGAAAGGGGACTCTTCCCGAAGGTAGTAGGGAGAAGTACGCGCTGAGACCTGAACTCGAGGAGTGGAGGGGCGAACTCGAGTACTTAGAGCAGAAACGTTTCGTGGCGTTCGCCGAGATCGAGGAACGTATCCGCGGCATCGATGAGTTGCTCGGAGGTCGAGGACTCGAACGCCATCACTTCGACGCGGACGCCTTCGTGGCGGAGGTGCGAACAGAGCCGGGAGAAGTCCCCGTCGCCGGTACAGAGAACGAGCGTGTCGATGTGATTCGCCAGCGTGATCGCGTCGAGGCTCATCCCGACATCCCAGTCGGCCTTCTTGGTCCCGTCGGAGAATCGCTTGATGTCTTTAATTTTCGTCTCGAAACCGATGTCGACCAGCGCGTCGAAGAACGTCTCCTCTTCGGGCGAATCCGCGCGGATCACGTACGAAATGGCGCGAACGAGCTGTCGATCCTGAACGGCTTTCTCGAGTAACGCCGAGTAATCGATGTTACGGCTGTGCATACTTTGTGCGGTATGATAGAGGTTCTGGGCGTCGACGAGAACCGCGACGCGCTGACTTGGATGAATATCTGTCACACTCGCGTATGTGACGGGCGCACGTAAAAAAATCGCGTCGTAGCGGTCGAAATACTTACCAACTCGCGACACCCGCTTCGGTAGTTAGTATCGGAGCTTCTCGATGCGTTTTTCCGTCGGCGGGTGGGTCGCGAAGATCTTTTCCATGATGCTCTTGTCCGAGTTAAGGATACAGAGCGCGCTCATGCTGTCGTCCATCTTCGACTCCTTGCCCTGTGCGCCCTGAGAAATCTTCTCGAGCGCTCGCGCGAGCGGGTCGCCGCTGCCGATCGCCTGTCGCGCGTCGTCGTCGGCGACGTACTCTCGGTATCGCGAAATCGCGAGCACGAAGATCATCACGAGCATGTTCGCGATAGTCGAGGCGGCTATCGCGAGGATGTAGCTCCCGATGTTTCGTTCGCCGCCCATCAGTACCGCGAAGTATGCGACGTAACCGACCATCATCCCGATGGACTGGCCGACGACCATCGTGATGACGTCGCGGTTTTTGATGTGAGCGATCTCGTGGGCGATGACGCCCTCGAGTTCGTCGCGCTCGAGCAAGTGCATCAGTTCGTTCGAGACGCAGACCACGCCGGCGCCTTTTCGTCCGACGGCGAACGCGTTGGGAACGCCCATATCCATGACCATCAGTTTGGGTTTTTTGACGCCCATATCGCGAGAGAGCGACTCCGTCATCTGATGGACTTCCTGATACTGTCCGTCCTCGGGCATCTCTTCAGCGCCACGGAGAGCCATCCACTTCCCGATTTTGTACTGAACCGCTGGGAGGACGATGATCCCGACGAGTAAGACGGGGATCAGTGGAAGACCCAGCATCACCGACAGCACGGTCGCTGCACCGATATACAGTGCAAACAGGATGGTACCGACGACGACCATCCGAAGTTTCAGTCCGAAATCTGTCATAGGGTGGTATTGGTAAGCCGATGGCATAAGTTACGCGAAACGTGATGTCATGCGTTACCGCGGCACTTGTTTGAGTTTTGCCCAATCGGGAACGATTGCTCCATAATCAGGCGTCGGCAGGACAAGGACGGACGATGATCGACAGCAATAGGGTATAGAGCGCGTATCGGGGAACACGATCGGCCGCCGAAATCCACAACGGATAAGTTCGTCCGCTGTGAGCTATCCAGTATGCGTCGCCTCGCTCACCGATCGGCCAGCCCGACCGTGAGCGGTGCGAAACCTCGTTTTCTGAAAAAACGTGCCTGAGAGTACTCGAGGCGGGCGTGGCGTCCCGTTTTGGGTGCGATCCTGACTCCAACTCCGACCAGCGACCGCTCGGGCGGGGACGCACGAATCATCACATCCAAGTAGCCAACGACCCACCAACATACCAATAGAACACCCATGACGGACGATATCGACTTTACGGGCGTCTTCCCGGCAATGTGTACGCCCTTCGACGAAGACGAACGCATCGACTTCGAAACCCTCCAGACCGACGCACAGCGACTCGAGCGCGCGGGCGTCGACGGCCTCGTTCCCGTCGGCTCGACGGGCGAATCCGCGACGCTGACTCACGAAGAGCACGTTCAGGTCGTCGAGGCGGTCATCGACGCCGTCGGCGACGTGCCCGTGATCGCGGGCTCCGGTTCGAACAACACTCGAGAGGCGCTCGAGCTCTCCGAGCGCGCCGCCGACGCCGGCGCGGACGGCCTGCTCCTCATTTCGCCGTACTACAACAAGCCCGAACAGCGCGGCTTTCTCGAGCACTACCGGACGATCGCCGACGCCGTCGACGTGCCACAGATCGTCTACAACGTTCCCTCGCGAACGGGCCAGACGCTCGAGCCCGACACGGTCGTCGAACTCGCCGAGCACCGAAACATCGCGGGCTACAAGGCCGCGGAGGGCGACCTCGGCGCGATCGGCGAAATCGTCGAACGAACGACGGACGAGGACTTCTCGGTGCTTTCGGGCGACGACGCGTTTACGCTCCCGGTCATCTCCGTTGGCGGAACCGGGACGATCAGCGTCGCCGCGAACGTCGAACCCGAACGGACCTGCGCGATGGTCGGAGCCGCGCTCGACGGCGATTACCAGCGCGCTCGGAACCTGCACCACGAACTCGGCCCGCTGTTTCGCGAACTGTTCGTCGAGACGAACCCGATTCCGGTCAAGGAAGCCATGGAGATCCGCGGCAACTGCTCGGCGCGAATGCGTCCGCCGCTCACGCGACTCTCCGAGGAGTATCAGGAGGGACTCGAGACCGTCCTCTCGGATCTAGAAGAGAGTTCCGCGGCGGTCGCTGACACGAGGCCGGAGGGTGATCGATGACGGTCCGGGTCGGCGTCACCGGGGCCACGGGCCGGATGGGCGAGGAAGTGATCGGCGCGGTCACCGAGCGAGAGGACGTCGAAGTCGTCTTCGCGGTTAACCGCAGTACGAACGCCGAGGACGTCCACGGGGTCGAACTCGAGTCCGCCGATACCTTCGACGATCTCGTCGTCGAACGCGAACCTGCTGCCGTAATCGACTTTACGGGCCCCGAATCAGCGCTCGAGTACGCTGAAAGCTGTGCGGAGGAAGGCGTCGCGTTCGTCACCGGAACGACCGGCTTCGACGACGACGGCCTCGAGACGCTCGAGGACGCCAGCGAGTCGATTCCGCTCTTGCACGCGCCGAACTTCGCTCGTGGCGTGCAGGCGCTGGTCAACGTCGTCGGCGAGGCGGTCAGTAACCTGCCCGGCTACGACGTCGAACTGGTCGAGACCCACCACAACGGCAAGCGAGACGCCCCGAGCGGGACGGCGAACCGACTGCTCGATGAGATCGAGGAAAACGGCGACTTTAGCGAGCGCACGCACGGGCGCGAAGGTGATCAACCCCGAGAGGAAGCCGAGATCGGCGTTCACGCGCTTCGGGCCGGCGACATCACCGGTGAGCACGAGATACTGCTGGCCGGAAACCACGAGGAAGTCCGGCTCACACATCGTGCGGAGGATCGCGGCGTGTTCGCCGCGGGGGCCGTCGACGCGGCGGTCTGGATCGCAGGACGCAAGTCGGGCTACTACGACTTTTCGGACGTGATCGCAGAATGAGCGCACTCGAATCCGACATTTCGACCCTGTGGGAACGGTACGAAAACGACGAAATCAACGCAGAAACGGCCGACGAGGACGCCCTCGCGACCCTCGAGGACTTCCTCGACGCGCTCGAGGCCGGCGACGTTCGCGCGGCCGAAAAGCACGGCGACACCTGGGAAGCTAACGCCTGGGTCAAGCAGGGCATCCTGCTCAACTTCGGCCTTCGATCGACCGAGCCCCGCGAGTACGGCGGCGTCACCTACAACGACGTCCTTCCGCTCGCGGACTCGAGCGAGTACGGCGACCGCGGGAGCCGCAACACGCCGGACGGGACGGCCGTCCGCCGCGGCGCACATATCGGCTCCGACTGCATCATGATGAGCCCCGCGTTCGTCAACATCGGCGCCCACGTCGGCGACGGCACGCTTGTCGACTCCTGTGACACTGTCGGCTCCTGCGCCCAGATCGGCGAGAACGTCAAACTCGGCGCGAACACGCTCATCGGCGGCGTCTTAGAGCCCGTCGAGGACGCGCCGGTCATCGTCGAAGACGGCGTTTCGCTCGGCGCGGGCTGTCGCGTCACCAGCGGCTTCGTCGTCGGCGAGAACAGCGTCGTCGGCGAGAACACGCTGCTCACGCCCCGAATCCCCGTCTACGATCTCGTCGAGGAGGAGGTCATCTTCGGCGAACTGCCCGCCGAGCGTCGGGCGTTCACCCGATTCGTCGAGTCCTCGGTTAGCGACCACGACCTCTTCGAGGGCGGCGCGTACAAGCCGGCCGTCGTCGCGACCGACCTCGAGACGCAAACGCTCGAGGCGACCGAACGCGAGGACACGCTTCGCGAGTAACCCGTCGAGTACGCTGTTTTTGGTTGTCTCGGGCTCTCGCGAACCAAGGGACCGAAACTCGAGTAACCCGAACTCGACCGGTTCGGCGCGACCGTCGACGGCCTCGCCGGTCCGTTCTTCGATCGTTTCGGCCACCTCAATCGGGCACTGTTTCCGGGACGTCTGCGTAGGGCACCAGTCCGCTGGCTAAACCCAAACGCTTGAATCCTCCCGGTCACTTGCAGTTGACAATGACTGCTATCGAGGACTCGCCGGCGGTTCGCCGGCTCGCCGATTGGGACGCCGGGAAACTCGAGTCGCTCGCCGCGGAGTACGGAACGCCGCTTTACGTAATCGACCTCGATCGCGTGAAGGCGAACTACACCCGATTTGACGCCGCCTTTCCTGACGCAGACGTAATGTATGCGGCAAAGGCACACACGGGACGGGCCGTTCTCGAGGCGGTCCTCGAGGCGGGTGCAACGATCGAGTGTGCGGCCTGGGGCGAGTTGCAGCGGTCGATCGACGCCGGTGCGGATCCGAACGAACTCCAGTACACCGCCGTCAACCCGCCGGATCACGATCTCGATTACGCCGTCGATCTCGGTGACGAAAACCCCGGACTGACGATCACGATCGGCGCGACGGATACCCTCGACCGCCTCGCAGAACGGGGGTACGACGGACGGATCGCGATCCGCATCAATCCGGGAATCGGAACGGGTCACCACGAAAAGGTCGCAACCGGAGCCGATGCGAAGTTCGGTATCCCTTACGAACGCGTTCCGGAGGTCGCCGACCGCGTCCGCGAGGAGTTCGAACTCGTTGGAATCCACGCCCACGCGGGTAGCGGCGTCCTGACTGACGGCCTCGAGGACCACTGCCGAGCGATCGAACGAGTCGGAGAGATGGCGCGACGAGTCGGCGACGAAGACCTCGAGTTCGTCGACGTCGGCGGCGGCTATGGCGTCCCCTACCACGAGGACGAGGCGCCGCTCGATCTCGAGGCCGCCTCGGATGCGGTTCGGGACGCTGTTGGCGAGCTCGACGCGACCCTCAAGCTCGAGCCGGGACGCTACATTGTCGCCGACGGGGGCCTGATTCTGAGCGAGGTGAACACGATCAAGAACGCACCCGATACGACGGTCGTCGGCGTCGATGCCAGTCTCGCGACGCTCATCCGTCCCGCGATGTTCGATTCCTATCACCCGATGTTGAACGTCACCGAACCGGGTCGCGAGCCGCTGCCGGTCACGGTCGGCGGTCCGGTCTGTACCAGCGCGGACGTCTTCGCTCACGACCGACCGGTCGCACGGCCGGAACGCGGAGACATCCTCGCGATTGGGAACGCCGGCTCGTATGGGTATGAACTTGCCAGCCAGTTCCACTCGCAGCCGCGACCGGCCGAGGTTGCACTCGAGAACGGAAAGAGCCGCGTTGTCCGGCGACGGGAGACACTTGAAGATGTCACTCGAGTCGAACAGTAAGCGTCGCGAACGTGGTGAAACGGGAGTACCGAACGCGGAGCACGGAGACGCCGACCCGGGCGTCGTTCGCGTTCGAGTCTCCTCTCGTCGGCGGTTCGAAGCGGCAG
Organism: Halostagnicola alkaliphila; assembly: GCF_055379965.1. Classification (NCBI taxonomy): domain Archaea; kingdom Methanobacteriati; phylum Methanobacteriota; class Halobacteria; order Halobacteriales; family Natrialbaceae; genus Halostagnicola; species Halostagnicola alkaliphila. Next base: position 1,546,939 of record NZ_AP043826.1, on the reverse strand, counting down.
ACTTCGAACCCAGTCAGGACAAATTCAAGGACGTGATCGTCCTCCCGGCTTGCGTCGCCGACCGACTCTTCCCCGGGGATGCGACGACGGGGTACGTACGCGCATCGGCACCCGACAGCGATCAGACCGTGACACTGTACGCGCTCAGATTTGCCGACGCTCACGAATCCGATGCGGATCCGACCCCGGACGCGTATTTGCGCCAAAACGTCCGACGGCGAATCGATCGGCTGCCCGAGCACGAAGCCTCAACGTTGGAGCTCGAGTCGGTCCCGGGACAGGAGTCCGGAGCGCTTCGAGTCGTTCGATTCTCGACTCGAACGGAAAGCACTCGAGGTGACGAGTGTCGAGTCCACCCGAGTGTTCTCGAGACGATCGACGTCGACGACGGTGACGAAATCGAGTGCTACAATCCGGAAACGGGCGGTCGACTGCGAGGGAACGTTCGCGCCGAACCGGAATTAGGCACCGACGAAATCTCGTTGGGGACGCGCTCACGAAAGTTACTGCGGGTCGAGATCGCGTCTCGGGTGAGCGACGATATCTGTCGAACGGTTCGGCTCCGAACGCCAGTTCAAACGACGTCTACGACGGTCGACGATACGGGTCCGATCGCCCGGCTCCGGGAAGCCGGGGCTCGAGTGACCGATCGACTGTGCGACACCGCCGTTGGGTATCACGAGATTCGCCTACGGGTCATCCTCGGGCTCAATACCGACGAAGGACGCGGCATCGCTCGAGTCAACCGGGAAACGATGCGCGTTCTCGGCATCGATGACGGTGACCGGGTGGATATCGTCGGCGATCACGCCCCTCGAACGGTCCAATGCTACGAAATCACACCGGACAGCCACCTCATCGAAACCGACGAAGACTTCGACACAACGGACATCAAGGATCGAGTTATCCTGTTACCTGCGACCGAACGGGAAGCCGCAGGTGCACTCTGTGACGACGTCGTTCGGGTTCGGCGCAACACGGGTCACGTGGCGGTCCGAAGCATCGTCCCGTCGATGTTCGGATTTCTGGGCGTGTTCGTCGGCGGCCTCCAGACGATTACGTTATTGCTTTCACCCGAACTGTATCGACCGGCAGTTTCGGTCGTGGTTCTGCTCAGTCTCGCGGCCGTCTGGCTCGTCCTGTGGCCGGAGCGCCAGCGGTGTCAATGAGACGAGAGTAGCACGGAAGGTGGCGGCAAAAAGTAACGCCAGCAATCGAAAAACGACGGCGCGGATCGGTGTGGGTGCGCGTCGGTTCTCGCATTCAACGTGCGAAGCGAGAACGCTGGTCACGTCTGTCGAGCGTAATAGACGGTGTCGATACCCGGGCCTCGATCGTCCGGGATCTGCTCGACACGCGAAAACGAGAGGGCTTCGAGGACGGCGATGTGCGCGTGATTCGTGTGCCAGGTTTTCGTCGATATCGAGGGTTGCTCGAGAGATTCGGGCACCTCATCGATGAGATACTCGTAGCACTGCGTTGCGATTCCTCGATTTCGATATCGCTCGTCGACTATCAGGATCGAAACGTGGTTCGTCGGGGTGTAGTCCTCGAGCGGGGGCGAGGACGTCATCTCGTGAAACGAACTGAATCCTACGAGGTCGCCGTCGTCGAACGCGCCAACCATCGGACGGGAGAGACACCGGTCGACGTATCCGTCGATATCAGTCTGTCCGCCCTCATCAGCGGATCGTGCGACGCTGGTTCGTTCTGGCCCCGTTAGCGGCGGAACGAACGAGTCGTCAGCCGCTACGAGAAGCCGTCTTATCGTCTTCGTATGCCGTTTTCTGGACTGCGAATCCACGAACCTGATCGAAACCATCGACGAAACTACTCAGCCGAGAGGCATAATCGCCACGATAATGGCGTCAAAAGCGGACGTTTATAGCGACGCGTTCGGAACAGAGATCAAAGGACCGTCGCACCCGCGACGGTGGACTCTCTTCGATCGTATGACTATAGATTGCACGCGATTCCTCGCCGAGGCGGTACAGACGGCATCTCACGAAGACGTGACGGAAATGCGCCAACTCCTCGTAGAGACGCTTCGAGACGCGGGTCACGACCCGACGGTCGACGATCACGGGAACGTTTTGGCGAGCCGTGGGGCGGGAGATGGACCGCACATCGTCTTGAACACGCACATCGATACGGTCGCACCACACGTTCCCTACAGCCGCGATGGTGAGGTCGTCCGCGGTCGTGGGTCCTGCGATGCGAAGGGGCCACTCACCGCGTTGCTCGACGCGTTCCTTGCGGTTCGGCCGACCGCGGGACGGGTAACGCTCGCCATCACGCCCAACGAGGAGACGCTCATGACCGGCGCAAAGGGGCTCCAAGAGACGCTCTCGGCCGACGGCTACATCGTCGGCGAGCCCACAAATCTGGACGTCTGTATCGCGGCGAGAGGCCAGTGCGGGGCGACGATCACGATCGAAGGCGAGAGCGGACACGCAGCGAGTGTGCCCGCAGAACCCAACGCAGTATTCGGATTGGAGAACGTCCTCGAGGCAGTTCGGACGTACGACGAGGACGGCCTGGGTCCGGGTGAGGATCCGGTGCTCGGACGCCCGAAGTTGACCCCGACTGGGCTTGCGGGAGGGGAAGCGACAAACCGAGTTCCCGAGCGGTGTCAGCTCATTGTCGATCGTCGGAACGTCCCCCCGGAAACGAGCGAGTCCTTTCGCGAGGGGCTACGGACTCATTTGGCACGACGAATGCCGGACGAACTCTCGGTCACTGTCGACCTCGTACGACCCGACACGCCGTTCCCGGAGGCCTTCGTGACCGACGAGGAAGACGAACTGGTGCGGACGCTCCAGGCTACGTCCGGTGGGGAGGTCCGCCCGTTCGGTGCCGCAACCGAAGCCGCGTTCTTCGCGTCCGATGCACCGACGGTCGTCTTTGGACCCGGTGTTCTTTCCGACGAGAACGGCGGTGTTGCCCACTCGGAGCGAGAGTACGTCAGATTACCCGACATACGAGCGGCAGCAGATTCGATCGAATCGACGTTGACTGAACTGGTCGACTGATCTCTGTGGAACTGGTCGAGTAATCGCTGCGAGGGGATCCTCGAGTCGAGCGGTCGATCGCCTCGAAAACTGTTAGACACGGAAAAGCCGTTCCTTTGACCCATATTTACGGTATTGCGTGTTAATCTCAACCATATGGTGTCCAACGACGTCTCCAGGCCGACATCCCAGCGAGAGCAGCGTTCAGCCAGCAGTTACCGTCACCGTCGTGGGTTCGTGAAGGTGGTGTGAGATGGACGAACGAGCGTCGCTCTCGAGGGACGGACTCGTGGTCGAGACGAGCGCGGACGACCTCGTCCTCCGAGCGACCATCGACCGACCGGAACGGCGGAACGCGCTCAACGACGAGGTGATCCGCGGACTCGAGGACGCGCTCTCGGCGGCGGATTCGGGGCCGACCCGAGTGGTCGTCATCCGCGGAAGCGACGGCACGTTCTGCTCCGGCGGCGACCTTCGAGAATTTCCGATCGGGCAGGGGACACAGGCCTACCGAGAGAGCTTCGGCGGACTGTCGGGCGTGATCGAGCGGATGCACGAAACCGACGCGCTCACCGTCGCCGCTGTGGAAGGGCACTGTCTGGCCGGCGGACTCGGACTCGCGACCGCCTGCGAGTTCGTTATCGCCAGCGCCGATTCGGAGTTCGGCACGCCGGAGGTCGACGTCGGCCTCTTTCCCGCCCAAGCGATGGCACCCATCACCCGCGCGGCGTCGGAAAAGGCCGCGCTGAAACTGCTCTTTACCGGCGAGCGCGTCGGAGCCGAGGAGGCCCTCGAGATGGGGCTCGTGACGGACGTCGTCGGTCTCGAGGGTACTTCGGACGCTGATCCCGACGCCGACGCATTCGACGAGGCGCTCGAGGATCTCGTCGACACCCTCGCGAGCAACAGTCCCGCGCTGATCTCGATGGGGAAAGAGGCCTACTACGAACAGCGGGAGATGCCCTTCGGCGCGGCGCTTTCGTACCTCAAAGAGATGATCGCCATGATCGCGATGAGCGAGGACACCGAGGAGGGGATCGACGCATTTCTGACCGACCGCGAGCCCGAGTGGCGGGGGCGGTGACCGTGTCGGGAGCGAGTATCTTCGAACGACAGGAATCGACGAAAGGAAACGACCCCGAACGGGTGGTCGTTTCGGCCGCACTCACCGGCGCGCTGACGACTCGAGACCAGTGCGAGGCGATCCCCTACACGCCCGCGGAGATCGCCGAGGAAGCTGCGGCAGCCCGCGATGCTGGCGCGGCCGTCGCACATATCCACGCCCGGACGAACGACGGTGCACCGACGTTCTCGAGCGACACGTACCAAGAGATCCACGACGAAGTTCGCGAGCGGACGGACATCGTGCTCAACTTCTCGACTGGCGCGATCGAAACGCCACTCGAGGATCGACTGGCGTACGTTCGGGAGGTCGAACCCGAAATCGCCGCGCTCAACATGGGCTCGATGAACTACGCGAAGTACTCTCACCGCCGCGAGGAGTACGTCTTCGATATGGTCTTCGAGAACCCGTTTTCGGAGATTAGAGAGCTTCTCTCGGGAATGAACGACTCGGGCGTGACGCCGGAACTCGAGTGTTTCGACATCGGCCACGTCGGGAACACCCGGCCGCTGCTGGCGGAAGGCGTTCTCGAGCGGCCGTTCCACGTCAGCTTCGTGATGGGCGTCCTCGGCGGGATTCCGGCGACGGTCGAGAACCTCGCCCACCAGGTGCGCCAGCTTCCCGACGAGTCCACTTGGCAGGTGATCGGTATCGGGGAGGACCAGTGGCCGCTGGTTTCGGCGGCGCTCGCGATGGGCGGCAACGTCCGCGTCGGCCTCGAGGACAACTTCTACCGCCCGAACGGCGAGATGGCCGAGAGCAGCACCGAACTGGTCGAAGACGCCGTCGAGATGGTCCGACAGGTCGGTCGGGAGCCGGCGACGCCCGACCAAGCTCGCGAGATTCTGGGGGTGGACGGATGAGTCGAGCGACGCGACAGCGCATCAATAACCGACCCGCAGCAGAGTCGACTACCCACCCTGCCGCAGCAGGACCGCCCATCCGGCCCTATACAGCAGGACCGACCATCCGGCGCGGGGTGGGACTGAAAGGGGCTTGCGCTGTGGGCGAATCCGGCCGACGCCCTCGCGAGCGAAGCGAGCGAGGGATCGGCGAGACGCGTCGCGTCTCGCTGAGCAAGCACTGCAGGGAGCGAGTTCGGCGAGCGACCGAAGGGCGAAGCGAGGCCCGGGAGCCGACAGCGCAAGGGGCTTTCGACCTACTCGATGCGGTCTCGAACACGAACGCGAGTTCGATCCGAGAGCTGCACCTAGCACTACCCGAGTCGAATACGACGGGGGGATCTAGATGAGCTTCGAGGAGACCCCGCCGAGTACGGAGATTTTCAGCGACGAGTTGCTCGAGGGCGAGACTGCCCTGATCACGGGCGGCGGCACCGGAATCGGACGGGCGGTCGCGCTCGCGTACGCGGACCACGGCGCGGACGTGGCGATCGCGAGCCGCTCGATGGAGCACCTCGAGCCGGTCGTCGACGAACTCGAGGCTCGAGGGGCAACGGCGTGCGCGACCACGGTCGACGTTCGGGACGCCGAAGATGTCGAGGCGATGCTCGAAACGGTGCTCGAGGAACTGGGGGACTGTTCGATTCTGGTCAACAACGCGGGCGCGAACTTCCTCTCACCTGCACAAGAGCTATCGGCGAACGGCTGGCGGTCCGTCGTCGGAACGATCCTCGACGGGACGGCCAACTGCACCTTCGCCGTCGGCGAACACATGATCGAACGCGGCGGCGGGACCATCGTCTCGATGGGGGCGACGAATTCGGTTCGGGGAGCGCCCTACCATGCCCACTCCGGCGCAGGCAAGGCGGGCGTCCACAATCTGATGCAGACCGTGGCGGCCGAGTGGGCTCGACACGGCATCCGAGCGAACACCGTCGCGCCGGGCGTAATTAGAACTGAAGGTGTGATGGAGGTGATGGGCGAGGCGGTCGCCGACCAGGTCATCGAGGACGACCTCGCCGCGGATCGGCTCGGGACACCCGCCGACTGCGTCCCGATCACGCTTTTTCTCTCGAGTCCCGCGGCGGCCTACGTGACGGGGTCGTTCTTCGCGGTCGACGGCGGGCAGTTACTCGCGCCGACGCCGATGTGAATTCGACGAAATCTGCCTTCTGAGAGTATCGTCCCGAAACGGAGGCTCGAAGCGGAAACTCGAACCGGAGACCGGAACGGCTTCAACAGAAACCGCGACGAGTTGGTAATATTTATCGCGTGTGAACGGCGTCTCACGAAACCCATTTACGGGCTGACTGACTAGTCAGTTACTATGTGGCAACTGACGAATTGGTTCGGGCCGATCGGCTCGGATCGGTCTCCCGAGCGGTTGAATACCCCTCTCAGGTCTCTCTTCGGCAGTGACGGTCGTGCGTCTCAACGGCGAGTCGTCGGTTTCGGAACTCGAGTTTCGGGTGAAGAATGAGCGCGCCGGGCGAGGATCGGTCCGTCGACGTCACGGACGGAGAGCTGTTGAAGCCGATCGTCTTCCTCGCGATTCCGCTCGTCCTCACGCAACTGTTGCAGGTGGCCTACAACGTCGCCGACACGTTCTGGGTCGGGCGCGTCGGCGCGGACGCCGTCGCCGCGATTTCCTTCGCGTTTCCGATCATCTTCCTGGTGATCAGCATCGGCGGCGGCTTTACGGTTGCGGGCACCATCCTGATCGCCCAGCACAAAGGGGCCGAGAACCACGACGAGGTCGACCACGTCGTCGGCCAGACGATGTCGTTCGTGTTGCTCGTCTCGATTATCGCCTCAATCATCGGCTACATCTTCGCGCCACAACTGCTCACCCTGGTGGGCGCTGAAGCCGGAAGCGCGGTCCACGAGATGGCCGTGAGCTACACCCGAACCTGGTTCATCGGGACGGTGACGGTCTTCGCGTTTTTCATGTTTCAGGCGCTGTTGCGCGGCTGGGGCGATACGCGCACGCCGCTGTATCTGATGACCGTCAGCGTCGTCCTCAACGTCGTGCTCGATCCGTTCCTCATCCTCGGATTCGAGGACAACCCGGTCTTCAGCGTGCTCGGGCTGTCCGCCCTCGAGTCGTCGCTGTACTCGATGACCGGCTTCGCTGGCCTCGACGTCCAGGGCGCGGCGATCGCGACGGTGATCAGCCGCGCGGTCGGTGCCGCCATCGGCATCTGGCTGCTGTTTTCCGGCCAGCTCGGCATCCGCCCGACGCTCAAGCAGTTCCGTCTGAAACTCGAGACCGTGCGAACGATCGTCCGACTCGGGATCCCGGCCGGAATCGAACAGAGCACTCGAGCCCTTGGCCTGTCGGTACTGACGGCAATGGTCGCCATCGCCGGCTCTGACGCCGTCGCGGCCTTCGGCGTCGGCAGTCGCGTCTACGCGGTGTTTACCCTCCTCTCGTTGGGTATCGCGCAGGCAACCGAAGTCGTGGTCGGCCAAAACCTCGGCGCGGAACAAAGCGACCGCGCTCGGCGCGGCGTCCTGTTGAACGCCGGGATCATCGGCGGCGCGTTCGCGGCGATGAGCGTCGTCGTCTACGCGTTCGCCCCGGAGATCATCGACGTCTTCCTGGCGGGCGAGGAGGAATCGGGAGAAGTGATCCAGATGGGGGCGGAATTCCTCACGATCGTCGGGCCGACCTTTGCCTTCCTCGGGGTGTTCCAGATCCTGATGGGGGCGTTCCGCGGCAGCGGCAGTACAAAAATTGCGATGGGCTTTTCGATCCTCTCGCTGTGGATCATCCAGATCCCCATCGCGTACGGGCTGATCCAGTGGGCCGGCATCGGCGAAACCGGCGTCTGGATCGCGATGGCCGTCTCGAACGTGGTCAGCGTCCTCATCGCGGGAGTCTGGTTCCTTCGAGGAACCTGGACGGAGGGCGTCGTCGAGAAACCGCCGTCGACCCCCGCAGACTGAGAGCACTGCGTCGGCTGGGAGAGCGGGAGGCGGTGAACGGCACTCAAAACAACACGGTTCCGTGATACCGATCCCGTTCCGTTCGACGCTTTGACCGAAGCGTTCGGAGCCGCGCCGCCAACTGGTCGCGCAGCTCACCCGCCGGCAGTAACTCGTCGACTTGCATCGACGAGGCCTGCGCGCGGATGTCGATGTGCCTGTCGTACTCCTCGCGCATGCTCTCGAGGAACGCCTCGCGATCCTCGTCGTCCAGCTCCTCGAGTTGCTCCGCGAAGAGCGCGTTCACCGCGGCGTCGGGCCCCATCACGGCGATTTCGGCGCTCGGAAGGGCGAGGGTCGCGTCGGGATCGAAGGAGGGACCGGCCATGCCGTAGATTCCCGCACCGTAGGCTTTGCGGGTGATGACGCAGAGTTTCGGCACCTGCGCGTTCGAGGTCGCGTAGATGAACTTCCTGCCCTTCTGGAGGACGCCCTGGCGTTCGACCGCCGAGCCGACCATAAAGCCCGGCGTGTCACAGAGGTAAACCAGCGGGATTCCGAAGGCGTCGCAAGTCCAGACGAACCCCGCTCCCTTCTCCGCGGAATCGGGAAAGATCGCGCCGCTCTTGACGGCGGGCTGGTTGGCGACGAAGCCGACCGGTCGGCCCTCGATCCGCCCGAATCCGGTCACGAGTTCCGGCGCGAACTCGGGTTTGAGTTCGAACCACGAACCCTGATCGACCAGCCGCTCGAGTGCGTCGTGAACGTCGTAGGCCTCGTTGGGCTCCTCGGGGACGACCGTGTCGAGCTCCTCGGAATTCGCCGCCGGAGACGCCGGTTCTCTCGTCGGCAAATCGGCGTCGTGACGCTGGGGAAGATAGCCCAGGAGACCTCGGACGGCGTCGGCGGCCGCGCGCTCGTCCTCGACCACGAGGTCGGCGCTTCCCGACTCCGTGGCGTGAACGCGGGGCCCTCCGAGTTCCTGCATGGTCGTCTCCTCGCCGGTGACGGCCTCGACCACTCGAGGGCTGGCGATCGCCATTCCGCTGATCTCCTCGACCATGAGCAGGTAATCACAGAAGACCGGCGTGTACGCGGAGCCTGCGATGTTCGGGCCGTAGAGCACGCCGATCTGAGGAACCTGACCTGAGTGGATGCACTGGTTGTGGAACATCCGACCGCCGCGGTAGCGATCCATATGCGTGTCGCCGGGCTCCCGGTCGTCGAGGTTCAACCGCGCGCCCGTCGAGTCGATCAGCCGGAGAATCGGTGCGCCGACTTCGACCGCACGTTCGGCGAGTCGAATCTCTTTCTCGACGCCCATCTGGCCGAGCGAGCCTGCTTTGACCGTGTAGTCGTGAGCCGCGAAAAAGATCGTCCGACCGCGAATCGTTCCGACGCCCGTTATCAGCCCGTCTGCGGGTAACTCGCCGTCGGTATCATGGCGGGCGAAGGTCCCATCTTCGTACTCGATTTCGTCGAAGATCAACTCGAGGCGATCTCGAACGAAGCGCTTTCCGAGTTCCTCGAGCTTCTCGTGGCCGCGTTCGGGTCCGCCCGAAAGGATTTCCTCGATATCCTCGCGTAATCGCCGCTCCCGGTCCGTAATTACCGGATCGCCGAACTCGCTATCGCCGTTCCCAGCCGTCACGAGCGCCTCGCCGTCGACGACGAGCTCGACGGACCGTCCCAGGTGCGTCGCCATCGCGCTGGCGATCGCTCGAGCCGACTCCTCGTCGGGCGGCTCCTCGAGGGTGAGTTTCATCGACCCCGCTCCGCGTACGGTGGCCTCTCCGCGCGCTTGCGAGTCCGCCGAATCGACTGAATCATATCTTGTTCATTGTGACCGATTATCAAAATCGTTCGGCCACCAAATTTCGTTCAACTCCGTTCGCGTTTCGTGGTATGTGTAACCATAACGATATAGGATCTGTCTCTGGATGACGACGTATGGACTACACCGAGACCGACGAGCACGAACTCATCAGGGACAGCGTGGGATCGATCGCCGAGGACTACGACCGATCGTACTGGAAGAACTGTATCGACGAAAAACGATTTCCCGAGGAGTACTGGAGCGACCTCGCTCGAGACGGCTGGCTCGGCGTCACCATCCACGAGGAGTACGGCGGGGCCGGGCTGGGTATGCTCGAGATGGCGATGGTCATCGAGGAGCTCTCTCGGGGCGGCGGACAGGGCGGTATCATCTTCGTTCTCACGCCCGTCTTCGGTGGGATCAGCATCCAGCGCCACGGAACTGAGGCCCAGAAGGAAGCGTACCTGCCAGCGATCGCCGAGGGCGAGATGCGCTTTTGCATGGGACTCACCGAAGCCGGCGCGGGGACGAACACGCTGAACATCGACACTCGAGCCGAACGAGTCGGCGACAGTGGGGGCAACGGTGGCGTCGATAGCGGCGACGGCGCCAACAGCGACGACGGTAACGGTCACGAGTTCGTCCTTTCCGGCCAGAAGATGTGGATCAGCGGCGTCGAGAACGCCGACGAAATGTTATTGGTCGCTCGAACGTCGGAGTTCGACTCGAGCAATCCGACCCACGGCGTCTCGCTGTTTCTCGTCCCCGAACCCGCCGAACAAGATGGGATCTCGCTCACGCCGCTGGACGTCGAAGTGCCGTGGTTCGAAACCCAGTACCAGGTCGATATCGACGGCCTTCGCGTGCACGAAGATCGGATCCTCGGCGCGGAAGACGGCGGCCTCTACCTGCTCTGGGATACCTTGAACACCGAGCGGATCGCGGGCGCGGCCAGCGCCATCGGCGGGGGACTCCGTGCGATCGACTTGGCGGTCGACTACGCGAACGAGCGCTCGGTCTTCGGCCAGAAGATCGGCGGCCATCAGGCCATCCAGCACCCGATCGCCGACGCCTACTCGGAGCTCATGTGCGCCCGCGAGATGACCTACAAGGCCGCCTCGAAGTGGGACCAAGACGAGGATGCGGGTGCCGAAGCCAACATGGCGAAACTGCGCGCGAGCGAGGCCGCGACCTACGCCGCCGATCGAGCCATCCAGACCCACGGCGGAAACGGCTTCTCGACGGAGTACGAGGTCTTCGACATTTGGCAGAACTCGAGGCTGCTCCAGACCGTGCCGGTGACTAACGAGATGGTCAAGAACTTCCTGGGAGAGCACACGCTTGGATTGCCACGATCGTATTGATCTCCGCAACTGACCACAAACTGACACATGCTGTGACAGATCCGCCACGAACAGTATTGGCAGAAAGCGGGCGATAGCAGCACACATTTCGTGGTATGTGAAATGGTACTCGATCGTATCTATTTTCCTCCCTACTCGTTCGTTCGTGAGAAATAATACGAATGACATGATAAAGTTTACTTGGGACCCAGCGAGTTTCATTGGCGAGTATGACCCTCCAGTTAGACCGTCCGACGGGCCCTGTCGATACGCCCTCCAGGGGCTCACAGGCTGATACGTCGGCTTCGCTCTCACGGGATGATATCTTTCACCTCCTCCAGACGAGCCGACGACGGGAGACGATTCAGTATCTCCTCGAGAAAAACGGCCCCGTCAAGATGCGCGACGTCGCGGAGTACGTCTCGGCTCGAGAGCACGATACCACCGTCCAGCAGTTGAGTTCGACCCAACGCCAGCGCGTCTACATTCCGCTCTATCAATCGCACCTGCCGAAGCTCGACAAGAAGGGCGTCATCGAGTACGACCAGTCTCGAGGTATCGTTCAACCGGGCGAACACCTCGAACTGTTGCGCCCGTATATCGAGGTGTTGATGGATGACGGTTCCCAACCGGCGCCAAGCGACGATCAATCGGAGAGCGCATTCGTGGTCAGCGCTGCCGCACATTACGCGACCATGGCGACGTTGGCGGTCAGCTTGGCCCTCGTCTCGGCGGCCGAAGTACTCGCGATCTCGGACGCCACCGTCGTCACAGTCATTAGCCTGCTGTTCGTTTCGACGATACTGATCTTGGTCCGCCCGGATCGAATCCTCCCGGACCGACTCACCGAAATCAATTGGCGCAAGCTATCCAGCACCGACGAGCTGTAACCGTCGAAGCTGATCGGAAGCAATCTAACGGCACTAGACGACGATACGCTCGCTAACCGGAGAAATACGCCCGAGACGACGAAACGAATTGGACCCAGAAGTTCGGAGCGTTCGACCCGTTCTATAGTTCGTCCGTCTCCGACTCGAGCGGCTCGTCCAACCGGTCTTCGAGATCTTCCTCGAGTTTGTACCGCTGGACTTTTTGGGTAGCACTTCGCGGGAGTTCATCGACGGTGAAGATCCGCCGCGGGTGAGCGTAGGTCGCGACGTAATCCAGCGAGAACTCCCGCAGCTCTCGCTCCGTCACGTCCGCACCCTCCTCGAGAACGACGTAGCCGACCGGCGCTTCGCCTTTGACCTCGTGTGGCGCGGCGACGACCGCGGCTTCGGCCACGTCGGGGTGTTCGTAGAGCGCGGATTCGACCTCCGCGGGGTAGATGTTCTCTCCGCCAGCGATGATCATGTCGTCGGCGCGGTCGACCATCCAGAAGTAGCCGTCCGCGTCGACGCGGGCAATGTCCTCGGTGTAGAACCAGCCCTCGTCGTCGAGCACCGCCGCGGTCTTTTCCGGTTGGTTGTAGTAGCCCTCGAAGACGTTGTCGCCGCGAATCGCGAGCTCGCCGGTGACCGCCTCCTCGTCGTCGAAGTCGATATCTTCGCTCGGCGTCGGCTCGAGGTCGTCCGGGCCGACGATCGTCTCCCTGGTGTCCGGATCGACGATCTTCAGGTCGATCCCCGGCAATGGCGGGCCGATACAGCCGGCTTCCTTGTGGACGCCGACGGAAGGCTCGAGCGTTCCCGCCGGAGCGGTCTCGGTCATCCCCCACCCCTCGAGGACGGGCGTCTCCCAGGCCTCCTCGATGGTCCGCCGAACGTCCTCCGCGAGCGGTGCCGCCGCGCAGGTGACGTCCTCAAGCGAGGAGAGATCGTACTGCTCGGGGTTCTCCCGGTACTCGCGGAACATCATGGTGTACATCGCCGGAACGCCGGCGAATTTGGTGATCTGATGTTCGTCGATGGCAGTTAACATGTTCTCGGGCTCGGGTTTGGGTTGGAGGACGATCTTCGCGCCCGAGTAGACGAACGAGCCGAGCAGGGCGTTGAGCCCGTAGATGTGAAAGAGCGGGAGGACGAGCAACAGCGAGTCCTCGGGGCCGACGGCCAACCCGCCCTTGCTGTAGCTCCCGATCGTCGACAGCAGGTTTCGATGCGAGAGCATCACGCCCTTCGGTTGGCCCGTCGTTCCGCTGGTGTAGGGCTGGGCGGCGACATCGCCGTACTCGCGTTCGACCTGCTCGAACTCGTCGTCCGCCTCCATCAGCGCGTGCGAGTAGTTGATGATCCCGCGTTCCTCGTCTTCGACGCCGGAGAGAAACAGCGTCTCGATACCCGCCGCGGCCGCCAGTTCCTGGGCCTCGTCCGCGAGGAACGCCGACGCGATTACCACGTCGGCACCCGCGTCGTTGAGCACGTACGCTAACGTTTCGGGATCCATTCGCAGATTGAGCGGCGTCGCGACCGCACCGGCTTTGATCGTCCCGAAGTACGCCGCCGGGAACTGGTTCGTGTTCGGAATGAACAGTCCGACCCTGTCGCCGGGTTCGACACCGTGGTCGACCAGCACGTTCGCAACCTTGTTCGACTCGGCCTCGAGTTCGTTGTAGGACTGCTCCGTGCCCATGAACGAAAACGCCGTCTTGTCACCGTACCGGTCCGCCGACATCGTCGGGAGCGTCCCCATGTGTTCGACCCGCTCCCCGTGATGGTACATCATGGCTTGTGAGACAGTTCCACACAATTGTTAATAAACGTACGTACAACTCGAGTGAACTCGTCTCGAGTGAAAACGACGGAGTCGGTACGGAACGGAATTCAGTGCGTCGGAAATCCGTCCCATTTCGGCGCTTCGTCGATCGGATTTCTCGAGACGATTGGTGTGCTGATCCCAGGAAATCGTCCTCGATCGTACTCCGAGTGGTTCACGTCAAACGGGAGTACGCCGATTATCTGATAAAGAGGACAGCCGACACGTCGAGGCGGCGCTCTCCGTGCTCATCGCTTCATTCGGTGGGCTCGAAGTAAGCCACGAACGCCGAGTCCTCGTTCGCTGCCCCGAAGCGTGGTTCCGCCAACGTATAATCACAGTTTCCGCGCCTCGAAAATCAGCACCGCCGGCAGCTCACTCATTAACTCCGGCGTAAACTCGCCCCACGGTCCCGATTCGTAATCCTCAGGATCTGCCGTTCCGGGCTCGCGCATTCGTTCAACAACGAACCCTGCGTCGACGAGCGCATTGTGAATACCACTCACCGTGTGGCGACAGACGATCTGATCGGCGTCCATCCCGTCGTGGGAGGTCACGTCTCGGCCGGTGTCGAAGTAACTCTCCGTGACCTCGTGTGAGCCGCCGTCTGTGACGTCGTACACTGGATGGGGCATCGAGAAGACGAAACGACCGTCCGATCGTAGCACTCGATAGGTCTCCTCGAAGCACGCGGCCAGATCCTCGACCCACTGGAAAACCCAAGAATTGAACGCGATATCGTAGCTCTCGTCGGCGAACGCACGCAGGTCTGTGACGCTTCCCTGCAGGAACTCGATGTCGACATCGTGTTCGTCAGCGAGCGTTCGGGCGTAAGCCAGCTGTTTCTCGGAGAGATCGAGCCCGGTCAACGTTCCGCCACGCCGTGCAAGCGCGACCGTACACTGGCCGCCGCCACAGCCGAGTTCGAGAATATCGGCTCCTTCGACGTCCGTAAGTAGATCGAGGTCACCGTATCCGAGTCCCGTCCAGTCGACTCCGACGTCCATGTCGATCTCCTTCTGAAAATCCTCGGCGGTTGCGTCCCACCACTTCTTGACTTCTTTCGTCATAGGTTTTAATCGTCGGATATTTGTTAAATGTCTTTCAGTGGTGTGTGTTCACAGCACATACCAACTCGGAAAACAGTCGTCCACTGCTCCACACCGTCCGATGCTCTCGAGGGATGCGTCTCGATCACTCGAGATCGTCGACCAGATCGCCAGCGACGCCGGTGTACCCCGCCGGCGTGAGCGCGTGCAGCTCCTCTCTCACGTTCTCGTCCACGTCGAGTTCGTCGAACATCTCCTGGAAGTCCTCGAGCGAGACGTCTTTGCCGCGGGTGACCGCCTTGACGCGCTCGTAGGCGTCTTCCTGCCCCTCACGGCGGAGAATCGTCTGGACCGCCTCGCCGATGATCTCGGGGGTGGACTCGAGTTCCTCGCGCATAACGTGCTCGTTGGGGACGACCTTCTCCAAGCCGGCGGCGGTCTTCTTGTAGCCGATGAGACAGTGTCCGAACGCCGCACCCATGTTCCGTTTGACCGTCGAATCGGAGAGGTCCCGCTGGAGCCTCGAGGTCGTGACGTAGTCGGCGAGGAAGGTCAGATCCGAGTTCGCCTTCGAGAGGTTTCCTTCGCTGTTCTCGAAGTCGATCGGGTTGACCTTGTGAGGCATCGTCGAGGAGCCCGTCTCGCCCTCGACGGTCTTCTGCCCGAGGTAGCGATCGGAGACGTAGAGCCACATGTCCAGATCGAGGTCGAGGAGCACGTCGTTGACGCCGCGGAAGGCGTCGAACAGCGCCGCGAGATCGTCGCAGGGGTTGACCTGCGTCGTGAGCGGTTCGAACTCGAGGCCGAGTTCGGTGACGAACTCCTCGGCGAATGCCTGCCAGTCTACCTCCGGGTACGCCGCGACGTGTGCGGCGTAGGTACCGCTCGCACCGCCGAGCTTGCCCCGAAGACCGTCGGTGGCTTCCCGAACGCGAGCCGTCGTTCGGCCGAGGCGAGCCGCGTAGACGGCCAGTTCCTTGCCGAACGTCGTCGGCGTCGCAGGCTGTCCGTGCGTGCGTGCCAGCATCGGCAGGTCGCGGTGCTCGCGAGCCATCTCTGCGAGCGTGTCCTGCAGATCGTACAGCTCGCCCAACAGCACGTCCTCGACGGCGTCCCGAACGAGCAGGCGGTGGGCGAGGTTGTTCACGTCCTCGCTCGTGAGCCCGAAGTGGATCCAAGCCGAGGCGTCGCTGTCCTCTGGCAGCTTGTGACGGATGAAGTACTCCACGGCTTTGACGTCGTGATTCGTCGCTTCGAACTCCTCGTAGCCCTCGGTCTCGAGGGTCTTGATTAACCTCGCGTCCTCCTCGGCGAAGTGGTTGTAGAGGCCGCCGAGCCGGGTCCGCTCGTCGGTGTCTATCTCGAGTGGCGTCGCGTTGCAGTCGGCGAGCGCGGTCAGGTATTCCACTTCGACTCGGACGCGGGCGCGCATGAGCGCGGCTTCGCTCGCGTACGGCGACAACGGGGCGGTGCGACCGCCGTACCGTCCGTCGAGCGGAGAGACGGCGTAGAGCGCGTGTGTGTCGGTCATACACGGGAATCCTCCAGCACGGTCCAAAAGCGTGTCGAAACGAGAGGCCACAAGCGTGCATACCATCTCGAGTAGAGGGGCGAAAGTTGTCCGGTACTGTTCACGTTCGTGAACATCTCCCCGTTCGAGACCGCAACCACTTTCCCGTTTGCGAGCACGGGTTCGAGTATGACCCGAATCGCCGGGATGGCCGGCAACCGTGGACGGAACCTGCTGAACATCGCCGAACGCGCACCGGGCGGCGCGGAACTTGCCGTCGTCCTCACCAACAACGAGGACGCGCCGATCCTCGAATCGGCGGCCGACCGCGGAATCCCCACCGAGGTCGTCCCGCTCGAGGAGGGCACGAGCCGAACCGAACACGAGGAAGCCGTCCTCGAGGCGCTTTCAGACTACGAGTTCGACCTCGTCTGTCTGGACGGCTACATGCGGATTCTCACCGACACGTTCCTCGAGGTCTCACCCACCACGCTGAACGTTCACCCCTCGTTGCTGCCGTCGTTCCCCGGCATGGACGCCTGGGGCGACGCCCTCGAGGCCGGTGTCTCGACGACCGGCTGTACGGTCCACGTCGTCACCGACGCGACCGACGACGACGGGAACGTCCTCGAGAACGAGGTCGACGGGGGTCCGATCGTAACTCAGGAGCCGATCCCGGTCTACGAGGGCGACGACGAGGACTCGCTCGCGGACCGCATCCGCTCCGAGGGCGAGTTCCGGGCGTACCCGCGTGCGGTAAAATGGTTCGCCGACGGCACGGTCACGGTCGACGAGGACGCAGAGACCGTCTCCGTCGAAGCCGACGTTGCCAGCACCGACGCCGAGGACCACGACGGGCTTCCCGGACGGAGACTCGTCTCGAACGACCGGCTCGAGACGCTTCGCTACGGGGAAAATCCGCACCAGGATGCGGCGGTGTACACCGACTACACCTGCGACGAAGCCTCGGTGGTCCACGCCGAGCAGTTGAACGAGGGTGCAAAGGCGCTGTCGTACAACAACTACAACGACGCCGACGGCGCGCTCAACCTAATCAAGGAGTTCGACGAGCCCGCCGCAGCGGTCATCAAGCACACGAACCCGGCGGGCTGTGCGACCGCCGACTCGCTCGTCGACGCCTACGAGAACGCGCTCTCGACGGACCCGATGAGCGCGTTCGGCGGTGTCGTTGCACTCAACCGCGAGTGTGACGCCGAGACAGCCCAGCAAGTGATCGACTCGTTCAAAGAAGTCGTCGTCGCGCCCGGCTACAGCGAGGACGCGCTCGAGATCCTCTTCGAGAAGGACAATCTGCGCGTGTTAGACGTTGGAGAACTCGGCGACCGAACTGAGCGGTTTACCGAAAAACCCCTCGTCGGCGGCCGACTCGTCCAGGAACGAGATCTGCAGTCGGTTGCCGTCGACGACCTCGAGGTCGTCACCGAACGCGAGCCCACCGACGAGGAACTCGAGTCGATGGTGTTCGGCTGGCAGACGTTGAAACACGTCAAATCCAACGGCATCCTGTTCACGAAGGGAACCGAAACCGTCGGCGTCGGGATGGGACAGGTCTCTCGAGTCGACGCCGTTCGACTCGCGGCGATGAAAGCCGACGAGCACGCCGAGGGCACGGACGCCAAGGGTGCCGTGATGGCTTCGGACGCCTTCTTCCCGTTCCCGGACGGGATCGAGGAAGCTGCCGAGGCAGGCATCGAAGCCGTCGTCCAGCCGGGCGGCTCGGTCAACGACGAAGACGTGATCGAGGCCGCCGACGAACACGGTATCGCGATGGCGTTTACCGGTCAACGGTCGTTCAGACACGACTAAGAACGGCGAACGACACGTCGAGATCGGCTTTTTAGCGTCGCAGACGGCTGCTGTCGCCTCGAGCGACTGTAATCATCGCGATACGCGAGCCGTCGCGAGTTACCGAGACGCCGTATCGAAGCGCTCGGAAAGGATCCGGACTCCGCGAACGAGAACGAGACTGAGAAGGTAATAAAATCCGAGCAACGCGGCGAACACGGCAATCTGTTCGAGGATCGGGATCGAAAACAGCACGCTGAGTCGCAGCGGTTCGAAAACGACCGCCCTGATCGCCGTCACCGGAACGTAGACGAACAGTCGGAACAGGAACTCGAGTTCGTCGAGAACCGTCGTCGGGAGGCCGAAGGGCTGTCGAAAGGAGAGGACGGCGAGAACGGTCGGAACGGAAACGAACAGGACGAACACGGAAACGACGGGACGGTCGCGTACCCGATCCGAGAGATGCTCGAGTCGGCTCATGCCCGCTGATTGGATCGCTGACACCAAATCGATTCCGCTCCGAGGGGTCGGTGCTGAACGGCAGTGTGACGAGAGGGGCCGCTGCTGATCGGATAACCGCCCATACGATACCCTACGGAAACTCCATCCGTTAAGCACGATCCCTTCTTACTGGGTCTGAAAACGGTCTCGAGTATTCAAATAGGAACGGTCCGTACGTTCGAGTATGACTCCCCGCTTTTCGCGGCTGCGCTCTCGACGGCGATTTCTCGCCGGCCTCGGAGCGGGTGTCACGGCAGTCTCGGCGTGGGGGTTGTCGCCGCTCATCACCTCGGGCGAGGTCCCGCGGGATCGACCGCTGATCGTCGGTCACCGAGGTGCGGAGGGACTCGCGCCGCCGAACACGCGAGCAAGCGTTCGGCGGGCCCTCGAGGTCGGCGTCGACGGAGTCGAACTCGACATCCGAGAGACCGCCGACGGCGAACTGCTCTTGTTTCACGATCCCGTCCTCGACTGGGACTCCTCGGGAACGGGATGGGTTCAAAACACCGACTGGGACGATATCCGCGGTTCCGAGATCGACGGCGAACCGCTCATCAGGCTCTCAGAGGCGCTCGAGGTGATGACCGACGCCGACCGAGAACCGTCACTGTACGCGGAACTCAAGGAAGGTGGATACACCGATCAGGTGCTCGAAACGGTCGCCGACTACGGCCTCCTCGATCGGTTGACGGTTATTTCGTTTTCCGCTGAGGCGATCGAGCCTGCACAGGAAGCCGGGATTCCGACCGGGCTGGTCGGATCGGCTCCGACGCCGTGGCTGACCGACGACGCGGCCGCGGCCGGAGCCGATATCGCCTTCGCACACTACGCGCCACACGCCCTCCCGAGGTTCGTCAGAGACACTCGGGAAGAAGGACTCACCGCGGGCGTCTGGAAGCTCATCGATACGGAACAGACGATTCGCGACGCCATCGAAGCGGGCGCAGATATCGTCGTGACCAACTACCCCGACAAAGCCCTCGAGATACTCGAGCACCATTGATCTAGTGTTGCAGAACCGGATAGAGAGATGGTAGTGCGAGCCCGGACATTGACATCCTCCCCGCCCTGAAGGGCGAGGATTCCCGTGTGGGGCATCGGACCGTTCCCAAGCCCCCGAGGGCAACTTCCTCCCACGAAGGGAGTACCGGGTTTGTGCGCTCCACGTCAGGGCGGTGAGCGCGTGGTGACGCTGACTCGTTGCGAGTCGCCCTGCTTGTGGCGCTCCCTGCGCCCAGTCCCAAACGGACTGTGCGAACGCGAGGATTCACGCCCCTCGTTTCGAGGAGCGTGACACGGGTCGTGCCATCGACCGTACTCCGCCACACCGCTTCGTGGCGAAGTGCAACCGCGAACGGGGCGTGTTTTGGTTAAGTCGTCACCCCCTCCCGTACACGAGCATTACTGCCCGTCCCAGCGGGGCTACGGGTTCTGTGAGGACGGCGAACGAATCCCAACCACGTACTCCCCACCTCGTTGTGAACCAGGGTGGTGGGCGTGGAACCGTCCGTGTCGGCGGGAAGCGACCCCGAGTCTTCCGGTTGATACTTTACGCGATTGGCTTGCTACTATGTTCGATGCCGGGATACTTGATAATGTCGGTTGTGTAGGGTTTGTCGGATTCATCCCCGCGCTAAAGCACGGGGCTTTCTCCTTGATTTTCCGTAACCTTGACACCCTCCCCGCCGTGAACGGCGAGGCTGTCTCCTTGAATCTCCGTAACACGAAACAGATCGGAAACCAGTAGCGCCCGAAACTGCACTCGCGGCGGTAGCCCCCGGACGGTACGTCTCCTCTATCGTCAGACCAATCGGTCCCGAAGCCGTCTCCAGAGCGTTTCCGGGACGCCCTGTCGACGCTTCACCATGATAACCGCGCTGTCGGCTTCTCGCCCGATTTCTTCCGGAACGTTGCCGACGAGCACCCGCCGAAGGACGCCGCTTTCGGCCGCTCCGATGACGATGAGGTCGTGGTCGCCCGCCCGCTCCGTGATCGTCTCGACCACCGGTCCCTCGAGCACCGTTTCGGAAACGGAATCGACCGCGCCGAGTTCGCTCGAGGTTCGAGTCAACAGGTCACGGCCCGCATCGACGGACTCCTCGTCCCGTTCCGAAACGACGTGGACGAGTTCGACGCTCGCGCCGTTCGCTCGAGCGAGGGTCCCTGCAACAGTCGCAGCGTCGGTCGTGTTCGGCCCGCCGGCGACGGGGACTAGAATCGAATCGACCGATGTCCGATCTCGATCGATTCGTTTGACGTACACGTCACACGGCGCGTTCGCGAGAACTTCGTCGATGTAACTGCCGAGGACGACGTCGCGGCGGCGAGGGCGACCGCGCCAGCCGAGCAAGACCGCGTCGACGTCCTGCGATTCGGCGACGTCGATGACCCCGCCGGCGACGTCGCGGCCGAATCGGACTCGTCCCGTCACCGGAACGTCCGCCTCTCGGGCGATGTCGACCGCGTACTGGACGATATCCTCGTGCGATTCGACGTCGAGTTCGTCCCGGGCTTGCTCGAGCGTGAGCTGCATCGGCACGTCGACCACGTTGAGGACGAGAATCTCGAGGTCTCGATCTCGAGCGATGTCGATAGCGGTCGTGAGCAATCGATCCGCGGTCTCCGGGTTCGCGACGGGCACGAGAAGGCGATTGGTCGACATACTCAACTCTCCGTGAGAGTGATACGCCCGTCGGCATAAGTGTCCCGTCGAACGACCCGCTCACAGGCATGGCACAAATGTAACATATTTATGGTTTCGGGAGAGTTCTTTCACATGCGTCGCCCTCTCCGCTACCTTCTCGCATTGTGTATCGCCAGCGGGGTCACCGTTGGTATTGCCATCGAGCACGACTCGATATCCCTCCTCTTCGGAACATTCGTTACGTACACTATGACCGTCGCACTCTGGCTCCGATATCCGTCACTGTTGGGGCTGAGAGGAACTCGAGAAGACGGATTCAATATCGCCACTGGTGTGGTTGCAGGAGGGACATCATTCGGAGTCCTGACCCTTTCCCAAGGGGTCGGGGAAACGCTTCATCTGGGCGCGGGAGTGCTGGGATTCGGTCTGATCTGGTTCGGCGTGATCTGCGGGATCTGGATGGTCGATAACGGTGAGATAACGCTCCAATCATCCGACACCGAACGACCGAATTCGGACGCCGACGGTCCTACTAATCGAACCGAATAGCGTGTCCGTCACGGCGGCCGAGCCACCGCGACGATCACCGGCTATAGAGCCTACGGAAGCGAGCCTGCGCTACCGAGTGCCACACTACAAAGTCCGCTTCTGTATTTGGAGAACGTTCAAACGCCCGTTTTAGCTTGGGAAGGTACTTTTTGTCAGTCCCTCGAGTGAACACCATGGATAGACGACAACTCCTCGCGGCGACGGCCGTCGGCGTTACCGTAACCACAGCAGGGTGCCTAGACGGAATCGTCAGCGGCGATAGCGGTGACAACGGCGAATCGACCGGAGCGGCGAACTCGAGCGAGAACGAGATCGAAGTCCGAGCGAGCGGCGAAGTCGAGACCGAACCGGACGAGGCCGTCGCGAGCATCGGCATCGAAGCGGCCGGCGAGAGCGCCGGCGAGGTGAACGACGAACTTGCGGAGCGCTCCGAGACCCTTCGGGAGGCGTTCGAGGAGCTCGACATCCCGGACGACAACATCGAATCGGGACGGTACAACATTCGAGAGGAGCACAACGGAACTGGCTACGAAGGGAGCCACACGTTCCGACTCGAGATCGACGACGTCGACCGCGTCGGCGAAATCATCGACGAATCGGTCGCGGCCGGTGCCGACGATATCGGTCGGGTGAACTTCGGCCTGAGCGACGAACGCCGCGCGGAGATGCGCGACGACGCGATCGATCACGCCCTCGAGAACGCGGACGACGAAGCCGACCACATCGCCGACAACCGCGGGGTCGAGATTACCGGGACGAAATCGGTTTCGACGAGCAACGTTGACGTCGTCCCCGTCCAGTACGATGCGACCACGGAGGTTGCCGAAGCCGACGACGCCGCAGCGCCGAGCACCGACATCGATTCCGGACCGGTCAGTGTGAGCGCGAGCGCGACGGTCGTCTACTCGTTCGAGTGAGCCGACGCGTACTGTCTACCGCTGGAGCCCGACCGCAACTCAGCCGTTCGCCTGATCGACGAATTCGTCATAAAACGCCGCCGAAAGGTGCTCGCGTTCCCACTCCTGTCTGCGCTCGTCCGCGAGGGCGAACGCCCAGACCGTGAGGACGACCAGACACGCGCCGAGACCGGGCACGGCGACGATCACCGTCGTGATCAGCGGCTCGAAGACGAACAGCCCAATAAAGCGGTCGATGAGCCCGCTGATATCCGGTCCGAACAGCGCCCATCGACCGAGAAACGGGGCGACGATGACGATTGCAAGCGGATAGGCGAGCGTGTTCAGAACCGGACCGCCGTAACCGCGGACGAACGCGATCGAGAAATACGTCCAGACGGCGATCGACCCCGCGATACCCCCGACGCGCTGTTCCGTGATGTTCGTCTCGAGAGCGACTACCGATAGGTCGCCGTAGACGGCCCACACGCCGCCGAAGTAGCCGAGCCAGAAGACGACGAGCGCTCCGACCACGGTAAGTGCGTGCTGGAGACGGGTCTGGGTGGTAAAGCTCGCCAATCCGAGCGGCCGGTTCATTACTCGAGATGAAGGACGAACGACTGTTGAAGGTTGCGAGTTCGACGCTTTCGAAATCCTTGTGGAAAACAGCTTAGTGAAGCTCAGTCGTCAAAAGACTCGATCAGTCGTCGGCTGGAACTGCTCGAGGGGACGGCTCGCCCATCGCGAGGACGTCGTCGAAGAAGTCGAAGGTGTCCTGCGGGCCGGGGTTGGCTTCGGGGTGGTACTGACGGGTGAGTACGTCGTACTCGATGCCGTCGAGGCCCTCCGGCGTGTCGTCGTTGACGTTGATCTGTGAAACTTCGAGGTGGTCGCCGGGTTCGGCGACGGTGTAGCCGTGATTCTGGGTCGTCATCACGACTTGACTGGACTCGAGGTCGAGAACGGGCTGGTTGACGCCGCGGTGGCCGAAGTCCATCTTTTCGGTTGCGCCGCCGAGCGCGCGAGCGACGACCTGCTGACCGAGGCAGATACCCGCGACGGGCGTGTCTTCGACGAACTCCTCGACGAGCGTGACCGCCTGTTCGTAGTTCGCCGGGTCGCCGGGGCCGTTCGAGATGAACAGGATGTCGGGATCGATTTCCGCGACCGCCTCGACCGACGAATCGTGGGGTAGGACGTGAACCGTCGCGTTGCGTTCGACTAGCGAGGAGACGATCGATCCCTTCGCGCCGCAGTCGACGAGCGCGACCGTCTCGCCGTCGTTATCCTCGCCGCGGACGACGGGCTCGGCGACGCTAACTTGCTCGCCGATTTCGGTGTGGTCGCTCATGCCCTTGCAGGCCTCGAGCTCCTCGAGCGCGTCTTCGGGGGTGACATCCTCGCCGACGGCGATTCCGCACTTCATCGCACCGCCGTCTCGGATGTCGGTGACGACCTCTCGCGTGTCGAGATGGTCGACCGCAGGGACGCCTTCTTCTTCGAGCCACGCCGAAACGTCTTCGGTGAGCTCTCGTGCCAGAACCGCTCGCGGGTGAACGCGATCGGACTCGAAGCGTTCCTCTCGGACGCCGTAGTTACCGATCAGCGGGTACGAAAAGGTCAGGACCTGTTCCTCGTAAGAGGGGTCGGTGAGACTCTCTTCGTATCCCGTGTATGCTGTCGTGAAAACCAATTCCCCACGAGCTGTTCCCGAAGCGCGACCACGCCCCTCGAGAACGTGGCCACCCTCCAATGCTACGTAGGCAGCTGTCATTACGAACTACGTATTTGTGCGACCATCATAAGTGTTGTCTTCGAAGCTGAGTTACGAAATTCGTAATCGGTAAGTGCTCGCCGGTCGAAGGGAAACCAATGGACGAGTTGGACCGGCAGATCCTGAACGTCCTCCGGTGGGACGCCCGGACGCCGTACACCGAAATCGCGGACGAGGTGGGCACCAGCGAGGGAACGGTGCGAAACCGCGTCGAGCGAATGATGGACGAGGAGATCATCGAGCGGTTTACGATTTCGACGCGGACCGGGAACGTCAAGGCGATGATCGAGGTCAGCGTTGCGGTCGACGTCGACACGGCGAACGTCTCCGATCGGATGGCCGAGTGGGAGGAAGTCGACTTTGTCTGGCAGGTCTCGGGCGAACAGGATATCGTCCTGGTCGTCGATGCGGCCGATACTCGAGGCGTCAACGAACTCATTACGAACGCGCGCGAGCAGGACGAAGTCGTGAGCACGAAGACGCGACTCATTCTCGACGAAGAATTAGGGTAACGGCGAACTGAGCCGCCCTACCGATAACTGACAGTAACTGGCACTCATACGGATTACTGTAACGATTTACCGGCGGTGAGTCGAACCGTGTGAGACGAGCCTCGGTGGAGGAGCGGAGCGTCCACCGGCGTAACCGCGTCCAGTCCTGCGGTTGCGCCGGAAATGACTTACAGTAAACCGTATCAGTCGTCGGCTTCACCGGTTGCTGGTCCGGAGACACTCGAGTCGATTTCACCGGTCGTGCCCGAACGATTGCGAACGGAGAGCCCGACGAGTAGCCCCAGCCCGACCAGTCGAAGCGGGAAGGTGATCGCGAAGATTGTCAGCATCGACGGAATACCCGCCAGCCCCAGCAGGGCCTCGACGACCAGCAAGAGCAGTTCCGGGACCATCAGCAGAATCGACGCGATCGAATAGATCCCTCGAGCCGTCACGCCGACCGAGGAGTACTGGTACCCAATGATCGTCACGCCGAGCGCGTACACGCCGAGGAACATGCCGACCACGGGGATCACGACCTCCGGGACGAAATAGCCGACATCGAAAACGTCGGACCAGCCGATGACGCCCCAGCCCTCGCTCCCGTCGCGCAACAGGAGAATCCCCGGCGAGAAGACGAACGCGAACGGGACGAGTATTTTGTTCAGCGAGAGCAAGAACGCGGTCGTCGCAGTCTTGAACTCGTCGGCCTTGGCGACACCCGCACCCGCAAAGGCGGCGACGGCGACCGGCGGCGTCACGTCGGCCATCAGTCCGAAATAGAGGATGTAGAGGTGCGCGGCGAGAATTGCAATTCCAGTCCCCTGCTCGATCGGCGTCTCGAGCATCGCGATGAGGATAATGTACATGACCGTCGTCGGCATCCCCATGCCGAAGAGGATCGCCGCGAAGCCGGTGAGCAAGAGCAATACGAGCATCGAGTCGCCGCTCACAGAACTGATAAGTGCGGCGAGGTTCGGCCCGAGTCCGGAGACGCTGATAACGCCCGGAATAATGCCGGCCGCGGCGACGGCGATGACGACCGTCGTCGCCGTTCGAGCACCCGATTCCATCGATTTCAGGACGAACGCACCGAATCGATAGAGCGAATTGTTCGCGAGCGACGGCCGTCCGAGCGTTTGGGTACTGCGCTGGATCGTCGTCTCGACCGCATCGTCAAGTTCGAGGAGCGGGGCATCCATCCGGGGCTGGAACAACAAGACGACGACGCTGACGATAATCGCAATCGTGCCGAGATCTGCGGCCGCAGCGAACGCCGCAGCGGTCAGCGAGTAGGGCTCGCCGGCAGGTTCCACGCCGATAATCGCCAGTACCATATCGGCGATTCCGCCGCCGTAAATCGCGTGTGCGCCGAACTGGGCGACGAAGAGAAACGCGATCGTTCCGAACAGCGGGATCCGCGTCCGTTCGTTGTACGCGGCGACGACCGCGATGAGCGCTACGACGGTCACGATCGTGAACCACCCGGCGCGGTTGATCGAAAACCGCGCGATGACCAGGAAGTACAACAGGAGGACGAGCGGGAGCAGATAGAACCAGCCCATTCGGATATGCGAACGCGGATCGGGAAGCTGGTCCCGCGAGAGGCCGCCGATCCCGGCCCGCATCGCCTCGAAGTGGACCATCACCCACATTCCGAAGAAGAAGGCGATCGCGGGTAAGGTCGCTGCGACGATCACGTCGGGATACGGCGTTCCCGTAAACTCGACGATGAGGAAGGCGGCAGCGCCCATCACGGGCGGGAGCATCTGCCCGCCGGAGGAAGCCGACGACTCGACCGCACCGGAGAACTCCGGCGTGTACCCCGACCGTTTCATGAGCGGGATCGTAAACGCGCCCGTCGTCACTGTATTCGCGATCGACGAACCGGAGAGCATCCCCATGAAGCCACTCGAGACGGTGCTCGCCTTCGCCGGGCCTCCCTTCCTGGTTCCCGTCAGCGAGTACGCCAGATCGATGAACCACTTGCCAGCGCCGCTCATCTCGAGGAAGGCTCCGAACAGGATAAAGATGTAGATGAAGCGAACGCTGACGGTGACCGGCGTCGAGAAAACGCCCGCTTCGACGGTGTACCACAGGTTGTAGACGATCTCGCTCCACGTTTCGGGTCGAATCGATAGCGCGCCGATCACCGAATCGCGAGGGACGAAGTGGCCCCATCTGGCGTAGACGATGAAGGTCCCGACCAGCGACATCAACAGGACGCCGAGCGTTCGGCGGGTCGCTTCCAGCACCAACAGGAGCCCGAGGACGCCGAGCAAGAAGGCGTAGGACACCTCGTCGATCGGGATTCCCAGCGTCGCGATGGCGACGACGAACGGCTCGAGTATCGGATACACTTCGTGAAGCGGCCGCGCTGCCGAGAAGCGCTGAAACGCGATCGTCCGGATCTCGTCGAACTCCGTGACGATGTAGTAGGTCGGCAACACCGAGAGAGCGGCCAGGCAGATGTCGACCGGCGTGATCCGATTCAGTCCGGGATCGACGGCGGCCCACCGAACGCCGTCGCCGAGCCGTTCGACGATCCGCGTCGGGAGCGCATCCGTTCCGAACCGGTTTTGCATAGCCGGCTCGAGTCGGGCGACGCGTCTGGCGACGAATCCGTCACCCTGTGTCGTCGGGAACAACAAGAACGCGAGGACCAACGCGAAGGTCACGTGGATTGCGTTGACCTGCAGTTGCTGGAGGGAGAAAACGTGGTACTCGCCGATCAGCGGGAGCGTGACGCCGAACTGGTAGCTCCGAGCCGCGAGCCACAGTTGAAACGCCGAGAACGCGATACCAATCAGGGCGACGACGACGACCGCAACACCCTGGAGGGTACGGCGCCGTTCGACCTCCTGAAGGATTTCCTCCTGTTCTTCGTCCGAAAGCGTCTCTGTTTCGTCGGAGTCTATGCTCATGATAGTTGGCTATGGAGTGAATGAGTCGGTACCGAGGGTCCGTTCGAGCCCCGTAACTCGACTCCGTGGCGCTCGATCGACGGATCCCAGTACGAATTGGACAGGTGCGGTTCGTGTGAATTATCGGTCGAAACGAAACGGTCACCGATGGTTCGGTCACGAAGAGAGCGGTCGGTGACCGTGAGGTGAACGGGGCCGTCGGATTTTTCGACCAGATCGTATCGATCGTCATCGATCACGAGTTCGTGTCCTGCGATCGACCCCGGAACGACCGAAAGCGTCTCGTACGATTCGTTCGAGCGGACGACGAATCCCTCCTCGGTCTGTTCGATAGCCGACCCCGACGGCAACCCGGCCCCGTGTGAGTGAAACACCATTCGATCCGCACGAAGCGCCGAATCGTCTACGACATAGATATCTTTCACCGGCGTCTTCTCGACGCTGTGGGTGTACGAGAGCGTGATTTCGTCATCGTCCTCGACGGGAACATAGAGGAGTTGCTCTCCGGTGTCGGCGTCCGTAACGACGAGACTACTCGAGGGTGTTGCGGAGACACCGAACGCTACCGCCGCGACGATAGTTGCGAGAACGACAACGACGGTGAACGATTGTTGAAGTCGATCCACGATTCAATACCCAGTACAGGTGCGTACCGGTTTGCATGCTGTTCAGTCGAGAACTGCTCAACTCGGTGCCGTGATAGTGTCAGCAGATATATCGGAACCTACCACGTCGTCCTCACTCGAAGTACGCCTCAGCTCCGAGGTGAAGGTCGATCGGCATCGCTTCCTGTGCCGACTCGACGTCGATAAAGTCCGACTTCTGGCCGATATCATCGGTATTGTCGAAGATTGCGGTCGTCACCGCCTCGACGATCCCTTCGTCTACCCCGTCGTGGGTGGCGATCATCGCCTGAACCGAAACCGTTTCGACGTCGTCGTCGACCCCGTCGTACGTTCCGCCGGGAACCGTATCGTCTGCGAACCACTCGGCATCGTCTTGGATGTCCTCGCGAAGGTCGTCCGAAAGTTCGATCAGCGAGATCTCTTCAGTCGTCGCGAGCTCTTCTACGGATCCGACCGGCCAGCCACCGACGACGAACGACGCGTCGACGTCGCCGTCCCGGATCTGATCGGCGGCCGTCTCGAAGTCCGCGTTCTGTTCGTCGAAGTCACCTTCGTCGATCCCGGCGGTCTCGAGAATCTGGAGGGCGTTGACCTGTGTTCCGCTCCCCAGATCTCCGGTGTTGACCGACGCACCCTCGAGATCGTCGATATTTTCGATACCTGAATCGGCCTGCGTAACGAGGTGGATCGTTTCCGGATATAGCGACGCGACGCCGCGAAGGTTCTCGACTTCCTCGCCCTCGAACTCGTCGATTCCGGTTCCCGTGGACGCGAAGTGAGCGATGTCGTTTTGAATCAACGCGAATTCGGCGTCCTCGCGACTCAAGCTACCGACGTTTTCCACGCTCGCCCCGGTCGATTGGACCTGCAGGCCGTGTGGCGTGTGCTCCTCGACGATCGTTTTGAAATCACCGGACAGCGGGTAGTAGGTCCCGCTCGTTCCTCCGGCATGCCACCCGAGGATTTCCCCGTCTGCGTCGGGATCGGCTTCACCGATATCCCCTTCGCCGTCATCGTCCCCATCGTTTTCTTCCTCGTCTTCGATGTCCTCGCCGATGCAGCCGGCAAACGCTCCGATGCCGACTGCACCGGTCGTTGCAATAACCGCCCGACGTCTGATACGCTGGACCATGGCATCGACGTACAACGAGAACACTTGATGGTTATTGGCTATCCAATATCTATAACCAACCGATACAGCGAAATAGAATGATCGTAATCGATACATTCTAGAACGATTGTAAGTCTCGAATTCGGAACCTATCTGATCCGTTACGGCGGACTCGAGCAGTCGTTATTGGGACCGGGCCTGCCCGACGAACGACGAGGGAACTGACTCACCCGACTCGTAGAACCGACCTCGAGCGCCCGCGCCCATTCGAATGCGCCGTTCTCCGTCGTCGATCCCGTCCGGATCGTCCGTGTGGTGCGTTCTCGCGACCGTGAAAGCCAGTTCCGCTTCGGTCTCGTGATTCCGAAGGTGGATCTCGTCATCGACAGCCGCCGAGAGTTCCTCGAGGAACGATTCTTCGACGGAGCAGGCGGTCTCGTCGGTGAGAATATCCCACTCCGACTGGGCCGGCCGAACCTCGAGCAGTTCCCAGTCGCTCATATCGTGACCCTGGACGGGCGAGTCGACTATCGTCGGAACGTTGTCGTCGGGATCGTAGAACCGGCTCCGGGCACCTAACCCCATTCGAACGGTGCGTGCACCACCGTCGTCGTGGGTCCGCGCGACGGCGTATGGACGAATTTCGTCGTTCACACTGTTTTGTACGAGGAGGGTACCGCCGACGCCGACGGGGAGTCGCTCGAGGAAGCGCTCGTCGACCGAACACGCGACGACGTCGTTGAGAATGTCCCAGTCGATCATGGCCGTGTTGATCTCAGCCGAGACCCAGTCGTCCATCGACGTGTCCTCGGGCGGCAGGTCGTCGTGATATCTGTCGCCGCGTTCGGGAAGTTCGTCGGCGAGCGACGGGTCGATTTCGAAGATCGACCCGTCGGCGGTTGACTCGATCAGCCGCTCGGCGATCGTCAGCTCGTTTCTGATGCGTCGTCCCAGGGAACTTTGGCCGATGTGGCCTCGCGTCTCGAGGAGGATCGAAGCCACGCCTTCGACGCCGTGGCTGTTTCGCGCGATGCCGAGGTCGTCCCCGCCCGGGAAACTGGTGACGGTCGAGTTTCCGAACCGGTTCGATTCGTCGAAAGCGGCCCAGCAGAGCTGTTTGCCCAGTCGCCTCGTTTCGTCGGGAACGTCTTCGTGTGTCGGCCAGAGTACCGAGTTTGTAACGAGATCGCCGTCATCGGTGATGTAGGAAAGTTGGTTGTGCATGTCGACGAACCAGAGCGGGTTGATTTCCTCGATCGCGTCGACGATGGCCTGAGCTTCCGGCACGGGGTTTTTCGGGTACTCGTCGGAACGGTGCTGGTACAGTTCGCTTTCGGTCCAGTCGAACCAGTGATAGCGGTTGACGTCCCACCCGATCCCCGCCTGGGAATACGCGGTGTAGACGCCTTCGTCCGGATCTCGGAACGGCGCGTCCTCGTCGACGTTGAACCGAGTGAAAACGTCCGGCTCGGAGCCGTCGGGGTTCGCCCGAACGATCGCGTGAACGGTGAGTTCCTCGAGCGGTTTGGTGAACGGGCCGCCGATGTTGCCGCCGCCGGCAGAGAGCCGCCGGAGCAATCTCAGCAGCGTTTCGGTCCCGGTCGGTTCGTGGCCGTGTTGTTGGCTACAGAACATCACGTCGGTATCGCCGTTTCCTACGGAGGCCATCGGGATGTCCCGACCCTGTTTCGAGGTTCCGATGGTCTCGAGCGAGAGCCATCCCTGACTGTTCTGCTCGATATCCTCGAGAGTGTCTATCAACTCCTCGTAGTCGTGGAAGGCTTCGAGAGACCGCTCCTGTTCGTCGGGAAGCCACGGGCCGCCGGGAGTCGCGTCATCATCGTTCGACGCTCCGCCGACCGGCGACGCGATCGAGCTAGCGGCCACTGTCGTGCCGATCCACGCGAGTGCAGTCCTCCTATGCATGGGTGACAAAACCACGCATACATAGATTAAAACAAGTCTATTTCTCTCGTTGTGATAAGATCGTTATCGGGAAGATTAGCCGGGAGGAACGCACATTTATCGACTGATAAGCGGAATAGAATTTTGGTCGCCGCTGGCGAGTAGCGGAGCGATCGGTCGGTTCCCAGCAGCCGATGACACACCAATTCACCGGAAACGGAAGCAATTTCATCAGCGGGAGACAAGGTCATACCGACTGAATTTCTGATGAGTCGCCTGGTCTCGATCCGTCGCGAACTGAACGGACTCTGGGCGGGAGGAACCGGCAAAACGTTGATCGCGATCGCGCTCGGCTGGGGACTGCTAAACGGAACTCGGATGATCTACCCGGTCTTGCTCCCGTACTTTAGCGAGGACTTCGGACTCACGCTCACGACTGCGGGGTTGCTCGTTACCATCATCTGGCTCTTCTACGCGATCGGGCAGGTTCCGGGCGGGGTCCTCGCTGACCGACTCGGCGAACGAAAAATACTGACGGCGAGCGTTTCGTTCGTCATCGTCGGCGTCGGGCTCGTCCTCGTCGCACCGACGGCGTTCACCCTCTTCGTTGCAACTGGACTGGTTGGACTCGGACTCTCACAGTACCCGATCGCCCGTATTACGGCGCTCTCAGAGCTCTACCCCGATCGCATCGGACGCGCACTCGGCGTCACCATGGCGTCGGGAGATATCGGGCAGACGATCCTTCCGCCCGTCGCCAGCGTGCTCGCGGTCGGAATCGCTTGGCAGCTCGGGCTCGGATTCGTCCTTCCGCTGCTCTGTCTCACCGCCGCAATCATCTGGGTGACGCTTCCGACGCACGACTCCGAAGAACGGGAAACCGACGACCTCTCGAGCGAGCACGTCAGTTACGTGTTCGGCGAACTCCGCGAGCCGAAATTCGTCATCATCGGGGTGATCCTGTTCCTGTTCATCTTCGTCTGGCAGACGTTCTCAGCGTTCTATCCCACGTACCTGGTCAGCGAAAAGGGGCTCTCGAATACGGCCGCAGGGACGCTCTTCGGACTGTTTTTCGCCGTCGGCGTCGTCGCCAAGCCGGCCGCAGGAATGGCTTACGATCGGATCGGGCTTCGAGGATCGCTCCCCATCGTTCTCGGCGGCTCGATCGTCGGGCTCGGCCTCCTCCCAGTCGTCGACGGCATCTGGCCGCTTATCGGCGTAACCGTTCTCATCAGTACGATGCTCGGTTCGGGTGCGATTACCCAGTCGTACCTCGCGGAAACGATTCCGCCGGGCATTCAGGGAACCGGATTGGGGCTCATCCGCTCGAGCGCCGCGATGCTGGGTGCGACGGGGCCGGTGCTCTTCGGACTCGTCGCCGAGCGCGGCTACTTCGACGAGGGATACGTGCTGTTGGCCGGTATCGTGGGCCTCGTCACGTTGCTCACGCTGTTGATGCCACGGGAGTGAAAAACCCGATACCGCGGAGACGTCGGACGGGACACGTTCGAACGAGTGAGCTGTTCGTTTTCCGGAGAACCCAAAACTGACTAACGTTATCCAGTCGTCTGCACACGCATGAAGATCTCCATCATCGGGAGCGGCTACGTCGGAACGACGATCGCCGCCTGCCTCGCGGACATCGGCCACGACGTGATCAACGTCGAAATCGACGAGGAGATCGTCGAGTCGATCAACGCCGGCAACGCGCCGATTCACGAGCCGGGCCTACAGGAACGAATCGCCGAACACGCCGGCTCGCGACTTCGAGCGACGACCGACTACGACGCGGTCTGCGAGACCGACGTAACGTTTCTCTGTCTGCCGACGCCACAGGCCGACGACGGTAGTCTGGACCTGGCGATCATGGAGGCCGCCTCGGAATCTCTCGGCGCAGCCCTCGCCGAGAAGTCCGAGAACCACCTCGTCGTCGTCAAGAGCACGGTCCTGCCGGGAACCACCGAGGAAGTCGTCGCCCCGACGGTCACGGAGGCCGCCGAAACGCAGGTCGGCGAGGGGATCGAGTTCGCCATGAACCCCGAGTTCCTTCGGATGAGCACTGCCGTCTCCGATTTCCTCGAGCCGGACAAGGTCGTGTTCGGCACGACCGCAGAGTCCGCGACGGAGGCGCTCCGCGACCTCTACGCGCCGGTCATCGAGCGCGAAGAAACCGATCTCGTCGAGACGGGCGTCCGAGAAGCGGAGTTGATCAAGTACGCGAACAACGCCTTCCTCGCGTCGAAAGTCTCGCTGGTCAACGAACTCGGCAACATCTCGAAGGAGTACGGCGCAGACGCCTACGAGGTCCTCGAGGCGGTCGGCCTCGACGACAGGATCTCCGAGCGGTTCATGCGCTCGGGACTGGGCTGGGGCGGGTCGTGTTTTCCGAAGGACGTCAACGCGCTTCGTGCGGGCGCACGCGAACAGGGCTACGAACCGGATCTGCTCGACGCCGTCGTCGCCGTCAACGACAAACAGCCCCGTCGACTCGTCGACGCGCTCGCCGAACACGTCTCCCTCCAAGAAGCGCAGATTGCCGTCCTCGGCCTAGCGTTCAAACCCGACACGGACGACATCCGCAAATCTCGAGCGCTCGACGTCATCGAGTACCTTCGCGACGAGGGCGCAACCGTAGTCGCGTACGACCCCGTCGCGATGGACAACGTCCGAGAACTGTACCCGGACCTCGAGTACGCTGAAACCGCCGAATTGGCGCTCGAAGGTGCCGACGGTGCGGTCCTCGCGACGGACTGGGACGGCTTCGACGACCTCTCGTTCGATGGGATGACACGGCGAATCGTCGTCGACGGCCGGCGGGTCGACGTCGACACGCACGGACTCGAAGTGTACGAAGGGCTGACTTGGTAGTCGTGTCTCTTCGCTCCTCACCACTGCGAACCGGGGGGTTCTACGACCCGAAGCGTGCGCCCGTCGTGTGCCCAATCGATCCACAGACGCCAGCGAACGTAGCGAGCGTCCGTTCAGCGATCGATCAGTACTCTTTTGCGCTCGCGGGGGAGATGTGGTTGCGATGGCAAACGATGGCGCTCACGTGGACCCGATCGCTCGTGGCGGAGAGGTGGTGGCCATGACCGAAGGGGCGCGTGAGATATCGCCCGAGGATGTCTGTATCCTCATCCCGACGCTCGAGGAGGCCGCAACTATCGGCGACGTGATCGAGGGCTTCCAGACGCACGGATACACGAACGTTCTCGTCGTCGACGGCGACTCCGACGACGACACGCGCGAAATCGCGAGCGAACGCGGCGCACGTGTCGTCGTGCAGTCGGGCTCGGGCAAGGGACAGGCCGTCCGCGAAGCGGTCGCGTACGTCGACGTCCCCTACGTCCTGATGCTCGATGGGGACGGGACTTACGATCCGTCGGACGCCGACCGAATGCTCGAGCCCCTGGCCTACGGCTACGAGCACGTGATCGGCAACCGGTTCGCGGATATGGACGACGATGCGATGAAGGCGCTGAACGGCTTTGGCAACCGCATGATAAACCGGTCGTTCCGGTTCATTCACGGGGCCGAGTACGACGACATCCTCTCGGGGTATCGAGCGTTCACGACGGATTCGTTCGAGCGGCTCTCGCTCGATTCTGACGGCTTTACGATCGAGACCGAACTCGCCGTCGAATGCGTTAAACATAACGTGAAAACGACGGTCGTTCCGGTCAGTTACAGCGCTCGACCGGAGGACTCCGAAACCAACTTACACCCGGTTCGTGACGGCGGAACGATCATCCTCGCGCTGTATTCGCTGGCGAAAACGAGCAATCCCCTGTTTTACTTCGGTAGTCTGGGCGTCGGCGGGATCACCTCCGGCGGCCTGCTTGCGATCTACGTCCTCACGCAGTGGATCTGGTATGGAGTCGGTCACGAAATCCTCGCGATGGTGTCTGCCGCCGGCATCTTGCTCGGCGTCCAGTTGCTGATGTTCGGCGTGCTCTCAGATATGATCGTCACGCTCCATCGCGAGCAGCGAAATCACTTGGAGCAAGTAACGCGCGAAGCGAATCGAGAAGACTGAGTCCACGAGTCGAAACCCGGACGACATCTGCAGATCTCGAAGGGAGTCACACGAGACGAGCGCCACGGTCGATTTCTCGAGTCCGTCCCGATCGATACGTCAAAACGGTAGTATCGACCGCATCTGCTGGACGACCCCGCCGGAGTGTTCCTGACGATAGGCTTCGAACTCCGGGTGCAAGGCGTTGAGCAGCTCTTGGCGCGATTCGAATCGAGCCTGCGTGACTTCTTCGAGAATAACCCCGAGTGCGACGTCGTTTCCGTGGACGTCGTAGGGGATCTGTTCGTGGCCGAGCGCAGCCGACACGTCGTCCTGTGTCGCCGGAAAATCGAGATCGGATTGCCGCAGCCGCGCATCGACGGCGGCGATGCCGAACTCAACGCTCTCCGGGTCGTTGTCGTCGTTGTTCGATGGTGGCCGGACTCCCATACACCCCTGTTCGGAGTTGGAGATAAAAATGGGTATGGATATCGGTGTGTCGCCCGTTTTCGATCGCGACGCCGTCACCTCCCGATATCGCGTCGAGAGTTGTTGTCGCTGATCGTGGCGACACGCCTTTGGGGCTTCCAGCGAACGATTGAGGTATGACCGACTACACGACGGTGTCCATTCCGAAAGAGCTCGCGGATCGGGTCGACGAAACGATCGAGGGGACGAGCTTTCAGAGCACGAGCGACCTCGTTCGCTTCCTGCTCCGGAGCATCGTCATCCAGCACCAACAGACCGGCGAGCTCACCGAAGCCGAGTTCGAAGAGATCACCGAACAGTTGAAAGGACTCGGCTACCTCGAGTAGCGCCTCCCGGATACGCTCGCAATCGGTCCGGAACGCACTTCTCGACCGTTCGAACCCGGTAATACGACAGCTCACGAGCCGCCGAGACAGCACGCCCTCCAAGCTGAGTTACCCGAGGAAATGACCGCCCGGGAGCGATTCAGCCGGCGGCTCCCCGTCGATGATCTCGAGGGGCAGCCGGTCGCCGCGGCGATTGAACGCGCCGAACGAATCGGTTTCGTCCGTCCACGGCGGCACGGCGATGAAAATGACCTGTGCGAGGTCGTCGCGTTTGGTCACCTCGAGTTCGTGAATCGGATGGGAGTTGAATCGGCCCTGTGACTGTCGAGCGGGCGTCGAGAGGTCGACGCCGAAAACGGCGTTGACCGAGTCGCCGATGTCGGGGAGCACGAAGTCGGTGAACACGGGTGTCTCGGGCGGTACCTCTCTGGCCCCCTGAAGCTCGCTAGCGGGTGTGACCGAGACCCCGGTCGTCACGTCGTCGGGGTCGGCGTCGCTGGCGAGATCCAGCAGGATGTCGACCAGACCGCGCGTGATGTAGACCACGCAAACGCCTACGGCCGGGTGCTAATTAGCTGTATCCCCCACACGAATTGGTTCTCGAGCCGCGGGTTTCGGCGAACGACGGCACTGGGTGGGGTAACACCGAAAATCGAAGACACGCGGCGGCCGAATACGGTCTCCTCACACGGGAAGCATCTCCCGAATCATTCCGCCGTAGAGCCACGGAATCCGTCGACGCGAGCCAGAGAGTGCGTCCGCGAGTGCGGAGTCGGCGTTCTCGAGCACGCCCGGACCGTGGCCGACGAGCACCCGACTCGGATCGAACTACTCGAGTTGACGCCGCGGCGGCACCGCTCGAAGCATCGGGTGAACGCCGAGTCGTTCACCGCGGGCGAGAAAGTACCCGGACGCGCCGACGGATTCGGGAACGACGAGCGTCCCGTCAGTCGGATCGAACAGCCCGACCTCCTGCCAGAATCGGCTGTTCCGGATCACGTGGGCTTCGATCCCGGTATCCGCGAGTTCGGCACCGAATCGAACGATGGGGGCGTCGACGTCTTCGGCGACTCCCTCGAACCAGTCGGGCAGATAGACCTCGGCGTCGTGGCGGTTCGCGATAGTCGCCGCGTCGCGCTTGTGACGGTCGAGCAGGACGACGACGCCCGTCACCGGTCCCAGCTCGGCGAGCAACTCGTCGAGTCCCTCGGCATCGACGGGGTCGATCATCCAGACCTCGCCGTTCCTTTCGAGGGCGTGGCTCGCCCGTTGCATCCGTTCGTCGGGGTGAGCGATCCAGCTCACGCCGCCGTCGAATCGGTCGGTCGCCTCGAGACTGGACCCGGACTCGTCGACGCGAAACGTCATACTCGTCGTACGGGCGGCTCGGTGATAAATCGGTGAGATATCTCTCTCGACGGGACGAGAGTGGTCGAACCGATCCGGTTCGATCGGATGACTCGCTCGTCTCGAGCACGGGCGACGCTTCTATGCGGCTGCCGAAAGTAGAACGAGTCATGTTGACCAGCCTCGCCTGGCTCGGACTCGAGGTAAAATATCTCTCCCCCGCCCGACGGTTCTACGAGGAGACGCTCTCGATGACGGTCCGGTCGGAGCGGGAGAACGAACTCGTCGTCGAGGCCGGCGAGACCGACCTCCTGCTCCGTCGACCGACGGGCGTTCCGCGGGGCGGTCTCCACACCCACTACGCGTTCTCGATTCCGGCCGAGACGTACGACGACTGGTGGGATCGACTCGAGTCCGACTACGACCTCGAGGAGGTCCAGTTCGGGTCGGCGAAGTCGCTGTACCTCTACGACCCGGACGGCAACTGCGTCGAACTCGGACAGTCCGACGTCGACGGGCCGGGAATCGACGGGATCTTCGAGGTCGTTCTCGAGGTCGAATCGCTCGAACGCGCGCAAGCGCTGTACGCCGATTTAGGGTTCGAAACGGTCGACCGCGGGGACGAGCGAACGCGGGTTCGAATGGACGGACCGATGGCGCTCGAGTTATGGGAACCGCAACTGGGAATCGCCGACGCTCGCGGCGGCGTCCACGTCGATCTGGGATTCGAGACGGCCGATCCCGAAGCCGCGATTGGGGCGATTTCCGACCGCGTTTGTCGGCTCGAGTCGGACGAAACCGAGGACGGTAACAGGACGGTCGTCCGGGACCCCGACGGCCATCATCTGTCGTTCGTCTCTCGATAGGTGTACAGACGCCGAGAAGCGGACGACGTATCCCCCGATAGAACGGAGTAGGCTACTCGGCCAAAAACGGATTGCGGAAAGTCAACGCTGCGGGCTGGCGTTCGGCGAAAAGTCGTCGACGACGTGTTCGAACGTTCGGTTGATCTCTTCGATCTCCTCGGTCTGGTTTTGCACTTCGTCGGCGATCTCTCGAGTCTCCTCCGCGATGGTTTCGGCACTTTCGACGGTTCGGTCGGCCATGCTTGCAACCTCTTCCGTGCTGGCTGCCTGTTGGTCGGTCGCGTCCGCAACCTGGGCGATTCCTTCCGAAACCTCGTCGACGGTTTCGTGAATCTCGTCGAGAATATCGATTGCCTGATCGACTGTCTCGATTCCGTCCTCGATACGGTCGTTGTTTGCACCCAGATTTTCGACGGCCGTGCCCGTGTTCTCCTGAACGTCCTCGATCATCCCCTCGATTTCGGTCGCACGAGTTTGTGAGTCCTCAGCGAGTGATTTCACCTCCGAGGCGACGACGCCGAACCGGTCGCCGTTCCCGTCGGCTCCGGCGGCCTCGATGGAGGCGTTGATCGCCAGGATATTCGTTTGATCGGCGATGTCGTTGATGACTTCGACCACTTTATCGATCTCCTCGGCGCTTCGCTGAATCGCCTTGACATCCTGGGAGACGACATCTGCGGCCTCCTGGATCTCTTCCATCGCAGTCACGAGATCGGTGGCCGACTCCTGGCCCGTTTCGGCGAGATCCTGGGCTTTCTCGCTCGCGGCCGCGACTTCTTCGGACGACGAGGCGATTTCCTCGACGGACGCGGACAAATTGGACGCTTCGTTTGCGACCTCCATGTTCGCGTCGTACTGTGCTGTCGCCTCGTCGTGGATCTCCTCGAGTCGATCACCGATTTCGACCGTACTTTCGGTCAGTGCCTCAATCGAGGCCTCCATCCCCGTAGCAGCCTCGAGGTCGGTATCCGAACTGATATCCGTTTCAGCAACCGTATCGATGTCAGTTTCAAGGTCTTTGGTAATATCACCTGCTTCATCATCACCCTCGTGCGTATCAAACGACATTCAAATATAAAGACCGTTCCAAATCATAAATATATTCTGGCAAACTAATCAAATGAAGTGATGTGTCCCCAACAGCTTCACATTCTGCGATATCACACCATCAATAGCACTTGTTGGAAACTATATTAGAATAAGAGGGAGATGTACTACCGAGCCATAGCGTTCCCTGTTTGACTCGAAACACCCCGATAACGATCACGGGTGCGACCGATATCGGTGTCGAGTACCAACGCTCGCGGTACTGCCGGCTCGAAGATCGTTCTCGCTCTCCCTATCCGAGGCGGCTCGTATCCACGTCGATTCCGGGAGGCGTCACGATCAGGAATCCGCGGAAGTGAACCAGATTCCCGCCGGATTCTTTGACATCTCGCGCGAAGCCGGAAGCCAGTTCGTTGATGTCGCCCTCACCGCGAAGCACTAATACGTTGCCGTTGGCAACGCCCTCGAGCCACGTGTTCGGATCGGTACTACCGTCGAGAACCCCGAGGACGATACTCCCCTCGAGCTCGAACTCTTCGTCGATGTGGTCCTCGACTGCCATCAGGTCGAGATCGAAATCGCTCATGTGCGCTGGGTCGAAGCGCGACGAGAAAAACGTTCCCCACGTACCGCGGCTATCGCGACCGGCCATCACTCGTTTCCGGCCGAGCGGTATCGGTCTCGAATCGCGCCCATACGGTCGGTTATCGTCTCTTACCGGCTACAATCGCCCGGTACAGCAACCACTGGTTACCGGCTACAATCGCCCGGTACAGCAACCACTGGTTGCCGGCTACAATCGACCCGGTCCGGCGATCATCGGTTACCGGGTACAACCGGCCGTATCAGTCCATCGGAAACTCCTTTTTGAATCCGCGGAACTCTGAGTGGTGTGCTTCCTCGTCGGTCAAAATCGTGACGGCGACATCTTCCGTTACCGGATCGTTCGCTTCTTCGGCGGCCTCGAGCAACGACCGGTACGTCTCGATCGCGTCGTCTTCGGCCTCGAGCACGCCGTCGATAACCGATTGGACGTCCGTCGTATCCGCCGGCGGCTGGAGCGAGGACTGGTGGGGCTCGAACTGCTCGGAACCCGGCGGCGACTGATCGAGCTGTTTCAGCCGCTGTCCGAGGAGCCGAGCGTGCTCGAGTTCTTCGTCGACGTCCTCCTCGAGGCTCGTCTTGACTTCCTCGGCGTGAACGCCGTCGAGTACGATGGCGTTGGTCAAGTAATTCATCACCGTCTCGAGTTCGTCGAGGTACGCTTCCGTGAGCAGGGTTGTAACGTCGTCTGATGACATTGCGCCGGGGCCTACCACGAGGGGGATTAAAGAACTACCAGCAGGATTTCGGGGGCCCACCCAAAGAGGCTTTTCTCGCGTCGTGGATGGGGGCGGTATGGATCGTCTATGGCCGGTATGACTCTCCCCGACGGTCTCGAGCGAGCGGGGGTAACGCCGATAGAGTGGGCCGCGGTCGCGCTCGTCGTCCTGAGCGGCGGCATCCACCTCGCCCTCGGAATCGCGTTTCTACCGGAACCGATGGCCGTCGCTTTCGTCCTCGCCGGTCTCGGCTTCTTCGGCGCGCTGCTCCTCTTTCTGCTCGGGATTCGACGGCGCATGCTGTACCTCCTCGGAATTCCCTTCGTCGGTGCGCAGATCGTCCTCTGGTACGCGTTCAACCGGCCATCCGGATTGGGCGAGATCTCGAGCGGCGAAGCCGTCGACAAGATCGCACAGCTACTGTTGATCGCGCTACTCGTCTTCCTCTTGCTCCGTGGCGACGATCGTGATCGAACGACACAATCGCCCTGAGTACTCCCGCCACACTCGCCAGCAGTCTCACACCCACCGTGATCGAACCCATCCCGAAAGCCAGCCCGGCGACGCCGCTTCGGCGCTGGCTAACGACCGTTCTCGGCAGTACGCTCATGGTCGCAACGGCGCTGTCGACCGTCAGTATCGTCTGGTCGACCGTTCTCACGCTCGAGTTTCTCGGCTGGGTCGTCCTCGTCTTCGGACTCGAGTTACTCGTAGTGGGGTCCGTGATCGAACGAACGCACCGACGGGTCGGTCACCAGCGGATCACCCTCGCATCGTGGATCACGATCGCGCGTGCCGGAGCGCTCGCGGTGTTGGTCGGATTCCTCGCCATCGGGCCCACGACAGAGGGGATGGCTTGGGTGCCGAGCGCGCTGTTCGGAATCGCCGTGGTCCTCGACGGCGTCGACGGAGCGATCGCCCGCGCGATGGGATCGGTTACCGAACTCGGCAGTCGCCTCGACACCGAGGTCGACGCGCTGACGACGCTTGTGGGTGCGGCGGCAGTCGTCACCGCGGGGACGGCGCCGATCGCCTTCATCGTGGTCGGAATCGCGCGATACGCGTTCGCACTCGCCCTCTGGTGGCGACACCATCGGGGTCGGCAAGTTCGGCAGTTACCGCCGAACCGGGCCAGAGCGCCGCTCTCCGCGCTCACGTTGCTCGCGATCTGGATCGCGTTTCTCCCGATCGTAGACGAGCGCGTCTCGACGGCGCTCACCACCGTCGTGGCGATCCCGTTCTTGCTCAACTTCGCCGTCGATTGGGTGCTCGTCACCGGGCGGCCGACGACGGGAGCCGACTGACTCGAGCACCGCACGATCGCTTGCCTCGGGAGAGCCACAACCGTCCGACTCGAATAGATTCCGCCCGTAACGAATCCCTACCAAAGTAGACCCGGAGAAATGAGAGAGTTACCGTGATAGATCGCTACCGACGTATTCTTCGGCGGGGAAGCGAGGGACGGAGAGGAAAGTCCTGATGAGGCTCATCCACCGATGACCGCACGCCGACTCGTGTTCACCGCTCCTCGAGCAGTCGAGGTTCGATCCCGTCCGATCCCCGACCCCGGCCCGGACGAGGTTCGCGTTCGAACCACCCTGTCGGGGATCAGCGCGGGCACTGAGGGGCTCATCTACCGCGGTGACGCTCCGAGCGAACTCCCGGCCGACGAGTCGATCGACGCCCTCGATGGCGATTTTTCCTTTCCGCTCTCCTACGGCTACGCCGCCGTCGGCCGGGTAACCGCCGTCGGTCGCGACGTCTCCGAGGAGTGGCTCGAGCGTCGCGTCTTCGCGTACAATCCACACGAGAGTCACTTCGTCGCCGAACCCGGGTCGCTACTCGAGATCCCCGAGGGCGTGAGCGCACGCGAGGCCGCCCTCTTCGCGAACGTGGAGTCAGCGGTCTCGTTTCTCCTCGACGGCGAACCCGTGATCGGCGAACGCGTCGCCGTCTTCGGCCAGGGCATCGTCGGCCTCCTGACGACGGCCCTGCTCGCGCGGACGCCGATCGAGACGCTCGTCGCCGTCGATCGATACGAAACTCGTCGAGTGCTCGCTCGAGAACTGGGGGCCGATCGCGCGCTCGAAGTGCCTGCTGAGGAGGCGGACGGAAGCGAGATCCCGAACGTCTTTGAGTCTGTCGCCGGCGGGCGGGCGGATCTCACCTACGAACTCTCGGGCAGCCCGGTCGCCCTCGACGATGCGATCGCGACGACGGGGTTCGACGGCCGGGTGATCGTCGGCTCGTGGTACGGTACCAAACCGGTGACGCTCGATCTCGGCGGGCGGTTCCACCGCGATCGGATCGACGTTCGAAGCAGTCAGGTGAGTACGATCCCGCCGAGACACGACGGGCGCTGGTCGCGCGAGCGCCGCCGTGCCGTCGCCTGGAACTGGCTCGAGGAATTCGACCTCGACGGGCTGTTCACGCACCGATTGGCGCTCGAGCGAGCCGACGAGGCGTATCGATTGCTCGAAGAACGGCCGGAGGAAGCGATTCAGGTGCTGTTGAGCTACAGCTAATACGCAGTCTATTTCGCTCATAGCAGGCGGGGCGACCGTTTATGATTCCGGTCACTGTAGGCGACTCCATGTACGAGGTTTCGGTCAGCCGATCGTTCGTCGCCCAACACAGCCTGACGGTGGCGAACGCAGGCCCGGAGGGAACGCTTCACTCCCACCAGTACGCGGTGACGGTAACCTTCGCCGGGCCGAGGCTCGACGAACACGGCTATCTCGTCGACATCGACGATTTGAACGACGCGGTCGACGCCGCAGTCGGTCGATTCCACGATCGAACGCTGAACGAACTCGAGCCGTTCGATGGTCACAACCCGAGCGTCGAACACTTCTCGCGAATCTTCGGCGACCGAGTCCTCGAGTCCCTCGAGCCGGCGACCGCGACTCGACTTCGAATATCGATGGGCGAAGACGATATCGCGACGGTCAGTCACGAACGAGAACTGGAGGCGGGATCCAATTCGTCGACAGCGGATCGCAAAGCGGACTCGAACGAGCGTGAAACGGCTCCGAAAGCGAGCGAATCAACCCCGACAGTAGCCGACCGGAGCTGATGGCGCGTGCACGTCGGACTGGTCGTCTACGGTGATCTCGAGCAAACGTCGGGCGGCTATCGGTACGACAGAAAACTCGTCTCGGCGCTCGAGGAGAGCGGAGACCACGTCGACGTACTATCGCTCTCGCGGCGCTCGTATCTCCGAACCGTCGGCGACGGCCTTTCCCGATCGCTCCGTGAGAGACTGGACCGCCCGTACGATCTCCTCCTGCAGGACGAGCTGTGTCACCCGTCGCTCGCGCTCTGCAATCCGCGACTCGAGCGGCCGAACTCGATCGTCTCGATCGTCCACTTGCTCCGCTCGGAGGAGTCGAAGGGGATCCGTACTCCGCTCTATCGAACCGTAGAGGGCCGGTATCTCGAGACGGTCGACGCGGCGGTCTGTACGAGCCGCGATACGCGCGATCGGACGAGAGCACTCGCGGACCTTCCGTCGATCGTCGCCCCGCCGGGTGGCCGCGTCGAGGGGACAGCCGTCTCTCGGACGGTGGTTCGACGGCGAGCCGCCGAAACTGACGAGCCGATTCGGGTCGCGTTCGTCGGCAACGTGATTCCGCGAAAGCGGGCCAAAGCGGTGGTTTCCGCGCTTTCGCGGGCCGATTGTGAGTGGCGGTTGACCGTCGTCGGAAGCCTCGAGGAGGATCCGGCCTACGCCCGCTCGGTGCTCGCCGAGGTTCAGAAACTCGGCGTCGAAGACCGAGTAACCGTCGTCGGCGAGGTGGCGGATGCCAAACTCGAAGCTGTCCTCGAGCGAAGCCACGTCCTCGCGGTTCCGGCGCGCTACGAGGGGTTCGGGATGGTCTCGCTCGAGGCGATGGAGTACGGCG
The DNA here is from genome assembly GCF_055379965.1 of Halostagnicola alkaliphila. Classification (NCBI taxonomy): domain Archaea; kingdom Methanobacteriati; phylum Methanobacteriota; class Halobacteria; order Halobacteriales; family Natrialbaceae; genus Halostagnicola; species Halostagnicola alkaliphila. The sequence goes on along the minus strand of NZ_AP043826.1, from coordinate 1,502,019 downwards.
TCGTGCCGATCGCCAGCGCGGTCGGCGGAGCCGACGAGTTCGTCGATCACGGCGTGAACGGGTTTCTCGTCGATCCTGACGACCCCGCGGCGATCGGATCGATAGTCGAACGACTCGAGAACGACAGAGAGCGCCTCTCGGGGCTGGGAACGTCTGCGTTGGAGACCGCCGCGGACCATCCCACGTGGCGAGAGACGACGGCTCGAGTTCGGTCGTTCTTGGTCGAACAGGCTCCGGGGTCGGGACGGTCCGGACGCGGATCGGCTCCGCGGTCGAACGTCGATTCGGAGTCACAACTCTGAGATAATTGCGATGCTGAAACTATGACACAGTCATTACAAGCGTTCCTCGAGCACAAACGAACCGTCGACGACCGCGCGCTGAACGACCGAGTCTGGTCGGCGTTCGCCGATAGCCTCGCGGACCTCGCGGGTTCGAACGGGCGCTCGGGCGAGCCGGTTCGCATCCTCGAGATCGGCGGCGGGATCGGGACCATGGTCGCGCGACTCGCAGAGCGGGATGCGTTGCCGCCATCGGTCTCCTATCGATTGGTCGACCTCGACGAACGGAACGTCGAGTACGCTCGAGAACACCTGCCGACGTGGCTCGAAGAAGCCGGGTACGAGATCGAGCGGAGACGTTCGGGCGTGGTTGCCCAATCGACCGACGAACGGCGTAGCGATCGAACGCTCGAGGTTCACCTCGAGGTGGGCGACGCGTTCGAAACTGGCGACCGAGAAGACGACCGGTTCGAGGCAGACGCCGTCATCGCGAGCGCAGTTTTCGACGTCGTCGACCTCGAGTACGCGCTGGGTCGCATTCCGGACCTACTTCGAAACGGCGGACTGTTGTACGCGCCGATCACCTACGACGGGACGACGACGTTTTCGCCCCCCGATCCGCTCGACGAGCGGTTCGCGGAGCTGTACGATCGGCACATGGACGAGATTCGAGATCGACCGGGAAGCAGTCAAGCGGGTCGGGAACTGTTCGCGGCCCTCGATCGACCCGGGAGCGAGTTCGACCTCCTCGAGGTCGGCGGATCCGACTGGATCGTCCGACCGCACGACGGCGCGTATTCGGCCGACGAAAAGGCGTTCCTCCGAGAGCTTCTCGAGACGATCGACGGGGCGCTGGCGGCGTATCCGGAGACGACGCTCCCACCGACGGAACGCAGCCGGTGGGTCGAGACGCGGCTATCCCAACTCGAGCGAGGCGAACTCAGCCTGATCGCGCGCCACCTGGACGTATTGGCTCGGCTATGAATGGCTCGAGTATGAATGGCCCGGCTGTGAATGGCTCGATTGTAGACGAGACGGAACTCCGCGGTACCCGGAGAAAATCACTCGTCGACTGCGATCCGCTCGGCGTCGGTCGCCCCCAACCACCACGCGATTCGGTCGATCTCGAGGCGACGAAACGACGTCTTCATCGCCAGCCACTCACAGGATGCGATCGCGCGGAGCGGACTCGACGCGTCCAGCGGCGACGAGTCGAGTTCTGCGGCGATCGATTCCAGAAACGCCTCGACCGCAGGGCCCGGTTTGACCGTGTCGACGCCGGCGAGGATCCGGAGGTACTGCACGCTCGAGGGGCCGACGCCGGAGATACCGCCGATCGGATCGGCTTCGTACCGGTAGATATTCACCCCGGCCGCCCACTCCCGTAACGATTCGAGGTCACCATCCTCTGAGCGGCGTTCGAGTCGATCGGCGATCTCGAGCAATACGTGGCGCTTTCGCTGTGCTCCGAACGCTTCGACGAGGTCCTCGTCCTCGAGCGTGAGCGATGCGAGATCGGACAGGGTCTCGAGCCGGCCGCTGTCGACGAACGTCTCGCGAAACCGTTCGACGGTCGGCCGAATCCCCCCGGCGAAGCTCTGGCCGGTCGTCGAAGCGGCGGCCTCCGCGACCAACAGTAGCGGCTTCGACCCCGTGAACCGATCGAATTCCAGAAAATCGTCTGCGAGCGCGTCATACGGTATCCCTTCCGCGCGTCGCTCGAGGACCGCTTCGACGGGACTCATATATTCGCTCGTAAAAATGTCGTTCGAACCTAAATAGTCCTGTCGGCGAACTCAAGTCGGAGGTGGAGAACCCGAAGAGATCAACCGTCGAAGCACGGAGCGAATCGGGTCCTGTTCGAGGCCTTTCAGAGCCCGTTCGAGAGCTTTCGGTGCCCTACTCAAGGCCTCCGAGCCTGTTCGAGACCTACCGAAATCACTCGAGACCGTCCGGAGCGTGATTCGTTATCGTCGTGTGCGCGCCGATGAGTGCCCCAGCGAGGTCTAAGTTCTCGAGGTGGGTCCCCTCGTCGATAATCGACCGGCGAATGTCGCCGTTTCGAACGGTGGCGTCGGGGAAGATGACCGCGTGGTCGAGACTCGTCTCCTCGAGCGTCGCGCCGTCCATCACGTGGACGTTATCGCCGATCGTCGCGTTCTCGAGGGTGGCCGTATCGGCGATCATCGACTTCCCGTCGAGGTGCCAGGCGACGGCGTCGAGATAACTCTCAGGCGTTCCGATGTCGTACCACGCATCCTCGAACGTGTATGCGTGAGTTCGCTCCCGATTTTGGAGCCACTGGACGAACCAGCCTGGTTCGTCGGGGTTGTTGCCGTCCTCGAGGTACGTCCCGAGGAGCGAGAGCGAATCCTGCGGGAACGCATAGCACGCGATCGAGACGAGCGTACTCTTGGGATCGTCGGGCTTTTCCTGAAAGTCCACGACTCGATCGCCCTCGAGTTCGACCAGTCCGTAGGAGGAGGCCTTCTCCCGCGAGCCGACGTCGTAGGCGGCGAGCGTCGGCGTCCCCTTTCGTTCGAAGTAATCGAGGAAGTCGGAAACGTCGAAGCTGATCAGGTTGTCGCCGGCGATGACGAGCAGGTCGTCGTCGACTTCCTCCCGTTCGACGAGTTGGGCGAGCGCGCCGACGACGCCGAACTTGTCGGCTTCTTCGCTGGTGTCTTCGATGGAGAGGCGGGGCTTTTCGAACTCGCTCTCGGCGAGATGGGTCTCGAAATCGGCTGCGAACCGTTCGTTCGTGCTGACGTAGACCTCGTCGATCCGATCGTCGCTCTCGAGCGACTGAAAAATCCGATCGATGACGGTGGAGTCGCCGATGGGGAGGAACATCTTGGGCCGATGTTTCGTGATCGGCCACATCCGGGTGGCGTACCCGCCTGCAAGGACGACGGCCTTCATGGCACGGATTTCACCGGCTGGATGTAAGTCACTTACCCTTTCTGCGGTTTCGATCGCGCGTTGATCGAATACGAACACGTAAGCCGTCCCGGGCATTCATGACACCCATGCGAGAGGCAGACGAAACGACTCGACAGCGTCTCGCTGACGCGCTCCGAGAAGAGGCTGCGACGCCAAGCGAACTGGCTGTTCGCCTCGATCTGACGCCGCATTCGATCGTTCGACACGCCGAACACGTCGCTCGATCGGTCGACGGCAACGGCGAGGAGTTTCTCGTGGCACCGCCGACGTGTCGCGACTGCGGGTTCGACGACTACGACGACCTGCTCAACCTTCCGTCGCGGTGTCCCTCCTGCAAGAGCGAGTCGATAGCCGAACCGACGTTCATTATCGAATGAACACTCCACGCGCAGCCTCGAACGACGCTGTCAATTTCGAGACAGTGTGGAGAACCGAACGGAGATGGTATCGTTTCGACACTAATATTTAGTGTGCAGGCTAGAAGCTGTACGTGACCCGCTGCGGCTCGAGGAATCCATGACTACGCCAGCCCACTCAACGTCCGACTGTGCCGGGTTCGTCCTGGCTACACTCGACTGGCTCGACTCACAGGAAGCACAATCGGGGACAGTCGACGACGCCCTCGAACTGCTCGCCGATCAGCGACGGCGACTCTTCCTCGAGGTGATGCAAAACTACGGCGAATCCATTACACTCCCCGACGCGGCGGAGGAAGTCGCGAAGCGAGAAGCCGGACAGCCGGTCTCGGAACTCTCCGCCCAGAAGGTAGCTAACGTCTACATTTCGCTGTACCACGACCACCTTCCGCGGCTCGTCGAGGTCGATCTGGTCGAGTACAATCAGGATCGGGATCTCGTTTCGCCGGGGCCGCTTCGATACTCGGAGTGAGCTTGGTAGCCGACCGTCGGTTCAAATGTGATGACTGCCTCCCAGAGTACTCGCCACCAACTTCTTGAGAGCCGTAGCGACGACTCGATCAGAACTCGACGTTTGACGTCGAGGCACGATCGACTTCGTCCTCCGGAATCGGGCCGGGGCCCAGAAAGTCGTACGAATTGTCCGTGAGATAGACATCGCCCTCGTCCACGGAAACCTCGAGGTCGGGAAGGTGAGCACCCTCGCAGGGTCCGAACGTACACACGCCGGAATCCGCCTCGAAGTACGCGCCGTGGTTTTCGCAGATGATCTCGCCGTTTCGCATCGACGCCCCCGATCCCTTGTCGAGTTTGATGTGCGTAAAGTGCTGACAGTAGTTTAGCCAGCACTCGATTCCACCGTTTTGCCGGACGAGTATCGCCTCCCGGACCTCGTTCGCACCGCCGTCGGTCTCAACGACGCGAAATACGTACGTCGACTCGTCGGGAACAGCCTCGAGTGCTGCGATACGGCGTGTCGGATCCATCAGCTATCGGTTTTTATCGGATCGTGGTGAACGTTACGGACCTCGTTTCGAGAGACGCGGGAGCGAACCGGCGCGTTCGGGCGGTCTCCGACAACACGACCGGCCGAACGTTGAGCATTACGTGACAAATCCGACAGCGAAGTCCGTACACTGGAGATGATCACTGTTACCTTCTTCTGTTAAAAACCGATCTCCGACGGGTTGAATCGGATTCGATCGTCACTGAGAACCGTCTTCTGGGGCTTCGGAGCGATTCACGAAACGCCCTCGCCGGTCGTTTGCTCTCCGCACAAGTCGACGACAGTGTATCAAGCCGATGACCAGGACCTACCCGAATCGGATGAACTCGAGTCCCTTCAGGATCGCCAGTACGCGGCTGTGAGCAAAACTAACACCGGAAAAATCTCGAGACGGCCGATCCACATATAGAGAATCATGAGGAGCTTCGAGCTCATCGGGAACTCGTTGTACCCTCCCATTGGGCCAACGACACCGAAGCCCGGTCCGATGTTGCCGAGCGTTGCAATGGACGCTGTTAGAAGGTCCAGCGTGTGCGGATCGAAGTCTGCCGTTCGAGATGTATCAGCAGCAAGCAACAGGAACCCAACAAAAAACAGTATGAGAAATAGCAGTGTGAACGCGTAAATTCCACGGATCGCTTCCTCGTCGAGTGTTTTTCCGTTCATTCGGACGGGCCGAACCGCTTCCGGATGGATCGTCGTGAAAATCTCACGTCGTAGTGATTTGATAATCACCAGCCAACGAAGAATTTTGATTCCGCCACCGGTCGAACCAGCTGACCCGCCGAGGAACATCACGAACAACAGTAGCGCTTTCGCCGGATTGCCCCATGCGTCGAAGTCCATATTCGCATAGCCCGTCGAATTGGTTAACGACGCGATCTGAAACGCAGCGTACCGAGCCGATCGTTCTATGTTTCCGCCAATCTGGCCAGTTTCTGTAGTTTGAAGGGCTGCGTCGAAAAAGAGGAGAACGGTTCCGACGAGTGAAAACACGGTTACAGCACCGAAATAGAACCGGAATTCGTTGTCGCGCAGTATAACCCAGGGATCTCCCGAGATGACGTACCACCACAGCACGAAGTTGACGCCAGCGATGAACATGAACGGGATGATGAGCCACTGAACGATCGGCGAGAAGGCCTCGATGCTCCGGGCTTCCGGGGAAAAACCTCCAGTTGGAAGCGTCGTAAATCCGTGGGCAAACGCGTTGTATAGGTCCATATTCGGCGCGAGGCCTGCAAGATGGAGGGTATATAGTAACGCGATCAAGAGGACGGTAAACCCGATATAGGCGATCCACAGCACGCGGGCAGTTTCGGCGATGTGGGGGGTAAGTTTCGAAATTCCCGGACCAGGCACTTCGGCTTTCATCAACTGGGCACCACCGACAGCCATCTGCGAGAGGATGGCAACGGCGAGAACGATGATTCCCATTCCCCCCAACCACTGAGACAGTTGCCGCCACATCATGATCGGCCGGGAATGGGTATCGAACGAAATGTCATCCATCACCGTCGCCCCGGTGGTCGTGAATCCACTCATGCTCTCGAACAACGCGTTGACGGGATGTGCAATCGTCCCGTTCCCAGCCAAGACGTACGGAATCGCACCGAAGATCGCCGCGAACAACCACGTGAACGCAACCACAAAGAACGCCTCTCGAGCACCCGGAGTGGGATTGGGGTCGAACCGTCGAAGTGCCAGACCGAACCCGGCAGTGAACACCATCGACACGACGAACACCCAGAGGTCTTCACCGCCGTATGCTAACGCAACGACTATCGGAATAACGAACGCGAGCGAGAGAAAGGCAAGGAGCGTCCCAACGAGACTCAAGCCGGCACGCCAGTCGACCCGGAAATAATGGCGCATCAGATCGCCTCTACAACCTCATCAAGAACTTCTGAGTCGACAAATACAACAATATGATCTCCCGGTTTGATGACTGTCGTTCCACGGGGTGTTACGAGTTCACCGCCTCGCGAGATCGCACCGATGACGACGCTGTCCGGAAGGTCAGCCATCGAATCCTGAATTTGCTGCCCGGTGATATCGCCGTCGAGAGTCGCTTCTATTTCGATCACTTCCGCGCGATCGTGTTCGAGCATGGCGACCTTCTCGGTCCGGTTCGTCCGTGTAAACCGAACGATCTCCTCGGACGTTTCTTCTCGAGGGTTGATCGCCACGTCGATGCCGACGGTTTCGAACAACTCGGCGTATTCGAGATTCTCGATGACGGCGATAGTGCGATCGACGCCGAGCCGTCGAGCCAGTAGCGAGACGAGTAGATTCTTTTCGTCGCTACCGAGTGAGGAGATCACGATATCGGCTTCGTTGATGTGCTCTCGCTCGAGAAACTCGATATCAGTTGCGTCACTCTCGAGAACCATCGTGTGAGGAAGGTCTTCTGCGACGTCGCGAGCGCGATCGGTATCTTGCTCGATCAGTCTCGGATGGTAGCCGTGATTTTCGAACTCTCGAGCCGCTTGGTATCCAATCTCGCTCGCCCCAACGATGACGATCTCGTCACTGTCGGCCCGATCATCCGTTGTGATATCGTCTGCGAAGGTAGTTACTGAATCGGCGCTTCCGATAACAACGACACGGTCACCCGACTGGATTACCGTCTCACCGGTGACGACGATCATGTCGTCGTCGCGGAAGATCGCCGCGAACGTCAGCGAGTCGTACTGATCGGCTTCGTGGACGGATTGATTGGCGATAGGACTGTCTGTGGCAATCTCGAACTCCGCCGTACGGACGAGTCCACCGATGAACGTATCGACGTCTTGTGACGCAGGAAGTCCTGAAATGCGGAAAATCGTCTGGGCGGTCAGCAGATCCGTACAGACCATGAAGTCGACGCCGAATCCGCCCTGGGATCCCTCCCATGTTTCGAGTAAGGTCCGACGCCTGACACGAGCAATGGTGAAGGCGTCGGTGGCCGTCTTGACGCTCCCGCAGATAACGACGTTTGACTCGTCGCTATCGGTGCAGGCGATCACTAAATCAGCTCGCTCGACGTCTGCTTCGCGAAGCGTCTCTATCGTCGTCCCGTCTCCGTGGATGGCGAGGACATCGTGCGAGTATGTTAGATCTTCAACAACCCGGTCGTCACGATCGATCACGATCACGTCGTTGGAGGGTGCGAGATTGCTGGCGATCGACCACCCGACTTCACCAGCGCCGACGACGATCACGCGCACCGAAACCACCCTCGAGCTAGCATAGTTGGACGATCGCTCTGAGTATTTTGAGCCATTGATCAGTCACCTCTCTAACCGCTGTATTATGGCCTGACGGAACGTTCGTGGCGCTCTATCCCCTCCGCGAGCCATTAGTACTGTGCCATCGCTCTGTTTGGCGATCTGCTGCGGTATCGCTCCGTAAAGGGCCCGGACAACTGTGCTCGCACCCGCCGTACCGATACAAACGGGTTCGTCCTCCGAGACAGTGTAACCGAACGTATAGGCTGCCAAGAATCCAAAACCGCGAGCGGGGTCTCGGTCAGCCATCGCAGCTGACACCTCGTCGGGCGTATCGGGAGAGCCCGTTATTTTTGGATTCCGAAATACCGCACATATAAGCACCTCTGTTTCGTCACCAAAATAAATGTATTGACTACCATCCTGATCGTAAAATCAACTTTGTGGAGACAAGATCACCTCTAAACCCGTTTCGAATCGCAAATCGTATTGTACACTCAATTGCGGGAATTTCAAGGACCAAACGAAGAGTTCGGTTCGTCGGCGAGGATCGATTGAGCTCTCTTCGACACCTCAGTGGAGATCGTTCGAAGCGAACCGGTCGTCTCCGACACTGTGAGCATATCGTACGAATTGTCTGACTTAGATTTAACATACGTCCCACCCACAACAGCCTATGGAGAGGCTCCTCATCTACGGCTCCTACGGATACACGGGTCGGCTGATCGTCCAAGAGGCCGTTTCGGGGGGAGAATCACCGACTGTCGCCGGGCGGGACGGCAAGGAGGTGAGCGCACAGGCCGACGAACACGGACTCGAGGGACGAACGTTCTCCCTCGAAGACGATGTTGCGTCTCAACTCACCGATTTTGACGCCGTCCTGAACTGCGCGGGGCCGTTCGTCGAAACGGCCGAGCCGCTGATCGAGGCGTGTCTCGAGACGGGAACGGACTATCTGGACATCACGGGCGAGTTCCGCGTCTTCGAGCGGATTCGACGTCGAGACGACCGCGCTCGAGACGCGGGGGTCACCCTGCTTCCGGGGGTCGGTTTCGACGTCGTGCCCTCGGACTGTCTGGCCGCGTTTCTCGCGGAGCAGCTTCCGAGCGCGAACGAGCTCGCGATCGGCGTGCAGGGAATGGACTCGGGCCGCGAGGTTCCCCTGCCGACCGACGTGTCGCGCGGAACGGCGAAGACGCTCTTCAGCGGAGCCGGAACCACCAACGTCGTCCGAAAAAGGGGACGGCTCGTCCGAGTTCCGGTCGGCTTTCGGAGCCGGGAAATTGACTTCGGCGACGGCCCCGAACACGCGATCACGATCCCGCTCGGAGACGTGGTCACCGCCGCACAGACGACCGGCATCGAGAACGTCGAAGTCTACGCCGCGATGCCGTCCTGGGTCGGCCCGGCGATATCGGTGCTCGATTCGGCCGGCTGGTTGCTCGAGAGCGATCCGGTGCAAGCGGTCGCGAACCCGGTACTCGACACGTTGCTCGACGGACCCAGCGAGTCCAGACTCGAGACGGGCGAGACCGTCGTCTGGGGCGAGGTCCGCGACGGCGAACAGAGTGTCAGGGGCCGAATTCGGACGCCAAATCCGTACGCTCTAACTGCCAACTCGGCCGTCGATGCCGCGAAACGGGTCCTCGAGGGATCGGCTCCGTCGGGAGCCCAGACGCCGGCGAACGCGTTCGGTTCAGAGTTCGTCCTCGAGCTGTCGGGAACCGAACGGGAACTGCTCGCGTCTCCGGCGGTCGTGGATGCACAGAACTGAACGCAGGTTCTGTAGACGCTTGTGAACGCGTTGCGAACAGGTCAGACCGTCAGTAACACTCGTTCTCGACCCGTTCGTCGTACGCCCTCGAGAGCGTCTCACGAATCCGATCGTCGCCGTCGACGGCTATCCCGTCGATCGAAGCGACGGGACGCAGTTCCCACGTCGTATTCGTCAAAAACGCGTCGTCGGCGTCCCGGAGTCGCTCGGGTCGATACTGCCCCTCCTCGACGGGGATTCCAGTATCGGTCGCGCACTCGAGGACGACGCGTCGCGTGATCCCCGGGAGAACGGGACCGTCGGTCGTTGGAGTGTACAAGACGCCGTCGTCGACGAAGAAAACGTTACTCGTCGCACCTTCGGCGACGTATCCCTCCCCGTCACAGAGGAGCGCCTCGTCACCTTTCTCGAGTTCCTGTCGCGCCAAAATCCCGTTGAGGTAGTTGTGGGTCTTCGCCGAGGCTGGCATCGCCTCGTTGGAAATCCGTCGGGTATCGACCGTCTCGAGAACCGCCGGGCCATCCCAGACTGATTTACCGTCGAGGCCGCCCCGCGGAAGCGATCCGACGTAGACGACGACCGTCGGGTCGACGTCGGGGTCGGGCGTGAGCTTCCCGGGCTGAATGCCGCGGGTGATCGACAGCCTGACGTAGGCGTCCTCGAGGTCGTTTTCCGCCAGCGTCTCGTCGATCCGCGATCGGAGCTCCGCCCTCGAGAGCCCGTGATCCAAATCGAGCGTTTCGCAGGTTTTCTCGAGGCGGTCCGCGTGTGCGTCCCACTCGAAGATCGTCCCGCCGTAGGCCCGTAGGGTCTCGAAGGCGGCGTCGCCGTAGCGAAAGCCGCGGTCGTCGACGCGAACGGTCGCCTCCGAGGCGGGGACGAGTTCGCCGTCGACGTGATAGCGTAGTTCACCGGGAGTTTCGGACATAGTGTCACCTCGAGTTGCGGGCGTTTGATTCTGGTTGATCGTCGCCAGCCTCGGCCGCCAGCGCACAGAAGTTCCGGATCAATCGTTTGCCGACCTCGAGCGAGATCGATTCGCCTCGAGTGCGTGGGTCCCCGTCATCGGGTCGTTCGTTCGCAGTATCCGAATCAGTCCCCTCAGCCCCTCGTGTGAGGATGCTCTCGGGATGAAACTGGACCCCGATTTGGGGTTTCGCTCGATGGCGAACGCCCATCAACACCTCGCGCTCGTCGGCCGTGCTGGCGGTCTCCTCGAGCGCATCGGGTAGTTCCGCACGTTCGACCGCCAGCGAGTGGTACCGGCCGACCTGAAACGGTTCGGGGACGCCCGCGAAGATCCCGTCCCCGTCGTGGGTGACGACCGAGGGTTTCCCGTGTACCACGTTCGGCGCGTGGACGACCGCCGATCCGTTGGCCGCACAGAGCGCCTGATGACCCAGACAAACGCCGAGGATCGGATATCCGGTCTCCGCAAACAGCGGAATAGAAATCCCAGCCTCCTCGGGCGTTCCCGGCCCCGGCGAAACGACAATCCCGGTGGGGTCGAGCGTCGAAACGTCCTCGAGGTCGATCTCGTCGTTGCGCCGGACGACGACCTCGTCGGCGACTTCGCCGACGTACTGGACGAGGTTGTAGGCGAACGAGTCGTAGTTATCGACGACGAGAATCGTCGTTCCGTCACTCATCGCGATCACCTTCCGTGGACGTTCGGGCCTCGCGCCCCGCGGACGCTTCTCCCCCGTCTCCGTCACCGCCCTCGAGTCCCATCGCGGCTCGCTCTCCGAGGGCCTCGTCGACGGCGGTCAACAGGGCTCGAGCCTTATCGAGCGTTTCGTCGTACTCCCGATCTGGAACCGAATCCTCGACGATACCGGCCCCGACGCGGAGGTGATACTCGTCTTCGTGGCGAACGAGCGTTCGGATCACGATGTTCAGCGTGGCGCGGCCGTCGAAGCCGAAGATACCCACGCTTCCCGTGTAAGGGCCCCGTCGGGTCGCCTCGAGTTCGTCGATGATCGCCATTGTTCGGGGCTTGGGAGCTCCGGTGATCGTGCCGCCCGGGAAGACCGCCGCGATCGCGTCGGCGAGCGATTCGCCCTCCCGAAGCCGTCCGGTGACGTCCGAGACGAGGTGCATGACCTCGGAGTACCGATCGACCCGACGGTACTCCTCGACGTCGACGGAGCCGTAGGCACAGACCTTCCCGAGATCGTTTCGCTCGAGGTCGACCAACATCGCGTGCTCGGCGCGTTCTTTCTCGTCGCTGAGGATGTCCGCCTCGAGCGCCCGATCCTCCGCAGCGGTTTCGCCCCGAGGGCGGGTGCCGGCGATGGGCTCGGTCCGGACGAACGAGTCCTCGCGCTCGAGCAAGAGTTCGGGGCTCGCGCTCACCAAATCCGCGGCGCGGAACTCGAGCAGACAGGAGTACGGTGCCGGATTTACGCGCCGGAGCGCGTCGTAGGCCGCGACGGGGTGGACCGCGGCGGGGGCGGTGAGTCGCTGCGAGATGTTCGCCTGAAAGGTGTCGCCGTCGTGGACGTATTCTTTCACTCGACGCACCCGATCGGCGAAGGTCTCGCGGCCGCAATCGCTCTCGAAGGTCGCCTCCGACCTCGAGACGGGCGGCTCGAGTGGATCGATCTCGCCCTCGAGTGCATCCTGTGCGAGTTCCAGCGCACGGGTCAGACCGCGTTCGTACGCGGACTCGATGGCATCGTCCGCGACCGTTTTTCCGCCGGATTCGATATCGCCGTCGAGATCGATTTTCGGACAGGCGGTTACGCGAAGCGTGACCTCGCCCTCGGTCGGTTCCTCCCAGGCGGCGAGGCGGTCGAAGCGTTCCACCTCGAGTCGCGGAAGCCCCCGGTCGTCGACGGCGGATTCGGGAAGCTCCTCGAGTTCGCGGACGATGTCGTAGGAGAGCCAGCCGATCGCTCCGCAGGGATAGGGTATCGTACAGTCGCCGCGAACGAGACCCTCTCCATCGAGAAGCCCCTCGAGAGCGGCGAGCGCGGGAGACGATGACTGATCGTTGCCGCCGCCTCGAATCGCGGCCTTCGGGCTAACGGTAAGTCGGTCGACCGGATCGACGCCGAAGTATCCCCACCCCGGCTGTCCGCCGGTCGTTTCGAGGAACGCGCCGCCGGACCCTCCCCGCGCTCGTCGGTACGCCAGAAACGGGTCGTCGACGGAAACGCGAACTTCGATCGGAACGCGAACGCCGTCCTCAACGCCTACGGTCTCGAGCGGGCCGCTCGTCCCGGAGTGATTCATCCGTCGCAGTTCGGACCGGACGGTCTCTCGAACGGACTCGAGCGTCGTCACGATCCGCGGCTCGGTCATACGACAGGGAACGAGTGAGCAAAGTAATGATCTTGCGGTTTCGGAGCGGGCCACGGCCAAGAAAATGGAAACCAACGCGGAGCGAAGAAAACGCGAACCGTCGTGGAATAGAGGTGCGAGCGCGACCGATTGTGAACCATCGCGCGGTCGAAGATACATCGCGTGGCCTCGAGAAACGTCCTCGCTTTCCGCCGGGGCGGATCGCGTGGTCTCGAGCCCGTTGAGTCCGATCGATGTCGGGCCTGGCGGTGTCGAATCGTCAACGAACCTGCGCTCTGTCGATCCAGCCCTGCAGTCGCGTCTCCGAAATTTCCGTCTCGTCGGCCAGTTCCGCCGCGTCGGCCTCCGCGAGCTCTTCGACGGTTTCGACGCCCGCCTCAGTGAGTCGGTCCGCGTAGGCTGGGCCGATTCCTTTAATCGAGTCGGTCGGTTCGCCATCAACAGTGGACTCCGACGCCGCTTGTTCGACCTCGTCACCGGGTTCGGAGTCGTCGGGCTGGCCGTCTTCCGCCGGTGTCTTGTCGGCCGACGGTTTCGCGTCTGCGTCGGTCGGACCGGCCGCCTCGGCGGGCTCCGCGGCTTCCGCCGTCGAATCCGGCGATTGAGTCATCGAATCGGTCGAACTCGAGGCCGCAGTGCCGGCCGCTGCGGCCTCCTCGTCGGATTCGACAGGTTCGGAGTCGTCCGGTTCCCCGTCATCGGATGGCGCCTCGTCTGTGTCGTCCGACACTCCGTCGTCGATCGCCGTCTCGTCGTCTTCGACGGTCTCGGAATCGTCCTCATCGTCCGATAGCCCGTCGTCGTCTTCGACGATTTCGGAGCCGTCATCGGTATCCGGTGTGGGGCTCTGTTCGCCCTGTTCGGGTGTCTTCTCGGTCGTCGGCGTTGCGTCGGTGTCCGTCGGTCCGGTCGCTTCGGCCGGTTCGGCCGCCTCCTCGGTCGAGTCTGTCGATTGGGTCATCGAACCGGTCGAACTCGAGGCCGCGGTGCCGGCCGCTGCGGTGTCCTCGTCGGATTCGGGTGCTGCGGCATCGGTAGCGCCGTCCTCGTCCGTCTCGTCCTGGGTCCGCTCGCGTTCGACGGTGACCCCGACGTCTCGAGAACGAGCCGATTCCGATCCCGAGTCACCGAGACCGAGTACCGACTTCAGCTTCTGAAGGATTCCCATTAACCGAACATTGTTGATTCGCTCACTTAAACCCGTTCGATCCGGAGACAGGAAAGGGGGCTAGAGACGGTTACGAAGCGCCTCGTTCATCGCTTCGACGGGGGCGTCCTCGCCGGTCCAGATCTCGAGCGCTTCGACGCCCTGATAGAGGAGCATCCACGCCCCGTCGATCGTCGTCGCGCCGACCGCCGCGGCGTCGCGGAGGAGTCTCGTCTCGAGCGGCCGGTAGACCGCGTCCATCACCGCGAGGTCGCCGTGAAGCGCGTCGGCCGGAATCGGTGTCTCGTCCGTTTCCATGCCGACGCTCGTCGCGTTAACCACGATATCGGCGTCGGCGAGTAACTCCTCGAGCGACTCGAGGCCGTGACCCGTCGCGTCCGGAACGACCTCGGCGAGTTCGTGGGCCGTCGACTCGGTTCGATTCGCGATCTCGACGGTCGCGCCCGCATCGGCGAGCCCGAACGCGATCGCGCGCCCCGCGCCACCAGCGCCGACGACGACGGCGGTTGCACCCTCGAGTGCGACATCGTGATCCCGAAGCGCTCTAATCGCCCCGACCGCGTCGGTGTTGTGACCCGTCGGCGTCGGTCCCGAGAAGTCGATCGTGTTGACCGCGCCGATGCGCGTTGCGAGGTCGCCCGCGTCGACGATTCCGAGAACGTCCTGTTTGAACGGGATCGTGACGTTCATGCCGTTGATGCCGAGTGCATCCGCACCGTTAACTGCGGCCTCGAGATCCGCTGGATCCGGTTCGAAGGTTACGTACCGTCCGTCGAGTCCGAGTTCGTCGTACGCCGCTTCGTGCATCGGCGGCGAGAGCGAGTGCCCGATGGGGTTTCCGATGATGCCAAACACGTGCATACCAACGCTCGTGACGGCGGGAATATAACCGGTGTGACTTCGGTCGTCAATACCGGATCCGACGCGAGAACGTTTCGGTGGGCTGGCCGTCGCACACGAATTGCATCGCTGACGGCTGATCACCACCCCGAGGCGACTACCCATCGTTCGTTCCGGGCAGCTTATACGCCGCTCTCGAGTATTCGGGGCCAATGCCCGTCGGCTCGGAAATCCTCGTCGCGATCGCGCTCCTCGTCGCGGGTATCGTTGCCCTCTACGGTGGAGCGGAGTTGCTCGTGGCCGGCGCGGGGCGTCTCGCGCTCGGAATCGGTCTCCGGGCGGCGACCGTTGGCGTCACCGTCATCGCGTTTGCAACGACCGCGCCCGAACTGTCCGTCGCGATGACCGGCGCGCTCGATGTCTCGACGGATATCGGTCTCGGAACCGTTCTCGGCTCGAACATCGCCAACATCGGGCTCGTCCTGGGCGTTTCGGCGCTGATCCACCCGCTGTCGATCAGCGAAGTCGCCATGAAGCGACACGTTCCGTTCATGGTGTTCGCCGCGTTCTTGCTCGTCGTTATGGGGGTCGACGGCGTGATCGGTCGCCTCGAGGGGGCGATACTGCTCGCCGCGCTCGTCGGCTTTACCGCCTATCTCGTCTACTCGTCGAGAGCCGATCCAGCACCGCTTGTCGACGATCCCGACGCCGGCGACGGAATCGAACTCTCGGATGTCGCGTACGTACTCGGCGGCCTGGTCGCACTCGTCGTCGGCTCCCGCTGGCTGGTCTCCGGCGGGACAGACCTCATGTCCGCGTTCGGCTTCTCGGATCTCGTTATCGGACTGACGGTACTCGCGCTCGGAACGTCACTTCCGGAGCTCGCCGCCTCCGTCGTTGGCGCAGTCCGCGGCGAAACGGAGTTCGCGATCGGAAACGTCGTCGGCTCGAACATATACAATATCCTGGCCGTACTTGGTATTCTCGCCCTTATCACGCCGATTCAGGTCTCCGAAAGCACGCTCCTGTTCGAGTTTCCGATTCTGGTCGCATTCACCCTCGTGCTGGTCGCGATGATGGGGTACGGTCGACGACTGTCGCGGCTCGACGGCGGCGCGCTGGTCGTCGGGTACGGGATCTTCGTCTATCTGCTGCTTCCGTGAGGCCTCGACGATTTCGGACGATTCCGCCGATGGAGAAGTTGCACCACACGGGGACCGAAAGCGTCACGTATTCAATCGAGCCCGACCGATCACGTGCCGTGATCGCTATCGTCGAAAGCCGGGCCGACCGCGCGTCGACTCACATCTGCTCGTTTCTCCGCGAGGAGGGAGAGTGGGAGACCCTCGAGGACGACTCGCGGCCGGACGCCGACGGCGGCGGTACCTACTACCGTACCGAGGATTTCGAACTCCGTTCGTTCGAGGAGCGCCATCTGGATCTCGAGCAGCCCGTCGACGTCTTCGATTGCGACCCCGATCTGCTGGTGTTCGCCTCCAAACACGCCGGAGACACGGGTGCGTTGTTGACCGCACACTTCACCGGCAACTTCGGCCCCGCGGAGTACGGCGGCGAGGACCACGCGCTCGCAGAAACGTGTCCGAACGCCCACGCGTGGCTCCTCGAGGCGTTCGACGAACACGCACCCGAGAACTACGAGGTTGGAATGGAGTGTACACACCACGGTCCGACGGACGTCGGCTGTCCCTCGTTGTTCGCCGAGCTCGGCAGCGACGAACCGCAGTGGGATGATCCCGACGGAGCCCGAGCAGTCGCCCGCGCTATCCTCGAGCTGGGAGGTCGCAAAAATCGTGCCGTCGAACCACACCGCGAAAGACAGGTCGTGGGGTTCGGCGGCAATCACTATGTGCCGCGATACCAGCGCATCGTCGAGGAAACGTCGTGGGCGGTCGGCCACATCGCCTCGGAGTGGGCACTCGAGGCCATGGGCGCTCCCGAGGAACACCGCAACGTGATCGACGCCGCCTTCGAAACCAGCGGAGCCGAATTGGCCGTCATCGAAGGAACGTGGCCAGCGCTCGAGGTCGTCATCGAGGACCTCGGCTACGAAATCGTGAGTGAAACCTGGCTCCGAGAGGTCGGCGACCGGCCGCTCGAACTCGTCCGCGCAATCGAATCGGAACTTGGTGTCGTCGACGAGGGAACCAGATTCGGTGACGAACGAGTGAATCTCGAGGATAGCGGGGCGGCCGCTGAGGCGTTTTCAGCGGTTGGGCTTCCGACGGAATTACTCGACACCGCGGAAGGGATCGACCCCGATCGGGTCCGCGAGAGCGTGGAGGCGAACGCCATCGCGTTCACGACCGAGAACGGGGGCAGTCGAGTCGGATCGACCGCGGCGTTTCCCTCGGAGACGGTTCCGCCGTCGCTGATCGAAGCGCTCGCGGACGTCTTAGCGGAGAAGTACGAACGGGTTCGACTCGAGGGCGACGCCGTCGTCGCCGAGGAACGAGCGTTCGATCCGGCCCTCGCAGCCGAAGCGGGCGTCCCCGAGGGACCGAAGTTCGGCGCGCTCGCGAACGGGTCCACTGTCACCGTCGACGGAAAAGCTATCAATCCTGAAGACGTTCGGACTGATCGGATACGTCGGTTTCCAGTGTAAATCGATTACTACGACGGTAAGATCATCTTACAGCGCGACTGAGACGGGATTTTCGGGATCAGCGATCCGAGACGTAATAGGGTATTACCGTGTCAGACAGTCGTCTGACGTGTAGGGGAAAGGTAATTATGCTCCATCGTTAAGTCAAGGGCAAGGATGGACTCTATAATCGACGATGCCATCGACGAGGCCGAGGAGGGGGAGCCTGAGCACCTCCCCGACGAGGCCGAAGCGGTCGACGGCAATACTTCGGGGACGATGACCGACGACGAACTACTCGACGTACTCGACGATCTCCAGACTGATATCACAGTCGTCGGCTGTGGCGGTGCCGGCGGAAACACCGTCAACCGGATGGGGGAAGAGGGAATTCACGGCGCGAAGCTGGTCGCCGCGAACACGGATGTCCAGCATCTCGTCGAAATCGAAGCCGACACGAAGATCCTGATGGGCGAGCAAAAGACCGGCGGCCGCGGGGCAGGCTCACTCCCGCAGGTCGGCGAGGAGGCCGCCCTCGAGAGCCAACAGGATATCTACGACGCGATCGACGGCTCCGATATGGTGTTCGTCACGGCGGGACTCGGCGGCGGCACGGGGACCGGCTCAGCCCCCGTTGTCGCGAAAGCGGCCCGCGAATCCGGCGCGCTCACGATTTCGATCGTCACGACTCCGTTTACGGCCGAAGGCGAGGTTCGGCGAACGAACGCCGAAGCGGGCCTCGAGCGACTTCGAGACGTTTCCGATACGGTCATCGTCGTTCCGAACGACCGCCTGCTCGATTCGGTCGGCAAACTGCCGGTCAAACAGGCGTTCAAGGTCAGCGACGAGGTCCTGATGCGCTCGGTCAAGGGCATCACGGAACTCATCACGAAACCCGGTCTCGTCAACCTGGACTTCGCCGACGTTCGCACCGTGATGGAACGGGGCGGCGTCGCGATGATCGGACTCGGCGAATCCGACTCCGAAGCCAAGGCCGAAGACTCGGTCAAGACCGCCCTCCGCTCGCCGCTTCTCGACGTCGACATTTCGGGCGCCAGCTCCGCGCTCGTTAACGTCACCGGTGGCAACGACATGTCCATCGAAGAGGCGGAAGGTGTCGTCGAGGAGATCTACGACCGGATCGATCCCGACGCGCGCATCATTTGGGGGACCTCGATCGACGAGAGCCTCGAGGGCAGCATGCGAACCATGATCGTCGTGACCGGCGTCGAATCGCCACAGATCTACGGACAACCCAACGGCGAATCCGTCCAGCCACAGGGTGCGAGTGCAGAAGAAGAAGATATCGACTTCGTCGACTGATTCTTCGAAATCGGATTCGGTTTACAGCGTGCATCCAGAACCGAGTAACGTAGTTGCGGCTTCGTCGTTTCGGTCTCGAGCCGATATGAACCGGTCGCTTAATCGTCGGCCGGATCGGCTTCGGCTCGGCCGTGATATTCCTCGAGTCGACGGGTATATTCGGCTTTCATCACGTGAAACGTGAGCAGAACTGGAAATAACAATAGGGGCCACATCCACGCCGCCAGCACGAGGACGAGCAGGGAGAACTGCACGGCAAAGAGCATGAGGAGGATGTCTTTTTGCCGCTCGGGTTCAGTCGTCATTGCATCTTGTTTTTCACAGACATGTATATGTACTTTGGTGTCTCTGGGGAGCGTAGAGCGGCTCGAAGCGCGGAATGAAAGTTCGAACTACGGATTCACCTCCCGGACGGGCTGGTGCGTGTGCCTCGAGCCCACGACTCGAGGCGTGGCGCTTCGAAGCTCTTATACTCGCAAGTTGGATAGTTGCAAGTGACTCGCTGGTCCGCGGGCGACAGCGGGCACCTGTTCGACGAACGTCACAGGTCGGGATGTGGAACACACGAGGTCCTCTCGCTGGGTTCTGAACCAGGAAACGCCCGCAGATACAGACAATGGCACGAAGCTTTTACTCCCACATCAAGGAGGCATGGAAAAGTCCGGGCGACGGAAAGCTCGGCGAACTGCAGTGGCAGCGAAAACAGGACTGGCGCGACCAGGGCGCAATCGAGCGCATCGATCGCCCGACGCGACTGGACAAGGCGCGCGAACTCGGCTACAAGGCCAAACAGGGGATCATCGTCACGCGCGTCTCAGTCCGCAAAGGAACCGCTCGGAAGCAGCGACACAAAGCCGGTCGCCGAACGAAACGACAGGGTGTCAACCGGATCGGTCGACGCAAGAACATCCAGCGCATGGGTGAAGAACGCGTCTCCCGGAAGTACCCCAACATGCGGGTGCTCAACAGCTACTGGGTCGGGGAAGACGGCAGCCAGAAGTGGTTCGAAGTGATCCTCGTCGATCCGAACCACCCCGCCATCGAGAACGACGACGACCTCGGCTGGATCTGCAACGACAACCACACCAACCGTGCGTTCCGTGGCCTCACCAACGCGGGTAAATCGAACCGCGGACTTCACACCCGTGGTAAGGGCGCAGAGAACGTTCGACCGTCGAACAACGGCGGTAGCACCGACGCGAAGTAAGCCGTCGATTTACGTTTTCTCGATTTCGACACGTCGTCTCGAGAGAGTTCTGTCTCTCGAGTGCCCGACACCACCCAACGGCCGCAGCGGTTTCACTCGAGCCGTATCTCGATGCCACGCAAGATACATAGAGACACCGAGAAAGACAACTAGCCGGGAATCGGGCAGACACTTATTTTGTTCCCGACCGTATTTTCGCGTATGAGCAAACGGATTGTCGTTCCAGTTGACAACTCGGATCGCTCGACGGACGCACTCGAGTTCGCCGTCGCAGAGTTCCCCGACGCCGATATTACGGCGCTGCACGTCCTCGATCCGGGGGACTTCTACGCGGCGACCGGCATGGAAGGCGGCGCGATGGCCAACTACGACCAGATCCAACAGCACCACGAGAATCAGGCCGACCAGATCTTAGAAAACGCGACCGAACTCGCCGCCGAACGCGGCGTCGAGATCGACACGGACCGCGTCATCGGCGGTATCTCACGCTCCATCGTCGACTACGTCGAGGAACACGAGGCCGATCAGATCATCGTCGGCAGCCACGGCCGAACCGGTGCGAGTCGGATCCTCCTCGGAAGCGTCGCCGAGACGGTCGCCCGCCGATCGCCCGTTCCGGTAACGATCGTCAGGTAACCGCAGAGCAGATCCAACCGCAGAGCAGAATCGCCCCATCATCGGACAACGGACCGGCCGGCCGAAAGGTTCGACGGCTGCACGGACGTTTCGGCGACACCGGATACCTCGTCAACCACTAATATCTGAGGAACTATCGAAAAAATAACCGTTCGCGCGATCTCGTTCGATCCGTCGCGATCGACGTCAAGACGACTACGTTTCACACAGTAGGACTCATACGAACGATTACGGTGGTCGACTCCCTGCGGTCGACCATGTCCGCAGATCCAGTTCGAATCGGATTCGTCTGCGTCCAGAACGCCGGTCGAAGTCAGATGGCGACCGCGTACGCGGAACGCGAGCGCGAGCGACGGAATCTCGAGGACGACATCGAGATCCGATCCGGCGGAACCCACCCGGCCGACTCCGTTCACGATATCGTTCTCGAGGCGATGAGTGAGGATAGTATCGACCTTACGGATCGTAAACCCCGGGAAATCTCCGAGGCGGAACTCGAATCGTGTGCGTACGTCGCGACCATGGGCTGTTCGACCCTCGAGATCGACGCCGAGACGGACGTTCGCGACTGGGATTTGACGGACCCTCACGGACGAGAGCTCGAGGCGGTCCACGAGATTCGCGACGAGGTTCGAGGACGGGTCGAAGGGTTGTTCGACGAACTCGAGGAAGCCGAGCTGAGCTAGCGTAATACCCGACGCCTGATCGATGACGGAGAGTGATCGAGGAGCGTGACGGAAGCCGGCGAAAACGTAACCGCGTCGGAGACGAGCGAATCTCCTTTTCGTGTCTTAACCCGGTGCGTTAGGACACTACACTGAAACGGTCTGCGTCCCTTCACGCTCGGATTCGGACTCCGGCGGCCGAATATCCAAATCCGCTCGGAGCGCTTCGATTGCATCCTCCGGGTCCGTCTCGGAGTTGAAGACGCGATCGAAGCCCATTGCGCGGAACTTCTCTTCGGTTTCCTCGAAGTCGTTCTGACCGACCGAGAGGTTGCCGCCGATGTAGGTCGTCACGTCCTCGAGGTCCGCGTCCGCGACCCGTTCGTGGAATCCCTGACAGTCCTGTTCGGCGTGGCCGTAAAGCGAGGAGACGAGTACAGCTTCGGCGTCGTGATCCGTCGCGGCGTCGACGAACTCCTGCTGGGAGCTCTGGACGCCGAGGTTGACGACGTCGAATCCGGCCGCGTTCAGCGCCTGCTCGAGGATCGTAATGCCGACGACGTGTGCGTCGGAGCCGATCACGCCGAGGATAACTGTCTTCGTCATTGTCGTACTTCGATGGTCAGCGGGGACGCACATAAACCTAATGATTCATCATGTCATATACTCACGTACGGCGTATTTCGGAGATCAGAGGTCATTTCTCAGAGAATATACTGAAAGTTCATACTGATTCTTGGGGTACAACACCGTTCGGCCTAAACGGTTGTGAATGTTAAATTCCAGCGGATCGACTTGAGCGGGCGCTCCGCTGCCGTTCGGCCACGCTCAGGCCTGAACGGTTGTGAGTGCGTCGACGACCGAATCGGTCCGTCCGCGGGCGCGTTCGATACCGTCGTTGCCGGCCGCGATCAGTGCAAAGACGCCGGCGACGTTCGCGTCCGCCGTTTCGACGATATCGAGGAGGAGTTCCTGCGTCTCTCCCGAGCGGATAAGATCGTCGACGACGAGGACGGATTCCCCCTCGCCGATCGATGATTCGGGCAGGTAGTAAGTGATCTCGATTCCCGAATCGAGCCGCTCGCGAGCCTCGATGAACTCCTCGACGGCCGTCTCCTTTCGTTTCTTCGCGTACGCACACCGCGTTCCGTAGTAGCTCGCGAGCGATGCCGCGAGCGTGATGCCGTCAGTTGCGGCCGTGAGGACGACATCCGGTCGATCGAAGCCGAAGCTGTCCGCGACGACGGGGGCCGCGAGGTTCAAAAACGGCTGATCGAAGACGACGCCGGAGTTATCGACGTATCCTTCGCCGTCGACCTGGATCCGCGCCTCGAGCTCCTCGGCGAGGGCCTCCTTGCCGAGGTCCTCGACGACCGCTCGAGCGCGGTCGGTTCCCGGAAGCACGTGCCCGTTGACGTACCGGTTGAGATCGCCCGCCGGAAGGCCGGTCTTGGCCTCGAGTTCGTCGTAGGTGCGGGTTTCCTTGAGCATGCACAACACGTCGACGGCGCGCAACTGGAGGGCTGCTTTCTCAGCTCTGTTCATATAGATATGCACGATCCCACAACCATGGATATTTCGAAAGAGCCGAACGGGAGAATCAGCACGAAGATGTGAGGAGTGGCTGTGTTCGGTTCCAGCAGCTTACTCCTCGAGGAAGTCGGGTTCCGGTCGTTTCTCGTCGCGCTCGGTCTCGAGGTGCGCTCGGAACGCGTCGATTTCGACGTCGTACTTCTGGTCCTCGAATCGGTCTCGCACCGAAATCGTGCCGTCGTCTTCCTCGTTGTCGCCGACGATGATCTGGTAGGGCACGCGGTCGTCGTGGGACGCGCGAATCTTCCGCTCGAGGGTCGAATCTCGGTCGTCGACCTCGACGCGGAACGCCTCGAACTCGTTGGCGACGCGGTGGGCGTAACCGAGGTTCGAATCCGAAATCGGGAGCACGCGGATCTGTTCCGGCGCGAGCCAGAACGGGAAGTTCCCCTCGTAGTGCTCGATGAGCATCATGAAGAACCGTTCGTAAGAGCCGTAGAGTGCGCGGTGGATCATGACCGGGCGGTGCTCTTCGTTGTCCTCGCCGACGTAGGAGAGGTCGAAGCGCTCGGGCATGTTGAAGTCGAGTTGGACCGTCGGCCCGTCCCAGTTGCGGCCGATGGCATCCTCGAACGCGAAGTCGATCTTCGGTCCGTAGAACGCCCCGTCGCCCTCCTCGACGTCGTACTCGAGGTTTCGCTTCTCGAGCACCGATCGAAGCTGAGATTCGGCCTTCTCCCAGATCTCGTCGCTCCCGACGCTCTTCTCGGGTCGCGTCGCGAGCGCCATCTCGAACTCTAAGTCGAACGTCTCGAGGACGTCCGTGATCATGTTGATGATCGTCTCGACCTCGTGTTCGATCCCCTGGGGCTTGACGAACAGGTGGCCGTCGTCGATGGTAAAGGCCCAGACGCGGGAGAGCCCGGAGAGTTCGCCCCGCTGTTCCTTCCGGTACACCTTCCCGTTTTCCGCGTACCGAACCGGCATGTCCCGATAACTCCAGGAGTGATCCTGGAAAATCGCGGCGTGGCCGGGACAGTTCATCGGCTTCAAACCGAACTCGTCGTCGCCGACGTCGAAGATGAACATGTCGTCCTCGTAGTTCTCGTAGTGACCCGAGCGGTGCCAGAGGTCCGTCTTGAACACGTGAGGCGTCTCGACGTAGTCGTAGCCCGCGTCCTCGTTCAGCTCCTCGACGAAGGACTCGAGTTCCCGGAGGACCGTCTTTCCCGGCGGGTGATACAGCGGGAGACCGGGACCCGTAACGTCCTGGATCGAGAACAGATCCATTTCGTTGCCGATCTTGCGGTGGTCTCGCTCCTCGGCTTCCTCGAGGCGATTGAGGTAGTCCTCGAGGTCCGACTGGTCTTCGAAGGCCGTGCCGTAGATGCGCGTTTGCATCGTGTTGTCCTCGTCGCCGCGCCAGTACGCGCCGGCGATCTCGAGGAGTTTTACGGCTCCGATTTCACCGGTCGACTCGACGTGGGGGCCGGCACAGAGGTCCTCCCACTCGCCCTGGCTGTAGAAGGTTACTTGCTCGCCCTCGGCGGCGAGTTCGGAGAGGAGTTCGAGTTTGTACGGCTCGTCGGCGAGTCGTTGCTCGGCGTCCTCGATCGAGACCTCCTCGCGTTCGATCTCGTAGTCCTCTTCGATGATCTCCTCTATCTCCGCCTCGATCGCTTCCAGATCCGATTCGTCGATATCGAGGTCGTCGAAGTCGTAGTAGAAGCCGTCGTCCGTCGGCGGCCCGATCGCGAGTTTCGGGTCGTCGTAGAGACGTTCGACCGCCTGTGCGAGGCAATGAGCCGCCGAGTGGCGCATGACTCGCAGGGATTCGTCCGATCCCTCCGTGATGATCTCGAGTGCCGCGCCGTCGTAGGCGGGTGCTTCTTTCGCGACGAGGTCGCCGTCGAGTTTCCCGGCGACGGTATCCCGTCCGAGTCCGGGACCGATCTCGTAGGCGCAGTCTTCGACCGTTGCGCCGGCGTCGACCTCGAGCTCCGAGCCGTCCGGGAGGACGACGACGATCTGTTCCTGTGATTCCGCTTGTGAGTCTGGTTCTGACATGGCTGTGGCTGTGTCTTATGAGTAAGTGGTGGGACTCCGTCGAGAAGTCCGGTGGTGTCGCGCACGCGCCGTTCGTCGAACGACCGAATTCGAGACGACGAACGGTAGGTGAGTGTTAAAAGCGGGCGAACGGCCCTGTAAAACGGACACCTACCATCGTGATTACGCGTAGTCTCGAGTAGGTTAAAAGCGTTGTGATGGTGAAGCGGCGAACGGGCCCTCGAAAGCTCCGGAGAGCGGTTACGACGGTGGCCGTCGACGGATACCTCGTTGTTACGAGCCAGCGTAGGCTGAACTGTTTTCAGGGCTCGGACACTCCGTTCACCCATGGTGTTCGATCCGTTCCCGTTCGAGGAGGACGACGAGGATTCGTTTCCGCTCGGGGACGAGTCGTCGTCTGACGACGCCGCGTTCGAGGAGGACATTCAGAACATTCCTCGGGAGCGGCTGATGACGTTCGTCTATATTTTGGTGCTCGTCCAGGCTGGCCTACTGGCGGGAAGTCTCGGGTTGATGCTTTTGGCAATCCAAGGGCAGGTGCTCGTCGGCGGCGGGCTCGCCGTCGTCGGCGTCCTCGCGTTCGCGCTCGCGGTGTACCGGTATTACAGCCATAAAGAATAAACTGGGGAGCCGAGGAGTGAATCCAGCTTTCTGGTGTTGAGCGGTTTGTTCCCGTCGATCACGGGGCGATACCACGTGTGTCGAGACCCCAACACGATTATCGGGCTTCCAACGCGATCAGCGGGATTCCAACGCAATCATCGAGACTCCAGCAACTCGCTCGCGGTCACGAGCGATTCCATCTCCACGCCCGCCCCTTCGACGTTCTCCCGACCTCCTTCCTCGCGGTCGACGACGACGAGCGCCCGTTCGACCGTCGCTCCCGCCTCCCGGAGCGCCTCGACGGCGTCGACGAGACTCGTTCCAGTCGTGACGATATCCTCGACGACGACTACTTCCTCCCCCTCCTCGAGTCGGCCCTCGACCAGATTCGCGGTTCCGTAGTCCTTTCGTTGCTTGCGCGCGATGACGTAGGGAACGCCCCCGGCAACGCTGGTCGCAGCGGCCAGTGGCACGCCTCCGAGCGCGACGCCGCCGAGTTTGTCGTCCTCATCGAGTCGGTCCGCGAAGGCCTCGGCGATGGCCTCGAGACAGTCGGGATCGGTTTCGAAGAGGTACTTGTCGACGTAGTACTCGCTGGTTCCGCCGTGGGAAAGTTCGAACTCGCCGAACCGAACTGCATCGGCCGCGCTGAGCGACTCGATGAGGTCCTGATTGGTCATGCTCGAAGCAGTGACCCGAGGCGAAATAAGCGGTGTGGAACGCGCCCGCTTTTGTCGTCGATTCGACGACCAGAACGACCGTACTTCCGGCGGACGTAGTTTTTTATCTCGGAGCCAAGTATGTCGAACAATGACACCGTCCCGCGCCGACGAGCCCCATCCCGACGTCCAGGCGTTTCTCGAGGTCTACGAATCGATCGACGCGCCGGACTTTAGCGATCTCTCGCCGAAGGCTGCTCGAGGGCTCTTCGAGGACATGATCGATCGCGGCGACTCGCCGATCGAACTCGCGTCGATCGAGAACCGCAGTATCGACGGCCCCGGCGGCGACCTCCCGATCAGAATCTACGAGCCGAGCGACGAGCCCGAATCCGATCGGCCGCTGCTCCTGTACTTCCACGGTGGCGGGTGGGTCATCGGCAGCATCGACACCCACGACGGAACCTGTCGAAAGCTCGCCGCGGAATCCGGTTATCCCGTCGTCAGCGTCGATTACCGACTCGCGCCGGAACACCCGTTCCCCGCCGGACTGCGGGACTGTTACGCCGCCCTCGAGTGGGCCGCAGACGCCGCTCCCGACCTCGAGGCAGACTCGTCACGAATCGTTCTCGCGGGCGACAGCGCCGGCGGAAACCTCGCCGCGGGAACGGCGCTGCTCGCACGCGATCAGAACGGCCCTGACGTTGCCGCGCAACTGCTCGTCTACCCCGCGACGGGAGACATCACCGAGACGGATTCCTACGAGGAAAACGGCGACGGCTACTTCCTGACCGCAGACGAGATGACGTGGTTCGAGGACCACTACTTCGAGAACGAAATTCAACGGGGGAACGTCTACGCCGCCCCGCGGCTCGCGGCCGATCTCTCGGGGCTCCCGCCGGCGACGATCCTCACCGCCGGGTTCGATCCACTTCGCGACGACGGCGCGGCATACGCCGATCGGCTCGAGGGAGCGGGCGTTCCCGTCACCTACCACAACTACGACGACATGATCCACGGCTTCTTCGGAATGATCCAGGAGCCGACGAACTTCGAGCGGGCACACGAAGCCTACGACGACGCGATCGCGGATCTCCGCTCGAGAGTGGAGACGAACGAGTAAAACCGGTGAAACGAACGCGAATAGAGTGGGCTACGGGTTCGGACGCGGCATCTCCTGCAGTTCTTCGATCTCCCCCGTCTTTTCGACGCGATCGTACTGTCGTCGCCACGGGTCCCGCGGGAACAACCCGTTCTCGTCGAACAGCTCCCGTGCGTCGTCCGTGATTCGGTAGAACTTGTAGGGAAACCCTCGAGTTCGTTCCCCCGCTTCGATCTCGAGTACTTCGACGACGCCGACGCTCTGAAGGGTTTTCAGGTGATTTCTGATGGCGTCTTTCTCGAGGCTCGGATTCATGTAATCGAGTTCGTCGACGCTCGGAGCGCCCTTCGGGTGGCCGATCACGTCGGCGATGAGATTCGCGCGGCTTTTGTCCGTGGCCTTCTGGAGCGCCTTCCACGTGTTGAACTCCGTCCCCGGTCCTACGTTCCCGCCACCGCCGTTGGGCTGCGTCGTTTGCGGGTGCATACCGACTACTACTGGTTCATCCGGCATAAACACTTGGTTGCTGAGACCGACTGTTTGTCAAGTATTTCTCGAGTAATTCGAGAATGGTTCTCGGGAGGCGCTCAATCGGTTCCTAAATACTAACCCAGGTGGTAACCCAACTGATCGGAACATTGATTTATTCTTCGTTCGTTGTCGGCGTATGTCGAACCCTGATGACGCTCCGCCGACGGACCCCGACGACGGGTATATCGACGGCGTTGAACCCGGTGAGTTAGCCGAGGCGGGCGGAAACACGCTTTCTCCGACACCGGCCCAGCACGAACGGCTCAAAAACCGCCTCCACGGGGAACGGTTTGCGGACATCAGACGCGCCGACCGGCGGTATCTAGTGATCGGACGCGGTGGCGACGACGGCCCGGGAAAACGGCGACGGACAGTCTGTGACCTACTCGAGGAGCGCCGGTCGGCGACCGCGTTCCGACTCGAGGATTTCGGCTTCACCGGCGAGGAACTGGAACTGTGGGCCCCGGCGTTCGATATCCTCTCTGGAATGGCGACCCACGTCGTCGGCGTCCTCGAGGATTACGACGGCGGACACGTCTGGGAGCTCGGATACCTATACCACCAGCAGTCTCGCATCCGGGACGTTCTCTGGTTGCTAAAGCGCGTCTACGAAACGGAATCGAAACGACGCGAACAGTACGATAACGGCATGGCCGCGTCCCATCTCGCCGCACTCGAGGAGGCCGCCAGTGATCGCGTTATTCCGTGGTCGGCCCCTGAAGACCTTCCGGATGCAGTGAGGGAGATTCCCGCGACGCCCGAATAACCCCGACAACCAGTGTCGAAAAGAGGACTCAGACGATATCCGATCGTTCGCTCGAGGCTACCAGGGTTCGTTCTTCAGTTCCAGTTTGTACGCGATCATGTTCGTCGTCACGTGAAGCACCGGCGTGAGGACGACGACGACGAGAATAACGCCCAGAGTGAACCAGTCGAAGAACCACTCGGGTGCGAGCAACGCCGTCAGCGGTAGCGAGACGACGACAAAATCGAGCTGGTCGACGCCGGGGAACATCGCCCCGCGCTGGCGTCCCGTCCGCCGTTTCGCGAACGAGGCGAGGATGTCGCCGAGCATCGCACCGCCGGCGAGTCCGAGCGCGGCGAGCGGGGTGAACTCCGGTAGGTCGAACCCGACCGCACTGCTAACATCGGACGCAAAGAACGTTAGAATCCCCGCAAGTGCGATCCCAGCGATCACGCCGGCGGCCGTCCCGCGCCAGGATTTGCCGTCCCCCAGAACGCGTTTGTCACCCCAGGTTCGGCCGCCGTCGATCGGCCGTCCGCCGCCGGCTAACACGGCAACGTTGTTCGGAACGTAAGCGGGCAACATGACCCAGAACGCGATAGCAACTGTCTCGAGTATACCCATATTTCCCGGAAGGAACCAGCGTGTCTTAACCGCTGGTGATTCGTCTCGAGACACGACGCTCACTTCGACGTTAATCTCCGCCGTCCATTCCGTGAAGTTCGCGACGGATCGAGGCCGCGGAAATGCCGACGATCCCGCCGACGAGTGCGCCCGCGACGAACGTGTCCCACCCGCCCACCGCAGCGACACCCAGCCCGAACACGAGCGGCGGGGCGAGCGCGAGCAAAACGAGTTCGATCGCGACGATCGTGGGATTCTTGGGTTCTGACTTCCCCATATTCGGGCATCCCTCAGCTCCCGTCGCCGTATCGCTCGTGGAGCCGGGTGCTCACGTGGTCGGGCAACGGACTCGAGTCCCGTCCCATCTTGCGGTGCATCCAATACTGAACGACGGTGGGTAACGCAGAAAGGATGACGATCGGCGTGAACACCCCCGCGTCCAGACTCCGCCCGCTGAGCAGCCACAACAGACATGCCGCGCCCGCGAGGCCGACGAGTCCCATTGTGAGGGAGTACAGAACGAAGAGACGCGGTGCCTCAGCGAGATCTGCAGCATCGTACAACCGCGTCTCGTACACGCCGACGATACCGGCGAGGAGAAAAAGACACGAAATGATCGCGACGAGTGCGCTGTACATACGAGACGTATGTCTGTTCGATAACATAAGCGTTGGCTCCGCGCACCCTCGATTCCCGCTCGGTCGGCAAAGGGAAGGGCTCTTAATCCCCTAGTGTGAGCTTCACTACATGGCTTCGTGGAAACGGGACTTCGCGAGCGGGCTCATCGTTCTCGGCCCGATCCTCGTCACGCTCTATGTCATCTATTGGATTTACGGTCTTATCGCCGGGCTCGTTCCCGGACTGATTCTCGAGCCGTCCGCCCTCGAGCCGTTGATTCCGGGCGACAGCGCGGAGGCCGTACAGACCCGCGAACAGCTCGCCCAGTTGCTTCGCGTCCTCGTCGTGTTGACCGTCTTTACGATCTTGACGTTCTCGGTCGGTTATCTCATGCGAACCACCGTCGGCGGACTGTTCGAACGAATCGTCGACGATATCGCGAACCGCGTCCCGGTGATGCGGGTCGTCTACAACGCCTCGAAGATGGCCGCAGAAACTGCCTTCGGCGAACAAGAATCGCTCCAGAAACCGGTCAAACTCGAGACGTGGGACGGGCTTCGGATGACGGCATTCAAGACCGGAAAGGAGACCGACGACGGTCGCATCGTGCTCTTTTTGCCGACCTCTCCGAACATCACGACTGGCTTCGTCATCGAAGTCGAGCCGGACCGCTTGACGGAACTCGACGAAGACGTCGAAGACGCGCTCACTCGAGTGCTGAGCGCCGGGTTCGGTGACGCCGAGAAAGATCGTAGTATCGACGCAGGCGTCCCCATCGACGTCGTCGACGAACGAATGTCGGAAGTCAAAAAATCGGTCAACGAGCAGACGTCGGAAGTCAAGGAAACCGTGAGCGAACAAACCTCGGAGGTCAAAGAGACCGTCAGTGAACAGGCTTCGGAGGTCAAGGGAACTGTCAGTGAACAGACCTCGGAGGTTAAAGATGCTGTTACTGACGATCAAACAGAATCCGGAGATAGCGACGGCTCGCCACAATCTAGTGAGTAGTCAGAGCAGTAAATAGCCAGATCAGTGCTAATTATTGCCGTCGAGCGTTCCCGATATCTGATACGTAGACTGGCGATAGACGACTAGATGTAGTCGAACCACTCGTCGTACTCGTCGGTCCGGCGCTCGACAACTTCGAAGAATTTGGCCTGCAGTTCCTCCGTCACGGGGCCTCGAGAGCCGCTTCCGATAACGACGTTATCGACTTTCCGAATCGGGGTCACTTCCGCGGCGGAGCCGGTAAAGAACAGTTCGTCCGCCGTGTTGAGCTCCCCTCGAGAGATCGAGACGTTGTCGTGGACGGTGTAGCCGAGATCTTCGGCGAGCGTGATAACCGTATCGCGCGTGATGCCGTCGAGAATCGATTCCGAAAGCCCCGGCGTGAAGATCTCGCCGTCACGAACCATAAAGAGGTTCTCGCCCGGCCCCTCGGCGACGGCCCCTTCCTTGTTGAGGACGATCGCTTCGGCGTAGCCGTTACGGCGGGCTTCCTCGCCGGCGAGCATGCTGTTGACGTACAGCCCCGTCGTCTTCGCGTTCGTCGGAATCTGGCTCGAGGCGTGTTTTCGCCACGAGGATATCATCACTTCGATGCCGTTTTCGAGGGCGTCTTCGCCGAGGTACGCTCCCCACGGCCAGACGGCGACCGCGGTTCTGGTCGGGCAGTCTTCGGGACTCACGCCCAGTGAATTGTACCCGTAGAACGCGATCGGGCGGATGTAACACGAGGGAAGCTCCTGGCGCTGGATGAGTTCGACAGTCGCTTCGGTAAGTTCCTCGCGCGTGTGATCGATCTCCATCTCGTAGGGTTTACACGACTGATAGAGCCGCTCTAAGTGTTCGTCCCAGCGGAAAATTGCAGGCCCTTCCTCGGTGTCATAACAGCGTGCTCCCTCGAAGACGCCACTGCCGTAGTGAAGGCCGTGTGTCAGCACGTGAATCTGTGCGTCGTCCCAGTCGACAAACTCGCCGTCCATCCAGATCGTGTCGACGTCCATCTCGTCGAATCCCATATGCAGGGAGACGGAACCCTCCGTAATGAACGTTCGCGGTTTCGGTCGGTGGCGACTCGTCAGCGGGTTTCAAAACCGGCAAGCAGATTCGGAGGAAAATCAGGATCGATCGATAAGCTGGGCAGTGACGAACTAGGTTAATCGTTCGAGAACGTCCCGGCCCTCGAGATACGCGAAGCCGTAGCGGTCGGCGTACGCACGGGCGTCAGCGGGTGTCAGTTCCGCACCCGTCTCGTCGTCGAGCATCTCACAGACGACGACCGCCGGCGGCAACTCGGCGGCATCTGCGAGCGCCAGACCGAGTTCGGTGTGGCCTTCCCGTTGCTCGAGGAGGTCGGGAGCGCCTTTGAGGAGGTGAACGTGACCGGGAATGCGAAATTCTTCGGCGAAGTCGAGCGTCGCGGGGTCGGCGGCGGCCTCGCCGAGCGCCTGGATCGTCCTCGAGCGGTCGTCGTCCGTAATTCCCGTGTAGGTATCTCGATGGTTGACGGTAAAGGAGAACGAGGCTCGTTCGTCGTAGCCGAGTTCGTGATCGGCCGCCGCGGGGTGATCGACTTCCTCGGTGTAAAACGGCAGGTCGAACGTCTCGGCGACGTCGTGAGAGAGGGCGACGCAGACGAGTCCGCCAGCGTCGTTTCGCATCCGGGCGACGGCATCCGGAGTCACGGCGTCGGCGTGATAGATCAGATCCGTCTCGCCTTCCCGATCCGCCGCGTCGTGAACGAGAACCGGCTCTCCCGACCGGAGCGACTCGAGTGCACGCCGGAACTCGCTTTCGCCGGTCGTCGCTTCTCGAGCATCCGTTCCCGATCCCGTTTCCGTCCGCATCAGTGATCACCCACGTACACGGTCACGTGATCGTCGTCCTCGAGGCCGAGTTCCTCGCGGAGCTTGTCGGGTGCGATGACTTCGAGCTGGTCGTCGTCGTGGTGCGTTCGTTCCGGCGCGATCGTGTGAGCGTTCTCGTAGGTGTCGCCGTCGGCCGTCTCGACCGTTGCCGGATAGCAGACCGCCGGGCCGTAGGTTCGCTCGTCGTCCTCCCAGCCGTCGATCGGAACCGGCTCGAGCGAAGACATCGCGCTTCGGCGGCGAACGCTGTCTTCGCGAAGATCGACGTTGAGCGTCCCCGGGAACGGATCGTACCCGAGTCGGTCTTCGAACTGACGCTTGTATCCCGGCAGCGAGATGTAGTGGCGACCTTCCCCCATCCCGCCGGTGATAGTTCCCTCGAGTTCGATCTCCGCACCCGTCTCGAAGACGCGACGATACTCTTCGTACTCCGCACGGAGCATCCCTTCGCCGTCGTCGGTGATCTCCACCCACTGGCCGTCGCTCACCGTTTCACGTTCGAGGAGCCCGCCGCTCTCGAGTCGTTGCAGCCGTCGCGAGGCAGTCTGATTCGACGCGCCGAGCCGATCGGCAAGTGCAGAACAGGAGATTTTCACGTCGCCGGAGAGCCCACCTTCGAGGGCAAGAAGCTTGAGCACGGCGAGTTCGTCGTGCCCGACGGCGGACTCGGTTGTCAGTGACATACCAGCGGCTTCGATTGGGCGACGTATAAGCATACCGGATGTGGAACGCATCTCAAAACTGTGATGGATTTTGTTGGCGTTTATCCGCAGTACCAGATGCTTGGACACTGCGGGCAAAAAGTCACCGATGCGAGAACGGTCCGCCCGAGCGGGGATCGGCTCACTCGTAGCGAATCGGTCGGTACCAGCTGATTAGTCGCCGACGACCGGGTCGTCCGCCCAGAACTCGCTATCTTTCTTCAGCTTTGGCACCCAGGTGTCCTTCGTCTTCGAGAGCAACGCGACGTTCGAGGCGGGAACGTCTTTGCACTCCGTAAACTCCGGCATGTACGTTTTGACCTCCTCGGCGAACTCGACGACGTCCTCGTGGTCGGGCATCGACGAGCGATCGAGTCGGCCTCGAGAGTGGCCGACGTGCATGTAGGATTTGAGTTCGATAAAGTCCGGATCCGCTCGCTGATAGTACGCCGCGTAGAGATCCGGACTGTGCATGTTCTCGCCGTTGATCAGCGTCGTCCGGAGCACCGTTCGAGTCTCGTCTTTCTCGGCGAGAACGTCCATCGTCTCGAGGAGCTTCTCCCAGGCGTCCTCTTCCATCGCCTTGACGACCTGATCGAAGGTGTGGCGCTCGGGGGCGTCGACGCTGATGTACAACTGCGTCGGGTCGCATTCCCGGATGACCTCCGGACGGGTGCCGTTCGAGACCAGGAACGTGGTGATATCCCGCTCGTGGAACTCCTCTATGAGTTCCGCCAGGTAGGGATACAACGACGGTTCGCCGTCGAGGGAAATCGCGACGTGGCGCGGTTCCATCGCCTGCTCGAACACGTCGTCGGGGACCTTTTCGTTACCGCCAAAGCCCGAAAGGAGCTTCTTCTGGAGGGAAATCGACGCGTCGACGACGGCCTCGGGGTCGTCCCACTCGACGCCGTCGAGTTCGTAGGCGTGGCCCGCGTGGTCGCGCCAGCAAAAGACACAACGTTCGTTACAGCGGACGACGGGCGTCATCTGGATACACCGGTGGGACTCGATACCGTAGTAGATGTTCTTGTAACACTTGCCCTCCCCGCGCAGGGCGTTCGCGGTCCAACCACACGTCTGGGCGGCCGTGTGGTTCTCGCTGTGGTAGTCGGGGTCGGAGACCTGCAAGGTCTCGTCTGAATCGCTCATAGACGAGCATCGCAGTGGCGAGACAAAAGACGTGTGGTGACAGCGCGGGGATGTGAGGTGGTTGTCACTCGAGGGGAGTGGGGTGAAAGACCCGAGAAACGGCCGTCGTTTCCGGGCTGGAAAATACGATTGTCGCCGAACGCATCCACCTTGCCAATCAATAGCCTATTGCTGTCTTATGGCATGAGACTGCGGTGTTTCGCCTCGTGCCAGACGTCTCGAGCGAACACGGTCGCTTTGGTAACCGATCCAGTCACTGGCGAGGTGTCGCCGGGCGAGCGATACGTCGCGATTAACGACCACATGATCGTCGTCGCGGCCGCGCCCATCGCCGAGAACGTCATCCCGAGCGTGGAGAAGGTAAACGCGTACGCGAGACCGACGAGCATCGACGGCAGGCTCGTTCCCAGCGGGACACGAGCGCTTACGTCACGCAACGTTGGCGCGAGGAAAACGATCGAAAGTGAGCTTCCGAGCATGAACACGAAGTCTTGCCACATCATCGAATCAACGTACTGGATGGCGCGTAAATATAGCCTTTGATTCAGAAGGTGTTCGTTGTAAATATATTCAATGAATATTGACTGTTTCGGCCGGAGAGCGCTTGCTAACGCCTGCATCCGCCGAATCCCACACGGTTATCAATGGGTCGTTGTCCCATCCTGCACATGGAACTACTACGCTCTCTCGAGCACTCATCGCGCGCTCGAGCGGGGCCGTTCACTCGCGCGACGAACACGTCATCGCGGCTCGAACCGTTCGCATATTCAACTATTCGTCGCTGTTTCGATCGTTCCAACGAGTCAATCTCGGAGTGATCGCGTTCAATAACGTATTACTCGAGTGTTCGGCGTCTCTTTCGACGTCATTACGTCGGCTTCGAAAATCAATCTGACCGAGAAGCAGTCGGGCTCGGAATCAGTCGTGCAAAAAGCGGTTTACGCGGACCGAATCCGCTCGAGCACCTCCAACGTTCCATCCGCGTGGGCTTCCTCGAGCACTTCGTCTGCGGCTGCTCGAGCGGCGTCGTCGGCGTTGGCCACGGCGAACGATTTGTCGACGACCTCGAACGTCGAGACGTCGTTTTCGGAGTCGCCGATGGCGACAGCTTGCTCGAAATCGAAATTCGTGCGTTCGGCGATGGTTCGAACGCCGTCGCCTTTGTTCGGCGCTGAATCTTTGACGTGGTAGGCGTAGCCGGTGTCGACGACCTCGAGTCCGTACTCGCCGGCGATCTCTCGGAGGGGATCGACCGGCTGATCGTGCTGGACCGCGATTTCGGTTTCCCGCCAGCGATTGACGGTGTCCTCGGGACCCCAGCCGAGATCGTAGCCCGCAGCTTGGTATTCCGCGGCCACAGCTTCCGCGGCCTCGCGGTCGGCGGTGAAGAAGACGTCGTCGCCGGTGTAGACCACGCCGCCGTTTTCGGCGACGACCAGTTCCGGAATGCCGGCGAAGTGACAGAGTGCAACGGGGTAGGGGAACGCCTTCCCGGTTGCGATGACGACGGGAGCCTCCCACTCGAGAAGCGGGTCGAAAATCCGGGGGTCGATTCCCCAGCCTTCGGGACGGGTCAGCGTGCCATCGATGTCGAGGACGAGCGGCGGGTCGCGTTTCATACCCGTCAAAAGGAGTGTGGCACATATAGTAGCTCACGATAGCACGATTCCGGTCACCCTCGAAGCAAGAACGTTCGAAAATTAGAAGGGTTCTAGAACGTCGGGACCCACGACGCGTCGGGGAAGACCCCCGCGAAGTACAGAACCGCGACCAGCAGCGTCCCGAAGACGATCGCGGCCGCTGGCGGGTCGACGTGGGTGTCGCCGTGAGCGAAGAAGACGCGCTGGAAGAGTTCGCCGAACAGCGCACAGAGCACGCCGAAGATCAGCGCGACGATCAGCGCACCCGATTGGCCGAGCCCGGCGATAACCGCGTCTCCGCTGGCCATCACGGCGAGTGCAGCCGTTCCGGCGGGTAGCGTGATGTGATGGGTTACCGGCACCTTCTCGATTCCGAGGTTGAGGAACAAAAGCGACGCCGCGCTGATCCCGAACGCCAGGAACGGGCTCTGACTTGCGATGGCGATCCACCCACCGAGGATGCCGGCGAACGCACCGATGGTCGCGACGTGGCCCCACTGGTACTGGTGTGGGAGCCACGGTTCGACGGCGAACCGTCCGGGCTCCGTGGCCGTTTTCGCGGCGCCGTTGGCTGGTTCATCTGCGGCGATGACTTCTCCGCCGTCCGTGGCCGTTCGTCGCTCTCCGCGCTCGAACGGGCTCATATCGAGGATATTGCTCCCGCGAACAGTTCCGATGATGCTGTAGCCCAGGATCAATCGGTGGAAGATCGCCGA
The DNA here is from genome assembly GCF_055379965.1 of Halostagnicola alkaliphila. NCBI lineage: Archaea > Methanobacteriati > Methanobacteriota > Halobacteria > Halobacteriales > Natrialbaceae > Halostagnicola > Halostagnicola alkaliphila. Next base: position 1,465,082 of record NZ_AP043826.1, on the reverse strand, counting down.
GAGCACGACACCCATCGCGATGGGATCGTAGGGTAGCGCGAGCGTGTCAGAGGCCACCTGTAACCACCAGCCGAGCAAGCCGAATGCGGCACCGACGACGAGCACGTCAGGCTTCGTTCCGAGCGCCTGAGAGATGTTTTTCGCCTGATGATAATCGCTCGGGAAGCCGTCCATGTAGCCCCGTCTCGCGGCGTAGGCCGTCGCCGCCACGCCGCCGGCGAAACTGACCGCCGGAGAGAACGCAGGTCCGAAGGCGATCTGGTCGGTGATCATCCCGTCGCCGCCAGCGAGCGCGGACGCCTCGCCGGCGATCACCATGAAGCCGGTGAAGACGAACGCCGGAAGCGGACCGAACGCCGCGCCGAACGCACCGCCACCGAGGGCGGCGATCATGTTCGCGAGATCGAACAGCGCGTCGATCATTCATCCACACCGTCCGTCGCCCAATCGAGCGACCGGTCAACAGCGTCGGACCATCGGCTGTACATGTCGTCGGCGTCCTCGGCGTCCATCTCTGGTTCGAACTGCCTATCGATTTGCCAGTTGTCCCGAAGGCCCTCGACGTCGCTCCAGTAGCCGACGGCGAGCCCGGCCGCGTAAGCCGATCCGAGCGCCGTCGTCTCGTCGACGACCGGTCGCGAAATCTCCGAGCCGATGATATCCGACTGGAGCTGACAGAGGTAGTTGTTCTTCACCGCGCCGCCGTCGACTTTCAACGAGGTCATTTCGATCCCCGAATCGGCCTCCATCGCCTCCGCGACGTCTCTGGTCTGGTAGGCGATCGACTCGAGGGTCGCCCGGACGATGTGTTCCTTTCGCGTTCCGCGGGTCATTCCGAGGATGGTTCCACGCGCGCGCTGATCCCAGTGAGGCGCGCCCAGTCCCGTGAACGCGGGCACGACGTAGACGCCGTCAGTGGAGTCGACGCTCCGTGCGAGTTCGGCGGTTTCAGAGGGATCGTCGATCAGGGAGATGTCCTCGAGCCACTCAATCGCCGCGCCGGTGATAAAGATCGACCCCTCGAGCGCGTACTGGACGGGTTCGCCCGAGCGCTGGAAGCCGATCGTCGTGAGCAGCCCGTGGTCGCTCTCGACCGCTTCGCTACCGGTGTTCATCAGGAAGAACGAGCCCGTGCCGTAGGTGTTCTTCGCTTCGCCCGCCTCGAAACACGTCTGGCCGAAGAGGGCGGCCTGCTGGTCGCCGAGCGCGCCGGCGACCGGAATCTCCGCCTCGAGGAATCCGTCGGGATCCGTCGTTCCGTACGTCTCGTCGTCGCTCGAGGGCCGGACCTCGGGCAACATCTCGCGTGGCACGTCGAACTCCGCGAGGAGGTCATCGTCCCACTCGAGGTCGTGAATGTTGTACAGCATCGTGCGCGAGGCGTTCGTGACCTCGGTCACGTGATTCCCGGTGAGGTTGTAAATGAGCCAGCTATCGATCGTTCCGAACAGCACTTCGCCGTTTTCGGCCCGGTCGCGGATGTCTTCCGGCCGGCTTCGCTCGAGTTTGATCGGATCCGCGTTCTCGAGGAGCCACTCGGCTTTCGTCGCGGAGAAGTAGGCGTCTGCCTCGAGACCGGTTTTCGTGCGGATTTCCTCGACCATGCCGTCTTCCTCGAGTTGCTCGACACGATCCGTGGTTCGGCGGTCCTGCCAGACGATGGCGTTGTGAACCGGTTTGCCGGAGTCGGCGTTCCAGAGGACCGTCGTCTCTCGCTGGTTCGTCACGCCGATGGCCTCGAGTTGCTCCGGACTGATCCCCGCTTGGCCGAGTGCCGTGGTAATGACGCTCTTGGTCGTTTCCCAGATTTCCATCGGGTCGTGTTCGACCCAGCCGGGTTCCGGATAGATCTGTTCGTGTTTCTCGTATGCGTTCGTAACGACCTGTCCGCCGTGGTCAAAGACGATAAACCGTGTCCCGGTCGTCCCCTGATCGACTGCGCCGACGTATGTTGAGTCTGTCACTTGTTGTCACCCTGAATCGGCACGCGATTTGTTTACTGCCGATCGCGTGTTACTGGTAAACAATATCTACGATCGTGATAAATGTTTCCGTACATACTGTTCGTTCGGTAGTCGACAACGGATTTACACACCTGCTAAACCCCGTTAATGGGCTATAAGCCGATTTTATTCGGAGGATAGTTCTCGCGGTATCGATCCAGGCGTGTTTCGACTTCGAAAGCTATCGCGAATCTATCGCACCTACGAAGTTCGTTATGGGCGGTACCGGAGCGTCGATAAAATAAAGAGGCCCCGGCCCAACTTGTTGGTGAAGGGATGGCACGCAATACGGCGGTTCTCGTTCTCGGCGGCGGCTCGACCGGCTGTGGGATCGCCAGGGATCTGGCTCGGCGCGGACTCGAGGTAACCCTCGTCGAGCGAGGAAATCTGACCGGCGGAACGACCGGTCGAATGCACGGACTCTTACACAGCGGGGGCCGGTACGCGGTTTCGGATCAGGCCAGCGCGACGGAGTGTATCGAAGAAAACGAAATCTTGCAAGACATCGCGGGCCACTGCGTCGAGATGACCGACGGCCTGTTCGTCCAGCGACCGGAGGATCCCGACGAGTACTTTCGAGAAAAACTCGAGGGGTGTCGCGAGTGCGGTATCCCCGCGGAAGTTCTCTCGGGTCGAGAAGCCCGCGAGGTCGAGCCGTATCTCGCGAGCGACGTCAAACGCGCGATCAAAGTTCCGGACGGGGCCGTGGATCCGTTCAGGCTCTGCGTCGCGAACGCGCTCGACGCCGAAAGACACGGCGCGCGCGTCGAAACGCACGCCGAAGTCGTCGACCTTCTCCGGGACGGCGACGACATCTACGGCGTCGAGGTGAAACACGACTCGGGACCCGGAAAACGGGTTCACAGCTCCCCCGGAACGACCGAGGAGATCACGGCCGACTACGTCGTCAACGCGACCGGCGCGTGGGCCGGACAGATCGGCGAGATGGCGAACCTCGAGGTCGCGGTTCGGCCCTCCAAGGGTGTGATGACGATCATGAACGTGCGGCAAGTCGACACCGTCATCAACCGGTGCCGACCGAAGGGAGACGCGGACATCGTCGTCCCCCACGAGACGACGGCAATTCTGGGGACGACCGACGAGGAAGTCGACGATCCCGACGACTACCCCGAAGAAGACTGGGAGGTCGACATGATGATCGACACGCTCTCGGAACTGCTCCCGATACTCGAGGGATCGCGAACGATCCGCTCGTTCTGGGGCGTTCGACCGCTCTACGAGCCGCCGGGTACCGGAACGCAGGATCCGACGGACATCACGCGGGACTTCTTCCTGCTCGATCACGCCGACAGGGACGGCGTTTCCGGCATGTCGACCATCGTCGGCGGTAAGTTCACCACCTACCGGGCGATGGCCGAGGAAATCTCCGATCACGTCTGCGAAAAACTCGGCGTACGCGCTTCCTGTGACACCGCCGACGAGGCGCTTCCGGGTAGCGAGAACCACGCGGAACTCGAGGACGCGATGGACGACTTCGGCCTCCGGTCGCCGGTCGCCCGTCGGAGCAAACAGCGACTCGGAAGTCGGTCCGCGGACGTTCTCGAGACCGACGATCCAAACCCGGTGATCTGTAACTGCGAAGGCGTGACGCGAGCGGAGATACAGGACGCGATAACCCAATCCGGCTCGGACCTCAACGCCGTTCGAATCCGGACTCGAGCCTCGATGGGGAACTGTCAGGGCGGCTTTTGCTGCCAGCAGATGGCCTGCGAGCTCCACCCCGAGTACGACGAGGAGACGACCCGGGCGGCCCTCGACGAACTCTTTCAGGAACGCTGGAAGGGCGAACGCCACGCCCTCTGGGGAGAGCAACTCTCCCAGGCGATGCTCAACTACTCCCTGCACGCGACGACGATGAACCGAGATAGGGATCCGGCGGGTAACGACGAGCAGGTTGCCTACGGCGCGTTCGACAGCGGGCCGGATACGGGGACCTCAAGTAGCGGTCCCGGCGGTGTTTCGGGCGACTCCGCGTACACCGATGGGGGTGACCGCCACGCCAACGGGGGCGACCGATACACCGACGGTGGTGACTGCGACACCGACGGCGGCGGCCGCTACACCAACGAGGGCAACCGCCGCACAGAAGGGGGCGATCGCTGAAATGGCGATCGAAGACGACGTGCTCGTCATCGGCGGCGGACTGGCCGGTGCGACGGCCGCGCTTTCGGCGGCCGAACACGACGCGACGGTTCGCCTCGTCAGTTACAAACAGAGCACGCTCCGTCACGCCAGCGGCCTCATCGACGTGCTGGGCTATCTGCCAGCGGGCGTCGCCGAGACTGACGGCGGACGGGAGGAGTCTGAAACGAACGAACCGCTGGTCGACCCGTTCGAGACCATCCCGTCCCTCCCCGACGGCCATCCGTACCAACGAGTCGGCCTCGAGACGGTTCGCGAGGCCCTGTTGTTTTTCGATTCGATAACCGGCGACGCCTACGCGGGCGAACACACCGACGCGAACGCGCTCGTTCCGACTCATGGCGGCACCGTCAAGCCGACCGCGCGGTATCCGACGACGACCGCCGCGGGCATCGCGAGCGACCCTCGAGACGCCCTCCTGGTCGGCTTCGAGACCCTCCCCGACTTCGACGCTCCGCTTGCTTCGGACCACCTCCAGGCGGCCGGGGTCCCCTTCGAGAGCCGAGGCGTTACGCTTTCGTTCCCCGGAATTAAGCGGTCGGATGCGAAAATCACTCGGTACGCACACATCCTCGAGCGGGACGAACCGGTCGATACGGGTGCCGGAGACGGTCCAGCGCGGGCAGCGCTCGCTCACGCGATCGGGAGGGAACTCGAGGACGAATCTCGGGTCGGACTCCCGGCGATTCTGGGAGACGAACACGCGAACACCGTTCGCCGCGATCTCGAGGAACGACTCGGCGTCGACGTCTTCGAGGTCCCCATGGGGCCGCCGAGCCTCCCCGGCGTTCGACTCGAGGAACTGCTGTACGACGCACTCGAGGAGGCGGGGGTTCGGGTAACGACGGGCGTTCCCGTCGTCGATTACGAAGCCGCGTCCGACGGCGAGTCGAGATCCGACCCGAAAATTGATCACGTGATCGTCGATCGGAAGGGACAGCGAGTCCCCTACCACGCAGACCAGTACGTGCTCGCGACGGGCGGACTGGTCGGCAAAGGCGTCCAATCGGATCGGGATCGAGTCTACGAACCGATTTTCGACTGTCACGTTGCCCACAGCGCGGATCGCTACGACTGGTTCGTCGAGGACGCCTTCGGCGAACAGCCCTTCGCTCAATTTGGGGTCTCGGTCGATCGGAAGTTACGACCGGTCGAGAGAATCGACGGGGCAACGTCAGGCGAGGTCGAGTTTTCGAACCTCCGGGCCGCGGGCGCGATACTGGGCGGGTTCGACGCCGCCGCGGAAAAATCCGCCAGCGGAGTTTCGCTGGCGACCGGATACGCCGCCGGGAGCCGTGCGGGCCGGGAGGCGAGCGAATGATGGTACTTCGATCAACGAACGAGTCGTTCGAGCGGTGCGGCCAACGGAACCGACGAACCAAACGCCGGCCACAGTCGTCGGCGACCGACGGACACACGACGGTGATTCGATGAGCGATGCACAACAGCCAACGGACGACGGATCGGGAAGCGACGAGTTCGAACCAGTACAGATATTTCCGGACTCCGAGGAGATGGATCTCCGACCGGGGGCCGACGACTGTTACAAGTGCTCGACCTGCGATACGAACTGTCCCGTCGCCGAGGTCGACGACGAGTTCCCCGGGCCGAAGTTTCAGGGACCGGAGCAATGGCGGCTCAAGCGACAGGACGACCACGACATCGACGAATCGGTGATGAAGTGTTCGAACTGCATGCGCTGTGATAACGCCTGCCCCTCCGAAGTACCCCTCTCGCAGATGCACAACACCGCTCGAGGCGAGTATGTCGAGGAGAACATGAGCAAATTCTCTCGGGAATACTGGCGAAATCGGCTCCTCTCGAACTACGGAGCGATGGCTCGCATCGGAAGTAAAGTACCCCGCCTCACAAACTTCGTGATGGGGTTGACAGTGACACAGGTCATAAACGAGAAGCTACTGGGGATCACGAGCGAACGGGAGTTTCCGTCGTTCGCGACGGAGACGTTCCGCGAGTGGTGGGAAAAACGAGGCAGGAACGAGGCCTCGAGGGAGAACGCTCGAGACGCCAGGGAGCGACGAGACGACTCGAGCGCCGACGAAAGCAAACGCGTCGCGTACTTCCACGGCTGTTACTCGAACTACAACACGCCCGAGGTCGGGAAGGCGATGGTTCGGGTGTTCGAACACTTCGGCTACGAGGTGCTGGTTCCGGAGCAACGGTGTTCGGGGACCCCGATGTACGCGAACGGAATGCTCGGCGACGCCGAACGCGCCGCCGAGACGAACGTCGAGGAACTCGCCTCGGCGATCAAAGACGGCGCTGACATCATCGCCTCCTGTACGTCGTGTTCGATGTCGCTCCGCCAGGAGTACCCCGAACTCTTCGACTTCGAGGACACCGAAACGGTCGCCGAACACACCTGGGAGGCCCTCGAGTTCCTCCGGATTCACGAGGACCTCGAGAGCGAACTCGAGACCGCGAGCGTCGACACGTCGAACTTTGCCTACCACGCACCGTGTCATGCACGAAATCAGGGCCTCGACGGCCAGACCGTCGAAGTGCTCTCAGCCATCGACGGCGTCGACGCACACGACGTCGGAGACTCGTGTTCGGGCATCTCCGGCACCTACGGCTGGAAGGAGGAGAACTACGAAACGTCGATGAAAATCGGCGAGGAGATGTTCGAGCACATGGAGGGAGCCGACGCCGAGTCCGGGATGACGGAGTGTCCGACCTGTGCGATGCAGATGGAACACGGGACCGGCTACGAGATCAAACACCCGCTCGAGGTGCTTTCGGCGGCGCTGGTCGACTCCGAAGGGGCCCAAGCGGGCGGAGGAGAAGCGGCGTAATGGATCTGCACGAACGCGTCGCCAGAAGACAGTCCGCACACAACGGCGGCCAGCTCGTCGTCGATCGAGCGTATCTCAGCCCCGCCGTCCACTCGCCGGAACCCGTCGGTCGGGGCTCCGTCCTCGAGCGCTGTCTGGACGTTCTCGAGCCGGTGTTCGACGGCGAGTTACCGCCACCGGTCGCAGTCGTCGGGCCGGCGGGGTCGGGGACCTCCGCGGTCGTTACAGCGTTGTTCGCGGAACTGAACGACACCTTCGGCGACTCCGGCCGGGTAATCGGAACGTCGACGCGAATGGAGCGAACCGGACCGACGACGTGGTTCCTCTATATCGACGGCCGTCGGGTCAAGACGCCGTTCGCGTTCTATCGCGAAGCCCTTTCGACGGTCACCGACGAGGCGGTTCCCGAAAGCGGAATTGGAACCGACGAACTTCGAGAACGCTTTGTGGCGAAACTCGACCGACCCAACCACCGCGCGGTCGTCGCCATTGATCACCACGACGAGCCCGAAACCCTCGAGTACGATCGCGTACTCGAACTGCTCGAACCCGTCAGCGACCACGTCGGAACCGCCGTGGTCGGCACGTGCGAGCCCGACGACTGGCACGGTTCGACGATAACAGTTCCGGCGTATCACCGGCACGAACTCGTCGATATACTGGCCGATCGGGCATCGGCCGGACTCGCCGCCAGCGCGGTGGATCACGATTCGATCCGCAACCTCGCCGATTGGGCGGACGGAAACGCTCACGATGCGCTCGCGGCCCTGTTCGTCGCAGCGGTCCTCGCAAACGAAGACGACGCAACGCAGATCCGGGATCTGAACCTCGAGGCGGCGATGGTGGACGTGCCAAGAGACGGTATCCATATCGATCGAGCGCTAGCATTGTCAAGTAGCCGTCAACAGGTACTACTCGATCTGTTGTCCGTTTCGGACGGATCAGAGCCGATTCGCGAGGTCGCACACGCTATCGAATCGGAGTCAGATGTAACCGCCAGTACGGCCACGCGATTCCTGTACGAACTCGCCGATCGGGGAGTTCTCGAGCGTGTTGGACTGACGTCGACGGGATCCGGGCGTCGTCCGAGCACGGTCGAACCGCGGTTTTCCCCCATCGCGTTTCGGTCACTCGTCACGGCGCGATGACGGCACAACTAGCGGTTATTTTTTGTAGTCTGCATACATTTGATAGATAGTGAAGAGGTAGCATGAGTATTGAATTTGAAGACACGACAGAACCAACCGGGCTCGAAGTATATGATTCGATCGAGCAAAGGCGACTACAGATTAAGACCTCCAAACCTATCTCTCCAACACCAGTACCGACGGAAAATTTTCATTTTCCCGTAGACAAATCTTGTAAATTTGAAACTACCGAACTCGTTTTTGATCAACTCTATTCTGTCACAACTCACGATGAAACGGGTCGAGCAAAACAGAATTTAGACGCGGGTGATTCGATCAGTTTCGGTGACGGGACGCAGTTCGTCGGTCTGAGTGGACCAATTAGACTGTACGTGCAACTTGATTGCTCGGCAACGATACAAGTGGGAATGAAGTCGATTCGAATATCCATCGATACCGAAACGGCCGTCGGGCTCGGTATGAGATCCCTCCACGAACACCCTGCCGAGACGATCACGACTCCCCGTGAGATAGAACCGATGATGAAAGCGGTGTCTGCGTTTCCTTCAGCGTTGAAAACGACGAGTCCAGAGCGGGCATGGCCAACACTCCGAGGACACCCTCCACTCATCAAACTCGGAGACGAACTACAGATACCGGACGGGATCGAACAACCCGACCACGACATTTGTATAACCGTTCCACCGGACTACCGGAACTTGTTCTACGCCGCCCCGCTCGCGTTCTATCTCGGAGCAACAGTTCGGCCAGGATCCGAGCCTACACTGGAAACAAACGAGTTCAACTATTCACTCGGACCGGAGCGCGAATTAGAAGACGAGTTCGCTCAACTGTTAAAACAGGTTTTCTTCCTCGACTGTTTGACCCGAACTGAGGGGATTTTCGGAAACAAACTTCACGAGCGAACGACGCTGGAGGGAGAGATTCCATTCGATCTCGCCGAAACATACTCGCTGTCCCTGTCCGAACAACTCGAACGGTATCTCGATATTCCGTACAACTGGATCGAACAGTATATCCCCCGATGGCCACTGACCGCCCATCTCCCATCTACCCCTTCTAACGTCGAACTGCTTCCGTTTATCGTCAACGAGCTTGGAATCGTCCGGGAAACTCGAGGAAATTCGAGACAGGGAATACCCCATCAGGATCCGACAAACACTCAATTCGTCCGTTCGGCGAGCGAGTACAGGACTGAAAATCCAGACCTGTCTAGGAGCGGCGAATCCTTCATTGCACCAGCCGTCACCGAGGAATCCATCGAACACGCGTGGTTCGGTGAGGATATTCCAGTCAGTGCCTCAAAAGCGTCGATCGAGGCATACCGTAGTCAATTATCTCGCGGGTCACTACGCGAATCGATCGAAATTTTACTCGTCTGTAACGATGCACGGATGACAGACGAACATGACTTTCTGGATCAAACCTACGGGAACCGCGAAACGCTTCCATTCGATATCGACTCCGAGTTCGGTGTCAGTACGGATCGGCTCGCAGAGCTGTTGACTGACGGTGGGTACGATTTCGTCCATTACATTGGCCACGCCACCGAGGATGGCATCAAATGCCTTGACGGGGATCTCGACGTGAGAACACTCGAGTCGGTTGATGTCGGGGTTTTCTTCCTGAACGCCTGTCGCTCGTACGAACAGGGACTTGCACTCACTCAACGTGGCGCATACGGCGGCGTGAGTACGTATAACGATGTCATAAATGAGTATGCCGTCGAAACTGGCGAAATGATGGCTCGATTGCTCAACCGAGGGTTTTCTCTCCGAGGCGCGCTCGAAATCACGCGAGAGAACTCGACGCTCGGTGACGAGTACCTCATCGTCGGCGACGGGTCCGTAGATATCGCTCAAACGGAGGGCGGTGCTCCATCGATTATTACGCTCGAAGAACACGACGATTCCGAGTTCGGGTTCGCATTACGGTCGTATTCGACGAAGGAATTCAAACTCGGATCGGTAACAGCATCTTCTCTCGAAGTTGTCGATGATTTGCACCTGAGTCCTGGCCATCCACCAGCTTCAAGAGTTGAAAAACCGCCGTTAGAAGAATACCTCACCTGGACGGAATTACCCGTTCTAATCGACGGCGACTTACGGTGGAATGACGGTATTGGGCCGCTCCCGATTAACTGAAGGCGATATTATTACGGCTTATATGGAATTGGCGAGAGTATAGAAAGATCCACAGGAACTTCTGAACCGGCAACGAAACATCTGCACTTCTCAAATTGTTTGTTATACTGAAGTATTACGGACCAACTTGCGTGTACGTTCCAGCGGCCACCGTCCCAACCTGGCTGAGGAACAACACGAGCGTGAACAGCGCGCCGATCATTCGTGGGTGCGATGCGAGGTAACTTTTCATGGATTCTGTTGCGGACATTGCATTCTGTACATAGTTACCATTGGTAATAAATTTATCTTATGTTACCAGAGATTTTTTATGTAAAATACATCCCTAAAAATATAAGTTCAGCGCGTTGCGAGAAGACAAATGCCAGCAGAGAGGCGATTGCCTCGCCTCATTTCCATCAGATTCGTACTTCGAATGCGAGGGAAACGAGTGAATCGGGCGCGCTCGCACAACAGAGAGTAGTAAGCTACCTCGTCGCTTCGTTCACGAATACTCGAGGTCGTCAGTGTGCCGATCGACGAGCAGTACCGCGAATCCGCCGATTACCGCGGCGAGCACAGCGGCGGTTGGCGATCCAGCAGTCGTCTCGCCGAGGTTAGTCAGCACCTCCTCGAGCGGCAGTCGAAGCGCTCCGACCATCAAACTGACGAGAAAGACGAGCGTCGCGGCGCGGTACCGATCAAGCGCGTGGCGAACGAGGTGAGCCATCGAAAACAGACCGATGACGGCACCGACACCGAAGACGGCGACGATACCGCCAGCATCGACGACGGGTGCGAGCGACTCGCCGTTGACCAGTCCGAGGACGCCGTCGACGAACGTGCTCAACACGCCGGTCATGTACTCGTACTGGCCGAGGATGAGGAGGAAGAAAGCACCCGACACACCGGGCAACACCATCGCACAGATCGCGACGGCACCTGCGAGGAATACCATCGGTAGGCCGTGAGACGCATCAGTTCCGGTGACCCCAGTAACGGCGAGCGCGATCAAGATTGCGACCGCACCGACGCCGACTCGCTTCGGCGTCCACGTCTCGATATTCCCGTAGAGGACGATCGCCGACGCGGCGATCAGTCCGAAGAAAAAGCCGTAGGTTGGCACCGGTAACGAGTTCACCGCGTAATTCATCACTCGGGAGAGAACCACGATCGCCGTCGAGATACCGAGTCCGAGCGCTAGCAAAAACACCGCATCCGTTCGCTCGACCAACTCGAGCAACGCCTCGCGTCCCTCCTGAGTGTGAACGCGAGCCGCCGGACCGAACTCCCGCGGATCGATCGCCGTGATCGCCCGGATCATCCGATCGTAGATGCCGACGATCAGCGCGATCGTTGCGCCAGAAACCCCCGGAACGACATCCGCCGCACCCATCGAGAACCCCTTGCAGTAGACGAGGAGAAATTCACGCATCGCTCGAGGGTATTCTAGGTGTCGGCAAAAGCGTTCTCACTCGCCTTCGGACGTGTCAAACGCAAAAGCGGATCAACTACCGCGGGCCGGGATTACTCCTCGTTACCGTCAGTCTCGTCGTCCTCGGCTTCATCGTCCTCTGCACCGGCTTCGGCGTCGGCGTCGGCTTCGGCGTCGTCCTCGGCGTCGGCTTCAGCCTCGTCAGTTTCGTCTTCGTCACCTGCGGATTCGTCGCCGTCATCTTCTTCTGGAAGGTCGTCATCCGCGTCCTCGCCTTCTTCGTCGTCAACTTCTTCGTCGTCGTCAGCTTCTTCGCCGTCCTCTACGTCGTCGGCTGGATCGCCGTCCTCGTCGTCTTCGGCCGGTTCGAATTCCACGCCGTCGACTTCTCCGCCTTCGACGACAGCCGTTTCGGAGACGTCGATTTCTCCGTAGTACTGGTGGACGTAATCCAGATTGCCTTCGGTGGACGTCACGGTGAGGTTGTAGTCGTCGAGCGCCTCGACGCTGCTGTCGGTGTAGCCGTCGTCGACGTCGAGTTCCTCTTCGGTCGCGTACGGCACCGTCAGCTCGAAGCTTCCGTCGTCTTCGATATCGGCTTCCTGCGCGTAGCCGACGGTTCGCTCGCCTTCGGTCTCGAGCTCGAGCGTCGCGGTGATCATCGCGCTATCGTCGCCGGCGAGCTCGTCGTCGTCGATGTTTCCGGTGATCGTCGCACCTTCGACGCGCTCGAAGGTTTTGACGCCGGAACCGATCTGCCCGCCGAAGGTCTCGACGTCGTACGGCGATTGCTGGTGAATCTGATTGAGTTCGTTGTCGAGCGCCTCTGTATACTCCAGGTTGACGCCCATCTGTGGCTGGCCGTCATCCATGAGGACCTCGTCGCCGTCCATGATGGCGTAACTGATGAACGTCGTCGTATCGATGTTGTTCTCGTGGACGAGCCGGTAGTTCTCTAACCCGTGGGCGTCGTCGAAGTACAGCTGCGAGAGCATCGTCTGGCCGTAGAGCGTCTCGTCGATGAAGTCGTCGTCCTCGAGGTCGTCGGCGGTGATGGTCTCGCCCTCCTCGTAGTCCGCCGGGAGCGAGTACGCCTGTTGGTCGGGGCCGGTCCACTGCGTGATCGCACCGAACTTGCCGCCAGCCATCGAGCCGTCGATCATCACGTAGCGCATCTCCTCGTCGCCCGCGTCGACTTCCTCGAGGGCGGCCTCGAGTTCCTCGTCGGAGACGTCTTCCCAGTCGACGTCCGCGTCGTCTCTAATCGCGTCGAGGATCATCTCGCCGCGTTCTTCCGAGTCGGCGGTAAGGTACGCCGAGGAAGAACGAGCGTTTTGCTGGAACGGGTTCGAGTGTGGAATCCGCTCGGCCTGGGTCGTTATCAGGTGGCCGTAGTCCCACCACGACATAACCCCGTACGCTCCCTCGGGGTACTGATAGTCACCGCCCTCGGGATAATCGTAGGTGCCGTAGTAGTCGAGTTCGCTGGCGTTGTCCGCACCGCCGTAGTTACCCGGTTCGGGCGTGTTCTCTGCGAGCCACTCGTTCGACGGCTGCCAGATCATCGAATCGGAATGGGGCTGTGGGCCCGGGTTCTCCGGTTCGCTCGCGGTGAGCGTCCAGACGCCGCCGCCTGCGGCGAGTGGAATCGACGCGAAGACGACCAGTACGACCATTCCGATAGCGATCACCTGGTAGGTTTCGATCTGTCTGACGCTCTCGAGGCCTGCCTCGAGATCGAGATTAATGATCCGGCCGATATCCGCGATGAACACCGCGTTGAGCACGGCAACTGCGAGAACGAGATAGTAAGAGAATCGAACCTGCGTCGCGGCCATACTCGTCAGGAATATCGCCCAGACGATCACGAGCGTGTGTTCGGCGCGGAACTCGCGACCGAAGTACGGCCTCGCGATGAGGAACGCGATGCCGAGCAACATCGTGTAGAAGGCCGCTCCGAACTCGTTGAAGACGTGCGTCGAGAGGAAGTCGTCCGGCCGTTGGGCTTCCTGAATCGTCGCATCTGTGTCGACGCCGCCGAACGGGAATAGCCGTCGAACGAGGTTGTCGTAGATCGTATCGAAGAGTTCCGGAAGCGCCACTGCCATGGTGAGGAACGCGACCAGAATCAACCCGCCGATCGCCGCCGGGTAATACATTCGTTCGATATTTCGGTTGTTCCACTGGCGTGCTAGCCAGGCCATGAACACACAGCCGACTCCGACCAACAGCGCGGCGGTCGGCTGGACGTAGCCGAAACTCGTCGCGCTGGAGCTCCACTCTTCGATGAGCAACGCCGTAATCAGTGCGGTGACGCCCATGCTCACGGCGCCGACGTAGGCGACGTGATCGGGCGAAACGCCGCGAACGTAATCGAGACAGAGCTGAACGGTAAAGAAAATTGCGAGGATACCGACGAGGACGACGCCCGGCGGCCAGACCCAAATGTAGAGTGCGAGTGCGAGCCCCGCGAGCGCGCTGTAGATCGTCGGCGCTTTGAGCGTCTCCCAGTCCTTGTCGAGCAACAGTTCGTAGATCGGTTGCTCTCGTTCGCTGGCCCGAAGCGCGACCATCATCGCCAGCACGGCGATCGCCATGAACAACACTTCGGCGACGTGGTGTTGCAGTTGGCCGACCGTGGTTCGGCTGAGGAACTGGCCGGGGACGAGCGCGAGAATAACGATCGAGACGATGCCGCCGAACGTCCCGCCGAGCCGTCGTCCCATGAAGAAAACGGGGATCGCGACGAGCGCGGCCATCACTGGAACGGACAGTATGGCGACGGTAAAGAGCGTCTCAGAAGAAGGGTCACCGAGGCCGACGATCATCGCCGCCGTAACGATGATCTGGTCGAACAAGGTGCCGAACTGGCCGACGTACCGTCCGGACGGAAACCCGGTAAATACGTCGAACGGCATCGTATTCGGATAATTTTCCGATGTCCACTCGATCGTCCGCCAGTGATAATACGAGTCGATACCACCAAGCATCGGCGTGCCGTCTTCGTACGTGAAGTTATCCTGGGGCCGAACCCGGACCCAGTACATAAACAGCATCACAATCCCGATAACGGGAAGATGATACCACTGCTTCAACGTCTCGAGGAAGGAGGACTCCGTTTCCTCTCCGACGCGTTCGGTGTCGGTACTCATTCACTTGGAACTGTCCCAAGCCAAGAATAAGCTTTGTCATCTACTCGTCGACTCAACTATCGGATTATTCGATCTATTGAGGAGTATCTCCGGCGGATACGCTGTGTTATCAGTTGGACGGCAAATCACGCAATCAGTACGGTACGCGTCGACTCCCCGTTTCGGCGGAACCGACACTCACGGCAGCCGAACGAAAAGGCTTATTCGCCGTTCACCGCAACCGACCAGCGATGAAGGTCTCCGTCGTCATTTGCACGTACGCGATGGAGCGCTACGACGTCTTTTCCGAATGCGTCGACAGCGTCCTCGCACAGACGTACGACCCCCTCGAGACCGTGATCGTCGTCGACGGAAACGAGGATGTCTTCGAGCGCGTCGAGAACGATTACGGGGGACACGAGGGCGTTACCCTGCACTGTAACGACGAGAACCAGGGCATCTCCTACAGCCGAACGAAAGGTGCCGAACTCTCCGACGGCGAGGTCGTCGCGTTCATCGACGACGACGCCGTCGCCGAACCCGACTGGATCGACGAACTCACTCGAGTTTACGAGGAAACCGACGCAAACGCCGTCGGCGGCCACGTTGCGGCCGACTGGGTGACCGAAAAGCCCGATTTCTTCCCCGCGGAGTTCTACTGGCTCGTCGGCTGTGACGAGCGCGGAATGGGCGAGCACATGGAGGAGTTGCGAAACACGTACGGTTCGAACATTTCCTATCGACGGGACATCTTCTTGAACGTCGGCGGCTACGACCAGAACACCGGCCGGAAAGGCGACAGGCACATTCAGGCCCACGAAGCCCCAGTTTGCATCCGAATCGCAAACAAGTACGGAACCGGCGTGATCTACAACACGGACGCCGTCGTCCACCACAAGCTCTTCGACTACCGCGGCGAGTTTCGCTGGCTCGTCTTCCGCTCGTTCTGGCAGGGGTACTCGAAACGAATCATGGACCTGCTCCTCCCCGAGGCGTCGGGCGATAAAAACGACTACCTGAAACAGCTCATGCTCGGGTTCGTGCCAGCACGACTCAAGAGCCTCCTCGCTGGCCCGTCGCTTCCGAAGGTCAAACAGCTCGTCGCGATTTTCGTCTTCACCGCGGCCGTCGGCTTTGGCTACCTGTACGGACTCTCGAAATCGAACTCGTCGCTGATCGGCGAGGAGTCCTGATCGACGATGCCCTCAAATCGTCCGCTTCGAGTCCTCCACCTAACGACCTCGCGGGAGGTGTTTTTCGACCAGCAGATCGAGACCCTCGAGGCCAAGGGCGTCGACACGACGGTCGTCGTGGTTCCGGGCGAAGACCAGATCGACGGCGACATGGGAAGCGGTCGGGGGGCGTGGGAGTACATCGAATTTCTCCCGCGCGTGCGGCGAGCGCTTCGGGACGGCGACTACGACGTGATTCACGCGAATTACGGACTTACCGCCCCCTACGCGATCACCCAGCTGTCGCTTCCCGTCGTCCTCACGCTGTGGGGATCCGACGTCGTCGGCTTCGACGGCCGGGTAACGAAGGCCTGCGCCTGGCGCTGTGACGCGATCACCGTTCGAAGCGAGGAGATGCGCGAACTGCTGGGCCGCGCTGCTCACATCCTCCCGAGCGGCATCGACCTCGAGCGCTTCGAACCGATGGATCGAGCCCAAGCCCGCGAGCGAGTCGGCTGGGAGCCGGACAAAAGGCAAGTTCTGTTTCCGTACTCCCCCGCGTACGAGCGCAAAAACTATCCCCTGGCCGAGCGCGTCGTCGAGGGCGCTCGAGCGCGCCTCGAAGACGATATCGAACTGCAGACTATCTCCGGGGTCGATCACGAGGAAGTCCCCGTCTACATGAACGCCGCCGACGCCCTATTGCTCACCTCGAAACACGAGGGCTCGCCGAACACGGTCAAAGAGGCGATGGCCTGCGATCTGCCGGTCGTCTCGACCGCCGTCGGCGACGTGCGCACGCGACTCGAGGACGTTTCGCCCTCGGGCGTCGGCGAAACCGAGGATGAACTGATCGATCACCTCGTCTCAGTTCTCGAGGCAGAAGCGCGCTCGAACGGTCGCGAGGAAGTTCGAGAAGTCAGCTGGGATCGGATCGGAGATCGAATTCTCGATATTTACGCCGACGTGCTCTGAGCGAGACGTCGGCCTGGAAACCGTTGGGGTGGTCAGGTGTCGATATTAGCGACCAGCAACGCGCGGAATGTCGACCGGCGCATTGTTCCGAACGACGGTCCGAAACTTGGGCGACATCGCGAACAGTACGCCGACGTAGACCGTCGCGCCGATTCCGACGATTCCGGCGGTAACGAGCGTCGCCACGAGACTCTCCGAGAGCGGGCCGGTGAGCGTCGTCAGCGGGTACACGACAGCGCCCATCGCGATCGCGGCGGCCCACTGTCGACCGATTTCGGTCAGGGGAAACTCGAAGGAGAACTGCGCTCGAGCCGCGTAAAACGCGGCCACGAGGCCAAACCCCGCCGACAGCGCGGTCCCGATCGCCGCGCCAGTCCATCCGATCGCGTAGACGAGGCCAACGTTGGCGACGACGTTCGAGCAGATAAACAGGCTGTTGACGCGGAAAGCGATGTCGGGGCGGTCGATTCCGTTGAGCGTATTGAGGAGTTGATCGAGATACGAGTAAAGCAGCGTTCCCACCAACAAGATCGGGAGAAGGTGGTGGCCCTCGACGAACTCCAGTCCGTAGATCGCCAGCACACGGTCGCCGACGAGCACTCCGCCGACGATTCCCGGGATAAGGACGAAGCCCGCGAACGCGAGCGCGTCGGTCGTCAAACTCGAGACCCGACTTTCCTCCCCGTCAGCGTCTTGCTTGCTGATTTCCGGGAACATCGCCGTACTGATGGCGGTGCCGAAGATCATGAAGAACGAACACAGCGCCCAGACGATGGAGTAGACGCCGACGAGGGCGCTCGAGACGAGCGCACCCAGAACGAGGATGTCGACCTCGCTGAAGGTCTTTCCCTGTACTTTTCCGACCCAGGCGTACTTTGCGAACTCGACGAGTCGTTCGTAATGACGCCGGGCGGGCATCTCGAATTTTGGCGTGAGAACGGCGATGGCGATGACCGCGGCCATGATCCAGCCCGTGGTGTAGCCGACGAGCATTCCGGTCAACTCGAAGCCGACGTAGACGAGGGCGATCTGAACAACTGCGCGACCGCCGATCTTCAGCGGCTTGAGGACGGCGTAGATGTGGACCTTGTGCTGTCCTTTGAGCGCGGCGTTGAACAGGGAATAACAGAGGACCGACAACAGCATGAGAACGACGATGAGGTGTACTTCCTCGCCGACGTAGGCGTTGAGTTGGTCCTGAAAGACGAAGACGCCCGTCGCGAGGACGAGGAACATCGATCCGACGATGGTGACACCGGCCCAGAAGTAGGCGTAGGGCTCTTCGCCCTCGCTCATCCGCTTTGTCACGGCGCTCGAGAGGCCGATCTTCCCGCCGATGCCGAGCCACGTGACGACGGCCAGTGCGACGGCGTAGTAGCCGAGCACTTCCGCGCCGAGTACGCGGGCGAAGTAGATCGTCGCGACGAATCCGATCGCGGAGGCGGCGATTTCGGCGACGAACTGGAGAAACGAGGTCTGCCCGATCCTCATGGCAGTCTCGAGACGATGAGGGAGGGCTGTCTTCGGGGCGATTCGGTCGGTATCACGTACGTAGGACTGATTCCCGTGATAGAAAAGTACTTGTGGAACTACTCGGGCGACTAGTGTATGTCGTCAGATCGTCCGAACGTGCTTCTCGTCTCGATCGATAGTCTCCGCCCCGACTACTGTTCGTTCGTCTCCGGCGAGAAGCCGACGACGCCGTTTCTCGACCGGTTGGCCGAGGAGTCGACGGTCTACACGAACGCTATCTCGCCGTCGGTCTGGACGCTTCAGGTGCACGGATCGATCTTTTCCGGACTCTACCCGCCCGAACACGGGCTCTACGACAAAGGACAGGTAATCGGCGACCATCCGACGTTCGCGGATATTCTCAGTGACGACGGATACGATACGCAATCGTTCGGTCGAAACGGGTGGCTCAATACGGCCGAAATTACCCGCGGGTTCGACCACCACTACTTCGAGGATCCCTCGCACGTCCGGAACGGGTTCGACGCGATGACCGACGGGCTCACGGAACTCTCGCCGAGCGAAACTGTGCGGGGAACTCGCCGATTCCTCCGAGCCGGCATGGAAAAAGTCAGCAGCCTCGCGTTTCGGCACACGATGAAGGATTCGTTGGCAGTCGACGCCACTCGAGAACGGATCGCCGAGGCGGCGCGGTCGGGAGCAACGACGGACGAGCCGTTCTGTTATCTCACGCACTTAAACGACGTCCACATTCTCTACAACCCGAGTGCACCGTATCACGACAAGTTCGGCGACCACTCGCTGATCGAGCGCCGGCGAAACGTCCGCTACCAGAAGCACATCCGGGAGAATCAGGGGTACGTCTACGCGGGCGAGATGGAGCCGGACACGGACCAGGTCGAAATCGCGGCGGATCTCTACAGGGGCTGTATCTCACAGGCCGATTTCCTCGTGAAGCGGCTGGTGGATCAACTCAAAGCCGAGGGCGTTTACGACGACACGATCCTCATCCTCTTCGGCGACCACGGGGACCACCTCGGCTGGAACGGGCTGACGAGCCACCAGTTCTCGGTCGCGGACGAACTCATCCGCGTGCCGCTTTTGATCCGCGATCCGACGGGGACGATCGAGTCGGGACGAACGGACGAACTCGCGCAGTTGAACGACATCTACCCGACGTTGCTATCGCTGCTGGGATTCCAGCCGCCGGAAACGAGAAGCGTCGACCTGACGAGCGAGCACCGAGACGCGGCCTACGTCTACTACCGCTGTTCGGACACGCAGGTCGAAAGCGTCGAGGACGAGTGTGACGTCTCACGGGAGCAACTCCCACCGCAGCGCCAGTACGCGGTCTGGAAGTCACCCGAGGAGAAGACGATCTGGTACCCGAACGAAGACGAGTACGACGGCCCCGCCGCCGCCGATGCGGAGCTTCGCGAACAGCTTCGAGACCACTACGCCTCCCTTGAGGAGGTCCCACTCGCCGGAGCCGAAACGATCAGTGCGGATACCGAGGAGAACCTCCGAAGTATGGGATACCTATAGATCACAGCAATTCGACAGCGCGATCGGAGACGGTTCGTGGATCGACCCGAAGATCCGATCCGACCGCCTCACACTCGAGGTAGTCGTACTCGAGCCCGAGCGCGTTCGAGAGCATCCAATAGGTCGGCTTGATTTTCGACCCGAACAGTTCGAGAACGGCACAGTCGCTCGCGAACGCGAGATTTGCCAGCCCCGCGCCGTGGGGGGAAACGACGATATCGGCCTCGAGAAAGAGCCGGACCTGTTCCGCGAACGAGAGCTCCGAGAGCGTGTACCACTCGAATCCGTCCGCCGAAAGGGTGTCGACCAGTTCGTTCCGGTTGGTGACTCGCCGTCGCTCCGCGTCCGCTCTCGAGATGTAGAGCCGACGGCCGCGATCCAACGGCGGGGAACCGATCTCCGAGTGGTGACTCTCACCAGCCCCAGTGGTGCTTGCCGCAGTCTGGCGGTCTCGAGCGTTCGAGCGAAGCCACTCGCACGCGTCGGGCGACGTGAGCTTGTACGTCAGGTCGTACGTGAACCGGTGCATGTACGCCGATCGAAGCAGTTCGGGGGAACGACCCGAGGGGACGATTAGATTTTCCACGGTGGCCGGGCCGCCGTTCCACTCGAGGACGCGGTCGTCCCCGAACCCGAAGTACTCGAGCGACTCGAGCACCCATCCCGGCGCGTCCGCTGGCACGAGAATACCGATCTGATCGCCGGTTTTTCGCTCCCAACGCCGAACGCCTTCGAGCCGCGGGAGCGCTTTGAGCAGCCAGTGGGAGTAGCCGCCGAGACAGCCGTCGACGAGCGAGCAGACTGTCTCGAGGTGACGGTCGCCGTCCGTTGGTCGACCGAGCGACGACGGGGACCGGACGGCTGTCGAGAGCAGACTGGGTTCGGACAACAGCGACTCCTCGAGTCGATCGCGGCGACCGAGGGAGGTCTCGAGGAGGAAGGATCCGTCGGGAGCGACCGCAAGGGCGTCGTCTCCGACGAGACGAGCCGCGGGGAGCCGACAGACGAACGGGGGTCCGATCGTGGTCGAACCCGCCATCCGCTCAATCTCCGAGGGAGTCTCCGCCCCTGCGGTGAGCGAAATCGTCTCCTCGGCACCGAACTCGAGTACCTCGGTGCCCGGCCGTGACGCGAGTTCCGTCCGGTCGAGATATCGGATTCGCGTCTCCGTCGCAATCTTCGCCGCGAGAAGCCGGGGAGCGGCTCCGGTTTCGACGCCCCGGCGAAGGAGTTCGAGCGCGCCGACGTCTCGAACCTTTCGCTGGGCGCGTCGAAGTGACATATCACTCACTCCAGAACCGACGGGCAAGTCACTGACGGTTCGCGCTAGGGGGCCCCAGTGGTCCGGAGCGACCGTTCGGACCGTTCGACCGAATATCACGTCGTATTTACAGCGGGTGTCCGTACCACCACGCCATGTCGCTGATCGCCAGGGCTCGGGCAATCTGGTCCTCCGGGGGGGTTCGCGGACTCGCGTCCGCGACGCGAGCACACGTCGCCCACCACCCGGCACTCGTTCGAGCGCTGGTGAGTGGCCGGTACCAGTACTACCGACGCATCGAGGGTTATCGCGCACTCGCCGCCCCCTTCGCGTTCGTCGAGGTCGATCCGAACTCGATCACCGCATCGAACCGAGATATCGACAAGTACCTCGCGACGGGCGCGATCCGAAGCGGTGACTGGGACCGGAACACATCACCCTACAAGGAGTCGCTCAAGTACCGATCCGTGGAACAGCGCTTTCTCGAGGGACGAGACTGGAACGAAACGGCGATCCACGAGGTGCTGCGCCGTCGGATCGAGGACACCGGCGAAGCCGACGGCTGCTATTCGATCGCCGATCTCGAGCGGCGGTACGATCGGATCGACCGACTGTACGAGAGCATCGAAACCGACGGCTACGACCCGACTCGAAGCTACGAGACCAACAATTCGCGCATTTCTAACTCGCTCGATCAGGTCTGTATCAGCGTCGGACGCGACGGCGAATTACTCTTCTGTGGCGGCGGAAACCACCGGTTTTCGATCGCAAAAGTCCTCGACCTCGAGTCGATCCCGGTCCGCGTCGTCGTTCGCCACGCCGAGTGGCAGTGCCACCGGGACCGAATCGCGTCCGGTGAGGTCGCGCTCGAGAAACCGGAGCATCCGGATCTCGCCGATCTGCTCGAGGCAGAGCGAAGGTAAGAGAGGGTGAACGAAACCAGTCACGAGCGGACTGCCGTTATCGGTCAATACACGACAAGCAGTACCGAAGCGGCTATCCATCTATCCGAGATCCGCCGAAAGTTACCTGCTGAATACAGGGCGCAAATGTGGCACGAACTGGGTTCGATCTACGAAGGGGGGTGAGCGGAGGAATGGCTATCAGCACTCGACCGGCTCGACCCACTCCGTCGCTGGCTCTCCGTCGGGGATCCCGAGGAAGGTAACGTGTGCGAGCGCGCCGCCCTCGCTGTCCGCCTTGTGGACGTGGCCGGGGTCGATCCACGCGTCACCCGCCGAGTACGTCCGCGGGACGCAGTCGTCTTCCATCGTGTGCTCGATTTCGCCCTCGATCATACGGACGATGGACATCCCGGGGTGGCGGTGCCATCCGGACTCCGAGCCCTCCTCCCACGTCGCCTCGGCGAGGATGACGGTCGAGGCGTCGTCGAGGTCGACGACGATCGGTTCGTCAGCGTCGTCGTAGGTTACTTCGAACGTCGCGGCCACGCCGTCGGTGAAGGATGCGTGCTCCTGGAGGACATCGACCTCGAAGCCATCAGGTTCGTCTACCTCAACCTCGTCGTCGTTCTCGTCGTCGTAGTCGTCCTCCTCGTCGTGCTCGTCGGCAGCCGTCGTCCCGCTCAGGGCGAGCGCCCCCGCCGCTGCGGCGCTGGCTTTCAGGACTGTTCTCCGCAGGATGCCATCCGCTGGATTGAGTTTCGTGCTCATGATCTCTCGTGCCTCCTGACTGCTCAGAGGTACCACTATGCACGTTCAGATAGCATATATAGATGTCAATTTGGGAGAATTATTGACTGTCAGATGGGGCGGCGCATTGTGGACGGTCATCGGCCAGTTCGCATATCTGTGGGTCGGATGATTTAGCGCAATGCGATTGGAACAAACGAAGCCGTCTGCTGAACTCATCCTCTATAATCAGCACGTTGCGACGAGCCTCACTCGAACCTGACAGAACGCTCGCTGGTCAATACGCACGTCCATACCCTTCTCGAGACAACATTATTCCTCCCCGGAAACAGTAGTTATATGACACTACAGGACGTAACGGCAAATGGAAGTCAAAACTCCACGGAAGGGGGCGTTTATATTGAAATGCCCCGGGTGCTGAAGACACCCGAGACGTGGCTTCCTAACCCGCCAAGGGTCAGTTGCCATGATTGGATATCTTCTCCGCGGGCTTAAACATCCCGTCCGACAGACGAATCGAAGTCGAGTACAGCTAGCCGTCGATGACGCGCCACCAGCGGCGGGTCACGTGCTCGGGGGTGACTGGGAACGATGACCGCGGGGACGGACGACCTGGTCGTCGACATCGTCCGAACCCTCGAGAAACAGGGCGTTCCTCGAGATGCCTACCAACTCGCGAGCGAGTTCGATCCCGAAGCGCTCGCCCGACTGGTCGAATCCGGCGGCAAAGCGGTCCAAGTGCGCCTCGAGGTTCGCGGCGTCTCGCTCGTCGTGACGACTCAGGGTGTGTGGGTGACTGACGAGGATCCGTTGGCTCAACCCGAGTGTCCCCAGTGTGGACTCCCGGTCACCGCGGTCGTTCAGCTCGTTCCAACTCACCACAACGCGTATCCATGCGGGTGTCGGGTTAGAGCGGATCTGCTCGAGTAGATTTGCGTCCCAGACCGTCGTCGGTACTGACAGAAAGTAACACGGTTTTGTTATTTTGTTCTGTGAGTGAAATCGGCGGTACGTACAGGCGGACTGTGTAACGTAGCAGGCACTAATTCACAAATACTCTATCACAAACTGTGTGTCAATACAATGACCCTGTTCAACAGACTTCGCCGTTCAGCCGAATATGGTCAATCTGTGCTTGGGTATAATTTGGGACGACAGATTTATTAGGTGGTGTAAAGTACATTTTACTGTAAAGGGTGTTTTACACCTGCGATTAGGATGAATGAGGAACTCACCGCAACGCAGCGAGTCGAGAAGCGTGAACAGTACAAGAAGTGGACAAACTGGTCAGTTGGATTCGGCGTCGCTAGCTTCTTTGTTGCGACTGCGGCGTGGATGGTTACGGAAGAACCGTTGGTACTCTTTGCCGGCCTCGGTCTATACTGGCTTGGGTGTCTTGGGATGGGTATCGGATACTGGTACTCACCGGTTTCAGTCAGAGATGAACTCGAACTGAGGATGGAGCAGGAGGCAAGCCAGACAACGCTTACATTCGTCGCAGTAGTGGGGATAATCGGGCTACCAGCGGAAGTCGTCCTTAGCACGACCGGTGTCTATACCGCTCCCGCCGCTGTCCGAGGTGCAATCTGGGGGTATCTCTTGTTAATTTTCATCTTCGGAGCTGCCCACTGGGTTGCGAAACGGCAGTACGCCTAAGCGTGGAACGGTTATGAGAAACAATATTCCTACCCACCGCGAACGTAACGGGATGAGTCAAGGGGAACTCGCCACAGCCGTCGGCGTCTCACGACAGACAATCAACGCAGTTGAGCGAGACCGCTACAACCCGTCACTGGAGCTGGCTTTCAAACTTGCCACGTACTTCGAGTGCCAGATTGAGGATCTGTTCGAGCCCGATATTGAACCGGTCGAGAAGTGACCAATGTGATATGAGGGGATAGCGGGTTCATGTTGAAAACATACGGAATATAGAACGATTCTAAACATTCTGTTCGCGCCTTCCATCTTGCACGTCACTCCGAGCATTATCTGTAACTGGTAGGAATCCCAGCGGTACATACGCAGTTGTACTTACCGTTCAGAGCGTCGCTATACGAGCCGAACCGTCGCTTTCAGGATAACCGCTCTCGAGACGATTAGTCCGCAACCGCTTCGCTCGGCTCCGCTTCCACGCCCGCTTGCTGGATCCAGAGGTCGCCGAACAGTTCGTCCTGCTCGAGAACCACGCTCCCTCGATGTGCTAAAAACAACAGTGCGAGGTACGTCATGACCCGAGAGCCGCCGGTTTCGTCGATTTCGGCGTACAACACTTCCTCCCGGCCGTTCTCGTACTGCGTCTCGAGGACGCTTTCGACGTCCTCGATGACATCCTCGATGTCCTCCTCGTGGGTCGTGTGGGTTACGTCGCCGGCGGTCGGCTCGTCGTCGACCCGGAAGTCGTCGCCCGAGTGGTAGCTCAACTCCTGCATCCCGCGATCGTACCCGCTCGGCGAGTCGCTCGTGTCGTAGCTCCGGGATTCCTTCCACCAGGTGCCGCGTTCGGCGTCTCGAAGTTCCCGAACGAGTTCGTCGAGCGTCTCCGGCTTCCCGCGGGCGGACTTGCGCTCGAGGCGTCGATCCATCTCGGCCTCGAGGCTCTCGATGGGATCGAAGCCGGGTTCGCGGTCTTCGGCGGGGCCATCGTCCGCGAAGGGGGCCTCCCACGGCGGCAGTTCCTCTTCCTCTGGCTCGTCGGGGGAGAACAGTTCGTCGCTTTTCATCCGCAAAAGGACGCTCGCGTAGAACAGCGCCCGACCCGACGTCCGGAGGTCCGCTTCGTCGAGCACCTCGAGGAACTTGTCGGTCACGGCGACGATGTCGATATCCCACGGATCGATCTCGCCGTCCTTGGCGAGTTGGACCAGCAACTCGACGGGCTCTACTTCGTCGTCATCGCCGTCCGGATCCTCGCCACCCAATGCGGGCTCCCCGAGCCCGTCGTTCTCTTTCGTCTCGTCTCCTCCGGAGGCCGCTTCCTCGCTGAACGAAAAGACATCGTCGTCCGCGGAGCCACTCGAGCGCTCGCGGTCTTCGTGGCCCGCGATGGTGAGGGGGATGTCGTCGGACGATCCGTTGGGTGGAGAGTCAGCGTCGGATTCAGGTTCGGGCTCTCGACTCCCCTCGCCGTCAGTCATCGGCCGGTACCTCCTCGCTGCTCAGATCGATTCCCGTCACCGCGCTCACGTTGTCCTGTTGCATCGTCACCCCGATCGCTCGCTCGGAGCGATCGAGCATCGCGGAGCGATGGGAGACGACGACGAACTGGGCGTCTCCCGCGAGTTCGTCGACCATCTGGCCGACGCGTTCTGCGTTAACCGCGTCGAGGAAGGCGTCGATCTCGTCGAGCGCGTAGAACGGAGCCGGGTTGTGGCGCTGAATCGCGAAGATAAACGCCAGCGCGGTCAGGGACTTTTCGCCGCCCGACATCGCGTCGAGGCGTTGAATCGGCTTGTCGCCCGGCTGAGCTTTCATCGTTAGTCCCTCCTCGAACGGGTCCGCTTCGTTCTCGAGGTGGAGCGTTCCGGTCCCCTCCGAAAGCTTTTCGAAAATGTCGGTGAAGTGTCCGGCAATCGACTCGTAGGCGTCCATGAACGTCCGTTTCTTTTGAGATTCGTACTGATCGATCCGCTCGCGGATGCCCTCGGCCTCCTCGACCAGCGTGTCTCTGCCCTCCTCGATATCCTCGAGGTCGCTTCGTACCTCGTCGTACTCGTCGATCGCGAGCATGTTGACCGGCTCGAGCGCTTCCATATCCGTCTCGAGCAGTTCGATCATCTCGAGAACGGTCTCGTGGTCGGGCACGTCCTCCGGATCGTAGTCGCCGACTTCCTCCTCGAGCGCTTCGAGTTCCCATTCGAGATCCTCGGCTCGCTCGCGGTTGTCCTCAAGTTTGCTCTCGACGGTGTTGACCCGATCCTGTTGTTGATCGCGCGCCGTCTTGGCGTCCCCAAGTTCGTCTTTGAGCTCGCGGCGATCCTCCTTGAGTTCGGTGAGCTCTTCTTCGAGTTCCTCGACGGCTTCGCGTTTCTCTTCGAGGAGGTCGCGTTTGTCCTCGATCGACGCCTCGAACTCCTCGATTTTCTCCTCGTGTTCGGCCTTGCGGTTCTGGGCCTCCTCGATGTCGTCGTGGAGGTCCTCGATCGCGTCCTCGGCGTACTGCTTCTCGAGTTCGAGTTCGTTGAGTTTCCCGTCGAGCTCGTCGATCTTGTCCTCGCGCTCGTCGAT
Organism: Halostagnicola alkaliphila; assembly: GCF_055379965.1. Classification (NCBI taxonomy): domain Archaea; kingdom Methanobacteriati; phylum Methanobacteriota; class Halobacteria; order Halobacteriales; family Natrialbaceae; genus Halostagnicola; species Halostagnicola alkaliphila. The sequence continues at coordinate 1,437,961 of NZ_AP043826.1, read as the reverse complement.
CTCGCCGTCGAGTTCCTCGATCTGGGCGGTGAGTTCCGGAATCTTCGAGTCGGCGAGTTCGGATTCGAGCTCGTCGATATCCGCTTCGATCTCCTCGATGTCGGCCTGTTGTGTCTCGATCTCTTCGGAGATCTCGGTCATCCGCTCGTCGACGGACTCGCGTTCCTCTCGTAGCTCTTCGAGTTCGTCCTCGAGGCGATCGATGTCGTCCTCGAGGTCTTCCCGACTGTCGTCGATTCCCTCGAGGTTCGACTCGATCGATCGAACTTCGTCTTTGGCGTCCGTCTGACGGTCTCGGGCGTCGTCGAGTCGATCCTCGACGCCCCGAAGCTCCTCGCGAACCGACTCGCGTTCGTCCTGCAACTCGGTGATTGCTTTGGCGACCCGCTCGAGTTGGCCCTTGCCGCCGCCCGAAAAGGAGTACCGCGAGCCCTTCCGGGAGCCGCCGGTCATCGCGCCGCTTTTTTCGACCAGGTCACCGTCGAGGGTGACCATCCGGTAGTCGCCCATGTACGAACGGGCCGTCTCGATGTCTTCGACGACGAGCGTGTCGCCGAGGACGTAGGAAAAGATGCCGGCGTACTGGTCGTCGAAGTCGACGAGGTTGTACGCGAAGCCGACGATGCCGGGATCCGACGGCGCGCTCGATAGATTGCGTTCGCGCATCTTCGTGATCGGCAGGAACGTCGCCCGACCGGCGTTTCGAGATTTGAGGTACTCGATACACTGCTGACCGATGACGTCGTCGTCGACGACGACGTTCGCGAGTCGGCCGCCGGCTGCGGTCTCACAGGCCGTGGCGTACTCGCCCGGAACCGTACCCAACTGGGCGACCGCGCCGTGCAACCCGTCGGTCCCCGAATTGAGAATCGTCGTGACGGCTCTGCCGAACGAAGAGTCGCCGCTCTCGCCCGCGTTCGCCTCGAGTTCGGCGTACTCGGCCTGTTTGGCCTGAATGTCGTCGTCGAGGTCGTCGAGGTCGTCCTGTAGGCGGCGTTTTTCGCCTTTGAGGTCCTCGACGACGCCCTCGATGCTCTCGCGATTCTTTTCGGCCTTCTCGAGTTCGCGTTCGAGATCCGATCGCTGGCTCTCGAGTTCGGGGAGCTCCGCTTCGGTCTCCTCGATCGTCTCCTCTTTCTCGCTGATCGCGTTCGAACGACGGCGCGCTTCGTCGAGCAGGCGATCTTGCTCGCGTTGGAGGTCGTTTTTCTCGGTTTTGGCGCCCTCGAGTGTCTCTTTTCGTTCCTGCAGTTCGGCTTTGACTTCGTCGTACTCCGTGTCGACGGCGTCGATCTCGGCTTGGAGTTCCTCGCGTTCGGCTTCGCGTTCCTGAACCTCGGACTTGATCGAGGCCTTCTCGAGTTTGTGTTCGCGCATCTCGCCCGTAAGATCCTCGACTTGCTCCTGTTTGCGGTCGATCTGGACGAACGCTTCGCGCCGATCGGATTCGGCCGACTCGATCTGGTCCTCGCTGGATTCGATCTTGTCCTCGAGTCTGGAGATGTCGCCTTTGACCTCCTCGATTTCACTTTTGATGCGCAACTGCTCGTCCTCGCCCTTCCGCTCGATTTCGGCGTTCAAATCCTCGAGATCTTCCTGCAGGCGGACGACTTTCCCCTGCCGTTCGTCGAGTTCTCGCTGGAGGTCCTCGAGATCGTCTTCGAGTCCGCCGACCCGATCCTGGACAGTTTCGAGTTCCTCGCGTTTTTCCTCGAGTTCGCTGGCTTTCCGATAGCCCTCGTACTCCTCTTTCTCGCGACGGAGGCGTCGGTAGCGAAGGGCTGTCTGGCGCTCGTCCTCGAGTTGGGAGAGTCGTTCGCGTTTCTCCTCGATGCGGAGTTCGGCTTCGTCGATCCGCTCCTGAACGATCTCGAGTTCCTCGAAGGCGTCCTCTTTTTTCGCGTCGAACTCGGCGACGCCGGCGATTTCGTCGATGATACCCCGTCGATTGTAGGGGGTCATGTTGATGATCTCGGTGACGTCGCCCTGCATGACGACGTTGTACCCCTCCGGCGTGACGCCCGCCTGTGCGAGCAGGTCCTGAATATCGGAGAGGTTGACCGAGCGGTCGTTCAGGTAGTAATACGAGTAGTAGTTGTCCTCGGTTTCCTTGACGCGCCTGCGAATGCGGATTTCCTCGCAGTCACCGACATCGTCGCTCCCCGCCGCGTTAACGACTTGGGAGCGCTCGAGGGTGTCGTCGGAGTTGTCGAGGATGACCTCCACGGTGGCCTCGCGGGGACCGCCGCTCCGGTCGTCGTCTTCGTGGCCCGGATTGTAGATGAGATCGGTCAGTTTCTCGGCGCGGATACCGCGGGTCCGAGCGAGCCCGAGCGCGAAGAGCACGGCGTCGATGATGTTCGATTTTCCGGAGCCGTTTGGGCCGGTAATAACGGTAAAATCCTCGTAGAACGGGATCTTCGTCTTTCGGCCGAAGCTCTTGAAGCCGTCCAGAACGAGTGCCTTGATATACATCGTCTTACGAGACCTCCATCAGTTGACCGCTCCCGCGAGCAATTTACGGCGACCACCTCGTCGGTCGAGGCGACTTCCCGCGAACGGTCGCAGGAATCTGTTGTTATGCGACGATAATGTCGTCGGTACCTGAGTCTTCCGCTTCGTCCTCGCCGGAATCGGCGTCGTCCGATTCCGCTTCCGGGTCGGCTTCGGCGTTTGTGGCCTCGGCTTCGGCCGCCTCGGCGTCGATCATCTCGTCCGACGGCGACTCCTCGGAGGCCGCTTCGGTCTTTCGGCTCGTCCGTCTCGAGGCGGCTCGCGTCGGCGTTTCTGTGTCCAGTTCGGCCTCGAGAACGCGGATGCGCTCTTTCGATTCGACGAGTTCTTCGGTGAGTCCTTCGACCGTTGACTCGAGTTCCGCAACCGTCGATTCCAGCTTCTCGACGCGGTTTTTCGACATACCAACTAGGGGTTGGTCCGGACACATAAACGTACGTCAGACAATCATACTCGTTCTGGCAGGTGTTTCCGTAGTGGGCGATCGGATCTCCGAGATCAGGACGGCCCCCGTGGGGTCGCTCCCAAAGATCCGATCGTATCGAAGGCTATGGTTTCTCCCCTCCCAATACGGTTATCCAGAGCGGCGGCGGTGACCACCTGCTGCCCGGAGCAGGACGAACCCGAAGGCGAGCATGAGCACGCTCACGATGATCCACGGAAGGTTCCAGGCCTCCGTGCCGTGGACGACGTTGTGCAGATCCAGTACTTCGTGGCTCACCACGCCGTCGACGAGATTGAACAGCCCCATGCCGACGACGATCGCCCCGAACAAAAACAGCGTTGAAAGCGCCTCGTCGGTTCGGTTGAGGATCCGCCACAACATCCCGAGGCCGAGTGCAGTTACCGCGACCATCGCCAGCAAAAATACGCCGTCAAACATGACGTTCGTCCGCAATCCGTCGTAGCTGTACGGGTCGTAAAAGCCCGAAAACAGGTGATGGGTCTGAACGGTGAGATGGAAGATAATCACGTCGAGTATCGCACCGAACCCGATGCCCACGGTCATCCCGGCAAGAAAGAACGGCCGACGGCGCGGCGGACCGTTCGCTTCGCTCATGGATTCTCCGACGGAAACGAGACGCAAAAACCATCACCCGTCAACTGCGCGTTCGTTCCGAACGCCGAATAGAGCGATTCGAAGCCGGCAACGTGACTTGCTAAACTCGAGACCAACAAGTGTGGCTTACTGGACTCGAGACCGCCACCCCGGCGAAGCGAATCGGGAGCCGCGGCTCGAGGACTGAGAGTCGACGGAAAGACAAAATGAACGAAATCCGCAAAAACGAAACGCGGGAAGGCGATGTCGTTAGAGCAGGCCGGTCTTCTGGAGTTTCATCAGGTCCTCGGTGTCGAGGGTTTCTCCTTCCTTGAACTTCTGGTAGATCTCCTCGGCTTCCTCCTTGGCCTCCTCTTTTTTCTTGTCCCGCTGGGACTTGCGCTCTTTCTCCTCTTTCTTGTCGAGTTCGCGCAGGCGCTTTTGGACGCGGACGAAGTCCTCGTGGTGCTGGTCGGCGGCTTCCTGAGCTTCGACGAAGGACTCGTGCATCTCGTCGGCCTCGTCGCGGATGTCGTCGGCCTCTCGATAGGCCTCGATCATCTCGTTGTGGTGTTCCTGGGCCTTGTCGGCGAGTTCGGTGACCTTCTGGTGGTGCTGGGAGGCCTCCGAACGCACTTCCTCCGCCTCTTCGACGAGCTCTTCGAGGTCGTCGTTTTGGTCGAGCTTGTCCTTTCGCTCCGCGTACTCTTCGCGTTTGGACTCGATCTTCTCGATGAGCTCCTGTTCTTCCTCACTCGAGAGGACTTCGGTCTGCTGTTTGAACTCGAGTTGCTCGATCTCTTCTTCGAGTTTCTCGAGGTCCTTTCCCTCGTCGAGTTCCATATCCGATTTGAGCTTCTCGACGCGGTCGAAGAGCTTGTTCGCTTCCGCGTTGAGCTCGTTGCGGCTCTCTTTGTGCTCTTGAACCTGTTCGTTGAGCTCGTCACGTTTTTCGCGGTGTTCCTGTGCCTCGTCGACCTTCTCGCGCGTTTTCGCGTTCAAGTCGTCGCGGCTGGATGCCCGCTCGGAGGCCATCTGATTGAGATCGTTCCGCCGATCTCGGAGTTGGCCGGCCATCTTGATGAGTTGGCCTTTCGATTTGTTTTCGAGGTCGTCTTCTGTGAGTTCGATGTTTTTGGATTCGTCTACCATGTGTTAGTAAACCCTCTGTGCCATTCCCGCATCGGCGACAGCATACGCTCAGAACCTGCGAAATCTCGGTGAATAAGATTTCCTGTCATCGTTCGTCGAGCGATACGCGCCCCGATGGCGTTCTGGTACCTGTAACTACTGCCGCATGTAATTTAAATGTACCGGTACAAAATCCCCTGAAAACCGTTAGCAGGGAGTCCATATCGTGTGTTGAGGATTAGCATAGATTGCGCGATTATATATAAATGAGCATCGTCCTCGAGCGCCACAGTCGTCGTTCAAAGTTCGGTTTGTGATCGATCGTTCGGATTTTCGTTCAGCTCACGACATATCGCGTGTGACAAACTTCGATTTCAGCACGATCGATCGGTCTCCGCTCCACTTTCACTTTCACTCCCCTGTTGGCGGGGATTGACATGCGTTCCGGAACGAGCGGTAGCTATGTTGGAAGAACTCGCATGCACGTGCGAACACTGTGATCAGTCACTCGAGGACGATCGGCTGATGCTCTCGATGGGAACCGACGACGGCACGCGTCGAGCCTACGAATGTGACTGTGGTGCAGTGACGATTACCGTCGTCGGCGACGAGGAAACCGACGGCTATCCGGCGACTCGATAACAGCACCCACAGTCGATTGGACACTCTGCCGGAGTCTGAGAGTCGCCTCATGCAGTGTTTGCACTCGAAGGAGAGAAGAAACACCGATACCAGTTCAGTTCCGTCTAGAACAGGTTCTCGAGTCGATCGTCGGCGAACTGCTCGGCCGGATCTTCTTTCGGTTCGTCCTCCTGTTTCTGTGCTTCGCGGGCGCGTTCCATGAACTGGTCGATCCGATCGGAGCGTTCGACGCCGCCGAGCAAGACGAGTGCGGCGACCCGGTCGCTCTGAAGCGGGAAGTCGCCGCCTCGAACCTGCATGCTTCCGGTCTCGTCCTCGAGCCAGCGCCGGGACTTCTCGACACCTTTCCGCGGAATCACGTCGGGTTTCCCGGCGATGACAAGCAGTGCCGAATCGGCGGTTGTCGCATCCGGGAGACTCGTTCCGGTTAGCAGGGATTGTCTCGAGACGTTCATCACGGTTCGAATGTTCTCCTCGCTATCTTCGGCAGCGACTTCGCTCGCGTAGCCGAGCGCGGCGACGCCGCCCTCTCGAAGCGTGTTGATGACCTCGCTCGAGTCGACGACGCTCTCGCCGACCCCGTCCATCCCTTCGCCGGATGCAAAGAGGAGACCGATGCGCTGGGCGATGTTCTCGTTGATGGTTTCGAACGCCCCTTCGATGCTCTCGCCCTGTTCGTGCCAGGCATCGTTGTCGACCAGCAGCGTCGAATCCGCCTCGCGGACGAGAGTCTTCAGAGAGCGCCCGGCGTTTGCCTGATACAGCGCCCCCTCGTTCTGTCCCGGAAGGATTCCGAGCGCGTAGACCGGGATATCGTAGATTCGCTGGAGGTTGTTGACGAGGACTGGCGCACCGCCGCTGCCGGTCCCGCCGCCGAGGCCGGCGACGACGAAGATGGCGTCCGCACTCGAGGTGATCCGGCCTTCGATCCCGCCGATAACCTGGTCGATGTCGCTTTGCATGATCTCTGCGCCGAGTTCGTTATCGCCGCCGACGCCGTGGCCGTTGACGCGGTCTGCACCAATGAGTTGCGTATCGACGAACTCGAGGGACTGGAGGTCTGCTTTCGCGGAGTTGACGACGAACCCACCTTGAATCGCGTCGAACTCCATCTCGGCATCGAAACGGACGAGCCGTTCGGTTACCTTCCCACCAGCCTGACCTACTCCGATCAGGGCTACCTTCATACGACTCACATGAGGGGGAGGGCTGTTGAACGTTGCGGGGTCGATCGGCGCCGACGACTCCGTGTTTAAATAGTAAGCCGCGGCCAGGATGTTCATGACCGATTTCGAACGCTTCGAACGACGACTCGCAGCCGTCGAACGAGCGCTGACGGAACGCGATCGGCCGGTACGCGACGTCCCGGAGAAAGCCGCCATAGCCGACGATATCGATCGTCTCGAGGACCGAATCGGCGATCTGGTCGATCGGATCGCAGACCTCGAGGGGAGCACACAGGCGGTGCGCGGCTACGTCGGAAACGTTCGCGCTGTCAACGAGGACGTCGAGCGACGCGCTGATTCGGCAGTCGCGACCGTCGACCGACTCGAGCGTCGCGTCGAGGCGCTCGAGGAATCGACGATGGAACCCGAGACGGCGGAACCGGACACGACGGTACGTGTCTCCGATGAATACGGACGATCCAGAACCCGCCTAAAGCACACGAGAGAACAGCGGGCGACGACCTACGTAAGCCACGGTTCTCCCGGTGATTCGAGTGCGATCGACCACCAATGGGTCGAAACGGACGTCACAGGACTGTCTATGGAGGACGGAGGGCGGGCAATGGATGGCAGAGGGTCGGCGATGGACGACGGAGGGTTGGCGATGGAGAAGGGGGGTTCGGCGACCGGCGATTCCACGGCAGCTGACCCGGCGGCGTTCGAGGGATCGCCGACCGTTCGCGACGAACCAGCGTCGGAGCCACGAACAGCGCCCGATGGTGGGGAAGGCACAGGAAACGAATCGACGCGAGGATTTTCCGCCGACCACGTTCCCGGTACCACACTTTTCGCGAGGCTCCGTCGGATAGTTCGGTAAGGGGCGTACCCAGGTGAGCAGCGACAGCTGTCGGACGAATCGCCCGCTTGGTTCCGACGGTGGCGCGATTCGGAGGGCCGGGCGATCCCGAGAGTCGGGTGAATGGGGGGCAGATCTGTAGCCCTCCGCCTCGACGCTTCGTCTTCGATGGCAACCCATTTGAGCCCGTTTCCCGTTCGGACCGATATGTTCTACGAGCAACGGATGTCCGTGCCCGATTCGCCGGCAGAACTTCGAGCGGAGTATGAAGACGACCTCGAGGAGATCATCGAAACCACCGGCGTCGACAAGGTTTCGCTGTTGACGGGAGTCGACGAAGAAACCCTCGAGGCGATCGGAACAGGTGAGACCCCGTCGCTGTCGCTCGAGGACGCCGCGCAGATCCAGTCACAGGGAACGGACGACCCGGATCCGGAGACGATCGAAACCATGGCGTGTGAACACCTCTTGCTCGGCATGTCGACGGCCGTCCTCGACGTCGACGCCGTCGAAAGCGAATTGGAGATAGATCTCGATGCAAAGGAGATCCAACAGAAGATCGAGCGCCGCGCGCCGATGTCGTTCGAGGAGTACGTTCACCTGCAACACGTTATCGCGGGCAAGGCGCCGTAGCTAGAACTATCCCTCGAGGACTTCGTACGCCACGCCGGCGTCCCGAAGCGCGTCCGTGACGCGTCCGACGGAGTCGATCGTCACGACGGCGACCACCTCGAGGCCGCGCTCTGCCGCGTCGGCGGCGACTTCGCCGCTTGCGAAGTTTACAGCCGGGTCCGCTCCGGCCTGTCGGCAGGCGACGACGGCTTCGACGCCCGTCGCGACGACGAGGTCGACGCCGTCGCAGGTCTCGCTGATGAACTCGTCGGCGATCGCTCGGCTCCCCCCAGTGCGCACCGCGGGAACCTGCAAGACGGTAACCGAGCCGGGATTTAACTCCATGACGCCCTCGAAACTCGTGACGCCGACGTCGGTTCCGGCATCGGCGTCGGTCGTCGCGACGCCGGTTGCCGGTCCTTCTCCTCCCGGGCTCGCGTGTAACAGGCCGTCCCGAACGGACAACGTAACGGTGTCTCCTTCCTCGATCTCGTCGGTCGCGATGTAGGCGGCCTCGCTCATCGCGTCGAGAACGTCGCCGGTGACGTGGTCTGCGAACCGGCGGACGTCGTCGGCGGTCGAAAAGAGCCAGTCGACACCTTCGTTGGTGACCCTGTATCGTGACCGGCCCTCTTTTTCGACGAGGCCGTCGTCGACGAGTTCGCGGATGTACTCGCTCACCGCCTGACTCGTCACCCCCACGTCGTCTGCGATCTCTCCCTGGCTCACCGCGGGCTGGCGCTCGGCGATTTGGACGAGGATCCGAAACCGCGTCGCAGCCCGCTTGTTATCGAGGACATCGACCATACACTGGCCGTTAGGCGAGGATACCAAAAAGGGGTGTGGTCGTCGGAAACGGCCCGAACGCCGTCAACCGCCGTCAGCCGGGGGCGGTTCCGACCTTTTAACTCCCGTCAATTCGACGGTATGTGCATGTCTCGCCCGTTATTGATCGATACCGATCCCGGATGTGACGATGCACTCGCACTTTTGCTTGCGCTCGAGCGCGACGAACTCGACGTCGTCGGAATCAGTGCCGTCCACGGAAACGCGCCCGTCGCCGACACGACGAGAAACGCCCGCTCGCTCCTCGAGTTCTTCGACCGAACCGAAATACCCCTTGCGAAGGGAGCGACGCTCCCGCTCACGGTTGAACTCGAGACGGCCGAACACATTCACGGAGAGGGTGGAATCCGCGGCGAGCTTCCGGAACCGACGGGAGAAACGGAACCCATCGAACGACACGCCGCCCAGTTCATCGTCGAGACCGCACGGGAGTACGAGGGTGAGCTAACGCTCGCGGCGATCGGTCCGCTGACGAACGTCGCACTCGCACTCGCGATCGAGCCTGCTCTCCCTGATCTGCTGGACGAACTGGTTATCATGGGCGGCGCGGCGTTCGTCCCCGGAAACGTGACGCCGCTTGCGGAGGCGAACTTCCACTCCGATCCGGAGGCGGCGGCTCGAGTGGTTCGAGACGCAGAGCCGACGATCGTGGGACTCGACGTGACGAACAGCGCGAATCTTCCAGCCGACTGGATCGACTCGCTGCCGCAAGATACCCGGCTCGGCCGATCCGTCGTCGAGTGGCTCACCTACTACTCCGGAGACCAACTCGCACAGTACGACTTCGAAACGACGGCGATTCACGACGCGTTGGCGGTTGCAGGTATCGTCGACGAGGCGGTCCTCGAGACCGAATCCTACCACATGACGGTCGGCACCGACTCGGACATCGATCAGGGAGCGCTCGTCTGTGACGTAAACGACGTGACGGACGGGGAGCCAAACGGATCCGTCGCCCTTGAGGCCGACTTCGACCGGTATCGGGAGCTGTTCACGGAGACGGTCGATCGAGTGATCGCCGAACGCGGAAACTAGTTGTAAATCCGGCGTCCGATCGCGTTCTCCTCGATGAACTCCCAATCGTACTCGACGCCGAGGCCGGGGTCGTCCGGGACCGGCACCGTTCCGTCGTCGTCGATCGAATCGAGCGCTTCCGAGTAGTCGCCGAGGTACACCGGCGGCTGGGTGTTCGCACAGTCGGGGTGGACCAGCGCGAGTTCGTAGTAGTTCGCGTTCCGAATCGCGGCGATACACTGGCGCTGTGCGGGTCCGGGCGCGTGAAACTCGACGTCGAGGCCGAACCCTTCGGCGATTCTGGCTCGTTTTATCGCGCCGGTGATCCCGCCGTCGTACTCCGGATCCGCCCGAACGAAGTCGGTCGCGTCGTTGGCGATGAAGTCGGTGAACGGCTCGAGTCCGCGGACGTGTTCGGTCTGGAGGATCGGCGTCTGCAGGGATTCGCGGAGCTTTCGGTGGGCGTGCTGTGAGATCCCGCCGTCGCGGTAGGGATCTTCGTACCAGAGGAAGTCCTGTTCGTCGCAGGCCCGGCCGACCTTGAGGGCGTCACCGTAGGTCTGGTACTCGCAGGCGGGATCGATCATGAGGTCCATCTCGTCGCCGACCCGGTCGCCGACGGCGTGGACGGTTTCGATTTCGCGGTCGATATCTCTCGCAGCGTCGCTTCCGCCCCAGCCGTGGATCTTGAAGCCGGGGAAGCCGAGCTCGAGACACTCTTCGGCGAAGTCCGCGTAGGCCTCCGGCGAGTCCAGACCGCCGTTATCGTCGGCGTGATAGGTCGAGGCGTACGTCGGGAGTCGCGTCGTGTAGGTGCCGAGCAGTTCGTGAATCGGCACGTCGTGGTACTTCCCGGCGAAGTCCCAGAGCGCGATATCGACCGGCCCGATGCCCATTCGGTCGTACTTTCGCAGCCCCCGCTTGATCTCGCTCCAGTGGCGTTCGCGATCGAGCGGATTCTTGCCGATGAGATAGTCGGCGAACGTGTTGATCTGTGCGGCCGCCGGCGAGTTGCCGCCGATGTACTCGCCGGTAATGCCGATGTCAGTCTCGATGCTGAGCGCGAATAGTTTTCGCGTCGATGTGGATCCGGGCTCGTAGACCAGATTGAACCCGTTCTCGTCGGTCCCAACATCGGACAGTTCGTAGGAAAACTCGATAGACTCGATTTCGGTAATCTGTGGTGGCACGACGAAAAGAGGAACGGCCATCTACATAAATTTCTGTCACGCGGGGCGATTGTCCGCGTGATGAGCTAATCCAGTTCTCCGACCGATCCAACTGGAGTCACTCGCTCGAGCGGAAGAATCATCGGATCGTATCCGGGATCCGTTCGATAACGTCGGTTGCGACGACTCCTGGTCCCTTATCGGCGGTCGCGAGTTCGCCGGTCTTCCCGAGAATCCAGGCGGCCAGCTCGGCGGCATCGTCTCGAGCCATCCCCTGGCCGAGCAAGGAGGCGGTAATACCCGCGAGGGTATCGCCCGTTCCGGCGACCGTCAGTGCCGACGTCCCGGTCTCGTTCTGGATTCGTTCGCCGCTCGCGATGATTTCGTCGATATCGCCCGTTAACGTGATGACGGCACCGGTTTCCGCCGAGAACGTCTCGAGCGAGCCGTAGGCCTCTCTGACCGGGTCGTCCTCGGCTTCGCTGGGTGTCAGGACCGTCTCGGAGAGGTCGGCCTCGAGTGCGGGTTCGATCGCGAGCGCGTCGATGACCGTTGGAACGTCGGTTTCGGTGATCGTCGTTTGCACGGCCTCGGGTTCCGCTTCGACGAGCCCGGGACCGATGACGAGCGCGTCGGCCCAGTCGCCGAGTTCCCGAGCCTGGTCGAGTGCGTTCCCGGTGAATCGTTCGTCCGCGTACTGGCTCACGAGCGCGTTCGGCGCGTGTCCGGCGACGATGCCGTAGATTTCCTCGGGAACGAGCGCGCGGACGTGGTCAGAGCCCGTCCTGAGTGCCGCCCGGGCCACGAGCGCGGGTTGGTTGGGATACTCGACCGTGCCGCCGATGATACCGATGCGTCCGTTTTCGGTATCCGCCTCGCTGATCACGCCGGCGAGCGTTTGCTGAAGTCGACCCATAGCGGTTGTTTTCGTCGACGCGGGTAGGCGTTAGGCAGGCGTGCTCCGGGAACTCGAGCGGCGATCGGTCGGGAAGACGAGATCTCTATTCAACGTCTCACTCGAAAACAAGTCGGAACTCCGCCGTCGGGTCGAAACCGGAGTCCACGTTCCGGCCCAAGAATCTAGTACGGTGCCGTCGTAGAACCGAGTAATGTTCGAGGATCGAACCGACGCCGGCGATCGACTCGCAGCGGAACTCGAGCGCCGCGGGACGACGGCCGATATCGTCCTCGGCATCCCTCGCGGCGCGCTCCCGGTCGCCAGACCGGTCGCGGACGCTCTCGGGGCGGATCTCGACATCGTCGTCGCGCGGAAAATGGGAGCGCCGAATAACCCGGAACTCGCCCTCGGAGCGGTCGCGAGCGAGGGGAGCGTCTGGCTCAACGACCCGCTCGTCAAGCGGTTGAACGTCTCAGAATCGTACCTCGAGTCGATCCGGGCCGACGAAGCCGAAAACGCCCGCGAAAAGGCAGACAGATACCGAGAGACGCCTGGGCTCCCCGATCTCGAGGGGAAGCGCGTGGTGGTCGTCGACGACGGCGTGGCGACGGGCGCGACGGCGATCGCGTGTCTCAGACAAGTGCGTGAGGCAAACGCGGCCCACGTCACCCTCGCCGTTCCCGTCGGGCCGTCGGGTTCGCTCGGTGATCTCGAGGACGAAGCCGACGAGGTCATCTCACTCCGAACGCCGGCCGACTTCCGGGCCGTCGGTCAGTACTACCGAACGTTCGGCCAGGTAACCGACGAGGAGGCGATCGAGTACCTCGATCACGAGTAACAGCGAGGCCCGAAAATCCGCCGCTATCTACCGCGGATCACGTGGTCGACGATCGGCTCATAATAAACGTAAAGAGGAACAGCCCGGCAGCGACGAGTGCGACGTTCGTCAGGCCGTAGTCGAGCATTCCGATGATACTGCCACCCCAGACGAGGAGCCAGGCGAACGCCGCCGACAAGATCGCGTTCAAAACGACGAGAATCCGCGGGTCTCCCTCCGAGGCCTCGAGGCCGTCTCGAAAGCCGAGTCGGTCGTCGTCGGAGTCGCTCATGGCTGAACAGGCGTCCGTCGTTACTTAATCGTTTCTGTGGCCGGATCTCGAGAGGGCAGACGTTGGTGTCAACTCCGTTCTTGTGGCTCCGTTCAGTTGCGACCGACTGCGCGATCACCGCGTCTCGATTCGTTCGGGCGACGCCAGCGAAGCTTCGACCACGGCTCGACCACGTCACGACCGTCGAAGCCGAAGGGATCGTCAGCGACTCGATGCGACCTCAGGGCGCTCGAAGCACGCGTTCTTCTCCATCTTCGCTCGGGAACTGACTCTCGAGCGGTTCGGCTTGCTCCCGTTCGTCGTCGGTGATCAGCGAGGACTCGAGTCGAGATCGAAGTTCGGACTCTTCGAGATCGATTCCGATGAAGACGAGCTCCGTCTGCCGGTCTCCGTGGTCGTCGTCCCACTCGAGGTCCGGCCGGTTCGAGCGGTACAGCTGTCGGTCGACTTCGGGAAGCGCTGCGATCCACGGCCCTCGCACCGTCGCCCGGATCGAGGGTCCCGCCTGACTGATTCCGACTTTGACGTCTCGACCCGCGATCCACGCGGTCCCCTTCGATCGGACAACGCTTTCGGGAAGCGATCGGAGGAACTCGAGAAATCGCACCGGATGGAACGGACGGCGCTCGCGGTAGACGAACGAATTCACGCCGTAAATCTCGTCGGGATGGCGGTGGTCGTGGCTGTGTGATTCGTGTCCCCGTTCATCTTCGGCGTGTTGTCCACCTTCGGGGTGTTCGTCTGCAGTGAGCGCGCGTTGCCATCCCGCGAGCTCACCGAGTTCGTCGGGATCGAATCGATCCGCCTCGAGGAGTCGATCGGGATCGACGGCGCTGAACTCAGTTCGAAATAACCCCGCGTTGGGTTGGAGTGCGTTTACGAGCGCCTCCGCACGCTCGAGTTCGTCCTCCTCGCACAGATCGGCCTTGTTGAGCAGGACGACCGAGGCGACCTCGAGCTGTTCGATCAGGAGATCGGAGAGCGGTCGGGTAGCCTCCTTCTGATCCGCCTCGGGGCTCTCTTCGTCGGTTGCTCCCCGCCGTTTCGGGATCGAGTCCCCCTCGAACGAGTCGAGAAAGAGCCGCGTATCGAGGACGGTGACCAACGAATCGATCTCGTATCGAGCCGCGACGCGAGAGGTCGTCGTAAACAATCGCGCGACGGGTTCGGGTTCGGAAACCCCCGAGGATTCGACGATCAGCTGATCGAACTCCCGCTCTCGAGCGAGCCTGACGACCGCAGTCTCGAGGTCGTCCTGAAGTTCACAACAGATGCAGCCGTTCGACAGTTCGGCGACGCCACCGTCGACCTCGAGTTCCGAGTCCTCGGCGACGAGTTCGGCGTCGACGTTGACCTCGCCCATGTCGTTGACCAGCACGGCGAGATCGCGGTCGCCAGCGTTCCGAAGAAGGTGGTTGAGTAACGTGGTTTTTCCGGCACCGAGATTCCCGGATAGGACCGTCACGGGGATCGAATCCTGTTGCATGGACGCTGATAGGTACCCCCGCGACTACAAAGGTTGGAATCGAAATCGGTCGATCTGTCCGGGACGCAGTTCACCCGCTCGGCACGCAGTTGAAGCTGTTTGTGCCGTAGTTGAAGCTGTTTGTGCTGCAGTTAGATCAGTTCGCGGTTCGGTTCGATCCGCTCGAGGGACAGCAACCGAACGGTCAATTCGTAACGATCGAATCGTCAGTTGCGGTCAACGCGGCGTTCTCGTCCGAGTCGGTGGATAGCTCGTCAACCGCGTTGGTAGATGCCGGAGAGTCGGTTGCCGAATCGGTGGCCTCGATCGTGTGTCCCGTTTCGACGTGGTGGGTAATCGCGAGACCGGATCGTTCGCTCGTCGAGTACTCTTCGTCCGCTGAAAGCTCCCAGTCACAGTCGAGACAGTAGTGGCTTGCATCTCGCACTGATTCGTTATTCGACTGCTGTGCTCCCCCGCCCGAATCAGTAGATTGGTTTCCGGACTCCTCGAGTGTAATTGTTGGATCACCGCCGCTGTCGTCTTGCTCGACGACGATATGATACCCGTGGTACGTGAATTCGACGGCCCCACACCGTGATTCACCGTTGCGTCTCGGTTCGAAAAGCTCGTCGAGCGCCTCGGGATTGATGACATCGTACAGCGGCGTATCGAGGGCTGTTGGATCGGTTCCTTCCTTTTCAGCAATTTTTCGAACTATCTGGACACTTAGTGGCTGTGAGTCGGACCGTGTTTCGAGTGACCCAGAGAGTGTTGTTTCCATTGCTCTGTTCTCAAGGCTCGATTCGGTATAAAGACTCGGGAATAATCACTTCCGGATCTGTCGTAACCAACCGAAAAACGAGCGATTCCGGATTTCAGCCACGACCGACCGAAAAGATCCGTTCAACGAGCGATCCAAAACAGAACAATCATTCATGTTAGATAGGGTCTGATCCCTTCGAAGCCGACTCGAGAAAAACCGAGGCAGGGGAGTCCCGTTCGTTCCGAAGTAATATTTCGTCGATGATGTCGTATCCACGCGTATCGATCGTCGCTGCGATACGGGTTATATCGTCGTTCGATGATCCAACGCCGAGGATCTGGACGTTTCCCGTTCCGGTCATCATTTCGCGAACGTTGACGACGCCGTCGATCTCGTGGGCGGACTCGACGAATGCTTCTCGCTCGGAGACTGGAGCCGTACAAATAAACAGTACTTCGAACGGGAGGCCGGCCAGTTCGTAGTCGATCTCCGGACTGTATCCCTGGATAACTCCTCGTTCCTCGAGCGCCGTAATGCGTTTTCCAACCGTGCTCGGCGACACGCCGACTTGCTCGCTGATATCGGCGTTCGAGTTGTTCCGCGCGTCCTGTTGGAGGGCGAACAGGATCTCTCGATCGACATCATCGAGGTCCTCAGACATGCTATCGCAGAAACCGTCGTGTGGACGTATAAACGGTTGGCCTGAATCAGCGACCGTCGATTCTCAGGGAAATTGTGCCGTAACCGAATTTCGCAAGAACTCTCCGAAGGAACCGATACTTACTCCTCGGCGATCCGGCTGCCACCGGGCGGCATGAAGTGTTGAATTTTGTCCGGGCTGGCGATCTTTCGGATGAACGATTCGTCTTCGAACCGCTCGCGGAGTTGGCGGTAGATCCGTTTGGCCGCGTCGGCTTGGGCGTACCGTCCCGGTTCGATATCGATCGTCGTCACCGCCCGCTCTTCGATCGCCGACGGCGGACCGCCGATGACGCGCGTGTACGGCTCACACTGGACTCCAACCGTGACGCCGACCGGCGTGCTTTCGTGATACGTTCGATCCCCGCGGACCGCGAATCCTCCCTTCTCGAGGTACTCGCCGCTTTCGGGCGTTTTCGTCACCTGGTCCGAGTCGACGACGTAGACGTCGCCCGCGTAGCGCCCGTCCTTCCAGACCGACGAATAGGAGACGGCGAACTGGGCTGCCTCTTCGATGCTCGAGTCGGGAATCTCGATGTCGCCCGAGGAGGCCTCGCTCGGATCGGTCGCTTTGAGCACGGTGACGGGTCCGCCGTGGGCCTGCGTGTGAAGCACCTTGTCGCCGCGCTCTAAGTACTTCTTGACCAACTCCTCGTTCTGATCCGCATTTCTGCCGCCGATGACGAGAAAGTCGTCGCTCGTGTGGAACCACCGGAACCGGTCGAACCACGGCTCGTTTTCGCGGATCGGGATCGACGCTTGCGAGAGCCAGTCGCGATCGGTCCGCTTGTCGTCCGCGTCCCCATTGCCATCGTCGTCCTCGCCGTCGTCAGCCTCCCACTCGTCTCTGCGACGCTTCGCGTCCGCTAAGTCCTCGCGGGTGTCTTCGATGGCCGCGAGCGCCCCCTCTTTCTTTTCGGCGATCTGTTTGGCTTCGGTGTAGAGCCTGTCAGCGTTTTGCTCGAGGCCTTCTCGAGCGAGCAATTCGATCCGTTCGCCGTCGATATCGACGGTCACCGTCCCGTCGCTGCCGTCGACGCCGACGACGGCCTCGGCGGCTTCGATGCCGCGGTCTTTCCCCTCCTCGAATCGCTCCTCGATTTCGTCCCACGGGCGGTCCTGCTCTCGCGCTCCCCGCACCGTCGAGAGGATGTCGTCGACGAGGTCGTAGTTCGCGTACAGCAACTCCGCCTGCTCGCGCTGGGCC
Source organism: Halostagnicola alkaliphila (assembly GCF_055379965.1). Classification (NCBI taxonomy): domain Archaea; kingdom Methanobacteriati; phylum Methanobacteriota; class Halobacteria; order Halobacteriales; family Natrialbaceae; genus Halostagnicola; species Halostagnicola alkaliphila. Next base: position 1,420,828 of record NZ_AP043826.1, on the reverse strand, counting down.
TCTGCCTGTTGTTCGAAGCCCTCGATTGCTCCCTCCTGCTGTTCGATGATCCGTTCGTATTTCGCGACCTCTTCCTCGAAATCCGGCCGTTGATCGGTCGGATCGGACTCCTCGTCCTCGAGTTCCATTCGGAAGAAGTAGTCGTCGAGCGCCGTCGCGAAGCTGTCGTAGGCCTCGCCGGCGAGTTCCGCGTGCTCCTCGAGCGGGAACGGGGTGACGTCGACGACGCTGTTCGACGAGCGGTCGTCGTCATCGCCGTCGCCGTTCCCGTCGGACTCAGCGGCCGATTCCTCGGCGTCCAGGTAGATACGCGGATCGAAATTCCCGTTCCGGATGTCGAGTGCGAGTCGCTCGATGGCCTCGTAAATCGCGTCGTACTCGTCTTCGGTCGCGTCCTCGATGTCGAGGGCCTTCTCGACGCCCGCGCGAGTGCAGACTTCTTCGGCGTAGAGGCCGCCGAAGTTCAACTGCGTCGCCAGCGTTCGCACGACGTCCGTATCCGAATCCTCCATCTCGAGGTCGAACGCCTCGCGAGAAACCGTCAGCGGATTCGTCCGCGAATCGGGGAACTCGTATCTCGAGCCGGGAACGACGGTCCGAGATTTGAGCCGAACGGTTTCCAGACAGTCGATCACTTCGTACTCGCCGTCGGTGACTGCGATATTGCCCTGGCCGAACAGTTCGACGATGATTCGCGTGGTTCCGTCCTCGCGTTCGAAGACGAACTCGAGGATGCGGTCGAACTCGAACTGCTCGACGCCCGCGAAGTCCGCCCCGGAGAGTCGGTTCCGGAGCATCATCGCGAACTGCGGCGGTCGTCCGGGTGCGTCCGGAACGCGCGTCGGGTCGACCGTGTGGGCGCGCTTGGTCTCGCCGACTTCACAGATGAGTTCCGTTCGACCCCGATCGAAATCCCGCATCTTCAACCGCAAGAGGTCGTCGCCGTAGAGATAGGCCTTGTCGACTTTCGCACCCTCGTATGCGCCCATTTCACGAACGAAGGCGGCGAGGTCGACGCTGGTGAGTTCCCGCTTCGGATCCATACCCACAATTGCTTGGTGTGGCCCAAAAGGCGTGTCGTTCCGCTCGAGGTGTCTCCGAAGCGGCGTGTTGCTATCGGATGAGATACTGATAAGCGGGTCCTACCAGTCGCCGAACGCCAAATCCGAGAGCGCTTCCAGTTCGTCGGAAACGACGCTCGAGGTTTCGGCCGGCTCAGTCGTGACGTCTTCTGTCACTGCCGTTTCGTCGTCCGACGTAACGTCCGAGATCTCTACCGATTCGTTCGACGTTTGCACCGATTCGTTCGTAACCTCTTGTGAGACCTCCGTTGAATCGTATTCCGTCGCTCCGTCGTCCGAAAAGTCGTCCGCTGGAGTATCCGGTTCGTCAGGTAACTCGAAATCGTACTCGTCGGCGACGTTTTCCGCCGCCTCTGCCTGCTCGAGTGATTCCTCGTAGCTCTCCGTTGTCGAATTCGAGACCTCGTCGGGCAGCTGTGCCGTCGCGGATCCGGTAAATAGCGCGCCACTCACCACGGCGACGCCCGTCGCTTGCAACACGGATCGTCGGTCGTACCGGGACTGTACTGGGCCGCTCTTCGTTTCGTCCATAGTATCTTCGTCCATTAGTATCACTGCTCGCAGGGAGCACCTGATTCCCATCGAACGCGGGAGTAAAACCCCAGTATTGTCAATTCGAACACTCTCGACTAGTCGAACGTTTGTTTCTCACTTCACCGTCTTTGGGGTGACGCTACGAACGAGTGGACGCGACTATCGTTCAGTATCTTATACTTTCGGACTAGCGCTATTCGTCGCTCAGCTACCCGACAACACCGGTTGCCGCGATAAAGTGCACGTACTCGAGGGGGACTCGCCTCGCATTCAGAAAGCCTAATCCGTTACAGTCTCCGCTATGCTCACATGAACGGAGCGTTCCATACGACCACGAGTACCCATCCCAGTACCAATCACGGAGGTTCTCGCGGCCGATGACGGACGACAGTGACGGCTGGTCGGACGTCTATCGCCTTCCGCAGTTTTTCGACAGACTCGAGAACCAGCAAGCGGTCTCGATCAAAGAAGCAGTCGACGAACTGGAAATCGACCTCGAGATGGATATCGAAGGGATCGTCTATCACGACCGTGGTATTCGCGTTCCCGGCTACGATGCGATGTTCATCCAGGAATCGGAGGAGCGAAGGGGCGTTCCCGCCTTCAGCGTCGAAGTCGGCACCGTCGGCCCCCGCAGCGCCTGGGGCGTGTTCGACGCGTCGAAGGAGTGGGACGCCTACCTGCTCACCGCCGACGACGTCGCCGCGGTTGCGTGGGTAAGCGACGACGAGTTCACTTTCGACGAGTCCAAGCAGTTCACCTCTAAGGATACGTCACTCGGCGCGGGCCGCTTTTCGTTCGGCGTCTTTCTCTACGAGAGCGCAGAATGGAACTCGTTAGTCGAGGAACTCGAGCAAACTGACTCGCCGGCGTATCTCCACCACGACGACGGGTCCACGTACTACCCCAAAACCCAATCGGAGTTCTACAGGTACGTCGATTCCTCGCCCGAGGAGTTTCGGGATAGCGGAGGCGGTGCGCCGGGCTACCTCGGGTTGCTCGAACTCGAGGTAACGATCGACGACTAGTCTCGGCCGACCGCGACGACTTCTCCACCGGGTCTTTTGAACCAGCCGTTCTCGGTTTCCGGAACAGCCCTTTGGTCCGCTGGAACCAGGTAGCGATCGTTTCTCTCTTCGACGAACCTGCTACTGCTGTTTCTCCGGGATCGGGGAACGCAAACGGAGACAGCACGCGGTTCCCCACGTAACGGTGACCGTCGTGCGAGTAGCTGCTGAGCCAAGGGTGGTCCGCTCGGGTCGGGGGAGACCCGAGCGAGATAGGTGAATACGCGTCACCACGATCGGACGTGGCATACACGATGACAACGCGATGGAACGGGGTGGTTCCACGGTTGGAACGGGGTGGTTCGGTTACATTGCCAGTGTGGGGAATCGGCAATGGTAGCCGACGGTTGTCGGCAATTTTCAATACTAATCTCCGTCGTATATATTTTATGGAATCGGTTGGTTGAATTTTACGGCGGCTCGAAAACACATAGATGCGAAAGTAACGAACCCGAGGCTCGAGAGTGTCGATTCATGTAATAGATCTGCAGGTGCTCATCGACGATGATTGAGAACGGACCGAACGGCGGGCGCTACAGTCGCTTGCTCACGTACGGGCCGTCCTGATGATACCCCAGTTTGTTCCGATAGTACTCTCGAGCGCCGATACCCGAAATGACGCTGAGTTTGTCGTAGCCCGCGTCGGCGGCCAGCGCCTCGGCTCGCTCCATCAGGCGGCGACCGTAGCCCTGGTGCTGGTGTTGATCCGTCTCACTTTCCTCGCCGACGATGACTTCGGAGCCGTAGACGTGAAGTTCCCTGAGAAGTGCCGCGTTCTCGAGTTCGCCTCTGACCGGCTCGTTCGGGAACCGGAGCCGGCAAAAGCCGATCAGGAGGTCTTTCTCGAAGTCCTCGAAGCTGATGAAGTGTTCCGTTCCGCCGCTGGCCTCGTAGGTCATGACGTCGAGTTCGACGTTTTCGGGTTTCTCGTCGTTCATGCCGGCCTCGCGACAGCGGATACACTCACACTCCCAGCCGTGTTCGTCCATCCGTTTGCGCGCGAGCTGTCGGAGGTTCGATTTCCAGACGCCGGCGTCGATGAAGTCGGCGGGGATATCGCGTTGGACCCGCTGGAGCCGCGTGTACCGCGGGATCATGTCCTTGATTTCGGCGACCAGATCGGCGGCTTCCTCGTTGTCGAGCGGGTCGTACTCGCCCTTGTGCCACCAGTCGTAGGTCGCCGTCCCGCGGACGATCAACGTCGGATAGATCTTGAGGTAGTCCGGTTTCCACGCGTCGGCTTCGAAGATGCGCCGGAAGTCCTCAAGACACATTTCGTGGCTCATCCCGGGCTGGCCGGGCATCATGTGGAAGCCAACCTTAAAGGCCGCGTCCCGGAGTCGCTGGTTGGCTTGGATCGACGCCTGTACGCCGTGGCCGCGGTGCATCTCGCGATTGATCCGCTCGTAGGTCGTCTGGACGCCGACCTCGACTTTCGTCCCGCCGAGATCGAGCATCCGATCGATCTGCTCGGGGTCACACCAGTCCGGCTTCGTCTCGAAGGTCGTTCCGATGTTTCGGATGTCACCCGTCTCGTTCTCGGCGATGACGTCCTCGAGATACTTCCACTCGTACTCCTCGGGATCCTCCGCGAAGCTCACGCCCTGTGCCGGTTCGGGCTCCTTGTCGACATCGTAATCGTTCATCGCCTCGAGCGCTCGCTTGACGAACCACTCCTGGTAGTCGTGGCTCCGTGCAGTCATCGTCCCGCCCATCAGGATCAACTCGACTTTGTCGATGGGGTGGCCAATCTCGCGTAACTGCTCGAGGCGGAGCGTAACCTGTCCGTACGGGTCGTAATCGTTTTGCACGCCGCGTGCGGCCGCGGGCTCTTCGCCCGTGTAACTCTGGGAACTCGAGAACTCCGAATCCGGGCCGCCGGGACAGTAGAGACACTTTCCGTGGGGACATCGCTCGGGCGAGGTCATGATCGCGACCGGCGAGACGCCGGAGGCCGTTCGAACCGGCTTGCGCTGGAGCACGGGCTCTAGGTCCTCGCGGTACTCCTGTGGCGCGTGATCCAGTAGCTCGGAGTTCTTCGGCACTTTCGGTGCCGAGTGCTCCGAACAGGCCTCGAGTTTGGCCTTCTCGACCTCGTCGCGCTCGACCTCGCCGTTGATGATCCGCTCGACGAGCGTTTCACAGACCCGCTCGAACGCTTCGGTTTCGGTCGGGTCGGGCGTGTCGGTACTCACTATCCCGTTTTCGGGGCTGTCGGCGAATAAGCGTGTCGGACTCGACGACCGGTCCGAGAGCAGTGAGACTCGAGCGGGCCAGGAGCTTCTGTACCGTCGATATCACGGAACCCCTCCGATTACGCGTATTGTTTAAAACTCGACAGACAAGCAAACTCTCCGGGATGCACCCCGTTCGTAGCACGTTCTCGATCCGATCGAGTTCCGCAGGGTGGCTGTTTAAGGATCGACCCGAGGAAAATACCCTATCTAATGTCACCGGACCTGACGGTGATAATCGCCGCGGTCGCGTTACCATTCGTCGCCGCAGGACTCACGCCGCTACTGTTTCGTCTCTTCGGCGAACGAACGGGATACGTCGGAGCGGCGGCCGCGTTCGCGTGTTTCGGACTGCTCGCGTCCCAGTACGGCTCCGACGGAACGGTCGCGCTCTCGTGGATTCCGTCGCTCGAGATCGCGCTCCGGTTCACCGTCGACGCCTGGGCGCTTCTGTTCGCCTTGCTCGCGAGCGGCATCGGCGTTCTCGTGTTCGCGTACTCGCCTGCCTACATGCACGGCGAGTCGGGGCTCGCGCGGTACTACGCGGCGCTGCTCGCGTTCATGGGTTCGATCATCGGCGTCGCGCTCGCGGCGGATCTGATCGCGCTCTTCCTGTTCTGGGAGCTGACGAGCGTCTGCTCGTTCGTCCTGATCGGCTTTCACACCGCGGATCGTTCCTCGCAGTACGCCGCCCGAATGGCGATGTTCGTCACCGTCGGCGGTGGGTTGTTCCTGCTTGTGGGGCTGCTGTTGCTCGCGTTCGTCGCCGGGGACATCCTCGGCGGCTCCGCGTTCGATCTCGCGGCGATTATCGCCGAACCCGAGGCGATCCGGGCGGGGCTGCGCGAGCGCGACCTCTTCGTTCCGACGTTGGCCCTGATCGCCGTCGGCGCGGGGGCGAAGTCGGCCCAGGTTCCGCTTCACTTCTGGCTGCCGAACGCGATGGCCGCGCCGACGCCGGTCTCGGCGTTCCTCCACTCCGCGACGATGGTGAAGGTGGGGGTTTACCTGATCGGACGGCTTCGACCGTTGCTGACGAGTACCGAGTGGCTGTTCCTGTTCGCGACGATCGGACTCGCCACGATGACCGTGTGCGCCGCACTCGCGGTCGCCTCGAGGGATATCAAGGAGTTGCTCGCCTACTCGACGGCGAGTCACCTCGGGTTGATGGTCGCCGGGTTCGGGTTTACGTCGGTCGTCGGCGCGGAGGCGGGCGTCTTCCACCTCTTCAATCACGCCCTGTTCAAGGCGGCGCTGTTTCTCGTCGCAGGGATCGTCGCGCACGAGGCCGGAACCCGGCGGCTCGACGAACTCGGCGGTCTTCGCCGCGATCTTCCACTAACTGCGGCCGTCACCGCGGTCGCCGGGCTCAGTATGGCCGGTATTCCGCCCTTTAGCGGCTTTTACTCGAAGGAACTCCTCTTCGAAGCGACAGTCGAGGCGACCCACGGGCTGGGGACGCTCGGCTGGATCTATCCCGTCGTCGCGACGATCGGCAGCGTGTTCACCGTCCTCTACTCGCTCCGCTTTCTCGCCCTCTTTTTCGGACGACGACCCGACGGGCTCGGCCGCGTCCACCGGCCGCCGATGCTGTTGCTCGCTCCTCCCGCGCTCCTCGCGGCGCTTACGGCCGTCGTGAGCGTCTATCCGGATCTCGCCGTGCGCGCGATCGTCCAGTCGGCGGTCGATGTGACGGTCACGGATCCGCATTCGGTGCACGTCGGCCTCCCGAGGGCGTACTCGCCGGCCGTCGGAATGAGCGCGATCGCGATCGGTCTGGGCGCCGTCTCTTACTTCTCTTTCGGACGCATTCACGGGAGAATCCGTTCGATTCCGGCGGCCATTCCGCCGGTCGGTGCGAACTGGTGGTACGACGTTGCGGTCGACGGCCTCACCGAAACGGGATCGAGGCTCGCGTCGACCGTTCACAACGGTCTGCTCCGGACGTACGCGACGTGGACGCTCGCCACCACCTGCGTGCTCACGATCTCCGGCTTCGTCGCGACTCGAGCCGTCGTCGGCACGACCGTCGGGATCGAGGCGTCGCCCGAAATAGGGCTCGTCTTGCTCGTCGCGGTCGTCGCCGGCGTCGCGGTGGTGCTCTCTCCTTCCCACGTCGCGGGCATCCTCACGCTCTCGATCCTCGGATTCATGATCGCTATCTTCTACATTCTTGCCAGCGCGCCCGACCTCGCGTTGACCCAGCTCGTCGTCGAGACGCTCGTCCTCCTCGTCTTCCTGCTCGTCCTCGAGGAGATCCCCGAGTACTACGAAGTCGGCCTCGGGAAGGTCGCCCGGGATGCCGTCCTCTCGATCGGCATCGGGGTGACCGCCTTTCTGACGGTCATCGTCACCACATCCGCTCGCTCCGAGGGCACCAGCGACATCGCGCGCTACTACACCGAACGAGCCGTTCCGGAAGGCGGGGGAACGAATATCGTCAACGTCGTTCTCGTCGACTTCCGAAGCTTCGACACGTTGGGAGAACTCGTCGTCGTCGCTATCGCCGCAATTTCGGTGGTCACGCTGCTCGTCATGCGCTCCGGAGGTGACGCCGAATGACGACGGTCATCATGCGGACGACGGCCCGCGCGGTCGTCCCGATCATCCTCGTCGTCGCGCTCTCGCTGTTCGTCGAGGGCCACAACCTCCCTGGCGGCGGCTTCATCGCGGGCGTCCTCACGACGACCGCGTTCGCACTCCTCTACATCGCGTTCGGACTCGACTTCCTCGAGCGCGGCGTCCTCGGTCGCGACGTCGAACCGGGGAAAACCCCCTCGAGAGATCGCGTCGTCATCGCCTACCGTCGGGTGTTCAGCTTCGGTCTGGCGATCGCCGTCGCGAGCGGGCTGGTCCCGCTCCTGTTCGATCTCCCGTTTCTCTCCCAGACCTACATCGAGTTCGAGAACGTCCCGTTGTACGGCCACCTCGAGCTCGCCAGCGCGCTCGCGTTCGACTTCGGCGTCTACTGCGTGGTCGTCGGCGGGCTGTTGACGATCCTCTCGGTGGTGGGTGCAGAATGACGGCGGTCGTGCTCGCCGCCGTGGTTGGTTCGCTGTTCGCGCTAGGAACGTTTCTCCTCCTTCGACGCGATCTGATCCGAGTCGTCTGGGGGTTGGCCATTATCGGACAGGCCGCGAACGTGTACCTACTCGCGATGGGGGAAATCGCCCCGGCGTCGTTCGAGGCGGTTCCGGTTCTCGCCGGTCACGGCGAGGAGGCGTCCCACGCACAGACCGCCGACCCGCTGATTCAGGCGCTCGTCCTGACCGCCATCGTCATCTCGTTCGGGATGACCGCGTTCGCGCTCGTCCTGAGTTACCGGGTGTACGAGGAACACGACACGCTGGACCTCTCCGAACTGGGTGATCGGGACTGATGGACGGACTCGTCATCGCGCCGATGCTCGTCGTCCTCGTCGCGGCGGTCGGAACGCTGCTCTTTCGCCGTCAGCCCCGCGTTCGACTGGCCGTGAGTCTCTCCGGGGCCGTCGGGTACGCGGTCGCGGTCGCCGCGCTCGCCTGGTACGTCGTTATCGCTCCCGCCGCGCCCGGCATCGCGACGTATCAGGTCGGGGACTGGCCGGCGCCGTTCGGCATTACGCTCGTGGCCGACGGTCTGTCGGTGTTCATGCTGTCGATGGTCGCGACGATCGGACCGGCGTCGCTGGTGTTCTCCGCGAGATACCTTCCCGAGTACGATCGACGGACCTTCTACTATCCGCTCTCTCACTTCCTGTTGCTCGGCGTCACCGGCGCGTTCCTCACCGGCGACCTGTTCAATCTGTTCGTCTGGTTCGAGGTGATGTTGATGGCCAGTTACGTCTTCGTCGCGTACTACGGCGGCCCCCAACATACTCGCGCGGCGTTCTGGTACGTCGCGTTGAATCTCGTCGCCAGCGCCGTCTTCTTGCTCGCGGTGGGCGGCATCTACGCGACGACCGGAACGCTCAACATGGCCGACATCGCCCAGCGGTTGGCGGACCCGGCGGCCGCCGGGATCGATCCCGCGCCGGTCGTCGGACTCCTCGCGCTGTTGCTCTCCGTCTTCGCGATCAAAGCGGGGCTCGTTCCGTTCCAGTTCTGGATTCCGACCGCCTACCGCGCTGCACCGCCGCCGATTACGGCCCTCCTGGCCGGAGCCTCGAAGAAGGTCGGCATCTACGCGATCATCCGCCTCTCGTTTACGGTGTTCGCCGGCGCGCAAGTCCCGGTATCGCTTCCGTGGATTTCGGGTCCCTCTCCCCTCGCGTTCGTCGGCCCCGTTCTGTTCGTCATGGCCGCCGGAAGCATCCTCGTCGGCGGTCTCGGCGCGGTCAGTCGCGACTCCATCGAGGGCGTCCTCGCGTACTCGAGCATCGGCCAGATCGGGTTCATCGCGATCCCGGTCGCGATCGCCGCGACGACCTCGAGCCCGACGTTGCGACGGGTCGGGATCCTCGCGGCGCTGGTGTACGCGCTGAATCACACGCTCGCGAAGGGACTGCTCTTTCTGGCGGCCGGTGCGATCGAGAGCGCGACCGGGACGACCGACCTCGACGAACTGGGCGGGCTGGCCGGTCGTTCGCCCGCGCTCTCGAGTACCGTTTTCGTCGGGACGCTCGCGCTCGTCGGAATCCCGCCGTTATCGGGCTTTTTCGGAAAATTCCTCGTGTTCGATACCGCGATCCGAGCGGGCGCGGCCTCGGTCCTCGCGCTCTTGCTCGTGGGATCGCTACTGACCATCGCCTACACGAGCCGAGCGTGGAATCGCGGATTCTGGGGGGCGCGGACGCAGGCAGTCGAGGACGCCGCCGCGGATCCGGTGCAGGTAGCCATCCTCGTCGGACTCGCCGCGGCGATAGTCGCGGTCGGCGTCGGATTCGAACCCGTCTACCGGTTCGCCGACGCCGCCGCGACGGCCGCGCTCGATACCGAGTCCTACGTCGAGGCCGTCGACCCCCAGACAGTCGACGGGGGTGAGCAGCCGTGAACGTTCGAACGTGGCCCGTCGCTGGTCTCGTCTTCGCCGCGCTGTGGGTGTTCATCCGCGGCGTCGAACTCGCGCCGGCGGCGCTCGTCGGCCAGTTCCTCTTCGGACTCGTCGTCGGACTTCCCGTCGCGTTCGTCTTTCGGCGGCTGTACGTCAAACGGATCGACCTTCGGCAGGGAGTCCACGCGGCCCCCTACGCCGGGCGCTACGCCGCGACGTTCGTCGCCGAACTCATCCGAGCGAACTTCGACGTCGCCTATCGCGTCCTCGCTCCCGATCCCCGGATCGAACCGGAAGTGATCTTGATTCCGCTCCGCGTTCGATCGGACGTCGCAGTGACGATCATCGCGAACAGCATCACGATCACCCCGGGGACGGTGACGCTGGATCACGATCCGGAGACCAACGCGCTCTACGTCCACGTGATCGACGGCCGCGACCTCGAGTCGGTCGTCGAGCCGATTCGGACCTGGGAAACGTACGCACTCGAGATGTTCACCGAGAAACGATCGCCGGACGATCCGGCACCGGAGATCGTCGTCGACGGAGGGACCGAAAATGAGTGATCCGACGATGGGCGCGCCGGCGCTCCTCGAAACGACGGTAGCAGGCGCACTGATCCTCGTCAGCGGGCTGTGCGTGCTCTGTAGCTATCGAGTTATCCGAGGACCTACCGTGCCGGACCGCGTGGTCGCGCTCGACACGATCGCCACCAACGTGGTCGCCATCGCCGTCCTGTTCGCACTCCTGACCGGGCGCGGGCTGTTCGTGACGGTGAGTCTCGTCCTCGCCATCATCGGGTTCATCGCGACCGTTTCGGTGGCGAAGTTCGTCACCGAAGGGGAGGTGATCGAGTGATCAGCGAAGCGATCGTGATCGCGCTGGTCCTCGTCGGCTCGTTTTTCCTGACGGTCGGAACGATCGGCCTGCTTCGGCTGCCGAACGTGTACAACCGAATGCACGCTACGAGCAAGCCCACGACGCTCGGGACCGCCGCGATCTTCCTCGCGGGCTTCGTTTCTTTCGGACCGGGGAGTGAGGGACTCACGTCGCTCATCGGAATCGTCTTTCTCTTCATAACCGTGCCGACGGGCGCACACATGATCGCTCGCTCGGCACAACGAATCGGGGTTCCGTTCCTCGAGGGCGTGACCTGGCCCGCCGAACCCTCGCAGGCGAGACGGACCGACGAGACGGGAGAAGAGACCGACGAGTAGCGAGTCGCGTGCGACGGACTGGCGGACACGCGCTGTGGCGACTGACGAGCGCGCAATTCGATGACCCACTCGAAGAACGATCGAGGAACGATCGAAGCCTCGTTTCGACTCGGGCCCCCGAACGAACCCGATTTGTCCGTCTCCCGTTTTACTGATCCACCGCTACGTCTCGTACTCGAGGTCGCGGTCGCGATCTCGATCACGATTTCGACCGTCGTCTTCGGATCCGCGCCACTGCTCGACGTCCTCGAGCGTCTCCGTCTCGAGCAGCCGCTCGAGTTTTTGTTCGAACTGCTCGTCGGTCAGTTCACCTGCCGCGTATCGGGCGCGGAGAGTCTCGAGGGCCTCGCGGTTGTCCGGCTTCGGAGTCGGTTCGCGCGCGGAGCGCCGATCCGCTTTTTCGGGTACGTCGTCGCTCGAGTTCGACTCGCCGCTCCACCATTCCTCCCACGATTCGTCTCCCCACCAGTCGTCCCACCACTCCGCTTTGTCCGCTTCGTCGCCGAACAACAGCGCGACCAGCGGAACGACGACGATGTAGCCGACCAGCATCACGGGGAGCCAGAGTTGTCCGCCAATCTGCCCAAGCAATAGCCCCAGCCACAGGCCAGTGACGATCATCGAAGTGATCTCCGTGATGTTCTCACGGACTCGCATCGCCGGATCGTCACTCATGGATGAGACTTCTCGGGCGACGACGAAAGATGTTTCTTCCGATTCATTGCCGAACGGCAGGACGAGTGATCCGAGTTTAGGCGAGCGTCTCGCCGAGCGTCTCGAGTGCGGCCTCTTTGACGGCGTCGCGTTCGCCGGAGAGGTACTCGACGTGGCCGTCGCGACCGCCGACGACCGAAACGCCTGCGTCGGGAACGCGTTCGGCGATTTCGTCGCCGAGTTCCCGAACGTCCAACGCTTCTGTCGACCGGACGTGGAGTTCGTCGTCGCCGACGCCGAGCGTGACGAACGGCGGATCGGTCCGCGTTCGCTCGCGTCGGTGAAGCGCATCCAACAACAACTTCGTCGTCGGGAAGTTGTACCGGTGAGTGAACGAGCCGGTGTCCAGAATCGAGACCGTGACGCCGTTGACGCCGCGAGCGGAGAGGTTCTCCGAGGCGGCCTCGAGTTCGGTCTCGAGTTTGTCGCGGAACTGTTCGGAGACGTGTGCTGCGAGGTCGCCGTCGTCGTCGAACAGCAGGTCGATTACGAGTTCGCGTTTGTCCTTGTACGACTGGTAGAACGCCTCGAGCGCGATGGCTTCGCGGCGTTCGGCGAGGGTCTCCTCGTCGTAACCCGCGTTGGTCGCGAGCTCGAGATACGAGTCGGGAACGTCCTCCCAGTAGCTCACCGCAGGAAGGTGCTCGAGGTCGCCTCGAACGTCGTCGTTGACCGCGGCGGCGACGTTCACGCTGAGCGCCGTCGACGTGAGGTCGGAGACGTCAGCATCGGCGAGCGACGGCGCGACCGCCAGCGAAACGGCGTCGGTGATCTCCTCGTCGGCGCGACTGTCGTCGATGACGATCGACTCGGTATCGTACAGCGAGAGGAGGTCGTAGCCGTCGGCCGATTCGGCGGTCGAACCGGCGTCGACGAGGACGACGAGCGGGAGCTGTTCGCCGTGTCGCTCGCGCGCCTCGAGCATCGAGGTAACGTCGTCGGTCGCCGCGTCCATGTCGTAGACGCGCCCCTCGAGCGGCCGTCGCTCGAAGTAGTGATAGACCGCGTCGTCGCGGGTGTGTTTCTCGCGGATCAACGGCAAGACGGCGCGTTCGATCGCCGCGCCGGCGATGTAACCATCCGCGGTCGCTTGGTGGCGAACGACGATCGGGCGCGATTCCATTACCGCGCGGCGGATCTCCGTTGCGGCCTCGAAGAGGTCGTCTTCGACGACCGAGACGGCCTCGTGGTCGTCGACCAGTTCGAGTACCGACGGACGCGCTTCCTGTTCGATCGCTTCTTCGAGTCGCTCGAGAATGGTCTCCCGTTCCTCGTCCGTGAGGATCTCGAGCGCCTCGGTCTCGACCTGTAGGTCGCCGTGGTGGCGTTCGACTTCGCCCTCGAGGGCGACGACGTCATCGAGTTCGACGTCGGGGTAGGCGCGGACGCCTGCCTCCTCGAACGCGGCGCATTCGACGGTTCCAGCCTCGTCGCTAAGCTCGAAGACGGTCGGGCCGGACGTCTGGCGGATGCCGGTGATTTCGCCCTCGAGTCGGACGATACTGCCGACCTGTGACTCGATGGCGTCGACCGTCGTTCGGTTCAGCGACGGTTCGGTTCCGAATTCGAAGTCGGAATCGGAGTCGTCCTCCTCCTCATCCGCTTCGACTTCGTCGGCAGATTCCGCGACCGAATCGACCGCTCCGGCCCCTTCGGTTGTCGCGGCCGTTTCGGTCGGACTCGTGGTCGTCTCGGACGATTCGGTTTCGGATGATCCGGTTTCGGTTGCCGCCGAGCCGTTCCCGTTCGTGACGGGTTCGGAACTCGTTTCGGACGGCGACGCCGTTGTCTCCGTTGGTTCGTCGACCGAAGACGTCTCCGTTGACTCGTCGGTCGAAGATTCGTCCGTTGCGGCCTCGTCCGAGCTCTCGTCCTCGAACTCCTCGGGGAGGAGTTCGTCGTCGGCGGTTTCGATCAGTTTCCCGCGGAAATCGCGGTCTTGCTGTCTGATCGACCAGCCGAGGTCGATGTTTCCGTTGTCTCTGACGTCGAGAACCTGAACGTAGACGCTGTCCCCGGGTTCCCAATCGAGACTCTCGAGTCGCTGATCGAGTTCGCTTCTGTGCAACAGTCCGGTGACGTGATCGCCGACATCGACGAAGACGCCGAAGTCAGCGTACCCGTCGACGGTGCCCCGGTAAAACCGACCGGGCGAGAGCTGTGAGGCAGAGGTACCTTCGAACTCGAAGGCGACGTCCTCCTCGTGGGCCTCACAGACCAAGCCGTCTACGGGCTTGTCGCAGATGATACAGTTACCCATCTACTCGCATCAAGCAGGTTCGGCCTAAAACTGTTGTCGAAATGCGTCCGCGATCGTCGCGGGGGCGTTTTTCGCACTCATATCCAGAATGTCCCCATATCAGACGCTCTTCGGCGGATATTGGTGTTTCAGCTCCATCCCGCCGATAGTGGCGCTTCGAACGAGTGGCTGGACCGGACGGTCGCCGATCAACGACAGTACCAACTTCGGAACGAACGGGGACGATCACGTTTCGACACCGGTCGTTCGGCGGACAGCTATTCGGATGTCTTACTCGAAGACCGGCGAGTCCGCTTCGAGTTCCTCGACGTCGCTGACGATCTTTCGGATTTGCTCCGGAAACAGCGACACCTGCACCTCGTTGCCGTCGTCGTCCTCGAGGACGAGCTTGACGCGTTTGTCGCCGAACTCTCGGGCCTCGGCGGACTCGACTTCGAACAGTTTGACGGTCGCCGACTTGTTGGCCGCGCCGACGTTTTTGATCGATCCGTCGTTCAACTCCACCATGAACTCCTCGAGATTCAGCGTGAGCATGGTCGTGCTACGAGCGCCGGGTAAAAAACGACACGCATCCCGAGAGAGAAGTGCGGGCGGTCGGGCCCTGATCGTGACTCCGATGACCTCCCGCTGTTTTCTGCCGGTCGACGGCCCTGATCGCCTCCAAATTTAAGTCATCGTCAGACAATAGCCCGAACGTTATGCAAGTCACCTGGCACGGCCATTCGACGTGGCACGTCACCGTCGGGGAGACGGAGTTGCTAATCGACCCGTTTTTCGACAATCCGAAGACCGATCTCGAGCCGTCGGACCTCGAGACGCCGGATTACGTCCTGTTGACACACGGGCACGCAGACCACATCGCCCACGCGGGAGCGTTCTCCGATGCGACGCTCGTGGCGACGCCGGAACTGGTGTCTTACGCCGAGGAGGAGTTCGGCTTCGAAGACGCCGTCGGCGGCATGGGAATGAACATCGGCGGAACCGTCGAGTGCGGCGACGCCTCCGTGACGATGCACCGAGCGGATCATACGAACGGCGTGATGACCGACTACGAGTACGACGTGGGGATGCCCGGTGGCTTCATCATCTCCGATACGAAGCCGACGCAGGTGGACGCGGAACGAAGTTCCGCGGAAAGTTCGAGCGGGCAGAGCCCGCGAGAGGATTCGACCACGTTCTATCACACCGGCGATACCGGACTCATGACCGAGATGCGCGACGTGATCGGCCCGCACTTAGAGCCCGATGCCGTCGCCGTTCCGATCGGCGATCACTTCACGATGGGGCCGTGGCAGGCCGCCATCGCGGTCGACTGGCTCGACGTCGATTACGCGTTCCCACAGCACTACGACACGTTCCCGCCGATCGAACAGGATCCCGAAGACTTCGCGAGCGAAGTAGCGGCGACCGGAAGCGACGCCGAGGTCCACGCGCTCGAGGCGGACGAACCGTTCGAATTGAACGGGTAACAGACGGAGCGTAACTGCTACCGAGTTTTCGCTCGCCCCTGAATTGTCCCCCGTTCGCTGGACGGTCACTCGTGGGCCCGCTATTTTACCCATCGAGCGACGAATTCGAATCCGCGAGTGCCGGAACAACGCCACGAAACGGGGAGAGACGACCGTTGGATTTTCCGGCCTCGTTTGTGAAGCGGTAGCTGACTGAGGCCAACGTTTACACCTTCGGCTGTTGTCCGTCCCAGTGAGATGTCGAAAACAGTTACCACGACCTCCGAGGAAGGATTCAGTGCGACGAACGAAATCCGCGACTTCGAGACGACGATCGACGCGACCGGAGAGGACGCCCCGGATACGCTCGAGGCCCTGTTGGCCGCGTACGGCTCGTGTTACGTCCCGGCGCTCCGCGTCGGCGGAGAACAACGCGGGGTCGAAGACATGGGCCAGATCGAGATCGACCTGACCGGCGAGCAAAACGACGACGACAAACTCGAGTCCATCTCGTTCGACATCCGAGTTGCGGCCGACGTCGACGACGAAACGGCCGAGAATGTCCTCGAGCGCGCGGACGAACTGTGCAAGGTCCACGACGCCCTGAAAAGCGAGTTACACGCCGACAAGAGCCTCGAGGGCGGCGCGTTCTAAAGCAAACAGCGAGAGTTCCACGGGTCACCCGTCCGTGGTCGTTCACGCGATTACCGGCAGATCCGAAGAACTGATCGAGTGCCATCCGCTGATCGATAGCGACCCCGGCGCTCGCGGCCGGGCCCACAACGACCTTACTTTCCCGCACCGTTCTCCCGCTATGACCTCTCTGAGACGCGTGCTACTCGTTCTCGCCGTGGCGGCGATGCTCGTTCTTGCCGGCTGTACCAGCATTCCGGGGACGGACGACGAGATCTCGCCGTCGTCGGTCGATGCCGAGGGAACGCTCGAACTGCATCACATCGACGTGGGTCAGGCCGACGCCACGCTCTTGCTTACGCCCGACGAGGAGACGATCCTGATCGATACCGGCGACTGGCGAAGCGACGGTTCCGAGGTTATCGAGTACCTCGAAGATCGCGACGTCGATCGTATCGACCACCTGGTGGCGACCCACGGCCACGCCGATCACATCGGGGGCCACGCGGCGGTCATCGAACACTTCGAAGAAGACGGCGGCGGCGTCGGTGCCGCCTACGATTCCGGCGTCGCACACACGAGCCAAACCTACGACAACTACCTCGACGCGATAGAGGAATACGACGTGCAACTGTTCGAGGTCGCGGAAGGGGACGAGCTTCCGGTCGATGACGACGGGCTCGAGGCCTCGTTCCTGAACCCGCCCGAGGGAGACTCGGGGACCGACCTCCACTACAACAGCGTCGCCCTCTCGATCGAATTCGGCGAGTTCTCGTATCTCACGACGGGCGATGCCGAGGAAGACGCCGAAGAGCGGATGGCCGAGGAGTGGGGCGACCACCTCGAGAGCGATGTCTACCAGGCGGGCCACCACGGTTCGTCGACCTCCTCGACGGAGCCGAAACTCGACGCCAGCGCACCCGAGATTGCGATCATTTCGAGCGCGGCGGAATCCCAGTACGGCCACCCGCACGACGAGGTGCTCGAGGAGTTCGGCGACCGAGAAATCGAAACGTACTGGACCGGCGTCCACGGCGACGTGGTCGTGACGACCGACGGCGAATCGAGCGCCGTTTCGACCGAGCACGAGGGCTCGAGCGACCCCGAGGATCTGCTCGAGAAGAAATCGGAGGGCGAGGGATGAGGGTGAAATCCCCGATGGTCGATGTCGGTGATGGAAGCGCCTCCGCGAACGGACGACCACCGATTGATGTCGCTGGAGGTGCTTTACTCGAGTAATGTCTCCGAGCTACACGGCCGTCCTCGACCGGATCGTCGACGGCGAAACGGCGGTACTCCTGCTCGAGGAAGGCGAATCCGTAACCGAGGAGCGGACCGTCCCGATCGAGGAGCTTCCCGACGACGGCCGACACGAGGGTGCCGTCTTCGAAGTCCGCGCGAACGAGGATTCGATCCTCGAGACGACCTATCGAGCCGAAGACGAACGGGAGCGCCGCGAGCAAGCCCAGAACCGATTCGACGACCTCTCCGAACGACTTTCGGACGAGTAGCAGGGCGGGCGGAGTTCGCCTGCCGAAATCCGCAACCGACGCGACAGGAATGGGCACTTTCAAGCCCGTTCTCGAGACAGCCCTACGTATGATACGCTCGTTCGACGGCACGGAGCCCCGGATCGCGGACTCGGCCTACGTCGACGACGCCGCGGTCGTCATCGGCGACGTCGTGATCGAAGCGGACGCCAGCGTCTGGCCGAACACGACCTTGCGCGGCGATCACGGGACGATCGTCGTTGGGGAGGGCGCGAACGTTCAGGACAACGCTGTCCTTCACGAAGACGCCGAACTCGAGCCCTACTCGACGATCGGACACAGCGCGATCGTCCACAACGCGACGGTCGCCGAACGCGCGCTCGTCGGGATGAACGCGGTCGTGCTAGACGGCTCGCACGTCGGCGAGAAGGCCGTCGTGGCGGCGGGAAGCGTCGTGACGGAAGGAACCGACGTCTCGCCGTCGACGCTCGTCGCGGGAACGCCCGCCGAACCGAAAACCGAAATCGAGGGCTCGAGACTCGCGGAGACGGCCGAACGGTACGTCTCGCTCTCGAAAGAGCACGCCGAAACCAGCGAGCAACTGGACTGATTCGGGACCCGAGCGGAGAACAGACTAATCGAACCGAGTGCAGACTAATCGAACCGAGTGCAGACTAATCGAACCGAGTGCAGACTAATCGAACCGAGACAGACCAACTCGAGGGAGAATCAACGACTCGAGAGACGGGCCCTAAACGTCTCGCTCGAGGCTCAGCAGATCTGCCAACCACCGTCGACGTGGAGCAGTTCGCCCGCGACGTAGGCGGCGTCGTCGCTCGCGAGGAAGAGGTAGGCTCCCGCGACGTCCTCGGGCGTTCCGGCCCGACCCAGCGGGACCGGTTTGAGCAACTCGTCGTTTTCGGCCTTTTCTCGAGCCTGTTCGGCCCAGCCGTCGGTAAACTCGGTCGCGATCTGGCCCGGCGCGACGCCGTTGACCCTGATTCCGTGCTCGGCGTACTCGAGGGCGGCTCCTCGAGTAATCATCTGAACCGAGCCCTTGGACGAATCGTACGGGACCTGCTCGAACTGGGCGTGATTCGAACTGATCGAGGCCGTATTGATGATCGTTCCGGGGTCGTTCCGGTCGAGCATGTCCGCCGCGGCGACCTGCGTTCCGAAAAACGCTCCCTTCGAGTTGACGCCGTGAATGCGGTCGAACTCCTCGGGCGTGACCTCGGCCATCGGCTTCGGAATCTGGAGCCCGGCGTTGTTGATCATCACGTCGACGCCGCCGTGCTCTCGAGCCGCCTCGACCAGCGACTCGAGCGACTCGCGTTCGGTCACGTCGGTCTCAACGTAGACGCCGGTTCCGGGACCGTTCTCGAGCAGTTCGTCCGTGGGGGTCTCGCCATCTTTCGAGTCGCGCTCGATATCGCCGTTGAGAACGGTCGCCCCGCAGGCACCGAACCGACGCGCGATCTCGCGACCGATCCCCGAACTCGCTCCCGTGATGACGACCGTCGAGTCGCCGTAGTCGTAGGTTGGACGAACCATACCAGACAGTGACACACAGCGGGCATAAATCACCGTGTCGCACCTCGCACTCAGAAAACGAGTCGTTCGCTCCTCGAGAACCGTCGCTACCCTCGACTCGAGAAGCGACCGCCATACCCAAATTCGGCAACCGGGCGACAGCGCGGCTCCCCTTTCGTCAAGTTGATAGCGCGAGAGTCCGTCACTTCGACGTGAATATGTCGTCTCTCCCCGCGACGACTGGCTCTTCGACGGCCGGTACGTTCGACTCGAGCGCCGGCCTCGAGGCCGCGAATCCGGCGACGGTGACTCCGGCAATTACGGAATTGACGCAGGTGACGATCGCCGGCTCGATCACGCTCGTGGATCTGCTCGCGTGGGCGGCGATCGGAATTTTCGTCCTGGCCTTTGTCCTCCAGTGGCGCGGCGCGATCGACCCCGCTCGCCACGTCGCCGCGACGGCGTGGGTGTTGTTCGGGTTCTTCTGGCTGTTGATGGCACCCCACTACTACTACGAGATCCAGAGCCCGCTACAAACGATACTTGCGCTCGTTGCGCTCCCGCTGTGTGCGTATACGGCGTATCTGCTCGTCGGCGGTCGAGAGTCGTTGTTGTTGCTCTCGAAAGCCGTCGCGATCATGGGGCTAATCTACCTGCCCGCGGAGACGATCCCGTTCGTTCGCGCCTGGTTGATCGAGACGACCGCGGCCCAGACCCACTACGGCATGGAACTGCTCGGTCACAGTCCGGGAATCGTCGAAGGGAGCAACGGCTACGAGAGCCGCTTTGACTTCGACTCGGAGGAAACCGTCACGGGTCGGACGACCTACATCGTCATGGCCTGTACCGGACTCGGGAGTATGGCCATCTTCGGCGGCCTCATCGCCGCCGTGAAAGCGCCGCTCAAACGGAAAGCGATCGCGTTCGCCATCGCTATCGGCGTCATCTGGTTCCTCAACCTCGTCCGGAACGTCTTCATCGGCCTCGCCTCGCCGTGGGGCTGGTTCCAGCAGGATACGATCGTCCACATTATGACGACTTACATGGGTGCGGAGGCCAATCGTGTCTCATATCTCGTCGCGCACAACTACCTCTCCCAGGTTGGTTCGGTCATCGCACTACTGGGCATTACCTACCTCCTCATCAAGATCCTACCCGAAATCCTCGGGCCCCTCGAGGAGGTACTCTTTATCCTCTCGGGGAACGAGTACGACCTCGAGGAGGCAGTCAACGTGGACAAGACGACCGATGGTGGAGACTGAGTTTTCGCTTGCCACGCGCTCGGTTTTCGTTCCGGGCGCGGGCGCGCTCGTCATCGCCGATCTGCATCTGGGAAAAGGAGCGGCTTCGCGAGTCGAGGTACCGCTCGAGGATTCGGGCGACAGCATTTCCCGTCTCGAGCGACTGCTCGAGTCCCACGATCCCTCGACGGTCGTGGTCGCGGGCGACCTCCTGCACTCGTTCGATCGGATTCCACGCGGCGTCGAAACCGACCTAGGCGAGATGCGGGAGCTGATCGACGCGTTCGGCGCGTCGCTCGTCGTCACGCCGGGTAATCACGACACGATGCTCGAGGAAGTCTACGACGGAACCGCTCCCGGGGAGTATCGACTCGAGGACGACGAGACGGTGGTCTGTCACGGCCACGAGGAACCGGAGTCGACGGCCGAGCGCTACATCGTCGGCCACGACCACCCCGCGCTCTCGGTCGACGGACGAAAACTGCCGTGTTTCCTCTACGGTCCCGGCGTGTACGACGGGGCGGACGTGCTCGTCTGTCCCGCGTTCACCCGACTCGCTCGCGGGGCGACGGTAAACGGGATGCGCGGGCGGGATTTCCAGTCGCCGCTAGTCCGTGACTGGGACACCTTTCACCCTGCAGTTCGAGACGAAGGGAGCGGAGAGACGCTCTGGTTCCCGCCGCTCAAGGAGTGTCGACACTTGCTCTGACGCCTCGAACGAGCGAATACGACTCGAGTGTCCGGAATCGCCTATAAATGTGGAACCGTAACCGCATCGGCCGCAGTCTCCGAGAAATGGCTTTTCCTCACTCTTCTTCGACGACGACCGCACCTCTCATACCGACTGTCTGGTGGGGGGTACAGACGTACAGGTACGTCCCCGCCTCGTCGAATTCGTGTTCGAAGGTGTGGCCCTCTTCGTCCGTAAGCTCGCTTTCGAACTCGGGTTCGTCGGCGTCGCTTGCATCCTCGATGTCCTCGTCGTTCTCTGCTTCGGGATCGTGGACGACATCGTGCTGGCCGCCCTCTCCCGTCCACTCCCAGACGACGGTCGTCCCTTCGGAAATTCGAATCGCGGGTGGTTCGAACGCGAACCCGTCGTCCCCCGCTCCGACCTCGACGGTCACCTCGTCCTCGTCGAGTTCGTCTTCGGTCTCCTCGTAGTTGTCGACGTCGTCGAACCACTCGCCGTAATCCGGCTCGTCGCCGTTATCGGTGTCGTCGCCGTTGTCGTCGCTCTCGTTTCCGTTTTCGTCGTCCTGAGCGAAGACGGACGGACTGACGAGTCCGCTGAGCGGAATACTCATTCCGAGCGCTTTGACGATCGTTCGCCGGTCGAGTTCTGACATACCCGCTTCTCTGCCGACGACGGTAAAACCAGCATGGCCTGCATACTGCGACTCGTCCACGAGTTGGCAACAGTCAGTCGAACGAACGGTGGTCAGATCACCCCTCGATTCGTTCGAATCGGTTGCTCGAGTCAGTTCGTCGAATCCGATTCCGAGTCGTCGTCGCCAGCCAGCGGCTCGTCCTCGGTCGCTATCTTCTCGACTTTCTCCTCGACCTTTTCTTCGACGGTCTCGTCCACCTTTTCGTCGACCGTCTCTTCGACCGTCTCGTCTACCGTTTCGTCCACCTTTTCGTCGACGGTTTGTTCGACCTTCTCTTCGACCGTCTCGTCTACCGTTTCGTCCACCTTTTCGTCGACGGTTTGTTCGACCTTCTCTTCGACCGTCTCGTCTACCGTTTCGACGACCTTCTCGTCGACCGTCTTCTCTACTTTCTCCTCGACCGTCTCGTCTACCGTTTCGACGACCGTCTCTTCGACCGTCTCGTCGACTTTCTCATCGACGGTTTCTTCGACCGTCTCGTCTACCGTCTCGTCGACCTTCTGATCGACAGTCTCCTCGACCTCTTCCGTTCGGGGTCGTCTATCGACACGTTCGTTCACCGACTCGAGTTTGTCGATGACTTCGTCGACTTCTCGAG
The DNA here is from genome assembly GCF_055379965.1 of Halostagnicola alkaliphila. Classification (NCBI taxonomy): domain Archaea; kingdom Methanobacteriati; phylum Methanobacteriota; class Halobacteria; order Halobacteriales; family Natrialbaceae; genus Halostagnicola; species Halostagnicola alkaliphila. Next base: position 1,398,415 of record NZ_AP043826.1, on the reverse strand, counting down.
TGAGCGTCTCCTCGACGTTCTGGGTGACCTCTGCGGTCATCCACTCCGGATCGAACCGAGCCATCTTCCAGACGACGTGGATGACGTAGGAGATCAAGACGCCGAGCCCGAACGCGATACCGACCTCGGTTCCGACGAAGTTGATGAGCGCGATCGAGACGAAAATCATCACACCGTATGCGAGGTCGACCAGGAAATCGACTCGAGACGGGTTCACTGTTCACCACCCCGAAGACCGGAATTACGTGACATATTGAAGGAAATACCTCTTATCGCTACTTACCGCTCGAACGGTTAATAGTCATGTGTTCGATTGCGTTAGCGGAAGCGCCGCCACGAGTGATTCCGTCCACGCCGCGCGAAACGATAAGGTGTTTCCGAGTTATCACACGCCCTCAGACCGGACTGCGTGCCGAGAACGTCTTCGAGTCGCCGTTCGATCAGGTCCGTACTCGAAGCGATTTCGGTTCAGATTCCGCCGACGAACCTGAGAACGAGTCCGAGGAGAATAGTGACAATTCCCGCAATCGTCGCGATCGGCGGAATCGGAACGAGCAAAAAGACGACCCCGAGAAGGATCACGAGCGTGGAAATTTTGATCACATCATACATTCAGGAAAGCGATACAAAGGGTTGAAGCCGGCGTATGCAACCCCGAAATTTCCTGAGTCACTGTCGATTTCGCACAATACCGGTCTCCACAGGTATTTCAGAACGATGTCCGTTGTCGACGTATGGTCGAAGCGAACGTTCACCTGCTCGAGCGCGGAACGATAACGACCGACGCCAACAACATTCTCGAGGGACACACGGTGGGTTCGAAAGCGAACCCGAACCCCGAGACGGTGATGGCCGACGGACCGGTGTACAACCTCGTCATCGAACACCCGGAGGGGACGATCCTCTGGGATACGGGCTCCCATCCCGAGGCGGATACCGGCCACTGGCCCGACGAACTGTACGCGGCGTTCGAACACACCGGGCTTCGACCGCTCGAGGACGACCTCGAGACTGCGGGATTCGCCGTCGGGGACATTGACTACGTAATCCAGACGCACCTGCACCTCGACCACGCCGGCGGGCTCTACGCCTTCGAAGGAACGGAGACGCCGATTTTCGTCCACGAACGCGAACTCAAGTTCGCCTACTACAGCGCGAAAACGGACGCGGGAAGCGACGCGTACGTCGCCGCTGACTTCGACAGGGAACTCGATTGGCGGGTCGTCCACGGTGACCGTGAACAGCACTTTGTCGACCTCGAGTTCCTCCACCTTCCCGGCCATACGCCCGGATTACTTGGCGTTCGACTCGATCTCGACGGTGTCGGAACCGTGATCCTCGCGGGCGATCAGGCCTATACCCGGGAGAACTACGACGAGGGCCACCCGATGGGCGGCGACCTCCTCTGGAGCAAACGAGCGTGGACCGAGAGTCGACGCTTCCTCGAGGACGAACAACGCCGGAGCGACGCCATCGTGCTTTGTGGACACGACGAGCGGGATCTCGAGACGATTCGGACGGAGTTGTGATGAGAAGCGCTGCTATGAGACGGGTTGTTCATCATCCAGACCCGTTTCGTGGTGTTCGATAACCGATTTTAGACGGGTCAACTCGACCGTTTCATCAACGGGGCTGTCGGCGACCGAACCCGCCCGAGTTCGAACTCGAACGCTCGTTCTTCGTGACCTAATACCGTAGTAGAAGGTTACTTCCACCACGTTTGGCCGGAATATTGAAACAGGCGACAGGAAACGAATGGGTATGTACTGGAGGACGGGTGCGAGCCGTACCGCGGGTGCTGGATGAACGGCGGCGTGGGAAGGCGAGGGTATCTCTCGGCGGCGACCGATGGCGGCTACTCGGCAGGTAGATTCGAGCAGGGGAACTCGAGAATCCGCATTCGTCAGCTACCGACCGAGAACCGACGATAGCAAAATTCTGAAACACGATCGAACGGCTCACCACTCTCAGTTGATCCGGTCGCCGAGAACGCCGACGAGAATCATCAAGAAGACCAGCACCGACGCGAGCGCGCTGATTTCCGGCGTGAGCCCCGTTTGAATCTCGTTGTAGATGATCACCGGAACGGTCGTCGTCCCCGGTGCGACCAGAAACTGCGTCGCGGTGAACTCGCCGAAGGAGATGGCGAACGCGAGCAGCGTCCCTGCCGTGATCGCAGGCGCGAGGATGGGAAGCGTGACGTTCACTACTGTCTCGAGACGCGTCGCGCCGAGGGTCATCGAGGCGTCCTCGAGTCGGTCGTCGAAGGTCAACAATCGCGCTCGAACGATCAGGAAGACGAACGGGAACGTGAGGATCGTGTGCGCGAGGATGATCCGCGGGTAGCCCGCGGGAATCCCGATACTCGCTCCGAACCGGAGCAGTGCGAGCCCGGCGATCACCGGCGAGATCATGATCGGTAACAGCATGATCGTCGCTAGCGTCTCCTTTCTCGAGATGTCGCTCCTGACGAAGCCAAAGGCCGTGGCCGTTCCGATCGCCCCCGCCAGAGCCGACGCGACCGTCGCGATAATCGTGCTGTTGACCACCGCGTCGAAGATGCGCTGGTTCTGGGCGAGCGAGACGTACCACTCGAGGGTGACCCCGTCCGTCGGGAGCGTCGGCGCGGGACTGTCCGCAACGGAGGTGAGCACGACGATGCCGACCGGAACGAGCAGGAGCGCGTAAATGAACAGGAGACAAAACCAGGTACTGACTCTCGAGAGGAGTCTCCAGACGGTCTCGTCGAATCGTCGGGTCGACCGCTCGGCGTCGGTGTCGACGGTGCTCATAGTTCGCCGAGCACCTCCGAGATGTTCGCGACGTGATTGAACAGCCCGACGAGGAGGAGGAGGGCGGCGGTGAAGATGACCGAGAAGGCCGCCGAGAGCTCGATGCTGTAGGTCGTCGCGTCCTCGATGTAGTTGGCCATCATCGCGTCGCCCGGCCCGCCGAGAATGTCCGGTGCGAGGAACGATCCTGCGGCGAGAATAAAGACGAACAGCGTCGCGGCCACGATTCCGGACAGGCTCAACGGAAGCACGATCGTCAGGAACGTCTCGAACGGTGACGCACCGAGGATGTGCGAGGCGTCGAGCAGTTCGTCGTCGATCGACCGAAGCGAGTTGTACATCGGTAAGATCGCGAACGGGAGCAACGCGCTGACCAGTCCGATGATGACCCCTGGAGTCGAATAGAGGACGCCGAAATCGGTCCCGAAGATTTCCTGAACCGGCCCCGTCGGAAGGAAAAAGAGGTTGACGCCGAAGTAGCGGATGATAATCGCGATCCACAGCGGTAAGAGCACCAACGAGAGCAACAGAATCGGCCGGTTCGATCTGAACGCGATGTAGTAAGCGATCGCATACCCCAGCACGAGACAGATAATCGTGGTAACGAACGCGTACGCGAGCGTCCGGCCCAGACCGTACAGATACACCGTACTGAGCGCGCGTTCGTAGTGTTCGAACAGGTTTCCGTCGCCGAAGTTGAGGCTCTCGATCAACAAGAACCCGACCGGGAGGACGAAAAAGACGGTCAGCCACAGGAGGCCGAGCCCCACGAGGGCTCGAGCCGAAATAGCGGTGCGGATGCGCGCGGTCACGCCCCACGACGGCAGGCGGACGACCCTCATACGACGATCACGTCCGTCGGATCGAACCGGAGCCTGACGGCGTCGTCCGGTCGAACGTCGTGAGTCGAATCGGCGTACGCCGTGACCGGTTTTCCGTCCGCGAGCGACGCCTCGACCTCGTTTCGATGCCCGAGGTACTCGACGGTTCGAACCGTCGCGGTGAACGCGTTCGAGCCGTCGACTGGAGCGGGATCGGAGCTCTCGGGGTCTCGAGCGGAATCGGAATCCTCGAGGACTCGAGCGGTATTCGAATCCTCGAGCGGTTCGACCTCAAGCGGTTCGACGTCGATCGATTCGGGACGGACGTACAGCGAAAGCTCCTCGCGGTCGCCGAGCTCGAGGCCGTCCAATCGACTCCGATCGATCTCGACCTCGATAGCACCGCGTTCGTCGGCGCAGTCGGTGACGACCGACAGCGTCCGGGATTCCGCTCCCGGTTCGCTCTCCTCGGAGTCGTCGACCGCCAAGGACGTCGCATCCCCAGTCGCTTCGTCCGCACTGGCGGAGCCGTCGGTCGCCACCCGCCTCGAGCGGTCGGTCGGAAGCCGTCCGCAGAACCGCGTCGACTGCCCGACGAACTCGGCGACGAACTCGCTCGCCGGGTTTCGATACAGCTCCTTCGGGGAGCCGACCTGCTCTCGTTTCCCCTCGTTCATGACGACGACGCGATCGGACATCGAGAGCGCTTCGGCCTGGTCGTGGGTGACGTTCAGCGTCGTGACGCCGACTTCCTGCTGGATCGTCCTGATCTCGTTTCGCATCTCTTCGCGCAACACCCGATCGAGCCCGGTCAACGGCTCGTCCAGCAGGAGGATGTCGGGCTCGTAGGCGAGCGCTCGAGCCAGGGAGAGTCGCCGCTGTTGGCCGCCGCTGAGTTCGCTCGGGCTGTGGTCGTGGTGGTCCGAAAGCTGGACGAGTTCGAGGAACCGATCGACCTGTTCGTCGTGGTCGACGGCGTCGAACCCCTGCATCGTGAGGCCGTACTCGATGTTTTCGGCCGCGGTCATGTGCGGAAACAGCGCCGAGTGCTGGAAGACGAAGCCGATATTTCGATCGTTCGGCGACGCGTCGGTGACGTCCTCACCGCGGAGCGAAACCGTCCCCGCGGTCGGCTCGACGAGCCCGGCGATCGCGTGGAGGGTCGTACTCTTTCCACAGCCGCTCGGCCCGAGGAGTGTGACGAACTCGCCCCGTTCGATTCGAACGGAGAGTTCGTCGACGGCGACCAGCGAACCGTACGACTTCGTGAGTCCGGTGACTTCTAGCATGTGTGTTTATATGGCACGGTTTGGTCGATCGTGTTTCACTCCGCCTTGATTTCGTTGAACGTCTGTTCGATATCCGCGAGGTGTGGAATCACCGCTTCCCAGTCGAACCAGACGATGTCATCGGTCTCCAGGGACTCGAAGCGGTCGTTCATCACGTCGTGGTCGCCCTCGAGCGGGATCGGATAGTAGTGGTGTTCGGTCATCTCGGTCGCGACGTCCTCCTGATAGAGCCAGTTCAGGAGGTCGTGAACTTCGTCTTTCATGTCGCTCTCGTCGATGATCGAGAACGCGACCGACCAGGTGATACACCCCTCCTCGGGAATCACGTAGTCCACGGGGTGGTCGTCGTGATACAGCGATTCGACCCGGCCGCCCCACGCGGAGGAGACGAACGCCTGCTCTTCGCGCATGTCCTGCATGAACTGGTCGGCGGCCTGCCAGTGGTTGTAGACGTTCTCGTCCTGCTCGCGCATTTCCTGTTCGACCTCGGCGTACATGTCGTCGTCTTCGACGGCCTCCTCCGGGAGATAGCCGAGCGCCGCACAGGCGTTCCCAAAGCGTGTCGGCGCACTATCGAAAAGCGTCACGCGATCTTCCAGATCGGGGTTTTTGACGTCCTCCCACGACGTGATCTCATCGACTTCCTCCGTATTGTACCCCAATCCCTGTGCCGACACGTGGTAGAACAATCCCTGCTCGTGCCCCTCGAGAAACGGCGCGGTTCGCCACTCTTCCATGACGTTTTCCGTGTAGTTGGGCACCTGATCCAGATCGATCTCGGCCAGCATCTCGCCGTCGTGGTTGATCTCGTTCAGTCCGAACCCGTACGGCGAGAGGGTCACCATGTCGTACTGGCCGGGGTCCTGATCGAGGAGTTCGAACATTTCGGTATCCTCGGCCGCCTCCGTATGTTCGATCTCGATGTCGTTTTCGTCTTCCCACTCCGTGAGCACCTCTCGTTCGGCTTCCTGAATAATTCCGCCCCGGTTGAGGTACGTGATCGTGTCGCCGCTACCGAGACAGCCCGCAATCGCGGTGAGCGCGACGCTCGAGCCGACGGCTCCGACGAACGTTCGCCGGTCCACACCCACATTCCCCCTCCTTCCAAAATTTTCATTGCGGCCGGATATATTATCGACGTTCTTTTTCTCCCCTATTGAGTTAACTTCGTTTTTCATTTTAGCCCAATCGCTTACCAGCGATCATCTAACCCATTCAAACCAACCCTATTAAACATGAGGTTAGATAACACGCAACGATTGTGGGATGAAAACGAATAACTATCGGCGAGACGCGCGACTGTCTGTCGTCGAAACACCGACATCAGGCGACTACCGGTCGGTGACGTGGATCCGAAACTGAAATTCGAAATCCCCTGCAAGAAGATGACGGAAATCGATTACGTCGGTTCTGCCGTCGTTACGTCGATTCCGCCGCCGGGACGACCGATTCGAGATCGATATCGCTTTCGGCGAGTCGATACTCGCCGTCGTCGACCTCGGCGACACCCTCGTGAACGAGGTGGTCGAGGTGTGCAAAGGCTTCACCGGGGCCGTGGACGATGTGGATGCCCTCGAGTTCGCCGAAGAGTTCCGCGCTGACGGTCCAGGCGTCGGCGGGGCCGTGCTCGGAGAGAACGTCGACGACCCGCTCAGTTCGCTCGCGGTGGTGGTCGACGATCGTCAGCGCCCGGTCCGTCGGCTCCTCGATCGGATCCCGGTGGCCCGGCCAGACGCGATCGTAGTCCCGGTCGACGATCGCCTCCAGCGTCTCGAGGTACGTCGCGAGCGGGCGCTCGACGCGAACGTCCGCCCCGCCGACGTTGGGAGTGTAAACCGGCAGAATAACGTCGCCGACGAACGCTTCGTTCCGCTCTGGGAGCTCGTAGCAACACAGTCCCATCGCGTGCCCGGGCGCGTGAACCGTCTCGAGGGTCACGCCGCCGACCTCGAGGACGTCGCCGTCCTCGATTGGCGTGACGTTCGGATAGGTTTCGTTCAATCCCGTTACCGCGTTGACAACGCTCAGCAGATCCTCCCGTTTCGACTCGGGAACACCCCACGTCTCGAGGTACTCCCGTCGGCGCTCGTCCAGCGCCGCGGTCGCCTCCTCGTCGCCCTCGACGATCGGCGCGTCGGCTTCGTGAACGTAGACGGTTGCGTCGCTCTCGGCCTGAATTTCGCCTGCGAGTCCGGCGTGATCGGTGTGAAAGTGCGTGAGTACGATGTCGTCGATATCGGCGAATTCGTAGCCGTATTCGGCGAGTCCCTCGCGAAGATCCTCTCTGACACCCACCGTCGCGATACCGGTATCCACGAGCGCGAGTTCGTCACCGTCGTGTAACACGTAGGCGTTGTTCTGGCCTTCGAACTCGTCGTTCCCCAGCGTGATTCGGTCCATGGTCCATAGACACACAGTCCCGGCTAATAACCGACCCGATTGCGGAACTGCGGTTCCGCGAGTTAGAAGCGAGAAGTCGTCAAAAACGGAGATCGTCGACGGTCCTGTCTCGTCTATTCCCCGAGTTCGGCTTGCAACAACTGGTTGACGTCGCCGGGGTCGGCGCTGCCGCCGGTCTTTTGCATGACCTGTCCGACCAGGAAGTTGATCGCGCCGTCGTCGCCGCTCTCGTAGTCCTCGACGGCGTCGGGGTTCTCCTCGATGGCCTCGACGACGGCCGATTGGACCTCGTCGTCGTCGGTCTTACCGAGCCCGGCCTCTTCGACGACCGAATCTGGATCCTGTCCGTCGTCGAGCATGTCCCGAAGCACCGTCTCGCGGGCGTTTTTCGCCGTGATCTCGTTTTCGGCGACGAGTTCGACGAGTCGGGTGACCTCCTCGAGTCGGTCCTCGATGTCCGTGATCTCCATGTCGCGGTAGTTGAGTTCGCCGAGCAGGTTGTCCGCGACCCACGTCGCCGCGAGGTCGGGATCGAACTCGCCGGCGACGGTTTCGTAGAAGTCCGCGACCTGTTTGGTCGAGGTAAGCTTCGAGGCCGCCTCTTCGCTCAGCCCGTATTCGGACTGGAACCGTTCCCGTCGAGCGGTCGGCAGTTCGGGGATCGAGATTTCGTCCTTCCAGTGAGAGACCCGAAGCGGCGGCAGATCGGCTTCCTCGAAGTATCGGTAGTCCTTTTCCTCCTCCTTCGAACGCATCGAGACCGTAATTCCGCGGCTCTCGTCCCAGTGGCGCGTCTCCTGTTCGACGACGCGACCGCGCTGGATGGCGTTCTTCTGTCGGGTCTCCTCGTAGGCCAGCGCCTTTTCGGCACCCTTGTGGCTCGAGATGTTCTTGACCTCCGTTCGGTTGGCGGCCTCGAGCGCGTCGACACCGATTTCGCCGTTTTCGTCGGCTTCCTCGCTCTCGATGATGGAGAGGTTGGCGTCGATGCGTAGGCTGCCGTCCCGGCCGGCGTCGAGGACGCCGAGGTACTCGAGTACCTCTTCGAGTTCCGCGAGGAAGGCCCGCACCTCCGAGGCGCTCCGGAAGTCGGGTGCCGTGACGATCTCCATCAGCGGCGTTCCGGCTCGGTTGTAGTCGACCAGCGTGTACTCCGCGGTGTCGATGCTCCCGCCGACGTGCTGGAGGCTCCCGGGATCTTCCTCGAGATGTGCTCGCTCGATGCGGACGTCGCGCCGTTCGCCCTCGACGGAAATCTCGAGTTCGCCCTCCTGACAGATCGGCTCGTCGTACTGGGTGATCTGGAAGTTCTTCGGCAGGTCGGGGTAGTAGTAGTTCTTCCGGTGAAAGCGCGTCTCCTCGGGGATCTCGGCGTCGATGGCCTTGCCGATTTTGACGGCCGCTTCGACGGCTCCCTCGTTGAGCACCGGCAACGCGCCGGGAAGGCCGAGACAGACCGGGCAGACGTTCTCGTTGGGATCGTCGGCCGGCTCGGTCGAACAGCGACAGAAGATCTTCGTGTCGGTTTCCAGCTGGACGTGGACCTCGAGGCCGATGACGGTGACGAGGTCGCCCTGCTGGACGGTCTGGGCAGTCATTGAATGCCGATTCGACCCGACGGGGGTAAAGCGTAACGGGATCTGGACGACGCTCGCTCGAGAGAGTTGACGGGCAGATAGTGTGCCACCACACTACTCTTGTATACGAAGATACTATATGCGGATATGAGCACTGATAGAGTTGATGCCGAAAGTAAGGTGTCCGGAAATCAGGCTAACATTCCCGCTCGAGTTCGTCGAGAGCTCGATATCGAGGACGGTGATCGGCTCCGGTGGAGCGTCGCCGACGACGGATCGGTAGAAATCGAAGTCGTCCACCGTCGCGGCGGATCGTTCGCCGATTTCGACGGATACGCCGGTGACGCCGAAACCGATGCAACGGACGATCACGACGCCTGGGGACTCGAGTAAATGCCTCGAGCGGTCGTGGATACGTCCGTCCTTTTCGCCGCCGTGTACCGCCGAGACGCCGCCCACGAGGAGGCGTTCCCGATTCTTCGCGGTGTCGATGACCAAACGCTTCCCGAAGCCATCGTTCTGGATTACGTCCTCGCAGAGACGCTCAACGGGCTTACGACCCACGCGGGACACGACGCCGCCGTCGATTTTCTCGACCGACTCGAGGAGAACGCTCGATTCCACCTCGTCTCGGTGACCGCAGACGAACGGGCGACCGCAAAATCGCTTTTTCGCCGGTACGAATCGTTTTCGTTCGTCGACGCCTGTATCGCATCGTATATGCGATCGAACGGGCTAAATTACCTGTACGCGTTCGACGACGACTTCGATCGAATCGACGAAATCGCTCGTTTCGAGACGACGACGAATCCGTACGAGCCTCGATAGTGTACTGCTACCATTATAGTGACGGCCAATCGCTCGAGAGGGAGCAAATGGTGACACACAACAAACATGAGGGGCGATACCGTACGGTTCCTATGGAACTCCCCGCCTGGTTTCGCGACCTGCCGACGTGGGCGACCGTCCTGAGCGTGCTCCTCGGGGCGCTCGTGGCGATGACGGCGCTCTCGATGGTCCTCGGCGTCGTCTTTGCGGGTATCGCCATCGGCGTCGAGCTCGGTAGTCTGGTCCTCGGCGTCTTCGCCGCAGTACTCGGACTGGCGGTCCTGCTCGTTCCCGCCGTCGTCGCCTTCCTGGTGCTCTCGAGTGACGACGAAGACGACGAGTCGACCGAGGAGCCGGACCCGATCGAGACGCTCCAGCAGCGATACGCGAACGGGGAGATCGACGAGGAAACGTTCGAGGCGCGTCTCGACGCACTCCTCGAAGAACAGGGCGGGGACGGCCCGCGCCGAACCGGTCGGGACGCCCCCGTGGAACCCGGACGGGATCGATACTCGGCCGGTAATCCGGAACCGAACGGCGATCCGGCACCGGACGACGTTCTCCTCGACGATCGGGGCTAACTGTCGCGAGACGACGGCTGCTGTGCTCGGTATCAGGAACCTTCGAACGGCTCGAGAGAAATACCGATCCTCTCTCGTTCATCCCCGTTCTAGCGTTCGTCCTCAGTCTCGCCCTCGCCTTCCGCTGGCATGGGACCGATGGTCACTTCCGCCGTTCCGAACGGCTCGAGGGGTTCCTCGAACGTCGCAGTGAGTTCGGTGTTCGGGAAGAATCCGATGACGGACGCGGTTTCGTCGCCGCCGTTGGCGAAGCCGTGCGGTTCCATTTCGGGGATGACTGCACACTGGCCGGCCTCGATATCGATCGTTTCGTCGCCGATCGTCGCCTCGATTTTCCCGGCCGTTACCACGAGAAGCTCCTCGTTGCTATCACGATGGGACGGGAGGTGGTTGCCGGGTTCGATCTCGATGCTGACGATCATCATCTCCTCGGCGCGTCCGCTCGCGTTCGGCATGCCGGGCGTCAACGGGAAGTAGCCGCGCACTCGAGCGCGTTCGTCGCCCTCCTGATAGACGTCCATTCCCTCGAACTGAGAGAGGTCGACCGCTCGATCCGGTTCGGGGTGTCCTTTCGATGTTGTTGCCATATTTTGCTCACCGTATCGATTGCGGACCGTCGCGCGCAGTCGTGAAAATGCCGACGGAAACGGGCGGCCTGAATCACGTACGACTACGCTCGCTCAGACCATAACGGTTTTTCACGGTAACTGGAGGAACCGATCAACCGACAGGACGAGAAACTGGGCCGACTCCGGCGAGCAACCTGCGCGCTTCGAGGAGCATCCGGCCGAGCCCTTATCTCGCCTGCTCGAGTTCCTCGAGCGCCGCCGGATTTTCGATGCTGTCCATGTCGCCAAGTTCCTCGCCCGTATAGGTCGCCTCGATAGCCCGGCGAATAATCTTCCCCGACTGGGTTTTGGGGAACTCGTCGACGAAGAGGATCTCGCGCGGCCTGAACGGCTTCCCGAGTTCCTCGCCGACCTGCGCGCGGAGGTCCTCCCGCAGCTCGTCGCCCTCCTCGAGGCCGTCTTCGAGGATGGCGTAGGCGACGACGGCAGTGCCGGTCGTCTCGTCGGGAACGCCGACCGCGGCGGCCTGGTTAACCGCCTCGTGGTCGATGAGCGCGCCTTCGACTTCGGCGGGGCCGACTTTCCGCCCGGCGACGTTCAGCGCGTCGTCGGCCCGTCCGTGGAGGAACCAGAATCCGTCCTCGTCCATCTGAGCCCAATCGCCGTGATTCCACAGCGGCGGCTCTGCGAACGTCGACCAGTACTCCTCGAGATAGCGGTCGTCGCCCGACCAGAGCGATTTCGTCATCGACGGACAGGAGTCTCGAGCGACCAGAAAGCCCCGGTCGTAGTCGTCTTTGACCGACTCGCCGGTCGAATCGACAATATCGATATCCATTCCGAGGCCGGGCCCGCCGAGCGTACAGGGTTTGAGCGGCTCCGTCGGCATCGGCATGAGGAAACAGCCGCAGATCTCGGTGCCGCCGGAGATGTTGATGATCGGGCACTCGCTCCCGCCGACGTGTTCGTAGAACCAGCGCCAGGATTCGGGATCCCAGGGCTCGCCCGTCGAACCCAGAATTCGAAGCGAGGAGAGGTCGTGACCCTCGAGCCAGTCGTCTTCTCCGGCTCCGTCGGAGCCGGATGGCTCGTCAGACGTAGTCTGACGTTCGCCGTGCTTTCGGAGGGCCCGAATCGCCGTCGGCGAGATGCCGAACTGCGTGAGTTCGTGTCGGTCGATCATCTCCCAGAATCGGTCGGGATTCGGAAAGTCGGGCGCGCCCTCGTACATGAAGACGGTGCCGCCGAACGTGTGAACGCCGATCAGGGTCCACGGGCCCATCATCCAGCCGATGTCGCTCACCCAGAAAAACCGATCCGCGGGTTGCAGATCGAATCCGAAGTGGAGTTCCTTCGCACACTGCAGTTGGACACCCGCGTGGGTGTGGACGATCCCCTTCGGCGTTCCCGTCGTTCCCGAGGAGTACAGCAACATCGACTCCTGACCGGACTCGAGCGATTTCGTCTCGTAGCTATCGTTCTGGTCCTCGACGGCGTCGGCCCACCACTCGTCGCGATCGTCGGACCAGGGGATCTGGTTGGTACTCTGTTCCTCGCTCGAGCCGAGGCGGTCGTAGACGATCGTCCGCTCGACGCGTCCGGCCTGCTCGATCGCCTCGTCCGCAGTTGATTTGAGGTATACTGGATCGCCGCGCCGGAGAAATCCGTCGCCAGTGAACAGCACCGAACAGTCGGCGTCCTCGAGTCGGGTCGCGACGGCGTCGACGCCGAAACCGGAGAAGATCGGCACGGCGATCGCGCCGACCTTGAAACAGCCGTAGAGGATCGAGACGACCGCCGGGACCATCGGCATGTAGAGCCCGACGGTGTCGCCCGTTTCGATCCCTTCCGCTTCGAGGGCGTTGGCTACTTGGTTCGCTCGCCGGTGAAGCTCGTGGTAGGTGACCTCTCGGACCTCGCCGTCTTCGCCCTCCCAGATGGTTGCAACTCGATTTCGCGTCGCTTCGTCCACCGCAGCGTGTCGGTCGACGACGTTGTGGGCCACGTTGAGCTCCCCGCCCGGATACCAGTCGGTGAACTGGGGTCCCTCGCCGTCGTCCCTGACCGCCTCGGGTGGTTCGAAGAAGTCGATATCGAGGTAGTCGACGAGCTCATCCCAGAACCAGTCGACGCCGCTTTCCTCGACGCCCTCGAGGTCGGTCGTCGTGCGTTCGATCAGCTCGTCGTAGTCGGCGATACCGTACTCGCGCATGAACGCCGCGACGTTCGTCGACTCGACGAACGACTCGCTGGACCGATGGACCACTTCGTCGACGTCCTCGAGGCCGGAGTGTTCGGACATTGTTACTCGTGTGCACGATATCGTACCCTCGGACAATAAGTCCTCACCGAGCGTTTCGATCCGTGAGCCGAACCCGTTGTTCTTCGAGATCGAAGAACGCCGTTTCGTAGCCCTCGTGTCGGGCGAGTTGGGGCGGCGTCTCGAGCGAAATCGAAACCTCGTCGCCGACTCGGAACGTCTCGATCTCGAGATCGGCTCCGTAGTGGTGCTCGAGGTCGGGATCGATCGCTTCGGCCAGTTCCTCGCTCGCAATTTCGGTCCCGTCTCGAGTGACTATCGCCGAGAGCGAGGCGAAGGGGAGGCTACAGCGGTTGTACGCGGTTCGGGGCGAGACGGCGAGGTACGGCTCGGAGCCGTCGGTCAGGTCCGTTCCGGCGGTAACGACGAAATCGGCGTCTCCGCCCGCTACGAGGCCGCCGTACGCGCCGGGGAGCGACGACGGATGGGGTGCGATCGACGGCGGCGGGTGGGCGTGTCGTTCGTCAGATTCCTCGCTCCCGTCACCGTGACCGCTCTCGCCGTGATCGTCACCGCTATCGTGTCCGTTGTCGTGCGACTCGTGCATCAACTCGAGAGCTCCGGGTTCGCCTCGACCGTCCTCGACCTCGAGCAGCATCCGCTCAAGGGAATCGATTTCAGCACTCGAGTACTCGAACTCGACCTCGAGCGTCGTCGGGGTTTCGAATCGATCGCGGAACTCGCCCAGTCGCTCGAGGCGGACCGGCTCGATCGTCAGTTCGGCGACGTAGGTCCCGTCCTCGGATAGTGCAATGTTCTCGCCGTAGTGAAACCCCATTCGCTGGGAGAGCATCGGCCAGAGCCGTCGGTCGGCGAGGCGGTCGCCGTTTCGCCGGATCGACACCGCGATATCGGTTGGAAGCACCAGCTCTGATTCCACGTCCCACACGCTCGCCATCAGGTGAATCGCGTGGTCCGACCGGAGGTCCGCTCGGCTTTGCTCATCGCCGGTTACGGTCCAGAACGAGTGCGGACGAGTCGCGAATACGGCGACCGCGTACTCGTCCACGGTCTCGAGTCCGTACGTCGTCATTTCGTCGATTTTCGGCGGCACGTAGATACCCTCCGGCGGATCGACGATCAGCTCCCGCCAGGCGTCCTCGCGTCGAAGCGACTCGAGGCATCCGGACGTACTCGTCCCGAGAACGCCACAGCCACACGCCGCAAGAAACCGTCGCCGTCGCATCGTTCGTTGAGACAGACGATAGCGGGAGTCATAGCACGGCGGCCTGCAGCTGCGCCGGGCGGCAGTCTCGAGGCGGACCCATTTCTCCGTATTCCGCTTCGAGAAGCCGACCCGAGACGTGAACGCTTAACAGATGGGCTCTCGGAGATACGCCCATGCAACGAGGTGTCTTCGGTGGTTAGTCGTACTGGATTAGGCCGGTTGGTGATCGTCGCCACTTGCACGGCGCTGTTCGCTATCGCCGCAGTCGGGCTGTTCGTCGTCGTTCCCGAGTCGCTCACGCAACTGTTCGGTATCCTCCTGGCGCTCGCGGTCGTCGTCGTCGGGATCCGAATCGCGGGCAACATCGCGAGTTCGATCTTCCCCGGTTACAACGTCGCGGAAGTCGCCGTGAACGGGCCGATCAGCCGCGACGGCGGCGGCGGTCCGCTCCCCTCGAGTCCGAGCGCGACCCCGGCGGACGACGTCGTCGATCAGATCGACCGAGCGGACGAGGACGGCAGCGTCGACGCGTTGCTGATGAAGCTGAACACGCCGGGCGGCGAAGTCGTCCCCAGCGACGACATCAGGCTCGCGGCCGAGCGATTCGACGGGCCGACGATCGCGTACACGACCGATCTCTGCGCCAGCGGCGGCTACTGGATCGCGAGCGGCTGCGACGAACTGTGGGCTCGAGACGCCAGTATCGTCGGCTCGATCGGCGTCATCGGCTCTCGAGTCAACGCCACCGGTCTCGCCGAAAAGGCCGGACTCTCCTACGAACGATTCGCCGCTGGTGATTTCAAGGATGCCGGCACACCGCTGAAAGAGATCGACGACGAGGAACGCGAGTACCTACAAGGGCTGATCGACGACTACTACGAGACGTTCGTCGAACGGGTCAGCGACGGTCGCGACATAGATGCCGAACTCGTCCGCGAGACCGAAGCCCGGATCTACCTCGGCGAGGACGCCCACCAGATGGGCCTCGTCGACGAACTCGGCACGAGGCGGGATCTCGAGGACGAACTGGCCGACCGATTGGCGACCGACGAGGTGACGGTAGAGGAGTTCGAGCCGCCACAACCGCTGATGCGAAAGGTCGGCGGCGGCGCCCAGCAGATCGCCTACGCCTTCGGCGCCGGAATTTCCGGAATCGCCGAGGACCGGGGCTTCCGACTGCGAACCTGATCGGCGCGATTCCCGGCAAACGGGAACGAAATTCGAGCCCGAATCCGCTCGCAGACGAGCGAAAGAGTACGTGGTTTTATCGTGGCAGGGCGTCGAACGTCTACCGTGACTACGCTGGTCATCTGTCTCGACCGGACCGACGAGGTCGGCCGCCGGACCGGCCTCCAATCCCCGATCGTCGGCTGGGAGGCAGTGCGCGCGCTCGTGACTGACGTCGGACTCGCGGATCCCGAAGACTCGGGAGTGAACTGTTTGCTCGAGTCCCTTCGAGTCGCCCAGAATCTCCGAGACGAGAACGAAGAAACCGTCGTTGCGGTCGTTTCGGGCGAACGCGATTCGATGGTCTCGGCGGATCGAGCCGTCGCGCGCCAGTTGGACGAACTCATCGCAGAGCACGATGCGGATTCGGCGGTCGTCGTTATCGACAGCGCCGAAGACGAGCGTCTGGTGCCGGTCGTCGAGAGCCGCGTGCGGGTCGACTCGGTCGATCGCGTCGTCGTTCGGCAGGCCAGGGACATCGAGTCGACGTACTACCTGCTCAAACAGTTCCTCGCGGACGAGGAACTTCGCCAGACGGTACTGGTCCCGATCGGGCTCACCTTACTCGTATTTCCGATGCTGGCGACCGCCTTCGGACCCGCGGTGGGCGCGGCCGCGATTACGACCGTCATCGGGCTCTTCCTGTTGTACAAGGGGTTCAGCATCGACGAGCTCATGACCGGATTCGCACACCAGATCAGGGAATCGCTGTACACGGGGCAGGTATCGATCGTCACTTACGTCGTCGCCGCCGGCCTCACGTTCGTCGGCCTCTTCGTCGGCGCACTCGGCATTTCCGGGCTCGAGGAGGCACAGAGCGGGGAGGTTCTCATTCCCGCCGCTGTGTTCGCGTTCGAGGGAGTCCCGTGGCTAGCGGCTGCGGCGCTCACCGCGAGCGCGGGCCGACTGCTCGACGAAATCATCGGCGATCGGCCCTTGCGAGCGTCCTATCTCAACCTCCCCTTTATCGTCATCGCGATCGGGCTCGTCGTTCGCGGCTTTTCGGCGTACTTCCTCGAGACGCAGGGCGAGATCGGTCCGCTGACGGTCCCCGATCTGTATCTCGGCTGGCGCTCGGTCGAGAGCTTCCAGATGACCGCGGGCGAGCGGCTCGCGATCTTCGTCGTGGCCGGGTTCCTCGTGAGCCTGATCGGCGTCCGAATCGCATCCTCGTTCAGCGGAACGGTTCCGGAGGACGAACCGGACACCGACTCGGAGCAGGCTCGAGACGGCGGGGCAACCGCGGCCGAACTGACTGATCCCGGTTCCGAGTCCGAACTCACGGACGGCGGTGCGAGATCGGAGACGGGAACCGACGAGAGCTCCGGCGACCGCGGAGCGGACGAGAGCACGAACGCGGATCAGTAGGGCCCACGCCGCCGCGCACTCGGCATCCATTTATTCCCGGCGACGTACCGTAGCGCATGAGCGATCAAGCTGGCGCGTGGATCAGCCTCTTTTCCGGCGGAAAGGACTCCTCGTGGGCGCTGTATCAAGCCTTAGAGCACGGATTGGCGGTCGAACGGTTGGTTACCGTCCATCCGGCGGCCGACTCGTACATGTACCACGTCCCCGAAACGGACCTCGCGACGCTCGCCGCCGAAAGCGTCGACATTCCGCTGGTCGACGTCGAACCGGAGGATTTCGACGCGAGCGCCGCCGAGGATTCGGGGACGCAGGGAGACGACGAACTCGAGCCGCTCGAAGCCGCACTCGAGGAGCTCGAACCCGAACTCGACGGTGGAATCGCGGGACTCACCGCGGGGGCTGTCGAAAGCGAATACCAGACGAGCCGTATAGAAGGAATGTGCGAGCGACTCGACTGTGACCTCTTCGCGCCGCTCTGGCAGGAGGACCCAAGAGAACTCGGCGAGGCGATGCTCGAGGCGGGCTTCGAAATCGTGATCGTTCAGGTCGCGGCCCACGGTCTCGACGAATCGTGGCTGGGACGGACGCTGGACGAAGACGCGTTCGAGGACCTCGAGGAACTCAACGACGAGTACGGCGTCCACCTGCTCGGCGAGGGCGGCGAGTTCGAGACGCTGGTCGTCGACGGCCCGCACATGGACCGACGGATCGACCTCGAGTACGAGACCGAGTGGGACGGCACCCGCGGGCGGATTCGGGTGACCGAAGCGACCCTCGAGTAGCGCGATGGCGAGCGCTCTAAACGCAGGGCGCGCGGCTTCAGGAATCGAGCACTAACGGTTCGTACCACTCGCGGTTCGCTCGGTACCATTCGACGAACTGTCCGACGCCGTCGCGGATCTCCGTCGAGGGTTCGTAGTCGATCAGTTCGTTGGCTTTCGAAACCTCGGCGTGCGTGTGTCGCGCGTCGGCCTCTTTCGGGTCGGTGTACTCGATCCCGACGTCCGCACCCGTCTGATCGATAACGTGCTCCGCGAGGGCCTCGATCGTGATCGTTCCCGTCGAGCCGACGTTCATCACCTCGCCGTCGGCCGCATCTGTCTCGAGCAAGGATCGGTTCGCATCGACGACGTCGTCGATGTAGGTGAAATCGCGCGTTTGCTGGCCGTCGCCGTAGATGACCGGCGGGTGGCCGTTGAGACACCTCGAGGTGAAGTTCGTGATCGCCATGTTGGGCCGCATTCGCGGCCCGTAGACCGTGAAATATCGAAGGGAGACGGTGTTTACGTCGTAGAGGTCGTTCCAGATGCGACAGTAGTGTTCCGCCGTGAGTTTGGTGACGCCGTAGGGGCTCTGTGGAACGTTCTGGTGGTCCTCGTCGTAGGGAAGGTACTCGACCTCGCCGTAGACCGACGAGGACGAGGCGTTAACGAGCCGTTTTACCCCGTGCTCGTCGGCCGCGAGGAGGAGGTTAAGGAGACCAGTCGTGTTGATCTCGTGGGGCTTCTTGGGGTTTTCGACGCTCGTCCTGACGCCCGCCTGTGCGGCCTGGTGGTAGATGAATTCGATATCGTGTTCGGAGACGACTTCGTCGACGAGCGCTTCGTCGGTGATCGAGCCGTTGACGAACGTAAACCGGTCGCCGCCTTCCTCGCGGCACAACTCGAGGTTTCGCTCCTTGATCGTCGGGTTGTAGTACGGATCGAGGACGTCGAGGACGACGACGCGGTGGCCGTCCGCTACCAGCCGGTGAGCGATGTGAGAGCCGATAAAGCCCGCCCCACCGGTGACGAGAACGTTCATATTCGCCCTAGATGAGAAGGGGTGGTTAGTCGCTTACGGACCGTGCCAGATTCTGAGGCGAATCGAGCTGGAACACGGAGTAGACGTTTCAAACGGAGTCTCCCCGCCTGGTCTCGTGGTCTCAGTCGGTGGTTTCGGCAATGACGCCCGAATCATCCGCGATTCGTTCTTCGGCTCGGTCGCGGTCCTCGGGATAGCCGACGTCGATACGCCAGCCGTCCATTCGAAGCGCGTCGATAGTCCGGCCGGACTGGATCAGCAAGTCGATCGCGTCCGGGAGTTCGTACTCGCCGCGATCAGAGGGCTGAACGAGGTGACAGGCGTGGAAGATCGCCGGCGTAAACGTGTAAAAGCCGGTCATCACGAGATTCGACGGCGGGTCGTCGGGCTTTTCCATAACTTCGACGACTTCGCCGTACTCGTTCGTATCGAGGACGCCGTACCGAGAGGCTTCCTCCCACGGCACCTCTTCGACGAGGAAGGCGGCGTCGGCGCGGTCCTCGCGCTGGCGGTTGATCACGTCGCCGAGGTTCCCGCGGAAGATGTTGTCGCCGAGCATCAAGACGAAATCGTCGTCGATGTGCGGTTCGGCCTGCAAAATCGCGTGGGCGAGACCGAGCTGTTCGCGCTGGTGGGCGTAGGTGATCGGCACGCCCTGATACTCGTCGCCGTAGCGTTCGATGATCTTCTCTTTCATGTAGCCGACGACGACGACGAACTCGTCGACGCCGATCTCGAGGAGATTGTCGAAGACGTCTTCGATGAGCGGTTTGTCGTTGACCTCTACGAGGACCTTCGGCTTGTCTTCTGTGAGCGGCCGGAGGCGCGTACCCTTCCCTGCGGCGAGGACGACAGCCTGCATATCAAAAGCGGTCACTACGCGGCGACAAATACTTTCGGTTACTTCGACAGAATCCTATCAGTTCGGGAGTTCGTTCCGAACAACGGTAGCGGTGCGTCTTCGAACGCCGGGTCAGCGATAGCCGAGCGACTCGAGCCGATCCAGCACTTCCGCTTCGTCGTCGTACTCGACTGCGTCGCCGTTGGAATCGTCCGAGGACGAGGATATCGCTTCGTGACTCGAGAGCAAGGCGGCTAACTCGTCTCGAAGCTCGGCCGCCTTCTCGGAGCGCTCGTCGACGAGATTGTCCGTCTCCTCGGGATCCGACTCGAGGTCGTACAGCTGTTCGCTCGCGCCGTGGGAACGTTCGCAGTACCGACAGGTCGGATCACCGTCGACCGCCTCGAGGTATTTCCAGCGGTCGGTTCGGACGCCTCTGAGCCGCTGGGTGTTCGCTTCCTCGAGCAACAGCGAATCTCGACTCTCCCAGCCGTCTTCGGCCTCGAGAAGCGGTCGGAGGGACTGGCCGTCGGCGTCGAATGCGGGCACCTCGCTGTCGTCGCGACCGTCGAGAACGTCGAGAACCGTCGGCGCGATATCGGTGATGCTCACGAGTTCTTCGGACCGATCCGCCGCGCTCTTGCCGGGTGGCCGAACGACGAGCGGAATCCGAGCGGTCGGTTCGTAGAGCCCGTGATGTTCGAAGTAGATGTCGTGTTCGCCGAGGGACTCTCCGTGGTCCGCGAGAACGACGACGAGGGTCTCCTCGAGCAGTTCGCGAGCCTCGAGGGCCTCGAGCAGCCCGTCGATGGTTCGGTCCGCTTCGGTCGCCGCCGCGTCGTACTGCGCTCGAGCGAGTGCGGTTCCGACGCCGGCCTCGTGGTCTTTCCACCTGTCGTTGTCCTGATTAACGACGCCGCCGGGCTGAAGGCTGTTCGCGGTGATCGAGCCCGTCGGGAACTCCTCGGCGACGTCCGAGAGGGGCCTGTTCTCGTAGTCGTACTCCTCGAGATAGCGCTCGACGAGGCCGTCGTCCACGTCGTAGGGCGTGTGCGTGTCCATCAGGTGCACGAGCGAGTAGAACTCGTCGGCGCCGTCGAGAAAGTTGGTGAACTCCCGGACGACGCCGTCCTCGTCGCCGCTTCCCGTTCGATCGGTGAGCGCGTTGTACGTCCGCGAGATCGTATCGCCGATCGCGGGGTGGATTCCGTACAGCAAACTGCTCGCGGACTTCTCGAGGGACTTGAGACGCCAGTGGGCCGAAGACAGCTCCGGGTAGCGGTCGAACCCCCGCCGATGCCAGCGCCCGAGCGGGCGACCGAACGCGGCCGTGTCGTACCCTCGCTCCTCGAGGGCGACCGGGAGCGTCGGCGTCCCTTCGACCGCCCGCTTTTCCTCGTCGGTGACGTGCGATCCGTGATTGAGGACGCCGTGGGTCCGCGGGAGCCGGCCGGTTTGTAGCGAGGTCAACGCGGGATCGGTCGCGTTGATCGTGCTGTAGGCCCGTTCGAAGAGCGTCCCGGAAGCGGCAAGCTCGTCGATCGTGGGCGTCACCGGACGCCCTCCGTAGGCGCCCACTCGATCCGCCCGAAGGGCGTCGACGACGACCACGAGTACGTTCGTTGCCATTACCGGGTAGTGACCCATCAGCGATATAGACCTCACGGTCTCGAGGACGAGCGCGCTCGTCGGGAAGCGTTGTCGTCCTCACGGATTCGGACCACACGCGTCCCCATCGGCGACGTGCCGAGTGCGCAGCGGATGAAAACGCCTATGCTGATACGTTCGAACACGACGAACGATGCTTCGTCGGCTTCGTCGATCCGTCTCTCTCGTTCGGAAGAACGGTCTTCGCGGATTTTTCCGAGAGCTACGGGATTTCGTCGGCTACGCCTGCTGGTCGGCGACGAGGACGGTTCTCCGACGGACGGCGGATCCTCGTCCCCTTCTCTGGTCGGGTATTCGCCTTCGAAATCGGCTTTCCGGCGACGAGTACACCGACGCGAATCCGTTTAAAATCCTCCGGGTCGATCCGTCCGAAGTCGACCGTTTCGACGACGACGTTCCCAAACGGTGGGGCCGCGTGATCGGCGGCCGGTGGGATCGACACGACGGCGATTTCGTCGAGAAAACGACCTACCGGTCCGTCGTCGCTCGGTATCGCGACGGCGTTCCGTGGGAGGAGACCGCGAAGTACCAGCAGTACCGCGAGAAACTCGAGAACCACCAGTCCGTCAAGGGGTTCGACTCGGTCGACGAACTCGAGGCGTACTACGAGGGGATCGACGACCTGTACGACCGGATCGCCGCGGAGGGGTACAAAACCCAGGAAAAACTGCTCCGCGAACGACCGTCGGCGGCGTTCGACCGAAACAACGACGCGATGCACCCCCTTCTCAACGAAGTTCGCGTTTCTATCGGACGGGACGGGGAGTTCCACAAGAAAGGGGCGGGAAACCACCGGTTGACGATCGCCCGCCTGCTCGATCTCGAGGAAATCCCCGTGCTGGTCTCGACGCGCCACGCGAAGTGGCAGGCGATCCGCGACGAAGTGGGGTGACCGAGACCTACGATGAACTCAGCGACGACGCTCGAGAGCGTCTGGCGCATCCGGATCTCCGGGATATCACCCCGCGGGTGTGGCGAGAGCGAGCGGCGGAGAGCGACCCTCAGTAGTTGTGAACCTCGCTCGGTAGTCACGAGAAGGTGTGATTCCCGTTCACGAGACTATTATTCCTCGAGGGCGAGCGAGTCGAGGATGAATTCGTCGATGGCCCGACGTGCTTGTTCGGGGGCGTCCTCGTGGCCGAGCGAGATTCGCCGGCCCCGCGCAGCGTGGATAACGTCCGTGATGAGTTGCCCCATACGCTGGGCGTCGACATCGCGGAACGTTCCCTGTTCGATGCCTTCCTCGATGACTTCGACGACGCTTCCCCGAAGCTGTTCGTAGTGTTCGTTGAAAATTTCTCGGTGCTTGCCGTCGTTCTGGGCCTGCGTGTACAGTTCGTGGTACACCTTCATTCGGTCCCAGTGGGTGAACTCGCCGAACTCCGGGCCGAACAGACACTGGTCGATCCGAGCGTCAAGCTCCGTCCGGAGGTCCGCGTTTTTGTCGACCTCGACGCTCCCTTCGTACTGCTCGATGACGTACTCCAGAAACGAAGAGAGCAGGTCGTACTTGCCGTCGTAGTGGTAGTGAATGACCTGCCGGGTTAATTCCATTTCCTCGCCGATATCGCGCATTCTGAGGTCCGAGTACCCGTGCTTGCTCAACGCACGAAAGGTCGCCTCCATGATCACCACTTCGGTGTCTTTGGAGGTCACTTTCCCGTCGGACTCGCTCATAGGCCTACTCTGGGAGAACGCTATATAATTTGATTGCTCCGGGAACCAGTGACCGCAGAAAGTTTACCGAGCAGTAAATTTTTATCCTCGTGGTAAGACTAGCCAACTGCGCATGTCACGAACAATCATACGTAACGGGACGATCGTCTCGCTCGACCCGGATATCGGACAACTCGAGGAGGCGGACGTATTGATCGACGACGGCGAAATCGTCGAGGTCGGGCGCGGTCTGAACGCGTCGAACGCCGAGGTCATCGACGCGACGGATCAGATCGTCCTCCCCGGTTTCGTCGACTCGCACATCCACCTCTGGCAGACGCAAGTTCGGGGAATCGCCGGCGACTGGTCGCTCATGGGCGATTACTTCGACGACATGCTCGGGAACATCGCCGGCCTCTACGGACCCGAGGACATGTACCTCGGGAACCTCTTCGGCGCGCTCGAGAAGCTCCACACGGGGACGACGACGGCGCTGGATTGGTCCCACGCCATCAACACGCCCGAACACGCCGAGCGGGCCGTCGACGGGCTGAAAGAGGCCGGACTTCGAACCGTCTACGCCTACGGCCCGCCGGGCGACGACGCGGCGACGTGGTGGTTCGACAGCACCGAGAGTCACCCCGAGGAACACGTTCGACAGCTCCGCGAGGAGAAAATCGAGGACGACGACCTGCTCTCGCTCGGGCTGGCGCTGCGCGGTCCCGACTTCACGACCGAGGAGGTCGCTCGGAGCGATCTCGAACTCGCCCGCGACCTCGGCGTCGTCGCGACCATTCACATGGGTGCCGCGCTCTGGCCGTCGTCGATCTACGGCGAGGACTACCAGGGATTCGGCGCGATTTCGGACATGCTCGGCCCGGACGTGAACGTCGCCCACGCGAATCACTTCTCTCAGGAGGATATCGACTACGCCGTCGACCAGGGTGTTTCCTTCTCGGCCACGCCGGAGGTCGAGATGCAGATGGCCCACGGCATCCCCGTCACGGGGAAGGTGCTCGAGGCCGGCGGGCGGCCGACCTG
Organism: Halostagnicola alkaliphila; assembly: GCF_055379965.1. Taxonomy (NCBI): domain Archaea; kingdom Methanobacteriati; phylum Methanobacteriota; class Halobacteria; order Halobacteriales; family Natrialbaceae; genus Halostagnicola; species Halostagnicola alkaliphila. Next base: position 1,374,466 of record NZ_AP043826.1, on the reverse strand, counting down.
GGGCGTCGACGTCTGTTCGGACATCAGTGGCGACATGACCAGTCAAATGCGCGTCGGCCTACAGGTTCAACGGATGCTCGACAACCAGCAAACGCTCGAGAACGACGAGGAGGTCACCAGCGTGAGCCTGAGCTGTCGGGATACCCTCGAGATGGCGACCATCGAGGGCGCGAAGGCGCTGGGCATGGAAGACGAGATCGGAACGCTGACGCCCGGCAAACGGGCTGATATCGTGACGATCCGGACGGACGACTTCATGACGGCTCCCGCGCACTCGCCCATCCAGACCGTCGTCTTCCAGTCCGATCCGTCCCACATCGACACGGTGCTCGTTAACGGCGAGCCGGCCAAACGCGACGGCGAACTGCTCAACCCCGCGGTGAGCGAGGAGTTCGACCGGTTCGTGGAGTCAGGCCGGCGACTGATCGACGAAGCGGGACTAGATCTGTAACGTTCGGTTTCCGCAACCGGAATCGACAGCGCCCACGCTCCGAACCGAAGACGTATTTCGCGACGCGATAACTCATAACACACACTCATGCGAATCGGACAATATCGGACGACGAACGCGGACCAACCCTGGTGCGGCGTATCGACCACCGACGGAACGGTCATCAGCCTCCCCGAAGCGGGTTCGGGAGCCGGCCTCGAGATCCCCCGAGCGACGACCGACCTCCTCGCCGACTGGCAGTGGCGACGAAAGGTAGAACTCGCCTTAGAATACGCCGAGGAGACGGGAACAGGAACCTACGACGCCGACGAAGTAACGCGGCTCGAGCCGGTTAGCGATCCGAACAAGGTCGTCTGCGTCGGCCTCAACTACCGGGATCACGCCGAGGAGGGCGACAATCCGATCCCGGACGAGCCGGTCCTCTTCTCGAAGTTCCCCACTTCGGTGACCGGGCCCGAGAGCACCATCTCCTGGGACCCCGACCTCACCGAAAAGGTCGACTACGAGGCGGAACTCGTCGTCGTCATCGGCAGCGAAGCGCGTCGAGTCGACGAGGACGAGGCGCTCGAGCACGTCGCGGGTTACCTCGTCGGTAACGACGTGTCGGCTCGAGACCTCCAGCACGGCGACGGCCAGTGGGTTCGCGGCAAGAGTCTCGATTCGTTCGCACCGATCGGCCCGGAACTCGTGACGACGGACGAACTCGAGGACCCTCACGACCTCGAGATCTGGGCCGAGGTCAACGGCGAGCGGCTCCAGGAGTCGACGACCGACAACCTGATCTTCGGCATCGACGAGCTGGTGTCGTTCTGTAGCCAGGCGTTCACGCTCGAGCCGGGCGACCTCATTTTCACCGGGACGCCGCCCGGGGTCGGCGTCTATCGAGAGCCGCCGGTCCTGCTCGAGGACGGCGACGAGGTCACGATCGGTATCGAGGGCGTCGGCGAGCTGACGAACTTCTGTGCGTTCGACTGATCGACCTCGACACTTGACGTGTTTTAAAGACGTCATCAAAACGTAAGGCGATACTCGGAGGCAGTTGACGCGGATCGCGAGAGTCCGCGCTCGCCGCCCGTAAACGCTTGCTCGACGTCTTGCAGTCGAAGCCGAGCTGCGTCGGTCCGTGGCGTCGACTTCGGTGGAATCGGTTCGCGGCGTCGGCCCCGTTGTACCGTTGGCTCCGTTCGATCGTCAGGGACGCCCGGGCTCGACGACGCTCTCGTCGATGATATCGGCGCCCGACTGTTCGAACGCCGACCAGTGCGATTCGATCGCCTCGTTGCGTACCACGCCGTCGCGTTTGACGATTCGTCCGTCGACCAATACGGTGTCCACGGTGGATGTTCCCGCCTGGAACACCGCCGTTTCGACGGGGTCGTGAACGGGTGCGGTGGTGATGTCGTCGGTGCTCAACATGACGATATCGGCCCGCTTACCCGGCGTGATCGAGCCGATCCGATCTTCCATCCCGAGTGCGCGTGCGCCATCGATCGTCGCAAGTTCGAGCGCGCGTCGGGCGTCTATGGAGACCGATTCGATCTGTTCGTTTCGCTCGACGGCCGGCTGGTTGTCCAGCGCTCGCTGCGCCTGCAGGGCCATCCGCGTCTGCGTGAACATGTCGCCGCTGACGTTCGACGTGATGTCGACGCCGAGGGCCGGCGTCGCGTCCGCCGCTATGGCCTCGCCGAGAACCGGCATCCCCATTCCCATCTGCATCTCGACTTCCGGCGTGATCGAAATCGAGCCGCCGGAGTCGCCGATTAACTCGAACTCTTCTTGCTCGAACCGGTTCCCGTGGACGTAGTTGAGATCCGATCCCAGGAGATCGAGTTCCTCGAGATCGTAGACGCCGCCCGGACCGAGCGAGCCGATGTGCATCGAGATCGGGACGTCGAGTTCTCGGCCGAGGGCGATGTCGTCCTCGACGACCTCGTCGGTCGCGTAATCGGGACCGCGAATACCCATCGCCAACGTCAGCAATCCGTCGTTGGCCGGGAACCGTTCGTCGTGCAGTCGCTCGATATCGGACGGGTGCGGTTCCGTGCTCGCCTCCCACCACGTATCGCCGTCGTCCCCGGGTGGCCCGTGGGCGAACACCGACCGGATGCCGGCGTCCTCGAGCCCGTCGATCGCCCGATCGGTGTGGTCCGGGGAGTTCGCGATGTGGAACCAGTCCAGGACCGTCGTCGTCCCGGCGTGAAGTTGCTCGACCGCACCGAAGAGGTTCCCCAGATACGCGTCCTCGGGTTCGTACCGGCTGCTGACGTCACCGAGCATCGACTCGAGGTACTCGGAGAACGTCCAGTCACCGGTGGTACCGCGGACGCTCGCCTGCCAGGTGTGAAGGTGGGAGTTGACGAACCCGGGGAGGACGATGGCGTCGCTCGCATCGACGATTTCGGCGTCGGCCTCGTCGATGGTATCGGCGATGTCGACGATTTCTCCGTCCTCGATCAACACGTCCGCGTGCTCTTGAACGCCCACGTCGGGGTCCACGGGGACCAGCGTGCCGTCCTTGATGATCGTCAGGTGCGTACCGTCGGATGGAGACTCGGACGCGTCCGACGCCGAGTCGCCTCCGAATTCGAAACAGCCGGCAAGCGGCAGCGATAGCGCCGTCCCGGCTCCGAGTTTGAGATAGTTCCGTCGCGATACCGTCCGTCCATCAGCAGTCGTCGGTTCCTTCATCGTCGTGTCACAGTTGGTGATTACCCCGGCGGGAGAAGTGGCCTCGTTTGGAACGTTCCAAACGCGACATCGTCGTCGCCGTCACCTGGTTATCTCTTCATTTATTCACCAATCAGTCACATTGTGCTGGAGACTCGAACCGGGCGACCGATCCCGAAAACCGGGTTGACTCAGGAGGAAACCGACACTTCGCCTTCGGGACCGGCGTCTTCACCGGAGTTGGTGGACTCCGATGGATTCTCGACGAATCCCGAAAGGTAGCGCTTTGCGAGCCAAGCTTCTGCACGCGTAATCCGATACTGGAGCGTCGAGACTGGTATCCCTTCGTCGTTTGCGATTTCCTGTAAGGACACCTCTCGCGGCGACTCGTAGTAGCCGTACTCCACCGCCGTTTGCAGCGCCTCGCGCTGTTCGTGGGACAGATCGTCAGCGGTCGATCGCCGGTCGTCCCACTCGGGCGAGTGATCCACGCGCTCGAACCGCAACTCGAGTCCCGTCCTGAGGTGGGCGTCGATCGTCTCGTAGATCGGGCTCAACGACGCGTCGTTTTCGACGAGGACGCGCCACTTGTACGTATCGTGATACTGTTCTGCGCGGAACAGCGCCCCGTCGCCGAGAGACTCTCTCACCAGGTACGGGACCGATCGACAGCCGGGACCCTCTGATTGCTTTGAGTAGATAACACGGCGATTTGCCGTCTCGACGAGCACTTCGTGTGACCAGTCGATCTGACACCCGCCGGCGCCCTCGAGATTCGTACACCGGTTTAACCCCTCGAGAACGTCATCGTAGGCCAGAAGTGATTCTCTCGGTCCCGTCACTTCGTCCAGTCGCCACATCGTTCCGCCGGAGACGTTACACGAGATCGTTTTCGAGTACAGTCCCGGATTCTCGATGAAGACGTCCATCAGCTCGTCGGCACCCCTCTCGTACGTAATCGTGAATTCGAACGCCTGCATGGTTATCGTTTCGTCGAATAGCCCCTAAAGACAGGCTTGGAACATTCCAACCGAGTCCGTGCATTCGTCGCCCGTGGTGTTTCTGCGGTTCCAGCGGCCACGACCGAATCGTCACGCGACATCGAACACCTCGCGCGGGTTCTCGAGTACGACTTGCCGGATCGCGTCCTCGTCGATGCCGTACCGGTAGAGCTCGAAGATGGCCCGCTTCAGCGCGAACGGATCCGTCCGGAGCACGTTCGCACAGTCCGTGTCGATCATGATCCGCTCGGGACCGTACTCGTCGATCGCGTTCGCGACGTCCGCGGCGTCGACGCCGATCAGCCACGAGTGGCCGATGGTGTAACTCAGGTAGCAGTCCGTGTTCTCCATGAGATACTCGGTGTTGTTTCCGTCCGCGTGCGAGGCGACGACGCGCTCGTCGTCGATCCCGGCGTCATCCATCGCCTCGACGTCGAGTTTGACAGCCTCGAGCGCCGGATTGTCGCCTTCGAGGACCGGCTCAGCTCCAAGCCCCGTGTTCTTCTCGTAACCCGGAACGCCGATTTCCGAGCGGTAGGATCGACCCGAATCGCCGGATTGATTCGGCGTGTGCAAGAGCACAGGCAGGTCGTGTGCGTCCGCGAGCTCCATCTGCCCTTGAACCATGGCTCGCTGTTCGGCCACGTCCCAGGCCTCGACGTGCTGGGCGGGCGTCACACCCGTCTCGCCGACGGCGACGACCTCCTCGAGTTCGCAGTAGTCGGCCATCGCCTCGAGCAGTTCGTCCGGGTTCTCGATGCGGACCCCGGTGTGGATGCCCAACCCGAGGTTCGCCTCGAAGAAGTGATCGCGCTCGATGGCCGCGCGGCGGTTGATCGCGTCGTCCCAGAGATATCGGACGTCCTCGGCCCTGACCGGCTTGTAGGGCGTCCAGTGGTAGCCGGAGGCAACCATCACCATCGACTCGCACCCGGCGAGGGCGTAGCGTTCCCGGTCCTCCCACGAGAGCGTGTGCGCGTGGTTGTGGATGTCGATCCAGGGAAGGTTGAGCAGTTCCGTCGGGAGGTCGGGCCCATCCTCGAGGTGTGTCGCATCGGTCGGTCGTTTCGTCGGGTGTGTCGGTGTCATGGATCTGTGGCTGTCGTAGTGCGTCGGGCGCTGAAATTTGCTGAAGCGATGTCGTCCCGTCGTGGGCGGATCGAATCGTAGGCGGATCGAACTCCTGACGAGCAGTCGTTTGGCCGCCTTCGTTCGGCTGGTGGATGAACCCGTCTCGAGTACCATCTTCTGTCCGCCAGCACTTAGCGTTTTACGGCCTGGTAAAACTTTATTTGTGTGTCGATCCCACACACGTCGTATGTCACTGTTGATCGGCACAGACGACGGCCTGTACCGGGTCGACGAAATTCCGTTCGACCGATCCGAGGCGGAATGCGTTCTCGAGTGTGACGTGGTGACGGCCGTGAAATCGTGGGATCACGCCAACGGCGTCTTCGTCGCGTCCTCGAGCGGCGCGTACCGGTCGCGCGACGGCGGGGAGACCTGGGAGGACCTCGAGGTTCCGCTCGGAGACCGCTTCTGGCACGCCGGCGAGAGCGAGGTGTGGTCGATTCTGGCGACGGCCGACGGGGCGCTCTACGCGGGTACGAACGACCCGTACCTCTACCGCTCGGTCGACGACGGGGGGACGTGGACCGAACTGAAGGGGTTTCGCGATCTCCCCTCTCGAGGCCACTGGGAATCCCCGATCGATCCCCACTACGCGCGATTGCGGGCGCTCGAGACCGTCCCCGGCCGACCGGAACGGTTGATCGCTGGCGTCGAAGCCGGCGGCATCCACCTGAGCGACGACGGCGGCCAAACGTGGCGCGATCGACGGGATGCGATCGTCGACGACGTACACCAGGTCCTGCCGATTTCGGCGGACGTTTGGCTCGCGACGACGGGGTACCTGGATCACGAACTCGAGAATCTCGGACTCGGCCACGCGGTCGGCGAGGGCGGCCTCTACCGGACGACCGATGCGGGCGATTCATGGACGCGCCTCGACGACGGGAACGATTTCTCCTACATTAGGTGCGTGTTCGTCCACGACGGCACCGTCTTCTTCTGCGGCGGGGAGGAGGCCCCGCCGGCCTGGGTCGAGGACGATCACGAGGCCGCCTTATTCGAGTCGACGAACTTCGGACGCGATTTCGACCGGGTCCCCTACCCTGGCGAACCCCACGAAATCGTCGAGACGTGGGACGTGTACGAGGGAAACGTTATCTGTGGCTCGAGTCTCTTCGACGTGCCCGACCAGCGCGACGACGTCGAGGGCCGGATCATGCGACGGGACGACGACGGCGAGTATCACACGGTCGGCCGAGTCGACGCGAACGTCAGCCGGCTCGAGGTGGTCTGAGTGGCCGACACCTCCCAATCGAGCGATCCGCCGTCGGCCCTCGGTCGGGCGCTCTACGGCGGCGTCCTCGCGTACATGGCCGTCGACGGCTTCAAGAACAACGAGAAGCGCGTCGAGATCGCTCGAGAGAACGGAGTCCCCGTTCCGGACCTCCTCGTCCCGTTCGTCACCGGGATGCTCTTCGTCGCGAATCTGGGTATCTTGCTCTGGAAGTTCCCTCGAGCGTCCGCCGGGGCGCTTGTCGTCTTCTTTCTGTCAACGACGCCGGCGATTCACGACTTCTGGACCATGGAGGGCGAGGAGCGCCAGGCGAACAAGATCAACTTCTTGAAGAACGTCGCCCTGCTCGGCGGCGCGATACTCTTGCTCGAGGCGGCGGACCGAGACGCCTAGACCCGTTTGTCCTTTTTCGGGACAGGTGACCCGTGAACGACGTGGAAATCCCTGTTGTCAGCGTCAGTCATGTTCTCGAACCTAGCAGCGATCTTTCTCCACGAGTTCACTGCATTCGCACGTATACACCCTCCTCGAGACGACATTATTCCTGCCCCGAAACAGTAGTTATATGACACTACGGGACGTAACGGCAAATGGAAGCCACACACTCCGCGACATGGGGGCGTTCGTATTGAAATGCCCCGGGTGCTGAGACCACCCGAGACGTGGCTTCCAACCCGAGTATGGATCGGTTGCCATGATTGGATTACTTCTCCGCGGGCTTAAACATCCCGTCCGACAGACGAATCGAAGTCGACTACTGCTCGCTGGCGCATACGTGCTGCCAGTTACGGCTTACGCACTCGGAGGTGGACACAAACGATGACTCCGCCGACGACCGATCTGGTCGTGGACATCGTTCGAACCCTCGAGAAGCAGGGAGTTCCTCGAGACGCCTACCAGCTCGCAAGCGAGTTCGACCCCGAAGCGCTCGCCCGGCTGGTCGATTCCGGCGGCAGTGCGGTCGAGGTCCGCCTCGAAGTTCGGGGCGTGTCGCTCGTTGTGACGAATCTGGGCGTTCGAGTAACCGACGAGGAGCCGTCGGCACATCCCGAGTGTCCCCAGTGTGGACTCCCGGTCACCGCGGTCGTTCAACTCGTCCCGACCCAGCATAACGCGTATCCCTGTGGCTGCCGGGTTGAGGCGGATCTGCTCGAGTAAGACTCGAGTCGCAGACCATCGTCGTTATGCAGGCCGTCGGTACCAGTAGATAGTAGCAAAGTTTTGATATTTTGATTTGCCAGTGAAACCAACGGTATCTACAGGTAGTGCAGTTACCTGAACGACTATCATACTCTCTGGAACCTGCTAACCGTCTCCGATAGCTGATCCGTACAAACAGGTGGTGATGGGTTTGATCAAAGGGCGAAAATTTTTGGTACGTGTGAACATACCTATGATAGGAATGTTAAAGAAACTTTCATTCAGTAAGCTACGACGTATCAGCTTTCAATCTCAATCTGAAGTTGTATTAGTTGACATACGAATTTGCAACACACACTCGGTTCAGGATATTGACGGGTGCAGATCATGAGACACCCCTCAGAAAGGGAACTCGACAAATTGGCCGCTGACCTCGGTATCATCGTTGCTGATGACGACCTCGAGGATTATACGCAGATCGTAGCTAACAGACTGGATCCGCTGGAAAGGGTCGAAGAAACGGCGACTCCACAGTTTTCACCACGTAACTACGAAGATACAAATCGTAGCCCGGGCTATCAGCCTTCCGAACGGGAGGACCCACACAACGCGTGGATCACCAAATGCAGTATTGAGGGTACTACAGACGGCCCTCTCGAAGGATTATCGGTCGGGCTGAAAGACAGTATAAGCGTCGCTGGAATATCGCTCACGAACGGTTCCAGGGTGATGGAGGGTTATGCCCCGACGATCGATGCGACAGTTGCCACACGGTTGCTTGACGCTGGTGCCACCATTGCGGGTAAAAACAATATGTGGAGCTTCTCTATCGGTGCTCCCGACTACGGGTCGGTGAGAAATCCGACTGCTCCAGAGTACAGCATCGGCGGGTCGTCTTCGGGGACAGCAGCGGCGGTCGCTGCTGGCGAAGTTGACATTGGAATGGGCGGTGACCAGGGTGGCTCGATTCGGATTCCCGCTTCGTTCGGTGGACTTGTCGGATTGAAACCCACACACGGATTGATCCCCTATACCGGTATTTTCGGGGCGGACCCCTCGATCGATCACACGGGGCCAATAACTCGGACAGTTGAAGAGTCGGCTCTCGCGCTGGAGATTTTGGCAGGTCGAGACGGCCTCGATCCCCGCCAACCTCACGACCTCCAGACTCAGCAGTACACTGCTGCCCTTGGCGACAATATCTCCGATAAGACTGTGGCAGTACTTCAGGAGGGGTTCGAGCATGAAGAGACCGACCCAGCTGTCATCGAGACTGTTCAGGAGGCGATCGATGATCTCGAGGCAGTGGGCGCTGAGGTCACCGAAGTATCAATCCCCAACCATTTCGAAGCATCCGACTTAACGCTGGCAATTATCCGCTACGGATACGGTCAGATCTTGCAACAAAGCGGAGTCGCGAGTGGCTTCAGTGGATGGTACGACACGGGTGCAGCCGAATACCTCAGCCGCGCTCTTGATGCTCGTAGCGGTGATTTGCCGGTTCCAGCGAAAGTCGGATTGCTCGTTTCAGAGTTCGTTCGGCGCAACTACGGCGGCTCGATCTACGGGAAAGCGCAGAACCTTGCCATGAGTATGCGCGACGAGTACGACGAGGCACTGGCCGACGCCGACGCGCTTGTTATGCCAACTGTTCCGATCAAACCGCCCGAGTACGGCGGGGTAAGAGGACTCGAAACGATGATTGAACAAGAATCTGGTTCGAGCATCGGTCACAATACCTCACCGTTCAATTCTACGCACCATCCCGCTATCACAGTTCCCTGTGGGGAAATTGACGGTGCGCCGGTCGGTATGATGTTTGTTGGAGAGCGATTTGGTGAGGCCACGCTGTTCCAACTGGCCTCTGCCTACGAACAGTATAACGGATAGTCATCACTCAGAAAGGCGGCGATTACCTCAAATATAACTGACTCAACTTCGACGAGTGATCGAAGCGAATCCTGCTCCTTTCGCAGACGTACCTGCCGAATCGGCCGACTCAGTTTCAGGCCGTTTCCGAACAAAGAGTCCTAATACCAAGCACTGGTACCCGAACGCCGTGCGTCTGGCAGTCGCCATCTGACGACCCTCGAGAGGGCGACACTTTCGCTCTTTCTCGAACGACCGGCGTCTTTTCGTGGCTACTCCTCGAGATGCGGAAGCTCCGCGGCCAGGTACTCGACGAATTTCTCGGGGTGTTCGGCGTGGGGGAGCAGCGTCGAGTAGTCGATGACGACCAGATCCAGGTCGGCCGCTTCCGCGAGGTCTCTGCCGTCGCGCAGGGGGACTAACTCGGCGTCGCGGCCCCAGATGAGCGTCGTCGGCGTCTCGAGGGCGGCGAGTTCGGTCTGGAGGTCGAACTCGGAATCGGGATCGAGCGTGCCCGACGCGAACGACGCCGGAGCGTAGCGCGCGCCCGGTTGATGGGCGCTCTCCCAGGCGTAGGCGACCTGTTCCTCGTCGATATTGGCCGAATCGTAGTAGCCGTCGCGGTCGTAGAAGTAGCGGATCGACGGCTTGCTCGAGAGGAAGTTGAACAGCGTCGTGCCGACGACCGGCGTTCGAAGGAGCGTTCGGAGCCACGGCCGTTCGTCCCCGGTTTCGGCGGTCGGGCAGATGAGTACGAGCCGCTTGATATCCGCGTCTTCGGCGGCATCAGCGGCAAACGCGCCGGTGAGCGACGAGGCAACGACGATCGGCGAATCCGTAACGTCGTTCGCGAAATCGCGAACGAACTCGCCGTAGAGCCGCGGGGAGTACACCAGCGGCGGCCGATCCGAGCGACCGAATCCGGGGAGGTCGACGGCGATGACGTGATAGTCCTCGGCGAGGCGTTCGAAGATCGGCTCGAACTCGTTGCTACTGGCGGCCGCGTGAACGCCGTGACAGAGGAGCATATCCGGCGCATTTGGATCGCCGGCGACAGTGTAAGAGATATCCATCCCGCGCCACCGATAGGTTCGCTCGACGCCGGGCAAGGGGTTCTCGAGGTCACCCGCCCGCTTTGCGAGCACGCGATTTCCGAGGACGGCTGCACCAGCGGTTCCCAGGGCTCCGGCGACTACCGTTCGAAGCTTCATGCCCCGTGATTCGTCGTCGACGACCTTCAACTTGCGGCCGGTCTACAGAACCTGTGTCCGATCGGCCGTAGGCGCGATCGGCGACAAAAAGCCGCTCCAGTCGTTCAGGACTGCGAACTCGTCTCCGAAACCTCCGCGGTCTCGAGTCCCTCGAGACACTCCTCGACCGGCTCGAGGTGTTCGTCGGCGATCGTGTACGGATCGGTGTCGCCGGTTCGGACCGCATCGGCTAACTCCTCGACGCCGCCGGCGTGTTGAAGTCGCTCGGCGAGGAGCGCATTGACATCTTCCCGGAGCAGCGTCCGTATCTCCTCGGCGTAGCGCTGACGTGCGTTTTCGGCCTGCTCGCCGGATTCCTCGAGGAACGTTTGGTGGGTCGCGAACTCCGAGAGGAGGTCGTCGATCCCCTCGCCTTTCGTGGCGACGGTTTCGACGATCGGCGGTCGCCAATCCGCGTTGCCGTCCGATCCGTCCGCGTTTGCGGACTCGTCGGTATCCGCGACAGCGCCGATCACGGTGTCGTCCGTTTCGGTGCCGTCGACGCCGTGATGTCCGCCGCTTCCGCCGCCGAACCCACCGCCTTCGCCGAGGTCGATCATCTCCATCAGCTCCTTGACGGTCCGATCGGCTCCCGGGCGGTCGGCTTTGTTGACGACGAACACGTCCGCGATCTCGAGGATGCCAGCCTTGAGCGTCTGGATCGAGTCGCCCGAGCCAGGCGGGACGAGCACGCCGACGGTATCGGCCGTGCGGACGATATCGATCTCGTTCTGCCCCGCGCCGACCGTCTCGATGATGATCTTGTCCTTGCCGAATGCGTCCATGGCCCTGACGGCGTCCGCGGTCGCCGTCGAGAGCCCGCCCAGTGTGCCTCGTGCGCTCATCGAACGCACGAAGACGTCCATATCGCCGACCGTCGACGCCATCCGAATGCGATCGCCAAGCACCGCACCGCCGGTGAACGGCGAGGAGGGGTCGATCGCGATGACGCCGACCGTCTCCCCGCGCTCGCGGTACGTTTCGGCGAGTTTGTCGACCAGTGTCGATTTGCCGGCACCGGGGCTTCCAGTAATGCCGATGACATCCGCCTCACCCGTGTGCGCGTAGAGTTTCGAGACGAGATCGCGGTAGCCCGGCGACCGATCCTCGATCTTTGAGATCGTCCGGGCGAGCGCGCGATGTTTTCCCGCGAGTAGGTCCTCGAGAAGCTGGTCGTCCGCCGCGCTCATCGTTGCGGGGCGTTTTCGCGGACGAAGTCGACCGTCTCTTCGATGGAGGTTCCGGGACCGAAGATGGCAGCGACGCCCTCGTCCTCGAGTGCCGGTCGATCTTCGTCGGGAATCACGCCGCCGACGAGGACCAGCGTGTCGTCTTTCGCGTCGTACTCCTCGAGTCCGTCCATGATTTTCGGGACGAGCGTGTTGTGGGCACCCGAGAGGATAGAGATGCCGAGGACGTCGACGTCTTCCTGCACTGCGGCCTGGACGACCTCGTCAGGCGCTTTGTGCAGTCCGGAGTAAATGACTTCGAACCCGGCGTCGCGGAACGCTCGGGCGATGACGTGTGCCCCGCGATCGTGTCCGTCGAGACCGACTTTCGAGACGAGACACCGAATCGACTCCGCTTCCTGTTCGCTGCTCATGACCGTACGTTTCCGGGCCGTCTGTTTGACTTTAACGGTCGTTCCTTAGGGTGTGTTAGTATCAATCGTGTTGATGATGTTCGTGCCAGCAAACCACGCCAGGGTCGTTGTTACCCGTCTGAAACGACCGTGCGAAAGCAAAACCCGCCCGAACCAAAGGCTAAAGAGCGAAACGACCGTATATTCCGCTAATGACTATCATTCGTTTACTGCGGAGGGATCTCTCGTGGGCGTCGAAATAAAAGAAAACAGGGTATCCGACGCCGAGTTCGAGGCGATGAAAAGTTTTGTCTTCGAGTATCTGGCGGCCAGCGTCGAGAAAGAAGACGAAGGCGGTCGAATGCGCTGGTACCCGTGGCACTCGGCCGAGTATCGACACAACCACATCCTCAACGTGGTCGCACTCGCCGAAGAGATCGCCGAGGAAGAAGGCGCGGACGTCGACGTCACGCGCGTCGCCGGATTGTTCCACGATGTCTCCAAGCTCGAGACCGATCAGGAGCTCCACGCCGAAGCCGGCGCACGCGTCGCTCGCGAATATCTCGAGTCCCGCGGGGAGTACCCCGAATCGTTCATCTCGCAGGTCTGTCGAGCCGTCGAATACCACTCCTATCAGGGGGATCTGGACGATCTCGCACTCGAGACGCAGTGTCTCATCGAAGCCGACTTGCTCGATAAAGTCGGCGCGAACGGAATCGCGCTGATGCTCCTTCGCATGGGCTACGAAGCCCGAACGCACATGGACTCCGAAGAAATGGTCGACCGGGTCCTCGAACGCGGTCTCGAGGCCGCCGACCGAGTCGAAAGCGACGCGGCCGAGAGTATCGCCCACCAGCGGCTCAAACGCGTCCGCTGGTTCAGCGACTGGCTCGAGGACGAAATCGCGGCGATCGGTGGATAGGGGACTCGAGAAGGAATCTTCTCTCGATCCGGTTCCGAACTCAGTATCGAGAGCGCGGTCTCTCCGGAGTCGCTCTCGACGCCTGAGGCGTTTGGGCTCCCGCTCGCACGGTAGCTAGCATCTGCGATACCGATTGCCGAATCGCGTCGTGTTCTCCGACTACCCGTTTCTACCGTGCGAGAAACTCGACTGACGGAGGACTTTCGACACGGTTCTATTTCTGACGGCGTGCGTTGGGCGAGCGGATTCCCAACGAATAGGAATCCGCCTCGCGCTCTTATCCCCTGCATCGAATGTGCTAGACGAACACAATCCCGTCGCTTCGAAAACTGCCATCGTTGCAGCGGACTCCCATCGTTCACCCATGGACAACACACGTATCAAAACCCCTCCTTGTGTCAAGACACAGGAATCCACCGATCGGACGAAAGCGCCCGACTCGAGATCCCAGTGTCCGGAATGTGAGGGGACTCTCCGTCGAGACGCCGGGCAGGGGGAGACGACGTGTCGCGACTGCGGCCTCGTCGTTCGCGAGGAAACGATCGATCGCGGTCCGGAGTGGCGGGCTTTCAGCGCCGAAGAGCGCGAATCCCGTAGCCGAGTCGGCGCGCCCTCGAGCGAACTCAGACACGACAACGGACTCAGCACGCGGATCGATTGGCGGAACAAAGACGGCTACGGAAAACAACTCTCGGCGAGAAAGCGAAAGCTGTTCAAGCGACTCCGAACCTGGGACGAGCGATTTGTCACGAAAAACGCTCGAGAGCGAAACCTCAAACAGGCGTTCGGCGAGATCGATCGGATGGCCTCGGCGCTCGGCTTACCGAAATCGTGCCGAGAAACGGCGGGCGTCATCTATCGGCGAGCCGCCGAACGCGAACTGTTGCCAGGTCGATCCATTGAGGGGATGGCGACGGCGAGTCTCTACGCCGGGGCGCGACAGCACGGAACGCCGCGAACGCTCGTCGAGTTCGAGACGGTGAGCCGCGTCGAAAAGCTCCGGATTCAGCGGGCCTATCGGTACCTGTCCCAGGAGCTGGACCTCCAGCTCGAGCCGGCAGATCCGCTCCAGTACGTGCCCCAGTTTTCCTCCGCGCTCGAGATCAGCGACGAGGCCGAAGGGCTCTCGCGGGAGTTGCTGGAGACGGCGAAAGCCGACGCGCTTCACAGCGGTCGAAGTCCGGCGAGCATGGCCGCCGCGGCGTTGTACGCCGCCGGACGGTTGTCAAACGAGGGCGTAACCCAGGAAGCCGTGAGCGACGTCGCTCACGTGAGTTGTGTGACGATCCGAAAACGATACACGGAGATTCTCGATGTCTACGCAGAATACCAAGACGGCCAATGAGAAGCAGAGTAGGAACCAGCGAATGAATACCAAACAGCGAATACTCCGCCAGCTTTCCGACCAAGAACCGCTCGACGTCGTCGAACTCGCGTCCGACCTCGAGGACCACCCGATGACGGTCGAAGTCGCGTGCGAACGGCTCCACAAGCAGGGACACGTTCGACTGGTCGGTTCCGGTCGGTATCGTCTCGTCGACCGCGACGCGAGCGCTCCCGAAAACGACCCTTCGTCTGACGAATAGGAACCATAGCGGTGACATTATGGGGGATTACCTCCGAATTTACGTATGCGAGTTGCAATTCTCGGCTGTGGCCACGTCGGCTGTGAACTTGGCCGCCAGCTTACCGAGCGCGGCCACGAGGCGGTCGGCGTCCGACGCTCGAGCGAGGGCATCGAGACGATCGAATCCCACGGATTCGAGGGCGTCCAGGCGGATATTACCGACGAACGTGATCTCGAGGCCGTTCCGCCCGTCGACGCCGTCGTCTTCGCCGCGAGCAGCGGCGGACGCGGTGCGACGGCGGCGCGGCGAGTGTACGTCGAGGGACTCCGCACGGCGATCGAGGTTTTCGGGTCGCGGGACGACCCGCCGGATCAGCTGGTCTACACCTCCTCGACGGGCGTTCACGGCGACCACGACGGCGAGTGGGTCGACGAGGAGACGCCCATCGAACCGACTACCGAGAAAACGGAGGTGCTCGCCGAGGCCGAACGCATCGCACTCGAGTTACCGCCGGAGTACGGGTTCGATGGAACCGTCGCCAGATACGCGGGTCTCTACGGACCGGATCGATACCGACTCGAGCGCTATCTCGAGGGGCCGGTCACGGCGGGCTACCTGAACATGGTTCACCGCGACGACGCGGCGGGAGCCGTTCGGTTCGTCCTCGAGGAGGACCTCGCGCGCGGCGAAGTCGTTCAAATTGTCGACGACGAACCGGCCGAAAAGTGGGCGTTCGCGGATTGGCTCGCGAACGCTGCGGGCGTCGAGGAGCCGCAGAAGCAGACGAAAGCCGAGCGACTCGAGAACGAGGAGCTGTCGGCGGCCGCGGAACGGCGGATTCTGACCAGCAAGCGGTGCTCGAACGAGAAACTGCGGTCGCTCGGGTACGAATTCGCATACCCGACCTTCCGCGAGGGATATCGAGCCGCTATCGACGACTATACAGCGGAGTCCGCCTCGAGCGAGTAACTCCTCTCTCCTGGCAAATATTGACAGGGTAGAACCCATCAAGCAGGGGAAAATTCTTGGTTGCTCGATTTAACAGTGGGATATGAGCTATCGGGGAGGCCATTTGCTGGGGGACGCGTCCGGCGGTGACGGCGCGTTGGTGGTCGACGGCGCGGTGGATTTCGCGGAGTCGACGGACCCGCTCGTCCTTTCGCTAGTCGTTCTCGGAGCCGTCGGCATCTTGCTCGGTGGCTGGTGGCTCGTCCGATGGTTTCGACGACCCCCCGGCTCGCGTCTCAAGCGAGTGCTGTCCTCACACGACGAAGTGGCGGTGTTGATGCACCCGAACCCCGATCCCGACGCGATGGCGTGTGCAATGGGCGTCGCCGAAATCGCGGATTCGGTCGACACGGAAACGACGCTTCAGTATCCCGGCGAAATACGTCATCAGGAAAATCGCGCGTTCAGAACCGTTCTGGATCTCGACCTCGAGACGGTCGAATCGAGCTCCGACCTCGCGGCCGAGACCGTAGTGCTGGTCGATCACAACACACCGCGCGGGTTTACGGGGGCCCAAACGGTCGAACCGGTCGTCGTCGTCGATCACCATCCGGGAAACGGAGCGGGAACCGCTTTCACCGACGTCCGGACCGACTACGGGGCGGCGTCGACGATCGTGGTCGAGTATCTCGAGGATATGGACGGGACGATGGTGGAAGACGAGTCCGACGACGGTGGCGGCTTCGAGATTTCTCCTGAACTCGCGACGGGGCTTTTGTACGGGATCCAGTCTGATACGAATAACTTGACAAAGGGCTGCTCGAGAGCGGAGTTCGACGCGTGTGCGTTTCTCTTTTCGGGGATCGACGAGGATAGTCTCGACCGGATCGCCAATCCGCAGGTCAGCGACGACGTCTTACAGATCAAAGCGAAAGCGATCACGGAAAAACGCGTCGAGGGATCGTTCGCCACCTGCAACGTCGGAGAGATCGACAACGTCGACGCGATTCCACAGGCCGCGGACGAACTCATGCACCTCGAGGGAGTGACGGCCGTGGTCGTCTACGGAGAGAACGACGGAACATTGCACCTCTCAGGGCGCTCGCGCGACGACCGAGTCCACATGGGAGAGACGCTTCGGCACGTCGTCAGCGACATCCCCATGGCCAACGCGGGCGGTCACGCCAGAATGGGCGGCGGACAGCTTTCCCTCGAGCACATGCGCGGCATCGGCCCCTCGGACGGAATTAGCCGCGTCGAGTTCGAAGACCGGTTATTTTCGGCGATGTCCGGGGACCGGTCGTAACGCAAACCGAAGCGGACCAACGCAGGCGGCGGATGCTGGACCGCGAGGGGGACGCGCTGGCGTTCAGCCGACGACCTTGACGAGAAATCGAGACTCGAACGGATCGGATCGAAACGCGATCGGTCGAAGTGAAACGAGAAGAGAGAGTACTGGTTGACGGACGTCCCGTGAGATTAGCGGATTTCCTTCCACTTCGTATCACACTCTGGACAGATTCGAATCGTCGTGATCGTATCCGGATCGTTTTCTGTCTTCAGGGGTTTGTCACAGTCAGCACAGACCACTCGCTCGTAGGTGTCCTTATCGAGCTCTCCCTTGCGAAGTGCCTTCCGGATTGATTGCATGTTCAACTCCTACGAAGGTCGGGGAGAAAAAGACACGGGCTGTTTTAATCAGGATAATTGTCACCTGATGAGTTTCGATTCGAAAGGATCACTTGCGAGTGACCGACAGCTATCACATGAACAATCCAGTGACCCAGCGCTTTCGCGGTCGGACGGCAGTCTTCGGGTCGCTGTGCGGACTCGTCTTTCTGGTAAACCTTGGCCGAATGATCTACGCGCCGCTCCTCGAGCCGTTTCGGACGACGTTTGGCGCGAGCGCGGGCGCGGTCGGCCTCCTCGCGACGCTGGTCTGGATCGGAAGCGCAGCGCCGCGGTTTCCGACCGGATACGTCCTGACGAAAGTTCCTCGGCGGTGGGTGGTGCTCGCGACGGGGCTGATTCTCGCCGGCGGTTCAGTGTTCGCCGCGTTCGCGCCCTCGCTTTCAGTTCTGTACGTCGGTGCGTTACTGATGGGCATCGCGAGCGGCGTGTACTACGTTTCGGCGATGCCGCTCGTAAGCGAACTCTTTCCCGACCGACCGGGCCGCGCAATCGGAATAAACGGCATGGCGAGCCAGCTCGCAGCCGTCGCCGCACCGCCGCTCGTGGCCGCCGTCTACGCGATCGCGTACCTTCCGATCGCCGCCTGGCGGGTGATCTTCCTGTTGATGGCTGTCGGCGCGGTGATCTCGGCGTTTGCGTTCTATCTAACCGCGCGCCGAGTCGACCTTCCCGGCGCCGGACGCAAAGACCTGAACCTTACCGAGGCGCTGTTCGCACAGTGGCGTATCATTCTCACGGGAATCGCGATCGTCGGTCTCGCCGGACTCGTCTGGAACGGCGTCTTCAACATGTACGTCGTCTACCTCGTTGAATCGAAAGGATTCTCCGAAGGAATCTCACAGATTCTGCTCACCGTCGTCTTCGCGACCGGCGTCCCGGCGTTCTGGCTCACCGGCATTATCGCCGATCGAATCTCGTTCGTACCGCTCATGCTCGCCGTCCTGATCGGCTTCGTCATCTGTCTCGTCGGCCTGATCCTCGCGGAAGGTCTCCTCGCCGTCTTCCTGATCTCGGCGGTGATCGGCTACGTGATGCACAGCCTCTTCCCGGCGACCGATACCTACATCCTGGCGTCCTTACCGGACTCCCACCGCGGGAGCGGATACGCCGTCTTCAGCGGCACGATGATGCCGATTCAGGCCGTCGGAAGCGTTCTCGTCGGCGGCCTCGTCGACATCGGGTTCAGCTTCGACGAGGTCTTCGCCGGACTCGCGGGCGGGCTCGTCGTGTTGATCGCCGTGCTGGTCGGCCTCTGGTTCGCAAACCTGCTTCCCGACGGCGGCTCGCGTTGAACGAACGCCCGATTCACAACGAAACACCCAACAGGAGTTCCATAACCGGACTCCTCGTCCGCCACATGTCCGTGTGACCTCACCCAGCGCGGCTCGCCGGAGTCGTGGCCGTTTTGGTTCTCCGCTCGAAGTGTCCACCGATGGAATACGTCCAGGAGCGAATTGCCACGCTCCACGAGTTCGGGTCGACGCCTCGAGTCGAGGACGTCGAGGCCGCACTCGAGGAAACGGCCGTGGTCGTCCCGATGACCGATCGGGAACACGAGAGTCCCGCGGCCGAGCGCGTTCTGGCCGAACTCGAGGTCGTCGATCCGGCCCGCGTCTTCGTTCCCGTCCGCGCCTCGCCCGACCGGATCGAGCCGTTTCGCACCTGGCTCGAGTCGTTCGACCTCTCGCTGACGGTCCTCTGGTGTAACGCGCCCGAGGTCGAGGAGTTGCTGGCAACTGTCGGGCTCGACAACGGCTTCGGGAAAGGACGCGACGTCTGGCTCGCACTCGGTCTCGCGGCGGAGAGACACGAGTACGTCGTCGTCCACGACGCGGACGCCCGGAGCTACGAGGGTGACCACGTCGCCCGCCTGGTAGCGCCGCTTTCGAACGGGTTCGAGTTCTCGAAGGGATATTACGCTCGCGTCGAAGACGGACGGCTCTACGGCCGGCTGTTCCGGCTCTTTTACGAACCGCTCGTGCGCACACTCGAGGCGCGCCACGACGAGCCGATCGTTGCGTATCTCAGCTCGTTTCGATACGCACTCGCGGGGGAGTTCGCGGCGTCGTCGGAACTGATCCGTCGACTTCGCGCACCGCGCGCCTGGGGGCTCGAGGTCGGAACGCTGGGTGACGCCTTCGAGTACGCCGGCTTCGAGGGGACCGTGCAGGTCGATCTCGGTCGACACGAGCACGACCACCGATCCGTCGCCGGCGAAACCGGACTCGAGGGGATGAGCCAAGAGGTCGCCGCGGAACTGTTGCGCGTCTTCGAGGAACGCGGGGTCCATCCCCACTACCAGACGCTTCGCGATCGATACCTCGAGAATGGAGAGCAGTTGATTGCCCAGTACAAGGCCGACGCGCAGTTCAACGACCTCTCCTACGATACCGCGGCTGAACGCGACCAATTGGAGCGTTACGCGACGGCGATCGAGCCGCCGGGACCGGATCGTCGACTCCCGCGGTGGGTCGACGCCTCGATCGACCCGGGAGCGGTGCTCGAAGCGTCCCAGCCGTGGATCACGCGGCGGCTCGAGTCGGGAACCCAGGGCTGAGGGGAGACGGAGCCGAGGACGACCGTCGCGCGCGACCGCAGAACGGTTCACCGCACGAGGCCGACCGAACGGATTCGCTCGAAAACCCTATCAGACGACCCGCCGTTAGCGTGGGTATGGACGCGACGGCTGACGAACTCGCTGGCGTCGTCGATCTCTTCGGCGGCCTCTCCCGCGACGAACTCGAGCGGGCGCTCTCGGAGGCCGCGTTTCGCGCGGACGGGCGTTCGATCGACGAAGGGGCACTCGAGGAGGCGATCGGCGACGGTCTCGAGTCGTTTACGTTGCTCGAGTGTACCGCAGAGAGTACGATGACCGAGCGCCGAGAACTCGACGCCGATGCCCAACTCTACGTTTCCGGGCCCGCGGCGTTTCCCACGGTTCCGGAGTACGCGGAAGACGTTCCCCACATTCTCGACATCGACCGACGACGGTTCGACCGGGACGCGCTGGGAGAGACCGCTCGAGACCGGTTTTCCGATGCGATCGACGAGAGCCTGAACGGAGAACCGAGCGACGAGCGACTCCGGTACTTGCTCGAAGTGAGCTACGACATCGAAGCGTGGGCACCGATCGAACTCGCGGACGAACGCCGACGCCTCGAGGAGGGACTCGACTGAGCGCATGGCTCGATTCCACCTCGAAGCCGTCGCCGACTACGAGCCGGCCCCCATCGACGATCAAGCGTACGACGCCGCGGTCCTTGCTCCGGTCATCGACCGCGACGGCGAGGACCACCTCCTGTTTACGAAGCGGGCGGACCACCTCGGCGAGCACCCCGGCCAGATGAGTTTCCCCGGCGGTGGGGCTGAGCCCCAGGACGAAACGATTCTCGAGACCGGTCTCAGGGAAGCGCGCGAAGAGATCAGGCTCGAGGAACACGAATCCGAACTCGTCGGCCAACTCGACGACATTCGAACGATCACGGAGTACGCCGTCACGCCGTTCGTCGTCCGCGTTCCGGACCGCGAATACGACGCGGACGAACACGAGGTCGCCGAAATCGCCATCCTGCCGCTATCCGGACTCCTCGACCCGGAGAACTACGAGTGCGAGCGCCGAAGTCATCCGACGTACGGCGAGGCCGTGGTTCACTACTTCCACGTCGACGGCTACACCGTCTGGGGGGCAACGGGGAACATTCTGGTCCAACTCCTCGAGTTGGCGACCGATTTCGAGCCGTCCGATCGGGTCGAAAATTCAGCGTTCTGAACACCGTCAACCCCCGCCACCGGCGTGAAAACGCCACCCTTTTGCGGGCGCATCCCACACCCTGGGATAATCGCGCAGGCGAATCGTCGCTATCGAGTCGTCGAACGCCGAACCGTCCTCATCGCGCGAAGTGATCGCTAATGTTGACTGCCACGAACACCCTAACCCGCGCCGGATTGGATGCGGTCGCGCTCAAACCAGCCGAGTGCGACGTTTCGAGTGCCGGATCGATCCCCGTCGAGACGATCGTCATCGACTACGAAGGGCGGTCGCACCTCCCGGATACCGAAACTCTCGATTCTCTCTGCGAGACGTCGAACGTATTTATGACGACGCCGGTCCGAGCCGACGGATTCGATCCGCTCGGCGACGAGACGCTCCTCGAGAAGCTTCCCGAAGACGTCGGGCGTGTCCTCGTCGCGGGCCACTCGGCGTATCTCACGGACGAAGAGCGAACTCGGGCCGTCTCACCCCGGCTCGGAGCCGCCCTCGAGACCGATCCGAACGCCTGGGTCGGCACCGAAGGCGTCGAGCGGATCGCGATGGCGACCGGCGCGACGCAGTTCGAACTCCTCTCGAGGGGGACCGAACGAGAGCTTCGATCCCTGCGAAATGCGGGATTCGACGGCGAGATTTCGGTCTACGCGCCGACGGTGTTTACCGACGACGAGGACGAGGTTCTCGACGCGGTCGGCCCGTACGTCGCCCGCCGTCGACCGGTTTCGAAGGCGCTTCCGGAAGAGGCACCGACGGACGCGAGCGCACGGGACCGGTCACGAGAGATTCTCCTCGAGGCGGCCGAAGACTACGCGCTCGTCGGTCCGGACGCCACCGTCCGGGAGCAAACCGAAGCCCTGCGGGAGGCGGGGGCGACGACCGTCGTCGGCTATCCCGCAACCGGGCTCGAGGCGTTCCTCGAATAGGGAATTTTCTAGCGGACGGCAGTTCTCGGAAGAACCGATCCTCGAAGGGACGACCTCGATCCGATTTTGACGGCCGTCCCGTGATAATAAGGACCTCCGACGCCGAGTGGTCGGTATGACTCGACTCCCCCTCCGGTTTTCGACGGACTCCTCGAGCACCGCGTTCTCGAGGAGCTCGTTCTCGAGGAACAACGGTGATCGACAGTGACGGCCGGTGATCGACCGTGATCGATGGTGATCTGCTATGAGCGAGTCGCCCCCCGACGCGGAGCTCGCGGTCGGTGCCGACGCGTTCCGCGAGGGCGGCGCCGGCCTCGAAATCGCGGTGGTCGGTGCCGGCGCCGTCGGCGCGACGGCGGCGTACGATCTGGCCCGCCAGGGTGCGGACGTGACGCTGTACGACAGCGGCGACGCCGCGAGCGGCGCGAGCGGTCGAGCGGCGGGCCTCTGTTACGACGCGTTCGCCGACTCGCTCGACGCGGGAATCGCGAGCGACTCGATCGAGCGGTTTCGCGCGTTCGCCGGCGACGATACCTTCCCGTTCGTCGAGTGTCCGTACGTCTGGCTCGCTCGAGACGACGATGACGAGCGCGCGGAGGCGATCCGCGGACAGGTCGATCGAATGCAACGCAACGGCGTCGTCGCCCTCGAAATGGACGGCGACGAACTCGGCGAGCGCTTTCCCGCCCTTCGGAGCGACGACGTGGCGGTCGCCGCCGTCGCGGGCGCGGCGGGGTACACCGATCCAGCCCAGTACACGACCTGTCTCGCCGCCGCCGCGACCGGCGCGGGCGCGACCCTCGAGGCGAACA
Source organism: Halostagnicola alkaliphila (assembly GCF_055379965.1). Taxonomy (NCBI): domain Archaea; kingdom Methanobacteriati; phylum Methanobacteriota; class Halobacteria; order Halobacteriales; family Natrialbaceae; genus Halostagnicola; species Halostagnicola alkaliphila. The sequence goes on along the minus strand of NZ_AP043826.1, from coordinate 1,351,507 downwards.
CGCCGGTCGGCGTAAAGACGAACCCGCCTCGAATCGTGACTCGCGACGGATCGGGACCGCCTCGGAGCGAGCGCGAAGTCGACGCCGTCGTCGTCACCGCGGGCGCACGCAGCAAACAACTGCTCGCCGAGGCGGGCGTCCCGATCGCGATGAAACCGTACCGCGTGCAAGCGCTCGTCGCGGATGCGGAGCTCGAGGAACCGATGTGTTACGACGCGACCGACGGCTTCTATCTACGGCCTCACGCGGATGGAATCCTCGTGGGTAACGGTACCGAACCGACGGAGGCGGATCCCGACGAGTACGACCGAACGGCCTCACCGGAGTTCGTCGAGGGCCTCCGCGAACGGGTCGACGGCAGACTCGAGGGGATCGACTTCGAGATCGACCGATCCTGGGCCGGCCTCTGTACCGCGACGCCGGATCGCGACCCGCTCGTGGGCGAACTGCGGGAGGGGCTGTTCGTCGCGACCGGGTTCCAGGGCCACGGCTTTATGCGGGCACCGGCGATCGGTGAACGACTCGCATCGATGGTACTCGGCGAAGACGGACTCGAGCGATTCGATCCGACCCGGTTCGACGGAGACGAGTCGTTCGAAATCGTGGAAGGAATGACCGTCGATTCGCAGAATGGATGAACGTTGGTTCGTAGCGACAACCGATTGAGAAGGTGTTTCGGGCACTCATACGGTTTACTGTAAGTCATTTCCGGTGCAACCGCCGGACTGGACGTGGTTGCAACGGTTGATTCGCTTCGCTCCCCCACCGAGACTCGTCTCACACGGTTCGACTCACCACCGGTAAATTGGTACAGTAATCCGTATCAGTCGTCGATAGCGATCTCGTCGGCCTCGGGCTCGCCGTCTTCGATACCGTCGTCAACTGGAACGTCTTCGGCCGCGCTGTTGGAATCACTGACCGTGACGTCTTCTGAGTACTCGTCCGCTTCTCCAACGGTCCCGTCTTTCGGGATTTCGATGTTGAGCGTGCCGACTTCCGTCAGTCTCGCCGTCCCCGCGTCCGGTTCGACGATCGCATCGTCGGGAAGTTCAGCCTCGCCCTCGAGCGACATCGAGCGGCCGGGAAACCGCATTCGAAATCCGTCGTGAAACTGCCGAAACCGACCGACCTGAACGTTGACGGTTCCGTCGAGGTACCGTACCTGTAGCTCTTCAGCTTCGGCACCCGGCGCGTCGAAGACGACGAGATACGACGTTTCGTTCTCGAGAATATCGGCCGGTAACGAACGCTTTCGTTGCGTGTAACTATTGACGCGGCCGATCTGTCGATACAACACGTTGCTGACCGAGCCGCCGATATCTTTTAGTGCCACAGCTGACCACCTGAAACGGAGACCACACGCAGGGACTGGCTGGCGTACATACCCACGAGAGACCTTAGGAGACGCACGTTGATATTGGTTTTGCTGAATGGAAAATAACGTCTGACGAAACCGCGCCGCCGTCGGGGTGTTAGAGATTGCAATCGCCAGCGGCTACGTGTTCAAGGTTTCGCGAGGAGAAACGATTGAAAGCGAAATCGGTCGCTGGCGACAGTTACAGTTCGACGACCTCGAGACAGTCGGTGCCCGTACAGACCGGACACGAAAGCGCCGAAACGTCGTGATCCTCCGGAACATCGTAGGTGTAGTGGTTCTCGAACAGGTCGAGGAAACAATCGTCGTCGGTACACTTGATTTCTTCAGTCGGTGGCATACGCCACAGTAGTGCAAGAACGATAATGAACGGTTGGGTCCCGGAGTCACTCGAGTGGCCAGGGTGGAGGCAGAGAGGCCGGATGCAGGGTGAAAGACTGAGCGGTGACCGAGAGCTCGAACGCGAGCAGAGAGAACTATTCGAAGAGTCACACACTCGAGTCGTGTAGTCACCGTTTTAGGCCTCGAGACGCTACCACTGTGCCATGACAGACCCCGAAACGCTCTCGGTCACGATCGTCGACGGCTACGTCGACGAGCCCGCACACTTCGGGGTACCGCCGTACATTTCGACGTATCCGCGCTATGCCGCGGGCGCGCTGGTCGACGCCGGCGTCCCGCGCGAGCGAATCACGTACCACACGATCGACGGGCTCCGCGACGAACCCGATCAGTGGCAGGACGTCGACGAAGCGGATCTGCTGATCTACCTCGGTGGGATGACCGTTCCCGGCAAGTACGTCGGCGGGACCCCCGCGGAACCGGACGAAGTCCGAAAACTCGCCTGGACGGCGAGCGGGACGACGCTAATGGGCGGTCCCGTCAAGTTCGGGGTCGGCGACGAAAACGCCGGCGCGACCGAGACCGAACGTCAGGATCTCGACTTCGATTTCGTCGCCAAGGGCGACGTCGAGGCGGCCGTCTACGACCTCGTCGAGAGCGGTCTCGAGGGGTTCAACAACCGAATGCGCGACGTGGACGAAGTCACCCGGTGGGCCCAAGAGGGCGCGTTCGTCGTCGAACAGCATCCGAATCACCCAGAACACCTGATCTGCGAACTCGAGACCTCGAGAGGCTGTGCCTACCGCTGTTCGTTCTGTACCGAGCCGCTCTACGGAAACCCGACGTTCCGGCCGGCCCCGACCGTCGTCGGCGAGGTCGACGCGCTCTCGAACCACGGCGTCACGCACTTTCGAATCGGTCGCCAGGCCGACATCCTCGCCTACGGCGGCGACGGCGAAGCCCCGAACCCCGACGCGCTCCGCCAACTCTACAGCGGGATCCGCGAGGTCGCGCCCGACCTCGAGACGCTCCACCTCGACAACATGAACCCGATCACGATCGTCGAGTGGCCCGAACAGAGCCGGGAGGGGATTCGGATCATCGCCGAACACAACACGCCGGGCGATACGGCTGCGTTCGGACTCGAGTCCGCCGACCCGCTCGTTCAGGAGGAGAACAACTTAAACGTCAGCGCCGATGAGTGTTTTGAGGCAGTCAAAATTGTCAACGAAGAGGCGGGCTGGCGACCCGAGGACCGCTCGGAGACCGAGCGAGTCGGCGGCGGTCCGCCGACCCGCCTGCCGAAGCTACTGCCCGGGATCAACCTGCTCCACGGACTCAAGGCCGAACGCGAGGAGACCTACGAGCGAAACCTCGAGTTCCTCAGGCGCGTCTACGACGAGGGGCACATGCTTCGCCGGATCAACATCCGGCAGGTCATGTCCTTCGACGGAACCGAGATGTCCGATACCGGCGCGACGATCGCGAACGAGCACAAAGACCTGTTCAAACGCTACAAGAAACAGGTTCGCGAGGAGATCGACAATCCGATGCTCGGGCGCGTCGCCCCGAAGGGGACCGTCCTCCCGGATGTCCACCTCGAGTACCACCAGGACGGGACGACGTTCGGTCGCCAGCTCGGAACCTACCCGTTGCTCGTCGGGATTCCCGGCGAACTGGAATTAGGTCGAACGCTCGACATCGCCGTCGTCGACCACGGCTACCGGTCGGTATCCGGCGTTCCCTACCCGCTCGATATCAACAGCGCGTCGATGGACGAACTCGAGGCGATTCCGGGGATCGGTTCGAGCCGCGCGGGCGACATCGTCGTCAATCGTCCCTACGAAACCGTCACCGAGGCCGACGCCGGTGCAGACGCGGACCTGACGCGGTTTGCGACGGCGAATTTGCCAAACCGGGCGGACTGAATTTCTGCCGAGAGAGCCAATCGAGTGGCTCGTTATTCGCTCCCACGACACCACCGCATCGAATCGTTCGCTGTCCCGCGTTGGGTGCTATTCACTCCCAATCCCTCCGTGGGCTGGCGATTTGGCAACCCGATCGATTCAGGAAGAACCCGAAATCGACAGCCACACGCCCGAAGACGCGAACCTTCGGTCGGTAGTTCTATTATGCATGCGATTCAGACAGAAACGTGAGGGTCTAACTGTGGAAATATCTGAAAAACTCCTGTGTCTGTTCAGTACAGATGTTTCGAAAGAGGAGGATCGATACGTTATCGAAGTACCACGCCAGGAAGTAGAGACCGGCGACGTCGACCCGGGGGATATCTACAAGGTCGCGCTAATTTCGCGGGACGAGGCGACCGAAGAGACGTCCGTTACGGCCGAGCGCTCGAGTCCGCCGTCCGAACCGCAGCCACCGGTCGATGTCGGTGAAACTCGGTACGTCGAAATCGAGGACATCGGAAAGCAGGGCGACGGGATCGCCCGCGTCGAGCGCGGCTACGTTATCATCGTTCCCGGTGCCGACGTCGGGGAACGCGTCAAGGTCGAAGTAAGCGAAGTCAAGTCAAACTTCGCGGTCGGAGAAGTCATCGAAGAGACGTTCTGACCGCGAGAAAGTCGATCCCTCGCGGACGACCGCTATCCGGTGATGGGGAGAAATCGGAGTCTCGTCTCTCTTTCTCGGTTCGACAAGTTGGGTTCGACGGATTCGGGGCCGGACGTGCCAAGCGGCCTCGACAGACCGAATTGCGTTACCGGTCCGGAATCGTCTCGAGGTACGTCGTCGAATCCTCGTGAAAACAGTCTCCGACAACGATGGCGTCCGCACCGGCCTCGAGGATTTCAGTCGCTCTTTCGGTACTGTCGATCCCGCCGCCGTAGAGCAACGTCGTCTCCTCGAGATACGTCGAAGCGGCTTCGACGTCTTCCGGGCCACCGTAGGTCCCTGAATATTCGATGTAGAAAATCGGGAAGCCGTAAAACGCCTCGGTTGCGAGCGCCGCGCCGGCGACTTCCTCCGACGTGTACGTCGATTCGACGCCGGAAACCGCAGCCGCGGCCGAATCGAGGTGCTGGACGACGTATCCTTCACCAACGACGTTCGTCACGAGTTCGGAAACCGCATCGACGCCTTTCGATTCGACTAACCCACCGACCAGTGGCACGCTACTACCGAGGACTTCGTTCGGCTTCTCTCCGACTTCGGTAAAAAGCTCGACGTGTTTTCCCACGAAATGGTCCCAGTCGCCGTTGTAGACGGCCGGAACCGAGAGGTAATCGGCCCGCTCCATCGTCTCTTTGGAAACCTGACTCGAGTCGTAGGGCTCCTGAAAGATCGGGACCGCCGGAACGGCTTCGGCGATCGCCCGAATAGCCTCGAGCGAGTTCGTCTCGGTGACGTTGTCGGAGCCGCCGACCATCACGAGATCCGTCCCCTCGAGAACGCCGAGATCGGACGGCAAGGCTTTCGCCGGATCGACTTTCGTAATATGGCTGATTCCGTCCCAGTCGAGATCCATGCCTCGAGGTTCGAGCAGCGGTATAATATCGTTGGTGATCTCCCGTTCCAACGAGCTCGGTTTCTCCCGTTCCACGGAGTTCGGTTCCCGGGAACTGAGCGTTGAAACGCGATCGAAAATCGGGAAGAACGGAGCGATAGGAAGGCAGGGAACGGAGCGATGGGCAGGTGAGGAGCGGAGCGATGGGCAGGCGGGGAACGGGGCGGTTCCACTACTCGTCGATCGGCGTCCCGTCCACCCGTTTCGCACCTTCGGAGTCGTGAACGACGACGCCCCCCGCGCCGTTCGAGACCGAACTATAGTTATCCCGCACGGCGATCGCCTCCTCGAGTTCCCGCACGGCTCGCTCCTTCAGGGCATCGGCGAGGTCCTCCGCATCGGTGCGGGAAATATCTCTTCCAAGGCCTTCGCACTCGTGGGCGCGCACGAGCCCTTCCTCGTCGACGGCCTCGCCCATCGGTTGACTGGTCCCCGCGAGCGCGACGCTGAACGGGTAGGTTCGACAGATCAGGGGACGATCCTCGTGGGCGACGCAGCCGCCGACTCCCGTCTCGTCTTCCTCGTAGAACACGCAGTCGCCACAGGCGTTCGTCTGAAGCGCCCACTCGAACGTCTCGCCCTCGAGTTCACCGTCGTCGCCTTCGTGGAGTCCGTACGGCATCGGCCGGGCAACGTCTCGCCACTCGTCAGCGTGCTCTCCGTCGGCCGCCAGCGCTCGAGCCTCGTCTCCCTGTGATTCGTCACCGGTCGCGCCGTCGCGAAGGGTCCTGACCTCGTCGGGAAACACCGTCGCCGTGTGTTGGTCGCCGTCGTCAGCGCCCGCTGTGCTCTCCGAGACGCCGGCATCGCCGTCTTCGGCGGTACAACACGCTCCACAGCGCGTACACTCGAACCCGATCGATTCGATCGCGTCCGCGAGTTCGCTCACCGAGAGCTCGCGGGCCTGCTCGAGTTCCGCTTCGAGAGACTGCACACCTCATCCTGGTCGCCGAGGCGGAAAAGTGAGTCGCTGTCGGCGGTCGCCGAGGGAAGGCCGTCGTCGATCGGGGGACGGTTACGGCTCCGGTGGGCGCGCTCGCTCGCCGTCCCAGACGACCCGCCCTTCGACCGCGAGTTTCTCGAGGTGCGCCCGGACGGTCGCTCGAGCCAGTGCTCGAACCCCGCTGAGGTCCTTTTCGTAGGCGGTGTCGAGGAGTTCCTCAAGCGTCTCGGATCCCGCGTCGACGGCCGACCGAACCCGTTGTTCTCGCCGTTTTCGATGCTCGAGGAGCCGCTCGAGCGTTTCCCGAGGCTGGTCGATGACCGGCCCGTGGCCGGGCAACAGTTCGGGCGGGTCGATCGCCCAGAGGCGTCTGAGCGTGCTCATGTACGCGCGCATCTCGCCTTCGGGAGCGCCGACGACGACGCTTCCGTCTCGTATCGCACAGTCCCCGCAGACGACGGGCCCGCCATCGCCGACGACGAGCGCGACGTGATCCCTCGCGTGACCGGGCGCGTCGAGTACGGTAACCGACTCGGTGCGCCCCGAATCGTCGCCGATCGAAATCTCCGATCCCGGCCACAGCGGTCGGTCGGGATCCCGTCCCGTCGCCGAACGGAATCGATCGACGTGACCGCGGTGGGCCCAGAGCGTGGCGTCGGTTCGGTCGGCGTACGCACCGACGCCGCCGACGTGGTCCGGGTGCGCGTGGGTGAGGACGATGTGTTCGACGTCGCGGGCTTCGACCAGTTCGTCGAGTTCGTCAGTTCGACCGGCGGGATCGATGAGAATCGCCGGGTCGGTCCCGATGAGATACGCGTTCGTCTCGCCTCCCGGTGCGGCGGTCTCGACGGGAACGGTACAGCGAGTGACGTCCATGGGAGGTGATTCGCTCGAGACGAAAAATGCGTATCGGAACTGCGAACCGGAAGTTCGTTCGGCCACGAGCCGATTAGTCGAAAAACGAGGAAGGAGTCGGCTGGCGCGGATCAGTCGACCGACACGGAAATCAGCCCTCGGAACCGTCCGCAGCCGGTAACGTAAACGAAACCGTCGTTCCGTCGTCCGGAGCCGAATCGATCCAGATCTCGCCGCCGACAGACTCGCTTCGCGAGCCTGCCGAGCTCGAGTTCGCTTCGCTCGCTCGAATGCCGTGGCGCTCGACGATACGCCGACAGAGCGTGAGTCCGATCCCGCTTCCGGCGTGTTCCGCGCGGCTGTGAAGCCGTTGGAACATTTCGAAAACGCGCTCTTCGTCCTCGCGATCGATGCCGATCCCTTCGTCGCTGACCGAAAGAATCCACGCTTCGCCCTCCCGCTCGCTCGAGATCGTGATTCGAGGCGACTCATCGCCGCTATACTGGAGCGCGTTGTCCAGCAGGTTTTGAAAGACCAGGCGGAGTTGATCGGGATCGCCCCGGACTGTCGGGAGCGATTCGACGGTGATCTCGGCGGCCGTTTCTTCGATTCGCACCTCGAGATTTGCCAGCACCTCGTCTACGATTTCCACCAGATTGACCGGTTCGAAGGCGTCTCCCTGCGAGTCGATTCGCGAGAACGTGAGGAGCCCCTCGATCATCGAACTCATCCGGTCGGCTCCGTCGACGGCGAACTCGATGAACTCCTCAGCGTCTTCGTCGAGTTCGTCCCCGTATCGTTGCTCCAGTAGCTGCAAGTAGCTCGAGACCATTCGCAACGGCTCCTGAAGATCGTGAGAAACGGAGTGAGCGAACTGCTCGAGTCGTTCGTTCGAGGCCTCGAGTCGTCGCTGATATTCGTGGCGTTCCGTGATATCGAAGTGTGCGACGGCGACGTATTCCCGCTCACCGTGGGTAAACGATGCCGCCCGCATGAGGAACCAGCGCTTCGTGTCGGGTGAATGGCAGGGATACTCGAGTTCGAATATCTCTCGGTCGCCCTCGAGAAGTTCGGATAAGCCAGCGACGACCGCCCGTGCGGTCTCCGACTCGGACTGGGCGGTTACTTCGAGATAATTGAGGCCGACGGTGCTCGTCCGAAGGTCCATATCGTTCGCTTTGCCGAACTCCCGCCACGCACGATTCGTGTGCAAGATCGTTCCCTCCCCGTCCAGAATTGCAAAATTCATCGGAAGAGTGTCGACAGCGGACGTAACGAGGGCATTCGGCACTCGGGAGTTCATGGACGGGCTCAGTCGTTCGATGAAGATAACGCTGTTCCCGTCAGACCGAAGCGATGCGCTCAGCGGGATCTCGGGCGCCAGTAATCCGCCAGACTCCGTCGAAACGAACGCTGCAAACAGGTGGTTTTTGGCTCTCTGTTCGATCCGTACAGTATGGCATACGGCGCGCTGGTCGATCGCCTCGAGAGCGACGAGACGAAACGGACCGTAACGACGGTTCCCGACGGAAGCGTCGACAGCTACTACGCGATCAGCCACGGCGGCGACCCCATCGAAGATCGACAGACGCTCGGTCGGAAAATCGCCGACGGCGAGACCGGATCGTTCCAGGTCGAGCGCAAATCGCGCGAACCCGCCGGACAGGCGGTACACATGGCGTTGCAAGCCGACGCACTCGGCGACGACGTTACCGCGGTGGGCCACCTCGAGGACCCGGTGTTCGACGAGTTGCCGTTCGAGACGAATACGATCGGATCGCCCTCCGAAATTACCGTCTTCCCGCTCGAGGACGACGATATAATCTTCTCTCACAGCTCGCCGGATTTCGACGACTGGTCGCTCGAGACGCTTCGAGCGGCGGTCCCGTCGCTTGCGGCCCTGCTCTCGGTCGACGCGATCTGCTGGGGGAACTGGGCCTTGCTCGATGGGACGACGGACGTGCTGGCGGGGCTGGCCGACGCGGCGGACGGTATCGGTATCGACAGCGGCGCGTTCGTGCTCGACCCTGGGCCGGTCACCGTTCGGTCGCGGGCGGCGGTCCGAGAACTGCTCGAGACGTTGGGCGACCTCGAAACGACGACCGACGTCCTCTACAGCGTCAACCGGGCCGAACTCGAGTACACGGCGGACGCCATCGGTGTGAACGATCTCGATGAGGCCTCAGATATCGACCGCCTCGCGGCAGTTCGGGAAGTCGCGGGGATTACGGGAGCGGTCGTTCACGCCCGGATATCGCGGCGATCGTGACGGCGACCGACGAAATCGTGGTTCCCACTCTCGACGTGGAGGCGCCCCGACGCCGAACCGGAGCCGGAGATCGATTCAGCGGCGCGCTCGCGACCGGCTACGCTCGCGGGTGGGAGCCGGCTGTGGCACTCGCGCTGGGGAACTGCTGTGCATCGTACTACGTCGAGAACGGGGCGACTGGTGATCGACGCGACCTGATTGGCTATCTCGAGCACACTGCTCCGAACGAAAACTAGTCGAACGACGGTATTCAACCGGCGCTGGGAACGACACGTTCCCCGGCGCGTCTCCCCCTACCGGGTCCGACATCGGATTGAACTCGGGTCGCGACCTGATCGTCTCCATACGGTTTACTGTCAGTCATTTCCGGCGCAACCGCGTCCAGTCCTGCGGTTGTGTCGGTAAATCGGTACAGTAATCCGTATCAGTGGTTGAGGTAGTAAGTATCAGTGGTTGAGGTAGTAAGTATCAGTGGTTGAGGTAGTAAGTATCAGTGGTTGAGGTAGTAAGTATCAGTGGTTGAGGTAGTAAACTTGTTTGCGCGCGTCGCGGAAACTGTATCGGGATTCGACGAGTTCGACGTCCTCGAGGCGGTTCAAGGCGTAGCGAACGGTTCGGTCGGGAAGGAGCGATTCCTCGGCGAGTTGGCCTTGGGAAAGTGGCGAGTCGGTCTCGAGGACTTTCGCGACGAGCTTCGCGCTCGGCGGTAGGTCACGGAGACGATCGCGGTATTCGGTTTCGGTCAGTGAGTCTTCGGCGGCGGCAGCCTGTTCGTCAGCCGTACTCATGCTCATACCATCCCCAGCGAATGGACGATGGTAAAGCTTCCCTATATGGGAATACGAATAATCCAGTTTGTAATAGGTGTATAAGTAGCATATATATTCGTTTTGCGAACCGCTCTTCCCGTTGGCAATCGTCGGGTATAGTATGGAATCCGTTCCAGCCGAGTACGACGATTTGCTCGAGCGAGAGAGTATCGCGCACTTCTCGACGATCATGCCCGACGGAACGCCCCAGGTCACCCCCGTCTGGATCGACGCCGACGACGACGGCTACATTCTCGTCAACACCGTTCGGAGCCGACAGAAGGCTGAGAACGTCTCGGAGAATCCGAAGGTCGGGCTCTCGATTACGGATCCGGAGGATCCGTATCGATACGTCTCGATCCGCGGAGAAGTCGAGGAACTGACGACCGAGGGAGCCGTCGATCACATCGATAGCCTCGCACAGCGGTACATGGATCGCGACGAGTACCCGTACCACGACGATGAAGAAAGCGAGCGCGTGATCGTTCGAATCCGACCCGATCGCGTGATTACGGGCCAATAGCTGTGACACGGTGGCCGAACGAATCGTACCCAATTTTCGAAAAGGCGGAGAAACGGTTTTCAAGTCGGTCGGAGAAGCCGGCATTCCAGTCGATCGGAGAAGCTGTTTCTCGAGTAGAAAACAGCTATCCGGCGCCCGAGTCGGATCGAGCGTCGACTCCTCGAGTGGCCGATCGGTGATTTCGGTTCAACGCTGGACCGTTCCTGGCGGTTCGGTGACCACTACGACGACAGCCTGGCTTTCTTCCGGTGTGACTGATACGAGCTAACAGCGGCGTTTTCGCGGCCGTGCGTCATCGAGCGGGTAGAATTAGTCTTCAGATCGGCCCTCAGCGGTATCCAGTATCGTTTTATCCTCCGACGCCTGTAGTTTCTCCCAGTGTGAAAGGACAGGAGTGGTACCAAGCCGACGATGTCGCCGAGGAGTACGACGATAAACGGTTCTCTCAGGGTGGCGAACTGATCGACCAGCGTGAGAAAGGAGCCGTACTCGAGGCGATTACCCCCCTCGAGGACAAAGACGTACTCGAGATCGCCTGTGGTACCGGGCGATTCACCGTGATGCTCGCAGCACAAGGTGCGAACGTCGTGGGACTCGATATTTCGGCTGCGATGTTGCAACGTGGACGACAGAAAGCAAAGCAAGCGGACGTCTCGGAGAACCTCGAGTTTCTCCGAGGCGACGCAGGGCGACTGCCGTTCCCGGACGACCACTTCGATACGGTCATCGCGATGCGATTTTTCCACCTCGCGGACGATCCAGAGGGATTCCTGCGCGAGATGCGTCGGGTGTCGCGCGACCAGATCGTCTTCGATACGTTCAACCGGTTTTCCTCGCGGAGTATCTACAACTGGGCGCTCCCGATGGGGTCGCGGCTGTACTCGAAAAGTGAGGTGAGCATCTTGCTGGCCAAAACCGAACTGAAGCTCGAGGACGTCGAAGACGACTTCATCGTCCCGTACGGGTTCTATCGGTCGATTCCGAACGCGCTCGCGTCCCCAATTCGGAGCCTCGACAAAACGATCGGCGGGCTTCCGGTCACCGATCATCTCTCTTCGGTTTCCTACTGGAACACCCGCGTCAGATGAGCGCTACCTGATTTCTCCCTGACTGGTTGCCGAGAGAAGAACCCCATTCTATTTTTACTGTCGAGAGAGTCTACATATTCGTATGGAGCTCTCGGTAGTCGTCTCGACGCTCAACGACCGAGAGCAACTGCTCTCCAGTCTCGACGCGCTCGACGAGCGAACGCCGTCGATGACCGAAATCATCGTCGTCAACGGCCCTTCCTCGGACGGAACGACCGGCGTCGTCCGCGAACGGGACGACGTCGACGTCCTCGTCGAAATCTCGGAACGGAATACCAACGTCTCTCGAAACGCGGGCCTCGAGACCGCCTCGAACGATGTGATCGCGTTTCTCGACGGCGGGTACGTTATCGAGCGGGGATGGTACGACGCGATCGGGAACGCGATCGGAGCGAGTGCGGATATCGTCACCGGGCCGGTATCGGGGATCGACGAGTCCGAACCGAGACATCCGCGGACGATAGTCGGCCAGACCGTGACGCCGTTCGACTGTGACAACGTTGCGTTCGATTCGACGGTGCTCGATGCGCTGGATGGCTTCGACGAGTACCTGTCCGTTGACGGCTCTCGAGACTGCGCTCACCGAGTGAGCGCGCTCGGATTCGACGTGACCTGGAACGGGGAGATGGCCGCCCGCTACGATGTCGAAACGGACGGTGGTCAGCCCAAACCCGACTGGGGAGCGATGTACCGCTCGCTGGCCTACCGACTGACGAAGAACTACGGGCCGCGTCCGACGGTCGTGGGACGCATCGGCGGCAGTGCGATTCGGGACGGTGTCTCGGCTATTCGGACCATTATATCCGGCGAGTCGACACCGACGGGCTGGTTCGACGACGGGCTCTCGGTGACGAAAAATCTCACGTGCGGGTTCGCCGACGGTGTTCGGGCGCGATACGACGACCGGTCGATGCGTCGAAACCCGAACGGACTCTCCGTAAGACACGACCGCGCAGTACAGGTGTACGATCGACGCGAGCGGTCGGAGTGAACGACACGCTCGAAAATCGACCGGTCAGTCGTGATCCGGTGCGAGCGATTCGATCACGCGACACGCGTTTTTCGAGAAGGCTCGCCAGAGTTTATCCTCCGAAACGTCGAGCGTGAGTATTTCCATTACTGCCACGTCGGGGTGACAGTCCGGTGCACCGCTCCCGAACAACACTCGATCCGGGTGTTCGAGTAGTGCGCGCTCGAGGACGTCTCGATACCTGACGAAACTCGTCTCGAGATAACAGTCGTCGTACGTATCCAAGAGATCGATCATCTCGTTCATTAGGTCGCGGTTGAGCGGGTGGCCGCCGAAATGAGAGACGATTACGGGAATCGATCGTTCGAGGAACGTCTCGGCGAGTCGGGCCGGAGGGGCGTCTTTTCCGCCGCAGATAATGACCGGGTGTCCGACGTCCTCGAGAACGTCGAGAACGGTCTCGTCGGGGTACCCGTCCACTCGTGGATCGAGGACGAAGCCGTGGAACCGATCGTCGTAGCCGTACTGTTCGATGTCTTCGGGGGTCGTATGAAACTCCTTCCGCCCCGAAACGGCGTTTCGAAGCCGGTTCGTGGGCGTCGATCCGCCCCGTTCCGATCCGTTGATGCGTGCGAACGCGACGAACGGTCTGTCGACGCTCCGGCGTGCGACGCCGTTGTTCGCCGCGACATAACTCGTCTCAGGCGTCGCGCGTGGGAAGACGACCGCTCTCGTGATTCCGGCCTGGTGCATCTCTCGCTCGAGTCGATCGGGCGAAAGGTCCGGAATTCCCCCACTCGTTTCGGTCCCGGGGGTCAGTCGCGTGTAAACGTCGACGACCCGAAACCCGTGTTCCAGCTCCAGCATCCCAGCCGCTTGTTGTCGGTCATCCCATATTTCCCTATCGGAAGACGTCGTTCACCGTGTGTCTATTCCTCACACGACCAATCGCCAGAGGGAATCGAGGTTGGAGGGAAATGTTTATATAGAAGTGCTGATGACATAGGTAGTGAGGATTCAACTATGGCACAACAGCGACGCATGGGCGGACAGCCGATGTTTGTTTTGAGCGAGGATAGTCAGCGAACGCAGGGCCGCGATGCCCAGTCGTCGAACATTATGGCCGGCAAAGCCGTCGCCGAGTCAGTACGGACGACGCTCGGCCCCCGCGGCATGGACAAGATGCTCGTCGGCTCGAGCGGCGACGTCGTCATCACCAACGACGGCGCGACCATCTTAAACGAGATGGATATCGAGCACCCGGCCGCACAGATGATCGTCGAAGTCGCCGAGTCCCAAGAGGACGAAGTCGGCGACGGGACGACGACCGCGTCGGTGCTCGCCGGAAACCTACTCGGTGAAGCAGAGGACCTCATCGAACAGGACGTTCACGCGACGACTATCGTCGAAGGGTACCACGAAGCCGCTCGGATCGCACTCGAGGCGATCGACGAGCAGGTCAGCGAACTCGATGTCGACGACGACATCCTCAGACAGGTCGCCGAGTCCAGCATGACCGGCAAAGGAACCGGCGGCCTGACGACCGAAGAACTAGCCGAAACCGTCGTCGAGACCATCCGACACGTCGAAACAGACGACGGCGTTGCCCGCGATAACGTCTCCGTCCACACGCAGGTCGGTGCCTCCTCGAACGCGACGGAGCTCGTCTCCGGCATCGTTATCGACGAAGAACCCGTCCACGACGAGATGCCGAACAATGTCGAAGACGCGTCAATTGCGCTCCTCGACGTCGAACTCGAACTCCAGACCGGCGAGGTCGACGCCGAGTACGCGATCGATTCGATCGATCAACTCAACGCGGCGATCGACGCCGAAGAGAGCGAACTCGACGGCTACGCCGAGACGATCGCCGACAGCGGCGTCGACGTCGTGTTCACGACCGACGGCGTCGACGACCGCGTCGCCGCCAACCTCGCGAACGAAGGCGTTCTCGTCTTCGAGAACCTCGGAAGCTCCGACGCCCGAGACGTCGCATCCGCGACGGGTGCCAGCCGCGTCGGCTCTCTCGAGGACCTCGAGGAAGCCGACTTCGGCCACGCCGAGCAGATCCAAACGAAAACCTACGGCGACGACGACCTCGCGTTCATCGAGGGCGGCGCGGCCGCCGAATCCGTTACCGTCTTCGTCCGCGGCGGCACCAAGCACGTCGTCAACGAACTCGAGCGCACCATCGGCGATGCCCTCGACGTCGTCTCGACGGCACTCGAGTCCGGCGAAGTCGTCCCCGGCGCGGGAGCCACCGAGATCGCGATCGCCGACAAGGTCCGCTCGGAAGCGGCCGGTATCGAAGGCCGCAAACAGCTCGCAGTCACGTCGTTCGCGGACGCGATCGACATCATTCCACGAACGCTTGCCGCAAACACCGGTCAGGATCCGATCGACTCGCTCGTCGATCTCCGTGCCGTCCATGAATCCGATGGACGCGCGGGCTTGATCACCGACAACGAGGACGTCACGATCGGCGACCCGCTCGAGCACGGTGTCGTCGACCCGGCCGACGTCAAGCGCGAAGCCGTCGAGAGCGCGACCGAAGCGGCGACCATGATCGCTCGTATCGACGACGTCATCTCGGCAGAATAAGAAGGGGTTCAACGCACAACCCTCGAACGCACCGTATCCGGCAGGTAGCGCGGTTTCATTTTCGAGGCGGCCAGCATTGTTAAGTATTCACACTCGAAATGATCCCGATCATGTCGGGGAATTCGCCGCCGGATCGGTTACGAAAGGTCGGTGAGGCGACTGGCCAAGTGGTTTACTACGACGACACTCGCGGAACCTATCACACCTGGTGTGACGACGCGGAGTCGGAGCCGGTGAGCACGGCGTTGCTCGTTACGGTCTCGTCCGTGTTCGGCGTCGAGCCCGAAGACTTAGACGCGCTGGGCGAGTGCATCGATCCCGACGCGTTGAACGCGATTTTCGTCCACTGGCGCGGCGACGAACCTCGTATCGGAGACGGATCGATCTCGTTCTCGTTTTCTCACTGCGACGTCACGGTACAGTCGGACGGCGAAATCATCATCGACCCGCACAATACGGCCGAAGACGGCGTCGAAATGGCCGTCGAAGAAGCCGCTTGAACGAGTTTCTTCCGAAGCGGTTCGAAATCGAGACACGGCCGTCGGTACGGAGAGCAAGCGTCGTGTGCCGTGAGTCAGGGCTCGAGCAGCACTTCGTCTCCGCTCTCCAGTCCGTACGCCTCGTCGCCACGGCCGTCGTTGACGTCGAGTTCGACGTAGCCATGGCTGCCGACGGTCGCGAGTTGCTCGCCGGAAGGCACGGAGGCAAAGGTGGTTCCGACTGGAACGCGCTGACCGTTGGCCTCGATCGACTCTCGGTCCGCCACGAACTCCCCGGGAACGTTGGTGATGACGTTCCCGAAGTCGTCGACGACGAGCACTTCGCCGCGCGCTCGCTCGGGTTCGGACTCGAGCGTCGCTACCGGTAGTTCGTAGTCGACGAGCGAATCGACCGATTCGACCGGATCAAGCCCTTCGATGGACTCGAGCCGATCCGGCGACGTCTCGTGGACGGCGGCGGCGGCAGGGGCGAAGACATCTCGTCCGTGAAACGTCGCACTCCGGCCGCTTTGAGGGTGCTCGCCCGTCGATTCCGGCGCGTGCGAAATCTCGAGCAGGTCGCTTTCGGTTGCCGACTCGTCGATTTCGAACGCCTCGAGCGGCTCCTCGGTGGCGTTGGCGAGCACTCGAGCGGCCGGAAGCAAGACGCCGTTGTCCGGGCCGACGAGTGCGTGCTCGCCGGCGCGGAGGACGACCGCACCGCGGTCGGTTCCGACGCCCGGATCGACCACCACGAGGTGCGTCGCTGGCGGATAGTACGGAAGGATTTCTCGAAGCCAGAACGCGGTCGTGCGGATATCTCCGCGGGGGAAGTCGTGTGCGATATCGACCAGTCGGGCATCGGTTCGTTGGCAGATGACGCCTTTCATCGCCGCTGGATACGGCGATCCGAAATCGGAAGCGAGCGTTATCATGCTCGAGAGTCAGTGGCCGTTCGAATCCGAGTCGTTTACCATCTGGAGCCGTTCGATCCCGTTCGCTTCGTCGACGACGTCGACGACGGGGTCGGGAACCAGCCGTTCCCAGTCTTCGTCATCGATCATCCGCTCGCGGACTTCGGTTCCTTCGAGAACCTCTCGATTGAACATCGGTGACTGGCGGACATCGACACCAGCCTCGCGAAAGAGTTGGATGACGAGCGGATTGTTCGAATATGCGATATCGAAATCCGGGCTCATACTCTGGACGTGGCTCACCCAGACGGAGTTTCGATCGAGGTCCTCGATCGGGACCGCGTAGGTTACGAGATCGAATTCCACGAGGGATTTCGTGATCATCATGATGCGTTCGCCTGCAGTGAACGGGTTTCGAACCGAATGCGAGTCGCCGGCGCTCCCGATTCCGAGAACGAGTTCGTCGACGTCTTCGGCGATCCGTTCGACCATGTTGTAGTGACCATTGTGAAACGGCTGAAACCGCCCGATATAGAACCCCCGGGTCATGACCAATAGTGACAGGCCACCTTGCTTAAGCGTGGCGAGTTTGAGCGGTTCTCGTCGCAAAGATGTCGAGAGATTTTTGTTCTGGCCGACGGGTCGATACGAACCAGCCGGCAACGACCGAAACGGCTATTTCCTGACCGTTATCTCTCGGTACAGTTCGGAGAAGAGTGCCCGATAGTTGCGACTAACCGATGAGATCCGATCGCCAGCGGGACTGCGACAGCCGTCGGAGCTGGGGCAGCCAACGAAATTGCGACAGCCGATGGGACCGTTCGTTGCCAGCTCAATGTCGCGAAAACGACGGGTAGAAGTCGTCTTTGGGGGGACTGCGACAGCTACCGTATGGAGAAAGTATATCAGTCGCAATCCCTTCGAAACAGGTACTGAATAGCATTCTATGAGTAACGACACGAATGTTGACGACCCTCCCGAAGACCCCTCCTTGCACCCGCCAACCGAGGAGCAACAGGGAGCGGAGGAGTCGCTCGAGGAGGGCGGCGACGATGTCGACGGGGACGAATCTCGCGACGACATCGATTCCGCGGGCGAGGGAATCAACGCTGATAACGACAATCAAGACGACCACCGTGATCGAGCGAGTGAAACGAACGAACCGAGCCTCGACGATGACGAAGACGGTTCCGACGAACAGACGGCGGACGAGGACGACGACATCGAAACCGTCGAGGATCTCGGCAGTACGGTCGACGTCGATCCCGGCGTCGAAATCGACGAGGAGATGGAGGATGACGACCTCCTCGGCGGCCTCCAGATCGACTCGACCGCCGATATCGAGGTCCCCGACAGACTCGTCGACCAGGTGATCGGGCAGGACGAAGCGCGAGACATCATCATCAAAGCGGCCAAACAGCGCCGCCACGTGATGATGATCGGCTCTCCCGGGACCGGGAAGTCGATGCTGGCGAAAGCGATGAGCCAGCTACTGCCCCAAGAGGACCTTCAAGACGTTCTCGTCTATCATAACCCCGACGACGGCAACGAGCCGAAAGTCCGGACGGTTCCCGCTGGGAAGGGAGAACAGATCATCGACGCCCACAAAGAGGAAGCCCGAAAGCGTAACCAGATGCGCTCGATCCTGATGTGGATCATCATCGCGATCATCATCGGTTACACGATCATCAGCCAGACCAGCCTCTTGCTGGGCGTGATCGCCGCCGTCGTCATCTGGTTCTTCTTCCGCTACACCTCTCGCGGCACAGACGCGATGGTGCCGAACATGATCGTCGACCACAGCGACCAGCGAACGGCGCCGTTCGAGGACGCGACGGGTGCTCACGCCGGTGCGCTGCTGGGCGACGTTCGTCACGACCCGTTCCAGTCCGGCGGAATGGAAACCCCGAGCCACGACCGCGTGGAACCCGGCGGGATCCACAAGTCCAACAAGGGCGTGCTGTTCGTCGACGAGATCAACACGCTCGACGTTCGCACCCAGCAGAAGCTGATGACGGCGATTCAGGAGGGCGAGTTCGCGATCACGGGCCAGTCCGAGCGATCCTCGGGTGCAATGGTCCAGACCGAGCCCGTCCCCTGTGACTTCGTCATGGTCGCTGCGGGTAACATGGACGCGATGGAGAACATGCACCCGGCACTCCGTTCCCGTATCAAGGGGTACGGATACGAGGTGTACATGGACGACACCATCGAGGAAACCCCGGAGATGCGCCGAAAGTACGTCCGGTTCATCGCCCAGGAAATCGACCGCGACGGTCGGCTTCCACACTTCAACCGCGAAGCCGCAGAGGAGGTTATCCTCGAGGCAAAACGCCGCGCAGGACGCAAGGAACATCTCTCCTTGCTCATGCGGGAACTCGGTGGATTGGTTCGCGTCGCGGGAGACATCGCCCGCGCGGACGATCGTGAGTTTACCAACCGTGACGATGTCTTGCAGGCCAAGGACCGCTCGCGCTCGATCGAACAACAGCTCGCCGACGACTACATCGAACGGCGCAAGGACTACGAGTTGCAGGTCACCGACGACGGCGTCGAAGGTCGGGTCAACGGGCTCGCCGTGATGGGCGAAGACTCGGGTATCATGCTTCCGGTGATGGCCGAAATCGCCCCCGCACAGGGCCCAGGACAGGTCATTGCGACCGGGCAGTTAAAAGAGATGGCCGAGGAGTCGGTTCAAAACGTCTCGGCAATCATCAAGAAGTTCTCCGACGTGAACCTCTCGGAGAAGGACGTTCACATCCAGTTCGTTCAGGCAGGCCAACAGGGCGTCGACGGCGACTCCGCCTCGATTACGGTGGCGACCGCCGTCATCTCCGCCCTGGAGGACATCCCGGTCGACCAGACGGTCGCGATGACCGGTTCGCTCTCGGTCCGGGGCGACGTCCTCCCGGTCGGTGGCGTGACTCACAAGATCGAAGCCGCGGCGAAAGCCGGCTGTGACAAGGTCATTATTCCCAAAACGAACGAACAGGACGTAATGATCGAGGACGAATACGAAGAGATGATCGAGATCATCCCGTGTTCGAACATCAGCGAGGTCCTCGAAGTCGCGCTGATCGGCCAGCCCGAAAAGGACACGCTGTTGAACCGACTCAAGCAGATCACCGAATCGGCGTTCGATCAGCAGGTCTCCCAGACCGGCGGCTCGAACCCGAGCCCACAATAGATGCCCAACTGGACGGCGTTCGCGGCCATTACGATCGTCGTCCTTGTCTTGTTGCTGATTCTTTCTCACCTCACGCAGTCTGCGTTTTCGGAGTCAGGAGATTCGGACTCGATCGACCGGTCGGAGTCCGAGCGATCCGTAAACGGCGAGGAACACGTCTCGACACCGGACTCGTCCGCTGTCGAGGACGAGAACGGGGGCGACTCACCGTCCACGGAGCCGGATTCTTCGACGGCGAAGCCGGGTTCGACCGCGAACGCGCCCGAATCCGAGTCCGGTTCTTCGCCGAGCGGACACAGTCAGGTCAACACGCCTGTCACGGACTCGACTGATACCGACGCAGCTATGTCCAATTCGGCTGATGCCGACAGGGATTGGTCCGACTCAGTTGAATCCAATCCACCTCGAGCGGAGCCGGACGCCCCCGATCCGTCGGAGATGTCCACGGGAATGTTACTGGCAAACGTCGCGCTTTCACAGGGCGTGTTTGCAGTTATCTTGATCGTGGCTGCGATCTATACCGGGATTCCCGCCGAAGCGCTCGGCCTCGAGTTTTCACAGTCGTATCTCGTCGCGGGACTCGTGATCGGAACGGGACTCGGAATCGCGCTGTACGTCGCAAACGAGATCGGCGCCGCGATTTCGACCTGGATCGGCTTGGATCACGACGAGGAGCTTCGCGAGTTACTCGGACCGGATTCTATTCGAGAGTGGGTCGTCCTCCTCGTGTTCGTCCTACCGATCATCGCCGTCTTCGAGGAGCTACTCTTTCGAGCGGCGCTGATCGGCGTCTTCGAGGCTGGCTTCGAGATATCGCCGTGGTTCCTCGCAGTCGTCTCCTCGATCGCGTTCGGCGTCGGCCACGGCATGCAGGGATCGGTCGGCGTGATCGTGACCGGTGCGCTCGGATTCGTGTTAGCGGCGGCGTTCGTCATCACCGGGAGCTTCCTAGTCGTCGTCATTGCACACTACCTGATCAACGCCTTCGAGTTCGTCGTCCACGAAGGGCTGGGATTCGACTGGGCGGCGGTCCTCGAGACTGAAGGCGGCGGTGGTTGAGAGCCCCCGCTCGCGATCCCGTTCGAGCGGTCAACCCTCGAAAGCTAAGGGAAACCGACTCCTCGAGTGAGCTATGGTGAGACTCGAGGAGTCGTCGCAGTCGGTGTATCGAGCGATCGTGATCGGCGTCGGACTCTACTTTGCGCTGTTGATTCTCGGACAGGCACTCGGCGTTCCGTTGGCGATTCTCGCCGCACAGGTGGTGTTCGGCCTCATTGCCATCACTATCGGATCGTTACTGTATACTCAATCTGCGAATCCGACAGCGACGATTGCGGGCGCTTCCGGGGCGCTCATCGGCGGGGGGCTCGCACAGTTTCTCTGGCTGGCGACCGGCGAGCAGGTCTTCAATCTGCTCGCGTCGATCCTGGTCTTTCTCGGAATCGGGATCTACATCTACCTCGCGTGGAGCTCGCCCTGAACGAGCGGCCGGGAAGTTCATACTGGTCGATTCTCGAGTTTACAGTCCTTCAAGCGATCGCAGCTTCTGCTCGACCGACGGCGGTGCCGCGCTGGGTCCGTCTCGCACGCGGTGATCCGGGATAAGAATCGGGGCCGGGTTTTCCGCGAGTGCGGTCCGAACGAGGGTGATGTCCTCCTGTTCGTCGGGATCGAGTCCGGGCGTCATTCGCGCCAGCCCCGCCACGTCGGTTCCGTCGCCGTAGGGAATCGTCTCGACCTGTTCTAACACCTCGCGTTGGTCCGTCGGAACGGTGAGCGCGACGGTCACGTCCGAAAAGTCGGGTTCCTCGAGCCCGCTGAGATAATCCTCGATCTCGTCGAGAATCGGATGCTCCGTCTCGGCGTCGTCGTCGGGAGTATCCGGGAACGAGACGCGCAACACGCGCCCGCTCGCGACGCCGATTTGAACGAACCGCTCGAGAAACTGTGACTCACGCGCGTAGATACCAGCGTCGGTAACGTCCTCCATACCGTCCCTCGGAGTGGCGTGGACTTGAAGATTCGCCAGTGGCCGCCGGATGGCGCAAGTCTTATGTACATATGAGTACGTCGATGTACAATAATGAACTCCGAAACCGACGTCGCCCCCGCGGTCCAATCGATTCTCGAGGCCGCCCGGGAGCGGGGACGGGACGAAACCGACGACGGGAAGCGGTCGTTGGACGGGTCGCCGTCCGAAGACGATCGGCTCTCCGTCGACGCGCGGTCGCTCCCCGACGCGCTCGAGCGAGCGGAGCGCGAGGACCGCGTACCGGTGATCGCAGAGGTCAAACCGACGAGTCCGACGAGCGACGGAACCCGAGACGAGGATCCCGTCGAACTGGCCGAAGCGATGGTCGAAGGCGGCGCAAGCGCGATTTCGGTGTTGACCGAGCCCGAACACTTCGAGGGCTCGCCCGAGTCACTGACCCGCGTCCGCGAGGCCGTCGACGTTCCCGTCCTTCGGAAGGATTTCGTGCTTCGAGAAGCACAGATGGACGTCGTCGAAGCCGACCTCATCCTCCTGATCGCGCGCTTCGTCGACGACCTGCCGAAACTGGTCGCGGCGGCCCGCGAGCGAGGTTTTCAGCCGTTAGTCGAGGTCCACGATGCCGCGGAACTCGAGGCCGCGCTCGAGGCCGACGCGTCGATTATCGGCGTCAACAATCGCGACCTGACGAAACTCGAGGTCGATCTCGATACCTTTGAGGCGGTTGCACCCGAAGTACCCGAGAACGTGACGCTGATCGCCGAAAGCGGCGTCTCGAGCCCCGAGGACGTGCGACGAATGCGCGATGCCGGGGCCGACGCGTTGCTGATCGGCAGCGCGATCATGGATCACGAGAACGTGGACGAGGTCGATGTTGCGGAGAACACCCGGAGGTTGACACGAGCATGAGTGAAAGCGAACGCAAACGAGACGACGAACAGACCGGCCGAGCGGCGTCCGACGGCGAGTTCGGTCGCTACGGCGGGCAGTACGTCCCCGAGGCGTTGATGCCCGCTCTCGAGGAACTCGAGGACGCCTACGAACGGTACGTCCTCGAGAACGAGGACGGTTTCATGGACGAGTTCGAGCGCCGGATTCGGAACTTCGGCGGACGGCCGACGCCGCTGGGGCGGGCCGATCGGCTGAGCGAGCGCTACGACCGCGAGGTCTACCTCAAACGCGAGGATCTCGTCCACGGCGGGGCACACAAGCTCAACAACGCCCTCGGGCAGGTCCTGCTCGCGAAGTACATGGGCAAAGAGCGGATCATCGCGGAAACGGGCGCGGGCCAACACGGCACCGCGACGGCGATGGCCGCGGCCCATCTGGACATGCCCTGCGAGATCTACATGGGTCGAACCGACGTGAACCGACAGCGGCCGAACGTCTTCCGGATGCGGATCAACGGCGCGGAAGTCAACCCCGTCGATATCGGTCGCGGCACGCTCAAAGAAGCGATTTCGGAGACGATGCGCGAGTGGTCCCGGACCGTCGAACGGACCCACTATGTGATCGGAAGCGTCGTCGGCCCCCACCCGTTCCCGGCGATGGTTCGCGACTTCCAGGCCGTTATTTCGGAGGAAGCCCGCGAACAAGCGAAATCGCAACTCGACGGCCTTCCAGACGCGGTCATCTCCTGTGCCGGCGGCGGATCGAACACGATGGGCGCGTTCCATCACTTCGTTCCCGACGAGGACGTTTCCCTCTACGCCGTCGAAGCCGGCGGCTCCTCGCTCGAGGTCGACGAGGAAGCTGGCGTCGCACCGAACTCCGCGACGCTGTCGACCGGCGACGAAGGGGTGCTCCACGGCGCACGAACGACGCTTCTGCAGGACTCGCACGGACAGATCATGGAGTCCCACAGCGTGAGCGCCGGGCTCGACTACTCCGGCGTCGGCCCCGAACTCGCACACCTCGTCGACGAAGGACGAGTAACGCCCGTCAACGTCGACGATACGGCCGCGCTCGAGGCGTTCCACCGCGTGTCGACCGACGAGGGGATCATCCCCGCCCTCGAGACCTCCCACGCCTTTGGCTACCTTCACGAAGCGTCCGAAGCGGGCGAAGACATAGGCGAGACCGTTATCGTCAACGTCTCCGGACGGGGCGATAAGGACCTCGAGACGGTGATCGAGGAGACCGAAAAGCGGGGCCTCGAGAGCGCCCCCGATATGTCCGTCTTCGAGACCGGAGGTGGACTCTAATGGTCGAGGACGCTAAGACGAGCGACGAGGAATCCGACGCCGTCGCCGCGGCGTTCGAGGACGAATCGGCGTTCGTCCCCTACCTCGCCGTCGGCGATCCGAGCTACGAGGAGTCCCTCGAGTACGTCGAGGCGCTGGCTCGGGGCGGTGCCGACCTAATCGAACTCGGCCTGCCGTTTTCCGAACCGATGGCGGAAGGGCCGACCATCCAGAAAGCGGTGGCGCGAGCGCTCGAGTCCGGCATGACTCCCGAGCGGTTCTTCGAGTTCGTCGAAGCTCTCGAGGTCGATGTCCCGCTGGTCTGTATGACCTACTACAATCTAATTTACCAATACGGTCCCTCCGACGGCCCGCAGTCGTTCGTCGAGCGCGCCACAGAGGTTGGCCTCGAGGGATTCGTGGTTCCCGACCTGCCCGCCGAGGAAGCCGGGCCGCTCCGGGAGGCCTGCGACGAGTTCGGGCTCGACCTGATCTTCATCGTCGCGCCGACGACCCGCGGCGACCGACTCGAGGAGATGATGGACCGCGTGTCGGGCTACGTCTACGTGCAGGCCCGGCTCGGCGCGACCGGCGCGCGCGACGACGTCTCCGACCAGACCGAAGAGAGCCTCGAACGCCTCGCCGACTGGGAGATTCCCAAGGCGGTCGGATTCGGGATCAAGAACGGCGGTCACGCCGAGCGGATCAGCGCAGCGGGAGCTGACGGCATCATCGTCGGCAGCGCGCTCGTCGATATCGTCGCCGAGGGCCACGAGGAAGACGTTCCCGTCGAGGAAACCGCGGATAGACTCGAGGCCAAGGCTCGAGAACTCAAGGGCGGAGCCCTCGAGGGCACGGAAAGACTGCCAGAACCAGAACACCCATAACTCGAAGATTGCTACACGATCACAATGACTACCGGAACTGACGCGCGACTCGACAGAATCGGAACGGATGGCAACTACGTCATCGTTCCGATGGACCACGGCATCACACTGGGCCCGGTAACGGGCCTGAAAGACATCGAATCGACCATCGACGCGGTGACTCGCGGCGGCGCGGACGCCGTCTTGACCCAGAAGGGAATCGCCCCCCGCGTTCACGAGAACAAAAACGAACGGGGCTACATCGTCCACCTCAACGCCTCGACCTCGATCGGGCCGGATTCGAACGACAAACGACTCACCGGCACCGTCGAGGACGCGATCCGCGTCGGCGCCGACGCCGTCTCTTTCCATATTAACGTCGGCTCGAACCACGAACCCGATCAGATCACCCAGCTCTCGGACGTGACCTCCGAGGCCGCCCGCTACGGAATTCCCGTCCTCGCGATGGCCTACGCTCGCGGACCGGACGTCGACAGCGCGGATCCCGAAGCGCTCGGCCACGCGGTGCGCCTCGCCGAGGAGGTCGGTGCGGATATCGTCAAAACCGGCTACAGCGGCGACGCCGACAGCTTCGAACACGTCTGTGAGTCCACCCGGCTCCCGGTCGTCATCGCCGGCGGGTCGAAAGGAACGAACCGCGAGACGATCGGAATGGTTCGCGGTGCGATGGACGCCGGCGGCTCGGGCATCTCGATGGGGCGATCTATTTTCCAACACGAGGATCCAGAAGGGATCGCGGCGGCCGTCGCGGGCGTCGTTCACGACGACCTTTCGGTGGATGAAGCCCTCGAAACGGCAGGACTCGCGCTCGAAATCTGAACGACCGCGTTGTGCGTTTTCGGTCACTGACTCGCGGCGTATCGTCAGCGACGCGCGACCCGCGTGAGCGGTGCCGGGACCGAAATCACTACGGTAATTCCGTTCGTTTGCCCCGCTCGTGACCGACGGGGAGGCGTTGACGATCGACGACGAGCTGCTCGCGCGAGCGCGAATCCACGCCAGAGACGTCGATATCGCCGTCGACCTCGAGGCCGTCGAGTGGGAGGTCTCGACGCGAGCGCGTCGCCGAGCGGGTGCCTGTCGGTGGGATCGCGACCGCGAGGTCGCGACTATCGTTCTCACGCGTCAGGCGTACGAAACCTACGACTGGGAGACGTTCGCGGCCGTCGTTCGACACGAACTCGTCCACGCCTGGGAGTTCCAGCAGTTCGGCGAGTCCGGTCACGGCCAGCGGTTTCGAAAGCGGGCCGCCGAACTCGACGCGCCTCGACACTGCGAGACGTTCTCCGAGCCTCGATACGTGATCCGCTGTCTTTCCGAGAGCTGTGACTGGCGAGCCCACCGACATCGCGCATCGAGACCCGTGAAAACGCCGGGGAGCTATCGCTGTGGCGAGTGCGGGAGCGACTACGAGGTCGAACACACTGAGAGCGGCCGGACCTGGCTGTGTGCGAGTGGCTACGGCGGGACGAAGGCCGCACTCGAGGAAGAGTGGTAGTCGACTCGAGCGATACGTCGGGAGTATTCCGCCGAAACGATTCTCACAAGACTTTATTTCCTCGTTCACCTCTTTCGAGTATGGGAGTACTCGAGACGATGTTCGGGCAGGTTGGCGACGGCGACGGTCGGGCGAAATTTTCGAGCCATCGATACGACGTGACCTACACCGTTTCGGCGGAGAGCCACGACATCGCCTACGCCGTCCCGATTCGGCGAGTCGAACTCGAGGCCTTCGCGGAACTGGTCCGTCTCGAGCGGGAGACGCCATACGTCGAGGACGGCGAGGGATCGCTCGAGGAGTCGCTTGACGCCGTCCTCGATGACGACTCGCTCGACGCGGAGACGTGGGCCGACCGGATGGAAGCGCCGCGACGAACTGTCGAACCCGTCCTCGAGAGCTGGCGGGAGATCGTGTACGGCGAGGAGGGTGACGAGTCACTGGACGACGGGGAGCCTGACGAGCCACTGGGTGACGACGGAGCTGGTGCTGACAGTCAAGACGACGAAGAAGCCGAGACGGACCAAGAACCCGATTCGACTGTTGAAATCGTCTACCTGCCCCTCGAGACCGAGTCGGCGTTCGCGGCGTTCTTGCAGGTCTGTCGGAAGCGCGACGAGCAGGAACACGATCCGTTCGAGCTTCCGGAAACCATCTCAACCGCCGCAGGAGTGCTTACGCAGATCAAACGATCGACCGATCGCAGCGAAAACCGCGTCGTCGTGAACGACAGATACCTACCAGATCTGCTGTAGCAGCTGGTATGAATACGGCGGTTGTATTGCGAATTTACTAACTTGATCGGTAAGTACAGACTGTGCAGGTGTCGTCTGGTTTCAAGAAATGTTAATTTGGAGTATATGCTTCGGAATTGATGAATGGGTGATCAACGTGGCTGCGGTGAACACCTCGAAAGCCCCTGGCCCGCTCGAGTCGCCTGGCGGCGTGCGCTCCTCGGTTCGCTTCGCTCACCTGCGGTGCTAGCGGCCCCCAGACTCCCCGACCGGACCAGCCCCTTTCAGTCCCACCCGCCGCCGCGGTGGCCGGGAGCTCGTGCCCGCGCCACGGCGCGGGCTGTGCGACCCGGGGAAAGGCAGGCGATAGCTGAGCCTGGCGTCCACGCGAGCAGGCTGAGGGCTTTCATCGAACTCTTATCTCACAGGAACGAGAAGTGACTACAGTCATATATACTGCAAGAGCATTCACATCGTTCAACTAGCACCTAAAAGGACAGGAGGGACACGCGTTCCGATGAAATACTTCGGAAGAAACGGAACCAGAATCAGGCCCGAACGACCGACTCGAACTCCTCGAGGCTGTGTAACTCGTAGGTCGGTTCGTGCTCGAGTTCGGTGCCGTGGCCGAGGTTGATCCACGCCGAGTCCATCCCCATCGCGTTCGCCCCGGCGACATCCGCGTGGAGGTTGTCCCCGATGTGGATCGTCTCGCTCGGATCGACCTCGAGGGCAGAAAGTGCCAGTTCGAACGGCGTCGAGTCCGGCTTCGGCGGCACACCGTTTTTTGGATCGACGAACACCATCGCGTCGAAGGCGTCGGTGAGTCCGAGCGCCTCGAGCTTTTTCGACTGCGTTTTCTCGCCCCCGTTGGTGATCAGCCCGACCGGGCCGTGCTCGGCTGCGAGATCGAGTGCGGCCTCCGCGCCGGATCGAAATCGGACCTGCGCCGGATCGATCGTCTCGAGGTAGGCGGTCGCGAGGTCCGGTGCAACGGACGGGTCGACACCGGCCCGATCGGCGGCTTCGGAAAAGAGGTGCTCGAAAAACTGCCGATCGGTGTCGGCCGTCGGGAGGTCACGCGAGGCGTATCGAAGCTGGGCGGTGTTACAAAACTGCTCGATGCCGGCTCGGTCGAAGGTCGTCTCGAGGAGGGCTTCTCGATCTTCGATCGGCTCGCAGAGGGTGCTGTCGAGATCGAAACAGATCGCGTCGTACGACATCTGTCCGATATAGTGGCGTTAGCACCCTGAACCTTTCGCCGAGAGCGAGCGACAGTCGGGGAGGGAAAACACGAAGACCCGAACGAACTCCGGCGACGACTGACGAATCCGCCACGTTCAAGCCACTCCCCTTCGAGGGTCGAGTTATGACGAGAGCTGTCTGGATAAAAGCCGACGATTCTGTCGGTGACTGGGACGAGCGCAGAGCGCGGATCACGACCGCACTCGAGGCCGGCGCAGACTGGGTACTGGTCGACGAAGAAGACATCGAACGCGTGCGAGAACTCGGCGACATCAACGTCGCGGCGTATCGCACCGACGGCGACGTGACGCTCATCGACAACGCCGAAAACGAGGAGACGACCGCACAGCCGGATACCGTCGTCGTCGGAAAAGAAGGCGAAGGCGACGGCACCGTCGACCTCCCCAACGACTTTTCGGGCTCGGCGGATCTCTCGACGCTTCGGCGGGACGGCAACGTCGATTGGGCCTCGTACGTCCGGATCCTCGGAAAAGAGTACGAGGCGTTCGCGGAAGCCGCCGCGGCGGAAGCCGAGTACACCATCGTCGCCGGCGAAGACTGGACGATCATCCCCCTCGAGAACCTGATCGCCAGGATCGGCGAGGAGACGACCCTCGTCGCGGGCGTCACGAACGCCGACGAGGCCAAAACTGCGTTCGAGACCCTCGAAATCGGAGCGGACGCCGTCCTGCTCGATTCGGACGACCCCGACGAGATCCGCCGCACCGTCGAGGTTCGCGACGAAGCCGAACGCGAGAACCTCGACCTGCAGTACGCCGAAGTGGTGGACATCGAGCAGATCGGGAGCGCGGACCGAGTCTGCGTCGATACCGGAAGCCTGCTCGAGCACGACGAGGGGATGCTCGTCGGCTCGATGAGTCGCGGCCTGGTGTTCGTCCACGCCGAGACCGCCAAATCGCCGTACGTCGCCTCCCGGCCGTTCAGGGTCAACGCCGGCGCGGTCCACGCCTACGTTCGGACGCCCGACGGCGGAACCAAGTACCTCTCGGAACTCCAGAGCGGCGACGAGGTCCAACTCGTCGATCTGGATGGAAACACGCGCGAAGCCATCGTCGGTCGCGTCAAAATCGAGAAACGGCCGATGTTCCGGGTCGCCCTCGAGACCGACGACGGCGACCACGTCGAAACGCTCCTTCAGAACGCCGAAACGATCAAGGTCCCGACCGCGGACGGGCGAACCGCCGTGACGGACCTCGAGACCGGCGACGAACTGCTGTTGTACACCGAAGATACGGCGCGGCACTTCGGCGAAGCCGTCGAAGAGAGTATTATCGAGAAGTAGCGAGCGACACGTTTTTGACCGTTAGTGCTGGTTTAGATCGTTTCAGTGTCTTCTTCGGGCGCCTCGAGCCGTGTCGTACACCAGTGACAGAACGAAAGGTCGTCGTCGAGTTCTTTCCCACAGCTCGGGCAGGTCGGTCCGTCGGTATCCTGCGAGCCGTTCGGCGGAAACCCGAGCGCGCGAAACGTCGAGTCGATCGCGGCGAAGAGGACGATAAACATCAGGAAGAACTGGTTTACCGTGCTCGTTTCCGCGTTCATCGTTTCTACCATCTCCGTCATCGACTCGGCGGCCATCATATCCCCCGTCGGGACGAAGAAGTAAATTCCAAGCGCGAACAAGCCGCCGAACAGGAGCGCCCGCGCCCAATCGCGAAGCATAGCGTGTCCTGCACCAGGCAGAATAACCGACAGGATCGCAGCGGATATCGCACGGATCCAGGTCATGACTGTGGCTTGTTCTCGGGGTGACGCCCACTTAACGTTCCGGTTTCGTCCCAGCGGGACAGTTCTAGCCGAATGAGTGCTCAAAATCGAACACTATCGTCGCTGTTGCCACTGACAGTGAAATAACGGATACAAACGGGACCTACTCGGAGTTTACGCGGCGCCGAGAGTTTCTTCGGCCTCGAGCAGTTCGTGGTACCGGTTTCGGATCGTTACTTCGGAGATGTCCGCAACGTCGCTGACGGCCGCCTGGGTCGTCTTCTCGTTCGTGAGCAGTGCGGCAGCGTAGACGGCGGCGGCCGCGAGGCCGACCGGGGACTTGCCCGAGTGAACGCCCTTTTCCTTGGCGTTCTGGAGCAGGCTTCGCGCGCGGTGTTCGGCTTCGTCCGAGAGGTCGAGTCCCGACGCAAACCGGGGAACGTAGCTCTCCGGATCGGCAGGTTGGACCTCGAGACCGAGTTCGCGGACGACGTAGCGGTAGGTGCGTGCGATCTCGTTTTTCTCGACGCGGCTGACGTCGGCGATTTCGTCGAGGCTTCGGGGGACTCCCGCCTGACGCGCGGCGGCGTAGACACACGCCGTCGAAACGCCCTCGATGGAACGGCCGGGGAGGAGGTCCTCGTTCAGCGCGCGACGGTAGATAACCGACGCCGTTTCGCGGACGTTCGTCGGCAGACCGAGGGCGGAGGCCATCCGGTCGATTTCGCCGAGTGCCTGCTTCAGGTTTCGCTCCTTCGAGTCGCGCGTTCGGAACCGTTCGTTCCACTTGCGCAGGCGCTGCATCTTCTCGCGCTGTCGGGAGCCAAGGGAGTTCCCGTAGGCGTCTTTGTTACGCCAGTCGATGTTCGTCGAGAGCCCCTTGTCGTGCATCGTGTTGGTCGTCGGTGCACCGACGCGGGACTTCTTGTTCTTCTCGGCGGCGTCGAAGGCGCGCCACTCCGGACCGCGATCGACCGAATCCTCCTCGACGACGAGGCCACAGTCTTCACAGACCGTCTCCCCGTGTTCGTCGTCGACGACGAGATTGCCCGTACACTCGGGACAGTCGAGGTCGCTCTGTTCGCTCTCTTCGGTCTCCTCGGTTGTTTCTTGATCGCTACGACGTACTCTGGTGTTTGATGTTGCGTTGGTCATACGATGGCGGATACTGCCCGGCGAAACGACACGGAAAAGCCGGACGGATTCGTTACCTTTCTCGTTCTTAGACTCGAGGGATAAGGGTTTCGGAATCCTCCCCTCACAACGCTCGAAAACAGGTAATTCGTCGGAAGTGGCATGAATTATCAAAACATTCAAATCAGCTTCGAATTCGGCAGGAAACGAACGCGCCGAAAAAGCAAACTACACTACCCTCAGGTGTCCCGTGTTCAGTATGAACGTCGCCGTTGGAAGTACGAATCCGGTCAAGCGCTGCGCCGTCGAACAGATCGTCGCGGAGTTCGACGGCTCGGTCACCACCGTATCCGTCGATTCCGGCGTCAGCGAACAGCCGTCGTCTATCGACGAGACGGTAACCGGCGCGAAGAATCGGGCTCGGCGGGCGCTCGAGGCGGCCGACGCGGACTACGGCGTCGGGCTTGAGGGGGGTTTTGCACGCCTCGAGCAAGCCCCTGGCGTTCGACTCATTATGTGGGCGAGCGTTACCGACGGCGAACGGACCGAAGTCGCCAGCGGGCCGTCACTTCGATTACCCGACTCTGTCGGCGACCGCCTCGAGGAGGGGGCCGAACTCGGGCCCGTAATGGACGAGCGGCTCGGAACGGAGAATATCGCCCAAGCCGAAGGGGCGGCCGGCGCGCTGACGGGCGGGCTGACATCCCGAACTCAGGCGCTCGCCGAAGCCGTCGCGTGCGCGTTCGGTCCGTTCGTTACGTCCCACTACGAGAGTAGTTGAGCGGACGGTGCGGGACGAGCTACGCCGGACCGTGCAGTTCAAATCGGTGGCAGACGGCCAACGGCCGTCACGTGATCCGCTCCCCCTTCACGATTTTCTGAGAGTCGGTCGGTGGAATGTATTAACCGGCCGTACCAACGAGCCCTTTCCATCAGATTATTCATCCATTACCGGCCCCGGAAATCGCCGGACAGCGTCTCATTAACCGGACGTACCAAACCCCCTAAGGCCGAAGCTGGCATTTCCACGCGTATGAGCACTGCAATGGGTTCCGACCTCACGAGCAAACAACGACAGATCCTGCAGTATCTTCGGGAAAACGCCGCAACGAAGACCTACTTCAAATCGCGGCTGATCGGTAAGGAACTCGGAATGACTGCCAAAGAGGTCGGCTCGAACATTACAGCCCTCCAGAACAGCGAGTACGACGTCGATATCGAGAAGTGGGGCTACTCCTCGAGTACGACCTGGAAAGTCAACGTCTAAGCGATATTTCGACGGCGGGTCGTTTTGACGGGATTCGTAGCGACGGAGCTGAAATCAATCGGAGACGACCGGCGGTTTTCTCACCGATCTAGGGCGATTCGTCGTTTCTGCCGTCGTTCGACCGCTCGATATCGTCATCGTTCGGCCTCGGCTTTCGTTTTCGTCTTATCTACGCCGATCAACCCAGCTCCTTTCGATTCCAATCGATCCGGCCCCCAAGATCGTCCGTTTCTTTCAATGTATGTGAGTATTACCGACCGAAATAGTGTGTTTCCGGTTCCGAAAAACAGTTTCCGGCTTCGAATGACACTTGATCCGGTACAACGACTAGCCGAGCGATGGAAGCGATCCTCTTCGACATGGACGGCGTCATCCTCGAGGGACCGCGAACCGATCCGCAGGTCTACGCCGATGCGACGGAACACGCGCTAACCGAACTCGGTGTCGACCCGACCGCCGAACGATGCGAGGTATTTCGCAAGTTCGATACCGATGTCATAGCGGACCGTGCAGACGCGCACGGAATCGATCCAGACGAGTTCTGGGAGCTGAGAGACTACCGCGCGTCTGCACTGACCCACGAGCGAGTTCGGTCCGGCAAACGCGACGTCTACGACGATATCGAGGCGCTGTACGACCTCGCCGACCGGACGACGGTCGCCCTCGTAACGAACAACCGCCACAAAACGGCCGAGTTCGTCGAGGACCACTTCGAGTTCGGGTTCGAGGCCGTCCGCGGTCGTGATCCATCGATGGACGGCTACCGGCGACGAAAACCGAATCCCGCCTATCTCGAGGAAACCCTCGGGGAACTCGACGTCGACGGCGGACTCTACGTTGGGGACTCCGGCGTCGACATTACCGCCGGACACAATGCGGGTCTCGAGACCGCGTTCGTTCGGCGACCGCACAATCGCTCGAGCAAGCTTCCGGCCGAACCTGCGTACGAACTCGAATCGCTTACCGAACTCCTTGACGTACTCGAGACCAGCAATACACAGCAGATCGACTCACGGAGAGAATAAGAGGGATTTCGAGGTCGAGTGCCGGTGACAACGGCTGTCGGCGGCAACCGTTGATCGATCTACGACCGTTCACCGACGACGCTCACCCGTCGTAGGTAACCAATCCGTCGGACTCGCGGGCGAGCGCCGTCGCCCGTTCGCCGAAGGAGTCGGCGTGGCGCACGAGCAACAGGAGGACGGTCGTCGGGCGTTCAACGGTGTAACCGTCCTCTCGAGACAAGAGCCCGGCCTCCTCGAGTTTCCCCGCGTACTTGCTCACGGTCGGCGGAGAAACATCCAAGGCGTCGGCGAGATCGCCGGCGGTCGCGTCCGGATCTCGAAGCAACTCGATCAACATTCCGCGTGGAGTCCCGCGGCGCAGATAGCCGAGGGCGTTCTTTTCGAACTCGTCGAACCGACCCGTGAGCACGAACCGCTTGTAATCGCCGTCGCTGTACTGCTCGACAGCCTCGAGTTCCTCGAGGCGTCTGAGGTGGTGCTGAGTCTCTCCCGTGCCGAGCTGGAGGTCATCACGAATCTTCGAGAAGTGCGCTCCGGGCGTCGTAGAGAGGTAGCCGGCGATCGCATCACGAGCATCACTTTCGCCGGTGTCCGCGGCGGCCGATGCCGAAAACCCGGCGAGTGGGGACGCGGCACCGACTGCGGCAAACCGGCGCAGGGTCGATCGCTTTTCTTCGTCGACCCCATCGGGTGATGTCATAGCTATCTATCAACCGAAACGCGACGAATCGTAAAACGAGTTTCGCTCCGCGTCGTTCAGTGAATCCTAGGTGTCCGTTTCAGTCTGTGCGTCGCCCTCGAACGACTGATCCATATCTTCGATAACGTCGTCCGGATCAGTGATCGTCCCGGCGTCTTTGCCTTCCTTGATCGCCTGAGCCTGTTTTTCCATCTCCTCTAGGTCCATCTCGGCTTCCTCGTCGATTTCGCCGATGATTTCGGCGATGTCGTCGAGGCCGATCAGTTCGCGGGTCTCCTCGTCGAACTCGAGGCTCTCGAGTTCGGCGCCGTCGCCTTCAACGTCGCTGCCGGAGAGATGTTTACCGTAGCGGCCGACCATCGACGTAAGTTCCTGTGGTAGAACGAACGTCGTGGACTCGCTCTGGCCCATCTCGGCCAGGGCGTCCATTCCCTTGTCGATGACGGCGCGTTCGCCCATCGATTCTGCCGAGCGAGCGCGGAGGACGGTCGAAATCGAGTCACCCTGGGCCTCGAGGATCTGGCTCTGCTTTTCACCTTGTGCACGGATGATCTGGCTCTGTTTGTCACCTTCTGCCTTCTCGACCTCACTGCGGCGTTCACCTTGTGCCTCGAGAATCATGGCACGGCGTTTGCGCTCCGCGGAGGTCTGTTGTTCCATCGCGCGCTGGACGTCTTTGGACGGGTTGACTTCACGGACTTCGACGCTCTCGACGCGGATCCCCCACTCGTCGGTGGGTTCGTCGAGTTCGGTTCGGATCTTCGCGTTGATCTCCTGGCGTTTGTTGAGCGTGTCGTCGAGTTCCATGTCACCCAGCACGGCCCGAAGGGTCGTCTGGGCGAGGTTGGAGGTCGCTTTCTTGTAGTCGTCGACCTCGAGGAACGCCTTCTTCGCGTCCATCACTTTGATGTAGACGACGGCGTCTGCGGTCACGGGCGAGTTGTCGCGCGTGATCGCTTCCTGGCGCGGCACGTCGAGGGTCTGGGTCCGCATATCGAAGCGGTACGTCCGGGAGACGAACGGCGGAATGATGTTGATACCGGGCTCGAGAAGTTTGCGGTATTCGCCGAAGACCGTCAGCGCGCGTTTTTCGTACGCGTCGACGATTTCGACGGCACTGAGGAGTGCGGCGAGTACCACAACGAGTACGAGGGCGCCGATTAGCAACCCGACACTGGCTGCTCCTTGCAGCGGAATAAGTTCCGGAAGCATAGAATGACCTTACGTCGGTGAGATAAAAAGCGTTCCCTTGTCAGAACAACATATCCGGTGACCTGTCGACCTCAGTTCGACTCCGTTTCCGTCATCGAATCGTCGGTGTCCGTTCCGTCGTTACGGTCGATCCCGTCGAAATCGTCCTCCTCGAGATCGTTCGATTCGCTATCAGCAGCTGTGCCGTCCGCCGTCTCGTCATCCGCTTCTTCGGCTGCCTCGTTGCGAGCGAGCGCGCGGTCGATTTCGTCCGCCTCGATCGCGCCGACGGCTTCGACCGTCAACACGTTTCCGCCGCCGGGATCGAGCACCATGATCTCTTCGCCTTCTTCGATGGTGCCGGTCGTCGTTCGAGCGCTGTAAAACGGTGCGAATCCGCCGCTGTCGAGTTTGACCTCGCCGCCGCGGGCCGTAATGTCCTCGGTAGCGTACCCCGTCGCCCCTGCAAGTGAGGAGGAATCGCTCGTCTGAGCCGTCCCTTTGCCGCCGTAGAAGTCGAACTCCCGGTAGGCGTAGGCGGCAACCGCGCCGATAGCCAACGTGAGTCCCGCGAGGATGATCGTATCGAGTCCACCCGGGACCAACAGCCCGATAAGTCCGGCACCAGCCAGTGCGACACCGATGACAATGAGATGTGCACCTGGCGAGAGGGCCTCGAGAACCATCATAACGAGGCCCGCCGCGAACAACAACAGCGGGATATTAGTGAGGAGGGATTCCACCATGCGTGTTGCTAAGGTCTCGCCCCGATTAAATGTTTACTGCCCTACTTAGACGAGCATCACCGAAGCGAGTCGAAACATCACCAGAATCATCGCGATCGCACCGAGCAGGACGAACACTGCGCCCTCGAGGCTTGGATCACCGGGGACGACCGGCGTCGAACTCGGTTCCGGCCGATGTGAATCGTCTTCATCCACAGATTCAGCGTCGGCGCCCGGAGACTCCGCCGCTCCGTCGTCTTCGCGTGCAAGGTCGATCGGAATCCGTCCCCAGTCCTCGTCGGAGTGCTCGTCGCCCGAGCCGGGGGTTCGATCGTTCCGTCTTTCGTCGGATATCCTCTCGCCAGTTGAATCCGCCTCGTCGATTGGTGACTCATCGAGCCACGAGTTTCCGACCGTCGCCGACTCGTCTTCGGTTTCCGCTTGCGAATCGGTTTCTTCGGCCTCTTTGACGATGAACGTCTCGTCGAACGGCTCTCGTTCTGGGTTCGTCTCGTCTCGAGACGAGACGCCGCCTTCCTCGTCACCGTTCCCGCCGGCGGGTTCGTCGTCCGACTCGGATCCGGACGGGTCCTCAGTCATACCCGTGTTAGAACCTCCGCCGACAAAAATCCGCGGTCCTCGATGTCGGGTCGAAGCGTCTCAGTTCGGCCGATCGGTCCGACCTCTGACCGCCCCCTGGAACACGACCCCGCGCTCGGCGTCGATCGTGACCGTCGTTCCGTCCTCGATCTCGGTCAGGTCCGCATTGCTGACCATCGGAATATCCATCTCTCGAGCGACGAGCGAGGGGTAACCGGTCATCCCCGGACTCGCGTCGACGATCCCGCCGATCTTCTCGAGATCGCCGGAGAACTCGTCGTCGAACTCGGTATCGATCGCGAGAATCGCTCCGTCGGGGACCCTCGAGAGGTCGCCATCCGAAAGCGGCGTGAGTGGGCCGGAGACGCGCCCGTCAACGACGACCCGCCCCGTCGCGAGCGCGTCGGCGGCGACGTGGACCTTCAGCATGTTCGTCGTGTTGGCTCCCTCGAGTTCGGTCATCATGCCACAGAGGACGACCACGGTATCGCCGCTGTCGGCAACGCCCGCGTCGAGGGCCGCCTGCACCGCGCGTTCGACCACAGCGTCGGCTCCCTGATCCGAAACGCTGGCGTACAATGGGGTGACGCCCCACGAGAGCGCGAGTTTTCGGCGAACTTTGTGGCTCGGCGTCGACGCGACGACTGGGACGCCGGGACGGTACTTCGCCGTCTTGAGCGCCGTGTATCCGGACTCGGTCGCGGCAACGATGGCATCGGCACCGATGTCGCGCGCGAGGAATCGTGCCGATCGAGCCAATGCGTCGGTTCGAGCGTCCCCGGCCGTCGGAACGCGTTGCTCGAGGACCTCCGCGTACTCCTCGGAGGATTCGACTTCCCTGATGATGCTACTCATCGTGTCGACCACCTCGACAGGATAGTCGCCGACGGCGGTTTCGGCCGACAGCATGACTGCATCGGTGCCGTCGAGGACGGCGTTCGCCACATCGGAGGCCTCGGCCCGAGTCGGACGGCGCGCATGGACCATCGAGTCGAGCATCTCCGTCGCCGTGATGACCGGACAGCCGGCGGCGCGACACTTCCTGATGATCCGTTTTTGAATCATCGGAACGTCCTCCATCGGACACTCGACGCCCAGGTCGCCGCGCGCGACCATCACGCCGTAGGAGGCCTCGATGATCTCTTCTAGGTTCTCGACGGCCCCCACACGCTCGATCTTCGAGATGATGGGGATGTCGACGCCCTGGTTCTCGAGTACCTCGTTGACTTCGTAAACATCCTCGGCGTCGCGGACGAAACTCGCAGCGACGAAGTCGACTTCCTTCTCCGCGGCGAGTTCGAGATCGCCCCGATCGCTGCCGGTGACCATATCGAGTCCGAGATCGACCCCGGGCACGTTCACGCCCTTGCGGCCGCCGAGTTCGCCGCCGGTCTCGACCCGTGCTCGTATGCCATCGGCGTCGCGCTCGAGGACGGTCGTCTCGATCAGCCCGTCGTCGAGGAGGATCCGGTCGCCGGCTTCGGCGGCATCGATCGTAAGCGAGAGCCCGATTTCGTCGTTGGTTGTGGTGTCGCCTTCGACGAACCGGATTTCCGATCCGGCCTCGAGCGTCACGGTTTCGTCCTCCGGTAGCGGCGCGGTCCGTATCTCCGGCCCCTTCATGTCGAGCATGACGCTTACTGGCCGGTCGTTCTCCTGGTCGACTGCTCGGACGCGATCGATCAGATCGGATCGATCTTCGGGCGTGCCGTGACTGGCGTTGAGCCGAGCCACAGACATTCCCGCATCCGCGAGCGTGGCGATCGTCGCCCGGTCGTTCGTCGCCGGACCGAGCGTACAGACGATCTTTGCGTTTCTCATGCCCGGAGGTAGCGCGAGCACCGCAAAAAAGTTGTGGTGACTTACTCGAACTCGAGTGTATCTTTTTCGAACACGCGTTTCGGCCAAAGCGTTTTCTCCGGTAGTCAAGTAGCCCCGATGATGCCCAGTTACACCGCGTTCGTCGACGTCGCCGACCGAGACGTACAGAACGTCCAGGAACTGGCCTCGATCTGGGGCGAAATCAAGGGCGAGTTCACCGAGCACGAGGCCGAGCTCGTCGACTCCTACGCGATGCTCGGGAGTCACGACTTCCTGGTCATCTTCGAGGCACCCGACCGCGAGAGCGCGTTCAAGTCCGCGCTGACGCTTCGGAGACACGGCCTCGAGGCAAAGACGATGGAAATCATCGACACGGACGATTTCGCGGAGCTCGTCGACGAGGTCTGAGCGAAATCGTCCGCTGATCAGTACAATAACTCGCGAGTACCTCCCTTATGCCAGCGAATCCGATCGATCGGTGTCGACGACGCACACCTCGTCGTCGACGATGACGGCGAGGTGATCGCCCTCGAGTTCGAGATCGATTCGCAACTCGAGTGGGTCCTCGTCGAGGACGGTAACGGCCTCGTCGCCGACGAACGAGAACTCCCAGAACCGGCGGTCGCGAACGTCGATGCCGTGGTCCCAGTAGAACGAGACGACCGCGGGGTGATTGAGAAGTGCAGTACCGACGTGTGACCCACCCAGCGAACCGCATTCGGGGCAGTTCGCCGCGAACGAGTACTCCCACGGCCCGTCCGATCCGATCGTAAGCGACCGTTCGACCGTGGTGTGACAGTACGGGCAGATCCCCTCGAGTATTTGTTCGATCGTGTGACGCCACAACGTCGAGGCGACTTCGAGAAGGGGGGACATCTCACGACCTGCTGCGCCGGCGGGTCGAACGGCGTGTGCGAACAATGTCGTCTCTCCCCGCCGAATTTTGACGACGCTGTCCTCGTACACCGCCGTCAGCGACGTGTCGTGATTGCTGTCGGTCTCGCCACTGACGACACCGACCGTACCCGCCTCCTCAGAACCGTCGCCTTCGTCACCGTTGGCGAGCGAAACCGGCCCGCGTTCCTCGTGAGACCGCCAGGCATCCATATCGATCACCTTCGCGATTTCGAAGCCGGCGAAGGTCAGCCGATATCCGTTCGGGCCTTCCTCGATGAACTGCTCGCGAAGCTGTCTGAGATGGTAGTTGAAGTTTCCCTTGTCTTCGACGCCGACTCGCTCTCGAAGCGTCGAATACGGA
This sequence comes from Halostagnicola alkaliphila, assembly GCF_055379965.1. Taxonomy (NCBI): domain Archaea; kingdom Methanobacteriati; phylum Methanobacteriota; class Halobacteria; order Halobacteriales; family Natrialbaceae; genus Halostagnicola; species Halostagnicola alkaliphila. Next base: position 1,311,640 of record NZ_AP043826.1, on the reverse strand, counting down.
AGCTGGTCGCCGGTAACGGAGACCGTTTGGCGATGATCGTAGAGCGTCCGAATGATCTCGAGGCGGGTTTCGTTTCCGAGCGGCTTGAACGGGTCGACGGGGCGTTCGTCCCGCTTTCGGTGCTGTCTGGACATTGTTTCTAGATCGGGTGAAGCGAACGCGGACCGAAGTCGTTCGGGAGAAAATGATTGCTCCAAACACATATGTCATCGGGATCACAACGAATCGACTCGTTCAATGTCGAATCCACGTTCCCGTCGGCGGGTTCTCGCAGGATCCGCCCTTCTCGGAGCAGCATCGATCGCAGGTTGTGTTCCGCGAAACGGCCGCGCCGAATCCGAGACGAGCTCATCGGCTCGACCGGAAGAACCGGACCCGACCGAACCGCAACCCGATCGCGGTCGTTCGCTCGAGATGCAGGATCTCGACGGTCTCGAGTCCTTCGTCGACGAAACCATGCGAACGAGCCTCGAGGAACACGACGTCGTCGGAGCGTCCGTCGCCGTCGTTCACGACGACGAAATCGTGCTCGCAGAGGGGTACGGAGACGCGTCGGTCGACGGTCCGGCCGTCGACGCGGCAGAAACGCGGTTTCTGGTCGGGTCCGTGTCGAAACCCATCGTCTGGACTGCAGTGATGCAACTGATCGAAGCCGACCGAATCGATCCGGACGAGGCTATCACGACCTACCTCGAGTCGATGTCCATCCCCGAGACGGAGTGGGAGCCGATCACGATGGCGCACCTCGCCACCCATACGGCCGGATTCGAACAGCGATTCGGGGGGACGTGGGTCCGAAACGCCGACGACGCGCGGTCGCTTCCGACGGTTCTCAGCGAGGAACAACCCGAACTGGTTCGGCCACCCGGAACGGTCGCGTCCTACTCCAACTACGGGACCGCACTGGCGGCCCAGGTCGTCGCGGACGTAACCGAAACTCCCTTCGAAGAGTACGTCGAGGAGAATATCTTCGAACCGGCGGGGATGGATACGTCGACGTTCGAACAGCCCGTGCCCGAGGAATCCGATACCAGCGTCGCGACGGGGTACACCACGCTCGGCGGAACGCCCCAGGAAACGCGGGAGCTGTCCCTAGAGCTCGCGCCCGCCGGATCGATGGCCGCGACCGCGACGGAGATGGGAGCGTTTGTGCGTGCACACCTCGGCGACGGGGTCGTCGACGACGAACGGATTCTCGGGGAAGAGACGGTCGAAACGATGCACGAGCGGTGGTTCACTCACCACGAGGAACTCGACGGTATCGCGTTCGGGCTTTTCGAGCGTTCTCGAGGCACCGCCGGCGATTCCGGTGACGAGGACGATTCCTCTACCGGCCAGAGCCGCCTCTTAGAACACGACGGCCAGATACCGGGCTCGTTCCACAGCCGACTCCTGCTCGCTCCCGAACACGATCTGGGGCTCTTTCTCGCGTACAACACCGACAGCGCCGCCGGCGCGAGCGCCGACTTCGTCGACGCGTTTCTCGAGGAGTACCTCCCGCTCGAGGAGTCATCGGGTGCCGCGGCTCTCGAGCCCGACGGTCGCCCAGAACGCGCCGACGAACTCGAGGGGAGCTATCGCGGCGTCAACGTCGCGGAGTCGGAGTCCGCGAAGTTCTGGTCGGTCGTACAGGCCGGATCGATCGACGTGTCCGTCGCCGACGACGGGGCGCTCGTGACCGACATCGGCGGCGAGACGCGGTGGATCGAACGCGAACCGCTTCTTTTTCAGGAAGAAGACGGCGACGAACTCCTGGCCTTCGGGGAGGACGGTGACGACATTCGACACCTCTTCCTCGGTTTCCACGCGTTTGAGCGGCGATCGTGGTACGAATCGACCGCGGTACACGCCGGCGTCGCGGGCGCGACGACGCTCGGGATGCTCACCGGAGCCGTCGGCTGGCCGCTCGCTCGAGGCTGGCGCTGGCTTCGCGGCGACGGCGAGGACGATAAAAGCCCACCGGAACAACGCGTTTCGACAGAAGCGTCAGCCTCGAGCGAGCACCACGTTTCGAGCGACGACGAACCGCGTTCCACACCGAGTCCAGATCCCGAACCCGAATCCGCCGGACAACCGGACGCGACCGGACCGCCCGGCGCGAAAACGACTCCGACGGGAACTACGGGGTCCTCGAGCAGTAGCGAACGGACCCTCGAGAAGGAGACTCTGACGGATCCGCGTCGGTGGGGTCGCTGGACGGCCGGCGCGACGATCGCGTGTCTGTTCGGGTTCGTTCTCGGAACCGTCGGCCTGTTGCTTTTGTACCCGTACACGCTACTGAGCGATCCGCCGCTGGCGTTCACCGCGTTGTTCGTGTTCCCGCTTCTCGGCGTCGTCGGAACGGCGATTTCCGCGTGTTACGCGATTATCGCTTGGCGAGACGGGTACTGGAGCCGACGCTCGCGAATCCACTACACGCTCGTCGTCTGTGCCGCGGCCGGCTTCTGCTGGCTGTTGTACTACTGGAATTTCGTTCGTCTTCCCGTCTAGCAGTTTCGTTTGGGAGGTCGCTTCGAAAAACTCACAACCGATCGACGACCGCTCTCGACCCGCTACTGAATCTTCTCGCCGAGTTCAGCGTCACCGTGGGTCGTCAGCAGGTCCGCCTCCTCGCCCGCCGCGAGGATCATGCCGTTGGATTCGACGCCGAACAGCTCCGCCGGCTCCATGTTCGCCAACAGGATGATCTTCTCGCCGGGCAGTTCCTCGAGGTCGTGCAACTGCTTGATGCCCGCAACGACCTGTCTGGTTTCGAAGCCGATATCGACCTCGAGTCGCGCGAGGTCGTCCGCACCGTCGATCCCTTCGGCGACTTCGATTCGCCCGACGCGGATGTCCAGATCCTGGAACTCGCCGAACCCGATTCGATCCTCGAGCAGGGGCTCGAGGTTGCCCGCGGGGTCGTTGTCGTCGGTGTCGCTGTCGTCGTCGGCGTCGCCTGCCGTTTCGTCTTCGGATGTGGCTTCCTCGCCGTCTTCGTCATCTTCGTCGTCTCCAGCGGCGGCGACGCGATCTGCGAGTTTCTCGTTCAACTCGTCGACGCGCTCGTCTTCGATCTTCTCGAAGAGTTCGCCGGGTTCCGCGAAGCGACGCGGCGGTGCCTCGAGTGCGGCCTCGATTCGCGCGTCTTCGACGGCGCCATCCTCGCCGAGTTGTTCCCAGAGTTCCTGGGCCTTGTCGGGCGTAATCGGGGCGATGAGGACGCCGACGGCTTTCGCGATCTGGACGCAGTCGCGGATGACCTGCGCCGCCTTTTCGGGCTCTTCGTCGGTGAGCTTCCAGGGCTCATGGCGCTGGATGTACTCGTTGCCGAACTGCGCGAGTCGCGTGGCGGCCTGCCCGATCCCGCGGATCGAGTAGTCGTTGACGGCCTCGCGGACCTCGCCGATGGCTCCCTCGATGCGATCCTCGACGTCCGGAGAGACGCCCACGTCCGGCGTTCCGTCGTAGTTTCTGTAGGCAAAGAGCAAGCTGCGGTACCAGAAGTTGCCGACCGTGCCGACGAGTTCGCCGTTTACCTTCTCCTGGAAGGCGTCCCAGGAGAAGTCGACGTCCTGCTGGAGCCCGCCGGTCGTCATCAGGTAGTACCGTAGCAGATCGGGGTGGAACCCTTCCTCGAGGTACTCCTTCGCCCAGATGGCGCGGTTTCGACTCGTCGAGAGCCCCTTGCCGTTGATCGTGATGAAGCCGGTCGCGGCGACGGCTCGCGGCGCGTTGTAGTTCGCCCCCTCGAGCATCGCCGGCCAGAAGATCGTGTGGTGCTGGATGATGTCCCGGCCGATGACGTGGACGATTTCGCCCTCGTCTTTCCAGACCTGCTCCCAGTCGTACTCGTCGCTCCCGACTCGCTCGGAGTACTGCTTGGTGCTCGAGACGTACTCGACGGGCGCGTCGACCCAGACGTAGAGGACGATGTCTTCTTCCTCTTCACCAGGATAATCGATCCCCCAATCCATGTCCCGAGTGAGACACCAGTCCTGCAGACCCTCTTCGATCCACTGACGGGGCTGATTCTGCGCGTTCGACGTTCCCTCGAGGTCGTCGAGGAACTCGGTGAGGTACTCCTCGAACTCCGAGACGCGGAAGAACTTGTGAGTCCGTTCGCGGTACTCGGCCGGGTTGCCAGTGATCGTACTCTTCGGGTCTTCGACCTCGCCCGGCTCGAGGTGGCGCTGACAGCCCTCGTCGCACTCGTCCCCGCGGGCTTTCTCGCCGCAGTAGGGACAGATTCCCTCGACGTAACGGTCGGGGAGATGATCGTCGGCGACGGGATCGTAGGCCACCTGAATCTCCTTTTCGTAGATGTAGCCCTCGTCCTCGAGCGTCCGAACGATCTCCTGGGTCAGTTCCGTATTCGTCTCGTCGTGGGTGTGTCCGTAGTTGTCGAACTCGACGTTGAACTTCGGAAACGTCTCCGCGTACTGCTCGTGCCACTCGAGGGCGAAGTCTTCGGGGTCGACGCCCTGTTGCTCGGCGTTGACGGCGACCGGCGTTCCGTGCATGTCCGACCCGGAGACGTAGGCCGTCTCCTGGCCGAGGGTCTCGAGGGTGCGCGCGAAGGAATCGCCGCCAACGTACGTTCGCAGGTGGCCGACGTGCAGGTCGCCGTTGGCGTAGGGCAACCCACACGTCACCACCGCTGGCTGATCTGTCGGAAACTCGTCGTGGCTCATACGTGTGCTGAGTCGACCGAAGGCGTAAAACCCGCCGGTTTTCGTTCGCGGGCGTGGCAATCGTTTCCGGTTCCAACCGACCGACGCGTGTTTCCGTTCGGATCGAGGGGCGCTATTCCGGCGTCCGCTCCTCGACCGTCCACACGTTCGGGAGCCACTCGAGGCGACTGGCGAAGAGCAGTCCGACGCCGACGAACATCGGGCCGAAAAAGCCGACGACGAAGACGACGCCGCCGAGATCGAAGACGATAGTCAGCGCGGAACCGACCAAAACGAGCCAGGCCAGCGCCTCCCAGGGCCGCCCGTCGTACAGCCGCCACGAGGCGAGCGAGAGCAAAAACCCCGCGAACGCGGCCGCGACGACGATCCCCTCGATCGCGAGCGAACCCACTGTCAACAGCGCGAACCCACCGAACGCGATCCAGTCGAAGTGATCCATCGCTCTCCGTTGACTCCTCCTCTCGAGGCGATCGAAAAACGTGTGTCGATCCACAGCGCGCGGCGGAGAGAGCGATGGGGGCGACGACGGATCACGGCGATAGCCCCTCAATCGTCGCTCACGACGGGCACACTGGCGCGACACTGGAGTCGGTCGAGGTCAGCGACGAACGACTCGAGCATCGACCGCGTGACGTGGGGCATACAGACGATACGCATTTCGCCCGTCGCCGTCCGCGAGATGCGCCATCCCTCTCGCCGGAGCGAGTCGAACGTCGAGACGGGGACGTCGGCGGCGACCAGCGGCAGCGTCGGCTCCACGACCTCGAACCCGCGAGCGACGAGCGCGTCCGCGAGCCAGTCGGCGTTGCGCTGGGATCGGGCGTACTGTCGCCTGTAGCCCTCGGGCCACAGCGCCTCCATCGCGGCGACCGCGCTCGCGACGCCGGCACCCGATCTGGTCCCCGTGAGCGTCGCCTGCGAAGTCGACTCGAGATAAGGCGTATCGATCGCGAGTTCGTCAAGCAGCGTCTCGTCGCGTGCGAGGAGTCCGCCGGCGGGGACCGCGGCCTGTCCCATTTTGTGGGGATCGATAGCCATCGTGTCGACCGGCGCGTGAGAAAAGTTCCACTCGTCGTCGGTAAACGGAAGGACGAACCCGCCCCAGGCTGCGTCGACGTGAAAGAGCGCATCCACGGATCGTGCGATCTCGCCCAGTTCCGGAATCGGATCGACGCGACCGTACTCGGTCGTTCCCGCGACGCCGACGACCAGCGCCGTGTCCTCGTCGACGCTGTGGCGGACGGCCTCGAGGTCGGCCCGGTGGTTCTCATCGGTCGGAACGATCCGCAACTCGACGCCGAGCACGTTCGCGGCTTTTTGAAAACTGAAGTGGCCCGACTCGGGCATCACCACGTTCGGTGGTCGATTTTCGGTTCGGTTCAGCGTTCGACGCTCGGTTCGACGTTCGAACCGATCGCGGGCGATTCGAACCGCCTGAATGTTCGCTTCGGTCCCGCCGCTTGCGACGTACCCTGCGGGATCGGAGAGTCCGGCGATCTCGCCGAGCATCGAGACTGCCTTTTCCTCGAGATCGGTGACGGCGGGATAGGTTCCGGGATCGCCGGGGTTCGTCGCGAGAAAGCGTTCGGCTGCCGCACGCGCATCCGGGTGAGGCTCGGTGCACATCGACGAAAGCACCCGGTCAAACGTCTGCGGCTCGACCTGCATACTCTCGTTAATGACGGTCGCCGGTTTATTCGTTGCGTTTCCGCACAGAACCGCTGACTCGGCTCGGAATCGAATCTCCGGTACCCGAACCGTCGCTCAAAAATCCGCTCGAGGGCAAACGCGCTCGGGAGAAAACCGCACCCGAGACCACGCCGACAGCGTCGACGGACTCGAGTTAGCGGACGGAGTCCAGCAAGAGCTTCTGTTCGACGCGTTTGACCTCGTGTTGGACATCGCGCACGGCGTCGATATTCGCCGAGATCGAGCTGACGCCCTCGTTGACGAGGAATTGGACCATATCCGGCTTCGAGCCGGCCTGGCCGCAGATGCTCGTCTCTACGTCGTGTTCGCGGCAGGTCTCGATAACGTCCTCGAGGAGCTGCAAGATCGCGGGGTGGAGCTCGTCGAACCGGTCGGCGACGTGCTCGTTGTTTCGATCCACCGCGAGCGTGTACTGGGTGAGGTCGTTCGTCCCGAACGAGGCGAAGTCGATGCCCGCTTCGGCCATCTCCTCGACGCTCAGCGCCGAGGCCGGGGTCTCGATCATGACGCCCCACTTGCGTTTCTCGGGGTCGATCCCCGTCGCCTTCAGTTGCTCTTTCGCGCGGTAGACGTCCTCGGCGTCGTTGACCAGCGGCAGCATGATCTCGACGTTGTCGTAGCCCATCTCGTAGAGCCGGGCGAACGCCTCGAGTTCGTAGCCGAAGACCTCGGTTCGATCGAGGCTCCGTCGGATGCCCCGGTAGCCGAGCATCGGGTTGTGTTCGACCGGCTCGTCTTCCCCGCCCTCGAGCTGGCGGAACTCGTCGGACGGTGCGTCGAGCGTGCGGACGCGAACCGGGCGCGGGTAGAACTCGTCGGCGACGGTTCGGATTCCCTGAATCAGCTCCTTGATGTAGGCGTCCGTCCCGTTCTCTTCGATGAACTTCTCGGGCGTCTGGTTCAGCGAGAGGATCATGTGCTCGGTCCGGAGCAGACCGACGCCGTCGGCACCCGTCGCGGCCGCCCGTTCGGCCGCTTCGGGGATCGAGACGTTGACCTTGACCTCCGTCGCCGTCATCGGTTTGACCGGCGACTGCGGGCGAACTTCCTCGACGGGTTCGGTCTCCTCTTCGGGATCGACCGCCTCGCCCTCGAGGACGGCTCCTTTATCGCCATCGAGGGTGACGAGTTGGCCGTCCTCGAGCACCGTCGTCGCGTTGGTCGTCCCGACGATGGCGGGGACGCCGAGCTCTCGGGAGACGATCGCGGCGTGGCTGGTCATCCCGCCCTCGTCGGTGACGATCCCTGCGGCGCGTTTCATCGCGGGCACCATATCGGGCATCGTCATCTCGGTGACGATGATGTCGCCCTCGCCGACTTTCGCAAGGTCGTCGAGCTTGGTGACGACCTGCGCCGCGCCGCTTACGGTGCCGGGACTCGAGCCGAGCCCGTCGACGATAATGTCGCCAGTGGCGTCCGATGTGCCGTCGCCACCGCTCGAGCCGTCGCCGGTTCCGGATCCGCCCTCGGCTGGCTGGACGCTGCCGCTTCCGTCGGTGACGCCTTTCGCCGCGTTGACGGCGGCTCCAGCGCCGGATACGTCGACCTCGCTTTCGGAGTCGGTCTCGTCGATCGTCGTGATCGGTCGGGACTGGAGCATGAAGTCCTCGTCGCCGGTCATCGCCCACTCGACATCCTGTGGCGTATCGTAGTGGTCTTCGACGTGTTCGCCGAGCTCGACGAGTCGAGCGAGTTCGTCGTCGGAGAGCACTCGTTCAGTGCGTTTTTCCTCCGGAACGTCGCGTTCGACCGTCTCGCCGGTCTCTTCGTCTTTGACGTGCATGACCTTCTTCTCGGCGACGGTGACGTCGACATCGTCCTCGGTTCGGGAAATGACGTAGTTGTCCGGGGAGACCGCGCCCGAGACGACCGCCTCGCCGAGGCCCCACGCGGCTTCGATGATCATCGTTGGATCGCCCGTCGAGGGGTGACTGGTGAACATCACGCCGGATTTCTCTGCATCGACCATCTGCTGGACGACGACCGCAATATTGACCGCCGAGTGGTCGAATCCCTGCTCCTGTCGGTAGTAGATCGCTCGCTGGGTGAACAGCGAGGCCCAACACTCACGAACGCGATTCAGGAGATCCTCTTCGGTGACGTTCAAGTACGTATCCTGCTGGCCCGCAAAGGAGGCGTCGGGTAAGTCCTCTGCCGTCGCCGAAGACCGAACGGCGACGAACGCCTTTCCGTTCCCAACCTCGCGGTAGGCTTCGAGGATTTCCTCGCGAAGTTCCTCCGGGAACGGCGTTTCGAGAATGAGTTCCTGTGCACGGTCGGCCGCGGCCGCGAGTGCACTCGAGTCGTCGACATCGACGTCGACGGCCTCGAACATCTCCTCGTCGATTTCTGCGTTTTCGATAAACGATCTGTAGGTACCTGCCGTGACGACGAATCCCGGCGGAACCGGCAAGCCCGCCCCCGTGAGTTCACCGAGAGAAGCACCTTTGCCGCCGACCGTCTCGAGGTCGTCGGCGCTGATCTCGTCCAGCCAGAGTACAGCCATCTCTAGTTGCGTGGACAGCGCTACCAATAAAGAAGGTTGCGAACGCGCTGTCACAGTCACTACTCAGTCCCGAATGAGTTTCTCCGTGAATCGGTCCTTCGGCCTCCGGAGTGGCAATATTTGACGATTTCATCCCCGCCGAGAAGAGGGGTGTACACCGGACCAGTTTGTCAACTGATTGGTATCCCACAGCGATTATACAACTCGAGTTACTGGTCACCGTATGGACCTCTCTAACGCCGCCAAGTGGACGCTGTTCAACCGGCTGATCACGGCCGGAGCGATGCTCTTTGGAACCGCCATAGCCGTCTTCGGATTCGTGCTGGGCTTTTGGGGATCGATCGAGACGTTGCTTATCGACGGGAACGTCCAAACCGCGGTCGAAAGTGCGAATCCGGTGATTACGCTCACACTCGCGGCTCTCGGCTTCCTCGTTTGGCAGATCGGTAAGACGTACGCGCTGTTCTGGTCGCTTCCTCGAGCGTCCGGTAGGGCCGCGGCCAGGCGCTTCGACCACGGTCGCCTCAAGAGCGAGGTCGTCGAAGCGCTCGACGAGCGGTTAGCGGAGATGGAAGAAGACGTCGCGGAAACCCGCCGAAGCGTCCAGGAACTCAAGCGTTCCGAACACGCCGCCGCGTTCGACGAACGCGAAGTTCTCGAGTCGGAAATCGACCAGCGAACGGAGTCGATTGGCACCCCGCAAGCGAACTCATCAGAGAACCGGTCCGCCGAGCAGGCCGCCTCCCCCGTCGACGTTGAGACATCCCAAACGAACACGCAACCCGACGAACAGTTGCCGACGAACAGCCAACAGACGACACCGACCGACGATCGGCACTCTCGAGACGAACGTGCGGATCGATCGGCCGGGCGGACGCCGAACCGACAGTCACGGTCGACAGCAACGCAACCGCAGGCGGCCGGAACACAAGAACAGACAACTGGGACGCAAGAACAGACGAGCAACACGCAACCACAGAAATCCGAGACGGAATCGCGCTCGAGCACAACCGAACCGACCCGAACGGAGACCCAGGTCGCCGATACCTCGGCCCCCGAGGAAGCGACGGGGCCAACTGGTCGGTCACAGGACCAGTCAGTTGAAGACGGGGCCGGTCAATCCACCACAAACGAATCGGCAGAGTCGGGATTCGAGTTTTCGAATGCGGAGCGTTCAGACCTCGAGAACACCGATGAACGCTCGACGACGCCGACACAATCGGATCAACCGACGGCCGACAACGAGCGCTCGTCTTCGGAATCAGCGCCCGAAGGGACTGATCGATCCGAGCCGACCGACACCGACGAAGACGCTTCATCGTCGGACTCGGAGGACCCGCTCGCGTGAGAGCGGGGCGACTTCTCTGGTGCGCTCGAAATCGGGTCGTCAAAACCGAACCGGGTGGAAGTCGATCGACTCGCTCCGACGAACGAGTGACAATCGCTCCTTTCTCTGTATCCCCCGCTTAGGCCTCGAGAATGTCGTCGTCTTCCGTAGGCGGTACGATGAGTTCCCCCTCGAGGACCGTCACCGCATCGCCCCCAACCTGAACGGAGTCGCCCACGCGGACGCGAACGGTCCCCGCTCGGTCGACGAAGTGGCCCTGTTCGAACGCACACTCGTCTGGGAACGGATCGAGCGCCTCGTACTCTTCGAGGTACGCGCCCACGGCCCCGCTCGCGGTTCCGGTGACCGGATCTTCCGGAACGCCTGCGCCCGGTGCGAACATTCGCCCGTGGAGGGTCGACTCGCTCTCGAGCGTGTCGAATGTGAACAGGTAGATGCCGGTCGCCTCGAGGTCGTCGGTGACCGCTTCGATTTTCGCCATATCCGGCCGCATACCGCTGAGATCCGAAAGGTAGGTGGTCGGCACCGCGAGAAACGGGAGGCCCGTCGAGGCGACCGCCAGCGGGAGGTCGGCGCTGGCCCCCTCGAGTCCCGTTCGCTCGACGCCCAGCGCGTCGGCGACCCGGTCGTAGCCGACATCGGCCTCTCGGATCGTCGGCTCGTCCTGGGTCATCCAGACCGTGCCGTCGGGTTCGATCTCCATCTCTAAGACGCCCACGTTCGTCTCAAGGGTCGTCGTTCCGGTCTCGAGGACGCCGTTCTCATGAAGGTGGCTCAGCGAGCCGATCGTCGCGTGCCCGCAGAGGTCGACCTCCTGGGACGGCGTAAAGTAACGAATTCGGTAGTCGGCGTCGTCGCTTTCGGTGAGAAAAGCCGTTTCGCTGACGGCCATCTCGGCGGCGATCGACTGCATCTGGTCGTCGGAGAGCCCGCTCGCGTCGGGGACCACGCCAGCGGGGTTGCCGGTGAGCGGTTCGTCGGTGAAGGCGTCGACCTGATACACGTCGACCGTCCGCGCCTCGTCGTTCATGCCGGGGCCAACGTGGCAGGGGACAATAGTCGTGACGACGGCGTGTGAGTTGACGACAGCGTGCGAGTCGACGACAGCGTGCGGGGGAAGGTGAGCGATCGAGTCGGGAGGGGCTACTCTTCCGACGACGTTCGTCCGCGGTCCTCCGTCCGGGAGTCGACGCCCTCCTGTTGAGAATCGTACTCGCCGCCGTCGGTCGCCGTCGCGAGCTCTGTATCACCCTCGAATCGCTCTACCGCTTCGGCGTCGTGGGTCCCGACCGGCGGCAAGTTCACCTCGGCGGCCGGGGAGTGCTCGAGGTCGGTATTTCGCTCGAGATCCTTCATGTCGCCGTCCTCGCGCGCATCTTGGTCGATCCGCATCGAACAGAAGTCGACGCCGCACATCGAACAGAAGCGAGCCTCCTTGTAGTTGTCTTCGGGTAAGGTCTGGTCGTGGGCAGATTGGGCGCGCTCGGGATCGAGCGCGAGCGAGAACTGCTCGCGCCAGTCGAAGGCGTAGCGGGCTTCCGAGAGGGCGTCGTCCCAGTCTCGAGCGCCCGGTCGGTCGTTCCCGACATCGCCCGCGTGGGCGGCGATCCGGTAGGCCGCGAGGCCGTCGCGAACGTCCTCCTCGTCGGGGAGCCCGAGGTGTTCTTTGGGGGTGACATAACAGAGCATCGCCGCGCCCTCCTGAGCGGCCATCGCGGCACCGATCGCGCTCGTGATGTGGTCGTAGCCCGGCGCGATGTCGGTTACCAGCGGCCCGAGGACGTAAAACGGCGCGCCGTCGCAGACCTCCTGCTGGCGCTCGACGTTCTCCGCGATTTTGTTCATCGGAACGTGTCCCGGTCCTTCGACCATCACCTGCACGCCGTGGTCCCAGGCGCGCCGCGTCAGTTCGCCTAGCGTGTCGAGTTCGGCGTACTGGGCCTCGTCACAAGCGTCCGCGATGCATCCCGGACGGAGGCTATCGCCGAGGCTGAAGGTGACGTCGTGCTCGAGGAAGATCTCACAAATCTCGTCGTAGACCTGAAACAGCGGATTCTGCTCGCCGCGGTCTTCCATCCACTTGGCCATGATCGAGCCGCCACGGGAGACGATCCCCGTTTTCCGCCCCTCCGTCAGCGGCAGGTGCTCGGCGAGGATGCCGGCGTGGATGGTCATGTAGTCGACGCCCTGTTCGGCCTGCTTTTCGATCACCTCGAGGAGAAGCTCCGGCGTCAGTTCCTCGGGACTGCCGGCGCGTTTGACGGCCTCGTACAGCGGCACCGTCCCGATCGGCACCGGCGAGTGTTCGACGTTCGCCTCGCGGATCCGGTCGAGGTCGGAGCCGGTCCCGAGATCCATCACCGTGTCCGCACCGTGGTGGACGGCCGCGTGGAGCTTCTCGAGTTCCTCCTCGAGATCGCTCGTGGTCTCGCTGTTGCCGATGTTCGCGTTGACCTTCGTCGAGAACTCGCGGCCGATGATCATCGGATCGAGCGTCTCGTGGGTGACGTTCGCCGGGATCACGGCCTGTCCCTCGGCGACCTGCTCTCGAACGAACTCGGGATCGCGGTTCTCTCGCTCGGCAATGCGTCTCATCGCGGGTGTTATCGTGCCGTTGCGGGCGGCCTGAATCTGGGTCGTCGCCATCGATAACTAGGTTATATTACTAGATTATAAATCTGGTGTGGTGGTGTTTACGTACTGTTTGAGTGAGTGAAGTACAACTGCGAACCGAACGGGGAAATCTCTCAGATTCGGCTAATGCATCGAAACGGGCTAAGAGCGCTCGTATCAGTTCAGGCCCCAGTTGGTGTGAAACAGTTGTGGGGAAAGAAACAACAGACTACTAACTCGATAATGATATGACTAGTTCCGCTCTTGACTGGTGTGACAACGTGGAAACGACGATCTATACTGGCAACCTGTGCAGCACTGTCGACCGGCGGCGCGCTCGCATCGGCCGGTTCGACGGCCGCGGAAGGGGCGACGGAGTCGGTGGGGACGTCCTCGAGTTCGGTCGCAGTCGGCGATCCGTCGGGCTGGTCCTCGGCTCTCGGAAACGCGGCGAACTCTCAGTACCTGCCCCTCGAGGGCGAGTTCCCGAAACCGGACACCGAAGCCTGGCGGTACGACGAGCCCGCGCTTCCAGACAGCCAACCACACGATGATACAGAGAAGTTGAATATCGCCGTCGTCGACGGGATGGTCTACGTCGGGACGGGCGACGGCGAACTCCACGCGCTCGAGGCTGACGAAGGAACGGTCGCGTGGCGGACGGACATCGAGATGAGTAGTCGACCGACCGTCCTCGGCGGAACGATTTATCTCAGCGGGGAGAACCACGTGACTGCGCTCGATGCCGCGGACGGCACGGTAGAGTGGGAACGTGAGTTCGACGCGGGGGACTCAGAGGTAACCAACCCGACGGCCGCGTACGGAGCGGTCCACATCGTCGCCAGCGGAAGCCTCTACGCGCTCGAGGCCGACGACGGTTCGACTCGGTGGCATCGAGACGACGTCGACGCGGAGTCGGCCGACGAGGCGGACGGCGATCCCCAGCCGCGACCGTTCCAGGCCGAACCGGTCGCCGCCGGCCACGGCTTCGTCTACGCAATGACGGAAACGGACGACCTCGGCGGAATCGCTGCGCTCGACGGGGAGACCGGCGACGACGCGTGGGTTCTCGAGGCTATCGACCCCATGCGACCCATCTCGACCATCGTCGTGACATCGGACCGCGTCTTCACCCACCACAGCACGGTCCTCGGTGACGGCGACTCGGTGTTCCACCACGATCCCGAGACGGGCGAGTTGGGGTTTTCGAGAGAGGCGTACCGAAGCGCGATCGAGATAGCTGCAGCACCCGAACACTGTGTCACGATCGGGATACAGAAACTCACCGGATACGAGTACGGTGCCGGCGAGCGCTGGTCGCACAGCAAGAGACATTCCGGTTGGCTCAATTTCGGAGGGTGTCTCATTGCCGGCGATACCGTAATCGCTACTCAGAGTAGTTTCGATCCCGAAACGATCGTCGGGTTGGACCTCGAGGACGGAACCGAACACTGGAGCCTCGAGTCTCCCCTCGGTTCGCTCGTCGCCGTCGACGAACGGACGATCTACATCCTCGAAGATAGCGACCTCCACGAGGATAGCGACCTGATCGCGCTGCGCGCGTCAGACGCCGATCAGGACGACGAAGACGACCTGGACGACGGTGACGATTCAGATGGCGAAGACGACCCAGACGACGATGACGATTCAGATGGCGAAGACGACCCAGACGACGATGACGATTCAGATGGCGATGACGGCGAGGAGTCTAACTGTTGCGAAGACGGTGACGACAGCGGGACCGGCGACGGAGACGGAACCGATGACGAAGAGACTAGTTCGGACACCGATGGCGGTGACGGCGGAAACGGTAGCGACAGTGAGAGCGGTCCGGACAACGGGGACGAAGACGACGGCGGAGCCAGCGGGGATGGCGGTACCGAACCCGATGAAGGCGACGGCAACGAGTCGGGTGATGATGCGACTGAACCCGGTGAAGGCGACGACAACGAATCGGGTGATGATGATGATGCGACCGAACCCGGTGAGGGCGACGACAATATGCCCGGCTTCACGACCGGTGCCGGCGTCGTCAGCGGTGCCCTCGGCCTCGAGTGGCTCCGCCGTAAGGCTGGCGCAGACGAGTCGATCGGCGTCGAGGAATCGAGCGAGTAAGGGCCCTCGGCCGGCGAACTGAACTGCCGACAACCGCCGAACTCGTCGACCACGTTCTCGCCTCGTTCACTGTATTCGGGTCTCTCCCATCCTGTTATTGACAAAGTGGAGGCAGATATTCGGCCATTGCGTTCCATCATCCATCTGTACTGATCGCGATTTTTATTCTCAAAACAGCATACGGAAACCGTGTTACTATCTACTGGTACCGACGGTGGTCCCCGTCTCGAGTTCTCCTCGAGCGATTCTCACTACTCGAGCGCTCTTTGTTACTTGAGCAGATCCTCCCTAACCCGACACCCGCATGGATACGCGTTGTGGTGGGTCGAGACGAGTTGAACGACCGCGGTGACCGGGAGCCCACACTGGGGACAGTCGGGATGATGCGATGGGTCCTCGTCGATCACTCGAGCGCCCAGATTCGTCACGACCAGCGACACGCCGCGAACCTCGAGGCGGACTTCGACCGCACTGCCGCCGGAATCGAGCAGTCGGGCGAGCGCCTCGGGATCGAACTCGCTGGCGAGCTGGTAGGAATCTCGAGGGACTCCCTCCTTCTCGAGGGTTCGAACGATGTCCACGACCAAGTCGTCCGTCGGCGGGGTCATCGTGCCCAGTCACCCCCGAGTCCGCGAACGGTGGGTATCTGTGATCGACTTCGATTCGTCTGTCGGACGGGATGTTTAAGCCCGCGGAGAAGTAATCCAATCATGGCAACCGATCCATTCCGCGATTGGAAGCCACGTCTCGGGTGTCTTGACCACTCGGGGCATTTCAATACGAACGCCCCCTTGTCGCGGAGTGTGTGGCTTCCATTTGCTGTTACATCCTTTATTGTCATATAACTACTGTTTTCGGGCAGGAATAATGTCGTCTCGAGAAGGCAGTATCAATTGAAGCCCTGATCTGGTGCTCGTAAGCGGAAGGCTTTTTGAGGACTGAACCGTGATACCGTTCATGAACCACGAGACCGTTCAGTCATCGGGTAGATGCGAGGGAACGCATATTTGTCTCCCACTCCCGCTCGGTGACCGCGACGCGTTTCGCCACGGCGCAGCGACCGACATCCTCCACATACTCACGGACAACCCCGACACGACGTTCTCGAACCGCGAACTCCACCGACTGACTGGAAAAGGGATGTCGAGTGTGAACGCCGCTGTTCTCTCCCTCGAGAGCCTCGGCATAATTCACGTCGACCGTGACGGCAGGTCGAATGCCGTACAGATCAACCCGGAGAAACTCGTTCGCAGCGATGATCCGGTTACCACAGTCCCCCAATCTGAGTATCACGACCCAGTGCGAGCTGTTCGGGACCGGCTCGTAGATCGTATCGGTGAGGACGCAGCGATCGTGTTGTTCGGGAGTGTCGCTCGCGGTGACGCCGACCGAGCGAGCGATATCGACGTATTCGTCGTCGTCGAAGACGATCGAATGTCGGCACAGCGAACGGCTCACGACATCGAAGAAGAGATCGCTTCGGAGCAGTTCGACGGTGACCGGTTCGAACCGCACATCGTCGTCGAGACGCGCGACTCGGCAGTGACCCACGACCGAATCCGTGACGTGCTCGTGGACGGGATCACGCTTTACGATGCCTCGGTTCTCGACGCGGTGAAACAGGAGGTGTTTGCGGATGGGGCTTGAAGATGTCGTCGACGCTGTCGAGCGCGTTGAGTCGTTGTTGGCCGACGAGGAGACTGGCCCGGTTCAAGATTCGTTGTCGTGGCAGGAAACGGATGCCGATGTGCAGTTGGGGAAGGCGTGTGCAATGTTGGGGACGTGCCGTCAGTTACGCAACGGAACGAACAATCACGTCAGTATCGTCGAGTTGTCCTTCAACGCAATCGAACGGTCGCTCCAGTTTTACTTGGTGGATCAAACTGCAGCTGAGTCGTCCGATTTCCGAAAACACGAGCAGGTATTCGAGGACATCGAGAATCGCGGGGTGTTCTCTGATACGGGTGTACCTGCCCGGATTGATGCGTTCCGGTCGGAGCATCGTGCCCGGATATATTACGATATCGATCGCCCCGGTCGAGATTTAGCGGTTGGAATGTACGAGCTAGCCGAGGAGGTTCACTCGTACGCTGTTACGTTCGCCGATGCGCATTCCCGATGTAACTGCGAGGAGCGCCACGAGGACGAGGCCTAACTACGAACGGCGAACGCGACCGCCCTGCAACTGAATGTCCAGCCCCTCGTCCTCGTCGGCGGGAACCGACACCGTCGCCGTCACCTCCCCCTGAACCGCTTCGTTCGTCGCTCCCTCGAGGTCCTCTATCGAGAACGTCTGGCGGTCATCGTTGACCTCGAGCCAGTACTCCCCGGCGTCGGTCGCACAGACGGTGACCGTGACGGGGACGGACTCGCCCGAACGAGGGAGTTCGTCGAACGTGATCGCGGCGGGCTCGAGGTCGCTGTCGACGAACTCGAACTCGAGGGTTCGGTCGAAGCTCGTCGTGTAAATCGGGATCTCCTCGTCCACGAGGTCGCCACTATTGCCTTCACCCTCGCCATCTGACTCGGGCTCGTCGGTGAGCAACTCGACGCCGAGTTCGGCTTCGACGTTGTCGATCTTGTTCAGAATCGTCTGCTGTGAGGAACCGCCGAAGAGCAAGCCGACGAGTTCGCCGTCGTCGGAAAAGACGGCCGAACCGCTGTCGCCGCCCTCGGACATGTAGCCCGCGATGAGTTGATCTCTGAACAGGACGTCTCCGTGGTCGCCGCCAAAATTCACCCGGACGCTCGCGTTCGTCGACTCGAGTTCGGCGCTCGTGACGCCCGTCGTCCGGCCGCTCTTGGTCAGCGTCTCTCCCTCGAGTTCGTCGTAGTCCTCGCGTCGGATGTCGGTCGGCCACGACTCCTCGAGTTCGAATGCGGTCGTCGACTCGTCGTCGCGATTTACCGACCGCGCGGCGACGTCGACGAGGACGCCGTCGTCGATCGGCACGTAGCCAAGCAGTTCGCCGGTTTCGTCCTCGTCCAGCTCGCCGCCGTCCTGCGGAGAGGGCTGGATGATCGGTTCGCCGAGCTCCGCGGCGTTCGAACGGGCGTAGACGTGGTTGTTCGAAAGTCGGACGAGATCGCCGTCTTCGGCGTCGTCGCTCCACGTTGCTGCCGACGTATTCTCGACTCGTGCGGGGTACGGACCCGCCGTCGCCGCGGAAGATTCGGCGTTGATCTCGCTGACGCCCGCCGGGACCGGACGGTGCCGGTCCTGCCTATCCTCGGCGGCCTCGGGCTTCGGCTCGAGGACCGACAAGGCGTCGAAGCCGCTTTTTTCCTCGCCGTATCCGCAGTCGACGACCTCGATATCGATGCCATCAACGTCTTGGACGCGATTCTTGACATCGTCTTCCGGGTCGAGGTCGTCGGGCGGAACTTTTTGGGAGACGTAGACCGTTACTCGCTCCGTTTGTTCGTCGTAGTCGACGCCGATCACGTTCTCGCATTCGAGGAGGTACTCGTAGTCTTGTGTCGTTGGCATGGACCTTATTCACACACTCCGTAATAGCCAATGGTAAGATCCGCCACACTATAATTGTTTGGAGGGGGTTTCCGTTTCAACCAACGACGATCCGCCCAATTTGAAGGGGGAACACGAACGACTGCGGGCTGGTAGTTTCACCTCACTTAAGGGGTCGCACTCCCTCTCATCGCTCAGGAGGAGTCAAGAGAATGTCCGACTTGCCGGACGATTTCAAGTGTACAGTCACGAACTGGGACTACATCTACAGCCTGTGCCGGGACGTCAGCGACGAGGTTCGCCACGACGAGTTCGAACCGGACGTGATCGTCGCGCTCGCTCGAGGGGGTTGGTTCGCGGGGCGATGCGTCTGCGATTTCCTGGGAATGGACGACCTGACGAGTCTGAAGATGGAACACTACGTCGGCACCGCCCAGAAGACCGGCGAGCCGACGGTTCGGTATCCGATGCCCGAGGGAAGCGTCGAGGGCAAGGACGTTCTCATCATCGACGACATCGCCGACACCGGCGGCTCGATCAAACGGGCGGAGGAGTACGTCACGGACCGCGATGCCGGCACCGTCCGGACCGCGACGCTCCAACTGCTCGGCACCAGCGAGTTCGAACCCGACTACGTCGGCGAACAACTCGAGGAGTGGACCTGGGTCGTCTACCCGTGGAACTTCATCGAGGACATGGTCGACCTGATCACGAGCGCGATGGAGAAAGCCGATCAGGAGTCTTACACCAAAGACGACATTCGACACTACCTCAACCACTACCACCAGGTCGAACGGATCGAGATGGAAATCGCCCAGCCGAACCGGCTGAGCGAGGTCCTGACGGAGATGGAACGGCGCGACCTCCTCGAGATGACCGCGCCGGGCCACTGGAAACTGCTCGAGCAGTAGTCGTCTTTCCGATACGCGTTCGTTCCGTTCCGATACGCTTCGTTTCCCTTCCGATACGCTTCGTTTCACCAAACACTACCATGACAGACCCCGAGGACGAGTCGAATACCGAGACCGAAATCGACGCCCAGCTCGAGACGATCCTTCGCGCGTTTTTGCTCAAAGACGAGGGACGGACGGGGTGGCAGCTTCGCGGGATCGAGAACCCTGAATCCGTCGCCGGGCACACGTGGGGCGTCGCGCTTCTTTGTCTACTCTACGCGGACCACGACGACGCGCCGGCGGGCGTCGACCCGGATCTCGCGCTCCGAATGGCCGTCGTCCACGACCTCGCCGAAGCCGAGACGGGTGATTTCGCGACGCGTGCCGACTCGAGCGCCGACACGATCGATCCCGCGGAGAAGAGACGGCTCGAGGAGAGTGCGATAACCGAGTTGCTTGAGCCGGTCGACGAGGACGGCGACCTCCGGGCGATCTGGGACGAATACGAGGCTCGAGCGTCGCCGACGGCCCGGTTCGTCAAGGACATGGATCTCGTGGACATGTGTTTTCAGGCGGTCCGTTACGAACGCGAGGAGCGATACGATACCGGGGACTCTACTCACGACGAGCAGTTCGCGGAGTACGAGGCGCTCGACGAGTTCTTCGCGACCGCGACGCCGCGGATTCGAACCGAGATCGGTCGTCAGCTTCTCGAGCGGGCTCGAGACAACTACGAGGCGGCGAGACGGCGGTAGCCGACAGCGGAGCACTTGTTGATAGCCAAACAGAGCGGTGCTCAGTCTTCGATCTCGAGCGAGTCTTAGTCTTCAACCGCTGGTGACGGAACGGTTCCGTTCCCCTCGAGTGGCGAATCGGGCCCTTCCCGCGGCGGATCGTCCCGGTCGTCGTCTTCGCCGCCCCCGCTATCTTCGCGTTCCTCGTCATCCTCGCGTTCTTCGTCGTCGACGATCGTGTTCTTCCACGTGCCTCGAGTGAACCACGCGCCGGCGGCGATCGCGCCGACGACGTCGCCGACGAGGACGCCCACCCAGATGCCGGTCGTTCCCCAATCGGCGACGAACAGCAGGTAGACCGTGACGAGCACGCGGCCGAACCAGAGCGCCAGCACCGAGAAGACCAGCGCGGTTTTCGTGTTGCCTGCACCTCGGAACGCGCCCAAGAACACCTGCATGACGCCCATGAAGACGAACATCAACGCGGCGATCTGGAGGTAGGTCGTCCCGTAGGCGATGGTTTCCGCTCGCCCGTCGACCTCCGCGGTGAGGAAGACGGAGACGATCGGCTCCGGTACCAGAAACGCGACCGCGCCGACGACGAACATGACTGCCGCGATCACGCCCGCGGCGACCCAGGTGGCCTTCTCCGCGCGGTCGGGCTTGTCCGCCCCGAGGTTCTGGCCGACGATGGTGTCCGTCGCCTGGCTCATCCCCAGCGCCGGGAGAAACGCCAGCGAGATGAGACGGTTCCCCAGCCCGTAGGCGGCCACGACCGCCGGCGGGAACGAGGCGACGATGGCGGTCATCGCGATCATCGCCAACGAACTCATCGACTGCTCGAGCGCCGTCGGCACGCCTAACCTCGTGATCTCGGAGACGTACTTTGGTCTCGGGACCAGGTGCTCCGCCTCGATCTTCGGGCCGACATCCGTCCGGAACAGGACGTAAAAACCGATTACCGTGGCGAGACCTCTTGAGAGCACCGTCGCGACCGCCGCACCCTGTATCTCGAGGCGCGGGAACGGACCGACGCCGAAGATCAACACGGGATCGATGACGAGGTTGAAGATGACGCTGACGAACATCACGACCATCGGCGCGCGGGTGTTGCCGTACCCTCGCATCAGCGAGACGAAGATAAAGAAGCCGAACAGAAACGGCATTCCGAGGAAGAACACCCGCATGTACTCGCCGGCCAGCGGAATGATCGCGGCTTCGGTCTCCGCGTCGGCCGGCAACATCGCGAGCATCGAGTCCGTCGCGAAAAAGCCGATCACCCCGATCGCGATCGCGACGAGCGTGATGAACGAGATCGTCTGGCCGGCGATCAACCCGCCCTTGCCGCTGTCCGCGCCGGTGTGCTGGGCGATCAAGATCGCGCCCGCGGCGGTGAAGCCGCCGCCGATGGAGATCAGAAAGAAGATCAGCGGAAAGGCGAGGCTCAACGCGCCGACGGCGTCGGGCGAGAGCGCACCCAGCCAAAACGTATCGCCGACGTTGTAGGTGACCTGCAGGAGCTGAATCACCACGAGCGGGCACGCCAAAATGAACATGGGCCTGAGAAGCGACCCGTCCGTAAGATCGCTCTCGCTCGAGGTGTGTTCGGAGGACATTACGATTCGAAATAGCATGCCATCTATATGAGTGCTCGTAGCCATTGGTAACACCCATCATGTGGTCTAACCACACACAGTTGGTCAGCGCCCGCTCCAGCGCAGCGATTGCTCCGGCGAGCTCACCCCGCGCCTATTGAAATCGAACCCGTACCGTTTAGTCACTGGTCTGCCCATTCAGTGCCATGACAATCGGCGTTATCGGCGGCAGCGGAATCTACGAGGCACTGCCACTCGAGAACACTCGCACGGAAGCGGTTTCGACGCCGTACGGCGAACCGAGCGACGACATCACGATGGGTGAACTCGGCGGGAAGGAGGTCGCGTTCCTCCCGCGGCACGGAACGGACCACCAGCACACGCCGACGGACGCGGAGTACCGGGCGAACATCTACGCGCTCAAATCCGTCGGCGTCGACCGCATCATCGCGACGAATGCCGTTGGAAGCCTGCGCGAGGATCTTCCACCCCAGACGCTCGTCATCCCGGACCAGATTTTCGATCGAACGAAACACCGGACGCCGACGTTCTTCGGCGACGGGATGGTCGTCCACATGGGATTCGCACAGCCGTACTGTCCCGAGATGGTCGCCCACCTCGCCGAATCCGCACGGGAGGCGACGGACGCTG
The DNA here is from genome assembly GCF_055379965.1 of Halostagnicola alkaliphila. Taxonomy (NCBI): domain Archaea; kingdom Methanobacteriati; phylum Methanobacteriota; class Halobacteria; order Halobacteriales; family Natrialbaceae; genus Halostagnicola; species Halostagnicola alkaliphila. Next base: position 1,289,333 of record NZ_AP043826.1, on the reverse strand, counting down.
AAACCTCCGAGAACGGCACCTACGTCTGTATCGAGGGCCCGCAGTACTCGACGAAAGCCGAGAGCGAATTCTACCGCGAGCAAGGCTGGGACATCATCGGCATGACGGCGATTCCCGAAGCGAAACTCGCTCGAGAGGCGGAACTGAGTTACGCCACGGTCGCCGGCGTCACCGACTACGACGTCTGGAAAGAGGACAGCGAGGTTACGCTCGAGGAAGTCCTCGAGAACGCTGAGGCCAACCAGGAGTCGATCAACGAGGTCGTCGAGCACTCGATCCGAACCATGCCCGAGGACTTCGAGAGCCACGCGTGGTCGGTCCTCGAGGGAACGATCAATACGCCCGCCGAATCGATTCCCGAGGAGACCCGAGAGCGTGTCGAGCTGCTAGCTGGTGAGTACCTCGAGGGGTGAGTACGGGGCTCGATCGGCAAGCGGGACGCAGTCCTCGAGCGAGAGATTACCGCCACTCGTTGGCCAGTAACGCCGAAACGACGACGCCGATGAGGCTAAACGCAACGATTATCGTCAGCACGCTCGAGTCGTCGAAACTCGTCGTCGCGATGAGCAACGCGATCGCCGCATTTCTCGAGGCGGTTGTCGTCGAGAGCGCTTCCCTCGTCCCTCTGGCGGGACCACCGGAGACGTACCCGAGAAGCAACGACGCGACGATCACGACGAGCGAGACGAACAGCGTTCCGGTTCCGAAGAGCCCCAGCAATTCGGGTGCGTTGTCGGCTACCAAAAGCGCGATGAGGACGAAAAGCGAGCAGGTCGACAGCCGTTGGACCGGCGAAGAAAGCTGGCTCGCGACGAACCGGTATCGAGCGTTCACGCCGAGTCCGACGAGCAGGGGAACGAGCTGGGCCACGACGACCATCCAGACGATTCCGAGCGGATCGACAGAGACGTCCGCGGGCATGAGAACCGCGACGGACAGCGGGATAGTGGCGACCGACACGACGCCGAGGATAGCCATGAGACCGCTCGCGAAGGCGATGTTGCTTCTCGAGAGTTCGGCGAATTTCGGGCCGAACGGGGCACCCGGTGCGATCGCGATCAACAGCAATCCGATCGCGTACTCCGTCTCCATCGGAACCGCGAGGACGAGCGCGAACGCGAGAAGTGGAACGATCACGAGGTTGGCGAGGAGCGCTCGTCCCAGCAGTCGGCGACGCCGCAGTGACGTCAAAATCTCTTCGAGGGTAAGCTCCAGACCCATCGAAAGCATCGTCGCGAGCACGAAAACGATCGTAACGACATCGATGATCGTCGCGACTGTGGCGGCGTCCATTCGTCTATCGCACGATTACCGACGCGATACGAAAGGGGTTCGATTCGTCGTTGTCGCCGTCGAGCACTACACCGGCTCGAACGTCAGCACCCGATCGCCCGTCGTCTCCGAGACCGCAACCGCGATGTCGACCTCGAGTCCGTTTTCAACGTCCTCGAGATCGATTCCGGCGACCTGTCCGGTAAGCCGAACCGGGCCGAAGTCCGCGATGGCGGTCGCGTACGGCGCGTCCTCTTCGAACGACGGCGTCGGAACGTGGGTGACGGTAAACGTCTCGATGGTCCCCGTTCCCGGCAGGGGAGTTCGCTCGAGGTCGGTCGAGCCACACTCCGGACACACCCGTCGCGGCGGGAGCGAGCCGTGGTTGTCGGGACACTCGAGGTAGTAGGCCTGGCCCTCTTCGGCGGCGTCGAGCCAGTCGTCGAACCCGGCGTCTCTGGCTTCGCTCATTCGACCACCTCCGGAGCGATGCTCCGGCGTATTCGAATTCGATCGCAACGCTCGCTCATTCGACCACCTGCAGATCGGAGCTCTGCCGTCATCGATTTCGCTTGCATACGCTCGCTCATTCGACCACCTCCAACACGTGAACCGTCGCAGACGCCACCGTACCGCCCGCGTTGTGTGCGAGCGCGGTCGTCGCGTCCGCGACGGCGTCGCTGTTGACGTGTTCGCCCTCGAGTAACGACGCGACTTCGGCAATCTGGGATGCTCCCGTCGCACCGACGGGATGACCCTTCGCTTTCAGCCCGCCCGAGAGGTTGATCGGCGTCTCGCCGTCGGCCGTGGTTCGGCCATCTCGAGCCGCCGTGAGTCCCTCGCCGACGGGCTCTATGTCGAGCGCCTCGATAGCCAGGACTTCCGCGATCGTAAAGCAGTCGTGGACCTCCGCGAAATCGGCGTCGGCCGCGTCGATGCCGGCGTCGGCGTACGCCTCCTCGCCAGCCTCTCGTGCGGCGGGCGAGCGCGCGAGGTACTCGCGGTCATGAAGGGCCATTCGGTCGCCGCCCTGGCCGGTGCCGGTGATCGCGACCGGCGCGTCGAGGTCGTGCTCGTCGGCGTAGGATTCGCTCGTCAGGACGAGCGCCGCTGCGCCGTCGGAGATCGGACACGAGTCGTACAGCCCCAGCGGCGAGGAAACTTGGGGAGCCTCGAGAACGTCCTCGAGGTCGATCGCTCGCTGGTACTGCGCCTTCTCGTTCTCGAGGGCGTTCTCGTGGTTCTTAACGGCGATGTGAGCGAGATCTTCGTGTTCCCCGCCGTAGGTTTCGAAGTACGCCTGGGCCATCAGCGCGTAAGCTCCGGGGAAAGTTGTCCCCGCCCGGACCTCCCAAAGGTCGTCGGCGGCGATGGCGAGCGCTTCGGTCGCCCCCGCGGTTCCGAGGTTCGTCATCCGTTCTGCACCCCCCACGAGGAGGACGTCGTCCTCCCCGTTTCGAATTCGCTTGACGGCGTCGGCTACCGCGACGCCGCTCGAGGCGCAGGCGGACTCGTACCGCGTCGCCGGAGCCCGAACGCCGGCCGCTTCGGCCATCAACGGACCCTGATGACCCTGATGCTCGGAGAGTTCGCCCATGAAGTTTCCGTAAAGAACGCCGTCGACATCGGATCGTGGAACACCGCTTTGCTCGAACGCATCGATGCTCGCTTGCCCGAAGAGGTCCCGACTCGTCCGTTCTGGCACGTTCCCGAACGGCGTGAGTCCGACACCCGAAACGCGTACCTCGCTCATGGCACACCATACCGTAGCGACGGGTTAATATCTCGCGGTTACCCGACCGGTAGCGAACGAACGGCATCGTGGATGATCGTGGCGATACCGTTCCTCGAGTTTATCAGTCATTATCACCCAATTGCCCGTATGAACGACGAATCGATGGACATTCAGGAGTTAGTGGACCTCACGGAAACGAGTGGGGTGCCGGGATACGAAGACAGAGTTCGCGATCACGTTATCGACGCGTTCGAAGAGAGCGTCGATCAGGTACAGACCGACCCGATGGGGAACGTCGTCGGCACGCTCGAGGGAGAAAGTGAGCACTCGGTCGCCGTCGCCGCTCACATGGACGAGATCGGGTTTATGGTCAGCCACGTTCGCGGCAGCGAAGGCGACTTCGGATTCCTCGAGCTCGACGCCCTCGGGGGATGGGACGCTCGCGTGCTCAAGGCACAGCGGGTCACGATTCACGCCGAGGACGACGATATTCCGGGGATCATCGGCTCGCCACCGCCCCATACCCTCGACGAGGAAGCCCGAGAGAAGACCCCCGAGGTCGACGACGTCTTCGTCGACACCGGTCTCCGAACCGAAGATCTCGAGGAGCGCGTTTCCGTCGGCGACCTCGTCACGATGGAGCAGACGACCAAACGCGTCGGCGAGACGGTGACGGGGAAAGCGCTCGACGACCGCGTCTGTTTGTTCGCCATGCTCGAAGCGGCACGCCGGATCGAGAACCCCGAGGTGACTATCCACTTCTGTGCGACCGTTCAGGAAGAGGTCGGTCTTCGGGGTGCCCGAGCGCTCGGCGTCGACGTCGACCCGGATTTGGCGATCGCACTCGACGTAACCGTCGCCAACGACGTTCCCGGGTTTTCCGAGGGCGAGCACGTGACCGACCTCGGGGAGGGAACCGCGATCAAACTCAAAGACTCGAGCGTGATCACCAACTCGAAGGTCCACCGCCGGTTGCGGAGCGTGGCGGAGGATCGAGAAATCGACTATCAACACGAGATCCTGCCCGCGGGCGGCACCGACACCGCGGGCTTCCAGTTCAGCGCCGGGGCGAAACCGGTCGGCGCGATCTCGATCCCGACTCGGTACCTCCACACCGTCACCGAGACGGCACACCTCGACGATATCGCGTCGACGATCGACCTTCTGACCGGGTTCCTCGAGAGCGAGGACGGAAGCCACGACTACACGTTATAGCCCACGAGTACACGCTATTGTGGATGATCGCGAGAAACGGTGGCGACAGAGCGACGATTACAGCGCCGCTGCGACTTCGCTCAAGACCTCGGTCTCGACGAAGACGACGACGTGATCGCCGAGCTCCACGGTCGTTTCGCCGCGCGGGGTGATCAACTCGCCGTCTCGAGTGATCGCACCGATGACGACGCCGTCCGGAAGTTTTGAGATGGCGTCTCGAATTCGGTTGCCGAACAGCAGACTGTCGTGGTCGATTTCGAACTCGAGCACTTCGGCTCGGTCCGACTCGAGCATCGCGACGTTTTCGGTTCGCTGCTCGCGGGTGAACCGGGTTATCTCCTCGCCGGTGACCAATCGAGGGTTGATCGCGACGTCGATACCGACCGTCTCGAAGAGGTCGACGTACTCCCCGTACTCGACGATCCCGACCGTTCGTTCGACGCCGATGCGTTTGGCGAGCAAGGAAACCAGCAGGTTCTTTTCGTCGCTGTCGAGGGCCGCGACGACGATGTCCGACTCGTCGATATGTTCGCGGACGAGAAAGTCGATATCGGTCGCGTCACTTTCGAGAACGAGCGTCTCCGGCAGGCATTCGGCGAGCTCTCGAGCGCGTTCATGGTCCTCTTCGATCAGACGAGGTGACAGTCCCTCTTCTTCGAACAGCCGAGCCGCCTGATAGCCGATTTCACTGCCGCCGACGATGACGATTTCGTTTGCGTCCTCGAGGGTCGGTGCGGGCGTCAACGAACTGGCGAATCCGCGAACGCTCTCCGAGGAACCGATGACGACGATGGCGTCGTCGGGTTCGATTACCGTCTCCCCCGTCGGGATAATCACGTCGTCGCCGCGAAAGATAGCGGCGAACGTCAGCGACTCGTAACGATCGGCTTCCGAGACGGTCTCTCCGGTGATCGGACTCTCCGGGTCGACCTCGAACTCGGCCATCTGGACGAGGCCGTCGGCGAAGGTGTCGACGTCGTGAGCGCCCGGGAGGCCGGCGATCTTGACGATCGCCTCCGCGGTGTGGAGGTTCGTACAGACCATGAAATCGACGCCGAACGCGCCCTCGGAGTGTTCCCACGTCCGCAACAGCGTCGTGTTTTTCACCCGAGCGATCGTGAATGGATCGTCGACTGTTTTCGCCGCACCGCAGACGACGATGTTCGTCTCGTCGCCGTCGGTGCACGCGATCATCATGTCCGCGTCCTCAATACCTGCCTCCTGAAGGGTGCTACGTGTGGTTCCGTCACCTTCGATAGCAAGGACATCGAGCGAGTACGTGATCGATTCGACGCGTTCGGAGTCGGTGTCAATGACGACGACCTCGTGGTCGTCGGCGAGCCCTTCGGCGATGTTCGAACCGACCTCGCCTGCACCGACGATGATTATCCGCACGTGAGCGCCACCTGCAACATATGAACGGGTATTCGGCGGAGATGTAAGTCGGTTTCTATCGCTCAAAACTGAATCTACGAGGTGAATGCTATCTAGCCATGAAGTCGGACCTACGGAGCGACCGATCATAGACCGAAAAGAGCAGCCCCCACACGGGAACGGTCACGGCGTTTCGTGGACCGTCAGCTCGACATCGCGCGGCTTGCCCTCGATATCGGTGACGAGTCGCTGGACGACCGTCCGAGCCTCCTCGAGTAGTCGCGGTTGGACCTTGCCGATCACCCAATCGAGCGAGACGAACCGGGGGAGCGAGATCGCGTTTCCGTCCGCGGAGTGAGGATCGTACACCGCCTCGAAATAGATTCGACTGGCCGTCTCGACGCCCTCGGGGGCCGATTCGGGTTCCGGCTCGACTCGCCACGTTCCTCGAGCGTCGATATCCTTGCGAAGCTCCCACTCGAGCGTGTGCGGGCTCTCGGCGGCGACGACCTCCGAGCGGGCGGTGTAGCCGAGCTTCCACCAGGAGAGCCGAAGGTCGTAAATCGCGCCGACGCCGGTTTCGTCTCCTTCGCGGCGTTGCCGGACAGATTCGAGGTGCTCCGTGTATCGCGGATACTCGGTAAAGGCGACGACGTAGGGAAAGACGTCCTCGGGCGGACGATGGGCGACGGTACTGAGGAGAATCCTATCCACGATATCGCTATTGCCGCGCTGAAAGTAAGAATTTTCGTATAGTGACGAGTCGAACGAGTCGATAGGAGTCACTAGTTTTCTATACACCGGACGAAAACAGCCACCTATGCGAGACATCTGTATCGTCGGCGGCGGCGTTGCCGGACTCGCCGCATCGATCTTCACCGCTCGAGCGGGGCTGGACACCATCGTCATCGACGGCGGGGAATCCATCCTCGCACGCAACGCCAGCCTCGAGAACTACCCGGGCTTTCCGGACGGAATCGACGCGCGACGCTACCTTCGGCTCGTCCACGAACAGGCACAGAACGCGGGCGTCGAGGTCGAACTCGGTCGCGTCTCGAGCGTCGAACACGTCGACGAGACGGATCCCGAATCGGGATTCGTCCTCGAGACCGAGGGCGGCGAGCCGATCGAATCCCAGCGGGTAATCGCCGCCTCGTGGTCCGACAGCGAGTACCTGGTACCCCTCGACGTGGGACGAATCCAGCGCGGGAGCAAACACTACGTGAGCGTCGACGAAGACGGACGGACCGCAGTCGAGGGCGTCTACGCGGCGGGGCGACTCGCCGGCGAACCCCACCAGACGATCGTCGCCGCCGGCCACGGCTCGAAAGTCGGACTGGCGGCGATCCACGATTCGGACGTCAACTTCTATCACGACTGGGTCGTCCCTGAGGGGTACTTTACGGGCCGCGACCGGGACGTGCCGCCGGGCTGTGAAGAAATCGACGACGAGGAACGGCTTCGACGGGACGAAGCGGCTCGAGAGACGATCCTCGAGGCCTTCGCTGAGCCCCTCGAAGAGAAACCGACGATGCATCCGAGCGTCGAACGGGAGTAAAACGAAGCGGCTGTACCGCGAGACCACCTCCGCAAGTGGTGTTGGTCTGAGACGCCCGCCGACGCCCCCGAGCAGTTGGCAGGTGACAATAGGTCCCGCGTTACGTGCGTTTTATCAACTGTTTCGGGGATCGTTTCCGAGACTGGTGGTCCGCCCGCTCGGCCGACGTTCGGTCGGTATCTTTCGTCTTCCCGCTTTGTCGCTTTTTGTATCCCGCGTACAGCGCGGCCCCCGCGACGAGCGCCCCGCCGAGTAGCGAACTCCGTTTCTTCCCTCGCTGCAGTACTCGGGTATAGAGGCTCGACTCGGCGACGTACCCGTCGTATCCGCCTCGTTGCTCGAGAGCGCCCGAGGTCTCCGCGGGGGCGTCCGACGATCCTCCGAGATCGCCAGAGGGATCCTCGAGGGCGTTTTCCTCCTGCGGTCGCGGTGGTCGGTCTTTCCGTTGCTGGTCGGCGAAGATTGCTTTCATCAGGGTGTCCATCAACCGCGGTGCGTACTGCCCGAGGACGGCCAGTTGCTTCCCGCCGGCGCCGACGGTCACGTCCCGCTGTGGGTGTTCCGCGGCGTGTAGTATCGCCCGTGCGACGGTCTCCGGCGCGTAGACGGGTGCCGGAAGCGTCGCCGCGTCGTCCATGTAATTCTTCGCGTGCTCCGGATACGGCGTGTCGATCGCTCCCGGCTTGATGAGGGTGACGGAGATGGGTGCACCTTCGTCCTCGAGTTCCATGCGTAACGCGTCGGTGAATGCCTTGACGGCGTGTTTGGACGCCGAGTAGCTCCCCTGCAGCATGATGGTGCGATCGGAGACGACGCTACCGATATTGATGATCGTCCCGCCGCGGTCTTTTAGGTGATCTGCGGCTTCGAGCGAGCCATAGACGACCCCCCAGACGTTGGTATCGAACTGTTCGCGCATCTCCTCGACCGGCACGTCCTCGAGCCTGCCGTAGATGGAGATAGCGGCGCCGTTGATCCACGTGTCGAAGCCGCCGTAGGCGTCCTCAGCGATCCTCGCGATTTCGCGCACGTCGTCGCGGTCGCTCACGTCGGCGACGACGTACTCGGCGTCGCCGCCTCCTTCGTTGATCTCCTCGCTCAACGTTGCGAGCGAGTCTTCGCTGCGCGCGGCCAGAACTACCTGTGCGCCGCGATCCGCGGCCATTCGCGCGGTCGTCAGCCCGATTCCCGACGACGCGCCGGTTATCACGATCACCTGCTCCTCGAGCGGCGGTTTGTCGTTGCTCATTGTATCTCTCCGGTAGTTTCGGTCCGTCACTCGTGACGCGGGCCGCGACGCGCTTGCCACCGACGCCTGTATTCGCATGCCGACGCGAGATCGACCGCACGGAACCGCGAAAACGGACGGCGTGACGTCGCGAGGCGGACCGCGACGACGAGAGAAAGCCTCGCTACGCTTAACATACCTCCCCCGAGAAAGACAAACGAATGCTCGAGGGAGTCAACGTCGCGCTCGGGGTGTCAGGATCGATCGCCGCCGTCAAAACGGTCGAACTCGCCCACGAACTGCGACGACAGGGTGCCGAAGTTCGTGGCGTGATGACCGACAGCGCCCGGGGGATCATCCACCCGTGGGCGCTCGAGTTCGCCACCGAAAACGACGTCGTGACGGAAATCACGGGAAGCGTCGAGCACGTCGAGCTGTGCGGGTACGACGGCTGGGCCGACGTCCTACTGATCGCGCCATCGACCGCGAACACGGTCGGAAAGATCGCTGGCGCGGTCGACGACACGCCGGTGACGACGTGTGCGACGACCGCCTTGGGTGCGGATACGCCGGTGGTTATCGCCCCCGCGATGCACGAACCGATGTACGACCATCCCGGCGTCCTCGAGGCGATCGACACCGTCGACGACTGGGGCGTCGAGTTCGTCGACCCGCGAGTCGAGGAGGGGAAAGCGAAGATCGCCAGCGAGGACGCCATCGTCTGCGAGACCGCCCGAGCCGCGGGCGATCGGCCGCTCGAGGGCGAGCGCGTCGTCGTCACGAGCGGCGCGACCGGCGAGTCGATAGATCCCGTCCGGGTGCTGACGAACCGCTCGTCGGGGCGGATGGGTCGAGCCGTCGCGCGAGCCTGCTACGTTCGCGGCGCGGACGTGACGCTCGTCCACGGTCTCGTCGGCCCCCAATCCGTCGCTCGAGCGGAGGCGGTCGCCGGCGCATCGGCGGGTGCTGAGGGCGGCGTGGGACTTCCCTACGCACGCCTAGAGCAGGTCGAGACCGCCGCGGAAATGCTCGAGACGACGCTCGGGCACTGCTCGGCCGCTGACGCGCTCATTTCGGCGGCAGCGATCGGGGACTACACGGTCGAGTCGAGCGCCGAAAAGCTTCGCTCCGGAAAAGACCGAACGCTCGAGCTCGAGCCGACGGCGAAGGTGATCGACGAAGTCCGAGAACGAGAGCCTGCGCTTCCGATCGTCGGCTTCAAGACCGAGACCAGCGGCGACGACGACGCGATGATCGAAACGGCGCGAACGAGCCTCGATCGGACGGATCTAACGTTCGTCGTCGCGAACGACGCGAGCGTCATGGGATCAAATCGGACGCGCGCGCTGTTGGTCCACGAGGAGAACGCGGCCCGCTACGAGGGGTCGAAGGCCGGACTCGGCGGTGAAATCGCTGACTCGCTCGCAGTCGTACTCGGAGATGAACCCTCGACCTGATGAGATCGTGACCGAACGTCCGCGTTACTGAATTATCGGTTTTTCAACTGATCGCGCCGGTGACCGAGGGATCGTCAACTTTTACTCCCCAACCACCCCATCCACGACATGGATCAGTTACAGCGGTCGCTGCTCGAGGCCCCGATTATCGAGAAAGAGGGTTATCATTACTTCGTTCACCCAATCAGCGACGGCGTTCCGAAACTCGATCCCGGGCTCCTGCGAGAGATCGTTATTCGGATTATTCGGAAGGCGAAACTCGAGGAAGTCGACCGTATCGTCACGCCCGCCGCCATGGGAATTCATATTTCTACCGCCGTATCGCTGATGACTGACATTCCGCTAACCGTGATCCGAAAGCGGAAGTACGGACTCGAAGACGAAGTCGCCATCTCTCAGCAGACCGGGTACTCGGAAAACGAGATGTACATCAACGACGTTCGCGAGGGCGAACGCGTTCTCGTTCTCGACGACGTCCTCTCGACCGGCGGAACGCTCGCCGCCGTGCTCGAGGCGCTGGACGGGATCGGTGCCGAAGTCATCGATACGGTTGCGGTAATCAAGAAAGTCGGCGGCGAGAACAAGATTGCGGACACTGACCATCACGTCAAAACGCTGATCAACGTCGATGTCGTCGACGGAGAGGTCGTTATCGTCGACGAAGAAGGGGACTGATCAGGGGACGAGAGATTCCTTCGACACAATCTTTAATTCGACTTGAAACAACAACAGGGTGTGTATCCGAGCCACATGGTTGAGTTATGAACCACTGGGACGACCAGTTAGCGGGGGCCCCAACTCGCCGTCAACTACTCCACGGAGTCGGTTCGGCCATCATTGTAACCTCGGCGGGCTGTCTCACCGACGACGACGGGGTTTCGTTCCCCCTCGAGGTTCGATTAGAGGTGGATACGGACAACACCGACCGCCTCGAGTGGACGGCCGCTATCGCTCAGGTGATGGAGAACACCGGCTACTTCGATGTCGAGGTCGAAGAGCACGATTTCGACGATTATCTCGAGCGAGTTTTCGAAGACGAGTACCCCAACCGCGGGCACGTTCCGTTCCTCAGCCTGTCGGGGACCTTCAATCCGGAGAGTTACTGTGACTCGCTCCACGGGACGGCAAACCAGGGCCAATGTTGTAACCTGAACGGACTCGGATACGACGAACTCGACGCGATGATCGACCGCGCCCGGTACGGGATGGATGTCGTCGACGATCTGCAACTCCGGCAACGACGATACGACGAGATCTGGCACGAGTTAGCCGAATTCCGCGGAAGTTCCGTCATCACGTTCACCACGGAAGAGTACGTTCGAAGTGGAGCAGTCCGTGGCTTTTCTCCGTACCCATTTTCGGAATGGACGCTGAAATACGCGCTCCACTCGCCGGCGGGGGAAGTCCTGACCTGGATCGACCGAAACACGGAGAGCCCGCCGGAGGACAACTGGGCGGGCTACCAGGAAGGCGGCACGCTTCGATACGGCATCGGCGCGAACATCAGTTCGTTCGACCCGCCGTACAGCACCGACACCCACTCGACGACCGCGCAGTCGGTCATCTTCGAGGGGCTGACCACGATGGATGCCGAGGGCAACGTCTATCCCTGGCTCGCGAAGCGATACGAGTCGTTGGACATCCAGGATATCGACCGGAAGGCGTACGAGCCGTACATGACGCCCACCCCGGCCGACGGCGATGGCGCTCTCGAGTTCGGCGAGGACGGGCCGATACAAGCCATCGTGGTTCATCCGGACGACGATCGGATCGACGACGAGGAGGTCCGCGTGCTCACCCCGGACGGCGCGGCGGACGCGGTCGACGACGGCGTCTACGGAATGCAGTATCGATACCACCTCCGCGAGGGCGTCACGTTCCACAACGGCGAAGAACTGACCGCCGACCACGTCGTTTCGACGCTGAAACGGTACGAAAACTCCGCCCACTCGGCACAGACGTTCGATTCGGTCCTCCACGCCGACGCCGTCGGCGAGTACACCGTCGATATCTACGCCCAGATACCGGACGCCGAGGCCGAACGAGAGCTTCCCAGCTTCGACGTTCACACCCTCGAGCAGGCGGAACTGGGAGCCAACGAAATCGATCCGCTCGAGGACGAGCCACCGATCGGGACCGGACCCTACGAGTTCGAGGCGTTCGAAGACGGACGGTACTTCGTCGCGAGGAAAACCGACGATTACTGGCTCGAGGAGAAAGGCTTGGACGCCCTCGAGTGGTACGACGGCTCCGGCGAGTTCCCCGCCGGTCCCGTAATCGACGAAATCGATATCGAGATCATTCCTGACGATTCGACTCGAAGTGCTGCCCTGCAAAACGGGGAAATAGACGCGACGTTCGGTCTCGTCTCGTCGACGCTCGACGAATACGACTCGGACGACGACTACATCGTCAATTCGGTCCAGAGCGGCGGCTACCAGTTCTTTCAGTATCCCGTCACCGTCGAGCCCTGGGACGACGACCGGCTTCGAAGGGCCGTCAATCACCTCGTTCCTCGAGAACAGATCGTCGACGAAGTCCTCGACGGCTGGGGTGAGCCGGCCTGGACGATGCTTCCGAAACTCGCACACGGAACCGGCACGACCGATTACGATGCGCTCGAATCCGAACTTCGAGAGAAAAACGCGTTCGATCCGGACGCCGCAATCGAACTGATCGAGGAAGTGATCGAAGACCGCGGATACGACTCGAGCGTCCGACGATGACCCTTCGACGGTTCATTTTACGACGGCTGGTGATGATCGTGCCAATCCTCTTCGGCGTGTCGGTGCTCACGTTTTCGCTCGTGCACCTGACGCCGGGAGATCCGATCAGCCGGATGGTCGCTCAGAACCCGAACGTGGCACCGGCCGACGAAGCGCAACTTCGCGCGCAGTACGGCCTCGATGGGGCCGTCTGGGAGCAGTACCTGACCTGGCTCGGAAACGTCGCGACCGGGGACCTCGGTGAGGTCTACGGGACGAACCGGACGGTCTCGGAGGTACTTCTCTTGCGACTCCCCGAAACCGTCGCGCTCGGCATCTTCGGCTGGCTATTCGCACTCGCCATCGCGATTCCGGCCGGGATCTACGCCGCGGTTCGAAAGGGGGAGCTGGGAGACACCGTCAGTCGCATCGTCGCCCTCTCGGGGGCCTCGATTCCGAACTTCTGGCTCGGCCTCCTGCTGATCCTCGTGTTCGTTCTGTGGGCGGGATGGTGGAACGTTCGGCCCCCGAGAGAACCGCTCTCTCATCCGTCGATGCTGTGGCACCTGATACTCCCCGGGATCACGATCGGAACGGCCGCCTGCGCGTCTATCATGCGAGTGCTCCGAAGTTCGATGGCGGAGGAACTGAACAAGGAGTACACCACCGCCGCCAGGGCGAAAGGACTCCCGGAGCGCAAGATCGTGTACAAACACGTGCTCCGGAATTCGCTGGGTTCCGTAGTCACTCTCGTGGCGACGTTGACGGCCGGCATCGTCGCGGGCGCGATCGTCGTCGAGGTCGTGTTCGCCTGGCCCGGACTCGGGCAGGAACTCGTCGAAGCGATTCACGGCCACGAGATTAACCTCGTCGTGGCGATCACGTTGTTTACCGGCGTGTTCGTCGTCCTCTGTAACCTACTCGCAGACATTATCTATGCGGTGCTCGATCCGAGGATCAGATATGAGTAAGGAGCGAAGCCCGCGCGGCCGAATACGGATAAGCGGATTCGAATCCGAACGAGTCGCCCCGCGGGAGCTACCGTCTGAGCACGGTACCAGCGGGGAGCTATCGGCCGACCGGGTCGAGAACGCTCAACCCGATCCACCGCGTCGTTGGCAACGTGGAGTCCAGCAACTCGTCCGAAATCGGTCGGCACTGATCGGTCTCTGCTTCGTTGCGACGATGTCGATCGTTGCGATCGTCGCTCGCCCGATCGAAATCTGGGGCGTGACCGTCCAACCGATCTCGCTCGCGCCGTACCCACCCTCGGATATCCTCTGGCTCACACACGACGTCTCGCCGTACGACCCGCCGTCGGTCGCACACCCGATGGGCATCGACGGTGAAGGCCGCGATATCTTCTCGAGAGTGCTCGCGGGCGGTCGGTACAGCATCTCTATCGGCCTGATAGTCGTCCTGATAACGAGTACAGTTGGTGTCGTATACGGCTCGATCTCGGGATACTACGGCGGGTGGATCGACGAGTTACTGATGCGCATCGTCGACATGATCCTCGCGTTCCCGGGACTCGTACTCGCGCTGGCTATCGTCGCGATGTTCGGAAGCGGCTACTGGCAACTCGTGATCGCGTTCTCGCTGTTCGGCTGGGCGAGTTACGCTCGACTCATCCGCGGGGAAGTCCTGAACGTCAAAGAATCGGAGTACGTCGTGGCGGCAAAAGCGCTCGGAGCCAGCGATTTGTCGGTCATTTTTCGGCACATCGTCCCCAACGCCATCCCGCCGGTGATCGTCCTCGCGACGCTCAACATCGGAACGGTCGTCATCGGCGTCGCCGCCCTCGGCTTTCTCGGCCTCGGGCTGTCGCCGGCGACCGCCGAATGGGGAACGATGCTCGAGGGGGCTCGAGACTCGATCGTCCACGGACCGGGCGGCGGCGTTCGTTGGTGGGTGACGGTCTTTCCCGGCGGTGCGATCTTTCTCTTCGTGTTGTCGATCAACCTCATCGGCGACGCGATCAACGACACGCTCGACACTCGAGAAACGAGTTCGGCCGCTCGAAACGAGTTGCGGCGATAGTCTCGAAGGCGAGGGCACCGTTAGAAAATCCACTCGAGAACTCCTGGTCGAGAACCGGTCGAACGTCGCCGCTTCGCCCCGAATCGTCGAATGACTTTTTGTGATAGACACGCAGATGACAGTATGTCTGATTCTGACTCGGCGGCCGACAGAATCGAGTATCGAAAGCGGAACGCTGTCGATCCCGAAGCGTTCCTTCTCGACCACCGGGTCGTAGAGCCGACCGAACGGGGGGATAACTTGCGTTTTTCGCCGACGTTTGCCACCCGGATCGAAACGCAACTCGAACGCGTTCGTTCGGATGGCATCGAGACGAGCGATATCGCCGCGATGTTCGGAATCGAGGAGGACGACGTCTCGGATCCCGGACGAGCGTACACAGCGTACAAAACTCACGCGACGGTTCGAAACTGGCCGTCGGAAGCGGCCCTCGAGTTGGACGTCGCAACCGACAGGGAACTCCACTCGGAGACCGACCGCTGGGCCGACGTTCCGGGCAGACAACGGTATAAAATACTCCAATCGCTTCGATCGTTTCACGACGAGTGTCCGTTCTGTCGCGGCGAGGTGGCGATCGGCGACGATATCGTCGAATCCTGCTGTGGCGACCTCGAGGTCGTGACGGTCAACTGCGGCGATTGTGCCCGTCGACTGCTCGAGTTCTCCACCGATTCCGTTCCGGACGCCAGATAGCCCATTGAGCCTCGATTCCGCTCGTCCGATCGAGAACAACGTTCATGCCGAGTCAAGAGAGATATCTCAGCGATGGGGTTCCGAGATTTGCTCGAGCAGTTCCGACGATCCGAGCACACCGGTTCGAACCGGTGTACGCCGTGTACGATACTGAACGCCGCGATCGCGACGGGGCTCGCACTCGCGGCCGCGGCAGTCACGCTATATACCAACGGACGAGTCGCCGCGGCCGCCGTCGGAACGGTGATAACCCTGCTCTCGGGAGCGACGATCTATCTCCGGGGATACCTCATTCCGGGGACGCCACAGCTCGCGAAGACCTACGGTCCGGACTGGTTTCTAAACCGATTCGGAAAACGGACGACGGGCGTCGACGACGACGCTGACGTCGATCTAGCGTTAAAGGGCGTCGCGACGCGAGCGAGTACGGAAACCGAATGCCAGCAGTCGGAAGAAAATCGGGCGAGCGACTCGAGCGACGACGGTTCTTCGATGGACGATGAACGCGAAAAGGACGCGACCAGCGACGGGACCGGCGAGGATGCATCCCCGCGCTAAAACACGTGCTTTCTCATCGACTTTCCGTAATACGAACGGTCGTCTCGTCGTACAGCCCGTTCCGTTTCGGATCGTCGACGTTGATGGCCGCGCTGATCGTATACTCCCCCGACTCAGCAGGCTCCCACTCTCGGTTCGACACCTGAAACAGCTGCGACCAGCGTTTCCGAAACTGCACTCGTTCGCCGCGGTCGAAGTGGAGCTCGCCGCTCCTGTCGGGGGGATCTCTCGTCGCAACTCTCGAGGCCTCCTGCGCGCCGTCGACGGACCACGTCCAACGAATCGGCGACCGAGTCCGGATCGTGATCGGAATCGGCAACGCGTTTTTCATCGTCACCGTAAACGGGATCGGCGCGTCGGGATCGAACTCGGTGTTCGGCGTCGTAACGCGCACCGAAACGGCACGATGGCGGATCAGATGCGGAATCAGACGCTTGCTCCAGGCGGACCCGTTGACCGACCGCATCGCTTGCGGACGCTCCGAGGACGAGTTCTCGTTCGGGGAGAAGTGATCGTCGTCTCGAGAAAGCGCATCCGAATCGTAGATCCGACGCATTACCCACGCATAGGGGCTAGAACAACTAAATTCTTCCGAGGACTTAATCGTCGGCGACCGTCCCATCGGTTCCCTCGCGACCGCGCTCGGCCGTCCGGGTAGCGTACCGGTCGTCGTAGCGAAGACACCCGATTTCGTGCGTCTCAGTTATCTCGACGGCCGCCGGATCGGTCGTCTCACACGGGGAGACGAACCGCTCGGCGAGCACCTCCGCGGCGTCGTCGACGTTTTCCGAGTGTAATTCGTCGATCGAACTCGAGAGGAGGTCCTCCGCCGCCGGATCCGAGACGCGGTCCGGAATGCCGAACTCCTCGCGAACCATTTCGTCGATTTCTGCTCGCGAGAGCGTCGACACGTCGTCTCGGACCGACTCGTCGGTGATGGTGAACAGCTCCGTCACCGTGCTGGCGTCCTCGGCGCGGAGTTTGAAATTCAGTATCGATCGCCACGCCGATTGCGTGCCGGCAAACTCCGCTGGCGGAATCACGCGCGGACACCGCGTGTGGAACCGACAGCCCGTCGGTGGATCGATCGGCGAGGGAACCTCCCCCTCGAGGAGGATTTTCTCCCCTTCCCAGAGCGGGTCCGGTTCGGGAATCGCAGAGAGTAACGCCTCGGTGTAGGGATGGTACGGTTCGGAGAACACCTCCGACGTCGTGCCGATTTCGGCGAACTCGCCGAGGTACATCACGGCGATCCGATCCGCGATGTGCTCGACCACGCTCAGATCGTGAGCGATGAAGATGTACGAGAGGTCGAACTGCTCTTGGAGATCCTCGAGCAAATTGAGAATCTGCGCCTGTACGCTGACGTCCAGGGCACTCACCGGCTCGTCGCAGACGATTATCTCCGGATCGACGGCCAGCGCCCGAGCGATACCGATTCGCTGGCGCTGACCGCCAGAGAACTCGTGTGGGTACCGGTAGGCGTGGCTCGGATTGAGTCCGACGGTCTCGAGGAGACTCTGGACTCGCACGTTTCGTTCTTCACCCGACGCGATATCGTGAATGTCGAACGGTTCGCCGACGATGTCGCCGACGGTGAGACGAGGGTTCAAACTCGAGAAGGGGTCCTGGAAGATGTACTGGAGATCCGTTCTGAGATCCCGCAGGTCCGAACTCGAGAGGTTCGTCAACTCGATCGCTTCGGTCGTCCCGTCTTCCGCCGCTTTATTGTACGTGATCGAGCCGTCGGTCGGTTCGATAAGCCGAAGCATCGATCGACCGAGCGTCGTCTTGCCACAACCGCTTTCGCCGACGACCCCCAGCGTTTCGCCGGGGTACAACTCGAGATCGATGCCATCGACGGCTTTGACGAGTTGCGACCGGCCGAGGAGGTTCTCGATAAATCCGCTGCTGGACTCGTAGTGTTTCGTGAGGTTCTCCGTTCGCAGGATCGGCTCGTTGTGGCTACTCATGGTGTTCACTCGAAACGTATTCGGTCGGTTCGTGATCGTCTTCGACGGTGACAGTGTACCCGATGCCGTCCTCGAGGTCGTCCGTATACTCGAGGCACTTCGCCGATCGGCTGCCCGAATCGACGTCGTCGAACTCGACCATCCGCGGCTCTTTTTGCTTGCAAATGTCTTCCGCGTACGGGCAGCGAGGGTGGAAACTACAGCCCGACGGCGTGTCGATCAGGTCGGGCATGGTTCCCGGGATCGTTTGCAGCCGATCGCGGTCGTCGCCGATTCGCGGAATCGAGCTCATCAACCCGACGGTGTAGGGGTGTTTCGGGTCGTAGTACAGCTCTTCGACCGGCGACTTTTCGACGGGTTGGCCCGCGTACATCACCATCACCCGGTCACAGAGTTCGGCGATAACGCCGAGATCGTGCGTGATGAGCTGGACCGCAGTATCGAACTCGTCGGTGAGTTCCTCGAGAAGCTCGAGAATCTTCGCTTCGGTCGTCACGTCGAGTGCTGTCGTCGGCTCGTCGGCGATGATCACGTCGGGATCGCACGAGAGCGCCATCGCGATCACCGCCCGCTGTTGCATCCCGCCGGAGAACTCGTGTGGATAATCCGAGTATCGGTTTTCCGCGTCCGGAATCCCGACTTTATCGAGCAGTTCGATTCCCCGCTCTTTGGCCTCCTCGTCGCTGTACTCGAGGTGATGTCTGATCGCCTCGGCGATCTGTTCGCCGACGGTGTAGACGGGGTTGAGTGCGGTCTGGGCGTCCTGAAAGATCATGGCGATGTTGTTTCCGCGGAGCCGCCGAACCGCCGGCTCCGGCGCCCGAAGCAGTTCGACGTACTGGGTATCGCCGTCGTAAACGATGAAGTCCTCCTCGTCGATCAATCCGAGTTCGACCGCGTAGCCCTGATCGATGACGTCGCGCATATCGATGTCGCCGTCCGTACGTAAGCGCTGTAAGTCCGCGGTTTCGTGCTCCGGATTTCCGGTCACGTCCGACCCCGAGACGCCGCGTTTCTCGAGTTGACCGATGATTTCGTCGAAATCTGACTCCCGACGGAGTTCTTCGACATCGACGGTGTGGTCGGGATACGACTCCTCTAGTTCCTCGACGGTGTCGGGATCGCCAAAGCGAATCGATCCCGACTCTATCTCGCCGGGGCTCTCGATGAGGCGCAACAGCGACAGTGCGGTAACGCTTTTCCCGGCACCGCTCTCGCCGACCACCCCGAACTTCTCTCCGGCGTCGATCGTATAGGAGAGGTCCTCAACCGCCGTGACGACGCCCTCTGACGTGTAAAACGAAACCGTCAGGTTGTCGACCTCGAGCAGCGCCATTAGCCGCCACCTCCGTGGCCGACGTCGTCGACCTGCGTGTCGAGTGCGTCGTTGATGACGTCACCGATCATGTTCATCGACATGACGAACAGGAAGATCATAAGTCCGGGGAAGATGGTCGCCCACCAGTACCAGGCACCGCCAGCACCCGTAGCGAGGGTATCCCGCTCGGCGTCAAGCATCGTCCCCCACTCGGGAGTGCCGGGTGAGAAGCCGATGCCGAGGAAGCCGAGGGCGGCGACGCCGATAACGACGGTCCCGATGCTCAGCGTCGCCTGGACGACGACCGGCGCGATGGCGTTCGGAATGATGTGTCTGAACAGGACCGACCGGTCCCGCGCGCCGAGTGCCTTCGCGGCGAGGACGTACTCGTTCTGTTTGACTTTCAAAATCTCGCCGCGGATGATCCGTGCGTACGACGCCCAGCCGACGAGGGCGAACGCACCCACGAGCGGCCAGAATCCGCCGCCGAACAGGGCGACGAGGATCAGCGCCAGGACGAGCGCGGGGAACGCGAACACGAGGTCGAGAAATCGCATGAGCACGCTATCGACCCAGCCGCCGAAGTAGCCGGAAATACTGCCGTACACGACGCCGAACGTCGCCGCGATCGCGGTCACGATGAGTCCGATCGAGATGCTGTATCTGCCCCCGACCATCACTCGAGAGAGCATGTCCTGTCCCTGCCGGTTCGTTCCCATCAAGTGGGTCATCGAGGGGGCCTCGTGTCGCCCACCGACGGCTGTGGCAGTCGGGTCGAACGGTGCGAGTGAAAAGGGTTGGACGGGAACGCCGGACACCGATATCGGTCGTGCGATGAGCGCAGTCACCGTCATCAACACGACGACGGCGATTCCGAGAAGCGCCAGTCGATCCTGGAGTAGGCGATTCACGATTCGTCGCCACACGCTCACGGGTTCGGTGTATTCTTGTTCCACGTCGGCGGTATCCGATTCTCGATCCTCGATACCCCCCGTTTCAAACCCCGAGATCTGTATCCGTCCTCGTTCTGTTGACATAGATTGTGTTAGTATTCGTCTCTAATTCGTGGATCGAGCAGCGCATAGATGATATCCGCGAGCAAGTTCGCGAGCACGACGACCGCGCCGGTGAGCAACGTGATCGCCATTAAAAGGTTGATCTCCCGGAGCTGGATCGCCTCGACGAGCTCTCTCCCGAGACCCGGCCAGGCGAAGACGACCTCCACGACGACCGAGCCGGAGACGAGACTCGCGGTGAGGAACGCGGCGACGGTCGTGACCGAGATGAGGGAGTTTCGCAACACGTGTTTGAGGATAACCGTCCGTTCGGGAAGCCCCTTCGCACGCGCTGCGGTCACGTACTCCTTGTTCAATTCCTCGGCCATCGACGTCCGCATGATCCGCATCATGTTCGCCGAGGCCGCCGTCCCGATCGTGACACCCGGCAATATCAACCACCAGAGCATCTCTCGAGAGAGCAAGCCCGTCTGGGGATCGAGCGTGGGAAACAGATCGAGCTGAACGGCGAAAACCGCCATCAACATCAGACCCAGCCAGAAGTTCGGAATCGAAATACCCGAGAGGGCGGCGAATCGGCTGACATCGTCGCCGAGTTCGTCTTTGTTGACCGCCGCGTAGATTCCTCCCGGAACGGCGATCAGTATCGCGAACACCCAACCGAACGTTGCGAGAAGGAGCGTTTCCGGAAGCCGCGCCATCACGATCGCATCGGCGCTCCGACTCGAGGAGTACACCTCGCCGAAATCGCCGGTGAAGATTCCCTGCATCCAGTCGAGATACTGGACCCAGATAGGGTCGTTGAGTCCGAACTCCTGGCGGAGTCGAACGGATTCTCCGGGCGGAACGTTGGGATTTGCCGCGACCATCTGACTGACGACATCGCCGGGAGCGGCGTGCATAATTCCGAACGTTACCACTGAAACGCCGAACAGAACCGGAATAGACGTGAGTACCCGTCGTAGTATGTATCTTTGTAAACTCATTCCTATGGGAATTTGTGAAACGGAACTGCGTTACCGATCCAGATACATGATCTGCTCGTCTGCAGGATGGTACAGCGCGTAGCTCAGGATGATTTGGGTCTGCGGATGGACGTTGAACCCCACGACATCGTCGTTGGTCGTTCCGGTGTTCAGCGAGTAGTCGACGATCGTGTTCGCACACATATCCGCGTACTCCGGCCAGAACTCGTCGTAGGCTGCTCTTCTGGCGTCCTGATCCTCGGCGACGTCGACGCCGAACCGGCAGCCACGCAACTGATCGATGAACTCCTCAGGGAGCACCCCCTCCGCCAGGAAGAAATTACAGCACCCATTGTAATTATCCGGATCGGTGATCGCTTCGACGAACCCGTGGGCGTCGGGAGTTCCGGCGAGACCGATAACGGCCGGAGCGTTACGTTCTGCGTTATCAGTTCGAGCTTCGTCCGTGTAGAGGTCCGAGGTCCAATCACCCAGTTCCGCAGGGGTTTCCAGTTCGGCCTCGAACAACTCGCTGTCGTTTAACTCGTCGACGACGAGTTCCATCTTGTCGGTCCGTTCGTCGTCGTCCGAATTCGTCTCGATCGTTACTTCGACGGGAATTTCGACATCCGCCTGCTCGAGCAAGGCTTCCGCCTCCTCGACATCGGGCTCGACGTTGTACGCCCAGTCCTCCTCGACGATTTCGTCGTATTCTTGGGCCGTCCCGAGCTCGGCGGCGGGTTCCGGGAACGGAACCTCCGCGGGCTCTCCCCATCCCTGTTCGACGAGGTCGACGATCTGCTGGCGAGGAATAAGGGCGCTGACCGCCTGACGGACCTCCCGCTGGGCGAAGGCACCGCCGGTATCGGTGTCGTCCATCGGGAACTGCATGAACTTGAAACCGAGCGCCTCCGTCGCGGAGACGACGTAATCGTCGGACGTGTGGAAGTTGTTGCGGGCCTCGGACGGCAACTCGTAGGCGATATCGGCATCGCCGTCTTCCAAGGCGTTGCTCCGTACGGTACTGTCGTCGGCGAACCGGATGTTGATCTCGTCGATGACGGGGCCCTCCGGGAAGTCCGCCGGTCCGTCGTACCACGGGATGTTCTCGAGGCCGACTTCCTCGACCCAGTAATTGTCGGTCCGCTCGAGGAGGAGTTGTTGACTTTCGTCGAACTCCGCGACTTCGTACGGACCCGTTCCGATCGGCACCATATCCTCGTCGTCCCGCGGGTCCAGATCGCCAGCTGGAACATCGAAGTGATCCGAGGGGAAAATTACGGGCGGTAGTTCGATGAAAGCGGCGGCGTCGGCCTCCTGCGCGTAGAGTTCGAACTCGTATCCGTCGTCGCCGTCGGTCGCTTCGGCGTGCAGGAAGCTATCGAAATACTGGCCTTGGTTGTCGGAGCCGACGTATCGGTCGTAAGAGCGAACGACGTTCTCCGCGGTGACTTCCTCGCCGTTGTGGAACTCGATGCCTTCGTGCAGGCGCCCCTCGACTCTCACGCCGAACACGCCGTCGGCGACGGCGTCCCCGGCTTCGTCTCGAGTGAGAACCCGCATCGATTCCCCCTCTTCTGCGGGAAGATCGTCCGGGTGTTGCATCAAAACGAGATTGTTCTCGCCGTCCAGATCGAAAACGGGAACCCCATCGTCGACTTCGGCGGGTTCCACCTCGATCATATAGTCTTCGTAATCGACCGCGCTAACGTCGTTAGCCTCGTCGGCCTCGTACTCTTCTACCATCCAGAGGAAGGATTCGGCGTCGGAGTTCGTCTTCAACAATCCATCGTAAACGGCCTCGAACACCACCGTGTCTTCGGCCTGGGTGCTCTGGGCTTGATCGTAATCGGAAATGCTGCTTCGAGGAATGGCGAACTCGAGACGCCCTCCCTCGACGATTTCGTCGATGTCGACTTCGTTTCGCTCGAGTGCCGCATCGATGTCTACTTCCTCGTCGCCGTCCCCACCCAGGCACCCAGCGACGCCAGCGACGCCTGCCGCTGCAATTCCTTGAAGGACGGTTCGACGGTCAATAATTGATTCACGAGAATGTAATTGTTGGGTCATGATTGGATTTTCCAATTTTATGTCTACTTTCGTCACCCATGTCCTTCCAACCAAACACTCGCCCAATTAATTCGGGCCCACCACAACGTTCGAATTGGGGGTTATCGATCATGGGATACTACGTCACAGATACTATGATCATGGCATAAATAAGTTATCGTTTTACCAATTATATCTACACCACTACTGTCGTATTAAAATGAAGGAACTACATACCCGTCCATTTGTCCACAGAAATGAGGAAAGGCTGAAGAGAATTAGCATGAGGTTTCTTGTGTACTAGTGAGCAAAGTAGGCCATAAATAGACACGTTCGTGGATAGTGAGAAGAGAACATATCTCGAGGCGGGCTCGGACTCGAGACGCGCGTTACGCAGTCGCCCTCTCGAGAGATATCCAATGCGGTGAATTACGCACTCGAGCGGAACGAGGCGACACAGTCATCCTGCGCGTTCGACGAACGACGGTTACAGAATGTTTGTACAAAACCATATGTAGACGGAGAGTTCGATCGCGGTTACGTCACGCCGAGTGGTCGTTCGTGGCTTTTTCAACCCCGCCCACGGTGGGGCGGGGAATCCGCCTCGCTACCTAGTTTGAAAACAGAGCAGACGAGATTTGAACCACGCGAAGACCGAAGTGAAACGACGGTCTTCTTTTGTTCAAACAACTCGTGCTATGGATGACGCTCACGAATTTGTTCGCGCCAAAACATAGCGGGAGGTAGATTTGAACCACGCCGAGACGTGCTCACTTCGTTGCGCGCGCCTCGTCTCATTCAAATCTACAGAGGTAACAGGCAGAGTGCCCCGGGCCACCGTGCCCGGGGCTGAATGCCGTCACTCAGTGCAACTCTCACTGCTGATTTGTAGTTTTATAATGGGTTATCACAATTATAGAGATATGCAAGAGGTAGCGCTCACCCACTCGCTGTCGTTCGGTCTCGACATTACTGAGGGTGAGCCTGCCAACTTGCGTGAGGCGTCGCTTGAAGCCAGACGTATCCGTAACGAAGTCAACCGTCTCGACCGGCACGGGTGGGACTGGGACGACATCGAAGACCCCGTCACTGAACGTGCTACCCACGTTAAAAACACCACTCAACAACTCATCGAGAAGGCTCTCCAAGAGATCGAACCCTACCACGAACACAAAGACGACGATCGTCTTGACTGGGGCAGGCCGCGAACATACATCGATGAGCCGTACCCGGTACGGATGAATCACAATGAAGGGTACGCGCTTACACTCACCGAAAATGGAGAGGTTGCGTTCCGCATCAGTTACAAACCGTACAACTATGTTCGCGGCACTCTCCAGGGCAGCCCAGATCACCTCGAACGAGTGAAGACTGCCCTTACCAGTGCTGACTGGCGTGTCGGCACTGCCGAACTCGTGTACAAACACGACGAATGGCGTCTCCATGTCACCACTACGCACGAAACGCACACAGTTGCCTCACCAGATACCGCTGACACGATCGTCGGTGTCGATATCAACGAGGACTGCACCGCACTCGCCGCCCTGACCCGTGAAGACGGCGTCATCGATTCCACGGTAATCGAATATCCCGATATCAAACGGGTCCGTCACGAGTTCTTCACGAAACGCAAGCGTATGCAAGAGGCAGGTCAGAGTGCGATGGATGCGGTCGTACAGACTGAGGAACGGGACTTCGTTGACGACCAACTGCACAAGGTCTCACGGGATGTAGTCGAGTGGCTCTCGCAGTTCGATACACCGGTTGTTGTCTTTGAAGACCTCAAAGACATGCGAGACGACATCGATTACGGCACCAGAATGAACCGACGCCTCCACAGCCTCCCATTCGCTAAACTACGCGAATTCACCACGTACAAAGCCGCTTGGAACGGTATCCCAAGTCAAGATGTCGATCCTGAATACACGAGTCAGCGCTGCCCATGCACTGACTGCCTGCACAAAGCTCGTACAAACCGTAGGAAGAAGCGGTTCAAGTGTACGGATTGTTCGTTCCAGGATCATGCCGATCGGAAAGCAGCAGTGTGCGTGATCCAGGAGTGGCTGTGGGATAGAGATGAGAATGTGCCGTCTCTCAACACCCTTCCGCGAGTGAAGAAGGTGAGACGGACGGTATCGGGCCCTGGTGGAGGAGCCGACCCTCACGGACCAGTATTTGGTTCGGGTGTTGATCGCCACGGAAAGGCGACACAAGCCTCTGTCGAGGGGCAAGTGCGAGGGGAATTAAAGTCGGTTGCGCCCAGCGAGGGTTAGACACGGATGCCGCGGGACACTGCGCCCGCGGTACTTCACTCTAAACCATTTTCAGGGATTCCGACTCACGCCTCGCTACGCTCGGCGTTCGGTGTTGAATCCCTGAAAAGTAGCGGGAGGTAGATTTGAACTACGTGAAGACCGCCGTTTCACTCCGGTCTTCTCTCGTTCAAACAACTCGTGCTATGGATGGCGCTCACGAATTTGTTCGCGCCAAAACATAGCGGGAGGTAGATTTGAACTACCGGTCTGCGGGTTATGAGCCCGCCGGAATCTCCTGGCTATCCCATCCCGCTATCATATCATATCGGGTTTGCCTAGTTAAGGGTTGTGATTCGACCACCGTATGGGGGTTTCTACCGTTAGTCTTGGTGGACCTTCCACGTGTAAAGGCTCTCACAGGTGTAGTTGACGAAAAAGCCAACGCCGATCCCGATCACGTTGGCGATCATAACCCCAACATCGTACCGGTAGACCAGCACAGTCAATACCGTAAGCGTCACGAGAAACCCGGCAAACCGGACGAAATACGACTTCAGCAATCTTCGAGCCAGCGCTCGAGGCGCCATTTTCCCGTAGGAGGAAAACGTCCAGCGTTCGTTTATCGCGAAGATCACGCCGATCGCGAGGATCCAGGCGATGATCTTGCCGCCGACGGGTCCGAGCGCCGTCAGCGAGACGAGTACGAATAGAACGGCATTGTCGACGGTCGCACCCACGAGCCCGACACCTGCAAACTGTGTGAAGCGAGCTCGAGACCGCAGGGCAGACAGTCGAATTCGAAGAATCTCCGTAAATGACTTACTCATCATACCGTCGAATTTCGAACGGCTCCGCTACTGAGGGCTGAGTTAACAACTGTGCTCTGATCGTCGTCTGGTAGACCAGTGCGTTCGTCGAGTCCGATGGATCTGTCGCGTTCAATGGGGATCTTCTCGAATCGAGTTGACGTTCGGGTTTGCAAAAAAAGCGCTCGAGAGAACCGATAGCCGGTCGAAGAGCGGGCAATACCAACACCAGCAGTTCGACCCATCTGTATCTATTACTGCCGATCGGTAAAGAAAAGAGTTCTGACAGCGGCCGTCTCGCCGAGCAGACGCTTGAATCGTGGTGACAGCCGGTCGAGACGTACTCCGGCGACCTGCCAATCGACGTTCACACTGCCAGGTCGCCCTGCGGTCGGACCACGTCGACGGCTTCGGCGTCGACGCGGTCGACATCGAGGAAATGCGGAAGGAATTCCCGGCGTTCGAACTCGTCGAACTCGGATTCGGCACCGACGGTACACCAGAGTTGGACCTCCTCGGGACCGTGCCACTCGCCGTTGCGACTGATACCGAAACAGACCAGCTCCTCCCCCTCGTAGTCGATAACAGCACCCTTCCGAATACCGGGGTCGCCGTGGATGATAAGCCGCTTCATAGTCGGCGGTTCGAACGGTAGCGGATTAAACGCTTCGAAGCCCGCAGTTAGCGAACCCGGTTCAGGACGATCGTAGCAACGAAACGGGCAATTGGGCGATCAGACGAGACGTGTAGACGGAGTAAAAGTACGGACGGATAGACGGAGTAAAAGTGGTTTGAATGACTGTGCGCTCGCGGGCGCTCACGCGTACGACGCCAAAGGCGTCATGAATCAGCACCCGTTGCAGTACCAGTATCCGTCAACTCCGATCGCCGCTCGACTTCGGTCACTCGAGTCGACTCGACGTGAATTCACCCCGTCTCGGTCGTCGAGCCGACATCTATCGCGCTGAATAGAGCGTGGTGGGAGCGATGCGCCTTCCGTTCGGGCTCCGTCGACGGGTTCCCGCGACGACGAACCAAACGGGTTTTAAGCGGCGCAATCATAGCCTGCTTCAAGTGAACTAACCATGCAGATGCCACGCCGATTCAATACGTACTGTCCGCACTGTAACGAACATCACCAGCACGAAGTCGAGAAGGTTCGAACCGGTCGCCAGACTGGGATGAAAAAGGTTGCCGACCGACAGCGAAAACGCCAGACGTCTTCGATCGGTAACTCCGGGAAGTTCTCGAAAGTTCCCAGTGGGAACAAACCGACGAACAAGACCGACCTCAAATACCGCTGTAACGAGTGTGGCAGCGCACACCTTCGAGAAGGATGGCGCGCTGGCCGAATCGAATTCCAAGAGTGATTACAATGGCAGGATCTTACTACAACGTCCACTGCGGTGACTGCGAGAACGAACAGATCGTCTTCGGAAAAGCCTCCACGGAGGTCGCGTGTGCTGTCTGCGGAACGACGCTCGCCCGACCGACCGGCGGCAAAGCCGAAATCGACCACGAGATCGTAGAGACAGTCGAGTCACGATGAAGTACAGTGGCTGGCCCGACCCCGGCGAACTCGTCGTCGGCAAGATCGACGAGATCGAGGACTTCGGCGTCTTCGTCGATCTCGAGGAGTATCAGGACAAACGCGGCCTGATTCACATCTCCGAGGTCGCGAGCGGCTGGATTAAAAACGTCCGCGACCACGTCCGCGAAGGCCAGATCGTCGTCTGTAAAGTCCTCGACGTCGACGAGTCCCACGAACAGATCGATCTTTCGCTCAAAGACGTCAACGACCACCAGCGCTCGGACAAGATCCAGGACTGGAAAAACGAGCAAAAAGCGGACAACTGGATGGACTTGGCGCTCGAGGAGGACAGCGACGACGATGCCTACACCGCGATCGCGAACGAACTGATCGGCGTTCACGGAAGCCTCTACAACGGCTTCAAGCAGGCGGCGATCCACGGCGAGGAAGCCCTCGAAGACACCGATCTCACCGACGACGAGATCGACGCACTCGTCGAAACTGCCCGAGAAAACGTCTCGGTTCCGTACGTCAACGTCACCGGCTACGTCGATCTCGAGAACGCCTCTCCGTCGGGCGTCGACGGCATCCGTGAGGCGCTCGAGGCCGCCGAAGGGAACGGCGGGGTGCCCGATGAGGTCGAACTCGAGGTCGTCTACGTCGGTGCACCGGAGTACCGCATCAAGGTCCGTGCGCCGAACTACAAGACTGCCGAATCTCAGCTCGAAGAGAGCGCGAGCCGCGCGGTTGCGGCGATTCAAGAGCAGGGCGGCGACGGCGAGTACCACCGCGAGCGCAAGACCGACGACGAGTAAGAACGTGAAGGGGAGTCGTCGCACGCCCACTGTTGCGTGCGAAGGGGACAACGAATGAAATCTAACATACGGGTGTGTTCGGCGTGGGAACAGGCCCACGAACGCCCGGTTTACACGCTTTCTGAGACGTGCCCGGACTGCGGAGCCGACGCCGTCAACAGCGCGCCGGCACCGTTCGATCCGACCGACAAACACGGCGAGTACCGACGCGCACTTAAGCGTCGCAATCGCTGATACGGGTATGGACGAACTCGAGGTCGACGCAGTTGCCGAGGTCGAGGTCGACGACCCAGTACTCGTCGAAGGGCTGCCCGGCGTCGGACACGTCGGAACGCTCGCCGCAGAGCACATTCTCGAGGAGCTCGACGACGAGAGCACCGTGATTCGACGCGTCTATTCGCGCGAGTTCCCGCCACAGGTCACGATCGAGGACGGCGTCGCCGAACTGACGTGTGCGACGCTACACGCAGTATCGAACCCCGAAGGCCGCGACATGCTCGTGCTCACCGGCGACCACCAGGCACAGACCAACGCCGGTCACTACGCGCTCACGAGCGCCTTTCTCGACATCGCCGACGAGTTCGACACGTCGGAGATTTACTCTCTCGGAGGCGTTCCGACCGGCGAACTCATCGAAGAGTACGCGGTCATCGGCGCGGTCACCGACGAATCTCGCGTCGAACCCCTCGAGGACATCGGCGTCGAGTTCCGCGAGGACGAACCGGCGGGCGGTATCGTCGGCGTAAGCGGCCTGTTGCTCGGACTCGGCGCGCGACGCGGATTCGACGCGGCGTGTCTGATGGGCGAAACCAGCGGCTACCTCGTCGATCCCAAGAGCGCTCGAGCAGTGCTCGAAGTGCTCGAGGAAGCGATCGGGATGGACCTTGAGTACGAGTCGCTCGACGAGCGCGCCGACGAGATGGAAGACGTCATCGGCAAGATCCAGGAGATGGAACAACAGCAACAACAGCAGTCGATGGAGATGCCGACCGACGACGACCTGCGGTATATCGGCTAGACGCGGTCGACGAGACGACTCTTTTCGAGAGATTTTGATAGCGCGGGACACTCCGACCTAGAGTCAAAGACAACCTCAGACGACGCCGCCGACTCCCATCACCAGGAAGACGACGCCGAAGCCGGCGAGAACGACGCCGCTCAGTATCGAGATAACTGGGGCAAAGGCGTCGAGACGCCGGCCTACCGAAACGAGCGCGGCCGGATAGCTCACGATCCAGACCGCGATTCCGATGAAAAAGCCGAGCAACAGTGCGACCGAACCGGTCTGGACGACCAGCGCCCCCTCGAGTGCCGCACCCACGCCCGGAACGTGGGCGAAGACGTCGAGAGTGCCCGACTGGAGGAGGCCGACGCCGACGGTGAGCCAGAACCCGATCTGGTAGGGGTTCGTCAGCGACAGCGCAAACGTTTTTTGGAAGCCTCTCGAGGCTCCCTTGGTCTCGTCGATGAAGCCGCTCGAGGACCCCGCCTCCTGAAACGCGCCGACGGCGAAATACAGCATGAGTACGCCACCGACGAGATAGAGAGCGGGTCTGAGTACGGGATAGTGATCGATAATTGCGACGGCGCCCGCGAGTGCGCCGATGAAGAAAACGATGTCCGCGAGCATAGCTCCGAGGCCGGCTCTGAACCCCGCCGTCCATCCGCGGAGCACGCTCTCCTCGGCGATAATGGCGTTCATCGGCCCCGGTGGCGCGGCCAGGGCGATGCCGAAGACCGCTCCCACGAGAAGCGTCGTAACGGTGGTAAGCACGTGTTCGACTCGAGGGTGAGCGACCGGTAAAGAATGTCGACATCGGTCGGCTCTCGGCGCGATTGCCTCGCTTGGCGAGGAAATCGGCTACTGCTCCTCTCTTCGAATAACCGTCTCGATCTCTTCGTAGGGAACGCTCCCCTCGCCAGCCGGCTGTCCGTCGAGTTCGAGGTACGCCGGCTCGGAGTCGGGGTTCCGGCTGCCGGTGATCTCTCCGGTCACCTCGGTGCGTTCCTCGCCGGTCATTGCGTAGCTCTCGACTTCGACGACGTCGCCGATATCGACCAAGTCGTCGACCAGTTCCATCGCTTCTCGTTCGTCGGCTTCGGGAGGGATCTGTAGTTCAGTCATAGTCGTTCGATCGTGTTTACCACAACTGCGCGCGCGGCGTCTCACAGCTATCGCAGATGACCGCCTCGTTTCCCTTGTAGCGCCCTTTCTCGAGTTTCCCGTCCGAACAGGACGGGCACGCCCGCCCCTCGAGAAGGGCGACTAACCGACTGCCGTCGGATTGGGTCGTTGCCATATCACTACACTCCGTCGGTCGATACCGAAGGGGTTGGCCATGCACCTGCAGGTCGAAGCCGCGAGTCGACACGGCTATTTCCGTGCCTCGAGAACGTCCAGAGAGATAATGTGGCCCTGGGGACACCTCGGCGTCGCGTACTTGTTGTACAGTTTCTACACGCACCGCCGATTCGACCGCGCGCCGAGTGCACTGGCAGTGATCGCACTCGCGATCGGATCGCAGCTTCCCGACCTCGTCGACAAACCGCTCGCGTGGACGTTCGACGTGCTTCCCGGCGGGCGAACGCTCGGTCACTCGATCTTCTTCGCGATCGCGCTCGTCACCGTCGTCTACGCGCTCGCGATTCGGTTCGATCGGCTCGAGGTCGGAACGGCGTTCGTCATCGGCCACGTTTCCCACGTTCTCACGGATATTCCACCGTCGGCGCTTCGAGGGGACTTTTCCGGTACCGAATTCCTCCTCTGGCCCGCGGTCGAACAGCCGCCGGAAGAACCCGTCGGCGGCATCTTCGACGCCATCCTGACCTACTACGCGCTCGGCCCGTACGAAATCTTCCAGTTCGGGCTGTTCATCGGGGCCGCGCTCGTCTGGTACCGCGACGGCATGCCCGGGCTAGGGTACGCCCGGTCGATCCTCGCTTGAGGGCGAAAAACCGACACAGAGGCGTAACCGACACCCGAGCCGTCGCCATTTTATCGGAAATCTCTCAGCAGTTCCCGTCGCTCCCGGACCGCTGGTGCTATCCCCGCGATGGACCAAATTCCGGGTATGCGCCAGTTTGTACTCATCGGGCACGACGTCCCGACGGAACCGGAGTTCTCCCTCGACAACCTTGCCGGCGGGGCGGGCAGACTCGACGCGCTCTGTCGGTCGATCACCGCGTCGTTCGTCACCTCCCACGGCATCCGCGAGGACGTTCGCGTCCACCTCGTGATGCAGGACGAACTCACGATCAGCTTCGACGGGAGCGAACTGCGGAATCTCCACCCCGACGAGCGTTCGACCGCCGCGCTCGTTCGGACCGCACTCGAGCACCGCGAGGAGGCCATCGGCGCGCTTCCGGCGGAACCGAGCCCCGGCGTCGAACTCTACCGACGCGGGTTCGAGGCGACGCTCGAGGCGGTCGCGGAGGACGGTACGGTCGTCCAGCTTCACGAGGACGGCGAAGCGGTCGTCGACGCGTCGGTGCCGGCGGATCCCGTATTCGTCCTCTCGGATCACCACGATTTCACGGCGGACGAGCAGGAACTCCTCGGGGAGTACGCCGACCGGCGGCTCCGTCTCGGTCCGGAGCGCCTCCACGCGGATCAGGCGATTACCGTTTCCCACCACTTTCTCGACACCGACGGCTACGAGCGGTTCTGAGCACCGGCGGCGACGAGTAGTTGTGATCGATTGACCGGTAAGCGGGTCGAAGCACAAGCGACTAAACCCCGCCGCGACATTCTCCCATCGAAAGCCGAATGTCCGAACAGAAGCGTCTCGTCGTCGTCTGTGGACTGCCCGGGACGGGAAAAACGACAGTCGCACGCGAGCTCACCGAACGCGCTAACGGCGTCTTGCTCCGAACCGACGTCGTTCGAAAAGACCTGTTTCCCGAACCCGAATACACCGACGAAGAGGTTCAGGCTACGTACGACGAACTGTTCGATCGCACGCGAACGGCTCTCGAGGATGAGGGTGTGGCCGTCCTCGATGGAACCTTCCGACGAGAGTCGCTTCGAAGCCGGGCTCGTCGTGTGGCCCGTGAGACGGACGCGACGTTCGAACTCGTGCGGGTCACCTGCAGCGAGGAAGTCGTTCGCGAACGAATCAACGAACGCGAAGACGACGAGAGCGACGCCGACTTCTCGGTTCATCAGCTGCTCCAATCGGAATTCGAACCGCCGACGATTGCCCACCAGACGGTCGATAATTCTGGATCGGTTGCCGAGACGAGACAACAGATCGCCGAGCTGTGGTGAGTCGACGCGATTGCGTTGTGACCCAGACACGATCTCGAGCGAACGGGTAGTTTCGTATCTACGACGAAATCTCGAACAAGTATTAGTAATACTAGAATTGAGCCCGCGAGAACGAAACGGACGAGCGAGAGAACTGCGTCCACAGCGTTTGGGTAGTTCTCGTCCGCTCTGACCCGCCCTTCGTGTCGCAGATAGCTATCAGATCTTCTGCGACGTCGAATCTCCGCCGTCCCGTGGCGGAGACTCGTGCCTCTGACAACCCTGAGTGAGGTGGGAATGGGTGCTAGTACTCCCACCGTCAGGGCTATTTACTCATTAGACAAAACTGGTAAAACGTTCTTTGTGTGGGCAATATTTGTGTCGGTTATTGACGAGGAGAAGGGATCGAGAACGGGCGGGCCTGTTCGAACAATCACAACTGGTTCACAGAGCACACCGCCGGAGCATATTCTCCGATTCGGGAGGTGTTCGAGGGCGAGCGCAACCGTTACCGGCACTCGGACCATCCGTCCGAACGAATGACTGATGGGTTAGAGCGCGACGTTGCCGAAACCGGAACAATCACAGAACGACGGGACGACGTGACCACTCGAGTGCGATCGCACGCGGGCCAGATCGCTCGCGAACTCGCCCTGTTGCAGGGCGGCGACTACGGACAGGAGACCTTCGACACGGAGGCCGCGACGTGGACGGTGAAATACGAAGCCGGCGACATCCAGTACCTTCGATTCGACCCGAATTCCGGCGACGAAACGTACGTTATCTCGACCAAACAGCCGGCGGATCCCGAGGCGCTCGAGAGAGCGATGGAAGACTACGGGGCGTTTATCGACGCCTACAACGAGTACGTCGCGTCGTTCGACGAGGTGCTCGAGGACGTTCCCGACGAGTTCCCGCCGATCGAATCGGCGGCGGATCTCGTCGCCGAACGCGACCGGATCGTCCGGCGGATTCACGAGGCCGCGACCCAGATGGCGGGGCAGTTACACCGCTACGAAGGCGAGTATGGAACGTACTCGACGACCATATCGGGAACCCGCTGGGAACTCAAGTGGGACGGCAGTGAGGTGTCCTATCTCCGCGTCGGCGGCTCCGATGGAACCTATCTCGTCTCGCAGTACGGACCGCCAGCCGCGTCCGAACTCCGGCGGCTCGCCGACGACGTGGGGGCGTTCGTCGACTCGTTCAACGCCGAGATAGCCTCCCTCGAGTCCGATCTCTCGGAAGTATCGCTGGGTACCGCCGAGCGATGAGCGGGCGTCGGAGACCAGGTTCTAACTTGTGCCGCCGACTCCAACTCACGGCACCGCCAACGGGTCCCCGCCGCTAACTCGCGTCTCTATCGTCGACTCGAGTCCGCGTTTGTCACGTGTAGGTTGTGATTTCTCGTTTTCACGTCGACCCTACATCCGAAGCGCCGGTTGACAGTCTCGGCCTACGAACGATTCACCGAGGAAAGGGTTTGACAATCAGGGTAACTGACTATCTCCCTTTTCCCCATCTCGTCCCCACTAGACAGTGTCTAATGATGACAACACGACGTGCAACACTATCAGCGATTGGCGCGCTAGGAGCGGGAGCGGCACTCACTGGGTCGGCACTGGCGGTGGGCGAACACGAGGACGACGAACGAGCACCGGACGACGATATCGACGACGATGACGTCCCGGACGGCGTGTCTGCGGTTCGAGTCGCACACTTCTCGCCGGACGCTCCGGCGGTCGATATCTACCTCGACGGCGAACAGGTTCTCGAGTCGGTCGACTACAACGACGTAACGCCGTATCTCGAAATCGAACCGGGAACGGCGGCGGTGACGATCACCGCGGCGGGCGACTCGGAAGCCGTCGTCTTCGAAGACGACGTTTACTTCGGGCAGGCGTTCTACACCGTCGCAGCGATCGGTGAGCTGGAGGCCGACACGTTCAGCCCGCTGATTCTGACCGACGCTGGATCCTCGTTGGTTCGGCTCGCACACGCGTCTCCGGACGCACCGGCGGTCGACGTCGTCGGCAACGACGGCTCGATGGAACTGTTCGAGAACGTCTCGTTCGGCGCGGCGACGAACTACGTCGCACTGCCCGCCGGCAGTTATAGCCTCGACGTGCTCCCGGCCGCAGACGGAGCCCAAGAGCCTGACGCTGGCGGAGAGGCTCCCGAGTACGAGGACGATGCGACCGACAATTCGGAAGACGACGGGGACGATAACGGAGCCGGCGAGCACCACGACGACGAAGCGTCCGAGAACGGTGCCGATGACGAGTACGGCACGGAAGACGATTACGAGGACGACGAGGTCGAAAACGCTCCCGACGAAGTCGAAGAAGCGGTTGCCAGCCTCGACGTGACCCTCGAGCAAGGCGGCGCGTACACCGCCTACGCGATCGGCTACCTCGAGCCGGAAGCGGACGAAGAAGCGTTCGATGTCGCCCTGACCGAGGACGGGCCGATGGCGATGGTCGAAGACGACCCGTCGGAGGCCGACGAGCCGGACCCCGAAGACGAAGCCGACGAGTATTCAGACGATGAGACTGACGAGTACGAGGACGGACCTGACGCCGAGGAAGCCCCAGAAGACGACGCCGGTTCGGATGACGTGACTGATTCGGACGACTACGGCGCTGACAACGAGACGGCAACGAACGGCAACGAAAGCGCAATGGACGGCGACGAAACCGCCGGCAACGAGTCGAACTACTAACGGAGAATCCGGCACTCGAAGAGAACGTCCCCTCCCCGTTACCCCGACGGAGATTGGAACCGTCGTCGAAACACGGTGGTCGCCGTCTTCTTTTGGTTTTGCTCCCTAGTGAATCCGGACATAACTGTCCGAACGAATCGATCAGGACGGATACGGCAACGAGCAGTCGCTCGAAGCCTGTTACTCTGGAACTGTCTGCGACCAAGCGGGCTCGAGCGCCACCGGCGGGAACGGCGGGAGCCGACGGTCGAGGAGGAAGGAGTGAAGAAAGCGTCGGCACACGACGATCAAGCGTCGACGTATCGTTCTACCCACTCCTGTCGTTGCTCGAGAATGCGTCGTCCCTTGGGGGTCAACGCATAGTAGTTCGTCCGACGGTCGATCTCTCCTTTCTCGACGAGTTCGAACTCGACGAGCGTGTCGAGATTCGGGTACAGTCGACCGTGCGTAACCGGTTGGTCGATGTACCTATTGATATCGTCCAGAATCTGCTGACCGGACGGACGGTCCATTCCTGCAATAACGTACAACAAGTCACGTTGGAATCCTGTAAGCTGGTCCATGGATCACCCTCTGAGTAACGACCTTCATCGATCTATGGCTTTGTTATAGGGCGTGTACGCTCTCCACAGCGGTTTCGTTCGTCTCGAGTTGGAGTGGCTACTCGCCGCGACTCCGCCTCGGTGATTCAAGCGGGGCCGCTGTCGCTGTATTTTTGCGGGTGACCGGCGTATCGGCCGCTATGAACGAGGATTCGCTCGCGTGGGAGACCACCGACAGCACGGTAGCCTACTCCTGTCCGGGCTTCGATATCGTTAACGAGACCGTTCAGCTTCCCGACGGAACCGAAACCGATTTCGATTACCTCACCGAGCCGCCGAGCGTCTGCATCCTCCCGTTGACCCCCGACGGAGACATCGTCTGCATCGAGGA
The DNA here is from genome assembly GCF_055379965.1 of Halostagnicola alkaliphila. Classification (NCBI taxonomy): domain Archaea; kingdom Methanobacteriati; phylum Methanobacteriota; class Halobacteria; order Halobacteriales; family Natrialbaceae; genus Halostagnicola; species Halostagnicola alkaliphila. The sequence goes on along the minus strand of NZ_AP043826.1, from coordinate 1,252,869 downwards.
GTGGCGACAGGCGGTTTCCAGAGTCAATCGCGGACTCCCCGTCGGCGGCACCGAATCCGACGACGTCGACCTCGAGGCGGCCGCCCGTCGCGAGCTTCGCGAGGAAACCGGCTACGAAGCCGACACTCTCGAGTCGCTCGTGACCGTCGAGCCCGCCAACGGGTTCGCCGACACGGTCGTCCACTTCTTCGTCGCACGAGGCTGTCGACCGACGGCCGATCAGCAACTCGATCACGACGAGAGCATTCGCGTCGCGACGACGACGCTCGAGGACCTCACCGAAGCCGTTGCCGACGGAACCATCCGTGACGGGCGAACGGTGCTCGCGCTCTCGTACTACCGACTCTTCGGGGACGAGTGAGCGCGAAAAAAGGGGTGCGTGGTCGACGTAGTGAAGCGACCTCGTCGCTATCGTTGCGCTGATTAGGTCAGTGCAACGACCGAGGGCTGGTCGTCGTTCTCTTCGTCGGCACCGTTCTCGTCATCGGCGGTGTCGTCCTCGTCGTCAACGCCGTTTGCTTCGTCGTCATCCATCTCGTCGTCCTCAGCGTCTTCCTCATCTACTTCTTCCTCGAGGTCGGTCGTGTCGCCGAGGGTGAGCGTCTGTGCCGTCGCATCGCCGATCGTGATCGCTGATGCGGAGGCCTGCGAGACGGTTTCGCCGTTCTCGTCGTCAACGCCGTTCTCGTCGTCAGTCTCGTTGTTATCTTCGTCAGCAACGCCGTTCTCGTCAGTAGCGCCGTTCTCGTCAGTCTCGTTGTTGTCTTCGTCAGCTGCGGGTTCGTCGGCCTCGTCATCTTCCGCATCGTCGGCCTCGTCGTCACTCTCGAGTGACTCGACAGTCATCGAGTCGATGTTGAGATCGTCAACGTCGAACTGCTCGATGGTGAGTTCGTCGATCTCTTCGGTCTGACCGTTTTCGTCGTCAGCGGCACCGTTCTCGTCGTCAGTCTCGTTGTTATCTTCGTCAGCAACGCCGTTGTCGTCGACGCCGTTATCGTCAGCGGCACCGTTCTCGTCAGTCTCGTTGTCGTCAGCCGCTTCGTCGTTTCCATCGTCGTTGAAGATGCCACCGACCCAGTCGCCGATCTGGTCGATGACGCCGTCATCGTCTTCGACGGTGAGTTCGTCGATGGTCATCTGATCGACGTCCATCGTTTCGATGGTGAGTTGCTGAACGGTTAGCTCGTCAGCATCCTCGTCGATTAGGTCTTGCTGAGCGTCGTTCTCGTCATCGTTCATCTCGTCGTTTTCTTCGCCAACGCCGTTTTCTTCGTCAACGCCGTTGTCTTCCTCATCAGCGGTGTCTTCTTCGTCGTCAACACCGTTTGCTTCGTCGTCATCAGCGGTGTCGTCCATCTCGTCATCCGCCATCTCGTCCTCGTCGAGTTCGAGGTCGTCGAACGAGACATCCTCGAGCTCGAGTGACTCGATTTCGATGTCGGAGATGGTCACGTCGCCAGCGTCGGCGTCATCATCAGCGACACCGTTCTCGTCAGCGGCGCCGTTCTCGTCGGTCTCATTGTCGTCAGCGGCGCCGTTGTCGCCGTTATCGCCGAGTTCCTCCTCGAGTTCCTGCTCGTCCTCGATATCGAGGTTCTCGACGTTCAGCTCATCAATTGTTGCGTCCTCGACGGTAACGTTGTCGAGGTCGAGTGTACCCACCTGTACGTTTTCTAGCGTTGCGCTCGTGTCTCCGGTGTCGTCGGCGGCCGTTGTCGCGCCGGCGAGGGCTGGACCCCCCGAAAGGGCGACTAACAGGGCGACGAATACAACACCGATTTTCTGCGGTCGTGAAACCATGCCTCCAACAGTACATCCCTATCAGGGCTAAAACGAGGCGACTGTTACAATGTTGTCTCGGAGAAAACCACTGTTAGAAAACCTGAAACGGTCACTAATGGCTGATTCACTGTCGTCTTCTCGTGAGTCGTTCACACCCTAGCCGACGGAATCAGGATGTCGTTCACGGCGAATGACCGTTATCCTTGCACTCGCCATTCGTGCCGATCGCGGTCGATGGAACGGAACGTTTACCGCTTCGCTCGCAAACACACGGTAGATGCGCGAGTGCTTCGAACTCCAAGACACCGACGCCGGAGGGCGGATCGGCGAACTCACCGTGCCGCGTGCCGACGTCACCGTCGAAACGCCGGCGCTCCTCCCGGTGATCAATCCGAACCTAGACACGATCTCCCCTCGACGACTCGCCGACGAGTTCGGCGCGGAGATTCTCATCACCAACTCCTATATCATCTACAACACCGACGATGTTCGCGAGCAAGCGCTGTCGGAGGGACTTCACGAGGTCCTCGACTTCCCAGGGGCGATCATGACCGACTCGGGTTCGTTTCAGCTCTCGGAGTACGGCGAAATCACCGTCACCACCGAGGAGATCCTCCAGTTTCAGGCCGACATCGGCTCGGACATCGGAACGCCCGTCGATATCCCCACGCCGCCGGACGTTTCCCGAGAACAGGCGAGAGACGAACTCGAGACGACCAAAGACCGACTCGAGATCGCCGAAGGGGTCGACGTCGGAGAGATGCTAATCAACGCACCCGTTCAGGGGTCGACCTATCCGGATCTCCGGGAAGAGGCCGGTCGCCACGCAGACGCGACCGATCTCGACGTATTCCCCGTCGGCGCGGTCGTCCCGCTGATGAACGACTACCGGTACGACGACATGATAGACGTCGTCGCCGCCGCGAAACGCGGGCTCGGTGCCGACGCACCGGTTCATCTCTTCGGCGCGGGCCACCCCATGATGTTCGCCCTCGCGGTCGCGATGGGCTGTGATCTGTTCGACTCCGCGGCCTACGCCCTCTACGCTCGCGACGATCGCTATCTTACGGTCCGCGGTACCCAGCATCTCGAGGATATCGAGTACTTCCCGTGTTCGTGTCCCGTCTGTATCGAGCACTCGCCCGACGAAGTTCGTGCGCTTTCGAACAAGGAACGAGAGAAGACCCTCGCCGCCCACAACCTCCACGTCACCTTCGGGGAGATCCGTCGGATCAAACAGGCGATTCGAGCGGGGAACCTCCTCGAGCTCGTCGAAGAACGTGCCCGATCCCACCCGACGATGCTCGACGGCTACCGAACGCTACTGGACCACGCCGACCAGCTCGAGGCCGCCGATCCGGTTTCGAAGGGCGCGTTCTTCTATACCTCCCACGAGAGCGCCCGTCGCCCCGAAGTGCTCCGCCACCGGGAGCGACTCGAGCGGCTCTCGGTTCCCGACACTCTCTTTCTCACGGAAGGCGACTCCGACGGCCCGGAGACGTACGACGACTCCTGGCGAGTCAAACCGCCCTTCGGCCCGTTCCCGCGGGCGCTCTCGAAGAGCTATCCCCTCACCGCCGAAATTCCCGACCGGATCGACGACGGAGCGCTCGAGGCTGCCGCCGACGGCGTCGCCCGGCTCGTCGAGGAAAACCCCGACACCGAGTTCGGATTGGGTCACCTCGGCTGGCCGGCGGCGGTGCTCGAGAACGTTCCCGACTCGGTCGAAGCGATCGACTTGACGACGGAACACCGCTAGCGAGAGCCCATCACACCCACCGGTTCGGCGACCACGTCACCAGAACAGCAAAGAGGCGCGGGGGTACTTTGTACTGATATGATCGGAGCAGCGTCGCTCGCCCTCGGTGCCATCGTGATCGTTCTCTTCGGATCGTGGCTGATCAGGCGGTTCCGCGGCGGGGGATCCTCGAGCGACCGGCGACAATCCGCAAAGAGCCACCGGGAGGCCCAGAACCGCGATCCGCCGGTCGACGTCGGCGACGAGCGAACGGTCGGGATCGAGGAGTTCACGGTACACCATTCGGGCGAGCGCCAGGCGGTGACCAAAGTCGAAGGCTTCGTCGTCTTCGTCGAGGACGTGCCCTCGGACGCCGAGGTCGCGGACGTCATCGAGATTAAAATCCTCTCGTTCAATCGCGGACACACGTCGGCGACGGGAGCGTATCTTGGCCGAGCGTAGCGCTTTTGTACGGCTTTCTCACCACATTCCAGTAGGGAACTATCGGAGGCGCTGGCGAGGGAGATTCGACGGTCGGTTCGTTTTGGTGCCTTCCTCGAGGCAACTGTCGATACGTGACACCAACATGTTGGGGTAATAGATTCGACAATCGCAGACATCGATTGCTCCATGAACGATAGAGACGTCTCATCGATCGACACCGGGCGCTGGTGGTCCGCTCACAAACTGGCGGCGCTCCCGCAAGAACTCCGGCGTCGGAATCCGGTTCTATTCTGGACCGCGGCGGCACACGTCGGTTTGCTACTGCTCTTTCTCGTCGGGCTCGGAGTGGACTACAGAACCGTCGGTGGAGAGCCCGTCTGGCTCAAGCCCGCGAAGTTCGCCGCCTCTATCGGGTTGTTCGCCGGGACCCTCGCCTGGCTTACCCCGCACTTGTCGGTCTCAGATCGATTCCTCCGACTGGTTTCGTGGGGCGTCGCGATCGGGCTCGGTATCGAAATCGTCGCGATTTCCGGTCAAGCTCTTCGCGGCACCGAGTCGCATTTTAACTCCTCGACGGCGTTCGACGTGGCCGTCTATCAGACGATGGGGCTGGTAATCGTCGGAGTCACGTTGTTGATCGCCTGGCTGTTCGTCCGGGCGGCTCGAAACGGATTCGACGTGCACCCGGCCTTCGCGCTGGGAATCGCGCTCGGCGGCGGGCTGTTCGTCGTCGGTGCGTTCGAAGGCGGGGCGATGGGCGCGCTGAATACGAACACCGTCGGTAGCGGATACACACTCCCGGTGGTGGGCTGGACGCTCGTCGGAGACTTTCGGGTGGCACACTTCGTTGGACTCCACGCGCTGCAAGTGCTCCCGCTGGTGGGGTACCTGTCGGCTGTCGCCCAACGGCAAGGTCGAATCGGCAGTCCCCGACGGATCGTCTGGTTCGTCGGCTGTCTCTACGCGGGACTCCTGCTCGCGGCGTTCCTGCTCGCAGTTACGCCGCTGGTTTCGTGACGGCGAGAGCGTTCGTTATTTCCCCTCGATGGCCGTAATCACGTCCGGGACGAGAGGAATGATTAGCGCCACGTTCGAAATACAACTCCCGCCGGACATCTGGATCACCCAGCTTTCCAGAGCGTTTCCACGGGCCACGTTCAGACTGCTGTCCGGATACCGGGTTGAGGACTCGGCACTGGAGCTCGGCGAAACGATCACTGATCATCCGAACGACGTGGCCGCCGAAATGGCCGATCATCCGTCGATAGCGGCCTACGAACTGCTCGAGTCGAACGACAGGCGCGTGCTCGCGAAATACGAGACGACGGATACCGCTCTGTACGACTTCGTCGAACAGTCCGCACAAACGATCGAGTTCCCGATCGCCGTCCAAAACGGTTGGTACGAATTCGATCTAACGGGCACCCGTAAAGAACTGGATCGACTTCTGGCGGTACTCGAGGGGTCGCCGCTGTCCTACGAACTCCGTTCGCTCGTCGGGACACAGGAAACGGACGAGTTATTAACCGACCGCCAGCGGGAAGTCCTCGAAACTGCGATACGGGAAGGATACTTCGAGATTCCGAGAGAGTGTACGCTTTCGGAGCTCGCCGACTCGCTCGAGATCGATAAATCGACGGCGAGTAACATCCTTCGCCGGGGCGAGGCGCGGATCATCAAGTCGTTCGTTAGCCGCCCCGATTGACGAAAGCGACCGAAAACACTGCTGCGATCGCAACGCTCCTCAAAGGACGCTATTCCGAGACGGTAGCGTCGTCGAACTCGAGCGTCTCGCCCGTGTCCTCTCGTTTGGCTTCCTCATCGCGCTCGCGATCCTCGCTCACGTCGAACGCCTCGAGGGAGCCGTTCAGCGCCTGGGCCGACTCGGCGAGCGAGCGCGCTCCGGAGGCGATCTCCGAGACCGAGGCCGTCTGCTCTTCGGATGCCGCGGCGACGCTGTTGGCTTCGGCGTTCGTCTCTTCGCTCACGTCGGTCGCTTCCTCGACCATCGAGACGACTTCCTGGCTGGCTCTGGCCTGCTCGTCGGTCGCCTGATTGATCCCGTGAACGCCGTCGTTTACCTCCTCGACTTGCGTCGTGATGTCCTCGATGGCCTCCATCCCGTCTTCGACGGAGTCGACGCTACTGTCGACCTGATCGCGCATTTCGCGGACGCTCCCGACAGTCTCGTCGGTGCTTTCCTGTACTTCGCCGATCAGTGAATCCGCCTGCTGGGTCGCTTCGGCGGTTTCCTCGGCGAGTTCCTTGACTTCGTCGGCGACGACTTCGAACCGCTGGCCCGCCTCGCCCGCTCGAGCGGCCTCGATCGACGCGTTGAGCGCGAGCATGTTCGTTTGATCCGCGATCTCGTCGATCAGATCGACGATTTCGCTGATTCGTCCCATCTCTTCGTCCAGCGAACCGATTTCGTCGGCGATCGTCTCGGTTCGGCGCTCGAGTCGGTCCATCTCGGTCAGGATATCGTCCGTCGCCTCGCTCGCATCCTCGGCGCGGTCGGCGGTCTCTCTGGAGACGTTCGCGACGGTTTCGGACGTGGAGGCGACCTCCTCGACGGTCGCCGAGAGGTCGTTCATCTCCGAGAGGACGCTCTGGAACTTGGTCTCCTGACGATCCGTTCCCGCGGAGATCTGCTCGGCCGACTGGCTCACGTCGTGGGTCGCCCGTTCGATCTCGTCGACTCGAGAGGCGACATCGGCGCTGACCTCGTCGACCTCCGTGCCGAGGCGCTGTATCGTGAGGATCGTCTCCTCTAACTGGTCTATCATCTCGTTGAACGCGTGGGCGATCTCTCGCATCGCGTCGTTGTCGAGGTCCTCGTCGAGTGCCTCGGTGAGGTCGCCGTCCGCGGCCGCTGCCATCGCCTCGCTCACGCGTTCGGCCTGTTGCTCGAGTTGCCGTGCGAGCTCCTCCGCTTCCTTCTGTGCCGCTTGTGCTTCGTCTCGAGCCTCCTGCGCCTCGACTTGTGAGCGCTCGATCTCTGCGACGAACTCCTCGAGATCTCGTTGCATGGTGTCGAGCGACTCGCCGAGCGTACCGGGAACGTCCTCCTCGAGGGTGGAGTCGTCGAACTCCTGTCGAGCGATCGCGTCGGCCTGATCGGCAACCGTCCGCAGGTAGTCCGTGGTGTCGGCGAACCCGTTCTGGACCCGCCCCAGTTCGTCGGATCGGTCGGTGGACTCGATTTCGACCTCGAGATCGCCCTCCGAGAGCGCGCGTGCGTCGTCGGCGAGGTCGTCGAGTGCGCGAGCCGTCGGCCGACCGATGAGGAGGCCGATGGCGATGAACCCGAGGAGCGAGATCCCGACGAGGAAGAGCAGCGAGTTGCCGACGTCGTCGGCGAGCGCGTAGGCGCTTCCCTGCGGGGCGTGGGAAGCGAGCACCCAGTCGGTGCCGTCGACGGGCGCCCACGAGACGAGTTCGTCCGTGTCATCGTACTCCACGACGCCAGCTTCGTCGTCTTCGTCCTCGATGATCGACTCCGTTTCATCGGATCGGTAAAAGCCCATGAGGTCGTCGGTTCCCGCCGAATCAAATAGCACCGATCCGTCCCCGCTATCGAGTACCTGCGTATCGCTTCCCTCGATCGGGTTATGGAACATCGAGGCGCGGTCCTCGACGCTGACGCTAATCATAATCATTCCGTCAGGCTCTCCGTCGGCGTAGATGGGGGCGAGAAATCCGAGCCTGTACTCGTCGTCGTGGTGGTACGTATCCGTGTAGGTCGGATCGAAATCCGCCTCGAGGTCGCGGACGCCGCGTTCTTCGATTTCGCCGTCTTCCTCGACGTGGACGTTCGCACTGCCGAGCAACTGGCGAACGTCCGTTCCGGTCACGTCGTCGTTGGTGCTCTGTTCGATGACGGCGTTGGTCGTACCGAGACCGGACTCGAAGTAGTGGATATCCTGCGTCGTCTCGGGAAGTTCGTCCAGTTCCTCGTGGAGTAGCGCTTCGATTTCGTCTTCGTCGTCACCGGCGAACGTCTCGTGTGCGGCGAGGAGACGGGTCGTCTGCTGGTGGTCTTCGACCCAGTGTGAGAGTTCCTCGGCTTCGTCCTCGGCGGTGAGTTCCATATTCTGCTGTGCGTCGTCGGTGAGCGCGCTCGAGATATCGACGTAGAAAAAGAGCGCGGCGACGAACGTAACGAGCAGAACGATAGAAAGGACGACGCCAAACTTCGCGAGGTAGCTTCGCTGTACCCGCTCGGGAACGACTTGCTCTACTGATGGCAGCATTTCGTATAGTATCATTATCCAAATAGAATCGGCAAGAAGCTTCCGGCCAATTCGAGGATAGAACGGTTGCTAGTGGTCACGCAGATGTAATATTTACTTACCGTTGGAAACTACACCGTAGAAACATGTTCACAGCTACCTCGCTCGAGGCACCGCCGCCGGATCTCGCGCCGCTGATCGGAATACTCCTGGTCTTGCTCGTCGGATCGGCGATCGTCTGGGTGTACGCGGACGCGAAGAAAAACAGTACCCAATCGCCCGCGCTGTGGGCGCTCGCGGTCTTGCTGGCTCCGCCGCTGAGCGTCGTGTTGTATCTCCTTCTCGGCCAAGATGAGTGATTTCGCTCGTCCGAGATGAGCGAGTGCGGTCGGTATCGACAGTCTCTTTCGCGCTCCGACACCAGTTCGAGTATGACTGACTACTTCGAGATTCACGCGCGCGACGGGGCCGCGCGCCTCGGGGAACTCCGACTCTCCGAGTCCGTTCGGACCCCCGGACTCGTCGACGACGTCCTCGAGGATGCCGGCTCGCTCTGGGCGGCCGAACGGGAGCTTCCCGAGGGCGACGAGTCCGCCCTCACCGTGCTCCCCCACCGCGGGTTCCCGGGCGGGACCGACGAGGAAGTCCAGCAATCGTTCGCCGTCGAGTATCCAGACGTCGAGTTTCCCAGCGCCGCGGTCGTCTCGAGCGAAAGCGCCGAATTCCACGGCATTCCGGAGCCGGACGATCCCGAATCCGGGGCAGATGCGTACATCGTCTCCGACGCCCGGTCGGCGATCGGCCACGGTGCGGCCCTGGTCGAGGCCGTCGTCAGCGTTCGCGAGGCGATTCCGGCCGACACCGCGCTGATTTTCTCCGGCGTCGCGACTCCCCGAAACGTCGCCCTGTTGGCTTACGCCGGCGTCGACGCCTTCGACGCCTCGAGAGCGATCGTCAAGGGGACCCAGGGCAAGTACCTCACGAGCGAGGCCGAGTACTTCCTCGAGGATTTAGAAGAACTGCCCGGCCCGCTGAGCGAGGAGACAGACCCCGAGGCGTTCGACCGCGAGGATTGCGTCGAACACAACGTCGCCGCGCTCGAGGCCGAACTCTCGATCGTCCGCCAGCGGGTTCGGGACGGACGGCTACGGGATTACGTCGAAGGACAGGCCCGGCACGATCAGTGGCTCACCGCGGCGATGCGCGAACTCGACGACCAGTGGGGCTACCTCGAGGAGCGGACGCCGATCCTTCGAGAGGCCGACCTCGACGCCTCGACGTCCGACGCGATTCGACGGATCGAGATCCAGCGCTTCGCAGACCGCGTGACGAGCCGGTACACGAACCGGTTCAAGAACCCGCTCGTCCTCACCCCCTGTTCGGCTCGCAAACCCTACAGCGAGTCCCAGAGCCACGGACAGTTCCACGACGCGATTCAGTGGCGCGCCCACCAGGTGTCGATGACCTCGCCCATCGGCGTCGTTCCCCAGGAACTCGAGACGACCTACCCGGCCCAACACTACGACAGCGTCGTCACGGGTCGCTGGTCCGAGGACGAAAAACGGTTCGTCGCGTCGGTGTTAGAGCGCTACCTCGAGCGCAACGACTATCCGAGAATCGTCGCCCACGTCCCGGACGAGGGCTACCGAGACATCGTCGAACGCGTCGAAGAGTCGCTCGGACTGGACGTCACTTACACCGTCGCGAAGGGAGCTCACCCGACCGACGAGGAGTCGATCGCCGCCCTCTCGAGCGAGTTGTCGGGAGAATTGAAATACAGTAAACGCGAGCGCGAGCACAACACGGTTCGAGCCATCGCCGACTACCTGCTCGGCGACGGGGCCGGTGACGACCTCTTCACCGACATTCAGACGACCAGCCGGTACCCCAAGATCCAGGTTCGAGACGACGAGGAGACCCAACTCGCGACGATGGTCCGCCAGTACGGCACCCTCTCGTTCACGCTCGAGGGAGCGAAACGGTGGGTCGAAAGCGACGCACCTGTAAAGCGCGTCGAAATCGACAACTTCGTTCCCCACGGCAGCGTGCTCGCGCCGGGAATCGTCGACGCGGACGACGACATCCGCGTCGGCGACGAGGTTATCGTCGAGGGGCCGAAGGCCTTCGGCGTCGGCCGCGCCGAGATGTTCGGGACGGAGATGGTCGAGAGTACGCGCGGGATCGGTGCGGAGATTCGCCACGTCGAAGAGCGGTAACGACGACAAACGATACTCGCGAAGAAACGAGACCCGCAAAGAACGGTCGGCCGAACACCGCTCGTATTCGGCCTCTTCGAGTCGCTCGCCGCGACGGAAACAGTTCGTGTACCTTCCGCTGTGACACAGCGCGTACGCCGTCAACAGCCCGAAAGCCCCTGACGCGCTCGAGGGCTGGCACTCGCTGCGGTCCTCACTCACTTCGTTCGTTCCGGTCCTTGCGTCGTTTCGCGCCTCGAGCCCGCCAGCCCCTTTCAGTCCCGCCCGCGGTGGTTATGTCGGGATACTGCCGACTGCGGTGGGTAGACGGAGTGCTATCGCACCCGGTCGTCAGTGTAGTCAGCGATAGTGACCGAATCTCATGTGTAATTCAGACCAGACCTCGAGGACAATAGCCGCAGTTTAGAAGCCGAGAAGCACATGATCCCCACCCTCAGAGTTTCGGACCGGTCCGCCGTCCGGAACTACTGTCAAATATAGAATATACCTATATCTACTCTCGTGTCGTATGTATGTCCGGTGTAAGATAATGAGTTCAACCGCTACAGCAGACGAATCGACTCCAGAATACTCGCTCGAGCACGGCTGGCGAACGCTCGCACTCGCTGGCGGCGTCATCGGGTTGATCGGGCTTCTCGCGATCGCGTTACCGGCCGTTACCGGCCTTTCAGTAACCGTCGCACTGGGAGCGCTTCTCGTACTGAGCGGAATCGTCCACGGCGCACACTCGATCACGACTCGAGGGTGGAAGGGGTCGATGTGGCAACTCGTCGTCGGCGTCGTGAGCCTCGTCGCTGGCCTCTTCGTCCTCGCGAACCCGGTCATCGCGCTCGCGAGCCTGACGATCTTGCTCGTCGTGTACCTGTTCGTCGACGGGATCGCCGAACTCTGGATGGGCGTCCGGATGGCCGGCGAACCCGGCCGGGGGACGATCGTCGCGAGCGGCGTGCTCTCGCTCGTCTTAGCGGCCATGCTCTGGGCGGGGTTCCCGGCTGACGCCGCCTGGGCGATCGGTCTAATCGTCGGCGTGAGCCTCCTCATAACCGGCATCTCGATGGCCGCCGTCGCTTTCGCCGGTCGAGGCGACGCGGAGACGGCCCCTTCCGCAACCGAACCGCGCGGAGCGTGATCCGTCTCGGGGCTGTCTTTTGCGTTCGAAAAACGCCAACGACTACGTTTCGAACAGCGACTCGAAGAATTTCCTTTCGGCGGTTCGCAGATGCTGATTGAGCGTCGCCGGAGAGATATCCAGACGCTCGGCGATCTCCTCGCCAGTACTTCCCCGCGGCCAGTCGAAGTAACCGGCCGCGTAGGCCGTCTCGAGCGCCATCCGCTGTTTTTCCGTGAGTTCCTCCTGAAGCACCGATTTCGAACCCAATTCGTCCGTTTCGCGCTGATCGAGCGATCGCTGGGCGAGGTAGCTGACGCCGTCGTGACGATCTCCGACGAGTTCGACGATCTGACGGGTGTCACGACCCTGCGGGAGCTGGACGACGAACCGGAACTCGCCGTTGTCGATCGTTACCGACGTAATCCGGCCGCCGTGGGTCGCGATCGTCTCGAACAGCGAACCAACGGCCGGAACGAGGAGTTCGAATTCGAACTCCTCGTCACCGTTAGTGAGGAATCGGACGTCGTCGAATCCCTCAGCCTGCTCGATTGTCTCCCGAAACGTGTCCTGTGGAACTCCCGCCGCTGAGCCGTATGCGAGCAACGTGTCTCCTTCCCAGATTAATCGGTCGAAGCGGATCGTTACCGACTCGGCCGTCGAGAGGTCGACGAGCGGATTCGCGAATTCGTCGATCTGGAACTCGAGTTCGACGACGGCGTCGCTCACCAGCGCTTCCCGCCGTTCGATCGCCGTTATCGCGTGCCCGATGACGTCACCCATTCGCGACAGGATGTCCTTTTCCGGACCGGTAAACGCACTAACGGACGTCGAGTACACGCCGAGAATGCCGTAGACGAGTTCCTCGTGGTTTATCGGAATCGACGCGACGGAGCGATAGTCGTACTCGAGTGCGATCTCGCGCCACGGTTTGAAATCCGGGTCGGTGCGAACGTCGGACGTGATCTGAACCTCCTGGGTCTCGAGTGCGGTTCCGCCGGGACCCTCCGCGTGCTTGTCGTCACCGGTCGAAATCGTGATCCGCTCTAGGTACTCCTCGTCGATGCCAGCCTCCGCTCGCGGGACGACTTCGTCGCTTCCAGGGTTCACACCCCCGATCCAGGCGAACTTGTAAGCGTCCGACTCCGCGAGCCGATCGCAGACCTGTTGCTCGAGTTCCATTCGCGTATCGGTCGTGATCACCGCGTGCGTGATGTCGTGGGCGATCCGATTGAGGCGGTTGAGCGCCTCCATCTCCTGACGTCGTTTTTGGCGCTCGCGGCGCTGTCGGGCGCGCTCGATCGCGTGGTAGATCGTCCTGACGAGCAGCGGGGTCGTGACCTCGTCTTTGACGAGGAAGTCCTGTGCGCCCCGCTGGATCGCTCGCACGCCGATTTCCTGATCGCGAACGCCCGTCAACACGACGATCGGAACGGACTCGACCGTTTCGTGGACCGACTCGAGCGTTTCGATCCCGTCGCTGTCGGGCAAGTTCAGATCGAGCAACACGACGTCGATACGTTCCGTTTCGAGGGTCCCGAGGCCGTCCTCGAGCCGAGTCTCGCAGGTTACGGTCGGTCGTTCGTCCGTTCGTTCGTCGAGGTTGAACCGCTGTGTGAGTTCCTCGGAATCGCGAAGCATCTCCTGAATCAATCGTGCGTCTCCGGGGTTGTCCTCGATCAGGAGGATGTGAACTGCTTGGTCCGCCGTAGATTCTCCGTCGTCGCTCGCCGCCGGTCGCTGACTCACGTCCGTTGAGAGCGAGTCCTCGTGAAGGTTGGTACCGGTCATGACGAACCGTCCTCTGGAGGCAGTCGAACCATCGAAAACCAGAACTTCTCGAAGGTTCGGACGGTCTCGATGAACGCATCCGGGTCGACCGGTTTCGTGAGGTAGGCGTTCGCGTTCAGATCGTAAGACGAGATCACGTCTTCTTCGGCCTGAGAACTCGTAAGAACGATCACTGGGATCCGCTGCAGGTTCGGATCGTCCTGCAGTTCCTCGAGAACCTCGTCGCCGTTCATTCGCGGGAGGTTCAGATCCAGCAGGATGAGATCCGGACGCGGCGCGTCCGCGTACTCGCCTTCTTGAGAGAGAAACTCGAGAGCGTCAACGCCGTCTGAGACGACGTGCAAATCGTTCTCGATTCGACCGTTTTTGAACGCCTCTTTGGTCAGCCGAATGTCGCCGGGGTTGTCCTCGACGAGCAAAATTCGAGCAGGTTCCGCGTTGGACATCGGTGTCTTAGTCATCTGTTTGTGGAGGTGGCGGTAGTTGTACTGAGAACGTCGAACCTTCCGACGCGGTGGAATCGACCCGTATGTTGCCGTCGTGTCGTTCGACGATTCGCTGACAGAGTGCGAGACCGATTCCAGCCCCGGGGTACTCTTCGATGCTGTGAAGTCGGTTGAACACTTCGAAGATTCTGTCGGTTTCTTCTGGCTCGATACCGATTCCTGAATCACGCACCGAAATCGTCCTCGATGCCCGAGACTTCGGCGCGAATACAGTTATACGTGGTGTCTTCTCACCCGAATAGGTGAGCGCGTTATCCAGAATGTTCTGAAACAGTTGGCGAAGCTGTCCGGGATCTCCGTAGACGGTCGGGAGCGATTCGACGGTGATCTCGGCGTCGGTCTCTGCGATTTTCACCGCAAGATCGGCCAAGACATCGTCGAATACCGCCTCACAGTCGACCGGTTCGAACGGATCGCCGCGAGTATCGACCCGCGAGTACGCGAGCAGTCCGTCGATCATCTCCTGCATCCGATCTGCGCCGTCGACCGCGAAATCGATGAACTCCCGCCCGTCCTCGTCGAGTTCGTCTCCGTATCGTCGCTCGACCAGCGTGAGGTAACTCGAGACCATTCGAAGCGGTTCCTGGAGGTCGTGAGACGCCGCGTAGGCGAACTGCTCTAACCGTTCGTTCGACTCCTCGAGTTCGTCGACGAGGCCCTCGAGTTTTCGCTTGGATCGGACCCGTTCGGTGATATCCTGGACCATCATCATCCCGGCGAACACCTCGCCGTCCTCGTCGCTGACCGGGAGCGTGTGAGCGTGCCAGTGAGAATCGCGATACTCGAAGTCGAACGAGCGTCGTTCACCCTTCAGGGCGGCCCGAAAGTTGGGTTCGAGCGTTGCTGCGAGCGCCTCCGGATATCGCTCCCAGATCGTCGTCCCGACAACGGTGTCCGCCGTCACGTCGAACGCGTCCAACGCCTGTCCGCCGACGAGCGTGTATCGCAACTCCTCGTCGAACAACGAGACCGCACCGTTCGGGAACTGTTCGACGAGCGTCCGATACCGTCGTTCGCTCTCCTCGAGCGCGCGTTCTCGGCGTTTTCGCTCGGTGACGTCACGGACCACGCCGACGGTTCCCTCGTACTCACCCTCCGTGGACGTCAACGGCGTAAACTTGCTCTCGGCGGGAACCCGTTCGCCGTCGGCCCGTTCGACGCGGGCCTCGAGCGTTGCTGCCTCCTGGTCGGTCGCCAGGAGGTCGACCGACCGCTCGGCCGCCGTGGTGGATATTTCCTCGCCGACGACGACCGAACAGTGCTCGTCGAGGATCTCCTCGCGCGAATAACCGACCAACTCCAGATACGCGTCGTTGACCAGTCTGAACCGGTATTCGTCGTCGAGCACGTAGATCCCGTCCTCGACCGTCTCGACGACCCGCTCGTACTGGCTCAACTCGCGCTCGCGCGCCTTTCGGTCCGTGATATCACGACCGATTCCCGCAAGAACCGTTTCACCGCCGGGATTCTCGAGTGCCGACAGGGAGAACTCGTACTCGAACGTCCGTCCGTCTTTTGTTCGCAGGGGGGCTTCGAGACGCGTACACCCCGTTTCGAACCCATCTTCGATCGCGTTCTCGATGATCGGACTCTCGGTATCGAACAGCGCGGAAACCCGCATCGACTCGATTTCCGCGGGAGAGTACGCAGTCTCCGCGGGAAGCGTCTCGTTCCAGCGCCTGAGACGCCCATCGTCGTCGATAACGCAGAACACGTCGTCGACCGTATCGAGAATCGCATCGGTGTACCTGATGTATCGCTGCAGCCGACGTTCTCGGTTCTCGCGCCCGAGTTCGTAGCTGACCCACTGCGTGATTAGTTCGACGAACATCTCCTCCGCCGGCGTAAACGGCGACGAACGGGGAGACTCGTCTTCGAAGCACAACGTTCCGTAGCGTTCGCCGTCGACGATCACTTCGCCGCCCAGATAACAGTCCAGCCCCCATCGATCGTATGTCGACTCGTCGATCGAGTCGGTCGTCGAAATATCGGCGAACCCGAACAACCCGTCGGCATCGATCGTTCGCCGACAGTACGTTTCGGACAGCGGCGCGATCGATCCCGGATAAATCTCGTCGCTCTCGCCGCTCGCGTGTGTCACTTCGAACTGGTCGTTCCGTTCGTCGGTTTTCGCCAGGTATCCGACTTCGAGACCGAGTCGGTTGCGACCGATCTCGAGCATTCGATCCACCTTCTCGTCGAACGATCGGTTCTGATCCGACGCGATCGCGTAGAGGCGGTGGAGCGTTTCGGTGTTCTCTCGGCGCTCTCGTTCCATCGTCCGCCGTTCGGTGATGTCCTCGGCGATGCCGACGATTTGAGAGACCGTTCCGTCCTCGTCCGTGATCGGATAGGCCCGATCGCGGACCCAGCGAATCGACCCGTCCGGCCGAACGACGCGAAACTCCTCCTCGTACTCCCCTCGTCTCCGATCGGGAATCGTCTCCCGAACGCGCGCTCGGTCGTCGGGGTGGATCCCCTCGAGAAACGACTGTAGAGAATCGTACAGCGATTCTTTCGATCGACCCCATATTTCCTCGTAGGCGGGGTTGACGTAGTGGATTTCGTCTGTTTCGACCGAACTCATCCAGACGACTTCGTCTAAGTTTTCCGCGAACTGGCGAAACTGCGCTTCGCTCGCTCGAAGATCCTGTTCTATCTCCTTGCGCTCTGAGATGTCCCGAAAGTACACCGACAGCCCCGTTTCGGAGGGATAGGCGTTGACCTCGAACCAGCACTCGATCGGTTCCGGATAGTAGAATTCGAACGACGTCGGCTCCTGACTCGTCATCGCCCGCTCGTACTCCGTTCGCAGCCTCGAGTTGGCCGCCCACTCGAACTCGTTCCAGACGGTCTTGCCGACCAGCCCCTGCTCCTGGAAGTCGATCAGTTCTTCGGCTTCGTCGTTCGCGTACGTGAACCGCCACTCCTCGTCGAGCGAGTAAAACGCGTCGGTGACGCGGTCGAGGGTCGTCTCGAGTTCGTTCTCGAGGCGCACCTGTTCGGTAACGTCCTCGAGGGCGTACACTGCACCGTCGAACCCGTCGTTTTCGTCAGTAAGTGGTGCACAGTGTGTCGACAGCCACACTCGAGTGCCGTCCGGATGATCGAGGCCGATAATTTCGTCGTAGACAGCTTCGCCGGTCTCTTTGACTCGGGAAAACGGCATCTCGTCGCCGGAAACCGGCTCACCGCGTTCGTCGACGAGATTCCACCGGTCGTCGTCGTGATCGTACGAACGGAGCGTCTCGAGGGAGCGGCCGAGGAGTTCCTCCGCACGCTCGTTCGCGAAAACGTTCCGTCCGTCTGCGTCAATCAGGGTGATCCCGACCGGACTCGTCTCGACGATTCGGTCGGTGAGCGTCTCCGCGTTTCGAAGGGATCGTTTCGTTCGCTCCGTGTCGACCGCGGATGCGAGGAGGTTCGCGACGTTCTTGAGAAAGGTTACCTCGTGTTCGGCGAACTCCCGGCGCGTCGTCGTGTACACGCCCAGAACGCCCCACAAGTCCTCGGACGGTCCGATGCCAACGCAGAGGCCGCTGGTGATCTCGTGGCTCGCCAGCAGATCCGTCACGGCGAACCGGGCATCCGCTTCGAGATCCGAGACGGTGACCGGCTCCCCGGACAACAGCGCCTGTCCCGTCTGAACGTCCTCACGTACCGGAGTCGTTGCAGAACCGACGGCCCCCTCGTCCCAACCGACACCCGCCCGCAGATGGAGACGATCAGCGTCGACGCGCGACTCGAGGACGCCACAGCTATCGACCTGCAGCGTCTCTCTAACGGCCTCGGTCGCGTCGCGTAACAGATTGTCGATATCGTCGGTCTCGAGGGCTCGTCGACCGATCTCCGTAACCGCCTCCTGTTGTCGAACGCGCGAGCGAAGCGCGTCCCGAGATTGGTCCGAGGTTGCCATGCTAGAATGAATCGAAGAGAGACGGTCAAGCGTCGTAAATGTGGCGCTCAACCGGTCAGGCAGAGAGATACTCAGGCTCGGTGAACGCCCGACACCCCCTCCGGAATACTTCAGAAGGAGTTCAGGGCGGTGACGGTCTCTATAGGCAGTACAGGACGAGAACCCCGACCCTTGAGGTCGGGGGTGAAGTCCGTCACAGGACGACTCCATCCACGTGATACGACTTCACACCAAACACGACTGTTCAAATAATATCTACCTCAATAATAGAGTGTGACCGTCGTCAGGAATATCCAAGTCAAACTCGATATCCCCGAGGAACATCACTCGGTAGTGGATGCCACGTTTGATGAGTTCCAACGAGTTACTGAACCCGTCATCGACTACGCCTGGAGCGACAACCCTGACGACATTATCACCAACAAAAACCAACTCAACGAAGCCACATACCACGACATCCGCGAGGACAGCCCACTCACAGGTGGCCACGTCCAATCCGCCCGTAACCTCGCAGCCAACGCCCTCTCGAACTGCAAGGACTTGCTCGAAGACGGGAAGAACACGAGCAAGCCAGAGTTCAAGGGCACGGTCGTCACCTACAACTCAAACACCGTAACGTACAACGACGACCACTGCACCCTCTCCACGGTAGACGGGAGAATCCGTGCAGAGTACATCTTCCCACACGACGACGAAGACACGCCGTTCGCGGAGTACTGGAACGAGGACGAGTGGGAGAAACGAGAAGCCACGCTCCACAAGCGAGATGGCGAGTACTCCCTCCACGTTGCCGTTGAGAAAGACGTTTCCCCTGTTTCTACCGATGATTCGACCGAGAACGGAGTGCTTCTCGGCGTCGATTTAAACGTGGATGGCTCCCTCGCCGTCACCAGCACGGGAGCGTTCCTTGGAAACGCGGACGAACTCAACCACAAGCGTGACGAGTACGAGCGTCGGCGTGGAACCCTGCAACAGACAGGCACTCGCTCGGCGCACCTCACCATCCAGTCAATCGGTGACAGGTTTGCCGAGTGGAGTCGTCACCGCCTGCACGACGTGTCGAACGAAATCGTCAGAGAAGCTGTCGAGAACGACTGTACGCATATCGCGTTCGAGCGGTTGAAGTACATCTGGACGCGCATCTCGAACGCTTCCAAATTCCAGCAGTGGGCGTTCCGAGAGATTCAGCGACAGGTCGAGTACAAGGCCGAAACACACGGTATCGAAGTTGAAACCGTCGCGCCACAGTATACGTCGCAACGGTGCAGCCACGGGGAGTGTGGGTTCACACACGAGGATAACCGTGATGGTGACGAGTTCGAGTGTTTGAAGTGTGGAAAGGAGTTGCACGCGGCTTGGAACGTCGCGTAGCGTCTTGTCCAGAACTGGCTCAAGTCTGGTTCTGGACGGGCTACCAGTCAACTAGCCCTAAAGTCAGGAACGGTGAACGCGAACGGCGATTTCAACGCCTCCGCTGTTTAGCGGTAGAGCGGGAGTTCACTGACAAGCCCCGACCCTTGTGGTCGGGGTTGTTGACTCTGCGTTCCAGTTTCCGAACACACGACGCCACGACGCACGCAGTGAGGGCAGGGTATGACGCACGTAATTGACGGCAGGGTACGACGCACGCGGGGCGCTCAATCCACCGACGTGAACGTCGAAAGCCGAACCGTCCGGCCGTCCCGAAGGTGTTCCCGAATCCGACGGCGGTCCCACCCCAGCGGCGAGACGACGCTTTCGCAAGCCCTGCGGAGCAGCGTCGCGTAGTAGTCGGCGTCGACGGACGAGCAGTCCTCGAACGCGAGGCGAACGCGCTCGAGGCCGTCCGCATCGTCGTCGGTAACGACGTACTCGACCGACTGACCGGGGTGGCGATCGATTCCGTGTCGGTCGTAGCGCTCAAGGGCGGCGGCCGTCTGCGTGCGCTGACTGTAGGCCTCGAGCCGCCGCGAAACTCGTTTCGTGTGAACGAGTCGATCGGAGTCGACCGCGCCGCGTCGGAGCTCTCCGATCCGCTTTTCGAGCGCGTCACAGACGGCCGCCGGGTCGCGTTCGCGGTCGAGAACGTCGACGAACTCTCGTTGGCTCTCGGCGACGAACTCGGGCGTGCTCCGTTGGCGGGTCTCGATCCCGCGGAATTTGTAGGTTCCGTTCATACGCTTGCCGAAGTATTTGTTGAGCGCACCCGGCGGTGTCGATCCCCGGCGTGGAGGTGCACTCGAGCCGGACTGCGAACGCGAGTTCGAACTCGCGTCGAACGCCGAACGCGCGCTCGAGTCCCGCAACGGGACGAAACAGACCCACTCGTATCGCCCGTCGTGCTCGAGTTCGATGCCGACCGAACGCGAGATATCTCGAGTGACGTCCTCGAGCGGCTCCGGTTCGTCGACGCAAGCGGTCACCCAGAGGCTGTCGACGATGCCGTGGACGATACGCCAGCCGCCGTCCTCGAGTCGGGACTTCGCCTCGAGCGCGATGGCTCGCGCGTAGGCGTTGATCGCTTCGTGGCACTCGATGCGGCCGAACTTGGCGTTTCGGTAGCCCTGATAGCCGAAACAGGAGACGAGTACCCACTTGATCGCGCCCGATTCGGCGCGGAGCCGACGCGCCTTGGCGTCGTCTTCGATTCCGGCGCCCTCGGGCGTCCCCGACTCGGTCCCGTCGCCCGAGAGCTGGCGCTTGATCTCGGCACGATCGGTAAGCAACGGCGTGAGAACCTCCGGGAGGAAGCCGGGTTTCGAACAGCGATCGTACTCGAGTTCCGGAACGGTCGACGCGCCGGTGTCGTCGGGTCCGTGGTCGCGACCGCAGCCCACCGTCTCGGGGCTCACGTTTCGCCGGCAGATGATCCGCGGGTACAGCGAGGCGAAGTCGATCTCGTGGACATCTTCGTGAAAGCCGACCTCCGGCGAGAACGTAAAGCCGCCCCGATCGCTGGCGTGCAACGTCGAGACGTCTTTGAACCGCTCGGGCTCCCACTTGTTCTGGGGCGCGAGCACGTCGTACTCGGTTCGCGCGAGTCGGATCTGTCTCGAGGTCAATAGCGTGCCGATGCTCCCCCACGCGACTTCCTGCAGCGGTCGGCCCGTCTTCTCGACCATGTACAGCAGTCCCGGCAGTCCGGACTGGTGCCAGAGAAAGCTGTTCGATCGATCGATGATCGCTCGTCCCGGAACGCGGTATCTGGCCGGCGAGTGACCGACCGAGCCGTAGCTCTCGTAGGTGTTGGCACCCGCAACACGCCCCCAACCGGGAAGCCGTCCCAGGTGGAACCCTTCGAGTCCGGCTTCCGCCGCCGCCGACTCGAGGACGGGAACGAGCTCGCCGTGGCTCAACACTAACGCGTCGGGATCGATGCGGTCGAGACGGCGACCGATCGACCAGCAGACGTCCTCGGGGTCGCCGGAGACGAGGTCGCCGTCGAGTCGGAGTTCGGAAACGTCCTCGGCGGCCAATCCCGGCTCGTCGATCTCGATCTCGAGGGTCCGAAGCCCTCGGTCCGGTCCTCGCGTCGCTCTGGACCCCCGTTCCGGAGTCGGATCGAACCCGTTATCGAGACAGTATCGAAAGCCCGGATCGAGATCGACGTCGTACAGCCGAACCGTTCCCGGGGCGTACCGCTCGGCTTCGAGCGCGTCACTGCGTAGCTCTCGAGCCAGCGTTCGCACCTCGCCGACGCGCTCGAGGCCGACCCGCAGGAGTTCCGACCGCTCGCCGACGTGGCTCTCGTGGAGGTCGGTCGCCCACCGCTCTCGCGAGACCGCCGCGACCTTCGGGTCCGACCGGAGCCGTTCCTCGAGGCTCGAGCGGGCGCTCTCGGGTGCCGAGACGAACAGCGACGGCTGGTAGTCCTCGACCTCGCGAACCGTCGCGCCGCCCTCGGTCAGGTGCCACTCGCGAACGAGTCCGTCCTCGAACTCGAAGGTGTAAGGTCCGGTCACGGGCGATCCTCCCGCGGATCGGCCCCCTCGAATACCTCGTCCGCTCCGCTCGCCTCGAGCGCCTCGAGTCGCGTTTCCGTCTCCCCAAGTCGATCTTCCGCCTCCTGGAGACGACCGCGCATCCGCCTGTGTTCGACTTCGTGGGCGAGCAACAGCGACAGCAAGAGCGCGCGTTCTGGATCGGTAGCGTTCGCATGCCCGGCCGCGTCGGCGAAGTTCCGCGCGCGATCGAACAGCCGGTCGAAATCACCCTGATACTCGCGGCGAAGCGCCCGGCGCATCGGCCCCCAGTCGGACTCAAGGCTCGCGAGCGCGTCCCGGTAGGTCGGGTTCGTCCGTCCCATCAGCCCGACACCCCCGTTTCGGGGCTCGAAAGCGCCTCGCCGCTCGAGCCACCCGGTTCCGGGTACACGTCCAACAGCCCACGGTCAGCCGCCGAGACGACGGGATCGATCCGGTCGGCGACGCCGCAACAATCGACCCAATAGGGAATCGTCGTCTGCCAGTAGCTCCCCCGCCAGTAGCCCATCGTCTCCGCGCCGTCGCCCTCGAGTCGGATCCCCTCCCGCGTTCGAACGCACTCGACGCCGTGATCCGCGTGCTCGGAAACCGTCGCCTCGGCGTCGTCGCTCGAGGCGGTGACGAGAACGGGAACCTCGAGCGCCCGCCCGAGTTCGGCCAGCGTCTCGAGACTGGCGGCGAGTAACTCCTCGCCCTCCCACGGCGGAACGTCGTCGTCGTCGCGGTACCTGCCGACGACGTTCGGCGCGACGATCAGCGACGTTCGCAGATCCGCCTTCTCGACCACTCGACGGACGATCGAGTGGTGCTGGTAAGCCGTAAACGACCGCGCGATGTGAAGCGAGTCGAGGACCCGCGGGCTCGAGGCACAATCGTACAGCACCTGCGGCGAAGCCGTGTTTCCCGCGTCGATCCAGTAAGCGGTTCCAGCGGTCGCTGCGAGTCGCGAGCAGACCAGTTCGTGGAGGATCGGCGATCGCGGCGACGGCACTCGACAGCAGGTCAGTCCGGGTTCGAACTCGAGGCGTGACATACTCGAGTGTTTCCCGGACGGCCCATAAGCGGCGGAACGCGAGTTCCGCATTTCCGATAGGAGCCGATTCGCCCGCGTATCGTGTCTTCAGCGGGAGAACGCTCGAGCGTTCGCGATCGGCGCTCGGTTCCGAAACAGTGGGTCGTTCCGAAACCGGAGACGGCTCCATAACGACGAGCGATCTTGGAGATCGACCAGTAGCCTCGGAAAACGACGGCTGACTTCGAAAATCGACGAGTGATTTGAACCGAATCGGCGAGACGGCCTCACACGAACAACAACACCGCAGCGTACCCCGCCGCACCGAGTGCGAACGCCCAGAACCGACTCTCGCGTTCGGCCGGCAACTCCTCTTTGATGACGTTCAAGATGATACCGCCCGCCAGGAAGGCAAAGAGCACCGAAACGAGCTGTTCGGCGATCTCGAGGGCATAGCCGACGCCGAAGCCGACGAGCACCGCCGCCGACAACAGCCACCGACCGTAGTCGTGGTATAGTCGGCCGTGGTGGGCTCGCAATCCGAAATCGTTCACGGCGAAATGAAGCGCCATCGCGACGGCGAAGGTCGTCACGCCGACGACGCCCGGCTCCTCCTGGTGAACCAACAGATAGCCGATGAGGGCGTTGTACGCGGCGAACGATCCCGCGTGAATCCAGAAGACGCCGGCACTCGGGGAGAGTCCGTGCCGGCGAGCCTCGGCGTTGGATTTCTGGACGTACTGCTCGAGGCCGTAGAAGACGACGAACCCGAACAACACGATCAGGTAGACGTGATGCTCGGCGAAGACGACGACGGGGTCCCAGCCCTCGAGCGTTAACGCGGCGTCGTGGATCTCCGGGATGATATGGACAAAAACGTACGCGATGGAGACGCCGCCCGCGAACGACAGCCACCGGCTTCGAGGGACGCGATCGAGGAACTCGAGTTTGCCCACGAAGAGGTGGACCAGCGCGAGGCCCACGGCGAACGCCGCGGCGAGAACGGTGAGGGGTGTCGATAGGCCACTTGCGGGCATCCTGCGTGAACAGACGTCGCCACTGGGGATGTAGATTGGTGGTGTTCTCAATTGGATTGTGCGGCCGTTGTTCCCGAGTGGATTACGTGGTCGTAGAACAACACGCACGCACACGCTGACCGAGCGCCTGCAGTCTACTGTGAGCTGTCGGGGTCCTCGTCTCGGTCGTCGTTCGATCCGGTAGCCGTCGTCTCAGACGCCGCATCCGTGATGGCGGATGCGGAGAGGCTGTTAACGGGAACATCCTTGCCGATCGCGAACTCGGAGACGTAGCTGCAGCCGTAGCACTCGAGAATTATCTCCGTTCTGTGCGCGAGCACGCCGACCTCGCTGTCGCCGTCGCATTCGGGACACGTCAGCCAATCTTCGAACCGAGACATCGATCGATCACCCGGTTTGCGACTCGTCGCACTCCGTAATCGTGACGGATTGGACACGCTCGCTTTCGGACGGCGGTTCGGAGCGAAAACTAGTAGAACGGATAGCGGCGTTCATCTTTGACCCGTTATTAAGTACAAACCGGAATAAGAACGGGAGTTGTTCGGACAACGGGTATATAAGTCGCGAGATGAGTGTTATTCTCTCGGCAGCCGATCGGTCGAGTCGAGCAGAACCTTCGTCAGAACTCGTTTCATCCCGCCCCGCATTCGTTTCGACATCGCCTGTTGAGAGATATCGAGTTCGTCCCCGAGATCGGACAGCGACGCCTCGCTCGGCGAGTCGAAGTACCCGCGGTCAAGCCCGAGAACGAGCGCCTCGCGCTGATCGGCCGTTAACCCCAGCTGTCGCCCCTCCTCGACGTGTTCGGTCAGCGTGTAAACGCGCTCGATGTGAAGCGAAATCTCGTGTTCGGTACAGAAGTTGTAAAACCGCGCGAGCGCGTCGTGGCTCGGAAAGCGCAATCGAAAAAACCAACGTTCGTCGCCGGAGGCCTCGAGGATCACGCCTTCGGTCTGACCGATCCCGTAGATAAGGTCGTGAACGTCGTCCTCCCACACGGTGCGGTACAGCGTTTGGTCGTCTACGGAATCGAGCCGCGCTACGCTGCGTGCCGCCGGATGATTTCGGATGGCTCGTTCGACCGTTTCGTGATCTTCACACGTCACCCAAAAGTACGGCATCAACGAATCGCTCGCGGGGACGATCCGTTCCAGTTCGATCGTGGCGTCCGGAGCGTCCGTGAACACGTCCCCGAAGACGAACTCGGACGCCGGGATCGTGAACTCCACGATAATGCTCATAGTCGGTATTAATCGGCCAGCCACGGGAATCTTTTCCCGGCGGTCGCCGACGGCTCACGTGATTTCTCGAAGAACAACGCAGATAACGGACAGTACGATCACTCGCCCGCGTTCTCGCCGCCTTCGACCAGCCGATACGTCCGGCCGCGTCGTTCGCCGACGGCCTCGATCAGGTCGTAGTGGACCATCTTCGTGAGGTAGTTTCGCAGCGTCCGGTTCGTCTTCGGATCCTCGACCTTCGTCTCGTAGGTCGCGTAGAGTTCCCCGGGTTCGATCTCGCCCGCATCCGCGATAATGTCGTAGAGGACGCGCTGGTGTTCGATCAACTGTTCGACGGTCTTACGACGGATCTCCGTCCGCGCGTCCGGAATCGACTCCTCGAGTACGTCGTCGGTAACCGACTCGAGCCCCCGTCGATTCGCGCGGTTGACCGCCGAGCGGAGGATCCCGATACCGACGCGGGCGTCGCCGGCCGCGGCGTCGGCGATCGCCCGTAGATGAGACTCGTCGACTGCGCCGGGTTCGAGCCCCTGAACCGCGCGCTCCTCGAGAATCGCGACGAGTTCGTCCGCGCCGTAGCGGTCGAACTGCACTCGGGTTCCGGCGCGCAACCGAGACCGAACGCGGTCGTCGAAGCTCGCGAACAACTCCTCCTCGCGATTGGCGATCAACACGAGCGAGACGTGGGGCAGTCGATGGAGGTC
Source organism: Halostagnicola alkaliphila (assembly GCF_055379965.1). NCBI lineage: Archaea > Methanobacteriati > Methanobacteriota > Halobacteria > Halobacteriales > Natrialbaceae > Halostagnicola > Halostagnicola alkaliphila. The sequence continues at coordinate 1,227,177 of NZ_AP043826.1, read as the reverse complement.
GTACAACGCCTCGGTCTCCTCGAGCTGATCGACTTCGTCTAAAATCGCGACGATGGGTTCGTCGTCCGCGTCCGAGAGCCGCTGGAACAACTCGTCTTTCGGCGTCGATCGGTGGACGTCGAACGCTCGGTCGACGGCCTCGAGAAGGCTGTAGAGAACGCGGAATCGGGTGTACTCCTGCCAGCAGTTGACGTAGGCGACCCGCGCGCTCGGCAGTTGCTCGCGGAGCTGGTCGACGGTGTATCGGGCGATACAAGTCTTGCCGACGCCGGTCGGCCCGAACAGAAACGCGGGCTCGGGCCGGGTATCGAAGAGCAACGGCTCGAGGGTTTCCGAGAGGTGGGTGACCTCCTCGTGGCGGTGGACCACCTCGCTCGGGACGAACTCCTCGCGAAGGACGCGGTCGTCGACGATCACACCTCCCGGTTTTCGTTCCAGTCTCTTAAGCGACGGTGCAGCGGTTCCGATAGTTCCGAAATCGAACCGGTCGGTCCGCCGAAGCGTAAGGTGTGTGGTCGCTGCGTTGGAGTAGAGGGGGTGAGCCGTGCGTTCGATGTGAATTCCGCGAGTCGGATAGCTCGCGATCCGTTCGGGAAATGCACCTCGAGAATATAGGGCGGTCCGTGGTGATACGTTTCGGTCGCGAGGACACTATAGAACTCATATAAATTCTTAATGGTTCTACCGACGCGCCTGCTTTCAGGGAGACCGTTCATGACCACGTCCAATACCGTTCGCGCTATCGACGACTCGACGGTCGAGGAGTACATCTTGGGCGTTCGCATCGTCGAAGCCGACGATGCCGACGCCGGCTATCGATTCGAAGCGCCCGACCACGCGGATATCGCCTTCGACGACCTCGAAGACGCCCGCCTCTACGCCGACGTCTACTTCGACGTCAACGGCTTCGTCGAGGAGGGAACCGGCGAGCGCGGCGTCCCGCCGGAGGTCGTCCAGGCCGGCAAGGATACGCTCGCCGCCTACCTCGTGACCTGTCCGTGGTCCGATGTCAAATGGGTCGCGTCGTTCTACGGCGCGACGCCGACCGAGATCGAGCGCTACCTCTCGTGGGTGCGAAAGCGTGCGGCCGGGATCCGATCCGACGCGGTGGCACAGGGCCTCGAGTAGGCCATCGCGATCAGACAGCGTTCTTTTCGACGAGGATAGGAGTAGCGAGTTCGACGTGACCGACCGCCGTTCCGTACCGTTCCTGCGTACACTCGCCGCGGTCGGCCTTATACGCTGAACAGGCGCAATACCACGTCCTTCAGGCGGAGAGGATGTGATTCTGAAGACACTACCACCGACCCGAGGTGTCTACTTGTGAGTGGCGTACTCCCATCTCCTGTGGAGGGCTCAATAGCGCTTAGATATATCAGTCCACTATTTCCCCCCACTAAACCGAACTGTTAGCTATTATCTTCTACGTTGTAATATTATAAAATATCTTTAATTAATTGGTTATTGTTCCGATTGCATGGTCGAATTTACTAGGCGGAAGCTGATGGCATCGTCAGCCGCGGCGACAATCGGCGCCGGAATGGTCGGCGTCGCAGGCGCACAGGATCGGCCGGATGAACACGACACGTTGCCGGCACCGTACATCAAGGGGAGCATGAAACGGTTCTCGACGACGGCGTTCGGTGCCGAAGTGACGGGACCGTTCGTCTTCGACACGGGCGAACTGCTCTACAGCCTGCAGGCACCGGACGACGGCAACCCCGAGCCTTTCAACCTCGGCGGGGTCGGTTTCTTCGAAGGATTCGATTTTACCTTCAACGGGAAGAACGACGAGTTCGACGAGCTCGAGGCGCCACGGACCGAGAGCGAGCAGGGGAAAGTGCTCTCGGCGGCAGGCGAGTACACGTTCCTCGCACAGTACGGTGACGAGATCAACGGCGGAACGGAGCAGTGGGGAAAGCCCCAGACGCCCGACGGGGAGAATATCTCGGTCGGCGACGTGATGGACATGAACTTCTTCGTCTCGACGAACGAGGCGGGGACCGAGGGTTACCTCTTTACGAACAACGAGACAACGCCGGGTGCCATCGTCCGAACGCCGATCGGCCGAAGCGAGGACGGCAGCTGGGAGGCGGACCTCGAGAACGCCGACGAGATCGAGAATCACGAGGCGTTCCGCGAGCTCGGGGGCACGAAGATCAACTGTTACGGCGACCTGAGTCCGTGGGAGACGCCTCTTTCCGCGGAGGAAGATTACGGCCATCCGCGCGTCAACGGGATCTCGAAAGTCAGCGACATCGTCGAAGAAGGCAGCGGCGTCGGCCTGCGGGGCGGCAGCGAGTTCTTCAACCGGCCCAACATCACGGAGGCGGGCGACTCGCTCGACGAAATCTTCGGCGAGGACAGCTGGTCGCCGATGGGCCTCTGGTCGAACAGCGGCGTCGAGCAACTCGCCTACTACCTCGGTTCGGAGGAAGTCTACGACGAAGACGGGAACGACACGCTGGATCCCATCGACGACGCCTTCCCGAACCGCTATCGCTACGGGCATATCGTCGAGATCGCCGACCCCACCGCCGACGAACCGACGCCGATCAAACATCACGTCCTCGGCCGCGCCGCGTGGGAGTGTCCCGAGGTACTACCCGACGAACAGACCGTCTACCTCGCCTCCGACGGCGGCGCGAAGGGCATCTACAAGTTCGTCGCCGAGGAGTCGATGCCGAGCTACGACGACCGGATGGACGTCCGCGGCACGCTCTACGCCCTGAAGGCGACCGAGATCGGCGACGGCCCCGTCGCCGAAACCGACCTCGACATCGAGTGGCTGCCGATGGGCACCGCGAGCAACGCCGAGGCCGAATCTTGGATCGGCGAGTACGACGACGTCACCCAGGTCGACTACCTCGAGACCCACGCCGACGACGCCGACTGGACGGAGGACCTCGAGCAAGCGCTGCGAGAGGCCGACGAAGAGGTCGCGATCAACGGCAACCAGGACTACATCACCGACGCGGAAATCGTCGAATGGGCCGAACAGTACGAGGAGTACGGCCCCGACGGCGTCGACGAGGAGCTTCGTCGCGTCCCCTTCCTCGAGACCCGCGCGGCCGCCAAGGAGATCGGTGCCAGCGTCGAGTTCAACAAGGCCGAGGGGATCGACTCCCACGACGAGGCCGAGCCCGGCGACTTCATCTACTTCGGCATCTCCTCGCTCGGCGGATACATGACCGACGACGAGGGCGAACTCCGGTTCGACGAGGTCGACAGCGGGATTCTCTACCGTGGCGAACTCGAGGAGAATTACGACGTCTCCCAGCTCGAGCCGGTCATCGTCGGCCCGAACGCGAGCGACCCCGAATCCCTGAAGGACGTCTCGCTCATCAACGTCGACAACGTCATGGTCATGGACGACGGCCGCGTACTCCTCTGTGAGGACAAAGGGAACTTCGGTCGGTCCTATCCCAACGACGCCATGTGGGTCTACGAGCCGCCGGCGACGCTCCACGTCGACTCCGTCGGGGTTAGTCAGGAGGCGACCGGCGAGGTCGATCTCACGCTCTCGTCCGTTCCGGACGGCCTCGCCGGCGGACGCGTCACCGTCTCCGTCGAGCACACCGACGTCGCGGAGATCGCGGGCGCGAGCTACCACGACGGGATCGAACTCACGGCCGATCCGACCGTCAGCGGCGACGGTTCGTCGATCGAGTTCCGGTTCGCCGACCTCGAGGACGCGATCGAATCCGGCGAGCGAAACGTCACGCTGGCCACCGTCGAACTCGAGGGAATCGACGCGGGGACGACCGACATCACGCTGGATATCCACGCGCTGGACGACGATTCGGGGACGCCCATCGAGCCCCAGCCCCGTCCCGGCATCGTCGTCACCGGCCCGCCGCCGGTGGGCGGCGGTCCCGGCGGGAGGCCCCCGACCGACACCAACGGCGACGGCACGTTCGACGACGTCAACGGTAACGGTCGGCTCGACTACGACGACGTGGTTCTCCTGTTCGATCACATCGAGGACGATTCCGTCCGGTTGAACGACGGCGCGTTCGACTTCAACGACAACGGCCGAATCGATTACAACGACGTGGTCGCACTGTACGACGGCCTGTGAGCCCGATTCGTCGATCCGATTCCGAGTCGACGACTTCCGACCCCGGTCGAGAAGTACCTATACCGCCCCGTCGACGGTCGGCTCGTGCGCTCCTCCTCGCGCTCGCGATCGGGGTCGCACTCGGTGGGGCCGCGATCGGACCGGTCACCGCCGGTATCGCCGAACCGACGGCCGCCACGGGCGGACCGGCCGGTGACGTCTCGAGTGTGACAAACGATTCCACACTCGTCGTCTCCGACGAGACGGCCGATCCTCGGGCCACCGCGACACACCGCATCTCGCTGACCGAGGTGCCGGACGGGCTCGCGGGGTTCAAGCTGACGCTCGCGCTCGAAGGCGACGACGTTGCGACCGTCGCGAACGCCAGCTATCCGGATCGTTTCGGGCTGACGACCGATCCCGTCGTGAGCGCCGACGACCGCACGGTCACCGTGGAAGCCGTCGATCTCGCCGACGAGATCACGCCCGGTGGGACGGACGTCACGCTGGCGCGGATCGACGTGGACGGCGTCGATCACGGCGAGGCGGAACTGCGCGTCACGGACGCACAGGTGGACGCCGATGGAGGCGACCGCGTCGATCCGTCGCTCGAGGCCGGAACGCTCACCGTCGGCGACGGGCCGTCCGAATCAGCGTCCGGGAACGAATCCGAAGGAGCCGAGTCCGACGACGAGGATACGGTTCCCGGCTTCGCGGCCGGAACCGCACTCGCGGCGATCGCAGTGATCGCGGGCGTCCTGGTCACACGGCGCTCCTGACGATCGCGGCTATTTTTGAGACGATTCCGTCCGGAGTGTAAAATCACGACTCGAGGGGGGCTCCGACGGAACCGATCTCGTGTGCCCGAAACCGGGACGTTGAACGATCCCAGCGGCGTGGCGCTCGTGAGGATATCGAGAGCCATCGAAGATCGCGAACGGCTCACGCCGATCAGGCCAGTATGATCCACGGCCGATCACGGTGTTGGCCCAGACTTTTCGTATATGGATCGGCTACAAATGAGTGAGAGTCGGTCGAGAATTACAATCCACTAATTTGGATTGTAAGAAAACAAGCAGTCAAACCAAGCACAAGGTGTGATATAGATCTGGTAATTGAACGCGAAATAAAAGCAGGCGAAAAACAGCTACCGCTCAGGAATTTCGAACCCGAAAACTACGGCTGACCGCTACCCCACCCGCAACAGGAACTGGCCGAGCACCGTAGCGAACGTCTTCGCGGTCAGCACAGGTGGAGCTCGAACATCCATGTCGATGGCGATCTTGATGAGGTAGTCAGTCAACCGCCAGAGGTTGTAGATCAGCGCTGCCAGAACGAAATTCGTGAGTCGAACTCGGTAATCGGTTGAAGACGTCCGCGGTAGGTACTCCACGATAGTCTTGTACTGGTTCTCAATATCCCATCGCCGTCGATACTGATTCACAACGTGTCTGATCTCACCAGGAGTATCGACGCTGTCACGGTTCGTCACAAACACCGCGTAGTTCCCGTCAGCATCATCATCCCGAACTGGCACATAGAGGAAGTGTGCCGTGTGGTGGAGTTCCCCGTCTTTCCAGAATTCAACGTCAGGTTCAACCGCCATGTCCGCCTCGGGGTGCGCTTTGATCTTCTCGATGTTTTCATAATCGTCCGTGTACCTCGGAACGGGTGTGGTGTACAACAACCCGCGATCTTCGATAGCTGCGTACACATCTTCGCTGTAGAACCCACGATCAAGCAACACCTCATCGAGATCCACAAATTCCTGTGCTCGATCTAACAACCGCTCGACGAGATCGGCTTTCGGATACGACGGAGCGTCTTCCTCTTCCCACTTTGAATTCTGCTTGTACGGTTCAACACCGAGTATGATCGGGACGTTGTCACCGACGAGCGTGATGGTGGCGTACTTGTACCCTTGTTTCTTCGGATCGTCATCGACGTACCCGTTGACCATCCGCGGGTAGTTCGGCTTCGGGATCTTCTTGTCTCTGTCTTCCCAGGGACTCACGGTGAACGGGTCATCGGTGATATCGATTGCAGCAATGGTTTTCCGGTCATCGAACGGGTCATCACCACGGATCGAGTTGATCACGTTGTCCGTCGCCCCGTCGAACGCCTTCATGACCTCGTCACGGATCGCATCAATCTTCGGCATACGGTTTTCCTCGAACACCGAGTCCAAGGTGAGCTGCATCGAGTCATCATCGTCAGGCGTGGCGATTAATTTGAGCGCGCGGAGGAGCGTTGAACCGTCGCACGTCAACTCATCGTTGAGTAGGTAGCCAATCTCGCCTTCAGAATGCGCACTCCCGTTATTCGCGCAGATGCGTGCAACTTGGTCTAAGAGCTCGATGTCTTCGTATTGACGGTTCGACGCACGACCTGTCTTGAACTCTGGGAGCGCGTGTTTCCTGGCTAACTTCACCGATTTATGCGTTTTCTCGCGTTTGTACTCGCGTTTCGTTTTCTCAGTGTCTTCCTCGTCTTCCTCGTCTGGGGCGGGAGTTGGGACGAGTGCTTCTGAGATAATGCCGTGTTCAACGACTTCTCGCCTGATACCGTTGGCAGCGGCTTCAATGATGTTCCATGTCGGGTCGCTGAAGTTGCATTTCGCGTATGAAAGGTCCTGCTGTGACGGCGCGTTTTCTAGCTTCTTGATTTGAAACCCGGCAGCTTTCACCAAACTGGAGCGCTCACTCAACTGGTCTGCGAAATCGCTTTGAGAATACCCGCGAATAAGACGGTACAGGTGTGCTCGAACCATCTCTTCGGTGCCGAAATCGACCTTACCCTGGTCGCGGTGATCGGTGAGGAGGTCTACTGGTATTGAAAGTTTGTTGATGACGTCCCACAGGTGGTCTTCGCGCTCGCAAAGCGTCTCTGCGTGCACGACGATGGCTTCAGCAACTGCGGGATCGTCACGCACCATAAAAATCACCGAACGCGGGGTGGACGAGGTGGTTGCACAGCTGGAGCGGGGAGCGAGTGAAGGTCGCCAGCTGGAGTCGAGTGCGCGTCATGGGCGTCAGGGTACGGAAATGGGTGTGACTGGCCGGGTTACCTCGACTCGTGATTTCGAGTTGGGGATGTGCTGCTGGTGACCCCCCATCGCTTCTGGTGGAGTAAGTGAAGGAACTGGTCGAACGGTAGCGGGAACTTCTCGCTCGTATGCCCGGTAGAATCTCTCAGGAGGTGGTTCGCCAGCGAGTACGCGTTCACCTCAGTTGCTACACGCTCGTAATCAGCGCGTGTCAACTCCAGTTGAGACACACCTTTCGTGTGGAGTCTTGTCCGGAGGAGGCGGTTGTGAACGTTGGCGATCCACCGTTTTTTATACGTTTCTGGAACCGTATCCGACTCCAGATCCGACTTCGACACGTCGATATTCGTTACGAATCCAACGTACCCATCAGGTGCCGAGTCTTCAGGGACGTACACCAGGTTCGTGGTGCATGTCGGCGTGCCGTCCACGAACACATCGACATCGTGTTCAACAGCATGCGTAGCATCACCACGGGTTTTGACCGTTGAGATTCGTTCACGGTCTCGCGTGGTAAGTCGTGAAAAGATGATGTACGCAACGTGTTGTCGCTCGAATTCTGCGATGACGTTTCCAGCGTGAAACGCTCGGGATGCCAGGAGCGTGTCGATCTCAACGTGTTCCTTGGCTTGCTCAATGAGCGTCCGGGCGATCTCCGCGTACGTTCGCGGCTCAGATTGAGTTTCGTCACCTGGCTTGCTCAGCGGTTCGACGGCAAGGACAACTGAGACAGGCGTGTTGACAGTGGTGATCGTAGCGAAGCGCGGTGTGGGAGTCGGCGTGAGTTCCACCTCGCTCACGTCTCCTGGCGCGGTAGCGGCTTCGAGCCAGTAATCAGAATCGAGGCGGGTGACGTCGATTGCGACTATGATTGATTCCGCGTACGTGTCGTACGCGTGCAGTGAATCAACGAGGGTATCAACGGAGGAGGTGAGTTGGTCAGCAGTCGAATAACGCCGCCCTTCGACTTTTTCTGGGAATGACTCGGTGGAGTCGGTGTTAGATGCTGACTTCTTGGACGCGAGTTTTTCACGAAGTGTTTCTACGTTCGGAGTCTGTCGTTCAGTGTTCTCGCTGAAAATCCGGTCGCAGGTCAGTTCAACTACACGCTGAATGGTGTTCCGGTCGAGGTTTGAGTGAGTTGTCGGTTTCATCTGTATCTGATTTACTTCGATTTTCGTCTTGGGTTCGTGGGTGTGATTTCCGAAATCGGTTCGAAGCACACCAGTAAGGCTGTTAGAACCGCAGACACATATAAATTACAGAGATTAAACTACTGCATTAAATTGTAGTACGTACAGTACTACACTACGAAGTTCAATCCAAACAATACCGCAGTACAACTATTTGTAGTGAGCTTCCCACAACTCGAATAGATGGTCAAGCAAATCAGCGGGTACTTAGAGATGAGTGGCGCAATCGGACTGCTGGTTCACCTCAAATATGAAAGCAGACGATTTAACGAACTGAAAGACCTAGTCGGCGTCAGCCCCTCAACACTCACCACTCGATTAAACGAAGGGCGCGACCTCGGGCTCATCACAACCCGAATCGGGGAAGACGAGTACGACCTCGATCAGCGCTCAATCCATCACGAGTACATGATCACCGACCGCGGTGAGCTCATCCTGGAGAAGATGGACGAATTCGAAGTCACGTACGCGTACAAACAACTCCGGGAAGCTGAACAGAAACTTAGTGAGGGGCGAGAAAACCTCCGCGTATGGATCGAGGATTACGAAGACGAGATCGCCCGAGCAGAAGACGAGCATTCAACGCGTGACAAATACGGTGAAGACGTGACGGAACCCGCTGAGGTAGAAGGGGACTATTCGGACTTTATGGAGAAGGAGTGAGCAGCCGTTTGCTGTGAATAGTAGGTTTTCGCACTCTGGAGAATGACCTTCAGTCGTTGAGGAGACTATTCAGGTCATCAACTGTCAACGAATTATGGGCCTCAAGATACCCCTCTACGTCAGCCACGGCTTCTAAATCAGTAATCGCATCCAATTTCTGCTGAGCTTCTTGGCTAAACTTCCCCAATTTTCCTTGGTTGTACTCGTGGTCCTCATCGACATACAAAACGTAAATAACGTGATACTGCGTGTTGCCTTCTGGAATGTACGTAATCACTTTCGCATATACGCGCCTTTTCTCACTGAACTTCAGTATATCTAAGTTTCCAATTTGTTCGTAAACATAACTGTCAGGGGGCGCATCTTCCAATGCAATATTCCTGAGCTTCACCAGTAGATCCCGTTGTTCAGAGGCATCAAGACGAGCAAGGTGCTCGGGGAAATTACCCTCAAATATAATGTGTGTTTCTTCCGAACCGCCTAAAGGGATATACGCCACAAATCAACAAAAGAAGCAGCAGGGCTTAAAACTTCAGAACCGATTGAATTTCGTCCTTGCTAGCAGTATCCCCTTCCGCAAGGTTGTCAATTGCATCAAGGACCTCTACCGGCACACGTGGGTCACCGTCCTCCTCACACCGGGTAGGTTCGCGGACGGATTCAGTTGACATACTGAGGGATAAGGGATTCACCGATATAAATCTACTCCCATCACGCTTACTCCGCGTATTGAACGAAGAGATTACCTCCGGTATATTCCCTCAGTAGTGAAGTAGTCAACACTCTCAAAGGGGCTACTGAGGCCCAATGGATTGGTTTTCTGGGGACGGAACTGTGAGCGTGGTCAACTCGCCGATTTCGGCGCAACCAGTACAGAGAGGGAGTTCTGAAGGATCGGCTTTTTCTTCGAGTTCGTCCCACGCGTATGTTGACCCGCAAGCTGTACACCGCCATTCGTAGACGCCTTGCTCATCAACCAGGGAGGGGTACTCACGGGCAAGCGTCGGAGTGAGCTTCGCGGAAGGGAAGGCATCGAAGTACTCGGTCAACTGTTGTTTTCGATACTCCGCAAACCCAGGAAGCAGCCCAGTATATCCAACGTCTTGATACGGGGCGTCGCCTTCCCCGCATCGTCCTTGGAACGGGCAGGTGCTGCACTCCCAGTCGAACACCGGATTAGCTGGTGGGAGCTCACCACTCTCACGGTACGCGGTTTGCGCACGCATCCATGTTACGACGCTTTCATTCCAGAACGTCGCATCGAACGGGACGTGATACGCTTTGATATCGAGCGTATCCCGAGCACCGTAGAGCAGCAACCCATCCCGGATCGAATGCTCATATTCTTCGTTCAACGCGTACAGGTACGCGTGCAACTGGGCTTTGTGGTGCGGTTTCGGTCCAGACAGGTACTCCAGCGATGACGTCGTTTTAATCTCCGTCACCAGAAGCGGCTCTCCTTCAGCATCAACGATCACCGGGTCAGTAACCCCTCTCACCTGGACGGAGTCCTCCTCAGTTTCGATTGTAGTGTCAATCCACATTGAATTCTGCACGTACGTGTCATCGGTCGTAGCCGACTCAAGCAAGTACGGAACGACGATATCTTCCTCGAATCGCGTCCCAACCCAGAACAAACCCTGCGGCGAGTCACCCTCCTTAGGAGCGTTCTCCTTGTAGTAACTAACCTTCCGATGGCACTGAAGAAGTTTACTCGGGGAATGCCGCTCGGGGTCAGGCGGTGGCGACGCACCGTTGAAGTACGGTCGCCCCTCCAAGATGTTCTGCGTAAACTGTTGCTCTTGATACCACTCGTTGAAATTTTGATTCGAGATCGCGTCAACCAAGTGCTTCCGAACGAGGTCTTCAGGTCCTCGTTCGATCACTGATGACACAATAACTCCGAGAGATGAGTCAGGATCTGGTTCATCGCCCATAACGTACTGATGAATAATCGCTATCGTAATGGGCAAGCGCGTGTGATTTCCGAAATCATAGACAGATAGAGATAATCACGGAGAATACGGACGATATGTTCGCCCCTTCGTGCTGCCCTTTGAGATAATCAAATTGTAGTGCTCTAACTTTGCGAGGTAATTCCGCACCATCCGCTGCGTTTTCGGGTTCTCGACCGCCTCACTGTAAATCTCAAACAGCGTACTGGGGGCGATCTCACCGTAGTCCAGAATCGTATCGTACAGCACACGCTGGTGATCGGTCAGCTTATCGAGTGACCGTTGTTCTATCTCTGCTTTCGCTTCCGGAACCACACCTCGAATTACCTCTGACGAAACCTCATTGTAACCGGCCTGGTTGGCTTTCTGTACTGCTTTTCGAAGAATCCCGATTGCTGCGCGAGCGTCACCGGCTGCCATATCCGCGATGAGTCCCAGTTGACCGGGGTTAACGACTTCGGGTTTGAGACCCCAGCGAACACGATCACGGAGGATAGCGATAAGAGCGTCATTCCCATATGGATTGAATCTGACTCGTGTACAGATTTGGAAGCGACTATTCAATCGGTTATCTAACGATGCGAAGAGTTCCTGTTCGCTGTTGGCGATCAGAATCATGGTGAGTCCACGAACCCGGTACAAATCGTACAACAACTGTTTGTCTTCGAGTTGATCAACCTCATCGAGGATCACCACGTATGGCGGACCTTCGTAGTCTCGAAGCCGTTCCAAAAGGACATCATTCGGGGTGGACTGACGATGAACATCAAACGTGTGGTTGATGCCATCGAGAATGCGGTACAAAGTTTTGAAACGACTGTAGTCTTCCCAGCAGTTGACGTACTGGTAGTTCAAGTCAACGACACTCTCGCGGAGTTGCTCTACGAGAAATTTGGCGAGACAAGTTTTCCCTACACCGGATGGGCCGAATAAGAACGCTGTATCAGCATTGTCTCTGTGTGTTATCGGGTTGAGCGCAGCTGAAAGTGTGTTGAGTTCTGCGTCGCGGTGCTTGACCTCGGTCGGGATGAATTCGGGTTGGAGAACCCGAGCGTCCGTGATCATGGATGTGTCGACACAGTCTTTGTCAGTAATAAGTGGAAGTGTGTCATTTCCGAATTTCCGAATACATCGCTTATTTTGAGGGCGATTAGGGAGAACGAGGGTCCGAATTAGGCCTCAGATCCAATGGTCGCTTGAAGATTGGAATGAATAGACTCTTTGAAGCGGAGGGACCATCCCCTCATACATCGAATGCCAGAGACGGTTGCACTTGCTGCGGAATTTGCCCTGATAATCCTCGTCGCCATCGGCCTCGGGTACGGTGCACGATTGACGGGCCAACCCATCCTCGTTGGGTATCTCTTCACGGGCCTCCTGATCGGCCCGGCAGTGTTCGGTCTCGTCACGGAAACGGAGCTTATCGACACGATGGCCGAACTCGGTCTCGGCTTTCTGCTCTTCTTAGTGGGGTTACAACTGCGGTTCGAAGATATTAGAGAGATCTTCCGTCCGATTGTCTCGCTAACTGTGCTGGGAACTATCGCTCAGACGGGGTTAGCGTTAGCTGTCGCGTGGGTTCTTGGCTTTCAAGGAAGTGAACTCGTTATAGTCGGACTCGCAGCTGTCTTTGGTGCGACACCGGTTATCGTTAAAGTCCTCCAAGAAAACGACCAACTCGAAACGTTACCAGGCCGAATCGATATCGGTGTGTTGATGCTCCAAAACATTTACCTCGTTGTTCTCCTCGCAATTCTCAGCTCCGAATCACTCGCAAGTCCGGTTGAAATCCTCTCAAGTGTCGCATTCGTTCTCTTCTTCATGGCACTCATCGCGGCATTCTCTTATGTTGCAGCACAGTATCTTCTCCCACGACTCTTTGCTGAAGTGTCGGGAAATAGGGAAGCGCTATTCATCGTTGGGATTGCTTGGGCATTCCTGTTTATTGGCGCGTCCGATTATTTGGAACTCTCTATTGAGATGGGGGCGTTTATTGCTGGGCTGAGTCTTGCACAGGTCCCTCAAAGTGCACAACTATCCGAAGAGATTCGACCGATCACAGACTTCTTTATGTTGGTCTTTTTCACGAGCATTGGACTTCAGCTGACTGCCGAGCATCTGTTGGCTTACTGGAGAGAAGCAATAATCGCGTCCGTTCTTCTTATGGCTGCGAATTTCGTTGTGATGGCTGCACTGATCTACCGAGAGGGGTTTGCCCTCGAAACCTCGTTTGTGGGCTCGCTCAACATGGTCCAAGTGAGTGAATTCTCGCTCGTACTCGGGACTTTGGCGTTGACACAGCAATTCATCAGCGAGGGCGTACTCGGATTTTTGAGCCTTCTCGCCATCATCACCATGAGTGCATCGACGTACCTTCTGAACTACAACTACACGCTCTACGAACGAGCAGAACCGCACCTACAGCGGTTTAAACGAGAAGGAGAGGATGATGACGGGGTTACTACTCGACAGAACCATGCGGTTGTCATCGGACACGATGAGATAACGCGCGATCTTCTGCCACTACTCCGTGAACACTTCGGAGAGGTTGTCATCATTGACCGCAACCCCGAGGACGCAGAATATCTTGACCCCGATGAGTACGACGTAATTCACGGAGATTTTAAACATAGTGAACTTCGTTCGGAGGCAAAACTCGAACGGGCTGCCGTTGCCCTCAGCACATCAGTCGAGTTAGACGTCAACAAAACATTGCTAGATGAAGTCGGTGAGGAGACGCTTGTGTTTGCTGAGGTTGACTTAATTGAAGACGCGTATGAACTCTACGACCTCGGTGCTGACTTCGTGATTCACAGCTCATTCCTTGCGCGGGATACGATAGACGAGCAACTTCGAATCTATCTCAGGGATCGAGAAGAGTTCGAAAGGCTTAGAGACCGTGAGTACGGGCGCCTACAGTGGGTGAACACCGATGAGTGACCTTCTCTTTTCACTGGCAACGATATTCATACTCGCTGCTGGATTCCTCGTCATCGCAAATAGACTCTCTATTCCAGCGATCCCAGTATACATCGTTGTCGGACTGCTGTTACCTCCCCTAGTCGGAGAGGACTTGACGCTGGAACTCGCTCAATGGGGCATCGCGTTCCTCGTATTCATTTTCGGGGTGAACGTCGAACCAGGTCGCCTTCGAAGCGTCGCCAGTGATAGTGAACACGTCGCAGCTGCTCAGTTCCTCATCGTCAGTGGGATAGCGTTCCTTGTCTCGCTTGGATTCGGACTCGATATCCTTGACGCAACGTACCTTGCTATCGCTGCTGGGCTCAGTTCCTCACTAGTTGGCCAGGAGTTGTTCAAGCGCGAGATCTATCTCAATCTCGTACACGGGCGGCTTGTTCAGTCGATTCACTTTATCCAGGACCTGTTCGCCATTCTGCTCATTCTCGTCCTCAGTGCAGCGGTATTCACATTCGACGGAATAGCGCTCAATCTCGGATATGGCGTCGTTCTTCTTACAACCGCGATACTCATCCGAATCTACCTGTTCGATCTGCTTGCAAAACTGGCAGGTGATAACGACGAGCTCGTTATTCTCACCGGTATCGGGTTGCTGATCGCGTTCATGGCGGGATCAGTAGCGATGGAGATCTCTATTGCGGTCGGAGCCTTTGCCGCAGGACTCGCCGTGACGCGAGATTTCTCAAACAACTTAGCACTGCTTTCCGGTCTGGATTCGCTGAACTCGTTTTTCAGTGCGATATTCTTCGTGACGCTCGGAAGCCTCGTTACCTTCCCTAGTGCTCTTGGAGAAGCCGTCGAGGTGCTTACACTCGCTGGGATCCTGATTCTGTTCGTGGTTATCGTAAAGCCAGTAGTGACGATCTTTTTGCTGATCCGCAGAGGGTATGAGACGCGCACAGCGTGTCTCACGAGTTTTACACTGGATCAGGTGAGCGAGTTTGCACTCATCATCGCTATTCAAGCGCTGTTGCTCGAACGGATTTCGGAGCCGGTGTTCCAAGCGATCATCCTCGCTTCTGCTGTAACGATGATCACGTCAACCATAACGAAAGAATACGATGAGCAGTTGTCTCGCTTCTTCTCGAAATCGAAGTGGTTTGCGTCGAGCCACGAGCAGTCACTCGCTCGAAGTGACGTCAATCCGGACATTTCGAACCACGTAATTATCATCGGGTACGGGATCCTTGGAGCCCGAATTGCAGCCGTTTGCGATGATCTGGACGTTGATGTGGTTGTGATTGAGCATGACCCGGATCAATTCGAGAAGGTACAAGCTGAGCAGGAGCAGTACGTGTTCGGTGATGCTATGGTCGATTACTCGCTCGAACAAGCGAGAATCACGGAGAGTCAACTCGTGTATTCGACGACATCGGACAGACGGCTTTCTGAGTACCTTCTTTCAAGGGATACTTCATCAGATGTCATCGTTAGGGCCGATGGGAGACAGGAAGCACTGGAGTTGTTTGAAGCGGGAGCCACGTACGTTGCGATTCCAGACCATCTCGCTTCGGAGCGTTTGTCGGAACTATTACGTGATCTGATGAGTTCGAACATCGATAAAGAGGAGATTCGAATCCAGGGAAGAACTGCACTTGAAGAGGCGGAACCGATCATACGTGGGCACCGTGTAAGTGACTGACCAGTAGTATAATCCAGAGTATATCGTCGATCATCTGTAATTTGAACAGGGAATGTTTCTCTGCTCACCTTCTCAGGCTAAGTCGTTAGAAACAACACCCTGAGGAACGTATATTTGGGAGGCGTTCCATTATCCGATTATGTATGGGACAATATTAGTGCCGGTAGATGGAAGTGAAGCAAGCAAAAGGGCGTTGGAGCACGGACTATCGATTGCTGAAATGAGTCGGGCGCAAGTTCATATATTAATAGCGGTGGATAAAAGTGAGGCCGCAGATTTTGACAGACAAATTCTCGAAGAGGGACGCCACTTTGACAAGCTCAGAAAAAAGGGACATTCAGTAATTCAAGATCTTCTTGATACAATGGATGTTCCTCCGGTTGAGACGAAAAAATTTGTTGTACTAGAAACGCCCCAGAGAGCCATCGGTGAATATATACACAACAATCCTGTTGATTTGGTGGTTATGGGCCGCACAGGGAAATCGAATGTCCAACGACTATTGTTGGGAAGTGTCTCAGATCGAATTATTAAGTTGTCGGACACTCCCGTTATGGTGGTCAAATAATTTGGAATTCAAGGGAATAATTATGTTATGGAACAGGAGTGGGCCGAACGACTAAGACATCGGCTGGTACTTCATTTACGACATATTTTGAAACGCTACCGAGGAGTTTTTCCTTCACTGAGTTAGCACCCGTTGATCCAAGAATAACCAAATCAATATCATTCTCACGCACGTGAGTTTCAATTGTTGTTCTGGGAACCCCACGTTCAAGCGTTGTTTCAACAGTGATTCCACGATTTTCTGCATAATCTTTTATAGCCTTAACTGCTTTATTCCCATTTCGCTTCTCCTCAGCATATTTTTCCCCAGGACTCTTTAGCGTGGGATTGTCACGTGTTTTCTCCATTACGTACAGGGCGTGTATATCAGCATTATACTGGTCTGCCAGCTCAGCAGCCTTTGTATATGCACGCTCTGCATTAGCACTGCCGTCAGTCGGAACAAGAATTGTATCGTACATAGGTAAACTGCCAGTCCACAGGTGTAAAACGGTAACCCTGAAATGATAGCGGATACTCAACCACACCACTATAGTTCCAAAAGTATCTCTGATAATAAATACCGGATGAAAATCATATTGGTGAGATGACCTGTAGAAGGCATGATGGATTGTACGCTCTTCAGAAGTACGTCTCCCTCAGACAATCCACCGCCAGAGGCCTGACCGCTGCGAGCCTTGACCCTTCTATTTAACAAGCCTTCTGGGTATCATCGGCTTGTGTCGGGTCATCGGTTGTCTGGGAGCAACTCTCACAGAAGACGGAAATGCCTGAAATAACGCAGTTTCCATCCTCCAAATTAGGCCTATAGTAACAATTGAAACGATTTACACACCGGTCGCACAGTCTTCGTGCAATCGAATGTGCATTGACTTTCTGTGGCTAGTATAGAGTGTCAGCATGGAGAGTGAGATAAATCTGGATAGTGCCCATCGGTATGTCCGTGTGATAAATGGAGGTGAAAAAGAAACCCTCTGAAAGCGAGTCCCCAATTGTCGGTGGGGTTTCACAAAGTTCGGTGTTTTCCAGTCGGAATGTCTCATCTTTCCCGGGCGCATCCATCGACGGATCAGAACCAACAATGGTGTTAATCGACGTTGGCGCAATTTGACTACATTGAATTCCGCTAGATCTGCAAGTATCTCACTGGTAGTTGGTCGCTCCGTGCATACGGAGTTTTTGCTTTGGCAGTAGATGCTACCGCTCTCGGCTGGTTACACACCTCTACCGAGCATTGGTGTTCGGTTAACACTGTCAGTAATATTTCCGAGGCGGAAGCTACCTTGACCCGAGTTGTTGAGATACCGTTTTCGGTCGTTTGGGCGTGTTCAGTCAGAGTCCAGGACGGGGCGATTCGACGCTCACGGCCCTTAACCGAACACAGATGCATCTCTACCGGGGTGTGACGTTGGTTTTTTCTCAACAGAGTCCGAGATGGAGCGTATGGGTCAGAACGACGATAGCACTAACTGTGTTTGGATTGATGATAAGAGGCCGGACGAACCAACGTTGATCGAGGGGCTCCCGGGACACGGTCTTGTAGCATCAATCGCAGTTGACCAAGTCACCAAACAGCTCGGGTTGACCCATCACGCAAGCATCCAGTCTTCGAAATTTCCGCCCGTCGTAACTTTCGAAGACGGCTTAGTCCAAGATCTCGTCCGGGTCTATACCGGTGAGGAGCCTCCAGTAATAACTTTACAGAGCGATCTCGCCCTTCCATCGAGCGCCTTAGAACCGGTGAGCAAATGTGTGCTCTCCGAGATGGCGACTGAGTACCAACGAGCAATCTTCATCGCTGGGGCACCCGCAGCGTCCGAAGAGAATATTGGTACCGTCCAGGGAGTCGCAACGACTGAAGAGCTGCGTGAAAAATTGCGAGATGCCAATGTACCGATTGCTGAAGACCATGGCGTTGTCGGAGGAATCACCGGAGCGCTCGTCAGGGAGTGTTACCAACTCGACATTCCGGCTACCCTGTTGATCGTACGGGCTCACCCACGGCTACCGGATCCAGGTGCGGCCAAAGCTGTTATCGAAACGGCCCTTGAACCACTTGTCGAGTTCGAAATCGATACTACTGAACTGGAAGAACACGCCGAGGAGATCCGCAACCAGATGGACCAGATTGCTCAGCAATACAAACAGGTCGCCGAGGAACAAGAAGCTGAGTCTCAGCCGAGGAGCATGTTCCAATAGTGCATCACACAATACCCTTCTCCAATACTGTGTCCCAGTAAAAATATTATTCATATAAGCCTGTATATGCCAACCAAAGATTCTGGAGAACGATGATGAGCAAAAGAGTCAAAAGCACGATAATTGCATACTCAGAGTAACCTACCCCCCAAAATATCGACGCCATGACCAATAATAGTACGACGTATCTGTTAATATTATATTCAATAAGTTCCCTCACTGCTCCTCTGCTCGGGCTATCAACCATAATCAGTGAACATTCCTAATCCGTGAAAGCTTAGGTACGTTCGAGTCTACCGAATTTTTATGTCGGCACCTACACGGTAGAAGAACAAAAGGACTACTATTAGGGGGGACAGAAGATGTCTCATGAGACGGCTTCTCTTTGAATTCGAAGAAAAGCAAATTCCTCCAGTTGTGATACTCACTACAGCCCTATTGTATGGAATATTTATCATAGGGATCATCTATCGACTTCTCATGTACGCATTGTAGTCATTTTCTGCAAATGAATAAACATGAAATCGCTAAGCATTATCCGGAGCGACTCGATCATACTGATCAGGTAGAGTGATACTGATGAGTACGTGGAAACGTGACTTTGCGAGCGGACTCATCGTTCTCGGGCCAATTCTTGCGACCCTCTACGTCGTTTATGTCCTCTATGGAATTCTCGCGGGATACACACCGGGAATTCTCCTCAATGCAGAGACGCTCGAACCACTCCTGAGTGGTATCGGAGAACAAGCACGCGAACGGATCGCGGGCTTATTTCGAGTGGTGATTTTCCTCATAATACTAAGCGGATTGATTTTGGCCGTTGGGTATTCCATGCGAACGACAATTGGAACAGCATTCGAAAGATTTGTAGACTCGATAATCAATCAGATACCGGGACTACGACTCGTTTATAACGCTTCCAAAACTGCTGCTGAAACCGCACTTGGAGACTTCGAGTCCTTACAAACACCAGTAAAGGTTGAAACGTGGGCCGGGCTCCGAATGACGGGGTTCAAAACAGGGATAACAACTCCCGATGGGCGAGAGTACCTCTTTATACCGACGTCCCCAAATATCACTTCAGGGTTTCTCGTCGAGGTTGAATCAGAAGACATCGTAGAAATTGATGAAACCGTTGAGGAAGCACTGACTCGAATAATTAGCGCAGGATTTGGAGACAGCGACCGGTCATCGAAAGCTATGGCGGACGGGATTTCGATTCCCGTTTCAGACGAAAAGGCGCCCAGAAAACACGAAGATTGAAGTGAACGAAAAGTTAAATAGTTATGCCATCACGACTACATCGAAGAACAGCATTGTAGTGTTTAACTAGCAACTTCGAATTCTGTGTGCAAGCCATGTTCAAGTTCGACTTCGAGATCTGGTTCCAGTCCAAGACGTCTGGCAACTTTCCGTCTTAGTGAGAGCGGATACGACGTTCCGATAATTACTCGGTCAACGTTCTGTCTGTACGCTTCGTCTATAATTGCACGTTCAAGGAGATATTCTGACCGAACGACATAATGGGCAGGAATTTTACCCAGCTGTTGTTCAATTTCTGTGCGCAACTCTGCCCGGGAGACGTTCTTTGCCCCTTGAAGGAGTCGAACATGTAAGATGATAAGTGACCCAGATTGGTCACCAGAAATCTGGTCGAGTCCTTGCTCAATAGTATTGAAGGATTGTTCGTTTGGAGGGTATCGAACAGGTACGAGGATCGTCGGCATCGAATTACGAACGGTTGTGAAAGTTTATATGCGTTGTCCTTCACCAAGATGCGTATTTTGACAAGGACATAGAGACTGTGAAGGCGGCAGTTCGCTACACGCTGCTGGGCATCTCTCTTTAGCCGAGCGAAGAATCGCACAACTGCGGCAGATTATGAGTGACGTTTTGAAAGTAACTGTTATCCACCATCGGTTCACTCAAAACCAATTTTTCGCGTATTGAATTGATACAGAGGCGATCTAGGAGTTGTTCTAAGACACTGTCCACAAGGGTTTTCGTTAAGGGCATTAGCTACGATAATCAATCAGAAAATACGCGATCGACGATCAATGTGAACAGGAACTGCCCACATTTATATACTTCAGATGATTATAAAACAGCCATCTCGATGACTGAGACGTTACAAATTTTAATTTCCCATCTGCTCTCGGTATTTGGTGTCACGTTGAGTGATCAGCCGTGGATTATAGTTAGTGGGGTTCTCATTGGAGCATACTTTCTCTCACACGTCGTGAAGTGGGGTGGTCACCTCTTCTTGGATCGCGCAGGCCACGGACCAGATGAGTCATTCAACCGTGTGTTGTTCGAAGAGATACACCCACCCCTGTACGGCACTTTTGCGATCTCGGGTGTCTACCTTAGCCTACCCGTACTCGATATCGTAGAGTCCAGCAATTCTCTCATTGGCTTGTTCCTCACCTTCCTCATCATCGCCATCTTGTGGGTACGGGCTATCGTCCGATTAGGAAACCAGTGGATTGAACTCGGGAATGGTGGCGAAAACAAGTACGGATTCTCCTCGGTCTTTAAGAACCTCTGGACGATCTTTGTCGTTACTGGGACAGGAATCTTGTTGTTGTCCATCTGGGGGGTCAATATAACTCCGTTCCTCGCCGCTGTGGGTATTTTTGGAATTGTTCTGGGGTTCGCTGCTAGGGATGAGATTGGGAACTTGATTGGCGGGGTAACTCTCTATTTCGACCAAACGTACGATGTTGGAGACGTAATTCTTCTCGAAGATGGACAGCGAGGCACGGTTACTGACATTGAGATTCGAAGCACAACCATACTCACGCCCGATAACATCCGCGTTACAGTCCCGAACTCCGTCTTAAATTCTGCTTCCGTAGTGAACGAATCGACCCCGAAATGTCGCAAGCGTATCCGTATCCCGATTACAACAGCGTATGGAACGGACTATCAGGACGTTGAACGAATCCTCCTCAAAGTGTGTGACGAGGTGGCGCTGGTCCTCGATTCTCCTGCA
The DNA here is from genome assembly GCF_055379965.1 of Halostagnicola alkaliphila. Taxonomy (NCBI): domain Archaea; kingdom Methanobacteriati; phylum Methanobacteriota; class Halobacteria; order Halobacteriales; family Natrialbaceae; genus Halostagnicola; species Halostagnicola alkaliphila. The sequence continues at coordinate 1,205,878 of NZ_AP043826.1, read as the reverse complement.
CCACGTGTAATTTTTCGTGAGTTCGGAGATTCCACACATATTTTCGAACTTCAAGCGTTTGTTGCTGATCCCTTCGATGAACGGCGGGCAATTGATCGAATTAACCGGCGCATATATGATAATTTTAACATGTCAGAAATCGGCGTTCCATTTCCTCAGCAAGAGCTTAGCTTACTTGATAACGAAGCCGACTCACTGACTGAACATCGACCAAGCCAAACAGACAGGAAACGTAATTAGACTATCCGACAGAGCAGGTCAGTGAATCAGTGGACTGATTATTTCCCCAATCTTCGAGTGTTCAGAGCGCAGGCAATAATTCTCCGGACATGTTAGCTGGAGAGATGGTGTTAAATCCTCCGGGAGTTGTAGGTTTGGCCGTTAGTATAACTGTCAGAAGGCTACCGGAAATCACAGCTACAATAATCAACTTACAATGCTTTTACTTGTTTCACTCCTCCTCCAGTATTTGTGCGCTTCTGCGACGATCAATACTGTCGGTGCAATCAGGAGGATGCGAACCCACGTTTCTACCCCAATCGGTTCGACCCCGAGCAGCAGTTGCGTTGGGCCAGCATGGATAGCGATCAGATGCACCACCAGTGCCGTGAGCGTCCCGCCAAGGAGGTACGGATTTGAGAAGGGACTCTTCCCGAACACGGAGCGTGTCTCGGATCGAGCCGTGCCGAGGAACAGCGCCATCGAAACGACCATCATCGTGAGGGTAGCTGTCTGGGCATATCCGAGCGTCGCTCCCCTCGTGAACTCGTACCAGAAGATGATGAGTGCGAGAACTGCGAGCCAGATGCCGACTGCAACCGTTCGCTCAAGAAGTTCGCGCGAAAGCAACCCCGTGTCAGGTCGGTGAGGAGGGCGTTCAAACTGTTCCCGCTCGCCGGGCTCGAACGCCATCGCAATATCCTGAATACCGTTATTGACGACGTTCAACCATAGCGCCTGTGCAGGTAACAGGAGCAGTGGAAAGAGACCTGATTCGTCGCGCGGAAGCACGCCCACGATAGCGAGGAAAAATGCTGCGAGGATCGCCAAAACGAGGGCGACTCCAGTTGCGAGGAGGAACATCGTCGCCTTGCGGATGTTCGAGAAGACGGTGCGTCCTTCTTCAACTGCGGCGTAGATGGTGGCGAAGTTGTCGTCGGTGAGAACCATCTCACTGGCCTCCTTTGCGACGTCCGTTCCAGTGATTCCCATCGCCGCACCGATGTGTGCCGCCTTCAACGCCGGTGCGTCTTTCACTCCATCTCCAGTAACAGCGACGATCTCATCGTCAGCCTGCAATAACGTGACGATCCGGTGTTTCTGCGCGGGACTGATGCGAGCGAAGATGGCGGTATCCCTGAGACGCTCGGTCAGCACCTCGTCCGAGAGGTCGGCTACTTCCTCACCTGTGAGCACCCTGTCGGATTCGATTCCAACCTGTTTCGAGATGGCTTTGGCAGTTACTGCGTGGTCACCAGTGACCATCTTGACCTGTATGCCAGCGCGGTGGCACGCATCAATTGCCTCGGGCACGCCCGATCGAGGTGGGTCGATCATACCTGTGAAGCCGAGAAAGGTCAACCCAGCCGGTTCATCGGTATCAGTCAGATCTCCGTCGCCTCGGGCCATTCCAATGACTCGAAGCCCATCTCCCGCGAGTTCATCGGCTTTCGTGAGCACCTCCTCGGAGTCGAGTGAGGTTTGCCCCCTCGGTGCCGCCATCGTGTCGCACATTTCGACGACGCGCTCGGGAGCACCTTTGATGTAGGTGACGGAGCGACCATCTATCAGATGCGCCGATGCGGCATAGCGGCGATCTGATTCGAACGGCAGATGCCCGATCTGTGGATACGCCTGGGTCAGTTCGCGCTGATCGAGACCCGCTTTTCTACCAGCGACGAGTAATGCCGTTTCCGTGGGATCTCCCCTTGGGCTGAGTGTACCGTCATCTTTTTCGCCGAGAGAGGCTTCGTTTGCCAACGTCGCAGCGAGCAATGTCTCGTACAATGGCGTCCCTTCCTCGACCAGACTGCTCCCCTCTCGCCGACGAAAATCGCTTGTTCCCGGATTTCCCTGGTCAGTCACGTCGATGAAGCCACCGGCGGTCCACAGCCGCTGGACAGTCATGCGATTCTCAGTAATGGTACCGGTTTTATCCGAGACGATGACACTACAGGAACCGAGCGTTTCAACGGCGGGAAGCCGTCGGATAATGGCATTGCGTCCGGCCATCCGGCGAACGCTGACTGCCAACGCTACCGTCATCACGACTGGCAACCCCTCTGGAATTGCAGAAACCGCTGTAGCGACTGCGAGCAAGAAAACGTCCGCGAGCGGAATCGCTTGCCAAAGCCCGATAGCGAATATGGCGACCGCGATTGCGAGAATAGCGACGCTGATCAGGTTTCCAAACCGGTGCATCCGCGTTTGGAGCGGCGTTGTAGCGCGTTCTGTCTCCCGAACCTGCCCGGCGATCGTCCCGATCTGGCTCTCTTCGCCAGTGCCAACCACGACACCGACTCCCCGGCCCGAGGATACCGACGTCCCCATGTAAGCCATATTCCGTCGATCAACGACCGTATGTTCTGGTTCGACGGGTTCTGTCGAACGAGGTACGGGAACCGACTCTCCGGTTAAAATCGCCGTATTGAGTTGCAACTCGGTCGTCCGTAGTAATCGGAGGTCCGCCGGGACGATATCACCAGACTCTAACAGAACGATATCACCTGGAACCAGATCTGTACTGTCTACCTCGGACACGTCGCCATCCCTGCGAACCTGAGCCTTTGGCGTGACGAGCGACGCCAGTGCCGCCATCGCATTTTCAGCCCGATATTCTTGAACGAACCCGATAACGGCATTGATGGCGAGAACGAGAGCAATGACGATCGCATCCGCATAATGGTCGATGGCAATCGTGATCCCGAAGGCAACGAGCAGGATGTAGATGAGTGGACTCGTGAACTGATGGAGAAAGATTCGTACGAGACTGATTGCCTCGCCTTCCCCGATGGTGTTCGGTCCGTATCGATCGAGACGACGCGTTGCTTCTTCACTGCTCAGCCCATTCTGACTCGACCCTACTTCGTCGAGTGTCTCGTCTATGGTGGCTGCGTGCCACGCCGTCTCCTCCATTCTAATTTAGCAATCGAAAAGAGCGGGCAAAAATCTGTGGTTGAGTATGTTTTCGTTCGTCATTCGATCTTTACTATTCAGATCAGATTCAAGGGATAGTGAGTGTCAATACCTACTACTGAACCACTCAATCGGATCCCCATAATCCAATTGAATGGTCATTTCGTCGCATGTGGACTCCCTACAACAGTCTTGTTACGACGGTCAGATTAGCTTGGCTCCAACTACCTCCACCAAACCACTCCACTTGCGTGTATTGTTTGGGCCGAAACCCTATATCCACTGTCGAACATTCAAGACGTTATGAGTATCTCGCCATCGCAGGGTACGATTCTTGTCCCAATAGCGAATCCAGAGACAGCAAAGCAATTGGTCTCGACAGCTGAGGATATTGCGATAGATACAGGGCGTCCACTTGAACTACTGACCGTGGTTACCGTTCCCGACCAACTCCCACTTTCCGAAGGCGAGCGACTCGTTGATAATGAACGGGAGATCCTCAGCTATGCCGCCGGGGTTGTCAATGATCAGACTATCGAAGTCACGAGCTGCATTCGATTTGCTCGCTCGATAGCGAGTGGAATCCTTACCGTAGCGAAGGAACGAGATGTAGAAACAATCCTCATGGGGTGGCGAAGACGTCCACGTCGCCGAGAGGTCATCTTGGGGTCACATCTCGATCAGGTGCTTCGAAAGTCACCGTGTGACGTTCTCGTCAAACGAATGGACGACGAGGGGGAGCTACAACGAATTCTCCTTCCCATCGCTGGTGGTCCAAACACCGAATTGGCTGCAAGGGTGGCAGGTTCTCTGGCACGTGTCCATGATGCAGAGATTCATGTTATCGTCGTTAATGTGCCGGACGAGACGAGAACGACACGTAACGAGAAAGAATCGATCTTATCGAGCGTGATTTCGGGATTTACCGGCGTTCCAGTGATCACGCAGGAAATCATCGAGAGTGACTCTGTGAGTGAAACCATCGTGAAGCAATCGAAAGACGTCGATCTCGTCGTTCTCGGAGCGACTTCTGAAGATCGCTTCCGTCGTTCCGTTATCGGATCGCTCCCAGAACAAGTTGGACGCCGATCGTCAAGTTCAGTGCTGATGGTTAAAGCGCACCGAAATCTCCCTTCTCGACTGGCACGGCTTACCTCACGCATCCGACGCGGTCTCCCTATCGACTGGCGTTGATTACAGACCCAATTGCTTCACTTTTCTTCTGTTACGTGTCGCCGATGTGGATACGGGATGTTGATTTCTGCGTCTTCGAGCGCTTTCTTCACTGCCTCAAGTACGTCGTCTTCTGCTTTCCACATCTTCTCCGTGTTCGGCTTTTCCACCCAGAATCGCACTCGAAGTAGAACTGAGGAATCGTCTAGCTGCTCTACTCGTACTGACGGAAACGGTGTTTCCTCGACGATATCTACGGACTCTACAGCCTTCTGGGCCACCTGCCTCGCTGCTTCGATATCAGCATTGTAATCTACGCCGACAGTGACAGAGAAGCGCAACCGGTTTTCCTGGCTTCGGTTTCGAACCGTTTGATTCCCAATCACTTCGTTCGGGATAATCACATGTTCGCCGTTTGGACCGCGAATTCGCGTATGTGCTATCGTGATATCGGTGACGATCCCACGATCATCACCGACAACGATCCAGTCCCCGATTTCGAACGGTCGAGAGAACATCAAGACAAATCCCGCAATGACCGATCCCAATGTTTCTCTTGCGGCAAACCCCAGGATAACTCCAATAGCACCAGCACCAAGCAGCAATCCCGAGAGATCAAACTCCCAGAGGGTGAGGATGAACAGAACCGCGATGAGCAGAATCATCATCTGCAACACCCTCTTGATAATCTCTTTGTCGTGAGGACCTATCCGACGAGTATTGGGTGTGAGAGAACTGATCCAGGAATCGACGGAAATGAGTCCTGCATACGCCGCAAGAAGTAGCAACCCTGTTCCAATAGTTCTCGAAATGATCGGCCAAGTTGCTACAGCTGCATCGACGAGATACCAGACTGCAAACTCGTATCCCCAGACATAGAGTAAGATTATAAATCCTCCACTCAAAACGATAAGCTGACTTGTTCTTGTTATATAATGGGTTATCGATCTCAGGGGAAGGTAGTCACTAGCGGCCTGCTGCCATTTTGATTGGTTTTGTCGGTTAATGATAGTAAATCGATACAATGCGCTCCGTGAAAGCAGAAACAGCGAGAAAAATACAACGAGGACCACTGCGACTGACAGCAATAGACGAGGATCCTCATTAGAGATTGTCAAAACTAACGTCTCTATCGAGTTAGATACTGGGGACGTATCCGATCTCATATGCACACTATACTTCACACAGGCACAAGCAGCTATTGAAAGGAGCGAATCGCTCTGAGCCGAAGCCAATCAAATCGTATTTACCAACAAATGACTGAAACTCATAACATACTGGTCCGGCCTTGTCGAGTTCGAGACCGTGAATGATCACTGTTGAGAACCATTGTGTGACGCGCTCATAATCAACATCTGTTGATCACCACCTCAGATAGACTCAATGCAGAACTCGAAACCATCGAATGAACGCGGATTCTAACAAAATTGACGAGACTACAGAGACAGAAACACTATAATGAGTTAGAGACAACCCTGGATAATGGTCTGGGGGTTTTCAGATATTGCTTTGACGTTTCAATGGTGGCACCAGATTATCCTTATCATTGTGATCTCATTGATTATCGCAGAGGGAATCAAGGTTGGAGGTGCACGTCTTATAGATCGATCTGAGGAAATGACGGAAACGACGTTTGGCCGGATCCTACTGGAGGAACTGTATGCGCCACTCTATCGATCGGTCGTGTTTCTAGGCATCTTCGCAAGTGCCCAATTGCTGAACACACCTTGGCTTGTTTTCTTACTCACATCCGCGACCGCTTCGGGTATTGTTATTTTGTGGAGTTGGGCTGCTGTCACGCTCGGCAGTCGTGTATTCGAGCTCATGAATAATGGGGAACGGGCGAATGACTTCACACCAGTCTTGGTAATCATATGGAAATTATGCATATTTATCGTCGGGTTCTTTTTTGTTCTGTCTATATGGGAAATAGACATAACGCCGGTGCTGGCATCCGCAGGAATTATCGGAATCGTTGTCGGTGTGGCTGCACAGGGCACGATTGCGAATCTTTTTGCCGGAATATCACTGAATATCGACAGAACATACAAAGTTGGTGATGTTATCAATCTTAGCTCGGGCGAACGAGGGGTTGTGAGTGACGTCAGTATACGCAGTACGACCCTCACCACCCGTGATAACATTACGATCACGATACCGAATTCGGCGTTGAATGAGGAGCGAGTTGTCAACGAGTCGGCGCCTCGGCGACAACGGAGGATTCGTCTCCCAATCGGTGTTTCCTATGACACTGATCTCGACCATGCAGAAGCAGTCTTATTCAAGATCTCAGACGATGTCAAATATGTTCTCGACGATCCAGAACCTGTTGTTAGATATCGTGCTTTCGGAGATTCTGCAATCGAGTTAGAGTACATGTGTCATATCCGAAACCCAGTTCATCGGGGACGGACAATTGACGCCCTCATACGTGAGGTCCACGTGCGATTTAACGACGAGGGTATAACGATCCCCTTCCCACAACGCGAACTCAGCTATCTTCATTACGATGAATCAGAACCCTTAAATAGCCGTACTACCCGCTCTTCATCTCCTTCAGAGGATGCCACACATCCAGAACATTATGACCGGTAGAACATCAGTACATGAATAAACGGTGTTTCCTATAGAGCATAATGTATAAGCGTATCTGAAAGGCTGTGAACCGGAAATCATTCGGTACCATATAGGTGGCTCAAAATGCCAATACAACAAGTAGGTCAATTGTAGCGATTGATACGATTGTGGAAGTCACCTGAATAGGTATTTTTGGCTCTGTGGCGCTGTCTAGATGAGAAATTGAAGGACGAGCAGGTGGGAGCGAATTTTGCTCATAACGCTCGCAAACCTGCTCAGAGAACTGTGGTGAATATTGCCTTGAAAGAAGCAACAGTGCCACAATTCGGACACCGAGTTGGTGGATCAAACATGATATTGGCCCATGTGTTTATTTTTTGAATATCGAATATCCGTTTTCTGAAAGCGTACCATGAACTTGTTCTTCATATTCTGTGGGAATCTCTCCACGAGGTTTAACTCTTCCTTGATGCGGGTCTACAACCTCAAGTTCAATAGTTTCAGTAGAAACCTCTCCAGATTTATCTAATCCTACAATTTCGACGAGTAATCCGTCTCCAAATTTATGCATGGTAGTGGATTTCACCTCCCTCATAAGATTGAGTTCCACGGCTACAGAGTTAAAGATCACAAATGGAGTGTTGCTTTGACCTATATCTGAGCAGAACCTCTATTCGAAGTTCAACTATTCTACCTGAACGCATATTTATTGAGTTTCAAAGAGAAATAGGTGGGTATGGTTAGTGATACCCCGGGAGTTGAAGCGTGGAAGGAAAACACAACTGCATTTGACAGGGTTCGATCCATCGCAACAACCGTTGACAGACCTCGCTCTGCACCATATATCGCTGATGAAGCACGGGTAGCTGAGAATACGGCACGAGACCATCTCAACCGACTCGTAGATCTGTACATTCTTCTGGAGACCGACCACGAAGGCACCACGCTGTACGCGCCTGACCCACTCCACGTCCGGATGAAGACGCTCCGCGATCTCTTAGAGGCTCACGATCAGGATGGCCTCATTCAGCTAAAGGCGGGGATGCAGGAGCAAATCGAGGAGTGGAAACAAGATTTTGATGTCGAATCATCTGACGAACTCCGGAAACATGCTGGTGAGACCAAGACCGCTTCCGAAACACGAAACCTGCTGAGGACCGCGAGTGACTGGGATCTCTCTCGGTATCGACTCAGTATTGTCGAGGACGCTATCGAGAACTACGAGGATTACCGTCGTGGAGAAAATGTAGGAGCCGGGGCATAAAGGATTCCCGTGAGTAATTAAAGAAATCAAGATACTATTGCAATCTACCTCGTGAACACATCAGTAGTATCATTTATACAGTTTTAGCTACAGTCTCTCGGTAGTGCCGCAGACTGAACTCGAAAACGCACTCGCAAATGCGTACCCTCAAGATCTCGAAAAACTCGCTGTTGATCTTCTAAGTGAGCGTGGCTACAGTGTTGATCCTACGGGTACTAGTGGTGCAGACGGCGGCCTGGATGCACTTCTCCAAGATGGTAACCAAATTGGTGCACTCCACGTTAGCCGGACACGAAGTGACCGACTCCGCCAGAAGATGATTTCTGACGCCGATAAACTCGCTAAACATGAACGTTCGTATGATTTCTTCGTGTTCATAACCACCGCAGATCCATCTGGTGCACTTCGACGCCGACTCGAAAGCGAAATCCACGAACAGTACGGCTGGAAGACCAATATATGGGCGCGTGAACAACTCCGGAACGCGCTTATGACGGACCATCAAGCTCTCGCGCAGGAGCATCTCCGCGTCGATCCCGGAGTCAATTTCGATAATCATCGAGACAAACTTCTCGAACTACGTGATAAGAGACTGGATCGAATTGAGGGGCGCAACAACCTTCCTAACGAACTTCCAGAGGGCCCGGCTCTAGCTGTTCACCTCATTCCAAACAACGTACTCAGCACTGGTCTGGATACACATCCTAGCGACCTTCCAACACCACCATTTTTCGGAAATCCAAAACGCGTTATCCAAGGTGGAAAACCAGTCGGTAACGGCATTGTTGCGTACAATTGCCGCTTCCGTCAAAAACACCCAGACTACGTGTTCATCAATGAAGCAGGCTGGATCGAAGCAGTTACGACTGAGTATTTCCGCCCGAACGCAGCAGGGCCTGGTGGATTCATTGATACCGAGATCGATCCTGCGATTGGCGCAACGATCAGAGGCACACTGTACTGCTTCGAAGAACTTGGGATAAAACCTCCAGTGTTCGTTTCAGTCAGCTTGCTTGATGTGGACCAGTATGTGATTGACACTGGTGAGTTCCTCCATTTTGAGTCAGGGAATTTCCCGGACCGGTTTACCACGCCGCTTGCCGAACTTCAACAACTTGACCCGGCGAACTTCGAGTTAGAGCAACTCCAGCCCGTACTTGACCGCATATGGTATCAAGCAGGTCGCTCGAACGGTTCACCGCATCTCTCGAATTCAGAGGACTCATCCCCCTACCAGTAACGACGCACTCTCATCCCTCATCTGTTTCTGCTTCATACTGTTGGCGAGCTCTGCTCAAAGCATCGTCCACCAGACTCTCGTGTAGTTCAGCTAATTGTGGCGACCGGGTTATAGCAAACCCGCACTCCAAATCATCTATAAATGGAAGTGTCGGTGAAAATTCCGGTGCTGGCCGAGTGAACTGTACTACTTCATTATTCGTAGGAAATCGCTCATCGTCACCATCGAATTGCTCCACTATCGAATGTTCATCAATCCGCTGATCCTCAACCTCTTCATGCAATATTCGCAACTCTGCTCCTCTTCCACGTGTTTCGTAAAACACAGCATCTAACGCGTGGACTAATTGAAGCTTATTCAATTCTTCAACAATATCGCTTCCCACCTCAATCACTTCTCCAACCCCATCAGGAAGCGCATACGCGTACGGGTCGTACAGAAGCAAAGCTAATTCACTGGACAGGGGACAGAACACTTGTAGGCCGCGTGTCTGCCAACCTATTGTCCCGATATCAAGAACATGTTTGAAGCGTGGATTATCGAGAACAACAGGGTGATCGGCAAAAATGAATTCACGACCAGTCACATCTTTCAACAAGACTGCTTCGAGATCTGCGATGAGAATCTGTCCTAACAGCGCTGAGACTTCCTGTTGTGGAAAAACAGGACTTTCCGCGATACGTGCGTCACCATCACGTAATGCTTGAAGCGCATTTTCTCGCATCTCCTCGTCGCCTTCACCAGCAACCTCAACTTCAAGCATCAGCGTTAGCAGATCTGTCGCAAACTCGTTCGATTCTTTCTTCGCTGCCTTCGTCCGGGAGTGGGTATACGTGATGAAAACAAGGAAGAGATTGAGCTCAGGGCCATCTTCAAGAACAGATATGGATTCGGCTTCACAGACTTTCCTGAGAACACGAGCAAATTCTCCTTCTAACTCCCCTAGTGTCTCCTCTGTCTCACCATCCTCATCATAGAAATAATTCTCATAGCATAGATTCCGAATGGGTGTCGGCGGAAACTCTTCACGGCGATCTAATTGATACGAGGGCACCCGCTCATCGGTGCTGAACCCTCTCATATAGAACTGTGGAACGTAATGCTGGCGTTTCCGCGGCGGCATTACACTACAGAATTCAGTCTGACTACTTCAAAGATACCTTCTGAGTATATTGCAGTTTTTGTCTATTCTTCCGGGCCTGAGGGTAATGTTTTCTGTGGTGGGTAACGCGTATTCCAACCTCGGAGCAAGCCGCTCTGAATGATAAATTTTCGATACTAATCACATAAACCGCTTCAAGAAGGGCTGAAGACCACGATCTTATATTTCGATTATGCTCTTGGTGATTTCATTTGTAGGTTTCCAAATGCCGAATCTCTGGTTGGCCGGAGGACGACCTTCTATATCGCACTATACGATTTAATCAGAGGGAGAACTGCTCGAGCGTCGCGCCAGACCGCTTCCGAAACAAGTTCGAGTGAGATGGCGGGAGAAATCTCGTTCGAGAGATGGGTGAAGGACTCGGCGTACGAACTGGAGCCGACGGAAGAGACGGGGTCAAATCCAACACCTGTTAGAATCACCGCATCGAGAGGGATACCGAACTGACTCCTCGAACCCGGACGAACGGTCTCGAATCCCGACTGCAGATCCCATCGACGGGACATCCGGAGACGAAACGAGACGTCTCTCGCCGGTCGTCCGGGTTCAGACACGGCGCTCGAGGGATCGATAGTAGGGCCGTTCCAGAAAGTAATTACTCGAACGGACCGGAATACAGTGAACTGATCGAGATACTCGAACCGGCTGATTGACCATGCGCACGCGAGATTGCACCAATCGCCCCCCCGATCGATGCCAGCCGCCCGACACCAATCGCCGTAACCGCTCGAGCAAGCAACGCCGGGGACACTGCGAAGGAACGAACGGAATGTAATCGAGACGTCGGAGCCGTTCTGCGACGGCTATCTGACACGCGGCGGCCTCGAAACGATGGCCGCCCACTCATCTGCGGAGCACCAGGAGAACGCTCGCCGTCAGATGTCTGCCCTTTGAACGATCGAGAAGTATGTCGTTCTATCGTATTCCGGTGCTTCGACGGCAGTTGCTGGATATCGTTACGACAGTTCAGCCGGGGGATCGAGGCTCACTCTGGGACGATTGCATTCGCTCGGTGACTCCGTGTCGTCGACAGGATCACTACACGCCGAGATACCTGGTCCCGAAACTGCGTTTCTCGAGCCTTCGATCCGCCGGAGACGCCCGAATAATCGTCGTTGTGCGGCCGATATTCCCGCCATAAACCACATAGTGAGATATTAAATCGCCGTGCGGGCACAGCAGCGGTCGGGTAACGAACTCGATCCGAAACGGCCGGCGATGGGGGCCTGACGGGCGATAACGGCGAATCGCGCGCTCGAAATCGCGCGTAGAAGCCGATAATCCGTCATTCCCCACCGATCCGCCGAGCCGAACCGCCAGTACGGAGCCCATAATTATGCCCGCCGTCGCCGGATTCGGCTCCATGAGCACCCACCCGACGTTTTCGTTCGACGACCCCGTTCAACGGCGAGTGTACGAGTACGTCGAACAAAACGGAGACGCCTCGCAGTCCGAACTCGCTCGAGCGATCCGGATCGAAACGGATGGCTCGCACTCGAAGCCGGCTCGATCGGGCGTCTACCGGAAACAGGTTCGACCGTCGACCGACCGGCTACAGGAGGCGGTCGACGAGTTGAAAACGGCCGGGTATTTGCTCGAGACAAACGGTCGCCTCCGCGTCGGAGTGACGGCACCGGAGACGAAACACGAACTTGAGGACGGGATCGCTCGGATCCGTCCGGCACGAGAATCCGATCGCGACGAACTCGTCGACGCCATGTGCGAGGTCGCAACCGAGGGCCAGTACGTCGTCGCCGAGAACGTCGCCGAACGCCTCGAGCGCGAGTCCGCGCTCGTTCGAGCAAACGAAGATCAATCTCGCGTGTTCTTCGTCGCCGAGTTCGAACCGGACGACGAGTCGCCGGCCGGATCCGACGAGGAGAACTCGAGGCGAGCGGGCGAACTCGTCGGCTGGCTCCACCTCGACGCGCCCGAACTCCCGTCGCTTCGACACACCGCCGAAGTGACCGTCGGCGTTCGCCCCGACGCTCGTAGAGAGGGGATCGGCTCGAGTCTGCTCGAGTACGGCCTCGAATGGGCCGAAGATGCGGGCTATCAGAAGATCACCCAGAGCCTGCCAGCGACGAACGAACGGGCGATCGACTTTCTCGAGGAGCACGGATGGCAACGGGAGGGCGAGCGCGAGGGACAGTACTGTCTCGAAGACTCGTTCGTCGACGAGGTTCTGTTGGCAACGTGGCTCGAGTGAATCATCGGCGGGTTCGACGTTCCGACCGAGACCGACTGCAGGTTTCTTGGCGGACCCGACCCTCTCTCGAGTATGGACGACATCTCACTCGGCGTTCCGGAACCGGTACTCGAACAGCTGCCCGAAGACGGCGACGACACCGCGATGGATATGCAACAGGCCGTCGCGGGCTGGGAAGACCGCCTCAATCGAGCGATCGACGAAGCCGAAGACGAACGCGAGGCGGCTGCGAGCGTGCTCGAGGTGATCGACCGGTTCGAAGACCGCCTCGAGACCTATGACGAGTTCGTCCCGGAGCTTCGAGCGTGGGGCCAGTCGCCGATCTACGCCATCGCGTGGCGAACCCTCTACGCCGACGTGATCGCCCAACTGTACGAGCACGACGACCTGGGCGAACATCTCGACCGCGAGCGAAACGCGCGACTCCTCGAGGACGGGATACGACTCAGCGATATGTGAGCTAGACTGGTCTCGAGCACAACAGTATCCAGAAAGGCTTTGCGCTCAGACCGGATAGAATGGATCGTGACGAGCACTGACGAACCGTCCGCCCGCAGAGAGGCCCTCGACTTGACGACGCGAGTTCGGCGGCGGATTCTCCCGACGCTTCACCGAGTCAAAAAGCCCCTCGGCGGGTTCGCACAGTGTACCCAACACCCCGCGGAGTACGTCGGAACCGTCCAGCGCGGACTGGGGGAGTTCCGAACCGACCTCGAGGCGATGGAGTTTGCACCGGAACCGATCGCATCCCTGAAGATCCACGACGACGGCCGCCGATCGGCGGGGAGCTGGGTCAGACGGGAGTCAGCGCTTTCGACGTGGCAACTCCACATCGCGCTGTTTCAGGCCGGCGGCGAATCGCTCGAGGTGTTCGCCCACCGCGAGTACTCCTGGTTACGACATCCGTACAAACACTACACAGGGGAAGGCTGGGACAAAGTCTCCGGGGTCGAGCGAATGCGGTCACTATTGCAGAATCACGGCGTCTCGTTCCGAATCGAGTGAATTCAGCGACCAGCAGTTGAACCGGCACAGAGCAGTATAGACGGAATAGTTATACGAACAACCAGTGGAGACACAGCCGATGGCGAACGCTGAACGCGTCGCTGCGTTTACCGACCTCTATTATCCGACGGTCAACGGCGTCACCTACACCGTCTCGCTCTGGCGAGAGCGCTGGCCGCGGTTTCGTGACTCGATGTCGATCGTGTTCCCGCAGATGGACGACTACGAACCGGAGCGGGGAGAGTACACGCTGCCGAGCGTTCCGGCCCCGTTGTACCCCAGATACCGGCTCGGCATACCGAGGGTCCCGGAGGGGCTCGAGACGCCCGATATCGTCCACGTTCACACCCCGTTTACGATCGGGATCGCCGGCATTCGGTTCGCCCGCAAACGCGACGTTCCCGTCGTCGCCTCCTATCACACCCTGCTCGAGGATCGAGCGGACCAGCACGTGCCGGATCCGTTCGTCGGGAGCCTCGAGCGGATCGCGCGGTCCTACGAACGGTCCGTATTCGAGCACGTCGACCACGTCACCGCCCCCACGGCCTTCGCCCGGCGGAACCTTCTCGAACACGTCGAGGCCGACGTCGACGTGAGTATCGTGTCGAACGGCATCGATACGGAGTTCTTTCGACCGGTCGATCCGACGGCGTTTCGCAGAAGATACGACCTCGAGGGACTCGAAGGGCCGCTCGTCGGCTACACGGGCCGACACGGTCCCGAAAAGAACCTCGAGGAGGCTATCGACGGCGTGGCGGGAACGGGCCTCACGCTCGTCATCGGCGGGGACGGACCCGCCCGCGAATCGATCGAAGCCCACGCGGCGGAAGCCGATGCGGACGTTCGCTTTCTGGGATTTCTCGAGCGCGAGGAGCTACCGGCCTTTTACTCGGCGCTCGAGGCGTTCGTCTTCCCGAGTCCCGTCGAAACGCAGGGGTTGGTCGCGCTCGAGGCGACGGCCTGTGGAACGCCGGTCGTCGCCGTCGACGCCGGAGCGCTCACCGACTCCGTGATTCAGGGAGAGACCGGCTATCGATACGAGGAGGGAGATATCGACGATCTTCGGTGGGCGATCAGGCGCACGCTCGCGGAGAACGACCGGCTGTCGGACCTCTGTCGACGACGGCGGGCGATGCTCTCGGTGGAGCACTCGCTCGAGCAGTTGGCGGACATTTACGACGAGTTGGTGTAACTCGAGTTCGTATCAAACGTATCTCTCGTCTCTCGAGCGGTGACAGTCCATCTAGATGGCGCGGCTGAGATCGAAAGGAGGTTCGCCGTGTTCTCGTCGCTGCGAGCGTTCTGGAATTTTCAAATGTAACATTCAGCCCTTTTGGCTCACGACCTACGTGAGATTTTCATGGAATAACTCTGGTTAGGATATAGCCAGAGACCATGACGACACATCGGATAACTTCCCAATCCGTTCTTTTCGTGAACTCGTATCGGAAATTTATATGGTGCTCACCCGCTTCGTTCCGTGGAAACGACGTCCAACTTGTCATCGTACGTGAGGTTGAGTTCTTCATCCTCCAGGTGGACTGTCATCCGGATACAAAGGGGGTCCTCCGAGAGAAGTTCTTTCTCTACATCAAGGAGGAGGCTGAATTGTTCGGGCGTCGAAAAGTCGAATTCAATCCCGTGATCGTAGTAAAATGCAGCTACTGCTGGTTCTCTCGTCAGATAATTTGATATCGGCATCGACCAGCGGTACTCACACTGCTCACAGACGTGAGTCACGAGTATCCAGAAAATTGACTCGCAATGCTCACAGAACTGGTACTCCTCCCAATCGGGCTGGTGGTCATCACAGATAAAGATCGAGGTGATAGGCATGTCACCCGCACACTCCGGACACACACCATCAATAACCGATACCCGACGGTGAGCAGTCCAGATCCAATCAGCGTGACCAATTTCGTTCGGGGTCCGGTTCCGCAGTCCCGACGGCGGGAACTCGCTCATGCTGATGACGCCTGGGGGGAAGCTCGGGACACACCGTACGTCACAGTCGGTGCATTCTAGGTAGCGCCATCCATCCCGATAGCTGCACAGCGTCTGTCCGCCACAATACGGACACAAGACGTCGATTTCGGCCGGTTCGATCTCTGGATGCTCAAGGGCGATACCGGAGAGGAGCATGCGGACGATCCGTTTGCCCGATTCCCTGAGTTCATAGCCCTCCTCGGAGTGACGGACGAAATGGGCTGTGAGTTTATCGAGGTGATAGTGGATTTGACCGGGATCGTCGACGGTGACCCGCTCCCGGAGATCGACGAACCGCATCGGTGACGAATCCGTCGGATCGTCGCCCTCCCAGAGGGCCTCCAACAATTCGAGCCGGGTTTCGTCGGATAGCAGTTTGAAGGCCTCGGTTGTGGCGGCTGTTTCCGGTTGGCTCGCATCTTTGCGGGGCGATTCTCCCATATGTGTTATTGACTAGCACGGGTCAAAAACCCCACCGTCCGTCACTACGATCAAGTGCCGTGTTGAGTTCGGGTGTGGACCCCAGTAGATCGTCAGCCCATACCCCAACACGTAGTATATCTTATTGAAGATTCGTTCTATCGAAAATCCGATTGAAACATCATTCAAATAACATTTATTCCGGAGTCCGTCGAATGGTAGTTGAGGATTGACAATGAGGGGTATGGAGACCCAAGCTGACCCCAACCAGGTCCGCGATAACCGAGGGTTCACTGAGCGAGCACTTGGTAACCCGGTCAATCTTCAGCCCTCGAGGAGCCAATACATGTCACAGACACAAGACCAACGAGAAGCGAATAAACGAGCCGCACACCAGGTCTACGACGTTTGGGACGGTGGCAACATTGATGTACTTGACGGCACCATCGCCGAGGACGTTGTATTCCATGGTCCCGAGCCGGTCGGGACCGTCCACGGGCGGGAGGCGTACAAGGACAATCTCCGGATGATCCGAGCGGGATTTCCGGACTTGTCCTTCGAAGCCCACGATGTCGTCGCCGAAAGCGACACGGTGATGGCGAATTGCACGTTCGGGGGCACCCACAAAGGCGAACTGATGGGGATCGAACCCACCGGAACCTCGGTCGAGGTAAGATGGTTCGGAAGCTACCGGTTCGACGACGGAGAATTGGTCGAAGTGACCGGCCTCCCTGACCTGTTCGGGGCGTTCCTGCAGGTCGGTGCCATCGACCCGCCTGGAAGCCCGTCGACAACGGAAGCCGAAAACAAGGAGATGGCCCGCACCTTCGCACAAGAGGTCATTAGCGAGGGGAACCTAGACCTCATTGATGAACTCTTTGCAGATGATTATGTTGAGTACAATTCTTCCCTCCCCGAGCCGATTCAGGGCCCGGAGGAGGTCAAGGAATACGTCATGACGCTTCGATCCGCAGTTCCGGATATCAATTGTGGGGTCGAGGATCTGATCGCCGAGGGCGACATGGTGGTCAGACGAGACCGGGCTACCGGGACCCACGAAGGCGGATTCATGGGGGTCGAAGCGACGGGGGAGGCCGTGGTAGAAGGCCACCACATCCACCGAATCGAGGACGGGCAGTTCGTCGAGTCGTGGGCCCAAAACGACGTGATGGGCCTCCTGATGCAACTCGGTGCCATCGAGCCACCAGGAGAGTAACATCCCTAACTATTTTCAGCGAACACTACGGGCGAGGCGAAAAATAGACGATACCGATTTGCTGATGGTCACTCGATAGGATGGACGGTTCCCGTGTCAACGGGCGGGAGTTGCCGTTTGCTACATTCGCGCTTTGTATTCAGCACACCGTTATTGTCAGGTTTGAAAGTTTTCAACAGAGCCGGGCGTTTTGATCGTCGCTGCGAGCGGTCCTGCTCGCACGAGCCACGATGAGGACCATATCCTCCCCAACCGATTCGCTCGTTCTCAGCTCACGGTGGTTCGAGAAACCGTCGGTCTCTCGTCGTCAAGCGAACGCGTCCCGTTCGCGGACATCGCGAATCGAAGATTCGCTCAGTCACGAAACGGGCCGTTTCGAACGACTTCCCCGTTCGCTGTTTCGCGACGCGTAGCGTCGCGCTCCCCTCGCTCATCCACTGGAAGCCGCTTCACGACTTCCAAGCCGTTCGGTCACGGAGTGACCGAAGACCTCGCGCATCATCGCGCCGCGGCTCGCAGCGGCTCACGATTCCTGATAGTCACCGTTCGCTTCTCGAGGCCTTCTCCGTTCACGCCTCGCTCCGTTCGCCGCGACGCAGCGCGCGCCACCGCAGACCAATCGATTGGACCGGCGAGGCGTGGGTTACATTCGATAAGAGGGCCGGGTAACTTAGAGTTCAGTCGCGGCCTCGAGCGTGATGTCGATCGCTCGGCCGACGTTGTTCTTCGCTTTCTCGGGCAGTTCGTCGTCCTCGGTGTCGGTTCCTTTCTGCGTTCCCTCGACGAGGTTGCCGTCGACGGTACAGATAGCGCCCGCGCGCAGTCCCTTGCGGCGGGCCAGCGAGAAGACTGCGGCGGCTTCCATCTCGACCGAGAGGAGTCCCGCATCCTCCCAGTCGGCGACGTGCTCGTCGGTCTCGGCGTAGTAGGCGTCGTCGCTCGCGATCGGACCGACGTGAACGTCTTCGTCGTTCGCCTCGGCGGCGTCGACGAGTCCCGAGAGCACGTCGTAGTCCGGAACGGCGGGGTACTCGACGGCCTCGTACCGTTTGCTCGTTCCTTCGTTTTTCGCCGCGCCGGTCGCGACGATCATGTCGCCGATCTCGATATCGGACTGGAGCGCCCCGGTCGTTCCGACGCGGACGAACGTTTCGACGCCGACGTTCGCCAGTTCCTCGACGGCGATGGCGGCGGAGGGGCAGCCGATCCCGGTCGAACAGATCGTCAGCTCTCTGCCGTTATAGGTCGCGTTGACGACCTTGTACTCGCGGTTCTGTGCGATGGTCTCGGACTCGTCGCAGTGGCTCGCGATTCGATCGACGCGACCCGGATCGCCGGGGATCAATGCGATGTCCGTGAGATCTCCTTCATCAACCAGTAGATGCGGTTGTGTCGCCATACGCACCGGTTCCGCGGGCGGCGAGAAAAACCTTCTCCAGTTCGCCTCGAGGAAGGATGGAGCGGATACGTGCGAGCGATGAACGTCGAAAAAGAGAGAGATCGACGTGTCCTGGTAGAGGGAATGTCGATAGATGCAGAGGTGCAACGGTAAGTCGATGGCAACGACAAACGCCGGTGGCAACGACAAACGCCGCCTGGACGGCCGGAACCTCGAGCGGTCTCGAGGTGGTTCGGGGATCAGTTTTCGGCGTAGACGTGGATCCGTTCGGGTCGGACGACGACGGTCGCGCTGTCGACCTCGAAACGCACGTTTCCGCCCGCTCGATCGGTCCCGCTAACGGTGTTTCCGAAGAGGGCATCGAGCGCATCGGGGTCGATATACTGGTACAGTTGTGTGCTACCAGCGGTTACATCCTCGCCGTGAAACGATGCGAGTGCTGTTGCAACGGCGACGCTTGGCGGCTCATCTTCGCGTCGGTCGTATTGGACGTGCGTGCGGTTGTCACCGGGTGCAGACGTCCAGGGGGTACCTTTCATCATGTCTCTCAGTCACGGGATCGTGACTTCCTATTCAAACGGGCAACGGCGTTGGGTATATAGCTACCGTCAGACAACACCGGATGAGAACTTCAGCAGGTGCTGGATCCGAATCTTTCACGACTATTTATATATCCGTATTGGTCACCTTCGCGATTCGAGAAAGGCGTCGACTGCGTCGATAGTCGGAACGCTTCGCGGCCCTTTGTGGCTCGCAGCGAGCGCTCCGCAGGCGTTCGCGTACTCGAGTGCGACTTCGGCGTTGTCCTCCCGAAGGCTCGAGGAGATGAAGCCGGCGGCGAACGCGTCACCCGCCCCGCTCGTATCGACGGAATCGATCTCGAACCCGTCGTGAACGAACGATTCCGACGGCGTGTGGACCTCGCCGCCGTTTTCGCCGTGCTTAGCGACGATCGTTCCTTCGGTAAAGTCCGTGATGTCGGCGTCGACCATCGCATCGATCTCCCGGTCGTTGGCGAAGATAATATCGGCGAGGGCGAGGGTTTCGGCGTACTCCCGGTCGCCGAGACGACGGCCCGGGTCGAAGCTCACGGTCGATCCCGAACGCGTTGCAACTCGTGCGATCTCGGCGGCCGTCTCGGGTCGTTGCCCTGTGAGGTGGACGTGATCCGTCGATCCAATTCGGTCAGGATCGATGTCGTCCGGACCGACGGCTTCGTTGATCCCGTCGTTTCCGAGCACCGATACCGCCCCCGATTCGGTGACGAGAAGGTACTTGACGGACGTCTTGGCGTCCTCGACGATTCGGAGTCCGTCGAGTGAGACGCCCGCGTTCTCGAGGTCGCGTTTGGCTAACAACCCGTTCTCGTCGTCGCCGACGCTCCCGATGAGGCCCGTTTCGACCTCGAGTTCGGCCAACGCGGTCGCGACGTTGGCCGCACTTCCACCGCCCGACTGCCGTTGGGATCGGATCGACGCCTCGCCGTCGGGTTCGGGAAATCTATCGACGCGGAGGGTCACGTCCCAGTTGACGTGACCGGCGGTGAGCACCCTGACCATTCACGACTCGGCAAACGGACCGGGGAGAGAAAAACGATTCCGTTCTGCGGGTTCGGCGAGAGCGGGAACTTGAGGAGCGGTGAGGGGACCTCGAGAGCGACTGCAAGGAGAACTCGTCGCGAATCAGCTACGCGATCGTAAAGAGCAACACGTTGTGAACGCCGGGGCCGAGTCCGACGGCGGCGATGAAAGCGAGCAGGAGCCGAGCCTGCCGCGGCGCATCGCGGACGTACTCTTTGAACAGGCCGACAACGGCCATCGCGAGCGCGACCTTCACGACGACGAACAGCCAGCCAGCGCCGAGAATATCGTACGTCGGAAGCGCTTCGCCAGCGTGAAGAATTAACTGTGAGGCGGGAACCTCCTCGCTCGCACCGAGGAGGTCGTAGCCGATGGCGGTCGAGACGCCGTCGAGCGCGTGGCCGAAGACGACGAGGACGCCGGTCAGGCTCGTTACCGTGGCGGTCTCGCTCGCCCAGCGCTCGAGTCCGATCCAGGCGAGTGCGGTCAGAACGACCGAGAGGACAACCGAGACCGCGGGCCAGAACGCGTCGATCGTCCCGGCTTCCAAACCCGTGTTGATCGCGTAGCTTGCGGCGGCGAGGAAGAGGATCGCGCCGACGACACCGAGTGGCGTCTCGACCGACTGTTGCATGTCGGCCTGCTGGAGGTATATCGAACCAACCCACACGAACCCTGCGAGAGTGGCCGTCGTAACGTAGACGGTCGGTGCGCCGAAGAGGACGTCGATCGGTTCGGGGATCGCCTCGACCTGATAGAGCACGTGCAGCGTCGAGCCGAGCACCATCCACGGTGCGAACGCGATCACCGTCCGGTCGGTTACGGCCGGACTGTTCACCCACAAAAGCGCGAGGACGCCGCCGAGGGCGAGCAAGAGCGGCACCAGAAATTCCAGCGGCGGAACGGCGAATCCCTCTGGGAACACCATATACGGCAACTGGTACGTGCCAGCGACTAACCGTTTCCGATCCTCGAGGAGACGGGTTCGATCCGTCGACTTGCGCTCAACTCATTAGGCGACTTCTTCGAGCGATGAACGGAACCGGGCGGGTTTTTCACCTCTCGGTCGTTCGACCCCAGTATGGACCGTCACGAACTCGCACCCTTGATCGACCACACCGTTCTCGGCCCCGAGACGACCCCCGCGGATATCGAAGCCGTCCTCGACGACGCTTCGGCTCACGGCATGAACGCCTGTATCCCGCCGTACTATCTCGAGGAGGCGACCGAATACGCACCCGACGTCACCCTCGCGACCGTCATCGGCTTTCCCCACGGGCAGAACGATCACGACACGAAACGGCGGGAAGGCGTCCTGGCGTGGAAGGCCGGCGCGGACGAACTCGACGTCGTGATCAATATCGGTCGGCTCAAATCCGGCGAGTTCGAGGCCGTCACGAGCGAACTCGAGGAACTCGTCGCTGCCGTCCCGATTCCCGTGAAGGTGATCATCGAGACGGCGCTGTTGAGCGACGAGCAGAAACACGAGGCCTGTCAGGCGGCCGCGGATGCGGACGCCGCGATGGTCAAGACGTCGACCGGTTTCGCAGAAAGCGTTGTTTCGGAGAAACAACGTGCGAACGGTGAAACCGTGAGCGGCGGCGCGACGGTCGGCGACGTCGAACTCATGAGCGAGTACCTGCCCGTCAAAGCCAGCGGCGGCATCGGAAGTTACGACGACGCGATGGCCATGATCGAGGTCGGTGCCGAACGAATCGGCGCCTCGAGCGGCGTCGAAATCCTCGAGGATGCTCCAGAATAGGACGAGAGGGTCCCTCCGAATAGGGGCGAGAGGGTTAGGGACGAGTAGGGACGAGAGGGCACCTCTGGAACAGCGAACAGTTCGAGCATAGCAATACGCCATCTAGACATAGCTATTCAGGGACGGTGGTTGGCTGTAAACTGTATGAACGAGTTCGTGACGATGCTCGTCGTAACGAGTATCGCCGGCGCGGTGACCGGGCTCGGGGCACTTCCGGTATTCTTCCGTACGACGGTCACCCACCGAGTGTACGACGCCGCTCTCGGTCTCGCCGCGGGAATTATGATCGGCGCGAGCGTGTTCGGGTTGATCATCCCCGGGATGGACGAGGGTGGACTCGGAGCGGTCGTAGCCGGCGTGGTTCTTGGCGGGTTGGTACTGTTAGCCGGGAACCGGATCATTCCACACCTTCACGCGCGGTATATGGGGTGGCACCAGGAGGGAGGCGCCGCACCAGCGGATCCGGATTCTAGCGTTCGACGGCCGCTGTTGATCGGGGCCGCGATCGTTCTTCACAACGCGCCGGAGGGGCTGGCGATCGGCGTCGCATTCGCATCCGGGCTTCAAGACGTCGCATCCTTGCTCGCAGTCGTTATCGGACTCCAGAACATTCCGGACGGGTTCGCCTTCGCAGTACCGTTCGGGGAGACGAACGTCTCGAACGCGCGAGTGTTCCTGTACACGACGCTATCGGGGCTCGTTCCGCAGGTCGGGGCCGCTATTTTTGGATACGTTCTCGTCGTGATAGCGACGGGCGTCTTTCCCGTTGCGGCCGGTTTCGCGGCCGGCGCGATGATGGCGGTCGTCTTCCGCGAGATGATTCCCTCCTCGCACGGCCACGGCTACGCCGACGCCGCGACGAGCGCGTTCATCGTCGGGTTTGTGCTGTTAGTCGTCGTCGACGAACTGCTCGTCGTCTGAGAGAGAACAAACGACTGAGCGGATTCACTCGAGCGGTCCCAAGATATCGATCCGTCGTGGAAGATAACCTCCCGAGAACGAATGGATCGTCGTCTACCTACCGGAGGAGCTATTCGTCGCCGACGATCTGCTCGATCAGTTCCGAATCGTCGCTGCCCAGTGCGGACCTAACGAGGAGGTGCCCGCCCAGCAAAGCGGGGCTGATGACCGTGTCCGCGCCGGCTCGCTCGAGTTTCGGGATGTTTTCCCGGTCCGTCGCGGCGGAGATGATCGGCGTTTCGGGTGCGAGTTGTCGCGCCGTGAGGATCGTCAGGGCGTCCTCGGCGTCCGTATTCGTCGCGACGACGATAGCCCGCGCCCGTTCGATGTGGGCCTGTTCGAGGGGTTCTTCGTCGCTGGGGTCGTCGACGATGACCGGAATCTCGCGACTGGAGAGCTGTTCGGCCGCGTCGGTGTTTGCCGTGACGACGGCGAACGATTGATTGCTGGTCGAGAGTTCGTCGACGATCGGTTCGGTCAGTTCGCCGTAGCCGAGCACGAGCACGTGCTGGTCGATGAGTTCGATCTGTGAGTCGGTCATTTTTCCGAGTGTTTTCGAGATTCGAGACTGGATCGCCGGGCCCACGAGGGCACCGATCGCGATACCGAAGCTAGCCACGCCGAGGACGACGACGGACATCGTAAACAAGATTGCCTGTTGGGTTTCCGGCCCGATATCGCCGTATCCGACGGTGCTCGAGGTGATCAGCGTGAAGTAGAAGGCGTCGAGGAGATCGTCGATTCCGTCGAAGCTCTCCCGCAGCGCGTAGGCGCCGAACGTTCCGTAGGCCTGCACGCCGACGAGTGCGCCACCGGCGGCCAACTGCGTCGTGTTCAACGAGAGTTTCTTATCGAAGCGCTTGCGGCTGGCGAGCAAGAACGGCATCGTAATAACGGAGAGGGCGACGAGCGGATAGGAGTATTCGCTTACTTGGAGCAATCCCTGAATCGCTGTCACGGGGAGGAGGATCACCGTCGCGTACCAGCCAGCTCGCAGTCCGCGGCGAAGGGCAAGTGCGCTACCGACCATCAGAAAGCCCGTAAGCGCACCCGTAAAGCCGACCGTCTCCTGGACGACTACCGGGACGATACCGACGAGTGGTCCCTCGGAGACGGTCTCCTGACTGATCGCCGCAACGCCGGTGACGACCGACAGCAACGCCACCACCAGCGCCAGTCCGACGGCTACCCGCGTCGTCACCAGCCGCTTCCAGTTGTTCGGGAGCCGCTCAAGCAGGCGCTGGCCGACCATACAGCCGGTCGGGTGCGCTGTCAAATAAGCCTCTTCGTTCGAGCGCCGTCAAATAAGCCTCTTCGTTCGATCGCCGTCAAACAAGCCTCTGTGTTCGGCGTGGAACCCAGTCGCCACCGACGACCGGCGGCTCGAGGAAGACCACTCGTCAACGATGTACTCGGAGAGCGGTAGCTACTTGCCCGAGGCGCTGATACGCCCGACCATGAATTGGAAGCTGTTCGCCGACCTCGCCGAACTGGCGGGAGACAAACACGTATCCGTCGACGTCGAGGACGACGCGACGGTCGAGGACGCTCTCGAGGCCCTCCTCGAGGACCGGCCGGCGCTCGAGGATCGAGTGATCGAAGGCGGCGAGTTGCGCTCGCAGATCAACATCCTGCGGAACGGAACGAACGTCCTGACACAGGAGGAGGGACTCGAGACCGAAGTGCAAGCGGACGACGAACTGGCGCTGTTTCCGCCCGTAAGCGGCGGGTAGCGGAGAGCCAGAGGGAGTCTAACGAATCGATTCCGCTCGCTCGTTTAACTGATTTGAGCGGGTGGTTTTGAGGATGTCACATCCGCGAACGCGGCCAAACCAATGACCATCGATCGGAGACGGACAAATTCTTCACTCGTTCGTTCCGGTCAAGTCGATCCCGAGAACGAAATCCGGTTCGTCGGCCACGCCAGCACCCGCGTAGGAGGCGTCGCTGACGTACTCAACCGTTTCGGGGATCACAACTCGAGTCCCGTCGGCCCCGAGCGAAGCGGCGTCTCGAGAGATCGCTGCGAACAGCGACCGCGCCGCGTCGACATCGGCCCAGGCACCGACGCCGTACTCGGCGATTGTCGTCTCATCGCCGTCGTCGGCAGTCCGCTCTATGGTTCGCGTTCGGTAGGCCGCCCCGCAGGCGCCCCTCCGCTCGCGCGCCGTCGAGTCGGCGTCGGCTCCGTCGCCTTCCACGACGAACAACGCCGTTTCGTCGGCGAACGTCGAGAAGTCCTCGCGCGTGAGTTCCCGCAACGCCCAGCTTTCCTCGGTCGCCAGCCCTAGTCCGCGGAGGTGGTCGCGCGCGTCGCTTCCGACCCAGAACCGCCACGCGTCCGCGGGATCGCTCGAGACCGAGAGCGGGCCGGAGGCGCCCTCGTCGGGTTCCGGGGTGGCAAAGCGGAACTCCGTGATCGGCTCCAAATCGCTCTTTCGGGCCGCACCGAGCGACGGCGAGTTCCAGGAAAAGACCATCACGCGACCGATGGTGGCACCCTGCTCTCGAGCCCACTCGAAACTGGCCTCGTTCAACCGCTGGCTGACGCCCTGGCGCTGGTAGTCGGGATTAACGCGCATGCCCTGGAACCAGGCCTCCTCGGGAGAGAGCATGACGCTCTGAAGGATGCCGGCGACATCGCCGTCGATTTCGGCGAGGAAGGTCTTTTTGCCCGACTCGTCGTCGTCCTCGAGCCAGTCGTGGTAGATCTCGGGAATGTAGTCGCCGCCGCGGTCCTCCCAGATCGTTCCCGTGAACGCCACCACGTCGTCGTAATCGTCGTGGGTCGCGCAACGGATTTCGACCTCGTCGCTGGCATTTCCGGCCGCGTCGTTCGAGGATTCACCCATCAATCTCACTCCCAGGGGGTCGATCGATCCTGTATTTCGCCCGCGAGCGACGTTCCCATCGCTTCCTCGACGTCTCCGCTGTTCTCGAGCGCCCACATCAGCTTGACCTTCGCGGTGCCCGGCAGGGTGTCCTCGCCCTCGAGCACGCCCGCCTCGAGCAGGTCGCGGCCGGTATCGTAGACGCGGTCACAGACCCGCCCCTCGAGACACTGGCTGGTCATGACGACCGTCGTGCCGTCGTCGATAAGTTCCTCGATCTTCGGGATGTGATCGGTGTGGACGTGGCCCAGTCCCGTCCCCTCGATGATCAGTCCCGCGGAGCCCTCGGCGATCTCGAGGAAGGCGGGGTCCATACCGGGCGTGAACTTCACCAGTTCGACATCGGTCTCGAGTTCGGGGGAAAGCTCGAGGTCGACAGCGTCGCGTTCCTGGTAGTCCCTGTGGAACGAGACATCCTCACTCTCGTAGTCGACGGTTCCGAGCGGCTCCGCGCCGACGGTTTCGAACGCGTCGCGCCGAGAGGTGTGGTTCTTGCGGACGCGGGTTCCGCGATGCAGCGCGCAGGTCGTGTCCGATTCGTTCGCGTGCATGCAGACCAGCACCTCCGCGCAGTCGCTTTTGGCCGCTTCGACGGCCGAGACGGCGTTCATCACGTTGTCCGAGGACGGCCGGTCCGCCGAGCGCTGGCTGCCGGTGAAGACGATCGGGACGGGCGTCTCGAGCATGAACGAGAGCGCCGACGCGGAGTACTGCATCGTGTCGGTGCCGTGCATGACGACGACGCCGTCGGCACCGGCCTCGATCTCGTCGTGGACCGCCTGTGCGAGTTCCTGCCAGATCGGCGGCTCCATGTTTTCCGAGAGGATGTTCGCGACGACGCGGCCGCGGTAGTTGGCCCTGCCAGCGAGGTCCGGCACCGCCCGGAGGACGTCCTCGGCGTCGAACTGGGCCGTCACTGCACCCGTTCGGTAGTCGACCGTCGAGGCGATGGTCCCGCCGGTCGAGATGAGCGAAATCGTCGGCAGGTCGTCGTCGAACTCGACCGTCGACTCCTCACCGTCGTCGTCCTGAGTCCCGCCGATCTCGTAGACGTCTTGCGCGAGGACGTCGATCTCGGTTCCGTCGCGGTCGATACCGACGTTGTACCCGCCCTCGAGTTTGACGACGAGGTGGTCGTCCGTGCTCGAGGGGAGCAACACGCCTTCGTACGTGCGGTCGTCCGAATCGACTCGGATGCGATCGCCTGGGTTCATATCCGTTGCTTGCAGACGGTCGGACTTGAAGCCACCCTTTCGGACCCGGCGCGGTCACGGTTGCGACGATACTCAGCCGGGCCGAATCGAGATCAGACCAGCACGCCCACGAGGATCAGCCCGAGTCCGAGTGCGAGAAGGACGCCGACGATGAGCGCGGTGAGAAATCGAAGCGACGTTAGCGACTCTCTGGGTGCGTCGAGACGCGGATACAGGTATCGAGCGGCGTATCCGACACCGATGGCGGCTGCGATCGCGAGGATTCCGAGCGCGATCAGGTCCACGTCCATCGGGTTAGTACACATCGTGGAACGTGAAAAATAGCGGGCTGGCAAAGAACGCGGTTCGGCCCCCGATTGACGCCTCGGTTATTCGCTCGATTCAGTGACGGTAAGCATCCCAGTCGTGACCTCGCTACCGGACGTAACGGACCAATCGTGTGTCCCCGCAGGAAGGTCGGCTCCGTCGACACAGAGCCACGCCGCACGACAGCCACCCGCATCGAGGTCGACCGTCGTCGAGGCGGTGGCACTTCCGACCTCGAGGGTAACGGTGGGTTCAGCGCTGGCGCCGCCCCGATTTCTCACGGTCGCGTGGAACTGCGCTGATTCGCCGATCGAAATCTCGTTCGGTCCGGAAACCGAAAGCTCGAGGGCTTCGTCCTCGTCTTCGGATTCGTCTTCATCTTCCGGCTCGTCCTCCGCTTCGTCGTCTCCATCTTCGTCATCGTCTACGCCGTCTTCAGCGTCCTCCTCATCGTCTGTCTCGTCTCCATCTTCGTCGCCCTCTTCATCATCTGCGTCGTCTCCGTCTTCATCATCCTCCTCGTCATCTCCGTCTTCGTCATCCTCTTCACCCTCGTCGTCCGGCTCGTCTTCGTCGTCAGCTTCGTCCTCATCTTCCGGCTCGTCTTCGTCGTCGGCTTCGTCCTCATCTTCCGGCTCGTCTTCGTCGTCGGCTTCGTCCTCATCTTCCGGCTCGTCTTCGTCGTCGGCTTCGTCCTCATCTTCCGGCTCGTCCTCCTCTGAGAGGTCCGCGACGAGCTCGAGTGCGATGCGTCCGTCTTCGGGTTCTATTTCGACGTATTCCTCGAGGGAATCGCAGTGCTCTTCGTCGTCGACGGGCCCACGCTCGAGTTCGGTTCCTTCGATAGCTGTCACCGAACCGTCGGCGGTGTAAAAGACGAACGGGCCGTCGGCGAAGTGAGCGTCCGCGTCGAATACCACGTACCGCTGATCGCCCTCGTAGGCCACCTCCCAGATGACGTGCGTGTCGTCGACGGTTGGCGAACCCTCGTCTAGCTCGCCGGCCTCGAGCGGCGTTCGTTCGTCGAAGTCACCGTGAAGACACGCGTGCTGGTGGTCGACGTTCTCTTCGGCGAGCAACTCGAGCGTCGCCTCTCCTTCGTCTGTTTGGGCAGTTGCGTAGCCAGCCGTCGTTGCAACGATCAGTGCACCGGCACCGGTTTTGAGAGCCGTTCGTCGTGTGAGCTCCATGGCAACCAGATTAAGTGTATTGTGTAAAGTTATTATTTCTATATCTAGTTTTAATATTGCAACGTTACCATTTTCCGCCCGCTCGAGTCGGTCGAGAAAGCGACACAGCGGTAACCAACCCATCGCGACGAACGTGCAGGGAAAGGCCCATGGTGTCGGCCGGCCTGGACTCGACCATGAGCGATCGCTCGGACGAGGTGACGACGAGCCGGGAGCCAAAGTCCACCGACGAACTCTTAGAAGAGACCGAAAGCCTCCTTTCGGACTCGTCCGGTTCGTCAAACTCGAGCACTCACGCCGACGAGCGGTCAGCAGGAGCTGACGGGTTCGAACCGGAACCGTCACTTGAGGACGAGGCGTCCGACTCGAGGTCGTGGATGCCGTCGTTCGGCGCGGATGACGCGGAATCCGAGGCCAGCGCCGAGCCTACACCGGACTCGAACGGATCTCGCCTTTCGTCGGTGACGTCGCTGTTCTCGCTCCCGCGGCTCTCCCCGACTCAGTACTTCTCGCCGAAGGCGTACTTCGCTCTCATCATGGTCATCGGGGCAGGGCTGTTCGCCGGAAACACCGTTATTCCGTTTGCCGGCCGGATGATCGGCATATTCGGCGCGGCGTTTTTGATCGGACTAGTCACGTCGAAACGACGCTACCTCGAGATGACCGCGGCGGGCGTCTCCGTCGGCATCGTCGCCGCGATGTTCAACTTCACGCTGTTCGCGATGCTCGGTTCGACCGGAAACATGCTCGCCGTCGGCACGACCACCGGCGCGCTCGCCTGCCTCGGGGGCTACTACTTCGGCCGCGACCTCAAGAACGGACTAGCTCGAGACGTCGATTGAGCTGCTGACCGAACGGAGACGGCCGCGAGAACGGACGTACCCGCGAGAGCGGACGTACCCGCGAGAACGGACGTACCCCTTCTCGTTCTCACTCGAGGGGACACCTCCTGATGACGAAGGCCCTCAGCCCGCTGGCGGTCCAACAGTACAGCAACCCGCAATGCAGGCCTGCCCTTCCCCGGGTCGCGCGGTCCTCTCCGAGGACACGCGCTCCCGGCCCTAGCGATCTGCGGTGGCGCGCGCTGGTGCGCCGCTGGAGGCGCACCGAACCGCGTGAGGGTGGCGGTGAATACGAGGGCTGAACAGAGTGAAGCCCTCGAACGGTGAGCGGGGAGCGAGACACGGCGAAGCCGGGTCTCGACAGCGAACGGTGATTGAAAAGAACCGTGAGTGGAACGACCCGCGAACGAAGTGAACCGCCGCGGTTGGGGAGGGCGAGGACCTGTGGATGGGATGGAGAGGAACCGTCGTGGTCGGCAGGTCTGCGTGCGGATAGCACTACAGGTGAGCGAAGAGAGCCGAAGAAAGCGTGGCGGGGAATATCGGGATCAGCCTCCCACAAACCCATCAGAGACAACTGAGTGGAAAGGTATCCGTCGATCGGGAGCAACTCGCCGAGTTCGTCGTCGTTTCGCTTTGTGTGACTTCGATTAGCGACCGTCGGTCGTTAGCTTCCAACCGCGCTCCGTACGCTGAACGACTCCCTTGTCGGCCATCTTCTCGAGTAACCCCGTAACGACCTCCCGGTGTGCGTCGATGTCCGCCGCAAGCTCCGAAACCGACTTTGGCTCGCCGCGGACACTTGCAAGGAGGTCCGCATAAATCCGGCTCTCGGGGCCCGTTCCGACGACCTCCGAGATGTCGTCGAGCGTCTCACAGAGTTGACCCTGCACCCAGCGCTGGGCGAGCGAGAGCTCGTTCTCGAGGCGTTCGAGGCGTTCGAGCGTCCCCAACAGTTCCTCGAGTTCGTCACCATCACCGGAGGAGACGTCGACCGAGAGATGCCGGCAAGAAGTGATATCGACGCTGTTGTTCGCCGGATACGCGCTCTTACTTGCGAATCCGTACGGCGAGACGTTCACCTCGAGGCGAACGTTTCGAGCGATATGGAAGTATTTCCGGCGTTGGTCGTCAACCCGGCTCTCGACCAGTCCGGCCTCTTCTAATTTCCGGAGATGGTCGATGACCGCCTTGGGACTCACACCGAGGTAATCCGATATCTCGGTAACGTAGCACGGTTTGCGGGCCAGGAGCCGAAGGATCCGTCTCCGGTTTTCGTTCCCCAGCAAATCGAGCAACGCGGCGGAGTCCATCGAGTGAGCCTAGACGATGGTCGCTGAAAAGCGTGTCTGCTCTCGCCGAGCGTTTCAACGCGGCGTGTCAACTCGACAGTAGCGACACCAATCAGCGCTAGTTGAGTACTGCCGTCGCGTTTCAGCTGCCATTATGCACGTCAAAGACGGTCTCGTTGATCACGCTCTCGTTGTCCTCGCCCTCAGTAAGAACGCTATCGTCAAGTGCGCTCTCGTCCTCTTCATCCTCGTCGAGAACGGTTTCATCGATCGCGCTCTCGTTGTCTCCGGCTTCGTCGAGAACGGTTTCATCGATCGCGCTCTCATTATCTCCGGCCTCGTCGAGAACGGTTTCATCGATCACGCTCTCGTTGTCTCCGGCTTCGTCGAGTGTCACTCGTTCGTCCTCGAGTTCATCAGTACCGATGCTGTTGTTCCCGACGAGTTCGTCTATTTCGCCGTCGTCAGGTTCGAGTTCCGAGCTAGTGGTATTGGGCAGCGTATCGTCGGTCATATTCGGAGTCGAAAGCCCGTCGGTCGGCAGTCCCGAGTCGCCGGTCACGTTCGGCGAACTCACGTCCCCAAGATCAGGCGACGGCACCGATTCGTTGACCTGGTCCCGAACCCCATCCGAAAAACTGGAAGGCATGTCGACACTGACGAGATTCGTCGCGGTTTCTACAACGCTCGGCCCCGTGAGATCGTCGGCACTCGAGCGAAGTTTGTCGAGACCGCTCATGTTCAAGCCGAGATCACCCGCACGGTGTTCGACCGCCTCGATCGAGTTCTCGAGGGAACTAATCTGGACCGTGAGCCGCGTCATTCGAGCATTGTACGCGGCCGAACTCATCTCGTCCTCGTTCGCTTTGAGTTCGTTCTTTTCGTCCTCGAGATCCGCTATTCGGTCTTCGATCGTCTCGGCGCGGTCGGTCACGATAGTTTCCCGTGACTCGTCGTCAGCATTGTTGTAGCTAGCGTTGAACAAGCCGGTTTCGACGGTTGTCTCGGTCTCCGCCGCACTTGATTCCATAAACTCGGTAACGTTCGTTCCCGGTGAGGAACCGTTGTCGGCCGCTGACTCGGAGCCGTCCTCGTCCTCG
Organism: Halostagnicola alkaliphila; assembly: GCF_055379965.1. Lineage (NCBI taxonomy): Archaea > Methanobacteriati > Methanobacteriota > Halobacteria > Halobacteriales > Natrialbaceae > Halostagnicola > Halostagnicola alkaliphila. Next base: position 1,173,955 of record NZ_AP043826.1, on the reverse strand, counting down.
TTCTCACCGTGGTTCGCATCGTCCTCGACAGGGTCCTCGCCTGCGTCACCGTCCCCATCGATGACGACCCCTCCGGCTGATTCGGCGAGCGAATCCGAGAATCCAGCAGTTGCAAGCGGTGCGATCGCGAGACCGGCGACGGCGATCAGTACCACGATAGCGACACCACGAGTGCCAGTCATTGAGTCATTCTCCGGACGAACTTCGTAAAAAGGTAAACCTTCGTTCTGACCGTTTAGTCGAATGCATTCGCCGCTCAGATTCGGTTTGAGCGTTTAAAATGCGCTGTGTGTAATTCGTTGGGAATCAGTCAAACGAACAACGTTTTTCGGACCACAGTAGCGTCTCTCGTTCCGTATAACGCTGAACAACTGGTCGGAGTAGATCGGCCGAATCGAGCGATTGGTTCCGTGTTCGATACAAAAGCGCTCGGGATAACTGTATCTGCAGAACTGTTATCAGCACGCACACCGTGTTATTAGCTACCATGTTCGAGGTGTTCTCGCGGAGCTATTATCTCGGACGGCTATACGTTACGCCGACGAACGAAGACCGCGCGTTCATGCAAAGCTCCCAGCACGAACGAATCAACGACGCAGTGTACACAACCGGAGAGGGTATCGAACGACTCGATACGCCGCTCGTGATGAAACTCGAGTCGGGTCACTTCGCGGTCCACGGCGACGACGGCGTGCCCGAAAACACGCTCGCGGTCCCCGAATCTGTCCTCGAGGGGACCCGGATCAGGAATCCGCCCTCGCTACGGGAAGTGTTCCTCGCGCGCAGAGAGCGCGCACAACAGCTGCTCGAGTACGCGGGTGGCTGGTCACCAACGGGTTCGGCCGACGACCACCCCAACGCCGGAACCTAAAAGTGGCCCCGGTCCGCGCTTTTTCTCGATGATCGACCAGTTGCTCGGCCGCGCGTCGTTAAAGGAGCGAATCGAAGAACTCGAGGAGGAAGCCGAGCGACTACGAAAGCGCTACGAGGCCGAATCCGAGCGGAAGGCGGACGCCGTTACCGCCAAACAAGAGGCCGAAGAACGTCAGAATCGGCTCGAGGATCGAATCGCCCAACTGGAGGGCGAACTCGAGCGCGTCGACGAGGACGGAACGGACGACGAGTTCGAGTTCAGGCGTCGCGAACAGCTTCGCGGCGCGCGACTCGAAGAGGTGTTCGGCCGGCTCACGTCCGTTCGAACGGGACCGGAAGGCGCGTGTACGGTGTTTTTCGACCCACAACGCGAGCAAACCGACAGGAGTGACGCGGAACGCTATCAGGTCGTCGAAGACGTGATCGGCGAGCGAGCATCCCTGTTAACCGACGCCGATCCGTGTCTCGTCTGTTTCGACGACGCCGGACTCGTCTCGGTTCGACTCGAGCCCCCCGTGATCCCGGAGTCGAGCCCCGAACCGACCTGGAGCGATCGGTTCAAACTCGAGCGCGAGTGGTTCCTGCCGACCGGGAGCTACGCGCTCGCGCTGGTCAGAGCGGACCTGTTCGCTCTCGGCGTCTACGAGGACGGCGAGCGGGTCGACTACCGCGGCTTCGAAAGCGACGTGAAAGGGAGCCACTCGAAAGGCGGCTTCTCGCAGGCTCGATTCGAGCGAATCCGCGACGATCAGATCGACGACCACCTCGGGCGCTGCCACCGGGCGCTCGCCGAGTTCGACACCGACCGGCTCTATCTCGCCGGGCAACGCGGCGTCGTCGAAACGCTCGCCGACGAGGGGAACTTCGAGCCGGACGCGACGGCCGCCGTCGACGCGACCGGCGAGCCAAAATCCGCACTCGAAGACGCACATCGATCGTTCTGGACGACCGAGCTGGGCGTGTTCTAACTTCCACCACCGCGTTCCGAGACGGCTTCCGGCGGCTGGTTCGCCGCGAGGTCCACGATTAAGTGGCCGCTTCGCCATGATCCCCGTATGCGCATTGCGATTCTCGCCCACGAGAAGTTCCCCGAACGAGCGAAAACCGCGCTCGGCATCCTTCGGTACAGCGACGACGACGCCGTGGCGGTTCTCGACCGCGAAAACGCGGGCGCTCGAGTCGCCGACTTCGTTCCGGACGTACAGGACGCGCCGATCGTCTCGCAGATGGGCGACATCGACGAATCGATCGACGCGCTGGTGATCGGCATCTCGCCGATCGGCGGCGAGTTCGACGAAAGCTGGCGCGACGACGTTCGGAACGCCCTCGATCGAGGCTGTGACGTGATCTCCGGGTTGCACTACTTCCTCGAGGACGACGAGGAGTTCGCGGCGCTTGCGGCCGAAAACGACTGCGACATCTGGGACGTTCGCAAGCCGCCCGCCGATCTGACGGTGAGCGAGGGCGTCGCGGCCGATGTCGACGCCGAAATCGTGCTGACGGTCGGGACCGACTGCTCGGTCGGCAAGATGACGGTCTCGATGGAACTCGCACGCACCGCCCGCGAGGCGGGACACGACGCCGCCGTGATCCCGACCGGACAAACCGGGATCATGATCGAAGGCTGGGGGAATCCCATCGATCGCGTCGTCAGCGACTTCACCGCGGGGGCCGTCGAGGAGATGATCACAGAGAAGGGTGACGAACACGACTACCTCTTCGTCGAAGGCCAGGGATCGATCGTTCACCCCGCCTACTCCGCCGTAACCTGTGGCATCCTTCACGGCGCGATGCCCGACGAACTCGTGCTCTGTCACGACGCCGGTCGGGAGGCCATCCACGGGTACGACTCGTTCTCCCTGTCGTCGATTTCGACGTACGTCGACCTCTACGAGGACCTCGCGGCACCCGTCAACGAGGCGTCCGTCGTCGCGGGCGCGCTCGATACGTCCGGAATCGAAGATGACGAGGACGCTCGCCGGGAGCTAGAGGTCTACGAGGACGCGCTCGGTGCACCCGCGACGGACGTGCTTCGATTCGACGCGGAGACGGTCCTCGAGGCGATACTATGAGCGAATTTCAAACCGAAATCGAGCGCCGAACGCTTCCCCTCGAGCAGCCCTTTTCGATCGCTCGCGGAACGGCGACCGAAACCGAGGTCGTCTTCGTTCGGATCGAAGACGGCGACGGCACCGTCGGCGTCGGCGGCGCGGCTCCCACGAGACACTACGGCGAAACGGCGGGAACCGTGGAAGCGGTCCTTCCGGACCTTCTCGAGATCGTCGAGGAGGTCGGTGATCCCCATCAACTCGAGCGAATCGAACGCCGGATGCGAGAGTCCATTCGAGGGAACCCCTCCGCGAGAACCGCGGTTAGCGTCGCGCTCCACGATCTGGTAACGAAGCGTCTCGAGATTCCGCTGTATCGCTACTGGGGACTCGATCCGACGGCGACGCTCGAGAGTTCCTACACGATCGGGATCGACGACACGCAGACGATGCGCGAGAAGACCGAAGCGGCCAGAGAGCGAGGGTTCGGCACGCTGAAAGTCAAACTCGGAACAGATCGTGACGAGGAGATCGTTCGGACGGTCCGCGAGGCGGCCCCGAAGGCGCGGCTGTTCGTCGACGCGAACGAAGCCTGGACCCCCAAAGAAGCCGTCGAGACGATCGACCGGCTCGCACCCTACGGCCTCGAGTTCGTCGAACAGCCCGTCCCCGCCGAGAATCCGGAGGGGTTGAAGTACGTCTCCGAGCGCTCGAGACTCCCGATCGCCGCCGACGAATCCTGTCTCGTCAGTTCCGACGTGCCGAAGATCGCCGACCGTTGTGACATCGTGAACCTGAAGCTCGCGAAATGTGGCGGGCTCTGCGAGGCGATTCGGGTGATTCACACCGCTCGAGCCCAGGGCCTCGAGGTGATGTGTGGCTGTATGACCGAATCGAACGCCTCGCTCGCGGCGGCCGCCCACCTCGCGCCACTGCTCGACTACGCCGACCTCGACGGCTCGCTCCTGCTCGCCGAGGATCCCTACGACGGCGTCCCGATGCCTGGCGGGGAGATCGATTTGGCGGGGCTCGAGCGGCCGGGAACCGGTGCGGTTAGGAACTGAGAGAGAAGGAAGCAAAGCGCAGTTCGGTCCCCTCGCTACACCTACCTGACGAACGTCAGCACAACTCTCGGTTATCGTACCTCACCAGCCAAGCACATGCGGTGGCGCGCGCTCACTCGCGGATCGCTGATCGCGACCCGCGAGTGAAACCCGTGTGAGGGATGAGCGAGTGAGCTTGCGAGCGAGTGAATCGGTTGGGGAGGACGTGGTATCGATTGGATCACAAACGAACTTCGAGTACTGAATCTCGATACTCGAGACACTGTATATCAGTAGTACAGTCAATTGGAACCTTGGTGCGGTCACTATACGTGCTTACTGATCGATGACTCGTTCTTGTTCAGAGAGGATATTTTCGTGTTCGTTACGCGCCTCATTGTGCGCTTTAACGTCCCCTTCGTCTCGGTCTGCGAGTTCCTGTAATCGATCTTCTTTCCCATAGAGGGTAACGGTATCTCCCGGTTGAATCTCTGTATCAGAATCGGGGGCACCGATATAGTCATCATTTCGCTCGATCCCGAGCAGGATCACCCCTTCGTCAGAGAGGTTCAATTCTCTGACTGTATCATTTGCCAGCCATTCGTCTTCGTTGATCTCAACTTCGGCGACGCGATATTCACTCTGAAGACCGAGTACCTGCGTGTAATCTTGGATGGTGAGATCCGTCGTCTGGTCAAGTGCCCATTCGATAACCGGCGTCAATGTTCGATTCAATAGTTGGCTACGAGCGAGAAGAATAATCCCGACAACGCCACCAATAACGTAGAGGAGGGTAAGAATGTTCTCGCCCTCGGCGTTGATGAACGACAGAAGGAGCGACGCGAACGCACTCACAACGCCGATACTTCCGAGTCGGATGAGCCAGATGACAATTGTTCGTCTGCTTGGCTCCGAGACCGTAAACTCCGCCTCTTCGGTCGTGTACCCCGCTCCCGAAAATGCCGATGCCGCCTGAAATGTGGCCACGTCCGGTGAGAGACCAGTCATTCGAAGTGCAATCGCCCCAATCCGAATCACGAGGAGTGCGAGGGCAAAGATGATGAAAACGGAGAGGATTTGATTTGTCGCTACCATGAGATGGTGTGCTACAGAAAGCTGTAAAAAGACGTAGTCTTCATTCAACGGGATCGCTATATGAGCAGACTGTACTTACCGATCATCACCTTCGCAAATCGACCAGAACCACGTGCGACTATCCGTCTTTAGCTAAGCGAGAAACCACGTGACAGCGGCGGCTTATCGAGGCATCTTTTCGAGAGGAATGAGGAGGCGACGAGTGTGCACAACGAAGCCTCCTCATCTCGGATTATGCGTCGGCTCACTACATTGTTTCCCTCCGAGTTCCTCGAAGAGCACGCCGAGGAACTCGGCGTGGTCGAACGTGACCGCAAGCTCCAGATTCCCGCCTTCGTCTGGGCATTCGTGTTCGGCTTCGCCGCAGGCGAAAGCCGAACACTCGCTGGCTTCAGACGCAGCTACAACTCGACAGGCGACGAGACGATCTCTCCCGGCGGCTTCTATCACCGGTTGACGCCGTCTCTCGCAGAGTACTTCCGCGACCTCGTCGAGCGTGGCCTCGACGAGGTCGCTGTCCCTGACACTGTTGACGCCGATATCGACCGATTCAGGGACGTGATGATCGCTGATGGAACCGTCCTGCGGTTGCACGAGTTCCTTGCCGATGAGTACGAAGCTCGCAAGGAGGAGCAGGCTGGAGCGAAGCTCCACCTGCTCCACAATGCCACTGAGCAGACGATAGAACGTCTCGACGTGACTGACGAGAAAACGCACGACAGCACGTTGTTTAACACAGGATCGTGGCTCGAAGATCGGCTCGTTCTGTTCGACCGAGCCTACTTCAAGTACCGCCGCTTCGCGTTGATCGATGAGAACGACGGCTACTTCGTGAGTCGGCTGAAAGAGAGCGCAAATCCGGTCGTAACGGAGGAATTACGGGAATGGCGCGGCCGCGCCATTCCCTTGGAAGGTGAGCAGATCCACGATGTTGTGGATGATCTGCACCGCGAGTACATCGACGTGGAAGTCGAAGCCGAGTTCGACCGAAGACCGTACGGAGGAACGCAGTCACGCGATACGAAGCGGTTTCGCGTCGTCGGCGTCCGCAAAGAGGACGCCGACGACTACCACCTGTACATCACGAATCTCCCGAGAGAAGAGTTCCTGCCGTCGGATCTAGGGACGGTCTATCGGTGTCGGTGGGAGGTGGAGTTGCTATTCCGTGAGTTGAAGACGCAGTACGAACTGGACGAGTTCGACACGACAAAGAAGCATATTGTCGAAATTCTGCTGTACGCAGCGTTGTTGTCACTGCTCGTGAGTCGTGAATTGCTCGATCTGGTCACCGAACAGGCGGACGATGAGATCGTGTTTCCGCCGGAACGCTGGGCGGCGACCTTCCGGTCGCACGCCCAGCTCATCCTCCACGAACTTGGCGAATATCTCGGCTATTCGCCGCCACCGCTGCTCGACCGACTGATCGACGACGCACAGAAGATCCACCAGCAACGCCCAGTGTTACAAGAGACGCTCGCTACCGCTACGCAACCGAGGTGTGAGTCTTAGCTAAAGACGAATAACCACGTGCGACATTCGGGCCCTGTATATTACTCAGGTTGCGTAAGATACGGATCGTACGTTTCAGCCGCTTCAACGACATCCCGAAGTGCGGTAAAGACAGTCATCCCCTCGGAAGGATGGACATCGAGTTTGTTCGATGCAGTCCGCTGTGTGAGTTCTCCGTCCTCGATTCGACGCGCGTAGTGCAACGCCGCAGCGAGTTTTGGGACCCCCTGTCGCTCGACGAACACGCGGATATCTTCAGTATCGGTCTGTCGCCCGATCGCATCGATGAGTGCCGGTGTCGCAGTCACCGCTCCATCGTCCGTGTCGATTCGAAGGCGGATCGGAACGACGGTCACCGTCGTTGGATTCTCGTCGTGTCGCGTCAAAACCTCCATTTCCTCGAGATGCCCGACGTACTTGTACGTCGTCGAATGAGCCATCTCGAGAGCGTCTTTGATCGCTTCGATCGTCACCGGGCCGTTCCGGAGAATGTGAATGTACAACCGAGCGAGCCGAGGCGTGTTCAGTAACTCTGCGTATGTGAGGAGGTCGTTAAACGGTTCTTCAGGGTTTGGCGGGGCCGCAACGTGATCGTCAGCAGACATCCTAATACATATTCTATGGACAGTGTATTAGGGCTTTGCCTTCCACGTGTTGGTGATTAGAGAGTACTGAGTTCGATCACTGCCTCGCCACCCGTGCAAGGCGAGATCAGTTATCCAGGTGAGCAGCCATACATGTGAATTCGTTCACAACTGAGGCGACGGGGTAACTGAATAGTTTTGTCGTTCTGCGATACCAATCCGACGAATGTTCAGCGCAACTCGAGGGGGTCTCACACCCCACCAGCCACGCACATGCGGTGGCGCGCGCTCACTCGCGGGTCGCGATTAGCGATCCGCGAGTGGAACTTGTGCGAGGGATGAGTGAGCAAACGCGACGCGGAGCGTCGCGGACAGCGAACGAATCGGCTGGGGAGGACGTGGAAATCCTTGTTGCCAGCGTCAGTATTATTCCTGAGTTAACATTAGTGGCGTTCTCAAGCTAGTGTCGGTCGTGTTCTCGAGCCAGCGTCAGAAGTATTCTCGAGTCCAGCAGTGACCCGTGTGACAGAAGGTCGATACATCCGTACGTTCCCTCCTCGAGAGACAGTATTCCCTCTCGAAAACAGTAATTATATGACACTACAGGGCGTGATGTCAAATGGAAGCCACACACTCCGCGACATGGGGGCGTTCGTATTGAAATGCCCCGGGTGGTCATAGCACCCGAGACGTGGCTTCCAATCCGGTAACGGATGGTTGCCATGATTGGATTGCTTCTCCGCGGGCTTAAACATCCCGTCCGACAGACGAATCGAAGTCAACTAGTGCCAGCCGTCGGTCCCAAACCACAGATAGCAGGTCACAGACGCCGGAAGAGGTACGAGCGATGACCGTCGCGACGGACGATCTGGTCGTCGACATCGTCCGAACCCTCGAGAAAGAAGGCATCCCTCGAGATTCCTACCAGCTCGCAAGCGAGTTCGACCCCGAAGCGCTCGCCCGACTACTCGACTCCGGCGGCCGCTCGGTCCAAGTCCGCCTCGAGGTTCGGGGCGTCCCGCTGGTCGTGACGAATCTCGGCGTTCGGGTAACCGACGAGGAGCCGTTCTCCCACCCCGAATGTCCCCACTGTGGCTGTCCGGTATCCACCGTCGTCCAGCTCGTTCCAGAGTACCACAACGCCTACCCCTGTGGCTGTCAGGTTCGGGGTGATTTGCTCGAGTAATTAGGTTGCTCGAGTACCGAGATTGTTTGATGATTCCTCGAGTTGCAGGTCGTCGCTACGTGGTTCGCCAGTACCAGTAGAGAGGGGGGACAATTCCGTTATTTTCACACTGAGAGTGAAACTGGTGAGGAGTACAGGGCGAGACGTCACCGGAGTGTCTATCGGTTTATCTGGGATCTGTTAAACGTCGCTTGCTGAATATAGAGGTTCTATGCAGTAGAGTAGGGTACCGGTGTAAAGACAGCGTTCTCTGAGATTTAATAGACTTGAGTCAGATATGTTGACTATGGGATTGTTCGATTTCTTAAATATAGGCGAGAGCACCTCACAGGAACGAACACAGTCAGATCAACCGATCCGTGTTCAAAAGGTCTATTTTACAGATGTAGATCCCGAAGCCAAGGACTCGATATTGGATTTCGATCTGATTTTTGGGCCTCGTGGCGAAGGAGGAGGTTTTGGACTTTATCGGACAAATGACTCCTTCCATCTTGAGAGCGAAAGCGATTGGAAAATTATAGTCTATGAGTCAGGATACGCTGTGCAAATAGGAGAAGGTTGGGCACAGGCCCATTTGGGTAGAATTAGTACGAGTGAGTATTTGAAACCGGGGTGTCGAGAAAATTTTGAGGTTATAGATATGCCAACAAAGTTTGTTGGAAGGCAGATTCCAGAAAGAAGTGAATGGTCGGACGAACAATTACAGGCCATACTATCATCGTTAAGCTTGGATAAAGCTGACTAGGTAACCTACTTATCACGGCTGGGATGGGCGAGATCTTTCGATAAAAAGCGGCTGAATCTCCCCTTTCGTGCGTGCAAGACTCGCTCTCCGTATTCGACACGACTCAGCCAAATTTATAGATAGTTGACAGAATCCATAGCATTCCATTCGAACGGGTAGCTCAGTCCAAGTGAGATGAAAGAATACTCTGCAAATCGTTCTATGACACCTTCGGTTGGGATGTCAATCGAGGTCGCGCGGATCGACGTGTCCGACTTCGTCGATCTCAGGATAGAGCGTGTCGGTCGATACGATCGGTTCCTCAAGCGTGTAGGCAGTCCCAAGATGGACCGCGTCGAAGACATTGAGCCGGTCATAAGTCCGTCGCAACTCTCCAGCGGCGTCCATCATATCGACGGTCAACGGGACGAGTTCGATTCCTTCGTTCGCAATCTTGCTGTGGCTATTCGAGAGCTGTTCGTTGCTCCAGGTGTCTTCCATCACGTACTGCACTTCAATCGCTATTGGGACCGATGTCTTTGGTGCGTCGATCGCCTCGAGGTCGACCGTGCTTGCTAGCCAGTCATCGGTTTTCAGAAGTGCAAGGACGGGGTCGGTATCAAGATACACGCTTTCGCTCCAAGCGCTCTTTGACGTCCGCACGCGCCTCAGCGTCGGTTTGGTCGTGGAGTCGTGCTTGTCGTTCTTCGCGAACGATGAGGCGGGCACCATATCGGAGGGCTTCGGACCGTGAACTAAACACGCCGTCCTTGACGAGTGAATCGAGTTCTTTCACCAACTCAGTCGGGAGCGATACCGGCACAGAGTGTCTATCGGTGCTCATAGCTATACGTACTCTATACAACTGTATAATATCTCGGCGCTCTGGCTTATTCGTAGTGTGCAACCCGCTCGCCGTTCACTCGCAGGAGACCTATCTCGTGCACGGTTGCAAGGTAGTAGAGGCAGCGTTAGTTAGATATTCACCTACAGATCTAACTACCCCCGCGTATACAAAGGACTGCTTTCAGTCTCGACGCATATTGAAGGGCGATCAATTGCGTTGGCGACGCCTATTCCATGGTGGCTATACCCATTCAGATGTTCATACACAGCCACGCATTAGTAGTCAGCTACCATTGGAAGACGATTTACTGTCGCTTCGTAGCTGAAGACCTGGATAGCTGATTGGGAGCAAAATCGCTATGTGGTTTTCAGGTGGGAAGTGAGACTACCCATGGGAATTCTCACTTCCCACCATATGGGGAAAAGGTTGTAATCAAATAGGTCGCACACTCTCTCCACGATTACTCGACGAACGGCAAGTACAGGCTGTGCAGGTATCGTCTGGCTTCAGGAATTGTCAATTTTCGATGTGCTTGAGATTGGTAAATGGGGGACAACGGTGCTGCGATGAACAGCTCGAAAGCCCCTGGCCCGCTCGAGTCGTCTGGCGGCGTGCGCTCCTCGGTTCGCTTCGCTCACCTGCGGTGCTAGCGGCCCCCAGACTCCCCGACCGGACCAGCCCCTTTCAATCCCACCCGCCGCCGCGGTGGCCGGGAGCTCGTGCCCGCGCCTCAGTGCGGGCTGTGCGACCCGGGGAAAGGCAGGCAATAGCTGAGCCTGGTGTCCACGCGAGCGAAGCGAGTGTGGGCTCGGAAGTCGCAGCCCGCGCAGCGAAGCGAGCAGGAACGTCTTCAGGCGGATTGAAAGGGCGAAGCGGGCTCGCGTCGGCGAGGAGTCGCTCTGCTGGCACTATCCGAACGCAGTGAGGATATCCAGCAGAGCGGCCGCGAGCGGGCTGAGGGCTTTCATCGAATTCACATCTCACGAGAACGAGAAGTGACTACAGTCACATATACTGTGACAGCATTCACATCGTTCAACTAGCACCTGTAGTGATCAGATCGCCGCGTTTCGTTTCACCATGTCTTAGGAGGCACACACCTCTCAGTACAGGTGCTAAACCGAACGAGAGATAGTTACAGTCAATTTCCGTAGACTGAATCGAAGCGAGTGTACACCGCTGCAAATGCGATAAAGACAGCAATTGCTCCGATACCGACACCAATCCATTCTCCGTATGGAACACCGTATTCTAACAGACTAATTGCAAGCCGTTCTCCGACAAATGCCATCATCATGATGACGCCTAAGCCGAGGAGAAAACTCACAACGAAGTTCCGTTCGATGATGTTCTGTTCCATACAAAATAGTTCTTGTGAGGAGTAATATCTTTTCCGTCCGTCTGATACTCAGTAGGGGCCTTGTCGACCATGCTATCCATAGAAAGCACAGTCGGAATTGACCCGTCAAGAACCCTCTGTGAAGAGACGCCCGTGTGAGTTGAGGGGGTGAGTAATTATCCAATCGAGCAAACCGATCCCGGCGTCGTCGAGGTCGAGAAGTCGACCACGCTCGAGCCGACCGAATCGGTGTCCGAAACCTACGAATTCGGCCCCTCCTACGATCGGTTGCGGTCGGGGACCGCCGCGGTCCGAACGTTCGGTGGTGACCGGCTCTTCGAACGAACCGCGCCGCTTGAGGCCGAACTCGTTATCGAGGAAGCGTAATCACGAGCCTCGTTCCCGTCCCAGATTCGGTTTTAGCCAGACCAGACCATTGTTCGCCGATAGCACCGCGATCGCTAGTCGTCTTTCATATTTTCAGACCGTCCAAATCGCCTGAACTGAGGTTTACAACCGCCGGTGTGGTTGTCACGATAACATGCGCGACGACGACACCTCAAGGATCCTCCGACGGACGATGTTAACGGCGACCGGGAGCGCGCTCGCGCTCTCTACCACGGGCGCTGCAAGATCCTCCCAGAACACGACGACCGACTGGTTCTCGGATCGGTGTCCCGACGCGACGACCGAACCGAGCATGGGCCACTGCGACGGGGCGAGTATGGAGGACTGTGCCGACGACCATCCCGAAACCGAAACGCTCCGCGAGGCCGTCGAAGAAACGCTCGAGAACGAATACCCCGACGCGAACGCGTTGCTCGAGGCCGGGTTCAAGCCCTACTTCGACACGCTCTCGAGCGACGACGACGGTTGGTCCCACTGGCTGAGTCCGGAGTACATCGGCGACGATAACGTCTTGGATCCCGAGCGGCCCGAATCCGTTCTCGTCGACAACGACTCGTGGCGATCGATCGGCGTGATGTTCATCGCGACCAGCGACGGCGAACCGATCGATCCGCCGCCGGCGGTCTACGAGGTGGACGGAGACGGTGAGGATGGTGACGAGGACTACGAACAGGGGGACTACGACCGACACGATGATCACCACGACGGAGATGACGGCCACGAACACGGGGATCACGACGACCACGGCCACGGAGACGCCGACGACCACCACGGAGATGCCGAAGACGATCACGACCACGGAGATCACGGCGAAGAGGACGGCGAGGACGATCACCACCACGACCACCCGGGCGACGAAACCCGCTGTTCGCCGTGGCACTACCACGCCGGACTCCCGGGGCGATTCGCGTGGTGGTTCTACCAGCAGGTCTACGAGGGCGACTCGAGCGACCGTTCGCTCCGACTCCCCTGCCAGACCCCCTGCATGATGCACGTCTGGACGGTCGACCACCCCGAGGGGGTCTACGCCCACGACGCGCCGCCGGGCGAATACCGAGAACGGGATTCGCCGGCAGAAAATGGGTTCGGCACGGACGCAGAGCCGGGCGAGGACCGTCTCGAGTGGGACGCCTTACCCGAGAGCGAACTTCCTGACGTGATGCCCGACGAGTTGCGAGGGTGGCTAGATTAGTAACAGAGAGTCCGATAAGAGGCCTTCAAGGAGTCATAACCACCTTGATACAGTCGTCTTCCTTGTTGTTGAACGTCTCGTACATCTCCGGGCCGTCCTCGAGGCCGACCTGATGGCTGATGACGAACGAGGGGTCGATCTCGCCGTCTTCGATCTTCTCCATGAGCGGATCGAGGTATCGCTGGACGTGGGTCTGTCCCGACTTCACCGTTATCGCCTTGTTCATGAGCGGACCGAACGGGACGTTGTCCGACTGTCCCATGTAGACGCCGGGAACCGAGAGCGTGCCGCCCTTTCGACAGCACTTGATCGCCTCGCGCAGGACGTGCGGGCGGTCGTCCTCGAGGTGCATGTCCTGCTTGACCTGATCGGTCACGCCGGCCAATCCCGTGCCGTGGGCTTCCGAACCGACTGCGTCGATACACCGATCCGGTCCTCGGCCGCCGGTCATCGCCATCAGCCGGTCGTAGACGTCTTCGTGCTCGAAGTTGAGGGTCTCCGCATCGCCGTGACTGTTCGCCATCTCGAGGCGCTCGGGGATGCGATCGATCGCGATCACCTGATTCGCGCCGAACATCCAGGCGCTCTGGATGGCGAACTGGCCGACCGGGCCACAGCCCCAGACCGCGACCGTGTCGCCGTCTTCGATCTGGGCGTTTTCGGCGGCCATGTATCCCGTCGGAAAGATATCCGAGAGGAAGAGAACTTCCTCGTCCGGGATATCGGAGTCGACTTTGATCGGACCGACGTCGGCGTGAGGGACCCGCAGGAACTCCGCCTGTCCACCCGCGTAGCCGCCTAACATGTGTGAGAATCCGAGGAGGCCGGCCGGCGAATGGCCCATCGTCTTGCTGATCAGCTCGGCGTTCGGGTTCGTGTTGTCACAGAGCGAATACAGGTCCTCGCCGCAGAACCAGCACGAACCGCAACTGATCGTGAAGGGGACGACCACGCGGTCGCCGACCTCGAGTCGGTCGACCTCGCTTCCAACCTCGACGACTTCGCCCATCGGCTCGTGGCCGAGCACGTCGCCTTCGCGCATTCCGGGCATGTACCCGTTGTAGAGGTGAAGGTCGGATCCGCAGATTGCGGTAGCCGTGATCTCGATGATCGCGTCGGTCGGATTGGCTATTTCGGGTTTCGGAACCTCGTCGACGCGAACGTCCTTTTCGTCGTGCCAGACGAGCGCTTTCATCGATATCTCCCGCCGTGATCGGCGCGCTTCGGTTCCGCGGACTCGATCCCGGTCGTGTTACGAGTTGTACAAGTCACGGTAGCGAACGACACTCAAGATTCAACTAAAGCTGGTCCCTGCTCCTGCAAGAAACGGTATTTGATCCACAGATCGACTTGCGACTCACTCCCAGTCGATATCCTCGCCGCGGCCGGACTCCCGGAGGATGAACGGGCCGATCGCGAGCGTTCGCTTGGCCATGGTTGCGATCCGCACGACGAACGAGACCAGGATCAAGAACGGCGTGACCGCGACGGTCGTCGTGGCGGCGACGATCCAGACGAGCGCGTCGATACCGAGGAGAGTCCCGGTCGCTGCGTTCGCGTCGAAAAAGAGGATCATCGAGGCCGTGACGATCAGGGCGGGAACCGCGACGTACATCATCGCTCGCGAGAGGTTGATAAGTTCCCACTGGAAGTAAAGCGTCTTGAAGTGCTCTCGAGCGAGTCCGAACAGTTTCAGCGACTCGAGCAGTTCGTCGTAGGCGTCGCGGGCCTCGTCGGTGAACGAGTCGGCGTGGGACTGTTCGATTCGCCGGGCGCGAAAGATCTTCCACGAGTAGTTGTAATCCAGCGCCGATTTCACGACGGAGTAGGTGCCGAACTGGGCGTTCTCGAGGTCGTCGCGGATCGTGTCAGCGTGAGTCGTCAGGTTCTCGGTGAAGCCGTCGACGCGATCGATGAACTCCTCGTCGCGGCTGTCGGAGACGGCGCTCCGAAAGTCCCGTGCCCGTTCTTCGGAGGCGGCGATGATCGCTTGCAGAAACGACGACGGCTCCGGCGGACTCACCGGCGCATCGATCGACGACTCGACGTCCTCTCGAAACTCCATCGCGCCGTCTAACCGCTCGCGCTGGTCCTCGACCGCGCCGAGTTCCTGGGAGAGGACGAGCGAATTGATCGAGACGACGAGCGTGACGCCGGTAATCAAAGCAGTTGTGAGTCCCTGAAACAGCGTGTGGACGGGTTCTTTCGTCTCGAGTAGAGATCGGAGCGAAACGGGGCTGATCTGGCTCGCGGCCAGCAGCCCGACGAACACGAACACCATGAGACCGGCGGTAACGAGCCACCGGTTGGCGTTCAACAGGAGTTCGTGTTTCCACGTCGATTCGACGCTTCGCTCGGCCATCGTATCGCCCGGCTGCGAACCCTCGTCGCTCATCGGTGTACTCGAGTAGTACACAACGGTGTGGAAATAAATACTGATCACCGCTCCTGATGGTCCGTCTCACCGACGGACCGCGATCAGTCGTCACTGCGCTCGGACTCCCGAAGGATGAACGGCCCCATCGCGAGGGTCCGCTTCGCGACGGAGGCGATCCGAAGAATGTAGACCGTGAAGACGACGAAGGGAGCGATTCCGACGACGAATCCCGCGCTTGTTAGCCAGACCAAATTATCGATGCCAAGGGTCGTCCCCGGAAGCGCGTTCGCGTCGACGTACATGATCATGATCGCCATCACGGCCAACGCGGGAACCGAAATGTACAGCAGCGCCCGCGAGAGGTTGATGAGCTCCCACTGGAAGTACAGCGTCTTGAAGTGCTCTCGAGCCGGACCGAAGAACTTCATCACCTCGATCGTGTCGTCGATGGCCTCGCTCGCTTCCGAGGAGAGGTCGTCCTCGTAATCGGCCCGGAGCTGTCGCCCCTCGTATATCTTTCGGGAGTAATCGAACGTGAGCGCGTACCAAATCACTTCGAACGTACCGAACTCGGCGTTCTCGAGGGTGTCTTTCGTCGCGTTCGCGATCTCGGTAATTCCGTCGACGTATTCCTCGACCGCCGTTCGGACGTCCTCGCCGTGGTCGCGTTCGACCGCCGAGGCGATCCCGTTCGCCCGCTCCTGGGTACCGTCCATGAGATCGTACAGAAACGCGGACGGATCGGGTGGGCTCGCCTGCTCGTCGATCGCGTCCTCGACGTCTTCGCGGAACTCGATCGATTTGCCCATCCGCTCGCGCTGGTCGCCGACCGCACCCAGTTCCTGGGATAACACGAGCTGGTTGATCGTGACGACGATCGACGTGCCGGTGATGATCGCGCCGATAAACGCCGAAAAAAGGAACTCGAGGCCGTCCTGATTCGAAACGATCTGGCGCAACGGCGACAGGCCGAGCTGACTCGTGATCGCGAGAACGAGGAAGACGATCGACAGCACGGCCGCTGTGAATAGCCGGCGGTCCAGACGGAGCAACAGGTACATTCGGACGCCGCTCGGTCTCCCGTAGTGGTCGTTCCCGTCGGTACCGTCATCGGTCGAATCCGAATCCCCCATCGAATCGAACGGATCGACAGGAGCGGGAGGGAAAATACCGCGGCCGGAAGTCGACGGCAGTTCGGAGCCGTCACCTATTCTTCGAAGTCGACGCGCGGGACGAACGGGCCGAAGTCGGCGGTTCGACTCGCGATCGAGGCGATTCGGAACGTGTAGACCAGCAGGACGATAAACGGGAGGAAGACGACGGTAACGACGATGCTAACGAGAAGAACGAGGAGGGTTGGATCGCCGACGGCCTCGATGATCGACCCGTAGGTCATCATGAAAATGCCGCCGCCGAGAAGCGTCGGGAACCCGACGACCAACAGGAGTTTCGAGAGGTGCGCGAGTTCGTGTTGCATGTACAGCGTCTTGAACGATTGTCTGGCGACGGCGAGGTGTCCGAACAACTCGACGAGGACGGACAGCGTATCGACGGCCTCCTCGGGGAAGTCCGAACCGTGTTCCTCTCGGATCGTGCGGGCCGCGTAGAGGTGCGCCCCGTTGAAGTGGCCGAGGACCGAGGAAAGGGCATCGAACGTGCCGAAGTCGGCACCCTCGAGCGCGTCGATAACGATCTCTCCTTCGCTGGTGACCGCGTCGGCGAACGCCTCGAGGAGCGTCTCGAGTTCCGGGTCGTCGACGCGCTCTGTGGTCGATTCCAGTGTTTGTGCACGATCGACGACGGACTCTACGACGAGTTGGAGGAAATCCGCCGGCGCGGCCGGGCTGACCGTCGTTCCGGTCAGTTCCTCGACATCCCGACGAAACGACGCCATCTCGGCGAAGCGCTCCTCGAGGTCGCCCGGCCAGCCCAACTCTTGGGAGAGGACAAGCTGGTTGATCGCGAGGACGATCGTGATGAACGGGAGCGTCCCGCCGACGATGGCCGCGACGAGGGTCGTGGCGGTCGCCGGGTCAGTGACGGGGATGTATCCGGCGAATCCGATGGTCGCACAGACGAGGAAGACGACGGCGGCGAACAACGCCGTGAGTACGTACCGATTCCCGTCGAGGATGACCCAACGTTTGACCGGCGATTCGCGAAGCCGTTCGTGGACGAGGTCGCTTTGGGCCACCTCCTCGTCGATCGCCTCGTCGCTACTCATTGGACTGTGTAGATCATTCGTCGTCCTCTCCGTAGGACACCTCGAACGGACCAGCATTGGGATCCTTCTGCGGTAACATCGGGCCGACCGACGCCGTCCTGCGCGTCACGGTTGCGGTGCGGAGGATGTAGGAGACGAGCAGCGCGAGCGGCGAGACGACGATCGCGATGAGTGCGCTCACGACGATCGGGAGATAGACGATGCTGACGCTCGCGCCCCCGAAATCGGCGTAGACGAGCCCGATAGTGATCGCCGACAGAATCGCGGGAACGCCCGAGTAGATCGTCAACTGCGAAAACCTGGTGAGTTCCCGCTGGAGGTAGGTCGTCTTGAAGTGCTCTTGTGCGACGTCGAAGAGCTGAAGCGTCCCGATTAGGTCGTCGAACGCCTCGAGTTGCTCGTCCGACAGCTCCTCGGCGTACTTCCCGCGAAGGTGTCTCGCGACGTACACCTGCCAGGCGTTGTTGTACCGGATCGACGCGGAAACCGCTTTGAACGTCCCGAACGACGTCGACTCGAGCGTCTCGTCGACTCGGTCGGTCCGCTCCTGAACGCTGTTTACGTACTGGTTGACCTGCTCTTTGAACTCGCTATCCTCGTGGTCGTCGACGGCCTCGGCGAGTTCTCCCGCACGGTGATAGATCGCTTCGACGATCAACTCGAGCACCCGCGTCGGCGCTGCGGGGCTCGCCGGAACACCCGTCTGCTCCTCGACGTCGCGGCGAAAATCCATGACACCGTCGAGTTGTCCGCGGGCCTCTCCGGCCGTCGCGAACTCCTGGGAGAGGATCAACTGATTGATCGACACGACCAGCGTAACGAGCGAGAACGTCCCCGCGATCATCCCGCCAGCAAGTCGGGTCACCGAGTCGTCGTTCGCGAACGAGATGAATCCGATCTCGTTCAACACGAGAAAGAGGATGAACGTGGCGACCGAAAGCGCGAACGTGATGAACAGTCGGTCTCCCTCGACCAAAACCCACTCCTGGAACCGCGTCACGGAACTCGCTCGATCCTCGACTTCGGCCCCGTAAGACTCGAGCGTCTCGTCCGTCTCGGAAGACCCCATAGAGATACTGTCGTTCTGGCCGACAATAATGGTCGGCGTTGCATATCAGCGAGCGTTCCACTGAACAGGTAGCCCACGCTAAGAGTGAGCCACAGCTCGTCTCTCGTGTTGGGCCCTCCCGGATCCGGATCCAACGGATCGATTTTCTACCTGATATCGCGGCGAGGTGACTCGAGAACGCGGAGACCCTTCGAAGGTCGTTTCATTCAGGGCTTACACTCAAATGCGTTCGCGGTGTCGATCCGGGTATGAACGGTTACGGTGATCGCTTTCGGTGCTTCGGAACTACTGTGTACAGACGGCACCCGCGAGACGGCCGGTTTGCTCGACGAGTCATGGATCGCAAGGCGACCCGTCGCGCGGGGAAAGAGCGAAAGGCGCCTCCGACGGACGGGCGAAGGCCAGCGTTCTGATGCCTTCGACCCTCCCGAGTCGGCGTCGCGTTCTCGCCGCGAGCGGGGCCGCGACCGTCGCGATCCTCGCCGGCTGTAACGGCATCGATATCGGTGACGAACCGGATTACGAAGCCGGCGACGTCGGCGACATCGACGGGGAAGACCGGACCGCCGAAGAGATGACCGCAGCCGAAAGCGTCGCCGAACAGGAGATCACGGAAGGGGTGACGCCGCTCGAGGGAATCGCGATCGGCGATCACGAGTTCGTCCTCGAGGACGGCTATCTCGGCTCGACCGTACAGGGGACCGTCGAAAATACAGGAACCGACCGAATCCAACTCGTGGAAGTTCGCGTTCGCGTTTACGACGAAAACGGCACCCAGATCGACCGGTATCTCGACACCACCGGCGACCTCAGCGGCGGTTCCGAGTGGGAGTTTCAGGTCGTCATCCTCGAGTCACCCGAGGATATCGCAGACTACGACATCGTTGCGCTCGGAACGCCAGCGTGAGTCGAGGAGCGAGCTATCGTTTCGAACGGCTCACACCGTCCCGGTGCTGTAGAGCGGTATTTTCGTTGATCGGAACGCGCGAGAAGAGCACGAACAGAAACCTTATGTGAATTTATACAAATGTGTCAGCGTGACGCGCCGATCTCGACGATCGATCCTCCAATTGTCCGCCGTCGGGGCGCTCGGTACGAGTAGTGGGTGTTTCGATGCGGTCGGTGAATCCGAGGAGGAAATCCAGTTTTGCGAAGCGAGAGTGTTCAACGAGGGAACGACGAGCCACGAAGTACAAATCCGTATTACAGAAGGCGACGCCGTCCGATACGAAGAAGAAACCGAACTCGCTACAAACAACGAAGAAGGGGACAGCTCCCTACAAATAACGGCTTCAGACCTCCCGTCTTCGGAGGGGGCATTCGCGTTGAAAGTTCGAGTCGACACGGGAGAGTGGGAAGAGACCGAGCTCACTCCCGAGTTCGCAGAACCTGCGGTCGTAACTGCAATCATTGGAACTGGAGAGTCGATCTCATTTTTCAAGTCCCTCGACGAGAATAGGGAGTGTGAGTTTTGAACGAAAGGAAGGAGATCGGCCAGCAAGTCCGCCTCCATCGGCCCCAAGGAGAGACACGGTCGATACACTACGCGCAATCGTCGCAGTTGCGCCTCCGCTAAAAGTGGTTTCGACCCCGCTGAAAACGAAGGAAGCTATCGCGGATCTTCCGGTTCGACGCCGTAGATATTCTGGATTCGATCGACGACGATATCGTGAAATCCGACGAGGATCGCAACGGCGAGGACGATGACGACGACTTCGATAACCGTCGCCATGAGTCCGAGAGCGACGATCAGCGTCGTCGCGCAGGCGGCCGGATGGTTCGTATCGGTCCAGAGCATCCCGATCGTCGTCAACACCATCGCGATGATCCCGCTGAGTGCGAGCCTGCCGACCTCGCTCGAGAAGGGTTCACCCTGCTCGAAGGCGTCGACGACGATCAACCCGTCGGCGAGCAACAGATACGCGATCAGTCCACAGACCGCCGCGACGGCGTGGCCGCCGATCACGTGGTAGGCACCCTCCGCTCGAGGCTGTTCCCCGGTTGCGAGCAGGTATGCAGAGGGACCGAGACTGGGAAAGAGAAACGGTTGTCCCGACGCCCAGGCCATGCCACCGAGAAGAACGAAATGCAACACGACGTTGACTCCCGCGCTTAAGTCGTCCCGAAGACTCATCAACTCAGGATATGCCAATCGCATTGATAAACATACGGCCGGATTGGTCAGTTGACCTACCGAGATCAGAGAGACGCGCGAAAACTGGATGCTGAGGAAAGCGATTCACTCGAGTGCTCGGATATCGGTATCAAGGGTGGTAAATAGCGGACAAAAGGATAACAGCGCCGTTCGCCGCGTTCTAGACAACAGGCTACGTGCTATCACCGGGTTCCCTATCGGACGCGTGATCAACAGTCTCTCGAGACAGAAAACAGCTCGCTCGCTCCGGACGCCTAGTTTTCTTCGTCCTGAAGCTCCGCGAGCTCGGCTTCGACTTCCTCGTCCGGAACCTCCGCCTCGAGATCTTCGATCTCTTCCTCGTCGACGTCGGCTTCGAGATCCGCGTCGGGTTCCGGTTCGGGTTCGGACTCGCCGCCGCCGACGTCGGACTTGAGCGTCTCGAGTTCCGCCTCGACGCCGCTATCTGTCGAGAGCTCCTCGAGTTCTCGGTCGATGTTGTCCTTATCCGAAAGCACGTCGTCGAAGGCACCCGACTCGTGGAGTTCGTCCATCGCGGCGGACCGAGCCTCCATATCTTCGGTTTGTTCTTCGGCGCGCTCGATCGCTCGGCCGACATCCTCGAACTCGTCGCCGGTTGCCGTCATCGCTTCCGAAACCGTCGAGCTCGCCTCGGCGGCCTCGTAACGGGCTTTCATCGTCTCCTTTTTCGTTCGGAACTCCTCGATGCGGTTCTGGAGTTCGTCTTTCTGGTCGATGAGACGATCCTGTTGGTTCTGGAGTTCCGAAACCTGGCGCTCGAGATCCTCGATCTGGTTCATCTTCGTCTTCTTCTTCTCGAGGGCGCGTCGAGCGAGGTCTTCGCGGTCCTGCTGGACCGCGGTTCGGGCCTGCTCGTTGTGTTTCTCGACGTTATCCTCGAGTCGGCGCTTTTGCATCTCGAGGCGCTTTTTCTGTGTCGTCAGGTCGGCGATGCCACGTTTGACGTCCTGGAGCTGGTCGCGCATCTGCTCGTAGGAGTAATCGAGCGTCTGCGTCGGGTCCTCGGCCCGGTTGAGGAGCGAGTTGACTTTCGACCGGATGACGTAAGAGGTCCGAGAGAGGATGCCCATACTCACTAGCTATCGCTCGTCACCCTTAAAAACATCACTTTGATAACAGTCTGTGCGGCGCGAAACAGCCAGCCGCCCGCAGATACCGCCGTGAACCCCCGGTTGTGACGGCCGAGAATTCGGCCGTAGAGAGCGGTTCAGCCTCGTCCCGTTCACGATCGGTTCCGGGTCCGCAAGCGGCCATCTGGCGGTTTGATTACCGACGAGCGACTACTCGAGTCCATGACCGACGAGACGACCGTCCTGATTCCCGGCGCTCGCGACGTTCGGGGCACTCTCGAGGAACCCGATGTCGGCCGTGAGCAAGCGCACCGAAACGAACCGAACGCGATCGTCGTGGCCTGTCCGCCGCATCCACAACACGGCGGCTCCCGGAGCGACCAGCGGCTCGTCGCGGTGAGCGAGGTGTTGCTCGAGGCCGATATCGCGTGCCTTCGGTTCGATTACGGCTCCTGGGACGAGGGATACGGCGAGCGTGAGGACGTCCGAAACGTGATTCGTTGGGCGAACGAGCGCTACGACCGGGTCGGCGTCTTCGGATACAGCTTCGGCGCGACGTTGGCGTTGATCGCCGCCTCGGACGCCGAGTGCGACGGCGTCGCAGTTCTCGCCCCGACGGCACAACTTGCGGACGACCTCGACGCGCTCGAGGGACTCGAGGGAGCGCAACTACCCGTTCAGGTACTGTACGGTGAGCGAGATACGACCGTCGAGTGGGATCAGATCGTCGAGTGTGCGAACGAGCGCGGCGACGAGTCCGTCGCGCTATCCGGCGATCACTTCTTTCTCGGAAAACACGACGAAATCGCGAGTGAGATTGCGGGATTTTTCGAGCGAACGCTCCTGGGACCGAGCTAGTCGGTCGCTGGTTGACCCCGCGATAGTGCCGTCGTTTCGAGCCAGCGGTTCTATTTTCAGCGCTTCGCGGTTCGAGTCTCGATAGTACGACGAGCGACGGCCGTCGGCACCGCTCATCAAACTTCGTGATTATCTTTTTATAATTTGTATTCGCTATTATTATTACGAACAACGTGAAGGGACGATGTGGATGAAACGATTCACACGATCGGTAGTTATCACGGCAGTCACAACGATGCTCGTCCTGAGTCTGATCGGTGCCGGAGCCGCGGTATCCGCCTCGAGTACGACCACGAGCGACGCGAGCGAGACCAGTATCGACGAAACCGGCGAAATCAATATAACGGCCGTCGAGCTGTCCGTTCACGAAGCGGTGAACGAGGAACGCACTGCAGACGGCGCCGACGAACTCGAGTTCGACACCGAACTTCGCGATATCGCCCAGGCACACAGCGAGGATATGGCCGAGCGCGGCTACTTCTCCCACGATGATCCGGACGGAAACGCGTTCACCGACAGGTACGAGGATGCGGGATACGAGTGCAGCGTGAACGGATACGTCGGCGGCGAGAACATCGCACAAACGTGGTACGACACGCCGGTCAACACGGGTGACGGGGATCTCGTCCACTACGAAGACGAGCAAGAACTCGGCTACGGTATCGCCGAACAGTGGATGAATTCACAGGGTCACCAGCAGAACCTCCTCGCCGACCACTGGGAGAACCAAGGCATCGGCATCCACATCACTGACGACGATCAGGTGTTCGCCACGCAGAACTTCTGCTGAAAACTTCCCCTCGGTCGATCTTTTCGTTCAGTCGCTCCGATCGGACGCCTCGAGCAGTCGGGCGCACCGTCAATCCCGCACGTGTCCCGTCAATCCCGCCCGTGTCTCGTGAGACACTTCGAGAGGCCGATTAGCTCCACGGGTTCGGAGTTGTCGGGCGAGTAGACGACCATCTGCCCCTTCTCCATGTAGGGTACTTTCGACTCGAGATTGCTCGGGATGTTCACGCTCTTGATGGCGTCCTCGTCGCCTAAGTTGAGGACGACGGTCGTGTTGATCTGCTTGAAAACCGCGTCGTCGATATCCTGTGGATCTTGCGTGATGAGAAAGAGCCCCAGACGCTCCTTTCGACCCTGCTTCGCCGCTTCGGTGAACTTCCGGATGACCTTCCCCGCTTGCACGCTGTCGGCGTCGGTGAGGAAGTTGTGTGCCTCGTCCATCCCCAAGATCAGCGGCGTCTCCTTGATTCGCTCGTAGTCCGGATCGTTCGAGAGCTTCTGGTCGATGACCAGACTCGAGAGCGCGAGCACGATAGCTTCGGTCGCCCTTGAGTCGCTGATGTGGTACGTCGGGACCACGGAGAGCCCCCCTGGACGGACGAACTCGTGGATCAGGTCGGTGATCGGCCGGGCGTCCTGATCGAAGACGTGGCCGAAGCCGAGCACGCGCCGGCGGACTGCGTCGAAGGTCGCCTCGTGGACTCGACCGGACTCGTCTAACTCCTCTCGAAGCGCCGGATCGTCGAGGAACGTCGTGAATTCCCGGTAGGTTCCGTCGGGACCGTACTGATCCCTGAACCGCGGGAGCAAGACACTCGTCAGCGCGCCGTACTGGTTGTCGTTGAGCCCGCTGCCCGCGACGAGCCACGGGTTCTCGTGGACCATCGAGAACGGAATCGTGAACTCGACCTGTTCGGCGCGGTGGTGTCCCGCCGCGTACGAGGAATCGCCGACCTTCGGAACGAACGCCGTCGTCTCCTCGATCCCGCCGTACGCGACGCCCTCGCGCTCGAGTCGCCGCGCGAAGTCGTCGTCGAGATCGGGGTTGTCGTCATGCATCTGAGCGTACTCGTCTTGGGGATCGAACTGGACGATTGCGGGCTGGACCTCACGGCCGTCCGCCATCGGATACGTTCGCTCCTCGGCGAGGTACTGCCGGAGGACGTTCTTCGCGGCGTGAGTCTTCCCGGAACCAGTTCCGCCGGCGACCAGCGAGTGGCGAAAGACCAGCGGGTCGCCCGCCTCGTAGTCGTCCTTGAGCGGGTAATCGATGGTCGGCGGGGACGCGGCCGTCCGGACCTTCTCGCCGCCGACGGAGAGATGCCCCAGGAAGACGCCGTCCTCGGGAATCTTCAGTCCCGTCTTGATTTCCTCGGTATCGTCGGCCGTCCGGATCACCGTCTGGGGTTTCGGCACGCGATCGGTCATCCGCCGTTTGAGGTCCTCACCATCCTCGTACAACACGGCGACGGGCTCGAGCGACGCGATAAACTTGAAGTCGGCTTCGTCGATGTCGTCGCGGCGCATGGCTCGTCGTGCGTGGATCTCCGTCGCGTCGTCGGCGTGGTACTGCTGGGCGTATTCGAGACCGGTAATACGACAGAACAGCGTTTCTTCGGCCGCGTTCGCACCGGCCCGACCGTCACCCGCGGCCGTCGCCGATCCGGGAGCACCTCCCACCTCCTCGGGATAGGGCGCGAGCAGGTACGTTCCGATCCTGATATCGGAGCGGTTCCCCTGGGTGATGTACGCCCGCAGTCTCGTCTCGTCTTCGTCCTCGGCGATTCGAAGGCCCTGCGAGACGCAGACGGTTCCGATGCCGACGTCTTCGCCTCGAGGGTCGACGGACGTTACCTCGAAGTCGTCGTCGGTTCCATCGGGACTCGTCTGTGCCGATCCCTCGGCGCTCGAGGGGGTGTCGTCTGCATCGGCCGTCCCGGCGGA
Organism: Halostagnicola alkaliphila; assembly: GCF_055379965.1. Taxonomy (NCBI): domain Archaea; kingdom Methanobacteriati; phylum Methanobacteriota; class Halobacteria; order Halobacteriales; family Natrialbaceae; genus Halostagnicola; species Halostagnicola alkaliphila. The sequence goes on along the minus strand of NZ_AP043826.1, from coordinate 1,148,600 downwards.
CTCCGCGCCCCCGTCGTCGACGGTGTGTTCGGTGAAATCGCCCAGATCGCTCATATACACGATATCTTATTCATCCTTCAAAGAAATACCGAGACGGTCGTCACTCTCCCCGACCGGCAGGGATCGAGGGATCCGCAGCTCACACTCGCCGCCTTCGAGGGCGACACTCGGGACATCGAAAATAAGGGATGACAGGAGAGCAGGTCGCTGGAAGCAGACTCGAGGACGAGGGCCGGTATCAGTGCATCGTCGGGATCGACCGCTTGTTCGTCTTCACCCATCCGTCTTCGTATTCGAGGAGGTCGATATCTGCCAGTGCGGGGAGGTGCGAGTGGTGAAGGGCGATTTTTGCCGTCTGGCTATCCGAGAGGGAGCCGACTTCAAGCGCCGCCAACTGTTCTGCGAGAACGTCGATCGAACACGCTCGACCCTGTTGCTCGAGCAACCGTAGGGTCGGCATTCGGACCGGATGAACGACCGTTTCGAGGAGGTTCTCGTCCGTGCTCGAACACGTCTCGAGGAGCGCCGCGACGTTTATCGGCGGGATCGGTGCGTCTTCCCCAACCGACGCAACCTCGCCGTCCCAGTTGATAACGCCGTGGTCTGCCATCTTCGGGAGATGATTGTGAGCGAGACTTGTCCGGAGCTGCCTGTCGGACAATTCGTTCGGTTCGTCAGACCCGTCTCGAGCGCGGATCTCGTTCGCCAGTTCAGTAAGCGACACCTCTCTGTTAGTGGCACCTAGAATTTCGAGGATACGAAGGCGTCGTGGGTGCCGGAGAACGTCGTAACACTTCGCCGGAATGTTCGACAACGAAGTTCGTCTGCTGTCGCCGCCGAAGTGGGCGTCCGAGCTCATTATAACGAAACACCCGTCCAACCGGTATAAGCTCATTTCCAAAAGGATTTGGGGCGTGCATTCGAGAGTTCCTCTGGTTCGGGAACGAGTTCGGGTACCGAAGGCGTAGCGGGCACGTTACACGGCACTTGCGCGGACGGGACAGTTACTCGGTCGGAAACCGCGAGTAAACTGAGACCGTAGTGATATCGGAGGACACCGGCGTTAGTGATGTCGGAGAGACACCGGCGTCAGTGTCCGCAACTCCACGCCTTTTTGCATCTTCGTGCCGTAGAACGGTTCATGTTGATGGTACGCGGTCGCGCAGGCGGTACCGAACTGACGGGAACGCTCTACGAGCGCGGCGAACAGGCACCATCCTTCCGCGGTGCACCGAACGAAGACGCCGCGTACGTTTGGGTCTGTGACGAATTCTACGAGGTCGACAGCGGTGGAACGACCCAACTCATCAACGATCGAGAGGTCAACGTCGCCTTCGAGTCGCCGATGCCCCGCGGATTCGACACCCGAGATCAGGCCGTCGAAGCAGCCAAAGAACACGTCCGAACGCAGTTCGCTCGGATCGGCGTTACCGCGAGCGACGTCGAACTCGAGGTCGAAAAGAGCGAACCCGAAACCGAGATCTGACTCGTTCTATCCTCGGTCTCGAGCCAGTAGGAAGACGGCAACGAGACCAGTTATCGCGGTTGCGATCAGCGTAACCCCGTCGAAGCCCGGCACGGAATCGTCGGTGTCACCTGAGCCCTCAGCCGTGTCGCTCTCGTCCTCGCCAGACTCGTCTTGCCCCCCATTTTGGTGATCCTCGAGTTCGTCGGGGTCCGGCTCCGGATGATCGAACGACTCGACGGGCTCGTCTTCGCCGTCGATAATCACGGAGACGTTCTGGTCGTGGATCGGCATCGGATAGGACCGCTCGAGGTTTACGCTTGTTTCCTCGAAGTTGACGTTCGCCTCGCCGGGCGGCGCGTCGTCGGCGACCTCGACGGTGACCGTCGCGAGTCTCTCGTTACCGGTTGCTCCGCCCGCGGCGGGCTCTCGCCACTGCTCGAGGATCGCCGTTCCCTCCGGATGAGCCAGCGTTTCTTCGTCGTGGACGTCAGTTTCCTCGTCTTGCTCGAGCCACGGACCCGGTTCAATATCGGTTATCTCGAGGTACTCCGGATGGTACTGGGCGACCAGATCGACCGATTCGACGCCCTCGCCGCCGTGGCCGCCGTCGGTCACCATGGTAACGTCGACGGTGAACTCCTCGCCGGGTTCGGCGTCGACGCTGTGCGGTGAGGGCGTGATGACCGCGAGTTGATCCGCTGCGGCGACCGCGCCGACGGCGACTCCCGCCGCGGTGAGGACGACCAGCAGTGCCATCAGGGCACGAACGGCGCGTTCAACTCGAGTGCGTTCAGATTCTGCTACCATGTCGTATCAAGAAACGTGCGTTCGTCTACCATGTCGTATCAAGAAACGTGCGTTCGTCTACCATGTCCTATCGGGAGATGTGCGTTCGTTGGGTCCGCGAGTTCGTGTGCTTGTTGCCGGCGGTATCGGTAGTCGCTCGATTCCGCCGGTCAGTCGCACCTGATTTTAGCCGTCGATCGGCTTGTCGGCTTCGCCCTCGAGTTCGTGCTCGTCACCGGATTCGTCGCCGCCGTTCGATCGGTTTCGAGCGTAGAGGTACGCGCCACCGGCACCGCCAGTCAGCGCAGCGGCCGGGCCGAATCCTGGGGTTCCGTCGTCGTCCGCGTCGGAATCGTCGTTCGAGCCGTCGTCGGGCTCTTCGCCGAGCACCGCGGAAGCGCTCACGTCCGCTTTGAGTTTGAAGTGATCGTACCCGTCCGAGCTCGGCACGTCGAAGCCGTAGTCCCAGTAGCCCTGGTCCGGCTCGTAGCTTCCGAACAGTCTGGCAACCGGCTCGTCGACGTCCTCGAGCAGGTCGACCAGCGCGGCTTCCTCGAACGTCACATCGATCGTGTCTCCATCACCGCTCGCAGATTCGGCATCAACGTCCGCACCCGTCCGAATCGCGACGCGGAACGAATCCTCGTCGATTTCGTCGGCCCCGTCCGGCACGTCTACGGTGAGCGTGATCTCCTCGTCGCCCTCCTCGACGGTCGCCGAATCGACTTCCTCGTCGACGCGGATCATTCGATTCTCCCGCTCGGGGGCGACCGGCTCGTCTTCGTCCTCGAGTTCCGCTAACACGTGCGGGCCCTGGAACTGGCCAGTTTCGAGAAGCACTTCGGCCTCCGAAAGCGTCGGCGAGTTACCGACCGTGTAATCGTTGTGTGCGAGATGGTACGTCTCGTCTTCGTCGACAGGTTCGCCGCCGACGAAGACGTTGTCCACCCAGACGTCGTCCTCGTGTCCGGACCATTCATAGGAGACGCCCGAAACCTGAATCGCGGGTTGTGCGCCGAAGTCCTGGTCCGGTAGCGGTCGAATTTCCTCCTCGAGATAGTCGACGACCTGTTGGCCGGTTACCTCGAGAACTTCGATCGCGTTGGGGAACGGAAGGGTATCCATGACGGCCGTCCCCGGAATTTCGCCGGGGCCGTAGGTGGAATCGCCGCGAATGCCGCCGCCGTTCTGGGCGGCGATGTCGACCTCGATATCGTCGGTTTCGCCGACGGTCCGCATCGCGTCGGTCATCAGGTTCCCCCAGTTTGTCTCGATCGCGTAGTTGTCGAACGTCGCGTTGAGTTCGACCTCGCTCTCGAAGGCCGTCTGCCCGAGTTCGTCTTCGAGATCTTCGGTCCATTCCTCGGTCAGGTCGGCGAGGTACTCGTCTTCGGCGATATCCGCGAGGTTGCGAGCGCTGATCTCGTCGTACTCGTCGACCTCCGGAGCGGGATCGAACTCCTCGGGAAGCAAGTCGGTTCGCTGCCAGTCGACGAGGTCGCCGTCCGCGTCGAGCGTGATCGAGCCGACGTGGTCGAACTCGTCCCCGAACTCGCTGATGATCGTTCCGTCCTCGAGAGCGGGTTCCTCGAGGACGACGCCGGAGTGTGAGCCGACGATGGCGTCGAGGCCGTCGACTTCGGACGCGAGCGTGTAGTGGACCCCCGTCGAGACGTGCGACGCCAGAACGACGATGTCCGCGCCTTCGTCGCGAAGCGCGTCGACCGCTTCCTGCGATCCTTCGACGTAGCCTAACACCTCCCACTCCTCGGGATAGTCCGTCAGCGAGTGGAAGGTCTCCGAGACGAGCCCGAAGACGCCGATCGTCAGGTCCCCTTCCTCTATCGTGATCCAGCGTTCGGTCCCCGGGACGGCGTCGCCCTCCTCGTCGAGCAAGTTCGCGACGACCCAGGGGAACTCGCTCTCCTCGAACCGGTCGGTCGCGACGTCCGCGCCGAAGTCGTACTCGTGGTTTCCGACCCCGTTAGCGTCGATATCCATGTAGTTGAGCGCCTCGATCATGTGTTCGCCCTCGTACTCGAGGCCGAGCATCGACGGCGCGATATCGTCGCCGTTTCCGAAAAACAGCGCGTTGTCTTCGTCCTCGAGAACATCCTGGACGACGGTATAGTAGCGTGCGATGTTCAGTTCGGCCTCCTCGGCGTCCTGAAACCGGCCGTGAAAGTGCGTGTCGTGGACGATCGTTACGGTCTCATCGGCTTCCTCGGCTCCGACGGTGGTGGTCGCACTGACCGGAACGAGCCCGGCGAGGGAGGCCCCTGCGGTCGCGCCGAGGAATCGGCGGCGCGTGCTATCGACGACACCGTCGTTATCGACGCCGTCTATCCGTTTTTTGTGATTATTACCGTTCGGTGACTGTCTGGCCATGATCACACACTGCGAAAGCACCAACTAATAGGTTTCTACTGTTCGACTATCATCTACTCGAATGAGCTATATTGGTGCATATATGCAAACGTTATTCGAGTCGAAAGTGTTCAAACGAGGTCTTCTCCCCAACGATGGTCGTCGTACGTCCGATCCTGGACCGTGTCGAAACTATCCTCCAAACTCTCTCGAAGCGACTGTTTTTCCGTGTTGCTAATTCTGGCGAGTTCGTCCGCCTTGTCGATGATCGTCGGCGGCCCGTGAGCGATGGCCACGTCCTGGAGGACTTGCATCGTCAGCCGTTCTCGAATCTCCGGATCTCGAGTGAACGCGTAGGGAGCTTCGACGCGATAGACCAGATCGTCCCGCGGATCGTAGAGGACGAAGAACGTCACCTCGTAGTTCTCGAGCGGCAGTTCGCGCTCGACGCCGAGCGCGTCGCCGTCGACCGACAACGGCCGATCGACGCCGCCTCGAGAACGGAACCAGTTGGTGTAGGTCAACGAGGTCGTGTCTCGCTCCCAGCGATCGCCCTCGACGTCGTCGACGTACTCGCCGCGCTCGAGAATCCGGGTGAACATCGCGGAGTCGTCGGCCCAGGGAACGTCGAGTCCAACATCTCCCTCTTTTCGTTTCTTCTGCTTGAGCGTCCGCGTTATCACGCGCGTCGCGGGATTCTTGACGAATCCCATCAGCGGAACCTCGCGCTCGACGAAGGTCTCGACCAGTCGCACGTAGTTCTCGAGCACCGTCGTCGGACGGGGATCCTCGAGCAGGAAATCCGCGAGGTCGGGGTGTTGGTCGGCCCAGCGAAGCAGTCCGCGGGGGTACAGCGGGCCGTCGAGGACGAGCAAATCGGAGACCGTCGGGGCGTGTTCGCGGGCGTGTTCGCTCTCGGCGAGATACAGTGCGAGCGCGTGGACGACCCCCTCTGCAAACCGGGGAAGCGGCGGCACCTTCACCGCTCGAGAGCGGCTGTAGCCACCGTCGAACTTGTCCCATCGGTCGTCGACTCGAGCGGTCTCGTCGTTGGAGTGAACCGTCGCGACGACGGTCCGAGAGCGGTGGAGGTCGAGATCACTGGGCGTCGCGCTCATCGCGGCCTGTGCGATATCGATGACGAGCCCGTTTTTGAACGTCGTCGGGTTGATCGTCCCCGCGTCGAGACCGTGCTGGGTCGGAAACGGTCGATCGCGGAGTGCCACGTCCTCGCAGTCGACGAGTTGCTTGCGAACCTCGTCGACCGGCTCGAGGATCGTTCGGCCGTCGAAGGAAAGCGGATCTAGAAACGATTCCCAGACGGTCTCGGCGAACTCCCGGTGGTCCCGCTCGTCGGCACCGTGATCGATCCGCCGCGCGAGCCGCGCGATGCCGTCGAAGTGGACCGGATCGAGCGTCATGACCGACCCCACCGACCCCACCCGCAAAAATCCCGCGATCGGTCCGACGCGCTCGACGACCTCGGCCCCGCTCGAGCGGTTCACTCGAGACCGGGTAAATAATTATCAGAAAACGTATATGAATGGGCGTGGATGACTCGTATACCCGATGTCCAAGCGAGGAATTCGGAACGCCGATCCGGAGTCACCGGCGATCAACTGGCACCAATCCGAAAACGGAGTAACGATCCGCGACGAGGAAAACCCCGACGCCTGGGTCCACATGGAGTTCGAGGCGGGCGTTTCACCCGAGCATCGCCTCTTCATGATCTGTGACGACTGCGGGGCGGTGTTCGCTCAGCGGAGCAAGCCCGGGCAGGGGACCGTCTGTGGTGACTGCGGAGCGAGGTACGAACACGAATAAAAGAAGGCAGACATATTTGGCGTGTCGGCGATTTTTCGCCATCTTCGCAGTGAACGACAGCTAGATACGGCGGGACCCGTTCCACTCGCACATGAACGCGGCACTGATCGTCCTCGACGGCTGGGGACTCGGTGATGACGACGGCGGGAGAAACGCAGTCGAGGCGGCCCACACGCCCGTGTTCGATCGACTCTCGAGAACGGGAGCGACGGGGAGCCTCGAGGTCGCCGGACGGCGCGTCGGGCTACCCGACGGCCAGATGGGAAACAGCGAAGTCGGACACCTCAACATCGGTGCCGGCCGGGTCGTCTACCAGGAGTACACCCGGATATCCGACGCCATCGACGACGGCTCGTTTCGCGAGAACGACGCGATCAATGCAGCCTTCGATCACGCTCGCGACAATGACGGACGCGTACATTTTCTCGGGCTCGTCAGCGACGGCGGAGTTCACTCGGACCAGGAACACCTCCACTCGCTGATCGAACTCGCCTCTGATCGAGACGTCGAGGCGGTTACCCACGCGATCACCGACGGCCGCGACACCTCCCCGACCGGCGGGAAAGGGTACCTCGCGGCGCTCGAGGACGTGATCGACACTCAGGGAACGGGTGACGTGGCGACGGTCACCGGTCGATATTACGCGATGGACCGAGACCAGAACTGGGAGCGGACGAAACGCGCCTACGACGCGATCGTTTCCCGGGAAGCCGACTACGAGGCCGACTCGGCGGTCGAGGCCGTCGAGGCGTCCTACGACCGGGCCGAAACGGACGAGTTCGTCGACCCAACACTCATTTCCGGCGAGCCGGCGCTCGAGGACGGTGATTCGGTCGTCTGGTTCAACTTCCGATCCGATCGCGCTCGACAGCTCACTCGGCTGCTCGCCGACGTTCGACCCGAGTGGGAGTTCGAAACGAACCCACCGGAAATCGAATTGGTCACGATGACCGAGTACGACGAGACGTTCGACCAGCCGATCGCGTTTCCGCCGAACCAGCCCGAACAGGTGCTGGGCGAGGTGCTCGCCGACGCGGACAAAACGCAGCTTCGCGTGGCCGAATCCGAAAAGTACGCCCACGTCACCTACTTCTTAAACGGCGGTCGGGAGGTGGAGTTCGACGGCGAGCACCGAGAGATCGTCGAGAGTCCGGACGTGCCGACGTACGACCTGCAACCGGAGATGAGCGCGCCGGAAGTGACCGACACGGCGATCGAGACGATCGAGAGCGAGGACCCCGACGTGCTCGTGCTCAACTACGCCAATCCCGACATGGTCGGACACACCGGCGACTACCGTGCCGCCGTCGAAGCCGTCGAGGCCGTCGACACCGAACTCGGTCGACTCGTCGAGACCCTTGAGGACCACGGCGCGCACGTTCTCGTCACCGCCGATCACGGCAACGCCGACGATATGGGAACCGAAGAACGGCCGCACACGGCCCACACGTACAATCTCGTGCCGTTCGTCTACGTCGGCCCCGACGGAAGCGACGGCGGACGGACGGTTCGCGAGGGCGGCACCCTCGCGGATGTCGCCCCGACGATGCTCGAGCTGATCGGAATCGATCAGCCGCCGGAGATGACCGGCGAGAACTTACTCGAGTAGGGCGGTAGCGGTTTTCTCGGTCGATTCGAACCAGCGAGTTATCGCCGGGTCGATTCAGCCCATGGTCGAGTTAACGTCGGGTCGATTCGCGCGACGTATCCACCGCACCGATCGCCGCACAGCCGATCTCGATAACGTCTTCCTCGAGGTCGCTCCCTCGAAGCTCTTTGCGAGTGTACCAGTCCCAGGCGTCGGCGTCGGCTTCGTTCGGTCCCGGTTCGATCTCCCGACTCGAGACGCTGGCGAAAAAGACGTGATCGATGTGCTGGTGGCCGACGGTTCCGTCGTGGACGTTGACGTCGTAGAGCATCTGCCGACGGGGCTGTGGAAGGCTTCGGCCCGAGCCGCCCTCGAGCGGGTCCTGTGTTCGACAGATCGACGGCTCGAGGCCGGTCTCCTCAAGGCATTCCCGGACCGCGGCCTCGTGTGGGAGTTCGTCCCGGTCGATGTGTCCGCCGGGCGGGATCCGCTTCCCGATCCGTTCGTGCTGGTGGAGCGCGGTCGCACCGTCGTTGACCACGTAGACGGTCACCGTGAAGTGGCGGGTCGTTTCCATGCTCGAGTGGCTGGAACCGGGCGATGAAAGTCGCTCCGATCGACGGATTCCGCGTGAAAAGGGGCCGTGGGAACATTCATCAGGGTGTACGAATCACACGTAATATTATAGTAGCAGCGTCTAAATCGCTTCGTATGAGCAGTCAGGATTCGATGATGGCGGAAGAAGACGAGGCGTTTACCCGTGAAACAACGTACATTATGATCGTCTGGACGATCGTCGTCGTCGCGGCGGGAGTCCTCTTGGTACTAATGAGAGATCCGCTCGCGGCTATTTTCGCGCTCTCGGGCCTCGGACTGTAATCGTGGACTGATCGACGTCGCGGATTACCGACGGTGGTCGTGCGAGACGAGAAGCAATTACTCCGGGGGCGGATTGCCGGTTTCGGCTCGGGACTAGGTTCATCGTGCTCCGGATCTCCCGACTCGCAAAATGTACGGCAACGTTTTCCTTTCTACTGCGAGAACTGGCTCACATGGGAGAAGATACCAACGACCACCGGTTTGCGACGAACAGCGTTCACGCAGGGCAGGAGCCAGACCCGACGACCGGGGCCAGAGCGCCGCCGATCTATCAGACGACTTCCTACGTCTTCGACGACACCGAACACGCCGCAAACCTGTTCGGGTTAGAGGAGTTCGGCAACATCTACTCGCGGATCATGAACCCGACGAACGCGATGTTAGAGGAGCGCATCGCGACTCTCGAGGGCGGCGTCGGGGCGCTCGCGACCGCATCCGGAATGGCATCGTTCGACCTTGCGACCTTTATCCTCGCCGAGGTCGGCGACAACATCGTCTCCGCGTCGGCGCTGTACGGCGGCACCTACACCTATCTCACGCACACGGTCGCAAAGCGCGGCATCGAGACGAAGTTTGTCGACACGCTCGATTACGAGGCCTACGAGGAGGCGATCGACGACGACACCGCGTTCGTCCACCTCGAGACGATCGGCAATCCGGCGCTCGTGACGCCCGATATCGAACGCGTCGCGGAGATCGCCCACGAGAACGACGTGCCGCTGTTCGTCGACAACACCTTCGCGACGCCGCATCTCTGTCGTCCCCTCGAGCACGGCGCGGATCTGGTCTGGAACTCGACGACGAAGTGGCTCACCGGAGCCGGCTCGACGGTCGGCGGCGTGCTCGTCGACGGCGGCAGTTTCCCCTGGGACGAGGGCGATTACCCGGAACTCACCGAACCGAATCCGGCCTACCACGGGATCAACTTCCACGAGACGTTCGGCGAGCAGGCGTTCGCGATCGCCGCCAGAACCCGGGGGCTCCGAGATCTGGGCAACCAGCAGTCGCCGTTCGACGCCTGGGTCACCCTCCAAAAGCTCGAGTCGCTGCCGCTTCGCATGGAGAAACACTCCGAGAACGCCCAGGTCGTCGCCGAGTATCTCGAGGACCACGAGAAGATTTCGTGGGTCAACTATCCGGGACTCGAGAGCCACGAGACGCACGAAAACGCCAGCAAATACCTCGAAGGGGGCTATGGGGGAATGATCACCTTCGGCCTCGAGGATGGCTACGACGCGGCCGAAACCGTCTGCAACGAGGTCGATCTCGCCAGCCTGCTGGCGAACGTCGGCGACGCGAAGACGTTGATCATCCACCCGGCGAGTACGACCCACCAGCAACTCTCCGAGGAGGAGAAGCTGGCGAGCGGCACCACGGACGACCTCGTACGGCTCTCGGTCGGGATCGAAGACGTCGAGGACGTGATCGCGGACCTCGAGCAGGCGATCGACCAGGTCTGAGCCGTTCAGCGTAATGCATCCGAGGGAACGTCCCACGTCCCAGCGCTCGCGGAAAGCCACCGTCATTAAGGTCACGGAGAACCAGCCTTTCCATATGGCCACAGGGCTACTCACGTCCGACACGTCGAACCAGATCGTAACGACTGCTCGGACAGCCATCGGCGATAGCTTGCGCTCGGTCACCTACTTCACGAAGGACGACTTCGAGCAGCTGTACCTTCGCGAGGACCTCGAGCGGGATGCGGATCTCTCGACGTTTATCGGCCACGAGTGGCGGGGGTTCAAGACCGCCCAAACCGCCTACGAGGGGTCGGAACTCGGCGACTACAACTACACGATCCGCGTCTTCGACAACGGGTTTCTTATTCGCGTGACCAACGAGCGGGAGGGATTCCTCGCCACCACGGACGGCCTCACTGTCAAAGACTTCGAAGAAGTCGCGACCGCGCTCGGAACGTACCTCGAGGAGCGAGCGCTCTCCTAGTTCAATCGGCGTTCCATCCCGGTTTTGAAACGGAGGTATCGACATCCTTCGACTCGGTTTCGGCTCTCGAGCCGATCGGCAGTCCGGAGCCGACTTCGTCGTCGATACCGAGCAATCGGGCGAATCGACGACGTTCCGCTTCGTATCTATCAAGACTCATGCCACCGACAGATGACAACATCGGTTGTAGTTATGGATCGCGTTCGGTTGGAGAAATCCGTCCCTTCTCGTCCGAAACAGTTCAAAACGATCCGAAACGGTCGGGATCGTTGCACTGTCACGCACGGAGCGGTTCCCAAGCACCCACCACAGCGTAACACCCTTTTTCGCCACGCCCGTTCGTCAGGATAATGACCGACCAGCCACCCGCCGTCGAGCGCGAACTCGAGTCTCACGACGCGTTTACGCCTCGAGACGATGGAGACGGGTACGAACTCGAAACGACCGTCTTCGAGACGTTCATCACGGCCGAGGAGGGGAAGGGGAAACGCGACGGGGAGTTCCACGTCACGATCTCAGTTCCCACGCTCTCGGCCGCCGTCGTCGACGACGCCGACCATTCCGTCGACCAGGTCGTCGAAGACGGATGGTTCGAAACCCTCGAGCGCAGACTGCAAGATACCTTCTCGCTCGCCCACACGAGCACCCACGAATCGCCGACGCTCGAGCGCGATTCGGACGAAGTCCGCGTGATCCTCGAGTACGTCGCCTGGGATGCCGGTGAGGGTGTCGAAGACGCCAAAACGTTGATCGAGTACGTCGAAGGGACCTACGCTCAGGGGATCGTCCCGGGCTACGAATACGAGGGGGAAGCGGCGGCGTTGCTCGAGAACGCACAGAGTCAGGGACAGCAGGCAGCGGACGGGAACGGAGAGAGTGGCGGCATGCCGATGTAATTGCGGTAATTCATCATCTCCCGAGGACACTATCGTGAAGTGCTGTAGTCGAGAGTATACTGCAACGTGCTGTGGCCGGGAGTTGCGAGGTCCTGCGGACCTCGAAGCGGAGCGGCGACGCCGCGACGCACGCCTCGAGTATTGCGAGAGTCGCACGACTCTACGGAAGAGCGCGCTCTTCCGAGCTGCGAGGGACCGGTGGTCCCTCGAGCAGTCGGACGGCATTGCCGCCCGACGACATCGCGAACGCGTCGCGTTCGCTCAGCGGGGAAGGGCAGGCGGTTCACAACCTACTGTGCCGCGAGGTCGCTCTGCGACCGAGCGGGCCGACGACTGACCGAGAGCGAACGCAGTGAGCGGCGGGGAGGGAGGAGTGTCTTCGTGAGTGAAACGAACGAAGGCTCGGAAGTCGCAGCCCGCGAACGGAGTGAGCTGGAACGTCTTCCGGTGCTTTTCATCGAAGCTAAGCGGGAGCGAAGCTCCCGCGAGGTCGTCGGGCGGCGCTGCCGCCCGACTGCAAGCGATTCCGGAGGAATCGCCCAGTCCAAAAGAGCGCAAGCGCTCTTTTGAGGATTTTGCCGAGGGACATCGCGTTCCGGCCAGCAAATCGCTGGCCGGAACGCGGTAGACCGTGGTTCGAAAGACGCCTGTGCGTCTTTCGTCACTAAGCGGGATCGAAGATCCCGCGAGGTCCGCGAACCCGAAGGGTTCGCTTGATCACGAGAGAGCTTCGCTCTCTCGAACGACAGCGCAAAAGTTCGAAGTTCGTCTCTTAGTCCATCGCAATATACGTCTGCGTATCCTCGACGCCGTTGATTCCCTGAATCTGGGTTGCTGCGATCTCCTTGACCGCCGCGGGTGTCTCGACCCTGGCTTTCGCGATGATATCGACATCGCCAGCGACGATGTGAGCGGAGTCGACGCCCTCGATCGTTTCGATGTTATCTCGCAGTCGATCCGCCTCGCCCGTGTTCGCTTTGACCATGATAAATGCTGTAACCATCAGTTGGCACCTCCGGGGTTCGCATCCGTGTCTTCGACCGTCGTTCCAACCTCGATATCCGCACCCTGCTCCGCCTCCGACCGGCCTCGAGTCTCGCCGACGACGATCTGGCGAACGTCGCTCAGCACCGCGAAATCCGCGAGCACGACCAGCCGATCGCCCACCTCGAGCGATTCGTCGGCCGTCGGAATCTCGAGGTCGCCGTCGGTCTTGCCGAACGCGAGGACGGTCGAGTCCGCGGGCAGTTGCAGTTCGCTGATCGTGTAACCGTTGATCGGGGACTCCTTCGTGACGGTCAGTTCGACGACCTGCAGGTGCTGTGCGATGTCGGCGATGGCTCGAATCGTCCCGCCCAGGAGGGCGTTTTTCGCACCCATCGCGCCGAGGCGTTCGGGGTAGATCACCTCGTCGACGACGTCGGCGTACTTCCGGTAGATCCGCTCGCGATACTCCTCGTCGATCCGGAGGATGGTGCGACAGCCGTAGTGGTCGGCGATCAGACAGGCCGAGAAGTTGACGTTCAGGTCGCCGGTCAGCGCGCCGACCGCGTCGGCGTCCTCGACGCCCGCCTGCTCGAGGAGCGACTCCTGGGAGCCGTCGCCGTCGATGACGGTAAATCCCTGATTGCGGGCTCGCCTGGCCGTGGCTTCGTCTCGTTCGATCAGCGTCACCTCGTGGCCTTCCTCGCCCAGTACGCGGGCGGTACGCAAGCCGACCCGTCCAGCCCCGATTATCACGAACCGCATGGACTGGGGTACGCTCGCCCCCGTGAATAAGTTTGCCCTGCGTTAGCGAATCGCTTGATCCAATTCGGGCAAAAGCTTTAGTCATGCCAGGGAGTACCACACCACCGACCAATGGTCCACGCCTTCATCATGGTGAAGACGGCCGCCGGAAAATCCGAGGGGCTGCTCACCCAAATCCGAGGGTTAGAGCAAGTCGAGGACGCCCACATCGTCGCCGGTGCCTACGATATCATCGTCGAGGTCGACGTGCCCGAAGTCTACGACGTCTTACGGACGGCCTCCTCGGACGTCCAGAGCCTCGAGGGCGTCGCCGACACGAAAACGTACATCGGGATGGATTAGAGACGAACTCCCACACCAAACTTTTACGCTGCGTTCTGGCACGCTGGCGGCGTCGCCGCACAGCGTGCCGTCACTCGGTAAAACTTTGATGAAAAGCATTCCTCCTTTCTCTCCGTTCGTTGTACTCACTCCGAGTCAGTCGTCAGCCCGCTCGGTCGCCCTGCGGGCTCACTCGCGGCTCTAAAAGGTGTGTGCCGCCTGCCCTTCCCCGGGTCGTGCGACTCTCGCAGTGCTCGAGTCGCGCGTCGCGGCTGCGCCGCTCCGCTTCGAGGTCCTGCGGACCTCGCCACTCTCGGCCATAGCACTTTGTGGCGATACTCCGCTTGTTCCTCGAGTTACCCTTCGAGCGCTTCCTCGAGAACGTTCTCGACCTGTTCGAGAACCACTTCCGGCGACTGGGTTGCGTCGATTCGGACGAACCGGTTCGGGTTTTGGTCGATGAGTCGCTCGTAGTTCTCTCGGACCGACTCGAGATACTCGGCGTGCTCGAACTTGTTCGTCGAACCGGCGCGAGCCGCGGCGGTTTCGGGATCGATATCCAGATAGATCGTCAGGTCGGGATCGATCGAAAACGCGCGGTGAATGCCGATGATGTACTCGAGGGGGCGAGTGATTTCGCCCTCGAGGGTCGCTCCCTGGTAGGCGTATCGGGAATCCGAGTACCGATCCGAGATCACGAGTTCGCCGTTCTCGAGGGCCGGTTCGACGATCCGCGAGAGGTGATCCGCGTGGTCGGCCGTGTAGAGAAACAGTTCCGCGAGCGAGTCCGCGTCCTCGTCCTCGATCGAGCGGTAGACGGCGTCGCCGTACCACGACCCCGTCGGGCCGGATGTCGGCTCCGTGGTGAACGTCGCGTCGGGGTAGACGTCGTGGAGGGCCTCCCAGACGGTCGATTTCCCGCTTCCGTCCAATCCCTCGAGCGTGACGAGCATGTCCGGAGTTCGCGGCGGTGAGTACAACAATCTGTCGAGAACCGCTCGATTTCGACCCACGTCGGGCCCAGTTATTTATTCATTCGAGCCCACATATCACGCATGAACGTCCTCGTCGCCGGCGGAACCGGCTTCATCGGAACGAACCTGTGCGAAGAACTCGCGAATCGCGGCCACGACGTAACCGCACTGTCGCGGCGACCGGACGACGACTCGCTCCCCGAAGGGGTCGATATCGCGATGGGCGACGTCAGCGCCTCCGATTCGATCGCGGATACCGTCGCCGAACACGACGCTGTCGTTAACCTCGTTGCCCTCTCGCCGCTGTTCCAGCCCGGCGACGACACGAGTCACGAGGAGGTCCACCTCGAGGGCACGCGAAACCTCGTCCGCGCCGCGGAGGTTGGAGATACCGACCGGTTCGTCCAGATGAGCGCGCTCGACGCCCATCCCCACGCGGAGACGGCCTATCTCCGGACCAAGGGCCGAGCCGAGGAGGTCATCCGGGAATCAACTCTCGAGTGGACCATCTTCCGGCCCTCGGTCGTCTTCGGCGACGGTGCGGAGTTCGTCGAATTCACGAAGACGCTGACGACGCCGTACGTGACCGGGCTACCCGGCGGCGGGAAGACGCCGTTCCAGCCTATCTGGGTCGGTGACCTCGTTCCGATGCTGGCCGACGCCGTCGAGGACGACCAGCACGTCGGAAAGCTGTACGAAATCGGCGGCCCGGAGGTGCTCACCCTCGAGGAGGTGACGAAACTCGCCTACGAAGCCGACGACAAATCCGTTACCGTGCTCCCGATCCCGACGGCGCTGGCGAAGGTCGGGTTATCGGCGATCGGTCCCGTATCGTTCGTCCCGTTCGGCCCGGACCAGGCTCGAGCGCTCGAGATCGACAACACCGTTTCGGAAAACGATATTTCGGCCTTCGGGGTCGACGAAGACGAACTCTCGAGGCTATCGACGTATTTGGGGCTCGAACCGGCGGAGACGACCCGGTCTGCATCAGTTTCGTAACCGCGTTCGAACGGATTTCGTTACGTCTGCATGTGGTTTGTTAACACACTATGCTGCCCAAAGATTAATATAAACATTCGGGAGAAGCGGTGGTGAAACTGTTTTATCTTTGCAATAACCACAGTGAACCCTGCTCCCCTCTTGCGATTCTCTGAAATAGTTCGAATTCGTGAAACTCACACCAACACAAGCTTTATATCCCTGATTGCTCTGATTTCAATCCACGGAGCCCCCTAACCAAATATGAAGCTGGCGATGATCGGATTCGGACAGGCCGGTGGCAAGATCGTCGATCGATTCCTCGAATACGACGATCAAACCAACAGCGGAATCGTCCGTGCGGCGATCGCTGTTAACTCTGCGAAAGCGGATCTCATCGGATTGGACCGAATACCAGAGGAGAATCGAGTACTCATCGGCCAGGCCCGAGTAAAGGGCCACGGCGTGGGTGCAGACAACGAGCTCGGCGCGGAAATCGCCGAGGAAGACATCGACGAGGTCCAGAACGCGATCGATGCAATTCCGACCCACGAGGTCGACGCGTTCTTGGTCGTCTCGGGAATGGGCGGCGGAACCGGTTCCGGCGGTGCCCCAGTCCTGGCGAAACACCTCAAACGGATCTACACCATTCCGGTCTACGGTCTCGGTGTGCTACCGGGAACGGACGAAGGGGGTATCTACACCCTCAACGCCGCACGATCGTTCCAGACGTTCGTTCGCGAAGTCGACAACCTGCTGGTCTTCGATAACGACTCGTGGCGACAGACCGGCGAATCGGTCGAAGGCGGATACGACCAGATCAACGAAGAGATCGTCAGGCGCTTTGGCGTCCTCTTCGGCGCTGGCGAAGTCGGCGACGGCCAAGAAGTCGCAGAGAGCGTCGTCGACTCCTCGGAGATCATTAACACGCTCTCCGGCGGCGGCGTCTCGACCGTCGGCTATGCCTCAGAGGAGGTCGAACTCAACACGAGCGGCGGCCTGCTCTCGAGATTTACCGGCGGCGACGGCGGCGGCGACGGCCTCGACGCCGCAAACACGACGAACCGAATCACGAGCCTCGTTCGAAAAGCGGCGCTCGGTCGACTCACGCTACCCTGTGAGATCGAAGGAACCGAGCGCGCGTTGCTCGTTCTCTCCGGTCCCTCGGAGTATTTGAACCGGAAGGGCATCGAACGCGGGCGGAAGTGGCTCGAGGAGGAGACCGGCAGCATGGAGGTTCGCGGCGGTGACTTCCCGCGAAACGAACCGGAAGTCTCCGCGGCGATCTTGCTCTCGGGCGTGACGAACGTGCCCCGAATCAAGCGCCTCCAGCAGGTCGCCATCGAGGCACAGGACAACATGGACGATATCCAAGAAGAAAGCGAAGAAAACCTCGAGGAACTCGTCGAAGACGACGAGGACGAACTCGAGCCGCTGTTTTAGGCGACTCGCCACGCCGACGTGGCGACGCGCCGAGGACGGCACGCTGGCTCGGAATCGCCCCGCCAGTGAATCTCGGCGGGTACCGCCCGGGGGGACGGTGCCCGTCCGGAACCGAACGCTGCGCTTTCTATCGACGTGATCGAGGGTGATCGCGTCGGTGCTGATCAAAATCGGATTCCAGTGGGTTCGACGTATTTTTGAGCAGGTACGACCAAAAATCGACAGATGCACGTCGTCGTTCCGTACGCTCCGGACGCGCCCAAAACGCGCCTCGAGCCGGTTCTTTCTCCGGCGGAACGCTCGACGCTCGCTCGAGTCATGCTCGAGGACGTGCTCGAGGCGGTTCGAGCGGCGGGCCACGAGCCGACGGTACTCTCGACGGAACCACTCGAGATCGACGCGTCGGTGATCGTCGACGAGCGACCGTTGACGGAGGCGGTCAACGCGGTGTTGGAATCACGGGTACGGACGGGATCGGACCGAGCCGGCGAGGGTGAGACCGTCGCCGTCGTCATGGCCGATCTGGCGCTGACGACGCCCGCCGCGCTGGAAGAATTCTTCGAACCCGATGACGATGTCGTGATCGCACCGGGCCGGGGCGTCGGGACGAACGCGCTGGTGGTCCGTCACCCAGAGTTTCGGGTCGACTACCACGGCGGTTCCTTCCTCGATCACCGCCGGATTGCCGAGGAGATCGATGCCACTCTCGAGACGGTGGATTCGTTCCGGCTGGGAACCGACGTTGACGAACCGGCGGATCTGGTGGAAGTGCTCGTTCACGGAACGGGGAACACGCCCGAGTGCCTCCGTGAGTTCGGCTTCGAACTCGATTCTCGAGAGGGACGCCTCGAGGTCGTTCGCTCCGCCGAACGCTGATAAAGCGGTTCCACGAACGACGAGTCGCGCACGACGAATTGCCTCGAAGTGAAGCCCTTATGTGCCGAGCGAAGACAGTCGAACGTAGGATGATCCCCGGCGCGACCGACTATGGAATTTCGCTGTCGATCGACGACGACGCGATCGATCGACTGTGTGCCGTGACCGCCGAAGACGTCGAGCCAGCGCCGGAACTCAGCTTCGCTCGGAACGTATTTATCCCGTTAACGACGGCGTGTCGGTACACCTGTACGTACTGTACCTACTTCGACGGCCCCGGGAACGCCTCGATCCTCTCGCTCGAGGAAGTCCGAGACATCTGCAAAACCGGGGCCGACGCCGGCTGTACGGAAGCGCTGTTTACGTTCGGAGACGACCCGGACGAGCGCTACACGGAGATTCACGACCAGCTCGCGGAGTGGGGCCACGACTCGATCCACACGTACCTTCGAGACGCCTGCGAGGTCGCCCTCGAGGAGGGACTGCTCCCGCACTCGAATCCGGGCGACCAGACGCGCGAGCAGATGGAAGCGGTCGCGGACGTGAACGCGAGCATGGGCGTGATGCTCGAGACGACTGCCGAGGTCGACGCCCACGCGGGGCCGCGCCGGAAGAACCCGGGTCAACGCCTGCGGACGATCAAAACGGCGGGCGAACTCGACATGGCGTTCACGACGGGGATCCTCGTCGGAATCGGCGAATCGTGGGAAGACCGAGCCGAAAGCCTGCTCGCCATTCGAGAGATGCACGAACGATACGATCACGTTCAGGAGGTGATCGTCCAGCCCGTCGCCACCAACGAACGCTGGTCGGGCAACACGCCGGATCTCGAGACGATGCGGCGGGTAACGGCGATGGCGCGGGTCGCGTTACCCGAGGAAATCTCCGTGCAAGTCCCGCCGAACCTCGCACCCGCGCGAGACCTCATCGATTGTGGCGTCGACGATCTGGGCGGGGTGTCGCCGATCACGGACGACCACATCAACCCCGACTACGCCTGGCCCGCCCTGCGCGAACTCGAGGAGATTGCCTCGGAAGCCGACGTTCCACTCCGCGAGCGGCTCCCGGTGTACGAGCGGTTCCTCGAGCCGGAACTTCGGACGGCGGAATTCGACGGCGTACTCGCCGAGGGGGCGGACGAGGGGGCGTGGCTCTCGTCGCCGATTCGCGACGCGCTCGAGGCGGCGGACGAGGCGGGGGAGCGCTACCGGTCGGTGCTTCGTACCGGAACGCCGTGACGATCATCGCGCACTGAACGTTCGCCGGATCTCTCCGTCGTCGGATCCGACCACTCGAGTCGTCCGGACTGTTGGCTCATCGTAACCGACCGGCCGCTTCTCCTCGTCCGTGTAACCGACCCATACATCCACCGCCGGAGTTATCACAAAACCGATAGCCGGCGACGCGGGTTCCTACCTGTACGATCAGCTTTCGCGTTGCAAGGATTTCGAACGACGACCCGCAGCGCTCGACACCGACTCGAGAACCCGCCGCGAATGCCGGCGCGGCGATGATCGACGACGATCGAGACCGTTTCAAAACTGGAACGGTCGAAAGAGCCGCTGCGTTAGCCTGTCTCGACGCGTTCGAGTAGATTGCGGATTTCTGACGGTCGGTTGATTCGAAACCACCGCCTGTCCGCGGGAAGCCGGACTGAAACAATGGGCCGTCGTGCCGTTCTCCCGAACACTTCGTGAGGTTTCTCAATCGATCACACCACCGTTCGCGTTCGGCGGGATCCGAGACGTCAGACGAAGACGACGCGATACCGGCCGTTCGCCTCGAGGCGGTCAGCCACGAGTACGGTTCGACGGGCGGACGACTCCGCTCGGGTTCGGACCGAACGGTGACCGCACTTCGCGAGGTCTCCGTCGACGTGGAACGAGGCACTATCGTCGGACTCGAAGGACCGAGCGGGAGCGGCAAGTCGACGATTCTGCACGCGGTCGCTGGACTGCTCGTGCCGACCGAAGGAACCGTCTCCGTGCTCGGAACCGACCTCACGTCGCTGTCCGACCGAGGACGGACGAAGGCGCGGCGACGACACGTCGGTATCGTCTTCCAGCGGTTTCACCTGCTCCCGTCGCTTTCCGCACGCGCAAATGTCGCCTTACCGCTCGTGCAGGCGGGGCTTTCGAAATCGGCGCGTCGCGAGCGGGCGTCGACGTTGTTGAGTCAGGTCGGTCTCGAGGATCGGATCACGCACCGTCCCGGCGAACTCAGCGGCGGCGAACGTCAGCGCGTCGCGATCGCCAGGGCGCTGTCGACGGATCCCGATATCCTCGTCGCGGACGAACCGACGGGCGAACTCGATACGGGAACCGGCGCGGACGTCCTCGAGCTGTTGACCGATGTCGGGCGCGACCGAGCGGTACTCATCGCGTCACACGACGCGGCGACGCTCGCCGTCGCCGATCGAGTGGTGACGCTCCGGGATGGGACGGTGGTCGAGGATGAACGATGACGCCGAACGAACGGAGACCGCCGACTCCGACGAAATGCGGAACGAGAGTGGTGAACGGAACGGGATCGGTGAACGAAACCTGAGGGGAGACACCGCAGGGAAGCGCAGTCACCGCTGGCGCGGAATCGTGGGCGTCTCGGTTGCCAGGCTGTGGAATCGACCGACCCGAACTAACTCGAGTCGGATCCTGACCTCGATCGCAGTCGTCGCGCTCACCGTCGCGTTGCTTCTGTGCATCACCGGCATCGCGCTCGCGCTTGCCGACGGCGGTCCGATGCTCGAGAACGACGCCGACGCTCAGATTGCGCCGGAAGGGAGTGGAAGCCTCTCGGCCGTAGACGGCGTCGAGAGCCCGCGACTCGGCGAGACGAACGAGCGAGCGGCGGCGATCCGCTCGGAAGCGGGCGTCGACCACGCGTCACCGGTTCTCGTCGAGCCGACGAAATTCGAGACCGGCGACGGCGACACCGAAACGATCCTGCTCGTTGGCGTCGTCCCCGACGAGGAACCTCGAACCGTCGCGGGCCTCTCGACGGAGAGCCTCGAGTCCGGTGATGAACACTACGCCGACGGGTCCTACGACGGGCTGACACAGCGACAGCTCGTGCTTTCTCCCGCCGCGGCGACCCAACTCGAGGCCTCGGAAGGCGACGAACAGACCGTCTCGAGCGGACAGGGAGATATGGAGGTCCCGTCGCTCACCGTTGTGGACATCGACGACTCCGCGGACGCCTACGAGGATAGCGACGCGCCGATCGCGCTCGTTCACCTGAGCGAGTTACAGACGTTCTCGGGGGCGAGCGACGACAAACTGGCCGACAACGTGCTCGTGTGGGGCGACTCCGAGGCGGCGGCGACGGCAGCCGGCGAGGCGTATCCGGATGCGACGGTCGAATCGAATCGAGGCGGCGATCCGTCGGCGCTGTTCGACGACGGATTGGCGTTCGCGACGGGCGCGATCGCACTGCTCATCGGCGTGACGGTCTGTGCATCGTTCGTCGCGACGACGATGGGGATGGCCGTCGACCAAGATCGACGAACCCTCGCCATCCTCCAGACGATCGGCGTCCCGCTATCGGGTCGAATGGCCGTCGTCGCCACCTCGACCGTGGTCGCAACCCTCTGTGGCGCAGTTCTCGGAATCGGTCTCGGCGTCGTCGGGATTTTCGCCGTCAACGCGGTTGCCGGCGCGACCGTCGCGTCGGGAACCGTCGCGATGGCCCACCCCGTCTTCATCCCGTACGCGCTCGTCGTCGCGCTCGTCGCCGGACTGCTCGCGGTCCCGTATCCGCTGTTGATCGCCTCGAGGACGAGCGTCTTGGACGAGGTGGGTCGATGATCCGGCGATTCGGGGCGGCGTTGAGAGCGGTGGCGAACCTCCGACACGTTCCTACTCGAGCGAGAGCCGTCGTCGGCATCGCGGTCGCTCAGATTCGCCGGTCGCCCCGACGGACCGCACTCGCCGTCCTCGCCGTTGCGCTCGTCGTTCTCTCGGTAACCTTGCTCGCGAGCCTCGGCGTCGGCGTCGTCGACGTCGGCGAAGACGGGCTCGAGAACGCGAATCGGGGCATCTGGCTCTCGAGCGACCCGGTCGATCCCTCCGCCAGCGGCACCGAAAACCCGATCGTCGGCGCACATAGCGTGACGGCCGAACTCGAGGAGCGCGACGACGTGAGTTCCGCCTCACCGATTGCGATGTACGAGATCTACATCGGGACGGACCCGGGGGATCTCGAGCGGACGTCGGCCGTCGGCGTTCCGGAAACCCACTCCGGGTTCGACTTCCAGCGGGGCGGCGGATACGAAACCGACGCGGATGACGCACGAAAGGCGATGGCGAGTGGCGACCCTACGACCGAGGAAGTGGTTTTGGATCCGGAGACCGCCCACCGACTCGACGCCGAACCCGGCGACACGGTCTATCTCGGGACGAGCAGGGAGTCGGCTCCCGAATACGAGTTTACCGTCGTCGGAACGGCCTCGTACTACTCGCAGTACCTCGGATCGGAATCGACCGCCGTTCCCCTCCCCGACCTGTTAGCCGTCGCCGGAACCACGGGGACGGATCGAGCGACGTTCGTCACCGCAGACGCCGCGGAGGACGCCGACCGGCAGGAGGTTGCGGCCGACCTTGACGACGCCTACCCCGAGTACGACGTTCGTGCCAGCGACGAACAGATCGGAGCGATGCTCGAGGAACGTCCGCTCATTCTCGCCAGCGGCGTCACGTTGGTCGGGTTGGCAATCGTCGGCGGGGTCATCCTCACGGTGAACTTGTTCGCGCTCGTCGCCTCCCAGCAACGCGAGGAGCTCGCGGCGCTCCGGGCGATCGGCCTCTCGAGGTGGATCCTCGCGGGAACGATCGGGGCACAGGGACTCGTCATCGGACTGCTCGGCGGCGTCGTCGGACTCCTCTCTACACCGGTGCTCGTGGCGGGGGTAAACCAGATCGTCACCGAGTTCGCCGGGTTCGAGCAACTGCTCCGGACGCCGCTCGAGGTCTACGTCGTTGGCTTCGCTCTCGCCGCCGTCGTCGGAACGATCGTCGCGCTCGTCGCGGGCTGGCGAGCCGGTCGATACGCACGCATCAAGCACCTCAAGGCGTAAGCCGGGTCGACGATGGATAGGAGAGCGTATTCACCACAAAACACTTTGCGAACAGCTCTCGCTACTTGAATATGTATCGCCGCGAGTTGCTCGGGCTGGCGACAATTCCTGCTCTCGTCGGGCTCTCGGGGTGTGCCGAGTCGGTCCACCGACTTCGGGGCGCGGACACGCCGGCCGAGCTATCGGTCGGAAACGCAACCGACGAGCCCCATCAAATTGCACTCCGGGTCGACCGGGACGGCGAAGTCGTATTCGACGCCGTCGTGGACGTCGGCGAGAGCGGAGCCGTCGAGTCGCTCGAAGGCACCGAGTACGACGATGCGGAGTTTTCTCGAGCGGGGACGTACACGCTCGCGGCCGAGGGGAACGGCGACGAAACGCGGTCGGAAGCCGAACTCTCGTGGCGAGATCTCACCGATTGCAACTCGAATACGCTGCAAGTCATCATCTTCGACGACGAGCTCGATGCGGGACTCGTCAGGACGGACGCGGACTGCGGTGGGTTGGACCGTCTCGGTGGCGGTTGATTTCGATCGAGAATTGTCGGCGACGACCACCGCCACCCGAGTTATCAAACGGCCGTAGCCCGTACGACGCGTATGAGCTGGACCGCGTCCGACGTTCCCGACCAGTCGGGCCGAACAGTAGTCGTCACCGGCGCGAACAGCGGCATCGGCTTCGAAGCCACTCGAGTGCTCGCCGACCGCGGCGCGACGGTCGTCATGGCCTGTCGAAGCGTGGACCGCGGCGAGGCGGCCGCCGACGAGATCAGGGACGACCTCGAGTCCGACGCCGACGGCGAACTCGTCGTCGAGGAACTGGACCTCGCGGACCTCGAGTCGGTTCGCGCGTTCGCACAAGGGTTCGATGACGTGTCCGATGATGCAATAGACGCACTCGTGAACAACGCGGGCGTAATGGCGATTCCGCGCCGGGAAACGGTCCAGGGCTTCGAGATGCAGTTGGGCGTCAACCATCTCGGGCACTTCGCGCTCACGGCCCTCTTGTTCGACCGCCTCGCGAGAGACGCTCGCATCGTGACCGTCTCGAGCGGCGTCCACGAACAGGGCGAGATCGACTTCGACGATCTGCAAGGCGAAGACGAGTACAGCCGATGGGATGCTTACGCCCAGTCGAAACTCGCGAACCTGTTCTTTGCCTACGAACTCGACCGTCGACTCGAGTCGACTTCCTCGAACGCGCTAAGCGTCGGCGTCCATCCGGGCTACGCAGATACGGCGTTACAGGCTCGAGGCCCCGAAATGGACGGCTCGTGGGCTCGAAAGGTTCTGATGGACGTTTCGAACGCCGTGTTCGCCCAGTCCGCCGCGAAGGGGGCGCTTCCGACGCTGTACGCGGCGACCGCGACCGACGTCCAAAGCGGAGAGTACTACGGCCCCGGCGGGCTCATGAATATGCGCGGCACGCCGGAACGACAGCGGTCGGCCGAGCAGTCCTACGATCGGGAGGCTGCGCGGCGACTGTGGGACGTCTCCGAAGAGCTGACCGGCGTCGAGTTCGACCTCGAAACGGAATCCTAACAGCGGAATGCGAACGATGAGTGTTCAGTATTCGATAGAACGGATTCGCGATGGGCCGGCCGCTGGTTTGGGGAGGGTTTTCGAGAGTATCGGGGTTCTCGAGTCCAGTCGAATCCGCAGGTTCCACCGGAAACGTACACCTTCTCGTGAATCTCGACGAATATTTATCAATCCGTCTGTGGTCGTGGACACACTGTAATGACTCCGCCGCGTTCACCAACTCCGGATCGTCGGGCCGTACTGACGGGGCTCACCGCGAGCGTCGGGTTTCTCACCCTCGCCGGCTGTACCGAATCCGGCGACGAGAGCGATTCTCCGACCGGCGACTCGGAACCGAACGGCGACGATTCGAACGGAGACGACGGGGAAGGATCGAGCAATTCGGACGAGAGTGACAACTCGAGCGACGACGAGTCCTCGGAGGTCCACGCCGACTACGAGGAAACCGATGTCAGCGTGACGACCCCCGACGGCGAGGAACTCGGCGAAGTGACGGCGGCCATCGCCGACACGCCGGAGCTGCAAACGCTCGGGCTCAGCGATACCGAGGAATTGCCCGAGGACCGGGGCATGATCTTCATCAACAGTTCGGAACAGGAGTTGCGATTCATCATGCCCGATATGTCGTTCGGGATCGACATCGTCTACGCCGACAGCGAGGGCGTCATCACGGGGATCCACCACGCGCCCCAGCCCGGCCCGGACGAGGACGGCTCCGAGCAGGGCTATCCGGGCTACGGCCAGTACGTCCTCGAGGTCAACTACGAGTGGACCGCCGAGCGGGGTATCGAAGAAGGCGACGTGCTCAGCTTCACGTACTGAAGGCGTCGTCCAAAGAAGTCGAAGCCCGGAGCGAGCGGACCGAGCTCAGTCGTCGGCCGGAACGGTTTCGTCCCCTCGAGCCAGCAGTGGCGTCCCGTCCGCCTTCGGCCCGAGTTGTGGCCCGAACGGCGGGTCGTCGGGGTCGATGACGCGGCGCTTTTCGTAATCGGTCGAGCGCTCGACGGGAACGCGTCCGATCGAGGCGATGAGATCGACGTAGTCCTCGATCGAGCGGAACTCGCCGTACTCGCCACCGGCGCGTTTGGTGATCTCCTCGGAGAGGATCGTCCCCATGAAGTCGTCCGCGCCACAGGAGAGCATCTTCAGCCCCTGCTGGTCGCCGTACTTGACCCACGAGGACTGAATGTGGTCGATGTTGTCGAGAAAGAGCCGCGAGACGGCGATCATCAGTTCGTCCTCGTCCTGACTCGCGCCGCCTTCGACGACGTCGTGCTCGTAAAGCGGCGTGTTCTGGTGGATAAAGGAGAGGGGAACGAACTCGGTGATCGCGCCGTCGACGCGCTCCTGGAGGTCGCGAACGCGTTTTAAGTGCATGACCCGGTGGGCCTCGTTCTCGACGTGGCCGTACATGATCGTCGAGGTGAGTCCGAGGCCGGCCTCGGCCGCGGCTTCCATCGCCTCGAGCCAGCCGTCGGTGCTGATCTTACCGGGACAGATCACCTCCCGGACCTCCTCGACGAGGATTTCGGCCGCGGTGCCGGGAACGGTGTCGAGTCCAGCGTCTCGCAGACGGCTGTAAACGTCCTCGTAGGACCAATCGGTACCGCGACGGGCGTGGTAGGCCTCCTCGGGTGTCATCGAGTGAACGTGCACGTCGTCGACGCTCATCGCCGCCATCTGCTCGGCGTAGGTGCCGGGGTCGGTCTCGTACCGTTCGGGCGACTTGTAGTTGACCTCCTTGCGGTTCTCGGTCGCCTCGAGGATCTCTAAGTGTTCCTCGTCAAGCGCGAACGCGGGGTGTAGACCGGAGACCGAGGTGACCTCGTAGATGCCGCGATCGACCGCACCGCTGACGATTTCGCGAGATTCGGCCGGAGTCTTGGTAAAGCCCTGGCTCTCCATTTCGGCATCGGATTCGAAGGTGTGTGCGGCGTCTTTGAAGTTACAGAACAGACAGCCGACGTTACACGCGGTCGTCACATTGTTGTTCAGGTTCGCGACGAACGTGACCTCCTCGCCGACGACCGCGGCTCGGCGTCGATCCGCGGCCTCGAGGACCCGCTCTTTTCGTCGCTGGTCGATCCCCTCGGCGTCGGTCCCCGTCGTCAACAGCTCGATGCCGTCGTCGACGGTGAGTCGGTTCCCGTTCCGTGCCTTCTCGAGGGCGTTCTCGAACGACTGGTCGGTTTCGGGAACGTGCTCGAACGCGAGGTCTGCCTCGGTCACCGGTCGCTCCATCGTGGCAACGAACCCGTTACAGCGCCAAAAACGTGGTGGAACGCGTCCGAACTCACCGCTACCTCGGAGATTCGGTTGCGCTGAAACGAGCGGGTTCGCCTCGAGGCGCTCGCGGCTCAGCGGCGAACCGACGACCGGCCCTGCGAATAATACTGAAACCTTCTTACGATGGGGACACGGCAACTCGAGTATGAACTGCGGGGGCCACTCGGCGAGGTGTCACGAATGACGAGCGTCAAGGAGTTTCGCATCGAGGAGGAGGCGACGGCAGACTCGCTCGGTCGCGGGGCGTTCGTCTTTACCGACGACTACTCGGTGTTCGATTGGGGCAAGATGCCCGATCCGATTCCACAGAAGGGGGCGACGCTCTGTACGATGGGCGCGTTCAACTTCGAACTGCTCGAGAACGAAGGCATCCCGACGCACTATCGCGGCGTCGGCGAAGACGGCAATGTAACGAAACTCGAGGACGCCTCGCGTCCGCCCTGGGTGATGGAGATCGATCTGACGCAGGTTCCGGACCTCCCGAACGAGGGTCGGGAGTACGATTACGAATCCTACCACGCCGAGGCGGGCTCGAACTACCTGATCCCCCTCGAGGTCGTCTTCCGAAACACGGTCCCGATCGGCTCGAGTCTCCGCCGGCGAACCCAACCAGCGGATCACGGGCTGGCCTTCGAGAACTGGCCCGACGAAGCGGTCGACCTCGAGGAGCCGATCGTCGAGTTCTCGACGAAGTACGAGGAAGGAGATCGGTACCTCGAGCGCGAAGAAGCCGATTATATCGCCGGCGACACCTCGATTTCGGACCTCGAGTCCGTCGCCCGCGAGGTCAACGGGATCATCACCGAGCAAGCGGAGAGCGCGGAGTTGACCCACCAGGACGGCAAGATCGAGTGTCTCACCTTCGACGGCGAGATTCGCGTCGCCGACGTCGTCGGCACGTTCGACGAAAACCGGTTCAGCCACGAAGGCACGCAGCTCTCGAAGGAAGTGCTTCGGCAGTATCACAAACGCACCCAGCCCGAGTGGGTCGAGTCGGTCAAACACGCGAAGGCCGAAGCCGAGCGCCGCGACGTCGCGGACTGGAAGTCCCTGTGCGAGCGAGATCCGGAGCCGCTCGAGGAGGACGTGATCCAAACCGCACGGGATCTCTACTGTGCCGGGACCAACGCCTACACCGGCCTCGACCTGTTCGACGCGCCGCCGCTCTCGAGTGCGATCGGTGCGGTCAGCCGCCTCTGAGGGTCGATTGTTCGACGGGATTTCGGCCGGACCGCTGGTTTCTCGAGTTCCGTCACTTCGGATTTGGTTTCTTGTCCGTTCGAGACGGAAACGCCCGGAGATTGCTAAATGCTACCAACTCACATTGTATCGGCTCGAAATCGGAAAAAGTAACGCTCATATTTCGCGACTCCAAACGATCGACTAGCACCACACTATGTCCCTCGAGAGTTTCGCTGCTGCGACACCAGCTATCGTCTCGTTCGATGCCAGTATCGGTATCACGGCCGCCGCGAGCATCGCGCTGGCGCTGTTCGTCGGATTCATGCTGTACCTCGCGTTCGTCCCGACGCCAGATAGCGCGAGCGCGGCGAACCAGCATTCGACCACACAATCGAACGCGTCCGCCGAAACCGCCGAGCCGACCGACTGATCGCCCCGGTAGCGAAACGACGCGATCGAACCGTCGCCGAACCGATTACGTTGGCTCGAGACGACTCCGTCGCTTTTCGGTCGTTCGTTGCGATCGCTAGCGCAAGCGCCGCCAGCTCGAGGTGCCGTCATGCTCACCCCGCGGTTGTTTATCCCTCCTCGTCGTAGGGCCGGGCGGTCGATACGATGAGCAACTCATACAGCCCTACCCGCGAACTCGGCGTGGAATTCGGCGAACTCGAGGCGAAACTCGACGAACACGGGTACCCCGCGACGAAAGACGAACTCGTCGACACGTACGGCGAGTACGCGCTCGAACTGCCGGACGGCTCTGAATCGCTCGAGGAGCTTCTGGGCGCGATGTCTGCGGAAACCTACAATTCACCCGCCGAAGCCCGACAGGCGATTTTCAACATGGTCGACAGTCGAGCGATCGGTCGAAAGTACTACTCGGATCGGACGCCTCCAGCACTGGGCGAGACTCGAGAGGACGAGCAACTGTCGTTCTAGAGGTCGTACTGCTCGCGGACGAGATGATCGATACCGCGCTCTTCTAGCACGTCCATCGGCGCGAGCAAGTCAAGCTGGACGACGCCGGGAAGCCGGCCGATCTGAACCCCGCCGGTGAACGTACAGCGCGAACGGACTTCTCCCTCGCTCATCTCGAGGAGGTCGGTCGCCCGGTCGAAGGCGTTCTGAGTCGCGTCGTTGACCGTCTCGCCGCTCCCGATCACCTGAATCGGCCCCATGTCTTCCTCGAGGTCGACGCCGTGCTCGGCGGCGAGTTCCCGGCCGGACTCGCGCTCGTCGTCGCTGTAGGGCCGGCTGATGAACGGAAGGTCTTCCTCGTTCGGAAGGAGGAGCGGGCCGCCGAGCTCGAGGCCGTCGATCACCTCGACGTCCATCGTCACGGTTCCGCTGACGTCGGTGGTGTGGAGCGAGAGTTCGCCGTCCCCCTGATTGGCGTGGAGGTCCCCGACGTAGACTCCGCCGCCGTCGACCTTGACCGGACAGAGCAACGTTGCGCCGGCGCGGACCTCCGGCACGTCCATGTGGCCGTCGGTTCGGGCCTCGAGGTCGTCCTGCGTTTCGATGCCGTAGTCGTGTTCGGCTCCGACGAGGAACTGGCCGAAGTCGCCCGCGTTGTGCGAATCGGGGAGCGTCACCGGCGGCGTTGTCCCGACGTTACCGACGAAGGGGCGAAGCCGACCGAGCGTGCCCGGCATCTCGTCGGGTTCGTACAGCAGGATTGGATGTTGTCTCGAGTTTTCGGGGATGTCCATCACCGCCGCGGCGTCTTCGGCGAGTTCGTGGGCGGCGTCCCCGTCGAGGGTAATGCCGACCTCGTGATCCTCGTCGAACGCGACGGTGTAACCGTACTCGAAACCGAACGAAGAGGCGTTCGCGCCGCACTCGACGCACTTGATCGCGTCCTCGCCGGTTCCCTCGACGACGCTCTCGGGCCACTCAGTGCCGCAGTCGGGACAGCGGTGGTCGACGAACGGGTCGTCGCCGAAGGCGTCTTCGCGTTCGGCCATCGACCCCGTACTCGTCGCCATGCTCGTGACCTCCACGTCCCGAATGCGGAGGGCGATCGCGTCGCCGACCGAGGCTCCCTCGACGCGGATCGGCCGCGTGACCTCGTGGCCGCCTCGGAAATCGGGCGTGATCATCGGCCCCCAACAGCCCGGCGGCGTGTACGTGTGAATCGTTCCCCCGTCGGCGACGGTTCCGGCCCACTCCTGATCTGGCCCGACCAGCCCGAGCGTGTACTGATCGACGGACAGCTCCTGTTGCACTTCTTGCTGTGCCATAACGTACCAATATACCGACTCCGAGATAGTAAATAGCTCGTCGGTCGGATAGCGGACACGTCTTCGATCGAGCTATCGATTTCGGCCGCTCGAATCGAGCGGCTTGCACGTGAGAGCCCAACTCCGATACAACTCCCTCGGCTAATCGAATCCATGCAAGACAGCGAATTCTACGAACTGGTCCAGGAGGCGAGCCACGTCGATACGGTCAATCGAGCGCGGGTCGCGACCGACGCCGTCCTCGAGACGCTCGGCGAATCGCTCACCGCCGGCGAAGCCGAAGACGTCGCGGTGCAACTCCCCGACGAACTCGCGGGTGTGATCGAAGACGCCGACCACGACGCTGCTGGCTACGACCGGGACGCGTTCGTCCAGCGGGTCGGGGAGCGACTACAGAACACCGATCTCGAGCCGGACGACGCCGAGCGGTACGCGGATGGGGTGACCGACGCGCTGACCGCGACGCTCACCGAGGGGGAACTCGAGAACCTCAAAGCCCAACTCGACGCCGAGCTCGATCCGCTGTTCGAGGGCGTCGACGTGGACCCCGAGCAGGTCTAAATCTCGGCGAGTAACCGGAAGAGAACGATTCGGGCAGGTCTCAGGAGACCGGCTACCGCAGGGAACGGCTGAATGAGGAAACGGTTCGACTCGAGGCGTGAGCGCCGATCGATGCAGTATCGAGTCGGTGACGTTCTCGAGCGCTCCCGCTCAATCTCATCATCGAGATGGGGCGTCTCGCGTCCGGTTCTACCGTTATGAGTACCCTTAATTCGGGTTTTCAGTCGTCACGGCCAATACCGACGACATAGGTTGGTTAAAGTGCGTTTCGTCCCTCGTATCACCTAATGGCTGATTCGACGGACGACGATGACGGACCACAGTGTGACAACTGCGGTGACGCTATTGCAAAAAGTACGAACAGACGAGTCGTGACGACGCTCGAAGACGGCGAGGCGGCCTACAGCAATTTCTGTGACGACTACTGTCTCGAGGAATGGCGTTCCTGAACGAGGAGAGAGCGCGTCGAGAATTTAGAGAGGGGCTATCGGAGAACACGTTATCAATCCCGTCGTGTACGGCTTTTGACGACGGGGGACCGCTCGCTGTGAAACACACAGTTAGCGACCGTTCCGAATACTTCCCCCTCACCAACTAGCCAGTTCAGTCACATATCCACGTCCTCGAGAACGTCCGAATCGTTGCTCATGATCCGAAGGTCACCTTCCTCACACGTGCAAGCGGGGCCCTTTCCCGTCCCGATCGGCCGTATTTCGCCGTCAGGACCCAGCCGTACCGCGTGTGCAGTGCCGCAGTTGTCGCACACTGCTGCTGCTTTCTGTTTCTCGTTCTCTCGAGTCATCCCTACAATACCTTGTGTGATTATATGAGTTAACTTTTGCTCAGAAAAACAGAACAGACGTGTCTCGTGGTCGATTTCCGCATATATCGAATTTTTTCATATCGACTAATCGAATAATCGCGTATAGCAACACCAGCAGGCTATGGCAAAACGAGCCAAAATACCTCAGTTCGTCCAGTTACTGCTCGCGTAGCGAGCTCTGCAGGGAATAGCCCTACTCTTCGTTACTCGTCGGCGACGACGCTTCCGATTCCGTCTATCGGCCGATCCGGAATGTAATCGTCGACTTCGTCGGGGAGTCCGAGCTGGTAGTCGTCGCCGTTCTCTCGAACGGTCGTCCGACCGCGGTGAACCGAGACGTCCCCGTTCAGGTGGAGCCGCACGGCCTCGAGCAACGCGTCGGCCTCGAGGGGTTGTCCGCGACGTTTCATCTCCTCGAGGTCGGCGTCGTCGGGAACGTCGAACGCGCGCTGGGTGATCACCGGCCCCTGATCGAGATCGGTCGTGACGTAGTGGCCGGTGACGCCGGCGACGCGAACTCCCTCCTCGACGGCTTGACGGTAGGCCTCCGCGCCGGGGAAGGCGGGGAGCAAGGATGGGTGGACGTTGATGATGCGATCCTCGTACCGAAAGACGACGTTCGGGCTGAGAATCCGCATGTATCGGGCGAGGACGATCAGATCGGCGTCGTACTCCGCGAGCAACTCGAGGAGTCGGTCCTCGTCCTGCTGGCCGGATTCGGTTCCGATGTCGTGGAACGGCACGTCGTAGTGGTCGGCCAGCGGTTCCAGATCGTCGTGGTTCCCGATGACGACGCCGATGTCGGCCCCCAGTTCGTCGTTGGCCCACGCCTCGAACAGCGCCTCGAGGCAGTGGCTCTCTTTGGTCACGAGAACGGCAATCTGCTGGTTATCCCGATCGGCGGGGAACCGAAGCTGCACGTCCAGTCCGAGATCGGAACCCAGTTCGTCCAGATCCTCTCGAAGCGTGTCCTTCGTACAGACCATCTCGCTCGTATCGACGGCGAGGTACATCCGAAAGACGCCGTCTCTGACCGCCTGATCGAGGTCTTCGATATTGATCCCGCGCTCGAAGAGAAGGCTCGTCACCCGGGCGATCAACCCGGTGTCGTCGTCCCCGACGACCGTGATTTCGGTTACGTCGGTCGTCATCGCTGCCACCTCCGCTCGAGCGATAGTCGAACCATTAGTACGCTCTCAAGCGGTGTGTTGTAAAAAGCCCTGCCTTTCGGTTTCTCCTTCCGTGATTTACCCACGCATACGCGACCAATAATATAATGACCCGAGTGAATGCCAATGATTGGCTTTTCGTGCCGAAGTATTATTAAAACTGGCCGGCTCACTAGTAGACATGACTTCATCGTTCGATCTCGAGGTCGCGATCGTCGGCGCCGGGCCGGCGGGAATCGGAACGGCGGTCGTTCTCGAGGAGCTCGGTATCGAGTACGCGATCCTCGAGCGCGACTGTATCGGCGCGTCCTTTCGCAACTGGCCCGCAGAGATGCGCCTCCTCACGCCCTCGTTTCCGGGTAACGCCTTCGGCGCGCGCGATTTGAACGCGATCACCGTCGATACCTCGCCCGCGCTCGCACTCGACTGTGAACACCCGACCGGCGACCAGTACGCGGAGTACCTCGAGGCCGTCGCGGAGTTCCACGAGTTGATCGTTGAGACCGGTATCGACGTCGAATCTGTCGCGGCTCGAGAACACAAAGCCGGGTTCACGCTCGAAACGGACGACGAGCCCGTTCGAGCCAGATACGTCGTCTGGGCCGCGGGCCAGTACGATTACCCCGCCGACGGCTCGATCCCCGGTTCGACCCGAGCGGTTCACGTCGCTTCCGTCGATTCCTGGGAGCGCTACGCGGATCGATTCCGCTCTCGAGCGAGCACCGAGACCAACGGGATAGACGCACCCAACCGCGAATCTCGGAGAGCGGCCGCGGACGGCTCCGGGGCGGCGACAGCTTCGACGAAAGGACACAGCCAGTCCGCCGGCCACTCCCGAACGTCCGGCGACGATCGGGTCGAGAACCCACCGACGGCGGTGACCGATACCGTCATCATCGGCGGTGCCGAGAGCGGTATCGACGCCGCGATCAGCCTCTCGAGTGCGGGGCTCTCGACCGCGGTCCTTGACGACGAAGGAACGTGGCAGTTTCGCAGCCCCGACCCCAGCGAGGTGCTCTCGCCGAGAACGAACGAGCGCCTCGAGGCCGCGCTGGCCGACGAGCAGCCCATCGAACTCGTCGCGGACGCTCGCGTCGACCGCATCGAGCGGATCGAACCCGACGACGAAGATGAAGACGCAGACGGCGAGCGTGGGACTGAGGAGCGATACGACGTACCGACTGACGGGGAGTGCTACGACGTGATCACGACCGACGGCGAGCGGTTTCGATCGAGGAGCCCACCCGTCCTCGCGACCGGCTTCGAGGGGAGCCTGACGCTGGTCGAAGATCTGTTCGACTTCGACGGCGAGCACCCGGAGCTGACGAGCGACGACGAGTCGACGAAGACGCCGGGGCTGTTCCTCGTGGGTCCGCAGGTCGCCCACGACGGCCAATCGTTCTGTTTCATCTACAAGTTCCGACAGCGCTTCGCCGCCGTCGCACGGGCGCTCGCCGAGCGGCTGGACGCCGAGACGGAACCGCTCGAGGAGTACCGGGAGAAGCGAATGTTCCTCGAGGACGTTTCTTGCTGTGAGCCGGACTACTGCGACTGCTGACTGCGTTAGTTGCTAACTGCGCTACTCCCCCTACTATGCGTTCGGACACCGTGTTCGAAACGGAGGATACCATGCTCAAACGAACGGCGGAGCGGCTGTGGACGTACGAGGAACCGCTTCGATTCATGGGAATCGAGATGGGACGAATCATGACGGTGATCCGCCTCTCGAGCGGCGGCCTGTTCGTCCAGTCGCCGGCCGAATTGACGCCGAAACTCGAGGCCGCGCTCGAGGAACTGGGCGACGTTCGCTTTGTCGCCCCGGCCAGCAAACTCCACGGTCATCTGTACATGGAACAGTACCGGGAGGCGTTTCCGGGGGTCGAACTCCTCGCTGCACCCGGGCTCGACGTTCGACGGCCGGACCTGACGTTCGATAGTCTGTTAGGTGACACGCCCGATCCGCGATGGGGAACCGATATCGACCAGGTGGCCGTGATCGGTCACCGGTGGCTCACCGAAATAGCGTACTTTCACCGCCCGAGCCGAACGCTCATCTTCGGGGACATCGGATTCCACATCGGCTCCTCGAGCCCGTTGAAAACACGTCTCCTGGCACGAATTGCGGGTATCTACGGTCGGGTTAGACCGCCGCTCGATCTGCGGCTTACGATCAAAAACGAGCGGGCGTTCCGTCGGTCGATTCGAGACGTGCTCGCGTGGGACTTCGATCGGGTCGTTCCGGGCCACGGAGAAATTATCGAAACTGGCGGAAAGCGGGCCGTGGTCGACGGCTTCGAGTGGATACTGTGATTCCGTTCGGTCCCAGACCGCTCCACGTCCGAGGCCCTCTACGAGGCTCGATCCTCGACTAGGCTAGTTCGTCTGCTCGCCGACGCAACGACGGTGCGACGGTAGTATCCTCGGCGAGTTCCTCGAGTTCCTCGGTTCCGCGACAGTTGGAGAGCCCCTCGAGAGCCCGGCGACGGAACTCGCCGTCGAGACCGCCCATCTGGACGATGATCGAGAGGTTCGTTCGCTCGCCGTTCTCGACGAGTCGGTCGATCGCTTCGTATCGATTCTCGCGCTGGACGTTTTTTCGAACTGCGGTTTGGAATGCGGTTGACATTGGTGGTGGGTATCTATAACGCGCCGTGTCTGTATCGCGGCGTGTGGTCGAGTCGTGTGGTCATCTCACTGCATTGCCTCGAGATCGACGAACGAACCGTCCTCCGCGGAAAGCCATGCCGTCTGTTTCGTCTGTGGGTCGGACATATCGTAGATCGTGCAGACCTCGGTTCCGTCCTCGTCGGGTTCGACGACGGACCGACAGTCCAGCGATCGGACTTTGTCGGTCGAATCCGCCGGTGATTCGTCGGATTTCGATTCGCCTCGAGCCGTACTCTGTTCTTCCCAAGTCGATTCCTGTTCTCCTCGAGTCGTCCCCTGTTCCCCGTCCGCGTCACCGTCGTCCGTTGGGTCGTGTGCTGTCACTGTGGTAGGTTTCTGTTCGTGCCGTCTCCTCGAGCCTCGGTCCGATCGCTCACTTGGCGAGGCCCACTTCCGTCGCATTTTCGTGCTCGTGAGTGTGGTCCGTTTCAGCCGACGTTTCCGCCCCCTCATCCGCCTCCGAGGCGGCGTCGAGCGCTTCGTCCTCGAGTTCGTCTTCCTCGGGTACTTCGAACGAGGGGAACCGATCGTCGTAGGTCGCCCAGTCTTCGGTCATCTCTTCGTCGGCGAGCACGCAGGCTTCGAGCCGATCTCGAACCGCCTTGTGGTCCATCTCGGTTCCGATACAGACCAGCTGCGTGCCGCGATCGCCCCACTCCTCGTCCCAGGCTTCCTCGAGTCGCGGGTACTCCGCTACCTGTTCGTCGCGTTCCTCGGGCGGGAGCGCGGCGACCCACTGACCGCCGGGTGCGACGCGAATCGATTGGCCCGCGACGTTGAGCGTGACCGCCTCGTCTTCCCGTCCCGCGAGCCAGAAGTGGCCCTTGGACCGAACGACGTTCTCGGGAAATTCGTCGAGCAGGTCGGCGAATCGCTCGGGGTGGAACGGCCGCCGTGATTCGAAGACGAAGGAGGTCACGCCGTGTTCCTCTTCGGCCGACTCGTGCGGTTCTCGGAGCTCCTGCACCCAGCCCGCTGACTGTCGGGCGTCCTCGAAATCGAACCGCCCGGTCTCGAGGATGGCGTCGGGATCGACCGCACCGTGGTTCGTCCGAACGATTTCGGCTCGCGGCTGGAGCGTCTCGAGGGTTTCTTCGACGCTCGCGAGGGTCTCCTCGTCGACCAGATCGCACTTGTTCAGGAGTAACACGTCGCAGAACTCCACCTGATCGACGAGTAAGTCGCCGAGGTGTTTCTCGGTGCCGTCGTCGTCGAGGACTTCGTCCGAGCCCATTGCGTCGTGGAACTGGTGGGCGTCGACGACCGTGACCGTGGTGTCGAGGTGGCAGTTCTCGAGCGGTTCGATGCCGGTCTCCTCGTAAAACTCGGTCGGGTCGAGATCCGACTGATCGAAGCCGAGCGTGAGCGTCTGGGCGACCGGCAACGGTTCGGCGACGCCGGTCGACTCGACGACGATCGAATCGAAGTCGCGCGCCTGCGTGAGCGATCCGATCGCGTCGAGAAGATCGCCGCGAAGCTCACAGCAGATGCAGCCGTTCGAAAGCTCGACCAGTTCTTCTTCCTCCTCGGTGATGTCCGAGGATTCGGCGACGTGTTCGGCGTCGACGTTGACCTCGCCCATGTCGTTGACGAGGACGGCGATGTCGCGCTCTCCGCTCTCGCGGAGGAGGTGATTCAGCGTCGTCGTCTTTCCGGCCCCAAGCGTACCGCTAAGCACCGTAACGGGAATCGTATTCTCGGGCATTCGGTTGTCAATAGAAGGCCTAATTTAATAATAGTTATTATTTTGATCGCTAGTATTATTATATCGGGCACTCGAGTCGAAGACCGACCAATGCAACAGGATCTCGACCGAGAGGCCCCGACCGACCGTGCTGAGAAGCGTCGAGCTGGAGACGGACGAACGAAAAAGCCCTCACCGACGAAATGGTAGGTCCCGACGATCACCGGGAGCACTCGTCCGAAAAGCGAACGGAGACCGTCGTCCTGATCGGGAAAGAAAGCGTCGGCAAGTCCGCGCTCGCCGACGCGCTGTCGGGGACGGCCCCAACCGACGAATCCATCGCCGGCTCGACGGTCTCGAGCGAAGTGTACCAAATGAACGGCCTCGAAATCGTCGATACGCCCGGGCTCACGCTCGAGGCGGACACCGAAACGACGCGAACAGCGCTTTCGGAGCTCGAGGACGCGGACGGCGTCGTCCTCGTCGTCCCGGCCACCGATATCGATCGGGACCTCACGGACCTCCTACCCATCGTACAGGGGCGAGTGGGCTCCGTCGTCGTCACGTTCTGGGACAGGGTCGAAGACGGTGAGGCCGCGGCGATCCGGGACGAGGGCGGGGTGATCGGGGGAGACGACAGGGAATCGACAGCGATCGACACTGGTCGCGCATGGGGTGCGATCGCCGATCTCGAGGCCGACCTCGACGTTCCCGTCGTTCCCGTCGACGCCCGGAATACGGATCGCGTGGCAGCCGATGGGGGAGATGCGAACGGTACCGGGCCAACCGCTGCTCGTGCCGCGGACGGCCGCGACCTCTTCGAGGTACTTCCCAATGGCCGCGAGTTTCCGGGCGGGGCCGAAACCCGCGTCGGCTGGCAAATCGAGCCGCCGAAGCGGGTGTTCGAACGGCCGTACGTCGGGCCCGTAGTTAGCTGTCTGGCGCTGCTGTTGCCCGCGCTCGCGGCCGTCCTCTTCGCGAACACGATCGCCGAGGAGGCCGACCCGATCGTCGGCGGGTTCCTCGAGCCGGCCGTCGCGTGGACGGGATCGCTCCCCGGCCCGCTCGCGGCCGTGCTGGGTGGAGACTACGGACTGCTCGCCATGGGGCCGTTCCTGTTCGTCTGGGCGCTTCCGACGATGCTCATCTTCGCGCTGTTCATGGGCGTCTACAAGGCCAGCGGGCTCGTCACCAGGATCACGACCGCGCTCCACCCGACAATGTGCCGCGTCGGGCTCACGGGTCGGGACCTCGTTCGCGTCGTCATGGGCTTTGGCTGTAACGTCCCCGCGGTCACGAGCACCCGGAGCTGTTCGTCCTGCACCCGCTGTACCACCATCTCGGCGATCTCGTTCGGCTCGGCTTGCTCCTACCAGTTCCCGGCCACGCTGGCGGTTTTCGCCGCCATCGGAATGCCCTGGCTCGTCGGCCCCTACCTCGCGATCCTCGTCGCGACCACGCTCGTCTACGTTCGCCTCATCGCACCGGAAGCCGCACGGATGACCAGCCTCGCCGTCGATCGCCGAACGTTCCTTCAGCGGCCTCGCACGCGAGCGATCTGGCGGGAAGCCCGGACGTCGCTCTCGAGTTTCCTCACCACCGCACTCCCCGTCTTCGCGGGCATCTGCGTGGTCGCCGCCCTCCTCGACTACCTCGGGGCGCTCGAGCGCCTGGGAAGCGGTCTCGAGCCCGCGATGGCCGCGTTCACTCTGCCGGCCGACGCCGCCCTACCGGTCGTCCTCGCGTCGATTCGCAAGGATGGCGTGGCGTTGCTCACCGCGGACACCGCCGGCGTGGCCACCCTCTCGCCGGTGCAGGTGCTCGTCGCCGTCTATCTCGCCGGCGTTCTCTTTCCATGTCTCGTCACCGCCATCACCGTCGCTCGAGAAGTTTCGACCCGGTTCGTGCTAAAAATGCTGGCCCGACAGGCGGCCGCGGCGATCGGATTCGCGTTGTGCATCGCCTGGGTCGGAGCACTCGTCGTGTGACTATTATTAAAGCACCTCCCTACACCAGCCATGTTTATTAAACCAAAGGAGTGAAATAACAACCTGGCGTAGGTGGTCCTGAATGCTCGAGTGTGTCATCGTCGGCGGCGGAATCCACGGAACGTACCTCGTCCAGCGACTCCTCGAGGAGACGTCCCTCGATCGCGAGGAGATCGCCATCGTCGACCCGCACGAGCGACTCCTCGAGTCGTTCCGCCGGAAGGCGGCGGCCTGCGACATGGAGGAACTTCGCTCGACGTTCGTCCACCACGTCGGCACCGAACCGTTCGGCCTCGAGAGCTTCGCCGAATCGCGGGGTCGCGAGAGCGAACTCCGGCCGACGCCGGGGTATCCGCGCCGGCCCTCGCTCGCGCTCTTTCTCGATTACGCCGACTACGTGATCGACGGCAACGACCTCGAGTCGGTGCACAGGCGAGCGTCGGTCGAACGGATTCGATCCGGGTCGGGGAACGGTGACGAGCGGTCGGAACCGCTAGTTCTCGAGACCGACGAGGGCACCCTTCGCACGCGAACTTGCGTGCTGGCGATCGGTCACGGCGGCCGCTACCGAACCCCCGACTGGGCCGACGGCGTGCCCGGCGTGACCCACGTCTGGAGCGACGAGTTCGACCCCGAACGGCGGGTCGGAGAAACGGCGATCGTCGGCGGCGGAATCACCGCGGGCCAGCTCGCGACCTGCCTCGCCGAGCGCGGGTCCGATCGAGCGGGGACGGGTTCGGCGAACTCCGGCGAGTCGGTTACGATGCTCGCTCGCCATCCGTTCGAACGGGCCGTCACCGAAGCCGATCCGCGGTGGATCAACTGGGAGCACGTCGAAACCAACCTGCACTGTCACCCGCCGGGTTCTCGAGCGCGCTACGAAACCGTCCGGTCGGTCAGAAACGATTCGACGATGCCGCCGTATCTCCACGAGCGACTCGAGGATCTGGTCGAGACCGGCGACCTTACGGTCCGTCGGGACGGGATCGACTCCGCGAGATACGTCGAAAGCGCCTCGTCGTCAGCCAGTGAAGAGCGGGTTCGGCTCCTGCTCGAGGACAGCGGCTGTCTCTCGGCGGACCGGGTCGTGCTCGCGACCGGCTTCGAGCCGGTCTACGAACACCCGTTCGTAAATCGGGTCGCCGACGATCTGGACCTCGAGCGTGGCTATCGGAGAATGCCCGTCCTCGAGGACGAAACCCTCGCCTGGCGGCGAACTGACGGGACGGAATCACCGCTTTTCGTCTCCGGAGCGCTCGCGGCGGGAACGGTCGGCGCGCTCGCGGGCAACATCGCGGGAGCGCGACGGAGCGCGGATCGGATTACGGAGGCGATCGATACGAGAGTACTCGAAGCGGTCGAACGGCCGGTATAGCAGTCGTCGTGAATGCGATACAAGGAGCGGTCTAGGCAAGGTACTTATCCGATC
Organism: Halostagnicola alkaliphila; assembly: GCF_055379965.1. NCBI lineage: Archaea > Methanobacteriati > Methanobacteriota > Halobacteria > Halobacteriales > Natrialbaceae > Halostagnicola > Halostagnicola alkaliphila. Next base: position 1,107,863 of record NZ_AP043826.1, on the reverse strand, counting down.
TGAGGGACTCAACGTGTGTATGGGTGAACGGGCCGGGGCCTCCGAAAAGGCGTTCTGGGGAGAAACGGACGATACCGAGGCCCTCCAGCACTATCGCACCCTCGTCGAGACGATCGACGATGGGATCTATCGACTCGACGCCGAAGGCCGCCTCGTCTCGGTCAACGACGCTATCGTCGAGATGTCCGGATACACACGTGAGGAACTGCTCGGCGAGCACGTGTCCGTGCTCTTCGGTGGCGACAGTGCGACGATCGAACATGAAATCGACCGTCTTCGATCGAACGCCGCCGACCAAAGCGAGTTACTCGATCTCACCATGGAGACCGCCGAGGGGGAACAGATTCGCTGCGAAGTGCGGGTGAACGTACTCGAGGTGGGCGATATCGAGCAAGGAACACTCGGAATCGTTCGCGAAATTGGCGACCGCAAACAGGCGGAAACGGAGGCCACCGAAGCGACCTTTCGTCGACTGTTCGAGAACGTACCCGGCAACTATCTCATCGTACAACCCGAGGACTACGAAATCGTGGCCGTGAGCGATGCGTATCTGGACGCGACGATGACCGATCGGGCGGAGATTATGGGAAAGACGTTGTTCGAAATCTTCCCGAACAACCCCGACGATCCGGCCGAGGGTGCCGGAAACCTGCGCGAATCGCTCGAGAGAGTAGCGGATACCGGGCAAGCAGACACCATGCCGGTGACGCACTATCCGATTCCTGATCGCGAGTCCGACAGCGACGAGTTCGAGGAGCGCTGGTGGAATCCGATCAATTCGCCGGTGTTCGACACGGCTGGCGACCTCGACTACATCGTCCACAGCGTCGAGGATATCACTCCGATCGTCCAGGAACTCCAGGCAGAGGGCGAGCAGGAGCTGCTACGGGATCCAGACGCGGCGGATTCACAGCTCGCATCGGACATCGTACTGCGCGGACAGGAGTTGCTACGACAGGCAAAGCGAGAGGCCTACGAACAGCTGCGCGAGAGCGAAGAACGATTTCGCGCGTTGGTCACAACCACGTCGGACGTGGTGTTCAGTACGAATGCGGATTGGAGTGAGATGCACAATTTAGAGGGGGCAGATTTCCTTTCAGACACCGATGAGCACCGCTCGTCATGGGTTGAACAATACGTCCCTCCCGAAGACCAGCCGCGAGTTCAGGACGCCATTGACGAAGCCATTCGCACGAAAAGCAGCTTCGAGCTGGAACACCGAGTCGTTCGCGAAGACGGCACAGTGGCCTGGATTATCTCGCGTGCCACACCGCTCTTGGATGAGGATGGCGAAATCACTCGATGGTTAGGAGCGGCGAACGACGTCACCGAGCGGGTCGAACGCGAGCGCTATCTCGAGGATGCAAAAGAGCGACTGGAGGTGGCAGCCGAAGCCGGCGCTGTCGGGACCTGGGAGTGGCATATTCCCGATGACCGGATGGTCACGAGTGCGTCGTCCGCCAAGACGTTCGGAATCGATCCCGACGCGGCCACCGAGGGCGTCTCGCTCGACCAGTTCATCTCGGCCATCCACGACGACGATCGCGAGCGGGTCAAACGGAGTATCGAGGACGCCATCGAATCGGGGGAGGGATACGAAGAAGAGTACCGCGTGTGGGACGACGACGGCGAACTCCGCTGGGTCGTTGCGCGCGGTCACGTCGAGTACGACGACGACGGGACTCCAGCGTCGTTCCCTGGCGCTCTGGCCGATATCACCGAGCGCAAGCGCTTCGAGCGGCAACTCGAGAAATCCAACGAGCGTCTCGAACAGTTCGCCTACGCCGCCTCACACGACCTCCAAGAACCCCTGCGGATGGTCACGAGCTATCTCCAGTTGATCGAGCGTCGCTACGCGGACGAGCTCGACGAGGACGGTGAGGAGTTCATCGACTTCGCCGTCGACGGTGCCGTTCGGATGCACGACATGATCGAGGGATTGCTCGAGTATTCGCGGGTCGAACGGCGCGGCGATCCCTTCGAGCCGATCGATTTGGACGCCGTTCTCGCGGATGTCCGCCAGGACCTCGAGAAGAAAATCGAAGAGAGCGACGCCGAAATTACGGCCGAGTCGCTGCCTCGTGTCGAGGGTGACCCGGGACAGTTACGCCAGGTGTTCCAAAACTTGCTTTCGAACGCGATCGAGTACAGCGACGACGATCCGCCACAGGTGGATATTTCGGCCGTCCGGAACGGTTCCGAGGTGATCGTCTCGGTCGCCGACGAGGGGATCGGCATCGAACCTGACGACAGAGAGCGTGTCTTCGAAGTATTCCAGAGCCTGCACGCCCAAGACGAACACTCGGGAACGGGGATCGGCCTCGCGCTCTGTAAGCGCATCGTCGAACGCCACGGCGTTCGAGCGAGCGAAGCGAATTCGAGCTCGGCAGGCTCGCGAAGCGAGTCTGCCGGCGGCGACATCTGGGTCGAGTCTGAACCGGGCGAGGGCGCGACCTTCTCGTTTACGCTCCCTGTTGCAAGCGGTGACGATACGTGAATTTACTCTACTGACCGGTCGAGTCGTTCCAGTCAGGGTTCAACCTCCTGTGAGACATGTGCTTTGTATCTTGCAGGCCTCGCTCAATCTATCCAGTAATGGTAGAAAGTTCGTGCAAGATACAGAGGATGTAGTCAGTAAGCAACCTTTCTTTGTTTCGAATGAACTGCGTTGAACCAGCCGAACAGTAGGCGTGCCGATCTATTGATCGTAGTCTCCAGCAGACCGGGGAGATCATTGACGAAATATTCTCTCGGTCAATCGCCAGCGGCGGTTTGCATATAGCCGTCGACATGTACTGTTCTGTCGATCAACCAACCAAACCGGCCCGATTCTTCCAGTTCGATGGATTCCCTCTCTGGACCGAACGTGATGATGCCAGCATCCGCAAGTTTCGGCAGGTGGTTGTGATGAAGGCCAGTCACGACTTCGTTGATATTGGTGGTTCGGCCAGTCCCCGTGCGGTCCCCGTCCCACCTGACGATCGCTGTCGCAAGAGCGTCGATACTAACCACCTCAGATTCCTTTGCCAAGTAATACAGCACGTATCGCCGGTGCGGATGTGTGAAGAGTTTGAATGTTTGATTTAATTCCGATGTAGTCAGTGATGCCATTATGCATCGAACGGCCTGGACCACCTTAACCTCTTTTTTCCGATAATTTTATCTTTTTGATAATATTGGGCGAAGAGGGGTTATTGGTTGACTTTCCCAAGCAAAATGGGGTGGGTGCGTTGGGGAAACGCCGATACGGTTGCAATCTCCAACTATTATTACCGTCTAGTGAGCGGCTATTCCTCGGAGGACTCGTTTTCCGAGAGCGTGTCGGGTTCGTCGATGACCTCCTGGTGGAAGTGGTTCCACGGTTGGATATGTTCCTCGGCCAGGATATTGCTACTCACAAGCCGCACGCCCAGGGCGTCTAATTGTTCGGTGCTTTCTTTCACGTCAGACGTTCCTTCAGCCACGACTTCGACGTGCAAGTTCTCCTCGCCGGACAGCATCTCTCGAACGTTGACAACGCCCTGTACATCGAGGGCTTTCTCCGCCATTTCCGACCGTTGGGAGAGGTCGGTCGAACAGATGAACAAGACGCGCATCGGGTAGCCCGCCTGCTCGTAATTGATTTCCGGGTTGTATCCGAGAATGACGTCCTCGTCCTCCAGTTCCTTAATCCGATTGTGGACTGTGGTGCCGGTAACGTCGGTTTCATCGGCGATGGCCGTGTCGCTGGCCCCGCGGGCGTCTACTTGGAGCAAGTGCAGGATACGCCTGTCGAGATTGTCGAGTGTGTCGTCGACCATGCCGTCAAATTCGTGGTCGAGCAAGTTTAGTCGCTCGCTAGGGTAAGGCACGAGCGAAATCAGAAACGAGGCCGAGGAATGAAACAGCTCGATCAGTACAGAGTGGAGCTGTTCCCACGTTATCTGAGCTGTGCGAGACATGCGCTGTGTATTCAACACAACTCACTCAAATCATCGCTATTTGATAGAACACGTAGCGTCCCATTTGCATGTATACTCCGCTCGAGGACACATTATTCCTCCTCGAAAACAGTAGTTATATGACACTACAGGACGTAACGACAAATGGAAGCCACACACTCCGCGGCACGGGGGCGTTCGTATTGAAATGCCCCGGGTGTCTAGAGCACCCGAGACGTGGCTTCCAATCCGGTAACGGATGGTTGCCATGATTGGATTACTTCTCCGCGGGCTTAAACATCCCGTCCGGCAGACGAATCGAAGTCAACGACAGCTAGCCGTCGATGACGCGCCACCAGTGGTGGTTCACGCGCTCGGGGGTGACTGGGCACGATGACCCCGCCGACGGACGACCTGGTCGTCGACATCGTCCGAACCCTCGAGAAACAGGGAATCCCTCGAGATGCCTATCAACTCGCCAGCGAGTTCGATCCCGAAGCGCTCGCCCGATTGATCGAATCGGGTGGAAGTGCGGTCGAGGTCCGCCTCGAGGTTCGCGGCGTGTCGCTCCTCGTGACGAATCTGGGCGTGCGAGTGACCGGCGAAGCCCTGTCATCTCATCCCGACTGTCCCCACTGTGGGCTCCCGGTCACCGCGGTCGTCCAACTCGTTCCGACCCATCACAACGCGTATCCGTGCGGGTGTCGAGTTGAGGCGGATCTGCTTGAGTAGGTCTCGATCCCGGCCGTCGTCGTACGTGAGTCGTCGACACCAATAGACCGCAACTCGATTTCGCGGACACCACGAATCTCCGATTTTCGTACGGCCAGAGGTCCTCGGCCTGCTTCGCCTGGCGACCATCCAACCGAGGAGCGACCCATGTATCCACGAATGTGTATCACAGACCGAACCCGAAAGCGTTTTTGAGCACGGTTACGGGGATTTACGTAATGACTGCCTACACCGCCACGGTGACGGTTCGTCTCAAACACGGCGTCCTCGATCCCGAGGCCGAGACCACCAAACGCTCCCTCGAGCGTCTGGGCTTCGATCTCGAGGCGCTTCGCTCGGCCGACCGCTTCGAGATCGACCTCGAGGCCGATTCCGCGGGCGACGCCCAAGCGGAGGTCGAAGAGATGGCCGAACGACTGCTCGCCAACCCGACGATCCACGACTACGACATCGACGTGGCCGAACGGGAGTGAGATCGAACATGACTGTTTCAATCATCAGATTCGGCGGCTCGAACTGCGACCGTGACGCAGAACGCGCACTCGAGCACCTCGAGATCGACGCCGAGATCGTCTGGCACGAGGACGGCCTGCCGGCCGAAACGACAGGTATCGTCCTCCCCGGCGGCTTCTCCTACGGCGACTACCTTCGGGCCGGCGCGATGGCGGCTCGCTCGCCGATCATGGACGAAATCCGCGAGGCCGCAGACGACGGCGTTCCCGTGCTCGGGGTCTGTAACGGCGCGCAGGTCGGCTGCGAGTCGGGGCTCACCGACGGCGCGTTCACGACCAACGAGAGCGCGCGGTTTCAGTGCGAGCACGTCTACCTCCGCGTCGAGCGCGACGATACCCCCTGGACCGAGGCCTACGACGAGGGCGAGGTTCTCGAGATTCCGATCGCCCACGGCGAGGGCCGTTACGAGATCGACGACGACCGACTCGAGGAACTCGAGGCCGAGGATCGCGTGCTCTTTCGGTACTGCGACGAAAACGGCGAAATCGACGAGGAAGTCAATCCGAACGGGTCGAAGCACAACGTCGCCGGCGTGCTCGGCGAACGGGACTCCGTCGCGGTGTTGATGCCCCACCCCGAACGCGTCACGCTCCCCGACGTCGGCGGGACCGACGGACAGGGAGTTCTTCGGGGTCTCGAGAGCGCCTAATAGCGGACAACGGGATATTGGGATCCACGCCGTCTCGAGCAGATCGATTTTCTCACAGTAGTTGGTAGTGAGTTTCTGTATTCAGAGTTGAGTGTGAAAGTCGCGATAAATATAGGGCAAGCAGTAAGGTGACTGATCGCCGATCGGTAGTTCTACTGACGGATGACTGCAAGTACCGTTTCGATGAAACGGTCTGGCGCGGTGAGCATCGCCTCGTGAGCGTGCCCATCGAAGGTAACGATCCGGCTGTTCGGGAGCGCATCGTTGACCGGGGCCGTCGCATCTTTCAAGAGCGGGGGGCTCTCGCTGCCGGACAACAGCATCGTTGGCGTCGTCATATTGGCGAACCGAGCTGCATCGAACTCGTACTCGCCGACCGCTGCTAAGTTGCGGGGCCAGACGTGTGCCGCATCCACGAGGTCCGGCCAATCCGAAGCCGAGCGTTGCGCGTCGATTTCCTCCGGCGTGGATTGGGCGATTTCTTGGAGGAACAGCACGAGTACCTGTTCGTTCTCACCCGCTTTCAGCAGCCGCTCCATTTCAGCGAGTACCTCATCGGAGTAGAGTTCGTGATCGCCGAACGCAATCGGTGGTTCGTACAGGATGAGTTCGTGTAGGTTATCGGTTCGCAGGGCCGCCTCCAGCGATAAGAGCGCCCCCGATGAGTGCCCAAGGAGGGTTACAGGCTTGTCGATCGCATCGACGACCGCAGCCACGTCCTCGAACTCCCGTTCCAAGTCGTACTCGTCGGCGTTGCCAGAAGCGGACGCTTCCGGCTGGCCAACCGAGCTTCGCTCGGTGGCGTCGCCGCTTTCGCCGACACCGCGACAATCCATCGCGTAGACCGTGCAGTGGTCCGCGAAGGCGGATCGAACGTCGGAGAGTTCCCAGAACCTGTGATCACAGACTCCCCCGTGGACGAGCACGAGCGGTGGCCCGCTTCCCGTCCGTTCGAAAGCAATCTCGGTCCCGTCTGCGGACGTGACTGTTTTCATCTCTTCTCCCGTGGCGGGTGATGCTGATTCGGTCATGGTTGGGTCCACCTGGCTGTATCTGGACCGACGAGGGCCGTGATAATGACACTACCTAGTGAAATATTGCACGGCGTGCAAACAGGACAGACTGGTTGGTGGGTTTCTCTACGGAGCGATAAACTGTTCAGGGACCGGAGTGTCCAATGCGTCCTCGTCGACTGGTCGCGCCTCCCGACGGTACTGCTCGAAGACCGAGAGGGCCCATTCTCGGGCCTCGGGTGCGCCGGTGTCGATCCACGCACGCAGTGCTCTGGTTTCGGTATCGTGACAGCAGATACTGACCCGGTCGTCGAAGACATCGATCCCGCACCGCGTCCTGTCGGGAAGGTCGTCGTGGACGAAGACGGTGCAATGGTCTCGGGCAGCTGCCTTCTCGAACAGGTCGGGGTTCCAATTGACCGTCGCCGCGAGGACTGCCGGGTCGTACACGTACTCGATTTCCATGCCGTCAAGGGCGGCCCGACAGAATGCCTCGTTGGCAACCGCTTTGAATATCGTGGCCCCGAGTCCCCACATCGAGTCGCTCTCCTCAACCAGTTGGATCACGCGGTCGATGGGTTCGTATGGATAGCCCGGGCCGGGATAGACGACGACGGCGTCTGCGAACAGGTCCACAGAGAATCCTTCCATCTCTCGCGGAAGCCACTGCCAGACATCACGGAGCTTCCCCTCGGTCTCCATCGCATCACGGAACTCCGTGAACCGTTCAGAGACGAACTCACCAAGCAGTGTGAGTTGGTACGTCGGCCCGCTCCGTTCGATCCATTGTCGCTCCTCGAAGTCGCCGAGCACGCGTCCAATAGTCGACGCGTGGGCACCAGTCCGGGCCTGTATGTCTCTCCGATCACAACCCTCCTCGGCGAGTATGTCGAGTACCCCGACCCGGTGGTTCGAGCTGGCGATGAACTCGATTTCTTCGATAGGACCCCCCATGGTAATAGTAAGCATTGCGTCGATGATACTTCTTTTGGGCTCTATTTGAACCGATTTCAGGGGTAACCCGTGATGAATTTGCGCCCTGTACCATCATCTGCAACTGGTCGGAACCCCGGTAGTTAGTTCCCACACGTAGTTACCGAATTTCCGATTCAGTGTCGGGCATCAGTCTGAATAAAGAAGTCGTGTCAGTATCTACTTCTCATCTTCTTGAGTCCCCGGGTCCACGCGCTATCGGCAACACACTGCTTGTGCGGACGGACGAAACTCACACGATGAACGACACTTGCATCGGCTTGCAAGCGTGTGGATAGCGTTTATCCAGCTAGTTGTGGGTCACTAGACGGCGAGGGAACGGACCGTCCATCGATCGGCAGTTGAGGTTATTCGGTCCGTGACGATCATCTCGAGGAAAATACGATCTATGTCAGAGCACGACCCGACCGACGAGACGGACGCTGTTACCGAGCCATCGAACACAACAGAGAGCCGAGAGGAAGCGACGACTGACGAATCGAACCGAACCGCAGTAACTGACGGCGGCACTGACGACGAGTCGGGATCTGGGTCCGACTCGAGCCAAGCCGGTACGAGCGACGACGCCGGCGAGTTCGACGAGGGGAGTAAGCAAGAGCAACTCGATGAAGTCCGCGAAAATTCCGAGGGCGAGCAGCTAACCTCCGACCACGGCGTCAAGATCAGCGACACCGACAACTCGCTCAAGGCGAGCGAGCGCGGGCCGACGATCATGGAAGATTTCCACTTCCGGGAGAAGATGACCCAATTCGACCACGAGTCGATTCCCGAACGGGTCGTCCACGCTCGCGGAACGGGAGCCCACGGCTACTTCCAGCCCTACGAGGATCCCGACCTCGGCGACGAGTACGACGACATTTCGGAGCTGACGAAGGCGAAGGTGCTAACCGATCCCGACCAGAAAACGCCAGTCTTCACCCGATTCTCGACGGTGGTCGGCTCTCGAGGCTCCTCCGACACCGTCCGGGACGTCCGCGGCTTCGCGACGAAGTTCTACACAGAAGAGGGCAACTGGGACCTCGTCGGGAACAACATCCCGGTCTTTTTCATCCAGGACGCGATGGAGTTCCCCGATCTGGTGCACGCGATCAAACCCGAGCCCGACGACGGAATGCCGCAGGCGTCGGCAGCCCACGACACCTTCTGGGATTTTGCCTCCCTCAAGCCCGAGATCACGCACATGGTCATGTGGGTCCTCTCGGGACGGGCCCTCCCTCGAGCCTACCGAATGATGCAGGGCTTCGGCGTTCACACCTTCCGGCTGGTCAACGAGGATGGCGATTCGGTGTTCGTCAAGTTCCACTGGACGCCCAAACTCGGCACCCACCAGCTCGTCTGGGACGAGACGACGAAGCTCTGGGGGAAGGACTCGGATTTCAACCGGAAGGGACTCTACGACGTCATCGAGGAGGGGTACGATCCCGAGTGGGAACTCGGCGTCCAGATCTTCGACGAGGAACGGGCCGAGGAGTTCGACTTCGACGTCCTCGATCCGACCAAGATCGTCCCCGAGACCGAGGTTCCGGTCCGAACGATCGGCAAGCTGGTCTTAAACGAGACGCCGGACAACTTCTTCGCCGAGACCGAACAGGTCGCGTTCCACCCCGGGAACGTCGTCCCGGGCATCGACTTCTCGAACGACCCGCTCCTACAGGGTCGACTGTTCTCCTACCAGGACACCCAGCTCAACCGCTTCAACAGCGCCAACTGGGACGAGATCCCGATCAACCGGCCGGTCGCCGAACGCCACAATAACCAGCGCGCCGGCTTCATGCGCCAAGAAATCAACGAGGGGAAGGCCTCCTACAAGCCGAACTCGATCGGTGACGACGATCCGCAAGAGGTCCCCGAGGAGGAAGGCGGCTACGAACACTACGCCGAGAAGATCGACGGGCAGAAGATCCGCAACCGCAGCGACAGCTTCGAGGAGCACTTCGACCAGGCGCGGCTGTTCTGGAACAGCATGTCCGAGCCCGAAAAGCAGAACATCGTCGACGCCGCCCACTTCGAGCTCGGGAAGGTCGATCGCATGGAGATCCGCGAGCGGATGGTCTACGACCTGTTCAACAACGTCGACCACGAGTTCGCCAAACGCGTCGCCGAAGGGATCGGGGTCGAACCTCCCGAATCGCCCGGCGACCAGATGCCGGACCACGACAGGGAGGATCCGTCGCTCAGCATGGAAAACCGAACCCCGGACACGATCGAGACCCGCAAGATCGCGATGCTGGTCGACGACGGCTTCGACGACGAGCACGTCTCGGAAATCCGATCGGCCCTCGAAGATGAGGGTGCCCGCGTCAAGATCGTCTCGGAACTCCTCGGCGAGAAGTCGGGGACCGACGGCGAGACGGTCGACGCCGACAAACACCACGTCGCGGCGGCCTCGGTATCCTTCGACGCGGTCATCGTCCCCGGCGGCAGCGAGAGCGTCGACGCAATGGCTCAGCAGGGCGATCCGAAGCACTTCGTCGCCGAGGCGTTCAAACACTACAAGCCGATCGCCGCCGTCGGCGAGGGAACGGAACTGTTCGAGGCGGTCGACCTGCCGGACACCGAGATCGCCGACGACGGCGACCTCGAGTCGGACGCCGGCGTCGTCACCTGTCGGAACGACGACCTCGAGGAGTTCCTTGAGGCGTTCGTCGACGCGATCGCGGAGCACCGCCATTGGGGACGGGATCCGAAGGAAGTGCCAGCTTGAGAAGTGCCCGCAAAAACCGTTATCGCGTCAGCGGCTGGTTGTAGCCGCGCTCGAGGTCCATCACGGCCTCCCAGGTCGCCTCGCACTCGCAACTGACCTGCTCGAAGACCGAGGGATCCTGTCGGAGGTCGAAGTCCTTGATCGCCTTCTGGACGAGGTCGTCGCACTCCTTGCAGTTGTGGGCGCCGCGGTCGGAGCCGTGACCGACAGGGTCGGAGACGACGATCGAGTCGACGTCTGCGGTTTCCTCGAGGACGTGTGCGACCGACCAGAGCCACGGCGGTCGATAGCCGTCGCGGAAGTGAAGCTCGTCGACCATGGTGTAGCGTTGGACGTTACACGGGTTCATCGAGACGGTGTGACAGCCCGGAACGTCGGCACAGCGCTCGATCGAAGAGATCATGTCCTCGACGGCCTCGGGTTCGCTGAGGAACGGCGGTTTCATCAGCAGGTAGGCTTTGATCCCCGCGTTCTCGACCTCGGCCGCGGTCGCGCAGGCGTCCTCGAAATCCGCGAAGTCGAAGTACTTGTTCACGCAGTCGTGGCGAACCCGATCCGTGGCGGTCTCGAGGCCGATCGCGATGTCGGCCTGGAGCCCCTCGTCGGTGAAGTCCGTGAGCTTCTCGCGGTCGACGAAATCCGGCAGGGACTCGAGGACGATCCGTTCTCGGTCGCCGAAGGTTTCGGCGATGGCGCGGCGGGTTTCGGCGCCGACCTCGCGTTCGTCGAGGAACGACCCGGAGGTGTAGATCTTGATGAGTGGCGCTGGATCGTCCGCGTTTTCTGCCTCGTGGGAGAGACAGACGTCGATCTGATCCAACAGGGCGTCGTGGGAGACGCTCCCGCCGTCGACGCTTTCTGCGACGTAGCCACACATCGTACAGCCGCCAGCGCGGGCCCAGCGACAGCCGCCGGTGTTCAGGATGATCGTCAGACTCTCCTTGACGCCGTCGGGCGTGTTGTCCTCGTCGAGCCAGACGCGAGTCGGTTCGTGCGGGTCGTAACTCGCCTCCTTTTCGGAGCGGATCTCCCGCATCACCTGGTTGTGGGCGTCCATGCCCTTGCCCTGCTCGTAGACTTCGGGCGTGGGTGTACTCATTAATCGAAGGAAGCGGTCGGACGCCTAAAGCGCCTTCGTTGCCGCTCGCGTTGTCGGTAGCCGTGGCGTGACCTCCGAACGTCTCGAGATTCACGGCTGTCTCGAGCGATCCCGTGTCGTCTTTGTAGCATTCGCTCGCGGTCGGGAGCCTATGCTACGGGACAATCTATAGCACGACACGATCACGGAGCCGACCCTTATAAGCGAAGCTCTCGCGTTTCGATGGCGTCACAGGACGGGCACACGTGCTGATAGGAAACGCGGTCGCCGCTCGTCCGCACGCGCCATCCGCCGTCGGAATCGACGAATCCGCACTGGCGACAGCGCCGCTCGGCGTCCTCGAACTTCTGTCGAAGCCGGTCGAAGGGGGAACGGGCTTGTTTGGCAGACATGTGCTACCATAGGGCATGGCCCATTATAATTGTCGGGGTGCTCGATCTCGCCTTTCGATCCCCCCAACCACAACACTTCATAGTGAATCCCTACGTAGGTAGGGCCAAGGAGACGATCGACATCGAGTCTACGGACCGAGACCTCGACTCACCGTCGAAGACGGCTGTGGCGCTCGAGCGCGTGGTCGATCCGGCGTGGTGATGGTATCGGACCCGCCTCGAAGAAGAGCTAACCGAACGGTAGTTCGCGGTGATCCAGCGGGCGTACCTGGGCGGCTACTTCGAGTGGCCGCGGCCCGCAACGGGCGGAGAACTTGCCGAGTCCCTTAGCGTCTCGCGACCGACGTTTCACGAGCACTTCCGGAACGCCGAGGCGAAATTCTGCCGAGCGTTTTTCGGGACGGGTAAACACGGTCTGGCCGGTTGACTGCGAAGTCTCTCACGGACAGTGGTTGAAGCCGGGCTTACTCCCCTGTAGCCTGAACTTAGCGATTGGAACGATCCCGGACGGTCGCCGCCGTTTATATATGCCGTCGTGATAGGTCGGTTTATGCTGGAACTCACGACTCCGCTGCAGATCGGTGACGGTGGCTTCCTGTACTGGGCAGTCGTCTTCTTCGTCCTCGCAATCGTTGCCGCCGCGGTCGGTGCTCGTGGTGTCGCCGGGATTTCCATGGAGATCGCACGCATCTTCGTGTTGATCTTCATCATCCTCGCGATCGTGGCGCTCCTGTTGTAATCCGACAGGAGTTCGTTGAAACGTACATACAATCGGTTACGACCGCGCAGGATTTGCCACTCCACTCGTTAGTCTCGAGTGAAGATAAGATGGGGGCATTTTACATTCATCTTTCATAATCCGATCGATGGTACGTAACCATATTTGGTTTCACGTCGTCGGGAAGGACTAACACCACGGAGGACGAAGATAATAGTGAGCATTTACCATGACAGATATCGGCGGCTTTCACGACAACGTCGCACGAATCGACCTCGGAGCGGAGTCGGTCGGCTACGAGTCGATCGACGACGAGGACGCGAAGAAGTATATTGGGGCACGGGGGCTGGGAGTGAAGTACGTCTTCGAACAAGGACCGGATGTCGATCCCCTGGGTCCGGAGAACCTCCTCGCGTTCATGAACGGGCCGCTGTCGGGAACTCAGGTGACGATGAGCGGTCGAATCGCGGTCTGTACGAAGTCACCGCTGACCGGAACCGTCACCGACAGTCACCACGGCGGCTGGTCGGGCGCTCGGCTCAAATGGGCCGGGTTCGACGGCCTACTGTTCGAAGGCGAGGCCGACGAACCGGTCTACGCCTACATCGAGGACGGTGAGGTCGAACTCCGCGACGCCTCCCACCTCTGGGGGAAAGGCGTCCACGAGACTCGAGACACCATCGAGGAGGAGATTGACGGAGCGTACGGCAAGAACCTCTCGATCATGGCGATCGGTCCGGGCGGCGAGAACGAGGTCAAGTACGCCTGCATCGTCAACGAGGACGACCGAGCGTCCGGGCGAGGGGGGACCGGCTGCGTCATGGGTTCGAAGAACCTCAAAGCGGTCGTCGTCAAGTCGACGACCAAGATGCCCCAGCCCGCAGATCAGGAGACGTTCAAGGAGGGCCACCAGCAGGCGATGGCCGCGATCACCGAATCCGACGTGACCGCCCCGAACGAGGGCGGCCTCTCGCTGTACGGGACGAACGTCCTGATGAACATCACCGAGGAGATGGACGGTCTCCCGACGAAAAACGGGGTGTACACCTCCACGGAGAGCATGACCGAGGCCGAGGGCGTCGACCTCGACGCCGAACGCGTCTCCGGCGAGAACGTCCGCGAGAACATCCTCGTCGACGAGCCGACTTGTCACTCGTGTCCGGTCGCCTGCAAGAAGGAAGTCGAAGTCCAGACGATGCACAAGGGCGAGGAGATGAACGTCACGACCGAGTCCTACGAGTACGAGTCGGCCTACGCGCTCGGTCCGAACTCGGGACACACCGACCGCGACGAAATCGCGCTCATGATCGAGCGCTGTAACGACATGGGCATCGACACCATCGAAGTGGGCAATATGATGGCGATGGCCATGGAGATGAGCGAGCAGGGGAAACTCGAGGAGGGCCTCGACTGGGGCGACTCCGAAACGATGATCGACATGATCGAGCGGATCGCCTCCCGCGAGGACGACCTCGCAGACCTGCTCGCAGAGGGGCCGCGTCGCGTTGCGGATCGCAAGGACGCACACGAGAACTCCCTGGCCGTCAAGGGCCAGACCATCGCGGCGTACGATCCGCGGTGTATGAAAGGGATGGGAATCGCCTACGCGACCTCGAACCGCGGAGCGTGTCACCTGCGGGCGTACACGCCAGCAGCCGAAATCCTCGGCGTTCCCGAAAAAGTCGATCCCTACGAGTACGAAGGGAAGGGCGAACTGACCGCCGCCTTCCAGGACCTCCACGCCATCTCCGACAGCTTCGACATCTGCAAGTTCAACGCCTTCGCCGAGGGAATCGAGGAGTACGTCCTCCAGTACAACGGCATGACCGGACTCGAGCACACCGAAGACGACCTGCTCGAGGCCGGCGAACGGATCTACAACTTGGAGCGGTACTACAACAACCTTGCCGGCTTCGACGGCGCGGACGACTCCCTGCCGGCACGATTCCTCGAGGGCGAGGACGGAATTGCCGGACAGGGCGCGAGCGAGGGCGAGTTCTGCGAACTCGAAGAGATGAAAGACGAGTACTACGACCACCGCGGCTGGGTCGACGGCGTCGTCCCGGACGAGAAACTCGAGGAGCTGGAAATCGACATCGGGCCCGGAACCGGCGTGAGTTCGGGCGGCGGCGCGACGGCGACCGGCGACGACTGATCGCCGAGGTCGTTCGAACGACCCGTATCGTACTCGAATCGATTCGACTTTTGTCCCACCGTCATCCCCGCTCGAGGACCGACCATCCCTCGAGGAGATCCGTCACGGCGTCCGTCACGTCCGTAAGGTAGGGAAGCCCCCACAGCGCGACGACTGTGGCGCCGATCGTGTTGAACACGAGATCGGTCATCGTGTCGTCGAGGCCGTGCTGGGCGAGGGGCATCTGTAGCCCCGTAAGCCCGGCGACGGTGTCGAAGCCGAACTCGCCGATCTCCCAGAAGACGCCGAACGAGACGACGAAGAGAACGACGATCCCCGGAAGCAGTTTCACCGGAACGTGAACGTCGTCGCGACGTTCGTCGAGCGTTCGGATCGCAACGTAGCCGACGCCGCCGACGAGCGTCGCCGAGAGCGGGTGGGTGAGGTTGTGCCACCAGAACGAGCGATCGTAGATGTAGAACGATCCCGCCGCATGCAAGAAGACGACTGCCGTAATCCACAGCACCAGCCCCGAATCGAACGGGATCTCGTACCGTCGTCGAAGAATTGTCGGAATAAACGTGATTACGAGCATCCCGACTCCGTTGGAAACGGCGCCGGTATCGAACGTAACGAGTCCGTACGCGGCTATAACGACCAAGCCAGCGCGCATCGCGTGAACGGCTCCTCGCTGAGTGTTCGCTTCGAAGGGAAGGCGTTCCTCGAGCGACGGATGATCGTCGCTGTCGGTCTCGATAGCGAAGACTTCCTCGTCGATCCCGTCGATGGGTGCCGACACGAGTTCTTCGCCGGGAAAGCGCCGGTAGTACAGATCGAAGAGCACGCCGGCGAAGAGCCCGGCTACGGTTGTGGTGATCAGCAACCACATCACCTGCGCGTTGCTCGCGAGCACGTCGGCACCCGAAACGAGGTCGTAAAGCCACGTGATCGTCGCCCACGCCGCCGCGGTCGCCCCAGCTAACATCGTGACGAACGAAACGGCGCTCCACCGCTCGAGTTGGACCTCGGTGAGCGCGTGAACCTCGAGCGTGAGCGCGAGCGCGAGGATCGCCCCGCCGGCGTACAATATCAGCTGACGACTCCAGAGATCCGGTGCGAACGCCGCGCCGATCAGCGGGATGACTGCCACGACCATCACTTCCCAGGGAAGTGCGGCGCGTTTCGATCCGAGCGCGATCGTCGGAACGAGCGCGATCGTCGTGACGGTCGCGGCGAACAGTAATTCGTGAACGGAACCGTAGTAGAGCGCTCGAACGCCGATGAGAATTGTGACGGCGACAGCGATCCACGAGAGGTAGGCGTTCGTCAGTTCGCCGTGAAACGCTCGGGTCGGAGTTCGTGCCATCGTTTGATAGAAGCGGGCGTCCCGCCGGTCGCGAGATTTTCGACTCACCTACGACGCTATTCGGGAAACGTTCGAGGCTTGCAAAGGATCCGAAACGCTTGCTTTCTCACCCGACGAACATATGCCCTCGACGCTCGTATCGCCGACCGATGATGGCCACGACCCACGTCTTCGCAGGGCTCGTGCTCGCCGCCGCCGTCGCGCTCTTTGCACCCCAATTCGCACTCGTCGTCGCTCTCGCGGCGATTTTCGGCGGGTTCTTTCCCGACCTCGATCTTTACGCAGGCCACCGAAAGACGCTCCACTATCCGGTTTACTACTGGGCGCTCGCGCTTCCGGCCGGCACGCTCGCGATAGGGGTTCCGAGCGAGACGACGGTCGGCCTTTCCGTCTTCTTCCTCGCCGCGGCCCTCCACTCGTCGACGGATCTCCTCGGCGGCGGTCTCGAGCTGAAACCGTGGCGGGGAACCTCGGATCGAGCGGTGTACAGCCACTATCACGGTCGCTGGCTCGAGCCCAAACGGTGGGTGCGCTACGACGGAGCACCGGAGGATCTCGCGCTCGCAGGTGTGCTGGCGATCCCCGGACTACTCGTCTTCGATGGGGTCGTCCAAACGCTTTTGCTCGCTTTGCTCGCGGTGTCGGTCGGCTACGCCGTCGTCAGAAAGCCGCTCGTCTCGATCGCCGAGTGGGTGATCGATCGGACGCCCGATTCAGTTCTGGCGTACGTTCCCGAGCGATTCCTCTCGCTCGAGGACGAAGATACCGGACGAGTCGTCGATTGAGGAGGACGGTCGATGCTAGTCGGACTTTCAGGAACGGTAGCGGATGGTCTCAGACCGACTCACACTTCGGGTTCGAGGGCTATCGCTCGTAACTGGTGGCGATAGACACAGTATGCCGAGTATACGCGCTCGTACTCACGGCTCGGAGTTGAATTCGTACGTAGCGATCTCGCTCGAGTCGCAGTTCGGACACGCATCGCGTTCTTCCTCGAGCGTCGTCCCGCAGTTTCGACACTCGTAGTGCGGATCGTCGTCAGTTAACAGCCCCGTGAGAACGTCTTTGAGTGTCATTGCGAATCAATCGGGTCTCGTTCCAGTTCTTGGCTGGGCTCGGCTGTGGTTGTCTGAAAGCTATCGAGTGTCCGGTCATCGATTCCGTCGCGTGAGAGGACGGTCACCACGTCGTCCGCCCGGATCCTCGTCTCACCCCGCGGTGTCAGAACGGTGCCGTCCCGCTCGATGGCGACGACGAGAAGGTCGTCCGGGAGAACGCCGTTTTTCCCCGCCTCCTCGAGCGTGTAGTCGCGGATCTCGGATTCGGAACCGACGGTGACTTCGACGACGTTCGCGTCGCCGGTCAGGCTGATCACGTCCATCGGCGTCGGATCCGTCGCCGTTTCGTCGGGGCCGTAGGGCGTGTACGGGCGCGAGATTTCGTCCTGAACGAGATCCTCGTCTTCGATTTCCGCGCCGAGTTCGGATAACGCGCGCCCGATGCGCTCGAGCGATTTCGTATCCGCGCCGACGGCGAGTACGTGGAGGTTTCGTCGGCCGGTCATCAGTTTTCGGACGTTGATAACGCCGGGGATCGTGCTCACCTTCTGTGCGATCGCCTCGCGGTTTTCGACGGGGACGTTACACTGAAAGAGCGTCGTCAATCCGCCGTCTGCGGACTCGAAATCGACCGACGTGTGATAGCCGCGGATGATACCGTGGTTCTCGAGTTGGTCGATCCGATTGCGGATCGTCGCCGGGGAAACGCTGACCTCCTCGGCGATCATGGGAGCCGACGTGTTGCGCGCGTCGGCCATCAGCGCATAGATTATCCGCCGATCGATCTCGTCGAGGCGGTATCCCGAGTCGGGACGGCGGTTAGCGATAGAGACTCACCCTCATTGGTCACTGGCCTGGTTTTCACGATAGAACAATAAATAGCCCACGGATTATTCAAACCGCATTTTCACCTCGAATAGCTACGGAAGCGAAAATCCTACCGATACAAATATATGTTCTGACTGATTTCGCATCCTAGACACACGCAGTTCACCAGCGGCCGTGCGGTTTACCGGCAATCGTGTGGGTTTCGGCCCCAATATCGGGGGAGACGATTACACCATGTCTGATCAAGAACTCGCTCGCGACTTGGGATTCATCGAGGCGTACACGCTCGGGCTCGGAACGATGATCGGTGCCGGTATTTTCGTTCTCCCCGGTATCGTCGCGGACGCAGCGGGCCCCGCGAGCATGATCTCGTTCCTGATCGGCGGCGTCATCGCGTTACTCGCGGCCCTCTCGCTGTCGGAGTTGGCGACCGGGATGCCGAAAGCCGGCGGAAGCTACTACTACGTCAACCACGCGTTGGGCAGTTTCTTCGGAACGATCGTCGGCTGGGGGATGTGGGCCGGCTTGATGTTCGCGACGGCGTTCTACATGCTCGGCTTCGGGCAGTACCTTCTGGGACTCCCCTCGGAGGCGTTTTCTGTGATTCTCGCCGGGCTGGCGATGACGTCGTTACTCGTCGCCGTCAACTATCGCGGCACCAAGGAGACGGGGTCGTTACAGAACGTCATCGTCGTCATGCTCGTCGGATTGATTCTCCTCTTCATCGTCGTCGGTCTCTTCGCGATCGATCCCGACCTTCTCGAGCCGTTCGCACCGGAAGGGACGCCTGCTATCGGCGCAACGGCGGGCACCGTTTTCGTCGCATTCATCGGCTTCGAAGTGATCGCGACGAGCGCCGAAGAGATCAAAAACCCCGGTCGAAACCTCCCGTTGTCGATGATCGCGGCGGTCGTCACGCCGACCATCCTCTACGTTCTCGTCATGCTCGTTAGCACCGGAACGCTTCCGGTGTCGGAACTGGCCGACTCCGAGGTGCCGGTCGCCGACGTCGCCGCTGACGCCACCGGTCAGTTCGGCGAACTCGTATTCGCGGGATACGGCCAACAGTTCGCGACCGCCGGTTCCATCGTGATGATCGTCGGCGCGATTCTGGCGACCATCTCCTCGGCGAACGCGTCGATCCTCTCGGCTGCGCGCGTCAACTTCGCGATGGGGCGGGACAAGATCCTGACGAACTGGCTCAACGCGATTCACGAGGAGTACCGGACGCCATATCGCGCGATTCTCGCAACCGGTGTCGTCATCCTCGCGCTCGTCGCCAGTCCGCTCCCGATCGCGACGCTCGCCGACGTGGCGAGTTTCACGTTCCTCATCACGTACGCGCTCGTCCACGTCGCCGTCATCGTCCTTCGACGCGCCGATCCGGACGAGTACGACCCGACGTTCCGGATTCCGTCGGTACTGTATCCGATCGTTCCGATACTCGGATTTCTCACGTGTATCGCGGTCATGTTCCAGATGCCGCGCGTCGTGCAACTGATCGGCATCGGCGTCGTCGCCGTCGGAATCTGTTGGTATCAGTTCTACGCGAAAGAGCAGGCGATCTCGACGACACTCATCGGCGAAGCGGTCGCCCCGCAATCGGAGGACACGCTCGACGAGGACGTTTATCGCGTCGTCGTCCCCGTTGCAAATCCCGAAACCCAGCGCCCGCTCATCAAGTACGCCGCCGCGAGTGCCGCGGGTCAGGACGGCAAGAGCGAACTCGTCGCGGTCAACGTGATCGAGGTGCCACCCCAGACCTCGCCGGCACAGATCGAGTTCGAAGAACAGCGAGTCGAGCGCCAGCAGACCCTCCTCGACAACGTTCGCGACGCTGCGACCGACCTCGACGTCACGGTGAGAACGCGGGCTATCGTCGGTCGAGACGCGGGCGAAACGCTGCTCTCGGTCGTCGAGCAAGAGTACGCGAATCACATACTGTTGGGATGGGCGGGGAGCCGACGCCGCCGAGACGTCATTTTCGGATCGACGATCGATCCGCTGCTCGAGCGGGCGCCGTGTGAGGTGACGCTGGTCAAGGACCCGAGCGAGTCGCCGAACGATATCGTGACGCTCGCGGGCGGCGGCCCGCACGCGCCGGTATCCGCTCGACGCGCAGGTGAGCTTCGGCGAGCGTTCCCCGAGAGCACGTTAACGTTGTTGAACGTGCAGCCGAAGGCGGACGCCGACAGCAGTGTGGATGCGGACGAGAGTGCCGACTCGAGTGAAGATGCCGAAGAGCAACTCGCCGAAAAAGCCGATCCGAAACAGGCCGGCCGGGAGACGATCGAAACCGTCGCAGCCGATGCGGGGCTCTCCGAAGACGACTTCGAGTCGCGCGTGCTCGTGGGCGACGACGTGCAGGAAACGCTACTCGAGGCGACCGCGGAGTACGAGACGGTCTGTATCGGCGCGACGGGAACGAGCACCGTCGCGCAGGCGCTGTACGGATCGCTCCCACAGCGCATCGTCCGGCAGTCCGAGGGCACGTTCCTCATGGCCCGCGGCGAAGCTCGGTCGCCGCGGACGTTCCGGCAGGCGCTGATCCAGCGGTTAGAGAGCGAGTAGTACAACAACCGCTAGATCGAGAATTCGGCCGCTTTCAGGTTCCGATAATCAGCGGGTCGCGAATCTCGAGTGCCGCTTCGAACTCCGCGAGCCGATCCTGACGTCTGCCGATCCGCGCTAGTTGCGCTTCGTGGGCGCGGCGAACCGCCGACGTTTCCCGGCGGTTCCAGTCGAAGCGCTCGCCGATATCCTCCCAGTGGCCCCACTCGACGAGGAACGCACAGCGGTCCTCGTCCTCGAAGACGGACTCGTACTCCCGACGGTACCGCTCGAGATCCGGTTCGAGTCGCTCCTGTGCCCGCTCGACGAGCGCCGGGAGCCGGGTCGGGGGGACGCTGGCTTTCGCGGCGGCGAGGACCAGGATCTGTCCCTCGATCGGATCCGCCATCAGCCACCCGCTCGCATCGCTTTTTGTGCAAATTCCTCGACGAGTTCCTCGAGATTGTCGCCTTCACCCTCGAAGACGACGGTCACCTCGGTGAGCGTAAGCGACGGGCCGATTCCGACCGTCTCCGAGCTGATCGACGCCGACCACCGATCGCTCTCGACGGTGGTGTCGTCGACCCGTTCGCCCCCGAGATTCCGCAGATAGCGAACCGCGAGCCGTTCGGAAATCCCCCGAAAGGAGCGCTCGATACGCCGTGTCATACACGCTCTTCGGGTACCAGCCGAATAAAGCCATCTTCGACGGCGAAACTGCATGCAAGGTTCGCCGACGAGAGACATTCGAGGGTGGAATTGGGAACCCGCGATAGGCTGAACGCCCGTCTCCAGTTTGAACCGATTGCCCGCCTCGAACCGATCAGCCATCGCGTGCCGATCGCCCACCCACCCTGAACCGGTCATCCGCCCGCAACCGGCGGAAAGACAGAGAGTCGGTCCCCGTCCTCGAGCGGCGTCTCCGGACCTGCCATATGAACGACATCTCGGCCGTTTTTTAGCACGCTCAGCTGCGGTCGAATCGAACCGTCTTCGAGTAACTGACCTTCGAGTCCGTCGTATTCGGCCTCGAGTGCGCCGAGAACGTCGCCGACGGATGCGCCGTCCTCGACCGTCCGGCGCTTTTCTTTCTGGCCGACAGCCTCGCGGAAGGTTGCGAAGAATCGGAGCTCGAGTTCCATATCGGTCCCTTGTCGGCTATCGACATAAGTTCGGGCGATGTGGCCTCCGCGCGAACGGTTGAATTACGAGCGGACGTTCATCGGGCAAAATCTACGTCGTTATGGCGTGCTATCTGACCCCTCATAAACGGACGGGGGTATCCACCGACAACAACTTATTGACGAGTGGATTATCCACTCTCAACAGGTATGTGCGAGCGTTCCACGAACTGCTCGAAGGAGGATGCGTGTCAGCTCATCGTTCGGAACAACGACACCGGAATCGAGACCGTCGAGTACTACTGCAAGGCACACCTCGTCATCCGAATCTGTGAAGTCGAAGACGACGAGGGGCTAGCTGTCGTCGACGCGACGAAACTCTGGAACTGAGCCATCCCACAGAGCACACCGCCGCCGACTGGCGTGCTCGCCGAACGAGTACGCTCCGTTACTCCTCGCTCGCAGTTGCCGGCGACGGATACGAGAGGGACTCGAACCCCGCACGATCGAGGATCGCTTCGATACTCTTCGCACCCAGTTCTTCCGCCGCTTGTGCGGAGTCCGCATCCACGTCGACGAAAAGACGAAACGATATCGCGATCGTGTACGGGTCGAACGGTGCCGCGGGATGTTCGTACACCTCGGCATCGAGACTGTTCCAATCGATTACGCCGTTGGTCTCCACTTCGATCAGCGACTCGAGCGCCTCGGCGATTTCGTCCGTCGCTTCGTCGCAGGCGGTCGTGTCGGTGCCTTCGTGGAGCGTTACGAGCGTCTGAGTCTCGCGCGAGACGGTGTATGCCATAGGTATGCTACCAAGCCGGGAGCATTGAACGCTTGGACTGTGGGAGCCACCGTTGTCTGTCAGCAGCCGTCGTTACCCCAATAGACGGTCCGAGAGTATTTACTCGCTATCAGGTAAATTTATTGTTGCGCGTCGTCTGTGTTCGAGCAATGAAAGCGATCGCAGTCGAACCAGGTGCCGGCGATCTTACCGTCGTCGAAAAACCGATACCCGAGCCGACGGCCGGCGAAGCGCTCGTCAGAACGCTTCGCGTCGGCGTCGACGGCACCGACCACGAGGTCATCCGCGGTGCACACGGCGAACCCCCCGAGGGGAGCGACCGCCTCGTTCTCGGTCACGAGGCGGTCGGCGTCGTCGAGGATCCGAACGGAACCGATCTCGACGCCGGCGACATCGTCGCGCCGACGGTCCGCAGGCCGCCGGATGGGACAAACGAGTACTTCGAACGCGGCGAACCGGATATGGCACCCGAGGGAGCATACCTCGAGCGCGGCATCGTCGGCGAACACGGGTTCATGGCGGAGTACTTCACCAGCCCCGCCGACACGCTCGTCCCGGTACCCCGCGATCTCGCACCGCTCGGCTTTCTGGTCGAACCGATCAGCATCACCGAGAAAGCGCTCGAGCACGCCCAGGCGGCCCGCTCGGCGGTTCACTGGGAACCCGAATCAGCGATCGTCCTCGGAAACGGCTCGCTCGGACTCGTGACCCTCGCGATGTTCGAGGAGGTCCTCGAGATCGATCGAACGTACTGTCTGGGACGGCGGGACAGGCCCGATCCGTCGATCGATGTCGTCGAGGATCTTGGCTCGACGTACGTCGACTCACGAGAAACGCCCGTTTCCGAGATTTCCGAAGCCTACGAGCCGATGGATCTCGTCTACGAGGCGACGGGATACGCCAAACACCCCTTCGAGACGGTCGAGGCGCTCGCACCGAACGGCGTCGGCGCGCTCGTCGGCGTCCCCGACGACTGGTCGTTCGAGGTCGACGGCGGACGGCTCCACCGGGAACTTGTCCTTCACAACAAGGCCCTCGTGGGAACTGTTAACTCACACCGCGGCCACTTCGAGGCTGCCATCGATACGCTCTCGTCGATTCCGGAGTGGATTACCGACGACCTCGTTACCGGCGTTTACGCCCTCGAGAACTTCGAACGGGCCTTCGAACAGGACGATTCGGTGATCAAGACGGCGGTCGAGTTCGACACGATCTGATCGAACGCGGACTCGAGACGAGCCGACTACGGACCGTTCGAGAGACCTGCGGACGATCGTCGGCCGGATTCACGTCGATCCGCCGGCGGCACAAGGACTATTTGCTGGCTCGCTGGAATGGAACACACAGACCGCACGAGTCCGGCTGCGAAATGTATTCACAGGATAGAAAAACATTACTATGATACGAGTAACTCATTAGTCATGGGAGTCGATTACTCACAGCTACACGATCCGAACGCCGAGTACACGATGCGGGAACTGTCCTCGGAAACGATGAACGTTACGCGCGAGCGCGGGGGCGACAGGGACGTCGAAATCACGGACATCCAGACCACGATGGTCGACGGCAACTTCCCGTGGACGCTGGTCCGTATCTACACCGACGCCGGTATCGTCGGGACCGGCGAAGCCTACTGGGGCGCGGGTGCGCCCGAACTCATCGAGCGCATGAAACCGTTTCTGCGGGGCGAGAACCCGCTCGACATCGACCGCCTGACCGAACACCTCGTCCAGAAGATGTCCGGCGAGGGCTCGATCGGCGGCGTCACCGTCACCGCGATTTCGGGCATTGAAGTCGCACTGCACGACCTGGCGGGCAAGATCCTCGAGATTCCGGCCTACCAGCTTTTGGGCGGCAAGTACCGCGACGAGGTTCGCGTCTACTGCGACTGTCACACCGAAGACGAAGCCGACCCGATCGCTTGTGCCGACGAAGCCGAACGCGTCGTCGAGGAGCTAGGTTACGACGCGCTCAAGTTCGACCTCGACGTTCCGTCCGGTCACGAAAAGGACCGCGCGAACCGCCACCTTCGCGGCCCCGAGATCGACCATAAGGTTTCGATCGTCGAAGCGATCACAGAGCGCGTCGGCAGTCGCGCCGACGTGGCCTTCGACTGTCACTGGACGTTCTCCGCCGACAGCGCAAAGCGGCTCGCGACGGCGCTCGAAGAGTACGACGTCTGGTGGCTCGAGGACCCCGTCCCGCCGGAGAATCACGACGTTCAGCGGGAGGTCACCCAATCGACGACGACGCCGATTACCGTCGGCGAGAACGTCTACCGCAAACACGGTCAGCGCCAGCTCATCGAGAAGCAGTCCGTCGACATCATCGCCCCCGACATGCCGAAAGTCGGCGGCATGCGCGAGACCAGAAAGATTGCGGATCTGGCGGACATGTACTACATCCCGGTCGCGATGCACAACGTCGCCTCGCCCGTCGCCACGATGGCCTCGGCCCACGTCGGCGCGGCGATTCCGAACTCGCTGGCCGTCGAGTACCACAGCTACGAACTCGGCTGGTGGGAGGATTTGGTTCAGGAGGACGTCATCGAGGACGGCTCGATCGAGATTCCCGAGAAGCCGGGTCTCGGCCTGACCCTCGATATAGACGTCGTCGAAGAGCGGATGGTCGAGGGCGAAGAGCTCTTCGACGAGGCATAAGACGCGTCACGTTCGTTGAGCTCTGCTCAGCGTTGTTCGGCGCTGAGGACTCGAGGCGCGCGGTTCGAACGTGTTGAGACCGCGTTCGGATCCAAACTCCAATCCATAGCAACAGAGAGTCTGTCCGCGCCACCGGTTTTCTTCGGTCGGTTTTTCGCTCCTGCATGCGCCTACGACTCGAGAAGCTAAACTCGAAATTCGAGGCTTCCCGTCGACTCGAGGAGAACATCTCGCTCTCCGTACGTATGCGGGCTGAAAAACGGAAAGACGACCAGAACAGCGATTACCCTTCCATGCCGCCGAATGAGAGCCCGCTTTCGACGTAGCTCTGTGCGAGGAAGTAGATGATCGCGACGGGCAGCGCGAACAAGATTGCGAACGCCGAGAACTCCGTCCACGGGGTTTCGTAACTTCCGCCCGCGATGAGCGCATAGAGTTCGACCGAGAGCGTGTAGTTGTGGGATTGGAGTAACGTCTGGGCGATGATGAACTCGTTCCAGCCCGCGAGGAACGTAAAGACCAGCACGACGGCGATGCCGGGCTTCGACAGCGGAAGGATCACCTCGCGGATAACCTGCAACTGGCTCGCGCCGTCGATGACGGCCGCTTCCTCGTAGGAGACGGGGATGTTGTCCATGAAGGTCTTGAGCAGCCAGGTGTTGAACGGGATCGCCCCCGCGGCGTAGAACACGCCGAGCACGAGGAGGTTGTTATCCAGCCCGAAGTTGACGAACAGGGCGTAGAGCGCGATCAGCGTCGCGATCGACAGCCCCGCGCCGACCTGCGTAAACAGGACGTAACCGTAGAGGATCCCACGTCGGCCGAGGAACTTTCGGCGCGAAAGCGCGTACGCGCCGGGGATGATCACCGACATCGAGACCGCTACGGTGATCGAGACGACGATGATACTGTTTCCGAGCGCGTGCACGAAGTTCGATTCGAAGAGCACCCACCGGTAGGCGTCGAGGTTGTACGTCGTCGGATCGGCGAAGATACCGTCGGTGCTCATCAATCCGGCCCCTTGCGAGAGCGACGCGGCGAACACCCAGTACACCGGGAACAACAGGATAATCATCATCGTGAAGGCGCCCGCCGTCCCGAGACCCGTCTTCGCGACGTCGGTGACGGACCGCCGACCGGTTCGCACCTGTTCGACGGTCGTCCGAGCCGATTCGGCGACCCGCTGCGGCCAGGTTAGTTTGTTGACTGTCCATCGACCGACGAAACTGGTGTAGCGATTGAAACGACTCATGCGGAATCGATTCCCTCCGCGAGTTTTCCTTTCTTGACGGCGAGCCACATGAACATGCCGATGAAGGCGATGGCGGTGACCATGATCGCCGAGGCGAACGCGTACTCGTTCAGATCGATGGCTTCACGGTAGCCATAGAGGATCAGCAGTTCGTTCTGTCGAGACGGGCCGCCCCGATTGAAGATGAACGGAATCAAGAACTGCTGGAACGAGGTCGCGGCGGTCAGGATCGACGCGAAAAGCACCGGCCGCTTGATCGACGGAAGCGTGACGTGCAAGAACCGATGAACGTAGCCCGCACCGTCGACTTTCGCGGCGTCGTGGAGATCCATCGGCACGTCCTGTAACGCGCTCACGATGATGATCACCATGAACGGGTACGCCAGCCACACCTCCGTCGTGACGTAGGCGAAGAACGCGCTCCAGCGGCCGCTAAGCCAATTGATCGGAATATCGGCGAGCAGGATATCCGGCGCTGAAAGCGCCACGAAGAACAGGAGACTGTCGAGCGCCCCGACGAGTCCTGAAACGATGGAGTTGTACGTTGCGACCAGCTGGTTCAGCGGACCGTACCGAGCGCCGCTGAACATGCCGTCCCAGACGGTTATCACGAAAATCGCCGGGAACCCCATCGGGACGATCACGAGCGCCCGCATGTATCGTTTCCCGACGACTCGAGCGTGGGTCAGAACCATCGCGATCCCGATCCCGAGCACGACTTTGATGGCGAGACTGATGGCGAGAAACAGCCACGTGATCCCGAACGAGCGCCAGAACTGCGGGTCGGTGAACAAGGCGACGTAGTTGTCGAACCCGACCACTGAGGCCTCGCCGCCGATGACCGTTCCGGCGTGGGTCGCGTCGGTAAACGAGAGGTAGACGAGAAACGCGATCGGGAACAGCATGAACGAAAGGAACAATACGACGCCGGGGGCGACGAGCAAGAGTCCGGCGAGTCCGACGTTTTGAACGTCGAACGGCAGGCGTCGCTGCCCGTGGTCGGAAACGCGGGATCTGAGTGAGGAAGACATGGATACTCTGAATCAGGCGCGCGTTAGTCCCAGCGGTCGCGGATCTCGTCGGCGGTCGATTCCATCGCTTCTTCGGCGCTCTCGTCGCCGTGGAACACCCGCTCGAGGCCCTCCTCGAGGGGGTCCCAAATCTGGTCGGACTTCGGATGTGTCGGAAGCGGCGTCCCCATCTCGACGGTCTCGGCGAAGGTTTCGACGTCCTCGCCGAGGTCGTCGTCGCCGTCGGCGTAGTCCTGATGAACGGGGATGAGCCCCTGAATTTCTGCGTTATCGACGATCGCCTCCTCGTTGGTCGTGTACCACTCGGCCCACTCGATCGTCGTCTCGAGTCCGTCCTGGTCGGCCGCTTCGAGTTCCGAGGTGAAATACCAGACTTGCACGCCAGTATAGGGCGTCGGATCGCCGCCGTCGATGTCGGGAAGCGGTGCCACCTCCGCGTCGACGCCGGCGTCGCGGAACCCGTCGAGTTCCCACGGGCCGTTGATCGCGAACGGCGCGTTTCCGTCGTTGAAAATCGGCACTTGACTATCGTAGTCGGGATCGCCGGGAACGTACGGCCAGATGGAGTCCTCGAGGAGTTCGACACCCTCGATGAACTCCTCGTCTTCGATACCGAGCTCTTCGGTCTCTTCGTCGAACAGAGAGCCGCCGAAGGCCTGCAGCCACGCGCTCGGGAAGTACGGATCGACGGCCGGCATCGAGAGCCCGTACTGGTTGTTTTCCGGGTCGTGGTGTTCTTCCATGATCTCAACCATCTCCGAGAGCGTCTCGGGCGGCTCGTCGACGTACTCCGGATTGTACATCAGGGAAACGGTCTCGATCGCGTACGGTAGTCCGTAAACCGCACCCTCCCACTGGACCGCCTCGACCGCGTTTTCCGTGAAGGTCTCCTCAAGGTCGATCTCGAGGTCGTCGCTCGCGTCGTAGACGAAATCTTGCTCGTGGTACTGGCCGATCCAGTCGTGCGCCCAGTTAAACGTCTCTGGCCCCTGTTCGGCTGGAAGCGCCGTTTCGAGCTCCTCTTCCATCTCGGCGGGTGATTCCGCGTTGAGCTCGTCCGCTCGGTCGCCGTTGAACTCCTCGAGATACTCCTCGAACGCGTTTTCTTGTGCCTCGGTAAAATCGTACCAGGCGGTCGTTCCCTGATCTCCCCCGGTGATTCGACTCAAACACCCTGCGACACCGACCGTTGTCAGTCCGCCAATCCCCGTCAGTAGCTGTCTGCGTTCCATTGACATGGTGGAAACAGTGATGTATTATATCTTCATATATTTAGTAGTTAGGTTCGAAGCCGCGCTATCCGGGACGCAAACGAGAAACGGGCCGCTACAGGCCCTATACAGGGGAGATAGAGTGTATCGAAGAATTGTGTAGAACACGAGTGTCTGATAGAGTGTTTCGGCTCAAATGCCATATTGAACGCCCAAACCATCCGAACAGCGGATCTCGAGATGTGCAATTATATGTTGTAATATTACTTCTTATATTCTAATTTTTGGGAAAGGGTTTTACGTCCCCTCGACGAACCACTGGCCAAATGGCACGAGTCAGGGTCGAATCGCTTCGAAAGGAGTACGACGTTGGAACGGTCGTCGCCGTCGACGACCTGAATCTCGAGATCGAAGACGGTGAGTTCGTCACCGTCGTGGGACCGTCGGGATGCGGAAAGACGACGACACTCCGGATGTTAGCCGGGCTCGAGGAACCGACATCGGGAACGATCTCCATCGGCGGGGAGGATGTCACGGACGTACACGCGAAAAACCGTGACGTCGCGATGGTCTTCCAGAACTACGCGCTGTACCCGCACAAGACCGTCTTCGAAAACATGGCGTTCGGGCTCCGGATGAGCACCGACATGAGCGAGGCCGAACGGGAACAGCAGGTCGTCGAAACCGCTGAGATGATGGACATCGAGGGATTGCTCGAGGACAAACCCGATCAGCTCTCGGGCGGGCAGAAACAACGCGTCGCCCTCGGACGAGCGATCGTCCGCGAACCGGACGTGTTCCTCTTCGACGAGCCGCTTTCGAATCTCGACGCCAAGCTTCGAACGACGATGCGCGCGGAGATTCAGCGCCTCCAGAACGAACTCGGCATTACGGCGGTTTACGTCACCCACGACCAGCACGAGGCGATGACGATGGGCGACCGGATCGTTATCCTCGACGGCGGAGAGCTCCAACAACTCGGAAAGCCGACGGACGTCTACGAGAACCCCACCAACGAGTTCGTCGGCGGCTTCATCGGCTCTCCGTCGATGAACTTCGTCGATGTCGACGCAGAGACTCGCGGAGACGCCGTTCGTCTCACTGGCCTCGAGGGCGAGTTTGACTTCGAACTCTCGGCGGCGTACGTGGATCAACACGTCGACTCCCTCGATTCGAGTCGGTACACGCTGGGGATCCGTCCGGAGAACGTCGTGTTCGCCGACGATGCTCGAAACTCGATTACCGCACGCGTTTCGGTCGTCGAACCGGTCGGCTCGGACAACTTCCTGCACCTCGATATCGCGGGCGAGTTCATCGCTCGGGTCGATCCGGCTATCGAACCCCGGCCTGGTGAAGACGTGACGCTCACGTTCGACGAGGACGATATCCACCTCTTCGATTCCGAAACCGGCCGCGATCTCCTCGGCTCGTCCGAAGAGCTCCAGGCCATGGCAACGTCCTGAACCGAAACCAACCGCACGATCGCCTACAAAACGAAATTCTCGCGAATCTCCCTTACTCCCGCAGCGACGGCTGCGTATCGACAGCGGGCGGGGCCGAGTGCTCGAGGTCCGCGAGCGCAGTTCTCGTCGCGAGACCCAACGCGTGGGGCCACCCTAACGGCGTCGCACAGTCCGGAGTCCCGTCGTCGAACACCTGCTCGGGGAGGTACCCGCCGGCAAAGCGAAGCGGTCCGTCCAGCTCCACTGCGGAGAGCAGCGCTTTCGCTCGCTCGCTGAACCGACCGGCAGCGGCGTGGTCGTTCGTCGCGAGCAGCTCCTCGAGTTCGACCCCGGCGTGGGCACCCCACGCCGTCGTCACGGTCCAAATTTTCGGCTGGGTTTGGTCGCGAATCCGCCACGGATCGTCCTCGAACCTCGCCAACCCCTCGACCGGTCCGTCGGGGTTCCGCCAGAGACCCTCGATGGTCGTTTCGACGTGAGAAACCAACCGGTCGAGTCGCTCGTCGTCGACCCTCCCACGCTCGAGGCGTTCGTACTCGTTATGGGCCGACGCGAGCGCGAACGTGCTGCCATCCAACCGATCGTCGACCGTTTCATCGTCGAGTCGAAGGGCGTAGATTCCGCGTTCTGGGACCCACAGGTCGTCGATCGCGCCGTAAACCGACCGAGCGCGTTCGGTGGCGGTCTCGCGGCTACTCTCCTCAAGGGGCGCGCGCGCAATCGCCGCGTAGGCCTCGAGAAACGTCGCCGCAGTGTGGGTGAACCGCCCCGTCATGTTCTCCCAGGCGTTCTGGACGCGGGTCGGCAGGCCGTCGTCCTCGAGCGAGGCGTCGAGGCCGTCCATCGCGGAGAGCAGCGAGTCGCGAACGCGCTCGTCCGAGGGATCGACGACGCGGAGATAGGTCGCGAGGTACGTCGCGACGCTCGCGGTCTGGTCGGCCTGATAGTCGGCCGTCGCCTCCGATCCGTTCTCGAGTCGCCCGTTCGCCCAGCCGGGCGCGAGTCGGCCGCTGTGGGGCCAGACTCGGTGTGGCCAGGTGCCGTCGGGACGCTGGGCCTCGGCGTAGAACCGGGCGCTTTCCTCGTGCCAGTCCTCGAGCCCGAGTCCGGCGCGACGGTCCGCGGCGAGCAGGAACCGCGATATTTCCGCGTCGTCCCGGAACCACGTGTAGCCGTACCCGCCGGAGTATCGGTAGTACGGGTCGAATTCGGGGCCCGCAATTCGAGAGCCGCCCGGAGCACGCAACAGCTGAAGCGCCCGAAGGTCCTCGAACGCACCCTCAACGGTCGCATCCGCCGGAGCGTCCCGTCCCAAACCGATCCGCTCGGCCTGGGTTCGGCCCGCCTCGAGGAGGGATTCGCGAGTTGCGTGGTCGGTTGCACCGGCGTGTACGCGCTCGAGCGCGTCTGTCCGGGTTTGCTCGTCCGCGTCGGTGAGAAGCGTGGCGACCGTCGCCCGCGGGGTCGACCCCTCGAGTTGGACCGCCGCCATGGCGATGGGACTGAGCCGGCCGTCCTCGTAGCGACCGTCGTCCGAAGAACGGGGGAGCCTGCTCGGCTCCGAATCGAGGAGTTCGTCGAACGTCTCGGGAACCTGTCCGGTCACCTCGAGCTCCGTCGACGCGGTGAGAACGTCTCGTTCGCTGTCGTGGTGGACCTCGACGGCGTCGTCGTGCCAAAGCTGTCCGACCTGTCCGGCCCGTCCGTCGGGTGCGAAGCCGAGACAGGCCTGGAGCGTGATATCCTCGAGATCACCGTCGGCGCCGACTTGCGTCTCCGAGATCCCGTTCGACGGAGTTTCGCGTTCCTGATCCGTCTCCTCGGAGACGGTTTCGAGGACGAAATGCGTGAGGTGGAGTCGGCCCAGCGTCAGATCGTACTGTGAAATCGCGTAGCCGCGAACGCGATGGACGGTTTCGACGACGGCGGTTCTGCCGACGTATCGCTGGATTCCGTCATCGAACCAGTGGACGGAGTCGCCAACGTCGATACCGAACCGCGATCGATCGACGCCGACCAATCCCGACAGCGGATACGAGTAGTCGCTAATAGCGCCCTCGGGCGACACGTGGACGAGTCGATCGTCGAGACCGGAAAACAGCCCCTTCGTCGACCGACGCTCGCCAGCGAAGCGGCGATCGCTTCCCCGAACGCGCTTGAAGTCGTTCAGGGCGGTATGTAGTGTCATCGTATCTCACCAGTACATCCCACGGGGATTAAAGTTTGTTGTAATATTTATTCTCACTTTTCACCTCGCCATCGTCGGACATCCCTGCTCGTTCGTCCAATCGGCGATGGAGCCGTGCCGACAACAGCTCGGGCGCGATCGGGGCGTCCTCGTCAACGTCAGCGGCCGACAGCGAATCTTTTTCAGGGACCGACCCAATCTGTGACGTACTGCATATACATGGATCAAGACGGGCTCACCGACCTGCTCGAACGATTCGGGCTCTCCGAAAAGGAGATCGACACGTACCTCGCGATTCTCGAACACGGAGAGTCGAAAGCGAGCACGATTTCGGACGCCGCCGACGTCTCCAAGCGGTACGTCTACAGCATCAGCGAAGCGCTCGAGAAACGGGGGTTCGTCGAGGTCGACGATCACGCGGTTCCGACCGTTATCAGACCGGTCCCGCCCGAAGCGGTCGTCGACCGGTTGACCGATAGCGTCGAAGCGATCGAGCCGGGAATTCGGTCGCGCTACACCGCGACCGAGCGAACCGGCGAGCAGTTCGAGGTGATCAAATCCCGCCAGACAGTTCTCAAGCGAATCGAAACGTTGCTGTCGAACGCGGAGACGGAAGTCACGCTCTCCCTGCCGACCGAGATACTCCCAAAGATTAGATCCACGCTCGAGGAGACGGTCGACCGGGGCGTTCTCGTCTTGCTCTTGCTCGGTGCGACTGACGACAACGACCCGAACATCGCGACGTTTACCGGCACTGCGAGCACGGTCCGGACCTGGGACGCGCTGGTTCCGACGATGATGACGACCGACCAACGCCACGGCCTGCTCGCACCCAGTCAGTTGTTGACGAGTACGACGAGCGAGACGAAAGCGATCGCACTCAGTCAGGAGCAGTTGGTCCCCGTCTTCGTCGGCTCGTTTCTGGCGAACTACTGGCCGACCGCCGACGAGCGGTACGTGACGACGCCCGCGGCGCTCCCCGAAACCTACGACGGGTTTCGAAACGCGGTGTTTCAGGTCGCGCTCCACGAAGCGGCGAACGCCACGATCGAAGCGACGGTCACGGGGTCGCCCGTCGGCGATCGAGACCTCCCGTCGACGCTTTCGGGTCCCGTCGTTTCCGTCCAGCAGAGCCTCGTCCGTCCCGTCACCTCGACGTTCCCCGTCGAGAACTCCTTCGAAATCGACGTCGACGGCGAGCGGTACAAAATCGGCGGGAGCGGCGCGTTCCTCGAGGACTTCGAGGCCGAGTCGGTGACGCTCGAGTACCTCGAGGAGTAACACTCACTCTCGGTTCTGGGTCGTTTCGATATCGACCGACTCGCCGTACGTGCTCTCGTACTCGAGTCGCGGCGTCGCGGTTTCCGGAAGGGCGTCGTACTCCCGCAAAAACTCGAACACGCCGCTTTCACCGCCGAAATCGCCGCGGTACCAGAGGAACAAAAACGGGACGGTTGCGGTGTTCGATCCCGCGTCGTAGACGACGGTTTCCTCGAGGTACCACTCGGTCGTCAGATCGAGTTCTTCGTCCACGTCCGCCGACGAGAACACCGTCGAAGGTGGGCCGGTTTCACCGACCCGACTCAGCGCGAAGTGAATTCGCGGGTCGACCGACTCGAGCCGAAATTCGCGCTCGAACGACGAAGGGAAGGGCCGCGGAAGGTATCCCAGCCCCCACGGATGTTTCGATCCCCGAAGCATCCCGTGTTCGATGTCCGCGAGGCTCAACCAGACGCCCGCAATCGGAATGCAATCGCGCGCGTAGAACTTCCATCGCTCGAGCGAACTCCCGTCGAAGACCGACGGATCGTCTTCACACAGGAGGTGAAGATACGCGTTGTAACAGTTGAGCCAGAACGCGAGTCGCTGCTCTCGTCCGCGGAGCGACCGGCGGAGGTGCGACCGTTCGAGCGCAGCGAGGTGGCGCTGTAACCCATCGACATCACCGTCCGTCTTGATTTCGTACAGCAGATCGGACGACAAAGAGAGGGGGTCGAGCTGAGTCGACATTCGGGTATCCATAGGTGCACCAGATTCTTGAAAGACTGTGGCGGGTGCGGACGACTGTCGCGCCTGCGAACACGTTACTATCTTGGCAACCGTCGTTTTCCGGCTGGTAGACGCTCGTATTCGATACGTTCATCGATTGGAACGAGCCCCTGCCGGTTTTATCCGAGTATCCGTTGACGGATACGAGTGTGAACCGCAGGAAAGGATACCTCCTCGCCCTATTGGCCGTCTTCGGCTATCTGTCGCTGCTACTGGTACTTCCGTTCGCCCAGTACGTGCTAACCGCGGTACTGATCGCGTACATTCTCTCGCCGCTCCAGCGTCGCCTCGAAGAGCGGATGTCCTCGACCATCGCCGCGTTCTCGTTGGTTATCCTCGCGGTCGTGGCGTTCATCCTTCCGTTCATCCTCGTCGTAATCGCCATCGCGGATGACGCCGCTAGAATGGCGCAGAATCTCGATCCTGAAGGACTCCAGCTAACAGAAATCGAAGAGTATCTCGAAAGCGAGTTCGGCCTCGGAGTCGATATCGCCTCCTCGGCCGCCGATCTCGGCCAGCAACTAGGAACGACGGTGCTCGAGCAGTCGACGGCGTGGCTCAGCACGATTACGCACGCTTTGGTCGGGATCGGGCTCGCGCTGTTTCTCATTTACTACCTGCTCAAAGACGGCGACGTGCTCTACGGTTGGGTCCGTGAGATGACCCCCCTTCCAGAGGACGTACAGAACGACCTCTACACGGAGCTCGACGAAGTCATGCGAGCCGTCCTCCTCGGTCACGTCCTAATCGCCATGGCGCAGGGTCTCATCGCGGGCCTCGGCTTTTTCGTAACCGACATCCCGAACGCCGCGTTCTGGACGGCGTTGATGATCGTCCTCGCACTCATTCCGCTCGTCGGGACGTTCCTGGTCTGGGGGCCCGCGGTCGGATACCTGGTGTTAACCGGAGAGCCGCTGTTCGCCGTCGGATTATTCGTCTACAGTGCCATCATCGTCGGCGTCTCGGACGACTATCTTCGTCCCATCGTGGTCGACCGCTACGCGGACATCAACCCCGCCGTGATCATCGTCGGGGTCCTCGGGGGCGTCTACGCGTTCGGATTCATGGGACTCTTCTTCGGTCCCGTCGTTCTGGGGGCGTTTATCGCGACGGTTCAGGTGGTCGACGAAAACTACGACCGACTCGAGGAGACGAGCGGGCGATCAGGCGAGCCCGAGTGAGAAGAGGTACCGAGACGCTCGCGGAAACGTCGAATCCGTCGCGCTTTTGGCCGACGAGCCCAGACTACCTTCTAAACGAATGGCCCGGTATCACATCGAGACGTACGGCTGTACGTCGAACCGCGGAGAGAGCCGCGAGATCGAGCGGCGGCTCCGCGACGCGGGCCACCACCAGGTCGAGGGACCCGAACAGGCGGACGTCGCCATCCTCAACACCTGCACGGTCGTCGAAAAGACCGAGCAGAACATGCTCCGCCGCGCCGAAGAGCTGGCCGACGAAACCGCGGACCTGTTCATCACGGGCTGTATGGCCCTCGCGCAGGGCGAAGAGTTCGCGGGCGCGGGAATCGACGGCGAGGTGCTCCACTGGGACGAGGTTCCCGAGGCCGTCACGAACGGCGAGTGCCCGACGACGACGCCGGACGCGGAGCCGATCCTGCAGGGCGTCATCGGCATTCTCCCGATCGCTCGCGGTTGTATGTCGGATTGTTCGTACTGCATCACTAAGCAAGCGACCGGAAAAATCGACTCCCCCCCGATCGAAGAAAACGTCGAGAAAGCCCGCGCACTCGTCCACGCCGGTGCGAAGGAGATTCGCATTACCGGTCAAGACACGGGCGTCTACGGGTGGGACAAAGGCGAGCGGACGCTTCACGAACTCCTCGAGCGGATCTGTGCCATCGACGGCGACTTTCGGGTCCGCGTCGGAATGGCGAACCCGAAGGGGGTCCACGGCATCCGCGAGGAACTGGCAACTGTCTTCGCCGATAACGAGAAACTCTACAACTTCCTCCACGCGCCGGTCCAATCGGGCTCGGACGACGTGCTGGGCGATATGCGCCGACAACACCAGGTCGAGGAGTACCTCGAGGTCGTCGACACGTTCGATTCGACGCTCGAGTACTGGACGCTATCGACCGATTTCATCGTCGGCTTCCCGACCGAGACGGATCACGACCACGAACAGTCGATGGCCCTGCTTCGAGAAACTCGGCCCGAGAAACTCAACGTAACGCGATTTTCGAAGCGGCCGGGAACCGACGCCGCCGAGATGAAGGGACTGGGCGGCACGATCAAAAAAGAGCGCTCGAAGGCGATGAGCGACCTCAAACTCGATATCGTGGGCGGAGCCTACGAAGAGATGGTCGGCGAGGTGCGAGAGGACGCACTCGTCGTCGAGGACGGAACCGCCGACTCCGTGAAGTGCCGGGACGGCGCGTACCGCCAGATCATCGTCCAGAACGCCGACGATCACGGGGTCGAAATCGGCGACTTCGTCGATCTCGAGATCACCGGCCAAAATACGGTATACGCGTTCGGGGAGCCCCTCTAGCCTTCGATTCCCACAGTTCTATATTCGGGAAAGTGGCAACTTTTGACGCGAATACGCGACGATGGCGGAGTTCTCGGTAGCGGTTGCAGACGACACCCACTCTTTTGCGGTTTCGAGACGAAGCCAGGGTATGATCACGCTCTACCAGCTCGAGGGCTGTCCGTACTGTGAAATCGTCGACGAGGAACTCGAGGCGCTCGATATCGACTACGAGAGCGTCTGGGTGGAGGGGCTACATTCGGAGCGAAACGAGGTCAAACGCGTTTCCGGCCAACGACAGGTGCCGCTCCTCGTCGACGAGGAGTACGGCGTCACGATGGCCGAATCGGAAAACATCCTCGAGTATCTCGAGCGAACGTACGCCTAAGGCCGGTTGTCGAGCGGAAATGACTGCTGTCAATCGAACACGACGGCTCGGTCGTCACCGGGAACGCTTGTGCCGTCCTGCTCGGCGAAGGCCTCGTGAAGGTGCTCGTACGTTTCGTCGAGCGCTTCGACGATAACGGAGGTGTCTCCAATCACCGGCATGAAGTTCGTATCCCCCTGCCAACGGGGGACAATGTGAGTGTGAAGGTGGTCACCGATCGAGCCACCGGCACCCTCGCCAAGGTTGAGACCCGCGTTGAAGCCGTCGGGCTGCAGTGCCGTCTCGACGGCCTCGAACGTCCGTTGTTTGAGCCGGGCGTGATCGAGCAGTTGCTCGTCGGTGAGATCCGTGTAGTCGCCCGTGTGCACGCGCGGGATCACCATCACGTGACCGGGGCTGTAGGGATAGTTATTCAACAGAACGAACGCGTGTTCGCTCCGCGCAACGAGGAGGTTTTCTCGGTCGTTGTCGCGTTCGGGGAACTCACAGAAGACACACTCCTCGACGTCGGGGTTTTTCTTCTCACGTCTAATCCATTCGATCCGCCACGGTGCGAACACCTGGTCCATACTGGGTACATTCGAGCCGAGCCTAAAGCATTTCACTCGAAACGTCTGCCAATGGATACTGCTAGTTATACCCGTGGTTCAGCGTGTCGCGGACCCGTAATACAAACTTAACTGGCTGTCATATTCGTGGGAAAGTCGATTAATAAGTCATTAAATCCGGTTCTAAACAATCTCGAGCGTTCTCAGTGAGTGGTTTTCTCTACCCCCGTCACGTCTTGCGATTATTACGACTCAACATCCGAAATGGGACGCGGGTTTATCATACCCCTAATCTTATCCCAGTTTCAATGGCAACAACAGACAACTCATTCAATGGGATGACCGAACACTGCGACGATTGCGGACTCGAAACGGTCCACGAAGTGAACGTGCAGATTCGAACCGAGAGCCTCAAACAGGAAAACGCACAGTTCTCGCGTGAGCCATACCGCGTGGCCGAGTGTCAGCGCTGTGGGAACCGGACGAGCCAACGGATGAACAACGCCTGAGTGGGTGCCAGAAGGCGCCGATAGTCAGCAGTAAAACAGTTGCACGGAGTCAACGACGACAGGTGGGATCTCCGTGCTGTTATTTTTTGGCCTCGGTCGTGATAGAGAATGTCTATGACTGCTTTGGAACACTCGAGTCTGCCCTAAATCGTCGTTACCTCACAACCATCTTCCGTGACGATGATCGTGTGTTCTTTCTGGCTCACGAGACACCCTTCGTCTTCTTTGAGAACGGGATAACCGTGAACGATGCTGTTGCGTTTGAGTCGTCGCAACGCGACCTCTGGCCGACCAGTCTCGAGCCACCGCGTCGCGAACGGGAGGGTCCGAAACTCGTCGGTGATCTGCTCGAGAGCTTCTCGAGCCTGCCGGTTTCGGACCGATCCGTCCCGTTCGAGCGAGAAGATTTCCTCGCTCGAGCCCTCCGTCACCTTCCCGCCGCCGTCCGTCGCGAACGGTTCGATAGCAACGACATCGCCGGTCTCGAGGGTCGTTCCCTGTGAAACGGCGCGATTCGGGATGTTCGGGCTCGTGTGTTGCTCCCAGTGGCCCAGACCGTGACCGGTGAGGTTGACGACGGGATTGTAGCCGTAGCCGTCGATCACGTCCTCGATTTCGGCACCGATGTCGCCCGTCTGCACGCCGGGTTCGATGACGTCGATCGCGGCTTGGAGTGCCTGTTCGGGGGCCTCGGCGAGTTCCGGGTTTCCGGAGAGATCGACGGTGATAGCGGTATCAGCCAGCCAGCCGTCGATATGGACGCCGATATCGAGGTTGATCATCTCCTCGCCGAAGGTCGACTCGTCGTCGATGCTCGGCGTCGCGTGTGCCGCCTCCTCGTCGATCGAAATATTCACCGGAAACGCCGGCTTTCCGCCCAGTTCTCGAATTCTGTCTTCGGCGTATTCGGCGATCTCGAGGTGACTCGCACCGACCTCGACGCGCTCTGCGGTCTCCGCGCGGACCTGCGAGAGGATTTCGCCGGCTTCGCGGTGCTTTTCGTACATCTCCGCCTCAAGATCGACTTCCGTTTCGCTCATGTACCCGGGTTGTATCGGTCGGCAAAAAGAGGTTCCGCCTGCCGACTGTGCGATGACGCCGGACGAACCCGACGTTATCGTGGCGGATAGACGCAAGACATCGGCGGATGGGACTCACCGGTCGGTTCGCGGAGAGGCAAGATGAGAAGGAAGTTACGAACGGGACACGGGAGACGAGTCGGAGCCGCCGGTCCACTCGCAGTCGGGACAGGCGACAACGCCTTGGACGTTCGACAGCGTCGCTCGACAAAGCGGACACCGTTGGGCCGCGTGCTGTGGTGGGCGGAGCATTATCGACATATTTTCATCGACAATAATAAATATGTCCTACGACGATCGTCGATATTACGACGTGGTCTGCGGAACGCTCGGTCGAAAAGAAGGAAGACAAAAGCGCGTTAGAGTGGATTATCGCAGGTTACCGTCGTTTCGCCGTCTGCATCGCATCGCTGTTGTACGCCGATCCCAGATGACCTCGTGCGTCGACGACGATTACGCCGGCAGTTGATCCGGTCAGTTCCGCGAACTCCTCGATGGCGAGCTCGGCAGCCGCATCCGCCTCGAGGCCGCGCTCGACGTGTCTTCCAACCCGCCGCGAGAGCGTCGTTCGGGCGATATCCTCTCCGGCTCCGGTCGCGCTTACCGCTGCCGCCCGCGAGCAGTAAAAGCCGGCCCCGACCTGCGGAACGTCGCCGACGCGACCGGCGAGGGCCAGCCAGCGACCGCCCGTCGACGTTGCGGCCGCGAGGGAATCGCCGTCGCACGCGACCGCACCGACGGTGTCGTGATCGTGTTCATCATCGATACCCCGTGGGCCGTCATCTGCGTCGGACTCGCCTCTTCCGCCCGGATCCGTCTCTCCGAAGCGGTCGTCGATCCACTCGAGTTGAGTCTGCGTGCCGCCGGCTGGGACCTCAAGAGCGTCCCACTTTTCGCGGGTGCGATCGGTCCAGAGATCGGCGTCGACCTCGACGTCGAACGCCTCCGCGAGATCGACGGCGTGATCGCCCGAGACGAACGTGTGTGGCGTCTCTTCCATGACGATCCGTGCGGCACAACCCGCACGCTCGACTCCCTCCATCGAACAGACGGCGCCGATGGAACGTTCGTCGGTCATGATTCCCGCATCCGTTCGGATCTTCCCGTCACTCTGGACGGCGCTCCCGACGCCCGCGTTGAATCGTGGTGAGGACTCGAGAGCGCCGACGGCGGTCACGACCGCGTCGACGACGTCGGTTTCGGCTGCACCCGCATCGGCGGCATCCTCGAGGACCGCCCGTCTCTCGGTCGGGTTTTTGGGATTGCTTCCAGCCCCACCGTGAACGACGATTTGCATGTCCTGATGTGGTGATCCCGGGGGATTAACTCTCCCGGTCACGGGCCTCGAGTACCGAACTGTTGTCCGTCGGTTCGGGTATCGTCGACCGGTATCGAACCGTTCAAATATCGACTATCGTACCGCTTCCCGTACACTTACCACGTCCTACCGTGTACCCGGACGACGATGACGCCACTCGTCTTTCTGGTCGGCTTCTGTCTGATCATCGGAACGATCGCAATTGGACGAGTGGTACTTGGAACGTCGACTCGGCCGACCGACAGCGGAAGCGCAACGATCGCTCTGGGTATCACAGTACTGGCCGCGTTCTGGGTCACGCTCGAGGAATCGGTGCTGACGAGCGGAGGACGGGTCGCGATCGGTGGATTCGGTTCGGTACTGATCGTGATCGGATTAGTCCTCGTGATCCGTCAGTGGGACGAATAACCCCGACGGTGAGCGGGCAGGTTGTTTTTTGCTCGATAAAGCACCCTGACTTAAAAAAGCGCTCGAGAGAAATGGTAGACCTTTTACCCTCATCGAAGAACCGTACAGACGAAATGAGCTACGACAAGATCGAAGTTCCCGGACAAGGGGAGAAGATCACGCTGAAGGACGGTTCCGAGGACGAACTCGAGGTTCCCGATAATCCGATTATCCCGATTATCTACGGTGACGGTGTGGGCAGCGACGTTGGTCCCGCCGCACAGAAGGTGCTCGACGCCGCCGCGGATGCGACCGGCCACGAGATCAACTGGATGCGCGTCTACGCCGGCGAATCCGCCCGCGAGATGTACGACGAGAATCTTCCGGACGAGACCGTCGAAGCCATCAAAGAACACCGCGTCGCGATCAAAGGTCCGCTCACGACACCGGTCGGCGCAGGATTCCGCTCGCTGAACGTCGGTCTACGCAAACTGCTCGATCTCTACGCGAACGTTCGACCGACCTACCACCTCGACGGCGTTCCATCGCCCGTCAAAGAGCCAGAACAGATGGACATGGTCACCTTCCGAGAGAACACGGAAGACGTCTACGCCGGCATCGAGTGGGAGGCAGGCACCGACGAAGTCCAGCAGGTCAAGGAGTTCGTCGAAGACGAGATGGGCGAAGACGACGTCATCCACGACGGCGACGTCGGTATCGGCGTCAAGCCGATCACCGAGTTCGGAACGAAGCGACTCGTCCGCCGCGCCATCGACTACGCCTTAGAGCACGACCGAGACTCGGTCACACTCGTCCACAAGGGCAACATCATGAAGTTCACCGAAGGTCAGTTCCGCGACTGGGGCTACGAGGTCGCCGAAGAGGAGTACGGTGACGAGGTCATCACCGAGGACACCCTCTGGGAGGAACAGGACGGCGAGGTCGACGACGACACGCTCGTCGTCAACGACCGCATCGCGGACAACATGCTCCAGCAGTTGCTCACGCGAACGGACAACTACGACGTCATCGCGACGATGAACTTGAATGGGGACTACATGTCCGACGCCGCCGGCGCACAGATCGGTGGCCTCGGCATCGCCCCCGGTTCGAACTTCGGCGACGGTCGCCTGCTCGCAGAGCCCGTCCACGGCTCCGCACCGAAGTACGAGGGCCAGGACAAGGTCAACCCGACCGCGATGATCCTTTCGGGTCGCATGATGCTCGAGTACATGGGCTGGAGCGACGCCGCGGACCTCGTTCGTGACGCCGTCGAAGAGACCATCTCGGAAGGTTTGGTCACCTACGACCTCGAACGACAGCTCGAGGACGCCGAGAAGCTCGCGACGAGCGAGTACGCCGAAGAAGTCGTTGCGAACATCGAAAAGCTGTCGTAGACAGCTTTTCGTCCTCTGGCGGTGAAACCGCCAGAACATCGAGAAACTAGCATAAGCTCGTTTCTCGGGCGTTCGGCTCGCGCCGAACACATCGAAAAACTGGCGTCAGCCTGTTTTTCGGCCGCTTTCGCGGCTTCACCGCGCGAACGCTGTTTTTCTTTCTTTCGAGTCTTCGACCCCCGATGGCCCTCTCGAGCCAGCAGGATCACGCGACGGCCGGAGACGCTACGAACCGACCGGCTCGCCGTCTTCCGATCGGTTCCGGACACCGGTCGGCCGCGTCGCCTCGAGAACCGCGACTGCGGCCGCGCTAATCACGAACCCGGCCATGACGAGCGACTCGAGGGCGAGCGGCGTGGCGTCGGCGCTCGGATCGATACCGATTGTGACCCCCGCAAAGACGACGATCGGGAGAACGAGCGCAGCGGGAGCCACGAGAGAGTGGTTCATCGACGGGGCCGGCATCGATAGCGGCTCCGGTTTGCGTCCGGAAACGGCGTCCAAACTCGCGTTTCGACCCCCGAGAGCGGT
Organism: Halostagnicola alkaliphila; assembly: GCF_055379965.1. Taxonomy (NCBI): domain Archaea; kingdom Methanobacteriati; phylum Methanobacteriota; class Halobacteria; order Halobacteriales; family Natrialbaceae; genus Halostagnicola; species Halostagnicola alkaliphila. The sequence continues at coordinate 1,064,764 of NZ_AP043826.1, read as the reverse complement.
GGCCACGATGAGGCTCGCGAGCAGTAACGGGCCGAGTCGGACGAACCCGAGGACGGTTAGCACGGACAGATACCCGATCGCAACGGCCCCCGTAAAACGGGTTCGCCAGCCCACGAGCAGTGCGACGCCGACCGCAGTCTGAACCACGGCAAAGGCTACGATCCAACCGCTCATCGTCGGGAGAATCACCGTCTCGATGAGCGCGCCGATCGGCGCGGCGTGTTCGGCGGCCATGGTTTCGAACGCCTCCGTTTGGACGTCCGCCGACGCCCAGCCGGGAAGTCCCAGATCGGTCCGGAAGAAGATTTCCTGCAGGAACCGATAGCCGACGAAGATCCTGAGCGCGTCCGCGGCGACGGCGACCGGTCTCGCGCCCCGGAAGACGAGCAGGAATCCGCCAGCGGTGAGCGCGGTCAGAATCGTCATCTCGAGGCCGATCGACAGGATACGCGACGTCTCGGCCGTCGGCATCGAAATCAGGTAGTACGCCGAAATCACCGCCAACCCGGCCGCCAGTTCGGGGTACCACCGACGAGGGATCGGAAGGGGCCGATTGACCGCGCGGGTCGCCCGACCGATCGCATTCGAACGAGTTGCAAGAATCGCGTCGAGTCCGTAGTATCGCGCCGCATTCGCTACGAAGACGAACGCGATCGGGACCGTAAACAGCGGCGAGGTGCGGATCGTTCCGAAGTGAAACACGGGAAGGAAGTACAGAACGCCGAAGAAAGCCGCCGGGCGGGTCCACAACCCGATAATAAGCGCGACGGCCGTAAGCAGTTGCGCGGCGGTCGCGAGGTAGCTCCACTCGGTCGCGTACGGAAGCACGGCGCTCTCGAGAAGCGTCGCATACCAGCCGTACACGCCGTCGTCGATCGCTCGTTCCGCAACTCGAGTGATGTCGCCGCCGGCGTTCGCACCGATCCAGTCCTCGTTCGTCCCCGAAGCGAGGGTCCCGGGTTTCCACCAGCCGCCGGCGATCACCTCGTACAGCAGCAACGATCCGACAAATACCCGCGTAAAGGCGATCCACGGGCCAGTTCCTCGTTCGGTTCCCGGTCCGTCCCAGGCGGATGTGTCCTCTAGCATCTTTGCAATACACTTTGTTAATTTATAATAAATTTATTCATGCCATCATTATCTCGGTCGCCAACGAAAGCGATCATATCGATCGATCAGTTGACAGTCGGCCGAAACCGCAACGTTCTCACCGCAGAATCCGTACACTCCCACGATGGCTGTAGTTCGCGTCAACGACGAGCAACGACTCGAGGACGCATTCAGCGTCCGTCAAACGGTGTTCGTCGAGGAGCAAGGCGTCGACGAGAAAATCGAGTACGACGAGCACGAAGACGACGCCGTCCACTTCACCGCGTACGAGGGCGACCCCGATACCGGCGACCCGATCGGCGCGGCTCGGCTTCGCGAACCGGACGAGGGCGTCGGAAAGGTCGAACGCGTGGCGGTACTCGAGTCACACCGCGAGAACGGCATCGGACAAGAGTTGATGGACGCCCTCGAGGCGGAGGCCAGCTCGGACGACCTAGAAACGCTCAAGCTTCACGCACAGACTCGAGCGGCCGGGTTCTATCGCGAACTCGGCTACGAGCGTTACGGCGAGGAGTTCGAAGAGGCGGGGATTCCCCACGTCGCGATGAAAAAGTCTCTCGAGTGATCCCGCGGGTAGTCGAAATAGCGGGAGTCCCTGCTACTTACTCGAGTCGCGGCAACTCGCCGGTTCGTTCCTTGCGAATGAGATCGCGAACGAACAACCGAAGCTGTCGTGCCAGATCCGCTCGGTCGTCGTAGGAGTAGATGCGCACCTCCCATCGATCGCGGACGGCCGCGATCATCGCGCTCCGAACGCTCGGTTCGTGGACGAACATCACCCGTTCTCGGCGGTTATCGGCGGTCTCGTCGTCGAACAGCGCTTCGAGAACGGCTCCGGTCTCGATGCCGACGCCGAGGTTGTCGCCGACCGCAGGGACGACGTAGACGATGGCATTGCTCGCACGGGCGAATTCGATGCTCTGCGTCGCCGCGTCCATCTCCTCGAGTGGAACGTCGATATCGATAGCGAGAAAGGCGTTGACGCCGGCGTTCGTTCGGAGCCGGTCGCGGACCTCGAGCAACAGGTCAAGCGCGGCTTCGTCGTGCTCGAGAACGTGATTCGAATCGACGAGCGCCCCGAAATCGACCGCTTCGGGGATCGATTCGGGTTCGGCGTGCTCGAGAGCCCGTTCGACGTCGAACGCTTCGTAGGGCCCCATCAAATAGACGAGAAATCGCGGTCGCTGCAGGTCGCCGAGTTCGGCGATCAGACGGTCGCGCATACCGGTGTTGCTGCGCGATACTATATAAATACGAGCTATTTCAGTAATCACTGAGTCAGCGAATACTTAAGCGATCGCACGGACAAGAGATTCATATGGCAGAGTCCGAACGGGTGGCGGGGCGAGAACGCGAGGGATTACTGCCCGAAAATAGCGTCCTCTCGCTCGAGGAGTACCTCGCGATGCAGCGGTCGATCGGGAACGAAACGAGGTTTCGAATCGTCGATACGCTCGTCGAAGACGGGCCCCAAAGCGCCAGCGAACTTCGTGACAAGCTCGAGGTCCGGTCGAACGCGTTGCACTACCATCTCGAGGAACTCGTCGAAGTCGGCTTGATCGAAAATCGAAAGCGAAAATCGCCCGACAAGGACGGATTGTACTCCTACTACCGAGCGACCTCACTTGGCGAAGGGATTCTCACCGACGGCGTCCGCGAACTCATGGCTCGAGAGTGGGACGCACTCGAGGAATACGGCAAGTAACCGTCGCCGCAAATCGACTTATCGAAACTGCATGCCGCCGTTGACACAGAGCACTTCGCCCTGTACGTATGGATTCTCGAGCAGGTACTCGACTGAGTGAGCGATCGCGTCGGGTTCGCAGGCGTACTGGGGTAGGTGGGTGTCGATTCCCTCGTGGCCCCGAAACTCGACGGACTCGAGGTAGTCGACGATATCGTCGTTCAGTTCCGTTTCGACGGGCCCCGGCGCGACCGCGTTTACCTGCACGCCGTCGTCCCCGAGTTCACGGGCGAGCGAGCGGGTAAGTCCGTGTAACCCGGCCTTGCTTGCGGCGTAGGATGCATCGACGGTTCCGGCCGTTCCACCGATACTCGAGATCATCACCACGTCTCCCCCGGTTTCACGGAGATCCGGGGCCGCAGCCTGAGTGACGGAAAACGCCCCGGTCAGGTTCGTCGTGACGACCTCCTCGAACGTTTCCGGCTCGAGTTCCTCGAGCGGCGCTGGCTCGACGATGCCTGCGTTGTTGACCACGGCGTCGATCGAGTCGAACGCGTCGCGCGTCCGCTCTATGAGCGCCGTGACATCGGCTGGCTTCGAAACGTCCGCCTGGATAGCGGTTGCGGTAGACCCGGAGGATTCGACACGTTCGACCGTTTCTTCGGCCGCATCCTCGTCGGACCGGTAGTTGACTACGATCTCGTGTTCGTGAGCCAGTCGAGTCGCGATCGCTCGTCCGATTCCTCGGCTTCCACCGGTAACGATGACTGCCATAGAGACAAATCGGGACCGTCGGTCTTACTGCTGCCGAAATTGTAACCGGGACCCCGTCAGAGAACGTTGTCTCGGACATACCGACCGCAAAGCCCGAGCATCGCGATCACCATCGCGACGGCGAATGCGACGACGAACGCCGAGGCCGGTTCCGTGACCGTCGCGAGTTCGCCGCGAACGAATTCTCCCGCAAGTACGATCGCGACGAGAAGCAGGGCAATCCCACCGACGTTCTCGAGAAGCGAGTTCGTCTCGGGAACGACGTCGGAATCGTTCAACAGGTAGAGGATCACGATGAGTGCAAACGGCGTCCCGACGAGTCCGAACGCGAGAACGAGAACGAGCAACTGGAAGAACGAACCGCCGAGGAACGCCCCGAGCGCGGAGACGAGCGCGACGACGACGATCATCGCGCGGAATCGAGGATCCTCGACGGACTGCTCCCAGCCCAGTTTGTCGGCGAGGAGGTACGGCGGAACGATCGTGTTCCCGCCGAGCGTCGAAATCGCGGCACCCCACAATCCGAGGAGGAACAGCCAGACGGCGTATTCGCCTGCAACCGGGCCGAGCGCCTCCGCGGCCTGAATTTCGGTGATCGTCGCCGGATCGAACCCGGATTCGGGCAACACGCTCGCGGCGACGAGGAAGATCGCGAGGCTGAAAATCCCGAACGCGACGAGCATCGAGCTAATGATATCGAACCGGGCGAGCGAGATATCGTCTCGAGTCCAGCCTCGAGCCTGCATCGTGTAACTCTGCATCGTCAAGAGCGTGATGTGGACGGCACCGCCGAGGACACCCGCCGCGACGAGTGCGCCGCCGACTCCCGCCGGAATCTCGGGTTGAAGCCCCGAGACTGCGGCGCTCGTGTCGATCGGGACGACGAACGCGGCGGCGAGGAACGCGAGCACGACCAGCGAGACGATGACTTTCACGCCGATTTCTGCGAATCGGTAGCCACCGCCGGCGAGGGTTAGTGCGAGGAAAATCGCCCAGATGACGCCCCACAGTCGTGGGTCGGCCGCGGCGGCGAATCCAGCACTACCGACCATCGTCGCACTGACGTCGGCGAGCGTCTGCATGATCACCAGTTGTGCGAGCCCGGAGGCGAGGACGGCGTCGATGAGGAGCACCCACGCCCAGAACTCGCCGAGGTGTTCCTCGACGACGGCGATGATTCCTTTCTCGGTGAGCAATCCGAGTCGCATCGCGAGATACTGGCCGATCGTGCCCAGGACGGCAGCGACGATGACGACCCACAGGAGCGCGTAGCCGAAACTCGCACCCGCAGTGAGCAGACTCGCCATCGTCGCCGGTCCCGCGGCGATCGCACCGGCGAGCCACGTCGGCCCGAGCTGTCTGAGGAACGTCTCGATACGACCACCGTGTACCTGTCGCGACTCCGTTGCCATCGGCCCATTTTACCAAAGGGAGTTTATAACTCCGTGGTATTTGGGCGTGTTTATGGTGCCGAGTATTCATTTACGGCGGCGTTCTCGAGAGAGAGTTTTCGACGACGCATCGATCCATTGTGGTCCAAACGGGCGATAAATCGGGTAGTTGGCGGATATCGAACCCGACACTCATTCCTGCCGACTCGGATTCTCCCGAAGCGGCTGGAAATAATCACACCACGAACAGTTTCGTCGCCGTGGTTCGTCGCCGCGTGTGGCTGGTCTCCGTGAATCGGAAAAACCACCGGGTTCACAGACGATCGCTTTGCGGTCGATAACGAAGGCTTCGTTTCCAACTTCGGTGTCGACGTGCCTCCATCGACGTTTCTCGAGACACACTCATCATCCCCAGCAGCTTCACTTTCACTCCACTTGCCGAACGTTAAACTACGACGGGAACGACCGTCGAGGTATGTATGCCGTCGTCGGCTGTAGCGAGTGCTCGCATCTCTGGCTTCTCGAGGGGCGCTCGGAGACGACCCAGTGCCCGCGTTGTGGGTCTCGCCGGGCCTACGAGAAACGCAAAAAGTTCGTCGAAACCGAAGACGCCGATCACGCGCGAGACGTTCGTGCGTCCATGCTCGCCAATCGGCAGGGCGAGGGCGAAGCGTTCGCCGAAATGGACTCGTTCGCCACGCTCGAGACCAGAGTCGACGGCGGCGTCATCGACGACACGGCGTATCTCGAGGCGTCCGGTCTCGACGTCGAAGCAGTCGACGCCGCCGGCGAACGCGACCCTCGAGGCCCGACCCGGCGCGGAAGCAAGAAAGATGTCGTCCGGCGAGCGCTCGAGGAACTTGAGGAGCCCACAGAGGACGAAGTCGTCCAGTACGCTGGAAACCGGGGAATTTCGTCCGAGTACGCCCAAAAGGCGCTCAAAAAACTCTCGAGACAGGGCGAAGTCAGCGAACAGCGCGGACAGTACCGGACGCTGTGATATCCGCGGGAATGAGACAGTTGAGAACGATGCCCTCGATTTAAGCAACCCGACGGTGAATAATCAGTATGGATCTCAGTGAGTTCCTCGAGGGGGATGCGCTTACCGGGCGGCAAGCGGCGATTATCTTCTTCGTCTTCCTCAGTCTCATTATCATTGCGGGGATACTCCTGATACTGTTCGGGGATATCTTCCAGGATCTGTTCACGTAGCCGGCGACGGACTGATACGGACTACTGTGAGTCATTACAGATGCAACCGCGACCGCCCTGCGGTTGCAACGGTTGACTCGCTTCGCTCCTCCACCGATGCTCGTCTCACACGGTTCGACTCACCACCGGCAAATCGTTACAGCAGACCGCATGAGTGAACCCCGACACGGGTAGTGAATGATATCGAATCGTCATGGCTATCCCCGCCCGCTCGAAACGACGGCTATGGGAGAGACGGTCGAAACGGTCGACGTTCAGGGGACCGCTATCGGTGTCGGAACCGTGATCGCGATGGCCTGTCTGGTGTACGGAACGGTCGTCAGCCAGACGATCGTCGGGATCGACACGACGGCGATAGCAATGTGGGTGTTCGCCGCAACCTTCCTCGCCGTCGGAACGCTCCACGCCGCCTACGGACACGGAAACCTCGCGTGGGGCCACGGTGGCGCGGCGGCCGGTTGGCTGTTCATCCTTCTCGGAACCACTGGATTGCAGGTGGGAATCGGACTCTTCTTGCTCCTCCTCTCGGGAGCCTACATCGTCCTCGTAACGCTTCGGCTCCGACGCGATGGAGCCAGGACGCCGACCTAGAGCCACCCGAGCGCAACGGCCAGCGAAAGACCGAACGTCGCGACCGAAAGGAGGAATTCGACCACCACGAGGAATCGGTGGGTGCGATGCAACTCGAGCAACGGGTGAACGGACGTGCCCGGATCTGGGTCCGGAGCCGAGTCGGGATCCGGCTCCGGGTCCGGGTGGGAACAGTCACAACTCATATGCGGTGGAACGCCCGCCGGTGCTCGCCGAACGGACGCATTGTCAACTACAGGATCCACGGGAAAATACCGAAGCCAACAGCGCGTGGTGAAAGTGAAAGTGGCTGTGAGAGACTACTATACCTGTATGTTGCCCACAGCGGAGACGGTAGTACGGAACGGTACTCAAAGGGAAACTGAAAGTAAACCGGTCGAGCACGTTCGACGGCGGGTGCTGTCCTGCGACCGTTTCGGGGCCTAGCTATCCGAAGCATCAGCGACCGCTACCGGCCGATCTCGCGACGGCCACTACCGGCCGAGGTCTTCGTGGGCGCTGGCGAGGTGATTCGAGGCCAGGGCGGCGAGCAAAGAGAGTTCACCCGCGAGCGCTCCGGCGGCGATCACTTCCGCGAGCGTGTCCGCATTTGAGCCCGCGGGGTCACCGCCTCCGCGGATGCCGACGATGTCCAAGGCTTCGGCCTGCGTAGGGAGTTTCGTGCCGCCGCCGACGGTTCCGACCTCGAGGGAGGCGAGCGAGACGCTCGCGTACAGATCGGTCACGGTCTCTGAGCCGCCGGACTCGGATGCCGCGGCCGCCTGCTCCCGTTCTCGAGTATCCATCGTCGTGATGGCGTTAGCCGCCTCGACGACCTGCGCCTCGTCCTGTCCGGTCGCGAGGAAGGCCGCGGCGACGACGTTCGCGGCGTGGGCGTTAAAGCCCAGACTACCCGCCTTGGCGCTTCCGATCAGGTTCTTTCGGGTGTTGGCCTCCACGATCGCCGAGGCGGTCGTGTGAAGTCGCTCCTCGAGGAGTTCACCGGGGATGACGACGTCCGCGGTGACGGATCGCCCGCGACCCTCGACGGCGTTGATCGCGGCGGGTTTCTTGTCCGAACAAAGATTTCCGGAGAGGGCGACGAGCGACGCGGGCGTTTCGTCCTCGACGATGCGACAGGCGGCCTCAGTCGCGATGGTCGCCATGTTCATCCCCATCGCGTCTTTCGTGTCGTAGGCGAACCGAAGGAACACGGAGTCGCCGACGACGTAGGGTTCGATGCCGATTACCTCGCCGTGGCTCGTGGTCTCCTCGGCAGCTTCGGCGAGTCGGTCGCCGTTTGCCTCGACCCACTCGACCGTCTCCGCGGCGTCGGCGACGCCCGAAACTCGAAAGACCGGCGCTCGAGTCATCCCGTGTTTGGTCACGCGCGCGGTGACGCCGCCGGCGTCGTCGAGCACCGAGAGCCCGCGATTGACGGAAGCTAAAAGCGCACCTTCGGTGGTGGCGAGGGGGAGATAATACTTGCCCGAGGCCGCGCCGCCGTCGATCGACACCGGTCCGGTTATCCCCATCGGAATCTGGGCGGCACCGATCATGTTCTCGATCGCCGACTCGGCCGCTTCGGCGTCGAAGCCGTAGGAGCCGATCGCCTCGAGGTCCGCGTCGGTGTCTTCCTCGAGAAGGAGCCGCCGTGCGGTCGCGGCGGTGTCGTGGTCGGCGTGGTCCTCGAGTTCGTGCAGGCGAAGGTCGCCCTCGCGGACGCGCCGAGCGAGGGAATCTGCATCTGTCATGAGTCAGCAGTCACAGCCCTCGGACCTAACAGTTGTTGATTCTCCTCGAAGGAGCGCACAGCGTCGAGAACGGACCGAGGGGAGTGGCGAAGAGCCAAACGGTTTTGGCACTCGCCGACGCCCACTCGGATAAGATCATGACCGAGGCCGCCGACCGGCTGTTCGTCGACGGGGAGATACACACGCTCGCACGGCCGTCCGAAACACACGAGGCGATGGCCGTTCGCGACGGCGAAATCGTTCGGCTCGGCCCCACGCGCGATATCGAGTTTCTCAAGGGGGTCGAAACCGACGTAATCGACTGTGCGGGGCGAGTCGTGCTCCCGGGATTCGTCGACGCCCATACGCACATGGAGAACCTCGGCAGATCCCTAGTTCACGCCGACCTCGCGGCGGCAGACACGCGCGAATCGGCGCTCGAGCGGCTGAGAGACCAGGCGACGGCCAACGACCGGGAATGGATTCTCGGCTTCGGCTACGACGAAAGCGACTGGAATGAGTCCCGGTATCTCACCCGCAAAGACCTCGACACCGTCAGCGACGAGCGGCCCGTGGTCGCGGTTCGAGTCGACATGCACACCGCCTCGTTGAACGCGGTCGCCCTCGAGAAACTCGTCGAGTCGATGCCCGAGGCGGACATCGAAACCGCCGACGGGGAGCCGACGGGAGTTGTCGTCGAAGACGCCACCGACGCCCTCTGGGAGGCGATCGAACCCGACTACGCGGAGACACAGGAACTCATCGCCGCCGCGATCGACCACGCGACAGAACTGGGCGTCACCGGCGTCCACGACATGGTCAGGCAATCGAAATCGCCGCGAGTATACCGCGACCTCGAGCAAGCGGGGGAACTCGACTGTCGGGTCCGGTTGAACTACTGGAGCGACCACCTCGAAAGCGCCGTCGACGTCGGACTCGCGACGAACGCTGGCAGCGAGTTCGTTCGGACGGGGGCGATAAAGACGTTCACGGACGGCAGTATCGGCGGTCGGACGGCGAAGGTGAGCGAGCCGTACGCGGACGGTTCGATCGACAGAGCAACCAACGGTCACGATGGAGAACGAAACCGAGGGCAGTGGGTCGTCGATCCTGCCGAACTCGACAGCCTCGCGACTCGAGCCGATGAGGCGGGCTTTCAGCTCTCGGTGCACGCGATCGGCGACGAGGCGATCGAGGAGACGATTGCGGTGCTCGAGACAACGGCCAATCCCTCCGGGTCGCGCCATCGGATCGAGCACGCCGAACTCGCCAGCGACGAGGTGATCGAACGCATGGCAGACGCCGACATCGTCGCCTCGATGCAACCGAACTTCCACCAGTGGGCGGACGAGGGCGGCCTCTACGATCAGCGGCTCGGTCAGTCGCGGCGACGGCGATCGAACCGGCTCCGGACGATGCTCGAGGCGGGCGTTGCGCTCGCGTTCGGTTCGGACTGCATGCCTCTCGATCCGTTGCTCGGCGTCCACCACGCCGTGAACGCGCCCGCCGACGCCCAGCGGCTGTCGGTCACCGAAGCGCTCCGCGCGTACACGCTCGGCGGGGCCTACGCCGGATTCGACGAGGATCGACTCGGGACCCTCGAGGTCGGGAAACGGGCTGATCTGGTGGTGCTCGAGGCGTCGCCGTGGGAACAATCGGATCGGATCGAGGAGATAGACGTATCGATGACCGCCGTCGACGGAGAAGTTATCTTCGAACGGTGAAAAACACGAATAGCGCAGAAGGGGCTCTCGAGGTCAACTCGACGGTCGGTCGAACGGAAAGATCGATACGCAGGCCCACGAACTGAGCGACAACAATCTCCTCGAATGGAGATGCCGAGAGTTTCACTCAGTTGGGTCTGAGCGTCAGTTCCAACCGATCTAAAACAGTTTTTCAGAGAGAAATACCGATTATAGATTAGATAATATTATGACTGGTTCTGTTGTTGACTCGTATGGCTCAGTGGGGACGACGATCGATACTGGCAACCTGTGCAACGCTTTCGACTACCGGCGCGCTCGCGTCGATCAGTGCTGTGGCCGCTGAGACTCCAGCAGATTCGGCGGGAACGGCATCGAGTTCCGTTTCGGCCGACGACCCGGCGGGCTGGTCCTCGGCTCGGGGGAACGCTACGAACTCTCGCTCCCTGCCGCTCGAGGACGGGTTCCCGGAGTTGGACACCGAAGCCTGGCGGTACGAACTACCAGGAACCACCCACGCCACAGAGGGTCGAGTCGCCGTCGCCGACGGTCAGATCTACGTCCAGACGGAGACCGAACTCTTCGCGCTCGACGCCGACGACGGCGAGTTCGTCTGGGAGAGCGAGATTTCGTCCGAGAATCGACCGACCGTCGCCGACGACACGGTTTACGTCGGCAGTCAGGGCCGCGTCACCGCGTTCGACGTGGCGGACGGTTCGGTCCGGTGGGATCGGGAGTTCGATACCGACGGCCAAATTCACAGTCCCGCGGCTTCCGACGGATCGATCTACGTCACCGCTTCCGGAACGCTCTACGCGCTCGACGGCGACGACGGGTCGAGTCGGTGGGAACGCGACGAGATCGAAGTGCGACCGAATAACGAGGGTGTGGGCGATCCCGTTCCGGCATCGTTCGAAACGGACACGGTTGCCGTTATGGACGGGTCCGTCTATGCGAGAACGGATCGGGTCCAGTTCGGCGACGACGACTCTCGCGAGACCGAGTTCCCCGGTGGGATCGCCGCGATTGAATCGGCGACGGGCGAACCAGAGTGGGCGATCGCGTTCGAGGACGGAATTCCCAGATCCCCCATCGCGGCTGATGAGTTCGTCTACGCCCCGTACTTGCACTCGAGCGGGTTTAACGAGACCGGGCCCTTGCTCGACCCCGACACGGGTGAGCACCTAGGAGATTCAGATCGCACGGTAGCCGGAATGTCCGACGTTCGAATCACGACATTTCCCAGCCGCGGCACTATCAGTGCCCACACGTCCGGCTCCGGGGAGGATTGGACTATCTCCACCGCCGAGTACGGCTGGGCCGTTCCGATCATCGCCGGAGACACGCTACTGGTCTCCCACCGACTGCGAGAAGAGTGGGAAGACTCAGAGTATCCCGACAGTTCGATCATCGCGTTCGATCTAGAAGACGGGTCAACGAAGTGGAATCTGGAAGTCGATGGACCGCTCGAGATCGCCGCCGTCGACGGAAATACGCTCTATGTCGTGGCCAATTCCGAACTCATCGCGCTGCGTGCGTCCGACGCCACATCGGACGACGGAAATGATAACGACGATGAGGGCGACGGAGACAACGACGAGGGCGACGAAGGCGACGACTGTGAGTGTGAAGACGGAAACGACGACGGTAACGGCGATAGCGACGAAGACAGTGGAAACAGCGACGATGGAAGCGGCGGCGGGGACGACGGAAACAGCGACGATGGAAGCGGCGGCGGGGACGACGGAAGTGGCGGTGACGAAAGCAACGGAGGCGACGGAAACGGTGACGACGCCAGCGACGAGAACGGTGGCATCGAAGACGACGGTGGTTCGAACGGTGGAGACGACGATAACGCTTCGAACGAGGACGCAACTGAGACGGACGATGACGACGGTATGCCCGGATTCACGGCCGGTGCCGGTATCCTCGGCGGCGCGGCCACCCTCGAGTGGCTGCGCCGAAGTGCCGCTGTCGACGAATCGACCGACGTGGACGAACCGGCCGAGTAACGGCTTCTCCGAATGTGGCGAACGGGACGAGAACGTCGACGACTAACCGTGACCGCCGGTCCGCCGAGTGCGTTTTCGTCACGTTCATCGCTCCCGGATATCCCGCCTCCGGTCTCGACAGGTTCTGGGCGGTCACAATCGATCACGTTAGTCGCGTACACGTCCTTACCGTGAATTCGCGGCCAACAAAATTTCAGCACCCGTTCGCTCGATCCTCGAGGGGACTGAAAACTCACCGGCACGAGCCTCGAGAGAGACTACAAATTCGGTTCCAAAAGTCAGCCCGTCTCAGTGATCCGCTTCGGTCAACTCGTCGACGCGGTCGATGAGCGTCGTCATGATTTCCTCTTGTTCGGCGGTGGTCTCGACGATCCGCTGGGTCGCCTCCTCCGAGCGATCCGACCGATCCCTGACCGTCTGTAGCGTTCCGGTGAGCCCTTCGACTGTCGAGGCCTGTTCGTCGGTCACGCGGGCGACTTCCGAAATTCCGTGGGCGGCCTCCTCGACGGACTCGCTGATCTCCTCGAGCGAACTGTGCATCGCCTCGATCTGTTCGTCCGCGTGCTGAATGCGGTCCTGCGAGCGGTCGACCGCGTCGGCCGTCTTCTCGGATTGCGCTTGCAGTTCGGAGATGTTCTTGGTGATCTCGTCTGCGTGCTCGTTCGTCTCGTCGGCGAGTTCCTTGACGTGATCCGCAACGACGGCGAATCGCTCGCCGCCCTGCTCGGAGCCCGCGGCTTCGATGGTCGCATTGATCGCGAGCAGGTTCGTCTCGTCGGCGATGTCCGAGATCACCTCGATCACCTCGTCGATGTCGCTGATCTGGTCCGACAGTTCCTGAACGCTCTCGGAGAGTTCGTTCCCGATCTCGACGACCTCTTCGGTCGCCTCCCGCGTTGAATCGCCGGCCTCGAGACCGTCTTCGGCGGTCTCGAGCGAGGCTTCGGCAGCCGCGCTCACTTCGTTCGCCTCGGCGGCGACTTCCTCGATTTCCGCGGCGAACGACTGAATTTCGGTCGTCGCGTCTTCGACCAGCTCGTTCTGCTGGGAGACGTTTTTGGCGATTTCGGTCGCCGCCGCGTTCGCCTCGTCGGTCGCCTCGTCCATCTGCCCTGCGTGTTCGTTCACTTGACCGGTGATATCCGCCAGGTTCTGGGCCATTTCGTTGATCGAATCGACGACCTCGACTAGGTCAGAATCGAGCGAGGAAAACGTCGATCGTCGCTCGGCTCGAGCCGACAGATTGCCCTGTTTGATCGAATCGGTGGTTTGCTGGACCTCCGAAATCAGGGCGGTCGTCGCGTCCCGTTCGGTGATCGTTTCCGTACGATCGATGACGACTTCGACGACTCCGACCAGTTCGCCGTCGTCGTACAGCGGCGTCGCGGAGAAGTCGATATGGCGTTCGTCGCCGTGTTGGTCGGTCATCGTACTCGTATCGCCGACGCGGTTTGACGACGGGTCGCGAAGTTCCACGTCGTGTTCGACGTGTGCCCGCTCCGGCGTCTCGAGAACCTTATCCGCGAGCGTCTTCGCGCGGCGACCGTCGGGGTAGAACATCTCCGAGGCCCGATCGTGACCGACCGCCTCCTCCCGAGTTGCACCGGTTAACTCGGCGAGTGTCTGACTCCACTCGACGATCACCCCGTCGGCGTCGAGCACGAACGTCGGCGTCTCGATACCGTTAAACAGCTGCGTATACCCGGCTCGAGTCAACGTCTCCCGGTCGACATCGGTCGACCCTGCACCTGCGTCGGCGTCACCGTCCACAGCGGGTGCGGACTCATTCGACACGTCCGATCCCGTCGGTTCCTGCTTCCCCCTCTCAGTGAGTGACGAACGGTTTCCTGTCATTTGTGATAACGTGTCCCGTAAAGAGAAGGACCGAGAGCGGGTTTATTCTTTGTGGCAGTCACTGGCACAGCTATCGTCCTCGCGGGGCCTGGTATCGAAAGAAAGGAGTTACAGTCCCACTCAAAAACGGCGAGGGGTTCATCCAGAACGCGTTCTTCTATCCGACTCGCATCTCGTCGCCTCGAGCAAGATGGTGAACAGAGGAGTTTCGAAGGTGAGTTCGATCGGCGTAGTCAGTGGAGAGGGAAGGTGATAAAACAGAGACGACGCGAGAGAAAGCGGGAATTCGGTTATCCAGTGATAAAGCCGCCTGGCGGACAGTGTTTCGCCGGCCGGCCGTCCTCGGTCGTTGCCGGTTCGGTTCCGAACTCCGGCGAGTGGCGGATCGTTCGACGGATTCTCGCACCTCGTCGGGCGATTCGAGTCGTGAGGATTAGTAGTTTACTCATACATGAGTAATTGTTGCGTGACGCCCATAAGTATTTTCGAGACGATAGATTGTGTTGGTTAGCATCCTGTCTGATCAACGGGTAGACAGCTACGACAGCCCGCATCAGTGGTTTGGCATAAACGAGACGAGACGAATCAGGGCCGATATGAGACGAGACGGTACCGAGGTTTTTGCACCGCGGCGTAAAAGGGATGGCATGGAACTCGATCTCATCGTTTCGGAACTCCACGGGGAGGAACCCGCCGATCTCGCGAGGAATGCCGAGTCGCTCGGCTACAAGGGGCTCTGGTTGACCGAACTCTGGGGCGAAAACACCGTCGTCCAGCTCACAGAAATGGCATCGGCGACGAACGAAATCGGTCTCGGTACGGCGATCGTCAACGTCTATTCTCGCTCCCCGGCCGTACTCGCGATGACTGCGAACTCGCTCGAGCGAGCGTCCGACGGTCGGTTCGTGCTCGGAACCGGCGTGAGCACGAAGAAGGTGATCGAGGACCTCCACGGGGAGTCGTTCGACCGACCCGTTCGGCGCGCCCACGAGACCATCGAACTCGTCCAGCGGTTCACAGCCGGTGACGGGGAGCGTGTCCGGTACGAGGGCGAACTCATCGAGGTCGCCGATTTCCCCGCACTCGAGGCGGACGTGCCGATCTATCACGCCGGACTCGGCCCCGCGAACCGGCGCGTGGTCGGACGACTATGCGATGGGTGGATCCCCCACAACATCCCGTTTTCGCGACTCGAAGAAGCCTTCGAGACCATCGCTGAGGCCGCGCGGGAGCGGGATAGAGATCCCGACGAGATCACCGTCGCGCCCTACGTTCCGACGGCGGCAAGCGAGGACTCGAAACTGGCCCGAGAAACGATGCAACAGCATATCGCCTACTACGTCGGCAGCGGCGAGGGGTATCGAAAGGCCGTCGCGACGGAATACGAGGATACCGCCGAACGGATCGCCAACGCCTGGCGGAAAGGTGCTCGAGACGAGGCGACGGGAATGGTTACCGACGAGATGGTCGATGACCTCGGCGTCGCCGGCGAACCCGAAGCGGTTCGAAAACGGCTCCGAAAACTATCCGAGGAGACGATCATCGACCGACCGATCGTGGTCGTCCCCGAACCGGCGACGGCGGACCTTCGCGAGGAAACGATCCGAGAAGCAGCGCCGGAACGGTTCTAAAAAAAGCCACGGGTCACCCGACCCGTGGTCGTTTACGGTCGATGACCGGTTGTGGCACATTATAGCTGGTTGTTACGTATCCAGATCAACGCGGCGGCCCGCCTCGGCGGACTCGTAGGCGGCCTCGATAACGCGAAGATCGGTGATCCCGTCCATCCCGTCGGGTTCCGGTCGCGTCCCCGTTTGCACGCAGTAGCTGAAGTAGTCGAATTCCTCGCAAACCTCGTCCACGGGCGGGCCGGTGTACTCCATCCGCATTTCGCCGCTCTCGACGACGATTTCCTGCGGAACGACGCCACCGAACGGCGAAGCGATCGAGATCATTCCGTTGGTACCGACGAGCTGGAGCTGACTACTGGCGTGGGCGTCGAAGCTCGCCGTACAGGCCGCAGTCGCTCCCCTCGGGAACTCGAGTTGAACTGAGACGTGTTCGTCGACGCGATCGAAGGGCTCGCCGCTCGAGTGGGTCGATGCGTACACCGAGACGGGATCCGCGTCGAGGAGGTATCGGCTGGTGTTAATCGGGTAGATGCCGAGGTCGACGAGCGCCCCGCCGCCGGCGAGTTCCGGATCCAACCGCCAGGAATCCGCTCCCGCGTACTCGAGTAATGGATGGGAAAAACCGCCGTGTACCTGCACGACGTCGCCGATAACGCCATCTGAGATGAGTTCCCTAGATCGACGAACCGTCGGCTCGAGTTGGAGTCGATACGCGGTCATCAGCGTGACGTCCGTCTCCGAACAGGCGTCGACAACGTCGCGCGCCCGCTCGACGGTTATCTCGAGTGGCTTCTCACAGATGACGTGCTTTTCTCGGCGAGCGGCTGCAATCGCATACCGGCCGTGGTAGGTGTTTGGCGTCGAAATGTAGACGGCATCGTATTCATCTTCGAGTTCACCAGTGAGATACGCGTCGTAATCGATGACGTGTTCGACGCCGAACTCGTCCGCAACTTCGCGGGTTCGATGCGAGGATCTTGTGACGAGAACAGTTGCCTCACAGTAGCTTCCGTCGTGAATCCCGGGGAGCGCACGATTCCGTGCGAAGCCGCCGATACCGAGTACCGCAATTCGAACCGTGCCATCGATCGGTTCCCGTTCCCAATCTCGTCGTCTGAAGTTCGTGAAGGTATCCTCGAGGGTCATACGACTGCTACGACACCGACCCAAAAGACTTCAATTCAGGGTTTGAGGACAGTTCGAGAGGAATGATGGTTTCAGAATTGGCTATGATCTCATCTACATTGTTAGTCAATAACAATCAGTCAAACACTGTGATTGAAGGAAAAAGTTATTCAATAGGAGATTGTGGACTAGAATCACCCACAGGTGACCGCAATGGTAACAATGGAAACCGCAGAACTCGATACCGATTTAAGTTTGTTCAAATACGACACCCTCGAACAGCTTCCGCCCAGATACCGGGATCTCGAAGAAGACGAGCGAACACAACGTATCGAGTCCGCGCTCGAGGCGTTAGGCGAGGACGTGGTGATTCTCGGGCACAACTATCAACGCCGGGAGATCGTCGAACACGCCGATTTCATCGGCGACTCCTATCAGTTGTCGAAGGAGGCTGCAGACGCGGACGCCGAGTACGTTATCTTCGGCGGCGTGACGTTCATGGCCGAGTCCGCGGACATCATCACGGACGACGACCAAACGGTGATTCTCCCGTCGATGGAAGCCTCCTGTCCGATGGCAGGGATGGCCGAAGCGTTGCAGGTCGACGCCGCCTGGGCGGAGATCACCGACGCCGCGCCTGACGAGGACATCATCCCGATCACGTACATGAACTCCTACGCGGATCTCAAGGCGTTCTGTGCGAGTCAGGGCGGCCTCGTCTGTACCTCCTCGAACGCGCATAAGGCGTTCGAGTACGCCTTCGAGAAGGGTGACAAAGTCCTGTTTTTGCCCGATAAACACCTCGGCGAAAACACCGCTCACAGACTCGGCATGGAAGACGAAATCGCCGAGTGGGATCCCTGGGATCCCGAGGGAAAGGATGCAGACGCGGTCGCCGACAGCGACATCATCCTCTGGGATGGCTACTGCCAGGTTCACGAACGGTTCCGGGTCGACCACATCGAGAAAATCCGCGAGTCGGAGCCGGACGCGAAGGTCATCGTCCACCCCGAATGTCGCCGCGAGGTTGTCGAAGCCGCCGATAAAGCCGGCTCGACGGCGACGATCTGCGAGACGGTCGAAAACGCAGATCCGGGCGAGACGTGGGCGATCGGCACCGAAATCCACCTCACGAACCACCTCCAGCGCTGGCATCCCGAAGTGAACGTCCTGGCGCTCTGTGGCGACGCGTGTATGGACTGCAACGCGATGCGCCAGATCGATCCCAACTACCTCACCTGGGTCCTCGAGGAACTGCTCGAGGGACGCGAACGGAACGTCATCGAGGTCGCACCCGACGAAAAAGAGCTGGCCGGCGTCGCTCTCGATCGAATGCTTGAGATCTAATCATGACGGGCGAATCCACCACTTCCGCAACTGATCGCGACCGCGCGGACACCGCGGCGGCCGCGGACGTGCTCGTCGTCGGAAGCGGCATCGCGGGCTGTGCGGCGGCGCTATCGGCCGCTCGAACGGGCACAGACGTTCTCCTCATCACGAAAGCGAGTCGGCCCGACGGGGCGAGCACCGACTGGGCCCAGGGAGGTATCTCGACGACGCGAGGCGATCCGGAGAGTCTCAAGGCAGATATCCTCACGGCCAGCGACTACACCGCCGACCCCGACGCCGTCGACGTACTAGTCGAGGATGCGGACGAAGCGATTGAAGACGTTTTGCTTTCAACACTCGAAATAGAATTTGACGAGTCTTCGAAAAGAGACGGCGAGACATCCGTCGCGAGCGAACGCGAACAAGCAGCGGAGACCCCCTTCGACTACACTCGAGAGGCCGCACACTCCGAACACCGAATCCTCCACGTCGACGCCTCGACTGGGACGCACATCCTGCGGCCGTTTCTGAACTACCTCGACGCACACGACGGCATCGAGATCCGTGAGGATACCGCCGCACTCGAGTTGCTCACCCACGAGGGGCGAGTCCACGGCGTCGTCAGCGACGAGGAAGCAAGCGGAAAACCGATCTACGCGGGCGCGACAATTCTCGCGACCGGCGGTATCGGCGCGCTGTACAGTCGATCGACCAACCCCGACGACGCCACGGGAGACGGCATCGCGATGGCCGCCCTCGCGGGAGCCGACGTGGCGGATATGGAGTACGTCCAATTCCACCCGACCGCCTACGACGGGAGCGAGACGAGACGCGACTCGAGAGCAGGACGCGACGACGGAGGCTGCGACGCCCCCGAGCGGGACGATCCGTTCTTACTCTCCGAAGCGTTGCGAGGCGAGGGAGCCGTCCTACGAAACGGAGATGGTGAACGGTTCATGACGGAGTACCACCCGCAGGGTGACCTCGCCCCGCGGGACATCGTGGCCCGCGCGGTGGCCGACGAACGCGAAGCGACCGGCGAGGTCGTCCTCGACGTGAGCCCGCTCGAGTTCGAAACTGAGTATCCGGCACTCGCCGAGAAGTGCCGAAACCGGGGGATTTCGGGCGAAGAGATTCCCGTCGCACCCTGTGAACACTTCCTCTGTGGCGGCATCGACGTCGACGAGGACGGGCGAACGTCGCTCGACCGCCTCTACGCCGTCGGCGAGTGCGCTCGGACGGGCGTCCACGGGGCGAACCGATTGGCGAGTACGAGCCTGCTCGAGGGGCTCGTCTGGGGACTCCGCGCCGGTGAAGATGCAACGGGGTACGAGCCCGAACCCGAGCGCGTCGAGGCCCCCGATCTATTGAATCGCGACCCCGAACTCCCCGAACGCTTCGCCGCGGAAAAATCACACCGGCTCGAGCGAACGATGGACGAGTACCTCGGGTTGCGACGCGACACCGACGATATCGGGCGTGCGAGCGCGGTGCTCCGGCGACTCAAAGGCGAACTCGACGCCTACATTCGCACGCGCACCGCTCGAGACCTCTACGAACTCCGGAACGCGAGCGTGACGGCGCTGTTGATCGCCCGCGCGGCGGGCGAGAACCCGACCTCGAAGGGCTGTCACTACGTCGTCGACGAGAGCGACGAATCGCAGACGAGCACCGCGGCAGACGATTGATACCGAGAGATAGCGATGATTACTGACACACAGATCGAACGCTGGCTTCGCGAAGATATCGGTCACCACGACGTAACCAATCAGGTTCCCGGCGAGACGACGGGGCGTCTCGTCGCCAAAGAGCCCGGCACTGCCGCCGGCCTCGAGGCGGCTCGTGCCGTCTTCGAGTACCTCGGCGTCGACGTGCTCGAGTCGGTCGAACCGGGATCTCGAGTCGCCGCCGGCGAGAGCCTCCTCCGAGTCGAGGGACCCGCACGCGACGTGCTTCGGGGCGAGCGCGTCGCCGTCAACCTCGCCGGCCACGCCTCGGGGATCGCGACAAAGACGCGCGCGGCGGTCGATCGCGCCCGAGGCGAATCCGACGCCGTTCGGATCGCGGGGACCAGAAAGACGACGCCCGGACTCCGCGGCCTCGAGAAGCGAGCCGTCGTCGCTGGCGGCGGCGACACGCACCGACTCGACCTTTCGCACATGGTCATGGTCAAAGAGAACCACGTCGCCGAAATGGGCCTCGAGGAAGCCGTTTCCGAGTTCCGAGAGCGAATCTCGTTCGCGACGAAGATCGAAGTCGAGGTGGAGACGGTCAAGGACGCGCCGCGAGCGGCCGAAGCCGGCGCTGACATCGTTCTGCTCGATAACATGGACCCCGCGGCGGTCGAGGCGGCCGTTTCGGAACTCGAGACGTACGAGAAGACTCTCGCCGAAGCGAGCGGAGGGATTACGCTCGAGACGGTCCCCGAGTACGCCGCGACGGGAGTCGACATCGTTTCGATGGGCGCGCTCACCCACTCCGCGCCGACGCTTAACCTCTCCTTTCGAACGTCCGGGTAGCGATTCGATGGATGAGGTTGTCAAACCATAATACATATAAATTCAATATGAGAGATGCGAAGGTATGGACGGAACACACGACTCTGAGGCGGAAGGGTTCGAAAACACGCCGTTGACGCCGACACGGCTCGGAGCGGTCGCCGCAGTTTTCGACGTCGTCGCTTTCACTTTCATCGGCTATCTCGTACTCGAAGATCCTGCACTCGGCGCCGTTTCCGGCCTTCTGGTCGGCCTCGGTATCTACCAGTTCCTGCCCCTGATGATGCAACCGGACGGCCTCGAGTCAAGTGAGGACTCTGCCTCCGGTAATCCGGTCCGCGGATACCACCGACTCGCAGGCGGCTACGGATTGTCCGTTGCGGGCCTCGTCTTTTTCGCGGTGGGGTTCGCCGAGTTCGAGCTCTTAGTCGGCGTGCCGGCGGCGCTCGTCGCCGGTGCCGCGGTGTATCTCGGCGCCGGATTCGCGTTCCCTAATGCGTCAGTACGAGAGTAGAGCGACCGCACCATCGAGTGGGCCGGTTTCGTCACGACTCGAGCCGACAGCGAGTACGCTCGAACGAATTTACTTAAAGCGTATAATCGGTCTCCGAGGCGGCAAACGGCATGACGGTCGCGTTTCGCTGAGCGACCCACGAGAGCCGGAGGACGAACGACGCGAGGATCGCCAGCGGCGCGAAGCAGGCCACCAACGCGACCAGCGTCGCGCCGACGATAGCGGTCGCCGGAAGCGCCTCGATCGCCGCGAGATCGTAAACCGCGAGCGTCGCGGCGGTGAGAAACTGCGCCGGAAGTCCGACGAACAGCAAGATTCTCGAGAGGAAGGACAACTCCTTCGTGATATAGACGGTTCGAAAGTACTTCCGAGCGACGTCGATGTGAAGCAGATGTTCGCGGATCGACTCGACTACTTCGCGCTGGGACTCCGAAAGCCGGTCCGCGTATTCGGTCTCGATTCGGGAGAGTTCGTACAACTGTTCGGCCTGTGTCGTCCCGAGCGTCGCCGCGATGGCACCGAAAATCTCCTCGTCGGCGGCGGGCGTATCGAGCGCCTTCGTGACGGTTCGGACGTCCCGACGGAGCGCGCCCGCGAGGTCGTCGAACTCCGCCGCCAACTCGCCGCTCGCCGCGTCCGTGCTCGATTCGCGAAGTCGCTGCGCCCGATTGCCGAGGTTCTCGTGGAGCACTCGCAAGAACGCCCCCGGCATTACGGGACTTACCTCCCGATCCATCACCGATTGAACTTCGTTTCTGTACTCGACTGCGTTTCGCGTTCGTTGCTCGAGGTTCCCCGGCGATCCCAGTTCCCTCGAGAAGACCAACTGGTTGATCGCGATGACGACCGTGATCAGCGTAAGATTTCCGCCGAGAAACGCACTAAACAGCAGGTACAGCGGTTCACCGGGTTCTCGAGGGAACAGGTTCGTGGCGAGAAGCACGCACAGCAAGCCAAAAATCCCGCCGAGCAGGAGTCCCGCGACCGTGAGTCGGTTCCCCTCGATGATCGCCCACCGGAAAACCGGATTCGCCCGAGTACCCGATTCGTTGGCCATAGCCGGTCTTGCTACCAGCGCCGCCATTGTGAAGGTGCTACCGGCGAGAGAAACGACTCGAGGTTCGCTTCGGTATCAGCGCGGTCTCGAGTGTGACACGAGCGATTACAATGCGAGAGTTGGGATTTGAACCATGGTCGGACGTTCTCACTCACTTCGTTCGCGCTGCGACTTGCATAGTTAAAATCCCGCTTCGCGCACTCGTCACTCACGGATTGTTCGTGACGAGTGCGAGGGTTGGGATTTGAACCCAAGGACCCCTACGGGAGCGGGTCTTAAGCCCACCGCCGTTGGCCTGCTTGGCTACCCTCGCACAAAACGTACTTGCTCGTTACCCCCGCCTTGGGATGTGCGTTTCGGTGTGGCCTTGGGTCAAACCGTGAGCGACCATCGGGAGCGAACGGGTCGACGAATCCCCGAAGTTCGCGGCACGTTCGCCGCGAATTGCGAGCGGTGAAACCGCGAGCAGGGGTGAGAAGACTTTTGGTGGAGATTTTGCCAGTGAAGCGAGCGAAGTGCGGCGCTTGCGCCGCTACTGGGCGAACGGACAGCGTCCGTGAGCCGCGAGCGAAACGCAGCAAAAGGTCCCGGCGTGGTAAGCCCACCGCCGTTGGCCTGCTTGGCTACCCTCGCACAAAACGTACTTGCTCGTTGCCACCGCTTGGGATGTGCGTTTCGGTGTGGCCTCGAGTATGTATTGATCTATCTCAGCCACAACCTGCGCTACCAATCGACGCTGAGCGTGCCGTCACCGTGTGGGTCTGGCGCAATCTCCTCGTCGGTTCGGCGGTCGACGACGTGAATACAGCCGTCGTCTTTCTTCGCCGGGCAGACTTCCGCCGCACGGACGTTTTCCTCGAGATCCTCCTCGCCGAAGAAGTACGATTCGGGCTGTGCCAATCCGGATTTGATATCCATCGTCCAGTTGTCCGCGACCTCGGCGCACTTGCCCGCGCCGAAGCACTTGTTCGCCTCGAAGATGATTTTATACGGTTTCTCTTCGACTGACGGGGCGTCGGCCGAACCGACGTCGCTCGGGCGCATGACTTCGTCGTCACTCATTACTCGAGTATCGGGAGTCGGGAGACTTTCACGTTACGGTCGAGCGGGGCGGATGTGATGAGTGAATCATCCAAATGGCCGTCGAGAGGGTTCATCGCACCGCCATTTGCTGATATTAATACTACTGTTGAAAAAATTATTTTAGCTAGCAAAAGTTGTTTATTGCCTACCAGTCAACTATTAATATGCCTATGAAGTACAACCGACGGCAAGCCCTCCTGCTCACAGGTGGATCGCTCTCGACCGCTCTCGTCGCCGGCTGTCTATCCGGGAACGGTGTGGAGAGAACGCCAGCTTCCGGATCCTCGCCGGGTGCGGATCCGGACGGACCTGGTGATAGCGACGGTGGTGAACGAACTGACGAACTCCCGGACGAGTTCGATCGAATCGACGCCCCGCCGTACCCCATCGAACGGGAACGTTGCAGTTCCGACTCGGAGCGCGACCCGCTCTATCTTAGCACCGAGATGCCCGCCGAGCCGTCGCTTCCGTTCGAACACGAGGAAACGGCCCGGTCAATATTGATCGACGAAGGACTCGGTGCCGACGAGGACGGCGACGGCGATCCGCAGCTGTACGCAACCCTCCTTACCGACGAGGACGACCTCGAACGGATCGACCTCGAGGCCGACACCCCGGCGACGGCGTTGATCGAAGATGCCGATTTCGACGAAGACGTGGTTCTGATCGCCCAGACCGGCTGGGGCTCGAGCGCGGAAACGCCGTTCATCAAACGGATCGAGGAAACCGAGGACGGGATCCACGCCGTCGGCTGTTATCGCCGTCCGTGTCTGATGACGATGGATTACACCTATCGAACGACCGTCGCCCGCGTCGACCGACCCGACGAACTCGAGTCCGGCGTGGTCAGTCTAACGGGCGATCCCGATACGCGCGTTAATTTCGCCGCCGGCGAAGGCGTCGTCACGCTCGAGGACGACTGGGCTAGGCCCACGTAGCGTTCGGGAACAGACCGGTTCGGGAATAGACGAATGAATCGCGACCGTGGGTTTCGATGCACCCGTCGAGTGACCGGCGGGTGGTGACGATACAACAGGAGGCAACGATACTGCCGCTGCTGCGTACTGTACCTCGACGACTATTCGCGACTTCTCGAGTGGTGAACTGGAAAACGTTAGGCGTCGGGCGCCGGTTACTCGTCGTCGTGAACGGTCACGGACTCGAGAAGGATTTCCTCCGTCGGCCGGTCGTTCGCGTCGGTTTCGACCGTCCCGATGTCGTGGACGACGTCCATTCCACTGGAAGCCCCGCTTTGCTCGTCTTCTAAGCCTCCGCTTGCGCCACTTGCGGAGCCGTCGATGACCGATCCGAAGATCGAATGATGGCCGTCGAGGTGGGGCTGGACACCGAGCGTGATGAAGAACTGCGAACCGTTCGTGTCCGGACCGGAGTTGGCCATGCTCAGGATACCCGCGTCGTCGTGGCGCAGATCGTCGTGGAACTCGTCGTCGAACTGGTAACCGGGGCCGCCGCGGCCGGTCTCGGTCGGGTCGCCGCCCTGAATCATGAAGTCCTCGATGATGCGATGGAACGCCACGTCGTCGTACAGCGGCTCGCCCTCGACTTCCTCGCCCGACTCGGGGTCGGTCCAGGTTTTGCCGCCGGTCGCGAGGCCGACGAAGTTGTCGACGGTCCGCGGCGCGCGGTCGTCGTAGAGTTCGACATCGATATCGCCACGGTTCGTGTGCAGCGTCGCGATCAAACGCTCGTCAGTCGGACCCGTCCCCGAACTGTCGGCATCGGGGCCCGTCTCTCCGTCCGTCTCGTTCGAGTTGTTCGCACAGCCAGCGAGAAACACTCCGAGACTCGAGGGGATTCCGGCCAGTAACGGTCGTCGATAGCGGTCGATACCGCTCGTGGGGGCGACGATGACCTAACGCTATCGGATTTACTGTCGGTGACCGATCTCGGGTCGCGCTCGGCTCGAGCGCGAATCGGCGCAAAACAGATCGCAAACGGCCGCGTTCGACCGTATTTTACTCGTAGTCGACTGAAACTGACTCGAGGACGATGTCTTCGTTCGGCTGGTCGTTCGTGTCGGTGTCGACGTCACCGATCTCGTTGACGACATCCATTCCGTCGGTGACTTTTCCGAAGACGGCGTGGCGGTCGTCGAGGTGGGGCTGGGCGCCGAGCGTGATGAAGAACTGCGAACCGTTCGTATCCGGACCGGAGTTGGCCATGCTCAGGATACCCGCGTCGTCGTGGCGCAGATCATCGTGGAACTCGTCGTCGAACTGGTAGCCGGGACCGCCGCGACCGGTCTCGGTCGGGTCGCCGCCCTGAATCATGAAGTCCTCGATGATGCGATGGAACGCCACGTCGTCGTACAGCGGCTCACCCTCGACTTCCTCGCCCGACTCGGGGTCGGTCCAGGTTTTGCCGCCCGTAGCCAACCCGACGAAGTTGTCGACGGTCCGCGGCGCGCGGTCGTCGTAGAGTTCGACATCGATATCGCCACGGTTCGTGTGCAGCGTCGCAGTAACGTCTCCCATAGTCACCGGGACGGTCGGCCGAGTGAAAACGGTAGTGGTCTTCGTTGGCATCGGCGGCCGCAGGTACATACCGCTGGACGTGAAACGATCGTCTATGAGTGACGGCACGCACACGGCCGATCAGGTAACTCTCGCCCGGTTGCCCTCGGGCGTGGAACTACCGACCACGGTCCACACCTATCGCGGTGACGAACCGGGACCGACGCTGTACGTGCAGGCGGCCCAGCACGGGCGCGAAATCAACGGTACGGAGGTCTTGCGTCGGTTCCACGATCGACTTCCACTCGAGTCGCTTTCGGGAACGATCGTCGCCGTTCCGGTCGCGAACCCGCTAACCTTCGACCGAGTCTCCTACACGACGCCAGAAGCGCTCGATAGCGTCAACCCCAACATGAATCGCGTTTGGCCCGGCGACGAGGACGGGAGCCTCCACCAGCGCATGGCCGCTCGCCTCTGGGAGTACATCGAGGACGCAGACGCCGTCGTCGACCTTCACACGGGGAGTCCGGACATGCTCCCCCACGTCGTCTACCTCGATGACGACGACGCATCCGCCGACCTCGCACGGGCGTTCGGCTCCGACCTTCTCCTCGCGGAGGAAGCCAACGAGGACGCACCCGACGAGTGGCATCGGCGCGGGTTCGCTGGGAAGCTCCGGGTCGTCGCCACCAAAGAAAACGTTCCGTCGATAACGCCCGAGCTGGCACACAGTAAGCAGATCCTCGAGGATGTCGTTGAAGACGGCGTGGACGGACTGTTGAGCGTCTTGAGCCACCTCGAAATGCTTCCGCCGGTGTATGCCCGCGATCACGATCCGAATCGAACGACTGAGCCGACCGTCGCGCGAAACCACCTCGGACAGGTCACCGCGGAGGCGTCGGGGCTGTTTCGGCCGAACCCCGAACTCGAACTCGGCCAGCCCGTCTCGGTAGGCGTCGATCTTGGCACCATCTATCACCCGACGACCTACGAACCGGTCCAGGAGGCCGTGACCGATCGCGAGGGGATCCTCTATACACTCACGCAAGAGGCAACGGTGACTGCAGGGAGTAAGCTCGCCAGTGTTGCGATTCGCGAGTGAACGTCACGCTACTGGTGGGAAACGTATTCCAGATCCGGCCTATGGATGTTCCCACGGGCACGGACCGATGTCGGCTACTTCCTGTGTGACGAATACCTCCTCGGCAGACACGTCAACCAACCCGTCGAAGGACGCGTCACCGACTCGGAACCCGAAACTATCAGCATCCTCGTGACCGGTGAGCGATCGAACGGTCAACTCGTACGCTCCAAACTCGTCCGTCGCCTCGAGCTCGCGCTCTTTGCCCGCTTCGATCGCGATCGTTTCGTCGATGATCGTGTCGCCGTTGGTCATCTCGAGGTGCACTTCGTGATCTCGAGTATCGGAGTTCCTGACGGTGATAGCTCGAGGCTCGGGTAACCTGACGACATCGGCTTCGTGAAGTTCGAGCGTCCGGGAAGTACCGTCCGTTTCGACCACCGGGTCGTAGGGAGTATCCTCGAGAACCACGTACGAACGATCGGGATCGACTGCTTCGTCGAATCGGATGGTGTCCGATTCGTACGTCCCATCGTCGATTGCGGCGTCGACCTCCCGTTGAATTTCGTCCGGCAACCGCTCGTAGTCGATCGAGACGTGGTGACATTCCTCGTACTTTCGGTTTTCGGACGTTCCTTCCGATCCGTCTTCAGGAGTGGAATTCCCCTCGCTACCGTTTTGTTCCGGGTCGTTTTCGGAATTATCGTCTCCATCGAGACAGCCCGCGAGGGGAGCAGTAGCGGTGACACCCGTCGCGGCGAGAAGCGTTCGGCGATTCATGTCAGATCGTTATTGTCGATCTGTAAATCGTTTCCGCAAGGTGAAACAACGATTTCAGCAGGTCGAAAAGCCGCCGTCGACGACCAGCCCGTGACCGCTCACGAACGATGCCTCATCGCTTGCGAGAAACAGAATTGCGTCGGCGATCTCCTCGGGTTCGGCAAGTCGCTTGAGGGGATACTCCGCTTCCATCTCCTTCCGTGCGGCTTCGGGATCGCCCTGTCCCTCGAGGTACTGTTCGACCAGTTGGGTGTTCGTAAAGCCCGGACAAACCGTATTCGCCCGAACGCCGTAGGGCCCCGCCTCGGCGGCGATCGCTCGAGTGAAGTTCAACACCGCGCCCTTGCTCAGCGAGTAGGCGGCCTGTTTCGGGAGCCCGAGGATGCTCGCGAGCGAGCCGACGTTGACGATCGCGCCGTGACCCTGCTCTTTGAGGTGGGGAAGCGCTGCGTGACAGCCGTTCCAGACGCCGTTGACGTTGATATCCATGACGAAATCGCGAATCGACTCGTCGGTCTCTTCCATTCGCGACGACGGATGGCCCGTTCCGGCGTTGTTGACGAGCACGTCGAGACCGTCTTCTTCGGCGACAGCGTCGATGACCGCGTGGAACTGCTCGCTATCGGTGACGTCGAGTTCGTAAAACGCCGCGTCGCCGCCGGCGTCCTCAATCGACGCGACGACCTCATCACCGCCGCTCGAGTCAATATCGGTGACGATGACGTGTGCCCCTTCTTCGGCGCACCGTTCGGCTGTCGAGCGTCCGATTCCCGCGGCCGCACCGGTGACAACAACTGTCTTGTCTTCGAGTCGCATACGGTTGTAATCGGACGGATACCATATAAATTCGTTCATGATTTTCCACAGGATTTTCGATCTCGTTCAGCGTTTTGTGGTCTCAGGCGAACACTGGTAACAAGGTCGCTCGAGAGTCCGATCGATTCGCCACAATTGGGACTCGGCGGATGCGGAGAGAGCGGGAACGAAGCGTGAAGAATACGAAACGGCGAGTACAGAAACCGAGTTAGTTCGCGTCGTTGTGTCCCTTAGAACGACTGAAGGTCTTCGAGGACTGCCTGTGCGCTTCCGTCGTCGATAACGTCTCGAGCCGCCTCCAGGCCGTCCTCGAGCGAGTCGACGTCGCCGCGGGCGTAGATCCGAAACGCGCCGTTGAGGGCAATTGCGTCGGCGAAGTGATCATCGCGCTCGCCGGCAAGCACTTCCTCGGTGACCGTCGCCGAGTCGGCCTGGACGTCATCGACCTCGAGATCCTCGCTTTCCATCTCCATCCCGTACTCGGCGGTTTCGATCTCGAAATCTTCGAACGTGCCGTCGGCCTCGTCCCATTCGGCGACCTTCGTGTAGCCGGGACGGATGTCGTCGTAGCCTTCCATCCCCTGGAACATGATCACGCGCGAGTACTCGAGGTGCTCGCTGCCCTTGATCAGGTCGGTCATCTTCTTCGCGAACGCGAGGTGGTAGAACGAGCCCAGATGCACGTCGGCGTTGGCCGGGTTCGCGACCGTCTCGATGGTGTTGACGAACGTCCGGACGCCCATCTGGTCGCGACGGTCGTGCAGCGAGTCGATGGCGGGGTTGAACTCGGGCTGGTAGTAGAAGCCGAAGCCGGTTTCGTCGACCATCTCGGCGCTCTGCTCGGGGTCGATTGCCGTTCGAACGCCGAGTTCGTCGAGGACGTGTTTGTACGCGGTCTCTTTTTGGGTCGGGACGCGGTCGCCGGAGTGAACGACGACCGGCGTTCCCGCGGCGGCGGCGACGAGGCCCGCACCGACGCCCAGAATCGCCGAGGTGTGTTTGCCGTCGTAGTTCGCGCCGCAGTCGACGGGATCGCAGTCGGGTTCCGCGCCGACGACGCCCTCCTCTATCATCACGTCGGTAAACGCCGAGAGTTCCTCGGCGTTGTTGTGCTTCCACCGATTCGCGAGCCAGAACGCACCGAGTGTCGTATGGTCCGGTTCGCCGGCGAGGATGCGCTGGAACGCCTCTCGAGCCTGCTCTCGAGACATGTCCTCCGCCGATTTCGTGCCGGTCCCGACGACTTCGGTCATCAGCCGTTTCACGGGCCAGTCGCCGAACTCTTGGGTTGCTTGCGCCATGTTTTGCAGTTCGGACGGGCGGCGCAAAAGCCTCCCGCTTCCGGGTATCGGCTGACACGAAAAACCGCTCGTTCTGTGCTCGAGGTTCGATTCCGAACGAAAGAAACCACCCCGAAACGTGCTCCGAGATCCGAAACCACTACCTTTGGCTCGTCCCTAGACCAGCCAATGAGTACCCAGTCGGGTGCCTGGCTCGAGACGGTCGACGACGTCGACGCCGCGATCATCGACAGCTACCAGAGCGGCTTCCCGGTCGCGGAACGGCCATTTCGTCGACTCGGCGACGCACTCGAGATCGCCGAATCGGACGCCCTCGAGCGGGTTCGGCGGCTTCACGAGGAGGGGATCTTCCGGCGCTTCGGACCGGTTCTTAACCCGCCCGTGATCGGCTCGTCGACGCTGGCCGCGGTCCGCGCACCCGAGGACCGCTTCGAGGAGATCGCAGCGGTCATCAACGACTACCGGCAGGTCAACCATAACTATGCCCGCGATCACGAGTGGAACATGTGGTTCGTCGTGACCGCCGGCTCTCGCGAGACCAGAGATGAGATCCTCGCGGAAATCGAAAGCCGAACCGGCTGTGCCGTTCTCAACCTGCCGATGCTGACCGATTACTACATCGACCTCGAGTTCCCTGTCGTCAACGCCGACAGCTTCGCTCGCCAGAGCCTCGAGCCGGGCGCTCGACCCTCCGAAACCGTCGAGCAAAGCGAGGCTTCGCCCACCCGAATTAGCGAGGACGCGGCGACAGACCTCTCCTCGTTCGAAGCCGACCTCCTGCTCGAGGTCCAGGACGGCTTCCCGCTTTCGGAAACGCCGTACCGAGATCTGGCAACAGCGCTCGATGCCGACGTTTCGGACGTGCTCGAGGCGATCGAGCGACTCAGCGAGAACGGCTGTATCAAGCGGATCGGCTGCGTCGTCAACCATCTCGTAACCGGCTTCGACGCGAACTGCATGGTCGTTTGGGACGTGCCCGACGACGAACTCGACGAACGCGGCGTTCGCGCGGGCGATCTGTCCTACGTCACGCTGTGTTATCACCGGCCTCGCCGCGAGGACCTCGAGTGGCCCTACAACCTCTTTACGATGATCCACGGCCGCGATCCGGCGGCCGTCGACGAGAAGATCGACGAACTTGCTTCGGAGTACCTCCCCGTAGATCACGAGCGGCTGTACTCGACGAAAACGTTGAAACAGACCGGCGCGCAGTACGAAGAGTTAGTCGGGGACTGAACGCGTCGCGTTCGCTCAACGGGGACGGGCAGGTATTGCAGGCCCTGGCGGAATGAACGGGCGAGGTGAGGTCGCGAGTGATCTGACGGATATCTCACTTCGTTCAGATAGAGTTGCCAGAGCACTCGCATTCAGTACAGAACGTACAGATAGCAGCAGCTCGAACGTGTAGCCTTCAGAAAATCGAGATTGTTGTCTGTCGCTGTGAACGACAGTTGTGTCTCGGTAATTACTGTCGGACGACGTTCGTCGCACGAGGCCCCTTGGGCGAGGATTCGATGTCGAACTCGACCTCAGTACCTTCCGTGAGGTCTTCGCCGCCGACATCCTCCATGTGGAAGAAAACGTCTTCGTCGTCGTCGAGGTCGCCGTCATCAGTCGAAATGAAACCGTAGCCGCCAGTGTCGTTGAAGAAATCAACCTTGCCGTTTGCCATTACAAACAAACAGAGGGGTGGATGGGGTATAACCCTTCCGAGGGTCGCGGTACCACGACTCTCCACACTACATTCGCACGTGTAGTGACCGAACTGTCCGATTCAGTTTTCGGTACGATTCTCAATTCAGCTAAATGAATCAATCGCGCTACTACCTACTAGTAGCGTTGAGGCGGCCAGCACCCACGTATTCACTACGAATCTAATTGAGATAAGGCCAGATTTACTCGAGCGCGTTCGCAACCAACTCGATCGGCGTCGGCGGTTCCTCCTCGGCTTCGGGGTGGCCCTCGAGCTGGCTCCGACAGGAGGCACCGGGTGCGACGACGCGTTCCCCGTCGCTCAAGTCGACCTGGTCGTAGAGCACGTCGGCGATCGCGTTGCTCATCGAGGCGTGTTCGGCCTCGTACCCGAAACTGCCGGCCATGCCACAACAGCCCGAGTCGAGCGGATCGACGGCGTACCCCGCCCGTCGGAGGAGGCCGACGGCGTGGTGGTCTTTCGCCGTCGCCTTCTGGTGGCAGTGGCCGTGGTAGGTGAGGCGCTCGAGGGCATCGATATCCGTATCCGAGTCCGGATTGACATCCGACGGCGAAAGGAACGAGATCGACTCGTCGAGCCGGAACGTATCGAGGTACTCGCAGATGCCATACGTATTGTTCGCCAGCGCTCGAGCGTCGTCGCCGAGCAGATCCAGATAGTCCGACTGCAACATGACGGCGTCGGAGGGCTCGACGAGGACGATATCCCGGCCGTCCTCGAGGTGAGGTGTGAGTTCCGCGACGTTTTCTCGAGCGGTTTCACGAGCCTTCTCGAGAAAGCCCTTCGAAAACGCCGGGCGGCCCGTATCGCCGACGCCGTTGGGCACCGTGACGTGGACGTCCGCGGCCTCGAGGACGCGAACCGCCGATTTGCCGGCCTCGGGGTGGTTGTAGTTGGTGTAGGTATCCGGGTAGAGGACGACCTCGCGGGCGGCGTCGGCTTCCGTGACGTTCGCCCCGCCGCGACGTTCGAACCAGTCCGAGAAGGTGTCGCTGTGGAACGTCGGAAGGGGCCGATCCGCGGCGATCCCGACCGTTTTCTCGAGGAGCCAGCGCGATCCTGGAATCTTCGGGAGGACGTTCGACAGCGGCGCGAAGCGACTCCCCCACCGGGAGAGGTTCGAAACGTTCGCGAACAGTCGGTCGCGCAACGACGAGCCGTTTCGCTGGTGGTACTCGTGGGTCACTTCGGCTTTCAGCTTCGCCATGTCGACCTCGCTCGGACAGTCGATGGCACAGCCCTTACAGCCGATACAGAGGTCCATGACCTCCTCCGTGAACTCGTCGGAGAAATGCTCGCCCGGCGGGAGGTCGCCGCTCATCGCCTGTCGAAGGGCGTTTGCCCGCCCGCGGGTACTCGTGATCTCTTCGCGGGAAGCCCGATAGGTCGGACACATCACGCCGCCGGTCGTGGACTGCTCGCCGCGACAGCCGCCACAGCCGTGACAGAGCTCGACCATCCCCTGCATGCCGTTATCGTTCTCCCACTCGAGTTCGGGCTCGAAGCCGGCCTCGTACTCGTAGTCGGGGTCGAATCGGAGGTTCTCCCGGAGGTCGGTCGGCTCGCCCTCGCGGAAGACGACCTGTCCCGGATTCAGGAGCCAGTCGGGATCGAACGCTGTTTTGAGGTCTTTGAACGTCTCCCAGAGGTCCTCACCGTAGAGTTTCCGATTCCATTGCGTTCGGGCGCGGCCGTCGCCGTGTTCGCCCGAGACCGAACCGCCGAGGTCGACCACGAGGTCCGTCACGTCGTCGGCGATGCCCTGGAGCTGATTGATCCCGATATCGGTCTTCGTGTTCACCAGTGGCCGGACGTGCAACACGCCTGGTCCGGCGTGGGCGTAAAAGGTCGCATACGTATCGTGGGACTCGAGAATCGCCTCGAACGATTCGACGAACTCGGGCAGGTTCTCCGGCGGAATCGCCGTATCCTCGATGAAGGAAACGTGCTTCTCGTCGGTGGTTCTCGAGAGCAAGATCGGGAGCCCCGACTTGCGGAGCTTCCAGAGCTGTGCTCGCTCGGTCTTCTCGTAGGCCTCGAGCGCGTCGATCGCGACCGGGTCCGCCCCGTTCGGGGGTATCGCGCCCGAATCAATCTCTGAAACGCCGCCGTCGGGCGTCCCAGCCGGCGTGACGGACGGGCACCGATCGGCGAGCAGTTGGGCGACCCGCTCGCGGCCTTCCTTCTCGTCTTCGGCGTAGAACTCGACCAAAAGCGTCGCGTTCGTGCCCTCGGGGAGCATCTCCGTGACGGGAGCGAACTCCGCGGTGCCGCGTGCGAGGTCGATCAACACGTCGTCGAGGACCTCGACCGCGGCGGGATCGTGCTCTATGATCGGCGCGACGTCCGTCATCGCGTCGTGAAGGTCCGGATAACACAGCAAGGCGACGGACTTCGTTTCCGGAACCGGCTCGAGCGAGACGGTCGCCTCCGTTACGATTGCCAGCGTTCCTTCGCTTCCGGCGAGCACCCGTGCGAGGTTGACAGTTCCCGGCTCGCCGGTCTCTTCACCACCGGGAAGGGGGGCTCCCCGGGCTTCCGCAACCAGTCTGTCGAGGTTGTACCCCGAGACGTTTCGCTTGAGGTCGGGGTACGCCTCGGCAATCGAATCGGCGTCCTCCTCGAGGATCCGCCCGATTTCGGCGTAGATCCGCTCCTCGAGCGAGCCGTTCGGATCGCCGCGCTCGTCGATCTCCTCGAGGGTCACCTCGCCGAATTGAGTGACCGTTCCATCCGCGAGGACGACCTCGCAGGATTCGATGTAGGCGTCGGTCTTGCCGTACTGCAGGGAGTGTGCGCCCGTCGAGTTGTTCCCGATCGCGCCGCCGATAGCGCTCTTGTCGCCCCAGGCGGGGTCGGGGGCGAACTTGAGCTCGTGGGGATCGAGCGCCTCGTTTAGCGTCCCGAGGATCGTCCCGGGCTGGACCGTCGCGGTCCGGCCGTCGGGATTGACCTCGAGGATTTCGTTCATGTGCCGAGTAAAATCGAGGACGACGGCGCGGTTGACCGTCTGCCCGGCGAGACTCGTTCCGCCGCCGCGGGGCAGAACCGGAATGCCGCGTCGCGCGCAGTATTCGAGGACGCCGACGACGTCGCTCGTCGATTCGGGGAAAACGACGCCGACGGGCGTCATCTCGTAGGCGCTGGCGTCGGTCGCGTACAGCTCTCGCGAGTACGAATCGAACCGAACCGAACAGTCGACCAGATTCTCGAGGTCGCGAACCAACCCCGGCCGGTCGACATTGGTGCTCGCGTAGTCGTAACTCGCACGTGCGTCGGCGGCCGGATCGTCGCTCGGCTCCGTGGCCATACCTCATTCTTCGGCGTCGTCAGCATAAAGCGTGGGGCATCGGACGCGACCCGAAATCCGGCGAGATTAGTTCATGTTGACGGGCTCTACCGGCCGATTACCGACTAACGTCTCCTCGAGAACGCGCCGAACGCGCTCGGTGTCGAGCCGACCGTCCGTCCGTGAGTCCGCCTTGACCCAATCGGCGACCGCACCGACGGACGCGGGATCGAACGGTACCTCGAGCGCGCCGTACACCCCCTCGAGGAGGGTCGCGAGTTCGTCCCTGTTCGCGACGATGATGATCCCCGAAACGAGCGCGGCCTCCTGCTGAACGCGCTGGGCGATGCCGACTATCTTCCGAAGCTCCGCGGACGACGGCGAATCGACGTCACTGCTCGAGTCCGCGACCGAGAGCGAGTGCGCGCCCGGACAGAACGAATCGCCGGGTTCGCCGCGAACCGCGTCGACGCCGAGGCGCTCTACGGCCCGCTCGAGATCCGTCGTCAATCGTTCGTACCGGTCGTCCGTTCCCCGCCGAAAGTCTTCGACCGGCTCGGCGCGGGCGAACGCGAGCGTCGTTTCCCCGTCGTAGGCGACCGCGCGACCGCCGACGCTTCGCTCGACCGGCTGGAACCCGTACGTTCGCGCGACCGCTCGAGCGTCCTCGTACCCCTCGAGTCTGGCGTCCCGCCGGCCGAAGGCGACCTGTCTGTGGGGACGCCAAACGCGAACCGCCGGGGTTCCACCGGTTGCGATCTCGAGGAGTCGCTGGCTCACCTCACGGTCTGCCTCGATGGTCTCCGCACGCCCCCGAAGGACACTCACGGACATTTGTCGTACTGCGACGGGCTACGTGCCGACGCGCCTAAACCTTCGTGGCGCACAGGGGAAGACGAATAGATGGCCGTCACCCTCACCGAGTCGATGCTCGCCCGGTACGAGCGGTTCTCGCTGTACAACTCGCCGTATCCGGCCCACGACGGCGGCCGTGCGATCGATCTCTATCCCGGAACCCTCCGAGACGGCCGGACGACCGACGCGCCCAGCCCCGTCTCGGGAACCGTCCTCGAGACGAAAACCGTCCGCGCACCGTCGAAACCCTACGCGCCCGAGCACGATCACCTCATCTTGCTCGAGATGGATCCCTCGAGCGCTGGTAACCCAGAGGATGACACCGACCGCCTCATCGCCCGAATCCTCCACGTCGATCCCACCGTCGAGGCTGGCGATACCGTCTCCGCGGGCGACTCCCTCGGCACGCTCGTCCGTGCGGGCTTTTTCGCGCCGTGGGTCGACAACCACCTCCACGTCGGCTTTCGTCGTCCCGATCAGAACCACCATCGCGCGTCGGGCTCGCTCCCGCTCGAGATCGGGCCGGACGTCGAGCTAACGCCCCTCGAGTGGGACGGAACGGGGACGGTCGTCGAGACCGGCGACACCTACGCGATCCTCGACAGCCCGACCCATCCGAATCCGGGCAATGCGTTCGCGGGTATTCGAGCCGACGGCGGCGGGATCCTCGACGGCGGGATTCCCCACTACGATGGCGGCGGGATTCTCGAGCGGGGAGGTGGCATCAATTCGGGGAACTCGACGCTCGAGTCGGCGATCGGCGAATCGGCCGCGGTCTCGCTCAACGGCGACCGGCTCGGCGTCGCCACGGATCGGACGATTATCTGGGACGACGTCACCGTCATCGTCGACGGCGAGCCGATCACCGGCCTCTCGCTATTTTGCGCTCGAGACGCTTCTTTCGGTGCCAAACTCATCTGTCCGGATCGGTCGCTCAAGGTCGGTCGTCGGGTCCGCGTTGGCGTGCAGAATAGACGAAAGTGAAACAGCTCACGTGTTCGACCGCCTCGTTCGAACCCTTCGGCGAGAGGGGTCAACTCAGCGTTCGGGACGAATTGCCTCCTCGATTTCGGTATCGCCGCCGAAGAGCCTGATCGTCTCGCCGACCGTCTCGTCGCTCTCGAGGGAGGTGACGACCGCCTGGGCGACATCGGCCCGCGGGATTTCCTCGCCGCCCTCGCCGCGGTACTCGAAGGTCGCCGACACGCGTCCCGTCCCCCCGTCGTCGGTGAGCGCCGTCGGCCGGAGGATCGTGGACTCGAGCGACGAGCGCTCGAGGAAGTCGTCGGCGGCCCGTTTGGCAACCCGATACGGGCGAATCGCCTCCGGGTCGGCCAACGGCTCGCTCGCGCTGTAGGCGCTTATCATGACGAACCGGTCGATTCCGCGATCGACACACGCGTCGACGGCCCGTCTCGCTCCCCAGAGGTCGATCAGCAGCGTCTTATCCCAGCCGGTGTCGCCGCCGGCGCCGGCCGTGAACACGACGGCGTCGGCCCCCTCCAGTGTGGATTCGAACTCGCCCTCAAGATCGCCGAGGCGCGGTTCGCCGCCGCGCTCGCGGATCGCGTCGAACTGCGACTCGTCCCGGACGATCCCGATCGGGTGGTGCCCTGCCTCCTCGAGTCGGGGGAGTAACTCGCGGCCGATTCCGCCGTTCGCGCCGATCACTGCGACGTTCATTGTACCTCTCTTTCAACACGGCGATCTCAATAGGTGCTACGGTCAGCCGACTCTCCGACAGACCCGGGTCGTTACCGGGTTCGAATCCACTCGAGAAGCCGCTGCCCGTATTCACGAAGCACCGCGAATGCTCGCCGCCAGGTGCTCGGCCTGAGCAGGTATCGGAGACCCCGAAGCCCCATCAAGAGCCAAAATCGTATCGCGCTTCCGACGCGGTGTGCGTGTTCGGAGTGGCGCATCACCGGAATCGTGACGATCACCGCCGTCGCGAGTCCGATCGTCCCGCCGGCCGTATACGGCGACAGGAGCGGGAAATACTCGAACGTCGCGACCAACGACGCCAGAGCCAGCGACGCGAGTCCGCCCCGCACCGCGATCGGACCCAGAGCCTGGGAGGGACGCGAAGTCGCGACCAGTTCGCGGCCGAGCATAACGAGTTGCCAGCCGGCAAACGCGCCGACCGAACCCGCCAAGATGAAAATGGCGTCTCGATCGATGTCGCTCGTCGCGACGAAAAAGACGCCGAAGAGCACCGCCAGGCCGAACGTGATCGTTGCCGGATCGCTGAGACGACGATTGATAAGCGCTCGAGCGGCCAAAAGCAGGGCCAACCCGACCCCAACGCCGACGACAACGTCGACGAGGTAGTGAACGCCGAGGGCGAGACGGGTGAAACAGACGGTGGCGACTATCGCCGCCGCTCCGGCAAAGCGCCGCCGCGGCGTACTAACCGTGAGGACGGACGCCAACCCGAAGTAAACGATAGTCGTGTTGACCGCGTGGCCGCTCGGAAATCCGTATCCGGTCGCCAGCGCCGTTGCTTCGTACACCGGTTGGATGGCCCACGGAAGCAGTTCGGGGTCGAGCAAGGGTTCGTCCGGTCTCGGAAATTCGAATATTTCCTTTAATCCCTTGTACATCCCCATTCCCGCCAGCCACGCTCCGGCGACGGTTGCGATATCGTCCCGTCGTGGCGTATCGAACCAGTAAAACGCCGCGAGAACGAGCGCCAAAAACCAGATATCTCCCAACTGGGTGAGCAAGGCGACGACGACCGCCAACCACTCGGGAACGAATTCTTGAATCGGCTCGAGTTCGCCAATACCCCGCGACATACAAGACAGTTAGTAACTTGAGACAAAAAACTCTCTATGTTGCGACGATCTCTCGATCGGAGTGAATGAGCCGTTTCAACACACGGACGCGGCTCCGCAAACGCAAGTCGAGTCGACGAACTGTTCGGCCACCTCGATCGAATAAACGGTTGTCAACGTGAAAGTGCGAAAGCGCAGAGACCAAGGCGGCCGCTCACGGACAAGGGGGCATGAGCGAGGAGACAGCAGAGCCGATCGGGATCCCGGAGGCAGTCGAGGACCCGAACGATCTCGGAGAGATGCTACAGGGATATATCGACGAGTACCAGGAGTTTCTCTCGTGGATCGGAACCTCGGTGGACCACATCGGCGAGGGGACGATGACCCTCTCGATTCCGTACGACGAGAAACTCACGAACGTCCGTCCGGAAGCGGGCCCGGATCGGCGACCGGACATGCACGGCGGCGTCGCCGCGACGCTCATCGACACCGCGGGTGGGCTGGCTCTGCGGACGGAACTCGAAGATCCCTTCGCCGCGAGTATCGCGACCATCAACCTCAACGTCAACTATCTCCGGCCAGCAACGGGTGACCTGAGCGCGACGGCGAACGTGATCCGGGTCGGCTCGAGCGTCGGCGTGAGCGAGATAACTGTCGAGAGCACGACCGCGGACGGCGAGACGAAGGCGGTCGCGACCGGACAGGGCTCCTACCGGATCTTCCGCGGGAACAGCAACTGAATCGTCGACACCTGATCAGTTTTCCGAGCGCTTGGTCCGTCGGTAGCCGCGCCAAATTCGTCGGTGAAGGTAAAGCCCGATCAGTGCTACCGCGACGAGGTAGAGATAGATCGCCGCCTCGAGGTATCTGGGAACCATCCCGAGCGAAGCCGCGTCGGCGAGAACCGGTTCGATCACAGTCTCGAATTCGACTCGAAGGGTTTCAAATCGCGCCTTCACAGCGTTGGATACTATAACCGGGTCCGAACCGTTCAGGAAACCGTGATTGACAGGAGTTTCGAACAGTCTAGAGAGTCAGTGATCGGACAATTACCGGATCACTCGTCGGAGCGAAACGCCTCGAGCGACTGGTCGGTGGCCTCGGTTCGGTGGCTCGTCGCGAGTCCGGCGAGGTGTGGCGCTTCGGGAACGATGAGCTTCTCGCAGGCAGTTTGACAGGCGTTCGTGCTCCCCGGCAGGGTGAAAACCGGCGTGTCGACGGCGATGCCCGCCGTTGCTCGAGAAGCCATCGCGCGGGTTCCGACTTCGTCCCAGGAAAGGGAACGGAACAACTCGCCGAATCCGGGCAGTTCGCGTTCGAACAGCGAGGCGGTCGCTTCGGGCGAGACGTCGTCGGCGGTGACGCCCGTCCCGCCGGTCGTCACCACGATGTCGATCTCGCGTTTGGCGACCAAGCGCCGAACGGCGGTTCGAATCGCGGCGTAATCGTCCCGGACCAAGACGCGCTCGCGCACCTCGTGACCCTCGTTCTCGAAACACGCCGCAACCGTGTCGCCGCCGGGGTCCTCGAGCGTTTCCGGCTCGTCGGCTTCCGTCTGGGCCGCGGCCGCTCGAGAGGACGACACCGTCACGATCGCGACGTACAGCGGGTCGATGATGTCGTGGCCGTGCTCGTCCGTCGTGCGTCGAGTCTCGTCTGTCGTCATGTGGGTGTCTCTATGCTCGAGGGCGATAATAGCTCCCCCGACACGCCGCGTCGTCCGCCCGCGTTATCTTCCCCACTGCTCGTCGTCGCCGCGTTCATCCTCTCCTTCGCGAGCGGCCTCATCATCCTCTGAACTCGAGAACGGGAAATCGTCCGCTCGGGAGGGATGGACGTTGTACCCGCCGCCCGCGTAGGGGTCCTCCGACGGGTCGTACTCGAGTTCGCTGCGCTCGAAGAGGTACATGAAAAACCCAAAGATCGGAATCAATCCGACGAGCAACAGCCATCGTTTGCGCTCGAGTGGCACCCGTCCGGTATCGTAGTAGACGAGGGCAACGACCCCGAGATGAAGACTTAACGGGATGAAGACGAGCGCGAACAGGAGGATGTTGCTCATGGCGATAATTCGGGCTCCGAACTTGTAAATCGCTCCGTCAACCCGACCCTAGAAACGATAATCAGCGACTAGCGCCGCTTAGTTGACCTCGAACTCGATCGCCGCACCCTGACGCGACCACCTTTTGTCTCGGCCGACTCGCTCGCTTCGCTCGCTCGCGGCCTCGCAAAATCTGGGCTAAAAAGTGAAAGATACCGCCGCTTAGTTGACCTCGAACTCGATCGCCGCACCCTGACCGAAGCCGACACAGAGCGTCGCCAGTCCGCGGCCGCCGCCGCGCTTTTGGAGTTCGTGAATCAGCGTAACGGGAAGGCGAGCGCCGGAGGCACCGAGCGGGTGACCGATCGCGATCGCGCCGCCGTTGACGTTGAAGATGTCGGGATCGATACCGAGTTCGTCACGCGAGTAGAGACTCTGGCTGGCGAAGGCCTCGTTGAGTTCGACCAGATCGTAGTCCTCGATGTCGCGGCCGTTCCGCTCGAGGAGTCCTCTCGTGGCTGGCACCGGACCAACGCCCATGATGGTCGGGTCGACGCCAGCGACGTTGTTCATGCCGACCTCCGCGAGGATCTCGAGGTCGTTTTCCTCGGCGAACGCCTCGCTCGTCACGAGCAGCGCGGAGGCGCCGTCTGAGATCTGGGAGGCGTTTCCGGGGGTGACGCTGCCGTCGGATTTGAAGACCGTCGGCAACTCGCCGAGTTTCTCGGGGGTCGTTCCCGGACGGAGTCCTTCGTCTTCGGTGATCGTCCCGTCCTCAGTATCGATCGGAACGATTTCGTCCTCGAAGCGGCCCTCTTCGGTCGCTTCGACGGCTCGCTGTTGACTCTTGGCGGCGTACTCGTCCTGTTGCTCTCGAGTGACCCCGAACTCTTCGGCGACCTTCTCTGCGGTCATCCCCATCTGGAGTTCGCCGACGTTGTACTCGGCGGCCATCCGCGGGTGGACCTCCATCGTGTTCTCGCCCATCGGTACGCGGGTCATCGACTCGACGCCGCCGGCGATGATCGCGTCGCGGTTACCCGCGGCGACGGCGTCCGACGCGGAGATGACCGCCTGCATGGAGGAGGCACACCAGCGGTTGATCGTCGTCGCCGGAACGCTCTCGCCGAGATCAGAGAGCAGCGCGATGATGCGGGCGACGTTGTTGTCCTGTTCGCCGCGTTGCTGGGCACAGCCCCACATCAGATCGTCGATATCGTCGCTCGAGAGGCCGCTGTCCGCGAGGATTTCGTTGATGAGCGGAATGGAGAGGTCTTCGCTTCGCAGGTCGGCGTACACGCCGTCTTCTTTCCCTTGCGGAGTACGATACGCGGCTGCGATAACAGGCGTTTGTGACATACCCTACCGGACGGTCTTTATCATCTTAAAACACACAGAACCACTCGAAATGTAATGAGAGTTTATCAACGAACGACACGGTCTTGGAGCCGACGATTGCGGTTCAATCGCCGTCGACGATAATTGTCCCGGACATATCGTCCCCCATCTCCTGCTGTGCGACGCTCTCGTACTCGTAAACGCCTTCGACCTGAAACGTGTTCGTGTGGACGAAGGGCTCGTGCCTAATAGCCGAATACCCTTGCCAGTACGCCTCGTCCGGTATGTCCGTGACGCTGAGATCGTAATTGTTCCCGTTCCAGACGAACGCGACCGACTCGCCTGCGGTGACCTCGAGTTCGTCCGGATCGAACACGTCCTCGTCGCCGCCGACGGTGACCGTGTGATCGGACGATTCGACGGCCTCCTCGACGCGTTGTTCCCAATCGGGGCCCGACTCCTCGTCGTCGGATCCGTTCGAATCGTCGCCGTCCGTATCGTCTTCCGCGTCAGAACCACCGGTATCGTTCGATTCGTCTTCGACACGGCCGTCGCCGTTCGAATCGTCGTCAGAACCCTCGTCGGTGCGGTTCTCCGCGTTCCCTCCGCCGTCGTCCGGCTCGTCGTCGCCGCCGAGACATCCCGCAGCAGTCGTCGATACTGTCAGTCCAACTATTATGTCTCTCCGTTTCATTATCGTTCGGTCGTTTAAAGATTAGATATAAAATCATTCTGGTTTTCCAACCTTTGTAACCGACGGCCGAGTTCGACGGACTCGGTATCGAATCTGTCCGTCTTTAGAACGCGTCGAACGGATGCCATCGCACGGACGCCATCGAGAACAATCCTTATCTCCGGTCCTTGGGAATACCGTGCTATGAACGAGGACAATTCGCAGGACGAGCAAGAGATGGAGCCGACGGAATCGGCGGGGTCCGAATCGACCGCGGTTCAAAACGGTACGTCGGGACGCGAAGACACGCCCGAACGAGACGGCACACCCGAACGAAACGGTGACTCGAGCGAGCCAGCACCTCGAGACGGCCCCTCGGGCGAGTCCACCGACGCGAACGCTACTGTCGCCGACTCCGCGTCGTCCGCCGAGGACTCGATGCCGGGGGTTCCGAATCCCGACGAAGCCGACGAAAGCGACGTGCCGACGGACGTCCAGAAGTACGCCCGCTTCCAGAAGATGGACGGGGCGCAGTACGACCGCGTCAACGAGTTCCTCCGCGATCGGACCTACATTACGGCCCGCGAGTGGGCCATCGCCCGGCTCTGTTCTGACTTCCGGACCGAGACCGGCGTCGAGATGACCAAAATCGGCGAGAACCTGCCCGAACTCGTCCCCTTCATGACGGACACCTACACCCCCCAAGCCGTCAACCAGGCTCGAAGCTCCTTCGAGGACAAGATTCGAACCGCCGGCGCGACCTTCCTCTACGGCGCGATGTGTGACTTTTTCACCGCCGAAGAGCTCGACGACGTGATGTACGAGTCGACCGAGGTCGCGAAGTTCCTCCTCGAGGTCGAGGGTGTCGACCTCTCGGTCGAAGAGGAACTCGAGGCCGAAGAGCGCATTTCGTCGGTGATGCGCGACGTTCGCGACGCGAGCCAAGAGCTGCGAGAAGACGAAGCCTGAGCGAAACCAATCGGTAGGAGCGTTCCGGCTCGGGCGGTCTGATTCGAGCGTTACCCCTCAAGTTCTTCCACGGAGTCGACGAACAGCGACGGCTCGTCGTGGGAGAAGACGATCCACTGGTCGTCGCCTTCTTCGGTCTCGTCCGTCCCGTCGGTCTCGTCGGTTTCGTCGGCCGCCGCCTCGAGATAAACGAAGAGGTGTCCCTCCGCGAGCGAGGCTTCGAGCATCGACCGTGCGTCGGGCAGATCGTAGTACAGCGGCAATAATACGGCGTGTTCGCTCGAGTCGTCGCGTTCGACGGCGAGGACGAACGTCGTTTGGCCCTCGGTCTGGTAGTAGACGTCGACCGCGGCGAACGCGACGTCGTCGCGGCCGATCAGCTCCTCGACAGCGGTGTACTGCTCTCCCGAGACGGCCGCTCGAAGGCCGACTCGGTCGGCGGTATCGACCGGCGTGACCGCCTCCGGTTCGACGAAGGTCGTCTCCCAGCCCGCGGTCTGGAACTCGCCCTCAATGGCCGCCGCGTCCTCGAGTAACTCCTGCCACGGATCGGCCTCGTCGGGCGTCGGTTCTGAGGTCGTTCCGTCGGTCATCAGCGAGCCACCCACGGGTCGTAGCGGTTTCCGTCCATACGTGATGCACCAACGGTCTCGAGGAAAAGTATTGTCCCCGACAGCAATCGGTGCGTGAGCTCGACTGTCCGTTCTGCTAATACCACGAGTTTTCCCCGTTCACCGCTTGCTCCGTATGTGAGTGTTATCACCGAGTTCACGATTCCGGCGGAGGCCTTCGCGCTCGAGCAGGCGTTCGAGGACGTCCCGGGAATGACGATCGAAATCGAACGATTAGCGACCCACAGCCGGGAGTGGGTGATGCCGTTTCTCTGGGCGACCAGCGACGAGATCGAGGCCGTCGAAGAGGCGCTTCGGAACGATCCGACGATCACTGACCTCAAGCTGATAGATGTCGACGGGAAAATCGGCTATTTCAACGTGACGTGGAGCGAGGAGGTTCAGAGCATGGTCGATCAGATCGTCGACCAGCACGGAATCGTCCAGGAAGCCGAGGCGTCGGACGGGTACTGGCATCTCAAACTCCAGTTCGTCGACCAGGAGACCTTAAAGGAGTTCCAGCAGTACTTTCAGGAACAGGAGTATTCGCTCGAGTTAGACAGATTGTACGACGGAACCGCCCCGAAGGAACGCGAGTACGATCTAACACCGGCCCAGCGCGAGGTGCTCGTGACTGCACTCGAGATGGGCTATTTCGAGGTTCCTCGCGATGCGCAGATCGGCGACATCGCCGAGGAGCTCGGAATATCGACGAACGCCGTCTCTCAGCGACTCCGTCGAGCGACCGGGAACCTTACGGGAAATATTCTCACCGTCTCGACGCCGAAGTCGGTTTCCGACGAAACGAACT
Organism: Halostagnicola alkaliphila; assembly: GCF_055379965.1. Classification (NCBI taxonomy): domain Archaea; kingdom Methanobacteriati; phylum Methanobacteriota; class Halobacteria; order Halobacteriales; family Natrialbaceae; genus Halostagnicola; species Halostagnicola alkaliphila. The sequence goes on along the minus strand of NZ_AP043826.1, from coordinate 1,019,954 downwards.
CGTCAGAATAGCCGTCCGCTTATAAACAGTCTCGAGTTCAAAGCACGATCCGTATGTCCCTCGGAGACCATTGTTCAGGTGATGAGTAAGAGTACGCGTTCGAAGGCCTCCGCCGATTCGGTATCCGACGAGAACGAAGCGGGGAAGACGAAGGTTGCCGCCGTGTGTACGTCTTGCGGTGAAATCTACGCCGCCGAGCAGCTGTCGGACGGCGAGGTCCGACCGATCGGCCGGAAAGACGGCTGTCGGTGCGGCGTCGGAACGTTCGAAGCGATCGGAACCGAAGCTCCGAACTGAAATCGAGCGGAGTCGACCGGGATACCAGCTTTTATTCGATCCGGCGACGGGGCTACCGATATGGGAACGAGCGACGTCCACGAAGTCACGGCCGGGGATTGTGCGGACCTCTACTACGTCGACACCGGAATGTTCGGCACGGACGAGTACGGCGCGGCATACCTGCTCGACAGCGAACGGCCGGCGGTCGTCGAAACCGGCGTTGGAACGAACTACGAGCGCATCCTCGCGGCGATGGAAGCGGTCGGGATCGACCGAATGGACCTCGAGGTGATCGCGGTTACGCACATCCACCTCGATCACGCCGGTGGCGCGGGCCTCCTCGCCGAAGCGTGTCCGAACGCGGATGTCTACGTCCCCTCGGTCGGCGCGGGCCACCTCGTCGACCCGTCCCGATTGGTCGAGGGGACGAAACGGGCAGTCGGAGACCGGTGGGAGTTCTACGCCGAACCGGAGCCGGTTCCCGAATCACGAATCGTCGAACTCGAGGACGGCGACACCGTCGATCTGGGGGAACACGAACTGCACGTCCACGCGGCACCCGGACACGCACCACATCAGGTCGTCTTCGAGGACCCCGAAAACAACGCGGCGTTCACCGCGGACGCCGCGGGGATCTGGGTACCGGAACTCGAGGAGATCCACGAGACTTCGCCGCCCTCGAACTTCGACCTCGAGCAGTGTCTCGAGGACGTCGAGACGCTAAAGACGATCGACCCGGACGTGCTTCTGTACACACACTTCGGGCCGCGCGAGGTCGGCGACGACGCCGACGCCGCGCTCGAGGAGTACGCGGCGGTTCTTCGCGAGTGGGTGAACGATGTCGAGGACAAACGCGAGGACCTCGAGGACGATCAAGCGGTTATCGACCACTTCGCAGAGCAGGCGGCCTCGGTCGGAGCCTGGGGCGATCGAGCCGCTCGAGCCGAGGCGACGATGAACACCCGCGGCGTGCTCGGCTATCTCGACCACCGAGAGTGAACATTCGGCGATCGGTATTCACGAATCCGAGTGTTACCCTGCCGAGTTTTGGAAGGGAACATCGACTCGTCGATTAACAGTGGTAGCGACCGCCGGACTATTCCCTCAGCACGTGTGGTCATCGGATGTCGGGCTTTCAGGCGGTTTCGATCGGCCCCAGCGGAGATAAGCGAGCAGATAAACCGAAAAACATGTGAAACTCGTTTCAACATGTTTTATCGCTCGGGACCGTCTGTCACACGCATATGAACTGGCGGGATGCTGAACGAGAGTACGACGACGAGGTAATCGGGGAGACGACGCTCGGCAGAATGTTCGAGAACGGTGCCGAACGGCACTCGAACCGGCCGGCCCAGCAGTACAAGGGCGGGATATACGATCGTTCGCTCACCGAGTCGGTCCTTCCCGCGGCCGACGCCGGACGGTTCCGGACGATTTCCTACGCGGAGATGCGAAACATCGTTCGAAACCTCGCCGCGGGCTTTCGCGAACTCGGCGTCGAGACCCGCGACCGGGTCGGCATCTTCTCGAACACCCGGATGGAGTGGGCACAGACCGACTTCGCCCTCCTCGGCATCGGTGGCGTCGTCACGACGGTCTACACCAGTTCCTCGCCGGAGCAGGTCCGATACTTACTCGACGACCCGAACGCGTCGGGCGTCGTCGTCGAGAACGAGGAGCTCGTAGAGCGCGTTCTCGAGGTCGAAGACGAACTCGATCTGGAGTTCATCGTCTCGATCGACCGCCTCGATGGGTACGACGACCGGGAGGATATCATGACCCTCGCCGAGGTCCACGACCGCGGCGAGGACGCCTTCGATCTCGAGGCCTACGAGGGGTGGGTCGACGAACCCGCGATGGACGACCTGGCGAGCCTGATCTACACCAGCGGAACGACCGGCAAGCCGAAGGGCGTCCAACTCACGCACAGGAACTTCCGGGCGAACGTCAATCAGGTACGAAAGCGCTACGGCCCCCGTCCGGACAAGGACGAGGACGTGTCGGCGATCGACGAGGAGACGACCGTCGTCTCGTTCCTGCCCCTCGCACACGTCTTCGAGCGAACGGCGGGGCACTTCTTGATGTTCGCCAGCGGTGCTTGCGTCGCCTACGCGGAGGACACGGAGTCGCTTCAGGAGGACTTCGGACTCGTCCAGCCCCAGAGCGCGACGAGCGTCCCTCGCGTGTACGAGAAAATCTACGACGCCATCCGCGAGCAGGCGAGCGAATCGCCCGTCAAAGAGCGCATCTTCAACTGGTCGACCGGCGTCGGCCGGGAGTACTACGAAGCCGACTCGCCGGGCCCGATCCTGAATCTCAAGCACTCGATCGCGGACAAACTGGTGTTCTCGACCGTCCGGGAGGCCTTGGGCGGCGATATCGAAATGCTGATCAGCGGCGGCGGGAGCCTCTCGCCAGATCTGGCGACGCTCTATCACGGAATGGGGCTGCCGATCTACGAAGGGTACGGGCTCACCGAAACCGCCCCCGTCGTCTCCTGTAACCCGATGGAGGAGCCGAAGGTCGGAACGATCGGCCCCGCCGTCCCGGGCGTCGATGTCAAGATCGACGAGTCCGTCACCGATGACGAGACCTTCGACAGCGATCCGGGTGAGGTCGGCGAACTGCTCGTCAACGGGGAGAACGTCACGCAGGGCTACTGGAACAAACCCGGCGCAACCGATCGGGCATTCACCGAAGACGAGGACGACAAACGGTGGTTCCGAACGGGCGATATCGTTCACCTACGCCCCGACGACTACATCGAGTTCCGCGAACGGGCCAAACAGATTCTCGTCCTCTCGACCGGCAAGAACGTCGCACCCGCACCGATCGAGGATTCGTTCGCCGCGAGCGAGGTCGTCGAACAGTGTATGGTCGTCGGCGACGGCGAGAAATTCGTCGGCGCGCTGCTCGTGCCCAACACGGCTCACGTCCTCGAGTGGGCCGAGGAAGAAGGGATCGACCTTCCCGACGACCCAGAAGCGATCGTCGACGACGACCGGGTACAGACGTACGTTCAGGAGGAAGTCGACCGCGTCAACGAGAACTTCGAGAAGCACGAAACGATCAAGCGGTTCCGGCTCGTCCCACAGGAGTTCACCGAGGAAAACGACATGCTCACGCCGACGATGAAGAAAAAGCGCCGCGTGATCCTCGAGCGCTTCGACGACCGGGTTGACGAGATTTACGAGGAGGAGTGATCACCGACAACCGATTCGATCGAGGATTCGTCTCGTTCCATCGAACGTTTCACCGTTGACGTGTGCGACTTCAAGAGGCGATCGGGCGACTCGGCGGCTGATTTTGACAGAAAGACTATACCGGGGCTCGAAGTAGCCCCTACGGAATGACGTTCGTCGCTGAGTTTACGATATCTCCTGAAGAGTTCTCCTTCGGAAACGTCCTGCGGGAATTTCCCGGACTCGCCATCGAGTTCGAAAGCGTCGTTCCGACCCACCACGGGCTCATGCCGTTTATCTTCGTCTGGAGCGACGGCAACTACGACGAGATCGAGTCCTCGATTCGATCGGACCAAGGCGTCGAAACGATAACCGAAGTCGACCGGTTCGACGACGGCCGGCTGTACAAGGTAGTGTGGTCCGATTCGGTTCCCGGACTCGCGGACGCGCTGCTCGAATCCCGCGCGACGCTGGTCGAGGGGATCGGGACCGACGACGGCTGGACCTTCGAGATTAGGTTTCGCGAACAGGAACAGGTCGAAACGTTTCAAGAGCGCGTCCACGAGTACGATATCGCCCTCGAACTCGAACGGTTGCGCGCGGAACTCGAAGTTTCGACGAGTATGAAATATGACCTCACCGATAAACAGTACGAAACGCTGGTAACCGCCGTCGAGGAGGGCTACTTTGAGAATCCGAAGGAAGCGACGCTCGAAGAGATCGGCGACGAGCTCGACGTCTCCGGTGCGGCCGTCACCGGAAGATTGCGTCGCGGATTGACGACGGTGCTCTCACAGACGGTGATGCGCGGCGAACGAGAGGAGGGACCGACGTAACGGGGACGGCACCCCGATCGGGTGACGGAAAAGCGCTTCAACATGTTAAGGGCGACAGTGAGGGAGCGAAAGCCCGTACCACAAAACAGAGTCAGCGAATCGACGTCGAAAATAGGGATTTCATGTCAGATTCATCTGGAACCCAGTCGCATACGGCCGGGGAAACGGTCACGTACAAGACGACGATTCAGACGAACGAGGGAACGACCGGTGCGATCGTCCGTCTCCTCGAGAAGATTCCAAACGGCAGTTACGAGGAGGTGAGCCCGCTCTACGAGCACGTCGATCCCGAAGCGCTCGATCAGCTGTTCGCGAACACGAACTCGGCCCCTCGAGAGGGAACGGCGACGGTGACGATCGGTGACCACCAGATAGTCGTTCGAGACAGCGATCGGGTCGAAATTCGGGTCCCCGATACGACCCGAACCTAGGTGCTGGTGAGAAGCAGACGAGGGCCATAGCGTGCCATCGTGAGTCGCTCGAACCGGTAGCGTTTTGCGACTTCACGTCTCACAAACCCACATGAAAAATGCACGGGGACCGTTGTGTTCGATAGACCTTAGCGATCGAACGGCCGAAACCGAATCGATCGACGACGTGCTCGAGTCGTTCATCGGTGGTCGCGGCGTCGGCACGAAGCTGGCCCACGATCGGGTCCCCTTCGATGCCGACCCGTTCGGTCCGGAAAACAGCCTGTATCTTGCGACAGGCCCGATGCAACATTCGACGATGAGCTTTACCGGGCGAATGTCCGCGACGGCCGTTTCGCCACTAACCGACGGATTGCTCTCCTCGAACGCCGGCGGCTTCCTCTCGCGGAACTTCACCGCGACGGGCTACGGCGCCGTCGAGATCACCGGCGAGAGCGACGACCTGCTCGTCGTCCACGTAACCGACGACGGCGTCGAGTTCGAGGAAGTCCCCGAACTCGAGGGGGCAGAAACCACCGAGACGTGCGAGTACATCGCCGACGAGCACGACCTCGACGCCGAAAACACGATCACGATCGGACCCGCCGGCGAGAACCTCGTTCGATTCGCCTCGATCATGACCTCGCGAGAGCGGGCGTTCGGCCGCGGCGGCCTCGGCGCGGTGCTCGGCTCGAAGAACGTCAAGGCGATCACTTTCGACGGCGATTCGACTCGAGAAGTCGAGATTCCGCCCCTACAGATGGACGTTCACCGCGAGGCCGCCCAGTCCGACCACATCATGAAAGAGCAGGGGACGACCTCGGTGACCGAGTACGCGAACATGGTCGGGGCCCTGCCGACGCACTACTTCTCCGAACTCACCTTCGACGGTGCCGAGGGAATCAGCGGCGACGCGGTCGCGGAAAAGAAGTATCAGAAAGGAACCTGTTCGGCGTGTGCGTTCGCCTGCAAGCTTCCGACCAGAGACGAAGAAAGCGGCCTCGAAACCGAGGGTCCGGAGTACGAAACCGTCATGGCCTTCGGCTCGAACTCGGGCGTCGACGACATCGTCGACGTGATGAAATCGAACAAGCTCTGTGACGAACTCGGGCTGGACACCATCTCCTGTGGCGACGTCGTCGCGGCCTACCTCGAGAGCGAAGACGAGTTCGGCAACGTCGAGTTGATCCACGAACTCGTCGAGAAGATCGCCCACCGAGAGGGAGTCGGCGATACGCTCGCAGAGGGCGTCGACCGATTCCACGACGACCTCGGCGTCGAGAACTGGAGCGTCAAAGGGATGGAGTTCCCGGCCCACGACGGCCGAACGCTCAACGGACAGGGGCTCTCCTTTGCGACCTCGAACCGCGGCGCGGATCACATGTACGCCGAGTTCTACTCGCTCGAGTACCCGCTCGTCGACGCCGACAAAGCGTTCGAGAAGGAGGGCCTCGAGGGCAAGCCCCCGAAGGTCATCGAGAAGGAGAACATGAACGCGATCAAAGACAGCGGCGTCATCTGCAAGTTCTCGCGGGACTTCATGACCGACGAGCGGTTCGAAACGTTGCTCGACACCGACTACGAGACGCTCCTCGAGACCGGCGGCCGAATCGTCACTCTCGAGCGTCACTTCAACAACCAGCGCGGCTTCGATACGGACGAGGACACCCTTCCGTACGAACTCCCCGACTTCGAGAACGCCCTCGAGGAGTACTACGGCGAGCGCGGCTGGAACGACGACGGCACCGTTCCGAGCGAGCGAGTCGACGGCGGCACGCCCGCGGACGACTGATCGCGGAGCCGGTTTTCGAGTTCCTTCAGTGGGTTTCGGATCGAGTTGCCACTCGAGTCGCGTTGAATCTCTGCAGGCGGTTCAGCCCTCGAGAGAGGCTCTATTCTCGAGTTCGGTTCAGTTCTCGAGTCACGTCGTTTCGTAGGCCTCGAGCGACCGCCGGGCGTATCGGTAGCCGAGCCATCCAGCGCCGGCGCTACAGACGCCGGTTGCGACGACCGCGAACGCCGCACCGCCAAGTTGACTCGGCGTGATCTCAACGAACCCGAGACCGAAAATTGCCGGGCTGGCGAGGACGCTCATCGCGAACAGGTACGAGACCATCGCGTACAGTTCGGGCGGCGTCAGCGTCGCCGACGTCGTCGGCCCCTCGAGGTTCGGGAGCCACGCCCCGATTCCGAGCGAGACGCCGACGCCGCCGATCGTGAGCGCGGCCGCGACCAGAACCAGCGCGGTCAGTTCGGTCGGCGAATAGCCGCTCGCGACGCCCGCAATCAGCGCGACGGTTACGACCAGCAGGACGCCCGGAACGAGCGCGGCCACGGCGTGTCCGTGAAGCACCGATCGCCGCCCGCCGGGCGTCGTGAGGATCGTCGGCAACGCGACCCGCGCGTTACCGATCGGGTTGAGGGTCGTTCCGAGACCGACGGCGACGGCGACGTAGGTTACGACGAGGACGGGGACGGTCCCGGGAAACACCCACGACAACTGGATGACGGCCGGCCAGAGCAGACCGATCGGCAGGAGGACGTAGGTCATCGCCCGCGGCGACCGTCGCATCCGTCGCCAGGTCGCCTGTGCGACTCCCGAAGTGGGACGACCGACGAACCGATCGAGCGAGCGGCCCAGCAGCCCTCTCCCCATCGATTGGGTCCCGTCATCGCCCGGCTCTCCCTTCTCGTCGTCTCGTTCCGTCTCCTCGTCAGTCCGAGCCGTTTCGTCGAACCAGAGCGTTCGACCGGCCAGAATCGTCAGCGGAAGACAGCCCGCGAAGACGAGACCCAGCATCGCGAGCGCGCCACCGACACGGAGGGGACTCGAGGCGACGCCGGGCGTCGTCGCGACCAGCACGTCGCCGTACCAGCCAAGCGGCGTCGCGGCGAGGCTGTTCCCAACCTGCCGACTGAACGCGAGAACGAGGAACGTGAGAAAGAGAGCGAGCATTCCGATCGCGTACCGAGCGGCGTCGAGCCGCGGCGAGCGACGGAGCCCGGCGCGAACGCCCAGTCCCAAACTGGCACCGAGGAGCAGTCCGGAGAGGGCGATGGCGGTCGCACCCGCGGTCGCACCGATGAGTGCCGTTGGAGATCCCGTTCCAGCCGCGAACGCCAGCGCGCCCGCACCGACGACGGGGACGACGAACCAGCTGCTCTCGAGGAGTTCGTCCCCCAGCACGCCGAGGATTGCTTCCGGGATCGAGATCGCCGTCGCGAGGCCGATCGGGGCCACCTCCCAGGCGTCGCTCGTGACCGCGTTGAGGGCGGTGAGTGCGGTGATCGCAACGACACCGATCGCGCCGATTTCGCGCGCTCGCTCGAGGACCGCAGATCCGTTCTCGCCCGTGAGCGCGCCGTAGTGGTACGCGCCGGGTTGGGGCCAGACGTGCTCGTAGGCACCCAGCGGGAGCGAGCCGACGACGGCTATCGTCCCGACGACGATCCCGACCGAGAGCGCAACGAGTATTTGCGGATGGCGGAGCCGTCGCCGCACCTCGACTCGATGTCGGACGGCGGTGACGAGTGCGATTCGCCGGAGGACGCCGATCACGGTTGCTCGAGTGGGCCCACAGTGGTTTCGATAGCGAGGACGATCGCGTTCATAGGCGTCCGTTTTCGTGAGTGCGTGTTAACGGTTTCTCGATGGAGATGCCGGCTCCTCGAGCGGAGACACGGCTGAGGGGCCAAGCGACATCTTCGTCAGGCGTTCAATCGCCAGATTTCGAACGTGAGAACGGTCGCGAACGCCACCCAGAGGAGATACGGGATCAGCAACGCCGCCGCCGTTCGGTCGACGCGTCGAAACGCGGCGATCGTGGCGACGACGAGCAGGAGAAGAACGGCGATAACGCCGAGTGCGAGTAGCGGCTGTTGTAGCGTGAAGAAGGTCGGCGTCCAGGCGACGTTGAAGACCATCTGGACTCCAAAGAGGGCGAACGCGAATCGCCGTCCGGAGCCGTCGGCTCGCCAGACGAGCCACAGCGCTATCCCGAGCAGCGTGAACAGGACGGTCCAGACGAGCGAAAACGCGATCGAAGGCGGATAGAACCAGGGTTTCGCGAGGTTCTGGAACCACGTCGTCTCCGTCGAGGTGACGAGCGCCGGCGCGCTTCCGACGACGTTGACGAGCAGGACGAAGCCGACGAGTTCGGCTATCGGACGGGGCTCGAGGTCGAGCGAACGAAAGCCGTATGCCATAGTGAACGGACATGATCGAGGGTATTATAGCTAAAGTGTACAACTGGCGACCCCTATACTGGTCCACCCGCTCTACGGGTTCGACGGGTTGGGAGCGGTTCCGGTCGAAATTGTCACCATATCGCCCATCCCCGTCGGGGCGTCGTTGTCGTACGCGCCCCAGTCGGCATCCATCTCGGCGTCGGTGAGCAGACACTCCTCGAGTCGCGACTCGAGGGCCTCGAAATCCAGATTCCGACCGATGAGTGCGAGACGGACTTCACGGTCGCCCCACTGCTCGTCCCACGGCATGTCGGGCTGGCCGCGGCGGTAGGCTTCCTGTCGTTCCTCGGAGAAGCTCGCGATCCATCGCCCGGTGACCTCGAGGGTCGTCTCGGTTCCGGCGTAGCTCATCGTGATCGCCGCCCGTTCGCGGCCGGCGATCCAGCAGAGCCCTTTCGCGCGGACGAGACCCTCCGGAACGTCCGCAAGAAACTCGAGGAGTCGCCGAGGGTGGAAGGGGCGGGTTCGGTGGAAGGTCGTGACCTCGATTCCGTAGCGTTCGGGGGGATGGACGTGGTCGGCGTGGTCGTGTCCGCCGTGGTCGGCGTGATCGTGTCCGTCGCTGTGATCAGCGTGATCGTGTTCGTCGTGGTCGGCGGGATCGTGATCTGCGCGATCGTGCCCGTGCGAATCGTCGCTCTCTTTGACCGCTCGTTTCCAGCCCGCGGCCTCCTGTGCGGCCTCGAGGTCGAATCGACCGCTCTCGAGCAGTTCATCGGGGCTGACGGAACCGTACTCCGTCGTCAAGATGTCGGCTCGCGGCTGCAGCGTCTCGAGGACGGCGACGACCCGGTCCCGTTCGGTCTCGCTCACCAGATCGCACTTGTTGAGGACGAGAAGGTCGCAGAACTCGACTTGCTCGAGAAGGAGATCCGCGATCGGACGGGACCCGCTCTCGTCGGGACCCTGCCTGACCGGCTTCTCGTTCCCGTCCACGAACGTGTCGTAGAAGAGGCGAGCGTCGGCGACGGTGACGACCGCGTCCAGGTCGTAGGGGCCGCCCGCGGGTCCGCGGACGAACTGTCGCGCGATCGGCTCCGGTTCGCCGACGCCGGAGGCTTCGACGACGAGGTAATCGAAGTCGTGTTCCTTCCAGAGCTGGATCACCGATCGCGAGAGTTCGCCCCCGAGGCTACAGCAGATGCAGCCGTTCTCGAGGGCGACGACTTCGTCGCCGGTTTCGAGGTCGGTGCGCGCTTCGACGAGGTCCGCGTCGACGTTCACCTCGCCGACGTCGTTGACGAGGACGGCGATATCGCGGTCGTCGGACTCGAGCAACTGCGAGAGCAGCGTCGTCTTGCCTGCGCCGAGCCCGCCACAGAGGATGGTAACCGGAACGGACATTTACTGATCCGCGAGCGCGAGTTCACGTCGTTCTTCCGGTTCGAACGGATCGGCGTACCGATCCCAGTTCTCGTCGGCGTACTCCTCGTCGGTGAGCAGACAGTCGTCGAGTCGATCCACGAGGGGCTCCGGGTCGAACTCGCGGCCGATGAAGACGAGGCGGGTCATCCGGTCGCCCCACTCCTCGTCCCAATCGTCCTCCAAGCCGGGCCTTGCGTCGAAATACTGCTCGCGTTGTTGCTCCGGAAGCGTCGCGAGCCACTGGCCCGAGGGCCCCGCACGAACGGAGGTACCCGCCTTGTCGATCCCCATCGCGACGTCTTCGCGGCCCGCGCTCCAGAAGAAGCCCTTCGCGCGGATGATCTGGTCTGGAAGTTCGGGCAGGAGCGCAGCGATCCGTTCGGGGTGAAACGGCCTGGCCCGTTCGTAGGAAAAGGAGGTGACGCCGTGTTCTTCCTGCGGATCGTGGTGGTGTTCGTGTTTGAGTTCGTGCTTCCAGCCCGCCGAGTTCTGGGCGGCTTCGAAGTCGAATCGTCCGGTGTCGAGGATATCGGCCGTCTCGACGTCTCCGAACTCCGTCCGGCGGATCTCGGCTCGGGGTTGGAGCACCTCGAGGACGGCTTCGATCTCCTCCAACGCGTCGTCGGGGACGAGGTCGCACTTGTTGAGCAGGATGATGTCGCAGAACTCGATCTGATCGAGCAACACTTCCTCCGGGACGCGACCCGATTCGGCGTCGATCTCGCCCTCCGAGAGCGCCGACCCGGAGTCGAACGACTCCCAGAAGCTGTGGGCGTTGACGACGGTGACCATCGTATCGAGCTCGTAGGTGTCGGTCGGATCGAACGTCGCGTCCTCGAAACCCATCGCAAACGTCTGGGCGACGGGGATCGGCTCCGAAATACCCGAGGACTCGACGAGCAGGTAATCGAACTCGCGCTGGTCTGCCAGGCGGCCGACCTCGTCTAACATGTCCCCACGAAGGCGACAGCAGATACAGCCGTTCGAGAGTTCGACGATTTCCTCGTCGCCACCCAGATCCGATTGCTGGGTGACCGCCTCCGCGTCTACGTTTACCTCCCCCATGTCGTTGACCACGACCGCCGCATCCATCCCGTGATCCGCGGTCAAGACGTGGTTGAGAACCGTCGTTTTCCCCGCACCGAGACTCCCACTCAGAACTGTTACCGGAATTCGGTCGTCACTCATAGTGTGATCTAGTATGATCTATGGGTGACTTAATACTAGTTATTGCCCTATAATCGGACAGGTAATAATAAATTCTATTAAACTAGAGACGGTAGTTGATATATGGCCGTCGTTAGCGTCTCGATGCCCGACGAACTGATCGATCGACTCGACGAGTTCGCTGCGGACCACGAGTACACCGGTCGAAGCGAAGTCGTTCGCCAGAGCGCGCGAACCCTCCTCTCGGAGTTCGAAAACGAACAGCTCTCGGGTCGCGAACTCGCCGCCGTCGTCACCGTTCTGTACGATTTCGACACCCAACACGTCGAACGCCGCGTCACGGATCTCCGACACGAGTACGAAGCGTCGATCGCCTCGACGGATCACAGTCACGTCGACGACTACTGTCTCGACTGCTTCGTCCTCGAGACCGATCTCGAGGATGTTTCGACGTTCGTCGGCCGAATTCGCTCGATCGAGCGCGTCAAAACGGTCGAGTACTCGCTCGTGCCACTCGGTGCGGTCGATACGATCGGCGAGCCGGAGTTACGCGATTAATATCTGGCAAGCGGACGCTCGCGTCTTCAGGAGCGGGTCTGCCCCGTAGGAAACCGACCGATGGGAGACTAATCGATACGCAAGCAGCTTCGTTTACGCGCTGGGTGGTGCACTGACTCGTGATGAGCGCGTACGAGGTCGCCCTTATTATCGTGGCCATCGGACTGTTGGGTGCGATCCTCTTACCGCGTCTTCTGGCCGAAAAGCCGCTTTCGTTGCCGATGTTCTACGTCGGCCTCGGCGTTGCACTTTTTACGGTAGTGCCGAGCGCCCCGACGGTCGATCCCGTTGCTAACTCGACGGTGACCGAGCACCTGACCGAACTGGTCGTCATCGTCGCGCTGATGGGTGCAGGGCTGAAAATCGACCGACCGTTCGAGTGGCGCACCTGGAGTGCAACTTGGCGGTTGCTCGGGATCACGATGCCGGTGACGATCGCTGCCATCGCGATACTCGGCTGGAGTGTGCTCGGGCTTCACCCGGCGACGGCGATCCTGCTGGGCGCGGTGATCGCTCCGACCGATCCCGTTCTGGCTTCGGATGTCGAAGCCGGTGCACCGCTGACGGAACTCGAGAAAGAGCGCGCTTCCGTCAACCGGTGGGGGTCGATCCGGTTTTCACTGACGTCGGAGGGCGGCCTCAACGACGGCCTCGCGTTTCCGTTTACGTACCTGGCGATGGCCGTCGCCGCGGCGAATGGAGCGTCGAACTGGACGTGGCTCACGGACTGGGTCCTCGTCGACGTCTTCTACAGGATCGGCGCGGGGCTCGTCTTCGGGTACGTCATCGGCCATCTGATGGCTCGAGTCGTGTTTCAGTCGCCGACACCGTCCCGTCGAGCGGAGATCATGTCGGGAGCCGAAGCGCTGGCAACGACGTTGCTCGCGTACGGAGTCGCGGAACTGCTCGGCGGGTACGGATTCATCGCGGTGTTCGTCGCGGCGCTCGAACTCCGTCGCTACGAGTGGGAACACGAATACTACCGGGAGTTACACGATTTCGCCGCACTCGTCGAGCGATTGTTGATGGCGACCGTTCTCGTCCTGTTCGGAGCCGCGATCGCGGGTGGGCTGCTCGCACCGTTGACGCGGATCGACGTCGCGGTCGGGCTCGCGATAGTGCTTCTCGTCAGACCCCTCGCCGGGCTCCTCGGATTCGTCGGCTCCGGTGCGCCGTGGAGCGATCGAGTGGCGGTGGGATTCTTCGGGATTCGCGGCATCGGCTCGTTCTACTACCTGGCGTTCGCGCTGGCACACGTTTCGTTCGCGGAACTCGAGTTCGTCGTCGCCGCGGAGCGCCTGTGGGCGATCGTGGGACTCGTGGTGTTGACCTCGATCGTCGTCCACGGCGTGACCGCGAGTCCGGTGATGAGCGCGATCGAACGGCGTCGAGAAAGGGCGTGACCGGAAACGGGGAGGCCGACCGCACTCGCGTCGCCGAGAGGGCGATGACGGCCCGGCGTCGAACGGAGGGTGGCGGTCGGTACGTCGTTGGCACGAAAGTTCCTCCGTTCGGACTGCGCTGGTTCCGAAGACGGTCGGAACCAATTCAGATCTTTACTCGCTCGAGTACCCCACCCCAGAATCGCCGACGTATTGGACGGTGTCCACGCCGTCGTCGACTTCGACGGTCTCGACGAGCTCTTGGGTTTCCATGTCGACGACTGTAACCGTTCCGTCGGTGTCCGACGGCGTGATGAAGTACTCCCCGCCGGCGACGCCCGCGCGATACTCGCCCTCGACCTCGCCCGCGTCGATGCGATCGACTTCCGCCATTTCGTCGACGTCGATCACGACCACGTCGGCCGATTCGATGTTCGCGGTGAACGCGTACAGGCCGTCGTCGGACTCGTGGAAGCGAAGCGCCGCGGGTTCGCCGTCGATTTCGACGGAATCGACGACCTCGCTCTCCTCGCTCGTCGCGTCGACGAATCGAATCTCGTCCTCGAGGATGAACCCGAGCAACTCGTCGTCCGGCGAGAGGTACATTCCGCCGTCGAAATCCAGCACGTCGACCACGTCGTCGGTCTCAGTATCGATAACGGCCGTCCCGCCCTCGGTCTGCTCGGCGTACAGATAGCCCGTCTCGGGCGCGTAGGCCTTGTAGTGCGTTCCACCGGCGTCCTCGAGTTCGACGGGGTCGGTGACCTCGCGAGCCTCGAGATCCACGCCGATCGCCGCCGCTTCAGTGACGTTCATGGCATAAGCGTCGTCGTCCAAATCGTCGTGGTGAAGGAGTTTCCCGTGGCCGCCGTCGGCGATGTCGACTTCGTCGATCACGGAGAGTTCCTCCGAGTCGACGACGTAGAACGTCCCCTCGTCGTCGGCGTGGGTCCAGATCTCGCCCTCGACCGGGTTGTAGATGTGCGTCGGATCGCCGCCGACGTCGATCCACTCTTCGATCTCCCGATTCTCGGTGTTGACGACGAGGACCTGATCTCGGCTCCCTTCGTTGACGAAGATGCGTTCGTGATTTCGGGATATTCGCGGATCTCCCCACTCGGAGCCGTCGAGGTCGTCGTCGGTTAGCTCCTCGAGGAGTTCTCCCTCCTCGGGGTCGATGATGCCGATCGTATCCGGCCCGAAGGCGTAGACGAGTTCGTCGCTTCCCGGTCCGTCGCCGTTCTCGTCGTCCCCGTTATCGTGGCCGTTGTGGTCGCCGTCATCTCCGTTTTCGTCGTCGCTATCGCCAGCGCATCCTGCCAGGGCGACGACGAGTCCGCCGCCAAAAGCCTGTACGAGTCGCCGTCGAGTGGTTGGAGTCACCATGTCCATCCATTGTAACGGACTCTTATTGCCGGTTCTGGTGCAATAATCGAATTCGAGCGAACAATTGACATAGCTCGAATTTTCGTTGGTTCAGCTTCAATTCTCACCGAATCGGGTTGACTCGATTGCGACCGCGACACTTCCGACGACCGCAACCGCCACGGCACCGAACTGGAAGAAGACGGTGAGCGGCCCCGCTTCGTCACTAGGTTCGTCGTGGTCGTGATCCGCGTGTTCCTCGTTATCTGCGTGGTCGGCGTCATCGTGATCGTGGTCGCTACCACCACCGGCGTGCTCGTCCTCTCCACCGCCTTCCCCATCGGGAACGACGTACACGTCGATCCACTCGCTGACGTAGGCGTCGCCGACCCACGCGTCGATCCGTAGCTCCCACTCGTGTGGGTCGGGCAACGCCTGAACGGCCGAGTACGTCCCGTCGTCGTTCTCCTCGAGGTCGATTTCGACCGTCTGCTCGTCGCTGTGGAACGTCAGCGTGGGATCCTCCGCGGAAGCAGGCTGTCTGTCGTCTCCGGCGTCATCTCCGCCACCGTCGTCCCCGCCACCGCCAGCCTCGAGAAACGCGACGTCGAAGACGACCGGTTCGTTCTCCTCGAGTTGAATCATGCTGGCCGCCTCCTGACCCGGGAGCACTGCCAGTTCGAGGTCGACATCGTCACCCTCGATCTCGATCGTCGCCTCATCGGGGCCGTCGTCACCGCCGGCAAGCGCTGCCGTCGGCGCCGTCGTCAGCAGTCCGGAGAGGACGATCACCAGCAAGAGGACCCCCATCTCGAAACGGACGCCGCGGACGAACGTTCTGAGCGTTCGGTCGTCGTCGCCGGATGCCGCCGATTCGGAGTCCGGCCGCAATCGCTTGAGGACGACGAACCTGGCGAATCCGCCGAGTCCGAGCGCCAGCGCAACCAGGAGCGTTTTCGCCGAAAGCGCCGTCCCGTACAGCGTCTCCCGGAGCGACTCGAGGTCGGGAACGTGCCAGGCGGCGAGCAACAGGCCGCTCGCAATCGCGAGGGTGACCCCGACCAGCGCGACGATCGAGAAGCGTTCGATCGCCGTCGTCGCGATTCGTTTTCGTTGGTCGACTGGCGCTCGAGCGAGCGCGACGGGAACGACGACGCCCAGCGTCACGAGCCCGCCGACCCACAGCGCCGCGCCGCCGATGTGGCCGCCGTCGGTGACGACACCTTGTAGCCTCCCGATCATCGTCGCCGAATGGCTCGTCCAACTCACCGAGAGGGCGACGACCGTGCCGCCGACAGCCGCAGTCGCGAGCCAGCTGCGACGGCCGAGTCCCCAGCGGAACGCGCCCAGAAGCACGCCGACGAGAAGCGCCGCGAGAACGAGCTGTCCCACCCAGATCGATCCGAGACCCGTCTCGAGGAACTGCTCGAGCGCCGCCGCCGAGAGCGATCCCTCGGCGTCGATGCTCTGATCGAGCCCGATTCCGAGCACGCCGGCGAGCATGAGGACGCTCGCTCCCGCGAGGAGCCACCGTGCGCGCCGGTCGACGACGCTCGAGGAAACGCCGCTCGAGCCGATCGCGGGATAGACGCTCGCCCACATCGTCACCGGAACGCCGACGAGTCCGACCAGCGAAAGGAGGACGAGCGCGTTCGAACCGAACTCGATCGGGGAGACATCGTCGTCGCCGCCGCCGTCCTCTTCGTGAATCTCGATAACCGCGTCTCGATCGAGTTCCTCGTCGCCGACGGCAAAGAAGAACGTGCCCGTGGTCGTGTGTCCGTCGTCGGCGAGGACCTCCCACTCGACGATGTACATGCCGTCGTGGTCCGAATCCGATTCGGACTCACCATTCTCGGCGTCGACCTCGAGCGGAACCGTGACCTCCCGAGTGTCTTCGGGATCGACCGACGCATCGCCGCTAACATCCGAACCGTCGGGGCCGGTGATCGAGACCTCGGCGTTCTGGATGCCGTCGCCCGTGTAGACTAACTCGATGTCGTCGGGAACGTCCTCGAGTTGTTCGCCCTCGCCGGGGGTCGTTTCGGACAGGTACGCGTGAGCGCTCACCGCCGGCGCGAAGAGTCCGACCGCGAGAACGATCACCAGCGCGAAAACGACGACCCCGCGGCTCGTCGGGATTCCTCTCATCCGCCACCTCGCGTTCGAAGCGCGTCCGCACGCAGTCGCGACGATCCCCGTCCAGAGGTGGAGCTCCCGTCGTCGCGACGTTGCGTTCGATAAATGTCCATGCGGGTACGGTTCGTTCCCGACAACACTTCCTGTTCTGGTTCGTTTCTCGAAATCGTGCCTCTGAGTCGCTCGGTCGAAACTGCCGACCGACGCGCGGTACGACGTCGCTCGAGTCGGACGCATCGAGCAGCAAATTGCTCCCCTCTTTCGAGTCACGAACTGAACCGGTCGAGAACGGAGCCGGTTTCAGGTCTTCGGAACGGAAAACGCTCGGGCGGTGTAAACTCCTCGAGGAGAGCAGAGTCTCAAGAACAGCACAGCAGCTCTTCGAAAAGATTCGAAAGAAGAAGCGCCAAAGCCAGGACTCGAACCTGGGACAACCTCGTATCTGCGGCGAACAGGAAACCTGAATCGCCGTAACAGCGAGGTGCTCTACCAACTGAGCTACTTCGGCTCATCTTTACGTACCGGCGGGCATTTGATATGGCTTTCGTTTTGCCCGCCCCGAGTTCGACACCCTTTCACGCGGTGATTGAGTACCCCATCGTGATGACAGCCGAGGACGCCGACCGGGACGGCACGGATCCCGAACGCCTCGAGTCGGACCCAGATGCGACCGAGAGCGGCGACTCGGGGCCCGGTTCGGGTGATTCGACCCTCGAGACCGTCGTCGCTCGAGTCGACGAACGGGTCGACCCCGACGACGACGAGCGGGAAGCGCTCCGCGAAGCCGCCGACACGCTCATCGAACGAGCTGAATCGGCGGCGACCGAGCGCTGTCCCGACGCGGACGTTCTGCAGGTCGGCTCGACGGCTCGAGATACCTGGATCAGCGGCGACCGAGACATCGACATCTTCGTCCGGTTTCCACCCGACCTCGAACGCGACACGCTCGAGGAGTACGGGCTCGAGGTCGGCCACGAGACGCTCCCGGAAGGCCACGAAGAGTACGCCGAACACCCCTACGTCAAGGGTACGTTCGAGGGGTTCGACGTCGACGTCGTCCCCTGTTTCCGACTCGAGTCGGCGACTGAAATCCGGTCCGCAGTAGACCGAACGCCGTTTCACACGCAGTACTTGAACGAACGGCTCGACGACGAACTCGCCGACGAGGTTCGAGTCACGAAACAGTTCGCCAAAGGCATCGGTGTCTACGGGAGCGACCTCCGAACGCGCGGCTTTAGCGGCTACCTCACCGAACTGCTCGTCTGCGAGTACGGCGGTTTTCGACCGCTTCTCGAGGCCGCCAGCGACTGGAACCCGCCGGTTCAGCTCGATCCCGAAGACCACGGAAAGACGCACGAGACGGGGTCGCAGTCCCGGAACAAGGCTGCCGGCGATATCGACTTTCCGTTCGACGACCCGCTCGTCGTCATCGATCCCACCGACCCCGAGCGCAACGTCGCCGCCGTCTGTTCGACCGAAAACGTCGCCCGGTTTCAACACTACGCCCGGGAAGCGCTCGAGTCGCCCCGACTCTCGCTGTTCGAACCCCACGAACCCGCACCACTCGGGGTGGAACTCCTCGAAGAACATATGGCCAAGCGCGGAACGACCCCGGTCGCCGTCCGATTCGACGCCCCGGATCTCGTCGAGGACCAACTCTACCCGCAACTCCGGAAATCACTCGAGGGGATTACCGACAAACTCGACGCTCACGGATTCGACGTGTTTCGCGCAACGACGTTCGCCGACGAAACCGCCGTCGTGTTCGTCGAACTCGCCGTCACCGAACGACCGGCGCTCGAGCGCCACGACGGCCCGCCGGTACACGTCCGCTCCCACGCCGAGGGGTTTTTCGAAGCCTACGCGGACGACCCGGACGCCTACGGCCCGTTCGTCGAGGGAAATCGCTACGTCACGGAACGCAAGCGGGAGTTCACCACCGCCCTGGAGTTTCTCGAGAGCGACCGGCTGCTCGACGTGGGCCTGGGCGCACACGTCGAGACGGCCCTCGAAGACGAATACGACGTGCTCGTCGGCGAGGAAATTGTCGGACTGTTGGCGGAGTTCGATAGAGAACTTTCGCGGTACTACGACCCCCGTCCCTGAGGAATTCTTATACCGTTCGATCCCGTTACGACGTTGAACAGATCGTGTCAGAAATCGATCCGCGAGCGCCACGATTCGGCCAGGCGATAACCGCAGCACTTTCGCTCGGTGCCGTCCTCCTTCAAGAACCCGCGCTCGTGTACGTCGTTGCAACGTTGCTGCTCGTTCCCGCTCTCTCGAGTTGGCGAATCGATCCCTACGGGTTTCTCTGGAAACGAATTGCCCGCTCTCTCGTCGGGCCACCGAAAACGACCGAATCCCCCCTCCCGCATCGATTCGCTCGAGTCGTCGGCGCGGGATTGACGGGGTCGGCAGCTATCCTATTCGTCGTCGCAACAGCGGCCGATCTCGCATCGGCCGGCATCCTTGCTTACGGACTGACGACCGCCGTCGGGTTGTTCGCGGCGCTCGGTGCGACAACCGGATTCTGTCTCGGCTGTCGAATGTACCGTCAGGTGGCGTTCGTTAGGGATCTCGGAGTCCTCTCCTCGCCGAGTGAATGAGAAATTGAAATTGGGTCGGACTACCACCGTCTTGAACCAACAGCGGTGAAATAGTTCGGAAACGACGCGTGCGAAATAGAACGCGGCTCGATCAGTCGTCCAGCCCGTGTGCGACGCGAACGTCCTCGATCACCGACGCCGCGTCGTCGCTCACTTCTCCGCCCGGTTCGATGGGCTCTCGCCCGTCGAACGTCTCGTGGACGAGGGCCACGCTGTCGGCGAGCACCTCGAGCCCGTAGCCGCCCTCGAGAACGAACGCAAGCGCCGCACCGGCGCCGGCGGCGATGGTTCGGAATCGGTCGGTCATGAGCGCGTAGGCCTCTGTCGGGAGTCGAATTCGAGAAATCGGATCGTGACGGTGGGCGTCGAATCCGGCGCTGATGAGCACCAGATCGGGATCGAACGCCTCGAGCGCCTCGGTTACGGGCCCGTCGAGGGCCGCGAGATAGTCCAGTTCATCCGTCCCCGCGGGCATCGGAATGTTCATCGTCGTTCCACTGCCGTCTCCCGTCCCGGTTTCGTCGATTTCGCCGGTACCGGGATACAACCCTTTCTCGTGGATCGACCCGAAGAAGACGTCGCCGTCGTCGTAGAAGATATCCTGCGTGCCGTTTCCGTGGTGGACGTCCCAGTCGAAAACCGCGACGCGCTCGACGTCGTCGTTCGAGTCGATAGCGTACTGGGCGGCGACGGCGACGTTGTTGGCGAAACAAAAGCCCATGGCGTCGTCGGAGACCGCGTGATGGCCCGGCGGACGGCCGATCGAAAACGGCGTTTCCCGACCGTCTGCACCCTCGAGGGCTGCATCCGCCGCCCAACACGCCGAGCCGGCACTTCGACAGATCGCGTTCCAACTCTCTTCGACGGCGGTCGTATCCGGGTCCCAGTTACCGCCGCCGTCCGCACAGAACTCGTCGACCGATTCGACGTATTCTCGATCGTGAACCGCGGCGATCGTTTCGATTGTCGCCGGATCCGGTTCGACGTACTTGACGCCGTGTTTTTTCTTCAGGCGCTCTCGAATCGCCCGGAGACGGTCGGGTGTCTCTGGGTGACGCGGACCAGGGTCGTGTGCGAGACAATCCTCGCTGTAGCCAAATTGCATCGTTTACTCGAACAGCGAGAAGTACGTCTCGATGTCGTCCTCGATGATCGTCCGCCGATCGGCGTGGTGAGCGAGAATCGCCGCCGCGCGCGCAACGTTATCGGCGAAGTCCTCGAGGATATCGGCGAGCGCGATCCGGGCGTCCATCGAGACGCGGTACTTGTCGTCGATCTCGATTCTGGCGATGCGGTCGACCGGCGCGACCGGTAGCTCGAGATCGTCCTTATCGATCACCGTCTCAACCTCGAAATCGGATGCCATGAGTGTTTTGCGTCCATCTGCAATCGCCCGCTCGGCGGCGCCGATCGCGAGTTCGCTCCCGTGTTCCTGAATCCGCTTTGCGAGTTCCTTCGACGCGTCAGCGCTCACCCGAAGATCACCCGCGTTCCGCCGGATGATCGTATCAACCGGAGCGAACGGGAGTTCGACGTTCATGTTTTCATACCCGAAGGTAACTCCCTTAACGCTTTTCCTACCGGCCCGAGACACTCTCGACCCCTCAGAATACGTCGCTCGCCTCGAGACGGCCATCACGGATCACACCTCGGGCAGTAACTTCTTCACCGAGACCCACATCGGTGTTTGTCTCGACGCTCATTGTCGTTTCGCCGTCATCGAGAACGACGGGACTTCCGGCCTGCACGACGACGCCAGTGAACTCCGTCTCCTCACCCTCGCCGCTCTCGGCGTCAGCAGTTTTGGATTCGGGCGTTTCAGTAATTTCCTCACCGCCGCTTTCGCTCCCCGTCTCGCTCTCGTCCGAGCTGTCATCCCCGGCATCAGCGAACGACGACAGACCGGCCGACTCGGCGTCGGTCGATTCGGCCGAATCCGACCCTCCCTCGCTGGAGTCGAGCACGGTTATCGTCGACCGCCAGCCGGCCGACGCCTCGAGGTCGTCCTGCCAGCCGTCCTGAATTTCGACATCCGCGAGCGCGACTTCGTCGCCTGGTCCGATGTCAAGGTCCGCTTTGTCGCCCCACATCGCGACTCGAATGTCGCCCGTCGCATCTTGAACGCGGATATTTCGAACCTGGCCCTCGGAGCCGTCGTCCCGATCGAACGTCCGCTTTGGATCCGCGGAGCGAACGACGCCCGCAATGTCGACCACCTGGTCGATCTCGAGCGATTCGATCGACGTGGTTTCGGGGACGTACTCGACATCCTCGTCGACCTCCTCGAGCGCCCCGCGGTTTCCGACGTGGAGTTCGAGATTGCCGTCACGTTCGCGAACGTAGCCATCGACGACCTCAACCGTATCATCCGCCTCGAGTTCGTCCGCACGGTCCGCTTGCTCGTCCCAGAGCGTAATGCGAATACGTCCGGTTTCGTCGCCGAGCGTGAGATTCGAGACTTTTCCTTCGGAGCCGTCGTCGCGGTCGAACGTGCGCACGGTGTCCGTGTCGAGAACCTTCCCGACGAGATTGACGTTCGAGATCCCGAGAGAGAGGTTTTCGACGGTATGGACATCCGAAACTTGCACGTCGACTTCGGTGTCGTCGTCCGGCTCGAGATCGTCGACGCTGATTTCGACGCCGTTGAACCCTTCCTTCGGTCGGCCTTTGATTCGAAGCACCTGTCCCTCCTCGAGTTGCTCGATCGCGGCCTCGGCGTGGTCGTCCCATAACGAGGCTCTGACGGCTCCGGTTTCGTCCGCGACGTCGACGTTGACGACGCGACCGTCCTCGTCCTCGCCGTCGCGTTCGAACGTCCGCAGTTCGCCGATGCTCGTTACCTTGGCGACGAACTTCGCTTCCTCCATTCCCGGTTCGATATCCGCGACGCCGCCGACCTCGCTTTCGCCGACCTCGTGAGCGATGAGCATCGCTGCCGTCTCCTCGTCCGCGAGCCCACCCATCTGCTCGACTTTCTCCTCGACAGCCTCGCGAAACTCCTCGAGCGAGACGTCCGCCTCGAGGTCTTCGTAAACCCCCTCGATGTCGCTCATTCTACTCTGAACCATGCATAGCCCGCGCATAAGCGTTGTCCATTCGCCCGGTCACGGCGCCGTCGCTGCTGGTGGAAACCGCGTCTTTCCGGAGCGCTGGATCCCAACTCAAGGGGATCGGTTCTGCGGTCATGCTCGGTTCTGGTTCGGGATAGTATATAAACCTCCGGCGGCTGATCGCGGCGTCGAACGGCAGCGTGTTCAGCAGGGCGTGTGATGTGTTCTCGAGAATCTGGCGCAGAGAGCGGGGTTTCGAAAGGGCTTTAACTTACACGGCGGTACGTTGAGTTGAGTCCTGGTAGGGTAGTGGACTATCCTCTTGGCTTGCGGAGCCAGGGACCGGAGTTCAAATCTCCGTCAGGACGTTTCTGTCGACACCAAACCGTGAGCGAAGCGAGCGGCTGGTGTCGACGAAACTCCAATGCGGAGATTTGAACACGGGAGTCGCAGCCCGCACAACCGAGCGAAGCGAGGTGAGCAGGACCGTCTCTCACCTGTTCAAATCTCCGTCAGGACGCTCACTTATCACGGGCGCTTCGCATTGCTCAGCGCCCGCTCTTGCGTTCGGTCCTGACGTGCCTTACGCTCGCTATGCTCGCGTAAGACTCCGTCAGGACGTTTCTCTGTAGCACAACATGACGAGCGAAGCGAGCGGCTGGTGTCGACGAAACTCCAATGCGGAGATTTGAACACGGGAGTCGCAGCCCGCACAACCGAGCGAAGCGAGGTGAGCAGGACCGTCTCTCACCTGTTCAAATCTCCGTCAGGACGCTACGGGCTATTCCCGGTCCGATCACGATTAAGACAATTAGTACTACCATAGAATATGACGAGAGCCAACCAGAACCAATTCCGACACCAGACACATCGAACGAGACGCGGTTCAATCCTGAGGAGGTTAAATATGAGAGAGACTAGGGCTGACCCTTTTGTTTGGCAGCCACGTCAGAGATTCAGCATGGTTGCGAAACACTTCCAAGCTTGAAACTTGTTATATACGGAGCAGGCGCAATACCACGTCAAACGTTCCACTCCTCTCTCATGTATGTCTGAACAGCACCACCCACACAATTCCAACAAGGCTCGTAGGTACTTGCTGCTTGACGAAGCGACATTACGTCTCGTCGTTCTCCAGCGCATTCCAGAGATAGATGGAACATGTGTGATGATTCGCTAACATACACCTGTTCGTCGCCAGTGACAGTCAGAGCCTCCAGTCCTCCTCAAAGGATTTGATCTCATTTTCTTCTATGTTCATCATGGATTCTATCGTTATTACTTGCTACAGACGACCATTTCGGATCCCACCTGATTATATGTATTTGGTATTCCAACCACTGACACATATGGACTCGAATAAGGTGGCGGAGTACGTCGAGCGATCACAACAGTTGCTCGAGGCCTCTCCACAAATGAACGAGCAAAACACCAAAGTTCGACTCGTTCAACCGCTGCTCGAACTTCTCGGATGGGATCTGTACTCAACAGAGGTTGAACTCGAGTACACGGTTCCGATGGCATCTCGAAGTACACATGTTGACTACGCCCTTCTCGTCGGTGACTCTCCAGTGGTTTTTGTCGAAGCAAAGGCGGCCAACGCAAGCCTCAGCTCGCAGCATGTCACGCAACTCAAGAGCTACATGCGACAGGAACTCGACGTGGACTGGGGTATTCTCACGAACGGGAAGGAGTTCGAGGTCCTCACCAAAGACCAACACAGCAACGGTGGCGAGGAGGTGTCGGTGGTTCAATTCGATCTCGACGATCTCGCCGAGAACCCGGATGTGCTGGAGTTGCTTTCGAAGGAGGCGATCCGATCCGGGAAGGCAGACGAGATTGCTGGTCAGGTAGCACAGACGAACGAGGCGATCCGGTATCTCAACCAGAACGAGGACGACGTAACAGAGACGGTGAGTTCGGCAGTAAAACACGAACTCGGAGATGTTCCTCTGGATCTGGAAGAACAGTCTCGAGATTTCGTTCAGAATTTGGTTTCGGCGCTTCGAGAACAACGTCAGTTCGTTAGCGAAGATCCTCCGACAGGAACAGGAGCTGATGAACCACCAACGAGTCCACCAAGGGTAGAACCTAATGAGGATGATGAACTACAGCCTCGTCAGAACAGCGTCGTCGGAACTATTTCTCGTGACGAGATCGATGGTGACGAAGATGCAACAGTCGCAATCTATGCTTCTAAAGAATCTGGTCTCACTTTTTTAAAGGAGAACGCAGCATGGGCCTTCGTCAGGGTGGGACGAGATATGGATTACATTGCGATGTATATCACAGGCGGTGAGAGCGTCGTCAAATACTTCGCAGAGGTTGATGAGATTGTAGATCCGGAGGAGGCAGACTTAGAGCGCGATCCGTTAGATTATCTGGATAGAGATTACGTTGGAGAAGGAAAGAAAGTGATCGAATTCCAAGATGATACGTTCTATGAACTGGAAGACCCGATACCGTACGAGTCGAAGTATCCACAGTCTCGTCGTGATACAACCCTTGGTAAGGTGAGAGAGGCAGAAACAACTGACGACCTTTTTTAGTCACGTAGAGTGTGAGTTTCGGTTTGGGTAGCCCGGAAAATAGCGGTTCTGAATTTTATGAGAAGATCTGATCAGCGGACAATCGCTTCCTTAGGGCTGGTCTCAAAACACTCTTGGTAAATCATGAAAACCGAGGAAACTCGGGATGTGAAGGAACAGAGTCCCCGATCTCGTTGTAATCGCATTTTAGATACGAGACCGGAACGTGCCTGCAGGGAGCGTACCTGTGTTCGGTTCCGACGCTCAACCGGTCAGTACTGTGATCGGGTGAGCACATGAGCAACGATAATTCGGACACAGCGGGCGAAACGGACGGAAACGAATCGGGATCGGTGGCGACGAATCGACGACGGATGCTTCGAGCAACAACGATCGCGACGACCGGTGCAATCGGACTCGCCGGGACGACTGGATCCGCCTCTGCGACCGGGTTCACGGGATGTGACGATTGGGAAGAAGCACCCGCGGAGTACCCCGAAATCGATCTCACTACCGGGAACCCGACGGCGGCGAACTTCGACGACCTCGAGGACGAGTCGGAACTCGTGGTTTTCGTCCACGGCTGGCTCGGTCTCGAGACGAGCACGGACCAGGCGTACACGCTCGAGCAAGCCTTCGAAGAGAACGAGTACGACGCACCGGTGGTCGCGGCGTCGTGGGAGGCGGACACGCGAAACTACTGGCGCGCGGAGAACAGGACCGAGACGGCCGGCCAGCGCCTCGTATCGTGGCTCGAGACCGGTCGCGTGGATCTCGAGGAGACGACGGTTCGGCTGGTGGGTCACTCACTCGGCGGGCGGGTCTGTCTCGAGACGCTCACCGCGTTAGGTGGCGAGGCGACCGTCGAGACCGTCGCACTCGTCGGCACCGCCGCGGACGACGATTCGGTCTGTACGGACGGCTCGTACGCCTACGGCATCGACGCCAGCGCAGAAGACGTCTCCAACTACCACTCCGAAAACGACGACAGCGTCTGCTACGGCTACGACCTCCAATCGCTCTCGAGCGGCCTCGGCTGTGGCGGTGCCGACTGTAGCGGCGGCCTGCTCGGCGACGACAGCGGTTCGACGCCGGAGAACTACACTGACGTGGACGTGACCGACGAGGTCGACGACCACTGTGCGTACACGAAACCCGAGAGCGGCTGCGTTTCTCGGATCGTCGACGGCTTCGAGTGATGAGCGATCCGCCGCCGTCGGCAGATCGCACCGTCTCGAAACTGTGCAATGTCGTCACTCGAAGGTACAAAATTGGGTGAGAGGAATAAGCCCCCTTCTGTTCATCCCGGCATTCGGCTGAGCGTTCGCGTCGCCCGCTCTCGCGGCGCGTTCGGGCTACCAGCGACGCGAACTTGCACCGGTGAGGATTCGCCGTTCCATCGCTCCTCGGCCGTCGACAGCCGATCGCATCGAGCGATCTGCGATTTCGAATCGCATTTACCAGCTGTCTACCCTCTGCGGGTTCGCTCCCCTTCCTCTCGGTCGGGTTCGCACGCATCATCGGTCGGGCCGAGACGTGTCGTTTCTGTTCCAGAGCCAGCGGTCTCCCGCTCCGGATTTGCATCCGGTCACCCGCCCGAACGGTGGGGGGACTTTCCTCGCGGGCGCGACCCGACCTCGAGGGACGGATCGCGTTGGACAGCCGACTCGTCGCCGGGTCGGCCGCCGCGGCAGCCAGGCTCTCTCTCCCACGTATCGTAGGAGTGGGGGCCGAATAAGTCCCTCGGTTGGCAACAATCACCGGATTTCTGAATGGAAGCGCTTTAGGGGCTCAACATACATGTACATTTGTATGTCCCAGCGACAGGGCGTCGACCTTTCCTACGAAGACGGTGCACGTGCGGCCGAACTCGCACGAGAATCCGTCGAGTCTTTCGTACTCAACGGTCAACGAGAACATCCAGGTAGCATGCGAGAAGCGTTCTATGAGCGAACGGGCGCGTTCGTCCGCCTCGAGTCGACTCGAGGCCGCGGAAGCCTCCGCGGCTGTGCCGGCGGCTACCGATCTGATGATCAGCTCGGACACGTCATCGTCGACGCGGCGATCGAAGCTGCGAGCGACGATTCGTGCGGGTCCGAGGTTACTCCCTCCGAACTCGACAACCTCACCGTTTCGGTGTGTACCGTCAAAAACGTACTGCTCACTGACGATCCGCTCGCCGATATCGAGCTCGGAAGCCACGGCGTCGCCGTCGACGGCGGCGGTAAAAGCGGCTGGCTCTACCCGACCGTTCCCGTCCAGAACGACTGGAGCGAGCGCGAGTACCTCGACCGAGCGTGTCGGAAAGCCCGACTCCCGCCGACGGCGTGGCAGGACGACGACATCGTCGTCACGCTCTTCGAAGGCCAAGTCTTCCGCGAGCGCGAAGCCGACGGAAGCGTCGAGCAGGTATAATCGGCGACCGAATTCTCAGCGAAATCCCGCCTCGGGAGCCGGCGGCTTCTCGGTTCCGCTCGAGTGAAATCGCATAACGGTGGACGACACTGAAAGCGAGAGTGATGCGGTAAGAAAGACAACCACTGACAGCCGTGTTACTCCGCTGGCTCTCCGAACCCGACCGCCTCCGCATCCTCGAGACAGCGTTCGCTCGCCGCCTCGAGATCGGGTTCTCGGACGATCTCGCCGTCTCGAACGAGCGGCTCGAGGAGCGCGTTGCCGTCCTCGGGAGCGTCGCCGTCCGCGAGCGAGACGTGGTGGCCACCCTCCGGGGTCCGATAGACGTCTTTGACGCCCGAGAGCTTGCCCCGCTTCGAGACGGGTTCACCCTCGAGTTCGACGATATCGAGGCTGAAATCGAGCGGATCCCTGTTCGTGATGTGGCTTCCGACGCCGAATCCGTCGGCGACGTCGCGGAGGTTTCGGATCGAAGCCGGACCGATGCCGCCGCTACAGAAGATGTCGACATCTTCGAAGCCTCGAGCGTCGAGTTCCCAGCGGATCTCGCGAACGATGTGTCGGAAGTCGCCGCGGCGGGAACCGGTGGTATCGAGGCGGACGCCGTCGAGTCGGTCGCCGAGCGTGTCCGCGGCGAGCAGCGTTTCGCTCTTTTCGTCCCAGAAGGTATCCGTCAGCGCGATTCGAGGAACGTCTTCGGGGACCGCCTCGTCGAAGGCTTCCCACGCGTCGGCCTGATTCCCTTCGCCAAAGGCGAACATGAGCGCGTGGGGCATCGTTCCGCTGGCTTCGCGCTCGAGCAATTCCCCCGCGGCGACATGCGAAAAGCCGTCGAAGCCGGCGAGCAACGCGGCGCGTTCGACCGTGGTCGCGATCGATGGGTGAACGTGACGAGCGCCGAAGGAGAGCAGCGTCGAATCGGGTGCGGCGAATCGAGCCTCGAGCGCCGCGGTCGCGAAGCCGCTCGGCTGGGAGAGAAAGCCGAGCAGTGCGGTCTCGAGTTCGGCGAACTCGAGGTAGGGGCCTTCGATTCGGGCGACGGGACCGCCGTCGAAGAGCTGTCCGTCAGACAGGGCGTCGATATCGACGGCTCGTCCCTCGAACAGCGTTGCAACGTCGGCGATGCCGGTGAGGACCGAAAAGTCACCGGTCGGGAATTGATCTGCGGTCACTTCGGCGACGACGCGGGGATTTTTTCCCGCGTGTTCGAGGGTGGTCTGCGTCCGGTCGAAGTAGGCGTCGGTCGCAGTGCCCTCGAGAATCGCCTCCGCTGTGACGGTCTCGAACGGATTCGACATACCCTCGCTTTCCGACGGAAGGCGAAAAAGCTACCCGTCTGTCGGTGCCGTCGGAGAGCGATTCGCCGATCGTGCGTGAAGTCCGGCGACCTTGTGAGAAGGGGGGCGATTCCGATACGGCCAAGTTATCCCGGAGATGGCACGACTGCCAACGACGATTGAACAGCGGGTGATATCGCGGCACTCGAGACCGAACCGACATCGTGTACTTCAACGAGTTCGCCGACAGTCGGCGCGGCGACGATTTCGACCCGTTCGTCGACGACGGTGACGTGATACGCGCCCTCGAATGGCCCGTCGTCAATCTGGTACGTTTGACCGGCGGGTTCCACTACCGGTGATTCTTCCGTACCGGTCTCCACCGCGTCGTGGTTCTCGAGGAGTTCGACATAGGCGTCGGCGAAGCGCTCGGCGTCGTCGCTGCTCTCCCACTCGAGGTGCCAGACGTGGCCGAGTCGGTCCTCATCGGCGTCTCGGTCCTGATACGCGACGAAGCTGTCGCCGGCCCAGCCGTCGGTCGCCGGGTGGGAATAGTTGTACGGTGAGAGAGGCGTGGTTCCGTCACTCTCCGCATCTCGCACGCCACTTCCGACACCCTCGTCGAGCGGACGATCGATAACGCCGTTAGCCCACAGCGAGGCGAATAGCGTCGCTTCGCCGACGGTCTCGACGCGGGGTTCGCCGTCGTCGTCCGTCGCTGGCTCCCAGTTCGCACTCGAGCGGTCCGGAACCTCGAGATCGACCGGCTCGATGTCGGGATACAGTTCGGGATGGATAACCTGCGACGTGCTCGCGGGACGATTTTCGTAGGCTTCGTCGACGGCTTCCCAGCCGTGGCGTTCGTGGAGGGACTCGACGAACGTCGGGCCCTCGGAGTACGGCGCGTATATCGAGAGAAAGAGCCCGAGATTCGAGGGGTGGCCGGCCGGTTCGTCCGGCCCGTCGGGCTGGTCGGACGGAGTCCTATCGGGGAGACACTCCCATTCCGAGCCACAGCGCTGGTCGTACAGGTGCGGAACGTAGTTGGCCTCACCCTCGATGAGCGCGTTTTCGGCTCGTTGCTCGTCGACGGTTTCAGCCTCCCGCTCGAGTCCGAACTGTTGGTCCTGCAAGGCGTGGACGAGTTCGTGGACCAGCGTCGTTCGATCGATCTCGATTTCGTCGGTGTCGTCGGTGACGATGACGATCCGGTCGGCGCTGTAATAGCCTTGCACGGAGTCCCCGTAGAGGTCGTCAAGCGCGTCGTTGACATCTGTCTCCCCGCCGACGACGAACGCGCCGCGCCAGAGTTCGTTGGTCGCGGGGGACGCGGGCTCCGAGGTGCCGATCACACTGGATCGCTCGCGGAACTCCTCGCGACTGAGGACCTCGACCTCGACGTCGTGTTCGAACTTGTGTTCTCGAACGACCTCTATCCGGGCCATCGATCGGTACGTGACGGACTCGAGTTCGTCTTCAGTGAGCGCCGCCGGATCGCCGATCTCGAGGATGTCGTCGTGAGCGTACTCCCCGACGTATCCCAGGTCTCGATCCGTGTCGAACTCCTCGGGTCCGCTGGATCCGAACGGGAGCGTACAGCCGGAGAGAACGACCAAGACGGCTATCGCGACCAATCCGAGTCGCCGCGAACGTGAGGGAGATCTCGAGCGTGACGACCGCCCTGCTCCCGTCAGTTCAGTCATCGAGAAACACGAGCGACGAGCACACCGACCAGTAACGCCACCAGTACCACAGCGACGCCGAATCCGGGTACCGGCTCGGCGCTACTCGTCTCGTTTTCGTCCGAGTCCTCCGCGTCGGATTCGTTATCCGTCTCCGCGTCGGTCGTATTTTCGTCGAAGTCGAGCGTATCCTCGCCCGTCGGAGCGGCCTCGGCGTCGAGTTCCGAGAGTTCCCCGACGGACGGAGCACGGACGATAGTCACGCTCTCGCCGTCGTGGTCGACGAAGTAGGCTCCCGGATAGCCGGTTTCGTCGTCGATCTCGAACGTATCCTGATAGTCGTCGACCGC
The DNA here is from genome assembly GCF_055379965.1 of Halostagnicola alkaliphila. Lineage (NCBI taxonomy): Archaea > Methanobacteriati > Methanobacteriota > Halobacteria > Halobacteriales > Natrialbaceae > Halostagnicola > Halostagnicola alkaliphila. Next base: position 989,112 of record NZ_AP043826.1, on the reverse strand, counting down.
CTCCGCATCGTGGATATCGAGGAGTTCGAGGTACCCGTCGAGGAACTGCTCGGCGTCGGTCTCGGACTCCCACTCGGTCTGCCAGACGTAACCGCTGTCCTCGATCGAGTCGTTTTCGCCGACGTAGGTGACGAGTTCGTCGCCGGCCCAGCCGTCGGTGTAGTCGTGATCGTACTCGATCCCCGCGATTTCGCCGAACGGCCCGTCGGGGAGTAACTCGTTGACGTCGATCACCGACTCCCCGCCGTCGAGTCCGTCGGCGGCGAACATCGCGACCAGCGTCGCCTCGCCGACGGAATCGTTGGCGACTTCGCCGTCGGCCTCGTGCTGGCTCCAGTTTCCGCTCGAGCGATCCTCGATCTCGATATTCCGCGGCTCACGTTCCTCGCCGGGGCGGATCACTTCGGACGTACTCGCCGGCGGATCGTCGTACGCGACGTCGACTGCGTCCCAATCGTACGCTCCCTCGCTCCCGTCGCGTTCCTCGAGGAGCGAGTCGACGTAGTCGGGACCATCGTCGTAGGGGAAAAACGTCGTGAGGTAGAGTCCCCAGTTGATCGCTGGCGGCTCCTCGGGTTGGCCGTCGGATGGAAGGGTACACACCCATTCCTCCCCGCAGCGGTCCTCGTATTCGGTCTCGACCCAGACCGCGTCACCTTCGATCAGGCCGTTCTTCGCGTTATCCTGATCCTGCGTCTCGCGGTCGTAACTCGTCAGGTCGAAGTGTTGATCCTGCAGGGCGTGGAGCAGTTCGTGACCGAGCGTGATCTCGTTCAACTCGGGCTCGTCGGGGTTGTCGGAGACGATGACGATTTCGTCCGTCTCTGGATCGTAGTAGCCGGCGACCGAGCCGTCGTACAGGGCCTCGTGTTCGCCGATGGCGTCGGTCTGGCGGTCGGCCATGAACAGCGCCTCGAGTCGAACGTTCTCGTGGAGTTGTTCGTCAGCATCGGGATCGGCCATCATCGCGTCGTCTTGGTTCTGAAACTCCTCGCGGGAGATGACCTCGACCGAGACATCGTCCTGGAACGTCAACCCGCGAATCGTCTCTACTCGAGCCATCGATCGGCTGATAACGTCGTCGAGGTCGTCGTCGGCGACCGTCGCATCGTCGCTCTCGTCGACGGAAAGCTCGTCGTCGTACCAGTAGCCGTCGACGTACCCGACGGTGTCTTCCGTCGACGGATTGTCGGGCCGGTCCTGTGTCGGATTGTCGCCGATCGACAGGAGGGGGAATCCCGCACCGGCGACCACAACTAACAGCGAGACTATCGAAAGGACGAGGACGACACCGAGCACCCGCGTTCGCGTCGGCTTCATTCGAGACAGATACACTGTCGTTAGCAAGCGAGTGTGAAAAGCACGATGGTCAGAGCGAGCGCACCGGAGCCAGAACAGAACCGGCGTGAACGTTTTTACGACCATTCGCCTAGAACCGAGTATGAATCTCGAGCCAGACAGCACCGCGGTTGTCGTGGTCGACATGCAAAACGCGTTCTGTCACCCCGACGGTTCGTTGTACGCGCCGGGGAGCGAATCGGTTATCGAGCCCATCGTGAATTTGGTTTCGCGGGCCCGCGAGGCGAACACACAGATCGTCTACACGCGCGACGTTCACCCTCCCGAACAGTTCGAAGACGCCCACTACTACGACGAGTTCGAGCAGTGGGGAGAGCACGTCCTCGAGGGATCGTGGGACGCCGAACTCGTCGACGAACTCGCGGTCGAGGACGGCGATCACGTCGTCGAAAAACACACCTACGACGCGTTCCACCGGACCGAACTCGAAGGCTGGTTGAACGCCCACGGAATCGACGACCTGGTACTCTGTGGCACGCTCGCGAACGTCTGCGTGCTCCACACGGGCGGCAGCGCCGGGCTTCGAGACTTCCGTCCGATCATGGTCGAAGATTGTATCGGCGCGATCGAAGAAGACCACCGCGAGTACACGTTAGATCACGCCGAGTGGCTGTTCGGAGAAGTTATCGAGAGCGACGAACTCGAGTTCGGGCGGTAACTCCTATTCCGTTTTCGGCGCTTACGTTCCGTTGGCGTGCCGCCGATCCGACTGGTCTTTCCACTCGCCGATACCCGACGGATCGAGGTGGACGTGTGCGTCCCCGACATCCTCGAGATTCCGAAGGTCGTCGACGAGATCCGACTCGATATCGTGGGCCTGTCGAAACGGCATGTTGCCGTCGACCTCGACGTGGACTTCGACCTCGAGGACGGTGCCGTCGTAGTAGACGGTCAGATCGTGGACGCCCTCGACGTCGGGGTGAGCGCGCAGGGTTTCGGTGATCCGCTCGCGCTGTTCGGGCGTTCCCGCCGCGCCGACGAGATACCCGAGGTTTTCGCGGCCGATACTGACACCCTGTGAGATAACGAGTATGCTCACGAGTCCGCCGGCGATGGGGTCGAGCATGGGGAAGCCGAACAGAATGCCGACGACGCCGACGAGCGCGGCGATGGAGGTGTAGATGTCGTTGAGACAATCAGTCGCCAGCGCCGCAAGGGCCGTCGACCCGATGTCGGCGTTGATGTATTCGGTATACCGATAGACGAGGTACATATCGGCGATCGCAAAGAGGAGCGCGCCGAACAGCAAGTAACTGAACGTGACGTCAGCTCGCCAGTTAATGATGCCCTCGAGGGAGCTATAGAGTAGATTGAGCCCGAGCAAGGCGATCACCGCGCCGACGAACAGCGCCGTGAGCGGCTCGATCCGTTCGTGTCCGTGGGGGTGGGTGTCGTCGGGTTCGTCGAACGAGCTTCGACCCCAGATGAGCACGACGACGCTCGCGATGAGATCCGCGATCGAGTGGGCGGCGTCGGCGATCAACGCGATGCTCCCGAACAGCAGGCCTGCGGCGCCCTCAACGACGATCTTCACCGCGTTGCCGAGGACGTTGGCCCACGAGGCTCTCGTGAATCCGCGACGGTCCGAGTCGCCGTCCATACTCGGTTTAGAGCCAGTCTAAACTTGGGTCTTTCCGTTCGTCGTGCCGGACGTTGGAAGAGGTGCAACCCACCGGCCGGTTTCTTTCCACAAATCTCTTTGTATCCCCCTGAGAATGCCGGAACAACCGGGCGATGGGGCCCGCCTGATCCAACCGCCGGTCGTACTCGCGAACGAGACACCGACGATCTCGGCGCACGTCGACGACACCGACTGCCGGCTGACGGTCCCTGTTTCGATCACTCAGCCATGGCAACGGATCACCCACTCGTTCGACTCGAGACGCTCGCACTGATCGGCATCGGCGGCTTCGCCGGCTCGAACCTCCGGTTTTTCGCCCTCGGACAGCTCTCGGATGTACAGGCGGTCCTGCTCGTCAACGTCCTCGGAAGCCTCGCGCTCGGGTTTTTACTGTACGAGGCGAAGTACTCGGGGCTCGTCGACCAGCGATCGCGGATGCTGTTTACGACCGGGTTTCTCTCGTCGCTGACGACCTACAGCACGTTCGCCCTCCAGACGGCGATGGCGAGCGAGCCGCTGGTGATGATCGGAATCGTCGCCGGAAACTACGGGATCGGGTTCGTCGGCGTCCTCGGCGGCCGCGAACTCGCGCGGCTGGTCCGGGGTGAAGAGTCGTGAGCTGGCTCATCGAACCCGCGTTCGCCCTCGATCCGGAACCCGCTCACATCGTCGGCACCGGCGGCGCAATCGGTGCGCTCTTGCGACACTGGGTCTATCTGCACGCCTCCTGGGAAGAGTTCCCGGCGGCGACGCTGACCGTGAACGTGGTCGGGAGTTTCGTCTTCGCGCTGGCGACCTTCGCGGGCGCGAGCGAGTCGCTCGTTCAGCTGATCGGGATCGGAATCTGCGGGTCGTTTACGACGTTCTCGTCGTTTTCGGTCGAAACCGTACAACTTTGGGAGCGCGGCGACCGACGACTCGCGGTTATCAACGCCGTCGCGAATCTCCTGGTTTCGCTCGCCGCTATCGGTCTCGCATGGGTTCTCGTTTCGGTCGTGTGACCGACGACCCGCGGCGGCCCGAGTCGCGTTCAGCCTCGAGAACCGGACATTCATACAGTTTTTTTCGTTCGGGGGAGCCTATTAGGAGTCACCCGCCGTAGACAGCCGCATGATCGACCTTCGCTTTTCGGAGGGGGAGCTGAAGCGACGACGCGAGCACATCCAGGCGTTCATTCGAGCGCAAGTCGACGCCGCGGGAGCCGACGGCGCGGTCCTCGGGCTTTCGGGCGGCATCGACAGCACGACGGTCGCGAACCTGGCGGTCGAAACGCTCGGATCGGAGAACGTCCACGGACTCGTCCTCCCGGCTCGAGTCAGCAGCGACGAGAACATGAGCGACGCCGAACGCGTCGCGGTCGACCTCGAGATTTCCTACGACGTGATCGAGGTCGAGCCGATCATCGACGCGCTCCTGTCGGCCTATCCGGAAGCCGAGGGCGACCACGTCGCCGTCGGCAACGCACGGGCGCGAGTGCGTGCGGTACTAAACTATCTCGTCGCCAATCACGAGGACCGCCTCGTGCTGGGGACCGGAAACCGGAGCGAGGCCGCGGTGGGTTACTTCACCAAGTACGGCGACGGAGCCGTCGACTGCCACCCAATCGGGAACCTCTACAAACAGCAGGTCCGACAGGTTGCGAGCAGTCTCGGCGTTCCGGAAGATCTGGTCCAAAAGACGCCCACAGCGGAACTCTGGGAGGACCAGACCGACGAATCGGAGATGGGCTTTGGCTACGACACGCTCGATTCGATCCTGGCGACCCACGTTGACGGCCCACTCTCGGTGACGGCGACCAGCCGACACCTCGACATCGACGAGGAAACTGTCGAAGAAGTCCGCGGGATGTACGAAGCCAGCGAGCACAAGCGTAACGTCCCGCCCGCGCCCGAACCGCTCGAGTGAACGGCGTCGATTTTCGTTTTGCGTCAGTGTCGCTTCACTTGCCGTACTCAGCAACGAATTACTCGAGTAACGACTGTACGTCCGCCGCGTGCGCCTCGAGCAGTTCGCCGAAGGCCTCCGCCTCCGCCCGTTCCTGCGTCGCTCGTTCGCGATCGTCTCGAACTCGCTGTTTGAGGACCGCGAGCGCATCGGGGGCGTTTTCGGCGATTTCCTCGGCGACCACCCGCGGTTCGGCTTCGATTCGAGAGATCAATCCGGTTCGAAGCGCCTCCTCGGCGTCGACGACGCGACCGGAGAGCACCAACTCGAGGGCGTCGCCCTCGCCGAGAATCCGCGGGAGCCGAACGGTACCTCCCCACGCACCGAAAAGGCCGAACGTGACGCCGGGTTCGCCGAACGTCGACGAGGGCGTTCCGACGCGAACGTCACAGGCAAGCGCCAACTCGAGGCCGCCACCTCTGGCCGGCCCGTCGATTCCGGCGACGACCACGGCGGGCGACTCCTCGATAGTTCGAGCGACGCGCTGCCCTCGACGGGCGAACGCCTCCGCCCCCTCGCGGTCGAGGTCCCCCACGACGGAGAGATCCGCACCGGCACAGAACGCCGAACCGTTCCCCTCCAGCAGGATCACCGGCTCCTCGGCGGTCTCGAGCGCCGACTCGAGGTCCTCGAGCGCCTCGGTCGTGAGCGCGTTGCGAGCCGCCGGCCTGTCGAAGGCGATCCGCCGGATCTGCCCGTCCCGCTCGGATGCAATCATGTTCGGTCTCTCCCGTCCGTTTCCAAAGGTCTTTGGCTGGTCCGTCGTAACCCACTGTCAATGGATAGGGCCGACAGCTGTCGGCGTGCCGCCCGCGATGCAGTCTCGGACGTCGAGCCACCCAGATTGTACGACTTCATCGAAGAGACGCTCGAAGACGCCTCGATGGTCCCCGGCGTCTTGACGCTCGAGAGTGCGCGCGAACTCGACCCCGAGAGCGACCTCGAGGAGATCGACCACCACGCCGCGGGCGTCCAGTTGATTTACGAAGGGCTTCGACTGACTCGAGCGCTCGCCCACGACGAACCCTGGACCGAGAGCGACGGCGACGCCGGCGACCTCGAGATTCTCGCCGCCGACATCCTCGTCGCTCGCGGATTCTACCTGCTGGCGCGTACCGACGCGGCCGGAAAGGCCGTCAGAACCGTCCAGGAGTTCGGTCGGAACGAAACCAGGCGAGCCGAATCGGACCGCGAGCCGTCCGAAGGCGACACCGGCGCACAGTTAGAGCAAAACGTCCTCGAGCTCGCGGCGCTCACCGGCGCGTCGGCCGTCGGCAAAACGCCGACGCCGGCGCTTCTCGAGACCGCGACCGAAATCGCTGGTTCGGCCGACTCGAGGTTCCCGCCCGCGGCGGAGTGCGTTCCGAGACACGATCCGGATCCAGCCGAAGCGACCCCCGAGGACGGCCACAGTCCGGATCCAGCGGCGTCGGCGACGGATTCGTAACGGGTTTCGACGGCGTTCGGCGACTCGAGTTGTACGGGTTCCACGGCTCGGATTTTCGATGACTCCACGACTCGAGTCAACCGTACCCACGCCCTGCGGTGAATCGAAACGCATAAAGACGACTCGAATCAACCAACACATGCGTGCCTGGGTAGCTTAGCGGTAAAGCGCGTCCTTGGTAAGGACGAGAGCCCGGATTCAAATTCCGGCCTAGGCTTTCTGCGACGAACTTTCGTGAGGAGCGAACGCCAGACCCGGAATGTGAAACACGCGAGTCACAGCCCGCACAGTCGAACGAAGTGAGGCGAGCAGGACTGTCTCGCCATCGGATTCAAATTCCGGCCTCGGCTTTCCCCGTTCTCCAACCTCAGCTTTTCCCGTTCTCGGTTTCGTCACCTATTCTCGATGGAGAGTCCGATGTTTGGCTCCCGTGATGTTGGAACGCAGACGGTACGAACGACTCCAAGCCGGAGTTACAACGTGGCGCAGTACCGGTGGACCTCAGCGAGCACTCGAGACGAGAACGGGTATCGAGCCAGCTAACAGCCGGCGGAGCGATGGGTAATCGTGATATCCCACTGGCCGCTGGTCACCATCGCCTCGTTGACGAATCGAACGTAGTGCGTCCCGTCGGTCTGCGCCGTCACCGTTCGGTCGATATTCTCCGACGGACCGACCTCCGCGACGAGCGTTCCGTTCGGATTCTCGACCTCGAGTTTCGGTCGAGCGCCGTCGCCGGTCTGGACCGCTTCGATCGCGAGCGTCTGCTCCGCTTCCATCTCAGCACGCCACGTGATGCTTTCTCCAGCCCTGTACGTGTCGTATTCGTCGACGAACGTTTCCTCCTCGCACGAATCGCCGACCGCTTCGCTCGTACAGCCCGCGAGCGAGACTGCAGTCGCCGCCCCCACACCAGCTAAGAACTTCCTTCGGTGAATCATACACGGGAAGAATTACCCGTTTGGTACATGCTTTGTGGTGTGCGTTCGACCAATTCGTGACGAGCCACGATAATAATTGACAAATATACACTTCTACAGTTGCAGTTCGTTTGCTACATCCCGGCTCACGAACGCGTGACCGACGACCGTTCCCACCGTTGCCGACAGGTCGGTCCGCAGAATAGGTGGACTCGAGTGTCGCCGTCCGACTCGATGACGGCGGGATGCCACTCGGCCGTATCGATGACGCTACCGCAGTGGTTACACCTCGCGATCGATTCGGCTGCGGGAGGCGTACTCATCTCGAGGTTAGTCGACGCTCGTGGGTTCGGCCTGTGGGGACGACCGGGCCGGCGCGTCTCGAGCGACGTCGATCGATCCGTCCGCATCGACCGTTACCGTGCACTCGGCGTACGAGAACGTAACCGAACCCGCCGCTCGTCGGCTGCCGGATTTCGTCGGTTCGAACAGCGTGTCCAAACTCTCCGGATCGATCGCGTCAAAGATCGGCTCGAGCTCGAGGGGGTCGGTGTTCTTTTCTTCGGCAACCGCCTGAACGACTCGCTGACTAACTGGCGGCGAGTCGGTCGTCGAAGATTCGAAGGGACTCATTGAACAGTATTCGGTTAGGAGCCTCGCCGGATAGTTGTTGCCAGTATCACGATATCATTCCTCGCGGGAGGGGGCTATCAAGCTAGCCCCCTCGTCGGTACTCCCACTCAGCCGAACGCCGTCTACGAACCAGACGGAGTCCCTCGGAAACTCACTCCCTCGAATCTTCGTACAGCATCGAGAGGAACTTCTGCTCGCTCGAGCGGATGTGACGGCTCGCCGTCGGCTGTGCGATGTCGAGAATGTCGGCCAGTTCGTCCGATTGGGTTTCGCGCGGCCACTCGAAAAAGCCCGCATAGTAGGCCGTCTCGAGGACCTCGTTCTGGCGTTCGGTCAGCCGGTCTCGGAACTCGGCCTCGAATTCTTCCGGCGTCATTACCGGCTCCTCGTACTCCCGTCGCGCGACGAGTTCGGCTTCGCCGAGCCGATCCGAGAGCACTGCGTCGAACGCTCTCGGGTCCGAACTTTGCGGAATTCGGATCACGATTCGTGCGCTTTCATCCGTCGCGACGACCTCGCGAACGACGGCCCCGCGCTGGAGCAACTGCGCCCAGACGGTCGTATCGTCGAGAACGCACTCGAACAGAGACTCATCCGACCGATCCGTCAACAGTCGGATATCCCGAACCTGCGTCGACTCGTTCGCCCACGCTTCGATCTCGTCCGGATCCTGCTCGCGAGCAGCGAAAAACATCGTCGTCGCACCATCGCGACGCTCGAGGAGGTTCTCGATTTCGATCCGGCCGCCGGTTTGCTCGACCAGGCCGAGGATCGAGTCGCCGCGGTCGCGAACGTCGAACGCGAGTTCGACGGACCGTTCGCTCGTAAACGCCTGCTTGCGCTCGTCGGCGTTCAACGCGTAGCCGATCGTCTCGCCGAGTTCTCGAAGGACCGCGATTTCCAGTTGATTGAACGCGTTCTCCGTCGCCGCATAGAGGTCGAGGACGCCGTAGAACGTGTCTCGGTAGACGACCGGGATGGCGAGGTTCGATCGGTAGTCCCGTCGAATCGCCTCCTGACGCCAGGACTCGAACGGCGGCTCCTTGTAGATCGTGTTTTGGACCTGCGGGGTCCGCGTCCGGATCGCACGCTCGAGGGGCGGCCGAGTCGAGTCGTCGTCCCCGTCCGCTTCGTCCGCCGATGTATCGCCTACAGAATCCCCGCTGACACGATCTCGGTCCGCCGATTGTCCGCTGACACGATCCTGGTCCGCCGATTGTCCGTCCGCCAGCTCGACGATCGACTCGAGGTATCCGTCTTCGACGCCGGCTGCCGCCTCCGAAACGAGTTCGTCGCTCGCCGGATCGACCGAGCCGAACCACGCGAATCGGTACGGTTCCAGCGAGACGAGCTGTGAGCAGATATCGGACGTGATTTCGTCGCGCTCGGTGGCCCGGCGGAGCGCCTTCGTGAGATCTCGAATGATGTCGTTGATTCGCCGAACGCGCTCGAGCGTCTCAGTTTTCTCCTCGAGCTGGTTCTTTCGGTCGCGCAACGCCTGCTCCCGGTCAACGCGCTCGATCGCCGAATACGCGTTCGCGACGAGTATGCTCGCGATGTCGATATCCGAATCGACGAACGTTCCGCTTTCGGTCGCCCCGACGACGAACACGCCGTGGGTCCCGATCGGGTGCAAAATCGCGCTCCGGAGATTGGTCTCGTCGGCTTCGACGGTCGTCTCCGCGAGGAGGTCGGTGAACACGCGACTCTCCTGGCGGACGAAAACGTCCCACGGGATCGATCGATCCGTCGCAAACAGCGATCCGTCGTCCGCGATCGAGAGTGCGTCCACGGCCGGCGTCCACGAACACGGGTCGAGTCGACCGTCCTCCTCGTCGTACAGCAGTATCGAGGCGATCGGCTGCTCGAGCGTCGACTGAGCAGCCGAGACGGTCCGTTCACAGACGCCGTCGCGCGATTCGGCCTCGGTCAACTCCTGTGCGAAATTATTGAGTCCTGCGAGTTGGGCTTCCCGTCGCTGGTGGTCGGTGACGTCGCGAACGATACCGCTGAAGTACCGGGTTCCGTCGTGTTCGAACTCGCTCAGGGAGATACTAAGCGGGATCTCCTTGCCGTCTCGGTGTTGCCCCGAAAATCGGATGTCGTCCCAGTCGAGGGCCGCCTCGTTCGTCCGGAGGTATCGATCGACACCCTCCCGAAACCGTCGAGCCTGCTCCGTCGACATCAACTCGTCGAGCGACTGCCCGAGGAGTTCCTCGGGCGACTGTCCGAAGATGTCTTCGATGGCGGGGTTCGCGTACTGAATCGTCCCGTCGGACGTGATCGTGATAATCCCGTCCCGGGCGCGTCGGGCGATCGTCTCGAGGTGCTGTTCGGGATCTGGAATCGACGGTGGCACTACTGGGGATCCAACGGCGACACGTTTGTGTGTTTCCCGGCGAGACGGGAACCTACTCGAAAAACCAAAGAGAGAATGGCCGTCCGGAAAGAGACTACGCGTTCAGTGCTCGAGTGACTCGAGGTACCGATTTTCGGCGGAACGTCGAGAGCCCGCGAGGCGGTGCAACCACCGGTAGCAATCGTCGGCGACGAGCCACCACTGCCGGCCCCGATATCGGTTCCGTATCGACTCTCTGATTCCCTCGTCGGGCCCGCGGAAACAAACGATCAGCGACCACATCGTACAGGCGGCGAACGCGCCGAACGCCGAGAACGTCATATCGAGAGTTAAAAACGTCAGCGAGTAGACGCCGCCAATCACCATCGACGGAACGCTCGTCGCCCGCGGAACGCGTGCGGCCGCGTCCCGAAGCGTTGGGGCCAGGAAGACGACCGAGAGGAGACTGCCGGCGAGAAAGACGAAGTCTTGCCAGGCCATTACTCGTCCACCTCGATCGAAATCGTGATCTGATCTGTCTCAGCCATACGAAGGACTAGAACGGCCGAGGGAGAAAGTGCGAATCGGCTATGACCCTAGGCCCGATCACAGCCGACGGCGCTAGATTGATACAGTCGTACGGAACGGCCGACGGCGGCGACGTTCTCGCGGCCCGAACGTGCTACCGAACTGTTCGACCTGCCAAGTCCAATCACCCCGGAGTCACGAAATCGATGCACCGGTTGGCCGCAATAGCCGGAAGAAGACGCTCGATGAGATTACATACCAGACAGCGTGTATGACCACGAAGCTTATGTGTTTCTACTAACGTCGTTCCCGGTATGTCCACACAATCGGACGGACTGCTCGAGAACGTTCCAGTGGTACAGGGCGGAATCTACGGAGCGGTTGCGTTCGTGGCCGGCTACCTCGTTTCGTTTTTCCTCCTCGAGACGGACCTCGAGTTCGACTCGGACTGGATCGCCGAGATCGCCTCGGAGAACGCGTTCGAAGCGGCCGGTATGTTGTTCTTTAACACCCACTTCGTCGATATCGAAGTGAACGTCGTCGGACTGGACACCACGACGACGATGTTCGCACAGGCCGAAACTGGCCTTCCCGAATTCGTCTACCACATCGTCCCAATCTTGCTCCTCATTGTAGCGGGTTACCTCGTCGGGCGAGGGGCGCTCGGAGCGGGTGCATCGGTCGAAGACGGCGTCAAGGCCGGTGCGACGGTCGTCGTCGGATATCTCCCGCTCGCAGCGACGAGCGCGTACGTCTTCGCCGTCAACGGATCGTTCGGCAGCGCGGAGCCGGAGACGGCGACCGCCATCCTGCTCGCGGGGCTCGTCTTTCCGCTCGTGTTCGGCGCAGTTGGCGGGATCATCTCTTCAGAGTGAAACGAGTAAAATCGATGGCGAAAAGGGGGCGTTCGAAGACAGTTCAACAATTTTATACGGTTCTGTCGGATTGCAAATCGTATGTCGAGAACAGACGACGGAGATGGGGTACCGCTCAAGCAGGGTGCAATCGTCGGTGCTGTGACCTTTATTTCGGGGTACATTGCAACGTACGTCCTCGCGACGGTCGATAGCGAGATCGAACTCGGCGAGGAAGAAAGCACGTTCGAAATGATCGGCCTGCTGTTCTACAACGCTCAATTCGTCGATATGGAACTCTCAGGTCTCAACGGCACAGAGACGTTCAATATCCTCTCGGAGGAGTCGACGCAGATACCGGAGCTCGTCTACAATGTGGTCCCGATCGCGCTTCTCGTTGCTGGCGGGTACGTTCTCGCGACGCGCGTTATCGAGAACCGGCAGACGACCGAAGCAGGGACCAAACTCGGCGCGTCGATCGTCGTCGGCTATCTTCCGCTCGCGTTCCTCGGAACCATCGTGTTCGAAGAGACCACCGAGGGCGGACTGTTCGGCGGATCGGTGACGCTCGCACCGGAAACCCTGCCCGCAATCGTCCTCGTTGGGTTGCTCCTACCGCTGGCGTTCGGTGCGCTCGGTGGGTATCTGGCGAAGCAGTAACGGTCAACGAACGACGATATCTCTTCATCGAACGCGATCGCTGATCGTCGAACAGAATCGAGAAAGCTACGGGCCTCGAGTTGCAAAACGTCTCAATGGAATCCGGACGCATCGTCTCGATCGGGATTGCGGCTGAACAGGGGGAACCGATCGAGTCGCACGAACGGGTCGAGGCCGTCGCGAACGCGGGGCTCATCGGGGACCGGTACTTCGACGACGACGGGACGTTCGGCGACCGCGACGGAAGCGACCTCACGCTCATCGAACGGGAGGCGCTCGAGGCCGTCGAGGACGACTACGACATCTCGCTCGAGACGGGTGCACATCGCCGGAACGTGACGACGACGGGCGTCGCCCTGAACCACCTCGTCGGCGAGGAGTTTCGCGTCGGAAACGTGCTCTGTCTTGGCGTCGAACGCTGCGAACCGTGTTCGTACCTCGAGAGCCACCTCGAGAAACGAGGGATTCGCGACGCGCTGGTTCACCGTGGCGGATTGCGGGCGCGAATACTCGAGGGCGGCACCATCGAGGTGGGAAGCGAACTCGAGATCGACCCGTAACTAGCGGTCGGGCATATCGACGTCGTGACTCGTACACCGACGGGGTTTGGAACCAAATACCAAAATAAGGCGGCAACTGACTGATCTGTGGCGAGAATGTACAAGCTGTGCACGGATAGGTGACCACTCGAGTAGTACAAACGTCGAACGTATCGAGAAAGAGAAAAACACATAGCGACTCAGTTTGTAAGACTGCAGTATGAACGAGCCCGGCGTAGCGGTGCTGATGGACCAGGAGACGATCGCCCAGCGCGTCGAGTCGGGAGCCGCCCCGGAGTGGGTCGTCGACCACTTCGAGAGCTTTACCGGCGGCATTCTAGGCGAGCGAAATGGGAGTCCATTTCCTTGTTACTTCGGCGTCGAATCCGTCGAGAAGGGCCAGCCGCTGTACACCTGCGTCTCGTCGATGACCGACAGCGAGGCGCTCTTTTCGCTGGGCGAAACGCTCCTCGAGTACTTCGAGGTCTACGAAGACCACAGCGAACAGGCCTCGCTCGTGACGTTCTTTCGACCGCCGGAACGAGCGTTGACCGAAGCCGAATACCACGACGCGCTGTGGCACGTTTTGCAGGTGTTACACGCACACGACCCCGAGCCCTGGCCGGAAGACATTCCGACGAACCCCGACAGCGAGTACTGGGAGTTCTGTTTCGGCGGCGAGCCGATGTTTCCCACCTGCCGAGCGCCCTTTTACGACACGCGAAAAAGCCGATACTGTCCGATCGGACTCGAGATCACGTTCCAGCCCCGGTCGCTGTTCGACGGCATCACCGCCGACACCGAGGCCGGTCAGCGGGCTCGAGACGTTATTCAGGACCGGATCGAGGACTACGACGGCGTCTGTCCCCACGCCGACCTGGGCGACTGGGGCGTCGAGGGCGACCGCGAGTGGCCCCAGTACATGCTCACCTCGGACGACTCGCAGGCACCCGATACCTGCCCGATGAACGTCTCCCGACAACACCCGAAAGGCCCCGTCGTCATCGGCGACTGAAGACGCTTTTCCGTCGTCGTTAATCGGGGTTGCCCACCGCTACGCTTTCGGTGATACGCCCTCGAGTCGAAGGCGATGACACGACTCGTGGAACTCGAGGCGAAGGGACCGCGAAGACTCACCGCGGACGACATCGACGAGGAGAAAGGCGACGTTGCCATCTGTCAGTGCGGACTTTCGGAGTCGTTTCCGTTCTGTGACGGCAGTCACCGACAAACCGAGGGCGAAGCGGCGGACGAACGGTACGTCTACGACGACGACGGCTCTCGGGACCTTGTCGAACGGGTCGTCCGCACCGACGACCCGAAGTAGCGACCGCCCGAACCATACCGGATCGACAGCGATTGATCGCCCGATTTCTCGAGCACTACCGGTACCGCGGCGAAAGCGGGCTCGATCGGTGGATATCAGAACACTTTCTCTCCCCCGGTGACGACGATTCCGTTGTGAGTCTCTCTACTGGTGAATCTCCCGATGGGCGCCGAAGCTGGATCGTGGCGTTCACCGGCGCGATAGCGATGATATTCACGTTCGGAACGGGATTTTCCTACGGCGTGTTCTTGACGCCGTTCAGCGAAACGTTCGCCATCGATCCGGTCGCCCTCTCGACCGTGTTTGCGATCATGCTTTTCGCGTTCTACATCGGTGCCGGAGTCGTCGGCGTCTTTGCCGCACACGTTCCGTCCCGAACGATACTACTTGTCTGCGCCGGGATTTCGGGGCTGCTGGCACCATCACTGTACGTCGTCGACGGCTACGTCGGGCTGGTCGTCGTCTTCGGACTGGTGGGTCTCTCGCTCGGAACGGTGTTCGTCGTTCTCGCATCGATCGTTCCCCGCTGGTTCGAGTCGTACCGCGGGGCCGCGACGGGGCTCATTTTCACCGGCAACGGGCTCGGTCTGTTCATCCTGCCGCCAGCTTGGCAGTACGCGATCGATTACCGTGGCGTTCGAGAGGGATTCCTCCTCATCATGTCGATCACGGCGGCCGCGTTTTTCGTCGCCGGAATCACGTGTCGACGACCCCGGTGGGCCGATCGATCGACGGCCTCTGCCGGAGAAATCCTCGAGTGGTTACGCGAGCTAGCCAAAGCCCGAACGTTCCGACTGCTGTTTGTCGGAATCGGGCTTTCCTTCGCGTGGTATCAGCTCCTCGCGGCGTACGCGATCGATCTGTTCACGGCTCGAGGACTGACCGCGGCCGGCGCTTCGCTCGCGTTCGGGTTCGTGGGCGGGTTCAGTATCATCTCGCGGATCGGGGGCGGGCTCGTCGCCGACAAAGCTGGATTCAGACGAACGTTCCTCGCGTCGCTGGCCAGTGCGGCGATCGGTGCCTCGCTGTTGCTCGTCCCGCATTCGGCGTTCATGGTACTGGCCATCTTCTTCCTCGGTATCGGGCTCGGCGGCTCCGCGACGCTGTATATTCCCGTGCTTATGCAGACTTACAGCCGGACAAAGGATACCGCCGTCATCGGGATCTTCAACGTGGGGATCGGAACGTTCTCGCTCGCAGTACCACCCATCGGAACCGCAACCGTTGCATACACCGGTTCCTACACCATCGTCGTCTTACTCACCGTTCTCGCGCTGGTCGGGGCGATCTGGGCCGTTGGCGCCGGTTCCCGAACGGCCTGACAGCCGGACGCTTCTCGATGGCGACCCTCTCACCCACCGGTCTGCAGCCTTGAGCCAGCGTTCTCGAGTCCAACCCGGCGATGCTCGAGCGTAACGGACGACAACATCAACGAGCGAAACAGCCTACCACGTCTCGATCCGGCCCGATCGAACGTCCTCCACGCAGCCCTCACAGTCCGGATGGTCCGGTTCGTAACACGCGGGACGGTACTCGTCGTCTAGCTTGGCCGCCCGCTGTTCGGCGTAGCGCCGACAGACGATTTTCGCTCGGCCCGCCTCGTCGGTCGGCAGTTCGCGAGCGTGTTTCGCCCCTTCGTAGGCCTTTCGAGCCTCCTCGAGTTGCTCGTCGGTCGACCGACGCAACCCTTCGTACTGCTCGCCCGCCTGCTGGAGTGTCGTGCGAACGAATCGCTCGAGGCGTCGCCTGTCTGGCATGGCTTCGATGATGGTTCGAGAGCCGGCCACATAGGTTCGTCGCCGGCCGAAAGACGATTCGCTGTTCACTTTCGCTCCGGTGGCGGCAGTTTAAATAGTATTGGGCACGAAATTCGGTATGCCTCCCATTGATACACAGGAGGAGGCGAGAAACCATGAGCGACGTACGACAACACGCCGAAGACATACACGACCAGTTTTCAGACCATCTCGACGTCACGGTCGACGACGTCGAGGAGCGCCTGACGACCCTCGTCGACGAGTACAAAGTCCCGATCGACGAAGGTCGCCGGAGCGTCACGAACCACTACCTCGAGGAGGCGGGCCTCGAGCGCGAAGACATCGCAAGCGGCGGCAGTGAAGCGGTCAACGTCGAAGATATCGACGAAGAAGAGCAGTGGGTCGACATCACCGCGAAAGTCATCGAGCTCTGGGACCCCCGAAGCGACTCCGTCGCACAGGTGGGTCTGCTCGGCGATCCGACGGGAACGATCAAGTTCACCAAGTGGGCGAAGTCCGACCTTCCGGCACTCGATGAAGGCGGCGTCTACGAGCTCAAGAATGTCGTCACCGACGAGTACCAGGGTCGGTACTCGGTCAAACTCAACAGCACGACGGTCGTCGAGGAACTCGAGGACGACATCGAGGTCGGCGACGACACCTCCGAAATCGAAGGTGCGCTCGTCGACATGCAAAGCGGCAGCGGCCTCATCAAACGCTGTCCGAAAGAGGACTGTACGCGCGTCCTCCAGAACGGCCGCTGTAACGAACACGGCGAGGTCGAAGGCGAATTCGATCTCCGCATCAAAGGCGTCGTCGACGACGGGATCGACGCCCACGAGGTCATCTTCGACGCCGAAGCGACCGAATCCCTGACCGGGATCAGCCTCGAGGAGGGCAAGGAGATGGCGATGGACGCCCTCGATACGACGGTCGTCGCCGACGAAATCCGCGACAAGATCATCGGGACGTACTACCGCATCGAGGGGCCGACCTTCGGGCGGTACGTCCTCGCGGACGACGTCGAAGAACTCGACGGACCGGTCGATGCCGAACAGCTGCTGATCAAAGCGAGGTCGATGTAACATGTCTCAGGCAGAACTCACCCGCGAAGTCGCGCGTCGCGTCTTCGCCTCCGAATTCAACGACTCGACGTACACCTTCAAAGAAAGCGACGACGAACGCGCGCCCAACTACGCGTTGCTCCCGACCGGAGACCGCGCGAACCGCGCGTTCATCGTCGGCACGCTCACCGAAACCGAAGACGTGGGCGACGAGAGCGAGTACTGGCGCGGCCGCGTCGTCGATCCGACGGGGACCTTTTTCGTCTACGCCGGCCAGTACCAGCCCGAAGCCGCCGCCGTCCTCCGAGATACGGAACCGCCGGCGTACGTGGCGATCGTCGGCAAACCGCGAACGTACGAGACCGAAGACGGGAGCGTCAACGTCTCCGTTCGCCCCGAATCCATCTCGATCGTCGACGACGCGACCCGCAACCGCTGGGTCGTCGAAACCGCCGAACGCACCGTCGAGCGAATCGAGGCCTTCGAGGAGTGGGAAGCCGAACAGGAGGCCCCCGAAAGCGGTTCGACGGCACCCGGCAACGAGTACGCCCAGATGGCTCGCGAACGGTACGACTCGCCGGTCGAGAACTACCGTCGCGACGTGATTCAGGCCTTGGAGAGTCTCGAGGATCTCGAGGCGCCCGCCTGAATCCACGCCGATACCGACGTATTCCACACATTTTTGCGTATTTTCGACTGAGAGGCATTGTAGCAGTTCATAATTGGCAGTTACCACGCCGAGAACGTCTGACAAATCGTTAAGTGAATCGAAGACGGAAACGGTACCAATGGGCAACAAGAACAAAACGATCTCGTTCCGGGTGAACGAGGACGCGTTCAAGTCGCTACAGGATATCGCCGAGGAGCGCGATATCTCGTTGTCTGCGGTGTTTCGGGACTACGTCGATTTGCTGGTCGAACACGACGGACAGATCGAGGTCGTTCCCGAGTCGGAACTCGCCAGCCGACAAAGTGGCGACGACGAGCCGACCTATCCGCCGACCGTCGAGGTTCCGAAGAGCTTCGTCCGCGAACACGAACGCCTCGAACTCGAGGCCGAGCACCTCCGTGAGCAACTCGAGGAGCACAAATCGTACGTCTCGGAGCTCCGGAGTCGCCTCGAAGGGGAAGAGGACGAAGTGTTGTTGCTCGACGATCTGGACGAGGACGACGAGCAGTATCCGCTTCGATGATCTTTGCGGGCGTCTCCAGTGAGTTATGGAAGTTACAAGGCTAAAACCCCGCCCTTCAGGGCGGGGATACAGCCGACAACTCCTACACAATCCACTGTCGGTAGCAAGGCGGGATATTCCACGCTAACCGACGCTATTAACAGAACTCCGTTCATAACCAGTTATGAAGCCAGAAAATGAGTCGAACCATCCGAACCTTCGAGGCCACGATTACGAACCAGCAACAGGTTCGTGGCGACCTCGATCAGCTCGGATGGGCCACCTCAAAACTCTGGAACGTCGGTCGCTACTACGCACAAGAACAGTGGGACGAAACGGGCGAGATCCCCGATGACGGGGAACTCAAAGCCGAACTCAAAAGCCACGAACGCTATACGGACTTGCATTCTCAATCCAGTCAGCGCGTTCTCGAAGAACTCGCTGAAGCGTTCAACGGCTGGTTCGGTAAGCGTCGGAACGGCGACGACCGTGCCCGACCGCCCGGCTACCGGAAAAACGGAGACTCCCACCCGCGTTCAACCGTGTCGTTCAAAGCGGCTGGCTTCAAACACGACGCACAGTTTACCCGCGTCCGCCTCTCAAAAGGCCGCAACCTCAAACAACACCGGTCAGACTTCATCCTATGCGAGTACCAGACTCGCCCGGATATTGACCTGACCGAGTGGGACATTCAGCAGGTTCGCGCCGTCTACAAACGCGACGAGTGGCGACTACAATTCGTCTGTCGCACCACCATCGACCCGGAACCGCCGGGAGACGAGGTGGCTGGTGTTGACCTCGGGATATGCAACTTTGCCGCCGTCTCCTTCGGCGGTGAATCCGTGTTGTATCCCGGTGGCGCACTCAAAGAGGACGAGTACTACTTCACGAAACAAAAAGCCAAATGCGACGATTCCTCGTCCCGTGAAGCCACTCGTCTCGACCGCAAGCGAACGGGTCGTCGGACGCACTTCTTGCACGCACTCTCGAAATCCATCGTCGAGGAGTGTATCGAACGAGGTGTCGGAACGGTTGTCGTTGGCAATCTTGGCGGTATCCGAGAAGACAACAAGAACGGTGACTCTCGGAATTGGGGCGACCACGGCAATCTCGACTTGCACGGGTGGGCTTTCGACCGCTTCACAACGCTACTCGACTACAAGGCGGAAGCCGAAGGCATCGACGTGGAGTTGGTGTCGGAACGCGATACGTCGAAGTCGTGTTCGGCGTGCGACCATACAGATGACAGTCAGCGTGTCGAACGTGGCCTGTATGTCTGCGATGAGTGCGGTACAGTAGCGAACGCGGACGTGAATGGTGCTGAGAACATTCGACAAAAGGTACTCCCGAGTCTCGCCACGGATGGCGGCGATAGGGATAACGGCTGGTTGGCACAGCCAGCGGTTCACCTGTTCGACCGTAGTGAGGGCGTTTTCGCCCCACGAGAACAGGTCGTGAACCGCGAACCGTAATATCCCAACGCGGTCGGGAATCCTCGTCCTCGAAAACGC
This sequence comes from Halostagnicola alkaliphila, assembly GCF_055379965.1. NCBI lineage: Archaea > Methanobacteriati > Methanobacteriota > Halobacteria > Halobacteriales > Natrialbaceae > Halostagnicola > Halostagnicola alkaliphila. Next base: position 969,438 of record NZ_AP043826.1, on the reverse strand, counting down.
GACGCGTTTTCGGGTGCAACGAGACGCATTGCGTCTCGTCATGCCCCTTCAGGGCGGGGAGGATGTCAACGTCTCACTTTACCGCGCCAGATCGTTCTTGACCTGCCGAATCTCGTCTCGTTTCTCGTCGTGTCCGTCGACTCGAGCCAGCCCTTCGGCCGCCTCGAGCGTTCGAATGCCGTTATCGAGAAAGGAGAGAACATCGCCGGAGTAGGCGTAGACCATGTAGTCGTCGCTCATCACGTCGACGATGGCGTCCGGACCCAATCCCTGTGCGCGTAACTCGAGCAGGTACTGAATGAACTTCCGCTCCGGGCAACCACAGTAAGGGTTGTTGTCGCAGTTACAGTCCAGAAAGTCGCCCGCGAAATCGAGCACTCGCTCTCTGGTCGCGTCGTCTAACTTCTCGAGGCCCTTGCCCTGGAAGAGCATGTCGAGAGTCGCTCCCTTGAACGCCCCTTTCGGAATGTTCGTCTCGAGCTGGGAGCTCAACTGGCGATGGTTTTTGACGTAGATTTTGTCGGTGATGGCCACGCGTTGAGCGAACGTAGGCGAGCGAGCGCCAAAAACGACTCGGAAGCGGGCGCAATCAGGGGACGACACGCTGTGACACGGCGTCTCCAAGAGCGTAACGTATTTCAGGTACTCCGCGATTACATAGAAGTGCACGCGTGTCCGGGTTGGGGTAGTGGACTATCCTTCAGCCTTGTGGAGGCTGAGACGCGGGTTCAATTCTCGCACCTGGACCTTTTCGCGACGAACGGACGTGAGGAGTGAAAACGCCAACAGAGAATTGAACTGTGTCAGTCGCGCACAACGGAGCGAGCACGTCTGACCTGAGTTCAATTCTCGCACCTGGACCTTTTCGCGACGACAATACGGAGGAGCGGAACGTCTGATCAGGGAGTGAAACGACTGTGGTTCAATTCTCGCACCTGGACCGTTTCACACCTAGACTGCTTCGTGACGACACTCCGAGAGTGAAAACGCCGAAACTCGAGACGCCCCCTCGAGTCACGCAGTCACGTCACCTCTCGAATCGCTCCGTCGCCTTTTCGGCCCTGAACGATAGCAAACGACGAAACGAGTAGCGCAAGCGAAGTCAGTCGTCGGCGGGAACGCCAGTTCCCGAGCGGACGGTCGTCGACCGCGATCGATAAAGTGCGCTCGCGAGACCGATACCGGCGACGCCGAGGATGAGGTAGATGACGAAGCCGGTCGCATACCCGGAGACGCCCTGAATATCGACGAAGAGGCCGAGTATCGGCGGGACGACGAATCCACCGAAGCCGCCGATGCCGCCGACGAGTCCCGACGCGCCACCGACAGCTTCGGGGACGTACTTCGGGAGTAATTGGTAGATCGCGGCGCTGGCGATTCCCATCCCCGCTCCAAGGACGATCGTGGCGACGACTGCGGTGTACGGATCTCGAGTGAGTACGAGGACGAGCGTCGCGAGCGTGATCGTTCCGAAACTCATCAAAGCCGTCTCCTCTCCGCCGCGCCGATCGCTGATCACGCCGCCGCCGATTCGACAGAGCGGCGAGAGAAGGGTAAACGTGACCGCGGTGACGATACCAGCGGTCTGTACGTCGAATCCGTGAAGGTTGGCCCAGTACGACGGATACCAGACCGTGAGCGCGAGATAGCCGCCAAAGGAAACGAAAAACAGCGATGTGAGCATCCACGATCGGCGAATGGTAGCTGCCTTGCGGATCGATTCCATCGCATCGCCGGTGGGAAACAGTTCCTGACCGGCCTCCTCGGCGCGCGACTTCGCTTCGTCCTCGTCGAATCCTCGTTTTCGATACTGGAAGTACGGCGCGTCCACGGCGAAAATTACGAAGACGATCGTTCCGACGAGGAGGAAGGCGAACCACGCGGCGTACGTTCCCGTTAGCCCGAACGCGAGCAGAGCAAACGGAGAGACGATCGTAAACAGCCCTGGGGACGTGGTTCCTAGACCTGCGAACACCGCGAGCATCGTGCCCCGCCGGTCGGATTTGTACCAGTAGGAGGTGTCGACGGCCCCGACGGAGAACGCGGCGATCCCACAGCCGCTCAGCGAGCCGAAGAAGAAGATGAGCGGGTAGTGTACAATCGTCAGGCCGTCCGGATACGCCGTCAGAAGGATCACTAGTAATCCGCCCATTCCAACCGCCGACAATCCGAGCAAGATAGCGAACGGTTTCTTCGCACCGACGTCTTCGACCCACGCACCGAAGGGGATCCGAAGCAAGGAACCGGTTAACTGCGGTGCGGCGACAAGCAATCCGAGCAACAGACCCGACAGTCCGAGCACTTCCTCGAACTCGGTTGCGACCGGCCCGTAGACGACGACGCCGGCGAATCCGACGAAATACCCGAACGTCGAAACCGCGACCGCCTGTCGAGGACTGCCGCGAATGTCCGAACCGCCGACGGACGACTCCTGCGATACTTGCTCGCTCATTCGTCGCTGGTGTGGTCTTCGATACGCAGATACCGGCCGAACCGACACGTTCCTCGTGAATTCGACATCACTTTCGGGAGTGTATCTGAGAGTGGTCCAATCACGAAACACCACCATTTTCGGTGCTTCGGTTCAAATCCGCGTACTGAATCATGGAAATAGAAAACACAGGAAGGTACTAAACGATAATCGTTTACATTTTATGTAATTTTCTGCTTCAGAGAAGTGATTTTGCCAGTCTGTAAATAGATTAGAACGATATAAGGTCGTAATAGTATCGTGAGACGGCTCCAATCGGACGGGCGTCCACAGACCTTCGCGTTAGCTGCTAACTATTATCAAATAGAGTGCCGACCTCGCAAACAATGGTTGCGAACGCCAGCAGACACCTCACTTGTCCCACTCTCGAAGACAGATGCAAGATCGATACCATCGATCACGAGATCATTATGTCACTCGAAGATTACGAACTCCACGAGCGGCTCGATAGACTCGCCGACGCCGAAGTAGATCGAGACGTTCTCCTCAGCCGTACCGTCCCGCCCGACGGGTCGATCGGCGAAGCACGACAGCCCATCGAAACCGACTACGCTGAGGCGACACAACTCGACGAGCGGTCGTTTCCGAAACCGCTCGTCGAAGCTCTCGAGGAAGCCAAACGATTGCTCAACGAGTACGACGAACTTCCGGAAAACGGACTCGCCATCTACGCTGGCGTGGTCGATGGCGACCTCCGGACGGCAGCGTTCGACGACCTTCCCGTGCCAGTCGGTGAACAGACGTACGAACACGCGAACGAATTCGATCTCGAGCCACTCGAGGAGCTCACCGAACAGTCCTCGAACTACGGCCTACTCGTCGTCGAACGCGGTGGGGGTGCACTGGGTCGACTCGAAGATGGGACGATCGAGGTGATCGATACGTTCGAGAGCAACGTGCCGGGAAAGTCGAGCGCGGGTGGTCAATCCGCCGAGCGGTTCGAACGCGATCGGGAACGAAAGAAACGAGAGTTCTTCGATGAAGTCGCAGAGCGAGCGGAACGTGAGTTTCTCGGCGACAACGCGGTTGAGGGTGTCGTCCTCGGCGGGACGACGGGAACGATCGAGGAGTTCCAAGCGGAAGCGACGCTCGACCATCGGCTCGAGGATCGAATACTCGACGAGTTCGCGGTCGAGTACGCTACCGAGCAGGGAATCAGACAGCTCGCAGAGAAAGCCGAAGAAACCCTCACGGAACGAGATCGGCAGGCGGCTCGCGAGACGCTCGAGTCGTTTTTCGACGAGATTCGAACGGACGGGGACAGCGTCGCTTACGGGATCGACGAGGTCGACGACGCGCTCGAGTACGACGCGGTCGAAACGCTCCTCCTTTCGACGGCGGTGGACGGACAGCGCCTCCAGACGTTCGGCGACCGAGCGATCGACCAAGGCGGCGAAACAGTCGTCGTCCCCGACGACTTCCCGGACGGGGTGCGATTCGTCGAGGCGTTCGACGGGGTTGGAGCGCTGCTTCGGTTCCCGATCGAGTAACGCTCAGTCCGAAACCTGCGATTGTGGCGAGCGGTTCACCTCGCCGCTCTTCTGGACGATATCCAGTGCGGTCATCATATCGGTTCTCGAGATCAGGCCGACGAGGTCGCCGTCCTGAGAAGCCTCATCGGTTCTCGCTTCGTCGAGGGCCGCGTCACCGAACCCGCCGTCATCGTAGACGCTCTCGCTGTGAAGGGAATCTTCCGGACGATCCATCGACGCCGATGCCTGTCCTTCGACGACGAGGAGACGGCCGATCCGTTCCGATTGCATCCGCTCGAGCGCGGTCATTGCGTCGGAGTCGGCCGTGATCGTCTGAAGATCGGTCGTCATCACGTCCGAAACGGTAAACGCGCCCCGTTCGACGGGTTTGATCTCCTGTGCGTCCGAGAGCGTAACGAGTCCGACGAGGTACCCGTTATCGAGCACCGGATACCCCGTATGACGTTCGGAAAACATCCGCTGGATGAGTTCCTCGACGCTGGTGTCGGGATCGACCGTGTGGAGGTCTCGAGCGGGCGTCATGATGTCGCTGACCGTGACATCCTGAAACGCGGCTTTCATCGTTACCTGCTGGGACTCGCCCGAGGCGGCGATGTAGATAAAGAACGCGACACCGATGAGGATGATATTAAACGGCGGAATCAGTCCGAAGAGACCCATCAATAGCGCAAAGAACTTCCCGACGCTCGCAGCCTGTTGAGTCGCTTTCGCGTACGGCTTGCTTCGGGCGAGTAGCGCCCGGAGCACCCGACCGCCGTCCATCGGGAACGCAGGGAGCATATTGAACGCCGCGAGCGCGATATTGAGGACGGCGAGGTAGCCAAAGACGAACCGAGCACCGTCGAGGTTCTCCGGTGTGACGACAAAGAGGGCGTAGGATCCGACACCAACCAGAATAGAGACGATGGGGCCCGCAATTGCGATGTTGAGTTCCTGCTTCCAGTCTTCGGGCATTTCCGAGAGGGCGGCGATCCCGCCTAACAGCCAGAGCGTAATCGAATCGATCGGGAACCCGTATCGCTGTGCGGTGAGCGAGTGCCCCAGTTCGTGCAAGACGACGCCGACGAACAGTCCGATCGCGGCGGCGAAACCGAGTATCCACGGCATCGTCCCGCTGGTTATCGTTGCGGTATCGATCCCCGCACCCAGCGTCTCGTTGAGGAGGTCCGCGACCAGTTCGATCTGGAACCCGATGAGATACGCAAACAGGGGAAGAACCAGCAAGAACGTCAGATCAAGCTTGATAGGAATGCCAAACAGCGACCCGATCCGGAAACTCTTCCACATACCCTTTCATATCGGTGGAAGACCCTTAAACACGCCGACGGTCGGGAGGTTTTTGAGTCAGAACCGATGTGGAAACTCGAGGGAGTTGTTCACGACCGAGATCCTTTGGAAACTATGTAAGGTTATGGGTAGGAATGCGAATTTTCTCGATACTGCTCGAGCGATCGACTTTAACGCGACACACATCTCCCTCACCGTTTCTTCAAGTTTATAGCAAAAATTGTCACTTGTTCCAGATCGGCGATGGACGAGATGAGCGTACAGTTGATCGAGGGATGTTTACGGGGAGCGTCTATTAGACAAATATTTCGTACTTCGCCTCAAAAGATTCATCACGCCATAGATGTGTCACCCCCCACCAATACATATAATCACATTATTATCTATTAGCCAGTATATATCCACACCACCATAGACTTATACCCGAGTTCGTGGACGATGTCTCCATACTGATGAAAGCCCAACTCACCGCCACGACGACCGCCGACCGAAGCCCGCTCCCAGCCGAACTGAACTCGCCGCAGGCGAAACTCGTGTACCTCTACCTCGAAACGACCGGCGGCGCAACTGTCGGAGAGGTAAGCGAAACGTTGTCCATGAAGAAAATGGCGACGCTGAGCGTTATGAACTCCCTTTCGACCCAGGGACTGGTCGAAAAAGCCGACAACGAATACGTCCCCCGTAACTGACTCACACCCCATCTCGAGCCGGGAGCCGCTCCTGATGCATGCGCCAATTCCTCGAGAATTCCACACCGCAAGTGCATCGACTCGAGCAGACTGTGACCTCGAGTGGGTTCGACGAAACAATCGAAGCGCTATCGAACGGGACAGTTCGTTCGAAACCGTTAGGGCGGCGGGATTACTCGAGGTATCTACCAATGCAGGTGTCTACCAATGCGAACGACGCACACGTCGATGGCGACGGCTTCGAAGCCTTTATCCGCACGGTAGCACTCCGTTTTTGTAAGTAACTACAGCCATGTCAGAGAAACCCGCCTCTATGTACCGGGAGATCAGTAAGCCGGCCTACACGCGCCGGGAGTATATTACTGGCATTCCGGGTTCGAAGGTCGCACAGCACAAGATGGGAGACACCGCGGCCGAGCCCGAAGACTACCCCGTTCAGATCAGTCTGATCACCGAAGAGGAGTGTCAGATCCGCCACGGATCGCTCGAGGCCTCCCGACTATCGGCGAATCGCCACATGCTGAAAAGCGCGGGCGAACACCAGTACAAGATGATCCTCCGCAAGTTCCCCCACCACGTCATCCGGGAGAACAAGCAGGCAACCGGTGCCGGTGCGGACCGTGTTTCCGACGGAATGCGCCAGTCGTTCGGCAAGATCGTCGGAACGGCAGCCCGAATCCAGCAGGGCGAACGCATCTTTACGATCTGGTGTGACGTCGAAGACGCCGAGTTCGCGAAAGACGCACTTCGCCGATCCTACAACAAGATCTCGCCGCCATGTCGCGTCGTCGTCGAGCGTGGCGAGGAAGAACTGATCGCGTAAACCCGCATTTTCGCGTTTCGGATCGATACAGTGAGCGGCGGCTTCGTCTTCGGCGTGTTAGTCGAAGCGACGACGATATCGCCAGCCCCCGAACAGCGACGGCGAATACTCTACTGTTTTTTGTCTCGGCGCCCATCCCCGAGTATGATCGACCTCGCGGTCGCGAACAATCAAGAGACCTTCCAGCGAATGGGCGATCCGCTCGAGCAACGGGGGATTCGAGTGCACCACGTGCCCGTCCGCGAGCGGACGGTACCGATCGGAGCAGACGCACCGTGGTCTGAAGGCGAGTACGATGTCGGGTTCGTCTACCCCGGTCGGTTGATGGAAGGTGGCGTCGCGGATGCGCTCTTAGACGTCCCGTGGCTGAACGGCCACTCGAGCGTGTTGACGTCGCGAAACAAAGGAGAGGTACTGGCCAGACTCGGACGGGCCGATATTCCCGTTCCGGATTCGGTGTACGTCTCGAACGAAGTCGACGAGTCAGCGCTCGCGACCGTCTTCGACCGGTTCGAGCCACCGGTGGTCGTCAAGCCAAACTCGACGACCCGGGGGGCCGGCGTCGCGAAAGCCCACGATCTCGATTCCTTTCTCGGAATCTGTGATTACCTCTCGCTAGTCCACGATTATCGGGCCACCGGCGACCAGTCGTTCCTCGTCCAGGAGTACCTCCCCGAAGCGGTCGATTACCGGGTCATGGTTCTCGAAGGCGAGTGTGTCGGAGCGGTCGAACGGACGCTTCCCGAGGACGCGATCGCGCAGGGCCAGTGGAAGCACAACGTCCACCGCGGGGCGACGGCGACCGGCGTTGATCTTCCGGAATCGATTCGCGAACTCGCCGAGTCGGTCGCCCAGACGCTCGAAATCCCGTTTCTCGGTGTCGACCTGCTCGTAAGCGGCGACCGCGTCGTCGTCAACGAGACGAACGCGCGCCCGACGATCGACGACGAAACGAAATACGAGGCGGGATTTTACGACCGGCTCGCGCAGGCGATACGTTCGCGAGCGAGCAGTGAGACGAAAGAATCCTAACTGAGAAACCGGTGACTGATTCGGGCGGCAAGCGCATTCGATCCGGACGGAACGCGAGCGTGATCGGCGTCGTGACGTAACTATTCGAGGCTGATATCCGAGGACTTCTCGGCCGATTCGAAGACGACCTCGAGGATACCGTTGTTGTACGTCGCCTCGGCGGTGTGTTCGTTGACACGCTGTGGGAGCGAAACGCGCTCGTCGTACTGACGGTGCTGACTCTGTGCGGATATCGTGAGCGACTTGCCGTCGCACTCGAGATCGATATTGTTCTTTTCGACACCCGGAAGGTCGGCAATGACGCGAAGTTCGTCATCGGTCTCGTGAATGTCGATATGGGTGTCAGATCCGAAGCCGTTGTCGACGGAGCTAGAGGATTCGAAATCGACATCTGCACCGTTCATCATTTCGTTCATCATTCGCTCGATTTCACGAAAGAGGTCGTCGAAGGGTTCGTCGCGATCATCTCGGCGCATGGAATACTCTAGTGGGGCACGTGGCAAAAACTTTCTGTCGACCCTAATTGTTCGGGACGACCGAGATGCCGTTTAGAAACCGATTCCCATGTGCTCGTTCGTCGTCGCGATACTGCCCTCGGCGTCGCTCGCGCCGAGCACGGCGCGGATCGCGTCGACGTTTTCGGGAACCACGTCGGACTCCTGGTGAATTCCCTGGAAGAGATAGAGGTCCCGTCCAACGGTCGAGATGGATTCTTCCCAGATGCAGTTCTCCCAGAGGTCTCCGCGCGGGCGGCCCACGTCGTGGGCGTACTCTTTTAACTTGCCGCTGCCGTCGATCGACATCGTCTCGGGGATCAAGAAGAGCCGAGACTCGTCGGCGAGCAGTTCGCGAACCTCGGCCGCCTCGACGTCCGACTCGAGCGTGAGGTTCAAGCTGTGCATGTGCATCAGCGTGGCCGGGACCTTCATGCCGAGCGTGTCGATGTCGAGGTCCGGGAAGATCGTCTCGACGTCGGGCCCGTGGTGGGACGGAATCGTGACCGGGTTCGGGAGAATGTCGTTGATCGGGCCCCGAGTTGTCTGGCCGGGGTCGCCGCCGCGTCGAACCAGCGTCGCGCGAACTTTCTCGACGCCGTAGGCCTCTCGAATCGGCGCGATGACCCGCGAGAGTCCCGTCGTGTTACAGGAGACGACCCTGACGTGGTCCGCGTCGACGGCGTCGGCGAAGTTCGAGCGCGCGTTGAAGCTCACGTCCGCGATCTCGGCATCCTCGCCGCCCTGGTAGAGGGCGGGCGTGTCGTACTCCTCGTAGAGCGCCTTGTTCTCGGCACCGATCCCCGACGGCGTCGCGTCGACGACGACGTCTGCCTTCTCGACGAGATCCTCGACCGGGCCGGCGATCTCGAGTCCTGCCTCGGCGAACTGGTCGGCGCGTTCTTCGATGGCGGCGTAGAGCGGGTATCCCTTCTCGATGGCGGTCTCGGCCTCGAAGTTCGGGCGCGTCTTGGCGACGCCGAGTACCTCCATGTCGGGCTGTTCCCGAACGGCGTCTGCGACGCGTTTGCCGATCGTCCCGTAGCCGTTGATCGCGACCTGTATCATGTACCCGACTCCACTGTCGAATCGGATAACCGTTTCGAGCCTTCTCCACCGGTTTTTACTCGGTTGAGAGTTTTTACGCGAGCTATCACGTTCCGGACTGTCCGAACGATCGACGGTCCAATTTGGGTCCGGCCGTCACGGCTCGAGAGCACGGAGTCGTACTCGAGGTGCCCCTACTGTCACGTCTCGAATATCGTGCTCACAGGTCGAGGGTCACTGTCAGGGACGTCGAGAGAGCAAGACCTTTCGCCGTACTGGCCCACTCACAGGTATGTCCGATCTTCGAGAACCCGCCGAAACGGCGATTCGACAATGTCTCGACGTGCAGTCCGAAGAATCCTGTGCAATCGTCACCGACGAAAAGCGCGAGCCGATCGGAAACGCGCTCTACGAGGCCGCAAGTGAGCGAACCGACGATGTCGCGTTCGTCCGGTACCCGCCCGGAGAGACGCACGGGTCGGAACCGCCCGAACCCGTCTCGGCGGCCATGGCTGGAGCCGACGTCGTCCTGGCTCCGACGACGAAGAGCCTGAGCCACACGCGAGCCCGCACCGACGCGAACGAGGCCGGCGCTCGAGTCGCGACGCTTCCGGGGATCACCGAGGACGTGTTCGTCGCCGGCCTCGAGGCCGATTACGACTCCATCGCCGCTCACTGCGAAGCCGTCCGCGAGCAGGTCGACGACGCCGAGGCAGTTCGGGTGGCGACCGACGCCGGAACCGATATCACGTTCGGCATCGGCGACCGGAAGTTCCTCTCGGATACCGGAATCGTCCACGAGCCGGGCGAAATGTCGAACCTACCCGCGGGCGAGGTGTTCGTCAGCCCCGAGACGGCCGACGGAACGTTCGTCGTCGACGGCACGATGATGCCACACGGGCTCCTCGAGGAGGGCGAGACGCTGCGGTTCGACGTTGAAGACGGCCTCGTAACCGATATCTCCGACGACGAGATCCGGGAGACGATCGAGACCGCCGCCGAGGAGGTCGGCGACGCGGCGTACAATCTGGCGGAGCTGGGCATCGGAACCAACGTCGCGGTCACCGAACTGGTCGGCTCGGTGTTGCTCGACGAGAAGGCCGGCGGGACCGTCCACATCGCCGTCGGCGACGATGCGGGAATCGGTGGCGACATCGACGCGCCGATTCATCTGGACGGTATCCTCCGCGAACCGACGGTGTTCGCCGACGGTGTCGAAGTCGCGCTTCCGACGGCAGAATCGAGCTGACGGAAAGCCGCGCCCACAATCCAATCCGCGACCGGTTCAGCCCCACACTCAGCCGCGACCGGTTCAACTCCACACTCAGGTGCACCTTCGAGACCCGGGTTTGCGTTCCACAGTCAGGTCTGCGCTCTACGCACACAGGTTCACGCACCTTTTAGGTCGCTGGCTCCTACGTCGATCCATGAGCGATATACCCGATCGACTCCCGACGGCCTGTCCCTCGTGTTCCCCGGAACTCGAGACGGTCCACGAGGTTCTCTCGCCGGGCGGTGGCAGCATCACCGTCCGCTGTGGTGAGTGTGGCCACGTCCACAAGATTCAGCCCGAACCGGAGCGCGAAGTCACCCTCGACGTCGTCGTCTCTCAGGACGGCGAATCCTTCACGGCGAACGTCACGACGCCCGAAGACGAGACCATCGAGACCGGCGACGAGTTCATCCTCGAGACCGACGAAGTGCTCTCGACGGTTCGCGTGACCAGCATCGAACTCCCCGAGCAACGCCGCAGAGAGGCCGCAGATGCGAAAGACGTCGAAACCGTCTGGACGCGAGAGGTGGACAACGTGTCGGTCGACATCACGGTCCACCCTCAGGACGGCTCCCACGACGACAGCGAAAGCATCACCGTCCACGTCCCCGGCGACTACGAGTTCAAAGTCGGCGAGGTCGAGACGTTCGGCGACAACGAGTTCGAGATCGACGCCTTCGTCGTCCGGAGCGACGCCAGCGGCTACCAGCGCGACCGCAACGAACTCGACGGCGACATGGTCCTCGCGAAGGACGCAAAGCGCGTCTACGCCTACGACGAGACGACGACCGCCTGGTCCGCCTGGTAGGGTCGACTGCTACGTCCGACGGCATCGAGTGCCGCGGAGTCTTCCAGCGTTCCGACGACTGTTGCTTATCGTCGGTTAGGCGACGTAGGGAGCGGTTCGGTGAACACGGGCGATACGGAGAGTATTTTTCGAGTGGCGAACGTATTTGAGCGCCGGCAGAGCGCTCGGGGGAGAATCGATACGAGTAGCAAACGCGTTCTCGAGGAGTCAGAAGTAGCCAAACAGCGTCCCGCCTAACACCAGCACCCACATGGCGACGCCGGCGACGAGCAGGTCGTTCAGCCACGATCCTCGAGTCGCGCGTTTGGCGGCACCGCCCGCGATCAATCCCAGCGCGACGACGACGAGCATTCGCTGGGCGACGACGTCGACCGGAAGCGAGTCGACGCTCATCAGACCGTAATCGAGCCAGATCGCCAAGATTAACGACCCCGAGGCGGCGACCGCGGCGTCGAGCCGGCGAGTGAGTCCGCGTGCGACGAGGTACGTCACGAGGGGGATGCCGACGGCGATGACCGGATAGAGCAACGCCGCGATCATGTGCATCGTCAGGACGTCGACGGATCGCTCGAAGGCGATTCCGACGATTCGGACGCCGAGGAACATCGCGAGGATGCTCATCGAGAGCACGAGGTGATCGGCCTCGACCCGATCGTAGGCGGCTGCGAGCCGTCGGCGGTCGACGTCGGTCAGGCGCTCGTCGATACTGTCGGGCGTCCGCTCGCGAACGCGCTGTTGACTGGCGAGTCCGAGTGCAACCGGTGTCAGGGCCATTCCGAACAGATCGACGACGGTCGCCCAGCCGTCGGCGTCCGACGGACCGGAGTTGTCCAGATTGATCCGCTGTACGTCTTCCTGGTTGTCGACGCCGGGCAGTTCCATGAACTCCGACTCGATCTCGAGTTGGGCCCGTTCGACGCCGTCGACCCGGTGGCGAAGCGTGAACCAGTCGAAGTGCTCGGTGTGGGCCTGCATCGCGACCCAGTTGTCGTCACCGTTCGGCGACTCGTAGAGCCGAATGTGCATTCGCTCGCCGTAGTAGTCCCCGTCGTCGAGCTGGAGCGTTTCGGTCGTCCAGTACGGGTCCTCATCCTCACCCGGGTCGACCCAGGCGTAGCGAGTCGTTCCTGTGGCCTCGCCCCACTCGGTCCCCGTGGCGTGGTGGTGATCGTCCTCGAGGAACGCGTAGGGTTCGTCCTCGCCGACCATCTCGTCTTCGTCTACCTCTTCCCAGTCGCCGTCGGACTGTTCGGTCAGCAACTGGACGACGTCATCGCTGTCACCGCGAACGATGATATTGAGCGGGCTTCGCTTATCGTGGTGTTCTCGCGAACTCAGGTACGGCCAGATGCCGCTGTCTGCGTCCTCGAAGGAGTGAACCTCGGGTCGCGGCTGGTCTTCCTCCTCGGGAGCGATGTCGCTGGTCGAAGGAGAGAACAACAGCGAAGGACCACCGAGGAACAGAAACGCGACAGCGATCAGTACTATTCCGATAACGAGCGAACGACGCATCTATCCTGCGTTTGGCGTCGGCACACATCAATGTACTCGTCGATCGTGTCAGCAGAGACACCCAGATGTGACTAAACGGATAGATGAGCCAGCAGTCAGACGTTCGGACCGACTGTCAGCACCGGTGTGGTCGCCGAACGGACGACGCGCTGGGAGACGCTCCCGACGACGTTGTTCTCGTAGTCGTCGCCGCTCGTCCCCATTACGACGAGGTCAATCTCGTGCTGGTCGGCGTATTCAAGAATGCGTTCGGCAGGGTGTCCGGTTTCGATGGCCGTCTCGGTCTCGAGACCGCGGTCGGTCGCGAGCGTCGCCGCTCGATCGACTGCCTCGAGCGCGTTTTCCTCGAGATCCGTGCGCACACCCTCGACCCGGTCGTCGTCGAGGACCAGAAAGGCTCGATCGTCGACGACCGAGAAGACGTGAAGCGCGGCGTTGCGCGTTTGGGCGATGTCGACGGCGTGCTCGGCGACGGTCGCACTGTGAGCGCTTCCGTCGGTTGGAAAGAGGATCGTCTCGTACATCAGGTGACTCTCTGGGGCGGGAGGAAAAAGAACTTCTCCATCCGGTTTGCTGGGACGAGTTTCCTCTCTGGGTTGGGACGATCGACGACAGGATCGAAACGGCCGCCTCAGCGTTCCGGTTTCCAGCTGAGTTGAACGTCGACGGTCTCTCGCTGGCCGCGAAGCATCGACGATTGTTCGACCACGTCGATCGAGACGGAGACGTCCTCGGGCGGGTGAAGGGTTACCGTCTTGTTTCCGACGCTGACTGCGATGTCTTCGTCCCCCTGTTCGAACTCTTCGGCGAGTTCGGCGAGGTACGTTCCAATCTCCTGTCGTGACATCGTCTCGTCGGCCGTCGTTCGCTGAGCCATGTCCTGCCATCAGACGGGTTCAGCAAAAGTATGGAGCGCGAACAGACAGCTAATAGCGGATTACGAGTGATCGGAACTGAGCCCGAGTGAACGAAAGCGACTCCGAGCGAACGAAACTGAGATTTGGCGACGATCGGCGAACGATCGAGACGCCAGTCGCCGCTGACGGCCAGTTCGTCCTCCCCGACTCGAGGCGGAACGAGTGGGTTTTTGACCACGGGGCGGATAGCCGGCTACAATGGAGGTCGAGGACGAAGTCGCGGTCGGGATCGTCGCCCAGCGGGATAACGACCGAGCGCAGTCGCTCGCGGCACAGCTCGTCGAGGCGCTCGAGAGCGACGACGTCCGCGTCGTCGTCGACGACGAAACTGGGCAGGCGATCGACGAAAACTGCGTGGCAGTCGCGGAGATGAACGCGTTCGATCTGGTCGTCAGCATCGGCGGCGACGGAACGCTCCTGTTCGTCGCCCGCGAAGCCGGTGGCGCACCCATCGTCGGCGTCAACCTCGGCGAGGTCGGCTTTCTCAACGCCGTTCCCCCGGAGAACGCGGTCGAAGCGGTTACATCTCTCGTCGCCGAGCGCCAGGAGACGGAATCGGTCAACGGTCGGGACGTGAAACGGCTCCGAGCCAGCGGCGAGGGATGGACGCTCGAGCCGGCGCTCAACGAAGTGGTGGTTCACGGCCCGAAACGAGGGAACGGCGGCGGGGCGACGATCGATATTCGCGTCGACGGGGAGCAGTACGCCCGAAGCCACGCCGACGGCGTCCTCGTCGCGACCCCGACGGGGTCGACCGCCTACAACCTGAGCGAGGGCGGGCCCCTGATTCGGCCGTCGGTCGACGCCCTCGTCGTCACCCAGATGGCCGCGACCGAGCCGATGCCGCCGCTGGTGATCGATAACACGAGCGAACTCACGCTCACCGTTCGCGACGCCGAGACGGCCTACGCGATCAGCGACGGGCGCAACAGACAACAACTCGAGCCGCCGGCGTCGGTTACGGTGACCACCGCCGACGATCCGGTGACGCTCGCTGGCCCGCCCGTGAACTTCTTCGAAGCACTCGAGAAGCTCGGGTAGCAGGGAGTTCCGGAAACTGGATAACTAGTTACGTTTCTTCGACGAGTTGAGCGAGGCGTTCCGGCGGAAGCGCACCGCTCGCCGCGTTTCCGTCGGCGACGAACGTCGGAACGCCGGTGATCCGTTGCTGGTACGCCTGGTCGAACCGATCCTCGAGTTCGGCCCCCAGTTCGTCGTCGTCGACCGCGGCACGAATTTCGTCGGGAGGGAGGTCGACGTCTTCTGCGAGGGCCGCGAGAACGGTTACGTCGCCGATGTCGCGTTCGTCCTTCCAGAGCGCGTCGAAGACGGCCCGATCGAACGCCTCCCACTGCTCGGGGTACTCCTCCTGGACGTACCACGACGCCATCTGTGCCGGCAGCGAGTCGACTTCGATCGCGAGTTCCTGTGCCATCTCGACGTCGTACTCGTCCTGAAGCCGCCGAACGTTCTGTTTGGCCTGTTCGAAGTACGCGTCGTCCTTCCCGTCGTCGGCCGAGTGATCGATCGAGCCGTCGGGGTTGCGTTTGTCCCGGCGGAGGTCGAACGGATGCCACTCGATCTCGAGTGGAGCCTCGCGGCGCTCGCGGTACCGCTCGAGGGAAGCCTTCCCGAGATAACAGAACGGGCAGACGTAATCGGAGTAGACGGTCACTCGATCCGCAGTGTCGGACATATCCGTTGTTAGCGACCCGCCACGGAAAAGTCGATAGCTCTCGGAGCCGGTTCGGTTGTGGTTTCCGTGTTCCAAAACCGCTCGAGCGGAAGAGAAGTCAACAACTGGAACTCCGGTGGCGGGGAGGAAACCGTTCGGCGTCGCGAGAAACAACGCAGCAGTCTTACCAGTGGCGGTACACAAAACGCATCAATCTCGATCGGAGTCAGGATCGCTTGGGTCGATCGATTCGCCAGTATCCGCCGATCGATCCGTTCCGTCGTCGCCGTCAGCCGGCTCGCCCGGCTCGTCGGCGTCCGAAGTCGTTTCGGGTAGGTTCGGGTCCCGCCACGGGTTTCGACCGTAGGCTGGAAGATCCCCCTCGAGCTGGCTCTTGAGAACCCGGCGAAGCCGGTTGAGACTGGTCGTATCGAGGCCGTGTTCGGCGGCCAGACGCTCGAACGTCGATTCGTCGGTGATGTCGTGAGCGCGATACTGGCCGAACAGTTCGTCCATCCGTTCGGCCGAGAGCTCCGACGCGTCGAGGTCGTCCAGTCCGAAATAGGCCTGGCGGTCGAGGTCGACGACGTGGCGAATGGTGACGAGTGCGACCTTCGGGATCGCGCGCTGGCTGCCGAACTCCGTCAGGTCGATTTCGTCCATCACGCCGAGCGCGAGGTCTCGCTGCCACGGCGTCACCTCGAGGGCGTTACACAGCGCCTGCGTCGTCCGCAGTCGATCGAGGCGGTGGGCGCGTTCGCTGTATCCGGGCGTCGCTCCGTGTTGTTCGTCGTGGAGTCGACGAACGCGATCCGAGAGCTCCGCTTCGGGAGACTCCGCGCGGCCGATGACGGTCGCACTCGGCGTGACGACGCCCCACTGGCGCACCGACGCGTCGCGCTGGAGGGCCGCTCGAGAAACCGACCCCGCACCGGCGCGGCTCTCGAGGTGGCGTTGTGGGGCGTGCTCGACGGACCCGGCCTGCTCGAGGCGCGTCCCGGAGTCACCTTCGTGCATCTCGTTCGTGGCTCACACGTAGAGAGGGAAAAACCCTCGCTCGAATCGGCGAACACGTCACCCGTGTTGGATGAACCACTGACAATTGTTCGAAGACGGTAAAGCGGCTCCATAGCGCAACTGCTCGAGGATTGAGATCCGTGAAAAGCTCCTCGTATCTTCACTTTGTGACGAGAAGCACTTAAAGGAACTCGCGCTCGCTCGGGTGGACAGCAAACGACTCTCGAAGAATGCGTACTCGTCCGCCCACTTCTGGGCGCTACTCGATACGAAGGTGCGCAATGCGAAATCGAAACGCTCGAAGAACGTTCCGTCCGCCGTCCGATAGCGTCGCGTACTTCTTCCGGCCGATCTTCTCGAGAGTGAGATACTCCTGGGCCAGAAGCGGGTCTACCACGTGACGGTCCAGAAGTCTGTAGTAGCCTTTCCGCGTCGTCGCTTCGGATTCGGCGATGAACGGGAACTCGAGAGCCAGCGCAAATTCGATGAGTTCCCCTTTGTTGACGCCTCGATAGCGTCCGTTGGCGTCTTCGGTCGTGTTCGTGTCGATATACTCCAAGAAAGCGAGATGAACGTCCGACGGTCGATCGATGGGATACTGTGGCAGTTCGAAGATTTCGTCGACCTCGTCGTGAAGCGGCTCGTCGGGAAACTTCTCCGCCTCCGGTTCGTACGACGGCCGAGCGTAAATCGGCCGTGCCCCGGTGGCCATGCAGGCGATCATTCCCGCGACGGCGGTGATCTTGCTCCCGCCGGAGAGATTAACGAACACCTCCGCTTCGGAGTAATCCGTAATCGCCTTCGAAATCGTCCCGAGCGTGTCGTACAGATCGAAGATGTCGCACGTTCGTCGGTCGACCTCGAGTCGGTCGTTTTCCGCCAACTCCTCTATAAACGCCTGAATAAACGCAATCTCGTGATCGCTTCCCGGATATTCTACCGGGACGACGATATCGGCGTTCCACCGAATAATGGGCTCTTTCAACCGTGCATACTCGAACCCGATCGGGACGACGTGAACTCGGCTGCGGACGGGTGAGTCGTGACTCATGGTCGTAGTTACGGTCGAGGATGCGTATAGTATCGGATACCCGTTACTGTTAGTCCGCCAATTGCACGAGCAACGCGCCGATCATCACGACGCCCAATCCGATACTATCCGTCAGCGTGAGCGTCTCGTCGAGAAATATCCACCCGAAAACGGCGATCTGTGCGAGCATCGTGTTCGCGATTACGCTCGATTCCGTCGCAGAGAGGGTCTGAAGCGTTCGGTTCCAGAGCGTGAACGCGAACGCCGTATTGATGACGGCGAGCCACAGAACGATGAGCCAATTGTGGAAACTCAAGGGCGGGAGTCCCTGCACGACGACGCCGGTTCCGAGAAGGATCCCCGCCCCGAAACCCATACTGACGGTTGTGACGGCGAGCGCCGAGAGCCCCCCGTCCCGGTTTGCGTCTCGGCCGAGGATTGCCGCAATCGAGTTCGAAAAGAGACCGACCACCATGATACCCAGACCGACCAACGTGAGCGTTTCGAACGCGAACGGCCAGAAATAGAACGCAACGCCGACGAATAACAGGCACAGCCACAACCACTGCTGACTCGAGGTTCGCTCGCCAAGGAACGGGACACTCAGGAGAGCGACGACGACGGGCGTGAACGTCAAAAGGAGGCTGACGGTCGCTGCGTTCAGATACTGGAGGGCAACGAACTGTGCACCCTGCGTGACGGCGTACATAAAGATGCCGAGAACCAGAAGTACACCGACATCCCTCCGTTCGAGAGCACGAACGGACTGATATCCGCCCCCGCGTAGAAAGAACGGAAACAAGACGATCGCTGCAATACCGTAGCGCAACCCTGCAAAGGTCACCGCCGGAATCTCTTCGAGGCCGATCGTGATCAGAACGTACGAGGACGACCAGAGAACGGTAACCAGTAGCGCTTCCAGAACGGCTCGAGTCCGTCTCGAGGCGAACGGAACTGAAATGTGATACTCACTCCCTGGCTGATTTCCCATCGAGAAATGACTGGAGACACACGACGGTAACAGTACATCCGTTACTATCGTTACTATCGAATCGCAGGGATCATCGTCGACGGATTCCTCGAGTTCGGGGACGTTCCTCGGTCTCCGAGACTATACGACCGTCGTACAGTGGACATATCGACCGCACGAAGGAGAGTCTAGTTCAACGATAAAACGAAAACGAAGGAGGAACGCCGTTCGTATCTTCACCTTATGACGAGAAGCACTTAAAGAAATGCGGCGGCGGTTCCCCACAGTTGACGAGTTGGCAGACCGAGCCTCGAGTCGAACCGACCACCGCCTGACCGGCCACCTCCTAACCGACCACCGCGTATTTGTCCGATGACCGAGTGTGACCGGTATGACGCGATTCGACCCGGTCGACCCCGACGAGTTTCCAGCTGAGAAACGATCGCTACTCGAGACGTTCTCGAATTCGGACGCCGAGGCGGATCACTCCCTTTCGGGGGGAACGTTGAACGTTTACCGAACGCTGGGAAGAAACGTCGACCTCCTCGAAGGTTTCCGCGAGTACCTCTCGACCGTCTGGCACCAGAGCGGTCTCACCCCCCACGAGCGGGAACTCGTTATTCTGACGACGGCGGCACAGACCGAATCCGCCTACGAGTGGCACCAGCACGTCCGAGTCGCTCTTGACGAAGGAATGTCGCCCGAAACGATACTCGCCGTTTCGCGCGGGCGTCACGACGCGCTCGAGGACGGACACGGCGCGCTCGTCGAGTACGTCGAACAGTTCGTCGACGGACAGGTCGAGGACCCCACCCACGAGAAGGTCGCGACTCACTACGCCGACGAGGTGATCTTAGGCATCGGAGTACTCGCAGGGAATTACCTCGGGCTCGCGCACGTGCTCGAGGCGCTCGAGGTCGAAACCGAACGGGAGTTCGTCGGCTGGGACCTCGAGAATTTGTCGTGATCTGTTCGATTCCCAATCAGATCCGAGTACGAGTCCCAAAGCAGTTTGGGAACACCGATATGAGCGCCGGGTTAGTATAGAAAGATACGGCAGGAAGCCACATCATCATCGCGGTATGCACAAAGCATCTTCCTGCCTGCGTATCCCCATCTTCTGGATGACAGATTACCTCTCGAGACGACCGTCTGGTCGCCGACCAACTCGTAGCGTGTCTGTCTCCAAACTAACTCGACTCGAGTAGCACGCCGTAGCGAGAACGAGCCCGATACCAGATCACAGGTCGGTGGAACGTCTGGCTCTGAGAGCAGACATCGCCTATGACTCGGTCTGTTCATCGGTTGGTCCGCTCCCGATTCCGTTCGACCGCCGCAATCGTCCGTCGCTGGGATTCGTCGTCGGAGTCACCGAGTGCAATCAGGAATCCGACGAGAGCCGTTACGAGCGCAACTGCCCCGACTGCGACGACGGCGACCGAAAGGATCGCTCCCGAGAGGACCTGTGCCGAGGTCAAAAGCGAAACTGCGGTTACGGCCGCGATAAGCGCTAAAACCCGGCCGATCCGACCGGAGTCGATCCCGTCGCTGGATTCGTTGTCTCCGATGTCGAGTACCTCGTTGATGATCCCGTTGTACTCGTCGTCGGTCGCGACGTTGCCGAGCGAGTGGATCGAGTGAGCGACCCACAGTCCGGCAGTGAAATTGAGCAGCGCAACGAATGAGACGAGACCCACCTACCCGGTGATGAATAGGCCGGCAAGAATCGCATTAGCGAACGCGATCGCCATGATTCCGTGAATCGGCCTGAACGAGTTCCGAAGTTTTTGAAGAACCGAAGGTATCAACGTTCATTAGTGTCATCTGGCACTGAATGGGTATACTGCTGACCCCTTACTATGATAACGTTCACCAAACCGTGATCGAACGAGCCACTCCACTGAACTCGATTTCCGAGATTCGTTTGTCGTGTCAGCCAATCGTTGTTGAGCGCACCATCGATTGGGAATCGAACCGGTCTGGACCACAGTTTGAGCCCAGTTTGGGATGGCAGCAGTGGACGAGAATCGTTTCCAGCCAAGAACTATGAGTCATCTCAGTGGTAGTAGTCGGGTTGTGCCGCCGGACCGGTTCCGGTCTCGAAACTCAATCGACTGCCCCCTAAATCGGGTTGGCAGCGTTGAGAGCCGCTATTGAACGTATTTGAAACGTTCACACGAAACAGCGCGTATAGGGCATCGTTCCTCGAGCGCTTTGACCGTTGCAATATCCTGAACAATGTATGTCTCTCGATAATTGATACGGAGCAAGTGAGAAACAGCGTTTGATGAACGGAAAGCGACTTATCTGACAGATAGTTACAGCCCGCTCTCTCTTCGAAGACGAATGTACACCCACTGGCAGTCGGCAGTTCACTCGCAGGTGTACACAACCAAGGTCAACAAAATGGTAAATATATCAACACGTGCGATTGCGATTACGATGACGCTGATGATGGCGCTGGCAGTGGTTAGCGGTGCCGGTGTTATTGCAACGGATACGAACGAAGACTTCGATGAGGACGGTGAAACCATCGAAGACGGCGAAGAGGTAGACGAGGAAGAAGCAAACGAAAGCGATGACGACGGTGCCGAAGAGACGTCCGACAACGCTACCGACGAAGACGACGACGCTGACGACGCCTTCAGCAGCGGCATCGACAGCGACGAGTACATGAGCGGAGACTGTCCCGAAGAACGAGACGTGCTGGGCGATGACGACAACGCTACCGACGATAGCAGCTCCGACTCAGATACCATCTTCGACGATAGCGAAGAAAGCTCCGAGACCGTCAGCGACAGTGACGACGAGGACGCTGACAACGTCTCCGAGGACGAGGACGCCGACAATGTCTCAGATGGCGACGACGCTGACAACGTCTCCGAGGACGCCGACAATGTCTCAGATGGCGACGACGCTGACAACGTCACCGATAGCGACGAGGGTGCCGACAACGTCACCGATAGCGACGAGGGTGCCGACGACATCTCAGACAGCGATGAAGACGCCGAAGACAGTTCTGAAGACGAGGACGTGACGAGCGATGACGACAATGCGTCCGACGACACCAGCGACGATGCTGTCGACGCCGACGATGACACAACCGAAGACGATGACACAACCGAAGACGACAGCGACGACACCACCGCTGATGACGGCGCTGTCAGCGATGCCGACGAAGACGACGAAGACTGCTAGCGGTAACTAACTCCGTTTCCGCGAGTTCGTATCGACTTTTTTCGTGCCATGTTCACGTCTCTACTAGGCGAGAGTAACAACCGCGTCTCTGCGAAGAGTGGTCGTTTGACTGATGATTGTGCTAATTGGCGATCTTCTCGAGTAGTCCCTGAAGAACAACCGCCTTACGTCCGTCAGTGGTGATCGATTCGACACGGTATCGTAGCCCCTAGTGAGGTGAAGAGGGAAGTGATGATACCATAACACTCGGCCAAGCAACCTGTATTCGAAATCGATTGTTCACCCAAGGGTAATTACACCAACATGTGGAAAACTATTAAGATTACGATCGGTCTACAACCCCTATGGGAGACAATACCATATATGTCGACCGCCGCAGAGTACTCCGCGGTATGGGCGGCGGAGCCGTCGTACTGGTTGGACTAGGAAGCGTTGGCGAGGCGAGCGCACAGGAAGCGATTACGGTAACCGCCGTCTGGACCGACGACGAGGAGGAAGACTTTCTCGCCGTGGTCGACTACGTCGAAGGGGAAACCGGGCTCGACATCACGTACGAGCCGCGAGACACCGAGACCATCCTGACGGAGACCTTGATAGACTACGAGACGGGGATCGCGCCGGCGGACATCGTCGTGTTGCCGACCGAAGGGCGGGTTCGAAGAGACGGAGAAGCGGGCCACCTCGAGCCGCTGGGCGACCTGTGGGACGAAGACGAGTACACCACTGACCACGCGACGGTGGAAGTCGACGGCGAGGTCTACGGCGCTCCGTTCGGCGGAGACATCAAACCCGGGTTCTGGTACCGACCGTCGTTTTTCGACGAGCACGGCTTAGAAGAACCGGACGACTACGACGCGTTCCTCGGTCTGCTCGACGAAATAGACGGCATCGACGGCGTCGAAGCGCCGCTGGCCTCGGGCAACGGCGACGGCTGGCCACTGAGCGACGTGACGGAAGCGTTCATCCTTCGGCAGGACGACGGAGCCCAGCTCCAGCAGGATCTCATCGACGGCGACGCCGAGTTCACCGACGACCGCGTCGTCACCGCCTTCGAGGAACTGCAGGAACTGCTGCAGGCGGGCTACTTCAGCGAGGTTCGGGATTTCGGAATCCAGTACGAGTTCTTCTGGGAGAACGAGACGCCACTTTACTTCATGGGGTCGTGGACGCCGGCGTTCGGCGCGATCGAGGATCCCGAAGACCTGGATTACTTCATGCTTCCGGGCACGGAGGCGATGGTGACGAGCATCAACTGGTTTACCGTCCCGACGTACGCACCGGATGTCGATGTGGCGCGGGACGCGGTCGAGGCGACTATCTCGCCTGACGGACAAGAGGTCTGGACCGAACGCGGGGGCTTCATCCCCACCGCCCTCGACGTTCCGGACGACGCCTTCGACCTCGAGGTGATGCAGGAAATCTCGGAGCATACGGACGAGGTCGAGCTCGTGCCCGACCTAGACGACGCGCTGGGCGACCCGTTCCAGGCGGAGTTCTGGTCGCAGCTGCTCGGCCTCTGGGCGGAACCGGATCAGGATATCGAGCCGATCGTGGAATCGCTCGACGGCGTGTTACAGGAAACTGTCGGGGACCAATAGCAACGTGGCTGCAGTTAGCGACGATGATGACGGCGACGGAAACGGTGGCACGGGTAGCGATATCGGCGTTGGCAGCGGCGATAGCGACGGCGACGGCGGCGTTTTCGAGTCGCTCGTTGTCGTCGGTCAGGAGATTCGACGAAGTAGCGCTAACGCCGTCGCCGTCGACGTCCTGTACGTGTTCACGATGGCGTTTTTCGCCACGCTCGCGATTCGCGGATTCTGGCCGGCGATCATCGCTGCACTCCCCATCGCAGTCCTCCTGTCGTTCGCCTGGATGTCGTCGCGACTGTTCTTCCTCGCGAACCTCCTCGTGATCGTCGCGACCGTTGGCGCGACGCGGGCAGGGATCGTACCGCTGTGATTGGCGTCTCGCCGATTTAGAAAGTCGATCGAATGGGGTCGCCGTTCAGTCCGCGACGGCAGCGACCATTCCACGCTTGTAGTACCGCTCGAGCAAGAGGAATAGAATCACCGGTACAGCCATCGTCATGATCGATCCGGCGGCGATGATACCCCACTCGACCTGAACGCGTCCGCGCATCAACGGGAGCGCCTGCGGCGCGAGGTAGAGTTCGGGCGAGCGCATGAACACCAGCGGGAAGAAAAAGGCGTTCCAGACCCAGGTGAACTGGATGACCGCTACCGAAACGAGCGCGGGCGTCGAGAGCGGGAGAATAATCGTCCTGAAGATCTGGTATCGTGAGGCCCCGTCGATACGTGCGGCCTCCTCGAGTTCTTTCGGGATGCCGAGCAAGTAGTTTCGCAGGAACAGCACGACCCACCCGAGCCCCCAGCCGATGTGGATCAGGATCAACCCCATGTACGTGTCGAACAGACCGAACCGCTGGAGGGCGTTGTAATTGCCCATCGCGACGAGCTCCGGTGGTGCAGCCATGATTAGCAGTATCAGGAAGAACAGCGTCGTCTTCAGCGGGAATTCGAATCGAGCAAAGGGATACGCCGCCATCACCCCGAGTAACATTACGACCAACACAGCCGGGATCGTCACGAGGAACGTGTTGCGAAGCGCCACGCTCATCGGTGCGGTCGAGTGATTCCACGCCTGATAATAGTTCTCGAACGTGATCGTCATTCCCTCGAGATGCCACCAGCCGCCGATGATCTCCGAAAGCGGGCGGATCGACGCCATGAACAGGCCGACGAAGGGGACGATCCAGAGGAGAGCGATGGTGATCGCGACGACGTACTTGAGCCCTCGACGCTTCGACGGAACGGCGTTTGCGATCCGCTCTTGCCACGTGAGGTCGGCCGTTGGCGCCGTTTCCGGTATCTCCTCGACCGACAGGTACCGTCCGCCGTCGGGTTTCGCTTCGGTGTCCGCGTCACGATCGGTCCGGGAATCGGGTGCGTTGTCTTCAACCATGTGTGATCAGTTCATTCGAGCGATGTACAGCGCGAGCGGGGCGACGATGAACAGTTGAATCAGCGCTACCACCATCGCCATCCCGTAGTCGATCTCCGGTCGGAATGCGGCCCGATACACCTCGATACCCAGCACCGAGTACGCGTGGTTCGGTCCGCCTGCAGCGCCTCCGGCGGCGTAGACGATGTCGAACATTCGCATCACCCAGATGATCCCCATGATGACGACCACGGCGGTCACCGGCTTGACCAGCGGCCAGATGATGTCCCAGAACCGTCGCCACGGGCCGGCACCGTCGACTTTGGCCGACTCGATCAGGGACGGATCGATAGCAGAAAGCGCCGAACTGTACAACAACATGCTGAATCCGGTATGGACCCAGATTCCGCCTGCGATGAGGGCGTAGATCGCCACCTGGGGCGACTGCGTCCAGTTGCGGACCCACTGCTCCTGATCGAGTACCCGGAGCAACTCGTTGAAGATCCCGGCCTGGGGATCGTAGACGAACATGAGGACCAGCCCGATGACTATCGGCGGGACGGTAAAGCCCGCGAAAACCATCGAGCGGAGGATCCGGCGCCCTTTCAAATCGGCGAACAGCAATGCCAGTGCGAGACCGAGGAACGTACTCGCAGGCACGTGAACGACGACCCAGAGGAGATTGTGGGTGAGCGCGCCCATCGGGTACTGAAACTCCCGTATATTGGGCCAGTGGATGATGAGCGGATCGGTAAGTGACCGGATCCAGTTGTCCAGCCCGACGAAGTCCTGCATCGTGAAGGTATCCCAGGCGTAGAAACTCCCGATCGCCGAGTAGACGATCGGGCCGACGGAGAAGATCGCGAAGAGGGTCAACCCGGGAACGAGAAACACCGCGATGGCAATCGCCTTCTCGCGGTCGACAGTCAGGTCCTCGCCCAGCTCGTGATCGCCAGTGAAGCCGTCGATGTGATCTCGTAAGCTCATGGTCTGTGACTTCTGATCCTGGTTCAGCCCACCAACTCGCCGTTGTCGTCGTACAGGTAGGCGTCGTCGTCCTCAAAGGTCAGGTAGACTCGCTCATCCGTCGAGACGGTCCACTCCGACACCTTTGCGTTCACGATTTGGTCGTTGACGGAAATGTTGACGAGGATGTACTCGCCCATCGGTTCGATAGTGTCTACCGTCCCTTCGATTACGTTTCCCGACGACGGTTGCGTAGTCGAAAGGGTCAGGTCCTCCGGTCGAATGCCGACTGCGACATCACCCCGAGCGCTGTTCGCCAGCACGCTGGCCGCACTCGCGTCGTCCTGACTAGCCGTTTCCACAACCGCTTCATCGGCATCCATCACGCCGTCCAGTTCGACGGTACCTGCCTCGCCAAGGTCGATCGATCCGTTGCGGCGGGTCCCCTGGAACAAATTCATCGGCGGCGATCCGATAAACCGGGCAACCCACGCCGTTCGAGGTCGTTCGTATAGCTCCTGAGGCGGTGCAATCTGCTGAATCGTTCCCTGATTCATGACCACGACCGTGTCGGCCATGCTCATCGCCTCCTCCTGGTTGTGGGTCACGTAGATCGTCGTGATCTCGAGCTCGTTCTGGAGACGCTTCAACTCGATGCGCATCTCCTGGCGGAGCTTGGCGTCTAAGTTCGACAGCGGCTCGTCTAAGAGAAATACCGACGGCTCCCTGACGATAGCGCGCGCGAGCGCCACCCGTTGTCGTTGCCCACCGCTCAACGCCCCCGGTTTCTTGTCGACCTGATCTTCGATGTGGAGCAGCTCCGTGATCTCCTCGACCTTCCGGTCTCGATCGTCGGGCGGTATCCCGCGGACTTTCAACGGATAGCCGATGTTCTGTGCGACCGTCAAGTGGGGGTACAGTGCGTAATTTTGGAAGACCATCGCGACGTTTCGATCGCTGGGTGAGCGGCTGTTGACCCGCTCCTCGCCGAAGTATATCTCGCCGTCCGACGGCTCCTCGAGCCCCGCGATGAGACGAAGTGCCGTCGTCTTGCCACAGCCCGAGGGCCCCAACATGACGAGGAACTCGCCGTCGGCAACGTCGAGGTTGAGGCGATAGTTCGCGACGGTGTTTCCCCCGTCGAAGTACTTGCTAACATCCTTCATGGAAACAGATGTCATGCAATGCGGAATAACGTCGAATCACTCCATCAAACCCGCCCATACCGCCAGATTTGTTGATACGAATTTCGCCACCGTATCGAGTCAAAGAGAGACCGGTTTCGCTTCGACTCCTCCCGTTGTTCGTCTCTCAGTGACTACTCCAGAGCGACAGTCACAGCCCGTGAAGCGGTACCTGTCACCGACGCATCGACGTGAGAACGATCGAGTACAGGCTCGAGAGAAAACGCTGGTACCGCTTCCAAAAGGTGAACGTCTCGCTCGTTTCGCTGGACTCAACGCCAAGTGCTCGGGTTTTACTCGAGCGGACAGGTTTCTAACGGGAACCATGTCGAATCGGGATCTGCCTCCCGGATTGTGACCGACGCCCGAGAACCTGCTTGTGGTCCGAGAGAGAGCGCGCCCAGCTCTCTCGTCATCACGAAACAGCTCGCCGTTTCGAACGACTTCGCTCGCAGAAGTTCGGTCTAATTCAAATTGCTTGGATCGCACACCCGCGGCTCATGAATTTGTTCGCCGCGAGAAGTGCCGCCTCCCGGATTGTGAACTACGCCCAGAAATGCTCGCTTCGCTGCGCCTTTCTGGTCTCGTTCAAATCCGATCAGAATGCATATTTGCGGCTCGCAGTGTTGCTCGCCGCAAAAGTATGCCGCCTCCCGGATTTGAACCGGGGACAGCTCGATCTTCAGTCGAGTGCTCTCCCAGTCTGAGCTAAGGCGGCCCGACTCACACTCCGTCGATGGTACAAAAAAGGATTTCGAATCCCGTCTGCCGTGTTACGGTGCGACATTCAATTCCATCAGGTGGTAGTTCGATCCGATAGTAGCCATTGATTGAACGTCCTCGAGAAGCAGTCAATCAGGTCGCTGTCTGTCGGATTTTTAGATATTCAAGACACCCTTTTCCGGACTGGGTGGTAATATCTTGTTATGGAGGGCCTTACCACGAACCAAGAAGACACCGACCTGTCTGCAGACACCATACTGGAGCTGTTGGCAAATCGCCGACGTCGATATCTTCTCTACGCGCTCCGTGGACGGGAAGACCCTATCGAACTCTCCAGACTCGCCGAACAGGTCGCCGGCTGGGAACACGACCTTCCGCCAGACGAGGTCGCGAAAAACCAGTACAAGAGCGTCTACGTCTCGTCCGTGCAGTGCCACGTTCCGAAACTCGACGATGCAGGCGTCGTCGACCACGACGAGAGCAACCACACGGTCGTCCTCGACGACAACTTCGAGCAACTCGAGACGTACCTTCGACTCGTGGTCAAAGACGAACCCGAAAATTCGACCCTCAACGCGGCGCTCCAGGCCGAAGCGGAAGATGGACTTATTACCCAAATCCGAGAGAACGTCGCCAGGCTCAAGCACTGACTACTCGTGCTACGGATTGTATTACATGTCTTTGGTTTGCCACATTTGTCACGCCGTTCGCCGAAATTTGTAGATCCACCGGCCGCAAGCTCCGGCCCCGTCCACCTTCGAACCGAAGTTCGAGCAGTTGCCACGCTAAGACTCCTCTAACAGAGACCGGTCTCGAGGTTGTCGATATTCAGTTCTTGCTCGACACTCGATCGTGACTTCTGCGGCGCCAACAGGTTCCGAGAGCGTCCCGTACGGAAGTCAGCACGAAAGTCGTGCACGCTTTTGCGTATGCCGACGAAGATCCTATATTTCTCGAGTGCATGATTGATATCACTAACTGGAGAGAGAAGACACATGCTCAAATATTTTGTATAGGAAGTAAATAATAGCAAGGTTAATTAGAACAATCCCTGTAAATATCAGGACCTCGATTCCTATGAACGCGTGGGATGTCATGACCAGTATGTTACCTCAGTGTCATATAAATAGTGCTATTGTTCTTGAGTATCCTGAGCACAGTGACCAGCGCCGATTGTTCACTCTATCTAGAACGTATAGTAAGGTTACTTCTCCAACCATTGGTCTTTAGCTAAGCCTCAGCAGTCGGTTGGATTGGGGTAGCGAGCCTCTCTTGGAGGATCGGTCGTTGCGTATGATTTTCTGAGCATCTTCGACCAGACGCTCTAGCAGTGGTGGCGGTGAGTAGCCGAGATACTCTCCCAGTTCGTAGAGGATAAGCTGGGCGTACGACCGGAAGGTCTGTCCCGTCCCAAAGCCGTCTAGAGGTCGCCTCTAGTGGACTCAACTGACACCTCCATTGTGATGGCTGTATTGGATGAGGTCTCGGGCGGGTTCGACCAACGCGATGCTGTCGCCCACGTCTGTTCGTCGCAAAATCGTAGTGGGCTCGGGCGGGTTCGAACCTCGCCCAGACGTTCGGGCTCACTTCGTTCGCCCGCTGCGACTGGTCTGGTTCGAACCGCCCTCGTTCCACATACCTGCTGCTCGCGAAGTTGCTCGCAGCAGGAAGTGGGCTCGGGCGGGTTCGAACCACCGACCTCGGCCTTGTAAAGGCCGCGTCATAACCAGCTAGACCACGAGCCCGTACGTACTCGAAACCGGTCCGTGCGAATAACCTTTACTTTCTCGTCGCGCAAAGGACAGTGATGGATACGGATCGTGCGTCGCGACTCCTTCTGGTGGTCGCGCTCGCACTCGTCGTCGGATTCGTCCTCGTCCAGATCGGAATCCTCGCCGTTCCCTGGGCGAGCGATCACGCGACGGTGACGATCACCGACGAGAGTGGCGAGCCGCGAGCGACCGTCGACGCCGAGGTCGCAGACACCTGGGAGGAGCGCTACACTGGGCTCAGCGACCACGATTCGCTCGAGGGCGACGACGGAATGCTGTTCGTGCACGAACGCGAGGGCGACCGAACCTACGTGATGCGAGAGATGGATTTCGATATCGATATCATCTTCGTCGACGACGACGGCGTGGTTACGACGATCCACGAGGCGCGAGCGCCGGAGGCCGACGAAGACGGTGAGGATCTCGAGTATTCGGGTCAGGCTCAGTGGGTCCTCGAGGTTCGAAGCGGGTACGCGGACGAACACGGAATCGATGTCGGCGACGACGTCGATATCGCGTACGAGTGAGCCGAGAACGTCCAGATGATCGGTCCGTCTCGGTAACTGGTGTTTCGATTCGTAGGTAACGCTTATTGCCGGCGGACCATTCAGCGAATTCAATGAGCAGTGTCGACTGGGAGGACGACGATCCCTTCGAAGAACAACGGGAGCAAGCCGACAGTCCCATGCGACGGTTGCTCTTCGACTTCGGCCGTCCGTACTGGTTCTCGATGACGGTCGGTCTCATCTCGAGCGTGTTCGCACGGGCGCTCGATCTGCTCCCAGCGTTGCTTCTTGCGGTCGCGATAGACTCGATCTTCGGCGAGCAGGCGTTTCACGAGCAGATCCCGCTCGTCGTCCTGCCGGAGGGGTGGCTTCCGACGGGGGAGTACGAACAGTTCGTGTTCGTCGTCGCAGTAATCGCCGGCTCGTTTGCACTGGGGGCAATGTTCCACTGGCTTCGAAACTGGGGATTCAACTCCTTCTCGCAGGACGTCCAACACGACGTGCGAACCGCGACCTACGACAAGATGCAACGGTTGGATATGGAGTTCTTCGCGAACAAGCAGACCGGCGAGATGATGTCGGTCCTCTCGAACGACGTGAACCAGCTCGAGCGGTTTCTGAACGAGGGCATGAACTCGGCCACTCGGCTGATCGTGATGGTCGTCGGGATCACGTTCTTACTGTTCTGGCTCAACCCGCAGCTGGCGCTGGTTTCGTTAGCACCCGTCCCATTGATCGCCGTCTTCACCTACGTCTTCGTCAAGAAGATCCAGCCGAAGTACGCCGCCGTCCGTTCGTCGGTCGGGAAGGTAAACTCTCGACTCGAGAACAACCTCGGCGGTATCAACGTGATCAAATCCTCGAACACGGAAGGGTACGAATCCGACCGCGTCAACGACGTTTCGCGGAAGTACTACGACACCAACTGGGGAGCCATTTGGCTGCGGATCAAGTTCTTCCCCGGACTGCAACTCATCTCGGGTATCGGGTTCGTCCTCACGTTCGTGGTCGGCGGCTACTGGGTGTTCATGGGCAGCGCACCCGGACCGTTCACCGGGACTCTCGAAATCGGGACGTTCGTCGTCTTCATCATGTACACTCAGCAACTCGTCTGGCCGATGGCCCAGTTCGGACAGGTCATCAACATGTACCAGCGCGCCGAGGCCTCGAGCGAGCGCATCTTCGGGCTGATGGACGAGCAGGGGCGGATCGAACGCGACGACGACGCGACCGAACTCGACGTCAGCGAGGGACGCGTCGAGTACGACCACGTCAGCTTCAGTTACGAGGACGACGCCCCGGAGCAAACCGAGTCGAGCGAACGGACTGAACAGGTCGAAGAAACCGGTCAGACGCCGGACAACGAACAGATTATCGACGACATCTCCTTCGAGGTTCCGGGCGGCGAAACGGTCGCGCTCGTCGGTCCGACGGGGGCCGGGAAATCTACCGTTCTGAAGCTGTTACTTCGGCTTTACGATGTCGATGAGGGAGAGATCCGAATCGACGGACAGGACGTCCGCGAGGCTTCGCTGGCGAGCCTTCGCCAGTCCATGGGATACGTCGGTCAGGAGTCGTTCCTCTTCTATGGC
This sequence comes from Halostagnicola alkaliphila, assembly GCF_055379965.1. Classification (NCBI taxonomy): domain Archaea; kingdom Methanobacteriati; phylum Methanobacteriota; class Halobacteria; order Halobacteriales; family Natrialbaceae; genus Halostagnicola; species Halostagnicola alkaliphila. The sequence continues at coordinate 937,975 of NZ_AP043826.1, read as the reverse complement.
ACCGTCGAGGAGAACATCACCTACGGCACCTTCGACGCCGACCGGGAGGAGATCGTCGAGGCCGCGAAAGCCGCAGAGGCTCACGAGTTCATCCAGAACTTACCCGAGGGCTACGACACGATGGTCGGCGAACGCGGCGTCAAGCTCTCCGGCGGTCAGCGCCAACGAGTCGCCATCGCCCGCGCGGTGCTGAAAGATCCGGATATTCTCATTCTGGACGAGGCGACGAGCGACGTCGACACCGAGACGGAGATGCTGATCCAGCGATCGATCGACGAACTCACCGAAGACCGAACCACGTTCGCCATCGCACACCGCCTCTCGACGATCAAAGACGCCGACAAGATCGTCGTTCTCGAGGGCGGACAGATCATCGAACGCGGCACCCACGGAGAACTGCTCGAGAACGATGGACTGTACGCTCACCTCTGGGGCGTTCAGGCCGGCGAAATCGACGAACTCCCACAGGAGTTCATCGAACGCGCCCAGCGTCGGACCGCTCGAACGCAAGCGCAGAATACCGACGATTGAGTCCGAAGCACGAGAAGGAACTGAATCGGGCGACAAAAACACGTTTTCGCGACGACCTCACGGAGGTCACGGCCAGCGCTCACGACTCTTATAGGCCACGACGACCCTCGAAAGCGGTGTTCAGAACGATTCCTGTCCTTGCTGGCCCTCCTGATCCGGGCCGCCCTCGTCCTGTCGATCCTCTCCCGGCGCGGGCGGCGTTCGGTCGCTGTAGTTCTTGCGCCCGATCGCTTCGTCGCCGACCATGTTCATGATCGCCTGCTCGACCTCGTTGGCGGATTCGTACTCGTCTTCGTTGAGCGGCTCGAGAATCTCTGCTAACGTCGCAGTCTCTTCGCTCATATCGAGTTCCGCGTCGCCATGCTCTTCGAGAAGTTCGTCCTGGCTGACCGGGTACTCGCGGTCCTCGAGCTGATCGCCGAGATCGCCCAGTTCGACGCCGAGTTCGCGGTTATCGTCAGTCATAGCGTGAATATACGCCGTACATTCGGAAACCGTTTTGGCCTGCCAGCTCGATGCGGAATTCGCTACGCTCGCGGCGGTTTGAGCGGTGTCGATGGCGCTAATCGGGCGGTGCATACAAGGGTCGACCGCTCCTCGAGACGAGCATGAAACTCAGGTCGGCCACCTGGACGGATCTCGCCGAGTGCGAGACGGACCTCGCGATCATCCCGGTCGGGAGCACGGAACAGCACGGCCCGCACGCACCGCTGGGAACCGATTTCATCACGGCCGAGTCGGTCGCCGAGGCAGGTCTCGAACGCTTCGACGGAGAGGTCGTCCTCGCCCCGCCGGTTCCGGTTGGAATCGCGGAAGAACACCGCCACTTTTCGGGCACGATGTGGGTCTCGCCGGACACGTTCCGAGCCTACGTTCGCGAGTCGGCGACGAGTCTGGCATCGCACGGGTTCGATCGTGTCGTCTTCGTCAACGGCCACGGCGGCAACGTCGACGCGCTCAGAGAAGTCGCGAGCGACATTTCACGGAACGAGGACGCCTACGCCGTCTCGTTCACCTGGTTCGAGTCCGTCGGCGAGCACGCCAGCAAGATGGGCCACGGGGGACCGCTCGAGACGGCACTGTTGTCTCACATCGCCCCAGAACTCGTCCGCGACGATCGGCTCGAAGAGGCTCGAGTCGAGGCCGCCGAATCCTGGGGTGAGTGGGTGAGCCACACGAATCTGGCTCACGACTCCGCGGAGTTCAGCGAAAACGGGGTCGTCGGCGACCCCGGCGAGGCCAACGAGCAACTGGGGACGGAACTGCTCGAACTCGCGGGATCGAGCCTCGAACGCCTGCTCGAGGCGGTCGACGAGCGGGACGTATCGCGTCCCGAAAACCGGTCGCTTCAGTCGACGAACTAAGCGTTCGAAGCAACCGATTCGGAGAAGTCGCGCTGGATTCAGTGTTCTGCCCTGATTGGCGCTTCATACGGTTTACTGTAAGTCATTTCCGGCGCAACCGTGTCCAGTCCTGCGGTTGCGCCGGTAAATCGATACAGTAATCCGTATCAGTCTTCGGCGTCCTCTTCCGCGTCATCGCCCGCACTCTCTAAACGACTCCGAAGGGCGGGGATCGTCGACGTGAGTTCGCCGACCTGTTCGCCCGCTTCCGAGATGTCCTCGATTGTCGACTCGACGTCTGCAATCTCCTCCTCGAGGTCGTCGGCGTCGTCGAAGGCGTCGGCGCGCTGGCCCATCGTGAACCACTTTTTGGCGTCGCGAAGGTGATCCTCGGCGTCGCCCGCGTCGAGCGCGGACTTGAGTCCGTTGAGCGTGCCGAGAACGTTGTCGGCGTCGCTCTCCCAGACGTCGTCGGCGTCGGGCAGGGCGGCCCAGGCTTCCTCGAGGGAGGCTTCAACGTCGTCGCGCATTTCGGTCGCGGCTTCGCCGAACAGTTCGTCGTCGTCGAGCGAGGCTTGGCTCATGCCACCACGTTTGCGACCACCGGGGTTAAAAGGTAGCCCGAAAGTGAAAGTGAAGATCGGAGAAAGAAATCCGATACTGCCGAAATAGCAACCGAAATTCGAAACGAACGTCGTATCCTTCCACGGTGAAAGCCATCCGACCGATACCTCCCCCTCTCAGCGTTCTCGAACCGACTCGAGTGCCATCAACGGATAGCCGTCTTCCATCTCCATGCGGGTCACGACCACACAGCCTTCGTAGTCGACGACGATTTCGACCTCGAGAAAGCGCCCCGTCAGTTCGGTGTAGTCCGCGGTTGATTCGTCGAGTTCTTCCTCGAGCGCTTCGGTCTGGACGTCGACGGTTACCGCTCGGCAGTGCGGTTGGTTTTCGATCGACTCCTCCATCGCCCGCGCGAGACTCGGTGCGCTGTCGGGCGACACCGGCGTTCCGGCGAACTGGTGGTACAACGACCCGAACTTGATGCCCGCTTCGAAACAGGCGGCCTCGGTGTCGATCGGAGCTCTGGCTCCCGAATTCGTCTCGTTATCAGCGGTCATATCTCGTCACTCGAGTGCCGGGAGGAAGGACGTTCCGGTGGGCATCCACGCAATTGAACCGGTCACGTTCGAGAGCACACGGTGCGTTTCGACAGTCACCAACACGAGGGAGCCGCGAGCAGAACCGCATGGTACTTATCGGCGCTGTGTTTCACACCAAACGAATGGCACAGTCCGTCCTGCTAACGGGGGCATCGGGGCGCGTCGGGCAGGCGATCCTCGGCGACCTCGCCGAGGCCTACGAGTGGCGCTTGCTCGATCGCGACCCGCCAACCGAAGATCTCCCGGGTGAGTTCGTCGTCGCCGACATCACCGACGACGAAGCGGTTCGCGAAGCGATGGAGGGGATAGACGTCGTCGTCCACCTGGCCGGCGACCCGCGTCCGGAAGCGCCGTGGAACAGCGTCCTGACGAACAACATCGACGGAACGCGGACGGTCTACGAAGCCGCCGTCGAGACTGGCGTCGAAAAGGTCGTCTTCGCCTCTTCGAACCACGCCGTCGGGGCCTACGAGACCGACGAGCGGACGCCAGATATGTACCGCCCGGACGACGGATTCCTGCTCGACGGCACGGAACTCCCCCGCCCGACCAACCTCTACGGGGTTTCGAAAGCCGCCGGCGAGACCCTCGGACGATACTACCACGATGAACACGACCTCTCCGTCGTCTCGGTTCGCATCGGGAACCTCACCGAAGGGCACCCGCCGATCGACTACGAGCGCGGTCAGGCGATGTGGCTCTCTTATCGCGACTGCGCCCACCTCTTCGATCGGTGTATTCAGGCCGACTACGACTACGAAATCGTCTACGGCATCTCCGACAACGATCGCAAATACTACTCGCTCGAGCGCGCTCGAGAGGTCCTCGACTACGAGCCACAGGACAACTCCGCCGAACACAAGTGAACCGCCCCGGCCTGCTCCACCTATAGACGGAGACGAACTCGAGAAGGAAGGCGTTGATAAACGGGTAGTTTCGAAAGGGAGAGCAACTCGAGAAAGATGACTGCTCGACCCGCAGAACGACGCTTATCTCGACCCCGACGAGTTACGGTCATGGATTTTCAGAACACACAGTCGACGCATACAGCTATGCCTCGAGAACGCAAAGTGCCGACCATGAACGACGACGGCGATTCAACGGATTCGTTCGATCTGTCGAATCCCGGTCGCGTACAACTCGGCGTCACACGCGGCGAATACGACCTCGAGATCGGCGGACCCCGGGAACACCCCGATCGCGCCGACATCGCGGTCCGGCCAGCAGATGACGGCTGTCTCCTGGTTACGGTCGACGCGATGGCGGGCGACCACGCCACGGGTCACGCGGACGTCGCACTCACACTCGAGGATGCTCGGGCGTTGCAGGAGATGCTCGAGGAGACGATTCGATGGATGAGCGAGGACGTCGAGGCGGAAGAGTAGTCGACGGCTCCAGACGGACTCAACCAACAGCGCAAGACGGATTCGGGCTCAGAACAGTCCTTCGACATCGGATTCTTTCGCCGCTCTACGCTCCACGTGTCCGGAGAGCCGCCGGAAGATGATACCCCTGTTCTCGTCCTCGCGAACGAAATCGTACACCAGGGAGATGAATCGGCTGTCGTCACGGCCCCGCTCGAGATCAGTCACCGCGTACGAACTCGCCTGCTCGAGAATCGCCTCGTCGTACCCCCACTCTTCGGCCAGCACGGGTGCCGCGATAGCGAGTTCTCCGGGCTCGAGGTCGGCAACTCGAGGAACGGAGTCCGCGTGGACGATATCTAGCGGCGGTCGCCGCTCGATGAGCTCCGGATCCGCGGCGAGATCGTCGAGAAACGGTCGAAGTTCCTCCAGAGCGACGCCGCGATACTCCCCCGTGAGCGACTCGAGGTACTCGTTTGCACTCCGCGCTACCCCGATACATCCCTTCCAGTTCCCGTTATAGGCGTGATGGACCGCCGCGGTGAACTGAATCAATCCGTGAAGCAGTTGCTCGTCCTCGGTCCCGGACTCGAGGTCGAGCCAGTGTGCTTCCCAGGCGTCGTGTGCGGCGTGAAACTCGCCGTCGTTGTAGATGGCGATCCCGGCACGGAGTGACTCTCGCATATTCGTCCCTGTTCCGTTGTTGGTTCCAGATACCGATAACGATGCGGGACTCGAATCCAACGACAGGCGGATACAGACGAGCGAGGAGACCGACGATCCCCGCCGAGCGGTTCGCTCGAGAGCCGCCGCTCGGGTCGCAACATGCTCCACTCGAGCGTAAGAGAGCGCTCGCCGTCGACATCCGGATGCAATCCACAGAAGGGGTACTGCCGGATATGTACCGCCTCCGGCAAGGCGGGTAGACAACTGTCGAACGCGGGAAGAGACGACTGTACGGCCGTCCCACCGGTTACTGGCCGCCACCGGTCGGGCGGTACTCCGTGAGAAGCGACGATCGAATATTACTATGAGGTCATTTCTCGGTACTTCCAGATAGTTGGCCGCGGCTAAACGTAGTTAGACCCCCACAAACACGGTTGGAGCACCAGTGAACCGCAGTTGGCAACACCGCTCGATTGGGAGACTTACGGAGAATCGAGGGGAACGCCTCGCGCTTCAGCGGCATGGCGAGAGCAAAGCTCTCGCTGTCGTTCGAGAGACGCACGTCTCTCGTGACTGAGCGGAGCTTCGCTCCGCGAGGTCGTCGGCGCTTTACGCCGACTGCTCGAGGGATCGAAGATCCCTCGCTGTCCGCGAGACCGGAGGTCTCGAACCACAACCGAAAAGCTCCGCTTTTCGCGGACGGGGAGGATGTCAGGACGGGGCCACAGTAGGAGCGGTCTAACCGACGCCACAACGGAACACGGCTCTCAAATCGAACGCCGTACAGACTCGCATAGCCGAAACCCGTTAGCCGGAAAACCCGTCTTCCCATCGGAACCGCCCGTTTCGCTGAACGACCTCCCCGTCGACCTCGAGTCTCGAGTCCTCACTGACATCGGTAATCAGGTCGACGTGGACAGCGGACTCGTTACCGGACTCTCCGTCCGGAAGGCACGCATCGTAAGCTCGCCCGACGGCGAGGTGGACGGTTTCGCCCATCTTCTCGTCGAAGAGGATATTATCCGTATACCGGTCGATGCCGCGGTTCATCCCGATTCCGAGTTCGCCCAGACGACGGGCCCCCTCGTCGGTCTCGAGGATGTCGCCGAGAACGCCTTCGCCTTGCTCGGCGTCGTAATCGGCGACTTCGCCGTCTGCAAACTCGAAGCGAACGTTTCGAACCGGTTCCCCCCGAAGCGTCATCGGAACGTCGAACGTTACCTCCCCCGTAGTGGCGTAGGGTGCCGTAAACACCTCGCCGCTGGGAAGGTTGTGCGAGTCGTAGGCAACCGACGCCGCGCTGTTGACCGCCGTCCGATCGTCGATATTCATCGTGAGATCGGTGCCACTCGAGACGAGTCGGACTTCCTCGCCCTCGTCGAGAATCGTCTTCAGGTTGCCCATCTCCTCGGCCAGCGACTCCCAGTCCCGACAGATCGCATCGTATGCGAACGCCTGGTACTCCTCGTAGGACATGTTTGCCTGCTGTGCGAGGGACCGCGTCGGATGAACCGTCGATACCCAGCGAGTGTCGAACCGCGCTTCCCGAACGTCCTGTCGCGCCTGCCTGTGAGCCTGATGCGTTTCGCCGGGCACGTCCGCGGTCGCACTCGTGTTTCGACCGCCGCCGAGCGAGAGGTAAACGTCGGCGTTTTCGAACAGGGCCAGTTCGTGGTCCGAATTCTCGTCGAACTCGTCGTCGTGAGCGCGGAGATACGCCCGGTCTACCTCACCGGAGCTGTAGGTCGTACACAGGTTTGCGCCGCGTTCTCCGAGCTTCTCCGCGACCGCGACGGCTAGGTCGTGGGCTTCGGAACCGACCGAGACGATGACGTCGTCCCCGGCCTCCACTCGAGCACTCCAATCGACCAGCACTTCGGCGTGGTCGCGTATGCGTTCGTCCATAGCCGTGCGTTGACCGGGAGTCACTAAATCGTACGGATCGACTCGAGACGAATCATTTGCAGGGTTCAGCTGAATCCCGAAAAGCAGATGCGTTACGCCGAAGCCGGTTCCTCGACGCCATCACCGTCGCGCGAGCGGACGAGCGCAACGATAGCGTAGACGATCGGCGTATCGACGACGGCAATCGCCAGTTTGAGGAGGTACTGACCGACCATTAGACCGAGTACGGCCTCGAGCGGAATAGCGTCGCCAACACCGAACAGACGGGGTGCGATCGCGAAGGCGACCGAGACGAAAATGACGGTGTCGATCGCCTGACTGCTCGCCGTCGATCCGATGTTTCGAACCCAGAGGCGTTCGCCGTCGGTGTACTCACGAATCCGATGGAAGACGATAACGTCCCAGTTCTGGCTCACGAGATACGCGAGCAGGCTTCCCGCGACGATATTGGCTGCGGGACCGAGAACCGCAGCGAACTCGCCGGCGGCGACGGGCGAGGTTTCCGATGCTGGAGCGACGATCGTCGACCAGACGAGCAGAAGAACGACAAAGTTCATCGCGAACGCGACGTTGACGACGATCTGTGCCGCTTTCCGGCCGTACAGTTCGGCATAGCAATCGCTCGCGAGGAACGTCAACGCGTAGGCGAGTGCCGCACCAGGAAGCAAGAGTTCGGCACCCGTAATCGGAACGGCAAACGGGAGTTCGAACGCGAGGATTTTCGACGCGGTCAACTGCGCGGTCACGAGCGCGGTGACGAAGAGACCGATCAGTGCCACCTGTGCGATCGTTGGGGTGGCTCGAGTCGTTGTCATGCTCGTCGGCTATCCAGTCAAGCTACCTAAGCGATACTATTCGGTGTGCACGTGGAGAGGTCTTCATCCCTCCCGGAGTATTACCGGAGGAAGAATCTTCAGCGAACGGAGGAGCCTCGAGGGAGGTTTCGAGAGTAAGAATCTGGTTTCTGAAGGAACTACTATCAGAAAGTAAATAGTACATGAATGGAAGGGGAGACGAGTCATTTTTGAGTTTTTACGGGTTTTGAGAGGGAATCATCTCCGATTCAAAGGGAATACTATAACGCAACTGTTATACGGATAGTGTGGTTTGGTATAATCGTAATGGCGCAAGGCAACGTTGATTTCTTCAACGACACAGGCGGCTACGGTTTCATCGAGACAGACGACGCGGACGACGACGTGTTCTTCCACATGGAAGACGTTGGCGGCCCGGACCTCGAAGAAGGCACAGACATCGAATTCGACATCGAACAAGCACCGAAAGGCCCCCGCGCAACCAACGTCACTCGTTTGTAAACGAGTCCGCGTTCAGTAGCCGGATTTTTAACTTTCACAACCCTTCTACCGACGGGTTTATTTTTTGAACACTCGAGCAACGACGAGCTCAGCGACTAGTACGGCGATCTCGACTCGCTCAATTGGTCGGAAAGAGGTGCTACTCGAGAAAAGCGGCGGACGGATGATATCAATATTCCAATTCCATCCCGGAAAGATTATTTGCCATAGGTGATACCAGAGAAACATAATGGACGGTCGATCGACGCAAACTCGGCGTCGCTTGTTGACAGCCTGCGCCGGAGCGACGGCTGGAGTAGCTACTCTCGCCGGGTGTGCGACTGATGATGAGAACGATGAGAACGAGAAGGTCGACGATGAGAACGGTGATAGTCCCAATGAGGTTGACGAGGAGAATTCAGAGTACGGTGCCTGGCCGATGGCTCACTACGATGCGGCTAATACTGCAGTTGCCCCGAACAGCGGACCCAATAGTGAACCAGAAAAAGAATGGTCAGTACAAATCGAAAGCACTCCTTCAGTTCCAGTTGCGGCACATGGGACTGTTTTCGTTGGTGAGCGCATCGGGAAATATCACGGAATAGATTTTGAAAACGGGGACATATTATGGGAGCATGAGCCGGATAATTGGGGAGATCTTCGTGGAGAAGCAAAGACCATCTTTACGCCTGCTGTTTCCAGTAGTGCAGTCTATGTCTCCGGAGATGGTGTGGAAGCACTAGAACATAGTGGAGAAAAACTATGGGTGAGCAATCACGACACATTGTTCAGTTTGCGCATTCACGAAGAAACAATCTATGGCCGAACAGGAGAATACCTCTATGGACTTGATAAAGAGACAGGAGAAGAGGTTCTTGAAATTGAAGCTTCTGGTGAAATTGAAACCATAGCTATCGATGGAGAACGGGTATTCGTAGCAACTCGCCAAGGGGACGAAGATTTCCTACTAGAAGGGTATGAAAAAGATTCAGGAGAGTATCTATGGAGTCAATCAATTGACGACGTTCGTGGTGCAGAACCAGATCTTCGTATTGTTGATGGAGCGATATACACTGTGAATGGTTTGGAAGTTATCTCAATTGAGACGGAGTCTGGTGATGTTGAGGTGTTAGGCGACTATTCAGAACCGAACACGAGGCCTGCCCAGCCAACAGTCTATGATGAGAGGGCATATATTCCTACAGAGCTTCCAGAAATACCTGCTTTAGATACTGAAACTGGTGAACAGGCTTCAGATTGGAATGAAAATGCACTGAACGGAAGAACAGGTTGGAGAATGCCAATTTCTGGGAAAATTCTGTATATTTGGACACCAGGGACAATAAACTCACCAGGAATTATTAACGCTCTGAATCCAGAGACAGGCGAAAAAAACTGGGAAGTAGAGTCTACGTTGACAGGAGTTCCAGTCGGTCCAATAGTTCTTAAGGACTCGTTCCTTTATTCGGATGATTCAGACAATACAGTTGTCATGTATAAGTAAGATGTGAGGATGATTTTGGGTTCTCCATGTAGGATCAGGGTGTTGAAATAGCAACATATGCCACAAATACATTTGTACTCTGAGGGAGGTCTAAAGATTCTAAGCTGCCTGATTATTTTGATACAACTGCAAAGAGCTTGGATTAGAGATCAGGTTACCAAATCTACGAGAAACCCTACATAAGCCCAAGTATCTTATTGATCTAGTTAATTCAATCACATCAACCATTAGGGTGACAATCCAGATCGGATTTGTAATCTGCGTCAAAATCGGGACCAATAAAGTCCCATGTCTGCGAACAGTGCTCAGTCCCATCATCTATAGAACCGCCAATATCCGCCACACTAGGAATTCCACCACTTGCCATCACACCGCCGGGCATCATCACAACAACTTCGAGACCACTCTCAAAATCAACCGGATCGTTCGCTCCGACAGTAACCTTCTCACCGTCCTCGAGTTCCAGTTCGATCGGGCGGTGTTCACGGATGAACGACAGCCGGTCGCCACTCGAGGCGTCGCCGACGGTCGCACTCACCTCGAATCGGGCGTATTCGCCGCGAACATCGACGTTCCAGCTGTTCAGCTGTGCGAGGTATAGTGCCGGCGGGTACGGAATAAGCGGCACGCCGGGCCATCCGACACGATTGTCCGTGCGTATCGCCATGGAGGCGTGTTCGGTTTCGCCACCAACGTCGGTGATCGTATCGTCTTCCGGACGTACTGCCGGATCCCTGTCCTCGCTAATGTTTTCCGCGGTCAGATACGTCGGCGAGCCAGCGACTTCGAACTGGGCATCCTCGAGCACCGCCGATCCCTCGATATCGTCCGGATCGTAATCCACGTCGGCGTTCAACGCATCCTGTGCGAAGCCGAGGACGTCGTCGAGTGCGTCCATCCCGCTCCCACCGGCGTCGTCGACGTGGTCACCCATCTCGTCTAAGCTGTCTTCGTAGGGCTCTGCGACGAGTTCGAGCCAGTAATAGAGCCGATCGAAGTACGCCTTTCGCACCTGTGCTGTGGTCTCTTCCGCCGGCGTTTCGTAGGTTTCGCCCTCGAGTTCGTCGTAGACGAAGTCGTCTTCGTATTCGTTCTGTACGTGCTCGATCGCTCGCTCGGGCGGCGTCGGCGTCTCCATCATCTCGGTTCGTTCGACCTCGAAGGGGTGTTCGTCGATGGCCTCGAGAAATTCGTGGTGCGTCTCCTCGAGATCGGTTCGAACCTCCTCGATGAGCGCATCTTCTGAATCCGGTTTGAGGTCGTCGAGCTCGATCGTCTCCGACGAACCGCCGTCTAACAGTGTCGCTTCCGTGTCGTCTTCGATCGTGTCTGTCGAGGAAATCGTCTCGTCTTCGAGCGACTCGAGGTCATCGGTGAAGTCGGCGCGTACCGATTCGTTAGTCTCCGCCGTCGTCAACGCCGTTATTCCGGATCTGAATCCTTCCTCGAAATTATCTCGCCAGATGTCATCGCCGGTGTACCCCGACTCGTAATCGCTCTCGATCGGACGGTCCTCGACCGGGAACTCGTCGCGGTCGTAGTACTCGCCCTGCCGATCGAACCCGTACTCGCCATCGACGACGATATCCACGCTGAGCGACACTGTTCTATCATTATTGAAGGTATTCATCCGTGGTGTCACGTTCTCCGGGTCGTCGGATTCCCACGTTTGAGAGCGTTCGAGATCGAGTTCGGCCGTTGCACTAACTTCGTGGAGAGTTCGATCGCTCGAGTCGCCGTCTTCAAACGTGTCGTGGTCGATGTGGATGTCCGAAACGGAATCGACGACGGTCGTATCGTCGGATTCGGTGTAGTTGGCTCGGTCATCGGGAGAATCGGTATCTGGCATGCCACCCGAAACGTGGGCTGATTCGGTTTCACGCTCGAGGTCGATCCGATAGAGTTCCTCGACGATATCCCGGACGCTTCGATCGTACTCGTCGTCTCCGTCCGGGAGATCCCCGTCGTCCATGTCAGTTTCGGGCGCGAGATTCCCTTCAGCCACCTCATCGCTCGTCCGGTCTTCCATCCACCCGACGATGTCTTGGGCTTCTTCGACGGAATATTCCATGTACGCCGCCTGAGCGACATCCTCGAGTGGCACCGCTTGCGTCCCGTCCATCACGTCCATTTCACCGAGCCCCTCGACGAGAAGGTCGGACAGATCTGGCATATCGGGGAGTTCACCGGTCGCTTCGTCCCCGAACAGCCACTCCTGTACTTCGCCGCCGTCACAGAGCTGTTCTTCGACGTCGTCTAGTACCGTCCCATCTTCGACCTCCTCGGCATCGGTGCCGATGTCGGCCTCGGCCCGATCGACGAGCTGTTCGGTTCCGTCAGAACTATCGCCGCCCGCGAGATCGTTGCCGATCTGCGTAGCCAGACAGACGAATCCGGGTCGCATCGTTCGGTCCGCATACGGGTCTTGGGTCCCGAAGACATCGTTCTGGACGTCGAATATCGCGTGATTGGCAAGAACTTCGGTGTGTTTGACATCGATTACCTCCTCGAAATCGTGCTGATCGGGCGATCGCGTGGGTTGCATCCGATCCCAGCCAGCTTTGAAGTAGGCGAACGGATAAAGGCGAGCGCCCAGATGCTGACCAAGACCATCCACACTCGAGCCGATCGATTCGTCGAAGAAGCCGCTGTTCAGTTGCGTTTCGTACTCGGTCAGTTGCTCGTGTAACTCGAACACTGGCGTTCCGACACTTACCGAAACCGGACGGCTCTGTTCGAGCGAATTACTATCGTCTCGAGAAACGGTGAATTCGACGGCATCGATCGTCGCCGCGACGGTTCCCGTCTCGACATCAGCATCGAAATGGCCGATTTCGAGATCCACTCGATCGATCGCTTCGTCCGGATCGATGGACTCGTCATCTCCGGATGATGTGACAGCGGGGATCGACACGTTCGCCGTGACATCCGACCGAACGTCGCCACCGGCGTTCGATAGCGTGTCCGTCGCTTCCAGATAAACGAGCAGTTTGACATAGTTCTCGAATCGTTCGTCCCGATCGTCCGCGTCGGCGATCGCGTCGACATCGCTCCGTTCGGAAGTGTTAATCGGTGCTGTCCCGGCCTGATAACTGGCCTCGAGAACGGCAGTTCGAAGCTCGCCCTGCGTCTCCGCCACGGCGCGATCCATCGCAATCTTCGTGTCACGATCGGTCGTTGGCTCGGATCGGGTCTCGAGGGTTGCAACGAGCAGTGTACTCGACAGGAGGAGTAACACGGCGATCAGCGCGAAGGGGACTCGCCCGCGTTCATCGAAATCTACCGAAACCGATCGACGATTTCGTCTGCGACCAGTCATGGATCCCACACTTGAACCGTCACGTCGACCGTCTCCGGCGAGATGACTTCCTCGAAGACCGTTTCGAGGCGGTCGACGACGTTGTCAGCGCTCGAGTCGTTCCAGGTCTGGGTAATCTGCTCGCCGACCGGTCCGTTTCGCATATCTGCCGCGATCCAATCGCCAAGTCCGTCGTCGGCGTCGATACCGCCGACGATGGTTTCGTTTGCTGTCGCTGTATCGGGCGAGGTGCCACCAACGTGGTCGTCGACATCGACAGCAACAGAGTCTGCCAATTGTTTGTAGTTGTAGACTGTAACTGATCGCTCTGTGAGCGAGGACTCGAGAGAATACTGGGTCTCCTCGAAGGGGAAATACCCCTCGACGATCGACTCGGCGACGACGGTTGCAACGGCGTCGAAACCATCGGTGTCGGCATCGTCGATGAACGATGTCCCGATATCACTCGTTTCTTCGCGTTCGAATTCACGCGCCAGTTCCTCGGGATCGAGTGCTGGAACGCCACTCGTAACCGTCGTACTCGCGCTCGAGACGTCACCGGTGGGTGGTGGTTGTTGTCCAGCCGTCGCAGTTCCGTTGAGCGATGAGCCGTCGTAGGGGCTCCACGTCGCTACCGCGTAGAAGTGATGTTCCCCGCCAACGTGTGTTCCCCGAATCGAGTGGTCGACGGCGTCTTCGTAAGCATTTCCGTAGGCGAAGCGTTGGCTCCCGTCGATATGAAGATTCGTGAGTGCTGCGTCCGTGAGAAGACCGATAGAAGAGCCGTAGGTAGTTACTTCGTAGGCCGATTCGCGTTCCGCCGAATCGAGGTCTCCGGGAGGATCGAAGTTCTCGCTCTCGAGCGTCGAAACACCTGCGCTGTTCTCCTCGCCGATATCGTACAGAATGGAGCTAGTCGTCGCGCCCAGACTCTGAAGAACCCGATCGGCACGATCATCCGGTACGGGTTCACCGGAACTGTCGAGATGAAAGCCGATCAATAACACGCTCGCACTAATCAGGAGTAACGCGAGTGTGATGTCCACGACGGTACTAACGCCGCGATTTGAGCCGTCTCTCATCAAGACCACACCTCGACCCGGAGCGTTCCTGATCGGACCGCCGCCTGACGGGTAACCGTTACCGGAATCGCTCGTTCAGCCACACCGGCATCTTTCGGCGGTTCGTCGACGCTCTCGAGCGAACGTGCGTTTCCATCGGGATCGAACCGCGCTCGAGCAATCGTCTCCGGAGTTCCATCGGTGTAGACGTCGACGGAAATGTCGATGTTTTTCCCATTCGGAATCGAGCCTGTCTCGACTTCGGTCGAGATATCTCGAGGGGAGTCGTGCGCGTAGAACACGCCGCTTTCCTCGAGGTCAGCCCAAACTCGATCGATAGCTGTCTCTTCCTGCGTTCGATCGCTCGTCCCAGGTAGCGCGTCGGTGACGTACGCGCCGTAAATTCCGACTCCCACGATGAACGCGGTAACGGCGACGAGGGCAGCGAGGGGCTCAGTCTGGCCCCTATTCGATCGGGGGAATAGCATAGTTACCTCTCGAGAGGGTGTTTTGATCATCGGGAACGAGAATAGCACTATCGCCGACGCCGTTCGTTGCCGCGTCCTTCGGGAGAGTTGAGTTGTCGACAACCACTCGGGTTGGCAAACGACTCGAGGAACACGTCGGTGGTGCGAGATCGGCTATCGTGGCGGTCGATAAGACACCGTTTACAACGTCAGCGAGATCCCAATTCATACCGGCGTTGGTTCCGGTTTGGTACTTAAACTATAGCGTCGAACAGAATTACGACGGCCGGCGTTGCCCCGTTATTGACCTGCAAAACGCCGTCCTCTCATACGGCCCGGTGTCTCTCAGACGGCCTGGTGTAACCGTTTACCGACGCACTTGCGGGCGGGTCGAGGGTATGGCGGTAATGATCGACAATAGTCCGTATTAATTCAGTTTCCCAAGAATACGCGACTTGCACGCGGGCTGTCTCCGCCATGTGGGGTTTCTCGAGGGCGTATCTTCGCGGCGTGGGTGGTCTCAGTTGCATCGTCGATTACGACGACTTCGCCCGGAGCTTCGGGCATTCGTTCTTCGAGCGTGGCGTTCATGTACGTCGGCTGAGCGTGTTCGAGCGCTTCGAGATCTGTTCGTGACGTAAGTCGGTGAGAGACGATGATATCGGACTGAGAGATGCCAACTTCGGGAACGGAACTCGGCCGCTGGGTCGCCGAGACGATGCTCACACCGGGTGCTCGACCGCGCGTCAGTATCGTCTCGAGTGCCGGGCCAGCCACACCGTCGAAAAACGTGTGGGCCTCGTCGATCATGAGCCACGGTAACCGGGAAATCGATTCGGAAACTCGAGCCGCGTACAGGGCCTCGGCGGCGCCGCGACAGACGGCGTTCATCGGTGCGGAATCGAGTCCAGAAACATCGATGACGGTTACCTCGGAGCTGCTGAGGTCCGTTGCCGTGATTCCATCACTATCGAACACGCCCCACGACGATGCGAGGCCGAGGTGATTGTTCGCCGCACGCACGTCAGAACGCGGAGCGTCCGCGTCGTCGATATGATTCTGCATGCCGTCGATGGTGGTTCGTTCCTGTGCAGCCCGCCAGAGTAATCCGCCAGCGCCGCTTTCGGGACGAAGCCCGACCAACGAACACCACGATTTCGGATCGAGCATCGACGGATCGACGGCAGGACGCTCGAGAACGGTTGCACGAACAGTATCACCGTCAGACGGCTCCTCGAGAGTCTTGAAAACGCCCATCGGATCGATAAGTACGGGTGCGACACCGGATGCCCGCGAGAGCGCCTCTGCGACGACACCGAGCGTGTACGACTTCCCGTAGCCGCGTTTCCCGACGATCAACATCGCGTGCGGGCCATCCAGATCCAGGTGGATATCCGCACCGGAACTACCATCGAGGGCGCGATAGGTCCCGAGACGGCCGACAGGACCGTTCTCGATATCCGTACCACGGCCAATCACGAAGGTCATACCGGACGTTGCCGACTTCTCCGTTATGAACTGTCGCGCTCGTAACCCGACAATTTCTCAGAATGTTGTGGGAGTTTAAGTAAAAAAGCGCGGCCACAATCAGCATGACCGGGAGTAGCCGTCCGATCAACTGCACTAAAATCCACGACGCGAAATAGGGATGATCAGGTACGTTCTTGCGGTGATCCTGACCGTCGCGTTGCTCGTCCTGGCGGTTCCGGTGATCGACCTCGTTGCCGGCATCCAGACCGAGCGACAACTCGAGTCGGACGTGAGCGATCTCGAGGACGCAACGGTCTCGCTCTACGAGAACGAAGAGGTGTCCCACGACGGCACACCCCCTCCACAACGAACGGTCACGCTCTCGTTCCCGGGTGATTCGTTGACAACGGTTCCCGTCGACTACGTCCGTATCGACCGCTTCCACGATGAGTCGAGTATCGGGTCCTACAGAGCCGAAGGTCAGAGCGAGCGCCAGCAAACGATCGAGGCACCCCTCGTCCCCCGTGACCAAGCGAAAAACGAGACGGTCGAACTCGACGGTAGTGACGAGGAAATGACGATCGTCCTCCGACTCGAGGAGGATGCCGCGGGAGACCCTGTCGTTACGCTCGGCCATCCCTGACGAGTTCAGCCGTCCGTGGGTTTAAAACAAAAGCCGAAGGAGACCGGAACATGTCAAAGAACGCGGCACTGCCTTCCGTTCGATCTCTTTCCGCAGCGTCTCTCGCAGACGCAGTCGGGCTAGCTGACGTTTTCTCCACTTCGAGAAGCGACTCGCCAGCCTGTTGCTGTGACGTTCAGTTCGACGGTCGAACGCTACTCGTCGATGCGGACAACTGCTCGGGCGAACTCGCCGAATCGAGCGCCTGCAGACGAACCGTCATCGAAGCGCTCGAGGATCGCGAGGTGGTGTCGATCATCGTCCACTCGAACGGCCTCGAGTACCGGTATTCCGAGCGTGGGGTCGCAGTACTCGTCGCGGCGGGCCGATTCATCGAACTCCTCGGCGAGCGCGACGATCGATTGGTCGAGACCGCGGCCGAAGATCCGCTCACCGTCGCCGCAGAACTCGAGGGCCGCGTCGGCGAAATCGCGGATATCGGTATCGAAGCAGGACTCCTCGAGAGCTCGAGAGGGATCGATAGCTACGACGAGATTCTGACGCCGTTGATCGGGCCGTCGATCGCACACTATTTCGTCGATCCGTCGATCAGCGACTCAGCCCGACTTCGGGACGTCCGAACGCTCGAGACGGGTACTACGGCACGGATTTATTCGAGAGACGACAGTGTTCCGTTGTACGACCTCGAGGTCGTCGATCTTTCCCTGGAAGAACAAACGAAGATCCTTCTGAAGGGGTACGAAGCGATCGCGGACGGCAACGTCGATGGCGACCGCGCTCCGTCGAGGGCGGTCGAATCGGTGAGCGACGAGCCGGTCGATCCGCTGTTGACCAGCGTTCTCAGGAAGCACACGAGCGGGTACGGTATTCTCGAGGACCTATTCTCGGACCCGCGAATCACCGACGTCTACGCTACGTCACCAGTCTCAGACAACCCGATTCGGGTCGTGGCTGACGGAGAATCGATGGCGACGAACATCTATCTGACCAACAACGGATCGAAAGCGCTCGCCTCCCGCGTTCGCCGAACCAGCGGGCGCCCCTTTTCTCGAGCGGCACCGACGGTGGATGCAACGGCCGATCTCGAAAACGGAATGGGTGTCCGGATCGCGGGCGTCACGGACCCGGTTGCGGACGGAATCGCGTTCGCGTTCCGCGAGCAAGCTGACGAGACGTTCACGCTGCCGGCGCTCGTCGAAAACGGAACAATGTCCGCATCAGTGGCGGCGTTTCTCTCTATCGCGATCGAACGCAACGCAGCGACGCTCATCGCGGGAACTCGGGGGTCCGGAAAGACGACGCTCCTCGGGACGTTGCTCTACGAGCTGACGCCGGACACGAGGACAGTAATCATCGAGGATACACCGGAATTGCCTGTCGAGCCGCTCCAGTCCGTCGACCGCGACGTGCAAGCGCTCCGAACGGGTCTGGGGGATGGGCCCGAAATATCACCCGCCGAGGCGCTTCGAACCGCGCTTCGACTCGGCGACGGTGCACTCGTCGTCGGCGAAATCCGAGGCGAAGAAGCTCGCGTCCTGTACGAGGCGATGCGCGTCGGCGCGAACGCCAACGCCGTCCTCGGGACGATTCACGGCGACGGTGCCGCTGACGTCTACGAACGGGTCGTTTCCGACCTAAAGGTCGAACCATCATCCTTCGGTGCAACCGACCTCGTCGTAACTGTACAGAGCTATCGGACCGGTGAGGGGAAAAAGCGGCGTCTCGCCAAAATAGAGGAGGTTATCGGAAGCGGCGACGATATTCGATTCGAACCGCTGTACGCGCTCGAGGGAGAGCAGGCGGCCTCGACCGGTCGAATTGGCCGCGGAGAGAGTCGACTCGTCGATCGACTAGCCGGCCCAACAGCCGCGTACGCTGACGTTCGAGCAGCGATCGATTCGCGAACGAACCTCATCTCGTCGCTGGCCACGGACGGGCGAACGAATCCCCAGGAGGTAGCCGCGGCCTACGCGAGCCGCCACGTCGCATAGTTCAATGATGACAATTGCTGCCTTCTTCGAATCGCTCGCAAAAGCGTACCCCTGGGATGTCAGTGCGAGCGACGAACTCAGTGATTCGCTTTCGTTTATCGACTCGTCACTTCGTGCGGAGACGGTCGTCAGAGCAGGGTACGGTGCTGGAATCTGTTCGATAGGGGTCCTGATCCCCCTGTTCGCCCTTTCGATTCCGCTCCCGATTATCCTGTTTTTCATGCTCGTAACGCCGATAGTTGCCGTCCACTCCGTCCACTCGATCCCCCACCTCCTCGCGGCATTTCGCCGAACCGAAGCCCTGGGCGACACGCCGAATCTGATCGGACGTGCGGTCCTCCGAATGCAAGTCCAACCGGCTCTCGAGAGCGCAGTTCGGTTCGCCGCGTCGACGGGACGGGGCCCGCTATCGGAGAACTTGTCGGCGCACATCGATCGGTCGATGGGAACGCCACGAACGGGTCTCCTGTCGTTCGCCGACGAGTGGGCCGAGTGGTTCCCGGCACTTCGGCGCTCGGCCCACCTGCTCGCGACCGCACAGGAAGCGCCCGAAGCCGAACGAACCAGAACGCTCGACCGGGCACTGTCAGCGATTCTCAACGGCACTCGCAACCAGATGGCAGATTTTACGGCCGCGATTCGCGGCCCGACGACTGCCTTGTTCGCGTTCGGCGTCATGCTTCCGCTCGCACTCGTCGCACTCGTCCCGTCGGTCCCGATGGTTGGGATCCCGGTCAACATCTGGATGGTCGTCCTGCTCTACAACATCGTCCTCCCGGCCGCTCTCGTCGCCGCCAGCCTCTGGTTGCTCGTCCGACGACCGGTTGCGTTTCCACCGCCGCAAATCGATCGCACGCACCCGGATGTCCCCGATCGGTTGTGGACTCGAGCGCTGTGTGGCGTCGCTATCGGATCTGGCACCTACGTCGGGGCGAGAGCGGTTGGCTACGCCGAACTCGCGCCGATCATTGGCCTCGGCCTCGGAGCCGGGATTAGTTTACTCGCAGTCTACGGCCCCATCTTGCGTGTGCGGAACTACGTACGAGACGTCGAAGCATACCTGACCGACGCGCTCTATCTCGTCGGTCGGCAAGTCGCGGAGGGAGAATCCGTCGAATCGGCGATCGAACTCGCTGGAAACCGCGTTCCCGCTGAAACCGGCGAGGTCTTCGCACGGGCGACCGGGCTCCAGCGGCGACTACATCTCAGCGTCGAGGAGGCGTTTCTCGGCGAGCACGGCGCGCTCGAATCGATACCGAGCCCTCGAGCACGCGGCACCGCGGCCCTGCTCGCTATCGCCGCCGACGAGGGACGACCCGCCGGACGCGCGATCGTCTCGATGGCCGACCACCTCGAGGAACTCGAAGAACTCGAGAGCGAAACTAAGCGCAATCTCGAGGAGGTAACGGGCACCCTCGACAGCACGGCCGCGTACTTCGGGCCGCTCGTTGCGGGGGCAACCGTTGGATTGGCGAATATGATGGCCGAGATGGATCTCACATCACTGAACGATGCAACTGCGTTCCCGACCGAACAGTTAGCGCTCTCGATCGGCATGTTCGTGCTCACATTGTGTTTCATCTTACTTCCGCTCTCGTTAGCACTTCGACACGGGCTCGACCAGGCACTTATCGGCTATCACGTCGGCCGGGCGCTTACGTCAGCGACGCTCGTCTACGTGTTTGCGATCGTCGCGATCGACATCGCGTTCTGATATCGCTCAATTTCCGTGCTCGTCTTCCTCGAGAGCGAGCAACCAATTCTATGCGCCGAGTTTTGACTTCCTTTAATACCGTTCCCCGAAAGCTGGGCCGTCTGTGAGTTTATATAGGAACAGGCGGCCACAGTCGACATGGATATAGAGGCACCCGTAGACGCGTGGTACGTCTGGCTCGCGGTCAGTATCGTTAGCATCGCGTTGGTCGGCATCGTCCTCGGGCTTCCGACTGGGCCACCGCCGGACGCCAACGAAGCCGCGAATACGATCGAACGAACTGCCGGAAGTGTCTACGAAACGAGTTCGGCCTACGAACACGACGCCGACGAGATCAGAATCGACGGACCGACGGTTTCGATCCGAAACGAGCACGGAACCACCCACTCGAGCCTCTCATACGGGACCGTCGTCCCCGTAATGGGGAACGAACGACTCGAGAACGTTACGTCCGGAACGTCCTTCGAAACCGAGTACGCGGAGGAGATCGCCGATCCGAGTACAGGCGCGACCGAGGCGTTTTTCGACGACATCGAAGACGCTCGAGCAGAGAACGCAGGAGAGTGGGTCTCAGCAACGGGAGAGATGCGGGTTCGATCGATCGGTACAGTCTCGCCATCGGTCGACGTCTCGGTAGAGCCGGAGGAGTGGGGGAATGGAGACACAATCCGAAGCATGAGGTTCTTCTACGAGGCGAACACGGAGACAGAGGTACGGATCCAGACGACGGGCATCTTCTGGGCGGAAGACGAACCTCGCACTGAGGAGCAACTCGTGGAGGCCGACGAATCCTCGAGCATGTCACGGTACACTATCTACGAGGGAGATAGCGCTCAGAATCAAATTCACTACCCGTTCGATATCGATATCGAGATTGACGGGAATCAGGTCTGTCGAGAGACGATTACAGCGGACGACCACGGGCAGACGGTGGCGGTCTGCGGCGAGAACGAAGGAGATATCGACGCGACCGAGGGAATGAATTGGGTCGAGCTGGACGACGAGACAGGAGAATACCGCGTAACGCTCGTCGATACGTGACGAAAAGATCCAGAATAGTTCGGATCTCGTGTTCACCTCAAGCCGACTACTGACAGCCAACGGCGCTGAAGACGGGGGAGGGTCGTTGGGTCGGTCGAGTAGGACCTCGTTACCGCGAAGACTACGTTCTGAATCCACGGCGATCAACGGAGTGTTTTGGCCTTCTGTGCCGACTCGGCGTCCGTCGGAGGAATCGGCACTAAATCGACTCTGTGTTTTCGTTCGGAAGTTGGTCAGTCGGTTCGTCGAGTGGTACCAGCTCCATACCGCATGGTAACGGCCACATATCTACAACGGGGTTTGTAGAGTCACTTCTCATGGTTAATTCCCTCAGTATCGAGGGCCATCCATAATTCCCACCCATGGCTAGGTTAACGTTCACGATTCCCGATCGAAACACGGTACAGATCACGGCGCTGAGTCTCATCGTCGCCGGTTGCATCGTTGCGGTCGTCGCGCTGGCGGGCGCTGGCGTGACAGCTACTGACGGCGCTCACTCACAGCAGTACGCGACGACACCGGCAACAGATAACGTCTCGGAGGAGGCGTACGAAGAGCCGGCTCCGGGGCCGGACGACCAGTACTTCGAGGCGGCTGACCCCGACGGAGACTGGGTGAGCTACATTAATCCGCGTGACAAGTATCGAAGCCCGTACCTCGGTGACGGGTCCGGAAAAATCTGTGTCACGTTGGTCAACGAAGAAGGTGAGTTCGTCGAGGGCCAAAGCATCCCCGATACGACGGTCGAAGTGCCCACTGGAGAGTCACTCCAATGGCACACACACGCCGATCCGTTCACGGTCGACTACCCGCTAACCGACCACTACGAGCGCCCGCTTGACTCTGACCAGTTCGGTACGTCCCCCGATCTCGCACAGGGTGACGGCTACATGGACAGCCACTGCATGGAAATCCACGGAATGCCCGAGGACGGAACGATCGAATACGGCGAAGCATCTCTCAGCGGCGAGCATGCTTCCGATGTCGAAGTCGTCGGCTACATCCAGCGGGCGAACGAGGCCTGGGATACCGATGTCGATCCGATAGCAGACGCCGAGTCGTACGAAGAAGCCGGCGGTGGCTGGACGTACTACCCCGACGGTTCGCACGGGCAAGTCGTCGTCGTCTTACAACTCGATGGAGCCGACGGTGGGACGGACGAAAACGGAGAGTCGAATACAGACGATAGCTCAGAGTCGAGCGACGGCTCGCAGAACAGTTCAGACGATAGTAGTGGTGGAAGCGAAGGCGATGACGCCGCCGAAACGATTCCCGGTCTCGGAATCCTGACCGCACTCGCCGCGCTTATCGCCGTTACCCTCCTGCGACTCCGGCGATAAGTTGCCCGGTCGGCGTTTGCTCGAGTGACTGGGAGCTGTTTTCGAAGGCGGAACTCGAGAGCCAAGAGTAAGCGTTAACTTCACACCCTGTTATCGGTGACACGAGGGCCCTTAGCTCAGTCTGGTTAGAGCGCTCGGCTCATAACAAACGCCGGTGGATCGCCGGGTTTGGGGGATACCGAGTGGTCGATGGTTCGAATCCGTCAGGGCCCATCGATTCTGCGACGAACGAATGTGAGGAGCGAATCGATCACGCCCTGACGGTTCGAGCTAGACGACGGCGAGCGAAGCGAGCCGTCGGCGTGGTTACGAATCCGTCAGGGCCCATGTCACCCGTAAAACCGCCTTTGAGGCACTGAAGCGACTAAATTTGGCATTTCACTCATTTTCGGGCGAGGGGATCATCCAAAATTTGCGGGGTTCTGAGCCATCAATATTCGAAGGAACGACGGGTCCAGAGTTTTGGTCTACATGTTCATCTGAATCTTGAATCTGGATTAAATGCTATCACCTATTGATGAACCGACAAAATAACCGTAGCGCTAAACAAACGACTAGCAATCAATCAGAGGTCTCAGATCAAAAAGCACTACTCATCGGGTGTGGGGTCGCAGGACCAGTCCTTGCGATGTTTCTCCAACGGATTGGAGTCAAACCGGTTATTTTCGAAGGGAAACCCGAACCGCGAGACGATGCGGGTTTCTTCCTCAATCTGGCGGCGAACGGGACCGACGTACTCGAAACGCTTGGAATCGAAGAGCATGTTCTCGAACATGGCCACCGATCGGAGAAACTGGTTTTTCAGAATCACGTAAACAAACGACTTGGTGAAAATCAGCAGGAAACCGTACTCATCAAGCGCGGGCACCTTACGAAGGCGCTCCGAGAAGAAGCGCTCGAACGTGGAATCACCATCGAGTTCGGAAAGCGACTCACTGACGTCGAGATCCCGCACGAAGACATGGCCATCGCATACTTTGACGATGGAACAGAAGCCCACGGGAATTTCCTTGTCGGTTGCGACGGCATCCACTCACAGACCCGGAACTCAATCTTCCCAGACGCACTTGAACCGGAGTACACCGGGATAATTGATTCCGGTGCGTTCACGCGAAATGAGTCGGTCCCTCCGTCCGATGGGATCATGCGGATGACGTTCGGCGTGAACGGGTTTTTCGGCTACCAGAAGGTCCCGACCGGGGAGATCTATTGGTTCGAAAACCACGAGCAGTCGCACGCACCTAGTCGCGGAGAGCTGGACGAAATCTCTCAGAGCCAGTGGAAAGACAAACTGCTCACACTACACGAACCTGATTCCGAGCCAATTACCGACATCATTCGCTCGACTGAAGGAGACATCGGCAAGTGGCCAGTATACGACCTGCCGTCGCTCCCGGTGTGGCACCAAGATACGGTCTGTCTGATCGGTGACGCTGCTCACGCGACGTCTCCACATGTTGGCCAAGGAGCGTCACTGGCGATGGAAGATGCAATTGTACTAGCAAAGTGTCTCCGAGACGTGGAGGGAGTGTCTGATGCCTTCGCAGTGTTCGAAGAACTTCGGAGAGAACGAGTGGAAGCGATCGTCGAGATGTCTCGGGAGACGGGAAATCAGAAGGCACCATCGAACGTGATAACTCGAAAATTCCGTGACCTCGTCCTTCCGTTTTTCCTCAAGCGGGGAGTCGAACGCTTCGAGCAGATCTACTCATATCGAGTCGGGTGGGACGAACCGATTGAACTAGTAAAATAAGTTTGAAACGTTCCGCCGCGAGAACGCCAACATGTTCACCCGCGCCCCCAATAGGTCAGACCTCCAAGAGTGCGTATGCCACGAGTCCGTCTGAAAGTTGGACCAATGCCGGATATGATAACATTAGCCGAGGAATTTCCAGATATTTCTCTCCGATTTTTAGCGAACTATCCGAAAGATGAGGACGTTTGTAGCGTACTGGAAGTTCGAACGGATGAAACAGAACGGTTCAAAGAAACGATGAAGTACTGGGACACGGAGACTGTAGAGATATTGCACAGTGACGACGAGACGGTGGTCGTCATGTTAGAAGGGGAACCACCCGAGGGGTATTTCGTTTCTGAAGACATCGGATACCATCCAACATCTCCCGTCGTCGCTCGTGACGGCTACCTGTTCATCGAGTTCGTTATGCCAGAATCAAAGATGGATGACTTGTGGCAGTCTCTGGATGAGCGAGACGTCAATTATGACGTGTTATCTATCACGGAAGGGTACGACGTCGTCGATTCGCTCACAGCCCGCCAGCGCGAAATATTGACTGTTGCTATCGAGCGAGGGTATTACGATAACCCGCACAGGTGTTCACTCACTGATCTTGCCGACGAACTCAACGTCAATAAATCGGTCATCAGCGGTGTCCTCCATCGGGCAGAAGGGGAGATCATCAAAGATGCTATCGGAGATCCACGAGACGCCGAGACAGCCCCTCACCCGTAACGGTGTATCAAATGCAAAATAGAGTCTTACGATCTTCAATCCTGGATTCTGCTACCGGCTGAAAACTGGATTCTGCTACCGGCTGAAAATCGCCGGTTCCAGTTTCGCACCGAGAATCCCGGCGATGATGGTGATCACGAACTGAACTCCCATCAGTAAATCGAGTGCACCGAAGGCGAGTCCAATTGCAGCGACGAGAAATCCGACGGCGAACCCGTGCATCGTAGCCTCCTTCGGATTGGCCTTGTTGGCGACCCATGCTGCGGCTGGAATTGTAAGCAGAATCGTCACGATGGGAAACAGCTGCGTCCCGACTACCGTGTTAAATTGATCCAGTGATCCCTGGTCAGGTTCGCCACCAGTTCCGAACGCGAGGAGGAATGTGTAGGCGACGATCGCTACGATTAGTAGGCCGATCGAGAGCGCGTGGGGAGCGATTCCACCAGCGATGATCCGTTTCCATTGCACATTTGTTAACTCCGTCATCAGGTAGATGATGTCCGCACAGACGGTTGAGAATTGACGGCCACATGTTCACTTCCCGTGCGTAGAGGTTCATCGAAGATCGTCCGCAGATGCGGTAATTACGGTAACGGAACTCTCTCCCTCGCTTTTATTCAGCCAGTATGAAATACGTGCGAACGAAAATACCACTAAACGTTAACCGCGTGCCACCGCTACGGGTGCTATGAGCGAAACGTCGGGTCATACGGTCGGTAATATCTTCCCCTCCGTCGGGAATCCGTGGCTGTTCTTCGCCGTAACATTCGTTCTCACCTGGTCATTCTGGCTGTCGACTATCGTTCTCGGGCTCAGTTTTAGCAGCGGTGCGGGTGTCGCATTATTATTGCTGGGGCTTCTCGGCCCCGGGGTTGCTGGGATCGGGTTCGTATACCTCGTGTATGACGAACGCGGTCGAGCGGATTTCTGGGATCGCGTCAAAGGGGTTCGCCGAATCGGTATCCGGTGGTTTCTCGTTATTCTCTTACTTCCGCTGATCGTGACCATCACCGCAGCAGTCGTAGATCTGTTGTTGGGTGGGTCGGGTGCAGTATGGGGCGAAGGCGTGCAAGAATTCGGCGTGAACCCAGTAGCAATCCTTCCGGCGCTCTTCTTCGCAACGCTCCCGCCCCTCCTCGAAGAGTTGGGCTGGCGAGGCTATGCGCTGGATCGGTTGCAACTGAACTGGTCCGCATTCAGTGCCAGTTTGATTTTAGGGGTCGTCTGGGCGGTTTGGCACCTCCCGTTGTTCTTCGTCGAAGGATCGTTTCAGGCCGAATCGATTGGATTCGGAACGATGGGGTTCTGGCTATTTATGATCGGAATCGTCGCACTCTCGGTAGCGTTCACGTGGGTGTACAACCATACGGCACGCAGCATCCTTGGTATTATTCTGTTGCACGGGTGGATTAATTTCACCGCCGAAACGATCGAGGTCGCGGAGATATTCTATTACCCGAATTGGGTGCTGCTGGCGATAATTCTCGCGGTGATATGGGGACCAAACACCCTGTCGAACGCGGAGGAAGTACCACACCCACCCCTTCGAACAGTGCGGTAGAGGAGTCGTAGTCGGATAATGCGCCAGCCACACATTTTGGAGTACACAAATCTCTCTTTCTCTAGACCGATTCGAGCAGCCCGAATCAGAAAATGGCGTAGTTCACGGCTACATGTTCACCACAATAGTGAGACATATTGATGGGGGACTTCCTTTCGTGTACCCAAAACCAACCACTGCACGTTGGACGCACCAAGTCGGTGCGTTCACGCAACGGTATCTTCGGAGTCTCTCCCGAAGTAAACTCATACTCGCTCTCGCAATTGCTTGGCCAGTAGCGTGGTACCTCCTCACGATGGAGTTCTTCATTCCGCCGGAAGAACAGGTAGGGGTTATTAAGGCAAACAACGCGATTTCGTTCGGTCTCTTCGGCGCATTTACCGTCACCGTCGCGGTCTTCGCGGGCGCGTTCGCGGGTGATCTCGAATCCGGTCGCTCCCGTATGTTTCGATCGCTTCCGATCTCGCCGACCGCAGATCTGACGGGTCGATTTCTCGCCGGGCTGGCGGTCGCGGTTCCGTCGTTTCTCGTGACGATCGGCGCAGGGTACGTCCACGGTGCAACCTATAGTCCGCGTGGGATCCTTTCGATTCCGGTTGCGTTCCTGGCGCTCCTCGTGTTCTGTCTCATTGCGATGGCGCTTTCGATGGGACTCGCATTGTTGATCTCGAAACCGGAGTATATCACGACGCTCGCGGTCGTCATCGTCATCATGTCATTTTTCCTCACGGGATTCAACGGCGTCCAGCCAGCGATGCTGTCTGAAAATCAAGCGCTCGTCAACTACGTTCCGAATGCGCTCGCAGCCCGCGTTCAGATTTTCTACCTGACCGACGCCGATTTCGCTCACTGGGGATTGACGCCGCCAGCGATGCCTGATGGAGTCGAACACCTAGGACTGCTCGTCGGATATTGTCTCGTGCTGCTCGCTGCGTCCGTCGTCGTGATTCGGCAGGTTGCCTATCGGAGGGTGTGAATATGACTGTACTCGAAGCTACAAACCTACACAAGCGATTCGGTGATGAACAGGTTCTCCGGGGCATCGACATGCTCGTCGAAGAGGGAGAAATCGTCCTCTTAATGGGCCCGAACGGTGTCGGAAAGTCGGTCTTCATGTCCTGTCTTGCAGGGAGTTCCCAGATTACGGATGGAAGTATCACGCTGTTCGACTCGTACGATCCCGTCGAAGCGCAATCGATGATGAGCGTGATGAAACAGGGACAGATGACCGATCCAGACCTCACCGGTCGAGAGAACGTTGAGTTCTACCGTCGCCTCCATCCGCGCGGGGCTGGTGACGTCGAACGTATACTCAAACGACTCGAAATAGAAGACGACGCCGATCGACTCGTTCGGACGTACTCCGGCGGAATGAAACGGAAGATCGAAGTTGCAATCGCACTGTCGGTAGACGTTCCATTGTATCTTCTTGACGAACCTGTCGCAGAACTCGATCTATCGATGATTCGGGTGCTGCATGACATGATCCTCGAACGTCGGGAAGCCGGAGCTGCGTTCCTCATAACCAGCCACACGCCACTCGATGCGCAGATCGCCGATCGTATCGCCTTCGTTCAGAATGGACGCATCGTCAAAACTAGCGCACCAGACGCGCTACTCGAAACGCTTCCATCCATTCTTCGGGTTCGCGGCGGCGTGCCTCCCGAAGAGTTACTCGTTGGTGGGCGTGCGTTCCACCGCGGCGACGAAGTTCGTGGGTTCCTCCCAGAGGGAACCTCGCTCGACGACGCGAAGAGCGTACTGGGCGCAGGGTACGAGGACGCACTCGTCGAAATTGACCGGGCATCCTATACAGATATGTTCAACTACTACACCTACCTCGAACCGTCGGCAACAGAGGAAATTTCGTCCGTCGTCGAGCAATAGTTGGCTGCCACTCGCAGAGCCAAACTCCGCGAACCCACACCGGGTTCTGTTTTCTGGTCAAGAGCAACATGTTCACCAGCGTCTTGAACGGAATCCGAATCCAGATCCAAGTATCACATGGAATTTACCCGCAGGCGGCTGACGAAGCTCGGATTGACAGCCGGAGCAGGAGTCGTCCTCCCAGTCGGTGCACTCTCGCGTCCCGTTGCGCGCCTTCTTGAAGCGAGTCGAGTTGCAAGTCCTGAAGTCGAACGATTCGAGGTATCACTTCCCGTGCCACCGTCGGCGGAACCGATCCGTACCGATGAAACGACCGACTATTATGAAATCACACAGCGAGAGGAAACGGTCGAAATTCTCCCCGGATACGAAACGACGATATGGGGATACGACGGGCTATTCCCCGGTCCAACGATCGAAGCACGAAGCGGACGCGAGGTCGTGATCGAACAACAAAACGAGTTATCAGTCCCCGTCGCTGTACACCTCCACGGCGGCGTCACACCTCCGGAGAGTGATGGATACCCGACGGATCTCGTCTTTCCACCTGATCTCGATCATGATGAACTGCCTGGTCATCACACTGCTGGCACCGTTGATGGGGTTTCCCACGGATCCAAAGAGTACACGTATCCGAACGAACAGCGGGCGGCAACGCTCTGGTACCACGATCACCGGATGGATTTCACCGGACCACAGGTGTACAAGGGCCTGGCAGGCTTCTACATCATCCGCGACGAAACCGAAGACGACCTTCCGCTCCCATCGGGCGAGAAAGAGATTCCACTCTTGATCTGTGATCGGACCTTCCGAGAGGACGGCGAACTGTATTACCCGTCACTCGACCCATCGCTTCTCGGCGAGCATGGGGTCCTCCCGACTGCGAGCGACGGCTGGTACGGCGATACGATACTCGTAAACGGGGCACCATGGCCCAAATTGGACGTCTCGAATACGAAGTACCGCTTCCGAATGCTCAACGGATCGAACGCGCGGGTTTACGACCTCGAACTCAACCCGGCACCACCCAACGGCGATGCGTTCATACAAATTGGAAGCGATGGTGGTCTGCTTGAGACACCACTCTCACACGATCGTCTACGGATCTCACCAGCGGAGCGATTCGACGTCGTCATCGATTTCTCGAACTATTCGATCGGGACGGAAGTAACCCTCACGAACCGGCGCGGATCGGGAAGGACGGCCGATGTCATGCAGTTTGAGGTGACCCGCGAGGAATCCGAGGGAAGTGAAATCCCATCGACGATTGCCCCTCCATTAGAGTTCCCTGATCCCGACGATGCTATTGAAACTCGACGGTTCAATTTTCTCGCGGGTATGGAAGGAGGAAGGTCAACGATCAACCTCCAATCGTTCGACTCGGAGCGAATCGACGCTAACCCGAAACTTGACACAGTAGAAATCTGGGAGTTCGATAGTGACCCTGACCATCCCGTTCATCTGCATCTGGTTCACTTCAAAGTCCTCTCCCGAAACGGCGGCCCCCCGGGACCGTACGATGCGGGGTGGAAAGATACGGTGTTTTTACACGGAGATACCGCCGAGATCATTGCTCGATTCGGGCCGTACCGTGGGAAGTACGTCTTCCATTGCCACAACCTCGAACACGAAGATATGATGATGATGGCGAACTTCGAGGTGGTCTGACGTGAGTCTGGATCCCCAACCGAAGTCGGAGAGATCACTACTTGGCTCTCTCTCCGGTGAGTCGGTTACTCGACCGCAATATCTCACAGCTGGTCTTGCATTCGTGGTAGAACTGCTTTATCTCTGGGTAGCGGCGGAGGCGCTGTTATTCTGGCCAGTACACGGGGCGTTCTTTGCGGCGCTTGCTATCGGACAAGGCCTGCTGGCTGTCGGTCTGTTGTTTGACCCCGGTCGGTGGACGTTCAGACTGGGAGTTCTATTCAACGCTGGCCTTCTCGTGTTCTGGGTCATCGCCCGTGTCATTGGGACAATATTTCCAGTGTGGATCATTGCTGTTCGAACCCCTGTTGACAGCCTCGAATACATTGTGATGGTACTAGTGCTCTTACTGCTACTGTCCTTGATATGGATGCGGAAGAATTCGAACTAACTGTAGTAAATCACATCAAGAAGATTCCGCGTTATGTGCAGGTGAGAGCGTTACCAGCAGAGCCGTCGATCTATCTGCTGGCTGTCGAGAATCGCGCGCTGAATACAGAGTATAAGTTCAGTACGATGACCCCGTTTGTTTCACGCCCAATCTAATGAACCAGCCGTTCTGTAGATATGCGAATGTATCGCCGGATAACCTACCAGATGCAACAGATGTTCTGATCGTCGTGCAAGATACACAGCGCGAATGTGGCACGAGCCGAAGACTGATCGAGTAGAAGTCGTAGCCGTTCAGTATCGGCGGAGGATATGTCACATCGGTCCTCAATAAATGTGAAATAGAAACAAATACGTACCTAGTACAATGGGTGCGTCCATCAACCGAGAAAACCAAGCACGAAGAGTTGCCAAGTAAAGCCGATACCGAGTATGGCTAGTATCGTCTGATGGATGCGCGCAGTCAGCGACCAGTAATGATTCCACCAACCCAGCCCGGTACCGGCGACCGTGCCGATGGTAGAGATTAGGACGAAGTAGGGGAGAACGAGCGCAAGTTGCATCGGGGTCGGGTTCGTGATGAGTGCGAGTTCTCCACTGCTTTCGAGGACGAAAGCGAAGGTGACGATAAACCCTATCGAGCTCACACATAGACCGACACTAGATGCCCGTGCGAGCCATGCTGGATTACAGATCCGCTGCCTGCCTTTGCGAGTGATCGCTGCGACGAGTCTGCCGACTCTGTTTAGTCGCTCCTCCTCTGGATTGGTGGACAGTTCGGTCATGTACACCCCTCCTCGTCATTCCTACTTTCAGTGGCCTGAGCTCGCTTCCCTGCCGAAGGTTCCATTGTGTTCGCACCAGTTACAGTACGATCGTAACGCCACTGACGGTATGCGTAATGTCCACCCCATCCGAGTATCGAGAGCACGAATCCCGACAAAGAGACACCGAGCACGCCACCCGTGACGAGTTGGCGTTCGTGAAATGGGACCGGTCTATAGGTGTTCTGTGGGAGACTACTTTCGTGCATCGCTGTGACCTCCCCATCAATGACATCGAACGCTAGAACATCGTTTCCATCCTGCTCTTGATACACGTACGGATCAATTTCAACCCACTCTCGACTCCCATCTAACGTTTTACTGAGAAGTCTTCCATCATCGGTCGCCTCAACGGACACGCGTGCCAAGAAATCCAGTGATTTCAATGGCCCACTCTGAGGTAACATTGTAAGCCCATATTCATCGGTAACGGTTTCGGCCCGCTGCTTGCCTCCTGATTCACTCGTTGAGATCGGAGTAGTAGAATCAGGTTGGAGGTTGTACTCCTCTAGAATTTTATCGATAACAGCTAGCGATTCTTCGTCATCAGTTCGCAAGTTGTAATTCACGAATATACCGACGTCATGCTGGGGTGCGAGCACGAGTTGACTCTCTTGATATATCGTACCGCCAGAGTGCGCGATTACATCGCCATCGGGATGGCCGTACTCGTAAAACCCGTACCGCCAGTTGTTGACTGCTGGATGCCGCTCGTAGTGTTGACTATACATTGTGGCTACCGTATCCGATTCAAGAATCCTCGTATCGTCAATCGCACCGTCTCCGAGGTGGGCGCTCATGAACGTCGCCATGTCCGTGGCAGTTGCAGTCATTGACCCCGCTGGCCACATATTAATATAGACCGGTTCAGTGGTGATGAATTCACTGCCGTCTCGCCTGTGAGGTGCTGCCAGTGTCCCGGGATGCTCCTCTGGTACCGGTTGGGCGAACGTGCTATGAGTCATGTCGAGTGGTTCGAAGATCGCTGATTGAACGTACTCTTCGAACGATGTGTCATACGTTTCCGCAACGATATGCCCGGCGAGTGCAGCTCCGTAATTGGAGTACCCCACCGCTTCACCTGGCGGTCTAACGCGCTCGGGTTGTCTCTCAACGAGTACTGTTTCCAGTGACGTGAGCTGATCCGGTGTATCAACCACCGCAGGAGCGAGAGCTGATTCTAAACCAGATGTATGGGTCCCAAGGTGTCTGAGTGTGATCGGGTCCTCGTAGGTGTCCGGGACCTGAACGTCGGAGCCGTCAAGGTACGTGTTGACGTCTTCATCGAGGTCAAGTAAGCCGTCTTGAACTCCTTGCATCACGGCTGTCCACGTTACGAGCTTCCCAACCGACCCGGCTTCGAACGTCGTTTCACCCGCCCGCACCGGTGTTTCAGAGTTCATGTCGGCGTAGCCGTATCCCTTTGTGAGAACGAGATCACTGCCCTCAACGATAGCGACGCTTGCGCCGGGGATTTCGGTGCCGATTCGCTCGGCCATCACTGCATCGATGAACGATTCGATTCCATCTAGCTCGGTAAATGTGGGATTGGCCGAAATTGTGGATTTATTGGAGTGACCATCGCTAGTCATCGCCGTCCCAGTTCCGGCCCCGAGGCCAATGAATCCGAGAGTGCCAAACGTTGTGAGAAACGTGCGTCTTGTCGATTCCAACATGTCAGTTAGGCTGTGCCTCGATCGTGGTGATAATCCCGAACATTCCGGACTCAGTCTTCAGAATCGGTAGTCCGGCTTTCGATACGTGTTCGAGCGGCTCCTGAGTTGAACGACAACCCATTTTGTTGTAGTGGGCATCGGCTCGCCACTCCTGGAAGCGTGCGATCAATTCGACGCTGCTTCGACCGTGTTCGACGAGCAGAATCTGGCCGGTTGGCTTGCAGACTCTTTCCATCTCCTGCAACGCAGCGACGGGATCAGGGAACGTGCAGGTAGAGAGGGTCGAAATGACAGCATCGAAACTGTCATCAGGGAATTCAAGGGCCTGCGCATCCATACAGCGGAGCTCCCCATCCAAGTTAAACTGGTCGCGTCTCTCTCGCGCCTTCGCCAACATCTCAGGACTGATGTCAATCCCGACGAGTTCGATTGTTTCAGGGAGGTACCGAAAGTTCGTTCCGGTCCCACAGGCCACGTCAAGAATGCGCCCATCAATATTCTCGAACTGCTTGCGACGGTACCGACCGGTGAGTAATTGGTCGAACCACTCCATTCGATCGACCAGATCTGCGTACTTAGCATACGCTGTCTGAATATCCTTGATCGACATTGGCCGGTCGTAGGCGAGATTAGCTGAATCGTCACTGCCGTTCCGATGACGTTCCGTAGTATCGTCCGGGTTTGTGGTCTGAGTCATTCTTCTTCCTACTCCGGTGGTTGCACTGGAACACCATAAATAGTATAGGAGAATTGACATTCTATCAAGTTCGTTGCAAAACCACAGTTGAGCGCTTTACCCACTAATAGATCATCTCACAAGGGAAAGAAGGCCTCAATCACAATTCTACTCGAATCTGGTCAACAACGGTTTTGTTATCTATCTGTTGCTATTCCTGATCGGCGACGCGTCGTCCTCGGGCGCGTTCTGTATGTGTAATAGTAGCACATGAATCAAGACGAACACGTAATATGTCACCGTCGTAACGCAGCACAATCTCGTACTCAGCGGGATCAGTCGAGATTCGTTCAGAGATCCAACGCCCCTCATAGACGTGGCCGTGCAATTCCCACAATCCCTTTGAAGGGCTCTGGTGAATCACTAGACGACGGCGACTTCGGTGGGAAATAACGACCCTCGAGGCATCATGCTGGAACGATTTGAAGTGCAATCTCGAGGAATCCAACGATGACGAACCGACTAGACGTCTTTCCAAAGACAGCAAGACAGTAGAACTCGACGCAATATGGCGATTCACCAAAGCCCTTTGAAGTTATGTCGATCCCGCGGTCCCAATGAAACGCAACCGAAGCAGGATGATACGCGACTCTGTACGTCAGCGGTGAGTTGTACCGCCGCAAACATTCTCGACATCGGTCAATGACGAGGTGACGAATTGTTTCAGTCCGTTGTGACTCTGGAAGACGCGCTACCTCAGTCGAGAGACCACCAGCACATTCCGGACACGTGCCACGTCGAATCTGTTCGTAATCGATCGCTTGCTTCTGTTTGACATTGTCTACTAGGTCGTTATCAGTCCATGATCTCGCTTGTGCAGGTGTGATCGGGAATGCTGAGACAGGGCGCTCGCAGGACCCACACTCGATTTGAAAATATTGATGGTGGAGTCGTGCTATGAGTGCTGTTTCCCCACAGTAAATACACGTTCCAGAGGTCGGTTGTGGATCGAAATCAGCCGGTTTCTCGTAATTCCCTGATAAGAGGAATCGAACGATCTGTTCACCTGCGTGTGTGAATGAATACCCATCGCTACTCTTTCGAAGAAACGTTTCAGTGAGTTCGCCGAGATGGTACGATAATTTGGAGGTGTTATCAACGTTGATACGTTCGTAGATTTCCGAAAAGGAAAGTTCAGCTGGGCTTGGATCGGCATTTTCGTGTTCGCTTTCCGCTATAGCGATTGCCCGAAGAATTTCGACTCTTGTTTCATCCGATAGGAGTCCGAAGACTGCATCGGCGGGTTCCTTTACACCCATCTTAGTCACTTTTAGACTAGCACCGCCAACAGTATTGAATCCCCGGTTGATTCTACCGTAGTACTTTCCTCCTCCGCTCTTCTGTAGGAGATTGTTGATACCGTTGAGCTGTCGCTCTGGAATCGAAGATCACATGGACACTGCGTTTTTCTGCGACCGTGGCTCTCGCCACACCGGAGCATCTCAAAGGACAAACTCACACAGTATCTTCGAACCATCCAACTCCGACGAGAATTACTGCGGAAATTAGGAAAAGAACTCCTCAAACACGCCATCAAAGCTACGCTGTAGAATCAACAAAGTGCTACACAAGATCGTACGAGCAATAAAGGACCCACTGTGCTGGATACATCCTCTATATTCAGCAGGTCGTTTCTGACGTCTATCCGAGAGGTGGGTAGCTGCTCCGGTAACGCCTTCGCCTGTACTGAGTGATCACCACTTTCGGAGATCGGTCACGATCTCGTGCCACATTCGCGCCCTCTATTCATCACGTCTCTTTGAAGCTGTACTCTGATTAGTAGATTTCTCATCGGTCAATACGCATTTGCACATAACGGATAGTTCTGATCACTTGCGGTATTAGGCCGCAGAAATTTGCCCCAAATAAAACGACACCAGTGACACGGCAGTGAGGATCAGCACCATCAACACAGTCTGTGTCAAGAGACTGCTGGTAATGCCCAGCACACCCACTGTAAATAGCGCCACACCGATCAGCAAAATCGCAAATTGGTGAAGTCGGAGAGTGGGCATTGAATCGACTCAGTCTATAGACTCAATTTCCAGGAAGGTAGCGGCGTCGCTGCCGAAGCTTTTCGCGCTCTGACCGCTGGTCATAGTGACGGTCAAGAACCGCCTCGCTGGCGTCCATCCGATCGCTCACGACGTTCTCGGGAACGTCAGATTTTAGAAAATGAGTGATCGCGCCACGTCGGACTGGGTGTGGGCTCAACGAAGATGGGCACGCATGTGAACGCTCGGTAGGTACCGCGTCACACTCATCAGGTTCTCTGTCGTGAGGACAGTTATCGGTGTATACGCACGGACGCGTGTACTGATAAACTATCGTTCGGCCACGGGTTCGGCTCAACCGATCGATTTTCGTCGCAAATAGTGGCTCCCGGTTGTGCTGATCAGCGACGCCAGGATGATTGACCGAGAGCCAGTCATCAAGCACGTCACAGACCGGCTCACTCAGTGCGACGAGCCGTTCGCTCTTCCGTCCATTCTTGAGCGAGGTACCTTCCTCGGATCGGTGGACAAGCGTCAGGTACTGTTCGTCGCTATTGTAATCCTCAATATCAAGCCCAATCGCTGCGCCGATTCGAAGTCCGGTGTGCCAGAGGACCTCCATTAGCGCGTGTTCTAAGCGCGCGTAGCGATATTGATTGAGAAATTCTAAGATCTGCTGGGCACGATCTGGGTTCAGTAATTCGGTGCGAGCATCGTCTTCAGTCGTCGTCGGGAGAATGATTTTTTCGTCGAGCCCTGGTTCGACTGCATCGATCGTCGCACAGAATCGGAAGAACATCCGCAGGGTCGCCAGCTGTCCTTTCATACTGGCAGTTGCGAGCTCGTCTTCGTTTCTGCGTTTGATGCGGAAACGATGGATGTCTCGTCCTGTGAACTCGTTGAGATTGTCGATGCCATCCTGTTCACACCACTGGACGAACTGCTTGAGCCGATAGCGGTGTGATTGGATCGTCGCGTCCGCGAGTTTGTGACGTCGTTCGTCGAGATACATCTGCATGGCCTCCGCTGGTGCGAGGGGTTCGAGGTTTTCTGTCATTGTCTCTCACTGAAGGCCGAAGACAGCGAGTTCTAAACACCATCATAGGCGCTTCTCACCCGCACTAACAGCTGGCTGAGACTCTCGAAGATTCTGGACGTTCCCCGTCAGGGCCCATGAAGCGAGCCGAGCAATTCGCGAGGCTCGTGGAATGGACCGCTTCCGGATTCGAATCAGGCCAGTCGCGCGCAGCGAAGCGAGCACGTCTGGACGAGGTTCGAATCCGTCAGGTCCATCTGAGGGGAGTCCACAGTGAAACGACCCCATTTCGATCGAAATGAGACAAAGGGGGTGTAAAACGTTTGTTTCCGACCTTGGAAAAGCGAGTGGTCGGGCCGGCACTGAACTACCCACTGGCTTCGGGTGGTCGGCCACTTGCGAACGGAGTAGTCGAAACCGGAGGACCGACACGACATTCGCATCGCTATGTCGGTATTCCACTTCGAACCCGAGTGTCAAGATTCGATTCCAGCGGGACGAAATAGCGAACAGTTGGGACACCAGACGGATTCGTCGGCCCGAACCTTTTGCTTGCCACCACAATCGGCACATCGCACATCCGAATAGCGAACCATATGCAATTATCGCAAAGATCGTATTATATCTCTTTTGGCTCGAGTCACCGATAGAGGCCGTGAAAAGCCGTTTTTAGTGAATGTAAATGGATATGACGAGTCTCACAGCTAACTAATAGAACGCCACGCGGTTGTATTTTATAGATGACAGGAATGCCCGAGAAGCAGTCCGCAAAACCATTAGAACTTACTACCCATCTCGAGTAGTACACACTCATGGAACACCTGGACGAAATTTCGCTCGAGGAACTTCAGGAGGCGCTCGAGGAAGTCGAGGGGAAGAAGCCGACGAAGCGGTTGTTGGCGGCGATCGCGTACAAAAACGGGGTGACGCAGACGGAACTGGCCGAGTGGTACGACGTCGAACGTCGGACGATCTACAGTTGGCTCAAGCGCCTGGAATCGGAGTCGCTCACCCAGGCCGTCATCGATGCGGATCGATCCGGTCGGCCTCGAAAGCTGACCGAAGCACAACGTGAACAGTTCGAGCGAACGGTACACGAACCACCGACAGCGGTCGGATACAACGATTCGGCCTGGACGCCCGAACTGACTCAACGGTATCTCGAGGAGACCTACGATGTCGAGTACTCGATCCCGAGCTGTCGGCGGCTGATGAAAGAGGCAGGACTGCGCTACGAGCCGGCACGACGAACGAATTCACAAACCCACGGCGGAGACAACACGTCGGAGAGTCCTCCGGAACGTGGTGGTAAATGGACGCCGTCGTAGGCTGTCAGAGTGAACGACTCGTTGTGAGTCAGAATTCCAAACGACCGAGGCTGAACTGATCGAACCCCTATCCGACCAAGAGCGATCGGGAGAGTCGCTCGAGTAACTAGTTCTGAATAGAGAGAATCCGGTTTGAAACTGTGCCTTGGGTAATCGAACATAGTCGTATACGAACAAGTTCGAGAAGGAGCACACTCAACAGCGGATCTATATACGATTTACAAGTTGATCGTTTTGAGATATGGTATTGTTCTAATATCGCAATTTAATTGCTGGTACTTACCTAATATCCTACCGACGAGTTAGTGGAGCAATCAACTCAAATATTAAGTCTTAACCCGTTTTAACCAGGTATAGATAGGATACGGAGCTAACTTCGTATTCCGACTCGAAAGATGAGATGTTGAGATTTTCTTCCGCTACTTCGAATTATCATCGAATATGAAGAAGTATTTATCCAATAAGTACAAGTATGGTAGTTGATTCTGTATCCCAATATTTCAGAGAGGATACTCGTGAGTTCGAATCGGCCCCGTGTATTGTATTATATATACAAAACTAAACAGCACATACTCTCACAAAGAGTATTACTGACGACCGTTGATGGCTTCACTGTCCGCAGAACACAACGCGTTCTCCTGTCGAAGCGGGTCTCCGATTCGCCGATCATTGGAGGACCCCATTCCAAGGGGACGCGAGAGCAAAGCTGCAGAGTACGACCACGAAAAACAGGATTTCAGCATCCATCCTTCATCGAACCCGATCCAGCCGACCGCCGTGGACGCATCGAACACGCTAGAAAACGCCCTCGAGACGGCAAACCCTCGGGGCGGACCACATCTCGATCACCCCCGGCGGACCGGTTCCGAACGCCACCTCGAGACTATTTGTACGAAGAAACCGCTCAGGAGACCGCCAGCGAGTCGATGGCCTCCCTCGAAGAACACGGGTGGACCTTCGAGTAGTTGCTTGGCGACACGAGACACGGAAATTACGGCCCTGTCTTCGATAGCGCGAATGGGTTCGATAAATACGCAATAAAGTATATATTCCTAAGATCATACGGTTTTATTTTGGTAGGGACATAAATGGCTTGTTGAGTGTTCGCAAATGTTACAGAAGGAAGAGAGAGCGAAAGACGAGTCGAACGGTACTAAACAGCGTCAGCGAGAACCGAGACGAAAATCAACTCATAACTCGGGGACGACAACGAATTACCGATCGAAAGATCGAACCGAACCAGACGGAACAGTGGTCGGCGATGAATAGACTGACCAGACGCCACCTGCTTCGGACCGGTACAGCCGTTGGAATCGTGGGGGCCATCCCCCAGCGTTCAGCGGTAGCTGCGGACGCGTCCTCGTCGCCGACGCTCGAGAAATACGTTCACTCTCTCCCGATTCCAGAGCGAAGAGAACCCGACGGACAACGAGATGGCGTCGATTATTACGACATTCCGGTGACGGAGTTTTCACAGAGCCTCCACCCAGATCTCCCGGAAACTACCCTCTGGGGGTTCGACGGCAGCTTCCCCGGACCGATCATCAAGGCCCAGCAGGATGAACCGGTGAACGTTCGGTTCGACAATTGCCGGCTCCCGGACGAGCACCTCTTCGAGGTCGACGAACGGATCGACGGAACGGACCCGGAAGATTATCCGTCGGGCTACGACGTCTCAGAAGTTCCGGACGTTCGCACGTCGACCCATCTCCACGGGCTCAACATCGAACCCGAAAGCGACGGCCAGTCGACGGCCTGGACGTCTCCCGGTGGGGTCACGGGACCAACCTTCACGAAAGAGGTCCAGGAAGTTCCGAATCACCAATCGAGACTGTCGGGGGTGTACCACGATCACGCACTCGGTATCACCCGACTCAACGTCTACGCCGGACTGGTCGGCTTTTATTTCATCGAGAGCCAAGCAGAGGAAGAACTCAACCTGCCAAGCGGCGAGTACGACATCCCGCTCCTCCTGCAAGACCGGTCGTTCGACGAGGACGGGGCGTTACAGTACCCGTCCAGGTTCGTTGCGGATTTCGCTGGTGACACCGCTGTCGTCAACGGAGCCGTCTGGCCGGAACTGGAGGTCGAACCGCGTCGGTACCGCTTCCGAGTGGTTAACGGATCGAACGGGCGCGCGTTCAACCTCCGACTCGAGCACGAATCCGGAGGGGATATCCCGACTCTGCATCAGATCGCCCCCGATCAAGGGTTTTTGGAATCCGTCGTGTCGATCGGACCGAGCGGTTCTCTCGATTCGCTCCTCCTGACCGCGTTCGAGCGCGCCGATATCGTCGTCGATTTCACCGATCACGCAGGAGAAACGTTCACCGTAACGAACGATGCCGAGTGGCCGTATACGGGACGGAACGATGGAAGCGATCTCAGCGAACTCCTGCAAATTCGCGTCGCCGATCCGAGCGAACCACCGGCGGACACGAGCGCAGAGCCAACGGAGATGGACCTCCCCGGCTTCGACGGGTTCGACGAAAGCACCGTCGAGGAAACCCGCCGTATGACCATGAGCATGAGTATCGAAGACGGAACGGGAGTGAACCTACTGAACGATTCACGGATGTTCGACGAAGACGCGGTCGTGAAACCGGAGATCGGAACGACCGAAATATGGGAACTCGAGAACGAAACCGGCCACACGCATCCCATTCATCTTCATCTAGTCGGGTTCGAAGTACTCGGACGTGGACCGGACGGAACCGACGAGCCGGAGCCGAACGAACGAGGGGAGAAAGACGTCGTTCGAGTCGATCCGGGTGAAACGGTGC
This sequence comes from Halostagnicola alkaliphila, assembly GCF_055379965.1. Taxonomy (NCBI): domain Archaea; kingdom Methanobacteriati; phylum Methanobacteriota; class Halobacteria; order Halobacteriales; family Natrialbaceae; genus Halostagnicola; species Halostagnicola alkaliphila. Next base: position 896,781 of record NZ_AP043826.1, on the reverse strand, counting down.
GAATCATCACTCGTTTCGAGAACTTCACGGGGCGATATCCCTGGCACTGTCACGTCCTCGAGCACGAAGACCACGATATGATGCTTCCGTTCGAGGTCGTCCCTGGGGATGACGAAGACGAGAACCAACCGGGACCACCTGATCACGCTAGCGGTGAGGGGCCGCCGGACCACGCGGGCGAACGAGGACCACCCAACCACGCGAGTGAACGGGGACCTCCAGACCACGCGGGCGAACGAAGCCCGCCGAACGACGCGAACGAAATAGGACGCAAGTAGAACGAAGCCCGCCGAACGACGCGAACGAAATAGGACGCAAGTAGAACGAAGCGGTCGAAACAGACCCTACACGATTTGCAATGAGGTGTGGGTTTCTGATCTCATCGTGTCGCCGTCTTGGTTGAATCTCAATTGAGTGGTATCAAAGAGGGTGTGCGACCGTTCGAGCGAATTCCCGGACTCACGAAGCGAACAGAACACTCATCGGGCTGGTTTCAACGCGTGTTAATGACCTCGAGCAACCCAACCGTTGGAATGCCAAACGCCGAACCAACCGGCTTTTTTATTCGTTCCGAACGGGTACTTCCCCGGCCGGAACGATCTCACAGTCGGGCATTTCGGTCAGGAGCTCTTCGGGGCCGGACGGCGAATAGACAGCCAGCAATTGGAGCGTTTCCCAGCCAGTGTTTTGTGTCCCGTGTTCGACACCCTTCGGAATGTGAATCATGTCTCCCGGGCCCACGTCCTGTTTGTCACCGTCGACGGTTTGTTCACCGTTCCCACCTATGACGTAGAGGATTTCTTCGCTGTCTGGATGCGTGTGGAGATCGTGTCCCTTTCCGGGCTCGAGTTGAACGACACCTGCGCTAAACCGTTCCGAGTCGTTCACGTCGGGTGTTGCCATCCATTTGAGCGTTCCCCAGTCGAGTACCTGTGTCGAAACATCCTCGCTGCTGATGAAGTGCTTGTCAGCCATTTACACGCATAGATAGACAACGCAATATCTTAATTGTATCCCCCGGACGCAGCGTATCGGCTCGTCGTGGCTAGAATGGATATCATCGGAACTCACGCTAGAAGGAAAGGAATCTCGGTAGGCCAGCGGTGAATCAACCGATTACCGCTCGAGGGACGACTTTGGACGACCGGCGTGCCGACTGATTCGGGGAGTACCGAACCGTTCTCTAACCCAAACATTGATGTGAGTTCACATGATTCATAGAGATGAATTATGGCGTTTACTCGAGAAAAATCCCTTTCGCGATTGCGAGCGACGGTCGCTGATAACGAGCCGATAATCGGCGCGGGTGCTGGAACCGGCATTTCGGCAAAGTTCGCCGAGCGCGGTGGTGTCGACCTGCTGATCATCTACAACTCCGGTCGGTACCGAATGAACGGACGAGGGTCCCTAGCGGGACTGCTTCCGTACGGTGATGCAAACGAAATCGTCCTCGAGATGGGACACGAGGTCATTCCAGTCGTTGAGGACACCCCGGTGTTAGCTGGCGTTAACGGGACCGATCCATTCCGCCAGATGGACGTTTTCATCGAGGACCTCAAGCGTCGGGGCTTTTCGGGCGTACAGAACTTCCCGACCGTCGGCCTCTTCGAGGAAGAGAGTCGATTCCGTCAAAATATCGAAGAAACCGGGATGGGGTACGACAAGGAGGTCGACATGATTCGGGAAGCCGCATCCCAGGATATGCTGACGTGCCCGTACGTCTTCACGACCGAACAGGCCCGTGAAATGACCGAGGCCGGAGCCGACGTCATCGTGTCGCATATGGGACTGACGACCTCCGGTGACATCGGTGCCGAAACCTCGCTCAGTCTCGACGAAGCCGCTGATCGGGTTCAGGCTCATCACGACGCGGCCACGGGTATCAACGAGGACGTCATCGTCATCTGCCACGGGGGGCCAATCGCCTGGCCGGACGATGCCCAGTACGTCCTGGACAATACCGAGGGAGTCGCCGGATTCTTCGGTGCGTCGAGTATCGAGCGGCTCGCGACGGAGGACGCGATACAGGACCAAACTCGCGAATTTAAAGATATCGAGATTTAGCATGGCAATCGTCATCGTCGGAACGCTGGACACGAAAGGCGAAGAGATCGAGTTTGCCAAAGGCGTCATCGAATCTCAGGGCGGTACCGTTCACGTGATTGATGCTGGCGTCATGGGGGAGCCACGAATCGAACCGGATACCTCGGCCAGCGACGTCGCTGAGGCAGCCGACACCAGCCTCGAGCAACTGCGAAATTCTGTCGACCGCGGCGAAGCGATGGAGGCGATGGGCGAGGGTTGTGCTGCAGTCGTGCAACGCCTCCACGAGGCGGGCGATCTCGATGGCGTTCTCGGTCTCGGTGGATCGGGGAACACCTCGATCGCAACGACGGCGATGCGAGCGCTCCCCGTCGGCGTCCCCAAACTGATGGTTTCGACGATGGCCTCGGGCGACATCGAACCGTACGTCGGCGCGATGGACGTGATGATGCTGTACTCCGTCGCCGATATCGAAGGCCTCAATCAACTCTCACAACGAGTCATTGCCAACGCGGCCCTCGCGATGGTCGGCATGGTGAGGAACGACCCCGACATCGAACGGACCGGTGGCCCGACTATCGGGATCACGATGTTTGGGGTCACCACACCCTGCGCACAGACCGCTCGAGCGTACCTCGAGGATCGGGGCTACGAGACGATCGTGTTTCACGCGACGGGAACCGGTGGTCGCGCGATGGAGAACCTCGTTCGCCAGGGCATAATCGATGGCGTTCTAGACATTACGACTACGGAGTGGGCGGACGAACTGGTCGGCGGCGTCCTGAGCGCCGGATCGGGGCGACTCGATGCCGCAGCCGAAACGGGAACGCCGCAAGTCGTCTCGACCGGTGCGCTCGATATGGTTAACTTCGGGCCGCGCGAGACGGTTCCAGATGTATTCGAGGAACGGCAATTCGTCGAACACAATCCGGAGGTGACACTGATGCGAACAACTCCCGAGGAAAACGCCGAGTTAGGCGCGATTATCGGTGAAAAACTCCAACAAACGACGGCACCAACAGCCCTGTATCTTCCACTCGAGGGCGTCTCAGCGATCGACGTCGAAGACGAGGAGTTCCACGATCCAGCGGCGGACGAGGCGCTTTTCGACGCGATTCGAGAGACGGTCACCGAGGAGATCGAACTCGTCGAGCGCGAAACCGACATCAACGACGAAGCGTTTGCACTGGCCATGGCGAAAAAGCTCGACCAGTACTTGACCGAAACGGGCAAATCGCCGATCGACTGAGACGGTCTGGTGTCGGTCATTTCCGGAGCGGCTGCGACCCGTCCTGCGGTCTTCAGTAACTCGTTACAGCGGACCGTATGACGGACGGCGAGCGTCAAACGTGGTACTTGTTGAGCTCGATTACGTTCGCCGTGTTACAGAGTTGGTCGACGAATTCGTTCGTCCCCCAGTTTTCGTCCATTCGTGCCGTCGGCGCCGAAATACTGATCGCACCGATAACGTCCGAATTGAATCTGATCGGTGCAGCGATACACCGTAATCCTTCGATTCGTTCTTCGTCGTCGACTGCAAACCCGCGCTTTCGCGTTCGGTCTAGCTCATCGAAGAGTTCCCCCCTCGTCGTTATCGTCTGTTGTGTTGTCGGCGGGAGGCCTCGCTGGTCGATTATTTCGTTGACGCGCTCGGACGACAGATGCGCTAAAATAGCTTTCCCGAAAGCGGAGTTGTGCATGTGGTGGCTACACCCAATATACGTATCGAGATCGACAGCCTGTTCGCCCTTCGCTCGAGCCAAGTAGACGCCCTTTCCATCTTCCTCGACCGCTAGATGCACTAACTCTCCGGACGTATCGGCTAGCTCTCTTACTTTTGGCTCGGCAACTTTGTAAATTGTCGTTCTGTTTCGGATCTGGCCGCCGATATCTAAGAATTTGAGGCTCAGACGATACGTTTTCGACTCTTGGACGACGTATCCGTGTTCCTCGAGCGTACTAAGGTGATTGTGGACCGCACTTTTTCCCATATTCAGTTCGTTCGCTAATTCCGTCACTCGAGCACCACCTAGCCGATTCAACTCTTCGATAACTTGGAGTGATTTTGCAGTGGTACGTACGGGGTGTTTGGCTCTCTCTCCCATGTTCCACACACTCACCCTCAAAGACATTAAACCTTATTCTATTTTAGAAAACGATACGCTCCGTCCGGAGATAGGATGCTGGTCGAGCAACTGCATTTACTACCGAAATCAGAAGGCGAGGAGATATCGAGTAATCCCCGCAAACGGAGCGCCCCAACCCGAGAGGACGACTTCCATACTTCCTCGAGTGCGATATAGAATCCGCCAAGGGATATCGGCCATCTGTGATTCCCCGACCAATTTTCAATTTCACAGCACCACCGTCCGTCAAGGTGAGAACGCGAGGGGAGTCTTACCGTGCAGGGTACGTTGGATTTAGGTCTTTGCGGTAACTCTTTTCGAAATAGAGAACAACGATATCCAATAGCGATATCTTTGCAGCTGTTGGCGAGGAGAGTTTGGATTAGCGAGCTATCCGTGACACCCATATAGTTGTAAAAGGGAGGAGCAACGAAAACTGACCGGTAGCGGGTGCGAAACCAACGTACGAAGTGTTCTAATATGGAGAACGGATAAAGGCGGTCGATACCACCCAAATAGGGCGTGTATCCGGCGAGCGCGCTGTAAGCATCTCCGAGGGTGTGCGCGTTCTACACGCGTATGACCGTCGAGATTCCGCCGCAAGTCGATTACCACAACGCAGTGTTCAAACGATCGGTTAGCGCACCCGAACGTGGCCGAGGAAGGGACGTTCCAGCGTAGTGACGAGGAACTGATGGCCAATTGTCCCAGCGGTGTGTGAAGAGGTACACTTATTAGATATCTCGAGAATAGTGTAGGTGGAGGTACGAAATGCCCGATTTGACACTTCGTCGAACCCAATTAGCAACGCCAGCCAGTGACGTGAAAATGATGGAGCGAGCAGCGAGCAGCGACGCTGACGAGGTTTTCCTCGATCTCGAGGACTCGGTTGCTCCCAACGCAAAGGCCGATACCCGTGACCCGCTCATCGATGCCGCAAAAGACCACGACTGGAGCGGTAAAGTCCTGTCTTACCGCATCAACGGTATCGACACCCAGTGGTGGTACGATGACCTCATCGAAGTCATCGGTAACGCGGGAGAACACATCGACGATATCATCGTTCCGAAGGTGAAATCCGCGAGCGACATCCACACCGTCGAGAACGTGCTGAGACAAGTCGAGGTCAATGCCGGTCTCGATGTCGGCTCAATCGGACTCGAGCCCCAGATCGAAGACGGCCAGGGAATGCACAACGTCTACGAAATAGCCCACGCCTCAGACCGGCTCTCGAGCGTTATTTTCGGCCCTGGAGATTACTCCGCTGCGATGGGAACGCCCGGGCTCGACATCGGCCAGTTCCCCGATTATCCCGGCCACTACTGGCACTACGCGCTGTCCCACATCAATGCGGCTGCGAAAAGTGCTGGAGTCCCTTGTCTCGATGGTCCGTACGCCGATATCGAAGACGAGGACGGATTCCGAGAGTCAGCTAACCAGGCGAATATGATCGGCTGCGACGGCAAGTGGGCCATTCATCCGTCCCAGATCGAAATCGCCAACGAAGTCTTCGCTCCCGATTCCGAGGTCGCAGACCGTGCTCGACGGATCGTCGACGCCTACGGCGAGGCGATGGAGTCGGGCAAAGGAGCCGTCAAAGTGGACGGTCAAATGGTCGACGAAGCCACGAACAAAATGGCACAAGAGATCGTCGATCAGGCTGAAGCCGCCAACATACTCTGAGACGAATCGGCCGTTCCGATGCAGCGACGCGATGACGAGTCATACCAGCGACCCGACTCCATTTTTGCGAAACGAGTACTGAAGCGACGTTATTCTAGCGGTTCGACGAGTTCGACCGTCCGACCGTCAGGATCTCGAACGAACGCCGTTCGAGCACCGGCTTCTGGTTGGTCGCCCGGTTCCTCCACGACGCCGTAGTGATCCAGTTCTTCGAAGACCTGATCGACGTCGTCGACGCCGATCGCGAGGTGGTCCCACGAGGTTCCGGCTGAAAACTCCGTATCGCCGTTCGTATCCGAAAGCTGTAGTTCGGTTCCGTTGTCGTCCGCGATGTATCGATTCGTCGTCTCACCATCGGCCGTTTCGAATTCCCAACTCTCCTCGAATCCGAACTGCTCGTAAAACGAGATCGTTTCCTCGGCATCCGCGACGTTGATGTTGATATGGATAAGTTCCATACTAACCGTTGTGATAACTAACCTCTTAAATCCGGGGTTTGTCCCGCGAAGTGCCCGTCGTCGAGACGTTCCGTTAGCCTCCAGGGTGATTCGAATCAGCTAGTCCCAGTTCGGGGGGTAACTCGCGTTTTGTGTACGGCTCTCTCGGCGGACACTACTGCAGTGGAGATCCCGATTCGACTGTAGTGACCGTACCCGGAACCGATTTAGTAGCAGTATTGTCTCCGAAAGAGAGGAGGATAAGCGCAGGGTTTATTATTACTGGTGATGAGACATGAATAATGGCTGTTAATGACTCCCATGTCGAGCGAAGCACGGACGAAGAATTCCAGCCGAATCGCGACGACGAATCGGAGGCCGTCGGCGAGTACAGTGTGCTCGCAGACGATCTCCGTGCGGCGACGAAGGGGGAGGTTCGTTTCGACGAGTACGCGCAGGTGCTCTACGCGACGGACGGAAGCATCTATCAGGCCCGTCCTGCCGGTGTCGTCCTTCCTCGTGATACCGAGGACGTGCAAAACGCCGTTCGTATCGCATCCGAGCACGGCATCCCGATTATGGCCCGCGGAGCAGGGTCGTCCCTCGGCGGACAGGCCGTCGGTCCCGGCTGCGTCGTACTCGACATGACGGTGTACATGGACGACATCATTTCAATAGACACCGAACACCAACGGGCGACGGTCCAACCGGGCGTCGTTCAGGATCATTTCGACGAGCACGTCGAACAGTACGGCCTCAAATTCGCACCGGATCCGGCTTCTTCGAACCGCGCGACGATCGGTGGCGGAATCGGGAACAATTCGACCGGCGCACACTCGGTTCGGTACGGGATCACGGACGCCTATACGGAGGAGCTGAAGGTCGTTCTCGCGGACGGTTCGCGTATCCACACTCGCGAGGTCGTCCTCGACTCCGACGAATGGGAGACGATCGTTTCGAAGGACGATCGGGAAGCGGAAATCTATCGGACGGTGCGTGCGCTCGTCGAGAACAACGCCGACGAAATAGCGGATCGGTATTCGGACCTCAAGCGGAACGTCTCCGGTTACAACCTCAACAAGGTACTCTTCGAAAACGCGGACGGCGAACGGGTGATCAACCTCTCGAAACTGCTCGTCGGCGCGGAGTCCACCCTCGGCGTCGTCGTCGAGGCGGAGATAGAACTCGTAACGCTCCCCGAACGGACGTCTCTCGCGCTCTATTGTTTCGAAGATTTACTCGATGCCCTCGAGGCCGTCCCTGAAGCCCTCGAGTTCGATCCGAGTGCGGTCGAGCTGATGGACAGCGAGGTGTTCAGGCTCGCACGAGAGTCCGAACAGTTCGCTCGATACGAAGAACCCATTCCCGACGGAACGAACGCGGCGCTGCTGTTGGAGTTCGACTCCGAACTCCACGACGATCTCGAGAAGCCGATCAGGGAGACGAACGAACACTTCGTCGACGACGGCTATGCCTTCGAGGTTCTCGAAGCGTACAGTGACGAGGAACAGACATCGCTCTGGAAGCTCCGAAAGGCAGCGATTCCATTACTGATGGGGCTCGAGGGGGACGCGAAACCGTATCCTTTCATCGAGGATGCGACCGTCCCGCCCGAAGAACTCGCCGAGTACGTCGAGAAGTTCATGGCCGTCCTCGACGATCACGAGACGTCCGCCGCGTATTTCGCTCACGCCGGAAGCGGGACGCTTCACATCCGGCCCGTTCTCAGCTTGAAAGAAGACGACGGAATTCAGACGATGCAATCGATCACCGAGGACGTGACCGATCTCGTCCTCGAGCACGACGGGGCGTTCTCCGGCGAACACGGCGACGGGCTCGCACGAACCGCGTTCAATCCGAAAATGTACGGTGAGGATCTCTGGGAGGCGTTCAAGTCGGTCAAGTCGGTCTTCGATCCCGACTGGCTGATGAACCCGGGGAAGGTCGTGTACACCGACGAGAATCCGACCGACATGCGCGAGAACTTACGATACGGCGACGGGTATACCTCGATCGAACCGCAGACGAAACTGGATTTTTCCGACGAGGGTGGATTCGCACACCTCGTCGAGCTCTGTAACGGCTGTGGTACCTGTCGACAGAGCGACGACGTGATGTGTCCGACATATCGGGGAATGAACGACGAAATCGCGACGACCCGCGGGCGTGCGAACATGCTCCGCGCGGCGATTTCGGGCGAGATCCCCGAAGAAGAACTGTTCTCCGAGCGCTTCCAAGAGGAGGTTCTGGACCTCTGTATCGGCTGTAAGGGTTGCAAAAGCGACTGTCCGACTGGGGTCGATCTGGCGAAGCTCAAAACCGAAACCAAACACCAGTATCACCAGCAAGCGGGCGTCGGGCTGCGCTCCCGATTGTTCGGGAACATCGATACGCTCTCGAAAATCGGGAGCGCGCTCGCCCCCGTTTCGAATATGGCCCAGAAAATTCCGGGTAACCGTCTCGTACTGGAGAAGGTTGCTGGCATCGCTCCAGAACGGGACCTTCCTCCCTTCCGTCAAGAGTCGCTCCGGGAATGGTACCGCAACCGCGGTTCGCGGGTGAGCGAGTCGGAAGCGGACAGGAAAGTAGTGTTGTTCCCCGACACCTACACCAATTATAGCTATCCCACGCCGGGAAAAGCTGCTGTCCGCGTCCTCGAGTCGGCGGGAGTACACGTCACAATTCCGGACGATATCGGCCCGAGCGGCCGAGCGGCGTACTCGGTCGGGCTGCTCGACGCCGCCGAAGAACGCGCTCGTGCGAACATCGATCAGTTCGACGAGTACATCGACGACGGCTACGAGATCGTCGCCGTCGAACCGTCCGACGCGGTGGTGTTTCAGGACGAGTACGTAGATCTCGTCGATACGTCGGGAGCACGGACGGTCGCCGATCACTCGTACGGGGTATGTGAGTACCTCGACACGTACAGACTCGTCGAGAAATTGCCCCTCGAGGAGCCAGAAGAGATCCTCGCCTACCACGGCCACTGCCATCAGAAGGCGACGGGGAAAGATCACCACGCCGTCGGCGTTCTCCGCCGCGCAGGGTACGAGGTCGACCCGCTCGACTCGAGTTGCTGCGGGATGGCGGGTTCGTTCGGATACGAAGCCGAACACTACGATCTCTCGAAAACGATCGCCGAACAGCTATACGAGAAGATCGACTCGAGCGACGGGAGACCCGTTGCGCCCGGTGGCTCGTGTCGAAGTCAGATCGGCGAACGAAGCGGTCAAGCCGAGAATCCGCCCCATCCGATCGAAAAAGTGAACGACGCGGTGACCGCTTCCCGGCAGTAATCCGGGCCGTTTCGGGGATTCGAGTTTTGGCTTCACTAGCGGCACCGAAATAGACTGATACCCTCGTTCGTTCGATTGAAGGATGAGAGTTGGGCGACGGCGCGATCAGACGGCGAGATACCGATGACGGACGTCGTCGTCCGCGACGAGTTCGTCCGCCGTTCCTTCGTACACGATCGCTCCGTCGTCGAGAATATAACACCGTTCGGCAACGGTGAGCGCGGCGGTCGAGTTCTGTTCGACCAGTAAAATAGTCGTTCCAGTCTCCGCGATCCGTTCGATCGACTCGAGGACGGACTCGACGATCTGCGGAGCCAGGCCTTCCGTCGGTTCGTCCATCAACAACAGATCGACGTTCGGGAGCTTCAGCGTCCGGGCGATAGAGAGCATCTGCTGTTCACCGCCCGAAAGCGTTCCGGCTCTCTGTTCGCGTCGTTCCTCGAGCCGCGGGAAGAGTTCGTATATCTCGTCGTTGTCCATCCCCGGCTCGTTATCGACCGGCATATCGCGGAGGACCGTGTTCCAGTCCTGTCGGGAGATGTCCGGCATCCGTAGATTTTCTTCGACGGTGAAATCGCCGAACACGCGACGCTCTTCGGGAACGATAGCGATCCCGTTCATGACGATGTCTTCCGGTTCGTTTCCGGCGACGTCTTCGCCCCGAAAGACGACGCTCCCCGCCGATATCTCCGGCGGCGCGGCACCGATAATACTTCGCAGCGTCGTGGTTTTCCCCGCGCCGTTACGGCCCAGGAGCGTTACGACCTCTCCCTGCTCGACCGTCAGCGAGACGCCTCGAAGGATGTGGCTCGGGCCGTAGTGCGAATGGACGTCGTCCAGTTCGAGCAGCGTCATTGTTCCACCCCGCCGAGGTACGCTTCCTGTACCTCCGGGTGTTCCTGTATCTCGTCCGGGGTTCCCCTGGCGATTATTTCGCCCCTGTTCAACACGACGATTCGATCGGCGAGGTCGAAGACGAGGTCCATATCGTGTTCGATCATCACGGCTCCCATCGATCGTTCCTCCTGAACGGACTTGATCAACTCCGTCGTCGCCTGCGTCTCCTCCGGAGACATCCCTGCCGTCGGTTCGTCCATAAAGATCAACCGCGGTTCGTTGGCCATGGCGACCGCGATTTCCAGTCGTCGTTTATCTCCGTACGAGAGCGAGCCGGTGTCCATATCCCGGTCTGAAACGAGATTGAACCGCTCGAGCAACGTTTGGGTTCGATCGGTTATCGTCGAATAGCCGTCGAGACGCCGAAAGAAATTCAGCCGGAACGATCCCTGTTCGGCCGCGATCGTCGCGACCTTCACGTTTTCTTCGACCGTGAGGTTCGAGAACAACGATGCCGTCTGGAAGGATCGACTGATACCGGCTTGGGTTATCTCGTGTGGATCAGCGCCGGTTACGTCGGTTCCCTCGAACAGGACTTCGCCCGAGGTCGGCTCGAGCATTCCCGTGATGAGGTTCACGAAGGTCGTTTTCCCGGCTCCGTTCGGTCCGATAACACAGACCAGTTCACCTTCACGTATCGAGACGGAAACGTTGTCGACCGCGGTCAATCCGTTGAACGATTTCGTCAGTTCTCTCGTTTCGAAGAATGTCATGGTTCGTTCCACCTGCGAGTGAGTCCGCGGAGTGATTGGCCGATCTTTCCGACGATTCCCCACAGCCCCTGCGGGAAGACCCAGACGACGACGGTAAACAGGGTCGTGAGTATCAGGAACCAGTACGGGCCGACGATCGGGAATCCGTCGACGACCCCGCGGACGTACACGTAGAGGATCGCGCCGAGGATCGGTCCGAACACTGATCCCAATCCGCCGAGGACGGTCATAATAACGACCTCGCCGCTGATTAGCCAGTAGAGCGATTCGACGGAGACGAACACCGTATGAATCGTGTACAGGCTACCCGCTATCCCGGCGAACAGGGCGGAGAGGATGAAGGCCATGAACTTGTACCGCCAGACGTTGATGCCGATGAACGCCGCTCGCTGTTCGTTTTCACGAAGCGATCGAAACACCAGTCCGTACGGGGATTTCACGATTCGCGTCGCGAGAACGACGGCAAAGATGAAGAAGACCGCGACGAAGAGGTAGAGGTGATCGTACCACAGCGTTCCGAGTACTCCGGGGAGCGGTTGGCCGAGATTGATGAATCCCGCTACCGGTTCGACCTGAACGTAGATGAACCCGTTGTAGCCGCCGGTGATCTCCTGTAACGGAGATACGGCGAGGAAGTAGACGAACTGGCCGATCGCGAGCGTCAGGATCGCGAAGTAAACCGCGTGGCGCCGAAGCGCGATGAAGCCGACGACCGCTGCGAGGCCGAGCGCGAAGACGACGCCGGCTACGACCACCAGGATCGGATCGCCCGTTACGTGGTAGCTGAACAGCCCCGCTGCGTACGCGCCGCCGCCCCAGAATATCGCGTGTCCGAACGACAACAGCCCGGTCTGGCCCAGAAGCAGGTCGAATCCGATCGCGAATATTCCCCAGATGAGGACGGTGACGGCCAACGACTGGTAGCCGCCGACTGCACTCGTAATCGGGGCGCGAGCGAAGAGCCACGACCAGAGGAGCACGAAGACGGTCGTCGCGACGAAAATGAACGATTCCGTCCCTTTGATCTCGTCCCAGTACTCCCAACTCAGGGTCGGTTTCCCGATGTTGAGACGTCCGGTTACGTCGCGGAGGCTCACATTTCCACCCCCGTCGAGCCGAATAGTCCCTCCGGCCGAAGCATGATTATCACGATCGCGACGAGGTATATGCTAGCTTCCATTCCCTGCGGATAGACGGAGTTGGCGGTCGCCCACGCTAACCCGAAGAGCGTGCCCGCTACGATCGTTCCCTTGATACTTCCCATTCCGCCGGCGACGACGACGAGAAGCGCGGGAATAAGGATCTCGACGCCGAGTTCGTGGTTGATCGCGAATATCGTTCCGCCGAGCAGTCCCGCGATTCCCGCGTACGCCGCGCCGATTCCAAAGACGAACGCGTACGGACGGTTTACCTTGATACCGAGCAGTTGCACCATCTGAGCGTCTTGGGTCGCCCCTCGGACGACGAGTCCGAAGTCCGTCTTTTTATAGAACAGCAGTAAGCCGATCATCAGGACGGCCGTAATGAGTATTACGTAAAACCGCCACCGCGAAACGGTTCCGATACCCGGTAAGGCCAACGGTCCGCTGGCCCAGCCCGGTCTCGAGATGGTTTGGCCCCCGGTGCCAAAGAGGATCGCCATCAACTCTTGGGCCATAAAGAGGAGGCCGAACGTGATCAGTATCTGATCGACGACGTCGCGATCGGAAAGCGGTCGAACCACGTACTTCTCGAGTACTAGTCCGATTCCGAAGACGATGATCGGCGTCAGTATTATCGCCGGAACGAGCCCCCAGCCGAGGCCGAAGGTGGAGAATCCTGCAGACTCGAGTGCACCGCCGACCTCCGGTTTGCCGATGATGACGAGAGCGATGTACGCTCCGAAGAGATACAACGCTGCGTGCGTCATATTGGCAAAATCGAGCGTTCCCATCGTGATCGAGAGTCCCGTCGCGACCAGGATGTACACCGCTGCGACGCTCAACGTCAGAAACAGGAACGTGAGTGCTGATTCGATCATAGCCTTAGTAACATGTTGTTAGTCGAGACAGCGGACAATGTTCATCAGTCACCGTGATCCCCCAGATCGACGTCCGCTGCCGGACCTTCGTCACAGCCGTACGTGGTAACCTCTTGGGGAGCCTCCTCGACGAGTTCGACGTACAGGCCGGTTTCGTCCTGTTCTTCCTCGGAGAGACCACGTACCACCGGAACCATCCGATGGGCCTGGTGGTCACACTCTCGCATATGAGCGTCGCCGACTCCCGTATGGTCGTACTCGTAGTCCTCCAGTTCGCGAATGACCTCCGGTGGATTGAACGTATCGGCTCGCTCGACCGCCTCCGCGTACAGAAGGACGTTCTCGTACACCAACTTCGCGGCGAACCCGGGCGTCTCGTCGAACCGGTCTTCGTACTCCTCGACGAACGCCTGTGAGTACTCGTCGTCCCGTTCGGCGTTCCAGTCGGTGGTGCCGTAGACTCCCTCGATGTGGTCGCTCGCCGGCTCGAGCGAGAAGTTGCTCATCGTCGTCACGACGATCTCCATCTCGTCTTTCAGTCCCATATCCGAGGCCTGTGACAGCGCGTTCGTCAGCGCGTCACCGAACGTCGAGAGGATAACGACGTCCGCATCCGAATCCATCGCGCTACTGAGGTGTGCGCTGTAATCGGTCTCGCCCTCCGGAATCGACTGTGCGCCGACTTCCGTCCACCCTGCCTCTTCGAGGTTTTCTAACATCGACTCCCGCCCGGTGATGCCGAACGAATAGTCGAGGTAGATTTGATAAAAGTCCAAATCGTCACCCAGCTCGTCGGGGAGAACGTCCGCCACACCAGCGCCGAGCATATAGGTGGGTGCGGCCGTCCGAAAGCTGTATCGGGTCGCGTGCTCTCCGGTGATCAAGTTCGACGTGGACAGGTTGACCATGTACGGAACGCGTTCCTGTTGGGCCACCTCTTGGAGCGTCTCGGCAACGCCGCTCGAGACGCCGCCGGTCCACATCTGAATGTTGTCTTGCTCGACCATCCGCTGGATGTTTTCTCTGGACGTTTCACCGTCGCCGGCGCTATCGGCCGTCGTTCCCTCGACTTCGTAGTCGAGGACCCCATCACCGGAGAGGTCGTCCCACATATCGACCCATCCGCCTCCCTCGTTGAGATGATCGAGCGCCATCTCGAAGGCGTCGAACTGGACGACGCCGTCGGGTGCGAGAATCCCGCTCTGTGGCGCGTTTAAACCGAACGTAACGGTATCTCCTTCTGGTGGATAATTTCCGAGATCTGGATCCTCGTCCCCCAAACAGCCGGCCATCCCGACGACGCCGGCAGTGCCGACAGCACCGGTCTTTCGTAGAATCTCTCGTCTACTCGAGTCTGTGTTCTCATTCCGCATACCAATGATAAGGGAACCATCAAATATAATTGTATGGGTGTATCGTGTGCTTTGTGCCTTAGATTAAATACAAATATCGGAATGTGTGATGGAGTAGTATAATTTTTTGAGGCATCGAGGGTGAGCGAACGGAATCCGTTAGCCGAGGGACATTCGACGAACCAATACTGAAACGTGAAAATTGTAACGACGGGTGCTCGCTTACCTACTCGTCGCTTTCGACGACGACGTCTCCCGACATCGTGTCGGGATGTGGTTCACAGAGATACTCGGTCATCTCCTCGCTTGCGACGAACTCGACCGTCTCCGTCTCGCCCTCGTCAGTTATCCCGTCGGTCGACACGATCGACTCCCTGTCGTCGTCGAGAACTGCGAAGTTGTGGAATACCCCGTCGGTGTTGGTCCATTCGACGGTGTACTCGTCGTCCGCTGCCAGTGTGAGAGTCGGGTTCTCCTCGCCGTCGATTTCCTCCGGAGCGACGCCGACCCAGTGATCGAACTCGCCCTCGAGTTCGATCACCTCATCGGGGTCGAGCACATCCGCCGGAACGTCCTCTTCGTCGTCCTCGTCTTCCAGTTCGAGGTGTTGAACGATGCGATTGTAGACCAACTCGAGCCCGCCCTCCGCGGCATCACCGGACTGAACGAGCGACACGTCGTCGAACCAGGCGGTTCCGGTCGATTCGCCCCAGCCGCCGAACAGGGCGTTGATGGTCAGCTCCTCGTTGTTCCCGCTATCGAACGTTCCCTCGACTTCCGTCCAATCGGTATCGCCGTCGACCGCGTCGGTCAACGAATCTTGGCCGATTTCGTGGACGTTGAACTGGGCACCGTACCCCGTCCCCGCATCGAGGTCTTCGGTTCTGATCCAGCCGCTGAGGGTGTACTCGGTGTTTGGCTCGACGGAAACCGTCTGACTCCACGAGATGTCGGCTCCGTCGTCGGAGTCGATTCGAGCGCTGTAGTCGCCGGTGTTGGCCGTCGAGTCGTCGTGCGAGAACTCACCGCTTCCGCCCCAGGTGTTCGTTTCCCAGTCGTCGGGACTGTCGTTGTCAGCATCCTCGAAGGACGGGTTGCTGAGCAGGTTCGGCATATCGTCCTCGTCGTCTTCATCGTCTTCGTCGTCGTCACCCACCTCCGCTTCGTACGTGGTAACGAACCCGTCAGCGTGCTGGGAACCGCCGGACGACGCCGCATCGACCAGCAGCGTATCTTCGGCATTGTCGTCCGTGCTAAGCACGTCGAAGATCTGCTCACCAACCTCGAACGACTCCGGCACCTCCGCGAGTTTGAGGAGCGCCCACATCCGCACGCGTTGATCGTCGTCGTTCAATACGTCGTTCTCGAGGATAGCCTCGCGCGTCGCTTCCGAGCCCGGCAGGACCCGTACCGCGTTCAGGCGGACCCCATCCGACGGATGGGTTAGGGCATCCTTCGCGGCGGCCAGCGCCTCGGTATCCGTCCCTTCCTCGAGAAGACCGAGCCCGTGAAGCGTCCAGAGCGCGTGAATTGCGCCGGGGGTGAGCCCCAGTTCGTCCTGTGCGTCGTCGTCGATCAGCTCGAGGAGGTCGTCGACGACGTCGTCCTCGCCGCGTTCGACCAGGAGCCGCTGGGCGGTGAGTCGCCAGAACATGTTGTCGTCGGTCAAGGCGTCGACCAGTTCGCCCGGATCGGCGTCGCTCAAATCCTGGGGCTGGGTTTCGACGTCGTCGCCGTGGGTAACGCGGTAGAGCCGAGAGTGGGAATGGTCGCGCAGATCGGTCTCGTAGGCGTTGCCATCACCCGTCTCGTACCCGTCCGGCGTCGGATTGTGTTGGAAGACGTAATTGTACCAGTCGATGTACCACACCATTCCGTCGGGACCGACGTTTGCATACGTCGGAGAAACCCACTCGTCGTTACTGCTTACGAGGTTGTTGTGGTTGACAGCCGTATACCCCGCGCCGTCCTGTTCTAAGAAGAAGGTTCCCAGCAGTTGACCTGTCCCTTCGCCGACAAAGCCGGTCCGGTTCCAGTACTGCTCGGGATACTCGCGTGCGGTGTATATTTCGTGATCCGTCGCCGCCGTGAAGCCGCCCTGCTGGTCGACTTGCCGTACTCGGTCGTGAATCGGCAGGATTCGATTGTCGTCGTCGGTTCTGCTGTAGTTTTCGCCGAGGATACTGGGGATGTCGTTCGCCGAAAACCCGTTGACCAGGTCGTAGTACCGCTCCGGAATAGCCGAGTACGCGGTCGGATGCGTCCCGCTGGTCGCAGCGGAGACGAAGAGGAGTCCCTCCTCGCTGAAATCGAGCCCGGCCGTGTTCGTCGGCAAGTCACCGATGTGCTCGAGTTCGGAGCCGTCGGGTCTGAATCGGAAGATCGACTGATCGAAGGAATGGTCTTCGTCGCCGACGGTGCCGTCGAATCCCGCGTAGCCGACGGCGCCGTACACCCAGTTATCGAGACCGTAGGTGATCTGGTTGAGCGAGGCGTGCGTGTCCCAGGTTCCGAACCCGGTGAGCAACGTTTCCTCGACGTCGGCAACGCCGTCTCCGTCCGTGTCCCCGAAGTAGACCACTCGACCTTCGTCGTGGTTGTCCTCTATCTCCGAGACGATCACGCCGTCTTCGTACGGTGTCAGACTCAGGGGGATAGAGAGGCCGTCCTTGAAAACGGTGAATTGGTCGGGCTCACCGTCGCCGTCGGTGTCGTCGCAGACGAGGATTTTGTCTTCACCACCGCCCGCATTATTCGGATAATCGGCGGTGAGCGAGATCCAACAGCGTCCTCGAGCGTCGAAGGCCATATCCAGGATGTTTCCTTCCAAATCCTCGGGGAGCGTTTCTTCGCTCACGTAATGGTCGATATCGAACTCGGCGTTCGTGATCGTATGAGAGAGCGACTCCGAAACGTCGAGCGGGTGTTGCATTCGAGCCCACGAATCGTCTTCGAGGACTTCTTCCGGCGGCTCGCCGGGTCCGTAGAACGGAACGTCCGCCTCGACGAATTCCAGTTCGTCCAGAACGCGGGTGTCGTCGGCGATCGTGTCTTCGTTGCCCGTCGTCCAGCGAATCGCGTTTTCGACCTTCTGCTTGAAGCCGTTCGTCGACCACACGCCGTCGTCGTGTCCCCAGGCGGTGTAGAAGACCCGACCGTCCCCCTGCTCGCGAACCCAGGTAAAGGGCTCTTCCTCGTCGTCCTCGTAGTCTCCGCCGGCACCGTGGGCGAGGACCTCGATATCGTCGTTCAAGTTCATGTGCCTGTACGTTTCCTCGACGGCTTCGATTTCCTCGACGCCGTCAAAGACCGGATGGTCCGGCCGAATGCGATCGGTGGTCATCTCCTCGTGACCGTGCCACTCGAACTGACCGCCGACGAGTTCGATGAACCGGTCCGACCCGGTGAAGGAAGCGGATGCGCTGTGTACGGGAACGAAGCCGCCACCGTCTTCGACGAAGTCGATTACGGCATCCTCTTGCTCGTCGGTCATCTCGAGGCGGTTTCCGTACACCATCAGCGCGTCGTAATTGCTGAGCGTCTCCGCATTGAGGTCGTCCTGTCGCTCAGTGTAGACGGCTTTGATCCCACGATTCAACAGGTACGGCGTGAGCTCGACGACGAGGTCTTCCGAATAGTGTGTGGCACCGTCTTCGACCCCGCCGAGGTAGAGGACCTGAATCCAATCGTCGTCGATCGGGTCTTCGGGTTCGCCGATCTCTATGGTCCCGCGCATCTCGTCGGGGTGAGAACCGCAGTGATATTCGGCCATCTCCGCGGTCGCCGTGAACTCGACGGTCTCCGTTTCGCCCGCTTCTGCGGTCCCCTCGGACGCGAGTAGCTCGCACCCCTCGTCGTCGCGAATCGTGAAATTGTGATGAGACCCGTCGGTGTTCGTCCACTCGAGGGTGTACTCTTCACCAGCGATCAGCGAAAGGGTTGGATTCTCCTCGTCTTCGATCTCAGTCGGCGAGACGCCGATCCACCGATAGGTGTGATCTTTGCCTGTCGGCGGTCCAGCGTGGTCCGGCGGCCCTTCTCCGTTTGCGTGGTCCGGCGGACCGGCGTGATCCGGCGGTCCTTCTCCGTTTGCGTGGTCCGGCGGGCCAGCATGATCCGGCGGACCGCCGAGACATCCGTTCTCCTTTTTTACAGCCTCGAGTGTGATTTCGTGTCCGCCCTGTGCACCGACCTGGCCGGTGAAACCGGTGAGTCCAGCGAGACCGAGTCCGCCTGTCGCTCGCATGAACAGCCGTCTGTTGAGACTAACCGGTAGTTCGCCGCTATCAGTGTCTGTCATGTCAACACACACCGCACCCATCCATGCAGGAATATAAATAATTACCGAAAATTACTGAGTTAGTGATTTTCACTATATTTTCTCTAATTCAACCGAAGGAAATGCGCCGGAATGAACCGATTTGTTTACTCGAGACCGCTAGCGAAACGGTAGTCTCGACACGAACAACAACCTATTTTGGAGGTCCCCTTCACAGAGCGTCTTCCATTACGCCACCCAGGAATAGTAAGAACGAATAATAGTACCGATTAGCACCGAAAGGTTCAGATATATTCCCGTTCGCAACGTTCTCAACAAATATTACCAATTCAATCACTCATCCGTTCGTTGTTCTCTTCTATTACGCAATGTACGTGATATCTGAAATAGGAAACAAACTCGTGGACCAACGGCGATCGATCGGCTGGAACTGAAACGCGGATCGTCGTTGACCGATTCAGAACTGACCTTTCAACAATTGCTGTGAGTCTACTAATCGATTTCGAGTGTCGATTTGCATACTTCGTACAATTCCTGCACGAATCGGCCAATTGACGGGAAAATCATCGCCGAGGTGCCGACGTGAAGTTATCCCAAACCTCCGTTGTCGGTGCGATGAGCAGACTCTGTCATTTCTGAAACGTTCCATACTGCATTATCGGTTACATCCATACTACTGTAATTATATTCACGGCACACCCGAACAGACGTTCTTGAATAGCAAAACGTCATCATCAGAGGGAATTCCCGTTGATTTTGACCGATGCTTACCTTCTATGGTGCCATGTGAGCGAAATTACTAGTACAATAGTTCTCTAATACAGAACACGCCGTCGGATCGACTTGTATCCGCGCGAGCACAGGTTCTACGCCGAACGAACGATTCCCAGTAGTTCAGCAGTCCTGTTGAACCGAGGGACACGGTGAAGGTGACTCGGCGCAGAGCGAACGCGTTCGTTCTGTATTACGCCCAGTATACGTCACCCGGACTCGTTTCGAACACGGCGCGATTCAAGACGTCGATCGCTTTCTCGAGGCCTTCGCGCGAAGACGTGAGCGAATCCTCGTGTTCGATGGACAGTGCGCCGTCGTAGCCGACCATCCGAAGCGTCGAGACGATATCTTTCCAGAACGCTTCGCCGTGGCCGTAGCCGATCGATCGAAACAGCCACGATCGGTCGATCTCTTCGGTGTACGGGGTGGTATCGAGAACCCCCTTTTCGCGGACGTTGTCGTCGTACACCTTGGTATCCTTGGCGTGGAAGTGATGGATTGCATCCGCCCGTCCCAGGTTTCGAATCGCGGTCTCGATATCGATCCCCTGCCAGATCAGGTGCGACGGATCGAGGTTCGCGCCGATCCGATCGTTCGTTCGCTCGCGGAGTTCGAGCAACCCGTCCGGTTCGTAGACGAACATATTTGGATGCATTTCGAGCCCGATATCGACGCCGTGCTCGTCGGCGTAGGCCGCTATGTCGGTCCAGTAGGAGTCGGCTACCTCCCACTGATACTCGAGCGCGTCGAGGTGTTCTCCGGGCCACGGAGCCGTGATCCAGTTCGGAACGGAATCTTCCGGCCCGCCGGCAGGGAGTCCCGAAAACGTCGTAACCGTGTCGACGTCGAGTTGGCCGGCCAGCCGAATCGCGTTTCGGAGTTCGTCGTCGGCCTCCCGTGCCCGGTCTTCGTCCGGGTGGAGTGGATTGTTGTGCGTGGCTAACGCGGAGATGGATAATTCGTGTTCCTCGAGTTGTGACTGCAGGGTCGCTTGCGCGTCCGAGTCGTCGAGATACTCCTCAGGCGAGAGATGATCGTCGCCGACGAACCCGCCGCAACCGAGTTCGACGGCGCCGACATCGCGATCAGCGAGGTATGCCAAACAATCGTCGAGCGATTCATCAGCGAGTGCAACTGTCAGGACACCTACGTCCATAGGGGATACTACTCGAAAGCCTATAAAAAGATTGGCACCGTTCTGCACGGATCCGGCGACAGTAATCCGAAAACGGGCACGTTCAATCCTCTCGCAAGTAAATACCGCCATATCGCCGATCTGGTATTTGAGTCGAATCAGCGGTCACACTGGTCAGTCAAATTATATACGGGCGGGCAACGTTCCTCCGAGCGACGATGAAAAAGACAGCTGTTAATCCGGAAACCGGCGAGTGGGCAGACCACGACGTCGCCTATTCGGACGGCGTTGCGATCGAAGCCCCCTCGCACACACGCGTGCTCGTCTCGGGGATGATCTCGAGCGAGCCGGGCCTCGAGGCCCAGACCAGGGACGTGTTGAACGCCATAGAAGCCGTCCTCGCGAAGTTCGATGGGAGCATGAAAGACGTCGTCCGCGTTCGGGTCTATCTCAAGGAGCCCCACATGGACGAAGCGAATCTGGAGACGGTACACGACGTCCGCAACGAGTTCTTCGTCCAGGAGCACTACCCCGCAAGTACGCTCGTCGAAGTCGAAGGTCTGGTGGACGACGCATCCTTGATCGAAATCGACGCGGATGCGATTATTCCCGACACGGAGTGGGAGACCGAAACGATATAAGCGACATGTCTCCAGTAAATCCGCGAAACCGCTTCGTAGTTCCAGCGGGAGAGCAGCGCAGACGACTGCTGAACGGAGATATCGAGTCGTTCGACTGGTCTCGAGTGCACGCAAGATTTAATTAGCACGGGGTTGACCACCTGTGTAGTGTTTGCAATTACCATAGTGGTCACAGACAACCGGTGGTGGTGAAATGGCCATCGAGGCGTATTATCGCCCAAAAACGCTCGAGGAGGCGCTCGATCTGTCGGCGGAGCATCGATCGTCCCTCGAAGTGGTTTCGGGAGGGACTATCGCGATGGTCGAGATCAACGACGGTCGGTCGTTTCCGGACCGCGTGATGGACATTCGCGACGTCGGCCTCGATTTCGTGGACTCGTCGAACGGAACCCGAACGCTCGGCGCGACCCTCACCTTAACGGGGGTTCTCGAGCGGGTCGACGAGCCGTTTCTTCGAGACGCTGCACGTCATACGGCCGGGTGGTCGATTCGAAACATGGGAACCGTGGGCGGAAATCTGTTTTCTCCGCCGCCGCTCGGTGATTTCGCCGTCGCGCTGTTGGCTCTCGACGCCGAGGTCAAAATTCAACGGCGAGACGGGCATCGGTGGATCGCGTTACCGGCGTTCTACGAAGGACCGAAATCAACCGCAATAGAGCCCGACGAGTTGGTCACGGAGATTCGATTTCCGTTACCCGACGGCGAGACGACGTACACGAAATACACCCGAAGCCAGGAGCCGGCGCGGTCGATAGTTACGGTCGCCGCGACCATCGAACGGCGAGACAGAATCGTCGAAACGGCTCGTATCGCCTTGAACGGTGCCGGACCGCATCCGGTACGGATGCACGGCGCGGAGGGCGTTCTCGAGGGAGAGCGTCTCGAACGCGCCGTGATCGAACGGGCCGCCGAAACGGCCGCCGAGGCGGCTGATCCGCCCGTAGGCCCCGTCGCCAGCGCGTGGTACCGCCGAAAGATGATACGCCATCAGCTCTCGGACGCGCTTTGTGACCTCATCACCCAGGAGAACGCACCATGAACGGAACGATCGTTGAATTAACGGTTAACGGACGAACAGTCGAAGAAATCGTCGAGCCGATGGAACCGCTTCAGTCCGTCCTCAGAGATAAGCTCGGACACACGGCGACGAAAACCGGCTGCAAACAGGGCGGCTGCGGGAGCTGTACCGTTCTCGTGGACGGCGAACCCGTCGTGTCCTGTTTACTTCCGGCCGAAGCCGCGGTCGGAAAAGAGATCACCACGCTCGAAGGGGTGACTCCGGACGACGGGTTAGCACCCATTCAGGAAGCGTTCCGCGATCACTTCGCCATGCAGTGTGGGTACTGTACCCCCGGAATGATCATGACGGCCGAGGCGCTCTTAGAGCGAAATCCGGACCCGTCTCGAGCGGAAATCGAAGACGCGATTTCGGGGAATATCTGCCGGTGTACGGGATACGACCCGATCGTGGATGCCATCGAAGCGGCTTCCGAGTCGACGATCGGCCAGGGGGATGACGGAGCATGAAGGAACTGCGCTCGGTCGGAACGTCGGTTCGCCGTCGAGACGGAGACGGCCACGTAACCGGCCAGACCGAATTCGTCGACGACCGGTCGTTTCCGGATTTGAAGCACCTTCACGTCGTCCGCAGTCCGGTTCCACACGCCGAGATCGAGGCGGTGGACACTTCCCAGGCCGAGGAGGTTTCCGGGTTCGTCACCGCGCTGACTCACGAAGACGTTCCCAACAACATCTACACCATTTTGCGACTGATCGACATCGGTCCGAACGAAGAGCCGCTCCTCGCCGAAGACAGCGTGCGGTACGAGGGAGAACCCATCGCCGCGATCGTCGCCGACACCAAACGCGCCGCGATGGAAGCCGCGTCGAAGGTCGAGGTGGACCTGACTGAACTTCCGGCTGTCTTCGACGTCGAGGAGGCTTTAGAACCCGACGCACCGACCTTGAAGGAGTGGGGGACGAACTACTTCGAGTACGACGGACACGAGTGTCGGCGGGTTCGATACGGTGACGTCGAGAAGGGGTTCGAGCAAGCAGATCACATCATCGAAGAGAGCTATCAGACCAGTCCCATCGAGCAAGCCCCAACCGAAACGACCGCCGCAATCGCGAAACCCGAATCCAACGGCCGCTTTACGGTTTATACGAACACGCAGGCGCTCTATTTCTCGCTGGACAACACGGCGATGATCGTCGACGTTCCGTTCAGCAAACTCCAGTTCGTCGGCGGAACGGTCGGCGGCGGGTTCGGCGGGAAGGTCGACGTGATCGTCGAACCGCTGGCGACGTTGGCCGCCAAGAAAACCGGCTATCCGGTCCAATACAAGTTCACGAGAGAGGAGGAGATGCAGGTCTCCTCACCCCGCGGAGCGTGGCGCATGTACTACAAGGACGGCGTCACCGACGACGGCGAAATCGTCGCCCGACAGGTCACCAGCTACGCCGACGCCGGTGCGTACAATCGTCACACTCCCTACGCCGTAACGAAACACGCCGCCAACGTCGGCGGACCCTACGACATTCCGAACGCCAAGTTCGACTGCTATTGCGTGTACACGACCAAACAGCCGAGCAGCGCCATGCGAGGGTTCGGCGTCACTCCAGCCTCGTTCGCCGTGGAAGGACAGATGGATAAAATCGCCGACGAGCTCGGACTGGATCGGTGGGAAGTGCGCTTCAAGAACGCCTATCAGAACGGCGACGTCACGCCCCACCGAAAGGAAGTCGAAGATGCAACGCTCATCGAAACGATGCAATCGGCGGCTGAGATGGTTGGCCGCGATCTACCGCCGGAGTACGCTACCATGAGTTCGTTTAAAGAACGAGAAAACGAGGAGGATAGCCGTGTCTAAACGCCGTGGAACCGGTCTCGCGACGGTCAACTACCCCACCGGCATGAACCTGGGGGGCGACCCGACGCAAGCGCTGATCCACAGCACCACCACGGGAAACTTCGTCGTCACCCTTTCGAGCACCGATCTGGGTCAGGGATTGAAGACGGCGATGGCACAAATCGCCGCGGACGCGATGGGCGTCCCGGTCGACAACATCATCGTCGACACCGGAGATACGGATACCGGCCCACACTGTATGGGGACGTTCGCCAGCCGCGGGACGCACCGAGCCGGAAACGCCGTCATCGACGCCGCTGACGAGGCTCAAGAAGTTCTCATGGAGGTCGCGGCCGAGGAGTTAGAAGCGGCGCCGAGCGATCTCGAACCCGACGGCGACGGAAACATCCACGTCTTGGGTGCGCCGGATCGCTCGATCAGCGTCATGGACGCGGCGATGGCCGCCCACTTCGAGCAGGGTCGAACCATCTCGGGGCGAGGGATCGGATTCAAACCGAAGAGCGACGTCGACCCCGAAACCGGCGAGATGGATCCCGACTCGACCGAAGCTCACGCGACCGTGGTGACGGAAGTCGAGGTGGATACCGAGACCGGCGAAGTGGACATCCTCACGGTGAAGGCCGTCTACGAGATCGGACAGATGGTGAATCCCGCGCTGGTTGACGGACAGATTATCGGCGGCGCTTGGATGGGGATGGCACACGCGCTGTACGAAACCACGGACCCGTACTATCCCGATATCGATCACAAGCCGGGAAGCTTCGACGAGTACAGCCTTCCGGGACCCAGCGAAGTCCCCGATATCGAGTACGAGGTGTTGGAGATACCGTCACAGACCGGCCCGTACGGGGTGAAAGGAATCGGGGAAATGTCCGCGACTCCACCGATCCCGGCGATCGTCAATGCGATCAAGGACGCCATCGGCGTTCAGATCACGGAGATACCGGTGACTCCTGAGGTGATACTCCGCGCGCTGGAGGACGAAGAAGAACCCCCCGTCGCGGAGTGTCAAGACGGAGGGGACGAACCGTGACGAGAATCGTCGATCTGTCGGTCCCTATCGGGGAAGAAACGCTGAGCCCGCCGTCCGTAGACAAAGATCTCGAGTTGACCACGCACACGAAAGGACCCGGGCACTGGCAGAGTAGCGAAGTGGACATGCTCCTTCACACGGGCTCGCACGTCGATTTCGAGCGACACACGGTAAAAGATGGAGAGACGGCGGCGGACGTTTCGCTAAACCGAGTTTGTGGCGACGCCTTCGTCGTCGACCTGAGCGAGGTCGGTTCGAACGACGAAATTACGAAAGCGGCCGTGATGGAGCGGGCGGCCGACGTTCGCGACGGCGACATCGTGCTGATTCGAACCGATTGGACTGATCAAGCGTGGGGAGAGTATCCGACCTATTACGACGAGTCACCCTACTGCGCGCCGGAAGCGGCCGAATGGCTCGTCGACAACGGCGCGAAAGCTGTCGGATTCGATTGTTTCAGCGAGTATCCGGCTCGCCTTCCGGACTTCGACTCGGAGGATTTCCAAGTCCACAAGGTCATCCTCGAGAACGGTGCGATACTCATGCAACACCTCACGAATCTGTCCGAACTTCCGACGGACACTCGAGTACCGTTCTATGGGCCGTTCATTACGGTCGAAGGCGGGGAAGGCTCGCCCGCCCGGTTTTTCGCCGTGCTCGAATCGTGAGCGCTCGGCTTCGGTAATCGGGTTACCGCCGTGAGATTCACCGTCGCGAAGGATACGAATTGGAACGACCGCCGTTGCACCGCCATCTTTAATATCCGTCTTGTTATATAATAACAAGCACAACATGACGTATCAACCGAGGGTAGTCGTTTCCCAAGTGATTCCAGGGTCGACGGAAGACGTCTGGGGGACGGTCCGCGATTTCGGTAGTATCGACGAGTGGCATCCGGTCATCACCGACTGCACGCTCGAGGAAGACGGTCCGGGCGACCGTGTCGGGTCGATCCGGAATTTCCAAGCGGGAGAGAAGACCGTTCGCGAACGCCTCGTTGCGCATTCGGATGCGGATCGATTCTATCAGTACACCATTCTCGAGGGTGGCGGAGCCAAGACCAACTATCACAGCGAGTTGCGGCTGATCCCGATCACCGAAACCGATCGGACGCTCGCGAAGTGGGTCGGGTACTTCGACGTCGAAGACGGTAACATGGACGACGCGAAGGAAAATCTCACTCCCGTCTTCACGGGGGGGTTGAACAACCTTCAGGAACAGTTCTCCTGATCGAACGCGTTCGCTGAGAACCCAGCGACGAAAAGTAAAATTCGTAACTGACTGGCTGACGATCGGTTACGGAAGATCGAAAATTTCGGTAACGGGGAGTTCCTCCTCCGGGAGAGACGACTTCTCAGAGACGTAAACGGGCGAGCGGTCGGATCGATACGACTGCAACTTTCGCCGGTCATAGTATTTTTGATGGTCGGGGTTGTTACTACGGAAAATGGGTTCTCACGAGCGATCATCGGCGTTTACCGATCTCACGGAGCAGGCTCTTCGAACGGTTCTCGACGAGACGGATTACGTCGCAGAAGACGATGTCGTGACGACGCTTTTGCTCACGCTCCGTCTCGGGAAACCCCTTCTCGTCGAAGGCGAGCCGGGGGGCGGCAAGACGGAGCTGGGAAAGGTGCTCGCGGAGGGGTTCGACACGGAGCTCATCCGGCTCCAGTGTTACGAAGGCCTGACGGCCGAGAACGCGCTCTTCGAGTGGAACTACACGAAGCAGCTCCTCTCCGTCCAGGCGGACGAACGCGGTGTGACCGACGGCGAGACCGTCTTCGACGACGCGTACTTGCTGGAACGGCCGTTGTTGCGCGCG
Organism: Halostagnicola alkaliphila; assembly: GCF_055379965.1. Lineage (NCBI taxonomy): Archaea > Methanobacteriati > Methanobacteriota > Halobacteria > Halobacteriales > Natrialbaceae > Halostagnicola > Halostagnicola alkaliphila. The sequence continues at coordinate 869,651 of NZ_AP043826.1, read as the reverse complement.
GTCAATCACGACGGTGAAACGCCTCCTGTCCTGCTCATCGACGAGATCGATCGAGCCGACGAAGAATTCGAGGCACTGCTTTTGGAACTCCTCTCGGACTTTCAGCTGACGATTCCCGAATACGGGACCGTCCGTGCCGAGACGCCGCCGATAGTCATCATCACCTCGAACAGAACTCGAGGACTGAGCGACGCGTTAAAGCGCCGGTGTCTCTTCCTCCATATCGGGATGCCGAGCTTCGAGAAGGAACGAGAGATCGTCCGTCGAAAAGTCGAGACGCTCGAGGGAGACTTCGCGGACGAGATCGTGGGCGTCACGCAACGATTGCGCGACGAGACGCTACTCAAGCAGCCGGGGATAGCCGAAACGCTCGACTGGGCTCGAGCCGTCGCCGAACTCAAGAACGGGGGCGACGGCTCGCTTTCCCAATCCGATATCGAACGGACGCTCGGATGCTTGCTCAAAGAGGGAGCGGACACGAACCGAGTCGACGACGAACTCCTCGAAACGCTCTTGGCGGCCGGCGAACGCACGCGAACGACCGGTGGAGAGCTGTGAACGACGAACGCGCCGAAACCGCAGATTCGAAGCTGGATGCCGTTGTGACCCGACATCATATTGTGACGCGCGTGACGACCTTTGTTCGAGACCTGCGCCGCGCCGGAGCGGACGTCCCGGCGAACGCGGGTGTCGACGCGATGGAGGCGCTTACGGTCGTCGGGATCGAGGACCGACGCCGAGTTCAGGTCGCACTCCGGACGACGCTCGTCTCCAGCCAGGCGGATTCGGAGCTCTTTGACCGGCTTTTTCCACCGTTCTGGGACACCTTACGGGAGAGAGTAGGCACGAGGGACGAGGAACGGGATCGCACTCGAGGGCAGGATGGACGGGCGACCGCTGCAGCAGCGACACGATCGGCCCACTCCGACGAGACACGCGACGTTCGGTCGTCCGATTCGGGGTCGTCCGATTCGGGGTCGTCGACCAATCGGACGGAGCTATCGAAGTCGGCACCAAACCGGCATTCCGACGACGGGTCCCAGGAATCGCCAACAGAACGGACGGTCGAACGAAGCGATACCGAGCCCAACGGGATCGAGTCCCGATCCAGTCCGCCGTCGGACTCGAACATTGATCGCCGCCGGACCGATGTTGGAGAGGGTGTCGATAGTGACGACGGTGGAGACGATACCGGACAATCGACGGCGTCGGCGTACAGTCGGATCGGTAGCTCTACGCCGGTAGACGTCGGTGACGTAACTGACGCCGAGAGATTGGACGAGGCCGTAGAGAAGGTTAGGCGTTCGCTTTCTACAGTACAACACAATCGGTGGACTCGAAATACCACGGGCAACCGAATCGATATGCGACGAGCGCTTCGCCGGGCGTTCGCCACGGGAGGAACGGTCACCGAAGTTCCGCGCCAGACCCGGCGAACGACGAGGGTACAGTGCTTGCTACTGGTCGACGTTAGTCGATCCGTCCTCGATACCATCAACCGAGGATTCCTCATTCGGTTTCTCCGTTCGGTGTCAGAGGTCTTCCACAGCGTTCGAATATTCGTTTTCGACACCAGCGCTCGAGAGGTTACCGAGCAGTTCGAAGCGGCGTCAGCGGCCGACGCCGTCCGAGCGTTACAGCGTGCGGAGACCGAATGGGGAGGCGGTACCCGGATCGGACATGCGATCGAATCGATACGGCGAACGTCACCGTACGCAGTCGACCGATCGACAACGGTTTTCGTGATCAGCGACGGCTTGGAAGTCGGCGAGATCGATCTCCTCGAGGAAGGAATAGCGTGGCTCGCACGGCTATCGAGCGCACTCCTGTGGTTGAACCCGCTGGCTGCGTCACCCTCCTACGAGCCCACCGTGGAAGGGATGGCCGTATCGCTGCCATATCTGGACGGGCTGTTCGCGTTTACCGATATCGAAGACGTAGAAGAGATAGGTCGCCAGTTGCGGATTCGTAATCCGGGGACGAAACTGGGGTACCAGCACGACCAGCGGCGTCGAAACGATCGAGCAGTGGACGGCTCCTGAAGAATAGCAACCGGGAACACCAGTATACCTCGAGGACTCGCGAATAATCCATTAGAAGTTACTTCCCGTGTTGAGGACGGAACATCACCGGAACATCTGAACGAGATACCGCTCGAGGATTTCCGAGAGCCTCCGGAGGAGGTCGAGGGAAAAACCGACGGAGCGGCCATTGGCGGCGATCGCGTACAAAGACGGGATGACAAGACGGAACTCGACGAGTGATACGACGCCGAACGTCGAACGATCTACGGTCGGTTCAAGCGCCTCGAGTCGGAGTCGCTCACGCAGACCGTCACCGATGCGGATCGATCCGGACGGCCTCGAAAGCGATCCGAAGCACAGCACGAGCAGTTCGAGCGGACGGGACGCGAACCACCGACGGCGATCGGGTACGACGCCTCGGACTGGATGCCCGAACTGACTCGACAGTATCTCGAGGAGACGGACGACGCGGAGTGTTCGATTTCGAGCTGTCGACGACTGACGAAAGAAGCGGGGCTGGGTTACGAACCGGCACGGGAAAATCCACGGTTCCACAGCCGAACTGACGCGCCGGAGGACCACACGAGACGCGGCGGCCGATGGACCACACGAGACGCGGCGGCCGATGGATGACATCGTAGGCGGTCTCGTGTGAGCGGTCGGGAGTGAGCGACTGAGCGTCGAACTGTTCGGGTCGTTACCGAAGGTCGCAGGCGAGAGGCCAAGTAATTCGAGTAGCCAGTTCTGAAGGTACCGCGGACGGAATCGGAACGTCGTTTTCGCGATGACGCGTAACTGTCGCCGACTGAATTCGGAGACGATTCGGAACGGAGGACTTGGCGGGCGACCACGTGATGAACGGTGTCTTCGAGAGTAGTAAACGACCGCGGGCGCGGTGGCCCGGGGCACTCTGCCTGTTTTCATCATAGATCCGTTCGAATGTCCGTGACTGCCCGTTCTCCCGGAGGAGGCCAAAGTATTCAGAGAGAGAAGATGCAATAGGGTCAGTATTGATACACACTCAATTAAGCGTCGTCGCTTCGACGGCGTATACGAAGAGATCGCTGCGAACATCGATATCGAACGCTTCACGACGGCGTTCGTTCAGCAGTCGCTCGAACGTTCGGGTTCTACGGTCGAAAACGGGGCGTAAGACGTCGATATCAGTCAGAGTATAGCCGATTAGATTGGTTCGTGTCGCATTTGTTAGTATCGTTTTGTTTGGTTTTTGTACGATCCGCTCGAGCGTTCAATCGGAGTTATCTTCCCGATCACCGCTCGTGCCGACGCGCTCGCCGTCCTCCCAGACGTAGAATCCCTCGCCGGACTTCTTCCCGAGATTTCCCGCCCGGACCTTTCGGCGCAACGTCTGCGGAGGCCTGAATCGCTCGCCGAGTTCCTCGCGAAGGTGTTCGGCGATGTGTAAGCGGACGTCGAGGCCGACGTGGTCGGTCAGCTCGAGCGGTCCCATCGGATAGCCGTAGCCTATTTTCATCGCCTCGTCGATATCCACGGGGCTGGCGACGCCCTCTTCGACCATTCGGATCGCTTCGAGGCCCGTCGCGACGCCGAGCCTCGAGGAGGCAAAGCCGGCGCTATCGCGGACGACGACGTCCTCCTTCTCGATATCGCGGACGTAGTCGACGGCGAATGCTTCGGTTCGATCGTCGGTCTGTTCGGCGACGACGATTTCGACGAGATCCATGATGTGCGGCGGGTTGAAAAAGTGGAGACCGACGGCTCGCTTGGGGCGCTCGAGCGCGCTGGCCATCTCTGTCACCGACAGCGAGGAGGTGTTCGACGCGATAACGGCGTCATCGTTCGCGGCGTCCTCGACGTCCGCGAAGACGTCCTTCTTGAGGTCCATCTCTTCGGGAACGGCTTCGACGACGAGGTCGGCATCCTCGACTGCCGCCTCGAGATCCGTGGTCCCGTCGATTCGCTCGAGGGTCGCTTCCATCTCCTCGGCAGATACCTTTCCGCGGTCGACTCCACCCTCGAGGTTCGAACGGATCCCCTCGATCCCGTCCTCGACGAATTCCGGTTTGATGTCCCTGAGGACGGCCTCGTGGCCCGCCATCGCCGAGACCTGCGCGATTCCGTGGCCCATACTCCCGGCTCCGAGCACAGCGATTTTCATGTGGACGTGGACTCGGAGCACGATCAAAAACGTTCTCCTTCTCGAGTTGATAGAGCGGTGATGCGGCCTATTCTTGCCCGATAACCGCCACACTCATTCGGCCATCCACTCGCTCGCTTGCGGTTCCCGCGGGTCGGTTGGAACCTCGACGAGCGTCGGTTCGTCCGCGTTAACGGAGTCGGCGACCGCCGTTCGAATCTCCGCCGGCGTCTCTGCGCGGCGAGCGGTCATTCCGAGACTGTTCGCCAGCGAGACGAAATCGATCGGCGCGTCGGGCCAGGCGTACGCGTCGTCCTCGAGTCCGTACGATCGACCGGCTTCCTCGCTGATGATCGCGTAATCTTCGTTTCTGAACACGACGACGGTGATCGGGAGTTCCTCGGCGACGGCAGTATGAAGTTCGTGAACGCACATCATGAGGCCGCCGTCGCCGATCAACACGACGACGTCCCCCTCGGGGTTCGAGAGTTGTGCACCGATTCCCGACGGAAGCGCGAGTCCCATCGACGCCCACGAGCCGGGGTTGACGTACGATCGAGGGCCGTACGCCTCGAACACGTTGAGAGCCCAGACGCGAGAACCGCCGGCGTCAGCCGTCACGACGGCCTCCCGCGGAACGGCACTCCTGACGGCCTCGAGTGCACTTACCGACGTCAGCGGCGGCGTCGATACGCGAAGTTCGTCGATCCAATCGCTCGTCGCCTCTCGAACCGCGGTTGCACGTTCCGCGCCGCTCCGGCTCGCCTCGGCCGTCTCCACGCGCGTTCCGACGAACTCGCTCCCCTCGAGAGCCCCGGCGAGTTCCGAGAGCGCGACGGTCGCGTCGGCAACGATCCCCACCGTCGGTTCGTACCCGTTGCCCAGATCGCCGGGATCGAGCGTGACGTGGACGATGGTGTCGGGAAGGTCGACGCTCCACCCTCGAGTCGCGTGTGCATCGAGGTCCGTGCCGACCGCGAGCACTGCGTCGGCCGCCGCGAGGCACTCGAGCAGTTCTGGAGACGCGCTCCCGGAAAGCGTTCCCGCGGAAAATTCCCAGTCCTCGGGGACAACGCCCTTTCCTTTGTAGGTGGTGACGGCCGGCGCATCGAGAATCTCCGCGACGCGCTTGAGTTCCTGACTCGCGTTCGCCGTCCGAACGCCGCCGCCGGCGAGGATAACCGGCGACTGGCTCTCTCCGAGCGCGTTCCGTGCGGCCTCGATATCGGACTCGGAAACGCCCTCGAGATGCTCGCGACTGTACTCGCCGGGCGTTGCGACCGGAACGTCCTGCGGAAGAAACGGTTTCGGGATACCGACTCGGACCGGGCCGTACGGCGGCGTCATCGCGATCGCGATGGCTTCTTCGACGACGGCCGCCGTACTTTCCGGCTGGTCGACCAAGACGTTCGCTTTGACGACGGTATCGTACGTGTCCGGTGGCGTCTCGTGGATTCCGTCGCCCCCTCGCAGTTCGGGGCCCGTCTCGACGGCGAAGTGAATCAGGGGCGTGCAGTCGTTGAACGCGTTTTTCAAGCCATTCATGGCGTTCATATCGCCCGGTCCGGGGACGACGACGGTCGCGGCGAGGTCGCCGCCCGCCTCCGCGTACCCCCACGCCTGGTGGGTAACCGCGGTTTCGTGTCGGGCCATCACGAAGCGAATATCGTCCCGGCCGTCGATCGTCTCGTTCAGTGGAAGCGTCTGCTTGCCGGGGATACCGAAGACGGTATCGACCCCGTTCGCGACCAGGCGATCGACGACGGCTCGACTGACGTTCATACGTCTACCCTTGTGAACGAACCACTTAGCGTCTCTGCCGAGTGACCCAGTACGAGGAAGAGCGGCCTCGAGTCGACAGCAACTGCTCGGACCTGGGAATCAACCGAGCTACAGAAGCTGGTCGGAGATGATGTTCTTCTGGATTTCGGAGGTCCCCTCGTAGATTTTCGTGATCCGGGCGTCTCGGTAGTATCGCTCGGCGGGATAATCGGAGACGTAGCCGGAGCCGCCGTGGACCTGGATCGCCTCGTCGGCGACGTCGACCGCGCGTTCGCTCGCGAACAGCTTCGCCATGCTCGAGAACTGAGCGGCGGTGTCCTGATCGTTCTCCTCGACGGCGGTCGCCGCGCGGTAGGTGAGCGAGCGGGCGGCCTCGACGTTGGTCGCCATCTCGGCGAGTTTGTGCTGAATCGCCTGGAAGTCCGCGATCGGTTGGTCGAACTGCTCGCGTTCGTCCGCGTACTCGAGGGCCGAATCGAGCGCGCCCTGTGCGGCACCGACGGCCTGGGCGGCGACGCTGGTTCGACCGGAGGCGAAAAACTCCATCAGCTGGTAGAATCCCTCGTCGACGTCGCCGATGACGTTCTCCTCGGGGACCCGAACGTCGTCGAGGACCAGTTCGGCGAGGTCCGACGCGTGAATCCCGAGTTTGTTGGTGATCTTTTCGGCGGAGAGCCCGTCCGAGTCGGTCGGGACGAGGAAAGCGGTGATTCCGCGGTGGCCCTCGTCGGGACTCGTCTTCGCCATCACGACGGCGACGTCGGCGACGGTCCCGTTCGTGATCCACATCTTGTTGCCGTTAAGAACGTACTCGTCACCTTCTTTCTCGGCGACGGTCTCGATGCCGGCGACGTTCGAGCCGTGTGCGGGTTCGCTGATCGCGGAGGCCGAAGCCGTTTCGCCCGCCGCGATTTTCGGCAACCACTCTTCTTTCATCCACTCCTCGCCGAACTCGATGATCATGTCCGTCCCGAAACCCGCGCTACCGACCGCGGAGCCGATTCCGGGATCGGCCCGCCAGAGTTCCTCGGTGACGAGGACGCTCGAGAGCTTGTCCATACCCGCACCGCCGTAGTCGATCGGAATGTTCGGCGCGACGAAATCGTATTTCGCCGCCTCCTTGCGGATTTCCTCGGGATACGTTTGTTCTCGGTCGTACTCCTCGGCGACCGGTTCGATCTTGTTCTCGCCGAACTCGCGAACGGCATCGCGGATTGCGCGATGCTGGTCACTCAGCTGGAATGCCATGCGTTTCGTTACGTTCCGGCCGAGAAAAAAGCTTTGTTAGTCGGTTTCACCCACGGTTACGCGTCGTCTCGAAGCTTGAACTTCTGGACTTTTCCAGTGGTCGTTCGCGGCAATTCCTCGACGAACCGGACCTCTCGAGGGTGTTTGTACGCGGCGAGTGCCTCAAGGCAGTACGCTTTGATCTCCGCGGGCGTCGACTCGGCGTCGGGGGCAGGGACCACCAGCGCCTTGACGGTTTCGCCGCGGCGGTCGTCGTCCACGCCGACGACGGCCGCGTCGGCGACGGCCTCGTGCTCGAAGAGCAACTCCTCGATCTCACGCGGGTAGACGTTGTAGCCGCCGGTGACGATCATATGCTTTTCTCGGTCGACGACGTAGAAGAAGTCGTCTTCGTCGCGATATCCGATGTCACCCGTGTGGAACCACCGAGTGCCGTCCGCCTCGGTGAACGCTCTCTCGTTCGCTTCGGGCAACTCGTAGTACCCTTTCATGACGTTCGGCCCCGAGACGACGAGTTCGCCCGTTATTTCGTCGAGCGAGACGGATTCGTCGCTCTCGTCGATGGGACCTGCTTCGACCGGTGGAATCTCCTCGAAGGGTCCGTCTTCGGACGGCTCGTCGCCGTCCGAACGGTCAGCGGAATTCCGTTCCGCGCTATCGACGATTTTCGCGTCGACGCCCTCGAGCGGCTTCCCGATACTCCCCTTTCGACGCGCATCCGGAAGGTTCGCGTGGGTAACCGGACTCGTCTCGGTGAGCCCGTACCCCTCGTTGAGTTGGGTCTCGAACAGGTCCTCGAAGCGCTCAAGCACCTCGAGGGGAAGACTCGAGCCGCCGGAGTTGACGAACCGGAGCGAAGCGAAGTTTCCCGTTTCGGCGTCGGGCTGGTTGATCATATCGTTGAACATCGCGGGAACGCCGAACATAACCGTGATCGCTTCGGCGTCGATCAGGTTCATTACGGTCGGAGCGTCCCACTCCGGGACGGGGTAGTAAGTCCCGCCGCTATACATCGTGCCGTTCATGACGACGGACATCCCATAGATGTGAAACAGCGGGAGCGTCCCGATCAGTCGATCCGAAGACTGGAACCCGCCCGGCGGCACGTCGGCGTTCGCTCGCGTCGTCCACGCCAAATTGTGATGGGTCAAGAGGACGCCCTTCGGCGTCCCCGTCGTACCCGAGGTGTAGGGTTGAACCGCGATATCGTCGTCGGCACGGTCGACGATTTCGAGGGCGTCTTCGGTGAGAAAGTTTTCGAACGGGATCGGATCAACATCGTCGGCGACGCCACCGACGCTGACGACGTCTCGGATATCGGTGTCGTCAATCACCTCGGTTATTTCGGGAACGTTGCTCGCGAGGCTCACGACTGCCTTCGCGCCGCTGTCGGCGAGCAGGTGGCTGATCTCGCGAGCCTTGTACTGCGGGTTCATCGGGACGACAACGGCGCCGGCGCGAAGCGTTCCGTAGAACGCTGTCACGAACTGCGGAAGGTTCGGGAGATAGATCCCGACGCGATCACCTTCGCCGATTCCGCGGTTCTCGAGGGCCCGCGCAAACTGTCCCGCCCGCTGCCAGAACTGTTCGTAGGTTAGTTCCGTCCCATCGAACGCGATTGCGACCGACTCGGGTACCGATTCGACGGTCGCTGCGACGTCAGTAACGAGATTCGTCATCCTTGCGTGAGAATAGCACGAATATTACAAAAGAATTGTTACTCGCGATCGGAAACCGATTCGAAGTCGGCGGTCGACCGTGAAATCGAGCGGTTGCTGACCCGCACACGCCGATCGGACGCGAAGCGGTCGTTCACTCAGTCGCGAAACGGTCGCTCACTCGGCCGCGGTCGGCTCCTCCGGGTTCGTCCGAGAGCCGAAATCGTAGCCGACGACGAATTTCGCGTGAACGAGCGCGCCGACGATAGCGGCGGCCGCGACGATCTGGACGCCGATGTGGACGACCGATCCGAACATCGCACCGAACGCGGCGATACCGTAGAGCGTTCGAACCGGAAACGAGAGGTCTCGAGCGCCGTCGAACCCGACCGTCGCCACGATAAGCGCGACCGTTCCCGCGAGGACGACCGGGAACGTGATCGCCGTCGCCCGCGTCCAGGTGATGAGACTATTGTTTGTGACGAAGGCAAACGGGATCAGAAAGCCCGGTGCGCCGATTCGAAGCGCCTGCACGCAGGCGGTGACGAAGCTCGTCCCGGCGATACGGGAACCGATAGCGACGGAAATCGCGACCGGGGGCGTGATCGCGGAGAGCATCGCGAAGTAGAAGACGAACATGTGAGTCGTCAGTTCCGGGACCCCCATTTCGGTGATACCGGGCGCGACTAACAGAACGACGAGAACGTACGCCGCGGGTGTCGGCATTCCGAGGCCGAACATGATACTCGCGATCATCGCCAGTACCAGAACGACGATCAACACGCCGCCGCCGAGTCCGACGAGATTCGTACTCACGCTCTGGGCGAGTCCCGTCTCAGTCAGCATCTCGACGATGAGCCCCATCGCCGCGAGCACGCCCACCAGCGGTGCCATCTCGAGACCGCCCTTCTTCAAGCCGACGAAAAGCTGCGTAAATAAGGTTTTGAGGGTTTCAACTGCTGGATTTGGAGAATCCACCAGCGAGCTGACGCGGCCCCGAATGCTGGATCGAGTACCGGAGCGCTCCTCGAGCGGCGGCGACCGATCCTCGACGGATTCACCAGCTCTTTCGGAAGCTTCACCGGCTTTTCCGGAACGTTCGGCACCCAAATTGCTAACGTAGCTATAGCAATCCACGACGATCGTTTTCACCGATCCGACGAGGACGATCGTACCGATCGCGTACAACCCGGCGTACAGCGGTGTGTACTGCAACACGACGAGGGCGACGAGTAACACCACGAGGGGGACGGCAAAGTGGACGCCTCGAAGAAGCATTCGAGCGTCGAACGATCCCGTGTTCGGCGAGGTCCACCCAAACTTGAGAACCGAGAAGTGAACCGCGACGCAGACGCTAAAGTAAAACAGCGCTGCGGGGATGACGCCCGCCTGAATCACCTCGACGTAGCTGATACCGATCATATCGACCATCAGAAACGCCGCGACGCCCATCACCGGCGGCAACATCTGTCCGCCGGCCGAGGCGACCGCCTCTATCGCGGCGGCGAAATCGTCCCTGACGCCTTGCTCTTTTAACATTGGAATCGTAAAACTCCCCGTTGTCGCCGTGTTGGCAGCCGCACTTCCGGTGATCGATCCCATGATCATACTCGAGACGACCGCGATCTGGACGACGCCGGTTCGGAGACTTTTCCCAAGCTCACGGCCGACATCGAGCACGAAATCCATCAGGCCGTACCCTTTGGCGATACCGGCGAACATGATGAATATCGCGACCCAGGTCGACCCGATCCCCATCAGCGTGCTGTCGTAGACGCCGCTGAGACTAATCGCCCCTTCGCGAACGATCCGATTCCAATCGAATCCGGAATGATAGAAGACGCCGGGCATCATCGGCCCGACAACGTCGTGAGCGTAAACGACCGACGCCACCGCGACGCCCGCGATGACGTTCCCGAACGCTCGTCGCGTCGCATCGATTGCGAGGAGAATCAGTATCGATCCCACGAGAATATCGACCGACGTAAATCCCGCGAGGTGGACGTCCTGATCGAGCCGATCGAAGTGGTATTCGATGTAGCCGGTTGCAACGAGCGCCAGAACCGCACCAGACAACGCAACGAACGGATCGAGACGCGTATACGCGCGCTTTACCCGGTCGAGCCGAGTTTCGTTACCGTCGTTTCCTCCGCTCGTGTCAGACTCGAGTCGGGCTTCGTACTGCGAGCGAACCGCCTCGAGATAAAAGAGAGCTAAACCGAGGCCGAGAAAGGTATTCGAGTACCGCAACTGGACCCACATGAGCGTGTACGCGTAGTAGATCGTATAGAGCGTAAACGAGACCGCAAGCACGGAGACGGCACCGTTCAGGATCGATCGGATCGTGAACCGCGCCCTGATCCGGGACCCAAGCGCCGCGAGCCGTCGCGAAGGAGAGGCGAGTGGCTGCATGGCAACCACTACGGTTCGTCTGCGCGTTCGAAGCGGTCGTCCCAGAGGCCGATGTCATCGTAGAAATCCGCCGCGGCGGCGTGGACCGGGATATCGTCGTACAGGCTTTCGTACCAGAACGCTTCGTCCTGAAACGACTCCAGCAAGTCGTGGTCGAGGTCGTCTCGCTGGTCGTGCATCACCTCGAGGAACTCGTAGACGGTATCGTAATCGAGATCGCCTCGACAGACGAAATTGTACTCGAACGCCGGAGTGTGGACTTCCGCCGGCGCGTAGTCGGCTTCCTCGATCTCGTCGCCGTCGAACGACTCGACGAGGAGGTCGTCGTCATCCTCCCACGCTTCGAGCACGTCGTCGTCGATCCCGAGAATTCGAAGATCGACGGTTCCCATCATCTCCTGCATCCAGCCGGGGACGAATTCGTAGTTCATGTACGTCCCGACGCCGACGTCGAGGCGACCCTCGTTCATCGCCCCACCCTGATCGCCGTAGCCGTGACTGACTCGTTCGTAGCCGTCGAGTGCGTGTTCGAGTGCGCTCTCGAGCGCCGGTGCCGTTCCGGATCCTTCCGGCGTCGGGGAGAGTTCCATCTCCTCGGTGATGTCCGAAATCGTTTCCATCTCTTCGTTTGCCGTAACGAAGAACCACGGGAGATTATAGAAGTGAAACACCTGCGTCAGCTCGAAGTCGACCTCGTCGTACGCTCCCTCGCCTTCGCTAGCCTCTCGAGCGGACCAGTTCTGGATGTAGACCATCTCCGATTCCTCGTTCATGAGCGAGCCGATATTGGCTTCCGTTCCGTCGCTCGTCTGTGCGTCTACGGTGAACTCGTCCGTCGCACCGTTCATCGACGTTGCCAGCGCCTCGTTCGCGTTGTATGCCGTCGTCGTCGATTGCGACGTCCGCATCCGAATCGCGTCGTCGTCCCCGCCGAGACAGCCGGCGAGTGCCGTCGCCGCAGTTAGACCGGCTGTGGCCATTAGCGATCGACGTGACCTACCTCTATTGCTGGTGGTTCTTCCATTCGCCATGTCATACCATTGCATACGACGTTCATATAATACTTCTGTTCTCGAAGAGAACGATACGATCGACGGGCAGTTTCGGCAGGTTCGGATTCATCCGACGCAGTGGTGAGCGGAGAACAATTCGGCTAACGAAACGACCAGTGCGCCGTCGATAACAATAGCGACCGCAATGCCTATAGCGCTGTTTGAATGTTATCACGTATGCTGGATTTCGTCAGCCTCGAGGAAGATCTCGATCAGGAAGAACGGATGATCCGGGATACGGCCAGAGAGTTCGTCGAGGAACACGTCAAACCCGAAATCGGCGAGCACTTCGAAGCCGGCACGTTTCCGAAAGAGCTGATCCCGAAGATGGGAGAGATGGGATTTTACGCTCCTAACCTCGAGGGATACGGCTCGCCGAACGTCTCCGAAACGGCCTACGGGCTGTTGATGCAGGAACTCGAGGCCGGAGACTCGGGGCTTCGATCCATGGCCTCCGTACAGGGGGCCTTAGTCATGTATCCCATTCACGCCTACGGGAGCGAAGCGCAGAAAGACGAATGGCTCCCGAAACTCGGAACGGGCGAGGCGGTCGGCTGTTTCGGGCTCACCGAACCCGAACACGGATCGAACCCGACGGCGATGGAAACGACCGCTGAGCGGACTGACGACGGCTTCCGGCTCGACGGCTCGAAAACGTGGATCACGAACTCGCCCATCGCCGACGTCGCCGTCGTCTGGGCGCGAGACCGCTCTGTCGAGGACAACCCCGTCCGGGGCTTTCTCGTCGAAACGGACCGAGACGGCGTTAGCACCAACAAGATCTCCGAGAAGCTCTCGCTTCGGGCCTCGATCACGGGCGAAATCGGCCTGAACGACGTCTTCGTCCCGGAAGCGAACGTTCTCCCCGGCGTCGAGGGGATGAAAGGGCCGCTCTCGTGTCTGACCCAGGCTCGATTCGGCATCGCCTGGGGAGCCGTCGGCGCGGCTCGAGACTGTTTCGAGGTCGCACGGCAGTACGCGACCGACCGCGAGCAGTTCGGCGGCCCGATCGCGCAGTTTCAGCTCCAACAACGGAAGCTGGCGGAGATGTCGACCCAGATCACGCTCGCGCAACTCCTCGCCCATCGGCTCGCGAAGCTGAAAGAACGCGGCGACATGCGTCCGGCCCACGTCTCGATGGCCAAGCGAAACAACGTCCGCGCAGCCCGCGATCAGTCTCGAATCGCCCGCGAGATGCTCGGCGGGAACGGCATTACCACCGATTACTCGCCGATGCGTCACATGGCTAACCTCGAGACGGTATACACCTACGAGGGCACTCACGACATTCACACGCTCGTCCTCGGCGAGGAGTTGACCGGAATTCCGGCCTATAAGTGAACGGAAAGTGAAACGGGGGTTCACCGAGCACTCCACTCCGTCTTCCTCGATCGTATTTCCCGTCTTCCTCGGTCGTTTTGCTCCAGCGCACCCCTGCCGTTTCACTCTCCGGAACATTGATTGGAAAATACGCTGAAACGAATGGTATGAACGACAGCCAGAACGACGAGGACGGCGGGATCGAGACGACTCACAGGACGTTCACGATACTCGAGACCCTTCGCGACCACGACGGATCGACGATCAGCGAACTCGCCGGGCGAACGGACCTTCCCAAGAGCACCGTCTTCCGGCACGTGAAAACGCTGAACTCACTCGGATACGTCGTCGATATCGACGGCGAACAGTACCTCAGTTTTCGGTTCCTCGAGTTCAGCGAACAGGCCCGAACTCGAGAGGTTGGCTACACCGCGGCCAAGGAGAAGGTGTTCGAGCTCGGGCAAGAAACCGACGAGCGCGCACTGTTGCTCGTCGAAGAACAGGGAGAAGGCGTCTACGTCCACAGGACCGGTGACATCTCGAATCCCATGATCGGGAAACGTCGGCCGCTGCATTCACTCGCCTGCGGAAAGACGATCCTCGCGGCGAAATCGGACGACGAAATCGAGGAATACGTCGAGGAAACCGGGCTCGAGAAACACACCGACAACACGGTTACGGACCCCGAAGCGCTGTTCGAGGAACTCGAGACGATTCGCGACCGGGGCTATGCGGTCAACGAACAGGAGTATATGGACGGGCTCGCCGGCGTCGCCGTTCCGGTGTACACGCCGGACGACGAATGTCTCGGCGGGCTCGGCGTGTTCGGCCCGACGAGCCGGTTCGGGGAGGAATACGTACACGAGGACCTGCCGAGTCGACTTCGGGACAAAGCGGGAGAGATTCGAGTGACGTTGGCGTACAACTGAGCGCTACCATCATAAGCGCGAGTTCCGGGGAATGAAACGCGGCTGTTCGACGAAAAACGGACGACAGACGCGACGCAGGCGGCCCGATATTACCGAGCGCCGTATCCGTGGCCGTCGAAACGATCGATTCTGGAGCCGAAATTGAAAATGTCCCCGAGGAGATGTCGATGAGCAGAACGTTCCACCCGGCGAAACGAGTTACTCGGATTCGAATGCGGGTTCAAGCTCAGATTCGAACTCGTCCACGAGCGGAAACGTGCCGAGTTGGGCCGCCGACAGCAACACGCGGTCCTTTTCGTATCCGTGCGCGATCGACTCGACCATGCCGTCGCCGTCGGTCAACGGAACGGATCGGACGGTCGTCCCGCGCTCGTCGATTTCGAGGACCAACAGCGCGTGCGGAAACGACGATACCGCAGGGACCGTGAGTTCACGAACGCCGTTCGTTTCTTCGATTGCGGGGAAGTGGAGGTGGCCGGTTACCACGAGTCCCACGTCGCGGGACGCGAGCAGTTCGACCAGCGGCTCCGGATTCGAAAAGCCGGGCACGGATCCGCCGACCGGCAGTTCGGCTCGGTAGCGCTCGTACAGGTCGCCCGTCGCAGGGAGATTGTGATGAACCGTGACGACCGTCGAGTCGGTGTCGACGTCGGCGAGCGTCTCGTCGAGCCACATCAACTGCTCGGCGCTAATACGCCCGTCCCACGTCTCTGCAGGTACGGCTGGTCTTGCGGCGTGGCTGTTGAGCCCGATCACCTCGAGATCGCCGAATCGGGTCCGAAACGGTAATCCTTCCGGCGTGTATCGGCGTTCGAACGCCTCGATCGACGCCGATTCGTGGTCGTCGAACGTCGTCGGCAAGTCGTGGTTACCGGGGACCGCGACCATCGGCGGGTCGAAATCGACGAGTTCGTCGAAGCGATCGAACTGTTCGGGCGTTCCGTCCCGCGAGAGGTCCCCCGCGACGACGACGCCGTCGATAGTTCGGTCGTTTACGCACTCGACGACGGCTCGAAGGTGACGTTCCGTTCGATGAAGCACTTTCCACGTTCCGGAGGCGTCCGTCGCGAGGTGAACGTCCGAAAGCACTGCGAGCGTCGTCGGGTCGGTCGTCGTCGGTCGCTCGAGGCGTGCGAGGAGTTGGCCGGCGTGCGGTCGGGGCATCTTCGAACCGATTGACGGGCTCGAGCGGTGTAAAGCTCCCCCGATCGCTATCAGCACGCGACGGCGGTCGCTTCGGATCAGGAACCCGTCGGTCACGGAACCGGTCAATTCTGTAGAACGGCATTTTAAACAGTTTGTGGTGGACAATGGACTATGAAACAGCCACGAGCGACACGGCGAACGGTTGTGAAATTGTTCGGTGGAACGATCGCTACCGGAAGTTTCGCTAGCCTGAGCGGTGCCGCTCAAGACGACGGCGACGACGATGACTCGGCTGATCAGGAAGACGCGCCCGAGGAGAGCGAGTACGCGACGCTCTACGAGGAGGCGATCGACGGCGTGGTTCTCGTTCAGGCCTCAGGAACCGATCAAGAGGACGGGATTGGATCGGGGTTCGTATACGAGGACGAGTACATCGTTACGAACGAACACGTCGTCAGCACCGCCGACGAACTCGATATCCAGTTCGTCGAGGAGGATTGGCGGCGGGCGTCGGTCGTCGGAGCCGATCCCTATAGCGATCTGGCGGTTCTGGAGGCGGACGAGTTGCCCGGCTATGTCGAATCGTTGTCCGTCGCCGAAGCGACTCCGGATATCGGACAAGAAGTCGTCGCACTGGGCAACCCGCTCGGACTCGATGCGTCGGCGTCGCAAGGGATCGTGAGCGGGATCAACCGCTCGCTCCCCAGTCCGACCGGGTTCAGCATTCCGGCGGCGATTCAGACCGATGCTCCGGTGAATCCGGGGAACAGCGGCGGCCCGCTCGTCACGCTCGAGGGGGATGTCGTCGGGGTCGTCTTCGCGGGTGCCGGACCGGGGCTGAATATCGGTTTTGCGATCTCGACGCCGCTCGCCGAGCGGGTCGTCCCATCACTGATCGAGGATGGGACCTACGATCATCCGTATCTGGGCGTCAGCGTCGTCCCGCTGACACCCCGCATCGCAGAAGCGAATAACATCGACGAACCGGGCGGCGTTCTGGTCGCCGAAATCGCCCCCGGCTCTCCCGCCGACGGCGTGTTCGAAGCGGCCGACCAGACGGCGCTCGTCGAGGACGAATTCGTTCCCGTCGGTGGCGACGTGATCGTCGAACTCGCCGATGCGGAGATACCGAACCAGGACCTCCTGTCCGCACAGCTCGCACTCGAGACGTCGCCCGATGAAACGATCAGCATCGAAGTTATTCGCGACGGCGAGCGAACCGAACTCGAGGTGACGCTCGCGACTCGAGACGAACCGTGAACGGGACCGCACGTCTGCAAGGACAGTCTCGAGGACTGTTACGCAGATATGATTGTAATGGGAAGCAGTACGAACGACGCGGAGATTATCGCTTTCGTTCGGTGTCCGATATCTAGCCGCGGTCCGAAACAGTCGATTTCATGGCACCGACGATCGATGAGGATTCATAACATGGGTATACTTACAAGTGGCGCTCCCTAAAATCGGGTATGACACGGGCCAGCGCGCTTCCATCCGGCACGCAGATCGGACGGGTTTCGCTTCTCGCGTCCGACCGCCCGGAACTGGTCGACTTCTACCGAGATGTCGTCGGACTCGAGGTGCATTCCCGGGACTCCGAAAAAACGACACTCGGTGCCGGTGGACAGACGTTGCTCGTAATAGACGAAGAGCGAAACGCCGCCCCGCGCGACCGAGCGGAAGCCGGTCTCTATCACACTGCGTTCAGAGTCTCGTCTCGATCTGCATTGGGTGAAGCGCTGAAACGAATCCGAGCGCAGTGGAGCCTCGAGGGGGCATCCGACCACGACGTCAGCGAAGCGCTCTACCTCACCGACCCCGCGGGCAACGGCGTTGAGATCTACCGCGACCGATCGCGAGACCGGTGGCCGACGAGCGATGGAACGATTCAAATGGGATCGAAACCGCTCGACCTCGAGTCGGTAGTAGCGGCCTCGAGCGGAGTGCCGGAAGGGGACCACACCGAATTCGAGAACGTAATCGATCCGGAGACGACGGTAGGCCACATCCACCTCGAAGTGACCGCTATCGACGATGCTCGCGCGTTCTACGAAGACGAACTCGGCTTCGAGATCGCGGTCGATCCAACCCCCTCGGTACTGTTTTTCGCTGCGGGCGGATACCACCACCACGTCGCCGTGAACACCTGGAACCGGCGGTCGGCTCCCGCCTCGGGATGTGGGTTAGGCTGGTTCGAAGTCCTCGTTCCGGACGAATCGGCGTTGACGACGGTTCGTGACCGAGTGCTCGCTACCGACAAAACCGTCTCGGCGTACGACAACGGGTTCGATGTCACCGATCCGGACGGAATCGAAGTCCGCGTTCGGCTCGAGAACGAAACCGACTCGTCGACCTGAAAGCTCGCCCGATCCATCGACGACCTCAATCCAGGCAGACGTACGTTCTCGTCGTCCCGACACCCTCGCGAGCACGAATTTCCGTGCTGAGGAGTGCGAGTAACGACTGCACGTCCGGTCCGTCGAGTTCGAGGATCACGTCGAAATCGCCGGCGACGACGTGCGCCCCGGCCACACCATCAACCTCGGAGAGGTCCCTGCATACCCGTTCAGCCGTTCCAGCAGCGCACGCGAGGAGTGTGTAAGTCTGTACCATTATCCGAAGGGACGCGCTCGACCCCCATTACTCTCGAGGGTTCCGTTACTCGTCCGCTCAATTCGACGGGAGCACCGTCGTCGGTAGCACCAGACGGTTTCCCGGTACCAGAACGGCTTTTCACTACGACGGTGTCAGGAACTGCCGAAATTGCCGGAGAACCGGCCCATCTACCGCATCGCCGGCCCGAGAGAGGATCACCGTTTGGTCGGTTCGCCGGACCACTGCCCGCGGAATCGACCCCACGAATCGACGGTGGAGCGCGCTCTGGCGAGTCGCGCCGAACACGAGGACGTCGTGATCGGGAACGTTTCCGACGATTACGTCCGTAACGTCTTCCCCCTGCTCGACCCTGGCATCGATTTGAACGGACGGGGTAGCCGTCTCCTCGAGTGCGAATTCCGCATCGGTAACGTAGCCGCGAGCAATTTCGGGACCGCTATCGGTGTCGGCGACCGAGAGAACCGTGATAGACGCGTCGTTGGCGGCCGCGATAGCCGTCGCCACTTTCGCCGCCGGTCCGACGTGGGGCCCGCCAGCGACCGGGAAGAGGATCGAATCGACACCGTCTGCTTCGTGACCGATCCGCTCGACGTAGAGATCGCAGGGAACGCGCTCGATCAGCTGGTCGACCGTCGTTCCGAGGACGGCGTTCGTTCGGCCCCGACGCTCTCGCCATCCGGCGACGAGTGCATGCGCCTGCGAATCCGTCACCGCCGACATGATTCCCTCGACGACCGAGCGAGCGACGATTACCTCGCTTTCGACCGCCACGTCTTCGGGTGCCACTTCGATCGCCCGCTCGAGGATCTCCCGACTGTTTCCGGGGTACTCCTCGATGATCGTCTCGTCCGTGTACAGCGAAAACGGCGAACTGTGGGGTTTGACGGTGATCGAAACGATTCGAACGACGCCATCCTCGAGCCTGGCGAGATCGCCGGCCGTTCGGACCAGTTGCTCGACGTGAGAGGGAGAACCAACCGCAACGAGGACCGGTCGGTTCGTTGTTGGCTGGGACATACTCGAGACCACGACGTGTAGTACTGAATAGATTTGGTATAAGTTACCGTTCAGATCTCCCTCACACAAAGGGAGGATCAGTGGACCAATATATAATAAACCCGATATGTGTTTAAAGACCGGATATCGGTCCAAAATGGATGCCGAAAGATTGGTTGATGGTTTATCCGAGAGGATACACGCTGAACAGGAGTGCTCGTCTCGAGTGACGGAAGCACCTAATAGCACGCTTCGATAGGCGAAGCCGTACTATGGTACAACGATGACCTGGATCGGATGAAAAAGGTTGACTGCCATCAATGATTCGCCCCATTCCGACATTTGTACACAATATATACAATATAATCGATTATTTTCTCATAGAATCGTAATAATAACGTATCCATCCAAATTCCAAGCTACTTCTAGATAGCCTGAAAAGATTCGAGACAACGGGGGATCCACATCACGGCCTGTATAAACAGATATTAAGTTTTGAATTTTTTCTTATCATTATCCACAACCATCGTCTTCATCCGCCATGTCGATCGTACCGAACTTCCCTTGAAGCCATCCCAACTTACCCTCGAGTGTCGGCGTGCTGACTTTCGAATCAGCCACGTGATCGATTGCTCGCTGAATCCAAACTTCGAGCGCACAGCTATGAAACCCTCATTCAAACGGTAAAAACAAAAGGCGAACTGAATCAACTTGAGTAGCTACGTATTAGCAGTCTTCGAGATGATCGTCGTCTCCCGACCCCGACTCGTCATCCTCGTCACCCAACTCGTCGTCACCGTTGTCTGCGTCCTTGTCCGGTTCATCATGGACGTCGTCTATCGGATCCTCCTCTTACAATCACCAATGCGAGTTGCCCTCGCTCTGACCTCACCCCTGTCTGCATCGATGGCTCGTGAGAACCATTGACGTACAGAGATTGTGTCTCCTGGCTCGATAGTCTCTTCGACCTCACGCGTGGACTCAATTTCCCCGTCATCGCTCATCACGATACTGAAGAGGCGTATCGTTATCTCTTCGTCGTCGGTCAGGTTCACGACATCGAACGTGACCCAGCCGGAGTCAGGAGATGACTCGAAATAAGGATCCACGTTTTCTTTAACGAAGTACTCAGCCGATGAGACTTCAAGCTTCGATTCAAGGTCGATGTCATCTTCCCTAAAATTATCGGCCCTATATTTGTATTCGAATTCGATGTCGACGAGCTCTGGATCAGCCTCGCTATCATCGTCGTTGTAGTCGTTAGCGTCGTAAACCCGATCACCATTGATCGTATCCTCAGTTTGATCAACGACATCACCAGCGGGAATCAGTAGTGCGACGCTATCAACCTCTTCCGCGTTGATACGACCGTTGCCGTAATCGTCAAGTTGGACGTCAGCCTCGACATCCGAGACCTGCGTCGGTTGAAAGCCCGACCAGATTGACAGCTGCTCGCCAGCACCGATTGTGGTCCCTGACGGGATCTCGTCAACTTGCTCTGGATCGCTTCCGTACTTCCAGTCCATCACATACCCGCCGAGATCAACGTCCTCATCGCCTGTGTTTTCGAGGATGACGACGTCCTCGACTGGGTATACCTCCGCGATCTTGACTGGAATCGACTCCGCGAGCGCTGTTGTACTGAAAGCAGCTCCACCAATTGCTGTTCCAGCTCCAGCAACGAACTTCCGTCGATTTATCTTCATACCTATTTCTACTCATCCATCATATATATTATTTGTGAACTGGCGTGTATTTAATCAAGGACTCAACATCCAACACGGTATGAGACCGTAAGATGGGCCGACTGCTGTTGGCGACTCGACGAAATTCTTCGTCGGGACGCTCATCCTATCCAGTCGTAACTTCCAGTAACGAGGAGTTCGCTCGTTGCTGTTGATGGACAGGGACTTGATCGAAGTGTTCCCCTGATTCGGACGACGGCTACGAACGACACCGTTGCTCCCGCTTCGGCGCGACGGTGTCGTGTGCGGTCTCCCTCAAATCCGGTCGATCAGCACGCATTCATCGCTCGCGGATTTGCTCGCGACAGAAGTGAGTGGGATCGACCGGATTTGACCACCTCGAGACGTTCCGGGTCGCTCACTTCGTTCGCTTCCCGGGCTGCGGCTCGCGTAATTTAAATCCAGTCGATATAATGAAGTTGCGCCTCACGGTTTGTTCGGCGCAAAGTAACATGGGATCGCCCGGCATTGATCTAGACCCATAATCGACGGACTGCGCTACGGTCAAAATTCTTAATTTCGTGTACATGTCTCTCATTCGATTTCAAGTTTCTCGAGGTGTGGTCGTCGCCGATGCTCCATCCGCTCGCGCTTGGTCGCCTTGTCGTAGTACTGGTCAATCACGTCCTGCGAAGCGTTCACGCGATCGGCCGTCACTTCCCGAGGCACGCCGCAATCACGGTGCCAAGTGATCGACCCTGTCCGAACGTGATGCGGTGCACGCGATGATGGACACTTGCTCGCGTGCGTATGGCTTCGAAACTCGCAGGTTTCGAGATCGTGTCCGTGAGGACACGGACCGTGAACACAGGGGAACGTCGCGATGTACATCCAGGCACGCATCGTGTTCGTCGATGGCCGACCCTGGAGAGATGCAAAGAGTGGCTGTCGACCATGATCGTCGTGCTTGTTCAACCGCTCAGTCTGGATGAACTTCCGCAATGCCTTCGCGACACCGTCTCGTACCCCCACAATCCGTTCCCCGTTCTGCTTGTTCTTCAACGGCGTATCAGTCTCCGCCCTATGAACGAATTCGATGGTCTGTTCACTGGCGTCAAAGTCCCGCAAGTCTAACGATCGGAGTCCTCCCAAACGCGCGCCCGTATGCCACGCGACCTCGAGCAATGCGTGAGTGCGCCAACCTGCTTGCTCGCTCGAGCGGTAGTGCCGGATAAGCGCGAGTGCACGATCGGGGTCGAGTTTCGTTTCTCGAGATTTTTGATCGTCAGGGACTGTAGGGATATTTACCCGGTCCGTGAGACCATCGTCGACGGCTTCGATCCGCTCGAGATACTCCACGAACTTCTCGATAGTCTCCATCTCGTTGTGGAGCGTCGTCGCAGCGAGACCTTGGCCAGCGCGGGCACTCTTGTATTGATCGAGCAACCACCCGTCAAACTCCGATACGTTCTCAATCTCTTTTTCTTCGCACCACTCGACGAACAGCTTCAGTCGGTAGTGGTACGTCGACGCCGTCTCTTCAGTGAGCTCCGTGCGCCGCCCATCGAGATATCGGTGCCATGCCTCGCGTGGCGTCATTTCCTTCGGTGTGATCACTCGAGATCACCATCGTCGACGTAGAGGTCTTCGAGATCGCCCTGGTCCGCGCCGTTTTCCTCGTCGGCGAGTCCTTCGGTGAACGTCTCCACTTCGTCACGGAACAGCCGGAAGAACTCTCGAGTGCTGTCTTCCGACCGAACCTGCGAATGCTGTTTCGTGATCGACGAGACCATCGACTCGAAAATTTGGTCTTCGTCCTCGAGTACTTCGATTCCGTCCGAAAGCCGCCGGTAGGCGAGCATCTTCTGGAACCCGCGCGTGTTGACGACCGCCTCGACTTCCTCGTCGGAGAGTTCGTCGATGTCGATCATTCGCGATCACCCGCGTTGGAATCGTCGGCAACAGCGGTTGTCATACCGCACGCGGCCGCCATGCGCTCGACGCGCTGGATTAAGAGCCCGCGCCCGTCGCGTGTCAGCGCGTACTCGTTCGTGCGCTTGTCGAGTTCAGACTTCTCGACGAGTTCGAGCTGAACGAGTTTATCGAGGTTCGGGTACAGCCGCCCGTGGTTCACCTCGCCGTGCTGGGGCTCGAGCTGGCGTTTGATCTCGAGACCGTACGGTGTCTCGTCGTTGCGCTCGAGCCGGGCGATCGTCTCGAGGCAATCGCGCTGGAATCCGGAAAGGTTCCCCCACGTACTGCCGCCGTCGGCGAGAAGTCGCTGGTTAGTTGTCGTCGATTCCGCTGGTCGTTCGGGGCATTCAATACCCCGCGTGCTGTCGTCGTACATGGCTTGCGTACCAATCCTACGCGAGCCGCGCGGACCCGGTGTCCCTAGCACCGGACCGCATTTTCCAAATGGGTCCGACGGACAGTCAGACCCGCGTGAAACTCGCGTTACCTGATCACTCTCGAGTCCATCGTAATAAATTCTCTCACTAGTCGTTGAGATATGGCTCAATGATAATTGACAACCATATAGTGTATCGATACCCGTATTGCCTTCCTTTAGCTTCCTATAACCATGCGTTATCCCGGCGATTGGATGCAGATGCCCACCGACGAGAGAATTCTCGAAGCACTGCAATCGTCGGACATGATTTTGTCGCCAGCAGTAATCGCGAAGAATATTGATCGGAGTCGAGAGGAGGTCACTCGCCGTCTGACTGTCCTCGTTGACTATGGCTTTGCTACTCGAGTTGAACGGGGTTACTACGAAATTGCTGACCCAGGCGAACGATATCTTGCTGGAGATCTCGACGCCAGCGACCTCGAGCCGGGAGAGCACTAATCCACTCACGGTTTCTCAACCCCTTTGAGACCCAGCCGCTGTAGCATCGGTTCAATCCACGATGGCAATTCGTGGTCGGTCCGCTGGCTGTTCTCGTTGAGCGTCAAGAGCAAGCCAGCGGTCTGATCCTGTACCGCAAACACCCAGTGTCGCCCGTGCTCGATGCGGATATCGATCCGCCGCTTGTTATCCGGGGAGCCGGTGATCTCCACGTCGATAGAGCGGCCGTCGTTCAGTTCAGTTCGTAACCGCGGTTCTGTCGCGCTCGAGTCAATTGTTCGAATCGACATACTCGAGCGGTGATCCGTGGTGTAGATAAGCCCAGAGCGGAGATGAACGGAAAACAATCAATATCGGCTCTCGAGGCCGATATCAATACAGAGAAACGCTCTATTCCGGAGAGCGGAAAACCGCCAAAATGAGCGGAAAACTCAAAACTCGGGGATGGCGTAGACCTTCCCCTTTCCGTTTCCGCTCGATTCGATCAGTCCGTACTTCTCCTCGAGATTCGATAGGTAGCGTCGACGGGTGCTTTTCGCCTTCGGATTCTGCGCCCGTTCTTCGTACGTCCCATGCAACTCAGTTGTGGGAACCTCTCTCGCGGCTTCGATGATATCGTACAGTAGCCGTTTGTGCGTCCCAAGGTCTTCGACGCGCTCGAGTTGAATTTCCTCGAGTGCAGCGGCGCGGATCTCGTCGACGACACTGGGAACGATCTGTGATCGGTCGTCGTCCCTCGAGACCGATCGTGCACCACTCCGGAGGATCCCGATCGCCTCGCTACTGATCGTTCCCGGTCGTAGTCCAGCTCGAATACGAGCCCGGAGGATGTCGACCAATTGCGCGTGCGTGAATCGCGCAAGCCGGATCGTCCCAGCACTCCGGAGTCGACTACTGACCCGACTATCGATGTGTGCGAATAGATCGTCCTCGTTGATCGTGATTGCGACGATCGTCACGTTCGGCACGTCGTAGAGCGCCTGGAGTGTTGTGTCGTCCTCGAGCACGTCGACCTCGTCGATAACCGCCACGACGCGCCGATCGCTTTCGCGGAGTCGATCAATGAACGCACTCGTCGGCGAGCAGTTCACCGGAGGAGACCCCGACGAGGAAAATGACGGCTACACCTAACGATGTCTCATTTCGCCCGACCTCAGTCGAGGCTTTTCCAGTAAAGTTGATTCCCTCTATCTGATATGCAGGGGGACTTCCTCCGTAACACTGTTGATGACGTGTGGAAATATCTAAGACACTGTGTCTCCCTCCGTCTTCGATCCTGGTCTCTCCTTCACCGCAGTCGCTGAGACTGGCCTCAGCGAAATCGACAGCGACACCGGCGAATTGCGAATCCAGGGGTTCTCAATCGAAGACCTTGCTGAGAATGCGGCCTATGAAGAGGTAGCGTGGTTGTTGTTCAACGGGCGACTCCCAACCGACAAAGAGTTAACTGAGTTCACGAACGAACTCTCGTCCGCTCGAAGCCTCACAGAGAATGTCTATAGTCTGATTCAGGCAGGAGCAGAAGAAGGTGTACCGGCAATAGACGTACTCCGGATGGGGCTGGCAGCGGGGAACCTCTATTTTGATAGTGAGGACACCCTCATGGCTACCCGACGCGTCGTCGCAATATGCCCGACAATCATCGCTGCCTACTGGCGGTATCGGCGAGGGTTAGAACCCATACCGCCACGTGACGACCTAACTCACACAGAGAATTTTTTATATATGCTCTCTGGGGTAGAACCAGCTGAATCGATTGTGGAAAAGCTAGAGACGTATCTGACAACTATTATCGAACATGGGCTTAATGCCTCGACGTTCGCCGCTCGGATTATCGGATCAACCGGGTCCGATCCACTTTCGGCGGCCACCGGTTCCGTAGGGGCACTCAAGGGACCACGACACGGTGGAGCACTCGAACGAATTTTTGAGATGCTCACTGGCCTTGATGACGGGATGGATCCCACAACGTATGTTCGAGAGCGACTGGAAGACGACAGGTCGTTGCCCGGATTCGGCCATATTCTCTATAATACCCGAGACCCGCGAGCGAAAATCATCGAACAAGCGGCAGAACGCGTTGGCGAGAAGCAAGATTCAACATCGTTGCTTAAGAACGCACAACAGCTTGAAGCCGCCGCTGAGGAGTATTTCACTGAACACTATCCCAAACGACAAATGCACGCAACCGTCGATTACTACGCGGCAGTTCTCCTTTACGAACTTGACATTCCACCGGAATTGTTCACCGCGATCTTCGCTATCGGACGCTCCCCCGGCTGGATGGCTCATTATATCGAACAGCTCGAAAGCGAGACACTACTTCGTCCTCGGACGCGATACATCGGTCCAGAGGAACGGTCGTGGATTTCGAGCTCGGATAGATACGTCGCTGGCGATTCGAGTCCGCCTTCATCCAACCGTCTGAAAGGGATTTCCTCAACTCTTGGCACTCTTTCAGAACCCGATCGGTTGGAGCTGTTATTGATTCTGTATGAGTCAGCGAAGCCACTTTCGTACTCGTCGATTCGAGCGCAGAGTTCGATCGAGGATAAGGGACGGTTCAACTATCATCTCCGAAAACTTCGTAGCATCTATATCACGAATACAGATGCTGGTTATTCATTGTCTGATACGGGTCGGAAAATCGTTGAGATGCTCGTTGATGACGATCAATTGCTCGCACAAACAATCGGATAGATGAATCATGGATGGGGGAAGCAGATTTACCCTGTAGTATTGAGACTATTTCATAGCCTGATAACTGCTCGAAAACCCCGATAAAATTGTCTCTGACCATCTTCTGAAGGGATAGGGAACCACGAGAACAATCAATCAATGCCTGATCATGTTCCTGTGTTGGATGGTGATTGGCATTGGAGGAGAAATGGTCTTCTCCAAAGCCCTATCTCCAGTTCTTCCTTCTCTCTATACGGATTAGCATGGTTGACCAAGAACTCCACCGAGGATTAGAAGACATCGCTGTCGTGGAAACACAGCTCAGTACTATCGACGGCATGGCTGGTGAACTCATCATCGGGGGATACCCTATTGGGGAACTTGCCAAAAACGCGATCTACGAGGAAAGCGTTTTCCTGTTGTTTAACGGCCGACTTCCAACTAAATCGGAACTCGAATCGTTCTGCACGGAACTCGCTGGTTATCGGAAAATCTCCGGGGAAGTCAAACAGGTACTTCGACAAGCGGCACGAGAAAACGCGGATGCGATGGATGCTCTGCGAATGGGTGTGGCCGCAGCCAATCTTGGTTTCGACTTGACGGAATCGGCGGACCACGCCAAGCGACTGGTGAGTGTGATCCCAACTATCGTCACGACCTATTGGCGATATCGCTCGGGTGAAGAGCCGGTGGATCCACGCGACGATCTCGGCCACACCGCGAACTACCTCTATATGCTGTCCGGCGAAGAGCCCGACCCTGCAGCGGTGAGAGGGCTCGAAACCTACCTTAATACGGTTGTTGACCACGGATTGAACGCATCCACCTTCGTCGCTCGGTCTATCGCGTCGTCCGATTCAGACCTCATTTCAGCAGTAACGGGTTCAGTAGGGTCACTAAAGGGACCGCTTCACGGTGGAGCGCCTGGACCGGTTTTGGAGATGCTCCTCGCAGTTCACGAATCTGGCGACTCCGAGGGTTATGTGCAGGAGAAACTCGATTCCGGTGAGCGGCTTATGGGCTTTGGACACCGAGTATATCGCACGCGCGATCCACGTGCAGAGGTCCTCTCCCGCGCCGCTGAACGGTTCTATTCTGGAACGGGTGACAGAGCGTTCTTCGGATTTGTCGAAGAATTCGAAGAGACTGCAGTCAGTCAACTGGCTGACTACAAGCCCGACCGAAAACTCGAAACAAACGTTGAGTTCTACACGGCTGTGCTTCTGTATGGAGTTGGCATCCCACAGGAGTTGTTTACGACCACCTTCGCCGTGTCACGAGTCGGTGGTTGGGTGGCTCATTGCCTTGAGCAGACAGCAGATAACAAGATAATTCGCCCTGTGTCTATCTACGTTGGTGACCATGACCGGTCCTGGACTCCAGCAGATAACCGCTAGCTAACATCACACCATTTAATAGACAAATGATCCTCCGAGCGAGCTATCTGACTGATGCATACATCGTTGGAATTGAGCTCCGTAGCCATCTCCGCAAGCAGCGTACCCTCGGGGAGGGCTTAGTTCTCTTGACGGGCCGTTCGACAAACTCACTGATGGTTACCTAGACTGGCATCCTGCCCCATACCAGTTCCATGGAATGCTCAAACTATTCCTCTATCGGGAAGTGACGGGCCAGAGCTATCGAACCGGTCGTGTTCAGATAAGCTGATTCCATGCGAAAGCGAATGATTTGAGCCACTGATTGAAAGTTTCTGCGTGAGCGGTGCTGAAGAAGTTTGAAAATGAGGAAGATCTCCGCTTTACCTCTCGAAAGACACGTTCGACGCTATTCCGATTTCCATGTTGTTCGTATCTGAAATCGAGATCATGTCGTTGACAGGCATAGTTCAGTGCCTTGTCGCCATCAACGAGAAACACGGCATCATCGACGTCGTGTTTCTCGCGCAGTTCCGTGACGAACAAATTTGCGACAACCTTGGTTCTAATCGGCTCGAGCTTTGTATGGAGTGATTTTTCGACTCTGGATCGACAGCAGTATACAGCCAGTACTGCTCATCGTTGAGTCGTATCACTGTCTCGTCAACCGCGACGTGATCCGGACTTTGGCAGGAATCGGGCTGTAGATCGGATTTATGAACCCAGTTATGAACGGTCGATCGAGCTCGTTCAACACCTAATATCTCGAGAATTCGAACAGTATTTGAAAGCGAGAGCTCAGCAAGATGGAGCTGAATACTGAGCTTCATCAACAGTCGCGGTGTTGCTTCACGCTCCACAAAGTCCAAGTCGAACTGGCTGATACTATGACTGAGCGTGCGTTTTCTGGCATAGAACACTTCGAAAACGCCACGCCTCACTCCTTCAACCTTATCTGAACACCGCCGATGATATGGCGGCGGCCAAGAAGTGGTACACTGACCTACTGGGCATCAACCCATACTTCGAGCGCCCAAAGGGGAGGCCGCCGGAATATAGAGTTTCGCCTCGGTGACTACCAGCACGAGCTGGGCGTGATCAACAGCAGCTACGCGCCCGAGGGTCGGCAACAGACCCGGGCGGTGCTGTCATATACTGGCACGTCGACGATGTGACAGCAACATTCGAGAAGCTGCTGTCAATGGGTGCAAAAGAGTATCAGCCACCTACAGACCGCGAGGAGGGGTTCATCACTGCTTCCGTGGCCGATCCATTTGGGAATATTCTGGGCATTATGTACAACCCACACTGAGGGTGTCATAGAAGTCTTCCCACGATTTGATTACACCTACTTCTACGATGAATTGGCCGATAAGTAGGTGTGCGAACCTAACGTAGCATCAAGATACGAATTGGCGTGGTATCTCCCTACGCTTGACTCCATGCTGCACCGAAAGCGACACCGATTGCCATGCCGATAGCGATCCCCATTCCGATATTGTCCATCATAACTCCAAAAGCGGCTCCCATTGCAAGCCCGACCGCTATCCCTGCACCCATCTTGTTTGAATCCAACTGGTCATTTTCTTCTTCGGACATATGTTCTCCTTCGATTTTCGGGGAGATAAGTGTACAGATAAAATGATACGTGGTTCTCCTGTACTTATCGAATCTGGTGCCTACATAGTCGGTGTGAGACCCGTTCTATGACACCCTCCACACTACCTAGAGGTTCTGAACTCGACCGAAAATGCGTAACCCACGAACCAATACATTCTACCGCGCCGATCCAACCGCTCAAACTATGGGGATCTGTAGAACGGTTTATATGCTCTTTTGTCCTGTGGTTCTCCTAGTGCATCGTTTTCCTCGTGGGAACCCCGAATATCTACGCTGATCCCTATAGAAGGCCGTGTTGAATCGCCATACGGCATCGGAATTCACTGTTTGACGGCACGCTTGATGTTGTAGACGACACACATCAGGGCGATTTCTCGAAACTCACGAAACCAGGATCGCGCTCGCACGGCGAAGCCGAGCGAGCGCTTGACAGCCGAATTCACCGTTTCGGTCATCGAGCGCTGGTTGTAGCGTTCTTCGTCGATTCTGGCGTTGTGCGCGTGGTCGTACGGAGCGAAGATGCGATGCTTGATCAGCGGTCTGATGCCGAGTTCACGGAGTGCTTCGCGGAGCGATTGCTTGTCGTAGCCCTTATCGGCGGCCAGTGACCGCAGATCGCCCGCGTTTCGGCGGGCGATCTGCTCGGCGAGGTCTGCGTCGCTTCCCTCACGGTTCGTCGAGCAGTGGATGTCGAGGACGGCTTGCGACTCTGTATCGACGAGTTTCGTGACTTTGAGCTTCTGGACGCGGTAGCTGATTCGCTGGCAGTAGTGGCGGCTCGCGGCTGATCGTTCGTAGAATGTGGCGTCGATAGCGCCGTGTTTCGAGGGATCGTGCAGCTGCGCCGACTGGCGCAGCAGCACTCGACAGACGCTCATACTGATCCGGTCGAACGCTTTACACAACGTGGATGGACTGGGGAGATTGGCCGCGCTGAGGCCAATCTCCCCGGTTATTTGTGGCATCTCTTTGAGCAGGTCGATCGTCATCCGATAGGATGTATCGAGGTAAATCCGCAGACAGTGGAGTGAAACGAGGGCATAGTCGGCGAATCCGCCGCCTCCTTCCGGGGCGGCGGATTCGCCTCCATCGCCAGTAACGTTTTGAGCGACCGGCACAACTTCCCCAATGAAGCGGGAAATTTGCGTCATAGACACTCGCAGTCTCCCGCTTCAACTCCTTTGATTTACCGACCTATCCCGACGCCGCCTAGTGATTCAACACAGCCCTATAGAACGTATGGTCGTAGTACTGAATCCTCGGAACACATGTCCGTCTCTAGTTCGTCAGTGAACCCGCGTTTCAACGTCAGTTAGCTGAGGACGCTTTGTGAGGTACTTAGACTAACCACACAAACACACGGCAAAAGAGGCCACGGCGGTAAGGGGTCGCACGTCTCGAGAAACGATTTCCCGAATATGAACACGAACTGAGTCAGCGCGTGTTCATATTTCGCCGATCGCGAGCACAATCGCGACACCGACCGCGCCGATCACCGGCCACCCCAACACCCTCTTTATATACAGAAGCCGTTTCGCTCACCCGAAAAAACTAGGATATCCGACTCGTGTTCACGAACATGGCTCGAAACCACTCCGTTCCTGGCTCCGTTCGTATCCGAACCGATGACGGGAATGCATGGCGCTACGATCAAATTCAAAAAGCCGCAGACTTCTACGACCGCAATCGATCTGACTCTGTTGCCTTCGTCTGTCACGATATTGTCGAGCTGGTCGAGCGAATTGAAACAGTTCTCGAGCGATCCGATCTCACGCTCGAGCAACGCCAGGAGATCGCAAACACACTTTCTGGTGGGAAAGTCTCTTTCAACGTCGAGACTGAGATCGTCACCGAAACACCGACCGGCTAACTCTCGACGTTGCGCGTGATGCGGACGTACACCTGCGCATCACCCGGACGACGCCTACACGACGTGTCCGCGCACCTGTACGTTACCCACGTGATATGCACACGACGCCCGCACAACGCGTTCTTCCGCCCGTACGATGCGCACGCAACGCCTACGCCTAACGTCCGCCCGACGGGTATACGTCGCCCGCCCATCGCCTGCACGATGCGTACACGACGCCCACACGTACGCGTCTGTCGCCTACACGATGCGCATACGACGCCTGCACGTCACCCGCCTTACGCCTCTACGTCCGCGCCTGTCGCGCGGACGACATCGAGAATACTACTCATTACAGATTCTCATATCAACCGTGCTTTCTGAACGAGGCACCTGCAGTCCACAACAGCGGATAATCAAACTCACGTTGACACCGACCTGATAACAGCATTCTCCAAGATTACAAAGCCGATATCCTGCCTTCATTTATGGGAGTTGACTGGTTCTATGCGTCTGTGCGTTTGCGTATAATGTGTACGCACATACCCGGGGGGAGGGGTCCGCTCCTATCTGAATACGTGCGCGCGTATTTCGCCGATCAGCCAGAGTGAGCCACGATCCAGGATTTGTTTTGCAATCGGAATACTACCCCTTGTTTAAAAATTCAGAGAGGTATCTGGTTTCCGATCTACTCAATGAATACTGTGGATGTATGTTGAGCCCGTTTACGGAGAATAACAGGGTGGTTTCGGTTACCAAACCCCTGTGCCAACACCACCTTTTAACACTGGGGTGGTTACTCCGGTCAGTTACAGCATGGCAATTCGAAAAATCAGAGATATTGACGGCTCTGGCGGCGTCACACTCCCAAAAGACGATCTTCGCCGCGATGGAATGGTTAGTTCGGACGGCGAAGTTCTGAACGCGTACGTGACGATCGATCGCGTTGACGAGGGCGAGTATTTAGTACGACAAGTTGACCCGGACAATCTCTGAGGATCTATTCAAATATGATCAACTCAATCCCACATCCGCTTACGCCCGTCATGGCAGATCACTTCAGCCGATCGAACGTGATTCGCGAACTTCATCCCGAAGTCGTTGCCTCGAGGTACGCCAATGGGAGCACCTCTCCGGTGATTCCGGCGTTCTTCTTGCTCACGGAGAAAAACGCCTTCGCGGTCGTCGAAAACGAACGGCGAGACGGCTACCGAATGCTTAGTAAAGGCTCTGTCCACGATCAGGATGCCGTGTACGACGATCTCGACGACTGGTGTGAACAGCACGGCTATCTCGAACAATAGCAGTCGAGAGTAGCCAAACTCTTTCTTCAGTATTGGTCCCCAAGGATATAGGTTAAAGGGCCGTGGTGAATCGCCAGACGGAGCGTTATTTCACTGTTTCACCGCCTGCTTGATGTTATGAACCGTACACATCAGGACGAGTTCACGAAATTCACCGTACCAGGATCGCGCACGCACGGCGTCGCCGAGCGTGCGCTTGATCGTCGAGAAGACGGTCTCACACATCGCTCGTTGCCGGTAGCGAGGTCCATCGATCCGCGCGTTGTGCGCGTGATCGATGGGCCGGAACTCACGATGCTTGATCAACGGTCTCACGCCATTGTCGCGGAGCTTTTCGCGTAATTCCATCCAATCGTAGCCTTTGTCGGCGGCGAGGCTGGCGAGGTCGCCCGCGTTGCGGCGGGCGACCTGCCAGCCGAGCTGTGTGTCGTGGCGTTTCTCTGTCGTACAGTGAACGTCCAGAATGGCTTGGGTTTCTGTATCGACGAGAGCTGTTGTTTTGAGCGTCTGCACGCGGTAATTCGTCCGACGGCAGTAGTGTTTGCTCGCGTTTTCGCGGTCGAAAAACGTCGCGTCGATGGCGGCGTGTCCGCTCGGCTCGTGCAACTGCGCCGACAGGCGCAGTAGCACTCGCCAGAGTGCTGTCTTAATCTTATCAAACCACTTGACTAGCGTGGAGTGGTCGGGGAGATCGGACGGTTCAAGGCCGATCTCCCCGAGAATATGTGGCATCTCGCTCAGCAAATCTAGCGCTTCTCGATACGATTTCTCTAGGTAAACCCGCAGACAGTGCAGCGACACAACAGCGTAATCGGCGAAGCCGCCACCCCCTTCGGGGGCGGCGACTTCGCCTCGACCACCAACAGCATTTTTAGCTAACTGAACCACTTTGCTCGTGAAGCGGGAGATCTTCGACATAGAGCATCGGCGGTTTCCCGCTTCATCTTCCTAGTTCTAACGGTCGAAGCCGACGCAGTATGGCGATTCACCAGAGCCGGTTAAAGTAATAACCAATTCTGCATCATCTATAGATCAAGTTTAAACTTTTCAGGGATAGGTTTTGGCTCTGATTTAAATGCGGTTTTGTTGCTCCATTCTTTAATATCTTGAATCACAAGATCCGATAGAGAGCGGATATCAACTGTGTCTTCAAACTTTCTGTCTTCTATCTCCTTTACGGGGACACGTATCGTGTCGGTGAATTCAATATGGGTTCCTCCTGGTGCATTCGTCAAAATGTCCCCGATTGCGAACATACCACCATTGCAGTTGTCGATTGCATTAATTTCGATTACAACGTCTTCGTCATCGTCATCATCCACTATATTTGCCCGGACATAGCGTGAAAAGGTGTACTGACCCATTCCATGCTCCGCTCCTCTATCCATGTAACTCATCGTTATATCGGCTTCATTGGTGCTAGTGTTTGCTATAGGATCGTTGTTTTCGAAATAGTATTCCATATGTGTTCATGTTCACTCAATCCTATTGGTTCTATCCATAACAATAATATATGATCTCCTGTATTTGGTACATCTCTCTCGACTACCATCTATTAAATAACCACAATCACATACACCGTTTAATATAGACAAACGACGTGTAACTCCCCTGTATTCGGTGCACTTTTTATAGTACACTTTAAGTAAATAATCCGTATTACTATCTACAGATCGCTGTAATGCCCTCGATCGCCCCTAATTTCTCCCGTCCTAAGGCTCTCCGCTAGCCCCTGTTATCACGGTCCCACCATCTGAAACAGTCTCTCTCGAGCACTCAGCCGCGTGGTTTCTGCAGATTCGTCTTTCCTCGAGCGCGGCGCGCGCTCTGCGCGCCGCAAGATTACCCTGCCCCCTTAGGGGCAATTGTTGGCCGACATTCGGGAAAGTCGGGCACCTCAAAGATACTCGTGGAGAAAGACCGGGACTTCGTACGGGAAAACAAAGTATGCCTGTTCAGCAGTCGTCTCAAACTCTTCCTCAAGTAAATTTGGAATCGGTGTGTGTTGAAGCGCACGTTCGTACTCTTTCAACACTCCAAATAGGATAAACAATGAGAAGTATACATTCTCACCCATTTGAGGCTCGTTATACTTTCCGTCGAGATATGATCCATCAATTCGAAATGGATGCGCTGCTCGTTCACTCAAGTACCCGTATATCTCCCCATAACTCTTATATTCATTTTCAAGTGTATCTTTCCCGCTAGCTCGCCGGCTACGAAGGTAATCGATGTACTTGAAGCCGAAAAATGGGAATTCGTCTGTACCACCGACTAACGCGTCAAGTTGAACGCGGAATTCGTGCCACTTCCTCGCTACTCGCTCAGAATCGTCCGTGTTCACTCCTTTTAGTGTGAGGTACGTCTCGTATTGATGTCGGAGTTCACGGTAACAAGAATTGTAACAGTTGTGGCTGAGGAGGATGTAGGTAGACCGAAAACTGTTCACAGCTCTGTGAACGAGTTTGTGCTGAAACTTGTGTCGATCCTCGATGTGTTTCGCGTACTCCTCTTCTGTCTCAATTAGTTGTTTGATTGTCCTGAGATTGTAGGTGCAGATGGCAAAGGATTGTACGACCGTATTGGGTACATTCAGTTCGGAGAAGTCTCTTGTGTCTCCGAGTAGCTCTTCGCGGACTTCTTCGTACTTAGACATTCTTATCGTGTTATTCAGGACGGATATTAGTTAATACCATATGACTCGAACAACTCCTCCTCTGACTCCTTCAACGCCTTTCTCGCTTGCAACGGCTTCTCCACCAATGCCTTCTCGTAATACGTCCTCACGCAGTATCCTACCAACTTCTCCCGATCCTGATCTCCGAACACTTCGTCCACCTTCTCCCACGGTAACTGCATTAACTCATCCACTGTCATCTCCCTCCACTCGTCCATCTGTCGCTTCGACTCCTCTTCGAATTCCGAAAGGACGCGCTCGGCCTCGTTCTCGGTTACCTCCAACCCCTCCGGTTCGTCGAACTCGCCAATTAACTCGATAATCTCCCGCACCTCGACACTGGTGTCGACGCCCAACAAATCCATCATTTCGTACATATGGTACATCACTCCTGCAATGGAGTCGGATTCCCTGTCCGGTTGCGGTAAGTGCGCAAGGTGGTACGCCATTCCTGCTGCTACCTCAACGCTTCTACGAACCTCCAATTCTACTTTCCACTTAACCCAAACCGGTGTGGTGTTCACTTCGGCATCCAGCTCCGTAACCGCCGGAAACAACTGATCGACGAGTTCGATAGGAGGTTTCCTCCCGTTTTCCATCCGGCGACCCACGGAGATTATCTCAGAGAACAATGGCTGCAAGTCCCGGTGCCAATCAAGGACGCGTTCCCGTCGCTTCTCTTTCCTTTGGATTCTCAAATTCAACTTTCTGTCGGCGAGAATCGCTATTAATGTAACCAAGGTGCCGATTACCGTGACTTCCCCCCAAGAGACGCCGAACGGAACCATCTACAAGAAACATTAGTCTATTGAATTATCAAATTTACGGAAGAAGAGCGGCTGATGCGGGTTTATTACGGATGATATATAGCGAATGCTGCTTATAGGGCCCCATACGGTATTGTGTCTTAGCCACCGAGTGTCGGATGTTAGATAGAATACCCTCATTTCGACTGCTTCAACTCGAGATCCGCGTGCGGAAGCGGGGGCGGGGCGTTGTAATTTTTTGGCTCTGTCCCCTTGGGGACACCCGCCAAGGGGGCTTTCGCGCGCAGCGCGAAACGACCCCGCATGCGGTGCGGCGCGATCGCGGCGCGAACCCCGCCCTCGAGGAGTTGAGTACAACCAGATTTGTCTAAGAAGTCGTGTTAGTCAAGCTGGCTTGTAGAAAACGGCACCTAAAATAGCGTTGCCACTACGGAGATCGACTCACCGATCCGCAACAGCACCGATGAATCCGGTTTCTCTCCCGCCGCCGGGATCCTTCCAGGTCAACCGAGCACCGCGAAGAACCGTCGGATCGTTACCCGATTTCGACCACTTCTCGAGGGCTTCCGACGCGATCGTCGCAACGTTCTCGAAGCTGTCGTACTTCAACCGCGAGAGAATCGTATCGATACGCATTTGCTTCGGATTCCCGCTGTCGTCGAGATCTTCGATCGCGCGGTAAAT
The DNA here is from genome assembly GCF_055379965.1 of Halostagnicola alkaliphila. Classification (NCBI taxonomy): domain Archaea; kingdom Methanobacteriati; phylum Methanobacteriota; class Halobacteria; order Halobacteriales; family Natrialbaceae; genus Halostagnicola; species Halostagnicola alkaliphila. The sequence continues at coordinate 832,857 of NZ_AP043826.1, read as the reverse complement.
CGTCGCGGGGTGCTTCCCGAGATCGTCGACCAGGGCGTCGACCGTCGAGCCGCCATCGGTCGCGACCGTCTCCGTGACTTCTCGAGGCGTGTCGCCCATATCTCGAAGCGTCGTTAGCAACAGGTGGTCGCTCTTTGCCTCGAGGCGTGGCGTCGGATCCTCGTAGAGTTCGACCGGCTCGTCTCGCGCAACGGCGTCGAAATGGTCGTCGGCGACGTACACGCCGTTCCCGTCGGGATTGAGCGGAATGTCTTCCCAGTGAAGTGCATTCAGTAGCGTTTCCTCGATTTGTTCGGTCACGTCGTGGCGATCATCCCACGCCCACGCCTCACGGTCGTTCATCGACTTGTTCACCAGCACCTCCACTTTCGGGTGGTAGGACGGGTGATCTTTCGAGACCGCGTCCGGATCCTTCAGCTGGTAGATTTCCAGTTTGCGGCCGTAGGTGTGGCCCGGCAACAGCTTACTCGCTGATGTCGGATTCAGAAAGAGCCGGTTCTGGTGGTTGATCACTTCCTCGTTGTCGATGTGCAGCTCGGCTTTCACGCCCTCGAGGTCGGAGAGATAGTGAGCGACTTTTTGGAGTACACCGGCCGACGAGAGCTTTTCAGCCCACTCGCGTAAGATCCGAACGTAGCGCTCGTACGCCCAGATCCGACTCGCTGAATGAGGCTGTTCGCGGAAATAGCTCGAGTGGATCTGTTCACCCGCATGCTCGAATATCGCTCCGTAGAACTCTGGCAGAAGCTCGAGGCCGCGTTCTGGTTCAATATTACTCGTGTGGAACTCGACGTCCACACCGTCGACGTCACCGATCTGATTTTCCCACGGGAGATTCACCGGGTCGCCGGTCTCCCAGTGGCGCATATTCGGGAATCGCGGTGAGATATTGAACGATGCTTTCCGCTCACCACGACCGCGGCCAATGATATCCCACTCGTACAGTCTCTCGGCGTTGATCCCGTCTGAAAGCCGCGGGGCGAACCCCGACTTCTGGTATTTGATGAGCAGGTGCCAGGGCTCGCCGTCAATCTCGACGTCCAGCTCGAGGTGGCCTTCGAATGGTGGCCCGAGCATGATCGACGAGAGCGCGTCGTACGGACCGCGGCCCCAATCTGGCCACTTCCAGCGCCCTTCGACCTCATGAGGCGTCGTCTCTACCTGCGCCATCACGCATCACCGGCGAAGTCCGCGAGCGTCGCGTCGGCATCGTCCTCCTGGTCGCCGACCTCGAGCGGGATCGTCGTCGGATCTGGGTGGTGAACCAGCTCGATATCCTCGAGCTCGTCGACGATCGTCTCGGCGAGTAGCCGCCGATGACACCAACGCGGATCCTTCTCCCAGCAGACCAACCAGATATCACGCTCGCGAGCGCGATCGCGTAGTTCATTCACGACCACGGCCGGGCCTGGACGCGCGAGATGCGCGCGGTATCTCTGTTCGTAGTCGACGTTATCCCAGGCGACAGCCGCCGGTATCGGATCGTCGTTCAGTTCGGCGGCTTTCTCGACGGTCTTGAATGCCTCGAGCAGTGGTTCGGGCGGTGCGACGGCCGGGATATTGCGATCGACCAGTTTGTCGATGAAGTCTCGAGGTCGTCGGACCACTCCAAAAACGTCGTCATCGTCCGCTGGTTCGAACGGTGACGACGGCGAGAGCCCGGTGAAGTACGTCGTTCGAACAGTCACGCCGACGCACCTCCCTTCCGCTGAATTTCAGACGGATCGAATATCCGACTCCACGCGAGTTGTGCGTAATCGGCTCTATCGCCCGCGTCGATCCACGAAGAAACGATGTCGTCGACGATCATCGCCGGCACCAGCTTCATAGCGATCACCGGCCGGGCGGGGGTGGGTGCACAAACAGCGAACAGGTAGATCGCGCCCTTCTCGAGAAGGTGGTCGTGCTGTTGCTTTCGTAGATAGTAGCGCCCGCGCGTCTGGCTCTCGCCGTACACGACCATCGCCGATTTGATCTCGACGAGCGTCCCGATCTCGACGAGCGGGAGCGCGACCGTCGGCAGCTCCGGCGACGGCACGATCACCGTGGTCGCTCGAGCGTCGGCGTGAACGTCTTCGGTATCGTCCAGGTGCTCGAGTTCGGCAACGGTCTGAATAACAGCGCCTTCGGCATTCTCGCCGCCCTGTTTCGCGGAGATCCGCGCTTGGGAACTCACCGCAAGTCACCCCCTCTATTTCGTGTAGAAGTCTCAGACTGTGAGAAATCCTGATCAGTAGCCGTGGTCAGTGAACGTAATCGGGATACCCCCCACCCTGGTAATTTAATGCGCCTGATGTAGTTCTGTTCTGATATGATCGAAACCGTGAATCCGGTGTTGTTGGCGTTAGGACTGTTCGTGGTTATATTCGGCCTCGAGGTAGTTGGGTTCGTGATCGGACGTGAAATTATGGAGAGCGTCAGCTCATCATCGTGGTAGCTGATTCGGGATGTATTGCCCGCACAGTGATCGCTCACCGTTCCTCACCCCCGTCGGTCGCGACAGCTCGAGATTCGACGAGCGACCGAACGTTTGACGGCAGCTCGTCTAGGGGAACACCGAATCTACCCGGTTGTTCGAGCGGGTCAACATCAACGACCTCTTTCCCGGCTGCACTCCCCTTACCGAGTCGGCGGATCGTATCACAGTCCGGGCACCGGTGGGCCCGATCGCCGCGATCGCCGTAACCGCGACGGAACTCCGGGGTAACGTGACCGCCACAACAGAGACAGCGCTGGTCGTTTCGTTGGGTATCCCAGCGCTGCATCAACGACCCCCTCCGTTAGCGGTCGCTGGTTGGTGTGAAAACGGTGGGCGCAAAGCGGCAAAACCAGCCGCTTTACTTAAATATCGTATGGGATCGCCCGGATTTGAACCGGGGTCACGGGCACCCAAGGCCCGAAGTATACCAAGCTAACCCACGATCCCGTACCTACATTTATCGGGTAGATGGGTTAAAGGGTTTCGTTATGCGATCGAACGATTTACCCTTCTCGTGACGAACAATCTACTATGGTAACTGGACTCGAGATTCTGCTTCTCGTACTGGTACTCGCGGTGATCGTCGGCGCATCGCAGGTCATCCAGGCCGTCAAACCGTTTATCCTCAATGCAGTCGTCGGCTTGCTCGTTCTCTTTCTCGCACAGGCACTGTTCAACTTGTCCGTGGCCATCACGCCGATTGCCCTCCTGATTGTGGCCATCGGCGGCGTCCCGGGCTCGATTCTCGTGATCTTGCTTTCGGTGCTCGAGATCGCGTTCGTCTAAGGAGGCATCGAACTCGAAGCCACAAGTCACGAAGAGCCAGGAACCGCTGAAAGGTGTTTTCTGCAGGAGGCCGAGATGGGTTACAGTTCCGTATCGCGGAGTTCGATCTCCGCGACCAGTTCGTACGGATGGGCCTCTTTCCGAATCCCGTCGAGCATCGAGAACGCTTGACCGGGATCGAGGAAGTGCTCGGTGACGACGCGACCGAGCGGCGTCGGCTCGAAGCCGTCGATGAAGTCGAACTCGAGGAGTTTCCCGAGCGCGTGTTTGGTCGGCACCTCGCCGAGCATTCGGTCGTTGAGTCGCTTCGCCGCGCGTCCGCCGACGGTGACGTTCGCCAGCGTCTCCTCGATGGCCGCCGCCTCGTCGTAGTGAGTCATGACGGATTCCATCTCGCCTTTCAGTAGCTTGAACGCGACCTCGTCTTCGGTCATCTCCATCGAGTTGTGGTAGGCACAGTCGGGTTCGACGAGGACGTACACCTTCCCGGTATCGTGGTAATCCGGTCGCCCCGCCCGGCCGAGCATCTGGTGAAACTCCTGGACCGAGAGCCACTCGATCCCCATCGCCAGCGAATCGAAGACGACCTGCGAGGCCGGGAAGTCGACCCCGGCGGCGAGCGCGGCCGTCGTCACGACCGCCGAGAGATCCTGATCGGCGAACTGGCGCTCGACGCTTTTCCGTCGGCCGTAGTCAAGTCCCGCGTGGTACGGCGCGGCCGAGTACTCGAGCTTCCGAGAGATCTCGTGACACCGGCGTCGGGAGTTGGTGAAGATGATCGTCTGCCCGCGATATCCTTTCGAAGATTCCGTGTCGAATTCGCGTTTGACCAGCTTGTTCTCGACGTTGACCTTCTCCTGGCCGTCGGCGAAGGTGACGTGACGTTCGATCGGGATCGGGCGCTCCTCGAACTCGATGAGTTTCGCCTCGAGCGCGCGGCCGAGTTCCTCGGGGTTTCCGACCGTGGCGGAAAGGTACACCCACTGGGCACCGCCGTACGACTCGCGCGTTTTCGCACGTTGTTCGCACGTGTATTTGAGCCGCGAGATGAGGCCGTCGAGCCGGTGACCGCGGCCCTCCTCTTTGAGGGTGTGAACCTCGTCGATGACCACGGTTCCGATGTCGCCCATATTCTTGCCGGTCCGCAGAGCGTGATCGATCCCCTCGTAGGTCCCGACGATGACGTCCGCGTTCGGGTCGAATTGGTTGCCCGAGTCTGCCACGCGACTCGCACCGACGCGGATACTCACGTCGACGAGGTCGCCGTACTCGTCTTTGAAATCCTCGTACTTCTGATTCGCGAGGGCGACGAGCGGAACCAGAAACAGCATCTTCCCCTCGCCGTTGAGCACGCGGTCGATTCCCGTCATCTCGCCGACGAGCGTCTTCCCGGTCGCCGTCGCCGAAACCACGAGCTGGTCGTCGCCCTCGAGCAATCCGTGGTCGGTCGACAGGCTCTGAACCGGGAGCAGCGTCTCGAATCGATCCTCGAGCAGCTGTTGGAGGTCGGGATGGAGATCGAGCGTCTCGACGCGGGCGAGATCGACCTCGTCGGTGGTCGAGGAAATCGTATCGAACTGCGTTAGATCGGGATCGAGCTGTCCCTTGAGCAGGTTGACGATCCGCTCTAAATCCTGTACGTCGTGCATGAGTTCCTCGAGTCGCTCCTTGGCCGCACCCGTCACGTTCCCGACGTGAGAAAGCTGGCGCTCGAGTTCCTGACTGGCACAATCGGTGCAGATCCAGTCCCGATCGTCCTTGATCGCCGTGTCGGTCGTGATCGGCGAGTATCGACCGGCGGAAGCGCAGTACCGACAGGTGCGGACGACTTTCGCGTCTAACTGATAGCCGTCGAGCATCTCCTGAAGCTCCGCTCGGCCCTGCGGAGAGGTTTGCTCGGAGATTCGAATCCGTTTGGCTCGCCGAGCGAGTTCGACGAACTCGTCGGGTTGGCGGGGCTCTTCGGTCGAGCCCTGTTTGAGCCTGAATTTGGCAGGTCGCGGTCCCGCATCCGTTTCCGAGAGCCCCAACTTTGCACGAAACAACCGCTTTCCGTCCCGGTTGACCACGACGAGATACTCAGATCCCACCTCGTGGCAAAATATCGTTTCGACGTCCTGGACCTGCTTCGACACGACCGCCGATACGGCGGTGTCCTACTTGAGCGATTCGGACTCGAGTACTCGATTCGTTGCGCTGGCTTTCGTGTTAGCACGTCGTCAAACCCGCCGAACGGCTCGCTACAGGAGTTCGACTAACGGGACGATGCCGAACCAGATGATGTAAGCGAGCGATGTCGCCATCAACGCGTTGATCCGACCCGGGGTCGTCCGGTTTTGTCCCCACAACCGATCCCGAAGCAACCAGAGGAGAAGCAAGGCGTGGGGAACACTCAGATAAATAGCCGGTCCGTACGCACCGGGGACCGCGTCCAGAAGTCCCAAGAGTACAGCCGTTATCGTGGCCGCCAGCGTTGCAGCCGCCGCGACGAGCGTGGCACCGTCGATTCCGAATCGGACGGCGACCGTCTGTTTACCGACGGCGCGGTCGGCGTCGTAGTCGGGGACCCCAGCCAGCGTGATCGACGGGATGACGGCCAGCAGGAACGGCAGACCGAAGAGCCACGGGAGCGGATCGCGCCACGAGCCGCCCAAAGCGACGAATCCTAACAACAGAACGCCGATACTGTGGGTTGTGGCCACGTCTAGTTCTCCGAGCGTTCGATACGCCAACTTCAGCGGCGGTACCGTGTATCCGATCGCCAGCGTCACCAACACCGCCGCTACGGCTATTGTCGCGAGAACTGAACCGGCTCCGAGAGTCACCACTGCCAGTCCGAATACCGCCGTGAACGCTCCCGTGACGCCGATACCCCGCCGGAGCTCGTCGAACGACAGCTCGCCGTCGACCAAAACACGAGATCCACCGGTGAACGGCCCGGCGAACGTATTCTTCCGGTCGGTGTCGTAATCGACGTATTCGTTGCTCAACACCGTGGTCGCCTCCAGAAAAAACAGGAACCCGAAGCCGGCCCAGTAAGCGGTGGTCGCGAAGACACTACTCGAGCCCGCCGCGGCCAGCGCGCCGATCGAGTACGCTACCCACGCCATCGGATAGAACTGCAGTCGAAGGGCTTTCAGCCACGTCGTCAGCGTCCGTTTCGCTCGCGTCGACCGCGACTCCGGGCCGGTAGCCAGACTCCGGCCTAATTCCGTCACTTCCTCCAGCCACGCCTCTCGCTGCTCGAGCGTCGAGTCTTCGACCGATCCGAGGTTCGTTACCCGCGTGGTTCGGATTCCGGCGAAGCCGAGCGTCGAGCGCTTGAGTGCGTTGTTTCCCGGTTGACGGTAGATCCAACGGTACACCCATGCGGGCATATCCATCGTGACGATCAGTTCGGCCGTCTTCCCGCTCAATAACGCTTCGTGGCCTGCCCCTTCGTCCTCGTCGTAAAAGGAGAACGCAAACCCGGACGTGAACACCCGATCGAAGAACCCCTTGAGCCGTGCGGGCATGGTTCCCCACCAGTTCGGGTAAAAGAGGACCAAATGGTCCGCCCACTCAATCTGACGCTGTGCATCGATCAGGTCTTCCTCGAGCGGTTGCTCGTTCGGACGTTCTGTATGAACGTCGGGATCGAACTCGAGGTCTGCGACGGAAATCTCCCGGAGGTTGACGTCCGCGTCGCTCGCACCCGCTCGGTACGCTCGAGCGAGAGCGCCGCAAAAACTGTCGGTCCGGGGATGGCCCAGGATGAGCAAGACGTTCACGTCTCGGTATCGGTGTTGAACGGAGTATCCCAAATAGCTGTTCGATACCCGCTACGTTCAAAGACTCTCGGGTTCGCTATCACGACCGCCGTTTGCACGATGTCCGATCGCGGTCGTTACTCTACGAGGTCGATTTCGTCGTCGCCGTTCGGCACGGCACAGATGAACGCACCGTCCTCATCGCCCTCGTTTCGGTACCAGTGAACGACGCCGGCGGGGATCAGGAGCGAGTCACCGGCCGACACCGCGTACTCTTCGCCGCCGTCGACGGCTTCTTCTCGTGGGCTCTGCTCGCTCGAATGGTCCGCGGAGTCTTGGAAGACGTTGTCTTCCGATGGTCGGGAACTCACCGAGTTCCCTCGACGTCGCTCCGCGCTATCGCCGTTTGCTCGATCTGCCTCCGGCGCATCGCTGATACCGACAACGTACTCACCGGAAAGAACGTACTGTTCGTGTTCGACCTCGTTCGTGTGTTTTGGGACCTCCGCGCCGGCCTCGAGCGTAAACCGTCGCATCGCGAAGGTCGGTGCCCCATGTTCCTCGCCGATCAGGACGCCCTTTTCGAGGCCATCCGCAGCGTCGACCGCTTCGTAGTCGACGTCGTCGCTGCGACGGAGAACGGGCTCGAGATCGACGTCTTCGCTGTTGGAGCCGTCGTCGGATTCGGGTTCCGTGTCCGAGTCAGTCATACCAGCATATCGGTGCCGTCGCTACTTAACGCTGGGTCCGATGCCCACGTAGCTCCACCCGACTTGCCGACTACGCTACCGACTGCCGGGGCTCATCGGTGTGTAAAATACGATTTTGAAATGCCGATACCTCAGCGAATTCGCCTTACAGGCGCTCGACGTTCGTCGCGCGCGGGCCTTTCGGGGCCTGCTCGATGTCGAACTCGAGGTCCTGTCCTTCTTCGAGATCCGGGCCGCCGATGTCTTCCATGTGGAAGAACACGTCGTCGTCCGCGTCCTCAGTTTCGATGAATCCGTAACCGCCTGTGTCGTTGAAGAAATCAACCGTTCCTTTCGCCATTGCTTTTGAACGAAGGGGACAAACACTGATAACCTTTCCGGAACACCCGTTTTACCGAAAACCGGGACCAAACGGCTGTATTCGGGAGTATTTCGCAAATTCGGCCTCACACGTCCTCGAGATCCTCGAGTTTGTGAATCGCGATGGAGACGAAAAAGACGAGCATGAAAAATCCGAACCCGACCAGGAGACCGAACAGCCCCTGACTGCCGAGTTCGATCGAATTGAGTGTGGTGACGGCGATAACCGCGAGGACGAAGACGGCGAGGGTGAGCACTCCGACTGCGTAGTAGAACTTCGTATCGGAGTCGAGACGTTCGCGCATACCCGTCCCTTCCGGCTCCCTATATAAGTATTCGAACCATCGGGAGCCGAAGTACCTTATAGCCGCCGCGGCAACGAACCCGTATGGCGGAGTACGAGTTGGACGCGGTCGACCGGGAGATCCTCTACACGTTACAGGAGGAGGCACGGAACCTCTCCTCGAGCGAGATCGCCGACCGGACCGACGCCTCCTCGAGTACGGTCCGCAAGCGCATTCAGCGACTGGAGTCGGAGGGCGTCATCAAGGGCTACAGCGCGAACATCGATTACACGAAGTCCGGCTATCCGATCCGGATGCTGCTGTTCTGTACGGCCCCGATCCCCGAGCGCGGGGAGTACATCGACGACCTGCTCGCGATCTCGGGCGTCGTCTCGGTGCAAGAACTGATCACGGGCGAACAGAACCTCCTCGTGACCGTGGTCGTCGAGAACGACAGGGATGTCACGCCGATCGCACAGCAGATCGCGGACATGGGACTGACGATCACCGAGGAAGTACTCGTTCGCAGCCACCGATCGACCTCGTTCGACGAGTTCTCCTCCCGTTGATACCACGGTCAACCGTCTCCCGGCACCGCGTGCAGACGGTGCGAGACGATCGATCGATTCCTGTTCGTCAGTTACAGCCCTTCTCTCGCCCCTCGAGCGGTAGGTGACGATATATCATGCTATTCTATACCATCGAGAGGACGAACGATTTGTTCGAACCGAAGACTATAACAACCACTCTGTTCACATATGGTGTAGAGACGACCAGTTGAGCAAGTAGTGCCGCGAACGACACGTCGCGACGGGACCCGTCCCGAACTGGTCGACTACGATTCATGACCGAGGACACAGCAACGATCGACGACGACGTCGCACAGCGCCCCGAACCGATGTCGCCGAGTTCGGGCGTACCCCGATCGTCGACCTGGACGGTCTGGACGCTCTTTCTGGCCAGTCTCGGCGTTCTCGCGCTGACGATTCGAGGAGGAGCCGGCTGGGAACTCTCGACGCTCCTGCGGATCGACGGGCTGACCGCGGTCATGTGGGTCGTTGTCACGTTCTTCAGCGGGATCGTCCACAGCTACTCGCGGCGCTACATGGCCGGTGACCGCGACGTCGAGCGGTTCTTCAGCCGCGTGTTCGGCTTTACTCTCGTCGTCATGACAATGACCGCGGCGAACCACGTCGCGCTGTTTGTGGCCGCGTGGCTGGCGATGGGACTGCTGCTGGCCGGACTCATCGGTCACGTTCGCGACTGGCCGCAGGCTCGGGACGCCGGTCGCCTCGCCCGTCGGTACTTCCTCGCCAGCACCGCCGCGCTGGCCGGGTCCCTGGCCCTCCTCTCTTGGGCGACGGGCGCGACCACCGTCACCGGCATCCTCGCGGGGCTCGAGGGCGTCTCGCGGACGGTCGCGCTCGTCGCGGCCGCGGGCGTCGTCCTCGCGGCGATCATCCAGTCGGCGCTCGTGCCGTTCCACGGCTGGTTGCTGTCGTCGATGACCGCGCCGACGCCGGCGTCGGCCCTGATGCACGCCGGGTTCGTCAACGCGGGTGGGGTCCTGTTGACCAGGTTCGCGCCGCTGGTCGGCGACCGACTCGTGATCATGTCGGCGATCGTCCTCGTCGGCGGGGTCAGCGCCCTGCTCGGTCAGGCGATGATCCTCGTCCAAACGGATGTCAAGCGCAAACTCGGTAGCTCGACGATCGCCCAGATGGGCTTTATGATACTGCAGTGCGGGCTCGGCTTCTTCGCCGCCGCGATCGCCCACCTCATCCTCCACGGGTTCTACAAGGCGTACCTCTTTCTCTCCTCGGGAGCCGGCGTCGAGCGCGTTGCCCCCAAGGAAACGGGCCACACCCAACTGGGCTTCTCCGGGATCGCCGTCAGCCTCGTGACTGCCGTCGGCGGTGGCGTGCTGTTCGGCGTCCTCACCGGGAAAGCGACGAGTCTGACGCTGAACAGCGGCTCCATCCTGACGCTGGTCGTGGTCCTGACGACGCTGACCGCGGCCCGGGACATCCTCCGACGCTCGACCCTGCCGACGACGGTCAGATTCGTCAGCGTCCCGCTGGTCGTCCTGACCGCCATCGGCGGCTACGCCGTCGCGTTCAACGCCGTCTCGACGATGCTGTCCGGCGTCCCGATGACCCACGTCTCGACCGAGATGACTCCCATCCACTACCTCGTCGTCGCCCTGTTCGTCGGGGCGTATCTCGTCGCGGAGCTGGGCTGGTACCGCTCGAGCGAACGCCTCTACGTCGCCTTGCTGAACGTTTCCCAACCCGATCCGTCGACCGTCCTCACCAACACGGAGGAATACGATGACGCATAAGGAACCCGCCGATCGCCGTCGCATCGAGGAGTCAATCGACAGCGCGGCCGAACGCATCGGCTCGGTCTGGCCGCTGCACTCGTTTGTCACGGCCAACCCCCTCTCGGGGTTCGAGGACGAGCCGTTTCACCGGGCCGTCGCGGCGGCCGAGGAGCTGTTCGGCGGCCGGGGCTACCCTCACCCGTTGGTCTTCCGTCGCGCTTGGGAGTCGGGTCGGATCGACGCCGACACGCTCCGGTCGGAACTCACAGCCCACGGGATCGACCGCGATCCCGAGGCGCTTCTCGAGGAGCTGGCCGACGCCGAAGCGGCCCGTGACACCACCGATCCCGATGACGCGACCGAGGCCGTTGATCGGGTCCTCTCGAAGTGGCTCGCGGCCTTCCTCGACGAGGGCCGGGCCACGTGGCAGATGCCCAACCGCGAGGCCGGGTTCTATCAGGCGTGGCTCGTGGTGGCCCCCCACGACGGCGACGTGCCCGGACCCGCCGACGCCGACGACCTCCCCGAGACGGCGATCGACGCGCTCGAGTCGGCGCTCGGCGAGTACCCCGAAGAGCGCTGGGCCGACATCCTCGAGGCCCACCTCGCGGCGCTGCCGGGCTGGAGCGGGTTCGTCAAGCAACGGACCGACGACGACACCGACCCGTGGCAGGAGCAGTACCCGATCACGCTGGCGCAGTACCTCGCGGTGCGGCTGACCCTCTCCGACTTGCTAGACGCGCCGATCGACATCGACGCCGACGGAACTAACGACGACGGAACTAACGGCGACGCCGACGAGGTGCCGCTGCCTGAGATCTGGCTGACCGCCTGGGAGAAGAGCTACCGCAAGCGGCTCCTCGCGGGGATCGACGATTCCGTGACCGATCCCGCCGACACCGGGAACGGCGACCGGCCGTCCGCCCAGCTCGTGTTCTGTATCGATACCCGCTCGGAGGTGATCCGCCGCCACATCGAGGCGCAAGGTCCCTACGAGACCCACGGCTACGCGGGCTTTTTCGGCGTCCCGATGCGCCACCGCGGCTACGAGTCCGCGGCCGACACCGACGCCTGCCCGCCGATCGTCGAGCCCGAACACCGGATCGTCGACCGGCCCGCCGACACCGAGTCGGCCGCTGCCCGCGACCGTTGGACCGGACTCGCCACGGCCGCGCACAAACACTTCAAAACGCTCAAATCGAATCTCGTCGCCGCTTTTACCTTCGTCGAGGGGGCCGGTAGCGCTTACGGTTCGGCGATGACCGCGCGGACGCTGTCGCCGTCGACGATCGCTACGCTCGAGTCCGCTATCGCGGAGCGCGTTCCGAGCCGCCACGAAATCGCCGCGTCCGCCATCGACTCCGACGCGTACGACGATCACGACCACGCCGACCACGACCTCCCAGAGGGGATGACCCACGAGGAGAAAGTCGAGTACGCGCGGACCGCCTTCGAACTCATGGGCTGGACCGAGTTCGCCCGGCTGGTCGTCTTCTCGGGCCACGCCAGCGAGACGACCAACAACCCCTTCGACTCGAGCCTCGACTGCGGGGCCTGCGCCGGTAACCCCGGCGGTCCGAACGCCCGCGTCCTCGCGGCGATCTGTAACGATCCCGATGTCAGAGCGACCCTCCGCGAGCGCGGGTTCGACCTCGCCGAGGACACCGTCTTCCTCGCGGCCGAACACAACACGACGACCGACGAGATCACGCTGTTCGACGACGGTGTGCCGGAGAGCCACCGCGAGGATCTCGCCTCCCTGCGCGAGGACCTCGCCCGCGCCCGGGCCGGCGCGGCGGCAGAGCGCACCGGCGAGGACGAAGACGCGGCCGTCGACGAGGTCGAGCGCAAGGCGGCCGACTGGGCCGAGGCCCGTCCCGAGTGGGGGTTGGCCGGCAACGCCGCCTTCGTCATCGGCCCGCGCGAACTGACCGCCGACCGCGACCTCGACGGCCGCGCGTTCCTCCACTCCTACGACTGGTCGGTCGATCCGGACGGCGACGCGCTCGAGGCGATCTTCACGGGTCCGCTCGTCGTCACGCAGTGGATCAACAACCAGTACTACTTCGCGACGGTCGACAACGCCGTCTACGGCAGCGGTTCGAAGGTCACCCAGAACCCGGTCGGCAACGTCGGCGTCGTCCAGGGCAACGGCGGCGACCTGCTGACCGGGCTCCCGCTGCAGTCGCTCAAGCGCGACGACGAGCGCCCGTTCCACCAGCCGCTGCGCCTGACCGCGGTAATCTACGCGCCCCTCGAGCGCGTGACCGAAATCCTCCGCGACCACGAGGACGTGCGCACGCTGCTCGACAACGGCTGGATCGGCGATCTGACCGTCCTCGATCCCGAACGGGACAACGAGCCGTTCCGCTACGCGGGCGACCTCGAGTGGACGAGCGAGCTCGAGGAAGCGACGCCGGAGGCGGCGACGACGGAGACGACCCCGATCGCGGAGTCGACGGCCGACGACTGATGACCCTCGCGGTCGCAGTCACGCCGCCGACTCGTCGCCGTACAGCAGACTCTTCACTGTCGACTCGTATCCCTCCGATACCCGTTCGGCGAGGACGTCGAGATCGGTCTCGCCGTCGGCCCAGACCTGATTGCCGATGTTGCTAGGCTGAAGATCGTGCCCAGCCGATCGACGCCCCACAACCCCTCATAGGAGAGCCGAGAGTCCGAACAGCAGACCGCGACGACGGTCGGTGCTAGCCCGTCTGGATGTCCGCGAAGTACCCGTCCGGAAGCCGGTCTACGTGAGCGGCGTTTCCCTCGAGCAGTTCGTCGTTGGCATCGCTCATGCTGCTATACGGACGAATCACCCACAAAACAATTGCTGCTTTTCTGTAATCCTACCGAGTCAAACGCCTCACTCGATCGTGAGTTCCCAGTCGCCGGTCGCTTCGACGTTGAACCACGTCGCGTCCCCGACGGCGTACGATCTCGAGCCCTCAAACTGTCCGGTCTTGTTGACGACCTGTTCTCTGCTTCCGCTCGAGTCGAAGCCGTCGATGAGGAAGGTCCCGTCCCCGTCGTGGGACACCTCGAGACTGATGTCGTCCTCGCTCTCGAGCGGCCCGATAAACGACGATCCGGTGCCGGATTCGGAGACCGGCAACGATGTGAGATCCGACTGCTGGACTTCGGGCTGGTCGAGTTCGATCGACCACTCGCCGTCGGCTTCAACGGAGAGTTGGTAGGTCCCCTCGTCGGCGAACGTGAACGACTTGCCCGGTCCGGAGCCGGTCGTGTCCACGAGGAGTTCGTGTGCGAGGTCGCCGTCGACCGCCGTTCCCTCGACGACGAAGTCCCCGCTTCCCTCGTGTGAGAAGGTACACTCCACACCGCTGTTCGCGAGGTCGAACTCGTCGGTCTGGCCGGATCCGTTACCGTCGAACGTGTGTGCGTTTCCGGCCTCGAGGATCGGACCGCCATCGTCGCTCTCGGAGCTGCCCTCGTCGTCGCTCTCCATCGAGCCGTCGACCAGATCGGACGGCGTGATCACGTCGACGCCGCGGTGTTCGAGGTGGTCGAGCAGGTGCTCGAAGTTCTCGAGGAGCATGTTGTTCGCGTTCGAATCGGCTTCGTCCTCGACGATCGCTGGAATCCGGAGGACGGTGAGTTGGTTGTACTGATCCGAGAGATTGATCGCACGTCGAACGCCCCCGTGGAGGTCGGGACCCCAGATGAGCGAGGTCATGTGGGGGCCGGTCGGAGAGGTGGAATTGGGACTGGCACCGAACAAGAAGCCCGACTCGTGGTGTTCGCGCACGATTTCGTGGGTCGTCGCGTCCATGCTATCTCCCGGCGCGAAGAAGTGACGCGCACCGTCTTCGAACTCGTAGGATTCGAGTGTTGATATCGACTGTTGGATCCGTTCGCGCTGGCGCTCTTCCGACTGTTCTGGAAGGGGGCCGTCGCTTTCCGGATACGAACACACGTCCCAGCCCTGCTCGCTGAGTTGTTGGAGTTGGCTGGCGTTCATCCGCCCCGACCCGCCGATACGGTCGGGGTCGACCGGAACCGCGCCGGCCCAGCCGCGCTCCTCAAGCATGTCCGCGGCGATATCGAAGTGCGAAGGGAGTCCGTCGTAGAAAGCGAGAATCGCCTTCCCGCTGCTGACTGCCGCCTCCGTCCGCCGGAGGTCGTCGACGACGACACGCGTCGGACCGCCCTCGGGGCCGCTCGCGACGATATTGAACTGCGTGACGTTCGAAAGATCGGGTTCGCCACTTTTCATGATGTAGCCGAAGTCGACGCGGAGCCACCCTTCGTACGCTTCGGGGATCTGTCTGATACTCGTCAGGTTGTTCTCGCGGCCGCTCGCGAGGACCTCGAGTCGGATGTCAGTGGCCGAATCCACCTTGACCGCCATCGAGGCGTCCCAATCTTTGAGGTTGACTCCGTCGGGAACCGCGAGACCGGCGCTGGCGACCGCCTTGTCGCTTTCGATGACCATCGCCTGATCACCGGTGACCGCCTCGTCGGGCGCGGGTTCGATTTCGCCGTGTCGGGAGACCCAGTTGTCGTCCTCGCGAAAGTCGGAGATGAGTTCGCCCGAATTGGACGCGGGCCACGCCGCACCCGCTCCGTCTCCACCGTTGCCGTCACCGTCGCCGTCTCCATTACCGTCGCCATCACCATCGCCGCCCGAAAGGAAGTCGAGACACCCCGCGAGGGAGGCCGTACCAACGCCGACTGCAGCTAACATTCGTCGCCGAGACGAGTCGATATCCATACCCGACTGTCCCCATCCGGAGTACTTTCTAATGGAGCCGTTAACTCGAGTTCGGTCGATTCAACCGCGCGGAACCGGCAACGGAATACCGGTCTAAAGCCGCCATATTCCGCCCGAAGAGGTGTTATACGGTTGTTAAACGGCTCGAAACTCAGATTGTCGCGCTCGAGTCGATAGCACCGCATTGGTGGATTAGATGCTATCACAACACGCTATTTCTGAGCGAACAGCGACACCCTCGTTTCCGGGAGCCAAATGTTGACATTTCGTCGGATCGATGCTCAAATATGGCAACGACCAGACAGTGGCACCTCGCGAACCGTCCAGTCGGCGAACCAACCCACGACGCCTTTGAGTTAGTCACCGTAGATCGGCCGGAGCCCGAACAGGGGGAAGTCCTCGTCGAAACGCGCTATCAGTCGGTCGATCCGTACATGCGCGGCCGGATGCGCGACGCCGAATCCTACGCCGAGCCGTGGGACGTCGGCGAGCCGATGAAGGCCGGCGTCGTCGGCGAAGTCCTCGAGTCCAACTACGAGGGTCTCGAGGCCGGCGATATCGTGACGGGCGACCTGTTGTGGGCCGAACACGCGGTCACCCACGGGGGCGAACTCCGACGCGTCGATCCGGACCTCGCACCCGTCTCGACCGCCCTCGGCGTGCTCGGAATGCCCGGCGTGACGGCGTACTTCGGCCTGCTCGACGTGGGCGAGCCGAAACCGGGCGACACCGTCGTCGTCTCCGCGGCGGCCGGCGCGGTCGGCTCTGTCGTCGGTCAACTCGCACAGATCGCGGGCGCACGGGTCGTCGGGACCGCGGGTAGCGACGAAAAAATCGACTGGCTCACCGACGACCTCGGCTTCGACGCGGCGATCAACTACCGGGAGACCGACGACCTCGGAGCCGCGCTCGAGGAGACCTGTCCGGACGGCATCGACGTATACTTCGACAACGTCGGCGGCCCGATCACCGACGCCGTCTGGCCCCGACTCAACCTCCGCGCTCGAGTCGCCGTCTGCGGACAGATCGCGCTGTACAACGAGACCGACGTGCCGACCGGGCCGCGCAAACTCGCGACGCTCATCGAAAAACGGGCGCGCGTCGAAGGCTTGCTGGTCGGCGATTACGAGGGGCGCTGGGGCGAAGCGCTCGAGCGACTCGCCGGGTTTATCGACTCGGGTGAGCTCGAGTACCGCGAAGAAGTCGTCGACGGATTCGAAAACGCGCCCGACGCGTTCCTCGGGTTGTTCGAGGGCGAGAATATCGGCAAGCAACTCGTGAAAGCGTCCGACTGAGACGGGGTCGTCAAATAACAGCTCTCACAGCCACCATGTGAGCGTTTTGATTCGATACGTCACAGAGTATGTACCGGATCTCGTACGCTGATTTTCGTTCGACAGAGCCCGAGACACATAAAATTCATGAACACAGAGATGGGACTCACAGTATGAGCGCGGTTACATCGACGAAACGCCTTCCGGCCCGGGTAGCAACGATACTGGGGGTTATTTCAGTCGTGCTCGGAGCCGCCACGTCTGAGTATCTCGAGACAGGCCCTATTGTGGCTGTTGCTGCAACTGCTGTCCTACTGGTAGCCACAGCGTTCGCCTACAATTTTATGTCCGCTTAGGAGGTCACCCTCGAAGCGGTTCACCGAAGAGACGGCTCAGTCAGAGATTCCATAGCCGCGCTTGAACAGGAATAGATCGATCGCGAGTACGACCACGGCCGCCCCGGATAGCACGAGCAACGACATATTCGGGTTAATCTCCGTCACGCCGATCATCCCGTAGCGGACGCCGTTTACCATGTAGACCATCGGGTTGAGCAGCGACGCAGTGTAGGCCAGCCCCTCGAGTTGGTCTAACGAGTAGAACACGCCGCCGAAAAAGACCAGCGGGCGCAGGAGGAACTGGTTCATGACCGTCAGATGGTCGAAGTCCTCCGCCCACAGGCCACCGATTATCCCGAGGCCGGCGAAGAGAGTGGTCGTCACGACGCCGAAGCTAAGCAGGTACAGCGGGTGTGCGAACGGCACTGTCGTGAACAAAAAGCCGACTGCGACGATCAGCCCGCCGATAATGATGCCCCGAAGCGCACTCGAGATGACGTACCCGCCGACCGTCTGCGTGTGGGAAAGCGGCGAGGTGATAACTTCGTGAATGTACTCGTTCCACCGGCCGTGAAAGATGCTAAAGGACGCGTTCTCGAATGCGTTCGACATGGCTCCGAGCACGACGAGACCGGGCAGCACGAACTGGATGTAGGTCACGTCGCCGACCGATCCGATTCGGCTGCCGAGGATGACCCCGAAGACCGAAAAGTAAAGCACGTTCGTGATCAGCGGCGGGAGGAAGGTGTTGTACGGGCGTCGCACGAACCGGAGCACTTCGCGCTGGATCAGCGTCCGCAACTGTGTGTTCGCTATACTCATAGTCGATCACCTGTGGAAAGCGCGCGCGTTTCGACGACGGCCGGTGAGAGCAGACACGCCCCCGAGGAGACTGGCCGCATCAGACGGCACCTCCCTGCTCGAGGAAATCCTCCTCGCGCTCGGTCCCTGACTGGTCGTCGCCGGGCGACTGGTCCTCGCCGGCATCGTCCCCCTCGTCCGAGCGGGTGACGGATCGATCCTCGTGTCCGGTCAGGTCGACGAACACCTCCTCGAGCGAGGTCCGGGTGATCTCGAGGTCGACGATGTCATATCCCGCCGCCTCGAGGTCGTTGAGCAACTGCGGGGCGGTCGACCCCCCGTCGTCGACCCGAACCTCGAGCGCGTCGCCGCTGAGCCACGCGTCGTGGGCGTAGGCACCCAGCGACGGCGGAGTCGACGGCGGGTTCTCGAGGGCGACCGAAATCGTGTCCGTTCCGCGTTCCTTGAGTTCGTCCGGCGTCGCGACGGTCACCTTTCGTCCCTCGTTGAGGATCGCAACCCGATCGCAGAGGCGTTCGGCCTCCTCGATGTAGTGAGTCGTCAGAAGTACGGTCGTCCCCTCCTCGTTGAGTTCGGTGACGAGTTCCCAGAGGTCGTGGCGCAACTGCACGTCGACGCCCGCCGTCGGCTCGTCGAGAATCAACAGATCAGGGTCGGTGACGAGCGCTCGAGCGAGCAGGAGTCGGCGTTTCATGCCGCCCGAGAGCCAGTCGAAGCGCTCGTTGCGCTTGTCGTAGATCCCGACGCGTTTGAGCACCTCGTCGGCTCGCTTCTCCGCTTCCGAGTCGGGTATTCCGTGGTAGCCGGCCTTGTGCATCAACACCTCCCGAATGGGGAAGAATCGATCCACGTTGAACTCCTGTGGCGCGAGCCCGATCGCGTCTCGAGCCTGCTGGTACTCCGTTTCGACGTCGTGGCCGAAGACGCGTACGTCCCCGCCGCTCTTGCGAACGAGGCCGACGAGCGTGTTGATGAACGTCGTCTTTCCCGCGCCGTTCGGGCCGAGCAGTCCGAAAAACTCACCCTCCTCGACGGTTAGCGACAGGCCCTGTAACGCCCGTATCTCACCGTATTCTTTGATAAGGTCCTGCGTCTCGATCGCCGGTGGCATCACTCGAGCGGTGGCCACGACGGCGGTTAAGGGTGTTGTCATCGGCAGTCTGCGGCCCACTATTCTACTACCTTTTCGTGTCTTTCTACAAACAGCATCAGCTATTATTACGAGCGGGCCGTTGGTCCAACTATGGCCTCGGAGTACACGCCTACGGCGATGATGGACCGCGAATCACGGTCGAACCGATATTACAGAAACGCGGTCGAACGACACTGGGACCCCGGCGAAATCGATCTCTCGAGGGATCGGGAGAACCTCCTCGAGTTCGCCGAGCAGGCCGACGGGTTCGATCGGCTGGCCCTCGACGGAATGGTAAACGGAATCGCGAAGTTCGGCGCGGGGGAGGACGCCGTCACCGAAGATCTCGCGCCGCTGGCGACGGTGCTCGAGGACATCGACGATCAGCTGTTTCTGACGACCCAGCTCTACGAGGAGGCCAAACACGCGGACTTCTTCGACCGGTACTGGCGCGAGGTCGTCTGGACCGTCGAAGACGAGCTCGGGTGGGATCGCTCGAATCCCCGCGAGGAGAAGTGGTTCAACGAGCCCTACGTCGAACTGTTCGACCGAAACAAGCAAGCACAGTACAAGCTTCTCGAGGAAGACACCCCCGAAAACCGCGCCAAGGCGTACTGTCATTACCACCTCGTGGTCGAGGGAATCCTTGCACAGACGGGCTACTACGGGATGCAACGCTCGTTCGGCGGCGAGTTCGAGGAGCTCCCGCATCTCCCCGGCCTCGTCGAGGGATTCACGAGCATCCGCAGCGACGAAGGCCGCCACGTCGGGTTCGGGATGAACCAACTCAAGAAGCTCATCGCCGACGGCGTCGAGCCCGCACTCGTCGAAGACACCGTAAGCGAACTCGTCCCGCTTGTGCAGGGGATCACCGAAGACAACCGGTTCCAGCCCGAGGACGGCGAACCCGCGGGTCTCGAGGAGGGAACGCTCGCGAGCTACGCCGTCAAAAAGCATACCGATCGCATGCAACAGATTACCGACGCGGCCGCCGACATTCCCGACGTCGACGAACTCGTGCAACTCGAGGGAGACGACTGAGTTTCGCGGGCGGTCGGATAAGTCGGAGAAGTTTGGCTGTCGGATCGGTTGGGCGGCCCGTCGAGTAGGTTGGGCCGTCGGCCGAATCCGTCGAATTACCCTCCCCGTTGTTTCGCTACAGCGGCGCGCCGACGAGCACGAGTTTCGCCCGTTCGTCGCTCTCGTTGTGGATCTGTCGCTCCACTTCGGTATCGATCCGGAGCGCTTCGTCGGTCTCGAGCGTTACCGACTCGTCATCGAGATCGACCGTCGCCGTCCCCTCGACGACGTAGTACACCTCCTCCTGGCCGGTGTGGGTTTCGTCGTGGGCTTTACCGCTGACGCCCGGCTCGAGTTCGAGGATCGAAAGTCCGATCTCGTCGGTCTCGAGTTCCTCCTTGAGAAACCACAGACCGCCGCTTTCTTCGGAAATGAACGATTCCGGATCTGTCTTGTGAGCCTTCTCGTAGGACATGTTCGAGAATTGTATCGTACGCCATATAGGTTGGACGGAACCGGAAGGTCTCGAATCGATTCCGTCACGGGTGGCTCCGCTCGAAGGGCGGAGACGATAGCACCGGAACCGATATGCTCGAGAAACCACGTTGTGAAAGATTCGGAGAGTATGAATCGCCAGAACTGTCGTTCGAGCGCACGAGAGAGACCTCGAGAAGTTTCGGATCGCCGTTCGTATCTTCACCTTGTGACGAGAAGCACTTAAAGGAACGCGCGGAACGACCCGCTTCGAGTCGGGACACTCGCTCGAGTCGAACCGTCACGTTCGGCCAACGATGTCCCTTCCGAAAGGTTGAATCGCACGCTGTCCTGAGTACAGGCAATGAGTCAACAGCTTCCCGACGTGCAAGCGACGGCCCCCGACGTCACCGTCGGCCTGAATCAGGTCGGCGTCACCGGCGTCGAAAAACTCGTCAAGATCGCTCGCAACGGCAAACGACCGCTCGTGCTCACCGCTGAGTTCGAGGTCTTCGTCGACCTCCCATCTTGGCGCAAGGGCGCGGACATGAGCCGAAACATGGAGGTCATCGACGAAATCCTCGAAGAGGCCACCCGCGAGGAGGCCTACCGCGTCGAAGACGTCTGCGGTGATGCCGCCGAGCGACTCCTCGAGCGACACGACTACACGTCCAAGGCCGAGGTATCGATGAAAGCGGAGTTCATGCGACGCGAGCAGACGCCCGCCTCGGATCGGGAAACCCAACACACCGTCGACATCATCGCCTCGGCGACCGCAACCGAAGACGGCACTCGAGAGGAAATTGGCGCGCACGTCGTCGGGATGACCGTCTGTCCGTGCTCGCAGGGCATGTCCGTCGCTCGCGCGAAACAGAAGCTCGAGGACCTCGAGATTCCCGAAGCGAAGATCACCGAATTCCTCGACGATGTTCCACAGCCGGGTCACTCCCAGCGCGGTCACGCGACGGTCACGGTCGAAGCCGACGGCGATCCGGAGGTCGATCTAAACGAGATCATCGACATCGCTCGAGAGTCCATGAGCGCCAAGATCTACAACCTCGCGAAACGCCCCGACGAGGATCACATGACGTTCGAAGCTCACTCCGACGCCAAGTTCGTCGAGGACTGCGTTCGAGCGATGGCAGAAGGCGTAGTCTCCGAGTTCGACCACCTCGCCGACGACGCGGTGATCACGATGTCCCAGTCGAACGACGAATCGATCCACCAGCACAACGCACACGCCGAACGGATGGTCGAGATGAAAACGCTTCGCGAAGAAGTCAACGGCGAACTCGAATAACGACCGCCACGGTTTCACCGGTTTGGGTGATTTCGGACACTATACGCGTCAATCTGCAGTTTTGTTGCGCTGAACAGCTACTATCTTTTCACGCAGCTGCAGTCGACAATCGGCAGTCGACAATCGGCAGGCGTCAACACTCGCATCTCGAGCGGGTCTGGAGAATAGCGAGCAGATCTAGCGCTCAGGGCGAGAACAAATCCGCGGAGCGTCAGAACTCGAGGGGCTCCGCTTGCTCCCAGCTCGGGTAGAACTCTTCGTGTACGTCGGCGGCGAACTCGGGGTCTTTCAGGTCGATCATGCCGAAAACCTCCTTGGATTTGAGCGGGTTCGGGACCTGGATACAGACTTCGACATCGTCGATGAGGTTGAACGAGCCCGTAACGTCGTCGTTGATCCGCACGGAGAAATCATCGCGCTCCTGAAGCGCCGCCTGATATCGTCTCCCGACGTTTTCGGAAAGCGACGCGACGAGTTCGCGAGTCATGAGGACATCGACGGAGACGCCGCGATCGAGTGCGTCCTCGAGATGTGCGAGAACCTCGTCGCCGACGGTCCGAATATCCATCTGCGGAGCGGGATCCGCAGAGACCATCACGATATGTTGATCCGCGGCGGTGAGCCGTTCCAAGAGGAGATCGATCGTCTCCTCCGGACCGACTGAGGCAGTCCAGAACTGCTCTTCGACGGGCTCGGCCGCGTCGAGTTCGTCCGATAGATCGTCGACGATCGATTCGTACTGTTCGGCCTTCTCGTCGAGTTCGCGCTTTTTGTCGTCCAGCAGCCGATCGAGCGCGGTTGCAGGTTCGACGGCGACGTACTTCTTGGGACGACTCGCAGTCTGACTTCGAACGAGATTGTACTGTTCGATACTGTTGAGGACGTCGTAAATCCTGCCCATCGGCACGTCACTGGCCCGGGACAGCTCTTTTGCCGTCGTCGGACCGGTGCTCAACAGTGATCGATACGCTCGAGCCTCGTACTCCGAAAGCCCGAGGTCCCTGAGACTGGCCATATGGATACGCAACCAACTCGAGAGTCATAAACGCTACGATAGTTTGGTTTAAATTCGATTCGCCGGCGTTCGTTCGCTGTATCACTCGAGTAGACGCTGAACCTGCTCGCTCAACTTCTGCGGAGTTTCAGCCGGTTCCGAGACGTGTTCGCCTCGTTCGACTCGAGCCGTTCCCGGTTCGATCTCGCCCGCGGCGTTGGGAACGACGACTTTTTCGTGGTCTGCGACACGGAACGCGGCTCGGTGGAGGTCGGAGCCGGCTTGCGTTCCGACGCGGATAACGAGTGGGCCCTCGAGCATTCGTGCGGCGGCGGAGCCGTACTTCGCGATCTGGACGCCGAACCGATCGCTCGCGCCGGCGAAATCCTCGAGGGTTTCTCGTGCGACGGTTCGATACCGCTCCTCGCCGGTCAGCACCTCGAGATCCACGAGCGCGTCCGCGAACGCGACGTTCGCGTCGAGCGGTCGAAGCGACCGGTCGAGCAGGCCCGTTCCTCGGGCTGGCGCATCGATGAACGAGTCGCCGTCCCGAAGCTGATCGACCGTGGTGTCGGCGACGGAGCGCGCGTCGTCGAGCGTCTCAGCGCCGATAATACTCGCTCCCGCGAGCAATGCTCGAAGCGCACGAGCCTGGGTTAGCAACAGCGGCGTCTGCTCTATCGATTCCGAGCTTTCGTCGGCCCCGGGGAGTCGATGCGTTGTGACGCCGTCTTCGAGGAGATCGGTTCGGAGCGTCTCGAGCGCTCGCTCGGCGTATCGGCGGGCGCGTTCGTCGTCCGTGTACGCGTAGTAAGTGAGCAACGCCTCGATCGTCAGTCCGTTCGGACCGGCGAAGACGCCCGGATCGACCGGCGGCTCGTCGGCGTCCGCTCGATCGCTCGCCTCGAGGGTGTAAGAGCCGCCCTCGCCGGGTGCTTGACTGTTCGCGAAGGCGTCGACGTCGTCGTTCCACAGCGTCGTCGTGAGGTACTCGATCGTTCGGGATGCCGGTTTCTGATACTCCTCGCGACCCGTCGAGAGATAGGCGTTCGAAAACGCGCGGACGAGCGCCGCGTTCGAGTCGAGCAACTTCTCGTGTTGAATTCCTCCCCAATCGGCTTCGGCACCGAAACGGTAGAATCCGCCCTCGTACTCGTCGAGCAAGTTCGCGCTGACCGCGTCGAACGAGCGAAGCGCCATCTCGCGGTCGCGCTTGAGCGCGAACTCGAGGGCGTCCGGAAGCGGGAACTTCGGCTCGGTTCCCCAGCCGCCCGCGGTTTCGTCGTAGTTCTCCGTAAGTTGGCCGAGCATCGACTCCTCGATAGCGCTCGAGAGCGTTCCAGCCGGCGGTTCGTCCTCGCGGAGCGGCCGGGGGATTCGACTCGCGCCCTCCCCTTTACTTTCCCACATTGTCTCGACGCTATCGAGAACTTGCCGCATCCCGTCGGGTCCGAGATAGCCCGCACCGGTCAACAGCGAGCCGTCGGGGGCGAGAAAGACCGTCGAGGGGAAGCCGCCCATGTTGTATCGGTCTCGCACTCGAGGTCGTCGATCCGCGTCGACGCGAATCGGGACGAATCGGTCGTTGATGTTCGCGGCGATTCGCGGCTCCGCGTACGTTTGGTCGTCCATCTCGTGGCAGTGATCACACCACGTCGCCGTAAGCGAGAGCAATACGGGGATGTCCGATTCCGCCGCCTCGTCGAAGGCCGCTTGCCCCCATTCGCGCCACTCGACTCGCGTAGCGTCGTCCATACCCGCTTGAACGTGGGTCTCGTGCGTAAGACCTTCGTTCGAGCCCGAGACGGATTCGATGCTGGCACGCCTCGAGGAAGACGGCGGCGGGCTTCGAATTCCGAGGGCAACGGGATCCGAACGTTGAGAGTAAAGGGTTTTGACCCTCCACACCCTAGAACGAGGCATGCTCCGGTGGCTCTCTGCGCTGTTGCTCATCCCGTTTCTGGACGCGGTCCTCCTCGCGTTCGTCTTCAGTCGAACCGACTTCGGTTGGGCCGCGATGGTGTTACTGGTCGTTCTGACCGGGCTGATCGGGATGTTACTCGTTCGCGCGGAAGGACGACGCACGCTGGGGAAGATGCAACGGTCGCTCGCGGAGGGAAAGCCGCCGACGAACCAGTTGCTCGACGGCGGCCTGTTGATCGCGGCCGGTGCCTTCCTGCTCACGCCAGGACTGGTCACGGACCTGATCGGCTTTCTCCTCGTCGTTCCGATCACGCGGATTCCGATTCGGGCAGGCCTCAAGCGGTTCGTGATAGTTCCCTACGCGGACAAAAAGACGGGCGGCTTCGCCAGCGGTGGCGTCTACACGTTCGGATTCCCCAACGGCGAAAGCGCAGGTGGTCAGCAGTCAAAAACAGCGAACACGAACAGTACGGCGAGTGCGAGCGACGCGACGGGCGGCACCTACGACCTCGACGAAGACGCTTACACCGTCGAATCGGACGTCGGAGACGAGGAGTACACAATCGAGTTCGGTGACGAGGAGTCTCGAGACGACGAGACGGACAACGACCCCTTCGCTCGGTAGCGGTTCGCACGGGTCTAAGAGAAAGAAACGCTTAAACGTACCAGCCCGCAATTCACTGATGCGAAGCGGGCCAATAGCTCAATTAGGTCGAGCGCCACTCTGATAAGGTGGAGGTTCTCGGTTCAAATCCGAGTTGGCCCATATTTTTGTGGCGAGCGAACCCGCGAGCCGCAACTATGGAATCCAACTCAAATTTGAATCTCGGAAGTCACAGCCCGCACAGCGAGTGTAACGAGCGAGCAGGAATGTCTTCCGTTGGTTCAAATCCGAGTTGGCCCATTTCTTGTGGCGAACAACTCCGTGAGTCCCGATCGTAGTATCTAACTCGAATGTGGGGGGTGTCTGGCACCAAGAGAGGATCGTTTTACGAAAATCGAGACCAACGTAATTGGTACGGAGGATACTGGCGCAGCTGGCCGAGACGAACGCTGTCCAGAGCGGGTCGCTCGAGCACGCGCTACTCGGATTCGAACGAACCCGTATCGCCGCGGCGGTATCGGTCGATCCGCTGGTATCCCAGCACGACGGCGTCCTCGTCGAGTTCGATCTCGTATCGACCGAGGACGTCCTGCGTGTCGGGAACCGACGCCCGTTCGACGACTTCGGCGACCGCACGCCAGCCCTCGTCGGTCGGCGTAATCTCGCTCACGCCGTCGAACCGGTAACCGATCAGTTCACCCGCCGTCGACTGAACGGTCCGACGGACCGCCAGCACGCCTTCGATTTTGCTCTCGTCGACATCGTCCATCTCGAGATCAGAGTCCTCCAGCGAACTCGTGTCGACGTCTTCCGGGTCCGTCGTTTCCTCTCCGGCCATCGAGGCCGTTTGGGAACTAGAAGAGTCCGCTCCATCCGCCGATTCTTGCTCTTCCTGTTCTTGCTCCTCCTGTTCTTGCTGTTGTGTTGTTTGACTGTCGCTCACGGTTGGATCACTCTCGTCGTGTTGATAGCAAAACCCGTCGTCCTGGGCCGGCCGTGAACAGCGCTCACCGTCGCCGGTGAGAGCCTGACATCGCTCGCTTGTGTCCGTGTCGGCTTCGGCCATAGGGGTTTGAATTCGTCTCGGAAATTCTGTCTTCGGTTGGACTTTACACTGTGTCTGCGATTTGATCGCTGAGTTCGGTCACGTCGCTTCCCTCGCGTCCGCCGGCGACCTTCGGCGAAAGAACGTCGGTGAAGACGTCGGTAAGCAGTTCGTCGTCGACTGATTCGGTGCCGTTGAACACCGATAGCCCTTTTGCCGTCGTGATTGCGGCTCGAGTGCCGACGACGATATCGAGTTCGTCGCGAAGTTGCTGGGTCGTCTCGACGACCCGTTCGATCTGATCGGCAGGCAACTCGACGTGGGCGGCGACGATTTCGCGCTCGGTTTCGGCGTCGTAGTAGTCGATGTGGACGCCGACGACGCGATCGAGAAGGGCATCTTGTTGCTGGTGGACTCCCGCGTACTCGACGTCGTTCGAGGTGAGCACCGCACGAAATTCGGGGTGAACGTCGATCGTTCGATCCTCGCCGCGTTTTCCCGGTCGTTCGAGGACGCCTTCCTCGAACACCGATAGCAAAACGTTGTGTGCGATCGGGTCGCTTCGGGAGAACTCGTTGTACACCAGCGTTGCACCCTCTCGAACGGCGACCGAGAGGGGGTTGTCGACCCATCGTTCGCGAACGATCTGGGTCCGTTTGTCGACGCCGCTGACGAACTGATCGCGCTCTTCGTACCGTTCCCCGCCCGCGTGGTCGCCGACGAGGGCTGCCGTGTCGACCGCCTCGTCTCCGTTGAGCCAGACGACCGGCCGACCGCGTTCCGCGGCGGCAGAAAGCGCCAATGACGTCTTCCCGCAACCGGTCGGTCCGATCAGGTGGACCGGCTGTTCGGCCTCGAGCCAGCCCTGAATCCGTCCCCGAATCGAATCGATCTCGTCGGTTTCGACGAACGGCTCCGGAGCAACGTCTTCGGGGGACGACAGCGGTGTGTCGCCGTTTCGTTCGCCGGCCGACGCCGCCTTTCTGCGGAGCTCCTTCTTTGCTCTCCGACCGCTCTTCTGTGCGCGATCGGTTCGGATTTTCTTTCCGCGGACCTTCCGCTTTCGCGAGGACGAATCGTCCGCCATCGAGGTTATTGTGAGGCCGACTGTGGTGACGACTCGGGGCGTTGCTCGACCTCGAGTTCCTCGAGGTCTTCCAGATCTCCCTCGGCCGTCGCTTGCTCAATTTTTGCGATTTCCTCCGCGTAATGGAGGAACGTGTCCACCGACGCCACGACGACTCGCGCTTCGATGGTGAGCAGTTCGATGCCGACAACCGAAATTCGTGCCCAGATATCGATGACGACGCCCTTGTCGAGGACGCGGTCGAGTACCTCTGCGAGACTAGAGGAATCTGGTCTTCGTTGTGGTGATGCCATTCCGTGTTGGATTCCATCGTGAATGGGTTTGACGACTGGCACTGCGCTTGCAAGCCAGAAGAGGGAGTTCTCGAGTCGATGACAAGCGCTCGCCTACGAGGTTTCGTCGGGGTTGTAGCTACAGACGAAGTGGCGGTCTCGGTTATCCGCGATGTATTCGTAGATCCGTTCGCCGACCATTCTGACCGGCGGAAGGACCATCAACAGCGTGATCGGGAAGAAGATCCGGAACTGCTTGAACAGGTGCCGGAACGCGTCGTAGCCGCCGTAAGCCTTGCCGTCGCGAAAGAGATACATCTCCTTCTCGAGGTCGACACCGTCGCGTTCGACCAGTTCGGACGGAGCGTCCGACTGCGTGTAGAACTGCACCGAATCGTTGATGTCGAGGTGCTTGAAGAGATAGAGGGTCCTCGCACAGAAGTAACAGCGCTCGTCGTACACCAACTGAACAGCGTTCGTCTGATCCGCGGCGATTTTTCGGTAGCCAACGTCCCAGGCGACGTACAGTGAGAGAACGACGATCATATCGACGAAGTAGATCCCGAGCGTCAGGATGACGCCGACGTGAAAGCCGATCAGACCGAGGATAAACGGCGTCACCGTCACGCCGAGTACGATCGCAACGATAAACAGCGACTGAACGAACGCGGTTCCGACGAAACCGAGCCAGGCCAGTATCTCGTGTTGGACGACGAAATCACCGATTGGTCGGTACATTCCCGTTGCGACCTGATTGTAGACGATGTCGCGCTGGAGGTCGGCCCCGGAGAGATAGATTTCCAACCCGCCGTTGAGCAGTTTCCCCCACGCGGCGCCGAGATACATCAGCCCGAGGATAACGAGACCCCATTTGAACGGCCGCATCCGATAGCTCTGGTTCGATCCCTCCTTCAGGAACCAGTTCAGTTGATCGATGGACTGCTCTTTCGTTCGAATCACCGCGTCGGCCGACAGCACGTCGTCGTCGTGGAAGAACGCGAACAGGAGGATGAAATACGCGCAGACGAACATCGACTCGACGGTCCCCGACATGTAGATCGTCGACTTGACCGACAGCATCTGCATCAATAGGAGACTTGCGAGGCCGCCGGTCCACTTTATCTTGTACCCGACGATGAACAACGCGAGCAGTCCGGCGACGAGCCACTGCTGATAGGGCAACAACGAGAACAGCAGATCGTTGTACAGGAAGTTAATTCCGGGGTTGAAGTCCCGAGGCCACTCCTGGTAGAAGCCCCAATCGAGGAAGACGACGCGCCAGAGAACGTACGCGCCGAGCACGACTCGAGCGGCCGCGAGGTTGATCGGTGACGAACGGGAGTCGTCGGCGAAGTAGTTGATAAACGCACTCATGTGTGTTCGTGTTCGGTGATCGTTTGATTGTCTACGTCGACCGTGAGTCGGAGGTCGCGCTCGTGGGATTCGATCTCGGTGTTATCGTCGGTAACCGTCAGCGTCCGTTCGTAGATCCGAATGGCTTCGAACGCTTCGAATTCCTCGAGTTCCTCGGCAGACCACTGCTTATCGTCGGTGTAGCGCGGTGGTTCTAGTGGCTCCGTGGGAGGCGGATACTCACCAGATTCGACGTCAGCACGATACTCTTGGGCGTTAGAAAGATAGAAATCGGCGATCTCTAGTCGATCCTCATCCGGGTACTCCTCGACCATGTGTCCAGCGATCGTCGACGACCGACTGCCGGTCGTTGGCGGCGCCGCACGGTAATCGTAGTACAGTTCGTTTCCGTCCGCGTCGACGACGACGAACTCGTGGGCCGTGTTCTGTTCGTCGTTCGGCTGCGAGAACTTGTGCATCTCGACGACGGGCATAAGCGGCGTACCGACGACGGTGACCGCGAGGAGGACGAGCAAAAATCCCCCGACCCAGACGGACCGTGCGACCTCGCGATCCGAAAGCGCGAGCAGGACGAGCGTTCCGAGGAAAAACCCGACGTAAAAGACGGGGAAAATTATCCCCCGGAATTCGGAAAGCAGCTCTAGCATTTTCTCATCTCCGTTCTAACCAATCCGAAATGTCACTATAGTAGTTCCGTACGTTCATTGCGTTCATCTCCAATGGAAATCCGTCTAACAGATCACTAAACCGATTCTCGAAAACAGTTCGATGGCGGTTATCGGGCGCAATTTGGTATCTAACAGGTTGTTAAATGGATCTCGAAAACGACTACTCGAGAGAGTAGTATGCTAACAACAGCCACAATCACGCTGGCTTACCGGCCGAAAATCCAGAGACGCAATTGGCCAGCGCCAACGAGACACTCGTCGACCCGGCCAAAAGAAATTGGCCCGAGATACATAACGGGCGACGTAGTACAGCGAAATGGCTACCGACGAGTGGCCATGGGAAGACAGGGAGTCGGCGTGTGGAATTTTCTATCGACCGCTCGAGAATCAGCCGACAGGCGTCCCAGTGAGAACGGGGTGGAACAAGTGAAACGGAGTGGAACAAATACGAGTCCCGTGTGCGCTTCCATATATCACCCCGAAACATCAATTTAGCTGATATTCACGGTGACTAGTTTCACTCGAGTTTGCGACCATTTATACGCAATGGCGACCCAACAACAGGTCAATGGCGCAAGCGGGAAACTCCGAACTCGTCGACGCGTTCGAGCAGTTCTTCCGGAACTACTACGACAACGAGGTGAAACAGCTTGCCCAGCAGTATCCCAACGAACAGCGCTCGCTGTTTATCGACTGGCAAGATCTCTACCGGTACGACCCCGACCTCGCGGACGACTATTTGAACCAGCCCGAACAACTGCAACGCTACGCGGAGGAAGCGCTCCGACTGTACGACCTCCCGATCGACGTCAGCCTCGGGCAAGCACACGTCCGAATTCGGAACCTTCCCGACACCGAATCCCCCGAAATTCGAGACATTCGTGCACAGAGCATGAACAAGCTCGTGCAGGTACGTGGAATCGTCCGGAAGGCGACGGACGTTCGGCCGAAGATCGAGGAAGCCGCCTTCGAATGCCAACTCTGTGGCACGCTCAACCGAATTCCGCAGTCCACCGGCGATTTTCAAGAACCTCACGAATGTCAGGGCTGTGAACGGCAGGGGCCGTTTCAGGTTAATTTCGACCAATCGGAGTTCATCGACGCACAGAAACTCCGAATCCAGGAAAGCCCGGAAGGGCTGCGCGGCGGTGAGACACCACAGGCGCTCGACGTTCACGTCGAAGACGATATCACGGGACAGGTAACGCCCGGCGACCACGTTTCGGCCGTCGGCGTCCTCCGCCTCGAGCAACAGGGCAACCAGCAGGAGAAATCCCCGATCTTCGATTTCTACATGGAGGGGATCTCCGTCGATATCGACGAAGAACAGTTCGAAGACATGGACATCACCGAGGAGGACAAAAAGGAAATCGTTCGACTCTCGACGGAGGACGACATCTACGAGAAGATGGTCGCCTCCATCGCGCCGTCGATCTACGGCTACGATCAAGAGAAACTCGCGATGATGCTCCAGTTGTTCTCGGGCGTCACCAAGCAGTTACCCGACGGCTCGAGGATTCGCGGAGACCTGCACATGCTGCTGATCGGAGATCCTGGTACAGGAAAGTCCCAAATGCTAAGTTATATCAGGAATATTGCACCTCGGTCAGTCTACACCTCCGGCAAAGGTTCGTCTTCAGCAGGTCTCACGGCCGCGGCTGTGCGCGACGACTTCGGCGATGGCCAACAGTGGACGCTCGAGGCTGGCGCGTTAGTGCTCGCCGATCAGGGAATCGCGGCAGTGGACGAGCTCGACAAGATGCGGTGTGTGACTGGTGATACAACCGTCGAGATGACAAATGGAGCAACTAATTCACTCGAGGAGATAGTGCAGGAAGCAGAAGTTGATGGGGAAATCGAGTCGCTCGAAAACGGACGTACCATTCGCGATGTGGAATTAACTGTCCAGACACTAACTGACTCCCAGGAGATCGTCGAGCGACCGGCAACGGCGGTTCATCAGTACGAAGCTCCCGGAGAACTAGTCGAAGTCACTACGATAGACGGGAACCGGATTCGGTCGACACCCGACCATCCGTTCTTCGTCCAACAGAACAACGACGAGATCATCGAGCGGAGCGCGGAGGAACTCGAGGTCGGTGATCGGACGCTCACACCACGAAACCGCTCACCGGTTGCCACAGATGGCGGCTCGCTAGCAACGACGCCACAATCCGACTCGAATTCCCGTACTGTTGAGCCGAAAGAAATAGTCGACGTTCGGCGGATTGTCAACGACGAATGGGAGTACGTGTACGACCTCACGGTCGAGGGCACGCACAACTTCATCGCCAATGGCATGGTCGTCCACAACTCCGAGGACCGCAGTGCCATGCACGAGGCCCTCGAGCAGCAGCAAATTTCGGTTTCCAAGGCAGGGATCAACGCGACGCTCAAGTCACGGTGTTCCTTACTCGGCGCGGCTAACCCGAAGTACGGTCGCTTCGACCAGTACGAACCGATCGCCGAACAGATCGATCTCGAGCCAGCGCTCATCTCGCGGTTCGATCTGATTTTCACGGTTACTGACGATCCAGACGAGGAGAAAGACCGGAACTTGGCCGAGCACATCCTGACGACGAACTACGCAGGAGAGTTAACGACTCAGCAAGAGGAGATGACTTCCCTCGAGGTGTCAACCGACGAAATCGAGGAGATGACCGAGCAGGTCGACCCCGAAATCGACGCGGAACTCCTGCGCAAGTATATCGCCTACGCGAAGCAGAACTGTCATCCGCGGATGACCGAGGAGGCGAGGAACACGATTCGGGACTTTTACGTCGATCTCCGGTTGAAGGGGACCGACGACGATGCACCGATCCCAGTTACCGCGCGAAAACTCGAGGCGCTGGTGCGTCTCGCCGAAGCGAGCGCGCGAATTCGCCTCTCCGACACGGTCGAGGTCGACGACGCGGAACGGGTCGTCGAGATCGTTCGCTCGACGCTCCAGGATATTGGCGTCGACCCCGAAACGGGCGAGTTCGACGCGGATATCGTCGAGGCCGGAACCACGAAATCCCAGCGCGACCGGATCAAGAACATCAAGCAGCTGATCAGCGATATCGAGGCGGAGTACGACGACGGTGCACCGATGGATATCGTCCTCGAGCGGGCCGACGAGATCGGCATGGATCAGTCGAAAGCCGAACACGAAATCGACAAACTCAAACAGAAAGGCGAGGTCTACGAGCCGAGTACGGACAACCTCCGAACGACGTAATCCGGAAACGGCGACCGTCGCACGAGAGATAGTGAACGGCGTGTTTTCCGGACAGAAATCATTGCATTGGCAAGACACGGTCACTACCGCCGACCGGGTACTCGAGTTTAAATGCGGTAACGGGACCAATAGCGATATGGTCGCCATCACGACGCGTATCGATCGCCGCGACGGCGTGACGTTCGTCAACGCCACGGTAACGAACGATCGAACGACACCGCAGTTGGTTCAGTTCCGGAGCACAATCGAGCCAGTCTGGCCGCCCCGACGAAACGGCGTCGTCGTTCCGGAGTGGGACGGGCCGAGCTGGGAAGGACGACTCGAGCCGGAAAGCCAACGAGGTGTAGGCTTTGCCAGTCCAGAGAGACCGACAGACGAATCGGTCAGGTTCGTCGAAGCGAGGCGTGTTGACGATCGGACGGGACTAGAGACGCGAGCGGTTCTCTCGAGACTCAGTCGATCGAAGCCACCGAAAGGGACCCTCAGCCGACGATGATCGTTGCCGTTAGCGGGGGAAAAGGGGGCGTCGGAAAGTCGACGGTGGCGTTGAATCTCGGGGCCGAACTCGGCGCGGTCATCGTCGACGGAGACCTCGCGATGGCCGATCAGCCTCGCGGACGGGGACCGGATCTTCACGACGTCCTCGCAGAACGAGCGGATCCGATCGAGGCAGTAACGACCGTCGGCACGGTCCGGTTGCTTCCCTGTGGCAGATCGTTAGCCGGGGCTCGAGCGGCCGAACTGGCCAGATTCGAAGACGTACTCGATACCGTCGAACGAGAGTTCGGTCGCGTCGTTATCGACTGTCCGTCGGGGATCGCGCGTGACGTGGGCGTACAGTTACACGCGTCGGATCTTGTCGTTCTCGTGACGGCCGATTCGGCCGAAGCGATAACCGACGCGCTTCGGACGAAAGAACTCGCGCTCGAGGTGGATACGCCGGTCGGTGCGATCCTCCTCAACAGGGCCACTGTCAGTGCTGATCGAAAGACTGCGATCGAACGTGCACTTGGCGCGACCGTAACGGTCGTCCCCAGCTCAGAAGTACTTCACGAGACACGAACGGCCGGAGTTCCAGTTCGAGAATCAGACACCGATTGTCTCCCGGCCAAGCGTATCGAATCAGTCGCAGAGACCGTCACACAGTGTGAATCGAATCAACATTCCTCGAGCTGGTGAATCGTCGACCGGATCGTCACGGGGTTAACATCGGCAACGTCGCCCGCAGACGCCTGAGTAATACCATCGCAATCGGGACAATCGTTCGCTGCGACGTACAGACACGCCGCCGCAACCCCGCTCGGGTTTCTTCCCCCGATTGCGCAGTTGTCGAGAAGCGTTTCGATGTGTTCTCGAGCACACTGTTCGATATCGGTGTCGAGATCCAGTTTCGATGCATACCGGGGAAGATACTGCGTCGGATCGATCGGCCCCGTCGGAAGCCCGAGTTCTCTATTGAGCGCATCGTAGGCCGCTTTGAGCTCGGATTCGTCGGCTCGAGAGACGGCGACGATTTCCGAAAGCGTTCGAGCCAGCGACAGGGTTCGACAGATCGCATACACCGTCGCGGCCGCGAAGCCCTCGAGTGACCGCCCGCGAAGAAGGTCCTCGGATTGTGCGGATTTAAAGAGCGTACACGCCTGTTCGCGGGCAGCGTCGGGAAGGGAGAGTTCGGTTGTGAGGCGTTTGATCTCCGTGAACCCGTACACTTGATTCCGCTCGACTTTCGACGAGATACGCGCTCGATTGTGTTCTCGCCGCATTCTGGCGAGTTGTCGACGTTTTCGGCCCGTCAACCGGGAGCCAGATCCGTATCCGATTTCCGTCGAGAGACCGCGGTCGTGACGGGAGCGAGTCAGCGGTGCACCCGTCCGCCGCCGATCGATATCGTCGTCCTCGAACGACCGCCACTCCGGTCCGCGATCGATCGCGTTCTCCTCGGAAACGAGACCGCACTCTTCACAGACCCTCTCGGTACCGTTACTTCGAAGTTGTCCATCGCATTCTGTACAAGTCGAATTCGTATTGCCGTCATCCATTCGCAATGTCCTCTAGTGATAATATACTAATACCAATGGTATTTAAAATATACTAATTAGTTAGAGTTCCAACATTGTCGCGCGCGGAATCTTCCCGTGAACAGAAAGATCAAAACGCGGCCGAGTTACTCGAAAAGACGCCGAATACGCCGGATAATTCCGTCGTCATCATCAGTCGTTGTCGACTTGGCAGAACCGGATTCGCGGTTCTGAAGCACGAACTCGTAGCGGTCGATAATCTCCTGTCGCTCGGTTTCACTAGCCTCGAGTTCGCGCTCGAGTGCGGTGACTCGAAGCCGTAGTTGGGTTCGTTCGATTCTCGCTGGAAGGGGGTCTCGAACTCGAGTGGTGTGAGTAGAACGCTCGGGCAATCTCGATGCGTGCGGAGTGTCACCGTCTGCGTTCGTTCGCTCCAGGCACACTCGGATGGGGGTATCGGTGTGTCGGTGCTCGACGGACATGGGATAGCATATAGCTTTTCTGGCCGCAAAAGCTTCAGTCAGTCGACCGTCTGACGCGTCAGACAGAGCGCATGCGGATGAAAGACGGCAGGAAGAACGTCGAGGTCTCTCGGCCAGGTTCCTCCTCGAAGTTACTCGTGAAGGTGCTCAAGAACGCCTTCGGTATCGTTCGGAACCGGTTGCGGATCGCTCCCTGCGGCGGCCGCCGCGTCGGGGTCTTTGAGCAAATGCCCCGTCGTGAGACAGGCGACGCGTTCGTCGTCAGAGACGACGCCTTTGGCGCGAAGCTTCCGAAGTCCCGCAATCGAAGCGGCGGAGGCAGGTTCGACGCCGATTCCCTCCTCCGCGAGGTCGCGCTGTGCGTCCGTAATTGCTTCGTCGGAGACGGCGACCGCGGTACCGTCCGTTTCTCGAATTCCCGGGAGCGCTTTCGGAGCGTTGACCGGGTTTCCGATCCGGATCGCGGTTGCCCGCGTCTCGACGTCATCCCAGCGCCGAACTTCGTCGGCGTCGTTCTCGATCGCTTCGACCATGGGTGCCGCACCTTCCGCCTGCACGCCGGTCAGTTTCGGAACCTCCTCGAGCGGGAGGTCCCCGACCTGGACCAGTTCTCTAAACGCCTTGTACAGCGCCGAGGTGTTGCCCGCGTTTCCGACGGGGAGCACGATCCTGTCGGGGAACGCGCCGTAGTCGTCGCGGAACGCCTCGAGGATTTCGAGGCCGATCGTCTTCTGGCCCTCGAGTCGGAAGGGGTTCAGCGAGTTCAAGAGGTAGGCCTCGTCGCGGGCGGCAAGTTCCTGAACGATGTCGAGACAGGAATCGAAGTTCCCGTCGACCTCGAGAATCCGCGCGCCGTGGAGGCTCGCCTGCGCGATCTTTCCGGCGGCGACTTTGCCGGCCGGGAGGAGCACGAGCGTCTCCATGCCCCCGCGCGAGCCGTAGGCCGCGAGCGCCGCACTCGTGTTTCCGGTCGAGGCGCAGGCGAGTCGATCGACGCCAAGTTCCTTCGCGACGGCGACGCCGACGGTCATTCCCCGGTCCTTGAACGAGCCCGTCGGGTTCATTCCCTCGTGTTTGATCCGAAGGGCCTCGACCCCGATATCGTCCTCGAGACGCGGCACCTCGTACAACGGCGTTGCACCCTCCTGGGTCGTTACGCCCGACTCAAGCGGGAGGGCGTCCGCGTAGCGCCAGACGCCCTGTCCTTCGAAATCGTCGAGGCTCGGGAGATCGGTGTAGCGAACTTCGAGTAATCCATCGCACTCGTCGCAGGTGTAGCGAATATCCTCGAGCGGCGCGAACGTCTCGCCGCACTCGATACACTCGAGCCAGGCACCGTCTTCGGCTTCGGGTGGGTGTTCTGGCTGATCCGCTGAAAGGCTCAGACTCATTATCGGCGAGAAGAGCGGGACGGGCAAAAAGTGAGTGGATTCGGCCGTCGTTTGTGGCCCCTCGTCGCCTGCTAAAGGGCTACTCGAGGAGCCAACTCAACAACGCCTTCTGTGCGTGCAATCGGTTCTCAGCCTGATCGAACACGATCGAGCGACCGCTTTCGATGACGTCGTTGCTGATCTCCTCGCCGCGGTGGGCCGGCAAACAGTGCATGACCGAAGCGCTTGGGGCGTGCTCGAGCAGGTCGTTATTGACCTGAAAGCCCTCGAAGTTGTCCATCCGGACGTCGCGCTCGTCTTCCTGACCCATGCTCGTCCAAACGTCGGTGTAGACGACGTCCGTGTCAGCAACGGCCTCGACGGGATCCGTCGTGGCGGTGAGCTCGCCGCCGAGGTCGTCGACGCGGTTTACGACCTCATCGTCGATCTCGTAACCTTCCGGCGTCGCGACGGTCAGATCGATTCCCGCCAGTGCAGCGCCGATCGCGAACGACTGGGCGACGTTGTTGCCGTCGCCGACCCAGGCCGCTGATACCCCCTCGAATCCGCCCTGTCGGTCGCGAATCGTCAGCAGATCGGCGAGCGTCTGGCACGGGTGGGCGTCGTCGGTGAGTCCGTTGACGATCGGTACCGAGGAGTACTCCGCGAGTACCTCGATGTTCTCGTGTTTGAACACGCGAGCCATCACCGCGTCGACGTACCGCGAGAGCGTTCTGGCGGTATCCTTGAGCGGTTCGCCGCGGCCGAGTTGAATGTCGTCCGCGCCGAGGAAAACCGCGTGGCCGCCGAGTTGAGTCATCCCCGTCTCGAAGGAAACTCGCGTTCGCGTACTCGGTTTTTGGAAGATCATCCCCAGGGTCTGGCCCGGGAGGTCTTCGTGATTCTCGCCCTGTTGCTGTGCTCGTTTGTATCGCTCCGCGCGCTCGAGGATTGTCTCGAGCTCCGACGCGGAGAGGTCGTCGATATCGAGTAAGTGTCGTGTCGTCATTGCGTATCACCGCTGAGATCGGCCGCAACGGTCTCGAGGACCTCTACAGCACAGTCGAACTCGGACAGCGAGAGTCGTTCGTTCGGCGCGTGATCGAGATCCGAGTTGCCGGGACCGTAGGTCACCATCGGACAGTCCCAGCTGCCGGCGTAGATGTTCATGTCGCTGGTCCCGGTCTTGCGAAGCAATCTGGGATCTGCATCCTGCTGGCGGATCGCCGCACGGAACGCCCGAGCGACTTCGGTCCGCGGACTTTCCATGACCGGCGGGATCGGCTCCGCCCAGGAGACGGTTCCGATCTCGAGTTCGGCTTCTGCTGTCTCGCGAACTGCCTCGGCGGTCAACGAGGGCGGAACGCGAAGCTGCACGTCCAGCGTCGTCTCGACCGAGAGGCCGTCCTCGCTCGAGCCGCCGTCGACGTCGACGGGTTTGGCCGTCACACGCTCGAAGACGGGATGGTACTCGTCGTCCGCGAACGCGTCCTCGACGGCCGTCCACCAGTCGATCGCGTGTTGGATCGCGTTCGGCTCCGGTCTCGAGGTGTGACCGGACTCGCTGGTTGCGACGTAGGTGCCCGCGAGAAAACCCCGGTAGCCGAGCGTGATACCCGTCGCACCGCTCGGCTCGCCGTTGACGACGGCGTCGGGTTCCTCCCGGTTGACGGCCAGGTGGCGCGCGCCGCGGGAGTTGGTCTCCTCGCCGACGACACCGACGAAAGAAACCCCCGTCCGAACGGCGGCGACGGCCATCGCGGCGAGCGGGCCGGTGGCATCGACGCTACCTCGGCCCCAGAGGACGTCCTCGCCCTCCTCGCGGACGACCTCGGCCTCGAGGTCGTCAGCGTCGGCCGACCGAACTTCGACGGGGATTTCGCCAGGAACCGTATCGACGTGGGAGGTAAGCAAGACCGCGTCGTCGGCCGGCGCGCGGACGTTTCCGACCTCGTCGATCCAGGCCCCACGTCCGTTCGCAGTGAAGAACTCGACGAGGCGTTCGGCAGCCTCGCGTTCCTCGCCGCTGGGCGAGGGAATCGAAACGAGATCGATAAGCAGATTCCGCGCGTTCTCGGGCGAGATGTCGCTCGGTTCGGGTTTGCTCGCGTTCATAATTAGGACTCGGAGGCGACGATTTCGGCCAGCGCGTCCACGAGCTGGTCCGCTTCGCCCTCGTCGATCACGAGCGGCGGCAGCAAGCGCAGGACGGTCCGACCCGCCGGAAGCGCCAGGATCTGGTGGTTCATCGCCAGATCGCGGGCGACCCGGTTCGCGCCGCGTTTCAACTCGATGCCGACGAGCAGCCCCTCACCGCGAATTTCGCGCACCTCGTCGCCGAGGGCGGCCTCGAGTTCGGAGACGAGATAGTCGCCCATTTCGGCGGCGTGGGCGGGCCACTCCTCCTCGACCAGCGTCGAGATGGTCGCGTGAACCGCCGCGGCGACGACGGGACCGCCGCTGAAGGTGGCGTTGTGCGAGGCCGCCCCGTCGGCGATCCAGTCGCGAACTGCAATCCCGCCGACGGGCAGGCCGTTGCCCAGCCCCTTCGCGGTGGTGAGCACGTCGGGCGTCACGCCCGCGTTCTGGCAGGCCCACATCGATCCCGTCCGGCCCATGCCGGTCTGTACCTCGTCGAAGACGAGCGCCGCACCGGCCTCGTCAGTGAGTTCGCGGGCGGTTTCGAGGTAGCCCGCCGGCGGGACGTTGATCCCGCCTTCGCCCTGAATCGGTTCGAGGATGACCGCGGCGGTCTCGCCGTCGACGGCGTTTGCGAGTTCCTCGCTATCGCCGTAGGGAACGAACTCGACGTCGCCGGCCAATGGCTCGTACGGTTCCTTGTACTTGTCCTTCCAGGTCGCCGCGAGCGCGCCCATCGTCCGACCGTGGAACGAGCGAGTCGCGGCGACGATTTTCGAGTCGCCGGTCGCCGAGCGGGCGAACTTCAACGCGGCTTCGTTGGCCTCGGTTCCGGAGTTACAGAACCAGGCCTGCTCGAGTCCGCTTGGAGTGGATGCGACGAACGCAGCGTAGGCGTCCTCGCGCGATTGAACGGGATACGAGGAGTCGACGAACGTCAGCTCGCCCACCTGTTCTTGGACCGCGTCGACGACCGCGGGATGAGAGTGACCCAGCGGGGTACACGCGAAGCTCGCACCCGCATCGAGGTACTCCGTCTCGTCGGCGGTGTAGAGGTGCGGTCCCTCGCCGCGTTCGATGCCGATCGGCTTGCTGCCGGAGATGAAATCGTGGTCGCTCATTCTGTGGCCTCCATTGTCTCGTCCTCGTCTGCGAGCGCAGCGGGAGAGAGGGTCGTTCCCTCGCCCTCGAGCGCGTTCGTGATCGGCTCGTCCGCGTTCGCGTCGGCGACGACAACCGAGACGGCACCGTCCTCGAGAGCCTCCTCGGCCGCCATTACTTTCTTCGTCATGAATCCTTCCGCGGCGTCTTTGACGATCTCGAACACCTCGGGCGTCGCGGCCTCATCGATCTTGGTCGACTCGTCGTCTGGATCCTCGTAGATCCCCGAAACATCAGTCAGAAGAACGAGGTCAGCCTCGAGCGCGCCCGCGACCGCGGCGGCCGCGCGATCCGCGTCGGCGTTGACGGCGGTGTAACCCCCGCTTTTCTCCCTCCCGAGTACCGGAACGGAGACGACGGGCGTGTACGAACTCGAGAGCAACGTCTCGAGCAAGTCCGCGTTGACCGACTCGATCGTCCCCGAGTGGTCGCCGCGTTTGATCTTCTTCTTGCCGTCCTCTTTGACCCGGACCGCGGACTTGCGTTTCCCTTCGAGCAACTTCCCGTCCGTTCCGGTGAGCCCGACCGCATCGACGCCCTCGTTTTGCAGGGCCTCGACGAGATCCGTGTTGAGCTTTCCGGGCATCACCATCTTGAAGACGTCCATCGTGCGTTCGTCGGTGAATCGGCCGACGACGCCACCGGGCGTCTCGACGTAGGTCGGCTCCTCGCCGAGTTCCTCGAGCGTCTCGTCGACAGCTGTCGAACCACCGTGGACGACGACTACGTCTTCGCCGGCTTCGGAGAGCTGTGCGACATCGCCGAGTGCCCCTTCGGGGTCGACGGCGCGTGCGCCGCCAATTTTGACGACAACGGCCATCTACGGAGCCCCCACGGGATGGAGTCCCGCGAACTCGAGTCCGGCCGTCTCCTCCAAGCCGAGCGCGATGTTCGCCGCATGGACGGCCTGTCCGGCCGATCCCTTCATCATGTTGTCGATGGCCGAAAAGACCACGATGCGTTTGTTCGATGGGTCGAGTTCGAAGCCGACTTCGGCCATGTTCGTTCCTGCAATGGCTTTCGGCTCGGGGTAGCGATAGACGCCGGAGCCGCCTGCGGCCATCCTGACGAACGGTTCGTCCTCGTACTCGCCGCGGTAGGCTTGCCAGAGGTCTCCCTTCGAGACGGGACCCGACGGGAAGACGTGACTCGTCGCGCTCGCGCCGCGGATCATGTCCACGGCGTGGCAGGTAAAGGAAACCGACGTGCCGAGGAACTGCTCGATCTCGGCTTCGTGTCGGTGGCCGGTCGGCGCGTACGGGCGCACGACGCCCGAGCGCTCGGGATGGCTCGAGGCCTCGCCGCCGCCGGCTCCGCCTTCGGAAGAGCCGACTTTGACGTCGACGACGATCTGTTCTCCTCCCTCGAGGATATCGTGTTCGAACAGCGGATACAGTCCGAGGATCGTCGCCGTGGCGTTACAGCCGCCGCCGGCGATGAGGTCCGCACCCTCGAGGTTCTCGCGGTTGATCTCGGGAAGCGCGTATTCGGATTTCTCGAGGTACTCCGGCGCGTCGTGGCCGTCGTACCACTCGTCGTACTGGGATTCGCTCTCGAGGCGGAAGTCCGCCGAGAGGTCGACGACGGTGTCCGCAACGTCGAAAAAGTCGTCGATCTGGCCCATCGAGACGCCGTGGGGCGTCGCCGTAAAGAGGACATCGACGCTCGCTAAGTCGTCGGGTTCCGTAAAGCGCAGGTCGCTCCCGCGAAGCGGCGGGTGTACGGAGCCGACGCTCTTGCCGGCCTTCGATCGGCTGGTCACTTCAGCGAGTTCGATGGTCGGGTGACCCGCGATCAATCGCAGGAGTTCGCCGCCCGTAAAGCCGCTCCCGCCGACGATGCTGGCGGTTACCGACTCGGCTCCCGTGGCAACATCGTCCAGCGAATCGACCGCCATCAGGCGGTCACCTCAAGCGAGGAGTCGACTCCCTCCTCGGCTTTCCGTTCGATCCAGTCGACGACGGTACCGGCAACGTCGGTTTCGACGGCCGAATCGAGGGCCTTGAACTCGACGGTGTGGTTGACCTCGTGGACCGTATAGCTATCGCCAGTTTCCATCAAATCGACACCGAGCAATCCGCCGCCGACGGCGTCGCTCGCGTCCTGGACGAGGTCTTTGGCTTCCTCGTCGAGTTCGAAGACGTCGGTTTCGGCACCTTTGGCGGCGTTCGTAAGCCAGTGGTCCGAAGAGCGAGCCATCGCCGCGACGGGCTCGCCATCGATGGCCAGCACGCGAATATCGCGTCCCGGTTTCTCGACGAACTCCTGGACGTAGAACACCTTGTGCTCGTAGTGGCCGAGCG
Organism: Halostagnicola alkaliphila; assembly: GCF_055379965.1. Classification (NCBI taxonomy): domain Archaea; kingdom Methanobacteriati; phylum Methanobacteriota; class Halobacteria; order Halobacteriales; family Natrialbaceae; genus Halostagnicola; species Halostagnicola alkaliphila. Next base: position 790,408 of record NZ_AP043826.1, on the reverse strand, counting down.
TCGCCTTGTGCTCGAGGATCGCTTCCGCGGCGTCTCGAGTGTCGATTTTAGCCATCAGGCGACCCCACGAACCGACGACCGGTTTGAGGACGCACGGATAGCCGAACTCCTCGATCGCCTCGAGCGCGCTATCCTTGGTGAACGCGACGGTCGTTTCGGGCGTCGGGACGCCCGCAGCCTCGAGCGCGAGGCTGTTTTTGACCTTGTCGGCACAGATGTCCGCGGTCGTGTTCGAATTGATAATCGGAATGCCGTACGCTTCGAAGAACTTCGTCGCGTACAGGCTCCGACTCGTCGCGAGACAGCGGTCGATCACGACATCGAGATCGGCGAACGAATCCGGCGCTCCCGAGATGTCGAACGTCTGCTTGCGAACGTCGATCTTTTCGACGTCGTGGTCGCGGTCGCGAAGCTCCGAGAGGAGCAGCTTCTCGTCCTTGCGGATTCGTGAGTAGAGTAATCCTATTTGCAAGGTTACTCACCCCAGTCCTCTTCGAGCTCCGGGGCCCGTTCGAGGACTGGCGGCGCGGTGTCGACGACTTCCAGCTCTGCTCCACAGGTCGTACAGTCAACGATCTCTCCAACTTCCAGATCGTCGTGAAGGGCGACGTCTGCCCCACACTCGACGCATTCGGTCATTGTACTCGCAACTGGGAGGTGATTACCCTTAAACCTGTCGAACCTAACAGCACAATTACAATACTGCACACCACACTAACGGTGTGTACGTGTCTTTTTCAGGAATATCCAAGCCGATATATCACTATTTAGGTATGAGTTGCCCCCGTGGGGGCGGCCGGAATGAGGGGGCCGTGAGGCCGATTGGAGAGGAGTCACCCGGACGGCGTGTCGAAATCGCGTCACACATACTCACTCACCTCTTCGCGAAGCGATTCGTGTGCGCTTTCGAGGTGGTCCTCGAGTTCGTCGAGTTCCTCGTTGTCCGCTTCGAGCGCGGTCTGGCCGGACTCGAGTTGAGGCTGGATCGCCGCCGGTGCGGGACCGCCCTGCGAATCTCGACTGGCCACGCTTCCGGTCGGGTCGAGCGCCGCCTCGACGGCGTCGGGATCGACGTACGTCTCGAGTGGCTCCCCTAATACGTCCGCGGCGGCGGCTTCGATCGCCTCGAATTCGTCCGAGGAGTCGGCTTCGGCCGCGTGTGCGACGACCTCGTGTGCGGTTCTAAACGGCAGCCCGTTCGCCGCCAGCAGATCCGCGACGCCGGTCGCCGTCGAAAAGCCGGCACCAGCTTCGTCGGCGAGCGCGGCTTCGTTCCACTCCGCAGTCGCGACCGCACCCGCCGCAACGTCAGTCGCCTCGGTGACGGCGTCGACCGCTTCCCAGGCGTGGGGCGTGGCGCGCTGTAAGTCGCGGTTGTACGCGCGCGGCAGTCCCTTCAACGTCGTCGTCAGTCCCTGCACCTCGCCGGCAGCGTCGCCCGCGACCGCGCGAACCAATTCGAGCGTGTCCGGGTTTTTCTTCTGGGGCATGATCGACGACGTCGAGGAGTAATCGTCCGAAAGGGAAACGAAGCCGCGGTTCGCGAAGATGATCACGTCCTCAGCAAGCCCCGATAGTGTGGTCGCGAGCGTCGACAGCGCCTGGGTCGTCTCGAGCAGGAAATCCCGACTTGAGGAGGCGTCCATCGAATTCTCGAGAACGGCCTCGAAGCCGAGCAGGTCGGCCGTCCGCTCGCGGTCGATGTCGAACGTGGTTCCTGCAAAGGCCGCGCCGCCGAGGGGCGACTGATTGATTCGGCCATACGCATCCACCAGCCGAGCCGTGTCGCGGCGCACCGCGTTCTCGTAAGAGAGCGCCCAGTGTGCCACCGTGATCGGCTGGGCCGGCTGAAGGTGCGTGTAACCCGGCATCGTCGTCTCGGTGTGTTCAGCCGCCACCTCGAGTAAGGCTTCACGGAGCGCGAAGGTCGTCTCGAGCGCCGAGAGAACGTCCTCACGGAGACGATACCTGATGCAGGTCGCCACCTCGTCGTTGCGCGAGCGGGCGGTGTGCATCTTCCCGCCATCGGGACCGATCTGCTCGATGACAGCGGTCTCGATCGCCTCGTGAACGTCCTCGCCGTCGGGTAAGTTTCCGTGGCCCTCGACTTCGATCGCGTCGAGCGCCGTGAGGATCTCGCCCGCAATATCCGACTCGACGATTCCGCACTCGGCGAGCATTACGACGTGCGCGCGGTCGACCTCGAGGTCGGCCTCGAAGATGCGTTCGTCCGCCGCCAGCGAGGAGAGAAAGCTCCGTGCGGGGCCGCCGCTGAATCGGTCTCGACGGACGACGGCGTCGCCGCCGGTCGACGCGTCTGCGGCGGCTGTCTCGGTCGAGTCGACCGCGTCGGCTGTCTCGTCCGTAGCGCACCCGTTACCGCCGTCGAGTGTCCCGTCGTCAGCGTTCTCTCCTGTCATACTTACTCCTCGGTCGAATCGTCGTCTTCGCCGCCGTCCGTCGCGAGAGAGACGGCGTCGCCGCCGATGTCTTCGATCGCGGCGTTGGCGAGACGGCGCTGGAAGCCGTGGTACTTCGCGACCCCAGTCGCGTCTTCCTGTTTGATCTTACCGACCGTTTCGGTGTCGAAGGAAGCGTGGGCAGCCGAGTACGCGGCGTACTCGCTGTCGCGAGCGACCGGACGGGCCTTCCCGCCCTCGAAGCGGATCGTCACCGTTCCGGTGACGCGTTTTTGGGTTTCGGCGATGAACGCCTCGAGCGCGTCGACGAGGGGCGCGTCGATCAACCCCTCGTAGCCCTTCTGGGACCACTGTTGGTCGATCTGCTGTTTGAACTGGCGCTCTTCCTGCGTGAGGACCAGCCCCTCGAGCGCTTCGTGGGCGTTGAGCAGCGTCGTCGCGGCCGGGTGCTCGTAGTTCTCGCGAACCTTGAGACCGAGCATGCGGTCTTCCATCGAGTCCGTGCGACCGACGCCGTAGGAGCCGGCGAGCTCGTTGAGCGTCTCGATCAGATCGATGGCGTCGTACTCCTCGCCGTCGATCCCGACGGGGTACCCCTGCTCGAAGGAGATTTCGATCTCTTCGGTTTCGCCGGTCGGGTCCTCGGTCCACTCGTAGATCTCCGTCGGCGGAACGTAGCTCGGATCCTCGAGTTCGTCGCCTTCGACCGAGCGACTCCAGAGGTTCGTGTCGATCGACCAGTCGCCGCCGCTGCCGCCCTCGACAGGGAGGTCCTTCTCGTCGGCGTACTCCTGTTCCCACTCGCGGGTGAGACCGAGCTCACGCACGGGCGCGATGACTTCGAGATCCGAGTCGCGCCAGATCGCTTCGAATCGGAGCTGATCGTTTCCTTTGCCCGTACAGCCGTGGGCGATGCCGGTACAATCGTTTTCCTCTGCGACCTCGAGAATCGCCTCGGCGATCACCGGGCGAGCGAGGGCGGTTCCAAGCGGGTATCCCTGATAGGTCGCGTTCGCGCGAACGCTTTCAAGACAGAGCTGTGCAAATTCTTCCTTCGCGTCGACGACGTAGTGATCGAGGCCGAGCGCGTCGGCCGTCTCTTCGGCCTCGTCGAACTCGGAGGCCGGCTGACCGACATCGACGGTGACGCCGATGACGTCGTCGTATCCGTACTCTTCCTCGAGCAGCGGGACACAGACGGTCGTGTCCAGTCCGCCCGAAAACGCAAGTGCCACACGTGTCATATCGTACTCGAGTGGAACGGAAGGGGAGACTTAAGTTCGTTGGTTTAAGTTCCGTAAAATTAAGATAGAGCGCCTGCTAACTACGAAATCGAGAGTTCGAGGGTGTGGAAAACATCGGGACTTGTGGGAATGAAATAGTACGGGCTCAAAGGGCCCGCCGCGGCCGCCGCCGTGGGACGAACCTGTCGGTTGCGGAGTCGCAATCCGAACTACCGACGAGGTTGCTCATTGCTTGGTGTAACACACTCGAGTCCCTTAAATCCTCCTTGCCGGGCAAATGTTACGGAAGCCGAGTTGTAGACGCTGATAGTAACCAAAGCAAGCGAGGAAGGTTAAAACGAACGAGATGAGTCTCGTATCGAACGATTACGGACACTATTTGGATGCTTCAGTTTCGGAACCGTCGTCTTCGCTCTCCTCGGGCAACGTTAGCACGTTCTCACGACCGATCCTGAAGACGTCGACTTCGCCGTCTTCACGGAGTCCGCTAACAACTTGGCTCGTCTTGGCCTCGGTCCACTCGAGTTCCGAAACAACTTGTTGCTGTTTGAGTCGGCCGCCTCGTTCCTCGAGCAAGCGCAGGACGCGCTCTTCGTTGCTCAAGAGATCCGGAGGTGGCATCGTCACTTGACCGGAGTCGACCGTCGCCGACTCCGATGATTCTGACGGGATATCCGAATCGGTCGCCGAATCGTCGGCGTCGCGTCTAAACAGCCATCCTGCAACGACTGCGATCGTCCCAGCGGCGACGAGGATGAGTGCGGCAACGAGACCATCTACCGGAAGAACTTCCGTATCGCCATTGGCGGGTGGAGACTCGTCTTGTGAGGCCCCTTCCTCGATGAGTTCGATCTGTGGCGGATGACTGTCGGATCCAGCGCTGTCACCGTCCCACATCACCCAGTTGTCGTTGAGCGTATCTGGCTCCGGATCAACCGCAGTTACGTTGTGCGTTTCGGGCCAGGACATCTGCAGTTCGGTATCGTCGTCGAACATGAACCCTTCCAGTGCGTCACCCGCCTCGATACGGTTCAGTTCGACATATGCGAATGAGTCCCACACGAACGCGAACTCGACGTGACCGTACTCGCGTGGAGTCGAACTCTCATCCGTTTCGACCTGGAACGACGAGAGACTCATCTCGCGATCCGTTGCGTTCTCTCCTTCCTCAAGCGTGTTCTGCCAGCGGTCGGATTCTTCGTCTATATACGTTTCAGAGTTCGAATCGACATCGTCCGCTAATTCGTCCCACCGCTGTTCGGCCTCGCTATCGTTCCCAATCTGGTACCGGTAGTCGACAAAGACGGTAGCATTACCGTTCGGCTCGAGCTGTATCTCGGTACTAATCGTGTCGGCGTCGTCGAGCGTCAGTTCTTCGTCAGCCGCTTCCTGCAGTGTCGGTGACGGGGCTGTCGACGTCTCCGACATCGCAGCTGCTGACGGGCCCACCACGAGCAACAAACCTGTTACCACGAGCACACAAACCAGGGCTCGAAGCCCCTTCCCGACCATTGTACGGTGATGGTATGGCCGCCTAAATAGGTCTTTCCGACTCAGACGACACAGTGCTTATGAGACAGTCATGCCAAGGTGAACGTATGATCGATACGAGAGGTAACATCGAAGTCGAAACGCTGCTGAAAATCGTCCTCGGACTGCTCGCAATCTGGCTCGTCCTCTCTATCGCTAGTATGGTCGTCGGCTGGATCCAGGCTCTCATGCCGATCCTGCTGTTGGGCACAATCGTCCTGATCATCCTCTGGCTGCTCGACATGATATAGCGCTCCATTAGCGATCGACCATCCACCGAACCGAACCCAAAACGAGCGCGAACCGAACACTGATACGGCACCGAATCGAACCGGCGAGTACGTGTACAGCGTCAACGTCCCGGTTCCCGGTCAGGTTCGAAAGCTCGCGTCCGATCTCTATCCTTCGCTGCAGGCCTTCGAGACGACTCGCGAGGAGCACTCGATGGTACTTAAGCGACTCGGCGACGCCGATCACATCTCGCAGTTACAACACCGATTTAACCGTGCACTCGAGGGAACGCCGGCCGTCGAGGCACGGATTACAAGCATCGACTACTTCGCGGATCCACCGCTTGGAACCGCTCCGGTCGTCTATCTGGCCGTCGAAAGCCCCGGACTCGAGTCGATCCATCGGGAGTTGACTAGCGCATTCGAACCCGTAGACGGACTCGAGGGAGCGGATTACGTCCCGCACATCACGCTCGCCCGCGGCGGCGATCTCGAAGATGCAAAACGGCTCGCCTCACGGGAGATCGAGCCGATCACGTGGACGGTCGACGGCCTCGAGTTCTGGGACGGGACGGACAAGTTACCGGTGAGTCGAGTCTCGTTGCCGGCCTGAACGAATCCCTGATTGGTTTGATCGGGTCAGAAAATAGCCAGAAAGTATTACACGCCGGTGTCAAAATTTGACTGTATGCACCGACGAGCGTTTCTGGCGATCGTAGCGATCACCCCACTGGCCGGCTGCGGGGGAGTGTTAGGCGGCGGTGGCGTCGATACCACGTTAGACGACGAAGAGCGAGCGGAGTTCGAAGCGGACGAAGGAGCCGAACTAACCGTCACCGTCGACGTTCAGGAGATCGCAGAACCCGGCGACGACGAAAACGAGGACATCGAGGCGGAACGAGACTCGCTCGGGTTCCAGATCCAACACGAGGATGAGGGCCCCATCGGCACGTGGAGTATCGAGGACGAGGAGACGTTCGATGTTACCATCGAGAACGAGGGCACGCACTTCGCGGTCGTCACGAGCGGTACCGCAGACATCACGATCGAATGAGCAAGCGGTGGACGAACCGAAACGCGTCTCAGTTCACGGCGCCGGCGCCTCGCCGTCGTACCGATCGTGATCCGCGTAGAAGTTTAGCATTGCGAACTTGAGTTTCTCCGGATCGATATCGATCAGCTCTTCGCGTTCCTCGAGCGGGAACGTGCTGTTGACGCTGTACTTGCCGAGGTCGGACTTCGCTCGAGACGAGTACCGTCGATCGAGCAGGACGCGCACGCCGACGTCTTCGGGCGATCGAATCACCCGGCCGAGCGCCTGTCTGGTTTTTCTTACCGTCGGAATTTCGACGGCGTATCGCCAGCCCGTATCGGTGCCGTCGAACGCGGCGTCGTAGGCCTCCTGAACCGCTTCGGCCCGGTCGTCGAGGTGCGGGTACGGGACGCCGACGACGAGCACCGTCGTGGCGTCGTCCCCGTCGAAACTCACCCCCTCCGCAAGAGTCCCCCACAGCGACGTGCATAATACGGCATCGTCGTCCGCGACGAATTTTTGGCGCAATTCTTCGACCGACACGCCCGGCTCGTCCTTGTAGACTGATGTGGCGGGGACCCGCTGCTCGAGTCGGTCCGCGTACCGCGTCGCCTCGTTGTAGTTCGGGAAAAAGGCGAGCGTGTTGCCGGGCGTGAGCCGAACCGCGTTGTGGATCGTCTCCGTGACGGTCTCTTGAACGGCCGGATCGTCGCGATCCGAGGAGAAAAGCGGCGGCGTCTCGACGGCGTACGTTCGACGATTTTCCTCCGGGAACTGCAGGCCGTAGGCCATCGTCACCGGTTCGGAGAGACCCAACACGTCTCCGGTCACGTCGAACGGTTGGAGCGTCGCGCTCATCAAGACGGTCGAGTGTACTTCCTCGAACAGCTCGCCCGTTACCTGTCGCGGGAGACAGCTGTACAGTTCGGCACGGCCGTAGACCTCGCTGGTTCCCGCGTCTTGGCGGACCGAAACGACGGGGTACAATCCCTGGTTCGCCCCCTCGTCCATCCACGCGCTGACGAACGCCGCCGCTTGTAACGTCTGACACTCCGTTCGCGTCGCCGTCTCTCCCTCTCGGTACTGCTCCGCATACTTCTCGTCGAGTCGTTTTCCGAGTTTCAGCGCCATCTCGAGATCCGAATCGATGCCCTGACCGGAGTACCGTTGCAGGAAGGCGATCGTAAGGTCGTCTCGTCCGTCGTCGCTGCTGATAGGCACGTCCTCCCAGTTCTCGTCGATCCGCTCTCGCTTGCCGAAGCCGAACGACTCCTCGTACGTGTCGACGAGTGCGGTTCCGAACGCGCTGATGACGTTGGCCGCGTCCTCGGCCAGCGGGTCGTCGGTGTCCGCGAGTTCGTCCAGCGCGGACTCGAAGGTCCGTTCGGTACAGGTTCGGGTCGCGTGTTCGCGCGCGGCGTCCTCGACGTTGTGCGCCTCGTCGAAGACGGCGATCACGTCCGAGGGATCCCGCCCGAGCCAGCGGAAGAACTGCTCGCGGATCCCCGAATCGAGGAGGTGGTGGTAGTTACAGACGACCAGATCGACGCCCTCGATCCCCTCCTTCAAAAGTTCGTAGCCACAGAGTTTCCGCTCGTCGGCGTACTCGTAAATTTGGTCGGGCGTTCGAACGTCCTCGAACAGCCAGCCGAAAAAGTCCTCGGTGTTCTCGGTGAGGTTGTTGTGATAGTACTCGCACACGTTCTGGTCGTCGATGTCTTCGATATCGTCCTCGAGTTCCTCGAGTTCGTCCATCACCGCACTTCTGGCCTCCGCCGCGCTCTCGTTGCCCTCCCGGCTTTCGGCCAGAAGCTCCTGCTGGCGTTGCTCTAGCTGTTCGCGATCCCGTTCCGTCTCGACGAGCGACCGGGTGTTATCGCGTAAAGCCTGACACTCCTCGTACCCGACGTCGATGTGACACATCGAGGACTTTCCTTTGAACACGATCGCTCGAATGGACTCTTCGTTTGAAATCGCTCGAGCTTCCGCGACGAACTGGCGCATCTGCTGGTGGACGTTCGTCGTGATGACGACCGTCTTGTCCTGCTCGCGGGCGACCTCGAGGGCTGGTGCGAGCGAGGACAACGTCTTGCCCGTTCCGCAGGCACCTTCGAAGAGGACATCTTGTCCGCGCACGAGCGAGTTGTACATCCGCTCCATCGCCTCACGCTGGTTATCGTACGGCTCTTCGTAGGGGAAAAAGCGCATGTACCCGTCAGTCTCGGCCACGATGAGTGATACGTCCCCACTCCGATAAAAGGATTCGTCTCGGTTCGACACCCGTTCGACCGGCGAAGCTTACAGCGTGGCGGAAGAAGCCCTTCTCCCAGGTGATTCGGAACGAAACGTCCCGCTTCGAGGACGTCGAAACCCGGCGTACGCACGCACCAACCCTACTACCCCGCCACGCTGACGGCAAACCATGGCAATCCCCGGATACGACCCGACCGACGTTCACGAAATCGCCCTCGAGTATCAGGACGACGGACCGGCGGCGCTTGGTTCGGAAGAACGGGAGAAAGAAACCGGTGAGCAGGGAACCGGCGAACGAGAAGACGCCGCCGTTCGCGAACGTGCACACGCCGCGATCGTCGCTACCACGGTCCCCGACTCGATTCGTATTCGCGAGAGCGATCGCGAAGCACCCGACGGTGCGCTTACTGAACCGGTCGAACTCGTCGGTCTCGAAGGGGTCGACGGACTCGAGGCGATTCAACTTACGCTCGAGTACGATCCCGCGGGGCTCCCGCCCGGAGCGAGCCCGACGGACGTCGCAGTCGGCCTCGAGACGCCGACAGGATACGACCAGCTCCCCTCCGAAGTCGACCTCGAGAAGACGACCGTCACCGCTATTCTGCCGGAACCACCGTCGGGGGAGACGGTCGTCGCAATGTACGAGAAGAACGACGAGAAACTGGTAGGCCGGGTCGAATGATTGGGTTCGAAACGAACGGCTTCTCGGGCGAACGAAACATTCGTCGTCCCTGATACAGTAGCGACTTCATGATCGCGATCTTTTCCGACACGCACAGCACCGGTGGCCACCAACTCGAGGGAGCCCCGCTCGAGGCGGCTCGCGATGCCGACGTCGTCGTCCACGCGGGTGATTTCACGAGCGCAACGGCGCTCGAAGCGTTCCAATCCGAGTGCGACCTGTTGTACGCGGTTCACGGAAACGCCGACTCGGTCGCGGTCCGGGATCGACTGCCAACCGCACGAACAGTCGAATACGACGGACTCCGAATCGCCGTGACGCATCGTCGAGACGGCGGCGAAACGGGCCTCGCGATGTTCGGCCGGTCGCGGGACGCCGACATCGTCATCTCCGGACACACCCATCGACCCGTCGTCGTCGAAACGGAGGACGGCATCCTCCTCAACCCCGGCAGTCACGCCGATCCTCGCGGAAACAGACCCGGGTTCGCCACGATCGAGTCCGGACCGGACGGATTCGAAGGGCGCTTGCTCGAGACCGACGGAACGGTGCTCGAGACCTTCGGCGGCGAAAAAAGGACTGACTGATCGACCGGATCCTCTGTCCGGGCTGGAAAGTGAGACAGCAAGACAGCAATTCGGGAGCGTCAGCGGGGACCAGCAGAACGGGGAACTCAGCTCGGTTGTCCGAGGCAGAGAGAGTCCGGGTGGACTCTGAGTAGGGGTGGTCGAATGGTCGGACCGGCTGTGGTCGGTCCGACGGACGGGGACCGCGGACAGGAGCCCCGGTCACGGGGGAACAGCCGAAGGCTGCGAAGGGCTTCGACCGGGACAGATACGACTACGTTCCCCACTGAAAAATACCCGCGGTAAGCTAAAATTCCAGTTTTAGCTAGCGGGATCGTCGTCGAGAACGCCAGGTTTTCCGATCGGGAGCACGAGACATATCAGACGGGAGACCTTCGAGAGAGGTCGAAACGATTTTGCGCCGCCGCGCTGTAGGCTCGGCTATGCTGGGATTTCTTCCCGACGACCCGGTCATCATCGTGGTGGTCCTGATACTGCTGTCGCTGATCTTCTTTTCGTATCTGCTGGTCCGTCGAACCATCCTCGAGTTTCGGGATGGAATGGACGGCGGTCGGTGAGAGGAACCTGTCGGACAACCCACCCCAGACGCGGAGCCGCGTGATCACAGCGGACCGTTCTATGCGGTCGTTCGTTTCTCAGGCGAGCGCTTTCGTTACTCGATCGACCGCACGCTCGATCTCATCCCGAGTAACGGAACGATGCGTACAAAACCGGATCGTCGTCGAACCGAAGGGCGTCGCACCGACCTCGTTTTCGCGTAATCGGTCGATCACCGACTCGACATCGCCAGCCAGCTCCGAGACATCGACGATGACGATGTTCGTCTCGGGTTCGGCGACCTCGAGACCCCCGATACCGTCGAGTCCGTGGGCCAGCACGCGTGCGTTCTCGTGATCCGTCTCGAGATCGGAAACGTTCTCGAGGGCGCAGATTCCGGGGGCCGCAACGATTCCGGCTTGGCGCATCCCCCCGCCGAAGAGCTTGCGAACGCGTCTGGCCTGCTCGACGAACTCCTCGCTGCCGGCCAGCATCGACCCGACGGGCGCACCGAGTCCCTTCGAGAGACAGAACATGACGGAGTCGACGTGATCGGTGAGACGGGTCGCGGGAACCTCGAGCGACGTGGCCGCGTTGAATACCCGCGCACCGTCGAGGTGGACCGCCACGCCGCGTTGACGAGCGGCGTCGGCGGCCGTCGCGATGCGTTCGGGCGCGATGGCGAGGCCGCCGCGAGCGTTGTGCGTGTTCTCGAGACAGAGTAAGCCGGTTCCCGGCCGATGGAGATCCTCCTCGACGGACGCCGACGCGACCTGTTCTGCGGTCGGGACGCCGCGAGGACTCGCCTCGAGCATCCGGACCTGAAGCCCCGCGTGCTGGGCGAACCCGCCGAGTTCGTACTTGACGACGTGGCTCTTGCGATCGGCCAGCACCTCCTGACCGCGTTCCGCGTGGACGCGGGCGGCGATCTGGTTCCCCATCGTTCCCGACGGAACGTACAGGGCGGCCTCCTTGTTTACCAGGTCGGCGGCGCGCGCCTCGAGTTCGTTGACCGTCGGATCCTCGCCGTACACGTCGTCGCCGACATCGGCGGTCCGGGCGGCCTCGCGCATCTCCTCGTCGGGGGTCGTTACGGTATCCGAGCGGAGGTCGATCATACCGGATACTGAAAGCGGATCCTCCCTAACGCTGTCGGAGACGGCTGAGGGAGATCCGAACCGGTATCGCCGAATCTACCGGTCCCAACAACCGATACGCGTCGCTGACCGGATCACAAACCGTTTTTCACGGCCGGGTCCGAGTATCCGGGCATGGACCCACGCATCCGCGAACACGCCGAGATCATCGCAAACCACTCCGTCGACATGGAGGCGGGTGATAACGTCGTTATCGACGCCCATCCCGTCGCCGAAGACCTCGTCGTCGCCCTCCACGAAGTGATCGGCGACAAAGGAGCAAACCCCGTCGCAACGAGCCAGCGAACCGGAACCCGAAATCGACGCGCGTTTCTGAAAGCCGCCGGAAGCGAATCCGAGGACGTCGAGTTCGAAACGCCAGAACACGAGCAAGCACTCATCGAGAACACGGACGTCTACATCGCGATTCGAGCGAGCGACAACGTCACCCAGACGAGCGACGTCGATCCGGAACTCAGCGCCGCCTACCGACAGGCCCAGCAACCGATCCTCGAGGAGCGGCTCTCGAAGCGCTGGTGTCTCACGCAGTACCCCGCCCCAGCCAACGCCCAACTTGCCGAGATGAGCACCGAGGCCTACGAGAACTACGTCTGGGATGCCGTCAACAAAGACTGGGAAGAGGTCCGAGAACACCAACAGCAGATGGTCGAGATCCTCGACCCCGCCGACGAAGTCCGCATCGTCAGCGGCGAGACGACCGACGTGACCATGTCCGTCGGCGGCAATCCGACGATCAACGACTACGGCGAGAACAACCTCCCAGGCGGCGAAGTCTTCACCGCACCCGTTCCCGACAGCGTCGAGGGCGAGGTGCTCTTCGACATGCCGCTGTACCATCAGGGCCGAGAGATCACGGACGCATACCTCGAGTTCGAGGGCGGCGAAGTGATCTCCCACTCCGCGGCAAAAAACGAGGAGACGCTCACCGAGGTCCTCGAGACCGACGACGGAGCCCGACGCCTCGGCGAACTGGGCATCGGGATGAACCGGGATATCGACCAGTTCACCTACAATATGCTGTTCGACGAGAAGATGGGCGACACCGTCCATATGGCAGTCGGCCGAGCGTATGAGGATACCGTCGGCGAGAACAACGAAGCAAACGAGTCCGCCGTCCACGTCGATATGATCGTGGATATGAGCGAAAATTCGTTCATTGAGGTTGATGGTGAGGTCGTCCAGCGTGATGGAACGTTCCAGTTCGAAGACGGCGAGGTCTAAGCCCGCGAGGGCCTCGAGTCGAAACGCCGAGCAACGCGAGCCGTGGAGACGGGTTCTAACGTACTCGAGGAGGAGCACCGCGACGAACGACGGTGAGTCGCGCTTTTTCATCGAAGTTTTTGCGCGAGCGGTCGCGGATTACTGAGTGTTCGTCATCCCACCGTCGACCACGAGTGACTCGCCGTTGACGTACCCCGAAAGGTCGCTCGCGAGGTACAACGCGGCGTCGGCGACATCCTCGGGTTGGCCGGCGCGGCGCGAGGGGATCCCCTGAACGAATCCCTCTTCGGCTTCGGTTCCCATGATCTCGGCGTCCTCGGTCGTCATCGTCGTCTCGATCAATCCGGGGTGGATGACGTTCGCGCGGATCCCCTCCGGACCGAGGTTCGCGGCCATCGCGTAGGTCAAGAGCCGAACCGCCCCCTTCGTGCCGCAGTAGGTGACGAAGTCGGCCGATCCCTCGAGTCCCGCTACCGACGAGAGGTTGATGATTGAACCGCCGTCCGATTCGACCATCCGTTTGGCCGCGGCTTGCGCTCCGAAGTAGGTCCCCTTGACGTTGATATCCATCATTCGGCCGTACGTCTCCTCGTCGACCTCGAGAAACTCGTCCCCGTGGAAGATGCCCGCGTTGTTGACCATCACGTCCACGCCGCCGAACTCCTCGGCCGCGTCGACGGCATCCTCGAGATCGGATTGGCTTGAGACGTCACAGTCGACGTACGTCGCGCTGGCGTCCGTCTCCGAGTCGATCAGTTCGCGGGTCGGTTCGCCGCCCTCTCGAGGATCCTTCTGGATATCCGCTACTACGATGTCGGCACCTTCCTCGGCGAATCGCCGAGCGATCGCTCGGCCATTCCCGCTTGATGCACCGGTGATGACTGCGACGCGGTCTGAGAGCATTGGAGACATTGCAGTGAGAGGGACCACGAGGGAGCTAATAAACTCGAGAGGGGGGGGTGTTCAGTGGCTGAACCCCGACATTCGAACTATCCGCCACCACCGTACTCGAACCGATCCATGGGTGTGCTTCCGTCGCCGGCGTCCCAGACGAGCTGAATCGTACCGCCGTCGTCGTCGAGCCCAGCATCCGAATCTTCGGCGATCGTGATCGAATCGCCGGTCGACGTCGAATTACCCCAGGTAGTTGCATCGACGCTACTACTGGAACTGTTCGTCGTCGCACGCAGTTCACCCGTCATCCCGTCTCCGGTTATCCGCACGCCCGCCGCATCGAAGTCGTCGCCGCCGGCGTGGGCAACCGTCACGGTTCCGTCCTGCTGGTGAAACTCGAGATTGACCGTCGGCTGTGACGGTTCGTCGGGAATCATCCCCATGACGAATCCCGCGATTATAGCCGCCATGATGACCGTGATTCCGACCATCAGAACGATTCCGATGACGGGACTCACTGCGCGTTCGTCCGACGGTGCCGCTCGCTCGAGTGAAGGTGCGTTCAGATCCATTGGTGGAAACACCTGCGGACGGACGAGGGGTGACGCGGAACGATCGCCGAGGCGCGTGCGACCTCAAGAGAGTTGGGTCTCGAGCGCCTTTTGAAAGTGCCGCGGAGGTTCGTCCGACTCGTAGTGCTAAGCAAGCCTCCCTCGTTATCCACTAAAAACGCTCGCCCGTCCGAGAGAACGTCACAATCCACCAGCAAAGCACCCTCGAGCTACTGCCGTCGATAGATATCGATGCCGAGCGCCATCGCCCACAGATACAACACCGGGAGCATGAGCGTCGCCAGGTCGAACACAATATGCCCTTCCGAGCCACCCCCGTAGGCGGCGACGAGCGGGTACGTTGTCAACGCCACGGTAAGCGCGCCGAGAACGACGCCGACCGGTCCGACGTATCGGTGTGTGATTCGTGTCCGACGGAGCGCCCACCCCAGCAACGCCATCGCGCTCCCCAAGAGGACGCAGTACATGAGGAGGTGACCGGCACCGAACGGAACGATAATCGCGTCGACCACCAGCTCGTGTTCGCCCTCTCGAGCGGCCCGAACGTCTACGTAGGCCCAGGTGACCCACTGCAGGCCGTGAAGCACACCCAGACCGAGGATTCCGACGGAGAGAAAGCCCGCGAGACCCCGTCTGAGTGGCTCGGCCCACCGTAACAAGAAGCGACACCCAGCGCCAGAATCGCGACTGCGAGCGCCCACAGCGCGTGACTGAGCATTCCCAGCGTCGGCGACAACGACGGCGGCGTATCGGTCTGGATGACCAGCAGTCCGCCGATATAAAACGGGATTCCGGCGGCCATCAAAGCGGCGCTCGCTCGAGTAAGTTCGCGTGGATGGCTGCTCGTTCTCGAGTCGGCGGGCGCGGCGGTTTCCCCGGACATGATGGGTTCTATGACCACGAGAGGAAGGGAAAAGGTTCGTGGAGAGACGCGATTCTCGAGGCGTACTGCTCGAGAAAACTGTGTCTCGGGGAGAACCAAAGCGGAACGTGAATGTAGAGCACTCGAGTGGGGATGGAGGAAATCGCTCGAGCGAGTTATAGCGAGGAAAGGGACAAGGGATTCGAACCACGGCTGAGGTTCTGCGCTTCGCGCAGAACCTCAGCCTGATTCGAATCCCATCTCGGTGAGTGATTCGCTCCTCACGTCCGTTCGTCGCAGAATCACGGGCACGATGGGATTCGAACCCACGACCGTCGGATTAGAAGTCCGACGCTCTATCCAGACTGAGCTACGTGCCCTCGAGTACGTTTCGCCCCCCAAAGGCCATAAGCAGTTGGGATTTCCCTCAGCCGTGGAACCGATAGAGCGAGGTGACAAACGGGAGCCGGTTAGCCAACCAGATCGATATCGGCAGCCCGATGATCGTGATCGCGAGGATGGCCGCGGCGTTCGCCCAGAGGAAGCTCAGCCACCAACCCACGAAGACGAAATACAGCGCACGGACGAGCAGAGAGTGCTGACCGCGAGCGAGATCCGGTTCGGTAAACGAACGGGACTCCTGGAGGGTCAACACGGTTGGAACGAGGTTGATAAGTTTGATCCCGATCGGTGCGAGGACGACGGTAACGTTCAGGAACCAGGCCAGATTGACCACGATCGGCGTGAGCCACCAGCCGATGAAGACGAACCAGAGCGCCCGGACGAAAAACGAATGCTGGGACATGGGATAACAGAAGCTCTTCCTTCGAAATAACTTCGTCGGTCAATCCGTTCTCTGTGGGCAACTCTCGAGGAATTCGAGACGGACAATGGGCGACTCTCGAGACGGGAAAGACGACTGCTCGATGCGGATCCCGAGTCTAACCGCCCCCGAATCGCGGGCGAGACACAGCCCTTATGCAGTCCTCGCCTGTACTCTTTCCCGATGCACGTCATCGGAACGGTGGGATTGCCCGGCAGCGGCAAGGGCGAGGCCGCCACCGTCGCACGCGAAGCGGGAATTCCGGTCGTGACGATGGGCGACGTCGTCCGTCAGGAGACCGCCGACCGCGGGCTCGACCCCGCGAAAGACCACGGAACAGTCGCGCAAGCGCTTCGCGAGGAGAACGGTCCGGCGGCGATCGCCGAACGGTCGCTGCCGATGATCGAGGATCGCCTCGAGGATCACGACGCCGTCCTCGTCGACGGCATTCGGTCGGGCGTGGAGGTCGACGCCTTCGAGGAGCGCTTCGGCGCGGACTTCACGCTCGTAAGTATCGAAGCGCCGTTCGATCTTCGCGCTGAACGGATCGATACGCGCGGGCGAGACGCGAGCGAGGACGACGGGGGCGAAGGCCTCAAGTCACGCGACGAACGCGAACGCGGGTTCGGGATGGACGACGCGATGGCGCGAGCGGATGTCGTCGTCGAGAACGCCGAGACGCTCGCGGCGTTTCACGACCGGATCCGAACCGTCATTCGAGACGGCGAACGACAGGTGCAAAATTCATGAGTGTCAATCAAACCGAAATCTACCGCGTCGACGTCGAGATCACGGCACCGGTGTACGACACGGAGGTTACCTCCCGCGTCGCCGACGCCGTGTCGAACATCTTTCCGAACGCCGAACTCGAGGAGAGCCTCGGAGAAATCAGGGGCGAAACACACTCACTCGAGCAGTTCTCGGAGCTACTGCACCGACAGGAAATCCTCGACACCGCTCGCGGCGAGTTCTTTTCGAACCGAGAGGGACAGACCTTCAGTTTCGCGCTGAAAAAACAGGCGGCGTTCGAAAACCGGATAAACTTCTCGGTCGGCGAGCCCGACGAACTCGGCGAAATCGCGGTCCGAGTCCGGGTCGAGGAACCGAGCCTGGAGGAGTACGTCGATCACGTCGCGCCGCCGACCGAGGACGGCCGGCCGGTCGATTCCTGAGTTAACAGTTTTCGGCCGCTTCGAGCGCATCCTCTCCGTCGCTTTGGTGTTGTTGTACACTGAGAACGTCCCCGTCGTCTGCGGCCCGCGCTCCGTCGGCGAACTCCGTCGCGGCCGTCTCAAGGTGACCGCTCTGGCAGGTAGCGGTGTCAAAGTACCCCTCGAGACCGGATGAAGCGCTGGACTCGCCGTCGCCGAACGTCTCCGCTGCGTCAGCGAACGAGCTTTTCGCGTTATCGAACGCCGTTGCCGCGCGTTCGTACTCGCCCGCGTCGAATCGTTTCTCTCCCTCGTCAAGTTTTTCGTGTCCGGAGAGCATCGAATCGTATCCCGAAATCAGCGATTCGAACGATCCGAGTACCTCTCCGAGCGTTTCGGCCCCGGATTCGACGCGGGCGAGTTCGACGATCGAGTGGTCCTCGAGACCGTCTCGGTCGAGCGCATCGAGGATTTCCATCGCCTCGTCGTGGCTCAATCGAGCGTCGTCCGTCTCCGCACTTCGGGTCTCGATCGTGTCGTTGGCCGTCGCCGTATCACCGCCGTCCATTTCCTCGGAAACCGTCTCGATATCCTCCTCGAGCGTATCGTCGGTGAGCGTCTCGAGAACGTCGACCATCGCCTCGAGAACGTTCGAATAACTCCGTAACTCGTCGACGATATCCGATTCGTCGATCCCCTCGAGTTCGGTTCGTGCAGTGTCGATGAACGCTCGAGGCTCCGAGGGCGAAAAGTCGACATCATCGGGGTTCTCGAGGCCGCTTTCGGCGCCTTCGATAGAAACTGCCGCTTTGTTCAGGTTACCAACGGCGCGATTGATACTGCGTTCTTCGGCGCGGTGGTCGTCCGGAAGCGTTTCTCCGTTGTCGTCGTCCATAATTCCACCCAGACAGCCGGCCAGAGAAGAGAGGACGGCCAGACTACCCGCAGTCGAGAAATACTGGCGGCGATTCATACTGACGAACGCTGCTACGAGGGTAAGAAACTGATGGCCGAATTGGCTTCAGAAGGTGTTGGACGGCCGTCAGCAACGGTGAGAAATGGGATGGACGGAGTGAAAACGAGCGGGTGGGACGAGAGCGGGCGAGGAGCGGGTGAGAATTATCCGAACGGACCCATGCCGCCCATTCCGCCGCCGCCTCCGCCGCCACCGCCCTGTTGCATCTGTTGCATCATGCGCTGCATCTCCTTTTCGGAACCCATACCCTGGAACTGCTTGATCGTCCGTTCCATCATCTTGTACTGCTCGAGCAGCTCTCGGACCTTATCCTCGTCCGTGCCGGAGCCGCGAGCGATCCGCTCGACCTGGCTCGCACCGATCGCTTTCGGGTACTCCTTCTCGGCGTCGGTCATCGAGTCCATGATGACGCTGAAGGTGCGCATCCGGTCCTGGGTGACGTCCATCGCGTCGTCGGGGAGCTGGTCTTTGATCCCGCCGCCGAAGCCGGGGATCATGTCCATGACCTGATCCAGCGGCCCCATGTTGTTCATCGCCTGCATCTGCTTTTGCATGTCGTTCAGGGTGAACGAACCCTGAAGCATATCCTCGGGATCCCAGTCTTCCTCTTCGACATCCGTCTGGGCCATCGCCCGCTCGACTCGTTCGGCGAGCTGGCCGAGGTCGCCCATCCCGAGCAGTCGCGAGATGAAGCCGTCGGGCTCGAAGCGTTCGACGTCCTCAACCTCCTCGCCGGTACCGAGGAACGCGATCGAGGAATCGGTCTGATCGACCGCCGTCAGCGCGCCACCACCCTTCGCGGTCCCGTCGAGTTTCGTGATGACGACGCCGTCGATGCCGATGGACTCGTCGAACTGTTGGGCCTGCTCTTTCGCGCCCTGGCCGATCGCCGCGTCGAGGACGAGCAGGGATCGGTCCGGCTCGACGACGCCTTCGATCTGTTCGATCTCGGCGATCAGATCGTCTTCGAGCGCGTGGCGACCCGCCGTGTCCACGATGTGAACGTCGGCGTCACTGGTCGCCTCGAGGCCCTCGCGGGCGATCTGGACGGGGTCCTCGCCGTCGGGGTCGCCGTAGAAGTCGACCTCCGCACGTTCGCTCATCTGCTTTGCCTGATCGTACGCGCCGGGCCGGAACGTGTCCGTCTGGATGACGGCGGGGCGGAGGCCCTTCGTCGAGAACCACCACGCCATCTTGGCCGCGGAGGTCGTCTTACCGGATCCCTGCAGACCGGCGAGCAGAATTGTCTGCTCCTCGAGCGGCAGATCCGTCGATTCGCCGATGAGGTCGACCAGTTCTTCGTAGACGATGCGGAGGACGAAATCGCGTGCCGGGGTCCCGGCGGGGGGCTCTTCCTCGAGCGCCCGCCGTTCGATGTTGTCCGACAGCTCCATGACGAGCGAGACGTCGACGTCGGCGGAGAGCAGCGATCGCTGGATCTCCTTGACGATCTCCTCGACGTCCTCTTCGCTGATCCGTGACTTCCCGCGGAGTGTATCGAGGGTACCCCGAAGGGAACTCCCGAGATCGTCGAGTACCATTTGCTCGGTGTACGAGGCGGTGGCGTTAAAGCCTTTTTCTGTGGTGGCCGACAGCGACTCGAGCGATTACAGTCCCAATACGACGTCCAACGCGATTCGGCCGGGGAGGTATCCGACGAAAACACAGAGTACGAGAGCTGTAACCGTCTTTTGGACTTGTTTTTCGTACTCTCCGAGTTCGTCACTGTCGGCGGTCGCAATTTGGAAGGCCCGAATCGGACGATTATAAATCGGCGTCTCGCGGTAGCTCGGCGGCTGCTCCTGCAGGTAGCGTCGTCGGAGTCGCCGCTGTTTCCAGAACGACCACGCGATGTACCCGACCATCGAAACCGCAGTTCCGGTGAGCGACAGCAGCCATACCCATCCGGTGATCGGGTCCTCGAGGTGGGGTTGATCCACGAACGGTTCGTCGGACTCGACGAGCAAGACCGCGACCAACGCGAGCATGGAGAGTATCGTCAGCAGAAAGAACGCGAACGCGAGCCGAGCGAACAGCCCACCCAGATCGGGCGGGATCACGATCGCACGGATCCACGACTGGTCGTCGCCCTCGCCGTCTTCGTCCTCACCGGCTTCGCCCCACCTCCCGTTTTCGGTGTCGGCTTCTGGCCACTCGCTTTCGTCGTCATCATCGTCGTCGCCCGATCCGATCCGAATTCGCATGACCATGCTGGTCAGTTACTCGGTCGCGACTACTGAAATATTTCGACAGTGTGCGGTCAGTACAGGGTTGACCAGTAGAAAAATTCGACACCGATCAGAAGAGTTCGTCGAGAGGCCGGTCTGCTCCGTCTTTGGTTTCGACGTTCTCATCCGGCTCAATAGGGGGGGCATCGAAGAGTCGGCCGCCATCACGTTCTCGGGCAGCGAGCGCGCTATCGATAATCGCCTCCGTTTCGTCGTCGATTTCTGGGATTTTGAGGGGATCACTGACGGCTTCTGGCAGCTCTGGCCGCGGCGCATCCTGATGTCGCTCGATTTTCTCGGTAAGATAGAGGTTTTCCTGTAGGGCACGCAGAACCGGAACGTACCGGAGGTAGCCGTACTCATCTAAGAGGGAGATTCCGTAACTGGTGAATCCCCAAAACTCCCGCGGGTCGTTATGCTCGGCCTCATCTCCGCGGTATTTGTACTTCGCCATCACCTGCTTCTCTGCAAGTCGGTCGAGGTGCTCCCGGATGGTGGAGCGATTCTTGGGCACGAGGTACTCGAGTTCGTCGAGCGTCGTCAGGTACTTCGGATGCCCAAGCACGGCTTGGATGATGTGGTAGCGGGTTTCTTGCGTGAGGAATTGGTGTGCTCGTCGCTGTTTCTCGATCGGCATGACGTCAGCATCGCCAAATGGGTCTTTCTCGCCGCCGCCCGAACTTCGTGGACTCCCCGCACTGTTGCTCATACGTGTCTGTTTCGTCTCTACTCCTGTAACTGTTCGGGGTAGGCGGGTTGGGATTATAGTATATTTACAACCCGCGTACGAACGTTTAAGTCGAACACGTTTGTAGTCAAAGATATGAACGGTCCAGGGGTTCCGCGCAATTCTCACGCCATCTACCGGGCTGTCGACCGAATTTTCGAGGGGGTTAGCTCCCCACCGCAGGGAGACTACCACGAAGTCGTCCGGTATATGAACGAAGAACTCCCCCGGTTCGAGCAAGCCGATAGTAGCTACCTGATTCTTGGTAGCTACCGCAGTGCATACGGACGACGCCTTCGAGAGTTCGCTAACTGCCTCAACATGCCAACGAACGCTGAATCAATCGTTCTCGGAGATACGATCGACTTGGATACCGAAGTTGTCCCCGAATTCGACATCAAGATCAACCTCCTCGGTGAGGCAGCAGATTACATCGCTGGCGTCTATGAGAAGGAAAGCGGTGGGGAGAGTCCGGAGCTCGGGGTTGTCAGAGCACTCTTCGTGAACAAGACGTTCGTGTTGCCGCGTGACTATACTGGCCTCACCCGCGATAGCCTGGAGACGCGAGAAAACGTCATCCAAGCTGCTCTGGCGGTCTACTACGCTGAATTCGATCATATCGATAGTAAACAGAGGGTCGCCAAGATAAAGAAAGCGGAAATCGCATCACTGCTGACAGCAGCGCGAGAGGAAGGCGTCGACATCACCGAGAGAGAACTTACAGACATCATCAAAGAGCGTCAAAACGACATTGACGAGGCGCCCGCCGAATATAGCTGGGTCCACCTAAGCTTCTTCAAACGGTTTGAGGCGATGAATCAGTGCCACCCCTGGACGACGATGGCCGAGCTGCGAGATCTCGTCGACGAGATGCCGGGGCCAGAACGCCCGCAGTGGGAAACTGAATTTACCGTAGGGACGTTCCGCGACGAATAGCTACACGCACAGACACACCGTACCGTTCACTGACTCCTGTTCTCTCCGATCGTCGGGTATTCAGCGAGCAAAACGACTCGAGAACCCACTTACTCAACGTCCATCATCGCGCCACACCCGGGACAGACGAGTTCCGATTCGGTTCCCGACGAGATCCGCATGTGCTCGAGTTCGCACTCGGGACACCCGATATCCCTCCCTCCAAGGGTCGGAATTCGAGAAATTCGCACGTCTTCGCTCTCCTTCGGCGCGCCCAGCGCGAACGCGACGACCGGCTCGTCGGCGTCGTTTTTCCCGGACTGGAATTCGCCCGGAGCGAACCGAATCGCTTCGCCAGCGTCGACGGTGATTTCGTTTCCGTTACCCGAGTGACCATCCCCATCCTCTCCGTTCGAACTCCGGCGAGACCGCGCGAGTTCGAACGTCACGGTCCCCTCGAGGACGAGAAACACTTCTTCTTGATCCATGTGCGTGTGGATCGAGCCGCTGAATCGTTCGCCGGGCTCGAGGTGGGTGATCGCGACGTTGGACGTTCCCAACGGGTCGGCTAACGCGCGCCGATCCGAGTGACAGTCGTCGTAGGGGGTGGGCTCGACCTCGTCGATGGAAACGCGCTCCATGCTCGAGACAGGGATACGGAGTGGCAAATAACTGTGATCCGGGCCGGACGTGATTTCGTGCAGCCAGAGCTAATCCACACTCGGTCGGGAACCCGTTGTCAGCAGATATTTGACGCCGCCAGCGATAGCTTCGGGTATGACAGGCGACCCTCGAGACGCGAGCGATCTCTCGGATGACGAGTCGATCACCGTGACAGTCGAGAACGACCTCTTCATCGCAGAGGACGAAGAAACCGGTATCTCGAGCCAGGGGCAGACCGAGGAGGCGGCCCTCGAGAACCTCGCCGCGTCGCTCGAGACGTACCGCGAGGGAGAGACGGACGACGATAGCGGCTGGCTGTAGTCAGGTCGACTCCTCGAGTGAGCCGGGCCGCTTTCGACCCAAACGGCAGGCTTCACTTATTTGCACCTGCTCGTAGTCAAGAACCATCCATGGAAGAGTACGACATCGTCGTCCTCGGTGGGGGCTCGGGCTCGCAAGTCGCGACGGCGGCGGCCGACGACGGCCTCGAGGCGGCCGTCCTCGAGCCCGGCCCGCTCGGCGGGGCCTGCATCACCAGAGGCTGTATTCCCTCGAAGGCGCTCATCCACCGAGCGGAGATCCTCAAGGAGATTCACTGCGCAGATCACTTTGGAATCGACGCCGAAGTCCACGACGTCGCCTACGAGGAGATCACCGATGCGATCCACGAAGCCGTTTTCGGAAAGGCGGATCGACAACGCGAGAGTCTCGAGGCGAACGAACGCGTCACCCTCTATGAGTCGGCGGGGCGGTTCGTCGACGAGCGAACCGTTGAAATCGTCGACGATAGCAGCGATACCGAGAGCCACCGAATTCGGGGCGAAAACGTAATCATCGCCGTCGGATCGAGACCGACAGAGCCGCCGATAGACGGCCTCGAGGACCTCGAGTACCTGACCAGCGATGACGCGTTGTACCTCGATGAGCAACCCGAACGGCTCGTCATCGTCGGCGGCGGCTACATCGCAGCCGAACTCGGTTACTTCTTCGGCGCGCTCGGCACCGAGGTGTCGATCGTCGGACGAAGCGATCGGGTCGTGCCTCGAGAGGACGACGACATTAGCGCCGTCGTGACCGATTCGCTCGAGCGCTACTGCGAACTCTACACCGGGTTCGAGGCGACGGCCGTCTCGAGTCGAAACGGGGGGGTCTCGGTCACCATCGAACCGGCCGACGGCGGAGACGACGGGGGCCCAACGGAGGAACTCGAGGCTGACGACCTCCTCGTCGCGGCCGGGAGACGACCCAACACGGACACGCTCGATTTGGAAGAAACTGGCCTCGAGGCGGCCGAGGACGGATCGATACCGGTCGACGAGGGGCTCGAGACCGATGTGGACGGAATCTGGGCGCTCGGAGATGTCACCGGCGAGTTCCCGTTCAAACACGTCGCGGACTACGAGAGCGAAATCGTCGCAGCGAACGTGCTGGGCGACGAGTCGCGTGCGGTCGACTACACGGGCGTTCCCCACGCCGTTTTCACGTCGCCGCAGGTCGCGAGTCTGGGGAAGACGGAATCGGAACTCGAGGACGAGAATCGAGAGTACGACTCGGCGACGGTTTCCTACGGCACCGCGCCGATGGGACTGATCCTCGAGGCCGACGACGGGCTCGTAAAGGTACTCGCGGGTTCCGACGGCGAAATTTTGGGCTGTCATATCGTCGGTCCGCAAGCCTCGACGCTGATCCACGAGGTCGCCGTCGTCGTCCAGCGTGGCGAGGGAACGGTATCGGATATCGCCGAGACGGTTCACGTCCACCCGGCGTTGAACGAGGTCGTGGTGTCGGCGTTCGACGAGGTCGCCTCGAGGCCGTACTCGACGACGCCGGACTGGCGAGACGTGAGTGAAAGCAAGCAAAGTTAACGGAGCTATCCCTGTTCTTCCTCCCAGAGTTCGCCGAGGCGGGCCGTCAACGTCACCGAGAATTCGTTCGACAACGACGAAGAAATCGGACGGGAACGACGCGTCGACTGCATCTCCGGTCCAGGCACGAGGTGGTCGATGACGATGAGGGAGACGAGTTCGCCGAGTCAACCATTACGTTACTCCCCGCGCGATGCTCGATACCCGGCGACGGACTCGGTCAGGAAGTAGACGATCAACGTCCCGACGATAATGGCGGTACCGAGCGTTGTGAGCTCGAGCGAACCGACGGTTCGATCGCCGCCGTAGAAGAACGCCACCCCGCCGCCGAGGAGGACGACCAGCATCGCGAGGTATCGCCAGCGCGCCTCGACCGGGACCATTCCGTCCTCGCCGCGGATCGCGAGATAGAGGTGTGCACCGCCGAAGACGAACCCGTAGAAGAGCAGGAATACCGCTACCGGTGCCGGACCGGTTTCCGGGCCGATCCCGAAGTATTCGACTCCCGCCAGAACGCCGAAACCCGAAAGGACGGCAGCAACGTGAACGGTCGTGTCACGAGAAATCATATAGAGAGTTGACGTGACTCACTCATAACCCTTTGTAGTATGCTTCATCGACGACATCTGCCCACTCATCATAGCCAGAAGCATCGATCACAGTTGCCGAGAAAGCGCCTCCGAACGCGGGTTTCGACCGAGTAGAACCAGAAACGCCGGACGTGAGGGGACGATCCTCACCGGAATCGGCGATACGCTCGAAGCGCGAGTGAAGCGGCGGTCCCCACGCCGGGAATGCGCGACGAAAGGGCCGCGGCACCGAGCAACAGGAGACCGCTCGAGCGTCGACCCTTTCCAAATTCCATCATCGCGTCGATTACCGTCGTAACGGTGCTCGCTTTCTTCAGCGCGTCCGTTCGATTACCAGATTCTGTCATGGGTACGGCTCAGGTAACGAACGCGAACGCAAAACTCGGGAGGGTTGCATCTGCAGGGGTCGAGGGTGGTCGTTCTCGTTCCGTGGTTTCGACGACGCTCTATGCTCCACCGCTCTCGATTGCACCGTCCGCCGCGATCCACTCCGCGAGGCTCCCCTCGTAGAACGCGAGATCTTCGTAGCCCAGCGCCCGGAGGACGACGTAGGTGTGGCTGATTCGCCGAGCCGTGTTACAGTAGAGGACGATTTCGCGGTCGGGCGTAATGTCGTGGTCGGCGAGCAGGTCCTCGAGTTCGTCTTCGGGCTTTAGCCGCCGCGTCTCGTCGTCGACGACCTCCCGCCAGTCAAACCGAACCGCGCCGGGGAGGTGGGCTTCCGCGAATTCGTCACGCTCGCGCGTATCGATGAATAGTGCGTCGCACTCGAGCGCCGCCTCCACACCCCCGAGGTCGATCAGCGGGCTCTCCTCGTCGGTTAGCGGCTCGGGCGCGTAGCTCGAGGGCTCGTGTTCGGCCGTCTCGCTCGTCGTCTCGTACTCGCGGCTCCAAGCGCTGAAATCGCCGTCGAGAAGCCGAACGTCCCCGTGGCCGTAGACGTGTGCGGTCAGGACGAATCGGGCGGCGAAGACGCCGTGCATGTCGTCGTACGCGACGAGCGTATCCTCGGATTCGATCCCAGCCTCCTCGAGCAGACCAGCGAACGCCTCCGCGCCGGGGAGGGTCCCGGGTTCGTCGTTCGACCCGTCGCGGTAGCTGTCGAAGGGGATATTCGTCGCGCCCGGAACGTGCCCGATACCGTCGAACTCCCAGGCGTCCCGAACATCTACGGAGCGGACAGTTGGATCCTCGAGGTGCTCTGCGAGCCACTCCGGCGAAACGACGAGCGAATTATCCATTGGCTTTTCCATGTCGTCGGAGACTCGAGAGGGCACCGATTCCGGCACCGCTCTCGTGGGTGCCGAGGTGGTGGCAAATGTTTCCGCCATCCGTTGGGAGCGCTCGTGAAATCCACGTAAGAAACGTTAGAACTCGCAGCAGAACTCCACTACGTGCCGTTTCCGCTTCGAAGGGGTCAACGCCCTCAGAAACAAGGAGTAATATTATCCGGAAAAGTGAAGCTGTGACCGCATTGTCCGGTTAGACGGGGTTCTATGTGGTTCTCGCTCCAAGGTATTTTCATGGCAACAGATTACGCCAACGACGTGCTCGTAACGGCTGATTGGGTCGAAGAACGACTCGATGAGTTCGAGAGCGACGATCCGGAGCTTCGACTGGTCGAGGTCGACGTCGATACGGAAGCTTACGACGACGCACACGCACCCGGCGCGATTGGGTTTAACTGGGAAACCCAACTGCAAGACCAGACGCGACGAGACATCCTCGAGAAGGAGGACTTCGAAGAGCTCCTCGGAAACCACGGCATCACCGAGGATTCGACCGTCGTCCTGTACGGCGACAACTCGAACTGGTTCGCCGCCTACACCTACTGGCAGTTCAAGTACTACGGCCACGACGAGGTCTACCTGCTCGACGGCGGCCGAGAGTACTGGCTCGAGAACGACTATCCGACGACCGACGAGGAGCCCGACTTCTCGGAAGTCGAGTACGACGCCGCCGGTCCGCGCGAGAGCATCCGCGCCTACCGCGAAGACGTCGAAAACGCGATCGAGCGCGGCGTTCCGCTCGTCGACGTTCGATCGCCCGAAGAGTTCCGCGGCGAGATCCTCGCGCCCCCAGGGCTCCAGGAGACGGCCCAGCGCGGCGGCCACGTCCCCGGCGCGCAGAACATCTCCTGGGCGGCCGTCACGGACGACGACGGGCTGTTCAAGAGTCCCGAGGAACTCGAGGAACTCTACGCCGAGAAGGGCATCGACGGCGACGAAACGACCGTCGCCTACTGCCGAATCGGCGAGCGCTCCTCGGTTGCGTGGTTTGCGCTGCACGAACTGCTCGGCTACGAGGACACCGTCAACTACGACGGATCCTGGACCGAGTGGGGTAATCTTGTGAATGCGCCGGTAGAGACAGGCGAGGCGGACGACTGAACGGTGTGAAGGAGTTCGCCTCGTAGAGTCGAACGGGGAACGAAGTGACCCGTGAGAGGCGAGGCTGAGTGACCAACGGGAACGAAGCCTCGAGGCGAAGCGGTGACCGGTAGGGAACCGCGGAGCGGGCGAAGCTGAGTGACCAACGGGAACGAAGCCTCGAGGCGAAGCGGTGACCGGTAGGGAACCGCGGAGCGGGCGAAGCTGAGTGACCAACGGGAACGAAGCCTCGAGGCGAAGCGGTGACCGGTAGGGAACCGCGGAGCGGGCGAAGCTGAGTGACCAACGGGAACGAAGCCTCGAGGCGAAGCGGTGACCGGTAGGGAACCGCGGAGCGGGCGAAGCTGAGTGACCAACGGGAACGAAGCCTCGAGGCGAAGCGGTGACCGGTAGGGAACCGCGGAGCGGGCGAAGCTGAGTGACCAACGGGAACGAAGCCTCGAGGCGAAGCGGTGACCGGTAGGGAACCGCGGAGCGGGCGAAGCTGAGTGACCAACGGGAACGAAGCCTCGAGGCGAAGCGGTGACCGGTAGGGAACCGCGGAGCGGGCGAAGCTGAGTGACCAACGGGAACGAAGCCTCGAGGCGAAGCGGTGACCGGTAGGGAACCGCGGAGCGGGCGAAGCTGAGTGACCAACGGGAACGAAGCCTCGAGGCGAAGCGGTGACCGGTAGGGAACCGCGGAGCGGGCGAAGCTGAGTGACCAACGGGAACGAAGCCTCGAGGCGAAGCGGTGACCGGTAGGGAACCGCGGAGCGGGCGAAGCTGAGTGACCAACGGGAACGAAGCCTCGAGGCGAAGCGGTGACCGGTAGGGAACCGCGGAGCGGGCGAAGCTGAGTGACCAACGGGAACGAAGCCTCGAGGCGAAGCGGTGACCGGTAGGGAACCGCGGAGCGGGCGAAGCTGAGTGACCAACGGGAACGAAGCCTCGAGGCGAAGCGGTGACCGGTAGGGAACCGCGGAGCGGGCGAAGCTGAGTGACCAACGGGAACGAAGCCTCGAGGCGAAGCGGTGACCGGTAGGGAACCGCGGAGCGGGCGAAGCTGAGTGACCAACGGGAACGAAGCCTCGAGGCGAAGCGGTGACCGGTAGGGAACCGCGGAGCGGGCGAAGCTGAGTGACCAACGGGAACGAAGCCTCGAGGCGAAGCGGTGACCGGTAGGGAACCGCGGAGCGGGCGAAGCTGAGTGACCAACGGGAACGAAGCCTCGAGGCGAAGCGGTGACCGGTAGGGAACCGCGGAGCGGGCGAAGCTGAGTGACCAACGGGAACGAAGCCTCGAGGCGAAGCGGTGACCGGTAGGGAACCGCGGAGCGGGCGAAGCTGACGACTGACGCGAGGACGACTGTTAAGGAGTCCTCGGTATGTGCGAACGGCGAGAGCCGTGAGCGCGGAGTGAAGGAGTTCGCCTCGAGAAAGGCAAGGTCAACGACTAACTCAAGGACGACCGACAGAACGGCACCACTGGGCGTCACTGCCGAACCAGCCCTCGAGGCGGAGCGTGACAAACAGGGAACCTCGAACGCTCGTTCCTCAGCGACGTCAAACCGGGTCTGATTCGATCTCGGTCGCCGATTTCTCGAGACACGGTGTCGACGCACTTCACTACCCGAATTTGCGTTCTTGATACGAATCCCTAGAGCACGTACGCTTCTTCGACGTCACCGGGGAGAACGACCTCGAGGTCGCCGTCTGCTTCCATCTCGCTGAGATCGGACATCGTTTCCTCGAACGACTCGAGAAGGTCGTCCTCTAGCTCGTGGTAGTAAAGCGTCGTGAGGCCGTTCATCTCCGCGGTCCACTCGAGTAAGTCTCGTGCGTCGTCCGGGTCCGGATCGCCGACGCGCGGACAGAGTTTGGTGTTGGTGAGCTGTCCGCCGGCACCGTAGCCGCTCGCGAAACAGAGGTCGTGATTGTCTCCCGCAGCTTCTACGGCGTCTTCGTCGAAGTTTCCGAGCGGATAGGCGAAGTAGCCAGCACCGTCCTCGAAGCCGTTATCCTCGAGCCACTCGACGGCGGATTCGATCTGTGCGGACGGATCGTCCGTGTCGGTCAGGTCGCCGTTGTTCGCCGACTGACTGGCGATCGTCCACCCGGCGTCGTGCAGTTCCTCGAGTTCGCTCAGGCTCATCCGGGACTCGCCGCCGACGAAGTCGGTGTTGACGAACGCCGTCGCGGGGATGTCGTACTCCTCGAGAACCGGGAACCCCTCGGTGTAGGTCGTTTCGTAGCCGTAGTCGAACTGGACCATCACCGTGCCCGTGTCCGGACGCGGCGTGAAGTACAGATCGTCACACCAGAACTCCTTTTCCTTTTCGTCGCCGGTCCAGGCCGCGATCTGGATCGAAGCGACTTCGGAGAGATCCGGGTCGCCGTCGATCGAGCCGACACCGAAGTTGTACCGCATGAACGGCATGTCCGCCGCGGATCGGCCGCGGAAATCGACCCGATCGCCGTCGGCGTCGGTAAGCTGGATGATCGGATTCTGCAGGTCATCGGAGGCGACCGCGAGCCCTGGGACTTCGTCGGAGAAATCCTGCGGCGAATCGAACTCGCGCCGGATCATGACGCCGCTTTCGGATTCCGACGCCTCGAGGAAGGCCGACTGGGAACCGACGAGCGATCGATCCTCGTCGGCCGTGAGCGAGCCTTCGACTTCCGTCCAGTAGTCGAGATCCTCGAAATCGTCGAACGTTTCGCCGTCGCCTGTCTCACCGTTGTCTCCGGACGGATCGTCGCCGCCGTTGGGGTCGTCACCGCCGTTCGGATCGTCATCACCGTTCGGGTCGTCTCCCGAGCCCGCACAGCCCGCGAGCGCGACGATGCCTGCCGTCGTTGCGAGATACGTTCGTCGTTTCATTGTTCATCCGGAGACTGTCCGTGTTTGGTGATTGTTATGGCCCTGTTACCGTCAGTATGAGCGGTAGAAGGGTGAGAATACCGCGGAGTAAGGGCCGTAAAACCGCTGTTTCACGCAGCGCAAAACGCACCGAGTCGTCGACACGATAGCACCGCACTGCAACTCCATCACGGTTCGATCACGACACTACTAACTCGAGTCCGCACGTAGGACGATCCATGACCGATGCAGACACGTTCCTCGAACGCGTTCGCGAGACGAACCAGACGCCGCTGTCCCGACTCGGGTCGTCGAAGTCACTGTACGCCGCCACGGACGGCGATATCGACACCGAGCCCGTCCTCGAGGCGACCGCAGACGCCGAGTACGCCGCGTGGCAGACGTTCGGCGAGTGGGCCGAGGACGAATCGAACGACCTGGCGCGCGAGGCGTTCGAGGCGACCGCCGACGAAGAGCGGGGACACTACGAAACCGTCTCCGAACAGCTCGAAGCGTACGACCCTCAGGACGTTCCCGCACTTCACGAGTACCTCCGCGGGCTCGAGGCGACGGTACCACGAGCCGGTGCGTTCGCCGGACGAATTCTCGCGAGCAAGCGCTCAAAAGAGCAGGTCGTCGGCTACTTCGTCGGGAACGCGGATCCCCAGAGCGCGCAGTTGTTCCGCGACTTTGGCGACGACTTAGATGACCAACTCGAGCGGGTGACCGAGCTGCTCGAGGCGGTCTGTGACGGAGATGACGACTGGGATCGGGCCGAGGAAGCTGCAACGGGAGCGATCGAAGCCGCCTACGGCGAGTACGTCGAGAATCTCGAGGCCATGGGCGCGAACCCGAAGCCGGTCTGTTAATTTGATCGCAGCTATCGACAGTTCTCCGAGTCGATCAGACGCCTTCCAGCGTTTCCCGGAAGTCGTGAATCGACTCGAGAGCATCATCAGCGCGGTCGGCAACGTCCCCGCCTTCCTCGTCCGCGATTTCGGTGATGATGTGTTCGTGACGGGCGAGTCGACCGTGATCGGGGCCGCGATCGGCCGTCGCGAGCTGTTCGAGTTGGTTCGATTGTTTCTCTAGGCGCTCACGCGCTTCGCCGCTGCCGGCAGCGTCGGCTGCATCGGCCAGCGATTCGGCCGCGTTCTCGAGGTCAGTTCGTGACATTGGTGTCGGTTCGAGGTTCACGCTCGAGCGCAATAGCTGTTGGACAAGTCGATGCCGAAAACTGTCGGCGAGGACGAAAACGGCTCCCGACTGTTACTCGATCGAGGTTACTCGCCCCTCGAGTGCTAACTCGTCGACGACTTCGGCGGAGAGCCCGGCGACGGAATCGAGGAAGTTCGTCCGGTAGCTCGCGGGCCCGTTGTACTCGAGGTCGGTCGCCCGTTCCCCGGCGAGCCCGAACGCGAGCGTCCCTCGAACCGCCGCCGCGCGGTCGTCCTCGAGTGCGCCAGCGAACGCGGCGACGGTCGCCCCGAGCATGCAACCGGTGCCGACGACCTCGCCCATCATTTCGTGACCGGCCGAGATGGAGACCGCATCGTCCGCGTCCGCGACGATATCCTCGACGCCGGAGGCGACGACGGTCGCGCCGGTCGACTCGGCGAGCGATCGGGCCGTTTCGTCGATCTCGTCGTAGTCGCCGATGGATTCGACGCCTTTGACGTCCGCTTCGACGCCCGAGAGCGCGCTGATCTCGCCGTAGTTGCCCTTGATTACGGCGAAATCGACCTCCGAAAGGAGGCTCTCGGCGACGGCTTCCCGCGACGGCGTGGAACCGACGCCGACGGGGTCGAGAACGACCGGGATTCCGCGGTCGTTAGCCATCCGACCGGCCTCATGCATCGCTTCGACGTTGTCGTCCGCGATCTGGCCGGCGTTGATGAGGATCGCGCCCGCAATTTCGGCCATCTCGCCGGCGTCGCCGAACGAGTCTGCCATCACGGGCAACGCACCCCAATGGAGGATGATATTCGCCACGTCGTTCATCGTCACTTGATTCGTCAGCGCCTGCACGAGCGGCTCCGCCTCGTCGATTTGTTCGAGTGTCGCTTCGAGTTCCTCGGCCGTCACCGAGCTGAAGTCGGTCATTGTACCACCCCTCCGTCGTCCACGGTCTTTCCGGTTTCCCCGGCCGTTTCGGGGGTCTCGTTCGTCTCGGTGCCGTCCGCCCTTCCCGCCTCGACGGCCTCGGCGAGCGATTCGGTCGCCGCTTTCGGGTCGTCGGCGGCCGTGATCTCGCTGATGACCGCGACGCACGTAGCGCCGGCTTCGACGACGGGGGCCGCGTTCTCGGCGGTTATCCCCCCGATCCCCACGACCGGGATCGACACGGCGTCGACGATTTCGCGGATTCGATCGTGGCCGATCCCGTCTTTGGACTCCTCGACGTCCTTCGAGGATGTACCGTACACTGCGCCGACGCCGAGGTAATCCGCACCGTCGGCTTCGGCCCGCGCGGCCTCCTCGAGCGTCGAGGCCGAACAGCCGATTATCGCGTCGGATCCGAGCAGGTCTCGAGCGACGGCGACCGGGAGATCCGACTGGCCCAGGTGGACGCCGTCGGCGTCGATCGCTCGCGCGAGGTCGACTCGATCGTTGACGATCAGATCGACCTCGGCTGCCTCTGTGAGTTCCCGACACTCGAGGCCGATCTCGTATCGCTCGTGCGTCTCGAGTCCCTTGTCTCGGAGCTGAACGACGTCGATGCCGCCGTCGATCGCGGCACGGACGATTTCGGGCGACGATCGACCGGCCGAAATCGACGATTGGGTGACGAGATAGGTCCGCCACGTCGATGGATTCATGGGAGATACCAGGGGGTGGTCCGATAAATCGCTTTGGACTGCGTCAGGTCCCAAAGGCCGAAATCAGTTGGCTACATCCTGATACCCGAACTCGAGATGGGGGTTCCCGGTATCGAGCAGTTCGTCCAACTCGCCCGACTCGCGAACGTCGGGGAACGGATCGGGACGGGACGGACTCTCGGGTTTGTCTGCGATTTCCCGTCGCCACCACCGCACGTCGTGCCACTCGCCCTGCGTGTAGCCGACCCGCGGAAAGTCCGCGAAGCGCTCAAAACCGAGTCGTTCGTGAAACCGAACCGTCGCCGGGTTCGGAAGCGTCGTCACGGCGTAGGCATCGTAGACACCCTGGCGCTCGAGAATAGCGAACAGCGACTCGTACAGCGCTCTGCCGACGCCCGATCGACGGGCGTCGTCGTCGACGTAAACGGAGAGTTCGACGACCCACTCGTAGGCTCGACGCTTGCGAAGCTTGCCCGCGTACGCGTAGCCGACGACCTCGCCGTCGCGCTCGCAGACGAGCCACGGATAGGTCTCGAGCGTCCCCTCGATTCGGTCGACCATTTCGGCTCTGGCGGGAACGGCCTCCTCGAACGTCACCGCCGAATCCTCGCAGAACGGTGCATAGATTCGTCGAATCGCGCCAGCGTCGCCCGGCGTCGCGACTCGAATTCCGAATTCCATGGCCGCACTTCCGGCCGTCCGCCAATAAGTCCGCTGAACGAGGCGAGGACTCGGCGCTGACGCTCGAGAGCCGATAAACGTGAAAACTGAAAGAGAACGAATCAGCCGAAACCGCAGCGGTGACCGCTAGTGGCCGTAGTCGTGGGGGTTCAGCTCGGTGCCGTAGTTCTCGGCGTGGTCCGTGTAGTCGATGAACCGGGGCGCGTCGGGATCGAACGGCCGCTCGAGGCTCTCGAAGGCCTTCTTCTTGTCCCAGCCCTGGAGCTTGCCGACCGCGGACTTGTCCTCGAGATCGTGGTAGTCCAGATCGGGTTCGGTGATCTCCCAGGCTTTTAGTCCCTGTTCGGTTCGGACGATGACGCTCGAGTACTCGTCGGACGAGCCGACGGATCCGACGGTGAGGTCGGCACAGAATCCGGTGAAGTCGGCACACTCGTCACAGCCTTTGAGCGCGGCGTCGTGGAAGTTCTCGATATCTTCGTCGAGAATCATCTCTCCGTCGTGGTCGTAGACCATGAGCTTGCCGTGGAGAACGTCCATCTTGCCGATCTCGTCGGGCGAAATGCCGCGTTGGTCCTCTAACTGCTCGCCCATGAGGCTGTAGTAGTTGAAGTTCTTCGTACACATCAGGGCGATCGTGTAGTCGACCGCGCGGATGCCCTCGTTCTGTTCCTGGTAGTCCCACTCGAAGTCCTGCAGGGCACGGATGCCTTCGATCTCACACGGCGTGCCGACGAGCGCGAGACTGAGTTCGTCGAACGGCTTGTCCGGGAGCTTGTGCTCCCACCGGTCGAGGTTCAGGTTGCCGAGTGCCATCGTCTGATTGTAGATGGTCCCAGCGTTCTCGATCAGGTCCTCGTGGCTGGTCGCGAGGTAGCTTTCGGCCTTCCAGGCCTCGTCCTCGCTCTCGGTCGCGATGAGCGCGCCGTCGATCTCGCCCGCCTCGAGGAGGTGGGAGAGAACCGTCGTGACGACGCCGCCGTCCTGTGCGCCTTTCGTCCAGTCCTCGTCGACCCGCGCGGAGAACTCCGTAATCGGATCGCCGGCGCCTTTGACGTTGTCGTCGCCGCCGGTGATCTTCCACTGGCGCTCATAGCGCAGGCCGCCGCGGGGACAGAAGTCCCAACAGAGCGAACAGCCGGTACACATCTTGACGAGTTCCGGCTTGCCATCGTCGCCGATCCCGATCGAATCGGACGGGCAGGCGGCGACACAGGTCCCACACTGGATACAGCGGCCGTCGTCGATGACGGCTTCGTCCAGTTCCATGAACCAGGTTTTCTCGTCGGGCGTCTCGATGTCGTTCATCTCCGACCGGATCGAATACGTCGGGGTATCGAGGTCGACGCCGTCGGGAACGCCGACGCGCTGGTCCGGTGCACCGTTGTCGACGTCCTGACTGACATCTTCTGCAGGTTCGGTAAACTCGAGGTCGCCGAGGTTGCCCTGTTCGTCGACGTTTGCAACCCCTGCACCGTCGGTCGCGACTGCTTTCTCCTGGGTCTTCTCACCGCAGGTGCAGGTGTTCGGCGAACAGCTGTCGCCAGCGTCGGAGTCACCGCTTGCACTTCTCCCTGCGGGCTGAATGGCCCCCTCTCGAGCGTGGTCGGTGTCGGCTCGAGAGCGCGGCGCTCGACCGCTCGTTTCGGGGACGATAACGTCATCGTCGCCGTCGTCGCTACTGGATTCGGGAACGCCCGGGAACGGCTGCTCGTCCTCGCCGTCCTCGGGGCTCGCGGCTTCGCCGCTCGCGGTTTTACCGCTCGCTTCACCGGGATCCTCGCTGTGCTCGGATCCCGCATCTCCCGCTCGCTTCTTCGAGGCCTCACTACGTTCGGCCTCGCTATCAATCCCCATGGGCAACACCTCCTGCAACCGGCGCGTCGGCCTGTTGCATGATCGAGCGAAGCCGCCCATTGTCGACGCGGCGACACCAGGCGTAGAACTGCTCGTCGTCGTGTTTCTCCTCGGCGTAGGCATCGAACAGCCGCTCGAGGGCAGGAATTACTGAGTCAGCCGGGACGGCGTGTTCGATCCAGTCGAGGAACTCGTTATCCTCACCGAGCGAACCGCCGAGACCGAAGTCCATCCCTTCGACGAGGTTGTCTCCTTCCTCGTTCGGACTGTCTTCGTCTTCCAGTTTGACGGTCTCGCCGCGGAAGCCGATGTCCGCGATCTGTGGCTGTGCACACGAGGCCGAGCAGCCGGACATGTGCATCCGGACGACGTCGAGGTCGTCGGGCGTGTTGATGCGCTCGTCTAACTCTCGAGCCCAGCGCTTGGTGCGCTTTTTGGTCTCGATGATAGCGTAGTTACAGAACTCGTTACCCGTACAGCCGACCGCACCGCGGGAGAACGGACCGGGATCTGGCTGGTAGTCCTCGGCGAACGGTTCGGCGAGGAGGTCCTCGACGTTCTCCTCTGGAATGTGCGTAATGAGGAAGTTCTGGTCGGTCGCGAGGCGCACGGAGGCGTCCTCGGTACCGTACTTTTCGGCCGCTCGAGCGGCCTCAGCGAACTCGTCGCCACCCATGCGACCAGCGATCACGTTGAAACCGACGTACTGCAGGCCGTCCTGTTTCTGGTCGTGGATGCCGACGTGGTCGCCCTTGTAGCCAACGGTGAGGTTCTCGCCGCCGTCGGGGAGGTCGACAGTACAACGGTCGCGGATTGCCTCTTCGAACTTCTCCGGGCCGAGCTGTTCGACGAGATAGCGCATGCGGCAGACACCGCGGTTGTTTCGGTCGCCGATCTCCTTGAACGTCTGGGCGACGGCACGACAGAA
Organism: Halostagnicola alkaliphila; assembly: GCF_055379965.1. Classification (NCBI taxonomy): domain Archaea; kingdom Methanobacteriati; phylum Methanobacteriota; class Halobacteria; order Halobacteriales; family Natrialbaceae; genus Halostagnicola; species Halostagnicola alkaliphila. The sequence goes on along the minus strand of NZ_AP043826.1, from coordinate 753,733 downwards.
CTCGACGGCGTCCTCGGGTTGGATGAACGCGTCCAGTTCGGAGCCCATCCGCGGCCCGTCCGAGAGCCCGCCGCCGACGCGGGCGTGGAAGCCGTAGAGGTACTCGCCATCGATTTCCTTCTTGGCTGGAACGAGCCCGATATCGTTGATCTGGGACTGTCCGCAGTCGTGAGCACAGCCCGTAATTGTGAGTTTGAACTTGCGGGGCAAGTTAGCGTACTCACGGTTGCCGGTGAAGAAGTCCGAGACGGCGTCGATGACCGGCTGTGCGTTGAAACACTCGTGATCGTCGAGTCCGGCAGCCGGGCACCCGAGGACGTTCCGGGCGGAGTCGCCACAGCCTTGCACCGTCGTCAGGCCAACTTCGTCGTAACGGTCCCACATTTCGGGAACGTCTTCGATTCGGATCCAGTGTTTCTGGATGTCCTGTCGGGTCGTGATGTCGAGGTAGGCGTCTCCCCAGAGTTCGTTCTGCTCTTCGCCGCCGTACTCTTCGGGGGCGACCGCGAGGTCGTCGGTAACTTCGCCAATGACCTCGGCCTGCTCGGGAGTGAGTTTCCCCCCCGGAACCTTCGTCCGGATCATGAAGTAGCCCTCCTGCTTCTGGGCGTACATGCCGGCCCACTTCAGGCGCTCCCACTCGCCGTCGCCCGCTCGTTCTTCGATCTCCTCGAAGGAGAGATCGTCCTCGGCGTACTCGTAGACATCGTCGAGGACGTCGAGAGGATGCTTGTTCTGTTTGTACTGTTCGGTCGTATTCACGCGGACCACCGCCGTGTCAAAAGACGATCAGCTGGTTGCGCACTCGAGATAGTTGTCACGCTCATCGGTTACTGGATACTACCACCCTAACACTATACGCCTCCGTAATCAGGCGAACCATGACGGAGCTAGGATAATCCGGCGAGTATTACCACAACCAAAGCCGGTGTGAGCGAAACGAGACTTCGAGACGAACGAAACTAGTGCGGTACTCACAGGCACCGAACCGGTCCTAGCGGAGTTGCGGAGATTGTTTCCGGTAGGTGCTACGGGACTGAATATTGGCTCGAGAGACAGTCCTCCTTTCTATCATTTCTCGACCAATTACGAGTATCAAAACGGCGCGGTCGGTAGTCCAATATGAACGTCACGGCGAACCGAATGTATTCCGATTCGAACTCAGTTATGCCACTCTCGCTCGAGATAGGTCTCGAGGCGATTAAACGGGATCTCGTACTCGGCTCGAAGTTCGTCGATCGGCGACTCGTAACCCGCCTCGTTGAACCACTCGAACATCACGGCGTACTCCTCTCCCTGACTCTCTTCTACGTCCTCGATCGAGAGATGCTTGGCGCGAACCGGCGTCTCGAGCACGTCTGCGAAGCGAACGGCCATCGCGCGAAGGGAGAGTTCGTCGCTCGCGAGTTCGTACGATTCTCCCGTATGGTCCTCGAGATTCGAGAACACGTCCGCAACGAACGCGCCGAGGTCCTCGACATCGAGGACCTGCAACGGATTCGACGGCTCGAGTCCCATCGCGAGCGTTCCGTCCTCGATCGACTCGCGAAAGCCCTCGAGGTTCTGTGCGAAGAACACCGGTCGAACGACGGTCGCTGGGATATCGTGGTCGTCGATCAGTCCCTCTATCTCCCACTTCGACTCGAAGTGTGGAATGCCGCTGTCGCGTTCGGCCCCGCCGACGGAGGAAAAGACGAGGTGGTCGACCCCGACGTCCTCGACCAGTTCGACTACGTTTCGCCCCTGTTCGACCTCGTCATCGTAGCCGTGCTCCCAGTAGTTGGTCATCAGGAAGACGCCGTCGGCATCTTCGATGAGCGGTTCGATGCTGTTTTTCTCCTCGAGACTTCCCTCGACGAGTTCGGCCCCCCGTTCGGCGAGGTGGTGCGACTCGTGTTTGTCTTTGTCTCGAGTCAGTGCGAGGACTTCGAAATCCTGCTCAAGGAGGTGCCGAGCAACGGCACCACCTTGCGTACCGGTCGAACCGACCACGAGAACTGTGTCGATAGCCATGACGGGCGAGTTATACTAGCAGGGAGTAAGAAACTGGTCCGGGCGCTTGCAACCTCCAAAATCAACGTGAAACCTCGGTGGGTCGGGAACGAATACGTTGAACTGACCGACAGACGACGAATCGGAAAACGAAGTGAGCCGATCTATTCGTCGTCTGCGAGCAGTCGATCCGCCATCTCGTCGGGATCGAATCGCTCGAGATCGTCGTACTCCTGGCCGACGCCGAGAAAGAGGATCGGTTTCCCGGTGACGTGAGCCACCGAAATCGCCGCGCCGCCGTTCGAGTCGGCGTCCGCCTTCGTCAGGATCGCACCGTCGATCTCGGCGGCCTCGTTGAACTCTCGAGCGCGGTTCACCGCGTCCTGGCCGGCGACGGCCTCGTCGACGAACAGCGTCATGTCCGGGCCGACCACGCGGCCGATCTTCTCGAGTTGGTCCATCAGCCCTTCGTCGGTGTGGAGCCGACCCGCCGTATCGCCGAGGACGACGTCGATCTCGTTCGCTTCGGCGTACTCGACGGCGTCGTACAGCACCGCTGCGGGGTCGCCGCCCTGATCGTGGGCGATGAGCTTGCTGTCCCGCGCCTCGGCGTGCTCGCGGATCTGCTCGTTGGCACCCGCCCGGTACGTGTCGCCGTTGGCCATCACGGTCGAGTATCCACGTTCCTCAAAGTACTGATCGAGTTTCGCGATCGAGGTCGTCTTTCCGACGCCGTTGACGCCGGTGAAGATGATGACGATCGGCTTGTCTTCGATGGCGATGCGCTCGTCGAAGTCGAACTGCCCGACGCTGATAACGTCGTAAATAGCATCTCGTAATGCCTCCTCGACGACATCACCCGTCGAGGTCGTAAACGTCCGCGTCTCGCCGATCAGTTCGTCGCGGATGTTGTCGAGGATTTCTTCCGCAACGCCCATCTCGACGTCGCTCGAGAGCAACGCGAGCTCGAGTTCCTGAAGCGGAGCCTCGAGGTCCTCTTCTTCGATAACGAACTTTCCGCGAACGAGAGATTTGGCTTTGCGACCGAAACCGGTCGAGCCGTTGTCGTCGCTTTCGTCGTCCGCATCCGCCTGGTCAGTGCCCGATTCGGCGGCATCTGCGGTCGCTTCGGCGTCGGGCGCGTCCGTCTCCGACGGCACCGGTTCGTCGGCGGAAGTACCCGCCGTCACGCCACCGGTTCCCGACGGAGACGAACTATCGACTGGCGCCGACGGATCGCTCGAAGCCTCGTCGGCCGAAGCGGTGTCGGCATCGGTTACGGCCGCGGAGCCATCTGCCGCGTTGGCCGCAGTTACATCCTCGAGCTCCGAATCGACCGAAGAACCGTCCTGTGTCGCGTTGACGGTATCTGTTCGTGGTTCCTCGGACGCTTCCGGCCTTGCCGCTGTGTCGGCGGTCTCGCTACCTGCATCCGCCTCGGCGACTTTCTCGCTTTCGCCTTCGGCGACTGCATCATCTGCGAGGTCCTCTACAGGCTCTTCGACTTCTTCGACGTTCTCTTCGGCGGCCTCCTCGGCGTCTTTCCGGAAGCTCCCGAGTTTCTCCTTCAGGTTATCGAACATGGAGCGTGGACGGCTTATTCGTCAGGACCTTGGCCCTGCTGACCCTGCATCTGCTGCATCTGCTGTTGCATCGCTTGCTGTTGCATCTGCTGAGCCTTCTGCTCGAGTTGCGAGCTCTCGGCTTCGAGTTCGGAGATCTGTGCGTTGACCTCGTCGATTTCGTCGTCGAGGTTCTCCTTTTTGTTCTCGAGCGTGTCGACTGCGCCCTCTCGCTCGAACTCTGCGGCGTAATCGGCACCGAGTTCGACGATCACTTCATCGATGTCTTCGACGGTTGCGCGGACGTACGCGCCGCCACCGAGTGGAACCTGAACGACCGAGTCCGATTCGAGGGTTTCGACGGCGTCGATCGCTTCGTCGACTTCAGTCTGCTCTTGCTGGATCGCTTCGACGTTGCCCTCGAGGGCTTCGATCTGTTCGTCGAGCTCCTGAATCTGCTGGGAGAGCTGCTGGAGTTCCTGTTGACTACTCATTGCTGGGATACCTCCTCGAGTTCGATTCCGGTGCGTTTGACACCGTGGCGGCTCCCCATCTGGGAAAGCACGTGCTCGCGGGCGACGTTCTCGTTTTCGGCTTCGATTGTCGTCTCGAATGGTGCGTACCCATCTCGATTCTTGAATCGACCGCTAACGTTGAATTCACTCATGCTCATTGTTCCGTCGGGGAGCCGGAAGAACCTTGCCTTCCAATCCGAAGTCGTGTCCGAACGACGACCCAATCTGCTCGGACAAGGATAACGAATTATGAACGGATTTGCTCCAAACCGAACGGTAAAAGACACCGCACGAACTGTGCGGGGGCATGGAGGTTGTCGGGCGTCTGCTAGCCCTGCTCGTGTTATTACTCGTCGGGACCGGATTACGAGCGAGCGAGATACTCGATACGAGCAGAACCGCGCGGCTAAACGATATCGCCTACTACGTGGCGCTTCCGGCACTCATCTTCATCTCGACGTACGATCAAGCGATAGGTGAACTCCTCACCCCGGCCCTGCTCGTCGGATTGCTCTTCGTCCTGTTCTCGACGGCGGGGCTCGCCTGGCTCGTCCACCGAAATCGCTCCTCGAGGCCGCGCCAGAGCGTCGCCATCGTCCAATCGTATCACTCGAATCTCGGCTATCTCGGGCTTCCGCTGGTCGCCGCGACGTTCGACGCCGAGGTAACCGCCATCGCGAGCGTGGTTCTCGGCATCCTGTCGCTGGTTCAGGTACCCCTCACTGTTCTGATCCTCGTCTTCGTCAACGAAGCGGAGACGAAAATCGGCCGAGAGCTCGGAGGACTCCTCACGAATCCGGTTCTCCTCGCACTGATCGCCGGGCTCGGCGTCGGGTCGTCGTCGGTCGCCGTTCCCCCGCTTGCGGTGAGCGGACTCGACATCGTCGGCGCGTTCGCGCTCCCGCTCGCACTGCTCTGTGTCGGCGCATCTCTGCAAGTCGATCTGCCTTCGGTCGATTTCGGAGCTTCCGGCTCCGTCGTCGCGCTCAAAATCGTCTGTATGCCGCTGCTCGCCTGGATCGTCTTCTCGCTGTTGACCGTCGACGACGCGACGTTCACCGCGAGCGTCGTCATGCTCGGAACGCCGACGGCCGTCTCGACGTTCGTATTCGCGAACGAACTCGGCGGCGACGAGGAGTTCGCATCGTTGAACGTCTTTGCGACGACGCTCGTCTCCGTTGGAACCCTGTTCGTACTCATCACGCTCGTTAGTTAACTCGAGAGAGCCCGGCACGTTCGGCCGTACAGTTTTCCTGCTGGCGGGCGAACTCGAGCTATGAGCGAAATCGAACCCGACGAACTCCTGCCGAGCGAACGAATGCGAGAACAAGCGCTCGAGGGCGACGTCACCCAAATCCACCGCGGCCACCAGTACGCCGATTCGGGCGATACGTTCGCTATCGACGGGACGACGTTCGAAATCACCGAGGTCACAGAGCGGACCCTCGGCGACGTGACCGACGAGGACGCGCGGGCCGAGGGCCTCGATGATCTCGAGGCCTACAGATCCATGCTCGAGCGCGCCCACGACCATTTCGAGTGGAACGAAGAGAGCGAGGTCGTTCGACACGAGTTCGAGAGACGGTGACCGTGTCGAAGCGAAACGACTGGATTGAAACGAAGGGTGACACGAGAAGCGTCCCGAACGGGGCCATCAAGAAAAGAGAGTATCTCAAAACGTCCACGGAATAGTAAATCGGCTTCGACGGCTCAATCGGTGTAGTCGGCGGCTCAGTCGATGTAACCGAGCGCGTCTTCGATCCGACCGAGTTCGGGCCCCGTCGTATCCTCGCCGACGGCGTAGCCCGACTCGTTTACGAGCAACCCGGAGCCCACGAGCGGAGCGCCGTAGTTGATCGTTCCGACGTCGGCCCTGACGTCGAGGGCCTCCTCGAGCAAGTCGAGTTCCGCGTCGGTCGCCTTCGGATGGCAGAGAACGCCCGTGTTGTTCGCGACGGCGGCGGTTCCGACCGTCCGAACGCCTGCGAGATCGCCGCGTTCGACCGGCACTTCGAGGGTATCCTTGACGACTTTGATCGCCTCTCGCGGCAGGTCGGGGTGGACGTATGCGCCGTAATCGTTCGCCAAGACGACGTTTCCGGCAGCGTTGATATTCCCCGGAAGCTCCGCGACGGGAACGCGGGCGGCGTCCTCTAAGTCTTCGCGTTCGTACTCGAGGACCCGCGTGCTGACGAGCAGGCCGTTTTCGTTACCGGTAGCCAGCGCTCCGACTGTCGAAGAGCCGCCGACGGTCGTCCGTACCGGATCGACATCCAGTTCGTCGGCGAGCCCGTCGACGGTGTCGTCGTCGGCATCGGGCCGAACGAACAGACACGAATCGGTCGCACGGGCGAAAACGCCGATATAGGACGATCCGGTGAAGGAGGCGCGTAGCAAGTTAGTCGGCGACCTCGGCCTCGACGATAACCTCGCCGTCTTCGTCGAATCGCGCGGCGCGAACACGAAGCTTTCGCGGCGGGTTCGATCGGCCTTCCGACCAGACGGCCTCGTTAATCGAGGGGTCGAGACGGACGGCGTCTTCGTCGACCGCGAAGTGTTTCGCGAGGTGTTCGCGGATGATTGTCATTGCACGATCTGCGGCTTCGTGGTTTGCACCCTTCTTCACATCGCGCAGTGGGACGGTAACAACACGTTCTTCGAAATCAGTTGCACTCATAGATATCCTTACTCGTCGGTGTCGCTACGACGCCAGTTGCGTCGTTTCGGGTTTCGCTGGACGTTCATGTCGGTCTTGAGCATGACCCAGGACGGAACACGGCTGTTCTGGTTCTCGAGCTTAGCGAGACGTTTTTTCTTGCCCTTCGATTTTTTACCCATAGTGGGCTGGTCTAACCCACGCTGGCTTAAAATCCTGTCCATCCGTCTCCGGTCGTCCGTCCGATTTTGATAGGCCATCTGAAGCGACGAGAGCCCGATAACTGGGAGTCAGAGACCCTTCTCGTTAGGTTTAACAGGGTACTGTGTGAGTCACAGATATGAGTGTCCGCGGTGATGTCTGGTCGATCTACCGTGAAACGATCCCCATCCTGTTCATCGCGCTGGGAGGCGGTCTTTTCGCCGGGTTAGTTCTCGAGGGAATGGTCGAAAGCGTCGAACGATTCCCCGGTCTGCTCGTGATGGTCCCCGTCTTTCTGGCCACCCGAGGAAACGTCTACGGCGCACTCGGCGGGCGCATCTCGAGCGGACTCCACCAGGGACTGATCGAACCGCGGTTTAACTGGGACGAACGACTCGTCAACGCAGTCGTAGCGTCGTTCATCAACGGAATCGGAATCTCAGTCGTCATCGGCGTCGTCACGTGGCTCGCGCTCCAGTTGCTCGGCTGGGAGTCAGCCGCGCTCTACGAGTTCGTCGGGATCATGCTCATCGCGGGCGTGCTGACCTCGATCGTGCTGATATTCGGGTTGCTCACGTTGATCTTTGCGGGCTACAAGTACGGGTACGACCCCGACAACCTCGTCGGGCCGATCGTCACCACGCTCGGTGACATCTTCGGCATGTTGTTCTTGCTGTTCGCCATCGGCATCGTCGAGGTGATCCTCTGATGGTCGTTCCCCAGGGCTCGCTCGGAACGTGGGACGTCCGGAGCATCGTCGGGAACATGTTCCCGCTGTTGATCGTTCTCACCGTGATCGTGCTGATCGCAGGAATCACGCTCGAGGACGCCGAAGAGATGCTCACGGAGTACGGTTTGCTCGCCGTGATGGTTCCGACGATGGTCGATATGGGCGGCAACCTGGGTGCGATCTTGAGTTCGCGACTCTCGACGCGACTCCACCTGGGGACGACGGATTTCGATCCGGGAGACCGAGAACTGTGGGCCAACGTCCTCGCCGTCCTCGCACTCGCGGCGACGATATTCACCGCTCTGGGGGTCGGTGCGTGGTTCATCGGACAAGTCATCGGGGCCGCCCTTCCGCTATCAGCCCTGTTGACGATTTCGCTGATCAGCGGCATGTCGGTTGCGGTAATCGCCGTGATCTTCAGCTTCGCCGCCACGTACGCCTCGTTCCGGCTCGGAATCGACCCCGACGACACGACGATTCCGATCGTCACGAACGTCGTCGACGTCTTCGGGATGGTCATCTTCATCGGCGTTTCGGCGCTCGTGCTCGGGTTCTGATCGGTACCGGGAAACCCGCTATCGTGGACTCTGCGAACGGTCTCGAGAAACGCTTATTCACACTCCCCGACATGCAGCAACTATGAGAGACAACGGAACGCTACAGACGACGCTCTCGATCGTACTCGGAATCGTCCTCGTCGCGCTCGGTGTCGGGGCATACGTGCTTTCTGACTTCGCGAGCGTTACGGCGCTGATCCCGGCTATCTTCGGCGTGGTGATAGCCACCCTGGGTGCCGTCGGCCGGGAAACGGATCGAGAACGGCTGAGCATCTACGGGGTCGGTATCCTGGCACTGCTGGGTGTCGTGGGTTCCCTGCGCGGAGTTCCGGACATCATCGCGTTGGTTACCGGGGAAAGCGTCGACTCGAGCGTCGCCACGGTTTCGCAAGGGGCGATGATTCTGATCAGTCTCGTCCTCGTGATCGCCGTCGGAAAATACGTTCTCGACGAGCGATAACGGTCGCCACGATAAGCCAACGCTCGCGAGTCAGACCCGCGCTAATTTTTCGAACTCGTCGGCCGCCGTTCGCGTCCCCTTCGAAATGAGAACGTCTCCACCGCGAAGTTCGGCACCGGCTTCGCCGACGAGTAACCATCCCTCCTCGGGGCGACGGATCGCGATAACGGACATCGTCGCATCGACATCGGGAACGCCGGCTGTCACGGACGTGCCGTCGAGTTCGCTTCCTTCCTCGAGCTCGACGCGGGTGAGGATCTCGTCGCTCTCTTGGACCGCAAGGTGGACGACCGGGTGAACGTCGATATCTCTAAGGACGCCCTCGCTGATGTCGACCGCGGCATCGCTGATGACCTCCGTGCTACTACCGAGGTGAATCAGCCCCCGAAGCGCGACCGGGTCTTCGGCGTCGGCGGCCGCACGAAGCGTCCAGGCCTCGAAGCGTGACTCCATGGCGTCGACTTCGACCTCGAGATTCCGAACTTCCTCGGCGAGCTCCTCGCTGTCGAAGAGGATACTGCTGTAGGCCAGGTCGACGGCTAGCTCGGAGAGGTTCTTCATGTGAACGATCGTATCGACGGCACGCTCTAAGTCCTCGATGGCCGGGGCATCAACCGACGGCGGGTCGTAAGGTTCGCCGGCCAATCGTTCGAACACGTCACCGATGGACGACTCTGGGCCGCGGAGGAATGCGACGTCATCGGCCTCGATACGAGTCGACGGACCGGGGTTGAGCAGCCAGTCGTCACCGCGCCGGAGCGCGATGACGCGCACGCCGGTCTCGGACTCGAGGTCGATTTCCTCGAGCGTCCGGCCCATATACTCGGAATCGCCGTCGACGACCCCGCGGACGAGCATTTCGACTGCCTCGGGAAGCGCCGCACGCATCGCCTCTGGAAGCCTGATATCCTCGAGGACGATCTTCGCGATATCCCCGGCGGCGTCGCTGATCAGTCCCGCCGCGGCGACGATACTGAGTACGGGCGCAAGCTGTTCTGCTTCGTCCGGACTGCGAGCGGCCATCATCAAACTCATTCGTGCGCGAAGCTCGAGAACGTCCATGCGCTCTTCCAACCGGAGGACCTCCTTCGCAAGCTCTTCGTTGCGGTGTAATACCGCAGAGTAGGAGAGGTCTATCAACAGCTCCGCAGTGTCTTTCATCTCGACCAGAACGTCTTTGACGCTGACGGGCTCGTACTCGACGGGCCGCGACGACGCCTCACCCTCGAACGGATCCATAGCGGAGAACTGCGCTCCCGGCAAAAAAGCGTTTCCCGCGAACCGCGGCTTCGAAGCGGACAGTACCGATATGAGTCATCCCGAGACGAATCACGACAGCCCGTTTCGGATCGGGTGGTGTCACGGGGACAGATTCACGCAAAACGTCGTCTTCCGACACGGTTTTGCCGAATGACAAAGAATCACCGTTCAATGCTCGATCGGACCTATCTACGCGAGAACCCCGACGCAGTGCGCGATGCCCTCGAGAATCGAGGGGCTGATGTCGATTTCGACGAGATCCTCGAGATCGACGAACGGTGGCGCGAACTCAAAGCACGCGGCGACGAACTTCGTCACGAGCGAAACGAGATCAGCTCCCGGATCGGCGAACTCAAACAGGAGGGCAAAGACGACGAGGCCGAGGAGGCCATCGAGCGATCGCAGTCGCTCAAAGCCGACATCGAGGACGTCGAATCCGAGGCCTCGGAACTCGAGGACGAACTCGAAGAGAGGATGCTTGAAGTTCCGCAAGTACCCGACGAGAGCGTCCCCGTCGGCGAGGACGAGGCCGACAACGTCGAACACCGCCGCTGGGGATTCGACGACCAGCACGACCTTCCGGACGAAGTCGTCCCCCACTACGATTTAGGCGAGGAACTCGATATCATCGACGAGGCTCGCGGCGCGAAGACGACCGGCTCCGGCTTCTACTTCCTGAAAGGCGACGGTGCCCGCCTCGAGCACGCGCTAATCCAGTTCATGCTCGACGTCCACCGGGAACAGGACTACGTCGATATCTTCCCTCCCGTGCCGGTAAACAGCCAGTCGATGCGCGGAACGGGACAGCTCCCGAAGTTCGCCGACGACGCCTACCGCCTGGGCGGAGACAACGAGGAGGCCTACGACGACGACGACCTCTGGCTCTGTCCGACTGCGGAGGTCTCGGTCACCAACATGTACGCCGACGAGATCCTGCTTTCCGACGACCTCCCGCTCAAACATCAGGCCTACTCGCCGAACTTCCGACGCGAAGCCGGCGAACACGGGACCGAAACCCGCGGCATCGTCCGCGTCCACCAGTTCAATAAAGTCGAACTGGTCAACTTCGTCGACCCCGAGGACAGCGAGGAGCGCCTCGAGTCGCTGCTCGGGGAAGCAGAGGAAGTCCTGCAAAAACTCGAGCTTCCCTACCGAATCCTCGAGCTCTGTACCGGCGACCTGACCTTCGCCTCGGCCAAGACCTACGACATCGAAGTCTGGTCGCCCGGCGACGACATGGAGGACGGCCCCGAAAAAGGCGGCCGGTGGCTCGAGGTCTCCTCGGCGTCGAACTTCAAGGAGTTTCAGGCCCGGCGCGCCGGGCTTCGGTACCGACCCGAACGCCACGAATCGGCCGAGTACCTCCACACGCTGAACGCCTCCGGACTCGCGCTCCCTCGGGTGATGGTGGCCGTTCTCGAGTACCACCAGAACGAGGACGGAACCGTGACTGTCCCCGAAGCCCTTCGGCCGTACATGGGCGGTCAGGAGGTCATCGAGGGCCACGAGAAGGTCGGCGAGAGCGCGTTGGGTGCGGGCGAGCGCGAGTAGGTACGTGGACGTCTGCCGCGAGTACGGGTTATGCGATGAACAGGCACAAAACCTCGCGCTTCAGCGCGGGAGGATGTCAACGATACGTCGAAACGTCGACTCCTAACGTTTCGAAATCAGTCGGATTAGCCGTTAGCACGGCATCGTCCAACACAGCAGCGATCGCACCGATGTACGCATCGTTCGTCTCGACTCCACTGTTTCCGTCTGCCTCTCTGTCCGCTTGCGCGAGCAGCGTACTGGCGGTCCGGGCGATCTCTTCGTCAATATCCACTCGTGGATAGCCGAGAAACGCGTTCTGTACCTGCCGTCTTTCGTCCTCGCTTTTCGTATACACGACGCCGTAGTACACCTCAGCGACAACCGGTTCCGGAAGCCACTGCACCTCTCCCGTTTCCGTGAGGTCGTGACCCTTCTGTATCGCCGCCTGACTCCCGTCCATCAGATCGAAGAGATACGACGAATCCAGAATCACTCCTCGAACGCCTCCCGCGCTCGCTGCAGTCGGTCCTCGTCGCGCCCGCCAAATCGCTGAGCTGCCGTTCGCGCTTCGTCGACCTCCTCTGAAGAGAGAATTCCTGCAAGCGCTTCCGGATCGGGTTCTCGAGTCAGCCGTCGAAGCGTCTCGAACATCGTCTCGCCTTCCCGATTGTGAGCTTTGACCCACGTGTGGTACTCGTCGGGAACGCGGATCATCTTCGCCATGTCGTAAAATGGGATTTACAAGACGAAAAAGCTTCCGCAGAACTACTCGTTCGAGGCATCAAAGCGACTCGAGAGCAACACACCCAGCAGCAAGAAGAAACGAAAAGAACCGTCAAATCGGCTGTCAACTGATACGGACTGCTGTAAGTCATTTCCAGCGCAACCGCGACCCGTCTTGCGGTTGCAACGGTTGACTCGCTTCGCTCCTCCACCGAGGCTCGTCTCACACGGTTCGACTCACCACCGGTAAATCGTTATAGCAGACCGTATGAGTCGTCGCTTAAATGTACTCGATTGCCGGCGGCAGCTCGAGTTTCATGCCCTTGCGTTCGCGGATCTCCATCGTTTTGTCACGCTGGAGCGAGTCGGACATGACCTCGAAGCCTGCGTTCTCGGTGTTCCAGGAGGCACGTCCCTCGGTCGCAGAGCGAATGTCGCTCGCGAATCCGATCATCTCGTCGACGGGTGCGATACCCTCGACGACCATGAGGTCTCCTTCCTGATACATGTCGTCGACGCGACCACGACGACCCTGGATCTCGCCGGAGGCGGCACCCATGTGGTCGTTCGGTACGTCGATACGGACGTCCTGCATCGGCTCGAGCATCTTGATCTGGCCGTCGATCAGCGCCTTGTGGACGGCGTTTCGCGTTGCCGGGATAACCTGTGCAGGGCCACGGTGGATGGTGTCCTCGTGGAGTCGCGCGTCGTGGAGTCGGATGAGCGTTCCCTGAACCGGCTCGTTCGCGAGCGGCCCGTTATCGAGGGCGTCCTCGAGTCCCTCGATGAACAGCTCCATCGTCTCGTTCAAGTGCTGGATACCCTTCGTGGCGTCGAGCAGGATGTTCGAGCCGTGGATGTGCTCGACGATCTGGGAATCGTCCTTGTCCATACCGGCCTCTTGCAGGGACTCGCGGCGTTCCTGCTCGGGCATGTCCATGGACGCCTCGCCCATCTTGATCGTCTCGACGAGCTCCTTCGAGAGTGGCTCGACCGAGATGTAGAATCGGTTGTGGCGGTTCGGTGAGATACCCTCGACCTGATCGCTCGCCTGCTGGATCGCCTCGCGGTAGACGACGATCGGTTCACCGGTGTTGACCGGAATTCCCTGGTTCTTCTCGATACGCTGAGTGATGACCTCGAGGTGGAGCTCACCCTGACCGGAGATCAGGTGTTCGCCCGTATCCTCGTTGATCGTAATCTGGATCGTCGGGTCCTCCTTGGAGACTTGTCGAAGCGTTTCGATCAGCTTTGGCAAGTCATCCATCGTCTGCGCCTCGACGCTCTTGGTGATGACCGGTTCCGAGATGTGTTCGATCGACTCGAACGGCGTCATCTCCGTGCTCGAGACGGTCGAACCGGCGATAGCGTCTCGAAGACCGGTGACGGCGGCGATGTTCCCCGCGGGAACGTGGTCCACTTCCTCGCGTTCGCCACCCATGTAGATACCGACGGATTGGACGCGGTTCTTGCCCGCGGTTCCGGAGACGTACAGCTCCTGGCCCTTCTCGAGCGATCCCGAGAAGACGCGACCGGAGGCGACTTCGCCGGCGTGTGGGTCCATCGCGATGTCGGTGACCATCAACACGACTTCGCCGGATTCGTCGACGAGGCGCATCTGCTCTGCGAGTTCGGACTCGGCGTCGCCACGCCAGACTCGCGGAATACGACGCGGCTGTGCATCGACCGGGTTCGGGAAGTGCTCACAGACCATGTCGAGCACGACGTCCGACAGCGGCGTCTTCTCGTGGAGCTCCTGACGACTGTCCGACCGCTCGAGTTCCATGATCTCGGCGAAGTCCATGCCGGTTCGCTGCATCGAGGGCATGGAGACACCCCACTTGTAGAGTGCGGAACCGAAGCCGACGGTACCGCCTTCGACGGAGACCGTCCAGTCCTCGATGTCGTCCATATCCTGGGTCATGCCCCGGATCAGTTCGTTGACGTCGTTGATGACGGAGACGAGACGCTGTTGCATCTCCTCGGGACCCTCCTGCAGTTCAGAAATCAGGCGGTCGACCTTGTTGATGAACAGGGTCGGTTTGACGCCTTCGCGAAGTGCCTGCCGGAGGACCGTTTCGGTCTGTGGCATGGCACCCTCGACGGCGTCGACGACGACCAGCGCACCGTCGACGGCGCGCATCGCACGGGTCACGTCGCCACCGAAGTCGACGTGGCCCGGCGTGTCGATGAGGTTGATGAGGTGGTTCGTGTCCTCGTACTCGTGGGTCATCGAAACGTTCGCCGCGTCGATGGTGATCCCACGTTCCTGCTCGTCCTCTTCGGTATCCATCGCGAGTTGTTCACCGGCAGTGTCGTCGGAAATCATGCCGGCACCGGCCAGCAGATTGTCCGAAAGCGTCGTTTTACCGTGATCGACGTGAGCGGCGATAGCGATGTTCCGGATGTTCTCCGGTTCGTCCATCAGCCGTTCACACTCCTGTACGATCTTCTTGCGTCGGCCCATATATTCACCTTTACCGGCAGTGGGGTCAAAAGGGTAGTGTTTCGCTGGCGTCGGAAATCGAGACAATAACCGGTTAGCTAGCGTGAATCGCTTGTTTTAGTGAGTGAATACCACGCAAGACTAAGCCGAGCGAACGGCCGTTCAAACGACTATATTCAACCAACCCGTCACTAATTCGAGCAACGTTCCCCACGTACGGGCGAAAAAGACATACACGACCAGCCCTTGCTACTGATAACCATGGATCTCCGCGTTCGCGGATCGGGCCCCGCCGCTCCCTTTCTCAGCGCCCGTGACCGCTTCGAAACCGAACACGACCTTTCGCTGCCCGTCACCGTTCGTCTCAGAGACGACCCCGACGAACGAACCTGGGCCGCCCACTACGACAACTACCACGTCCTGAACATCTCGAGACAGGTCGCCTCGAGCGCGATGGCGAGCGAACTCGCCCTCCACGAGTTCGCTCACATGGCCCGCAACGAGGAAGCCCACCCCTCTCACACCCAGTCGATCGACGAGGTACTCTATCTCGCGCTCGCGGGAAAACGCGTCGAGCGCCGAAAACTCGCCCACTGCTACCAGATCGCCAACCACATGAAAGACATCTACGCCGACGACATCACCCTCTCCGTAGGCCCCGGCGAGAAGCTGCTCGCCTTCCTCGAATCCTCGCTGGCCGCGGCAGTTGCGGATCGTCCGGAGCCTCCCTCCCGCCCCGGCCTCGAGCGAATCTCGCCGAGCGCCGATCCCGAAATTACGGCGGTGAACGCCGCCTTCGCGCTCGCGCTGGCCGAACGTCACGACCTCCTCGAGGACGACCACCGACTGTACGACCTCGCCCACGCCGCCTCGATGGACGCCCCCGAGGTCGATTTCGAAGGATTTCGGCGGCGCTTCCGGGGGCTAGCCGACGAACCCGACTCGAGTTCCTACAAGCAAGTGTTAGTAGACGCGACTCGGTCCTACGTCAGCGACGAACGCACGGCCGCGGATTGAGTCGAAGCGACGACGTACTCGAGAAAGCGAATCGTACCAAGCTCGAGAGCGATCGCTACCGACCCTGAAAAATCGAAAAACCAATTCGAGCGTTAGCGTGCGGCCGCCGCAACGCGCTCTTTTTCTTCTTTCTGGCTGATCGCGTACGTCTGGACATCGTAGTCCGCAGCGCCAATCAGTTGACTCGCGATCGCCTCTTCGGCGGGCGTCGGCGACTTGAAAGAGTTGTTCTGGACGCCGTCTGCGATGAACTTCAACGACTGGTCGACACGCCGCTGGGGCGCAACGTCGACCGCCTTCGGAACGGAGATGCCACCGTATTTCAGGCGGACGGTCTCCTCTCGAGGCGCGGCGTTTTCGACGGCCGAAACGAGCACCTGTACGGGGTTCTCCTCCGTACGTTCGTGCACGATGTCGAAAGCGTCGCGGACGAGGTTCAGCGTTTGCTGTTTCTTGCCCGTGTTCTCTTCGGTCTGCATCAGTCGGTTGATGAAGCGCTCGACGATCGAGATCTGGGACTTCTGGAACTGCTTGCTCGCGTGTCGACCCGCGGTGTGTGCGACTGGCGTCGCGTTGATGTAGCGCTCAGTTGACGGGTCGCCGTACTCGATCTCGCCGATGTCCCACTTGCCGAACAGTTGTGCCGAAACGTCGGCATCGCCGGCGGGTGCGTCTGGGTCTGGTTGGTCTTCTGCCGCCATGATTATCGCACCGGTTTCTCTGCGTTTCCGCGAACGAGTTCCTTGAGTGCGACGCCGTTGACCTTGTCAACCTTGTAGTTAACACCGGAAAGGTCACCCATCGCACGACCCTTCGCCCCACCGATACCGGCGATGGTCACTTCGTCGTGCTCGTCGATGAACGAAATCGCACCGTCACCGGGACAGAACGCGGTGACCTGCTTTCCGTTCTTGATGAGTTGAACCCGGACACACTTTCGAATCGCCGAGTTCGGCTGTTTCGCCTCGATACCGACCTTCTCGAGGACGATCCCGCGAGCCTGCGGGGCACCCTCGAGCGGGTCCGACTTCTCTCGAAGTCCACGTGCACGGCGCGCGTAGTCAGAGTCGGACCACCGCTGATTCTGGCGGTCCTTCTTGAGTTTGCGCGCGGCGTATTTGCCGTTTGCCATGCACGTCGGTATCCGATGGAGGTACTTAAGCGTCCCCTTTTGGAGTCGGCGTTACGCCTCGAGAACCGCCGACGTACCCCCCTCGAGGAATCTGAGCGCGTTTCATAACGCCTCGAGTTACGGACAGAGCGCGGCGGAGCGCGCCTCGGCGGACAGGAGGTTTCCGAACGGTTAGGGACCTACTCGGCCGTCCCGTTCCAGAACACATCGCGGGCCCCATCATCTCGAGAGACACCTCTCGAAACAACTTGTTATTCACAAGAGAAAATTCACGATCGCAGTTAGATTAACTGCACGTCGTCGAACCCGAAATGGCGATCCGCGAGGGTGCGTGCTCGCTCGATCGTCTCGCCGTTCGAGCCGATCGCGACGCCGCGGTCTTCGTCCGCGACCTCGACGTACGCCACGAGATCGTCGTTCTCGCTGACCGTCACGTTGTACACCGCGGCGGGTGCAAGGGTGTTCGCGACGAACGTCTCGGGATCGTCCGCGCCCTCGACGAGCCGAACCGACTTGTCGACTCGATCCTCGAACTGCATGACGTTCTGACCGCCCGGACCGATCGCCTCACCCATCTCGCCGCTGTTTACGACGATCAGTAACTTCTCGTCGTCGACGAGACAATCCCGCCCCGTCGTCTCCGTTACGTCTTCGAAGGCCGCGAGGTACCGGCGTGCCTCGTCCTCGAGGGTGACGCCCATCAGTCGGCTTGACTACTCGGCCCGGTCGAGCCCATCCGCAGGTCGACGTCCCCAGTTCCGAGCTTGATCGGTTTGCCGACGATGACGTTCTCCGTGACGCCGTCGAGTTCGTCGATCTCGCCGTGGATCGCCGCGTTCAGGAGGTGATTGACCGTGACCTCGAACGCCGCCCGTGCGAGGACGGAGTCTTTCGATCCGGAGATGCCGTGACGACCGATCGACTCGATCGTCCCTTCGTTGGTCATCATGTCGGCGACGAGCATCAGGTGGCGAACGTTCACGTCGTCGAGACCCTGCTCGGCCAGCGTGTTGTTCGTCTCCTCGATGATCGTCTCTCGAGCGGCCTCGATCCCGAGATTACGGTGGATCTCGTGGATGTTGTTACACTTCGTCCGCGAGGCGTCGACGCCCTCGATCGCGAGCGCGTCGCCGAAGGCCGATCCCTCGGTGTAGAGGACGAACTCCTCGCTGCCGTCGTCCAGTTCTTCGCGCCGGATGACGACCCGAGAGACCTCCTCGATTCCCTTGAACGTAATATCACGAAGCTCTTCGACGAGCTGGAGGAGATCGCGGTAGGACGGCTCTTCGGGGCCGAATTCGATCGTTGGCCCCTGCTGGACTGTCTTCACGCCGAGGTTGTCTTCGATGATCCCCGCGACCTCTTCGGCGGAGATCATTCGCTCCTCGAGCGTGTCCTGGTTCAGCGAGATCTGAACACGCATGTCGGCGACGTTCGTCGACACGTCACCGAGCGCGAGGATCTGCGTCGCCTCGATCTTCCAGACGACCTCGTGGGCCTTCTCGCGTTCGGTCGCGTACTCGTCTTCGAGGAACACCGTCATCATCGGCGTATCCGGCGTCTTCCGGGCGTCGACGAGTTCGATGAGGCGTGGCAGCCCCTGCGTCACGTCGATCTCCGCAACACCGGCGTAGTGGAACGTGTTCATCGTCAGCTGCGTTCCGGGCTCGCCGATCGACTGCGCGGAGACGGTACCGACGGGGTCGAGCGGATCGACCCGCGTGTCGACGTACTTGTTCTCGACTGCGGTGACGATCTCGTCGATCTGCTCGTTCGTGATTCCGGCTCGAGCTTCGATCGTCTCGTAGACGTTGTCCTTGAGTCGCCGGGGCAGATCCGAGTCCTCGACGAGGACGATCGTATCCTCGCTGACGTCGTAGGCGACCTCAGTCATCGGAGCTCACCTCCGCGCCGTCGGGCAATCGACGACTGTCCGCGTGCTCAGAGAGGTTCGTCGTCTCCTGTTTCGGGCCGATGAACGCCGCCTTCTCGGCGTCGTCCTCGAACTCGGCCTCGACGATGCGGTCGGCGATTCCGTCGACGTCGACGATGTGTTCCTCATCGGAGCCGACCTTGACGGGCGAGGTGCCGTCCTCGCCGAACTCGAACTGAACGATCGTATCGCTCGTGTCTCGAACGGTCCCGTCGTACTGGGTCTCGAGTTCCGAGAGTGCGTTGATCAGTCGGCGCTGAAGGTAGCCGGACTTCGACGTCCGGACTGCCGTATCGACCAGCCCTTCGCGGCCACCCATCGCGTGGAAGAAGAACTCACGCGGGGTGAGTCCACTCGTGTAGGAGTTCTCGACGAACCCGTGTGCCTCAGCCGAGAGATCGTTCGGTTCGTAGTGCGAAAGGGTCCGATCCTCGTAGCCGCGGTTGATACGCTCTCCCCGAACCGCCTGCTGGCCGACACAGCCGGCCATCTGGGTCAGGTTAAGCATCGAGCCACGTGCTCCGGATTCGGCCATGACAACCGCTGGGTTGTCCTCCGAGAAGTGCTCCTCCGCGATGTTACCCGCGTTGTCACGCGCCCGCGAGAGCGTCTGCATGATCTTCATCTCGAGGGTCTCGTCGATCGTCCGTCCCGGTAGGGACTCGAGTTCGCCCGCATCGTAGGCGTCGATCAGCTCTTCGACGCGGTCGTTGGCGTCGGTAATCGTCTCGTCGATGCGGTCCTGAGCTTCCCCGGGAATCGTCTCGTCGTCGATCCCGATCGAGAACCCGAAGTGCATGATCGCACGCATCGCCAGCGTCGAAACCTCGTTGATGAAGACGCGGGCGCGGGTGTTCCCGTACTCTTTCGTGATCGTGTCGACGATCTCCCCGCCGAACTCGCCGACCTCGTCCTCGGCGATGGTACCCTCGAGGAGCTGTCCGTCCTCGACGACAACGTCTTCGCCGACAGTCCCGACGAACTCGAGGTCGAGATCGTCCGGCAAGAGTTCGGAGAAGACGTCGTGGCCGGTCCAGAACGGCTCGTCTTCGTCGTCGATACCGCTCGGTTCCGGCAGCTCGTCGATCCGCGTTGCGCGGAGCAAGTCGAGTGCCTGCGTCTCGTTGAACCGCGGATTGTCGTGTGTCAGCAGGTACGTTCCGGAGATGTGGTCCTGAATCGCGCCGATGATGTTCTCGCCGAAGCGAGGGCTCAGGATCTGTTCTTGCACGCGCATGAGGACGCGCGCTTCCGCGCGGGCTTCCTCGTTCTGCAGGGCGTGCATGTTCATCTCGTCGCCGTCGAAGTCGGCGTTGTACGGCGGACAAACGACGGTGTTGAGACGGAACGTCTTGTACGGCATGACCACGACCTCGTGGGCCATGATCGACATCCGGTGCAGGGATGGCTGTCGGTTGAAGATGACGATGTCGCCGTCGATGAGGTGTCGGTTGACCTCCCAGCCGGGGCCGATCGTCTGAATCCCTTCCGCGTCGGAATCCTCAGTCATTCCTGCGAGCGCTTCGCAGTTCTTCTCGGTGACCTTCAGTCGACGGCCGTCGGGCCGCCGAACGTAGTTCGCACCGGGATGTGAGTTCGGTCCGTTCGCGACGTATCGCCGTGCTTCCTCGACGTTTCGCTCCGTGACGAGCATCGTCTGGGTCATCTCCGAGGCGACCCGGTCGGGAACGCCGACCTCGTTGAGCGAGAGGGTCGGGTCAGGCGAGATGACGGTCCGGGCAGAGAAGTTCACACGCTTTCCTGACAGCGATCCTCGGAACCGGCCCTCCTTGCCTTTAAGTCGCTGGCTGAGGGTCTTGAGCGGTCGACCCGAGCGGTGTCGGGCCGGCGGCGTTCCGGAAATCTCGTTGTCCATGAACGTCGTGACGTGGTACTGCAGCAGTTCCCAGAGGTCCTCGATGATCAGCTGTGGCGCTCCTGCCTCACGGTTCTCCATGAACCGCTGATTGATCCGGATGATGTCCACGAGCTTGTGCGTGAGGTCGTCTTCCGACCGCTGGCCGTTATCCAGTGTGATCGACGGTCGCGCCGTCACCGGCGGGACCGGAAGGACGGTGAGGATCATCCACTCCGGACGGGAACGATCGGGATCGATTCCGAGCACTTCGATATCCTCGTCGGGAATCGCCTCGAACCAATCCCGAATATCGCTCGGCATCAGCTTGTTCGTGTCCTCCTCCGTCAAATCGATGTCCAGCGCCTTCTCGATAGCCTTTCGCTGGCTCTCGCGCGGACGGAACGATCCCGAGAGAATCTCGTTGACTCGAGTGATCTCGATTTCGGTCTTTTCAGCGAGTTCGTCCGGCGTCGTTCGCTCGATGCCTTCCTCTTCGTCGCCCTGCATTGCTCCCGCGATACGCTGGGAGAACTCGCTCGTGAGGACCTGCTGGACCTCGTAGTAGGTCGTCGGCTTCTCGTGGTCGATGTCGTACTGAATTTCGCCACAGTGTGGACACCGATCTTTCTTTCGAGCCTGCCGGATCGCCGCTTTGGTGACGTCGTTTAAGTCCCGGCCTAGTTTTCGAGATTCCGTGATATCGTCGCGGAACTCGTCCCGTTCGTCTTCGGTCAACAGGAGCTTCGAACACTCTCGACAGGTCCCGCGAAGGAGCCGTCGAATGAGCTTCGTAAAGCCGACGTGGATGACCGGCGCGGCCAGTTCGATGTGGCCGAAGTGACCGTTACACGACCCGGAGTGTTTTCCGCAGGTCTTACACTCGAGACCGGGGTCGATGACGCCCAGTCGCGGGTCCATCAACCCCATGTCGATGGGGAACCCGTCGTCGTCGTACGTGTCGGCGGTGATGATCTTCGTCGCGCTCATCTCCCGATACTCCTCGGGCTCCATGAGCCCGAAGTTTATCGATCCGATGTCTTTTGGTGTGCTGTTTTGCATGGGTTAGACGGCGTCTACTAGTTCCAGTCGTGGTGCGATACCCAGCGCCTTCATCTCGTCCAAGAGGAGCTTGAACGCGTAGCTCATCTCGATCTCGTGAATGTCGGTCTCCTCGTCACAGTTCGGGCAGTAGACCCGGCGCTGCTCGACGTTTTCGACTGCGCTCATCCCGCACTGCCCGCAGATGTTGATGAATTCGCGGTCGGATTCGTCGAGGAGTCGCTCTTTGAGGGTCATCGCCGCGCCGTGACCGATGAAAACGTCCCGTTCCATCTCACCGATACGGAGTCCACCCTCGCGGGCACGACCCTCCGTCGGCTGACGGGTAAGAACCTGCACGGGCCCGCGAGAGCGGGCGTGCAGTTTGTTCGAGACCATGTGGTAGAGCTTCTGATAGAAAATGATCCCGACGAAGATCTCGGCCTCGATCTTCTCGCCCGTGATGCCCGAGTACATCGTCTCCTTGCCCGACGACTCGAAACCGGACTCCTCGAGTCCGCCTCGAAGTTCGTCTTCGTCCTCGCCGAGGAACGGCGTTCCGTCGACGCGGCGTCCTTCCATCGCGCCGAGTTTCCCGCCGATCATCTCGAGGATGTGTCCGACGGTCATCCGCGACGGCAGCGCGTGCGGGTTAAGCACGAGGTCGGGGACGACGCCCTCTTCGGTGAAGGGCATGTCTTCTTGCGGTGCGAGGTGGCCTACGACTCCCTTTTGGCCGTGTCGAGATGCGAACTTGTCCCCGAGTTCGGGGATCCGTTCGTCGCGCACGGAGACCTTCGAGAGCTTCGAGCCGTCCTCGCCTTCCATCAGCGTGACCGTGTCGACGACGCCGCTCTCTCCCGAGCGCATCGTGACGCTGGTCTCGCGGCGTTTCTGTGGCGAGAGGCCGCCCATGTCGTCGGGTTCCTCGAGGAAGCGCGGCGGACTCGTCTTCCCGAGCAGCACGCTGTTTTCGTCGACCTTCGTTTCGGGGTTGACCAGTCCGTCCTCGTCCAGGTGCGTGTAGGCATCCTCGCCTCGAGCACCGCGGACGTCCTGTGACGGAATCTCGAAGCGGTCTTCCTGACCGCCTGGATAGCGTCGTTCCTCGCCCTCGTAGGTCCGGAAGAAGTGCGAGCGAGCGAGCGCGCGTTCGACCGAGGCCTTGTTCATGACGAGGGCGTCCTCGATGTTGAACCCCTCGTAGCTCATCACGGCGACGACGAAATTCTGTGCGGCGGGTCGGTCGTCGAAGCCGATCTGTTCGGTCGTCTGCGTTTTGACCATCGAGAGCTGCGGATAGTGCAGCAAGTGCTGGCGCGTGTCCGGACGGATTCGGTAGTTCGCCGACGGCAGCCCCAGCGACTGCTTGATCATCCCTGCGCCCATCGTAATACGCGGCGAGGCGTTGTGTTCGGGGTACGGAATCATCCCCGCACCGATCCCGAAGATCAGCTGCGGGTCGATCTCGAGGTGAGTGTGGCGATCGTTGAGATCGTCCTCTTCGACGGCCACGTAGATGTCCTCTTCCTCCTCGGCGTCGATGAACTCGATATAACCGTGAGCGACGAGGTCTTCGAACTCGAGTTCGTCGTTCCGGAGCGCTTCGATTTCGTCGTCGGTAATTCGCGGTTCGCCGTCCTCGACGACCAAGAGCGGCCGTCGCGCTCGGCCGGCGTCGGCGTTGATGATTACTTCTCGCGTGCGATCTTTCACGGAGACGTTGACCATCTCCGAAACGTCGCCGATGCGTCGCGCTTCGCGGATCTGTTCGGCAAGTTCGTGCGGATCGTCGTGTGTCCCCACCAGCGATCCGTTCACGTACACCTTGGCTTCTCGTTGTTGGCTGCTCATTGATAGATCAGTCGTCTGCCGGCGATGTCGTTCGTTCGATGCCTTCGAGGCCCGGGATTCCCTCGACCCCCATCGATGCCAGTTCGCGTTTGAGTCCCTGCTCGTCCTCGACGTTCTGGGAGAGCTCCATCGCCTGTGCGAAGTTCTTCACCAGTCCGCAGTTCGGCCCCTCCGGCGTCTCCGAGGGACAGATACGACCCCACTGGGTCGCGTGCAGGTCCCGCGCCTCGAAGTGAGGCTGTGACCGGGAAAGCGGCGAGCGAAGACGGCGAAGGTGGGAAAGGACCCCCATGAAGTCAGTTCGATCGACCAGCTGGGAGACGCCCGAACGGCCGCCGACCCAGTTCCCCGTCGCGATCGGGTGCTCGAGTCGTTCCGTAAGCACGTCCGATCGAACGACGGTGTTGACCGAGAGCTGACGATTTCGCATGTTAGCTCGCTCGAGCTGGTACTTCACGTCCCGCGCCAGCTTGTTGAGCGCAGTTCGGAACAGATCCTTCATCAGGTCGCCGCTGACCTTCAGTCGCTTGTTCGCGTAGTGGTCCTTGTCGTCGGATTCGCGGCGTTCGAGTGCGAGTTCGAAACACGCTTCGGCCATCCGACAGAGGTAGTGGGCCTTGTTGATTCGCACGTCTTCCTCCTCGACACCGTCCTCGTGGAGGTGCGGGAGCAGATAGCGGTCGATAACGTAGTTCGCTCGTTTGAGCTGGTAATTCTTACCCTGGCCGGAGGCGACGCGTTTCCCGAGTTCCTCGATCGCCTGCTCTTCGCTCTGGACTTCCGCTTCCTCCAGATTCTCGAGCATGTACTTGACGACCTCTGGGTCGTTCGAAACCTTGTGAACGATCTCCTCGTCGGACTCGAGACCGAGCGCGCGGACGAGCGTGACGAAGTTGATCGAACCGGAAACCGACGGGAACGAAACTTCTAGCAGCCCCTCACGGTTTCGCTCACAGAGAACGAGCGCGCGGTAGCCACGGCGCTGGGAGAACGTCTTGGCGACCTGAATCTCGTCGCCGTACTTGGTGTCGTACTCCGCGAGGATCTTGTTCGGCGCGAGGTCCTCGCTGGTCATCAGCACTCGCTCGGAGCCGTTGACGATGAAGTAGCCGCCGGGATCGGCGGGGTCCTCACCGATGTCGATCAGTTCCTGGTCGGAAAAGCCTGCGATGTTACACTTATCGGAACCAACCATGACCGGCATCCGACCGATCTTCGTCTCCGTGGAGTCGACGACCCGCTGATCGCCCTCTTCGCCCTTGACGATGGACATCTCCATGAAGACCGGCGCGGAGTAGGTGATGTTTCGAAGTCGAGCTTCCTGTGGGTACAACAATTCTTCCGAGCCGTCCGCCTCTCGAACGCGGGGCGTAACGACGCGGACATCACCGAGCTTGACGTGAACCGGTTCCTCGCCTTCTTTGTCGCCGATGTCCGTATCGATCGTTTCCTTCTCGTCGACCACCCGTTGCATCCCCCGATTGAGAAAGGAGTTGAACGAACGGTAGTGGTGTTCTGCGAGTCGTTCCCTCGAAAAATATTCGCGCGAAATGTCCCGTCGTTTTGCTCTGTTAAGTTCTGTTGCCATTTATTCCACCACGAGTCGGTAAATTATCGCCTGGTCGGTCGTTCGAGAATCTCGAACGATCTTGATTACGTCCCCCATCTCCGCGTCGTCGGGGAGTGCAGGGTCGTTTCGTTTGATTTTGGGCAAGTCTGTACGGCCGATGTCGTACTCGTCGAGTACTTCATCGAGGACATCGTCCTCGAGGATAGTGTGCTCTGGAACGAGTTCATGTTGGCTTACGTCTACCATGGGTTGTGCTGGGCTATGGGGAGAGAAGCTGCTGTCACGAGATACTACAGTTAGCTATCGGCGGCAGGCAGTTAAGAGTTTCTAAGTTGGACGCAAGCGTAGCGCTATCCGGCCGGCCAAACCTGACCAGAGTAGCCGTTCACACTCCAAAATACCCTGTTATCAGTTAAATCCCTTTTGGGAGATGTTATTTTATTGAGTTTTTTGGAGGGGTGGATTTCACTTCCTCGAGGATATCTACCACACGGCTCCCGAGTAAGAATCCTTAAGAGTATCACCGGGAAAGGAATGATTGTCAGGTGCCCGGGTGGTGTAGTGGCCCATCATACAACCCTGTCACGGTTGTGACGCGGGTTCAAATCCCGCCTCGGGCGCTTTCTCGAAATTCAACCTCGTGAGCAACCAGCTTGCTGTGTTGCGAACATCCGAATTTCGAGAAACGCGGTACGGGATTTTGAACCCTGCCAGTCGCGCGCAGCGAACGCAGTGAGAGAGCACGTCTGGCTTCGGTTCAAATCCCGCCTCGGGCGCTTTCTGCTGACGCTACATCGCGAGTGAGGAGTGTAACGACGAACGAGTGACAGCGTCAGCGAAACGGCAAAGAGGGATTTTGAACACAAGTAGTCGCACTGCCCGGAACGGCCGAACGAAGTGAGGCCGCATGCCCGGAACGTCTACGCACGGGTTCAAATCCCGCCTCGAGCGTTTCCCTCCGTCCAACGTCGGAGCGAGAAGCACTTCTGACGAGCAAAGATAGAAAGCAGACTTCGAGCGGACTCAGTTCCGCTTTCCGTCCTCTAATGCCAGTTGTAACGCGGTACAGCGAGGTGCTGAACGAACCGCAATCGATTGCGCCACGTTAGCCGCCGCCGGTAACCTCCTCGAGCGACCGAAAGAGTACCACGACCGCGGCGAGTGCAAACTCCATCGTGAGCAGTGCGGGGAGAACCTACAGTTCGTAGCCCCTACCCTGGGTGATACAGAGTTGGACTGCCGTAAGCAACAACACGAATCCGAAGACGCGAATTCGGTCTACACCGGTATCTTCGACGACCCTTTCAACAGGTAGCGACCCTGTTCGCGATTCCAACGGGAGTTCGGAGGTCGTTCAAACTGGTACTGCAACGTCCAGTTTCACCGGAACGTCAGAACCGAAATGGAACAGATGGTGAACGGAGTTGGGATGCTCGAGTACTCCCTCGGTTCGCACTACCACGCGGCCATCGATTGGAAAGCCTTAATACCATCACCGGGAAAGGAATGGTTGTCAGGTGCCCGGGTGGTGTAGTGGCCCATCATACAACCCTGTCACGGTTGTGACGCGGGTTCAAATCCCGCCTCGGGCGTCTTCTTCCGCGAACAATTTCGACGAGCACCGCCTAGCGTGTGCTCGTCTCCGTGGGCGGAAACGACGGCAAAGAGAGATTTGAACCCTGCCAGTCGCGCGCAGCGAACGTAGTGAGAGAGCACGTCTGGCTTCGGTTCAAATCCCGCCTCGGGCGTCTTCTTCGATTGTAATCTACGAACAAGTCGTTCGGTCCCGACGGTTCGGACGTGAGTTTATATACGAAGTGGCTGCCATACGGCGTATGCGAACTCCCTCACGATTCCACGAGGACGACCGAGCTATCGAAGGGCTGCCGATTCGGCTCGTTATCGCACTCGTCGTCGGCGTCGCCTGTCTCGGGATCATGATGAACATGCTCAGCGGCATCGGGACGCTCTCCGAAACCGAAGTCGACGTCGAAATTGATCCGACCACGATTCCCGCAGATGCACAACAAGAGGTCAATATCACTGTTATCGGCGAAGACGGAAACGAGGTCGAAGACGCGACCGTCATCGTCTCGAGCGGGAGCGCGTCGATCGATGAGACGACAGACAATGAAACGAACAGCGACGGAACGACCACGTTAAACCTCGAGCCGGAAATCAGACAAGGGCAGGGAACGGGAACGCTCGAGATCGACGTCCATCCGCCGACGAGCACCGATTACGTCGACGAGCAGGCGAACAACGACATTATCGTGACCGAGGGCTGATCGTGTCTTCCCACTCGATCCACTCCTGTTCCCAGCCGCGGCGGGACTGGGCGTGTCGAACGGCGTGCTCGCGATCCTCTCGAGCGGTGCGGTTTCGCTCGACGGCACCGGACTGTTCGCCCTCGACCAATAGCGGATCGAACGAGACGGCGCTCCGTTCGACTTCCACCGGCGATCCGTCGGCCGAAACGGCTGTCAACCGCTGGGGGTTGCTCCCCTGTGGATACACGAGTCGGCCGTCGTCGGCCAACTGCTGGAGAAGCGCCTGGGGCGGAGAAATCGCCGCGGCCTCGAGGAGAATCCGATCGAACGGTGCATACTCCGGGAGCCCGTACGCACCGTCGCGACAGTCGACGAGAATTCCTTCGTAGCCGGCATCCTCGAGGTTCGTCCGCGCCTCGTAGACGACCGGTCGCGCGATGTCGATCGCGTGGACGTTCGTCTCGTCAACGAGTTCGGCGACGACGGCCGCCGTGTAGCCGACGCCGGCGCCGACGATCAGGACTTCGTCGTCCGCTTCAGGCGAGAGAAACTGCAACAGGCGCGCAGCGACGCTCGGGGCGAGAATTCGCGTTCCCAAGCAATCGGCATCCCGATCAGCGTACGCCAACTGCTCGTCGTCGAAGAACTCGTGGCGAGGGACATCACGCATCGCGACGCCAATATCGGCGTCGGTGAGGATTCCCTTAGCCGCGGACTCGAGTCCGTCGACCATATCCTCTCGTAGTACCGCCAGATCCATACGACGAGTAAACCGCCGGCAGTAATCAAAGACGCGCTTGCGCTACCGTGCAGTCATGTGCCAAATAGAAGCCCCTCTCCCTCTCACAGTGGCCAACAACGAAGTCGAGCATGCGAGGCTAGCTACTCGAGCGAGAACCGTTCGACCGTCGAATACTGCGGCCCATCTCGAGAGCGCGTACTCTCGGTCAACCGAACCGACGTAACGCGGGTCTCGCCGACGGTCGGGTCGCGGGTTCGGATGGCCTCTTGGACGAGATCCTTCCCGCCCGCGTGTTCCATCCGTGCGAGCGTGACGTGTGGGGTGAAGTCGTGTTCTTCCGGGTCGAAGCCCATCGCCGTCGTTCGAGCTTCTATCGCCTCGTGTAGCTGCCGAAGCTGATCGCCGCCCGTCTCGACGCCCATCCAGACGACGCTGATGTACTCGAGGTCCGGAAAGACGCCGAGACCGCCGAACCGAACGGTGAACGGGTCGATAGCCGCGTCGGCGACGGCGGCCTCGAGTTCGGCTTCGAGTTCCGGCACCTGCTCCTCGTCGACCTCGCCGAGGAATTTGAGCGTGACGTGTGCCTGACCGGGATCGACGAAGTTCAGGCCGCCGGCATCCTCGAAGACTGCCTGGAGGTCGGCGACTGACTCCGTGAGTGTCTCGGGGAGATCGACGCTGACGAACAGTCGCATGGGTGACGGTTCGACGGGCAGGATATTCAACGAATGGGGAGCCACAACGCTTGAAAAGAAACCAGTGTCGTCCCGTTTTTCTCGCGGAGCAGAGCGTGCGCTAAGGAGTTCTCGGTTGGCGAGGGTCGCAGGTCTTAACAGTCGTCGCCGCCAAAAAATAGTAATGACCGAACGAGAGGACGACCGAGATCCCGAACATCAGTACTCCGAGGGGGAAGGGATCGACCAGTCGTACGACGAATTCGATCTCGACCCGCCCGAGCTCGGCGTCGATCCGACGAAAGTCGACCCGGTCGACTCCCGGTCCGTGACGGACCTTCTGGACAAACGGAACATCGGGAGTGACGATGTCGATGCCGAGGAACTGCTCGAGGTCGGCCTGAGCTACATGCGGATCAACCGCCACGAACAGGCGACCGAAGCCTTCGATCGAGCGGCTAATTTCGCCGAGGACGACCTCGTCGAACAGGAGGCCTGGGTGAACAAGGGCGTGGCACACGCCGAACTCGAGGAGTACGATCAGGCGATCGGTGCCCATCAGGAAGCGCTTCGAATCGACGACGAGAGCGAACACGCGGCGAGCGCGGAGACGAATCTGGCCTACGCGCTCTGGGAGTTCGGCGAGACCTCACAGGCGCTCGAGCACGCCGAACGCGCCGTCGAGATCGACGAACGATTCGCACAGGCCTGGTTCAATCGGGCCTTTTTCCTCGCAGAACGCGGGCTGGCCGAAGAGGCCCACAACTGCATCGACAACGCGATCCGACTCGGCCTGCGAAACGCGCAGGTACTCGAGGAGAAGGCGCGAATTCTCGAGGAGTTAGGCGAGTACGACGAGGCCGAAGAGATCGCCGAAGAGGCGAACGAGATGCGCGAGAGCGCCGAGGAGCGACTCGTCGAAGAGCGCCAGCAGTTACAGGAGTAGACGTGACCACCGATGGAATCTGAGAGAGACATGCTCGTGACCGAACGCGAGACGCCGGAAGGGTTGCTCGTTGCCGTCTGTGACCGGGCGGTACTCGGAGAAACCTTCGAAAGCGGCGACTTTTCCTTGACTGTCACCGAGGAGTTTTACGGCGGCGACGACGCCGACGAAGAGGCAGTTGCACACAGCCTCGCTCGAGCGACCGTCGCGAACATCGTCGGTCGGAAATCGGTCGAGCTCGCGATCGATGAGGGGATCGTGGACGAAGCGAACGTCCTCGAGGTCGGCGAAACGGTCCACGCGCAGTTGTTGCGGATGTGAGATGGCCGCGGTTGATGAGGAGATAGCTGCGATCGAGAAGTCGATGGCGAGATTTATAGCTCCGCTCTCTGGAATCGATAATACCCGATAGCGACGGGGACGACGAGCCAGAACAGGAGAACGACGATGCCGAACCACTCTTGTAAGAAGAAGGGCGCGTCGCCCGATCCGGCGTAGCGCTCGGCCGGCGTCAGCTGGTACGCTTCGGTAGACTCGAGTCCGTACTGGAACTGGAAGGGGAAGATACCACCGTCGACGAGGGAATTCGCGAAGTTCGTGTATGCGAATATCGGATTGAACTGATCGATCAGTAGGTACCACGTTTCCACTTCGAGGGGTGGCCCCTCGTCGTAGATGAGATAGTACGTGCCGGCGGTGAGGAGTTCCCAGAGGGCGACGAACACCATGTAGATCCCAACGACGATGGCCATCGATCGGCCACGGGAGGAAACGCTCGCGGAGACGCCGACGGCCATCCCGACGAACGTGATTCCAAATAACACGGTGAGCGCGCCGAACGTGAGCCAGTCGGTGAGTGGGACCGACCGAAACAGAATCAAGCTGAGGACGAACGCGACGACGAACGCGATGGCAATAGCGGCCACGACGACGCCGATTCGACCAAGTAGTTTGCCGAACACGACATCGGTCCGGTTCGGTGGGAGTCCGAGCAGGAGCTTGATGCTTCCCGATTGGCGCTCGCCGACGACGGCCATATAGCCGACGATCAGCGCGGCAACCGGCAGGACAACCTGTATCGGAAAGTTGAGGAAACCGAGCGCTTCGGAGGCGACCACGTCATCGAGAGTAGCCCAGATAGCAACGTACCCGATGACAACAATGCCGACGAACAATCCAATTATCCCCCAGAGCAATTTCGATCGTCCGGCATCGGCGAAATCCTTTCGAGCGACAGTGGCAATATGAGACGTCATTCGGCCACCTCGCTGTCCGGGTTCTGGGCCACAGGTTCAGGAGTGTCCTCGGAAGCGATTCGCGAACCCTGGGCTCGCTCACTATCACCGTTCGTCAACGTCGTGAACAGCGATTCGAGAGACACCTCTTCGATTCGGATGTCGTGAATCGTCGCGCCCGTCCGCGTGAGTTCCGTGACGACCGTCGCCTTTGCCATCGGGTCCGCGACGGAGCACTCGAGCGTCTGTCCGGAGACGGAGGCCGCGGTAATGCCCTCGATCGACGTGGCGGTCTCTCGAGTATGTTCGTCGGCGTCCGCGAGGGTAAGCGTCATCGTCGCGCCGCCGCCGATAGATTCGCGCAGTCCCTCGATCGTGTCGACCGCGACGAGGTGGCCGTCGTTCAACACGCCGATTCGGTCACAAACCGCGTCGACGTGCTCTAAGATGTGACTCGAGAAGAAGACAGTCGTCCCCCGATCGGCCTCGCTGCGGACGAGTTCTTGCATCTCGCGGATACCGTGTGGATCGAGTCCTGAGGAAGGCTCGTCCATGATCAACAGATCGGGGTCGCCGACGAGCGCCATCGCCGTCGCGAGACGCTGGCGCATTCCCGTCGAGTATTCGCCCGCTCGACGACGACGGTCCTCGGGATCTAGGCCGACCCGCTCGAGGAGGCCGTCGGGATCGTCGTCGGCATCTTTGGTCTCGATCGCGAACTCGACGTGGCGGCGACCCGTCAATCGGGGGTAGCAATCGAATCCTTCGGGAAGGACGCCGACACGTGGACTGATTCGATCCGCTTCCTCCTGAGCGTCGTAGCCGAGCACCGTCGCCGACCCCTCGGTCGGCCGCGTGAAGTCCAGCAGCGTGTTGATCGTCGTCGACTTGCCGGCCCCGTTCGGTCCGAGAAACCCGAACACTTCCCCCTCTCGAACCTCGAGGTCGAGATCGGCGATTGCAGTCAGGTCGCCGTATCGTTTCGTCAAACCGGACGTGCGGATTGCAACCATCGTGCGAGCCCTACCACATTGTGCGTTATAATTCGACAGCCAGGGTTTCAATTCGAGAATGCGAGTCCTCGTCGGGAAAGAACCGGGGACAACTCGCCGACTGCTATCTGATTAACGTATTAATCAGTCGGGCGTCGACCCTACAAGACAGGGGTGGACCGAAGGAGTGTTTTGTCTCCAGTCCCTCTTATTTCCCAATGAGTCAACGAAACGTCGGCACGCTCGATATCGAGCGTATTCGGTCGGACTTCCCGATCCTCGAGCGGAAGTTCGACGATCAGCAGGTGGTCTACCTCGACAACGCGGCGACGACCCAGACCCCCGATCCGGTTATCGACGCGATGAGCGACTACTACCGGTACACGAACTCGAACGTCCACCGAGGCATCCACCACCTCAGTCAGGAGGCCTCGGAGGCCTACGAACACGCCCACGACCGCGTCGCCGAGTTTATCGGCGCGAGCGGCGGCCGCGAAGAGGTCATCTTTACGAAGAACACGACCGAGAGCGAGAATCTCGTCGCCTACTCGTGGGGCCTGAACGAACTCGGACCCGGCGACGAAGTCGTGCTCACGGAGATGGAACACCACGCCTCGCTGGTCACCTGGCAGCAAATCGCCCACGAGACGGGCGCAGACGTTAAATACATTCAAATCGACGAAGACGGCCGCCTCGACATGGACCACGCACGCGAGTGCATCACCGACGACACCGCAATTCTCTCGGCAGTCCACGTCTCGAATACGCTCGGTACCGTCAACCCGGTCGCCGAACTGACCGAAATCGCCCACGAACACGACGCGCTCTCCTTTATCGACGGCGCACAGGCCGTTCCAAATCGACCAGTCGACGTCGAGGAGATCGACGCCGACTTCTACGCCTTCTCCGGGCACAAGATGGCCGGTCCGACCGGAATCGGCGTTCTCTACGGAAAGAAACAGCTACTCGAGGAGATGGATCCCTACCTCTACGGCGGCGGAATGATCCGAAAGGTCACCTTCGAGGACTCCACCTGGGCGGACCTCCCCTGGAAGTTCGAACCCGGCACGCCGCCGATCGCCGAGGCCGTCGGTCTCGAGGCCGCGATCGATTACCTCGAAGAGATCGGCATGGAACGCATCCAGGCCCACGAAGAGGAGTTGGCCGAGTACGCCTACGAACAGCTCGAGGCCGAAGGCGACATCAAAATCTACGGCCCCGAACCCGGCCCCGATCGAAGCGGGCTCGTCGGCTTCAACCTCGAGTCGGTCCACGCCCACGACCTCGCCTCGATCATGAACGACCACACGGTCGCGGTTCGGGCCGGCGATCACTGTACTCAACCGCTCCACGACAAACTGGGCGTCGCGGCGTCGGCTCGAGCCTCGTTCTACGTCTACAACACGCGCGAGGAGATCGACAAGTTGATCGCAGCGATCGACGACGCACGGCAGTTGTTCGCGTGAGCGGACGACTGGTGTGCGAGGAGATTCATCGACGGCGGTTTCACGAGTGAGCGGAGTGAACGAGTGAAACTCAGCGAGACGCACCGCGTCTCGCCAGACCGGCAGTTGTTCGCGTAGGCAAACACGGTCATCGCGAAGTGACACGGCCGCGAGGGTTCCAAAAATAGTATCGCCAGACCGCACCCATGTGTGCTATTTGCTCCCACATGGGATTTTTCACTTTCAGTCACGTATTCAGTATTGCCGAGGTGAGAACCATGTACGAGACACCACAGGACGTTCCCAAACGGGATCCGTTCGAGACCCTGGTCGACGTTCTCACCGCGGCGACCCGATACGACCTCGCACTCGGGATCATCCCGAGTGCGTTCGCGGTTGCGCTGGTCGCCGCGTTCGTACTGGCCATTCCGGTACAGTACGCTCTGCTGCCCGCGGCGGTCGTCGGCGCGACGGTCGTCGTCGACGCCTGCTACCTGAACCCGCCGGTCGATCCCGACCAGGGTTCGGACACAGCATAGGCCATCAACCGTTCTTTCTTCGAAGCGAGCGGCTCTCCGCACCGATTAGCGGTACTCGAGTCGTTCGGTTTCCGTAAACGAGACACGATTGAGCACCTCTCGGATCGTACGCGACCCCGGAATCCTTTTACAGCGGACTGCCGTATCCGTATCCAATCATGGGAATGGGCTCGGATATGTATCGACAGCAGATCCTCGACCACTACAAGAGTCCTCGAAACTACGGGGAACTCGAGGATCCGACCTTCACGCACGTCGGAGAGAACCCGATGTGTGGCGACGAGATCCAGATGGACGTCAAACTCGAGGACGACGAGGAGACGATCAAGCACGTCGCGTTCTCCGGCGACGGCTGTGCGATCAGTCAGGCCTCCGCGAGCATGCTCTCCGGAAAGCTCGCGGGGAAGACGATCGACGAACTGCTCGAGATGGATCGGGACAACATCATCGACATGCTCGGCGTCGAAATTTCGCCGATGCGGATCAAGTGTGCCGTCCTCGCCGAGAAGGTCGCACAGGACGGGGCGAAAATCTATCGCGGCGAGTTGGATAAATCGAAGACATCGACCGAAGACTGAGTGGTTTTTCAACGGAAGCTTATAGAACCCGACTTCATTGGCGGCCCAATTTCGTTCTCGCTCGTTCGTCTACCGATAGTGCAGCTTTCGTCATCGACCAGTGCTGTTGCA
Organism: Halostagnicola alkaliphila; assembly: GCF_055379965.1. Taxonomy (NCBI): domain Archaea; kingdom Methanobacteriati; phylum Methanobacteriota; class Halobacteria; order Halobacteriales; family Natrialbaceae; genus Halostagnicola; species Halostagnicola alkaliphila. Next base: position 719,161 of record NZ_AP043826.1, on the reverse strand, counting down.
ACCCGGTAGTTTACCCTCGAGACGAGCGTTCGTCCGATATGGTCGAAACGGCCGTCGGATTCGTCCTGGGTGCAGTCATCGGAGCGATCGCGACAGCAGCCGGTTCGTACCTGCTCTACTGGAAACGCGAGCGCGACGCGACGAGGCGGCTCCGGCAGGCGTTCAGCGAGGAGCTTCGAGCCTACGAACACGTCGACGAAATCATCGACGACGGCGGCTACGAACGGGTGACGACCAGCGTCGAGAATCCGGTCATCTACGAGTCGGCCGCGGGTGATCTCGGTCTCCTGACCGAACCCGAGATCGGGAAGCTGGTGGCCTTTTACAGTTCCTTGTACTGGTTGCAGGGGCTCGAGGATCCCGAGGACAAGAAAGAGCAGATCGAGGAGGTTACGGAGATGCGTGAGGCGGCGCTCGAGGCATTGAATAATTCGAGCGAGTGAATAGCAACGATCGAGCGAACAGTTCCGAGCGTGTCGGGACGATTCCGGCTTCCGACTACTCCGGCTTCAGTCCCTCGTCCTGCACGCGCATTACGCCCTCGCCGTCGGCGAGGTTCGGCGCGTCGACCAGTCGGACGATCCGTTTGTCGGCTTTGGACTTTCGGAGGTAGATACGGAAGGTGGACTTGTGGCCGAGGATGTTCCCACCGATCGGCTGCGTCGGGTCGCCGAAGAACGAGTCGGGGTTCGAGGCGACCTGATTGGTGACGATGATGGCCGCGTTGTAGAGGTTTCCGACCTTGTCGATGTCGTGAAGGTGCTTGTTGAGTTTCTGCTGTCGGTCGGCGAGGTTCCCACGGCCGACGTACTCCGCACGAAAGTGGGCGGTCAGCGAGTCGATACAGAGCAGTCGAACCGGGTACTCCGAGTCTTCCTGTTCGCTCGCGAGTTCTTTTGCCTTCTCGGCGAGCAGCATCTGGTGGTTCGAGTTGAACGCCTTCGCGACGTGAATCTTCTCGAGAACGTCCTCGATGAGAGTATCGAGCGTCGCTTCGTCGTCAGCCGATCCTTCGATATCGCGGTCCTCAAGGGTCGCTTCGATCGCCTCGTCCGGGAGGCCGCGGACCATGTCGTCGATACGTTCCGGGCGGAACGTGTCCTCGGAGTCCACAAAGATGGCGCACCCGTGGAGTCCGCCGACTTCCTTCGGAAGCTGGACGTTGACGGCCATCTGGTGGGTGACCTGAGACTTCCCGGCACCGAACTCGCCGTACACTTCGGTGATCGACTGGGTCTCGATACCGCCGCCCAGCAATTCGTCGACCTCGTCGATGTGCCAACTGAGTTTGCCGATCTCGTTTCGTCGCTCGAGAACCGTCGAACCGGTTTCGAAGCCACCGATGTCGGCTTCGTCGCGGGCCGCGCGAACGATATCGCTCGCGGTAGATTCGCCCACGTCGGCCGTATTCGAGAGTTCCGACGGAGCGGCGACGGCGAGACTCTGGAAAGAATCAAAGCCTGCGTCGTAGAGTTTGTCTGCGGTTGCCGGTCCGACACCAGGGAGTGCTTCGAGGTCTGCGTCTGCCATACTCAGTCGTTGTGCCGGTACCCGTATAAAGCCTCGTTAACAGGGGAGTGAAAGTGAAAGTGCGCCATGGCGTCGGGGTGAACAGATTCGTATCCGAGAGTATAACCGGCAAGAGAGAATCGGCGAACGAACCGATCGATGGCGGCCGGCGGTGAAGTGAATCAATCCCAGCCTGTCGTTTCGTCCCGCCAGGAAAGACAACGGAGCCGGCCGTCGTCCGTGACAACGTAAAGGGAGCTGTCAGAAACCGCAGGGCCGCTCGAGACGCCCTCCTCGAGTGGGTAGTGCCAGCCGAAGTCGGGTTCGTCGATATCGATCCCGTAGACCGAGCCGCTCGAATCGCCGAGACAGAGAGTGTCACCGACGACGGCCGGTTCCGCGCGCGCAACGCCGTCGAGGTTGATCCCCTTCTTCGCGAAGAGCCACCCGCGGAGTTTTCGCTTGCCGAACATCGTATCAGTGATGTGGAGGTAACCGTCCGAGGCGGCGACGAAAACGCTGTCGTCGGTAACCGTCGGTGCGGTCGTAAACGGCTCCTGAATCTCGTAGGTGAACCACGACTGACCCGTTTCGGCGTTCAAGGCGACGAGGAGTCCGCCGTCGTCGGCGACGTACACGCGGTCGCCGGAGCCGGCATCGATATCGCCGTCGACGGCGAGGCTCTCCTGTCGGTTCTCGGCCGTGTCAACAGCCGTCTCGCTGGGCTGAATATCGGTTCCGACTGCGGTCTCAGCGCCGCTTGCGGTGTCAGTCCCGTGCACGGTATCATCCTCGAGTGAGGGAGTGCTCCCGACCGCGGCATCGTCTTCGGAGGCGGTCGGTTCGAGCGCAGGAGAGGTGCGTTCAGCGGTTCCGACAGGTTCGGTTCGCTCCGCGTCGCCGTTGCCCGGAACGGCCGTCGGGCCGCCGACGACCGCGCCGTTTATCGGTGCCGTCCAGAGTTCCTCGCCCGACGCCGTCTCGAGCGCGAGGACTTCGTCTTGGTAGGTTCCGACGTAGACGCGGTTGGTCTCGAATCCGGGCGTCGTCGCGGGCGTCCCGACGACGCCGGCGTCCGTCTCGTGGAACCACAGCTCCTCGCCGGTTTCGGCGGCGAGCGCCGAGACGCCCTCGTCGTGGCCAACGAAGAGAACGCCACGCGAGAACGTCGGTGCCGATTCGACGCTCCCGGAGACTTCACCCTCCCACTGGAGCTCCCCGGTTTCCGGCTCGAGTGCGAACACCGTGCCGTCAGCCGCGACGACGAACAGCGACTCCTCGGTGACAGCGAGCGCCGAGTCGATCGGCAACTGCGTCTCGAAAACCCACCGACGTCGGCCCTCGTACCTATCGAACGCGTACACGTTCCCCGCGCTCGAGCCGATGTAGACGGTGTCGCGGTCGAGAACCGGCGCTGCCTCGATCGAACCGCTAATCTCGGTCTCCCAGACCGCGTCTGGACGTTCCGGGTCCTCTAGGGCCGGCGCTCTCCGGTGGCCGGAGTTCTCGTGATCGCTTCTAAACTGGTTCCAATCGCTCACTGGCCAATCGTTCCCGCTCCCAGGTCATAATAGATACGACACGTGCCGGCCTCGTCGGTCGGTTCGGCGGAGTGTTCGAATCGGGGCGAGTCACTCCCAGGGGTGCGTTCCGGACGAACTCGGCCACAGCGGGTACCAGTACTCCTTCTCGCGCTCGATCTCGAGTTCGCCGTCGAGCACCGACTCGAGTTTGAACTCGGCGCTCGAGTCGCGTTCGCGGCCGGGACGGGGCGCGAACGGATAGAAGCGGCCACGTCGGAAGGAGTAGATCCAGTAGGCGGGGCCGTCACTGTCGGCAGTGGCGCCCCCTTCGTAGGCGAAGACGGCGGCGAGCAGCCGCGAGCCGTAGCCGTGCTCGATGAACGTGTCCGCCGCGAAGTGCATGCTCGTGATGAGATCCTCCGGATCGCTCTCCTCGAGGATCACCCATCTGTAGCCGTGATCGTCCTCGGCGACCTCGAACTCGGTGCCCGTCTCCTCGCGACCCGCCTCGAGGATCGCCTCGACTTCCGAGACGGCCTCGCGGAAGGTGCTCGAGTCGACGCCGGAGAAACAGAGTGCGCCAATGTCGGCCGACTTGTAGCCCAGTTCGGCTTCCATGGTGAGATAGGCCGTGCTCATCCCGAAGAGGTCGTCGGGGTCGGCGTCGCGCTTAGCGTCGGACTCGGCGCGCAAGCCGAGTACGGATCGGAGTCCATCCAGCAGTCCCATACCTCTATTGTCGTGGGAACTACCTTAGAAGTCATCCATTTTCGCGCGCACTCGAGCACGAATTCGGAAGGAAGGGTGCAGGACAATACAAAGAGGAACGTTGAAAACGAAATCCTACCCAACACAGTTATAAATATGAATATGGTATGAATAGGTATGCCCGATACGGATAGACGGCGCGTCGGGGAACGGGGACAGGTTACGCTGCCGAAAGAACTCCGAGAATCGTTCGGAATCGACGGCGGCGACGAAGTAGAGATTCGGGAAGAATCGGGAAAGATCGTCATCGAAAAACCCGTCTCCCGCGAAGAGGTCGCCGAGGGATATCGTCGGCGAGCCGAGCAAACTCGTGAGCTGGTCGACGAGATGGAAGGAACGTCACGCGAAGCGAACGCACACCTCGGCGACGCACCGGAGTGGGAGTAAATGCACGTTCGTCGCGGTGACATCGTCGTCGTCGAGTTGGATCCCACTCGAGGATCTGAACAACGCGGAACGCGACCGTGTCTGGTCGTCCAGAACGATATCGGAAACGAAAACGCGCCGACGACGATCGTCGTCCCGTTTACGACGGCGTTCGGCGAGCAACGCTATCCGTTCGAGGTTGTTGTACTAGCCGACGAGTGTGCATTGCAAGAGGACTCCGTCGCGATGTGTAGTCAGATTCGGACGATTTCGACCGATCATCGGGTACAAGACGTTATTGGGTCGATCCCAGACGAGCGTATGAACGAGATTGATGACGCACTCGAGTACAGTCTCGGATTGCGGTCACCCGCTCGGTAACATCCTCAAAAATAGTCACGGACTGCTGACGCTCGAAACCGTTCAGGCCGTCGCCGTCTCGCGCTCGAGATCCCGGAGCTGTTCGATCCGTCGTTCGGTCGAGGGGTGGGTGCTGAACAGGCGGCCGACGATGCCGGACTTCAGCGGGATGATGAAGAAGGCGTTCATCTCGGCCTCCTCGCGGAGGTCTTCGTCGGGCACTTTGTCGACCTCGCCCGAGATTTTCATGAGCGCGGACGCGAGCGCGCCAGGGTTGCCGGTGATGGCCGCCGCGCCGCGGTCGGCCGCGAATTCGCGGTAGCGCGAGAGCGCGCGGATGAGAATGTAGCTGATGATCCAAACGATCAGCGAGATCAGGATGGCGACGAGGATCCCCGCCGCGCCCTTGCCGCCGCCCTGACTTCGCCCGCCGCCGGTGAAGATCATCGTTTGGCCGCCGAAGCGAACGATGAGGAAGGCGATGGTCGAAAGGAACGAAGCGATGGTCATCACGGCCACGTCGCGGTTCTTGACGTGGGCGAGTTCGTGTGCGAGCACGCCGTCTAACTCCTCCTGGTCCAGCGTTCGCATGAGTCCGGTCGTCACCGCGACGACGGCGTTGCTCGGCGAGCGACCGGTTGCGAAGGCGTTTGGCACCTTCGAATCGACGACGGCCACTTTCGGCTTCGGAAGGTCAGCCTGCTGGGAGAGCCGATCCACCGAGGCGTGTAGTTGCGGGTACTCCTCGTACTCGACCTCCTCGGCACCCATACTCCACAGCGTGAGCTTGTCACTGTAGAAGAATTGGATCAACGAGAAGCTCCCGAACAGGAGCGCGATGAGGAGAAGACTCGAGGCCGTTCCGCCGAAGACGACCGTGAGTGCAACGATGAAGAGCAGGTACACCGCGAAGAGCAGGAACATCGTGAGGCCCATTCGCGCGCGGAGTCCCCAGTCCGGTTGCCAGTCCATACGGGCACATAGGGCTCGAGGGGAAATAAGTGCCGTCAAACCGGCGGACGGGCAATTCGGCGGGAACCCCCTCGTTTCGTATCGAGACCCGAGGACGCGAACGCGTCTGACAGAACGCGTTCATAATTGTCTGACGCGGGGCAGACGATCGTCTTTCCGCCGCGTGATAGTTCCACACGTGATAGGGGTTTCCGTCCACCAAAGTCGTCAGTGGTCGGTCCGCGGTGTTCGAGTGACGAAAGAAAACCACCCGAGTACGTACCGATAGGGTGCATTCGTTCACGCCGTCGACGTTCGGGCGTGTCCACTCCGAAATCGACGCAACCCCCCTTGTTTCGCGTGGAAACGAGTGACTATCCGATCACCGGACCGGAGTTGAACCCCCTGATTTCGTGTGGAGTTCTCACAAACTGAATCGAGCGGGTATTCGTTTCGACGGGCGCAACCGCGAGAGCGCGCCGTTTAACTCGCTCAACCCCAAAGTGGGGTCAATGGCTGACTCGCGTGCGTTCTGTCCCCGCTGTGGTGATCCGATTCCGGATCGGTCCAGGAGCGACGCGACCGAGACGACTAACGAAAAGGAGACGACCGGCGCGGACGACACGAGCGAGACGGAGAGCGACGGGTCCCTCGAGCGCGAACCGCCCGAACCGAGCAACGAGGGGAGCGATCTCTGTCGGTCGTGTTACTTCGAGGATTTCGAGTTCATCGACGCACCGCAACAGGTCGACGTCCGAGTATGTGCCCGCTGTGGGGCGGTCCACCGGGGACAGCGCTGGGTCGACATCGGGGCGGACGACTACACAGACGTCGCGATCGAGGAGGTGAGCGACGCGCTCGGGGTTCACGTCGACGTCGACGACGTGGCCTGGCAGGTCGAACCCGAGCAGGTCGACGAGAACACGATCCGAATGCACTGTTATTTCACGGGCGTCGTACGCGGCGAGCCCGTCGAAGAAGAGGTGACCGTCCCCGTCAGGATCGCTCGACAAACCTGTACCCGCTGTGGCCGAATCGCCGGCGACTACTACGCGAGTATCGTCCAGATCCGCGCCGAAGACCGGACGCCGGTCGCCGAGGAGACCGAACGCGCCAAAGAGATCGCGAACAACATCGTCGCCGAAATGGAGGCGACCGGAGACCGCAACGCCTTCATCACCAAGATGGGCGAAACGTCGGACGGGCTGAACATGCGGGTCTCGACCAACAAAATCGGCAAGAAAATCTCGAACAAGATGATCGAGGAGTTCGGCGGCACCGTCAACGACGCCGAGACGCTCGTGACGGAGGATTCCGACGGAAACGAGGTCTACCGCGTCACCTTCGCCGTCCGTCTCCCGCCGTACCGAGCGGGCGACATCATCGAACTCGCCGACGAAGACGACGACGATGGTCCCGTCCTCGTCCGGAGCGCTCGAGGGAATCTCAAAGGAACGCGCATTACGACGGGCGAGCACTACGAAGCGGACTACGAAGAGGGCAACTCCCCCGACGCCCGAAAGCTCGGCGAACTCGAGGACGCAGACGAGACGACCGTCGTCACCGTCGAGGACGAGAACGCTGTACAGGTGCTCGATCCAGAGACCTATCAGGCGAAGACGGTCGCGCGGCCGGACTACTTCGACCCCGACGCCGAGACGGTTCCCGTCCTGAAGAGCCGCGCCGGGTTGCACATCCTTCCGGCGGATAGCGATGACTGAGCACCCGGACGAAGGGAGTTCGAACGCCGACGAACCCAGGCTAAACCCCGACGAGGCGAGCCCGACGCTCCAGGCGGGAACCAACTCGCCGCTGGCCGTCGTCGTCGAGAAGCCGCGAGCAGAGACGGCGGCCGAATCCTTGCGAGCCGAAGAGATCTACGACGACGAGCGACGGGTTCGCGAGTATACCACCGAGACGGTCGCACTGCCGGTTTCGGACCATCCCGACGAGACGTCGGTGCTCGAGGTGATCCGCCAGGTCGACCCCGACTACCGGAGTCCGGACCTCGAGACCAGACTCGCCGAACGCGGCTGGAGCGAGGCCGACCTCGAGTACGTCCCTGGGTCGTGGGCCGTCGTCGGCTCGGTGATTCTCGTGACGGTCCCCGAAGACTGTCCCGACGAGACGGCACTCGGCGAGGAACTGCTCGAGATTCACGGCGAGGCCGAAAGCGTCCTCGACGACGAGGGGGTCGCGAACGACGGAGCGGCGGGAACCCACCGGGAGCCTCGAACGCGATTGCTCGCTGGTCATCGCGATACCGAGACCATCCACACGGAACACGGGACCAAGTACGGACTCGATCCGACTGAAGTCATGTTCTCGCCGGGAAATCAGGCCGAACGGGCGCGAATGGGCGAGGTCGTTTCGGAAGGCGAACGAGTCTTCGACATGTTCGCCGGAATCGGCTACTTCACGCTCCCGATGGCACGAGCCGGTGGACTGGTGACCGCAGCCGAACTCAACCCGACTGCGTTTCGCTATCTGGTCGAGAACGCGATGTTGAACGGCGTTCAGGACGATCTCGAGGCCTATCTGACCGACTGCAGGGAGTTGACTGACGACCTCGCGGTCGACAGAGTGGTGATGGGTTACTACGGCGTCGGCTCCGAATCGAATGCTGATAGAGCCTGCGACGACGAAACCACCGCTCGAACCGACGAAGCCCACGAATTCCTCCCTGCAGCACTCGAGGCGCTCGTACCCGGCGGAACGATTCATTACCACGAGGCGACGCCCGAATCACTCCTGTGGGATCGACCGATGGGGAGACTCGAGACGGCCGTCGAAGCGGCGGAACGAACGCTGGAGGAAGTCGATCGCAGTCGCGTCAAAAGTCACAGCGCGGGCGTCGAACACGTCGTTCTCGACGCCGTTATCGACTGATCCGAGCGATAGTACGACAATGGAGATGAGTGAATCACACTCGAAACGAGCGATAGCCCTCGAAAATAGGATGTGTACGCAGCGGCGAACGGAGCCGTGACATTCATACTCGTCGGGGAAGAACGGGACGATAATGGACAGAGGACAGCTCATCGCGCTCATGTTCGCGATATTGATGGCGACCTCGATGGTCGCGATGCCAGCGATATATCTCTTCTAAAGGAGTCGAGCTGATGAGGGGATCGAACGGGTGAGACCACCGTCAGAGGGCCGATCAACCGTCGGTGTCCCAGACATCCGCAAGGGGACTCGAGCGTGACGACCTCCGCGTTCGCGAGCCGCTCCGATTTCGTGAAGTATCCTGATTTCGTGAGGAGCGACGGCTACTGTCGTCAGCGGGCGTGGATTCGGACCGAGAGTCGGCTTGAGAGCTGTCTTCGGAGTCGACCGCGGATCGGTTCGGAGACGTTCGCCCCGGAGTCCCCGACTCAGTAACCGCAGCCTGAGGGTCGAACGAGGACAACGAGGGTTGGTCCATTCGAACGACCTGCGCTTCGAACCAATCGGGCATATCCGTCCGCGCGCGATCGAACAGATCCAGCAGACTCGAGTCCGCGAGGTACGTCGCTCCGTAGTCGTCGGGCGCGCGGACGACCCGGCCACAGCCTTGGATGATCGTCCGGAGCGCGGTTCGGTAGTACCAGGCCCACTGGCCCTCCTCGAGTCGGTGGGCGACGCGCGAATCGCCGGTGTTGAGAAACGGCGCTTTGCAAAGCACTTGCCAGCGACAGAGATCGCCCTTGAGATCGAGCGCTTCCTCCATCTTGACCGAGAGGAACACGTCCGGCTCGTCGCTCGCCTTCCAGGCCCCGAGGTCGCCGTCCCGGCCCTCCCTCGAGTGGGTTCGTATCCGCTCGCCGACGCCGAAATCCCGGAGGAGGTCGGCCAGTCGCTCCTGGATCGCGTAGGAATGGGCGTGGACCAACCCCTTCTCGTCTGGGTGTTCTTGCATGATCCGGACGATAGTTCGGGCGATCTTCGGCAGGGTTTCGTCGCGCTCGTCGTAGGTCATCTTCCCCTGGGTCACGTCGTACAGCGGGCGGTTTTCGACGGGGAATGTGTGTTCGACATCGACGAGGGCGACGTTTTCGGGGTTCAAGCCGACCTGTCTGCAGAACGCGTCCTTGTTGAGAATCGTCGCCGATAAGAGCGCGAATTTGTTTCCGCGATCCCAGACGGTGTGTCTGAGGTACCGCTCGGGGTTCATCGGCTTGATCGTCAACGGGCCGCCGAGTTCCTCGTCCTCGCCGTCCGAATCGGTACTTTGTGCGTTTTCGTCGGCCGACTCCTGATCGACGAGCCAGGTCGTCGGACTCTCGGGATCTCGATAGTCCGAGACGAACCACTCGAGTTCGCCGATGAGTTCCTGGAACCGATCCCGTTCGCGAACGTCCGCGGGCGTGAGCGTCTCCTGGGCGAGCAGTTCGTCTTTCCGCCGGGTACACGTTTGGGCGAGGTTTTCGGCGTACCTCGCGGCGCGGTCGATGCTCCCGATATCGGGGACGCGGAGGTCCTCCCAGATGGGAATCGATCGAGGACCGAGCCGGATCGTGGCGTACATCTCGGCCCACTCGGCCAATCCGTGAGCTTCGTCGACGACGACCACGTCTCGCGTTCGAAAGACTTCGCTTCCGGCAGTTTGCATGAAGTACGCGAGCGTCATCGCCGCGATTTCGCGGTTCGACGCGATCGCGCGGTCAGAAAAGTACGGACACCGATGTTTGACCGAACAGTCGTATCCCCGCTCGCGAACGCAGGGAGCCTGATTGACCGGCGTGTCCCGTTCGTTCGGAAGGATACAGTCGTAGTTCGATTTCCCGCGGATGACGTTCAGGTCCGAGAGCAAGTCGTCGGCCGCGACGTCGTCGAGTTGGGAAACCTGCGGCGTCGTGTAGTAGGCTCCGGACGGATCGCTGGGGTCAGCCTCCTCGACGGTCTGTGCACAGCCGGCGATCGCTCGAGCCAGTAGGGACTTGCCACTCCCTGTCGGCGCTCGGACGAGAACGACGTCGTTGCCGGCTTCGAAGGCGTCTCGTATGTCTCGAAGGGCCGTTTCCTGCGTTCCGCGGTAGCTCGGCGCGGGAAACTCCTCGAAGATCCGCTCGGTGTTCACCGTTCGGTTCACGGAGGGGCTCGGTCCTAAAAGCACCGGACCGTCGCTGTCGGTGAATCTCGCCAATCGTGTCGATCGATCAGAAACCGTCGGTCGGCGGCCGAAATCACCGCCTACCGTATCGTAGGCGCTCGATTACAAATACGAAATCTCCCATCGGATGTGAGTGTGGAAGGGTCGCTCAGCGGAAGAGCACCGTGGGCCATTGGCCCGCGGAGGCCCTCAGGCCTCGTGGCGTTCGAATCCCACCCCTTCCGTTCGCTCTCGGTTTACTTGGCTCAGCAGCGTCGGCACCGAATGGATCAGTGAAGTGGGTTCCTCACGGTGTGGACAAAATCGACGTCTCCTCGTCGACTTGCTCTAAGTTCTCGATATCCTCGGCAGTCGGTTCGTCGGGCAGCGCCTCGAGGCACGGATAACACAGCAAGTGATCCGAGCCGTCCTCGAGCTCGAGGGTCATCGCCGTACCGTCACTGCCGTCGTTCTCGCCGAACGTCCAGATGTTGGCGATGCCGCCCGCGACCGAGATCGGTCGGCCGCAGCCGTCACACGAGTCAGTTCCCATAGCTGGGTATCGGTACGGAACGGTGAAAGTCGTTCCCCTGTCTCATTCGATCGACCCGCCGGTACGACGGTTGGATTCCACTCAGAAAGGAAAGATAGCCACTAGTTCGATTTGATCTCCTCAAACTTGTCTAAGAGCGCATCCGCAGAATCGCCCGAGTCGTACTCGACCGTTCCGTGATGGATTGTCCGCTCGTCGTCGAAATCCGTGTCGACCTTAGAAGCTTGCTTTTCACGTCGCTCGTGCTCGTCCTCATCGTAGGCACCCATTGACATGGTAACTATACACATGTTGGGAGTTATCTCTTATCAAAGTAACGGTTGAATTGGCCGTTAACATGTGTGAAACGGATACTATCAGCAGATGAGGAATGAAAGAGAGAAGGGAAGACGTATGCGAGGCCAGCGCGTACTAGCGTCCGTGGCACGGCCGCTTCGCTTCCGTTATTCGCCCGCTCACTGGAGCGAGCAACGGGTTCGACAGGAAATTTTGCAACCGCTTCGGAACAACATCGGCGCTCGAGCCGTCAGTCCGCGATGTCGGATCAACGGCGGGTGGGACACCCACCGATTCGAGATGACAAACGGCGACGTGGCGCTGTTCGCCCGAAACGACGGCGAGGACGCCTACTGGATGGGCAACACCGAAACGCCGTCGACGCTGTGGCGAACCGACAAGTTCGGCTGGACAGAGGTACCGTATCACGTTTCGCGGTGGGCACAGCGAGAACTGCTCTCGACGCTCCACGAGGAGGATCCGTGGCTCGCCGACTATCCCCACCTTTCGTGGTTTTTCCTCCCCGTATTCATGTCCAAAGACGGACGCGAATCTACGCGGGCCTTTTTCCGCGAGCACGCGGCCGGCTTTCCCGACGCCGGCAGACGAGAAGCAACGCGCTTTTTCGAGGACTTTTTCTCGAGCGGCACGCTCGACGAGTACCGACACGTCATGTCGGGGAAGCTCGGAACCAGCGATCACGTCGACCGCGTCCGCATGAGCGCGGCGATGGGCGAATTTATCGCCGCGAAAGTCCTCGTCGACGCGGGCTACGACGTGGTCCCCGAGATCGAAGTCACGACGGGCCACTCGCTTGACTACCGTGCGAAAGACGCGGAAACGAACGTCCTCGTCGAAGTGACTCGACCGCAGCCGCCGGCGAACCGGGCCGCCGCTGGGCCGGTCGCCGCGGTTCGGGATACCGCCGAGACGAAGACTAATGGGCAGCTCGCCGAACACGGCGGCGGCGCGGTCCTGTTCGTCGACTGCTCGAGTTTCCGCGACGACAACTGGAACGCGGTTCGAGGCGAGCAACCCGACGTTCGCCACCGTCCCGCCGTCGTCTATCGAGCGCGTCCAAACGGACACATCGAAGGCTATCAGAAAGGGTCCGTCCCGCTCGAGTTAGACGACGCGCTCGAGTTTCTCGGGTGAGCGGTCTCCGGAAAGTTCAGAGAACGAACTTTTTCCACCTCGGGTTCGCCAAAGGCGAACCACTCGGCGCAAAAACTTCGATGAAAAAGGCCGCCGTCGCGGGGTTTCACCCCACCCCGGCGGGGAACCGCTCGCTTCGCTCGCGGATACTAGAGCTTTCCGCAGTGGTCACTTCGCACCTGTAGTTGCCATTCAGTACAGGACGGAAGCTCACCACTGGAGTCGTGTCCATTACACCTATTACAGTAGATTACATAGCACCGAGTATGCCTATCGACATCAAGCGCTTCGAGGAAGATCCGGTCCAGGAGCTTCGGGCGGGCGGACAAACGAACGCAGAAGAGATTCTCTCCTTCCTCGCATCATCGCCAGATCGGGCGTTCACGCCGAAGGAAATACACGAGGCGACCGACGTTGCACGCGGTAGCGTCGGCGTCGTCCTGTCTCGGTTAGAAGACCGCGGGCTCGCCCGACACCGCGGAGAGTACTGGGCAATTGCCGATGACGAGGACATCGAGAAGACACTCAACGCGATGGCAACCGCTCGTGCGGCGACCGATCGACTCGGTCCGGAAGACCCTGATGAGTGGGGGTCCAGTGTCGATACGACCAATGAGGATCAGTAGATGGCCGACATCCAAGGGGAGGTGTGGTGGGGGCCAGCGCCACACAAAGCTGATTCCGCATATCGGCCGTGGCTCGTTATAAGCGACACGTCGCACCCGTTTTCAGCCGACGAGTGTATCGCCATTGGGATGACGACCCAGGAACATCCTGACGGAATCGCTGTTCCTGACGAGGCGTGGATTCGGGGCGGATCGAAAACGGACGCATACGTCTCCCCCTGGTACGTGACGACGATCAAACAGCGAGACCTCGACAACCAACAAGGAAAGCTAGCGGACTCGCTCGTCACAGACGCTATCGAGGTCCTTCACGGCTACACGTCACTCTGAGGAGTACTGACGCGCTTTTGATCGCCTCACCCCGATCCTCGACTGTCGCACCGCCTTTATCAACAAGACACTAAGTGCTCAGTTCAGGCGGAGACGTTACGCTGCGGTCGCGGCGCAAACACTGCACCCGCGAGCGACCATCGGGAGCGAGCGGCCTTTTTAGCGTAGATTTTTGCGCCCAGCGCGGGACCATAGGTCCCGCGGACCGTGCGAACGGGCGCTTCGCGCCCGTGAGCAGACGAGAGGTAAGTGAGCGAAGTCGTTCGAAAGACGCAGGCGTCTTTCGTGATGACGAGAAATCAAAGGTTTCTCGAACCACGAGCGAACCCGAGGCGTAAAAAGGTACTTGCACGGGCCAACTTACCAGTTCGAGAATACTCAAAACGCGAAGTCGATTTTGAAGGAGTGCTTAGAACGACACTTGTTCGGGGGCGTACGGGCTACCGAGCGGCGTCGGGTCGCGGTCGCTGTAGCCGACGCGGCCGATCGCCTTCTTGCTCACGGCGGAGTAGACGGCAAAGCGCGCTTCTTCGGAGGACTCGAACGTCTCCGAATCGAGGCGAGTGAGTACCTCCTCGACGGATTCGGAGCCGTTCGGGAGCTCGAGCGTGCGATCCCCGTAGGCTTCGATCATTTCTTCGGTGGTCGCGGGATACTCGTGTGCGTCGATCATCTCGCCGGTGCCATTGAGCAGCATTACACGCTAACCGTTGTGAACAATAATTATAAACATTGTCCATAAACGTTCTTTAGGAGGGCGATAGACATTATATGCCTTTGTCGTCCTAGAACACCGCTGGCAGAGACGTCGAAATCACCAGCGGGGATCGACTACTCTCGAGCGAGAGGCGGACCACGACACTGAGAAAGAATACAGTCGAGAGCAACAGTCGGGCCGAGCGAGACCACAACGCGGCGGCAACCAGTGAGAAACGTCTTTAGCACCGGGCCAACTCGAGAACAGTATGCCATACGCCGATCTCCACGTCCACACGACCCGCTCGGACGGGAGCCTGGAACTCGAGGAGGTGCCCGACGCCGCAAAGCGCCACGGTGTCGAGGTCGTCGCGATCACCGACCACGACCGACGCCAACCCTTCGAAGCGCCGATGGTCGAACGCGACGGCGTGACGATCCTCCACGGCATCGAACTGCGCGTCGAGACGGCCGACGGCCAGCGAGTCGACCTCCTCGCCTACGAACTCGAGCCGACGCCGGAACTCGAGGAGACCCTGACGGGAATCCAGACGAATCGGCGCGAGCGCGGGCAAGCCATCGTCGACTGTATCGAGGATCGCCTCGGCGTCGACCTCGGCGTCACCGTCGACGACGGCTTCGGCCGGCCGCACGTTGCCCGAGCGGTCGCGAACCACCCCGACACAGCGTACGACTACGAGGAGACGTTCGACGAGCTGATCGGAAGCGGGAAACCGTGTTTCGTCCCGCGGGAGATCCCTTCCTTCGAGCGCGGCCGAAAACTCCTCTCGGAGGCCGCCACGATCGTTTCGTTGGCCCATCCGCTTCGATATCCGGAACCCGAGCGGGCGCTCGAGCTCGCCGCCGACCTCGACGCGGTCGAGTTGCACTATCCCTACGGCGGCGAGGTAGATCTCGAACCGGTCGAGCGGGCGCTCGAGCGATACGACCTCCTCGCTACCGGCGGGACCGACGCCCACGACGATCGGTTGGGCGTCGCCGGCCTCTCGAGAGGCGCGTATCACGAACTCGGATTGTCCAGCTGAATACGGGGTTTTCGACCGATAACGGAGGCTTCAATGTGTCTCGGCCCAAATGACCTGCTATGAATTGCCACTACTGCGACCGCGAGGCCGCCTTCGCCGCCGAGACCGAGGGACTCAAGGTTGGCCTCTGTGAGGAACACTTCCGCGAGCGGTTGCAGGAACTCGCCGAGGCCGACGGCCTCGAGACGTTAAAAGAGCAAGTCGACGTCGATCGCGCCGAGTAGTAACGAGAGACGGAGCGGGGAGATACCCGACCGGTTCAGGCCGTTCGACCGGCGTCCACGTCGATCGCGTCGACCGGACAGACGTCGACACAGAGCATGCAATCGATACACTGTGCTTCTTTGGTCGGCTCCGCCTTCTTATCGCTTTCCGGATGTCCCGGCGTGTCGACCCACGTGAAGACGTCGACGGGACAGTCCTCGAGGCAAGCCCCGTCGGCGATACACAGGTCGTAATCGACGGCAACGTGGGTTCCTCGGATGCCGAGCTCTTCGGGTTCGTCGACCGGCCCCCAGACGGCAACCCCGTTCTCTTCGCCTTCTTTCTCGCGGTTTTCGTGGAACTGTGGATCTATGGCCATTGCTAACGGATGTAAATGGGAGACGCGAACTTAAATTTATGTTCCTACACACGCGCGTGAGAGCGCGGAGTCAAAACATGGCACAGAGACGCACCGAGCGGGTCGAGGACCGATGGCCGCTCGAGAACGCGGTCCTCAAAGGTCCCGATGAACGTTCTGACCGGTGCTGAATCCTTTTGGTAACCGGGCCGCAATTGCCGGCATGAGCGAGTCCGAATCGACCGCGCCGCGACTGGTCTTCGACGACGACTGCGGGTTTTGTACATGGTGTGCCGAATACGCCGCCGAGCGCGGCGACTTCGAACTCGTCGGCTTTACGGATCTCACGCCGGATCAACTGGCTCGGCTCCCGGACGAGTACGAAGACTGCGCACACCTCCTCACGCAGGACGCCGTCTACTCCTGTGGCGAAGCGATCGAGGAGGTCGGCACGCGACTCGAGACGTCCTCGAGACACCTCGCGGGGGCCTTTCGACGACTTCCCGGCACCGAAGCGGCGCGCGAACCGCTCTACCGCCGAGTTGCGGACAACAGGGATCTGTTCGGTCGAATCGTGAGACGCGACCCACCCGCCAGAGAGAACAGCTAGGCTCAGGGGTACCAGTAGTGGCGGACCTCCAAGGGAACGGCTGGGCAGGTTCTCGAGCACACGGCGACCGCGGGCGGAACGAACCAGATAACGAACGCATCGTTTTTGCGCGACCCGACGAAAGAAGGGATATGAACCTCACCCATCGCCCGCGACGGCTTCGACAGGATCGGATTCGATCGCTGGTGAGCGAGACGAGCCTCGAGCCGTCGGATCTCATCGCACCGATATTCGTCGACGCGACGACCGACGAGCGCGTCCCAATCGAGTCGATGCCGGGCCACGAGCGCGTCCCGATCGACGAGGCGGTTGCCCGCGTCGAAGAAGTCAGAGCGAGCGGCGTCGAGGCCGTCATGCTGTTTGGCATTCCAAAATCCAAAGATCCCGAAGGGACCCGCGCGTGGGCCGGGGACGGCGTCGTCCAGGAGGCGACTCGACGAATCACGAACGAGACGGACGCGTACGTCATCACCGACGTCTGTCTCTGCGAGTACACCGACCACGGCCACTGCGGACCGTTGGCGGAGGAACTCCGCGGCGAGGGCGAAGACGGCGCCGCACCCGAAACAACCTGCGATCACGACGCCGCCACGCCGGCCGACACGATGACCGTCGACAACGACGCGACCCTCGAGTCCCTCGAGAAGATCGCGACCTCCCACGCGCAAGCGGGGGCGGATATGATCGCACCCAGCGGGATGATGGACGGGATGGTCGGCGCGATTCGGCGCGCCCTTGACGAGGCTGGCTTCGAGCACGTCCCGATCATGAGCTACGCGGCGAAGTACGAGAGCGCCTTCTACGGCCCGTTCCGGGACGCCGCGGACGGCGCACCCTCCTTCGGAAACCGACGACACTACCAGATGGATCCCGCGAACGCGCGCGAGGCGATCCGGGAGGTCGAACTCGACGTCGAGCAGGGAGCGGACGTGTTGATGGTCAAGCCGGCGCTGCCGTACCTCGATATCGTCTCCGATCTCCGACGGGAGTTCGACCACCCCATCGCCGCGTACAACGTCTCCGGCGAGTACGCCATGCTCCACGCCGCCGCGGAGAAAGGCTGGCTCGAGTTGGACGAAGTGGCGCTCGAGTCGCTGCTGTCGATCAAACGCGCAGGTGCGGATCTGATTCTGACGTACTTCGCGGAAACCGTCGCCGAAGAGCTATCGGCTGGATCCTGAACGAGGGGCAGTCTCTCAGATGATCCGGCGCTCGAGTATTCGGTGCTGGTGAAATGAGAGGTCGCTTCTTCGAAAAATGCCACCTCGCTCGAGCCTGGTGAATATTTTATCCACAGATGACTGAAAACAGCCAGAAACCGCCAAACGTTCACATACACTCGAACCGGGACACCCATGTGGCAACATCTGCCGCGCGCAAGCCCAAAAAGGCCAAAACCCGTTCAATCGCCGCAAAAATTTCCACGGTCGCTCCGAATCCCGGTGGACGGACGGTCAGTGTATAAGCACGTGAGAAGACGAACAGCCCTAGTCAAGACCCTAATACACATTATATCACCTCTAGATTCGTCCGAATGGTCCTATTACACCACCATTCCTGCCTGATTGTCAACGCCAACCATTATATATGGGTGAGACCTCGAGAACGAACGTGATTTGGAGTACAATCATGACTCAAAACAAGGATAGTGTGGACATACGTAACGGTATCGGGGACAGTGCGTTCGGAACGGGTAGCGAGGTGACGCAAGCATGATCGAGCCAACGGTTCTTCAGGCCGATACCGAGATGATGATCGAGGCGATCAACAGTACCTGGATTCTGGTCGTCACGTTCCTCATCTTCTTCATGCACGCAGGTTTCGCCATGCTCGAAGCGGGGCAGGTACGCTCGAAGAACGTAGCAAATCAGCTGACGAAGAACCTCCTGACTTGGAGCGTCGGAGTAACGGTGTTCTTCCTCATCGGCGTCGGCGTCGAAAGCGCCGTCGCCGGCGCTGGTTTCGAGCCTGCGTTCGTCGGTGACGCCGGTAGCTGGATCGACTGGTTGTATGGTGCCGTCTTCGCGATGACGGCGGCGACCATCGTTTCGGGTGCCGTGGCCGGTCGTGCGAAGCTTCGCGCGTACGTTGGATACACATTCTTGCTGGCCGCGGTGATCTATCCAGTTGTCACCGGGATCACCTGGGCCGGTGGATACATCGAGACGATCACCGGCACGCCGTTCGCTGACTTCGCGGGCGGCATGATCGTCCACGGTATGGGCGGTCTCGCCGGCCTTACCGCAGCGTGGATGCTCGGCCCACGAATCGGCCGCTTCAACGATGACGGATCGGCGAACGTCATTCCCGGCCACTCGTTGACCTTCGCCGTTCTGGGAACGCTCATCCTCGCTTTCGGCTGGTACGGTTTCAACGTCGGAACCTCGGCGATCTTCGGCGATAGCGTGTTCCTGGGCGACCAGCTCGGTCGAGTCGCCGCAACCACGACGATTTCGATGGCTTGCGGTGCGATGGCTGCTGGACTCGTCGCATGGTCGATGACCGGAAAAGTCGACACGCTGTACGTTGCTAATGGATTACTCGCCGGCCTCGTCGGAATCACGGCGATTCCAGACACCACCGCGTGGTGGGGCGCGTTCGTCGTCGGCGGAATCGCCGGTGCACAGCTCCCGCTCGTCTTCAAGGCCGTTGAGGACTACCTGAAAATCGACGATGTCTGTGCAGTCTTCCCCGTTCACGGCTCGGCCGGTATTCTGGGGACGCTCCTGTTCCCGTTCGTAGCCGCACCCGGTGTCGTCGATAACGTTGCAAACGCGTTCGTCGCACAGGTCACCGGCGTCGTCCTCATCAGCGCTTGGACGATCGTCGCAACCGCCGTTATCTGGGGCGGGTTCAAAGCGATCGGACAAGCTCGAGTTACCCCAGAACACGAGCGCGATGGCCTCGACGTCTCCGAACACGGCGTCGACACCTATCCGGAATTCGGTGGCCCGGATGTCGCGACCGACGGCGGCGTTCCCGAAAAACAGCTCCGTACCGACGGCGGCGAAGACGGCTACACGACGGACATTCAGATGGTCACGGCCATCATCCGTCCGGACCGACTCGGCGACGTGAAAAAGGCGCTCGCCGAAAGCGGCGCACCGTCGCTAACCGTCACGAACGTCTCCGGACGCGGCTCCCAGCCCGCCAAGAAGGGACAGTGGCGCGGCGAGGAGTACACCGTCGACCTTCACCAGAAGGTCAAAATCGAGTGCGTCGTCGCGGATGTCCCCGCAGAGGACGTCGTCGACGCGATCCGCGAAGGAGCCAACACCGGCGAACCCGGTGACGGCAAGATCTTCGTGATCCCCGTCGAAAGCGCGACGCAGGTTCGCACCGGCGACACCGGAACGGACGCGGTCTGATCGGCTCGGTTCCGATTCGACTATCGTTCTCGTGAGAGAGACGCTCCAATCAATCAGCGCGGCTCGCCTCGAGGCGAGTTCGCCTCGGTTCTGCGAGTTATTTTCGATTCCAACGAGCGGTTCGTCGGTCGACCTCGGTACTTCTTTGCCGCCCGAAGCGTAAGGCCCGCGTATGAACGACGACAACTCGCGCGACCTGTACGACAGGGCGCTTTCAGTAATGCCCGGCGGTGTGAATTCTGCTGTTCGTGCGGCGGTCGAACCGTATCCCTTCTTCGTCCAGAAAGGAGACGGCGGCCACGTTATCGACGCCGACGGCAATCGCTACGTCGACTGGGTGATGGGACTCGGACCGCTATTGCTCGGCCACGACCTCCCAGAGGAAGTCCGAGCCGAGATCCAGCGGACCGCGAGCGAGGGACCGATGTACGGCGCGCCGACCGAAATCGAAGTCGACCTCGCGGAGTTCGTCGTTCGCCACGTCCCGAGCGTCGAAAAGATCCGCTTCGTCAACTCCGGAACCGAAGCGACGACCTCCGCGGTCCGGCTGGCTCGAGGCCACACGGGCCGGAACAAGATCGTCGTCATGCAGGGCGGCTACCACGGCGCTCAAGAGTCGACGCTCGTCGAAGGCGACGCCGACGAGCGCGGCCCGAGTTCCGCGGGGATTCCCTCATCGTTTTCCGAGCACACGATTCCGGTGCCGTTCAACGACGAGGACGCCGTTCGCGAGGTCTTCGAGGAACACGGCGACGACATTGCCGCCGTGCTCACCGAGCCGATCCTCGGAAACAACGGCATCGTTCATCCCGTCCCGGGCTATCACGAGTTCCTGCGAGAAATTACCGAGGAACACGGCTCGCTCTTGATCTTCGACGAAGTGATCACGGGATTCCGCGTCGGCGGTCTGGGCTGTGCTCAGAGCGAACTCGGCGTCACGCCCGACCTGACGACGTTCGGAAAGATCGTCGGCGGCGGCTTCCCCGTCGGCGCGATCGGCGGCAAGGCCGAAATTATGGAAGGACTCACGCCCGCGGGCGACGTCTTCCAGGCGGGAACGTTCTCCGGCCATCCCGTGACGATGGCCGCCGGCCTCGAGACGCTACAATTCGCCGCCGAAAACGATGTCTATGCACACGTCGACGAACTCGGTGATCAACTCCGGTCTGGACTGTCCGACATCGTCGCCGATCAAGCACCGAGCTACACCGTCGCGGGAACGGCGAGCATGTTCAAGGTTCTCTTTACTCGAGAGGGGCCAGGAGCGAGAGCGCTCGACGGAGCACCGGAGTTCGGCCCCGTGCAGGATCCTGACTCCCCGCGATACGAGTACGAGCCGAAAAACAGCGCCGACGTGAAAGCCGCCGAAACCGATCGCTGGCGACGCGTATTCTGGGGACAGATGAAAGAGCGGGGTATCTTCCTCAGCCAGAATCAATTCGAGTGTCAGTTCGTCAGCTACGCCCACACCGAAGCCGACGTCGAGGAGACGCTCGAGGCGTACAAAGAAGCGCTCTAGAAGATTCATCTCGAGCGGAGAGTCTCAACACCTGCAACGAACCCACATCTACAAGTCGTGGGCTATCCCATAAGAGAATGGAAGGGTTGCTAGCCGGGAGGAATACAGGGAATCCGGCGTTTTTTAAAATCGATATCGCGGAGCGACAGTGTATACGTTCGTCGGCCGAGCGAGCGCGCTCGAAAGCACGACCATTATCAGTCTCAAGCTGGTTACTCAGGCACCTGCATGCCCGAAAATTACCAGCAGATCGACGATTCGATCGAACCGGTCGACCTTCGGTTCTCTGCGGACGAGGTCAAAGCACAGACCGACCACCTTCTGGAATTTATTCGAGACCGAGTCGACGCAGCCGACGCCGACGGCGCCGAGATCGCGCTCTCGGGCGGTATCGACAGCACGACGACTGCAACGCTCGCGGTCGAAGCCCTCGGTGCTGAGGCGGTTCACGGAGTCACCTTGCCGAAGGAGGTAAACGAGGACGAGAACATGAGCGACGCCGAGCGCGTCGCGTCCGATCTCGGTATTTCCTACGATGTCTTCGGCATCGACTCCATCATGAACGAGGTGCTCGAGACCGCAGACACCGACGACGGGAACCTCGCCGAGGATCAGTGGGAGGGGCGATACGTCGGAAACACGAGCGCCCGAATTCGGATGGCCGTCACGTATCTCCTCGCCAACCGAGAGAACAGAATCGTTCTGGGAACCGGAAACCGCGCGGAGCTCGCAACGGGCTACGTGACGAAATACGGCGACGGCGGCGTGGACTGTAACCCGCTCGCGAACCTCTACAAACAGCAGGTCAGACAGGTTGCCGCCCACATCGGCGTCGACGAGTCTATCGTCCAGAAGACGCCGACCGGCGGAATGGTCGACTACGGCACCGACGAGGAGGAGCTCGGACTCGACTACGACACGCTCGACGCGGTGCTCGCGTTCTACATCGACGGCAACCTTTCCGCATCGGTGACGGCACGCTTCACCGACACGAGCGTCGAAAAAGTCCGGGAGGTCGAACAACTTCACGAAGAGAGCGAACATAAACGAACGCCGCCAACGGAACCCGAGCCGCTGTTCTAGGCGGGTCGATTGCCAGAGGGATTCGTTCTCGATACTGGCAATAGCGCCAAACACGACTCAACGGACGGGAAGCGTTGCGAACACCGCCCAACGCCAGACGTTTCCGTTGTAGGGTGGAACGTCACGGTACGTGATCACTCTCGAGCGGCCCTCGAGTTTCGACGCTGTCGACTGGGGACGGGTTATCGAGCGACTGTGCTTTCTTTTTCCGCCGGTGATCGGCGTCGGAGCGATCGGAGTTATTCGGGAGGCCGACCCCGGCGTTCCCGGCCTCGCGTGGGGGCTCTTCCTGGTCGGGACCTTCGGCTACACGTTGTTGACGATCGGAATGATGATCGCACTCTTCGTCGACGCTCGCCACGTTCGGTCGAGTGCGGACGAGTCGGATGCAAACGAGTCGGATGCAAACGAGTCGGATTCGAACGATTCCTCGAGTTCGAGTTGGACACCGAGCCCCTGGCTCTACGCAGTGGTCGCATTGGTCTGGGCACCGGCGGCTGCGGTCGTCTATCTCACTCGACGCCACAGAGCAGTCGGAACCGAGGCCGGATGGGGCGGCTGGTGGCTCGTCGTCGCACTCTCACTGGCCACGACCGTAGTCGGAACGATCACCGCGGTGATTGCCGTCGTCTTCGCGACGCCAGGACTACTCCTGGCCGCAATCGCACTCACCGGTGCGGTCGCGTTCGGCACGTTCCCGATCGCGATCCACCAGGATGCCGCCTACGTCAGCGCCCAGGGCGGTTCGTGGCAACCGAATCCGGGACTCTTTCTCGGAATCGCACTGGGCAGTCTGTTCGTCGCCCCGATCCAGCCGGTGCTGGCCGGGTACTATCTGTTCCGGCGGCGACGGGCGGTGAGAACGCCCTAACGCTCGAGAAGACTGCTTCCAGGATCTCAGTCGGCGGTGACGATAGCGTCCTCGTACTTCCCGACCCCCTCGAGGACCGCCTGTCGATCCGCTTCGTCGACGTCGAACTCCGCTAACGTCTCCGCGAGGTACCGTGCGATCGCGTCGAAGTCTTCCCGTGTGATCCCGAGATGTTCGTGGGCAGTTTCCATATCTTCACCGGTGTACTCGACAGGGCCACCCGCGACCGAACTGAGAAACTGCGTTTGGTGGGCACGCTGGGCCTGCATATCCACGTCCTCGAAATATTCGACCAGATCATCGTCAGCGAGAACGTATTCGTAAAATTGATCGACCACCGCGCCGATCGCCTCTTCGCCGCCAAGACGGTCGTACAGCGTTTTCTCGGTCATCGTTTCATCCTTTCGAGTCCGGTACCAAAAGCGTCCTGACGAACATATTCACCGCGGCCGAGGAGCAAACTCGAGGGTCGATGACAGAACGGAGACAGAGCGTGCGCTTTTCATAGTCGAGGCCCGGATCTGTGTCTATGAGAACACGCGGGACACTGCGGCTGGCGACACGGGGGTCCACACTCGCCCAGAGACAGGCGGCCCTCGTTCAAGAGCGTCTCGAGGATCGTGGCTACGAGGTCGAACTCGTCACCGTCGAGACCACAGGCGATCAAATTCGGGACGAACTGATCCACCGACTGGGGAAAACGGGGGCGTTCGTCCGCGAACTCGACGAACGAGTGCTCGATGGGGATCTCGACGGCGCGGTCCACTCGATGAAAGACATGCCGACCGAGCAGCCCTCGGAGCTCGTTACCGCGGCTATCCCCCATCGCGGGCGACCGAGCGACGCCCTCGTCACACCCGACGGAACGACGCTCGATGACCTCCCCGACGGCGCAACGGTGGGAACGTCGAGTCTCCGCCGTCGCGCTCAGCTCCTCTCGGAACGTCCCGACCTCGAGGTCGAGCCCCTTCGCGGAAACGTCGACACGCGACTCGAGAAGCTACTGGCACCCGCGCTACAGGAAGAACACGCAGAGCGAACCGAGGCCGACAAAGAGCGGAAAGGCGACACCGGCGGCTACAAGCCAGATTACGAGGACAAGAATACCGACGAGACCGACGGCGAAGACGGCGAAACGGGCGGAGACAGTCAAACCGTCGACGAGTGGTTCGACGGGCTCTCGGAGATCGAAAAGCAGGCGCTCGGCCGAGAGATCGAAACGGAGTACGACGCCATCGTTCTCGCGGAAGCCGGCCTCGATCGAAGCGGGCTGGCTCACCACGTCGAGTACGTGCAACTCCCCAAGAAGACGTTCGTTCCCGCGCCGGGACAGGGCGCGCTCGCGGTGACCGCGACCGACGGCGAAACCGCTCGGGACATTCAGTCGGCGATCGACCACCCGCGAAGTCGCGCCGAGACGACCGTCGAACGAACGCTGCTTTCGGAACTCGGCGGGGGCTGTATCGCGCCGATCGGCATCTACGCCATTGTACAGGGCGAGTACGTGCAAGCCAGAGTCTCAGTCTTCGACCGGGACGGCGAGGAGTCCGTCCTCGCGAATCGCGATCTTCCGGTCGAAACGCACGCCGATGCGGCCGTCGAGTTCGCGCGGGACCTCGAAGATCGGGGCGCCGCGAGGTTGATCGAAGAGGCTCGAGAGGATGCAGGAACCGAAGACGGCGAAGACGACAGTGAAGCCGACACAGACGGAAGCCTTCCGGATCAGGAGGATCAACCGGAGGGGAAGTGAGATGGCGAAAGAGGCGGGTCAGAACGACGCGGGCCAGTTCGACGAAAGCGAGCCGGATTCGGACTCCGAGAGCGCACCGGGAACCGTCTCGCTGGTCGGGAGCGGCCCCGGCGATCCCGAACTGCTGACGGTCAAGGCGAAACGGTTGCTCGAGAATGCGGACGTGGTTCTCCACGACAAGCTTCCGGGTCCGGAGATCATTGAGACGCTTCCCGAGGATCGGCGCGAGGACGTCGGCAAACGCGCTGGCGGGGAGCGCACGTCACAATCCGAGATCAACGAACGGCTTGTCGAACTTGCCCGCGAGGGAAGGGACGTGGTTCGGCTCAAAGGCGGCGACTCGTTCGTGTTCGGTCGGGGCGGCGAGGAAGCCGAGTACCTCGCCGAGCGCGAGATTCCCTTCGAGGTCGTTCCCGGCGTCACTTCGGCGATCGCCGCACCGGCCGTCGCCGGCGTCCCCGTTACCCACCGCGATCACGCCTCCTCCGTAAGCTTCGTTACGGGTCACGAGGATCCGACCAAGGAAGAATCGGCCGTCGACTGGGACGCGCTTGCCGCGACGGACGGAACCATCGTCGTCCTGATGGGCGTTGGCCGACTCCCCGACTACACGAAGGAATTGCTCGAGACCGGGATGGCCCCCGAAACGCCCGTCGCGCTGATCGAGCGCGGCACCTGGCCGGGCCAGCAGGTCGCGACGGGAACTCTCGAGACCATCGTCGAGGTTCGCGACGAGGAAGGCATTTCCCCGCCCGCCGTAACGGTGATCGGCGACGTGTCCTCGACCCGAGAGGCCGTCGTCGAGTTCCTCGAAAACGGCTACGGGCGGCGAGAAAACGGCTCCACGGAGGCATAATCGATGTCGACAGACACCCCCTCCGTCGCCGTCTTCCGCCCCGACGACGATCGGATCGAAACCGCGACCGCGCTGCTCTCCGAACTCGGCGTCGATCCCGTTCCGGACCCGATGCTCGCCGTCGAACCGACTGACGCGGTTCCACGGACCGACGCCGAATACGTCGTGTTGACGAGCAAGACCGGTGCGGAACTCGTCGCCGACGCGGGCTGGAAACCCGGTAAGACGACCGTCTGTGCGATCGGACCCGCAACCGCAGACGCCCTTCGCGAGGTCGGCTACGAGGTCGACATCGTTCCCGAGGAGTACACCTCGAGCGGGCTCGTCTCGCGACTCGCAGACGAGGTCGACGGCGCGCGCGTCGAGATCGCCCGCAGCGACCACGGAAGCGACGTGTTGCTCGAGGGGCTCGAAAGCGCCGGAGCATACCTCCACGAGACGATCCTCTACCGACTCGTTCGCCCCGAGGAAAGCGGCGACGCCGCCGACCTCGCCGCCTCCGACGGGCTCGATGCGGCCTGTTTCACCTCGTCGCTGACCGTCGAACACTTCCTCGAGGCCGCGCGAGCACGAGACAACGGAGACGACGGCGAGAGAGCCGAAATCGAAGCTCTCGAGGGGCTGAACGACGCCGTCGTCGGCGTCATCGGCGAGCCGACCGCGGCGACGGCGGCGGAACTCGGCGTCGATGTCGACGTTGTCTCGAGCGAAGCGACCTTCGAGACGCTGGCTCGGGAGACGGTCGCCGAACTCGAATAGCGGTTTTCTCGGTTTACAAGCGGACTAGGAGAATGCCCGGGCCGTTCGGAAATCAAGGAGTTTCGTGATCAGAAAAGCCCTCAGTTTCGCAGACCTCGCGGAAACTGCGCTCCACGTATCTTCGCTTAGTCACGAGAATTGAAAATTCTCGAACGGTTCGACTCCGAGGGAATTTACGTCCCGTACCCGCACCCGATCGTGGCGAACAACGCGTCGATTACGTCGGTCGGTTCGTCAGCCGGCGCCCGGTAGTTGAGTGTTACGCGTGTCCCATCTCGGTCGAGTGAAGCATGTCGCATTCCATCGCGGATGAAAATGTCATCCGCAGGGAGGTTGTCCCGACCGCCGAATCCAAGGGCGGACACCACATCTTCCTCGACCGCCTCGGCATCGTCGAACTCGTCGGTTCGAAACGTTACCGTCGAAACATGTACCTCGTCCTCGGCGAATGCGTCCCCAGAAACGTATCCAATCCGGTTTGCCGTCTCCTCGTCGCCGACGGTATCTCGACAGTTCCTAACGGGGCGCTCAACCGCGAAACGAACGGGTGCCTCTCGCGTCGCCGCGGTGAACGCATCAAGGAGGGGACCGGCCAACGGATCGGATTTATCGTTCCAGACGGCCGCTACCGACGTCGCCGTCTCCCGCTCACCGAGGACAAAGAGGTTTTCCGTGATCGACGCAACAGCTGCCTCGCCAACAACGTGAATCGGAGAGTCGCCGTCGGTGATTATTTCAGCCGTCTCGTCGGCGGTCGACTCGAGTTCTGCCAGTAAGTCGGCTTCACTCCAAGTCACCCACGCAAGCGCCGCCGCCCCGTCGTCGTCGCCGACGAGGACCAGCTTCGCGAGACCGTCGGCCTCGATGTCAGTAACCGTTTCACGGTCGATAAACGACGTGATCGCGTCGGGTACGTCTGCGAACGCGGGCGAATCGAGAAGCGTCAACGCACCCGCTCGAGCGATATCGTCCGTCTGGAGGTCGTCGACGCGAACGTGGACGAGCCGATCGATACCGCTCGGAACCGAACTGGAGGTGAGAATCCAGGCGCCAGGTCGCTCATCAGATCCGTTGGCGAGGGCCCAGGTGCCGCCGAAGACGCCGAGCGTTGCGGCGAGTCCGCCCGCGCCAACGACGGCCCGCCGTGTTGGATTGGGGAGGGTCATCGATAGGATATGGTCGTATTCGGTATAGACATATTGTTCATTCGGATTCGCCATAGTAGTTAGGTCCGTGACATGGGACTGTGTATCCGGCGTGCCTATCGTCCTCGACGCCGAATATGAATACTAACTAGCACGGTAGTCCGGAGGGAAGCTCCCACCAGTATGCGACTCAGTGATTCATCGATACCAGCTGTTTCACAGAGAAGATTGCTGAAAAAGCATCGCAGAAGCCATCCAACGGAACACGCTGAATGTCGATCCACTAGTAGCAGGCAGAACTGAACGCGTCCCTCCACGCCGGACCGCAACTTTATCCCGGAAGCCGACCCACAACCGACCGAGACGAATGTCAGGCCCCGTTCCCGAACTCGACGACCGCGCCCGCGAGTGCGCAAACCGGCTGTGCGAGGCCGAGGAAGTACTGTTGGCCTCCCACATCGACGCCGACGGACTCACCAGCGCAGCGATCGCCGCGAGCGCCCTCGAGCGCGCGAACATTCCCTTCGAAACCGTCTTCGAAAAACAACTCGACGAGGATGCAATCGCCGGAATCGCCGCCAGGGAGTACGAGACGGTGCTGTTCACGGACTTCGGGAGCGGCCAGCTCGACGTGATCGGCGAGCACGAAGACGACGGCGCGTTCACGCCCGTCATCGCCGACCACCACCAACCCGCAGACAGAGAGACGGAGTACCACCTCAATCCGCTGTTGTTCGGGATCAACGGCGCGTCGGAGCTATCCGGCGCGGGCGCGAGTTACGTCCTCGCTCGAGCGCTCGCGGAAACGACCGGCGGCGGTGACAAAGCGGACGAGACCGTCGCAACCGACGGCGGAGCCGAAGCCGAGACCGGGACGAACGCCGGATCCGGAGCCGCGACGGCCGCAGGCCCGCCTGCCGGCGGATCGGGGCCGAAGGTGGACAACCGCGACCTCGCCGCCTTGGCCGTCGTCGGAGCCGTCGGCGACATGCAGGCCTCCGGCGGCGAACTCCACGGCGCGAACGAAGGAATCGTCGAGGAGGGCGTCGACGCCGGCGTCCTCGAGACCGCGACGGACCTCGCCATCTACGGCAAGCAGACCCGTCCGTTGCCGAAGCTGCTCGAGTACTCCACCGACGTCTACATCCCCGGCATCTCGAACGATTCGAACGGCGCGCTGCGATTTCTCGACGGGCTCGACCTCGAATTGAAACGCGACGGCGAGTGGCGGCGTTGGTCGGGGCTGACCGGCGAGGAAAAACAAACGGTCGCGAGCGCGCTCGTCCAGCGAGCCGTCTCGAAGGGCGTTCCCGCATCCAAAATAGACGGGCTCGTGGGCACCTCCTACGTGCTAAGCGCTGAACCGGTCGGAACGGAACTCCGAGACGCGAGCGAATTTTCCACGCTCTTAAACGCTACAGCGCGATACGAAAGAGCCGACGTCGGACTCGGCGTCTGCCTCGGGAACCGCGAGGGGGCGCTCGAGCGGGCCCGAACGCTCCTGCGGAATCACCGCCAGAACCTCTCGAAAGGGATCGATCTGGTGACCGAGGAGGGGGTAACGGCCGAGGAGCACGTGCAGTGGTTCGACGCGGGCGACCGCATTCGAGAAACCATCGTGGGGATTGTCGCCGGAATGGCGATGGGGAACGACGGAATCTCGACCGGAAAGCCGATCTTTGCGTTCGCCGAAAAGGAGGGAAATGACGGTGATAACGTCGAAACGAAGGTTTCCGCACGAGGGACCCACAGCCTGGTTAGGAACGGACTCGATCTCTCGGTCGTGATGAGCGAGGCCTCGCAGGCGGTCGGCGGCGACGGCGGGGGCCACGACGTGGCCGCGGGCGCGACGGTTCCCGCCGGAGAGGAGTCGACGTTCATCGAACGGGCCAATGAAATCGTCGGCAAACAGCTGAGTTGAGGAAGTACTAGAGGAGAAGACGCACAGCCCGAAACGATCAAGACCGGTCCATCGATGCCGGAACGGTCGGCACGAGCGGCGCTCGTTTAGTGAGCATGTACGTCGATTTTCGGACGGCACCTTTCGCGTACTGGACCGTGCTTTTGTGAATCGGCGTTCGCTTTCCCCGGATCTGGGTTCGTCCCTCGAGAATCGCGTCGACGAGTTCGTCGCCGTCGATGTCGGCTTTGGTCGTCCCCGACGTCTCCGCTTCGACGAGAATTTCGGTGTAGGCCTTGCCAACGTTTGGGAGGTAGTGGGCATCGCTCGCCCCGATTTTGGGATACTCGCGATTTTTCGCGAACGTTCGCGCACGGCGATTGCGATAGCCGGTAAAGACCATCGAGTTGTACACCTCGATCGCGTCGGCGTCTTTGATCCGCCGTTTTCGGACGCCGTGGCGCGAGCGCTGAAACGGATGCGGAACGATCGCGATTCCACCCATCTCGCGCACGCGTTCGACCGTTTTCATGAACGGCATGCCCGGGTCCGGACGTCTCTCGACGCCGATTGCCAGCAGGTGGCCGTGTCGGGTCGAGACTTCGACGCCCGGAATGCCGACCAGACCGTACTCCGGGGCGAGTTCGGCTGCACGGAGGGATTCTTCGATCTCGTCGTGGTCCGTGATCACAATGCCGTCGAGATCGATATCCGCGGCGTGTTCCAAGATGAGTTCGACCGGTTCGTGGCCGTCGTAGGAGTCATCGGAGTGAACGTGAAAATCGATCGAAAATGGGAGATGTGGGTTCATATGACCGACTGTCGCTGTAGGCGATAGGACAGTTGGCTGTATAAGCGCTCCGCTCGAGTCTATTCTCGGTGTCGATCGGTACAGCGTGGCCTCGATCCGTTCGATCCCGAATCACCACATCAACGTAATTGGTTACAAATCGCAATCCGGCAAAGCCCCCGCCATCCGCGGCCGTTTTTCGGTTTCCGTCGCTATACTCGAAAGCACATGACTGAGCTCTTCTCTGAATTATCAATTCGTAGTACGGCTATCCCGAATCGACTCGCTGTCTCTCCAATGTGTCAGTACTCCTGTGGAACAGACGGACTAGCAACGGAGTGGCACCGCGTCCACCTCGGTAGTCGAGCTGTCGGCGGTGCCGGCATTGTCATGACCGAGGCGACCGCCGTCGAACCCCGCGGACGGATCACGCCTCACGACCTCGGCATCTGGAGCGACGATCACGCCGAAGCGCTACAGCCGATCACCGAATTCATCCGCGACCAGGACTCCGTTCCCGCGATTCAACTCGCCCACGCAGGTCACAAGGGCAGCAAGACCCGTCCGTGGGACGGAAACGTTCCGATCGGACCGGACGAAACCGATCCCGACGGAGCAGCGGGATACGAAGTTCTCTCGCCGTCTCCAGACGCCTATCCGTCGTTCGACGGCGATCGGCCCGCGATACGAAAAGCTGACACAGACGACATTCAGTCCGTGGTCGACGCCTATCGGGCCGCAGCCGAACGATCGCTCGAGGCCGGCTTCGAGATCGCCGAGATCCACGCCGCCCACGGCTATCTGTTACACGAGTTCCTCTCGCCGGTAACGAACCGCCGCGAAGACGCGTACGGAGGGAGCTTCGAGAATCGGACGCGGTTCGTCCGCGAGGTAACCGAGGCCGTTCGGGACGTCTGGCCCGACGAGAAGCCGGTTTTCGTCCGCATCTCGGGAACGGACTGGATCGAGGGAGTCGAGTCGTGGGACATCGAGCAGTCGGTGCGGCTAGCCGACGAACTCGCGGAGTTAGGCGTCGATCTGATCGACGTCAGTTCGGGAGGACTCCACCCCGACGAGAACGCGCCGGGCGGGCCAAACTTCCAGGTGCCACTGGCCGAAGCGGTCCGCGAGGGGGCAGACGTCGCCGTCGGAGCAGTCGGCGGTATCACCGAACCAAGCCAAGCCGAAGCGGTCGTCGGCAACGAGCGATCGGACCTCGTCCTCGTCGCTCGCGAGTTCCTGCGCGACCCGTACTTCGGGCTCCGAGCGGCCGACGAACTCGAGGACGACGCGTCCTCGGCGTGGACACTCCAGTATCGACACGCGGTTCAGTAAGACGACCGGAACGTCCGTGACGACGTGCGAGCGCAGGCGTCACGGATCTAGCGATTCCGTCTAGCATAGCGATTCTACGTCCGCCGCAGTACAACGATCTCAGACAAGACACCGCCTTTATTTGAGGGGAGCTTTCGAGGCCGGTTTTCACGGGCTACTGATCGACAGTGCGAGATTGCATATAGCATCATAGAATACATCAACACGAGACGGGCGTCGAACGACTCAATCGAGGCGTCGATTTTTGTGCACCGGAACGAATGTGTAACTCAGACATGGGAAATACATACACAGGTGCGGATCTGTTCGTCGACGCCCTCGAGTCCTACGGCGTTTCACACGTGTTCGGAAACCCGGGCACGACGGAATTGCCAGTAATGAACGCCCTCTCAGAGAGCGACCTCGAGTACGTTCTGGGGCTCCACGAGGACGTCGCCGTGGGAATGGCTTCCGGATACGCCAGTACGCGGCGGTATCACGCCGACGACGACCCCTCGATCAACCCTGCAGGTGTCGTAAATCTCCACATTACTCCCGGTCTCGCACACGGGTTGGGGAACATCTACGCCGCGAAAATGGCTGGAACACCGCTCGTGGTTACGGCGGGGAACCACGAACGGGACTTTCGACACGAAGAACCGCTTCTTTCGGGCGAACTCGTCGAGATGACCGAGCAGTTCTGCAAGTGGTCCGACGAAGTGCTCGACGTGGCCGCCCTTCCGACGATGCTTCGACGGGCGTTTCGGGTCGCATTGACGCCGCCGACCGGCCCCGTCTTCCTTGGACTTCCGATGGACGTCATGCTCTCGGAAGCCAGCCCGGAGGAAATCGAACCGCTCGGTCCCGTTCCAACCGCCGGCGGCGGAGATACGGACCAACTCGAGCACGCGGCGACCCTGCTTGCGGAGGCGGACGACCCCGTTATGATCGTCGGCGACCACGTGGCTCGAGCGGGCGAAAGCGCCGTCGACGCCGCGGTCGATCTCGCCGAAGCGGCGGGAGCGCGTGTCCACGGGGAGATCCTGGGCTGTGAGATCAGTTTCCCCACGGACCACGACCACTGGATCTCCTTCGTGCCGCCCGACGAGGATATCGCGTCAATGTTAATGAGTCCGGACACGCTCGTCTTCGCCGGAATATCGACAAATACGACGTTGATGCGCCACGAGGAGCCATTGGTCGGTTCGGACACGACTTGTATCCACCTCAGCGACGCCCCCTGGGAAGTGGGGAAGAATCAACGCGCCGACGCAGCGATACTCGGCGACCCCGGAACCGTCATGGCCGAGCTGGCCGACCGCGTCGCAGGTCGGCTTTCCGAAGACGAACACGAGAAGCGACTCGAGAACGTCCGTTCGGTAAAACAATCGATGGAAGGCCTCATCGAGGAAATGGGCGTCGACGAGAAACCGGACGGCGAAACGCGGTCGGGAAAGCACGAACTCGTAGACGCGCTCGAGGCGGTTGCGCCGGATGCCTACATCGTCGACGAAGGAATAACGTCGAAATACCCCCTGTTAACCCGGTTCTCGCTTTCGCCACAGCAGCTGATCTCGAACAAGGGAGGCGGATTGGGATACGGACTCCCCGCTTCCGTTGGTGCCTCCCTGGCCGAATCGATGCGCGAAGAGTCACACGACGTGATCGGCTACATCGGCGACGGTTCGTACCTCTACTATCCGAACACGATCTACACGGCGGCGCGGTACGACCTCGATCTGACGGTCATCATCGCCGACAACCGTAACTACCGGATTCTGAAGGACAATATGCAAAATATCTACGGTGGAACCGACGAGGACTTCGAGTACGTCGGGATGGACTTCGAACCCGCCGTCGACCTCGTCAAAAACGCGGAAAGTTACGGCGCACGCGGCCACCTAGTGGAGACGCCCGACGAACTCGAGTCGACTCTGGAAAAAGCACTCGAACGCGATGGAACGGACGTAGTAGATGTTCTCGTCCACGATTAATAGTTGTGTCAGGCTAGCATCAGTCACGTTTTCGTCTCTATCGGGCTTCGGAATAGATTTCGGGTGATAGCACTCTGATTGCGGGTGCTAACGGATGCTGTAGAAGAAGGGGTCTCGGTACACATATATCCTATTTCGATATATAGAATGTCGACCGTCCCGCATCGGCGGTCACGAGATCATCGAGGACTCTTCGGGGATGAGCGCCGGCAGCGACACCGACTCGAGAGCAGCCCGAATATCGAGCGGGCTATCCGGCGAGTCGAGGGAGTTGTAAACATGGTGCATACATTCGAGAAGGGCCTCGAGTGCAGCTCTGCGTGTCGTCACGCTTCCGATCAGTTCGTTCGACGAGCACTCTCCGATCGAGTAGCGGTACCGTATCTCCCAGCATCGGCTCAGACCGAGCGACGGATGGGACCGATCGGCGGGAACGCGGACCGCAAACAGCGTAACTGGGGATCGGCTGCGACGATACGCGATTCGATCGTCGCTGCTCTCGAGGGGCCCCCAATTGGGCGGGAGTTCCTCCCTCGGGAGGGACCGTTGTGTGAGTGTCATAACAGATCCGACGTGACTGCTCGGGGTGCTCGTTTGGCCTGCGAGTTCATCCCACCTATGTAGGTACCCGGTACCGTATCAACCGAAGAGACAATTCTAGCGGGCCCGAGTAAAAGCATCCGGCAGTTGCAACCGCGGGCGGGTTGTCAGAATCGACCGATCGCCCCACTTTTGGTGACGCTGTCCCTTTCACCCAGCATGGCCGACTTCGATCCCGAGAAGTTCGAGGATAAGTACGCGAACTACTTTCCCGAACTCCAGCAGGCGTACAAGAACGCGTTCAACCGAATGAACGATCGATACGACTCCGAACTCGTCCACGCGATCGACCAACAAGTGCTCAACGAGAGCGAGCCGTTCTACGAGGGGGACGGAGAATTTCGCGTGGAACTTCCGAACGACCCCTACGACCGGCTCGCGGGCGTCGTCGTCGAGGAAGAACGATTCGAACAGGTGCTCGAGAAACACGTCGAAGAGATCGAAAGCGAACTTCGGCGAGTCTTCGGCTTTTGACTGCGGTCTATCCGATAGTGCGGTCCTGGCAGGAAACCTACGTCGAAAAACAGACTCCAAACTGCGGAAGGTCTAAGGACGTTCGCCACCAACACGAGTTCATGAGCACGGAAACCCAGAACGACGGAGACGACCTCGAAGATAGCGTGACGAACTTCCTGCGCCGGAACTTCCCGCAGATTCAGATGCACGGCGGAAACGCGGCGATTCAGGACCTCGACCGCGAGACCGGAGAGGTTACCATCGCGCTCGGCGGTGCCTGCAGTGGCTGCGGTATCTCGCCGATGACGATTCAGGCGATCAAGAGCCGAATGGTCAAGGAAATTCCCGAAATCGAGAAGGTCAACGCACACACCGGCGCTGGTGGCGGCGACGAGATGGGCGGTGCGACGCCATCGTTCCCCGGCGAAACGGTCGATGACGACGAGGGCGAGTCCGACGAAGGTCCGGCCGCACCGTTCTGAGGACCGGCCCGTTTTGAGAGCGTGATTCGTGGTCGATTACGCGACGTTTGTAACTATTGTTATCGGCTCTGCGGAGCAGTTACTGGTGGTTCTGCACCGAGCAAAGAGGTCGGACAACGCTCGCGATCAATGGTTCACAAGATTCAGCGTCGCCGCGACGTCCGAGTTGCGGAACGACCGTCTTCCCACGTCCGGACGAGTGCTGCGAGAAGCCGGTTCGTCGGGACGTCAATCCCCCGTTTTTCGGCCTGGTCGATCACGTAGCCGTTGATCGCGTCGATCTCGGTTCGGCGTCCGGCGAGCACGTCCTGAGCCATCGAAGAGGTGTTTTTTCGCGTCGCCCTCGCCACGGATTCGACGGCCTCGAGGGCCTCCCTGTTCGAGAGCGAAACGTCGTTCGCGCGGGCGACTCGAGCCGTTTCACGGGTTGCGCTCCGCGAGATTGCGTTCGCCGGCGGCTCGAGCACCGCACCGTTTTCCGCGGCCGTCAGCGCCGTTATCGGGTTGATTCCGGCGTTAACCGCGAGTTTCTTCCATCGACGAAACGGCATGTCCTCGGCGACGGTCGTCTCGAGGCCCGCCCGCTCGAACGCGTCGCCCACTCGATCCGCGAGCGCGGAACGGCCACCGCCGCCGGGGCCGAAAACGACTTCGCCTACTCCCGTGCACTCGACGACACCGGGTTCCCGTAGCATCGCTCCGTACGTCGCGGTTCCCGAGAGAATAGTCGTCTCGAGGTGGGCCGCGAGCGTCTCCTCGTTTCCCATTCCGTTCTGCACTGACAGGACGGCGTCGAACGTTCCCGTCGAAAGCGGTTTCGCCGCCGATCCGGTGTCGAACGATTTGACCGTCAAGATCGCGATATCCGCCTCGAGGCCCGTCCCGTCGGTCGTCGCGTCGGGGTGAACGGTGCCCTCGAGTTCGCCCTCGAGGTGGAGGCCGGACTCGCGAACCGCGGCGGCGTGAGCTTGGCGGGCGACGAGCGTGACATCGTGTTCGCGCGCGAGCACCGCACCGAGGAGGCTCCCGAGACTTCCGGCTCCGAAGACGACGATCTGCATGCCTCGAGGTCGAGCGAGCGAGGTGAAACCGTTTTCGTCTCCGCCGAGCGGCCGAACGGGGAGCCGGCCTCGAGATAATTCGATCGGTTCTCCGAGCGGCTTAATCTTCGGTCCAGTAGTAGATTTCCTCCCGCTCGGCACCGCAGTTCGGGCAGTTGTCCGGTATATCGTGATCGAGCTTGCCCATCTCGCCGCACTCCCAGCAGCGCCACATGAGTTCCGCTTCGCCGAAGTTCTTTCCGGAGCGGACGTGTTCGACGCTCATCCCCTCGAGTCCTTCCCGAAGCGTGACGTAGAACCCGTCTTCGTCGAATCCGCGAATCCGTCCGATTTTGGTCCCGTCTTCGGCGTAGACGTCGGTTCCGAATCCGAGGCGTGTCGTATCGTCGACCATGGGCTACCCGTCTACACGAAACTGCATAAAGGGACAGCGGTGGTTTCCAGTTTCCAAACGGTGGCTCACATAAAGTCCTCAATACCTGATTGCTTGTTCTTATCGTTCTCGAAAATACTCTCGAGAGCCTTCTCGAGCACCTCTAAGCGCTGTTTCGTGTATGGTCGACAGTCGTACTCCTCGGCGACTTCGATCGCGGTTTGCATGTACTTGTTCACCGATCCCTGGTGGACGGTGAGGTTGACGCGACCGCCACACTCCCGACAGGTCTCGGTCAGGGGCATCCGTCGGAACTTCTCGCCGCAGTCGAGACACCGCGTCTCCTGGCGCGAAAAGGCACGCAAGTTACCGATCAGGTCCGGCAGGAAGTGGTACTCGATGACCCGTTCTGCGACATCCGTTTCGTCGACGGCCTCGAGTTTTCGCGAGAGCTCGAGTTGGGCGTCCATCTTGTCCATCATCGATCCCAGCGTCTTGTACGCCGAGAGGTCGGGGCCCATCGCGATGTCGGTCGTGTCGTGAGTGTGGGAAAAGCCGGTGTACTCCTGATCCGTCCCGAGGGTCTCTTCGGCGATCTGGACGTCCACTTCTCCCGGATCGGCCATCTCGAGGGTCGCCTCGTAGAACTCCCGAGGATATTGTGAGACGATATCGATGTTGTGGGCTTCGTCGTCGATCTCGGAGGGGTCGATCCTCGAGGACATGACCAAGGGAGCATCCATCTTCCCCCCTCTCTGATCTGGCAGAAAACTCATACTAAAGTTCAATAGACCGTCCATGAGAAGCATCACGCAATCTTCGTCACCGTCGCAGTTGCGGCGTTTCGCGGCGTGGAAGTACGGATGCGCGTATCCGACAGCCGCACTCGTGAAACCAATTACTCTTCCGACAGTTGCCGCGCTCGTGTGGGGTGCCATCCCGAAGACGAGTTCGCCCACCAGTTCCTCGCGTTCCTCGAGTTCGTAAAAGGGCTCGAGACCGTAGTACTGCTCGAGTAGATCGTCGATGAAGCCGGCCGTTTTGAGCATGTGTTCGGCCGCGCCGTCCGAGAGGACGATATCCTGAACCTTGAGCTCGACGAGCTGATCCTCGTGGACGAGCGGGTCGTCGTGAATGTCCTCCTCGTAGCCGAGGGCCTGCAGCTGGCCGACGTTGACGTCGAGTTCGCTCGCGCGAACCGACGTGATCGGCAGGTCGGTCATGTCGTAGCGGACGGTGCCGTCTTTGAACGAGGAGACGCCGTGTTTCGCCCGGAGGACCCCCTTTTCCATGGGTTCGGGAATCTTGTTCGCGGAGGTCAGCCCCTTGACGCCTTTGAGAATGTCGAAGGCGTTCTCGCGTTCGCCGACCGACTCGAGGGCGTTTCGGTACTCCTCGTGGAGGTTGACCGCCCGATTTTCGACGCAGGTGGCCTCGGTTTCGCAGTGATCGCACTCGATGCGACCGGCTTCGTCGGGTTCGATCGCCGAGTCACAGGAGGGACAGCGATAATCGGGTTCGGTTCGGGAACCGCACTCCGGACAGCGATTCTTGAACGTCTCCGTGTCGCACGTCTCGCAGTAGTGACGACCGATCTGGACCTCGACGACGCCGGGCGTATCGGACATCGTTTCGGCGTGTTTGCCAGCTTTGGCGATGTCGCGCTGTGCGCCGCCGGCTTCGGCGATCGGAAACAGCGTGTGGACCGCGGGGCTGAGGTCGCGACTTTCGGATTTTTCGGGTCGACCCATCCGGTTGCCGATCCGGGTCGGCGCGCGTTCCCGGACGCTAAAGGGCGCAATCTCGTTGACCGCTTCGATCGCGTTCTCGCCGGAGTAGGTCCCGCCCTCCTCCGCTTTCTCCTCGTCAGCGGCTTCCGTCTCGTCGCCAGCCTCCGTACCGTCGCTCGAAGAGTCACTATCGTCGGAGCTCTCTCCGTCATCAGCGGAGCGTCCCCAGGTTCGCGCTCGTTCCGAGAGATCGTCGCCAGTCCACGTCCGCTCGAGCTCTCCGTCGTCGTTCCGAGTAACGCCGAGCGTCCTGGCTAGCGGAATCCAGTCGTCGACCTCGAGTCGGCCCTCCCGCTGGCGGTGTTCGATGACGATCGTTTCGAGGGCGTCTCGAACCGCTTCGGTTCGTTCGAGAACGAGCGTCTCGCCGGCGCTCTCGAGTCGACCGTTCGAGACGGCCTCGGCGAGCGCACAAAAGCCGTCGACGGACAGGTCGTGCCAGAGGTAGGTGTAGTCGGGGTGAAGCGGCGCGTCGTACTCGAGCGCCCACTCGAGGACCTTCTCCGCGGGCGGGTGCTCCGCGTCGATTCGCGGATCGTCGAGGAGCGCTTGGGTGTCGGCCCCGGCGTCGTCCATATCCTGAATCCACCACTCGTAGACGTAGGAGGCGGGAGCGAGCGGGTGGTTGTTTTCGACGAACTCGCCGTAGTTGACGAGGTACTCGCCCGTATCGAGGATTTCCTCGACGCCGTTTCTGATCTCGAGCGCCTCTTCGGGGTCGTCGATCTTTCGAACGTCGCCGTTGGCGAGTTTGACAGTCGGCCCTTCGATCGAGTCGACGGGAACGACGCCGTGGGCTTTCCCCGGCCGTTCGGTTTTGATCTGCGTTCCGGTGGCGAGGAAGTCATCGACCAGGTGCATCGTCGCCGGGTGAACACCGCCGGTTGCGAAGCCGTGATTTCGCGAGCGACCGTAGCGCAGTCGAAAGCCGCCTTCGGCGCTAGGGTGTGAGAAAACGGGCCGTCCGGCGATCAAGTCCCGGAGGAACTTCTTCGAGGGATCCGGTCGAACCGGTCCCTCGACGTCGGGCGTCGGTTCGGCCTCGTCAGTTGCGGCTTCGGAATTATCGCCGTCGTCGGCCGCCGACTCGTCCGACGCTTCGTCTCCGCCGGCGTCATCGCCGTCGTAGTTCCCGTCGATGAGATCCTGGAGCCACGGCCAATCGATCTCCTCGAGCTGAGACGTATACCGCTGAATTTTCGGTGCCTTCAGCGCGATTCCTTCGGCGAGCACGAGACACATACCGCCGCGGGCGGAGTTGGTGTCGACCCGCTCGAGATCGCGGAATCCGGAGACCTCCTCGTCGCCGGTCGCCTCGCCGTCTAACATGATCGGGAGGTGGTTCGCGATGAACTTCGTCTCCGGATCCTTCGGGGTGTACTGGAGCCCGGTCTCCTTGTCGTACAGTGAAATTTCCTCGGCGTACCGTTCGACTTCCTCGGTGCGTGCGTCGTACTGGTCGATACCGACGAGTGCGCGGGTGTAATCGCCGACGAGAACCGAAAGCGCCTGTGCAGTGCCACCGGCGGAGCGGATCGGGCCGGCGTAGTAGACGTTGACGAACTCCGTGCCGTCGTCGTTCGTGAGGAGTTCTACTTTGTCGATGCCCTCGATGGGGGCGGCGACGACGCCTTCGGTCAGCAAGGCGACGGCGGTTCGGACCGCGCCTTCGATCTTGCCCGCTTTCGTCTCGTAATCGCCGACGGTTCCTTCGGCGAAGTCCTTCGCGAGTTCCAGCGCCGCCTCTTCGCGGCTCATCTGGCCCTCGAGTTCGCGGACGCGCTCGGCGACCCCGTCGATGCCGAGGATGTTTTCGACGCGGTCCGCCATGTCCTTTGCGACCGGAATTTCGACTTCGGGCTCGGGGTCCCCGCCGCGTCCCTTGGCGGTTTCTGCGACGTCGAACGCCTCGTCGAGTTGCGATTCCAGCCGCGAGAAATACTGCCGGTCTTCCTCGCGCATCTCAGAGCCAGAGGTCGAGATCAGTCGTCTCGTCGTGCTCGCGCTCCAAATCGTTCTCGAAGACGCGCATGTACACTTCGCCAGCCCAGACGGTCGCTTCGTTGAGGTGACCTGAAATCGTCTCGCCGTCGGCGTCCGAGAGGACGACGTGCGTGTGCGCGAAGCGGTCGCCGTTGAGCCAGGAGACGTTTCCGACGCAGCTCGCAACCTCGAGCGGTTCGTCCGCGTCGATCGAGTAGTACTCGAGGTCGTCCTGATCGTAGAACGCGAGTTCGGCGTCCTGGACGGCACCGAGTGCGGTAAACCAGGCCGCACCCGCGTCGACGTCGGCCGCGAGCGACTCGATCTCGCGTCGCCAGTCTGCGCCCGTCTCGAGGCGGGCGACGTACTCGTCCGTGGTTTCGACGGCTCGATAGTCCATACGAACGTACAGTGTTCGGAAGGTGAAAAAGGTCATCGGTTGCTCGCAAATTCGGTCTCGGGGGATGAACGGCCGGTCCGGGACAAACGAATCGACGTGAGACGTATCGCGACGGCGGAGCGGCTGAACGACCATACCGTCGAGATAATCGAGAGGATGTACACAGATGTTCATTATCATAATCAGCCGCGTAAAATGGTGAAAATGAGACATTGATGTATGTATCATATCGTTAGAATATCTGAACATCACGTTGGATATCCGCGCCCTACCAAAACATATATAGGGAAATATTGCACCATTTACGCTAGAATGGCGAAAAAGCTATCAGACCTTTCGCGGCGGCGGGTGCTCGCCTCCGGTGTTGCAGCTTCTGCTGCGGCGTTCGCGGGGTGTATCGGTGGAAACGGTGACGACGACGGGGACGGTGAAATTCTCGATCCCGAAGACTACGACTACGAGCGAGAAGAGCCGGACGACCCGGACGCCGTACGAGACAGCACGATGACCTACACGCAGGAACTCGAGCGGGCCGAGGACTTCGATCCGGTCGTCTCGAACGACGCCTACAGCATGCAGATCGCGATGCTGATCTACGACGGGCTCTACGAGTACGATTACGAACTGGAACTACAGCCGAAAGTCGCCGTTGACTTCCCGGACGTCGAAAACGACGGAACGCGCTACCTCTACGAGATCCACGACGGAATCGAGTTCCACGACGGAACCGAACTGACGGCGTCGGATGTCGCTCACTCGTTCCGCGCGCCCGTCGAAGAGGAGACGCCGAATATCTCCTCTTACGACATGGTCGAGGATATCGAGGTAATCGACGACCTCCAACTGCAAGTCGATCTCCAGCATCCGTACGGCCCGTGGGAGACGATGAGTCAAGCGGTCGAAATCGTCCCCGAGGACACGCGGACCGACGACCGAGACGAGTTCAACACGAACCCGGTCGGCTCCGGGCCGTTCATGTGGAGCGACTTCGAGTACAACGAGTACGTCGAACTCGAGCGCAACGACGACTACTGGGACGAGCCCGAACCGCTCATGGAAGCGATCCGGTTCGAGGACAACGTCGACGACCCGGGCCGCGTCAGCGATATGCTGAGCGGCGGAACCGACGCGATCGGGGATATTCCGAACGACGACTGGGGCAACTTAGAGGACGATGACGACGTTCGCGTCCACGTTTCCGAAAGTCCGTCCGTCACCTACGTCTATTTCAACTGTAACGAGGGAGCGGGGACGGCCATTCCGGAAGTTCGACGGGCGATCGCACACTCGTTCTCGATGACGGACTACGTCGAGACGTACCTCAACAATTCGGCGATGCCGATCGTGACGCCGACATCGCCCATCTCGAACGAGCTGTGGGACTTCCCGCTCGACGAATGGGAAGAGGCGTATCCGGAATACGATCCGGATCTCGCCCAGGAGTTGCTCGACGAGCACGCGCCGGACGACTGGAATCCGACGTTCCTCGCACCGGACGACGAGCGAGCGACGCTCGCAGAGCGCGTCGCCTCGCGGCTCGACGAAATCGGCTACGACATGGAGGTCCAGACGCGACAGTTCAGCCAGATGCTCGAAGAGACGATCTACAGCGACGGCGATCCTGACGATTACGAAGCGTACATCGTCGGTTGGACGGGCGGTCCGGATCCGGACTACTACCTGTACCCCAACTTCCACGAGAGCCAGGAGAGTACCAATCAGGGGCACTTCTACGAAGGTCAGGGCGACTTCCACGACAAGATCCTCGAAGCGCGCGAATCCGCCGACCAAGAGGAGCGAGAACAGCTCTACATCGAA
Source organism: Halostagnicola alkaliphila (assembly GCF_055379965.1). NCBI lineage: Archaea > Methanobacteriati > Methanobacteriota > Halobacteria > Halobacteriales > Natrialbaceae > Halostagnicola > Halostagnicola alkaliphila. The sequence goes on along the minus strand of NZ_AP043826.1, from coordinate 676,444 downwards.
CTCATCGACGAGGTTCTCGAGGAGTTACCGGCACTGCCCGCTTACACCGAACACAACTCGATGGCCACTGCGGAGTACGTCAAGGACATGCACGTCCACCCGCAGATGCAGTACAACCCGAACATCGTCTCGGACGGCAGTAACGTCTGGGTCGACGACGACTGATCGACACACCGACGCTGAGCCGCGACTAATTTCGAGGGATATTTAGCTATCGTTCCACGAAAAAATTGCACACACATACACACTTTCGATGAGATTACTTCGATACACGATCTACCGACTCGTTCAATCGATCCCCGTTCTGATCGGGATTACGCTTATTACGTTTATTCTTGCGAATCTCGCCCCTGGAGATCCGGTGCAGTTGATGCTCCACGGACAGGAAGTCGACGAGGAACTCGTCAGAACGGTCGAAGAACGATACGGCCTCGATCAACCGCTCCACGAGCGGTATCTCAACTACATGGCCGGACTGGTACAGGGCGATTTCGGACACAGTATTCACCGCGACCGACCGGTACGCGATCTGATGCTCGACCGAATCGGACCGACCCTCTTGCTCGTTCTCTCGGCGTACGTGTTCGCGATAGTCACGTCGATTCCGCTCGGTATTTTGGCCGCCAAACGGCGGAACGAACCTGCAGACCACATTTCGCGAATCGTCGCGCTGTTCGGGGTCAGCACGCCGTCGTTCTGGATCGGCATCATGCTGATCGTGATCTTCTCGGTCACGCTCGGCGTGCTTCCCTCGAGCGGGCTGGTCTATCCGTGGCGGACGCCCGCCGATACGAGCTTCCTCGGGTATCTAACTCACTTCTACGACGTTCTTCGGCACCTCCTATTGCCGATGATCGCCCTCGGCACGCTCCAGATGGCGACGCTAATGCGAGTCGAACGGACACAGATGATCAACTCGTTACAGGGAGAGTACGTCAAGCTCGCGCGGGCCTACGGCGTTCCGGAGCGAACGATTCTTCGCAAACACGCCTTCCAGGTCGCACAGTTGCCGATCATCACCATTATCGGCCTCAATCTCTCGACGGCACTCGGCGGCGCCGTCCTGATCGAATACGTGTTTAACATCAACGGAATGGGCCGACTGTTGATCGAGGCAATTCAGGAACTAGATTATCAACTTATTATGGGAATCACGATCGTGATCGGGTTCATCTTCGTGATCGGCGTCATCATCACTGACATTTCCTACGCCTACATCGATCCGCGAGTGACCTACGGGGAGGAAGAATAATCATGTCCGTCGAATCACAAAGCGAAGTCAGCGGCGATTCGGGTGGCGGTGCCGAGAACCAGTACGGATGGCGGTACACGATCTCGAAAGTATTGGAAGACACGACCGCGCGATGGGGGCTGTACGTCGTCTGTGTGGTCCTGTTCATCTCCGCGTACACGGCGATCGACAGCAATCTTTCTGTCATCACGTTCGGGCGGGTGTCCGACTTTACGTTTGCGGAAGCGCTCCCGCTTCTCGAGGATCCCGAACGGATCCCGCCGCCGGGAGAGACGGACGGCAACCAGCCGCCGGTGTTCCACGCCGACGGCTCGATAGCCCACCCGCTCGGAACCGACCCCGACGGACGAGATTATCTCAGCCGTATCGTCTACGGGGCGCAAGTGTCCGTCAGCGTCGGGATTTTCTCGACGCTCATCGGCCTGCTCGGCGGGACGATCATCGGCGCAGTCGCCGGTTACTACGGCGGCATCGTCGACGACATCCTGATGCGATCCGTCGAAATCGTCTACGCCATCCCACCGCTGGTCCTCATCATCGTCTTTACGGTGTTGATCAGCGGCGGAAGCCCGGACATCCAGTTCGCCATCGTCGGGGTGGGGATCGCGTTCATACCGGTGTTCGCCAGAATCATCCGGAGCGAAGTGTTGAGCGTCCGCGAAATGGATTACATCGAAGCGGCCCGCGCCTCCGGCGTAAAGGATCGAAACATCATCCTCAGACACATCATCCCGAACAGTTTCGCGCCCGTCATGGTGTATGCGACCCTGCAGATTGGCGTGACGATCCTGATCGTCGCGGGGCTCTCCTTCCTCGGATACGGAGCCCAACCGCCGACGCCGGACTGGGGCGAGATGCTCCGGGTGTCTCACGGCCACATGCTCTCGAACATCTGGCTCTCGATCTGGCCGGGGCTCGCGATTCTAATCACGATTATGGGATTCAACCTCCTCGGCGACGGCATCCAGGACGCGCTCGATCCCCAAATTGACGACTAACAATGACTGAACCACTCCTACGCGTCGAAAATCTCAAGACGCAGTTCTTCACGGAAACAGGCACAGTGCGCGCGGTAGACGGAATATCGTTCGAAGTCAACGAGGGCGAAATCGTCGGGCTAGTCGGCGAAAGCGGGGCCGGTAAGAGCGTCGCCTCGATGAGCCTGATGCGACTGATCGACAGCCCGGGCGAAATCGTCGGCGGGGAAATTACCTACAACGGCGAGACGATCTTCGGCCTCGAGGAGGGCCCCGACGGAGAACTCCGCGAGCGAGAAGATATGCTCTCACCCGAACGGATGCGCCGAGAGATCCGCGGCAACGAAATCGCGGTCATCTTTCAGGATCCGATGGAGTCGCTGAACCCGGTGTTCACCGTCGGCGGACAGCTTCGGGAGTTCATCGAACTCAATCGCGACCTCGAGGGGGCGGCGGCCAAGGAGGAAGCGATCGAAATGCTCCGAGAGGTCGGAATTCCCGATCCGGAAGAGCGCTACGAGGAGTACCCACACCAGTTCTCCGGCGGGATGCGCCAGCGGGTGCTCATCGCGATGGCGCTGGCCTGCGAACCGAACCTGATCATCGCCGACGAGCCGACGACGGCCCTCGACGTCACCGTCGAAGGCCAGATCCTGGATCTCGTCGACGACCTACAGGAGAAGTACGGCACGAGCTTCATCTGGGTCACCCACGACCTCGGCGTCGTCGCCGAGATCTGCGACCGAGTGAACGTCATGTACCTCGGCGAAATCGTCGAGCAAGCGCCCGTCGACGAGCTCTTTTACGAAACCAGTCACCCCTACACTAACGCGCTGTTGAACTCGATGCCCCGACCCGATCGAACGGTCCAAGAGCTCGAGCCGATCGAGGGCATGATGCCGGAGGCGATCAACCCGCCGTCGGGCTGTCGATTCCACCCGCGCTGTCCCGACGCGAAGGAAGTCTGTACTCGCGTCCACCCGGACCCGAAGGTCGTCGACACCGTCGACGGCGATCCGCACCGGTCGGCCTGTCTCAAGCGCGACGCCTTCGACGTCGGCTACGACGAGAGCCCGCCGATCGACGCCGAACCGGACGTGGTTGCGGCCGCCGGAAGCGGTGTCGGAGGTGAGGACGATGAGTGATTCGGTCGGAAGTCAGGACGCACCACCCCAGGAGGAAGAACGCATCGAGATGGGCGAGACGGTGCTCGAGGTCGACAGCTTGAAAAAACACTTCGGTTCGGATTCCGGACTGCTCGCGGGACTGGAGTTCGACCCTGGATCGTTCCCGCCGTTTAGCACCGGAACGGATCAGGTCAAGGCCGTCGACGACGTCTCGTTCGATATCGAGAAGGGGGAAACGCTCGGTCTCGTCGGCGAATCCGGCTGCGGGAAGAGTACGCTCGGACGGACCATACTCCGTCTGCTCGAGCCGACCGACGGGAGCATCGAGTTCAAGGGAGAGGATCTCGCGGAACTGAGCGGGGAGCGCCTCCGCCAGAAGCGCTCGGAGATCCAGATGATCTTTCAGGACCCTCAATCGTCGCTCGATCCCCGGATGAAAGTCGGGCAGATCGTCGAAGAACCGATGAAGGCACACGGCATGCCGGAGTCGGATCCCGAGGTCGAAACGACGGCCGAAGTCGAAGCGATCGAACTATCGGAACCGGTCGAGGTCGAGGTTGCCGACGATATCGACATGGTGATCGATCCGGAGAACGAGGTTGCGACCGTCCCGGTTCGGGTGACTCGAGGCGCGGACGGCGAGATTACCGCGAGCGTCTCGGATCAGCTGGAGGCGAACGTTGCGATGTCGGAAGACGGGACGATTCGCGTCGACGTCTCCGTCGCGGCGTCGAAGGAGACGCTTCGACGGGATCGCGCCGAATTCTTACTCGACAAGGTCGGGCTCGACTCCAATCACTACAATCGGTATCCACACGAGTTCTCCGGCGGCCAGCGCCAGCGGGTCAACTTGGCTCGAGCGCTGTCGGTCGATCCCGACTTCATCGTCTGCGACGAGCCGGTTTCGGCGCTCGACGTTTCGATTCAGGCGCAGGTGTTGAACACGATGGAGGAGCTACAGGAGGAGTTCGGCCTGACCTACCTCTTTATCGCCCACGACCTCTCGGTGATTCGCCACATTTCCGATCGCGTGGCGGTGATGTACCTCGGACACATCGTCGAACTCGCCGACAAGACGGAATTGTTCGAGAATCCACAGCACCCCTACACGGAGGCGCTCCTCGAGTCGATCCCCGTCCCCGATCCGCGAGACGAGGGGGCTCGAGGGGTCCTCGAGGGAGAGGTACCGAGCCCGATCGATCCGCCGTCGGGCTGTCGGTTCCGGACGCGGTGTCCGAAGCTGATCGCGCCCGAGTCCTACGAGTTCGCCGAGCGAGAGTGGGAGGCGACGCGGGCGTTCATGCGCGCGGTCAAGCGTCGGACGTTCGAACCGGCACACGAGTCGGAGATCCGCGAGCGGTTCTTCGGAGACGTTTCTCCGAGAGGCGACGCGGGCGAAATCGTCGACGAAGCGATCCGACTCGTCGCGACGGGACGAGGAGATCAGGACGAACTCGAACCGGAGGAGACTCGAGAAGCGTGGACCGAGGCGACCGAACTGCTGCTCGAGAGCTTCGCCGAGGGGAGCATCTGCGCACAGGAGCGTCCGAGCTACGAGTTCGAGTCCGAACACGGCGAGGGAACGCACTTCGCCGCCTGTCACCTCCACCGGTAATGGCTTGAGGTGCAATCACGACCGCCTCTTCGAGGAGTTTCGTGGATAGCAGACCTCGCTGACGATTCGTGGATATCCGACTCCTAGTCGAAACGATACCGACGGGACACGACTCGAGAAGAGTAGTGAGATCGTGGAAAACGCACGACCTGCCGCGACGTTCTACAGCGATCGACGATAGCCACACATCGGACAGTGTAACGCCCCGTCCGTGACGAGGAGGTTGACTCGACCACAGCGCCCGCAGGGTCCGCTCACCGTAACGTCCGCTTCGCGGGCGACGGCTCGAACCGTGTTCTGGAGCTGGGTGAGCCGTCGTTCCGTCGCCTCGAGGCGTTCCGTGACCTGCTCGAGTTGGGCGCGGTGGACGCGGTCACCCGTTCGCTCGCGTTGTCGCTCTTGGGGGTAGGTTTCTCGAGGGGTCATCGGGTCATCGGACACAGTACGTCGCCACGGAATAAAACCGTGCTGTGAAGTGCTCTCGATCGAGAAAATCGGTGGCGACTGATAGTCACGAGGACCTCAGTCGAGCGTGATCGTCGTCGTATCGCTCGGATCGCGTTCCCCCTGCGTCGCGACGAACACGCGAATTTCGTGTTCGCCCGGCTCGGGACGGACCGATTCGTGTCGGCCGCGAGTGTACTCGAGTCGACCGTTCCAGACGAACGAAACGCGTTTTCGTTCGCCGCCCCGGAATCGGAACACCGAGGGGGACGACCGGGTGTAAAGCCGTTCGTCTGACGCCTCGAGGAAGCCGTCGACGCTCCAGCCCCAGCGGCGTCGGCTCGGGGTCTCGAGTTCGATCGGAACCGGAAGCCGGTTCTTGAACTCGGCGGTGACTTCGACTGGGTCGCCGCGTTCGTAGACGTCCCGGTCGGTCGAGACGGAAACGACGACCGCCCGCCTGGCGAGCGCTGACGGAACGAACGGGGAAAGGTATCTCGAGAGGGAGTACCGCGAGGAATCGACGCCGTACTCGTCGGTGTCACGATCCCGGCCTCGGTGACGGCGGCTCACCATCGGCCGAACGTCGGCGACCGACGAATAAAGAATTGCTCATTGTTCCCCAGAACGAGTCAGCGACCGGCGCTCGCCACCATGGCCGCTCTCGAAGGGGAACACTAATTCGACTCGTCTCCCCAGCCTTGCACGATGGATCGAATCGAAGGGCGAGGCGGCCGTACGAAGGTGTGGCCGGCCACGACGGGACGCGATCACCGATGACGGGGCACGGTCCGCTATGACGGCTGGTACCCCCGAGGCCGTCGCCCTCGCAGTGCTCACCGCGCTGTTCTGGGGGTTTTCCCCCATTTTCGATAAACGAGGGATGGCCGCGGGCGGGGATTCGGTTCAGGCATCGCTGGTTGTCGTCCTCGTCGACTCGACGATCTACTGGCTCGTCATCGCCGCGGTCTACGGCCGAGACGCGTTCTCGGGGCTCACGCTCGAGATCGCGGCCGTCTTCGTCTTCGCGGGCGTCGTCGGAACCGGGATCGGTCGAATCGCGATCTTCGTCGGCGTCGACAGAGTCGGTGCGAGTCTCAACAGCGCGATATTGAGCACGCGACCGCTGTTCGCGACGGTCATCGCCCTCTTCGCCCTCGAGGAGCCGTTCGGCCCGATAACCGGCCTCGGGATCGTCGTGATCGTGATTGGACTTTCCGTGCTCACGACCGCCAGGGGCGGCGACCTGGCGGGCTGGCAACCGCGGGACCTCCTGTGGCCGCTGCTGGCTGCGATGACGTTCGCCGTGGCCAACGTCGCCCGCCGGTACGGCATGCTCGAGAGTCCGATATCGGCGCTCGAGGCGGTAGCGATAAACGAGACCGCGGGGTTGGTCGCACTCGTCGCGTTCGCGATCGCCACGAATCGGCGGAAAATCCTCTCGCGGCCGCGGGAGAGCTACACCTATTTCGTCGGTGCCGGGCTCCTGACGAGCGTCGCGATGTTGTCGTTGATGGCCGCGCTGGGACTCGAAGCGGGCCGAATCGCCATCGTGGATCCGCTCGTCGCGACCGCTCCGTTTTTCACCCTCGTGTTCGCGGCCGTGTTGCTTCGGGATCTCGAGCGGGTGACGAGAGGCGTCGTCGTCGGTGCCGGACTGATCGTCGTGGGCGCGGTGATGGTGACGATTTGATCGGCCGTGTCGGATTTCAGAACGCAACGTGCCAATGACTGCACCGGCTCCTAACCCAATCACGAGCAGATTACGACGTAATTACGGTGACCGGTCCGTCGAACTCGAGAATGATCGACTGCGCGACATCGCCGAAAATCGCCTTCCCGGCCGGCGATCGTTGCTTTCCGCTCACGAAGATGTGATCGCACTCTTCTTCCGTCGCAATATCCAGGACGTCGCCGGGAATCCGTCCGACGACCTCTCGAACCGTGTACGGAATCTCCGAACCGAAGATCGTATCCGCGAGTTCCGCCGCGTCCTCTCGTCTGGTCCGTTTTATCTCCTCGAGGGTTCGATCGGGTCTGGCCTGGCGTTGGAGCTCGTTCTGAACTCGATCGCTATCTATCGAGACGCAGACGAGCACCTCCTTTGTAGTTCCCCTGACGTGATCCGCCGCCGTCTCGAGGAGGGGCTGGTCGAGTTCGTTTCCGGTTTGAACGATCAGGACGTTCTCCATAGTACACCATCACTTGTGGACTGGAAAAAACCATCTTTTGCCGGGTCGAGGTGGTACCGTTCGATACTGGTGCCGTAGTACCTTTTACAACCTATTTTCCGGTTCCAGCCCCATATATACATTATAAATCACCATATTCAATACGATCGAAATCCCTTAATGATATGGCTTGACAGTCATTATATGAATGTACAATACAATTAATCAATACCGAGACAGTTCAGAATCATCTCTGTTGCGAGCGGAGATCGCGTACGGGGTTCCGCTGTACATCTATCTGCCACTTCTTCTCACCGTTCTCACGGCTATCTACACCGGCGACCTTCCGGACGACATGGTCGGCGCGACGGCCTTTTTGCTCGTCGTATCGGGAATCACCGTCTTCATCGGCGATCGCGTTCCGGTCTGGCGTACGTGGTTCGGCGGCGGACTGGTTCTCTGTCTCGTTCTGGGACTGCTGATAAACTACTACTCGCTGATCCCCGCGGAATCGTACCAGACCATCGAGGGGTTCCTGCAGGATAGCTCGAACATGCTCGACTGGTTCATCGCCGCGTTGATCACGGGGAGTATCCTCTCGATGCCCCGGTCGTATCTGGTCAAGGCGCTTCCGATATACGCACCCGCGGTCGTCGGCGGGCTGGTGATCGCCGCGTTGACTGCCTACGTTTCAGGGGCCGTTCTGGGCTACGGCGGTCTCGATGCGCTGTTGACGATACTGATCCCCGTCTTCGGCGGCGGGATGGGTGCGGGCGGGATCCCGTTGAGCGAAATCTACGCGAGCGAGACGGGGACGAGTTTCGAACAAATGTTCTCGATCATCGCCCCAGTGATCATCCTCGGCAACATGGCGGGGATCCTCTTCGCCGCAATCGCGAACCGAATCGGGAAGCTTCGGCCGTCGCTGAGCGGGGACGGTGTCGTCATGCCGAAAGAGAAGTGGATGTCGGAATCCGCGGCCGAGACCGAAGACTCCAGCGTTAAGCTCACCGAGAATACGATCGTCACCGGATGGATGATCGCAATGGGACTGTTGATACTCGGCTATCTTCTTGCGAACGTCATCCCGATTCATCCGTTCGCGATTATGATCCTGCTTGCGGTCGGAATCAAGATTTTTCAAGTGTTCCCAGATCGGTTAGAAGACGGTGCGGGCCACTTCTACGACTTCATGGTCGCGGGCTTCGTCGGCCCGCTCTTGCTCGCGATCGGGATGGCTCTTATCGACATCGACGTCCTCATCGAGATGATTACGCCGACGTACTTCGCCATCGTGATCCTCGTCGTCATCGGCGGGGCGGTCGGAGCCGGGCTCGTCGGCTATCTCTTCGGCATGTTCCCGATCGAAGCGGCGCTCTGTGGCGGCCTCTGTATGGTCAACATGGGCGGCTCGGGTGACGTGGCGACCCTCGCGGCCGCCGAACGGATGGAACTGATGGCGTTCGCACAGATGTCCTCGCGGCTCGGCGGCACGTTGATGCTCCTGATCGGGCAGGCTGCAGTCTCTATATGGGGATCGATCCTGTTGTAGGAGAACTGCGCCTCTCGAGACCGAACACCACGCCACCGGGTGGAAATTGTCGAGGACGATCGCATTTTCCGGAACCCGGTTGTGCCTTCCAGTTCCCTTTTCGGCCGGACGAATCACCGATTACGGTCTACGACACGGCGGAAATCCCGGTGACGGCATCAGCACCCGCGGTCCAGTCGACGATCAAGACGCACTCGTCGCGGCGCTGAAGACGGGCAAACTCGCGGACGACACGTCATGGATGGCGGCGACCGTACATCCGCAATGGAGTACGGGCTGCAGTCCGCCGGCACGGCTTTCGTTTTCGGGGAAACGACTCGACGGACACCGGCCGGTGCGTTCGTCAGCATCGGCCGAACCTCCTCCGCGGCAGCGCTGTGTTCGTGAATGCTGGCGCTGTTCGAACATCGTCGATCGCGATCGACCGGTATCTTTACAACCTGACTTTCACTACTGAAACCCGAATTTCATGATTGTCGCTACCGACGGTCGATCGCTTCGTCCCACTGCGTTCTCTCGCGACGCGTTCGCGCCGACCGAAATTCGCGTACCGGACCGGCTGTCGAGGGTATTGGTCCTCGAACATTCTGCGCCGATGTGGCGCTCACGGAAGTTCGCTGGGTCGCCTCGAACCGATCGCAGGTTGACTCGTTCTAGTAATAACATCATAATATAGATTAGCAAGAGTTATTAATATTAACTTGATTTTTATTATAACGATGGAATCAACAGTTTCACGCCGTCAGTTGCTCGGTGGAATCGGCGCGACAACGGTTGCGGGTCTCGCCGGCTGCGCGGAAGGAAGCGCAAACGAATCGGGATCGTTCACGATCGTCCCGCACATGGACCCGACCGGAACCGGGGATTCGTGGGACAACTGGGGCGGGATGACGCCGTACTGGACCCGCGTCGTCGAACCGCTCGTCTGGGGAACCGAAGACATGCAGCCCGAGCCGTGGCTGGCGACCGACTGGGAGGCGACCGGCGACACCACGTGGGTGTTCGAACTCCGGGAGGGAGTCAGCTTCCACAACGGCGAGGAGATGACCGCAGACGACGTGGTCACGACCTTCGAGGACGACATCCTGACCGAGCGCGGCGACGTCGTTTACGGCTGGCTCCACCTCGAGCCAAACAGCGTCGAGAAGATCGACGAGTACACCGTCGAGTTCGAAAACACCGATCCCTTCCCCGGGTTTCCCGGCACGATCGCCCACAACATGATCGACATTCATCCGCCCGAAGCCGAGCCCAGAGCGGGGAACGTCATCGGCACCGGGCCGTTCACCTTAGAAGAGATGGTCGATGGCCAACGGCTCGAGGTCGCGGCGTTCGAGGACTACTGGGGCGGCGAGCCCGAACCGGACGAGCTCACGTTCCGAGCGGCCGAGGACGCGACGACGCGGACGAACCTCCTCGAGTCCGGAGACGTCGACGTCATCTACGACCCCGCCAAGAGTCGCGTCTCCTCGTTCCGAGCGGACGACGACATCGCCCTCGAGACCGAGCAGTCTCCGGGGTCGACGTACGTCTCGATCAACCTGTACAACGAGCCGACCGACGACGCCGCGCTTCGGCGGGCGCTGAACCACGCGATTTCCCAGGAGGAGATCGTCGACTCGTTGCTCGAGGGGATCGGAATCGCGGCCGACGGCCCCATCTCGACGGTGATCGACTGGGCCGCAGACGAGGAGCTCACGACCTACGAGCGGGATCACGCCGCCGCCCGCGAGCTCCTCGAACAGTCCTCCTACGACGGCGAGGAGCTGTCCTGTCTCGTCGAGAACGATATGGACGATGGGGATCTCATCGCCCAGCGACTCGACTCGGCGTTCGACGATATCGGCGTCGACGTCGACATCGAAGTGCTCGAGCAAGCCTCCCTCGACGATCGGGTCGACAGCGGGGAGTTCCATCTCAGGATCAGAGGATCGCAATCGAACAGTCCGGCGGCCGACTACATCATGTGGGAAAACTTTCACTCGCTGGGCATCAGCAATATAGATCGACACGAGAACGAGGGAACGGGGCTCCACAACCTCGGGGGAGAGGTCGACGAACTAATCGAGACGGGATTCCAGTCCCGAGATCCCGAGGAGACGGAAACGGCGTACGTCGAGGCTCAACGACGGATCGTAGAGGAGGCGGTCGTCATCCCGCTTTACTTCCAGGAGTACGTCGTCGCCGCCGACGCCGCCATCGAGGGGATCGGCCACCACCCCATCGATCGACTCACCGAGTGGACCGATCTTCGGAGAGAGTCGTAAGGAACGAACACACCGATGTACAACTACCTCGCATACCGATTCGGAACGTCGCTCGTCGTCATGTTCGGCGTCTCGATCGTCACGTACGGGTTGGTCTTTCTGACCCCCGGCGACCCCGCCGAAGTGATCCTCCGCCAGCAACTCGAGCGCCAGCCGTCCCAACGGGAGATCGACGCCTTCCGCGCCCAGGAGGGGCTCGACGAACCGGTTCCGATCCAGTATCTCGAATGGGTGAGCGACGTGCTTCGAGGCGATTTCGGGACGTCGTACTACACCGATACCCCCGTCTCGACGCTGATCGTCGACGCGCTCCCGCTAACCCTCGAGTTGGCCGTCGCGTCGATGGCCGTCGGCCTCGCGGTCGCCGTCCCCGCCGGCGTGTTCAGCGCCGTTCATCGGGGGACCGCCGTCGATCACGCCAGCCAGCTCGGCGCGCTGATCGGCGTTTCGATGCCGAACTTCTGGCTGGGATACCTGCTCATCATGGTCTTCGCGTTGACTCTCGGCGTCCTCCCCGTCGCCGGCGCGGGGAGTTACGGCCAACTCGTCCTGCCCGCGATCACGCTCGGTACCGGACTGGCCGCCGTCGTCACCCGGCTCGTCAGAACCTCGATGCTCGAGGTCCTCGAGGATCCGTACGTCGATACCGCTCGATCGAAGGGGCTTCGAGAGCGGATCGTCGTCTACAAACACGCCTTCAGGAACGCAATACTCCCCGTCGTGACGATCGTCGGGCTCCAGTTCGGATCGCTGCTCAACGGCGCGGTCGTCGTCGAGATCGTCTTTCAGCGACCCGGGATCGGAATGTTGCTGGTCGACGCCGTCTTCGAGCGTAACTACCCCGTCGTGCAGGGAATCGCCCTCTTTACCGCGCTGATATTCGTCGCGACAAATCTCTTGGTCGACGTCGCCTACCAGTACCTCGATCCGCGAGTCTCGCTCGGCGGTGAGACGGCGTGAACGGGAAAGCGGGCGCGTTCGCGACCGTCGTTCGACGCCGTTTTCGGTCGCTACGCACCTCGAGGGAGCTCCGAGCGTTTCTCGCGAACCCGTTCAACGTCGCCGGACTCGCCGTCGTCGGAACGATCGCGATCGCGGCGGCGATCGGGCCCGTCGTCGCCCCCTACGATCCGACGGCGCAGGATCTCGCCAATCGATTGCAGGGACCCTCGCTCGCGCATCCGTTCGGCACCGATCAGCTCGGTCGGGACGTCTTCTCGAGGCTGCTCTACGGAGCGCGCCTCTCGCTGGGAATCGCCCTCGCCGTGACCGCGATCAGACTCGTGTTGGGGACGGTGATCGGGTTGGTCGCGGGCTATCTCGGGGGCTGGATCGACGAATTCCTGATGCGACTCGTCGACGTCCAACTCGCGTTCCCGGGACTCGTTCTGGCGCTCGTGATCGCCGGCATTCTCGGCCCGAGCCTGCAGAACGTGATGATCGCGCTCGCCGTCGTCGGCTGGGCGTCCTACGCCCGAGTCGTCCGGGCCAGCGTCCTCTCGACGAAAGAACGCGAGTTCGTTCGTGCGGCGCACCTGATGGGCGTCTCCCGGGTTCGGATCGCGATTCGACACCTCCTGCCGAACGTCGCCAGCCCGGTCGTCGTCCTGGCGACGCTGAACCTGGGAACGGTGATCCTCGGGACCGCCGGGCTCTCGTTTATCGGACTCGGCGCGCAACCGCCGACGCCCGAATGGGGGACGATGCTTTCGGCCGGCCGCCACCACCTGCGGGACGCCTGGTGGATCGCGAACGTTCCGGGCGTCGCGATCATGCTGACCGTTCTCGGGTTCAACCTGCTCGGCGACGGCCTCCGTGACGTGCTCGACCCGAAACACGACGCGACGACCGAGAAACTCACGTAACTATGACAAATCTGCTCACCGTCAACGACCTCCACACGCAGTTTCGGACCCGCGAGGGAATCGTTCGCGCCGTCGACGGCGTTTCGTTCGCCGTCGACCGCGGCGAAATCGTCGGCGTCGTCGGCGAAAGCGGCTGCGGCAAGTCCGTCACCGCGCGTTCGATCGTCGGCCTCGAGGATCCCGGCGAGATCGTCCGGGGATCCGTCCGGATCGACGGGACCGAAGTCACCGACGCGCCGGCTCGAGCGCTCCGACGGCTTCGCGGCGACACCGTCTCGATGGTGTTTCAGGACCCGACAGAAACCTTGAACCCCGTCTTCGACGTGGGCGAACAGATCGCCGAATCGCTCAAGGTTCACGACGAGCCGGACTCTCAGCGCTTGCTCGATTACCTCCACGCGCCCCTGTTCAGCCGCCGGTCCGACTGGCGGGAAAAACGCTACCGGGCGGTCGAACTCATGGAAGCGGTCGGGATCGCAAGCCCCGAGGACCGCGTCGATGCGTATCCGCACGAACTCTCGGGCGGAATGCGCCAGCGGGCCGGCCTCGCGATCGCACTCGCCTCGGACCCCGATCTCCTGATCGCCGACGAACCGACGACGGCGCTCGATACGACGACGCAGGCACAGATCCTCGAGCGGCTTCGGCGGCTCAACGCCGATCGAGACCTCGCGATGGTTCTAATCAGCCACGACATCGGCGTCGTCGCCGACATCTGCGATCGCATCGTCGTGATGTACGCCGGCGAGGTGATGGAAACCGGTCCGACCGAACGCATTCTCGAGGACCCGCGCCATCCGTATACGCGAGCCCTCCTCGAATGTCTGACCCGAGAATCCGAGCGAAAGTCGAGACTTCCCACCATCGACGGCGCGGTTCCCGACCTGCTCGGAGAGCGCGACGGCTGTTCGTTTGCGCCCCGCTGTCCCCACGCGACGGATTCGTGTCGAACCGGCGAGATACCGCTCGTCGACATCGGTAGCGGAGAGGTTACAGGCACGGACGGGACGGGCGGCACCGCGGCGTGTGGCGAACCGATCGTGTTCGACTCGAGCCGAACCGCCGGGAGCCGAGGTACCGACTCGAACACGCCGGCGGGTACTGAGCCCTCGAGTCGCGAGTACGCGTGGAACGAGCGCGCTCGAAGCGATGGGGCACAAGATGTCGACATCGCCGACGCATCCGATCTCGGCAACGCCGCCGACACATTCGGACACGGCCGCAACTCCGACGCATCCGGTCTCGAACACGCCTCCGACCCGTCCGGCCCCGAGAACGCCACCGACGCATCCGGTCTCGGACACGCCTCCGACGCGGAACCGCTTCTCGAGCTCCGGGGCGTCTCCAAGCGCTTCAGTCTCGACGACACCGTCCTCGATCGGCTGCTGGGGAACGATCGGGAGCTCGCGGCGGTCTCCGAGGTCGACCTCGAGATCCGCGAGGGGGAAACGCTCGGGCTCGTCGGCGAGAGCGGGAGCGGTAAATCGACCCTCGCCGGACTCGTATCCGGTCTCGAGACGCCGACGGCGGGAGCGGTCCGACTCGAGGGGACGCGGATGGGATCGGCAACCGATCGGTCGGCCGAGACCCTCGCGAGCGTCGGGTACGTGTTCCAGAACCCGCGCTCGAGCATCAATCCGCGACTGACCGTCGAGGCGGCGATCGCCGAACCCATGCGAGCTCGGGGGTGGGACGACCGTCGCCGCGAAGATCGGGTCGCGGAACTGCTCGATCTCGTCCGTTTGCCGGAGAGTCACGCGAATAGCTACCCGCACGAACTTTCCGGTGGGCAAATCCAACGCGTCGCGATCGCTCGCGCGATCGCACTCGACCCGCAGCTGGTCGTCTTCGACGAACCCGTCTCAGCGCTCGACGTTTCCGTTCAGGCCCGCATTCTCAATCTCCTGTTAGACCTGCAGGACGAGCTGGGTCTCACCTATCTGCTCATCTCCCACGACCTCGACGTCGTCGAACACGTCACGGATCGCGTCGCAGTGATGTACCTCGGCGAACTGATGGAAGTCGGTCCCGCCGAGCAGGTATTCGATCGGCCGGCCCACCCCTACACGAAGGCGCTGCTCGAGTCTATTCCGTCGCTCGAGGGCGAGTCGGACGGCGTCGGTCTCGAGGGAGAGATCCCCAGTCCCGTCTCGCCACCGAGCGGCTGTGCGTTCCACACGCGGTGTCCGATAGCGGAACCGGAGTGTGCCGCCTCCAAACCCGACCAGCAACGCGTCGGGAAGGCCCGTTCGGCGTGTCACTTCCCGAACGAGGAGGCGGGACGACGGGACGGGACCACCGATGAACCAGAAGACGAGCGCGCTCGTCTTCGCTGAACGGCGTCTCGCGCGGATCGACACGGGCGGTGAGCTGTCCGAGCCCAACGGCTCCGTCGGCAACTTTCGCCAGCTTCGGACACAACGGAAGGGTTTACCCTATCGACGCAATTGACTCGCGCATGAAGGTTCTGGTCACGGATCCCATCGCCGACGCAGGGTTGGCGGTACTCAGGGACGCCGGCTACGAAGTCGAAACGGCATACGAACTCGAGGGCGAGGCGCTCCTCGAGGAGATTTCGGACGCCAACGGACTGATCGTTCGCTCGGGCACCGAAGTCACCGAAGACGTCCTCGCGGCCGCCGAGGAACTGGCTATCGTCGGCCGAGCGGGAATCGGCGTCGACAACATCGACATCGACGCGGCGACCGACGAGGGGGTTATCGTCGCGAACGCGCCCGAAGGGAACGTTCGAGCCGCCGCCGAGCACACCGTCGCGATGACGTTCGCGGCCGCGCGCTCGATTCCGCAAGCACACGTCCGCCTCAAAGACGGCGAGTGGGCCAAGGGCGACTACCTCGGAACCGAACTCGACGACAAGACCCTTGGCGTCGTCGGCCTCGGTCGCGTGGGCCAGGAAGTCGCCAAAAAGCTCGACTCGATGGGGATGGACATCGTCGCGTACGACCCCTACATCTCCGAGGACCGCGCAGACCGCATCGGCGCGGAGCTCGTCGAGTTCGAGGAGTGTCTCGAGGCCGCGGACTTCGTCACCGTCCACACGCCGTTGACCCCCGAAACGGAGGGTCTCATCAGCGACGAGGAACTCGACCTGCTCGAGGGCGGTTACTTGATCAACTGCGCCCGCGGCGGCGTCGTCGACGAGGACGCCCTCGCCGCGAAGGTCGAAGACGGCACCCTCGAGGGAGCCGCACTCGACGTCTTCGCCGAGGAACCGCTCTCCGAGGATTCGCCGCTGCTGTACGTCGACGACGTGATCGTCACGCCACACCTCGGCGCGTCGACGGAGGCAGCCCAGGAGAACGTCGCCACCCAGACCGCAGAACAGGTCGTCGCCGCCATCGAAAGCGAACCGGTCGCGAACGCGCTCAACGCACCCTCGATCGACGAGAGCGCGTTCCCGCGCGTCGAGCCCTACATCGACCTGGCCGAAACCGCGGGGAAGGTCTCCGCGCAACTACTCGACGGCCGCATCGAGAGCGTCGAGGTCACCTACGAGGGCGACATCGCCGACGAAGACGTCGAGTTCGTCACCGCGAGTGCGCTCAAGGGCGTCTTCGAACCCCTCGAGTGGCAGGTCAACGCCGTCAACGCGCCCCAGATCGCCGAGGACCGCGGCGTCGACGTCACCGAATCGAAGACCCGACAGGCCGAGGACTTCCAAGGCTTGATCTCGGTCACCGTCGGCAACGGCGACTCGGAAGTCTCCGTCGACGGAACGCTCTTCGCCGGGAACGACCCCCGAATCGTCCGCATCGACGGCTACCGCGTCGACGCGATCCCCCACGGCCGGATGGTCATCACGCGAAACACCGACGAGCCCGGCGTTATCGGCCTCATCGGCTCGGTGATGGGCAAACACGGCGTCAACATCGCCGGCATGTTCAACGCCCGCGAGACCATCGGCGGCGAAGCGCTCACCGTCTACAACGTCGACAGCGCCGTGCCCGACGAAGCGCGAGCGGAACTCGAGGCCGACGAGCGGATCATCGGCGTCGCGGATATCATCTTGAACGGCCAGGACTGAGCGGTTCTCGTATTTCTCGAGAAGCGGTTTTTATTGGTTCTCGAGACGGAGTTACGATCGAAATAACCGCCGTCGAGACGGATCGCAGTCGCCGAATCGTCCGACTACGACGCTTTCCCGCACCGCGCCGATCGGCGGTCGCGGATGCGTCTCGAGCGTCACGGTTCCGTACTGATGTCTCACGGTTCCGTACTGATGTCTCACGATCCGTACTGATGTCTCACGATCCGTACTGATGTCTCATAGCATCGTACCGATAGCTCGCGGGCGTTCCGACGCGTCACGTCTCCGCGTCGGTGAACGATCCGGGCGCGTGGACGTACACGGCGTACAGAATAATCGCCGCGATGAGGAAATCGAGACTGTGTTCGACGAAGTGGTGGACCGTCATCGGAACGTAGCCGAAAACGGTCCCCGTTCCGACGATCGAACGGCTAAACAGCGCCCCGACGGCGACGCTGACGAGGAGGTACTGCGTCGTACCCCGTCGACGGTACGCGGCGAGGCTCACGACGAAGAGGATCCCCGTTCCGATGCCGGCGACGAGAACGACGAAGAGGAGTAAAACGGATCCCTCGACGTTCTCGAGGTGGACGTGCAGAAGGGAACTCGGATCGATCACTGCGTACACCTATTTGACAGCGGACTATTATGAGTTGTCCCATCCACCGTTCCCAGCGGTCGAGAAACCGGGACGACCATTAGTACGCGACCGAACAGAGGACAACTAGAATGGCGGACACCCGAGATCGGATCAGGGCACACGTCCACGAGACGCCCGGGGTGCATTTCAGCCGCCTCGAGCGCGACCTCGATCTCGCAACCGGACAGATCCAGTACCACCTCCGGCGGCTGATCCGCGCGGACGACATCGTCTCCACGGAGGTCGCCGGACGGACGCACTACTTCGAGCCGACGTTCGATCCGTGGGAACGACGAGCGCTCGCGTTCCTCCGCCGGGAAAGCGCTCGAGGGATCATCGTTCGGCTTCACGCGAACGGGCCCCAAAAACCGACGACCCTCGCCGACGAACTCGAGCTCGCCCGGAGCACCATCTCGTGGCACACGTCCATTCTCGTCGAACACGATATCGTCGAACAGTCGAACGAAAGCCCGGTACGGCTCGCACTCGCACGACCCGACCGCACCGGCGAGCTCCTCGAGGCGGTTTCGCCGTCGCTGCCGAATCGGATCGTCGACAGGTTCATCCGGACGGTCGACCGATTTTTCGAATAGCCACTCGTCATTGGTCGCGACACCGCGAACACGCGCTCCGTAGGCGATACTGTACACACGCGCTCCGTAGGCGGCGCTGCAAGCGCGAACTCCGCGGAACGGGCTCTCGTTCGCGCGATCGGCGAACTCGACACTCCTCGAGGACGCCATTGCGATCACCCCCGTGCAGACTCGATCCACTCGAGCAACGTATCGGCCGATTTGGTCCCCGTGTCGGCGTCGACGATCCGATTCTGTTCATCGAAAACGAACGTGGCGGGGACGGCTCTCACGTCGAGTTCGGACGTCAAGACGAGATCCGCGTCGACGCCGACGGTCCAGGATCCGTCGTGTGTCCGCCACCACTCCACCACGTCCGTTCGCTCGACGGTCGTCCCGAGCGGTTCGTTGGAGACGGACAGAAAGCGAACGTCGTCGCTCCGTTCGTGGACCTCCTGTAACGTCGGCATCATGCCACGACAGGTCGAACACCACGTGGCGAACACCTCGAGAAACGTGACGCGACCGGCTTCCGGCACGGTCGCCTCGCCGGCTTCGCTACCGGGAGCCTCGAGCGTTTCGACCGTCACCGGGTCGACGTCCCCGTCGGCTTGAAACGTCGAATAGACGACCGCGCTGGTGCCGAGCACGCCGACGCTTCCGAGCCCGGCGAGTATATCGCGTCTGTTCATGCGAAGTGATCGCGCACGTCGGCGAGGTCGGTCAGAACTTCGTCCGGCCGAGGGGGTTGGCGACCGTACGCGCGCTCGACGTAGCCGTCGCGGTTGACGAGCAACAGGAGGTTCGAGTGGATGAACGTCGTTTCGTCATCTCCGCCGTCGTGGCCGTTATCGTGGTCCTCGCCTTCTTGCTCGTCGTGGCTGTCCTGGTCGTGGTCGTCGTCGCTTTCTTGCTCGTCGTGGCTGTCCTGGTCGTGGTCGTCGTCGCTTTCTTGCTCGTCGTGGTCGTCGTGTTCGGCCTCCTCGAGCGGCACTTTCTCGAATCCGACGCCGAAGCCGTCGTTGACGACGGCCGCCGCCTCCGACGTCGATTCGGGCCGGAGGAACTGCCAGTTCCCGGCGTCCGGATCCGCGCCGTTTGACTCGGAGAACGATCGAAGTTCTTCGGGGGTGTCGTGTTCGGGATCGAACGTCGTCGGGAGGAGCGCGACCTCGTCGGCGTAGCCGTTCTCGAGCGCGTCGGCCTGAACGTGTGCGAGACTCGAGGTAAGCGAGTGACACGGGCCGGGACACCGGGTGAAGACGAAGGTCAGGAGGGTTTCTCGATCGCCGACGAACTCCGTCGTCGATATCGATCGGTCGTGAAGCGGCGACGGGAGCGTCGCAGTCGGGAGTTCCGCGCCGTGTGTCGGATAGGGCAACGTTTCGGGGTCCGCGTCGTGATCCGGCGGATCCAACGCGGTCGGGGAATCGTCTCCGAGACACCCGGCTATCGACACCGTAGAAGCCAAGCAGATAGTTCCGAGAAGCTGGCGTCGCTGCATATCTCCGGTTTGGGAGCACCGGAACATAGCCTCGTTGGTGCGATTTTCGAAAGGGTCGGACCGTCGATTCGCACGAACGATATCGGGGCGTCTTCGAGGGCGAGCCACGCTCAGAGCCGCGCGAGTAGTCCTCGAGCCACGGCGGGAAAATAGTAAGCGACCGCGAAAAGACGGGTTCCGTGCGGAGTGCGAGCACGGACTGCTGGGATCGGCACATTCATCGGTCGGATTCCCTGATATTCGGTATGGACAGCCCGCAATCGGATCCTCCGTCCGATCCCGAAGACTCCGGTCCCGAAGAGCCCGACCGTTCGCGGTCGCGACTGATCGCCGTCGTTGGGTCGGTCGGCTACATCATCGGCGCGTTCATCATCGCATTCGCCGGCAGTATCGCGCTGATGATCCCGCTGATGCTCGGCCTGATGATCACCGACAACCTCGAACTCGTGGAGACGCTGTTCGAGGGCGAAGGCTTCGTGCTTCTGGCCGGTGCGGAATCCGCGATGTTAGGGCTCGGCGCGGTCGGCCTCGCGGCGCTTTCGGTCATGCGTGGCTGGATCCCGAAATCGGATTTCGGCCTGTCGATGCCGACGAAACACCAGTTCGTCATCAGCCTCATCGCGATCGCCGGCCTCGTCGCACTCGGCATGGCGCTTTCGATCATCAGCAACGCGCTCGGGATCCCCGCCTCCGAACACTCGCTGATCGACGAGAACGCCTCGACCACGTACTTCCTCGCTCTGGCAGTGATCTCGATCCTCATCATCGGCCCCGCCGAGGAACTCCTGTTCAGAGGCGTCATCCAGAACTACATGCGCCCCGCGTTCGGCTCCGCAGGGGCGGTCGTCCTGACCTCGGTGCTGTTCTCGAGCATCCACCTCCCCGCCTACTTCACGGCCACGTTCGGCGAAGCGGTCGTCTCGCTCGGCGTCGTCCTCGCGCTCTCGCTCGTGCTCGGCTGGCTCTACGAGAAGTACGAAAACCTCTATCTGGTCATGTGGATCCACGGCGGCTACAATGCCACTCTCTTCCTGTTTCAGGCGTTTCTGTAACTCGTCTTTTCGAAATCGTCCTGGTTCAGTTTGACTGTTCTCGAGCACTCTTCCTGATGAGAGACGGTAACGGCTCGAGTGAGAGTGATTGTAACCCCGAAGGCCCTCAGCACGCTCTGTGATACTCGAGTGAGAGTAATCGTGACCCCGAAGGCCCTCAGCACGCTGGCGGTCACACGGCGACATATCGCCTCCGGCGATAGGGGTCGCCGTGATAACCAGGCAAGCGCCAGCGCACTTCGCCCCTTCACTCCGCCAGGTTACAGCGCGTTCCCCAGCGTGGGCTGAGAGAACGGATATCGAAAGGACAAATCACGATTTGACCTTCGAAAAGGAACTTATATTGAGAGAGTGTACCGTGCAACATGAATCGCCGGCAGGCCCTCGCTTCGGGCTGTGCGGGGGTAGGCATCTGTCTCGGTGGCCTTCTCGTCCACAGCAACCCGACCGGAGAGTCGGATGCGGTACCGGTCGTCGCGGGCGAAGAGCTGGAACTCACACCGGGCGAGAAAACGACAGCGACGTTCCGAGTCGACGACGCGGGAAGCGTGCGCGTTTCCAGCCTTCCAGAATCGGAATCCGTCGTCTTCGACGTCAACGATGCGAGCTTCTCCGACTCGCCAGTCGGCCAAGACGACGCGGACCCGCCCTATTGGAACTGGTCGCCGCCCGAAGCGAGCGTCGAAATTTCGGTCCCGGTACGCGTACCCGACCGCACAACGGCCGGGGAGTATCGGTACGCAGTCACAGCGTGGCACGCAGACGTCGAGCGCGGGCCCGATAGAACTCGAGACGATGCCAACGCCGAAACCGAATCGTTTCACATTACGGTCACCGACGACTAACCCGACCGGCTACGCTCATTTAGGATCTCTCTCAGTCGGCTACACTCGAGCGGA
Source organism: Halostagnicola alkaliphila (assembly GCF_055379965.1). Taxonomy (NCBI): domain Archaea; kingdom Methanobacteriati; phylum Methanobacteriota; class Halobacteria; order Halobacteriales; family Natrialbaceae; genus Halostagnicola; species Halostagnicola alkaliphila. The sequence goes on along the minus strand of NZ_AP043826.1, from coordinate 654,459 downwards.
CCACAATTGCTAGACAGAGGGATACAGTGTGGTCTCGAGACGGAGAATCGACGAATTTGGTAGCGCCTCGAGGACGGATTCGGTCACAGAAACGGCGATTTTCCCGGTCCGCTACGGATAGATATAAGTCTCATCAGGTCAACAAACAGAATGGAAGTCACCCTCCACGAGTGATGGGGCATGCGTTGAAATGCCCCGGGTGTTACAGCACCCGAGGCGTGGCTTCCAAGCGGTCTGCTCGGAGCCATGATTACGTTCATTCTACCGGGATATAAACATCCCGTCCGACAGCTGAATAGCGTACAGGAACTAGTCACAACCACCGCAGGAGGGAAGTTGTGACCGACGAGAGCGACGACCTCGAGGCAGAATCAGACGCCGCCACATCCGATTCGAGGTCTCTGGTCGAGTGTCCCACCTGCGGGACACCCGTCGCACTCGTCACGATGAAAGAACCCACGATCGGCATCGCCACGCCCTGTGGCTGTCACGTCGCCCCCGGCCTGCTCGAGTCCGACTAAGGCTCGAGTCGGGGCGGTAAGCCGAAATCTCGATCACCGAGTTGGCGACGAAGAAACCACCACCATCACCACATCGTGGATCGGGGTTTCGGTCCGTAAACCGGACTCGAGAAACTGTGAAGGCTACAAAGAAAATCAAGCATCAAGAGCACATTCTCTTATTTTCCTAATTCGACAGGATACGGCGATTTTGTACATATATTCCCCAATTTTAAACCATTAGTGGGTTTTCTCCCTTCTACGACGGTGACGTGCAACTGCGAACTGCACAACATCGACGAGTTTCAATCCCTTAGTGGGTTTTCTCCCTTCTGCGACTGACGTACTACCTCACTGACGGATCTCACGTTTTCATGTTTCAATCCCGTAGTGGGTTTTCTCCCTTCTGCGACGCCATCATGAAGGGCAAACTCCAAGTCGTCAGCTAAGTTTCAATCCCGTAGTGGGTTTTCTCCCTTCTGCGACCTACTGGTCTGTAACCGCCTGTAGATTCCACGAATCGTGTTTCAATCCCGTAGTGGGTTTTCTCCCTTCTGCGACGATGAACTCGGGGCTTGGAAGGTTGATGAACGCGATGTTTCAATCCCGTAGTGGGTTTTCTCCCTTCTGCGACCCGGCCTCTCCGGAGGATCGAGCTGGCTCATCGAGCGTTTCAATCCCGTAGTGGGTTTTCTCCCTTCTGCGACCCGAGCGATAGGGAGTAACCCCCCACCTTCTCAAAGGTTTCAATCCCGTAGTGGGTTTTCTCCCTTCTGCGACTTGTTCGCGCGGTAGCTACGGTTCGCCATCACCCGCTGTTTCAATCCCGTAGTGGGTTTTCTCCCTTCTGCGACGTGATTCTCGAATGACGGTTTTCGGCGCTGGCATCAGTTTCAATCCCGTAGTGGGTTTTCTCCCTTCTGCGACGCCGACGGCGGGACGCCCGACACGCTGCAGGGCTGGGTTTCAATCCCGTAGTGGGTTTTCTCCCTTCTGCGACGCGAGTCAACCGAGGGCGAATGGGGGCGTTATTATGTTTCAATCCCGTAGTGGGTTTTCTCCCTTCTGCGACAATCGTCCGAGACGATGGTAGTTCGACCGAAAACATGTTTCAATCCCGTAGTGGGTTTTCTCCCTTCTGCGACCGCCACGTTCGACGTTCTCGACGAACGACTCAAGCCGTTTCAATCCCGTAGTGGGTTTTCTCCCTTCTGCGACCTACGCCGAAGGGGAACGGGACCGTAACGTATAAGCGTTTCAATCCCGTAGTGGGTTTTCTCCCTTCTGCGACGGGCGAGTTCATCCGCGAGACGGACCCGATCAACCGGTTTCAATCCCGTAGTGGGTTTTCTCCCTTCTGCGACCGGGCGCGACAGTCTCGCGTTCGAACTCCGCATCACTGTTTCAATCCCGTAGTGGGTTTTCTCCCTTCTGCGACACCATCCACCGAAACCAGCACTGTCCCGAACTCGAGTGTTTCAATCCCGTAGTGGGTTTTCTCCCTTCTGCGACGGGCGAACTCCCGAACCACGGCGGCGAAAGGTCTCGAGTTTCAATCCCGTAGTGGGTTTTCTCCCTTCTGCGACGGATGTGTTCCTCGCGGATATGGACGGGATGGACGTAGTTTCAATCCCGTAGTGGGTTTTCTCCCTTCTGCGACCGAGTTCTTCGGCGTCGATGGCGTCGGTTTTCACGTGTTTCAATCCCGTAGTGGGTTTTCTCCCTTCTGCGACAGGGGGTTGAGATACGGATAGAAGGGTCATAAATGTTCCTCGAGCGTCGAAAATGACTCTTCTATTCATCGACCCCCACCGTACAGACTGTTTATAACAGTCGATGAAACGACGAGTCGATATCAAATGACATTCGATTGTTCTTCATCCTGTGATGCACCAATATCGGTCGTTGCATCGAGACACGAATCGCACAACCGATACAGCCGAATTCGGTCGCCATCCGATGGCTCGATGTGGGACTCGAGTTCGTCCTCGAGTTCGACTCGATCAGTCTTGGATATCTCGAGTTCGAACACGCTATACTGTTTCCACGCGCCGTAGCGCTCGAGCGTGCGGTACACTCGACGTCGATTCGAGTCGTCGCTTACGTCGTAGGTAATTGCGAGTCGCATTGTTAGTGATCGAATGTAAGCGCATGATAGTCGTCCAGTTCACCGGTAATCGACTTTCGAAGGAGGATCGCCTGCTGACGGATGGCCTTTCGACGAGTAACGGTATATTCGAAGTAGGGGTGCGTGAATTCCTCGTTCATGTAGTCGTCGAACTTCGAGAGGTACGTCTTGAACGCATCATCGTTCAGCCGGTTATCGTCCCGAAAATCGTTATGCGTGATGACACTGCGGTTAACTAACCGAGTAACCAGCGCATCGCAGAAGATCGGTCGGAATTCTTCCTGGAGATCGAGCGCGAGCGAAGGCCGTCCGTGACGATCTGCGTGTAACACGCCCAAAAACGGATCGAGATTATACTGGCGCAATGCCGCCAGAACCTCATTTTTCATGAAGACGTACGTCAACGAAAGAATGGAGTTGATGTGGTCCTCCGGCGGACGCTTCGTTCGCTTTTCGAACGTCCATCCGTCAGTTAACGTCTCGTCGAGTCGCGAAAAGTATCGCTCCGCCGCTTCACCCTCCGTTCCGCGGAGGCCGTCTTTCGTCGTCGCCTTTCCGGCACGAACTCCGAGATCTTTCAACACTTCCGTACCACGGACTCCCTTTCGAGAGAGCAGGGTTCGTGCATTGCGAATCTTCCCAGCGATCACCGCTTTAGCGATCTCGAGTTCTTCCTCGTCTGAAAGTGCGTACTGTGCGCGTCGGACCTCCGCAATCGTGTTTCTCTCGGGAACGAAGCTCCCACGGTACTTTCCGTGTTGTGTGAAATAATTCAGTACGATGCCGTGTTCGTTCGCCGTGGCGACGAACGGCGTCGAAAAGTTCACGCCGCCGAAGACGTTGATCGTATCGACCTTCTCGATCGGCCTCGAGGCGAGCTGTCCCTCGTCGCCGTCGACATCCCAGATAACGATTCGGCCACCATCGACCTGGACCTGCGACCCTTGTTTCGTGACGAACAATACCGCCTCGTCGTACATTCCTTCGGAAGCCTTCATAGGTTGTCCTCCCAGCCGGTTCCGACCGCTTTTTCGGGCTCTAAGCGTGCCGTTTCTTCGGGCATGCAGTACTCTCGAGCCGAACACGCCTCGCACTTGTCCGGGTTATCAGTGAAGGGGGGAATCGAATCGACCGACATTGACTGAATTGCGCTAATCTGGTCGTGAACTTCCGCTCGATGGTCTTCCGTAATTGGGATGTGCATTCGCTGATCCGTTTCGTAGAGATATATTGCTCCTTCTCGAACCGGCTCGTCGAGATGATCTTCGAGGAGCATGCAGTATCCTGCGAGCTGTACTTCGTCGCTTTTGTAGTAATCCCCACTTTCGGCTCTTTTTCGTTCGACAGGAACAGCACGGTCTTCCTCGAGATCGAGAACATCGATCTTTCCTTTGAGGCCCAGTTCTTCGGACTCGAGGTAGAATTCGTTTAACCAGTCCCCACGAGTCGACTGATTCTCGTGTGTCGTCTTCCCCTCGACTCGTTCGTAGTTCCGCCCTTGTGTATCATAGAAATGGAGATACCAATACCGGCGTGGACAGTACGCAAACTGATTCAGGTCGGAGACATTAATTAGTTCCACAGTCATACCTGACGCTGGTAAACATCGATTTTTGGTGGTCCAATATCGCTAGTCTCGACTTCTGTTTCGTACTCTGCGGTAGTGATTCGGCGAGGGACGACGGCATTGACGATCCGAATCATTCGATAGAATTGATGTAAGATACCAATGTCGAGTTCAAACTCGTCTTCCAAGTCCATCTGATCGATTCGGCGACGAATCTTCGTTTGGAGGAGGTCCTCGATCTCGCTCGTCGGTTTGTCGTATCGTGTCGGTTCTGTCTCGTATTCTGGTAGCCGTGCAGTCACCGCTGAGAGGACATCACCAGCAGACGGTTTCAAAACGAGAACATTATCGTCTTCCACCCGGTCGATATCGTAGTGTCGAAGTGTTGTCGTGAGATCGTACGTCGTCACGCCAAGTTGGTCTCCGCGAGGATATTTGATCGATGCTGACAGAGATCGACCACGAAGCCCACGGAATGTCTGAAAGCAGTGTCGGGTAAACCGAAGTAGTTTCGCTGCTTCACTGTTCTTCTGGTACTTTCCAGGGCCGAGTCCGTCCTTTATTTCTTCAATCTCACTTTCAACAGTTGCAATAAACCCACGCCAGCGATCGTACTGTTCGATGTTTGCTTCGAAATCCTCTCGCAGTTCCTCGTTGAACCATCCGTAATCATCCTCGCGTGAAGCAATCGCGTAGGCAGCTCGAAACCCGACGAGATCACCAAGCCACTCGTGATCCATCTCGGATGACTCGAGTCCCTCGTGGATCTGGGCAGCGAACGTTGGAAAATCAACACTAGCACCCCATGGACCTTGTCCAAGCCCGTACAGGTGAACTGTCGCCTCAGATTCGCGGCCAGCACGGCCGAAGCGCTGAAGAAAGGCGCTCGCATCAGGTGGACTCTCCATGTACTGCGTCGTTATATCGTAATCAAGCCCGACCTCTCCCTTGCTCGTCGTGTTGAGGATATAGAAGCTCTCCTCGTCAAGGTCGACGGCTTCATCGTTCGTATCGAATCCATTGTCCTTGGCAGTATGTTCGAAGACAGTTGGATACTCGTCATGTAAGAACTGATGGAAGTCATTGCTGTCTTTCGCACTATTGAACACGACGGCAGCATGCGGTTGATCGTACTCCCCAGCTGACTCGACCTTCTCTCGAAGTGCCGTTGCGATCTCGTCACGCTGCTCGAGAATGTTTCGTTCCTCGTGGCGAACGACATCGACAGATTGGCGAAATTGGTCCCCATCTTCGACGTATTCTGCATCAATATCACAGATTTCGAGACCAACTCGTTTCCGCAAGAAATCCACGAAGTCCTCGTTTGGCGTCGCTGATGCGAGAAGGATTTTCGGATCACTGTGTCGCTCCTCGAGTATTTTCGTTTGGAGCAAGAGGCCACTCGCAGCGAGTGCATCGTAGAAATGGAACTCGTCGTAGACTATTGCATCGAATTTATTGAAAAACCGCATCGCATCACCCCCACGGTACATGTCCTGAATCGCTGCTTGTAGAATATCTGGATTAGTAAGAACGACTTCGTGATCAGCAGCAAACTTGTTCACGTACCGAATCAGGTTTTCAGTCCGCTCGTGTCCATGTCCATTTAATGTATTTCCGTTTAGAACACCAACATCGATTTCATCCGCTTCAAATCGCTCGCGTTGCTGGCGCATAAGCGCATTTGTAGGATAGACAAGCAGCGTCATATCACGCGAATCGATAAGCTCGTAAAACGTCGCCGTCTTCCCTGCACCAGTCGGAGCGTGAACGGCAGCGACAGGTTCGGTACCCTCACGAATCCATTCAACGACACGGTTCTGGAACGCCCTTGCACGATCAAACCCTTGTTCCTCGAGGGCAGGTTCTGGAGGTTCTGTTGCAAGAGCTGCACTATCCACTTGAAAACGACTCATCCGAGCACCTCAGGGAGAACACGTTCCCTAACAAAGTCGGGGTTAGCACCAACGAAGTGCTGTAACCGTGGATCATTTCCTCGCCTGAAAGAGTCACTATGCTCTAACAACGCTGCAAGGATTTCATCAGGTAGATCGTAGACTTCAGAAAGGAGATACTTATTCAGGACGAGTGTATCCAGTTCCGAAGTTTGTGCCCGGATTTCACCAGTCTGCTTGATTCCCATTCGAAAGAACGGGCGTCGAGGAAGTTCTTCTTCCCCCCAGACAGTAAATTCGAACGTCGAACCGGGGGACAGTCCGACGTAGTTTCGCATTGTCTGATATGCCGCTCCCGAGTTTTCGAGAATCGCAGGCACTGACTTTGTACCAGCAACTTGATTTGCAATCTCTGTGTCGTTCGTAGTGAAATGCCGTTCTGACCGGTAATCCGTACTCCGGAACGTCCGTTCATCGGTTTGGACGGCGACCGGTCGCATATCCGTAACGAAGAACGGAGCTTCCTTGAGGTGAGAGTAGTCGGGAGATGTCGCTTCGTCCCCAAATTCCGCGTATCGTTTTTCCATTCCGAAGTATCGATAGCCAAGAGCATGCATGAGTGCAGTGGCTGAGAGCGTCGGTTGCGTTCGGATCGCACGCCCCTCCGAACTGGAGTAGAAGAGCGGTGCATACAGCGTTGCCTCGTACGTCTGTTCAATCATCGTCCAGAAGTTCGCCTTTAGCGTCCTCCATCAGGTCTGCAAACTCTTCGCTCATCACATCGTCGGCGTCTTCGGCTTCTCGTGAAGCGACTGCTCGGAGCCGCTCGAACCACTCAGGAACATCATCGGCACTCCCGAAGGAACCGTAAACTTCCCAATCGGTACGACGAACATCTGCAACGTATTCTCCAACGCTTTCTGGCAATTCGTCACCCTCATCGTGGTATTCCATCAGAAGTTCGCCCGTCGATAGTGAGGTGTCGTGATCGCCGAGAATAATGCCCAGGATTTCGTTCCGAACATTTCGCCCTGTTCGTGTCTCTCGAGCCCCGTACTTACCCGTGTTGAGGATATTATGAAGGGTGTACAGCAACATTGGTCCAGTCGCTGCCTCGAGTGTGATAAAGTGAACAAGGTCGTTCCCCGGTTGAACTTTCACGAAGTCGAAAAGCGCCTCAGATTGATCTCCGTCAGCATCTCGCATCGTTCCTGACTCGTAGACGGCGTTACGAGTTTCCTTATTCATCAAATCGTACTCCTCAGTCGTATACGTGTACCCCTCTACAACTCGGGATTTGATTGCAAAGTCCTGATCGCCGGTACCAGCTAACCCGTATGTAAGCGTTCCAACGTTGAGGGATTTCTCGAGCGTTTCCGGTTCGTTATACGCGTACTCTTCGTGGACGAACTCTTCATCTAGACTTCGAAGCAGAGACAATCCGGTGAGCCGTTCTTTGCTAGTGAATTTCTCACCGTTTACCTGTGCATGGAGTTTGTCGTCGAACTCCTGCGTTTCCGCACGGTCGTGATTCGAATTACGGAAGAGTGTCGGTTCGGTTATATCCCTCTTGACGATGAGCGTGACGGACGGTTTGCGTTTTCGGTAGATACCGAACGATTCGACGAGGCCTGTGTCTGGATATTCGAGTGTCATTAGTAGTTTTGAAGTGCTTGATCGTATGCGTAATAGTACGAGTTAACGAGCGCGTCTTCCCAATCGGAGAGTTTTTTCAGGTCATAGAGATTGTTCTCGATGAGGTAGGAACGGATCGCCTCAACGAACACTGCTGCTTGCTCCGGCGTTGCATGTCCGGCGTAGTCTTCGCGATCTGCAGCAGCATACACCTGACTTTCAACGTAGTCGACAAGTTGGTCGTCGTCCATCTGCTGATTTTTTCCGCTAAGGAATGCATCGAGTGCCTCACGGAATACTTTCGTTTTCTTGTACTTGCTGTCATATTGTTGGCCAAACAGGTCAATTCCCCGTTCAGCGACGGTTTTCATGTCCATAAGTGCATCTTGATGATACGTTTCGAAGTACTCCCGAAGATCAGGAAGTTTGATCGCGTTATCATGATTGACAACTGCGAAATTTGCAATACTGTGGAACGTGTCGCGGTCAAGGTGAAGATATGAGTTGGTCATATTCGCATCCTGTCCAACCATACTCATGATTTTGAATAACTGGAGTGAACGTTGGAGATGCGATTCCGATCGGTCTCCCTCAACAAAATCAGGGAGCGGACCGAATCGCTCTGCTTCATCCAGCCCGAGGAGTTCTTGTGGTCGGGTGGCCTCCTCGTCCGTAAAGACCGTATTCGCGCTTTCAAAGCGCGTAAACGGTCTCCCGATGACCACCTTCATCCCAGATTCTTGGGCCGCTTCCATCACCTGGCGGACGACTGCCATTCGGTGATTTTCATCCAGCACGTAAAGCGGCTGGAGGAAGTACTGGGGTTTCACCAGCTCAGACTTTACTTCAGGATCATCTAATTCATCGCTATCCCCTTGGACAATATTTCCGACGCGATTACTCCGCACTCGAACATCGCCGAGGAAATCATCGAAGTAAAAGTATGCAACTTCGAGTGCGTTGTTCGTACTGACATCGTGTTGCTCACAGACGTGAGAAAGAAGTGCGTACTCTAGGTTGCATACCTCACAAATTGACTTGTACTTCGCGTGTGGCGGAACACGACGAGAATATTCCTGAGTCCGGTAGACCCCGCTAAGCCCCTTTTGGTACTTTGTATCCGTTTCTGCACCACAGAGGAAACACATCTCATCTTTCGACCCGAGATCCGGTGCAATTCGACCATCGAAGAATCGATCAACAACGGCCCCTATTGCATCGGATTCCGGCTCAAGGTCGTCGTGCAACTCAGGACGAACGGCCGCTGAAAACGTTTCAAGGAAATCAACGTGTTCGTCATACTGTTGGACGAGATACGCAACAAAATGAAGTTTGACCTTCTGAACGCCCTGTTCGTCCTCAATTCGGTCATATGCGTTTTGTACGTCTGGATCCTCAAATTCTGAGTATCCATCAATATAGACTGCCTTTGCTAAAATTGGGAAATAAGGATCGAATTCCTCAGGAATATGTTCAAAGGGCTCTACCCCCGCAGACCCACGCTTGAGGAGATCACGAAATGAATCAGCGATTTTTTGCTCTTTTTCTTCAACTGGGATATTAACCTCTGCTAGAACATCATAATCAAAAGAGTTCCAGTTGAGTTTACAATCGAACTCGAACTCAGTCCCGATTAGTTCAGGTGCTCGTTCCTCAACAATACCTTTGAGATACGAACGATCGATGAGGTTACCTAGATAAACAACAGTATTTGACGAACTACCAACGATAACGCCGTACGTATCGTTGCCTGTCTCGCCGGCAATAGCTTCCTTTGTTGCACCAAGAAGCGTGTCGTTTAGAATCGGTTGCTCGAGTTGAGTGAACTCTACTCGGTGGACATCGTCTTGTCCCATCAGCGTACAAAGTTGATCGTACACTCCATCAGTACCATCTCTAAGTGCAACTGAGGCAGTACTATCTCCAATACGGCAATATCGTTCGAGTCCGTTGAACGACGTATCAGTCGCTCGAGTTTCGGTACTATTTTCGGTCGTTTCGGTCCGCTGAACGAGATATTGGAGGTCGTCGCGATAACCCTCTCCGAGGAATTCTTCGATCCCAAATGGGTCGCTCTCCCGTGGTTCTCCATCTTCGGTCGGCTCTGGATCGAAATACAACTCGAAAGCCGCCGCACTATTCCCCTCGATATCTGCACCGTAGGCCTCACGGACGAACTTGTCCGTATCGTGGAGTGCGAGTGCAGAAGCGAGCACGCGAAGTTCTTCCTCGTAATCCGCATACAGATCCTCCTCCGGGCCAACTGCTTCGTACACGAACGCGTTCACACCGATCGTAACTGCGTTCAAGATGTGTGCAGCTAACGAAGAATTTGCCGAAGAATCCACTTTTGCGTCGTACTTGCCCGCTGCATCGATAATGTTTGAGTACAGGTCTGTACTTCCGACGATCGTTTCGTGAGCATCTCGAGCCGCAGTTGGATTAGGAAAGGTCTCGGTCATTTTCTCCTCTTGACTTCCTGTAACCTATTTATAACTACAATTTCTATCCCATCTTTATACTGGATATCGGGTTCTTCCGCTATTATGTACTGTCCGTGGATTTTCAATGGGATCTCTTCAGTCCCGTATCGAAATTTCTCTCCGTTCTCCGTTTTCATATCACCTTCTTGAACGAATTCGTCACGTGAAACATTATAGATTCCACACACCTTAGCCATAACCCCGTATAGATGTGATCTCTCACCCATGATTCGATTGACTACCTGAAGTGGCTTAATAGGTGATGGGTGTTCCTGCAAGGTAGAAGGCATCTGACTAATGATTGAGATGGGTGTGAGCAGGTCACTATTTACATTACTAGAGATCCAATTCACACATGGGGACACACAGCAGGATTGAAACATGGGTGTTCCTGCAACACCTCTTGAAAACCTCGAAATTGTCCCCATTTCTTTGTTTGAATTCATGAATACGTGACCTCCACAGCAACATCACCACACCCTCGAGCGACAGCACTCCCAACCCCCGAATACTCCGCGAAGAGCGCGAGCGCCGTCACTGCGTTTTCGACGCTCTCACTGGCATCTTTAAACGCGTACGTACATCGGCCAGAGAATCCCTGTCTGAAAATTGGCTGTGGGTTTCCGTCGTCGCCTTCGACGCGATTGACCAGCACACTGTGCGTTCGATAGCTCGAGTCGTCCGGTTTTTCGATCACTGAGGAGGCGAGCGCATCTCGACTGATATCCAACTCGAGTTCTTCGGGAGCGGTCCGATTCCACTTTCCAAGGAGGCTCGAGAAGACAGCCGTCCGAACGGGGAACATCGTCGTGACCGATCCTGCCTCCTCGAGGCAAGTTGCTGTGCGGAAATCAAAGCAGAGGTTTGGATTATTGGCTTCGTCCGCTCGCTCGAGTAACGTCTCGTGGCTCGCGTTCTCGCTTTCGAACGACTCCACACGAAGCGTTCCGTTCGTTAATTCGATTGTTTCACCCGCAAGCACGAGCGACGAAACGAGAGCCTGGAAAATGTCCTCGTCCGCCCGGTCAGTAATTCCGAGCGAGAGTTCGTATTCCTCGTTCGGGAGGGCAAGTTTGTGATGCGACCGATCACTACTCCCGAACGAGCCCTGAAGACCGCCGTTGTGGAGACTTCCGATCGGCGAATTGTGTACGTGTGCGCTTACATCTTCGTCAGCGGACTCGAGTGCGCTCAGTAAGGCACTGTAAACCGAATAGCCATCCGACAACGGCACACTGAACCGCTTGTCGGGTCGTAGCCGAATGGTGATTCGGCGAAGGCGAGAAGCGGAGTGGGGTTGTTGTTCCATACGGTTGCAAATAGTACACTCGAGACACTCACTATAAATGTCACGGCATATATAAAACGGAATTAGAATATGATGATTGCAAAATCGTGCAACGTTATAAGAAAGACACGAATAACACCCTCCAATGCAAACGTTCGTCTCTCCTATCGGGTTTAATACGACCAGTGTCACACGGACGATACTCAATCAGCAAGTCGGCTCTGATGATGAAGTCGTGTTACTTCGACCCGAACATCAAACAGACGATGATCGTGCGTCCGAAGCAATCGCAGATGTCGAACAACTATTGCAAGAAATCGAACCAGGAATCACAATACACGTTACTCGAATACCACACGAGAACTTCGCAGCTGCGGTGATGACGTGCAGCGATGTCCTCCGGGCTGCAGATGGATCTGTTATCGTTAATTTCGGTGGTGGTGCTCGAGATGTGCTCGTTCCACTGACGATCGCAACTGTCGCGCACGGACACAATATCGCCGAGATTCTTGGATACAGTGACATCGATGGGCAAGTTCGAGAGTGGGAACTACCAACTATTCCAACGAACATCTCGAGAGGAGCCGTTGGTACACTCGAATCAATTGACCAGGCCGACAACGCTACGACAATACCAGTGCTTAAACAGCAAGGTGATCAAGCAAAAAGTACGATTGGGAGACACGTGAATCAGCTCGAGGACGAGAGTCTGGTTACGTCGTGGACTGAAGACCGAACAAAACACGTCGAAATCACACTCGGCGGGCGACTCTATCTGGCATCAAGAGAATCTGTTTGAGGTGCTATTTCATCGACCCATATAAACAGTCTGTATAGCAGGGGTCGATGAACGGCACCGTGAAATTCAACTGATGAGGAAGCTTTTTAGCGAACATCCGCGTATTTCAGCCCCCTGTCGCAACAGGGAGAAAACCCAGAACGGGATTGAAACATGACTTCGCGGAGCGAGTCCGAGGAGAGGGCCGTGTCGCAACAGGGAGAAAACCCAGAACGGGATTGAAACTGCCTCGAGCGCTACGCGAGACGGATCGACGCCGACGTCGCAACAGGGAGAAAACCCAGAACGGGATTGAAACTTCGGCGCGTCCGCCAGCTCGAGGCGTCCGAGAGCCGTCGCAACAGGGAGAAAACCCAGAACGGGATTGAAACAGATACGCCTTCTCGGTGTCATCCTCGCCGCCAGGTCGCAACAGGGAGAAAACCCAGAACGGGATTGAAACAGGAAAAGCTCGAGCAATACCGGGAGTTCGTGGAGGGGTCGCAACAGGGAGAAAACCCAGAACGGGATTGAAACTTCAATATCGCCCACCAGCTGATCGACGATCCCCTCGGTCGCAACAGGGAGAAAACCCAGAACGGGATTGAAACCCGGGATCTCACCAGACCCAGATACAGAGGTGCCGGGGTCGCAACAGGGAGAAAACCCAGAACGGGATTGAAACTTCGGAACAGCGGCAGGCGCGGCGACATGGGCCGGGTCGCAACAGGGAGAAAACCCAGAACGGGATTGAAACTATGCTGTGTTAGTGCCGACAGTTCCCTTGATTGTGTCGTCGCAACAGGGAGAAAACCCAGAACGGGATTGAAACAACTCCTCGTCGGAGTCGCGCCAGAACTTGATGCATGTCGCAACAGGGAGAAAACCCAGAACGGGATTGAAACAAGACATGGTTGGTTGTTCTATTGCCAATGGGGAGACGTCGCAACAGGGAGAAAACCCAGAACGGGATTGAAACCAAGTGTACCAGACGCACGAAGATGTCCGCGTTTGTCGCAACAGGGAGAAAACCCAGAACGGGATTGAAACATCTCGAGGCCGTCGACTTCCTGCTCAATCATTGCGGTCGCAACAGGGAGAAAACCCAGAACGGGATTGAAACTTCGTGATTTCGATGGTCGTGCTAGTCACGGCGTGGAGTCGCAACAGGGAGAAAACCCAGAACGGGATTGAAACCGGGATTCTACCTGCTTGCGTACCGATAACGGAGACTGTCGCAACAGGGAGAAAACCCAGAACGGGATTGAAACCTGTGCCTCGCCTCCAGGGCGGCAAGCAACCGACGGTCGCAACAGGGAGAAAACCCAGAACGGGATTGAAACAGCGCACAATCAGATACAGACCCAATGGACGAGAACGGTCGCAACAGGGAGAAAACCCAGAACGGGATTGAAACTTGTCGATCGCCGAGACGATGTTCTTCCCGCCACGGTCGCAACAGGGAGAAAACCCAGAACGGGATTGAAACGTGTTCCCACGACTCGACCGCCCGACGAGTGAGTCCGGTCGCAACAGGGAGAAAACCCAGAACGGGATTGAAACCCGATCACTGCCGCCTCGGTCTGGAAGGTAGCCGTGTCGCAACAGGGAGAAAACCCAGAACGGGATCAAAATATAGATTGCTCGAGCGGCTCGTCGCCGTTTGCGAGAAAAGTACCAGCTGTCGTCGAGAGTTGCTCGAGAACCACTGTCGAGCGACAACCGGTTTAACTGGGTTACGTCATTCCCGGAACGTAGAGCCCAGCAAAAGACCTATCGCCCCGACGGACATGCCCTCGAGTATGGACGACGGAATCGAGGTCGATTTTGGCGAGGACGGGCTGGTTCCGGCCGTAGCCCAGGACGCCGAAACTGGCGAGGTGTTGATGCTCGCGTACGTGTCCCCGGAGGCGCTCGAGCGAACGCGAGAGACGGGGGTGGCCCACTACTACTCGAGAAGTCGCGACGAGTTATGGCAGAAGGGAAAGACCAGCGGCCACATGCAGCAGATCGAAGCCGTTCGGGTCGACTGTGACGCCGACACGCTGCTCTACCTGGTCGACCAGGAGGGCGGCGCGTGCCACACGGGACATCGATCGTGTTTCTACCGGACGATCGAGGGCGAGAACGTCGGCGAAAAGGTGTTCGATCCGGACGCAGTGTACGAATAATTCGGCCGACTAACTGAACAACGCGAACTTACCGGACCCAGACCAATGAGCGAATCCGTTCATCGCACGGCATCCGACGCACTCGAGGAGCTTGAGGCGGCCCGAGACCGGCTCGAGCGGGCACAACAACAGATCGAAACGAAGGGTGGCGACAGCGGCGAGGCGGTCGTAGACGCCGCCGAGGCCTACCGGGACGCGGTGGATCTCCTGGAGTCGTACGTCGATCGCGCGACGGGAACTGGCAAGGAGAACTTCAAGGCCTACGTCGAACTCGAGGGAAAGTTCGATTCGCTCGTGGAGGGGCTTTCGGACGATCTCAAGGGGAGAGAGGCCTTCGAGGCGTCCCTGGACGCGATCGATAAACGCCGGCTGAGCGAGTCCGATTTCGAAACGGCAGAAGCCGAACTCGAGCCCGCCAAACAGTACGCGGAGTTGATCGACGAACGCCGAGCCGCTCGCGAGGCGGTCAGAACCGCGAGGACGAACGCGACCAAACGCCTCCAAGAGATCGAGGGCGAACTCGAGGAGAACGAGCGGTTGCTCGAGCTTTCGAACGCCGACCTCGACGCGCCGGTCGAGCGACTCCGAGAGCCCATCGAGGGCTACAACGACGCGTTTCGCGAGGCGTTCGAGGAGTACCGAAGCGAAGCTAGCGCGCGGGAAGTATTCGCCTTTCTGGACCGGACCCGCTGGTATCCCTTCGTCGAGTGCGAACGGCCGCCCGCGGACCTCGAGTCCTACGTCGCCACGAATTCCGCGGGCGAGTACACGATCGACGAACTCCTCGAGTACGCGAACTACTCCCGGTCGAAGCTCTCCCATTACGTCGACGACGCGGACGAACTCAAGCGGCAGGTGGCCACCCAGCAGACGTTCCTCGACGGGATCGACGCCGAGCCGTTGACCCTCGAGTGGCCGCCCGGCCCCGCGGGGGTCCTCCAGCGCCGGACACGGGAGTATCGCCCCTTCGTCGATCGGATCGCCGATGAAGGGACGGTGTCGCTGTTGCGAGACGTCCGACTGTTCGCTCGCGATTCCGACTACGATCGACTGCAGACGGCGGCCCAGGCGGTCGTGCAGCTCACCCCCGACGAACGCAGGCGGCTGTCCGACGGACAGGTTGCAGACGACCTCGAGGCCCTTCGAAACGAACAGGAACAGTTGCGATCGGCCCTCGAGGTCGAGGATCCGGTGTAGCGACCGTTCTTCGGCCAACTGAGTAAACGGCGGAGTTTTGTGCGTGCTCCGCACACAACAGCTGCAAACTCCGGAGACCTTTCCCCGATAGCACACGAACGCCGTGGTATGACACAACACCTTCTCGTTCCCGTAGACGACTCCGATCCCGCACGCGCGGCCCTCGAGTACGCTCTCGAATACTTTCCGGACGCGGAAATCACCGTCCTCCACGCGATCGACGATCTGGCCGCCGGGTACGCCGGTCAGCCGCCCGCGGTCGCGGGAACCGACGCAGAGCCCGAGGTGTTCGACGAGGCGAAGCGAATCGCCGCGGAGTACGATGCGGACTTCGAGACGCAGGTCGTGGACGGAACGGCCGGCGAAGCCATCCTCGGGTACGCCGAGGAAGAAGAGATCGACGGCATCGTCATGGGAAGCAAGGGCCGGTCGGGGGTCTCGAGGGTGTTACTCGGGAGTATCGCCGAGCAGGTGACCCGCCGGGCGTCGGTTCCGGTGACGGTCGTTCCGTGAGCCGGCGGCGGCCGAACTGACCGATCAGGTCTCGAGCGAGCAGTCAGACGAGGCCGTGTCGAGCGGTCGAAACCGGCTACGTTTTTACCTCGAGTTCGAACACTCGAGCAGGATGGACGATCAGCTCGGGAGCACGCTCCACACCGGACTTCTCATCACGACCACGGCGGCAATGGCGTGGATATCGGGGTTCCCGATGTTGTTTCCGAGTCTCGGCCCGACGGCGTTCGTGCTGGCGCTCTTTCAACAGAGCGATGCGACCTCGCCGCGGCGCGTGATCGGTGGTCACGTCATCGGCGTCGTCGCCGGACTCTTGGCCTACCACCTGCTCGCGAGCGGAATTTCGATGGCGAGTGCGACCGATCCCGGATCGATCGAGGGGCTTCGACTCGCGGCCAGTGGGGTGCTCGCCACGACGCTGACCGCGGGCGGAATGCTGGCGACGGACACCCGTCATCCCCCGGCCTGCGCGACGACGCTAATCGTCTCGCTCGGGCTTCTCACGACGGTACTCGAGGGCGCACTGATAATTCTCACCGTCATCGTTCTCGTGATCGCCCACCAGCTGTTGCTCGCGACCGAGCGGTGGGGTGCACGACACGTATGACAGAGCAGTAAGAGAAAGCCGGTCGAACGGGTCCGTCTCTGCGAATCAGGTTTCGTCCTTCGCTTCGATTAAGGCCCGGTACATGTCGTCTGCGAGTTCGTCGGCGCGACTCGAATCGCGAGCCTCCGCGTAGATCCGAACGAGGGGTTCGGTTCCAGAGGGGCGAGCGAGCACCCAGGCGTCGCCGTGATCGAGTCGGTAGCCGTCGCGAGTGTTGAGTTCCGCCTCGGAGGTCTTGGCCTGGTTGGCCGCAGCGTCGATCATCGCGTCGCGTTCGGCCGTCGAATCGTACTCGACGTTCCGTCGAACGTTCGCGTAGCCGCCGTACGGTTCGACGAGGTCGCTCACCGGCTGGTCGGCGACGAGCTCGAGGAATCGGGCGGCGGTGAAGGCCCCGTCCCGCGAGAGTCGGAATCCGGGGAAGAAGATACCGCCGTTTCCCTCCCCGGCGACCGGAACGCGGCGGTCGTCGGCCTCGAGTTCCTCGATTCTCGTGATGATGTTCGTCGAGCCGATAGGCGTGAGTTCGATGGATGCGCCGATGTCGTTGACCACGTCGACTAACCGTTGGGAGACGTTGACTGCAGAGACGGTCGTATCGCCGGGTTCGAGTTCGGCGGCGGCGAGTGCGGCCAGCGTCGCGTCGCCCTCGACGTACTCGCCGGTTTCGTCGAAGAAGATGGCGCGGTCGGCGTCGCCGTCGTGGGCGATCCCGACATCGGCGTCGGTCGCGCGGACGAGTCGCCCGAGATCCTCGAGGTTGTCGGGAACGGGTTCGGGATCGCGTCCGGGGAAGTGGCCGTCGGCCTGGCTGTTGACGGTGACGACGCGACAGCCGAGTTCGCGGAGGAATTCGGGGCTGACGAGCGCGCCTGCGCCGTGGCCCGGGTCGAGGGCGACGGTGAGATCGGCGTCGGCGATACGTTCTCGGTCGACGGCCGAAAGCAGCTCGGCGATGTACTCGCGTCGAACGCCGTCGACGTCGCGGCTTCGCCCGGTTTCGTCCCACGCGGCGACCTCGAACGACTCGGCTAAAAGCGCCTCTTCGATTCGCTCTAAGTCGTCGATAGCCAGTTCGACGCCGTCGCTCCCGACGAGTTTGACGCCGTTGTACTGCGGCGGGTTGTGCGAGGCCGTGATAACGATCGTCGGGACGCCTTCGCGTTCCGCGTAGAACTGGGCACCCGGCGTCGGCAGGATGCCGAGTCGGTCGACATCCGTCCCCGTACTGACGATCCCGCTGGCCGCCGCATCGGCGAGCATTTGGCCGGTGTGGCGCGTATCTCGGGCGATCGCGATTCGGTCGACGTCCCAGGCTGTCCCCGCAGCCTTCGCAACCCGAAGGACGAACGCTGGCGTCAACTCCTCGTTGGCGACGCCGCGAGTCCCGCTCGATCCGAACACTTTCATTAGGAAGTACTCTGGACGGACACCTCAAAGGGGTTCCGGAGAACGCACACGTCAGTGGTCGATACGAGGGGAACAAGAGACGATCCGTCAGCGTCGCCGTCAAGCAGAATGTTTTCGACGCCCCCGGCCGATAGCACGACTATGACCTCGATCGACGAAAAACGCGTCTACGGCGAGAGCGAGGGCGCACTCGGTGCCTACGTCGGCAGTTCCATGGGCGTCGTCCACGTGAAAGTCTCCGGGAGCGCCGTCGGTGAGTTCTCGCTCTGTCACCGAAACGAAACTCGGGACATCGCAGCCGGACGAGATTCGGTCGCGATCGCGACCGACGAAGACGTGTTAGTGGCCGATCCGACCGATCCCGACTCGTTCGTTGAAACGGGATTTGGCCCCGCTGTGGGCGTGAGCTACCACGGCGAAACGCTGCTGGCCGCCGGATCCGACGGCCACATCGCTCGACGGCGCGAGGGCCGCTGGGACCCCATCGCCGAAATGCTCGAGGCCGACGTTCGGGCGATGGACGGAGACCTGTTGGGAACCGAAAACGGCGTCTACCGCGTTCACGAGGGGGAACTCGACCACGCAGGGCTGACCGACGTCCGCGACGTCTCCGCGGCCGGCGTTCCGCTCGCGGCGACCGAATCGGGACTGTACAAACTCGGTAACGGCTGGATGGAAGTGCGGCCGGAATCGTTCGACACCGTCGCCGCCGATCCGATCAGCGAGCCGAGCGAACTCGAACGAGCCCACGCGGTTTCCGACGGTATCGTCTACGAGCACTCGAGCGACGGGAGCGGAGCGACCGAATGGGTTCGGGACGAGGAGTGGGGTTCCGACGAGCAAACTGAAAAGGGCTCACACGCGGGCGGGACACCCTCGAGCGGCCCCGTCGTCGGGTTCGGCTACGGCGAAACCGTCTACGCCATCACGTCGGACGGAACGTTTCTCGCGGCCGATACCGACGGCTGGCGGCCGCACGTTCTCGGCGTGACCGGCGTAACGGGACTTGCGGTCCCCGGACCATCGACATGATCGTCTCCAGCGAATGACTCGTGCATGACGTGCGTCTGACGGGGGCTTAATGTGACGGAATTCTCAGAAGACTTCAATGGGAGAGATAACACGGCGGCGCGTGCTGGCCGCCGCGGGTGCAACGACGATAGGTGCGGTTGCTGGGTGTACGAGTTCCGGTGAAGAAGACGAAAACGGCGGCGACGACGAAACCGCAGGCGGGGGTGACGAGACCGAAACCGAGAGCTCCGGAACCGGTGACCAGACCGGGACCGTTCTCGGAAACATCACCGTCGAAAACATGGACGAGACGAGCCACACCGTCGACGTCCTCGTCGAATTCGACGGCGAAATCGAGGACTGGACCTCCGAGAGCCTCGAATCGAGCGGCGAAAGTACGACGCTCGAGCGAAACTGGCCATCGGATCCCGGTTCGATCCGGATCGTCGCCCGAGTCGACGGCGACGAGTTCACCGAAGCGACGCCGGCGGACTGGAACGACCCGGACTGTTTCAACCTCTACGTTAGCGTCAGAGACGCCGACGGCGTGACGATCGCGGCCGACACGGACAGCGGCCCCTGCGGATCGGGGGATACCGACGTCGACGACGCCGAAGAAGCCGAGGACTAACGCGATCCGGAGAACGAAAACTGGTTTAGCCCGGGGGCAGTCTCACCGAGTATGATCGTCAGCGGATCCGCCTCGCAGTCGCTCGGTGCCTCGCTCGCACGGGTTCTCGAGGAGCCACTCACGGCGGCCACCTACGACCGGTTTCCGGACGGCGAAACGCTCGCCGCGGTTCCGGATTTCGACGGCGAGCGAGCCATCATCGTCGCATCGACCGTTTCGAACGACGCCCATGTCGAACTCCTGCAGCTACAGGACGCCGTTCGGCAGGCGGGTGCCGAGGAAGTCGTCACCGTCGTTCCGTACATGGGATACGGTCGTCAGGACGACGCCTTCGAAGCGGGGCATCCGATCTCCGCTCGCGCGGTCGCCCGCGCCATCTCGACGGGGACGGATCGCGTCCTGACCGTCAATCCCCACGAACGAGGCGTCTGCGAGTTTTTCGAGCCGACGGCAACGGCCGTCGATGCCGCCGGACGGCTCGCGGAGCCGCTTCCGGGCGCGCTCGAGGATCCCGTCTTTCTCTCGCCCGACGCCGGCGCGATCGATCTCGCAAAAACGGTTCGAGACGACTACGGCGGCGGCGAGACGGATTACTTCGAGAAAACCCGCCACTCCGGAACCGAGGTCGAAATCTCCCCCAGCGACGTCGATGTCGACGGACGCGATGTCGTCGTAACCGACGACATCATCGCGACGGGATCGACGATGAGCGAGGCCGTCGCCGTCCTCGAGGATCGCGGCGTCGAACGGGTGTTCGTCACCTGCGTCCATCCGCTGTTGGCTCGAAACGCCTACACGAAGCTTTCTCGAGCGGGCGTCGAAGCGGTTTACGGAACCGACACGGTCGAACGAACGGTCAGTTCGGTGTCGGTTGCGCCGGCGATTGCGGACGAGCTATAGGAGCCAGCGCGCGATTCGAGACGGCGAACGAAGCGGAGTTTCTCGACGAGAAAACGCGATAGTAGGCTTATATGATAGTCACGCCTCTTGTCAATCGATGTTATCGAAACGGTCGCTGCTTCGCCGCGCCTTCGCGGTCGCGAGCGGCGGGCTCATCGCCAGCGGGACTGCCGGTGCCGCGCCGACCGGCGGATCGTCGTCGACGGCGCAGTTACACCGACAGAACGGATACGATGCCAGTGCAGTCGTCGACGCCGAAACGACGGTCACTGCCAGCGTCGAACGTCCGGTACTGAACGTCGTCGGACTCCCCGACCCGGTCGGGAACGCGCTCAATGACCTCCGACAGCAGTACTCGTCGGTCTCGCTCGAGGACATCCAGCGCGTGAGCGCGAGCGCTGCAATCGACGGCGAAACGATCACCGGCGGCTGTGCCATCGCGAGCGGTTCGTTCGATAGGCGAGCGATCGGAGCCGAAGCGCGAGAGCACGGACTAACCGACGTCGAGTCGTCCACTGACGACCGCCGAATGGAGGCGGATTCTCACCGGCAGCGAGTAACGGGAGCTGGCTCGAGTACCACGATCACGCCCACAACTCGAGAACCCCGATCGGTCGACCGGTTCGCCGCTGGGGATTCGCCCTACGCCATTGGCGTCGACAACACCACGCTCTACGTCGGCTACGATTACGGAGAGACCGACGCGCGGACACACGTCGAGACGGCCCTCGAGATGAACGCCGACGGCCAGTCACGAACGACCCAGAGCGGGACGGTCGCGGGTGCGAACTACGGTTCGCTCCCGTCGCTGCTCTCCGGTCATGCGGTCGCATACGCGTCGCTTGGCTCGGACACGCGTCGCTCGCTCTGCAGTCGGCTGACCGACGCGCCTGACGCGTTCACATCCGCGATCCAGGCCGCCAGCGCCGCTGGTGTTGCCCTCCAAGCAGGGTCCGCCCGAAGCAGACTCCGGTACGGCATCGTCGCCGATCCGAATCGAGTCAGCGCAGAGACCGTTCGTAACATCGTCACCGAGGCGACGACCGGTTCGCAGTCGCTCGAGAACGACGGCATCTACCGCAACGGCAACACCGTCGTCTTCGACGCGACGGTCGAGACGAACGAGCTGTGGGCGTCTCACGGACAGTTCCTCGGACTCGAGGATATCGGCGACCGACAGGAATAGACACGCGCTGTAGCTACCGTCGGGTAGGCAGGCGTCGAACCAAATGCACTCCTTGCATCTTCTACCTCCCCTGAGCGACGGCGCTCGAGACGACGCAGTTCGAAGTGACGGCCGCTCGAGACCGCCCAATCACGTAACTCGAGACGACGTCCGCAAAAATCTCGGAACTCGAGACCACACGGCTCGAGAGCACCCGATTCGACCGCAACCCCCTCGCGTTCGAAACGAAACGTGTCGACTTCAGTCGGACGCTTCGGCGGCCGCCAGCGGATCGATCGCGATTTCGACCGCCACGCCTTCGACCTCCCACTCCTTTCGGTGGCCGTCCTCGAGCGAGCCGAGTTCGTCGGCGCGAACCTCCTCGCGGATCAACTCCTCGTGGTCGGCGACCAGGTCGGCGACGCGGTCGTCTTCGACCTCGAACTCGAGCGCGATTCGCTCCTCGACGTCCAGATCGAGTTCCTTGCGCATCTCCTGGACTCGGCGGATGACCTCTCGGGCGTAGCCTTCGCTCTCGATGTCTTCCGTGAGCGAGGCGTCGACGTAGACGACGCCGCGGTCGTCGCCGTCGGTACCGAAGGCCGTTCCCGCGATGTCTTCAGGCGTCTCGGTGACGAACGAGACCATCGACGCTTCGAGTCCTTCGTCGTCCTCGAGAACATCGTCGACCGCCGCCTCGAGCGCCTCGAGGTCGGGTTCCTCGATGCTGGCCTCGTTGAGGGCGTTCATGACCTCGCCGGCGCGACCGCCGAAAGCGGGGCCGAGTTCGCTCATGTCCGCCTCGGCGCTGTAGGCGAGTTCGCCCCACTGTTGACCGGGCTCGACGACCTGTACCTCGCGGGTGTTGAGTCGGTCCGCGAGCAGGTCGGTGTGACGGGTTACGGCCTCGACGACGCGGTCGTCGTCCGCGGCGACCACGACTCGAGCGATCGGCCAGCGGAGTTTGCGGCCGGCCTGCTGGCGGGCGTTCGCACCCGCTTCCTCGATGCCGCGAAGCAGCGCCACGTCCGTCTCGAGTTCCGGATCTTCCCAGGTCTCCTCGACCGCGGGCCAGTCGCACATGTGGACGGTGTCGTGTTCGTCCTCGCCGGTAAGCGTGCCGTAGATTTCCTCGGAAACGAACGGCGCGTAGGGCGCGAGCAAAGCGACCGTCTCTCGGAGAACGCGGTAGATCGTCGCGTACGCTGCTTCCTTGGAGGCGCTATCGTCTTCTTCCCACATCCGCTCGCGGACCGCCTGAATGTAAAAGCGGGAGACGTCCTCGACGACGAACTCGAGCAACGCCTCGAGCGCGCGGTCCTGCCGGACGTCTTCGAACGCCTCGGTCATCTCGGCTTTAGTCGACTGAAGCCGTGCGAGGATCCACTCGTCGACGAGTTCGAGGTCGTCCTCGAGCGAGTCGAGGGTGGACTCGTTCGGGTCGAAGTCGTCCAAACGCATGTACGGCAGCGGGAACCGGAACACGTTCCAGAGGGTGCGAAGCTGGTTCTCCAGCGTCGCCATCTCGTCCCACGAAAAGCGCATGTCCTCGCCCTGCGGGTTCGCCGAGAGCAAGAACAGCCGCATCGCGTCGGAGCCGTGGCGCTCGATCGCCTCGTCGGGCTCGACGACGTTGCCGACCGATTTGGACATCTTTCGGCCGTCCTCGTCTAACGCGTGGCCGTGCATGAGGACCTCGTCGTAGGGCACTTCGCCCATCGCGGCCGTCCCCATTCCGAGCTGGGACCAGAACCAACCGCGCGTCTGGTCGTGAGCCTCGAGGATGAAGTCGGCGGGCCAAAGCTCGCCGAAGCGTTCCTCTTCGGAGGGGTAGTTCAGCGTCCCCCACGAGGCGACCGAAGAGTCGAGCCAGACGTCGAAGACATCGGGAACGCGGGTGTAGGTGGTTCCGTCTTCGGTGATCGTCAGGTCGTCGACGGTGTCTTTGTGCAGATCGACTTCCGCAGCGTCGATATCCTGATCGACGCGTTCGACGAGTTCCTCGCGCGTGGAGACGACGATCATATCCTCGTCATCGTCGCGGCCCTCCGGCGTCCAGACGGGAAGCGGGATCCCCCAGTAGCGCTGGCGGGAGACGTTCCAGTCCGGGGCGTCCTCGACGAAGTCCCGGAACCGGTTGTCTCGAGCCCAGTCGGGGTGCCACTCGCTGTCCTCGACGTTCTCGAGGAGTTCGTCTTTGACGTCGGTGATCGTGATGAACCACTGGTCGGTAACGATCTGAAGGATGCCCGTATCGCAGCGCCAACAGTGGCCGTAGCTGTGGTGGGTGTGGCCAGCGGAGAGCATCGCGCCGTTGTCCTCGAGATCGGCGGTGATCTCCTCGTCGGCGTCCTTGACGAACTGTCCCTCGTATTTGCCCGCTTCGTCGGTGTAAACACCGTCGCCGCCGACGGGACAGAAGATCGGAAAGCCCAGCTCGGTCCCGCGGTCGAAGTCCTCCTCACCGTGGCCGGGTGCGGAGTGGACGAGCCCGGTGCCGTCGCCGTGAGTGTCGACGTAGTCGCCGGCGTAGACCTCGAGCGTTCCCTCGGCGTCGACGTGGTCGGGAACCTCCTCTGCGAGTGGATGCTCGTAGGACCAGCCGATCAGCTCCTCGCCGGTCAGTTCCTCGACGACCTCGTAGTCCTCGTAGCGGCCCTCCTTGAGTACCTCCTCGTGTTTGGCTTCGGCGAGGTACAGTAACTCCTCCTCACCGTCTTTTTCCGCACGCACACCGACGTAGTCGCCCTCTTCGTCGACGGCGACGAACGTGTTCGCCGGGATGGTCCACGGTGTCGTCGTCCAGATGACGATCGAGCCGTCGCGCTCGGTGAGATCGAATTTGACGTAAATCGAGGGATCCTCGACGTCCTCGTACTCGACTTCGTTGTTCGCGATGGCGGTTTCACAGCGCGGACACTGCGAAATCGAACGGTGTCCTTTCTCGACCAGACCGCGGTCCGCGGCCTTCGAGAAGCCCCACCAGGCGGCTTCCATGTACTCCGGGGACAGCGTCTTGTAGGGGTCGTCCCAATCCATCCAGACGCCGAAGGACTTGAAGTCCTCCTGAAGTCCCTCGAGTTGCTCCTCGGCGTACTCCTTGCAGGCATCGATGAAGTTCTCCTCGCCGAACTCCTCGATGTCTTTTTTGTTCTCGAACCCGAGGTTTTCCTCGACCTGGGTTTCGATCGGGAGTCCGTGCATGTCATAGCCCGGTCGGTCCGTCACGTCGTAGCCGCACATTCGAAGGTAGCGGATGTAGACGTCCTTCAAGGACTTGTTCCAGGTCGTTCCCATGTGGGCCGACCCGGAGGTGTACGGCGGGCCGTCGACGAAGAAGAACGATTCGCCGTCCGCGCGGTGCTCGACCGTCTGCTCGTAAGCGTCGACGTCGTCCCAGTACTCGAAGACCCGTTGCTCTACCGCCTCGGGGTCGTACTGGTCGTCGACCTCGCCGAACCTGCTCATGTGTGACGTAATTCGCTGGGGAAGTAAAGAGGAATCGATATTGCAAGTCGGGAACGGACGACCGCGAGGTGGATTGACGGGACGAATCCTGCGGGAGAGCCGGGTTAGTGTTGCATCAAGCGCGCGAGCAATTTCTGGTATCCGAGCCCGTAGACGCCCGCGTAGAGCATGACGCCGCCGAGTGCAGCGAGCCAGACGGCGACCATCGCTTCACCCGAACCAAAGTGCTGGACGCTCGCGTATTCGGTCGCAATACCCGCCGCGGTTAGGGTAATCGCGGCGACCGTGTAGACTAGTATCGAAAGGATCTCGATCAGCAGTTCCGCTCTCATAGCTTCCGTAAGTCACTCGGCGATTGTAAACTTGTCCCATCGAGCACTCGAGTGACGGACCGAGCGGGGCAAATCCGACAACGCCGAGTCGCTGGAGAACGAACCGTCGACTGTGCCCGGACCCGACGCCAACTCGAGTGAGAAATCCGGCGCGAGCGCGGAGGACGCCGCGGATCCGCGATTCCCGAACACGCGCAACGTCCTCGAGCGCGACTGTACTCGCTGTCCCGCACTCGCCGACTCCCGCGAGTGTATTTCGTGGGGGACCGGCGACCTCGAGGCGGATATCGTCGTCATCGGCGAAGCCCCCGGCCGCG
Organism: Halostagnicola alkaliphila; assembly: GCF_055379965.1. Taxonomy (NCBI): domain Archaea; kingdom Methanobacteriati; phylum Methanobacteriota; class Halobacteria; order Halobacteriales; family Natrialbaceae; genus Halostagnicola; species Halostagnicola alkaliphila. The sequence continues at coordinate 628,463 of NZ_AP043826.1, read as the reverse complement.
GAACGCCGTCGGCGGACCGCTGGCGGGGCGGCAACTGGACGGGGAAGGCCTACACCTCGAGACACTCGGGCCGGCGCATTCGCTCGATGCTCGAGCGGATCGGCTACGGCGAGGAATCCTACTACACGAACGCCGTCAAGTGCTTTCCCGCGGATTCGGACGATCCGACGACCAACCGGGAGCCGAGCGACGACGAACGGGAGAACTGCCGCACCCACCTGCTGACCGAACTCGAGACGATCGATCCCCAAATTGTCCTCGCGACCGGCAAACACGCGACAACGACGGTGCTCGAGGCGGAGGGCGAGTCCATCGACGGCTTCCTCGAGACCGTCCTCGAGCCGGTTCGCTGTGAGCGACTCGAGGTCTGGCTGGTGCCGATTTTGCACCCGTCCTATCAAGACGTCTGGATCGGGCGGCTGGGCTACGAACCCGAGGAGTATCTCGAGGCGATTGGGGAGACGCTCGAGGGGGTGCTCGAGTAACCAAAACAGACTGGCTGTTAATGAGGCGAGTAACCTTCTTGGGTCGAGGCGACACACACTCGCGTATGGGTACGATCTTCAGCCAGATCATCGACGGCGACATTCCGGCACGAATCGTCTACGAAGACGAGACCACGATCGCCTTCCTCGACGCGAACCCCCTCGCGCCGGGACACACGCTCGTGATCCCCAAAGAAGAGTACGAGCAGCTCAACGACGTTCCCGACGACGTCGCGACCGACCTCTACGCGACGATCCACCGGCTGGTTCCCGAGGTCGAAGAGAGCGTCGACGCCGACGCGAGCACGGTCGCGTTCAACAACGGCGAGGAAGCCGGTCAAGAGGTTCCCCACGTCCACTGTCACATCGTGCCGCGGTTCGAGGGCGACGGCGGCGGCCCGATCCACGCCGTCGCGGGCGACGCGCCCGACCTCTCGGACGACGAGCTCGACGATATTGCCGAGGAAATCGAGTCTCGAGTCTGAGCGAAACTCGGGTCTAAACGAAACTCGAGTCTGAGCAAAACTCGAGACTGAGTGAGACACTATTCATCTCGAGGCAACAAGCTCGAACGGTTCCGAGCGAGAAACCGGCCAGCCGAATTTATCACCTGTGGGATGGAACCAATACCCATGGGTTCGATCGACGTCGACGGTCTGACGAAGGATTACGGCGAAGTACTCGGGGCCGACGACCTCACCTTCACCGTCGAGGAGGGCGAGATATTCGGATTTTTAGGCCCGAACGGTGCCGGCAAAACCACGACGATAAGGCTCCTGCTCGGGTTGCTCGAGCCGACAAACGGGACCGCTCGAGTGCTCGGTGCGGATATTCGCGACGAGGGTGCCCTCATCGAGGCCAAACGTCGACTCGGCTACCTGCCGGCGGATCTGGGCTTCGACGAGAAGGCGACCGGAGAACGAGTTCTCGAGTACTTCGGCTCGATTCAGGGCGACGGCCGGCGCGAGGAACTCCTCGAGTTGTTCACGCCGCCGCTCGACCGGGAGATTCGGGAGTACTCGAGCGGAAACAAGCAGATGCTCGGGCTCGTCCAGACGTTCATGCACGATCCCGACCTCGTCATTATGGACGAGCCGACGTCGGGACTCGACCCGCTGAAACAGGAGCGGCTCCTCGAGTTTCTTCGAGCCGAACGCGACCGCGGAACGACGATCTTCTTCTCCTCGCACGTCCTGAGCGAGGTTCGGCGCGTCTGTGACCGCGTCGGGATCCTCCGCGAGGGGAGACTCGTCGCCCTCGAGGACGTCGAGAGCCTGCTCGATCGCGGCGGGAAACAGGTCCGGCTTCGACTCGCTGAATCCGCGGACGGGTTCGAGCCGATCGGCGGCGTGGCCGAACTCGAGACGACCGGCCGGTCGATCACCTTCACCTACACGGGCGAGTACAACGCCTTGCTCTCGCATCTCTCGAGTTACGACGTGGTCGACGTGGAGATCGACGAGCCGGCCCTCGAGACCATCTTCATGCACTACTATGGGGACGCCGAGGAAGCCGAGGGTCGAGCGGACGCCGGGACGGTCGGCGGAATGGGTGACGACGGGACGGTCGGCGACGAAACGAGCGAAGTGCGTACGGAAGCGACGAGAGAGGAGAGAGATGCTTGAAATTGCACGCTACGAAGCCGAGCGCCGGCTTCGAGGAACGGTCGCGCTGGCGATCGGAATCGGCGTGCTCTCGCTGGCGTTCATCGGCTTTTTCCCCTCGTTCGCGGACGCCGACATCGACGAGCTCGTCGAGGCCTACCCGCCGGCAATGCAGGAGGCCTTTGGGATTCAAACCCTCGGGACGATCGAGGGGTTTCTCGCCGTCGAGGTCTACCAGTTCATGTGGTTGCTCCTGCTCGGCCTCTACGTGGCTTACGCCGCGGCGAACTCGGTCGCCGAGGACATCGAACGCGACCGGATGGATCTCGTCCTGTCGCTTCCGGTCTCTCGAGGCCGCGTCGTCCTCGAGACGTTCGCCGCCCTTGCTGTACCGGTTCTCGTGCTCAACGCCATTGTTCCGGTGGCCGTCTACGGCGGCGTCGTCGCCGTCGGCGAGTCGATCTCGGTCCAGGATCTGGCGATGGTCCACCTTCTCTCGATCCCCTACCTGCTTACCTGTACCGCGATCGGGCTCGTGCTCTCGGTGACGATGTCTCGAGCGGCCGTCGCGAACCGAGTCGCCATCGCCGTCGTCTTCGCCCTCTTCCTGATCGAGTCGGTCACCGCGGGAACCGACGAGTACGAGTGGATCGGCAACGTCAGTCCGACCCACTACTACGACCCGACCGAGATCCTCGTCGAGGGAACGTACGACCTGACCGGCGCGGTCATCCTACTGGTCGCGACCGCAGTGCTCGTGTTGATCGCTCGAGCGCTGTTCTCGCGAGGTGATATTGGTGGGTAACAGGAGAGAAACGATTACCTACTCACGAAGCCACCAGGTCCAATTATAATCGGTGTTGGCGAGTGGAAATATTCATCACAGAAGGAGGTATTAATGGAGATATGAAAAGGCGCGCCGTTATGGGGGCATCAACAGCCCTGGTATTACCGGTTTCGGGTTGTTTGAGTAGCTTTCGAGGGGGAACCACAGGCAGCGTACTAGGAGGTCTGTATCTCAACAAATTACCCGATATCGAACTGGTGGGAGAAGTCTCGATCATCGTCAAATACGACGGAGAAGTTGTCCACGTTTCCACGCACGAGTCAATGAATGATGGCGTCGATGACGATGATCTCGTGTCGGCGGACTTCCCCGATGAACCCAGCGAAATAACAGTTATCGCTCGATACGATAGTGAAAATTGGGAAGAGACGTTCGACGGCAGCGAGGTTGATGGTAACGATGATGAGACCTGTACTTACGTTGACGTCGGTGTCAGAAGGTCATACGTATCGATTAGCGAGCATACTTTCTCCCAATCCTGTTCGTCAGATGCGGACGACTAATCCCGGTCTTTTGACGCCATTTGTACCGAATATCTCAGTGTCTCGGGGTGCTACAAACCAAACATGGACAGCAACGAGAGACAAGCACCCCCTATACTGAATTGAGTCCTATACCTATCGAGGTTGTGAGAGATACCATCAGACTACTACTCGAGAGTCAGTGAAGAGAGCGTATAGAACAGGGACGAACAAAGAACTGCCGTGAGTGTTTTTACACTCGAGCGTGAGCCTCGAGTATGAGTCCGGCAAGCGGAGTTACCAGGTTGGCCGCGCTGGCGCGGGAACACCCCGTCGCGGCGGCGCTCGAGGCGGCGACACTGTTGGGTTGTGTGTTGTTGGTCGTCGGAACGTTCGTCGCGATCTCGAGCGGCCCGCCGACCGGCACGGGCGAACTGTGGCTCGGGATAATCGGCGGCGGCGCGGCGATCGTCGTGCTCTGGACGGTTCTCGTTCCGCTGTACGAACGGCTGCTCGGGTGAGGTCAACCGTACGAACGATCGTTCGGGTGAGTGCGACGGCTATTCGGTTCGACGAAAATAGCGGACCCTGTTTTCGGTGTCCGGTTTGGATTACCAGACGAACAGTCCGAACAGCAGGTCGCCGTACGCTAACGCGATCACCAGTCCGACGAACACCGGCACCAGAAACGGCGTTCCCGGCGAAATCCAGACCGCTTCCTCCTTGGTCAACGACTCGAGACCCTCACGCAGCGTTTCGGCGGACGTCCCGTAGGCCGCGTGATCGATCTCCTCGAGGAACGCTTCGGCACCCCACGGATCGGCGTTCTCCGGCCGAGCCTCCTCGAATTCTTCCGCTTCCTCCTCGACGAGCGCGTCTTTTTCGTCCTCGTCGAACGCCGTTCGTTCCGTCGAATCATCCGCAGTCGGCGACTCGAGGGACCCTCCGCCGTCGGTTCGAACCGCGGCGTCGACCGCACCGTCGGTCGGCGGATTCGGTTCCTCGGGGAGCGAGTCGGGATCCCGGTATCGCTCGGGATCCGATCGCAGCTCCTCGAGCGAGCAGCCCCGCCAGCGAAGGTACATTCGAAGGGCGTCCAGGTCGAGGCCGCCGAAGCTGAACACGCTCGGCGACCGGAGAAGCGTTCCGTGGGTTTCGGTCGTCCGATCCCACGAGATCGGCCAGCCGAGGAACATTACCGGTGCGATTCGCCCGGCGAGGGCGTTTCTCGCGGCGAGCGCGAGCGGGATCGCGATGCCGATCAGTACGGCGTTGGTGAGGATCGTAAAGGAGAACGTTCCAACTGGCGTCGTCGCCATCGGGAACTCCACGGAGCCGACGACGTACTGCGGGAACGTCGGAAAGAGCAACGCGAGCGTCATCAACGCCTTGGCGTCCGCCCCACCGAAGCCGCCGAACCACCAAAAGAGGTACGCCAGCGGGACGACGAACCCGAGGCTCACGGTCACCGGCAACAGGAATTGTTCGAACCAGACGGTCGAATCGGATGCGTTCCAGGCGAGCCATCCGTCCCAGACGAGCAGTACTGCGCCGAGACTCGAGAGCGGAATCCAGACGCCACTCGAGACGCGCCGAGTTTTGATATCTCGATATGCGACCCACGCGAATACCGGGACGGCGAGCAGCCGAAGGATATCGGGAAGTGCCGCCGACGAAACCGAACCTATCACACGACTCCCTCTCGAGCGAGGGGGCGTTATAGTTTCGGCCCGGCTAAACGGTACTGAGTCAGCTAATGTAAACAGCAACCGAAAATGACCGAATCGAGATGCTCCGATCCGCCTCCCCCACAAACATTTACATATAATAAAAAGGATACTAAGAGATATGATATCGAACGAGGTAGGAAGCGACGCAGACTGTGAATCGAATATCGGGCGTATATGTTAGAGCAACGAAGGCAATGATATCGGCAGTTGATCGCCATCTCTCCTCTATCGAGAATTACAATCGGCTAGTTCTCGAATTGGAGCGTATTATAACATAAATAATGGAATGGAGATATTATAAGGAGTTATCAGACAGTTTGTGTGGAGAATTGTGAGAGAGTAGAACGAGTGTAGGGTTTATAGATCTGTGTCAGTGGTACGATCGAATATTGGTAAGATATTTTTCTTTTTTCGATACCACTTTGATATCTGATATGATATTAGATACGTTATCTCGAGTTATGATACGCGACTCATCCCACCGCAGACCTACTGTCCGTATCGATACTTGATTCTGATCGTATCTGCTGACTCCTCCGCCTCCCGAAGCAGCGTCCGCTGGTAGGACTCGTTTTTCATCCGACCGGTCGGGACGGCGATGCCAATGCAGGCCTTCAAATCACCCTCGACGACGATCGGAACGGCGAGTAGTCCCATTCCGTTGACCTGCTGATCCCAATCGACCCCATAGCCCTGTTCGCGAATGTCCTCGAGTTCGTCGAGTAGCGTCGTTCTATCGGTGATCGTGTGGTCGGTTACCTGCGGAAGGCCGCGCGTCTCGAGGAACTCCTCGAGGCGGTCGTCCGACATGTGTGCCAGAATCATTTTTCCGGGCGCGTGCGAGTGAGAGGGAAGGGTCATGCCGGGATAAATTCCCAACTCGAGAGACTGATCTTCGAACTCCTCGTGGAGGATGACAGATTGGCCTGCCTCTTCGATCACGAGCGTCACTAGCTCGCCGGTCGCCTCGGTAAGCCGCTTGAGCTCTAACTTCGAAACTTGGTAGATTCTGCTCCGGTACTTGATTCGCGATCCCGTCGAGAGAAACTTGTAACTAAGCGAGTACACGCCATCCTGGTTGACGACGTAGCCGGTCGACTCGAGCGTGCGAAGGTACACGTGCGCAGTGCTTTTTGGAATCTCCATCCGTGTCGCTATTTCGGACGGGCCCGCCCCGTTGGTTTCCCAGAGGAGATGGATGACTTCGAACACCCGTTGGACCGACGTGAGCGATGGGGTCGACTTAGTCATGGTAATATGTGTCATGTTGGGCCGGTTAAGTGGTTCGATTATATTAGACGGAGATCATGCCAACATATACCACGAGCTCGAGTAAACCGATTCGTGACTCCGCATTAGCTCGACTACTCCCAACCGTCCAACTTGATTGGACGAAGTGGGGGTTAGAAGCGAGCATTGATTACAACCATAAGTCTGTAATGGATACCGACTCTGTCGTTTATTACATTATCTTTCCTGGAGAAGAACCGTCGTCGTCGACTAAGGCCAGGCGTCCAATCATAATGGACGTACGAGTTACGAGAGAACGAACGGTCCCCTGAGTCGCTATCCGAGCCACTATCGACAACGATCATTATCGACCGGTAGCAACGGATTACTCGGCGATAAACGCCAGGGGCGACGAACCGTTGGGCGTCGCTTCCAAAGATATATGAGACCCAAACACGCAGTTACCATTGATGACGATTGACACAGTGAGACGAGTCGCAGTTCTCGGCGCAGGAAGCATGGGTCACGGGATCGCAGAGGTCGCTGCGATCGGTGGCTACGAGGTGACGATGCGCGATCTCGAGGAGGATCTCGTTCAGGACGGCTACGAAAACATCGAGTGGAGCGTCGAAAAGCTCGCGGAGAAGGGGCGAATCGACGAATCCAGCGAGGCCGTCCTCGAGCGAGTCGAGACCACGACCGACCTACCCGAGGCCGTCTCGGATGCCGACCTCGTGATCGAGGCCGTTCCCGAGCAGATGCCGATCAAGAAGGATACCTTCTCGACGGTCGACGAGCACGCGCCCGATCACGCGATTCTGGCGTCGAACACCTCGAGTCTCTCGATTTCGGAAATCGCGACGGCGACCGATCGCCCGGAACAGGTTGTCGGTCTCCACTTTTTCAACCCGCCGGTGAAGATGGATCTCGTCGAGGTCATCCGCGGCGAGGCGACGAGCGAGGAGTACGCACAAGCCGGCTACGAGTGGGTCGAGTCGGTCGACAAGACGCCGATTCACGTCCGCAAGGACGTCCACGGCTTCGTCGTCAACACCGTCCTCGTCCCGTTCATGGAAGAGGCGGCCTGGATGCTCTCGAACGACGAGACGGACGTTCAGACGGCCGACGCGACGATGGTCTACGAGCGCGGGTATCCGATGGGCCCGTTCGAACTGAACGACTTCGGCGGCATCGACATCGGCTATCATTTCCGCGACGCCTCCGACCAGCCGGTTCCCCCCGCAGTCGCGGAAAAAGTCGAGAACGAGAACCTCGGAAAGAAGACGGGCAGAGGGTTCTACGACTACGAGGGAGGAGCGGACTCCCAAACGGACGGCGACGGCGTCGACTACGGCCCGACCGACGCCGGCGACTTCGACACCCTTCGAACCGAGGCGATCATGATCAACAACGCGGCGTGGCTCATCGGAAACGACGTCGCGACGCCCGAAGAAATCGATACCGGACTCCGCCTCGGCGGCAGTTTCCCCGAAGGGATGTGTCGGCGCGGCGACCGCGTCGGACTCGACGCCGTCCTCGAGAAGCTCGAGTCGCTATCCGAGGAGTACGGGGCAGACCGCTACGAGCCGTCCGACTACCTCGTCGAACTCGTCGAAGAGGGACACACCGGCGAGGACGCCGGAAAGGGCTTCTACGACTACCGGACGGACCCGCCGTATCACTACCTCGATTGGGAACTCGACGAGGACGGCGTCCTCGACGTGACGCTCGACCGCGAGGAGCGGCTGAACTCGATGTCCGAGGACATGTTCGCCGAGATCGACCGATTGCTGAACGACATCGACGTCGACGAGGTCAGCTGCGTCGTCTTCTCCGGCGCCGGCGATCGGGCGTTCAGTTCCGGTGCGGATATCACCGGCTTCACCGCGGGCGAGCCAGTCGACATCATGGACCCGGATGACGTGTTCACCACCGTCTACGAGTTCGATCGACCGACGGTCGCGAAGATCGACGGCTTCTGTCTCGGCGCGGGTATCGAGCTCGCGCTGGCCTGTGACATCCGGATCGGAAAGGAGGGTTCGACTATCGGCACGCCCGAGACGGACCTCGGCCTAATCCCCGGCGGCGGCGCAACTCAGCGCCTCGTTCGACTCGTCGGCGAGAACCGAGCGAAGGAGATGGTCTTCCGCGGCCTCAAGATCGGTGCCGAAGAAGCCAAGGAGTGGGGAATTCTGAACCATGCCGTCTCCGACGACGAGTTCGAGGACGTCGTCGACGACGTCGTTTCGGATCTCGTCTCCGGGCCTCCGGTCGCGCTCAAGGCCGCAAAGCAGGTCATCAACGAAGGCCAGGAGACGAGCCTCGACGCCGGCCTCTCGATGGAAAAGCAATCGTTCGCCCTGCTGACAACCACCGACGACATGCTCGAGGGCGTCACGGCGTTCAGGGAGAACCGCGAGCCGGAGTTTACGGGTGAGTGACCGATGACCCGCAACGTCGCGATCGTCGGCGGCGGGCAAACGTCGTGGGGCGACCGCGACGCCAGCTGGAAGGACCTCGCACAGGAGGGCGGCAAGGCGACGTTCGACGCCGTCCCCGATATCGGCCCCGAGGACATCGAGGGGCTGTTCGTCGGCGCGGTCCAGCCCGAACGGTTCGCGTTTCAGTCCCACGTCGCGCCGATGGTCGCGGAACTGCTCGGCATCGACGTGACGAAGATGATCGCGCGCACCGAACTGGCTTGCGCGAGCGGTCAGGCCGCGCTCCGATACGCCTGGCTCGCCATCGCAGCCGGCCAGTTAGACGTCGCGCTCGTCCTCGGCGTCGAGAAGATGAACCTCGGCAAGGAGCAGATGCCCGAAATGCAGGCGTCGATGTCGAACGTCCTCGACCGGGAGTTCGACGGCGTCAACGGCCTCTCCGCGCCGCCGTTTTTCGCCTGGTACGCCCAGCGACACATGCACGAGTACGGCACGACCCGCGAACAGCTCTCGCAGGTCGCGGCCAAGAACAAGTCAAACGCCGCCAAGACGGACTTCGCACAGTTCCAGCGCGAGATCGAACCCGACGACGTCACCGAATCGCCCGAAATCGCGCCGCCGCTTCACCTCTATGACTGCAGCGGCATTACGGACGGCGCCTCGGGCGTGATCGTGATGAGCGAGGAGAAAGCTCGAGAGGTAACCGATACCCCCGCCTGGATCACCGGGAGCGGTCAATCCTCGATGGCGGGCAACTCGATCAACAACCTGCCATCCTACGACGGCTGGCCCCAGGCTCGAGAAGCCTCTCAGGAAGCCTACGATCAGGCGGGTATCGAGGATCCCCTCGAGGAGATCGACGTCGCGGAGGTCCACGACTGCTTCTCGATCAGCGAGATCATCGAGTACGAGGAACTCGGCTGGGTCGAACGCGGCGAAGGCGGCCAGTTCATCGAGGACGGTCGAAGCCATCTCGACGGCGATATCGCGGTCAACCCGCGCGGCGGCCTTCTGGGCTGTGGCCACCCGCTCGGGGCGACCGGCGTCTCGCAGGCCCTCGAGATCACGAATCAGTTCCAGGGCACCGTCTCGAGCGATCGACAGGTCGAGGACGCAACGACCGGGCTCATCCACAATTTGAGCGGCAGCGCATCGGTTCACAGCGTCATGACGCTGGGGCGTGATCCACAATGACGGAGCAACCAGACACCAACGATGCAGGCGGTTCGGCCGGATCGAGCGACTCGAGCGCCGGCGGCTCGGTCACTCGAGAGACAGTATCGATCCCCTCGGAGATCGAGCTCCCAGACCTACTCGATTTCTACGAACGACAGACGGCAGAACATACCCAGATTCACGAGTTCTACGAAAACCTCGACGACGGCAGGCTGACGACCACGCGCTGTCTCGAGTGCGGGGAGATCCACTACCCGCCCCGGATCGTCTGTCCCGAGTGCACGAGCGACGACCTCGAGTACGTGGACTTACCCCACGAGGGCGAGTTGTACGCCTTCAGCGAGTCTCGCGGCGGCACGCCGCTTGGCTACCACGACACGTCGCCGTTCGTCGTCGCTATCGTCGATCTGGGCGAGGTCAAGCTCTCGGCGCGGATCGACGACGCCAGATACGACGACCTCGAGATCGGCGATCCAGTCTCGCTGAAGATCGTCGACATCGACGACGGAACCGACCGGGAGCGGGTCTTTTATCGCTTCGAACCACGAGGTGAAGAACAATGAAAGACTACGAACTTACGCTGCAGGTCATGCTCGATCGGGCGGTCTCCCAGTTCGGCCACAAGGAGATCGTCTCCGAAGAAGCGGACGGAACGACTCATCGCTACACCTACAGCGAGGCCGAAGACCGTATCTGCCGGCTCGCACACGGGCTCGACGAACTCGGCCTCGAGCTGGGAAGCCGAGCGTCGGTGATGGCGATCAACCACCACCGCCACTACGAACTGTACTTCGGGCTCTCCTGTAGCGGCCGGAGCATCCACATGACGAACCACATGCTCCCCGAGGAGCACATCGTGGAGATCATCAACGAAGCCGAAGACGAGGTCGTCTTCGTCGACCCCGAGTTCGTCGACATCGTCGAAGCCGTCGCTGACCAATTAGAGACGGTCGAAGAGTACGTGATCCTCGACGACGAGATTCCTGAGACGGACCTCGAACCGGTCCAATCATACGAGGATCTGCTCGAGGGGCAAGACACCGACTACGAGTGGCCCGAAATCGACGAGGAACGCGAGGCCGGAATCTGCTATACGTCGGGCACGACGGGACTCCCAAAGGGTGCGGCTTACACCCACCGCGGGCTCTACCTCCACACGCTCACCCACAGCCACGTGGATGTCTTCAAGATCAGCGAGAACGACGTGGTCATGCCCGTCGTCCCGATGTACCACGTCAACGGCTGGGGGCTCCCCTACACCGCGACGTTCTGTGGCTCGAAACTCGTGCTCCCGGGGCCGAAAACCAGCTCCGAGGAGACCGCGGCACTCATCGACCGCGAGAGCGTCACCGTCACCGCGGCGGTGCCGACGGTCTGGCGCGAGATGGCGAGTTTCTACGACGAGCGCGACGACGTCGAACTCGAGAGCCTCGACCGCGTTCTGACCGGCGGCAGTTCGCCGCCCGAGTGGCTCATGGAGAAGTTCGACAAGGAGATCGAAGCGCCGATCCACCAGGGGTACGGCATGACCGAGGCGGCCCCGCACCTCGTGAATACGATGACGACCACCGAGGTCCGGGAGGAACTCGACGAGAGCGGGCAGTACCACCAGCAGATGAAACCCGGAATTCCCGCCCCCGGCGTGCAGATCCGCCTTCGGGACCAAGACGGCGAGCCGGTTCCCCACGACGGCGAGTCCTCCGGCGAGATTCAGGCCCGTTCCCCCTGGCTCATCGACGAGTACTTCAATCGGCCGGAACAGACCGCACAGTCGTTCACCGAGGACGTCCCCAAGAGCGAAGCAACCGGGGAGGCCGAAGACGCGTCTTCCAGACGGTGGTTCAAGAGCGGCGACGTCGGCACCATCGACGAGTACGGCTACCTCGAGGTCGTCGACCGACTCGACGACATCATCAAGAGCGGCGGCGAGTGGATCTCCTCGATCGAACTCGAGAACGAACTGATGGCCCACGACGCGGTCGAGGAGGCGACCGTCATCAGCATCGAACACGAGAAGTGGGACGAGCGGCCAGTCGCCTACGTCGTCCCGTCCTCGGAGGGCGTTACCGCCGGCGAGCTAGAAGAACACCTCCTCGAGCGGTATCCGAAATGGTGGATGCCGGATAAGATTCTCTTCCGAGAGGAAATCCCGAAGACGACGACCGGGAAGTTCAACAAGAAAGTGCTCCGCGACGACTTCGACGAGGAGTACGACGGGCTTCCGGTCGAGGAGTAAGGACCGTCGTCGAGGCACAAGACCGCTCTCCGAAATCGGTCTCGCTATATCAGGGATTATGTTACGATTGGAAGCGTCAGCTGAGACCGTCGATCGGAGTCGTGAAATATCCGCTGTGTGGCCGTTTGGAGGTCGTCCCGGGTCGCTCTCGAGATTTCCTCACTGGCGCGTGCGTCAGTGGTGTGGTACTTCCAGTCGGTCGGTACACTACCACGTCCTTCCAACACTATCGAACGCACCGGCGCCAAGCGCATCAGGGCGCCACCCGGCTGCGATCAGTCCCGATTCCGGCGCAGCAGGATGTTCGTCCCGATCCAGTTGAGTACCTTGTCGCCGTTCTGGTTGTACGCCCGGGACTCATTCCGGACGTAGCCGCGGTCGTCGCGCGTGGTCGACGGCTCCACCGAGAGAATCTCGTTTTCGACCGCCAGGGTGTCGCCAGCGTAGACGGGCGCCGACCACGAGAGTTCCTCGAGTCCCGGTGAGCCGATGCTGTCGCTCTGGGCGAGAAAACCGTCGACGAACAGGCGCATACAGACGCTCGCGGTGTACCAGCCGCTGGCGATCACGCCGCCGAAGGGCGTCTCCACGGCCGCCTCCTCGTCGACGTGGATCGGCTGGGGATCGTAGCGCTCGGAGAACGAGCGCATCTCCGCTTCCGGGACCGTGTAGCTTCCGAGGTCCCTGACAGTGCCTTCTTCGACGTCCTCGAAGTAGATCGTCGCCATCGCCGAGACGAAAGCACGCGGACGGTATAAAACGACCAGGTTAGTTGCGGCCGAGGCCCAGTTTCGATCGAGAACGTGAGACTCGAGGGAAATTCCGGTCGGCGGCTACGTACCGGGACGAAAGTACGCGTCGGAGACTATAGCTCGGACCCGAGCTCTTGGACCTCCTCGTGAACGTCTCGAACCTTCGTCTCCTGCTGATCGTTCGTCTCCGCTAACGTTTCGATTTCGTCCGCGACTTCTTCGATCTGCTCGACCGACGTGGCGAGCATCGTCGCAACTTCCTCGGCGGTCGCCGCCTGATCGTCCGTCGCTCCAGCGATCTGATCGATTCCCGTGTTCGCTTCCTCGGCGGCGGCCCTGATTTCGGACTGTTTGTCGTCGACCGTGCGAGCGCGTTCGACCGCCTCGTCGACGCGGCTGATCGTCGTCTCGACGCTGTCGATCGTCTCGGTCGTGTTCTCGCTGACGTCCTCGACGATATCCTCGATCGTCTCGACTTCCGCCTTGGACTGATCGGCGAGCTCTTTGACCTCGTCCGCGACGACGGCAAATCCTTCGGCCCCGGAATCCACCTGTGCGGCCTGAATGTTCGCGTTGACGGCGAGCAGGTTCGTCTCGTCCGCGATTCCGTCGATTACGTCCACCACTTTATCGATTTCGACGATACGCTGCTCGAGGGCTCGGGTGGACTCCGAGAGCGTATCGGTCGCCTCGCGGACCTCGTCGATCATCGAGACGATATCGGCGGTCGCGTCCTTGGACTCCTCGGCGAGTTCCGTCGCCGCCTCGCTCTGGGAGCTAACTTCCTCGGCGCTCGCAGAAATCTCTTCGACGGTCGCCGACAGCGACTCCACCTCGTTTCGGACCTCGACGAGGTTCTCGACCTGCTCCGTGGCGAGTTCGTCGACGTCGTCGGTTATCTCCGCGTTCGTTTCTGCGGCGGCAAGCAACTCGTCGACGGCCCCGTCGACGGTTTCGCTGATAGCCGTCTGGATCTCCTCGAGTTCGTTGCGCTGGTCGACCAGATCCGTTACGATGGTGATATACTCGAACGCGCCGATAGAGTCGCCGTCGGGCGATCGAAGCGGGACGCCTGCCGTGCGGATGTGCCACTGATCGTCGGGCGGGCCACCGGATCGGATCTGCTCTTCCTGAATGGGGGCACCTTTTCTTGCGATTTCCTCCGCTAGCGTCTCTTCGACGCCCTCGGTTCCGATTACGTCCAATGCTGGCTCTCCGATCGCCTCCGCGTTCGAGACACCGGTCAGTTCCGTGCTTGCGTCGTTCCAGTGCGTGATCGTCCCGCTATCGTTGACGACGAGTATCGGTTCCGGAAACTCGTCGACGACTCCTTCGAAGAGGGTTCGCCAGAAATCGCGTTCCGCTCGCAACTGTGCGTTCTCGCCTTCGCCTTTCGCCTCGTCACGAGCGAGTTGATCCGGAAGCAACAGCTCTCTGCTAGTCATTAGCGCACCTGTTGGTAGACCGAAGGAATATATCTACCGGCCGAAACGACCGCGGGCGGAGCCGGTTTCGAGCGAATCCGCACTAAATAGAGTTCGCTCGAGCGGAAGCTATCTCGAACAGGAACTATCTCGAACGGAGTACACTCAACGAAAGCGAACGGGATTCTGAACGAAATTCGATACGGACGGATCGAAGGAAAGAGCGGCGTTAGTGGGGCAGTTCCCGCCCGTAGAGGCCGGTCGGCTTGTAGATCAATACGAGGATTATCACGATCAGTGCCGTCATGCCGCTCAGCCGCGGCGAAATGGCGGTCGTCGTGAACACCTCGAGAAAGCCGATGACGTACGCGGCGATGAGACTGCCGCGAATGGAGCCGATTCCGCCGAGGATGACGATCGCGAACGCCAGAACCAGCGGCATCATTCCCATGTCGTAGGACGCGGCTCGGAAGGTGCCATACATGACGCCCGCAGAGCCCGCGAGGAGACCCGCCACCGCCCAGACCAGAAGCGTGATCTGGTCCGTGTTGATGCCGACCAGAGCCGCGCCTTTTTCGTTCTGTCCCGTCGCGATGATCGCCTGTCCGACTTTCGTGTGATTGATGAACACGAACAACCCGATGATGAACAGCCAGGAGATGACGAAAATCAGCAGGTTGTTATAGAGAAACGAGACGCCGCCGATAGACGTACTGCCGGCGAGCATCGAGGGAACCGATCGCGGATCGGTCCCGACGGCCGCTCGGAACGAGTACTCGATGACCAGCCAGGCCAGAAGCGTGATGATCAACACGTTGATCGGGTCGTCCGTGTGCTTGACGAAGACGGAATGCAAGACGACGTGAAAGAGCGCTCCCATTACCGTCGCGACAGCCAGTCCGATCCAGACGCCGTATCCCAGTCCGGCGACGAACCAGGCGGTAAACGCACCGACCGTAATGGTCCCACCGTGGGCGAGGTTCGCCTGCCCGGCGACGCCGAACACCAGCGTGAACCCGATCGCGATGAGCGCGTACAGCGAGCCGAGGATGAGCGTGTTCGCGACGATACCGACGATGTCAACCATTCGTTAGAACCACTCTGGTTCCTGATAGTCGGCCGTCGACAGGTCCTCCGGGTAAATCACTTCCTGGATGCCATCTCCGTCATCGTCTTCCTGCCACTGGAAGTTGACCCGTCGGAGGCGGTCCTCCCCGAACTGGGCGTCGTGCGGGAACTCGTCGCCTTCACCGTTGAACGCGACCGTTCCGCGCGTCCCCTCGTACGTGTGCGACGCGAGCGCCGGCACGATCGTTTCGGAATCGGTCGTCTCCTCCTGTTCGACCACTTCGGCCCACATCTTGATGCCGTCGTAGGTGGCGTAGGAGAAGGCGTCGTTCGGATAGACGCCGAACTCGTCGTAGTAGTTCTCGGCGAACGGAACCGTCTGTTCGGTGAGTTCCGCGGTGTGGACACCCGGCGTGTTGCTCATCGCGAACTCGGTAGCGCCGTCGAACGCCTCGTGTGCACCGGGGTCGTTGATCTGGGAGATCAATCCGGCGACCGCGAACTCCCGTTCCTCGTCGCGCCACTGAATCTGTGCGGGCCCTGCGGTGTGGGCCATGCTCATCAGGACGGCGTCGGCGTCTTCTCCCTCGATGCTATCGAACATCGGCGTGAAGTTGTCGGTGTCGCCGGGATAGCGCTCGTTGTACGGAACCTCGATCCCCTGCTCTTCGAGCAAGTCCGGGAGGTCCTCCGAAAACGGCTGCGTCCACTCGAACTCTTCGTTGAGCACGGCGACCCGATCCCACCCTTCCTCTTCGTGCATGTAGCCGGCGAACTCCGCGACCGACTCCACCCAGAGGACCCCGTTTCCGTAGGGACGGAAGTGGTACTTGTACCGTTCGTAATCGTCCGCGAGGTACCGCGAAACCTCCGGGGACGTGTTTCCACCGCTGATGTGGACGACCTGGTGTTCCGCGATGTTTTCCATGAGGTCCAGCATGACCTCCGTCTGAAACACGCCGGCCGTCATGTCGACGTTGTCGTCGACGACGAACTCGAGGTACCGGTCCTCCGCGGTCGTCGGCGACCCTTGGTAGTTTGCGACGTGAAGTTCGACCTCCTCTCCGAGCACCCCGCCGTCGTCGTTGAGTTCGTCGACGGCCAGTTCCGCTGCGTATTCCTGTGCCGTTCCTTGCGGTGCACTTCCCGGTTCGAAGGCGAGGAGCCCGATCTGGACCCCGTCATCGCCGTTCCCGCCGTTTGAACCACCGAGACACCCTGCAACGGACATCGTTGCACCTGCACCAATCATTCCGACAAACCGTCGTCTGTCGATACCCTGGGTTGCGTTATCACGCATAATAGTTGGGATGACCAGCCTCCTAAATAAGTGTGTTGGTAACATACCATACTCCACAAGTCAACATTGGACAACAAGTTATAAATACAATGTTGCGTCTTCTCTAACGAGAGGGTAAGTGATGACATGACACGTCTGGATCTCGAGCCGCGACAAGCAGTGGGTATCGTCTGTCTGGTAGGGTTAGCAGCTGCGCCGTTTTTGCTCCCCGTTCTCACATTACGCCAGCTTACGGGTGCGTTGTTTCTCGGAATGTTCGCGATGAGTTGGGACTACGTCTCGGGGTACACCGGTCAGCTCAGTTTCGGACACAGTATGTTCTTCGCGACTGGCGGGTATACGGCGGCGCTTTTTAATCTCCACTTAGACGTCACACCCCTGCTCGCGATCATCATCGGAACGATTGCGGCGGGTATTCTCGGCATCGTTATCGGTGTTCCCGCGCTTCGGCTTCGAGGACCGTATCTCGCGCTCATCACGCTTATCGTTCCGCTCATACTGGTCCAAATTGTCAACATCTTCCCGGGAACGCTCGGTGGAGAAGCCGGACTTCGAAGTCCCGAGAATCTGATTTCAGTCGGCGATACGCTGGCATCGGTTCTCTCGACGATCGGTTTCGAAACGCCGTTCGATCAAGAGGTGTTCGTCTACTATTATATTAGCCTCCTGTTGTTCCTGGCGATATTCGCCCTGTTTTACGTCTTCACTCGCTCGTACGTGGGGGACATATTTACGGCGATTCGAGAAGACGAGGACGCGGTACTCGCCTCCGGTATCAACCCCGCGAAGTTCAAGGTCTTCGCCTTCACGATGAGCGGTGCAGTCGGCGGCCTCGCAGGGGCGGCGTTCGTCCACACGCCGGTCGGGAATCCGAATCCCGGACTCCTGTTGGCGGTCGTCGTCAGTATCGAAGTCGTCCTGATCGCCATTCTTGGCGGGATGGGAACGATCACGGGTCCCGCAGCCGCTGGGATCGGCTACTACTTCGTTCGAGATTTCCTCCAGTCGACCGTCAGTCACGTCTCGATGGTGATCTTCTTCTCGGTCGCACTCCTTGTCCTGTTTTTCCTTCCGAAGGGAGTCGTTCCGTGGCTGGCCGACCGGGGACGCAAATTGCTCGCGTGGCGAGACCAACGCGGAAAGCCGACCACTTAACGGGGAAATATCAATGAGCTCACAATCTACACAATCGACGGACGGGACAGCAACAACGGACGACGTACTCAGACTCGAGAACGTGACAAAGCGCTTCGGCGGCGTCGTCGCCGTCGACGATCTGTCGTTTTCGGTTCACGAGCGGGAAATTCTCGGATTTATCGGGCCGAACGGAGCCGGCAAGTCGACGACGTTCAACTGCGTCTCGGGGGCGTTTCCGCCGACCGACGGGACGGTGTACTATCAAGAAGAGGACATCACTGGCGTTCCACAGTACACGCTCGTCGAGAAGGGGTTGGCGCGGACCTACCAGACGTTTCGGCCGCTGGAAGACCGAACTGTCCTCGAGAACGTCTCGCTCTCGATGATGCCCAACAAACTGGCATCCTTCTCGGAGTTCCAGACCGACATCGAGGATCGGGCCAAAAAGATCTGTCAACAGGTCGAGTTAACAGAGTACATGCACCAGACGCCGGACGAACTCCCCCACGCCGGCATGTTGCGACTCGAGGTCGGGCGCGCTCTGGGAACCGAGCCCGACCTCCTGCTGGTCGACGAACCCTTCGCTGGACTCACGCCCGAAGAGATCGACCGAACCGCGTCGCTGTTCCGGTCGCTTCGCGAGGACGGAATGACGCTCGTCGTCATCGACCACAACATGCACGGTCTCTTAGACCTCGTCGATAGGGTCGTCGTGATCTCGTTCGGCGAAAAAATAGCCGAAGGGAGCCCCGAGGAGATTCGAAACGATCCAACGGTACAGGAAGCCTATCTCGGAGGTGAACTATGAGCACGTCGTCACCCGAGACCGTTCTCTCGGTCGAAAACGTATCGGTGTCCTACGGGAAAGTACAGGCGCTCAACGACGTCGATGTCGACGTTCGAAGCGGCGAAACCGTCGCGGTCATCGGCCCCAACGGTGCGGGAAAGTCGACGCTCGTCGATACGATCGGCGGGTTCCACGACTACGAGGGGAGCATCCGGTACAACGGAACGGAGATTTCCGACTCGTCGACGCCGGCGCTGATCGACGACGGCTTGTTCTACTGTACGGAGCGACGGGACCTGTTCGACTACATGAGCGTCGAACAGAACCTTCGACTCGGCTCGTACCTGAACGACGAAGGCGAGGAAGAACGACTCGCTGACGTGTTTGACCTCTTTCCACGACTCGAGGAGCGACGATCACAGGAGACCCAGTCGCTGAGCGGGGGCGAAAAGCAAATGCTCTCGCTCGGGCGAGGGTTGATGAGCGATCCCGAATTTCTCATCCTCGACGAACCCTCGATCGGGCTCGCGCCGGTTATCCTTCAGGACATCAGCGAAGCGCTCGAGTCCATTCAGAAACTGTCCGTCGAAATCCTCATCTGCGAACAGAACATCACGTTCGCGCTCGAACACGCCGATCGACTCTACCTGCTCGAAAACGGCGGAGTCCGACGAACGGGAACGCCGGACAGCCTCGAATCGGACAAGTTCATCGAGACGTACATCGGCGGGTAGGAACGCTTCAGGCGGTCGGTCGTAGTCTTTTACCGGTTCTCACCCCCAGTACAGCGATCACTGGTACCCAGTTAGAATCGGTCGCATCAGAGTTTGCTGTCCGAACGAACGGAGAACCCGTGTCGACGAAATCGGTTTCTCGAGGGTTTCTAAAGCAACTCGAATCGACCGGCGGAGACACGTGCTTTTAGCTGAAAAAGAGGGCGCTAAGCCCCCGTCCTCAAGGAGCGAACGAGCATATGCGAGTGAGCGAGTAGGGCGGGGATACACGTCCGCACAACTTTCAAACAACTCTATCAAAAGGATTAACTAACTACAACCACTAGCAGAGAGTAAGTCGCATGGAGTACAGTCCACGATACAGACTCTTTCCCACGACCGAACAGCGTGAGAGCCTCGAGTGGACTCGAAACATCGTGCGACAACTCTACAACCACGCACTCCACGAGTTCAACAACATTCCAGAAGCCGACGGAACGCTTCGACAGCGCGTCTGGCAAGTCCGAGACGAACTCCCGCAACTCAAACAACAGTGGACAGACCTGAAACAGGTCTACTCCACTGTGTTGCAGAAAGCTGTCGAACGCATTCGCACCAACATCAATAATCTCGGCAAACTCAAAGCCAAGGGATACGACGTTGGCTCGTTGAACTGGAAGTCGCCGCGAGAGTACAGGAGTTTCACGTATCGGCAATCGGGCTTCGAACTCGACAAGAAGAGTGGCCCGCGAAACCGAGCAATACTCCGCGTAAAGAAAGTCCGTGGCGACACACTGGAAATCCCGATCCGCCTTCACCGTGACCTTCCCGAACACGACGCTATCAAGGAAGTCACGGTAAAGAGAGAACCGACAGGAGCGTGGTTCGCCTCGTTCTGCATCAGCACGGGCGAATCCGAGAAGCCCAACCCTGACGGTATTGACGCTGCAGATACCGTCGGCCTCGACCTTGGTGTTCTTAACTTCGTCCACGACTCGGACGGACGCTCCATCGGACGACTCGAGTTGTCCAACGAGCGAGAACGGTTGGAACGCGAGCAGCGGTCACTCTCGCGCAAACAGTACGAGTCTCGCAACTGGGAGAAGCAACGGCGTCGAGTTGCTGCGGTTCACGCTCGCATGTCGAACAAGAAGCGCGATTACAAGCACAAACTCGCGCATTTCTACACGACGGAGTACGACGCCGTGTTCGTCGAGGATTTGAACGTGACGTCGATGCTCGAATCCGATGGCAATGCGCGGAATAAGGCTGAAGTTGGCTGGCGTGACTTCATCACGATTCTCACACACCACGGTCGAAAGAACGGGTGTCACGTGGTCGAAGTTGAGCCGCGTGGCACGACGAAAGAGTGCGCCAAGTGTGGTGTAGAGACTGAGAAACCGCTCTGGGTTCGAGAGCACTCGTGTCCGTCATGTGGGTTCGAGGTGGATCGGGATTGGAATGCAGCATTGAACGTGAAATCGCGTGGGTTGGACAAACTAGGAGTGGTTCACTCCGAAGCAACGTCCTCAGAACCTCACGGTTCTGATGGGCTGCGAAAATCGCGTAGCGATTTTCGAACGTCTGTGGAGACTGCAACCGCTGTGGATACACTTTCCGTATCTGCAAGTCGTGTCGTCGAAGCAGGAAGCCCCTGCCTCAAGGAGCCAGCTTCTGCTGGCGAGTAGGCAGGGGTAGTTCACACCGTCTCCGCCCCAGCACAGAAATCATATTCTAGTACATTTTTATATTCTGGTAGTTAGAAATCAATGTGGGTTCGTGAACACGCACTCTATAGCTGAAGATACGTCCGTAATGGCCCTATAGACTTCTCTCGAGAGAAGTGGAAGGGACTTGGTAACCGTTTGTGGATCCGTTCGAGAGATACACAGGTATCGATATTCTTCCAACATAGACGATATCGGTCGTATTATTTCGCCATACTATTACAAATGTTCCCATACTTAGAAAATATTGACCAAGTACCGAAATCCCTCTTTTCATGGTTGTGTCTAGATATAAATTACCAATAGCCAATTTTAGTATGTGATGTGTGCCGGACCATACCGGCGTTCGAAATCCGAGCGAAACGGCGGACATTCGGGTATCGATCCGCGAACGTTTCCATCGACTTCGCGTCGGTCCAAGTCGCTACCCCAGAGCTACGGTGACCGCTCGTGAGAAACCGGGAGCGTAACCGTAAACGTCGATCCCTCGCCGGGAACCGAATCGACGGTGATCCGCCCGTCGTGGCGTTCGACGATCCGTTTACAGAGGGCGAGTCCGATGCCGCTCCCTTGCTGGTCGTCAGCGGTCGGGAACCGCTGAAATACCTGGAAAATACGACTTTCGTTACCGGGATCGATCCCGACGCCGTCGTCTTGAACGGTTAGTTTCCATTCGTCTCCGTCCCGTCTAGCAGAGACATCGATCCGCGGTGGATCCGCTCCGGAATGCTCGATCGCGTTGCTCAAGAGGTTCTGAAACACCTGCCGTAACTGATTCCCGTCACCTTCGATACGCGGAAGCGAATCCACCGTGATTCGTGCGTCGCTCTCTTCGATCTGCACTTTCAAATCTTTTCGCGCATCCGCGAAAACGTCGTCCAAATCGACCAGATCGAACGAATCCCCCCGAGTTTCGACTCGAGAGTACTCGAGGAGTCCGTCGATCATTTCGCACATCCGCTCTGCGCCATCAACCGCGAACTCGAGGAATTCGCGCCCGTCTTCGTCGAGGTCGCCCCCGTATCGCCGTTCGATCAGGTTCAGATAACTCGTCACCATTCGCAGGGGCTCCTGTAAGTCGTGACTCGCCGCGTACGCGAACTGCTCGAGTCGTTCGTTCGACCGCTCGAGTTTTCGCTGGTACTCCTTTTGCTCGGTGATATCGCGAAAGTACAACGAGACGCCGGTTTCCGACGGGTAGATGTTTCCCTCCATCCAGTTCCCGAGCGGTTCGTAGTAGTGTTCGTAATTCGTCGGCTCCTGGGTTTCCATCGCCGTCTCGAAGCTCTCCCGAACGTCGTCGTCCTCGGCCGCCTCGGGAAACATCTCCCAGAGGGTGTTCCCGAGGAGTTCTTCCTCGGAGTACTGGAGGAGGTCCTCCGCCCGGTCGTTGACGAGCGTGTATCGAAGTTCGTCGTCGAACGCACAGAACGCATCGTCGATCCGACCCAGTATCTCCTCGAGTTGGCTCTCGAGTTCTTTGCGATCGGTCACGTCAACCAGTGCACAGACGGCACCATCGAAGGACCCCTCGTCGTCAAATAGGGGGGTACAGTGGACGGACAACCAGACGCGCGTCTCGTCCGTTTGCGTGATGCCGATGATATCCCCGGTTACCGGTTCTTCCGTCTGCTTCGCACGCGAAAACGGAATTTCGACCGACGAGACCTCGTTCCCGTCCCGATCGGCGAAGTTCCACGATTCGTCGTGGACGCTCGTCGGAAAGTGATCGGACGACCCACCGAGAAGGTCCTTAGCACACTCGTTTGCAAAGGCGATTGTCCCGTCCGCGTCGACAGCGGTAATGCCGACGGGACTCGTCTCGAGGATTCGGTCCGCGTGTCGTTTATCGCGATGACGCGTCTGTCGTGGCCCGTCGAGGGCCGAAGTGAGGATACTGGCGACGTTTTCGACGAAACGAGCATCGTCCTCGGTGAAACCACGGGCGTTCGTCGAGTAGATACCGAGAACGCCCCACGGCTCGTCATCGCAACCGAGCGAGACGGAGATTCCGCACGTAATATCGTGTTCGACGAGGTCCGAAGCGACGGAAAAGCGGTTCTCGGTTTCGAGATCAGAAACGATAACCGGTTCGTCCGAGCGAAGCGTGTGCCCGAACTGCGACCCCGGCGTCGCCGGCAGACTCGAGGTCTGGACCACTTCATCGTCCCACCCGATGCCGTCTCGAAAAGACAGCGTCTCACCGGCCGAACCCGATTCGAGAACGTGACAGAATCCCGCGTTCAGCGACGTCGTAATCGCTTCAATGGCATCCTCGAGTAACTGATCGGGGTCATCGTTCTCGAGTGCTTGTGTTCCGAGGTCGGTAACGAGTTCCCGTTGGTGAACCCTGACCTCGAGTTCCGTTCTGGGCTTCGATGACGAACCCATTTTACGGTCAGTACTGGCTGGTCACGGTAAAGTCTTGCCGCGGTTATCCGGCGCGTTTTAATTCCGTGTGATGCTACCGGATTTTGTACACACGAGTGTTCTTCGGTGTCGTAATCATCCTCGACGACGAACGGGTCGGTCAAAGAGAGTAAGACTCAATGCTCCAGACTGGCGGACTGCGTCGAATAATAAAGCGGGATCGCGAGCGATCCCGGACTGCGTCTAGAGACGCCGGATACGAGTGCGGTCGTTAAATGACGCGGTTCTGCAGGTAGTCGAGGTGTTTCGCGTTGTAGACAATTCTGACTTCCTCGGTTTCAGCCGAACCGATACAGGTCAGGACGACGTCTTTCTCCTCGACTTCTTCGTCGGAGAGAATCTGTTGCATGTCCATCTGGATTTCGCCTTCCTTGATGATGGCCGCACAGTTTGCACACGCGCCTGCTCGGCAGGAGAAGGGCCAATCGTAGCCCTGTGCCTCTGCAGCCTCGAGAATGTACTCGCCTTCGGCGACATCGAGGGAGCCGTAATCCTCATCGTCGAGACCGGCGTCAGCCGCGTTCTCGAAGAGGTCGTCGTCGTCCATCTCCCATCCCTGGTCATCTAACACTTCGTAGTTGAGGTATTCTACGGTGGGCATCAGGCGGTGATTCGAGTCCCGCACTGGTATAGCTTGCTGTTCAGTCCTAAATTGTCTTTCACACAGGACTGGAAGGTATCCACCGGTTAGGTCGTTGATCGTGGAGTTCTCAGGCAAGTATTGGGTCAGAATGAAAAATATAGGCAGAAATAACGCGCACGGTTAGAATCCGAAGATCGGAACGTATTGAAACGTGAAGAAAGCTCCCGTCGTCGAAATGATCGGAACGACGTTTTGCATGAGGATCACTCGAGCCGTCGTCGACGGGTTGAACAGATCGGAAGCTTTCGGAATGTCGCTGACTTCCTCTTCGCCGATTTCCGGGGACGGTTCACCTTCCTCGTCGGCTGTGAGCGCACCGACCGAAACCGCCGTTTCTTCGCCTCGAGCCGCCTCCGAAAGGCGAGTCGTTCGGGTTGCACGGCCCCAACCCAGTCCGACGATGGACATGGTTGCGATCACGACGAAACTCGCTGGAATCCCGATCGCCGAGAGTCCGATAACGATCGTCGAACTGATGACGGCCACGACGACCGCCGCGGTCAGCGGCAAGTTGGTGATGTCGTTGCCGAGCGTGTCGAGCGTTCGGCGGGCGATGGTAAACGCACCGATCGCGACCGCGATCGAACCGATGATGATGGCGGGATCCTCCGCGAGTTCGCCGCTCCCAACGAGCGGTGCGACGGCGTTCGCGATATTGCTCGTTCCCGAACTGAATCCCATAAGACAACCGATGATGATAACGACTATCGAACCGGTCCACTCCCGCTTCGAGACGCCGGTTTCGACGTGTAAGCTGGGAACGTATCCCGAGGTATCGATCCCGATCAGGGCCTCCTCGGCGGCGTTCCCTTCGATAGCCACCCACTCGTTGATTCGCGTGTAGAAATACCGGCCGACGACGCCGCCGATCCAGAAGCCGATGATGGGCGCGACGATCCACCAGATGGCGATCTCGCCGAGGACCGCCCAGTTGAGTTCGCCCGTTGCCAAGCCGAGCGCGGCGATCGCGCCGACGGCGGTCATCGACGTGGAAGCCGGAACGCCGGCGTAGTTTCCGATGAAGAGCGCGCCGCCGATGAAAAAGAGCACGGCGACGTTGGCCTCGAGGGTGAAGATGGCCGTGCTCGTTACCAGTTCGTTCCCGAGCGTATGGACGACCTCCCGTCCGATGGTAAATGCGCCGATTGCGAAGAAGATAGACATCAACGCCGCGGCGATTCCTTTCGAAAGGATATTTGCACCGACGGCAGGCCCGAATGCCGGGCCGGTCGTTGCACCACCGATATTGTATCCGACGAAGGCTGCAACGAGAATTCCGACGAGTAGCAGTACTTCTGTCACGTCTATAAAATAGATCGTGAAGACCTAAAAGCACGTGTATTTGTGTTCGACGCTGACTGGTTCAGATCGAAGAGTATTGAGAAGATACCCCACAGAAAGTGCCGGGTGAGTCGTTAGTTCGGACCAACGGGATTATCCCGACCGGCACCGCGCGTTCGGGTATGAGCCAGTTCCCAGCGTTCGAGGTACTCCCGGCCGTCGACGTACAGGATGGAGAAGTCGTCCAGCTCGTCCAGGGCGAGCGCGGGACCGAGAAACGATACGGCGACCCAGTCGACGCCGCAGACCGGTGGACCGACGCGGGTGCGCGATCCCTCCATCTCGTCGACCTCGACGGAGCGTTCGAAGGGGAGCGAGCGAACGCCGACGCGATCGATGCAGTCGTCGATTCGGTGGACGTTCCGACCCAACTGGGCGGCGGGATTCGAACCGCCGAGGGTGCGATCGACCTGCTCGAGCGCGGCGTCGACCGAGTTATCCTCGGCACGGCGGCCGTCGAGAATCCGGAAATCGTCGCCGAAATCAGCGAAACCCACCCCGATTCGGTGGTCGTGAGCCTCGACGCGAAAGACGGCGAGGTCGTCGTGGAGGGATGGACCGAAGGAGCGGGTATCACGCCCGTCGACGCCGCCGAACGCTACGAGGACCTCGGAGCCGCTGGAATCCTCTTTACGAACGTCGACGTCGAAGGACAACTCGAGGGCGTCGCCACCGAGCCCGTTCGGGAACTCGTCGAGGCCACCGAGATCCCGATCGTCGCCAGCGGCGGGGTCGCCACGCTCGAGGACGTGCGGGCGCTCGAGGAAGCCGGCGCGGCCGCGGTCGTGGTCGGGAGCGCGCTGTACGAGGGCGAGTTTACCCTCGAGGAGGCACAGGCCGCCATCGAGAACCAATAACCCGAACCGATCTGAGAGCCGTGGCCGGGAGCGGGCGTTGAGCCACTGCGAGACGCCCGCGACCCGGGGAAAGGCAGGCGGTTTGCGAATTTTACCGCGAGGTCACGAGAGCGCGGCGCGACGCGCCGCGCAACGACGAACGGGCGACGCCCGTGAGTCAGTGACCGAGCGGGCCGACGACTGATGTGGAGACCCCGTTGGGGTCGGAACGGAAGGAGGAGCGCTTTTAATCGAATTTTTGCCGAGTGCGGTCGCTCGCGACCGCACGCAGCGCAAAACTTCGGTGTTAGAACTTCGTTCTCTAGGACTTCCAGAACGCCGGCGTCAACAGGACGAGCACGGGGATGATTTCGATGCGGCCGATCCACATCATGACGATCATGACGGACTTCGAGAGCGTCGAGAAGCCTTCGTAGTTGCCCATCGGGCCGGCCATCCCGAACGCGGGGCCGATATTCAGGAAGATCGATGCGGCCGCCCCGAGCGCGTCGAACTCCGAAACAACGGTGGAGGGGTTTCGAGCGGCGTCGACGACGAGGAAAATCGTCAACAGGAAAAAAATTACGATGGCGAGCAGGACGTAGGAAAAGATGTCGGTGATCGTGTCCTCGTCGACGACGCTGTCGCCGAGTCGCACGGGACGAACTGCTTGCGGGTGAATCGAGGTGAAGAGGTTCCGGTGGAGGCTCTTGAGAATTACGAGCCAGCGCAGGGACTTGATCGAACAGGTCGTACTCCCGGCCATCCCGCCGACGAACATGCACAAAAAGAGCATGTGCTTTGCGCCGGGCGACCAGCGGTCGAAGTCCACCGAGGCGTAGCCCGTCGTCGAGACGAGCGAGACGACGTTGAAGACGCCGTGTCGGATCGTCGACTCGAGCCCCTCTTCGAACGTCGAATCTGCGTACAAAATGCCGACGACGAGCAGGCTAAAGGTTCCGAGGACGCTCAGGTAAAAGCGGAACTCCTCGTTTTTGAACGGCTGCAGGTAGTCACCCTGGACGACGTAGTAGATCAACACGAAGTTCGTCGCCCCGAAAATCATGAAGGGGATAATGGCCCACTGAGCGATCGGTGAGAACGCGCCGGCACTCTGTGATTCCGGTGAAAATCCGGCAGTCGCAACGCTCGTGAGCGCGTGTGAAACGGCGTTGAACAGATCCATGTTCGGCGCCAGACCGAGGAGATAGAGCGCGTAAAAGGTCGTCGCAGCGGCGACGGTGAGTCCGACGTACAGCCCCCAGATGAGCCGGGCCGTATCGGCGATGTGCGGCCGCAGTTTGCGAACGTTTCGCGTCTGCGTTTCGGTCTCCATCAGCTGTGCGCCACCGACCATCAGGTTCGAGAGCAAGCCGATAGCGACGACCAGGATTCCCAGTCCGCCGAGCCACTGGATGAGTTGTCGCCAGAGCATGATCGCCCTCGAGTGCTCGCCGAAGTTGTCGATCACGGTCGCTCCCGTGGTCGTGAGCCCGCTCGTGCTCTCGAAGAGCGCGTTGACCGGATGGGCGAGCGTCCCCACGCCGGCGACGAAGAACGGGATCGCACCGACGGCGGCGACGGCGAGCCACGTCAGCGCGACCATCAAAAACGCTTCGCGCTGACCGAGGTCGCGTTCGGCGCTGAGTCGCTCGAGGGCGAGCCCCGAAAGGGCGGTTACGATAATCGCCACGACGAACGGCGTCGGGTTTGAGCCGTCGATCATCGCCAAAACGAGCGGCGCAGCCAGCGGAACGGCGAGCCACTTTAACACCGTTCCGGTGAGGCTGCAACTCGAGCGCCAGTCGACGCGAATCTTCATCGAGTCAGAACGTGAGGGGGAGAGGAAATAATCGGTTCGGTCGGCGACTCACCGATGACGAGCGGGGAGTGACGGACGAGGTGGTGGAGTGAAGAGGGGACGAGATATGGAGGAGAGGCCAGTTCGCGTTCAGGGCGATCGGTTGTAGCCGTGGCCGAAGTAGAGGGCCAGTACGTTGATGGCTAACAGAGCGAGAAACGCCATCGTAACGGTCGGGTCGCCGAGACCCTGGGAGAGCAACGGGACGTGAACGAACGGCAAGGCGATCGCAACCCAGAACGAGAGGAACTGGGCTGGTCGTTTGAACGTCCGGAGCAGGCGGCGATGGGCATCAATATCTCGATCCGTCTCAGTGGACGACTGAGCGATCGATTCGTTCGGAAGCGGGGAGGAGTTGGACATCTGGGGGTTCACCTCGGTTACTCATGACTGTCATCGGCAATAACATATAACAGGGAGAAGGTTGCCGTAATTTCGGTCCGTTTTACTCGAGTAGGCGATGTCATCTGACACTTTTAGACTGGCCAAGAAATCTTTAGACATTTTATAAAGAGATTTAAAGAGATATTCCGAATTTCGTCGAGTTGTCGAGAATTGGCTCCGGCGAGCCACTCGGCGGGCGGGTCGAGCGCAATCGCCTTGTACCGCCGGCCCCCTCGTTGGCCTATGAGCGAGCGAACGGCGACCGTCACCCGCGAGACGGCCGAGACGACGATCGAGTGTACACTCACAATCGAGGGAAGCGGGACCGCCGACGTCGAAACCGGAATCGGGTTCTTCGATCACATGCTGAGCGCACTGGCCAAACACGGACTGTTCGACCTCGAGGTCGACTGCGACGGCGATCTCGAGATCGACGACCACCACACGGTCGAGGACGTCGCGATCGTCGTCGGGACGGCGCTCTCGGACGCCCTCGAGGATCGAGCGGGGATCGTCCGCTACGCCGACCGACAGGTTCCGCTGGACGAAGCGGTCGCTTCGGCGATCGTCGACGTGAGCGGACGTCCCCGGTTTTACTTCGACGGCGAGTTTTCCCAGGACGAAATCGGCGACTTCACGAGCGACATGGCACGGCACTTCGGCGAATCGCTGGCGATGAACGCCGGACTGACGCTTCACCTCGCGGTCGAGGGTGAGAACGCCCACCACGAGGTCGAGGCGCTGTTCAAGGCGCTGGCTCGAGCGCTCGACGACGCGACGCGGTTCGACGAGCGCCGCGAGGGCGCGCCGAGCACGAAAGGAACGCTCTCGGAGTAACGGCGGTTCGAACGACGGTAAATACTAGTTGGACCGCACCGCCTCGAGACGACGCTCGAGAGGTGGCGTGAGCGAAACCAGTGACCGGAGCCGTCCACCTTCACCAGCTGTCGAATCGTGGTCCGTCTCGTACGTCTCGAGGAGCGTTGCTGTCTCCGTTCGTCCGGCTGCGGCGCGATCCGCGGCAAGCGTCCGGCGACGGAGCCACCAGCTGAACGCGAGCAAACAACCCAGTGCACCCGCCAGTCCGAGCAGTCCGAAGACGGAGAGCCCGACGACTACCGACGCGAGCAAGAGCCCCGCCGTGATCGCCTGAAGTTCTCGGAGACGCAACTCGTGACTTCCCGCCTCGCGAGCGCAGCGGGCCTCGAGTTCCGCGTCCGAACACGTCTCGAGGGCGTAGTCGGTGACGTACAGTCGGCGGTTCCAGAACGGGCCCTGCAGATAGACGGTGGCGGTTCGACTCTCGGCACCCGGAAGCACGCCGGCGATAGGCGCGTCGATACCGGTCGCCTCGAGCGCCTCCTCGAGTCGTCGACGCTGTTTCTCTGTTGGTTCGGAAACGTCGTTGAGGAGACGTGTCGAGAGCTGTCCCCAGACATAAAACAGGACGACGAACAGCGTTCCGGCGACTGGGCCGGCGACCCAGAACGGCGTCTCGAAGAGGAGACCCGTAACCGCGGTCACGACGACGGCGATTGCGAAGAGAGCGAGTAAAAACCTGGCCAGTTGCCACGTCGCGCGAGCGGCGGAAATTTCGGTGTCGGCTCGCTGGCGAGCGTAGGGGAAGACGCCGAGGTAGGAAACGATCACCACCGCGAAGACGGTACCGAGAGCGGGAATCCAGGCGAGCGGCATCGTGACACCACCGGCCAGCGCCGGATCGGCCGACTCGAGAACCGCCTCGGTTCTCGCGGGAAAGTCACCGATGAGGACGGTGCCGACGAACGTCAGGAACCCGACTGCGACGAGATGTTGATACGTCCCCGCGCTCGCTCGTTCGGGATCGGTATCGCCTCGAGCGGTGTACCAGCCGTACAATCGGAGCCAACAGAAGCCGATAACGAGGGCGAAACTGATTCCGAGCAGCGACTGGGAGGCCATACGGAGATCATGATACGTTCGTCAATTGAGCGTTTCGGATAACTAGAGAGGTGGTCTCCAGAGAGCGTCGAAAACGGGACGGAGAGGAGCGAACAGAGGGTTTAAGTACGAACGAGTTGATCGCCGTTTTCGGCAAACTCGCCGTCCTCGAGCGCGTGCTCGATGATCGCCTCGACTTCGCGCGTCTCGAGGTCGTAGGCGCCTGCGGCGAGCGTTTCGACGGCGCTGCGTTCCATCGGAAACTCCCGGTTTCGGAGGAGACGGACGACTTTTGCGTATCCTTGTGGCGGGCTGGCCGTCGAACCCGCATTCGAGCCGCTGGGGCTCGAGGAATCGGTACCCTCGGCGGACGGAGAGGAGTCCGTCTCAGTTCCCACGGATTCCTCGGTGCCCGTTGATTCCCCGGTGACCGCCGGTTCCTCGGCGCTCGAGTCAGCAGTCGCATCCGACGATTCCGGGGATGGATCTTCGGATTCGGCGGATCCGGAATCGGGGCTGCGCTCGAGGGTGATTCCACCGTCGCTGTCGTCTGCCCCCTTATCGTCGGATTCCGGATCCCCCGCGCCGGAGTTCCTCTTCGCTTCGTCCGTGCCGGGGTTCGTCTTGGCTTCGTCCACGTCGATAACGGACGGACGACCGGTCTGGGCCGACTCTTGCGGTGATTCCTCGTCCGCCGTGTCGGCCTCGCTCGCGCCGGCGGGAGGAGACGCGTCGTCGGTCGAATCGACGCCAGCGCGGGCGAGCAGCGGCTCGAGGAGGTCCTCGAGTTGCTCGCCGCACGCGCGACAGAGGACGACGCGGCGCTGTTCGGCTTCGGTCGGCTCGAGTTCGGGTGGCAGAAGTTCGAAGGTTCCCGCGGCGTCGGCTCCGCAGAAATCACAGTGACTGAGTGCGCGCATAGGTGCCCGTTTCGACTACGCCCTCAAAAACGTCCGTGAGTCAGCGCGATCGATGAGCGAAACGCGAGGAGTTCGCGGGGAGCGAGCGACCACCGAACATTATACCCCGGCCCGCATATATACGAGAACGAATGTTCGACGAGATCATGGAGAAGTTCGAGGGATCGCCGAGCCAGCAGGCGGTTATCCGCCTCCTGCTCGAGCGCGGATTCTCCGTCAACGACGAGGGGCGAGTCGTCTCCGGTGGGATCGAGATTCCGAACACGGGTATCGCTCGCGAAATCGATGTCGATCGGCGCGTCGTCGATTCGACCACGGATGCGATCCTCGAGGATCCCGAACTGCGACGGATCTTCCAGAACATCTCGCAGGTGCCGAGCCTGATGGACCTCGCGCCGGTGCTCGATCTGACCGTCCTGTCGATCGAGGTCGACGACGCGGACAAGAAGGGGATCGTCGCGACGATCACCGGCTTGCTGGCCGATCACGATATCTCGATCCGCCAGACGATCAGCGAGGATCCCGAGTTCACCGACGATCCGCGCCTGTATCTGGTCACCGACGAGGACCTGCCGGGAGACCTGTTTACGGATCTGCGCGAAATCACGTTCGTCCGCAAGATCGAACTGCAGTGAGAAGCAAGGCGAGAAGACAGTGACCGGAACGTACCGCACCCTCGCCGAGCCCGCCACCGCCGAGTTCGTCGTCCAGGGCTCGGAGTTCCTCGGACACGCCCGTCCGGTCGAGTCAGTCGACGCGGCGGAGGAGTTCGTCGAGACGGTCGAACGGGAGTACGACGACGCGACGCACAACGTCCCAGCCTATCGAGTGCGAGCGGACACCGAGGGCGACTTTCTGCGCGAGTACTCGAGCGACGACGGGGAACCCTCGGGTTCGGCCGGAAAGCCGGCGTTGAACGTCCTCGCACAGGAGGAACTCGAGAACTGCGCGGTCGTCGTAACGCGGTACTACGGCGGGACGAACCTCGGCGTCGGCGGCCTCGTCCGGGCCTATTCGAAAGCGGTCAAAGACGCCGTTGAGGAGGCGGGTGTCGTCGAGGAGCGGCCCCGCGAACGTCTCGGGATCACGGTCGAGTACGACGATTCCGGAACCGTCAGAGGGATCATAGAGAGCGAAGGATACGAGTTCGACGCGGCCTACGAGGCCGAGGTCTCCTTCGACGTTCGCGTCCCGCTCGCGGAGAGCGAGGCGTTCAAGGATCGGCTTCGGAGCGCGACGAGCGGACGGGTCGATCTCGAGTGAGCGCGACCCCGTTCGACGACGCCAGCCGTTGTTTCGAATCGAAACTGCTAATTCTCGCGACGAGGTGTCACGTACCATGAAAACGATCGCCGCGAACGATTACTACGACCTCGTACAGGTCGAGAGTCCCCAGATTTCGCCCGACAGCGAACGCGTTGCCTACGTCGAAAAAGTTCCAATTGACGAGGAGAACTACGAGGCGACGATTCACGTCGTCCCCCTCGGCGGGGACGACTCGAGGCAGTTCACCGTCGCCGAAGGCGTCGATAGCCAGCCGCGGTGGAGCCCCGACGGCGAACATCTCGCGTTCGTCAGCACTCGAGGCGCGGACGACGACCGGCCGCAGTTGTGGGTCCTTCCAACCGACGGCGGCGAGGCGAGACAGGTGACGGACGTCGTCGGGGGCGTTTCGGGAGTCGAATGGAGTCCAGACGGAACGAAGCTCCTGTTTGCTCAGTCCGCGACGAAAGCCGATCGCGAGGAGGGACGAGACCTCGAGGTCGAGCCCGAGTACGAACCGGAGTCGCCCGATCCGCGGGTAATCGATCGGATGATCTACCGCGCCGGCACGCAGTATCTCGACGGGAAGCGGGCGCACGTCTACGTACTCGACGTAGAGGCCGCCCTCGA
Source organism: Halostagnicola alkaliphila (assembly GCF_055379965.1). NCBI lineage: Archaea > Methanobacteriati > Methanobacteriota > Halobacteria > Halobacteriales > Natrialbaceae > Halostagnicola > Halostagnicola alkaliphila. The sequence goes on along the minus strand of NZ_AP043826.1, from coordinate 595,117 downwards.
GGGTGGGGTGGCCAGATCGAGTGGGAACGAGAACGAAGACGACACGACCTCACTCGAGCGGCTTACGGACGGCGACGAGGATCACATCGGGCCGACGTGGGGCGATAGCGAGACGGTATACTACGCGAGGAAGGCGGTCGAAGACGATCGAGTGCCGGACGATTCGGTCACCTTCGAACTGCTCGAGTGCGACCTCGAGTCGGGAGCGACCGAAGCGTTCGCGGAGACGACGGGCTGGGTCGGCTCGCTGTGGGCGACCGAAGACGGCCGAGTCGCCTACCCCTACGCACCCGAAGAACGCCTAACGCTGGCACAGACCCAGATTCGAGTTCACGACCGGAAGACGGGCGAGGAGACGACGCCGACGGAATCGTTCGACCGCGATCTCGCCCACGACGGCCACGTCGAGTGGGGCCCCGACGGCGAATCGTTGTACTTCACCGCGCCCGACGAGGGATCCGTCGTCTGTTATTCGGCACCCGGAGACGCGAGCGAGCCGCCGGAGCCGGTCTACGGCGAGGGCGTTACCGTCGAGGACTTCTCGGTCGGCCCGGACGCCATCGCGTTCGTCCAGAGCGAGTGGGACCACCCCGGAGATGTCTTCGTGACGACTCGAGGCGGCAACGAGACCACGCGGCTGACTCGCGCCAACGACGAGTATCTCACCGACCGCGCAGTCTCTCAGCCCGAGGAAGTGTGGATTGACGGCGACGCGGGACCGATCCAAGGATGGGTGCTCACGCCGCCCGAGTTCAACGAGAGCGAAACCTACCCGCTCGCCGTCGAAATCCACGGCGGGCCCCACGTCCAGTGGACCACCTCGGGGTCGATGTGGTACGAGTTTCAGGCGCTCGCCGCTAGCGGCTACGTCGTCTTCTGGTGTAATCCTCGAGGCTCGACCGGCTATGGCGAGGAGCACGCGGCGGCGATCGAACGCGACTGGGGCGACGTGACCCTTGCCGATATTCTCGCCGGCGTCGACGCGATCTGCGAGCGCGAGTACGTCGACGGGGACGAAGCGTTCGTCACGGGGGGGAGTTTCGGCGGCTTCATGACCGCCTGGACCGTCACCCAAACGGATCGATTTCGGGCCGCGGTTTCCCAACGGGGCGTCTACGACCTGACGGGATTCTACGGCTCGACGGACGCGTTCAAGCTGATCGAGGGCGACTTCGGCACGACGCCCTGGGACGAACCCGAACTCCTCTGGGAACAATCTCCCGTGGCACACGTCGACGGCGTCGAGACGCCGACGCTCGTGATGCACTCCGATCGGGACTATCGGACGCCCGCCAATACCGCTGAACTGTTCTACCTCGGGCTGAAGAAATACGGCATCGACACCCGCCTCGTGCGCTATCCTCGAGAGGGCCACGAACTCTCCCGGAGCGGCGAACCGGCACACGTCGTCGACCGCGTCGAACGCATCCGCCGCTGGTTCGACGGCTACTCGAGTCACCGCGATTCCCAGCCCGCCCTCGAGCGCGACCCCGGCGAGGGATTGAGCGGAGGCGAGAACGGGAACGACGGTGAGGGGGACGACGGCGGGAACGAGGACGAAACGGAGTAGGTGCAATTCGACTGCAGCTATTGACCGGCGAATCGCAAGCAGGGTCGAGGGTTCGAGGTGAAACGAGAGGGTTCAAATGGCCGAGAGAGATTGGGTCTCTCGAGTTGAAACGTGGGTGTGGAACGGAGACCCAATGCAGGGTACGACGTGCCGACAGCTGACGGGAATACCGTTAGGAAGTCCGAGCCCGAAACCCAGCTATGGACCGAAACGTCGGCGGCAGCGATCGACTGCTTCGGGTCGTCGGAGGACTCGCACTGCTGATCTACGGGTACCGTAACCGACAGAAAACGATCGGAACGCTCGCGTTCGTCGCCGGAAGCGATATATTCGCGACCGCGATCATCCAGCGGTGTCCGATAAACGCCCTGTTCGGGATCGATACCTGCGGCGAGGAATAACGTCTCGTTCGAGCGCTGGCTCCTGCGGGGAGTGTAACGCCCGCAAAGAATTACGATCCGAGAATCAGGTCGTTCGGAAGGCGCGATCGCCGGCGTCGCCCAGTCCGGGGACGATGAAGCCGTCGTCGTCCAGTCGGTCGTCGATCGAGACGGTGAGGAGATCGACTTGGTCGAACCCCTCGTCGACTCGGAGGAGCCCGTCGGGTGCAGACACTGCAGAGAGAACGATGAGGTGTTCGGGATCGACTGAGTTCTCGACGACGTGATCCAGGACGGCACACATCGTACTGCCCGTCGCGAGCATCGGGTCGGCGACGATGACGGTATCCTCCTCGTGAATCTCGGGCAGTTTTACGTAGTCGATAGTGATCGGGAACGAGCCGTCCTCGCCCCGACCGGCTTCCTCGTCCCTGCTCGCGCTGATGACTCCCTGTCGCGCCCGCGGGAAGGCTTTCAACAGCCCCTCGACGAACGGGGTCGCCGCGCGCAACACGTTGATGATGACGACGTTATCGAGTCCCTTGACGCGCTCGCCCATCGTCGGCTCGAGGGGTGTTTCGATCTCGGCGTACTCGGTTTCCATCCGTCCGTCGATGATCTCGTAGCCGCAGATTCGGCCCAGTTTGACCAGCCCTTTCCGGAAGCCGACCTGTTCGGTTTCGACGTCCCGAAGGCGTGAGAGGGTGTCTTTCGCCAGTGCGTGCGTGACGACGTAGGCGTTGTCCCGCTTGTCTATCGGCATAGTAGTACAGCCACCCGCCGGATAGTTCATGGTATCGATCCGATTCGAACGGGTAACGACGACCGAACTCGCAGATTTCCCCCTAGCGGAGAAGTTTATACCGCTTCGCGCCATACCACTCGCTCAATCGAATGGAAGAGAGTATCTCGGGTTTCAAAGTCCGCGGTGATTGGGCGACCATCGTCGAGCACGGCGAGCGGGTCACACGCGCACTCAGAGACGCCGGTGTCCACGACCCCGATCACGACTACGGCGCGCGCTTCGCTCGAGCCTTCGAAGAGTGGGAAGAATGGCGGCCCAAGGCCCACGAAACGCTCGATCGAGACGTCAGCGAGAAGACCGCAGAGCAGGCGAGCGTCGAGGAGGGGAAAGGCGAAAAGGCCGGAAAGGGTCCCGACGAGGATATCAAAGCAGCGGGTGAAAAGCTCTCGGAGTCCTACGAACAGTTAGAGGAGGACGACGCCGAAGCCGCCGTCGACAACTGGAAGGAGTCCATCGATTACGTCGCTCGGGCGGCGGATTCAGCGAGTCGAAAAGCGCTTCGGCGCGTCGAGGACACGGTCTATCAGAACGTGATGACTCAGCTTGCGCCGTACTACTTCGACAACGACCTCATCAGCGCCAACATCCAACAGTCAGCTCGCGGAAACGACAACGGCGAGTCGTTCGTCTTCGAGGTCAACGTTAACGACGACGTGCTCAAAGACGACGTTTCGGAATCGCTCGCGTCCTACGAGGACGAGGTCGACCGATGGCACGTCGTCACCGAGAAGGACACCGAGGCCGCCGAAGCGATCGAAGGTGTCGAGCCGCCGCCGGAGCCCGAAGACAACTCGAAATCGACGACGAACTAACGGTCTCGCGGCGCTTTTCATCGGCACCAACGCTCGAGAACGCCGGCGTCGCCAATAGGTCGGCACACACTTGTAGGACCCGCTGGTAAGCCCGTGTAGATGGTCGATATCGCGACGATCGCGACGTTTCTCGTGGCCGCGCTCGCGGCGCTCTTTATGGCCTGGTCGATCGGCGCGGGCTCGAGCGGTTCGACGCCGTTCGCCCCAGCCGTCGGTGCGAACGCGATTTCGGTCATGCGAGCCGGGTTTTTCGTCGGCATCCTCGGATTTGCCGGTGCGGTGTTACAGGGTGCGAACGTCTCCGAAGCCGTCGGAACCGAACTGATCGACGGGGCCACGCTGTCGCCGATCGCCGCTGCGGTGGCGCTCACCATCGCGGCAACGCTGGTCGCGATCGGCGTCTTCGCCGGCTACCCGATAGCGACGGCGTTTACCTCTACTGGAGCCGTGATAGGGGTCGGACTAGCGATGGGGGGCGACCCCGCCTGGGCGAAGTACACGGAGATCGGCGCGATGTGGATCCTGACGCCGTTCGTCGGCGGTGGAATTGCGTACACGATCGCACGAATTTTGCGCGACGAGCCGATCCGCGAAAAGCGCTTGATCGTGGGGCTCGCCGCGCTGGTCGGTGCGGTGGTCGCAAACATCGAGTTCGCCGTCCTCGGGCCACCCGACGGTGGAGAATCGATCGCACAGACGGTCGGCGGCTGGCTCCCGTTGTCGCCGACCCCCTCCGTCGCCAGCGTGACCCTGGCGATAGCGATACTCTGGGGAGTCGCCGTCGGGGCCGACCTCAACAAGGGAATCGAACGCGGCGAGAGACACTTCCTGCTCGTTCTCGGCGGCCTCGTCGCCTTCTCGGCGGGCGGCAGTCAGGTCGGTCTCGCGATCGGACCGCTGGTGCCCATCTCCGGCGACCTCGAGCTTCCGCTGATCGCGTTGCTCCTCGGGGGCGGAGTCGGGCTCCTGATCGGCTCGTGGACGGGTGCGCCACGGATGATCAAAGCGATCTCGCAGGACTACTCCTCGCTCGGCCCGCGTCGATCCATCGCAGCGCTGATCCCGTCGTTCGCGATCGCACAGGTTGCCGTTTTGTACGGCATCCCCGTCTCGTTTAACGAAATTATCGTGAGTGCGATCATCGGAAGCGGCTACGCTGCCTCGACGGCCGGTGGTGGCGTAAGCGGCAGAAAAATGGGGTACACCGTTCTCGCGTGGGTCCTCTCGCTCGTCGGTTCGATCCTCATCTCCTTCGTCGGCTACTGGGTTATCGAGTCCCTGCTTCTCTGAGAGGAAGGTGACGACCGCGATACCGAACGGCATTTACACGAACGGCCGTGAATTCCAGTATGGCAGTAGACGATTCCGAACCGATTCAGTGGCGGCGGGACGCCGCAACGTCGCGAACCGTTCGTATCCTGTGGTCACTCGGCGTCGGGACGTTCTTCGCCGCGGCGCTCATCATCGTCTTCTGGCGATTGTTCGATATGACCGGTCAGACTGGCGGCCAATCGATCATCGTCGCCGGACTCGCCGCGCTCGTCGTTACAATCCTCGCGTTCGCGTTCGGCAGTAATACCGAACAGCGAGTCGCGCGGGTGAGCGAACGGCTCCCGATCAGTGCACCGACCGGAACGAGCCTCGAGCGGGCACTCGACGCGGCGCTCGGAATGCTCGTGATGGCCGGCGCGATTGCGGTCCTGATGGCGATCGGTCGGTACGTCTCGCAGAACGAACTGCTGGAACTCGGTGCCGGTCCGTTTACGTTGCTCGCGGCGCTGACGATTCCGCTCGCCCTCGTCGCGATTGCACTCTCGTCGTTTCTCCGATCGGTCGGCACGCTCGATCACGAAGAGCGAGTGATCTACCTCCACGACCCCGATCAGGCGATCGAACTCGAACTGATCGAGGACGCCTCGATCCGCAGGCTCGGAGACGCGGCAATCTTGAGCCTCGAGTACGCGCAACCGGACGGTCAGTACGTGCAGGGACCGCGGCGGATCGTCGTTCCGCCGGCGGTTGCACGTGAAGTACAGGGGTTAATCAACGCCGACGACTGAGAGAGTCGGTTGGAAGTCATTTCCGGCCACTTTCCACCCCGCTCTGGCGACAAAACGGTACACAGTTACAACCGAGCGCATGGGCGTTCCTCGGAATTTCGTCCGCCTCGTCTGCTCCTCCGTTCGACTTCGGCCGCTCGTGCCCCGCCTACTCCTCCGTCTCAGCTTCAGCCGCTTGCGTCTCCTCGTCATCGACCGGCTCCTCGAGCTTTCGAAGTCGGGCTTTCAAGATTCGGGTGTTTTCGACGTCTTCGACGGTGATCCGGACGCCCTCGTAGGTGAGTTCCTCGCCCTCTTCGACGAGTCGGCCCGCCCGATTGAAGATGAAGCCAGCAATGGTTTCGAACTCCTCTCCTTCGGGCAGTTCGATCTCGAGGGCCTCGTTAACGTCCTCGATATTGACCTCGCCGCGGACGAGGACGGTCCGCTCGTCGATTTCCTCGACCGGGAGGTCTTCACCACCCTCGAGGATCTCGCCGATAATCTCCTCGATCATGTCCTCCATCGTCACCAGCCCCTCGGTGGTGCCGAACTCGTCGATGACGATCGCCATGTGCATCCGGTTTTCGCGCATCTCGGTGAGCAACTCGTCGACGTTTTTCGACTCGGGAACGTGAAGCGTCGGCTGAATAAGATCGTCGATCTCGAGATCTTCGGCCTCGGTTTCACCGTAGTTCAAGTCGCGAACGAGATCGCGGATGTGGACGATCCCCAGGACGTTGTCGAGGCTGTTTTCGTAGACCGGTACTCGAGCGTGGCCGCTCTGAATGCAGGTTTCGATCGCCTCGTCGATGTCGGCGTCTTTGGGAACGGCCGTCATATCGAGTCGCGGAGTCATAACCTCCTTGACGATAGTGTTGTTGAACCGGAAGATCCGCGTGAGCATTTCGTGTTCTTCTTCCTCTAAAACGCCCTCGCGCTCGCCGGACTCGATCATCTCCTGAATTTCGTCGCGAGTCACGTAGGGAGACTCGATCGCTCCCGTGGAGCCGGTAATACGATTAACTTGTCGGGTGAGATAATCGAACAGGACGATGAGCGGATAGAGGAGATACTCGGTCCCCTTGAGGGGTTTTGAGATCTTGACCGACCAAGTTTCGGTGTTCTCGACGGCGTAGGACTTGGGAACGCTCTCGCCGAACAGCAAGACGATCGCCGTAATCCCGAACGTCGCCAACAGGACAGCAGCCAATCCGCCGAAATAAAAGCCGAGCAACGCAGTCGCGATCGAGGACATCGCGATGTTGACGATGTTGTTCCCGACGAGGATCGTCACGAGCAGTCGGTGTGGGTCCTCCTTGAGAGACTTTACCCGCTCTGCGCCCGGAATCCCCTCTTCGACCATTCCCTCGACGCGGTGTTTCGGGAGCGAGAACATCGCGATCTCCGAGGACGAGAAAAAGCCCGATAATGCGATGAGGACGACGACCGCGAGCGTCCCGAGAATCGTTACTGTCGACCGGTCGAACTCGAGTCCGGCAACTGGAACCTCGTATGTGGCAAGCAAGATGTCGAGGAACGAAGACAACGCCATTGATTAGTGGGGAATTATCACCCTGCCGACTAACCCTTTATCCTTTTGCGACGGATTTCCGGCGACGACACGTTTACCCGCCCGTTTCACCAACGAACACACATGAGCGCACCGACTGAACAACCGATTACCCTGTACCGACTGCAGGCCTGTCCGTACTGCGAACGCGTCGTTACCCTCCTCGAGGAGTACGGCCTCGAGTACGCCTCGCGGTACGTCGAACCGATGCACTCCGACCGCGACGTCGTCAAACGCGTCGCCGGCGTCCGATCGGTTCCCGTCATCGTCGACGAGGAAACGGGCGTTACGATGGCCGAAAGCGGAAACATCGTCGAGTACCTCGAGCGGACGTACGCGGGAGCGAGCGAGAATAATGGCGGATCCACGGGGGGTGACGACTGAATGCCGGATTTCGACGTCGTCGAACTCGGCCCGGCGGACCATCCCGAAGCCGGGGCGAAAGCGCCGGATTTCACCCGACCGCTCGTCAACGACGAGTTCTGGGAGGATCGCTCGCTATCGGAACTCACCGACGAGGGGCGAGTGATTCTCGTCTTCACGCCGATGATCGGCTCCTACGCGGCCAAGTACGTCTGGGACGAGCTCACAGAACGGGAGTGGGACGACGCCGACGCGAGGGTCGTCGGCGTCAGCGCCTCGACCCCCTACGCCCACTCGAGCGTGATCGGGGAAAACGAGTACCCCTTCGACCTGTTCGCGGATCCGGCGAACGGCGTCGCGGAACGGTACGGCATCGCTCACGACCTCGACGGAATGGCTGGCGTTTCGGAGCCACGAACCGCCTTCTTCGCGATCGGTTCGGACGGCGTCGTCGAAGCGAGCTGGGTCGCCGCCGAGTGGCCCGAGTTCCCCGAGTACGACGACCTCGAGGAGCAGTTCGGGCTCGAGTAATGGGAGGGGTCGCAGTCGACCGTCTCGCATCGGTCGAACGCGGTACGTTTTTGCCCGCGACGGGCGGAGGTCGTGACGACAACCGTGCCACCATCATCCCTCGAGCGTGCGGCCGATGCGATCCGCGACGGCGATCTCGTCGTCTATCCGACCGAAACCGTCTACGGCCTCGCGGCCGACGCGCTCGATGCGGACGCCGTCGAGCGCGTGTTCGACGCGAAATCACGGGATCGATCGAACCCCATCTCGTTCGCCGTCCCGTCGGTTCCCACGGCGCTCGAGCACGTCCGGACGACCACCCGCGAACGGGAGTTCATGGCGTCGTTCCTCCCCGGTCCCGTCACCGTCCTCTGTCGACGACGAGAGGCCGTGCCGGACGAACTCACCGCGGGTGCCGACCGCGTCGGCGTCCGCGTTCCGGACCACCGACTCGCGCTGGCGCTTTGCGAGCGGGCCGAAACGCCGATCACGTCCACGAGCGCGAACATCAGCGGTCGCTCGAGCGCCAGGCGGGTTGGATATTTGGACCCGGAGATCCGCGACCGAGCGGCGGTGGTGCTCGACGGCGGCGAAACCGCGGGCACCGAAAGCACCGTCGTGAACGTCTCGACCGGTGTAATTCACCGTCGCGGCGCTCAGGCTGGAGAGATTGAGCGGTGGCTCGAGGAGCGGTGAGCGAATCGCGGGTCCTCGCGATCACCGAACGGTGCCGAAAGACCGCTTACCCTAACCCGAGCAGCGACCGCAAGGTCCGCGTTCTGACGCCACACTCGCCAGCGTACTCACAAGCCTCGCACTTGGAATCGTTTCGAATCCTCGCAGGCGGCCCGTCGAGTTCGCGAACCGTCCGAAGCACCCGTCGGTACCTGGCCTTCCGACGAGTCGTCATCTCGAGGCGCCGAACGACGCCGTAGGCGGGGTACTCGAGCCAGGCGCCCTCGATCGGCGTTTCGTGCTCCCAGGCGAGCGCCTTCGCGGCCGCGACGGCGTGGACCGACTGGGACTCCCAGACGCCGGTTTCGGGCGGTTTACCCGTCGAGACGAGCGTCGGCTCAAGCGGATCTGAGAGGACCTTGTGAACGATGCCGCGTACATCGCGGCCGGTGGCGAGAACGGATTCGGCGGCGGGGTCGCAGATGGCTTCCCACCGGTCCGCGCGCTCGAGTCGATCTCGGCTCCCCTCGAGCGCTCGTCGGTAGGAATCGGGATCGGTTTTGATCGGTTCGTTCGCGAGGGCGTTCGTATCGGCCTCGAGAAGCGGTTGGTACCGAAAGGCGAGCGAACGGATTCGGTCGACGGCCGCGGGCGGATCGCGCTCATCGCGACGACGATCGTAATAGCATTTACGCGGACAGTAAGCGGCCGATCGGAGATCGCTGAAAGCGACGCGGGACACGGTCGCGTTGGCTGCCCGATTTGATAAAAAGTCTCGCCCGGTTCAGAGCGAGACGTCGGTTTCCATTCCCTCGGTGGCGTCCTCGAGGCCGTCCTCCCGGACGTCGCTTGCCAGTCGCTGGGTCAGGTCCGAATCCGCCAGAATGCTGTCGAGCTCGTCCCGGTAGCGATCGTTCGCCGCTCTCGATTCGTCTCGAGCCGACGCGATTCGACGGTAGCGTCGGATCTGTTCTTCGCTGGCGTCGTACTCGTCGGCGAGCGTAGCAGGATCTTCATCGCGCTCGCGGATCGCCACGAGATCGACTTCGTCCGCGTCGGCCTCGTCAACCAGGTGAAGCGAGAGCCTCGCCTCGAAGATGTCCGCTTCCGTGACATCGAGTTCCCCGGCGATCTCCTCGTCGCTCATCCCCTCGTAAAACCCCTTGGCGACATCGATCAACTCCTCGTTCGTAAGCGGGGTCTCGAAATCATACCGTTCGCGCATCTGTGTGACGACGCTCTCGAGGCGCTCGTTGTTCGTTCGCTCGTCCTTCTCGAGCGAGCCGCGACTCGCCGTCTGGGACTCTGTGACAGTCTCCTCGCCGTCAGTGACGTTCGTAAAGATATCGCGTAGTTCCTCGGTTTTTTCGTTCATGAGTGGACATTGGAGATAGGACGCTATATAAGCCTGTTGCCAGATATCGTCGCGAAGCAGAAGAAACGTCCCACAGTTGTAAACTCAAAACATAAATAATATTTTACGGAGAAGGCGTCGGGTAGGGGTACCGAACGCGGTGATAAGAGTTAAGTCGAATCCCCGCACGTGATAGAACATGAACATTGTCGCACAGGCGGGCGCGTCGAGGGACATGTATCTGGGGCTTCACGGCGTCGAGATACTCCTGTTTTACTTCCTCGTCGCGGTCACGCTCTTCGTCTTCGCTTACGGCGTGTATCGCCGATTCGAACGCTACACCCGCGGGGGCGAGGATCCGCTTGCTCGGCTCAACGACCTGCCGAATCGAATCGTCAGTGCAGCCAAAATCGTTCTTTCGAACGAGAAGCAGTTCAACAGGGACCTCTACGGCGGACTGATGCACTCGTTTATCATGTGGGGCTTTCTGACGCTGCTCATCGCGACCATTATCATCGGCTTCGAAGCCTACGCGACCGATATGCTCTTTGGCATTCTCTTCTGGGAAGGCGACTTCTATCTGGCCTACCAGTTCATGGTCGACGCGATGGGACTGCTGTTCGTCGTCGGTATCGGGATGGCCATGTATCGGCGCTACTGGGTCCGCAATCACCGCCTTTGGGATCGCCACACCTCGAGTGAGGACGATATCTTCATCTGGACGCTGTTCGGCCTCGGCGTCGGCGGCTTCCTCCTCGAGGGGTTCCGTATCTACATCACGGGGATGCCCGAGCACGAAATCGTCAGCTTCGTCGGCTACGGACTCGCGATGCTGTTCGGTGCAATCGGGATCCCGACGGTCGGCGGCGCGGACGTCGCTCAGGAGTACGTCGCGATGGGCGCGTTCGGCGCGAACGCCGAAACCCTCCACTGGCTCTCGTGGTGGTCCCACTCGCTTCTCGCGCTCTTTTTCATCGCGTGGATCCCCTACGCCAAGCCGTTCCACATGATCTCCTCGTTCGCGAACGTCGTCACGCGTGACGAGAAAGCGGGCGCACGGCTCCCCGGCGTCCCCTCAGATCTGGACGCGACCAACGCCGAGGACATTGACGACTTTACCTGGAAAGATATCCTCGACCAGGACGCCTGTACCAAGTGCGGCCGCTGTTCGTCGGTCTGTCCCGCGAAAGCCTCCGACCGCCCGCTCGACCCGCGAAACGTCATCCTCGATCTGAAACAGTACCGCGAGGAACTCGACGCCGGCGGCGAGGAGCAGCCGATCATCGCCGATGGCGGGACGAGCGTGATCAACACCGAGACGATGGAGTCCTGCATGGCTTGTATGGCCTGTATGGACGCCTGTCCCGTCGAAATCGAGCACCTGAACTCCTTCACCAAGCTCAACCGTCAGATGACCGACCAGGGAGACATCGCCTCCTCCATGCAGGACGTCTTCCAGAACGTCATGCAGGACGGCAACACCTTCGGTAACAGCCCCCGAAACCGCGCCGACTGGGCCGACGAACTCGAGTTCGACGTGACCGACGCCCGCGAGGAGGAAGTCGACTACCTCTGGTACGTCGGGGACTTCCCGAGCTACGACGAGCGCAACAAGCAGGTCGCCCGCTCGCTCGCGACGATACTCGAGGAGGCCGACGTGAGCTTCGGCATCCTCTTCGAGGACGAAAAGTACGACGGCAACGACATCCGCCGCGTCGGCGAGGAGTTCCTCTACATCGAACTCGCCGGCCACCACGTCGAGTCATTCGAGGAGTGCGAGTTCGACAAAATCGTCTGTACGGACCCGCACTCCTACAACACATTCGAGAACGAGTATCCGGAGGTCGACTTCGAGGAGTTCGCCGACGATCCGATCATGCCCTTCGAGTACGACGAGTTCTGGAACGACGACGGCGAGATCGACGTCCTCCACTGGACCCAGGCCGTCGAAGAGCTGGTCACCGACGGCGCGCTCGAGCTTTCGGGCACCGAACTCGACTACACCGTCACCTACCACGATCCGTGCCACCTCGGGCGGTACAACGACGAGTACGAAGCGCCTCGAGAACTCATCCGCGCGACGGGCTGTGAGCTCGACGAAATGCCGCGCAATCGCTCGAACTCGTTCTGTTGTGGCGGTGGCGGGGGCGGACTCTGGATGGACTTCGAAGAGGAACCCAAACCGAGCGAAGAGCGCATTCGGGAGGCACTCGAGGACACCGACGCCGGGAGCGGCGTCGAAAAGTTCGTCGTTGCTTGTCCGATGTGCATGACGATGTACGAGGACGGACGCAAAACGGGCGGCTTCGAGGACGACATCGAGGTCGTCGACGTCGCCGAACTAATCGTCGAAGCGATCGGGAAAGAAGACGAAGCGAGTCTCGAGGTCGCGGCCTAAATTGAAGCGGGATCGATTCGCTCGGCGAGTCCGTCGAAGTCGTCGTCGAAGCTACAAATGGCGTCGATATCGTACGCTTCGACGAGAGCGATGCTATTTGCATCGGTGAAACTGAGCGATTGGTCATCGTATCGCTGAAACATCTCGATCGTTCGGTCAAACAGCGCTTCAGTGACGTGGAGCAGTTCGAACGTTTTCGGGTACGTTCGATACCACGGATCCGATCTCCCGCTTGTTTTGCAGCACTGAATTGTCCCGTTCGTTGGCGGACCAACGTGATCGTTTCGTCGTACACGTACTCGCTCGTAAAGAGTCGGCCGAATTCGCCCCGTTGCCGCCTGTTTTACCGCTCGAGTGCGACATCGTGACGTGCAGAATCACGATCCTGAAGCGCGTAGAAGACACCCGTATCAAAGAAAAGACTCATTCGAGTTCAGCGCCGTACAGCGCATCGTCGATGTTCTCCTCGGAGATTGGATTTCCGGACGCGACCGTTCCGGCAAGTAACTGCTTGACTTCCGCTTCGGATAGCCCGTCCCACTCATCGCGAAACGAATCGATGAATTCGGAGTGAGAGTCGTAGGCGGTATCGACCAGCCGTTTTAACAGCTCCTGTTGCGTTACTTTCCGTCCCGTCTCAAGCTTGATTTCCGCTTGTAACCGTTCGAGACGATCTTTCGTTCGTTTGTCCATCTTTACCGAGGTCGCCATAGAGAATAGTAGTGGTAGTAGAAAAGTAAACCTTTCTACGACTGGTAAACCCCTCGATAGCGTACGTAGCAGCGGGAACAGGCGAGAGTCGCTCTTCAGCGGAACAAAACGTGATCGCAACGAAGATTTATGCAGAGACGTCTCGAGACGCCTTCCCGGTGCCCTCCTCGAGTCGCATGTCGCGAACGTACTCGAGGAAGTTCTCGAAGACGAGTTTCGCCTGACAGGCTCGCTGGTAGTTCTCGTCGGTGATCTCCGCGAGGACGGATTCGCGGCGTTCGTCGGAGAGTTCCTTTCGGTGGACGAGCTCGCGTGCGGTCTTCGTGTCGTATTCGGGATGGAACTGAACGCCGAAGACGCGGCCCTTGTTGAAGCCGTGGTTCGAGTACTCGTTTTCGGCCAGCGGCTCGGCACCCGGCGGAAGCTCTGCGACTTCGTCGGAGTGACTCGTGAAGGCGGTGAACTCGCCGTCGATGCCCTCAAAGAGTCTCGAGGAGCCGGTGTGTTCGATCTCGCTGTAACCGACCTCGTAGGCACCCATGTCGGCGACGGTTCCTCCGAGGACGTCCGCGAGGAGTTGGTGTCCCCAACAGATACCCAGAAACGGTACGTCGGCGTCGATCGCTTCACTAACCCACTCTTTGACCGGAAGGATCCACTCGTCGTCCCAGTAGACCGACGAGCGAGAACCGGTCACGACTGCGCCATCGAAGTCGACCGTGTCGGGGAGCTCGCCGCCGTTAACGTCGAACTCCACTAACGAGGCGTCGAGTTCGCGTCGGAAGTTTCGCGTCGTGTTCGCGTCCTCGTGTGCGGCGTTGAGAACGGCGATACGGAGCTGACTCATTACCAGTTGTAGACGGCTCGGTGGAAAAAGGCCTTGCGCCCACCACGGGCGTTGCCGTGACCTGCGTCGAGGCAGAGCCGGATCGGCAGTATTCGAACCGTAGTCAAAACCACGGCCGTCGAAATCGGGCTACGGCCCTCGAGCGACTCGCCGGGTTCATCGACGCGGGAGAACTCGAGAGGAGCCACAGCTATTACGGATCAGCGTCGCCGTTTCCGGAAACGGTTGTATTCTCGAGGGGACTTAACTGATCGAACTGTGCAGTACGAGTTCCCATCACGCTTCGGATGATACGTCTTCGTAGAAACATGGACGCAGGCTGGCTCTCCGGAGTGGATAGAACGGATACTGTAGAGACAAACATCGCCGACCGGCTCTGGCTCACGCTCGGCGCTGCGACGCTCGCAATCGTGGTGATAATTGTCGCCATCTCCGGATACATTTTTACGGTCGGTGACCCGACCGTCGAGCCGCCGGCCGGCGTCGTATACGGCTCGAGCGCTATCGCGCTCGCGTTGGCGGCGTCCCTGCTGTGGTGGCAGTTCGACGAAGCTGAACGGCGAACGGCGTTCCCAATCCGTCGACCGAATCGAGCCGAGCTTGTCTGGACACTCGCCTTCGTTCCGCTCGGGCTAGGCGCGTTTCTCGGCGGCGAGTGGGTCGCGGGGCTTTTCGGGTTCGAAATGGAACCGTTCTACGCGTACGACTTGACCGACCCCCTGACGTTCGCCGGGGTCGTGTTGGGGGCGGTGATCGTGGCACCGGTCGCCGAGGAACTCCTTTTCAGAGGGGCACTGATCAGTTCGCTCGACGACCGCGGGTGGTCTCCGATAGCTGCGGGCTTCGGTTCGATCGCCGTCTTCGCCGGGTATCACGTCTTCGGACTCGGCATCGCGGGCGTGTTCGCGATCGCCGCGTGGGCGATCTTTCCGACGATACTCCGGATTCGGTTCGACAACCTCGCCGGGGCGTGGTTA
Source organism: Halostagnicola alkaliphila (assembly GCF_055379965.1). Taxonomy (NCBI): domain Archaea; kingdom Methanobacteriati; phylum Methanobacteriota; class Halobacteria; order Halobacteriales; family Natrialbaceae; genus Halostagnicola; species Halostagnicola alkaliphila. The sequence goes on along the minus strand of NZ_AP043826.1, from coordinate 580,103 downwards.
CTTCACCTGTTGAACAACGTGTACGCGTACGTGATCGTGACTCTATTCGTCGCCTAAGCGAGAGAACTGACGAGAAACGTTCAGGAGCATCTATCGGTTCTGCGACGGGACGAGCGCGCGAACGATCTCGCGCTCCGCTCGGCGGAGCAGATCCGAGGCGGTGCTCTCGGAACAATTCAATTCCGTTGCGATTTCGGCGAGCGATCCCTCTCGAGGGACTTCGTAGTATCCGACGTACTCGGCGGTCCGTAAGGCGCGATACTGTCTCGCGGTTAATCGATCGGTGAGCCGTCGTTCGTGACCGCGATAATCACCGACCGACTCGATTTCGATCGACACCGCTTCGGAGAGATCGGACACGACCTCACGGAGTTCCTGAAAGTCCCCGAGAATCGTGACCGTGACCGTTCCGTCCTCGACGACGACCGGCGGGGCGTGGATGAAGTCGTGGCCCAAAAATACCGACCACCACGAGGTCCGCTCGTGGGCGTCTTTCTCCTGCGTGTAGACGTAGAATCTGCCGTCGCCGACCGGCCTGATCTCGTGTTTGCGTATTTCGGAGGCATCCGCCAACGCATCCGCATAGACGTCCGGGTCCCCGTGAACGAAACACAACTGATTGAGAATTAGTTGACGGCTCATTCGCCACATGAGCAGTTCTTCCCTGATGATCGCATCGCTGGCAGCCAGCCGACGACTCAAATCGGACTGAATCGACGGGTCAGGAACGACGGTGAGATCGATAAACTGCATTCGGCAAACCGTTCAAGTGAGTAATACAAAAATGTGGCTGGTGGGAGCCTGTCTCGAGTCCGAAACGGCGGCTATCGGAATCAGCGCTCGTCTTCCTGCGCCTCGAGAAAACCCAGCAATCGATCGTTCACGGTTCGGGAGCGTTCGATGAACGCGAGATGGCCCGCGTCATCGATCGCTTCGAACTCGCCGCGTGGAAGTTCTCGAGCGAGCCGCTCGCCGCCCTCGGGATCGACGAGTTCGTCTTCGGATCCGTGGACGACAAGCGCGGGCTGGGTGACCTCGACCAGCCAATCGGTCGCATCGAATCTGGAGAGTGCACCGAGTTGGGCCTCCCATCCCGTTCGGGAGGCGTCGCCGTCGGCTCGCCAGTCGACGATCCCCTCGAGTACCTCGGGCTGGCGTTCTCGGAAGTCCGCCGAGAAGAGGGTCTCGAGCGACGAGCGGATCGCCTCCCGGTCCTCCGGCGGGGCGAACAGCGGCTCGAGGTCGAACGCAGATTCCGTCGGTGCGGCTCCGAGCAGCGTGAGCGTCTCTACCCGATCCGTCGTGCGTGCGGCCTCGAGCGCGACGGCACCGCCGAGGCCGGCACCGACGACGTGGGCCGATCGGGTCCCGGAATCGGCGATAACGGCCTCGAGATCCGCTGCGAGCGTCTCGAGGTCGTAGGGTCCGGAGGGCGCGTCGGATCGGCCCGTTCCTCGAAGATCCCAGACGATGGTTTCGAACGGGCCGGCGAGAGCCGCGTGTTGCCAGCCCCAGGACCAGCCGCCGAGGCCGGCTTCGGGGACGAATACGACGGTATCGGAACTACCCGCGGGACTATCTCGATAACCGTCGCCGTCGACCTCGTAGTGAAGCGAGACGTCTCCGTTCGACGCAGTTGGCATGTTCGACTCGAAGGGGCCGAGACGGGCACCGGTTTCGGTTTCGACTCGCCGGTGAACCGCCTCGGGATCAAGTGGTTCGAGACGCCAAAGGCGTCTCGTCATCAAGCGAAACCAAAGGTTTCGCGGACCTCGAGGCACTCGCCTTGCTCATCTGTAGAAAACGCCGCAATATGGACGAACGCGTTAGCGCCAGGACGGAAGTTTCGGCGCATCGTCGGCCTGCATCGAAAGCCACGCACCGTCGGCTGAAATGTCCGCGATGACGTATTCGCTGCTCGATCCTCCCGAATCGATGGAGCCAACGACGGTGTCGTCGGACCCAACCGAATGTGCGTGAGTGTTGGGCATGGGAGAAGTTCTCACCCACACACGTATAAACTCATCGAAATAGACTGTCCAATGGAAATGACTGCCGGCTCGATTGGCTCGATGGAGGTTCCGCTAACAGCGCCGGCTACATGAGGGTTGGGCTCCCGTCGGATCCGACCAATGAAACACTGGGTTTATACTCATTTTAGCCGTACAAGCGGGACATGAACGTAGCCGACGCGATGACGCCGCGCGAGGAGGTCGTGACTGTCGAACTGCCGGGAACCAGAACCGACGTTCTCGAGTACCTGCAAGAACAGTCGTTCTCGTCGGTTCCCGTCGTCAAATCCACCGACGAGGGGACCGAATACCGCGGACTCGTCTCTCGAGACATCCTGATCGAGCAGCCGGACGAGGACCAGCTCGTCATGCTGATGGACGACGTTCCGACGACGACCGCGGAGACGCCGCTCGAGGATGTCGCGCGCGAGATGGTCGAAAAAGATGCGCGTCGCGTACCGGTCGTAGACGGGGAGTTCGAAGGAATAGTTACAGTAACCGACGTTATCCACGCCATCGCAACGGGCGATCAGGAGACCGACGACGTCGTCGGCTCCTACGCGAGCGAGGACGTGAACACGACCTACGAGGGCGCTCCCCTGGCTGTCGCAGAGCGCGAGTTGTACTACGCGAACGTTCCGTACACGGTTGCACTCGACGAGGAGGGGAGTATGAGCGGCGTCCTCACCGAAGTCGACATCATCGACGTGGCTCGCATCGTCGAAGGCGAAGAGGAGACGGGGAACAACTTCCCGGACCAGGATGCCGACTACTCCTGGGAGGGAATCAAAGGCGTCGGGAGTCGATACCTGCCGACGCGGGACATCGAGATCCCGAACGGCCCGGTCGAGAGCTTCATGACCGACGATGTCGTCACCGTGACGGCAAAGCGGTCGGTACAGGAGGCCGCACAGGAGATGATCAGCAACGATATCGAGCAGATTCCAATGGTATCGGGCGAACAGCTCGCGGGCATCGTCTGCGACGTCGACCTGCTGGAGGCGCTGTATGAGTAACGAGAGCCCAACGCAAGAGCAAGAACAGAACGACGACGCTGAGCGGACGAGCGAACAGCTCGTCGAACTCGCCAAACGTCGGGGCTACTTCTTCCAGTCTTCCGGAGCCTACGGCGGCGTCGGCGGCTTCTACACGTTCGGTCCGCAGGGCGCGTCGCTCAAGAGCAACGTCGAAGACGCCTGGCGCGACCGGTTCACCCTCGAGGAGGGCAACATGGAGATCGACGCGCCGACGATCATGCCCGAACCCGTCTTCGAAGCGTCGGGCCACCTCGACGGATTCGACGACATGCTCGTCGAGTGCTCCGAGTGCGGCGAGAGCCACCGCGCGGACCACATCGTCGAGGACAACACGGACTTCGAGGACGCCGAAAGCCTCCCCATTCCGGAAGTCGAGGAAGTTATCGCCGAGTACGAACTCGTCTGTCCCTCCTGCGGTGCTGGACTCGGGGGTGAAGCCGTCGAAGCGTTCAACCTCATGTTCGCGACGAACATCGGTCCCGGCGATTCTCAGCCCGGCTACCTTCGGCCCGAAACAGCCCAAGGTATCTTCGTCGAGTTCCCGCGGCTCAAGGAGTACGCCCGGAACACGCTCCCCTTCGGCGTCACCCAGATCGGCCGGGCCTACCGCAACGAGATCAGCCCGCGACGGTCGATCATCCGGACCCGCGAGTTCACCCAGGCCGAACTCGAGTACTTCATCGATCCCGAGGAAGACGAACCCGACCTCTCGGCGGTCGAAGACGTCGGTGTGCGGCTGTACCCCGTCACCGAACAGAACGTGGAAGACGGGAAAGCGATCGAGACGACCATCGGCGACGCGGTCAGGGAGGGCGTCATCGCCGACCCGTGGGTCGCCTACTTCCTCGGTATCGCCCAGGAGTGGTACGACTCGATCGGCGTCGACATGGATCGATTCCGGTTCCGCCAGCACCTCTCGGGCGAGCGCGCCCACTACGCGAGCGACTGTTGGGACGCCGAGAGCGAAATTGATGGGAACTGGATCGAAATCGCCGGCTTCGCCCATCGGGGCGACTACGACCTCTCGAAGCACGCCGAACACTCCGGGGACCGCTTTACGGTCTTCAAGCAGTACGACGAGCCAAAAACCGTCGAGCGCGCTACCGTCGATCCCGACATGAGCTACCTCGGGCCGGAGTTCGGCGGCGACGCACAGGCCGTCGTCTCCGAACTCGAGGCCCTCGCGGGACGCGATCGGTCCGCCTTCGACGGCGAGACGGTCGAAATCGAACTCGAGGGCGAGAGCCACGAGATTCCCGTCGAGAAGACCGGCTTCGCCGTCGAGGAGCAGACCGAGGCGGGCGAGCACGTCGTTCCGACCGTCATCGAACCCTCCTTCGGTGTCGACCGAGTCGTCTACACCGTTCTCCACCACGCCTACCAAGAGGACGAGGTTTCGGGCGAGGAACGAACCTACCTCGAGCTCGAGCCCGAAGTCGCGCCGACGTTCGCGGGCGTGTTCCCGCTCCAGAACGACGACGAACTCGAGGCCCAGGGGGACGATATCGCGTCGGAGCTGCGCGAAGCCGGGCTGTCCGTCACCTACGACGACTCGGGGAACATCGGCCGACGGTACCGCCGTCAGGACGAGGTCGGCACGCCGTTTTGCGTAACTGTCGACTACGAGACGATAGAAAATGAGGAGACGACGGTGACGGTTCGCGAGCGAAACTCGACCGACCAGAAGCGCCTGCCGGTGGACGGTCTGGCGGAAACGCTCGTCGCGATTCGGGCCGGAGACGTGGCATTTTCGGAACTCGAGGGCGAGTAACCGTCGCGGTTGCGAGCGTGTCTGAAGCGCTTTTCTCAATTCGTGTGATACACACGGACGGGTACGTTCGAAGAAACGATCGGGAAGAGAAGCCGAACGATCCGATCAGGAAAGCGGCAGAACCGACGCGACGGTGACGATGATGAGGAATCCTGTGACCGAAATGATCGTCGTGAGCGCCGTCCAGATCTTGAGCGTCTCGGCCTGCGTGAGTCCGCCGATCTCCTTGACCATCCAGAACCCGCTGTCGTTGAACCACGAGAAGATGTTGCCGCCAGCGCCGATTATCAGCGCGAGGTAGACCGGGTGGACTGCGAGGTCGGGCACCTGCGGGGCCATGATCCCTGCGGTAGTGATCATCGCAACTGTCGCAGAGCCCTGTGCGATGCGGATGGCGGCGGCGATGAGCCACGCCGAGACCAGCACCATCACGCCGCCGCCCGATCCGACGGTGACCAGATCCGTGATGTACTCGCCGATACCCGAGGCCGCGAGCAATCCACCGAACGCCCCGCCGGCGGAGGTGATCGCAGCGATGTGCGCACCGCTCTTGAGCGACTCGACGAGTTCGTCCGTCCAGATCTCCTGACTGATATCGCGGACGCGAAGGTACGTCACGGCGGCGGCCAGTGCCGCGACGGTCAGCGCGAAGTTAGGGTCGCCGATAAAACTCGCCGCCGGCGCGAACGACTCGAGCGGTCCTTGGATACCAGCGAAGGGCCAGACATCCTCGGCGGCCAGGTCGATCATGAAGTCCACGGTGGTGTTCATAGCGACCAGAACGACGGTGAGAAGAATCGGGAGCAACGCTTCGAACATGCCGGGAAGGGCGCTGGCGGGACGGTCCGCCAGTTCGTTGACCTCCTCGGCGGTCGATCCCATCGTCTCCCGCAGCGGGATGTCGTCGAGGCGATTGTTGATCCACTTCCCGTAAAGGATTCCGGAGACGGCGGCCGTCGGAACCGCGACGAGGACGCCGCCGAGCATCATCGCGCCGAGGTCGACCGCGTCACCGAGTTCTCCCGCCACCGCCAGCGGGCCCGGCGTCGGCGGGACGAACACGTGGGTCGTCGCCGCCCCGGCGCCGACCACACAGAGGAACAGCGCGTAGTCGCGCCCGGTCCGGGCTCGCATCGAGCGAGCCAGCGGCGCCATCAGGTAGAAGACGTTCTCGAAGAAGACGGGGATCGAGAGCGCGCTACTGCTCCCCCATAGGGCGAGGTAGGACCGATCTTCGCCGGTCGTCGACTGAAACGACCGAACGATGCGTTCTGCGGCCCCGCTTTCCATCATTCCCTTCCCGATGATCGCCGCCATCAGGATGGGGATACCGATCCCTGTCATCGTGTCGCCGAATCCGGCGGCGATCTCTTCAGGAACGTCGCCGATCGGTACCGCTGCCGTCGCAGCGCCGACGATAAAGGAAGCGACGACGAGCCCGATAACCGCAGGTAATTTCAACCAGACGAGTAGTGCGATAACCGCAACCAATCCGATTGCGAATACTATCAGTGGATTAGCAATTGCCATATATGCTACAGGTTATCTACCCTGATAGAGAGTATTATATTAATCGATGAGTATACAACAGCAAATTTTCAAATATTAAATTTAGAGGCGGTCGAGTTCCAAGTGTTGTTCCAAATTAGTCCACTATAGGAATAGTAATTACTACATCCATAGTAACAAGACGGTCGTCGAAAACTGGCTCGTATCGGTCGGCTATCTCAGGATCAAACTAGTTTACTGCGCCGGGTTCGCTCGAGGCGAACCGGTCCGGGTACCCGGTTCGTTCTCACAGGTCGTCGATCGCCGCGAGGAGGTCGACCGGCAACGGTCGGTCCAGCGACGTCTGGCCTTCGTAACTGTAGGCGACCGACGGCTCTCCGTCGCGACAGTCCAGAACGAGCGTCACGGGAACGCGTCCGATCGACGCGACGAACCGACCGATCGTCCCGTACTGCGTCGGTTGGTGAAACTCCTCGCGGACGACACCGTCGTCGTCCGCCAGAATCGGAAACGGCGGGTCCACGAGTCGGCGCCAGGACCGGACTTTCGGGTGCGTTCCCGGAACCACAGCCGCAACCGTAGCGTCTCGCCGCCGAAACTCGTCGTACTCGGCCGCAATCTTGCGAACCTGCTGGCGACAGGTTCCGCTCCGATGGCTCTGCATCAACAGCAGGACGAGAAACGCCGTGTCGGAGGCGAGTTCGGTAATCGACACCGGGTCCGGTCCCTCCCCGACGTTCGAGTACTCGAGTGCGAGAGTTTGGGGATCCATAACACAGGTACGGTCACGACGGATAAAGACGACAACCCCGCACTCTCAACGTCCGAGTTCGCCGGTTCTGATTGCTCCCGAATCCCGCCGTCCGCTCCCTCGACGACGCGACGCCCGCGCGGAAAGTAATCCGACGAACTGAAGGTCACGTACTTCGAGGACTCACGGGATGGCCGACGAACTCAAGCGACGGCTGGTCCACTCGAGCGGTGCCGGACTGGTCGCCCTCTACCTGCTCGCCGCCTATTTCGATCTCGGATTGACGTGGGACCGCTTTCAGCTACTAATGGTCGTCCTCGCGGTCGGGACTATCGGCCTCGAGTTCCTCCGGCTCAAGGCCGGCCTCGAGCTGTCCCTCTACGACAAGCTTACTCGAGAGTACGAACAGGACCAGTTCGCCGGCTACGGCTACTACATGGTCTCGATGACCGTCGCCGTGCTCGCGTTCCCGTCCGAAATCGCCCTTCCGGCGATGTTGATGCTCGCGATCGGGGATCCGGTAAGCGGCGCGGTGTCGGACAACTCCCTCCGTCGGTTCAAGAGCCCGAAAGTGTTCGCGACGATGTTCGTCGTGAGCTTCCTGATCGCACTCCCCTTCCTGCGCGAGCATCCCGAGGTCGCGGTTGCGGCGGCGATCGGTGCAATGGTCGCCGACTGTATCACGGTGAAAATCGGCGACTTCGTCGTCGACGACAACCTCACGATCCCGATCTACGCCGGATTGTTGGGGTATCTGGTTCTCGAGTTCGTTCCGATCTAACGCTCGTCTCGAGAGATTTTTCATCATCCTATAATATATTTGTGATGTGTTTTAGAGTCTATGTGCTTCACACGGCTATAGGGAAGCTTATCTCCACACAAATTAACAAGTAGATTTATTTCCGAGTGGATTTAGAATCCATGTAGGTACCACGGCAATGGCATCGAAAAACGAGGAGATAGTACAAAGGAAAAGCCTGTCCACACGCGAATCACGGGCACTTTCACAGCTTGCAAGCGAGGGTCGAGAGGTGATCTCGGTCGGAGATATCGAAAATACACTCGATATTCCTCGAAAATCAGCGTCGGATATGGCCTTCTCCTTGAAAGAGAAGGGGTGGCTCGAGCATCTTGCTCGAGGAAAATATCTTATTCTTCCACTTACTGCAGGAGAGGAACCGCTATACACTGCACACGAATTTGTCATTGCCCAATCGCTTGCGAGTCCGATGTACGTCGGATATTGGAACGCATTGAATCATTACGGGCTCACAGAACAGGTTCCGCGGACAGTGTACATCGCGACAACTGAGCGGGCGCAGAGCCGAGAGATCCACGGTGTGACGTATCGACCAGTCACCGTCACCGAGCAGAAGTTCTTCGGCTATCAGCCAACGGCAGTTGGACCGTCACAAGTGAATATCGCAACGCTCGAAAAAACTCTCGTGGACTGTGCCGACCATCCAGAATTTTGTGGTGGAATCAGCGAACTCGCCAAGGCGATGCAAAATAGCGATGAGTGTTCGTGGGGGAAAGTCGTCGACGCGCTCGAGCGAGTCGACAACGGCGCTGCGACGAAACGGATCATCTATCTCGCTGATCAACTCGACATTGCTCTTCCCGAATACGAACGCCTCGTCGAGGAGTTTACGTCCGGCTATCCCCTCCTCGATCCGACTCGAGAAGCAACTGGCACTCGCGATAGCAAGTATCAGCTTCGCCTGAACATCGACCCGCAGTCTCTCATCTCGGATGTCGACTCATGATTACGGAAACGGAACTTCGACAGGTCGCCAGGGAGTTAGATGTCCGTTTGGGATACGCCGAGAAGAACTACGTCAACTCTTGGATTCTGTGGAGTATATACACAAGTTCGTACGGTGAGAATTTGCTTTTCAAAGGAGGAACTGCACTCAGCAAACTATACTTTCCGAAGACGTGGCGGTATTCGGAAGACCTTGATTTTGGCGTTGAGGGAGACTACCAGGGTAGCGCAGATGAACTGAGGACTGCGTTAGACGACGCGATAAGGCGATCAGGGATCGATTTCGAGGTAACTCAACATCGAGAGCTACAGCGGGAAGAGTATCCGACACACTACGTTGATATTGACATCCAGTACGATGCAGTGCTCGGACAGAAAAATACGACGAGCTTAGATATAATGATCGACGAGCACGTAGAATTCGATCCAGTTACTCATACACACGAGTACGAAGATACACCAGAATTTTCCCTGATCGCATATAGCCTCGAGGAAATCCTCGCAGAAAAATTGCGAGCGCTCTATCAGCGGACACAAGCGCGCGATTACTACGATCTCTATCGGATGATATCGGAAGCTACTGTTACCGACGCCGGTATTGTGCCAGCTTTTCGAAAAAAGTGTGAGCACGACGGGTTGGATATCCCCCTCCGCTCGGGACTACCAACGGCAAAGAAGACCGAGATACAGGACGCCTGGAACCACACGCTCCCAGATCTGGTTGCAGATCTTCCCGAATTCGGTCTCGTCTACGAAGCACTCGAGAAGTACGTCGAATCCCTGGCAGAACAGTGAAACAACCCAACCACTGGCGTCTGTCGCTCAACCCAACTGAGCTACTGGACAACACCTCGACAGATACTCGAGAAACAGAGAGGACACACGAGGAGAGTTCCGACGTTCGTTCTAGCCTGAAACAGTAGTTATATGACACTATAGCTCGAGTGCCCAAACGGAAGCTGCGCCCTCCGTCTGATGGGGGCGTTTCGCATAGAAATGCCCCGGGTGGTGGAGCACCCGAGGCGTGGCTTCCGAACCCGGTAAGGGTCAGTTGCCATGATCGGATTGCTTCTCCGCGGGCTTAAACGTCCCGTACGACAGTCGAATCGAACCGAACGAACGAGTGGCTTCAGCCAAACTCGCCGACCGAGCACCGGAGGTGTCCCGCGACGATGACGAATCCCACCGACCATCTCGTCGTGGATATCGTCCGAACGCTCGAGGACCACGGGCTCCCGCGGGACGCCTACCAGCTCGGCCGCGAGGTAGATCCCGAGGCGCTCGAGCGGGTGGTCCGAACCGGCGGGTCGAACGTCGAGGTCCGACTGCTGGTCCGCGGGATTTCACTCGCGATCACGAACGACGGCGTTCGGGTGATCGGCGAGTGACCGACCCCGAGGAACGCGAAGACCGCGCGGACGATCGGGGCGAACCCGCCGAACCCAAATCGATCGACGACCTGCTCGAGACGCTCGGACTGGACGACGTCGATCGCGAACGGAGCGGCGAGTTGCGGTTTCTCGAGTGCCCGCGTTGTGGGGCCCCGATCGTGCGGGTGCTCGCGGTCGATCCCGTCTTTCACACCCTCGAGCCCTGCGGGTGTCGGGTCCACGCGAATCAGATGTGGAAGCGATAGGCGACGAAGGAGGACGGCGTTTCGGGCTGTATCAGCGGCGACGTTTTTAGCAGGGTTTCGAGGACTACAGATCGGTCGCCCGGAATCGTCGATACCCGAACCACGTCGCGAACACGATCCAGCCGAGGAGCACGGCGACCGCGAACGTCGGCCGTTCGTAGAACGCCGGTTCCTGGGGCGCTCGAATGAAGGTCCCGCCCTCGAGATCGGGAAACGCTTCGGCCACCAGATAGGTGTACGCCGCCATCGGGTTCAGCGCGACGACGAAGTCGTACCACGCGGGGTAGGTGTCCGGATACGACAGCCCGTAACTGACGTACACTCCGAGCCGCGGAAGCTGACTCCAGACGTTGGCCGCGAAGATCACGAACGTGCCGAACGCGGCGACGGTCGCTCGAGTGGCCGTCCGGGTGACCACCGAGAGAAACACCGCGAGCGCGGTGAACGTGACCCCGAGGAGGACGACCAAGAGCACCGCGCCGACGAGGTTGATCGGCTCGAAGGAGATCCCGCGAAGGTAGCCGACCGGAACGGCGGCGGCGATCGCGGCGAGTACCGCCGTCGTCATGACGAGACAGCGGCCGATCAGCGTGCCGAGAACGACAGTTTTCCTCGAGAACGGCAACCCGAGAATAACCGTGAGCGCGCCGCCCGTGCGCTTCTGGACGAGCGACGAACAGAAGAATCCGAGCGCGACCAGCGGCGTGAGCAACACGAGGACGGGGACGAGTTCGGCGAACAGGTCGACTTCCGACGGTTCGACCAGGGACGAACTCGCGGCGTTGTTGGCCACCCACGCGCCGACGAGCGCGTACAGCCCGACGATGACCTGAGCCTGACGCTCGCGGACGGTATCGCGAACGTCTTCGCGGATATACAGCGCCAGCCGCGAGGAGCCGCCGATCCCCATCAGGCGACACCTCGCGTGTAGTTCTCGAAGAGATCCTCCAGCGAGGTTTCGCTGGTCGTGACGTTCAACACGTCGACGCTCGAGTCGTGAAGCGTCGCGATCACCGTCGCTTTCACGTCGTTTCGACAGGCGACGACGACCGACGTTCCCGTCGTTTGTACGTCCTCGACGCCCTCGAGCGTCCGGATTCGGTCGGGAATCTCCGGCGGGACCGCAGACAATTCTGCCGTGACCTGGGCAGATCCGTCGGCATCCGTCCGGAGGTTCTCGAGGCTGTCGACGGCGACCAGCTGTCCGCTATCGAGGATGGCGATCCGATCGCAGACGGACTCGACCTGCTCTAAGATGTGACTCGAGAAGAAGACGGTCGCGCCGCGGTCGTTCTCCTCGCGGACGATTTTTCGCATCGTCCGTGCGCCGTTAGGATCGAGTCCCGTCGAAGGCTCGTCGAGGATGAGCAAGTCCGGCTCGCCCACGAGCGCCATCGCAAGCATGAGCCGCTGGGACATCCCTTTCGAGTACTCCTCGAGGGGGTACTCGTCGGGACCGAGCATGCCCACGCGCTCTAAGAGTTCGTCCGGGTCGTCCTCGGCGCCCTTTGCTTCGATGGCGAACTCGACGTGCTCGCGGCCCGTTCGCTCGCCGATCGGACCGTAACCGTCGGGAAGGACGCCGACGCGCTCTCTTGCGGCGACGCTCTCGGTTTGGACGTCGTGTCCGAGAACGTGAACTGATCCGTCGGTCGGTTCGGCGTACTCGAGGAGGAGGTCGATCGTCGTCGACTTTCCGGCCCCGTTCGGACCTAAAAACCCGAATATCTCACCCTCGTGAACGGTGAGATCGAGATCTTGGACGGCCGTGACCGAGCGGTTACCGAGCAATCCGTAACTCGTGTACCGTTTGGTCACGCCGCGGAGTTCGATGGCGGCCATACGACGAACGTGTCACGTCGTTACTATTATCCTTTTGATCGGTTCGTGCCGGTGGTTTAGCTAAATCGTGAGCAGCGAATCCGAACCGTTCGTCCACCGCCGACGCGTCGTCGAGCAGTCGTTTCAGTAGCAAAACCTATACCGTTCCTATAGAATCAGGATGACAGATGGGTCCCACGACAACCTCCTCCCTTCACGAGTCGGGCCGCCGGCTTCGAAGCCGCCTGCGTCGGGGCATTCGGATAGACACGCGAACGCTCGCGGTTTTTCGCGTGTGCGTCGGCCTCCTCGTCCTCGCCGATCTGTTCCTCCGGGCGCGAAACTTCGGGTACTTCTACACCGACGGCGGCGTCGTCCCGCAATCGCTCGTCCTCGAGACAGCCACAACGTACCCGTTCTCGATCTACCACCTGACGACGGATCCGACCCTGATCGCGGGACTGTTCGTCCTGCAGGGACTGTTCGCTCTCCTGTTGATTGTCGGCTACAAAACGCGCCTCGCGGCGGTACTAACATTCCTGTTCATCATCTCGCTGGACAACCACAACCCGTTCGTGTTGAGCTACGCGGACACGCTATTTCGACTTCTGGCGTTCTGGGCTATCTTCCTCCCGCTGGGCGAGCGGTGGTCGATCGACGCCGTCCACGACGACCGGGAACCCAGAACCGCCATCGCGAGCGTCGCCTCGGCGTTGATTCTGGGCCAGATGGTCTACATGTACTTCACGAACGGGCTGATCAAATCACGATCCGACGTCTGGACGAGCGGAGACGCCGCGCCGCTGGTGCTCGGCCTCGACGAAATGACGTTCCTGCTCGGGGACACCGTGCGCCAGTTCCCGGTACTGCTCGAGTTCGGCGGCTTACTCTGGTTTCTCATGCTCGTCTGCTCGCCGGTCCTGTTCGTGCTACGGGGCCGCCCGCGGATGCTACTGGCCGGGATGTTCGTCGCGGGCCATCTCTCGTTCGCGCTGACGGTCCGCATCGGCGCGTTTTCATACGTCTCGATCGCCGGCGTTCTCCTCTTTTTGCAAGCGCAGTTCTGGGACGATCTGGGCGCGGTAGCGACCCGGCTGGGAATCGACGCTTCCGAAATCGCGACGCGAGCGACCCGGCGGCTCGAGGGGATCGCAAAACGAGTTCCCGCTTCGGGAGCCGACGACGAACGAATCACCGTCGCTCGCAAGCGCGCGTACAGCCTTTCGCTCGGTGCCGTCGTCGTCACCGTCCTGTTCGTCGCCACCGTACTGGCGGTCAACGTTGGCGGAGCCGCACTGGACGACGAGAGCGACCGGGAGTTCGAGGAACGGATCGAGGGGTCGGTTCACGAGACCCTCGAGGAGCACCGGGGCGTCGCACAGGTCGAGACGGTCGCCTCGAGCCTGGGAATCGACCAGCCGGTGGGCTGGGGCGTCTTCGCCGGCCCGGATCCCCGGACGACTGACCGGTACTACGTCTTCCCCGCCGAAACCGAGAGCGGCGAGCTGGTCGACGCCTACAACGAACGGCCCCTGGCCTACGATCGACCCCACGATGAGCTACAGTTACAGTACGATACCTACCGCGAGCGCTTCTACATGAACAGTGTCCGCCGCGGAGGCTACGCTGGCAACGACGTTCCCGGAACGTTGGCCGACGACATCTGCGAGCAGTGGTCCGAGGATCACGACGAGGAGCTCGTTCGCCTGAACATGTACGTCGTCGAAGAGGACATCACTCACGAGACGATCGATACGCCCGGTGATCGCGACCGAGAGTACACGGAGTTCTACCGCCACGGTTGTGGCGACAACGAACCGGCGACGGTTCAGCCGCCAGAAACGAGTTGATTGCCGACTCGAGGCGGACTGACGGAGCCGGTCCTCGGCGACGACTTCTACTTCCACCGCGCTTTCTCAAACCTTAACCGCGGCCGCGTCGAACCGCCGGCAATGGCAGCGACGGACGAGGATATCCCCTCTATCGATCACCCCCTACTTGCACCCGACTTTCTCGAGCGACGACTCTACCAGCTGAAACTCGCGGGAACGGCGGCGAACGACCACACGCTCGTCTGTCTCCCGACCGGGCTGGGAAAGACGACGGTAAGCCTGCTCGTGACCGCCCGACGGCTCGAGGAGTCCGGTGGCAAGTCGCTCATGCTCGCGCCGACGAAACCCCTCGTTCAGCAGCACGCGGAGTTCTATCGCGAGGCGTTGCAGATCACGGACGAGGAGATCGTCGTCTTCACGGGTGACGTGAGCCCGGAGGACCGCGCCGAACTCTGGAACGAGTCGACGATTATTATGGCGACACCGCAGGTCATCGAGAACGACCTCGTCGGCAGCCGCGTCTCGCTTTCCGATGTCACTCACATCACCTTCGACGAGTGCCACCGGGCGACCGGCGACTACGCCTACAACTACATCGCGGAGCGCTACCACGCCGACGCCGACCAGCCGCTCGTGACGGGAATGAGCGCTTCTCCGGGTGGCGACGAGGAAGCCATCCTCGAGGTCTGTGAAAACCTCGGGCTCCACGAGGTCGAAGTGATGACCGAGGAGGACGCCGACGTCTCGGAGTTCACCCACGACACCGACGTCGAGTGGGAGCGGATCGACCTCCCAGAAGACGTCATCGAGATTCGGGACGCGTTGAACGAGGTGATCACAGAGCGCCTCGAGAAGTTGAAAGAGCTCGGCGTCGCGAAGTCGACTCAACCCGACCAGTCCCAGAAGGACCTCAATCGGATGCGAGCCGAGTTACAGGAGCTGATCAACAACGACCAGTCTGAAGGGTTCAAAGGGATGTCAGTCCACGCCGAGGTGATGAAACTCCGACAGGCGGTGACGCTGGTCGAAACCCAGAGCGTGGAGGCGCTCCGTCGGTATTTCGACCGGCAGAAAAACCAGGCTCGCTCCTCCGGTGCCTCGAAGGCGAGCCAGCGACTCGTTTCGGATCCGCGGGTCCGCGAGTCGATGCGAAAGGCCGAGAAGTACGACGAACTCCACCCCAAGTATCGTAAAACGCGGATGCTGCTGGCCGAAACGCTGGGGCTCGACGGCGGCGAACGCGTGATCGTCTTCACCGAATCGAGGGACACCGCGGAGGCGCTGACGGACTTCTTGAACGACAGCTTCGACGCCAAACGCTTCGTCGGGCAGGGCGACCGCGAAGGATCGGACGGGATGACCCAGAATCAACAACAGGACGTGTTGAACGACTTCCGCGCTGGCGAGTTCGAAGTGCTGGTTTCGACCTCCGTCGCCGAGGAAGGCCTGGACGTGCCCGAGGTCGACCTCGTGCTCTTTTACGAACCCGTGCCGACGGCGATTCGTTCCATCCAGCGAAAGGGCCGAACGGGCCGCCAGTCCGAAGGTCGCGTCGTCGTCCTGATGGCCGAAGACACCCGAGACGAGGCGTACTTCTGGATCTCGAGGCGGCGCGAGAAGGAGATGGAATCGGAACTGCGCGAACTGAAGGGAATGGCCACCGATCTCGAGGAGGAACTCGACGACGCCCAACAATCGCTCGCCGCCTTCGAAAACGGCGGCGAGCGCGCGGGGAATGAGGCCAGCGATAGCGGTGCAACCGAAAGCAGTGCGGAAGTGAACACGGGATCGACGAAATCACCTGACGGAACTACATCTTCCAGTGGAAGTGGAGGGGTTTCCGGGCAGCCCGGATTGCAGGAGTTCGACGCCGAATCGGACGACGACAGCGACGGGAGCGAGGCGAACGGATCGACCGAAGACGAGGTCGAAGCCCACGAGCCACACGCGGAGGGGGACACGATCGAAATCGTCGCCGACCAACGCGAGATGGACGCCAACATCGCTCGAGAGCTCTCAAAACGCGAGGAGATCGACATCCGCCTCGAGACGCTCGAGGTCGGCGACTACGTGCTCTCGGATCGGGCCGTCGTCGAGCGAAAGTCGGTCGCCGACTTCGTGGACTCGCTGGTCGGCGGCGATCGGTCGGTCTTCGAGCAGGTCGGCGCGATGGCCAGACACTACTCCCGACCGATCGTGATCGTCGAGGGCGACGGGCTGTACGAACAGCGCGACATCCATCCGAACGCCATCAGGGGCGCGCTTTCGAGTCTCGCCGTCGACTTCGGCGTGAGCATCTTGCGAACCGAAGACGAAGCCGACACGAAGGAGCTACTCGGCGTCATCGCCGGGCGCGAACAGGAAACCTCGAGTCGCGAGGTCTCGGTCCACGGCGAGAAACAGAGCAAGACCCTGGCCGAGCAACAGGAGTACGTCGTCGGTTCGATCGCCGAAATCGGGCCGGTGACGGCCCGTTCGCTCCTCGAGGAGTTCGGCACCGTCGAGGCGGTGATGATCGCGACCGAGGACGAACTCCAGGAGGCAGACGGCGTCGGCTCGGTCACCGCAGAACGGATTCGGGAAGTTATCGGGAACGATTACACCGGCTCCGGAAAGTAACCGGCACCGAAGGGGTCGAACAGTCCTTATCGCAACGCCGATAACGCCTCGCTCGCCTCGCGAGCGGCCTCGAGGCACTCTTTGGCGTACCGCGGATCGTCAGTTTCGGCGGCTTTCCGTGCGAATCGCTCGAGAGATTCAACGAGCGCGTCCTGTGCGGCCTCGAGATCGCCGTCGACAGGAGCGGGAGACGAACGGCCGTTTCCGGCGGAGTCTCGAACAGGATCGGGAGCCGTCCCAGACTGCGAATGGTCTGTTGGGGCGACTCGAGCATCGTCGGAATGAGCGGTCGCCTCGGTCGCGTTCGACGATTTCTTCTCCGATTCAACAGGAGATTCGTGAGACGATGACGCGCGGTCGTTCGAAATCGTCTCGGTCGTCTCGGTAACCGATTCTACGGAATCGGCAGTTTCGGTCGCGGTTGAACGAGCGGCAGTCGACCCACCGTTCGAACTCGTGGTTCCCGGTTCGGTCCCTGTTGCGTTGGTTCCTCGAGCGTCCTCTTCGGCCGACTGGTCGGCCGCGGACGCCTCGACGCCCTCGGCGGTGCCGTGACAGGACGGACAGAACGTGGTTCCGTTCTGCTGGAAGAGCGGATCGCCGCAGGTGTTACAGTGGGTGTTGGTCATCCGAGCACCCTTGAGCAGGAGGTCGCTCATCCGCTGGGTCGCCTTCCGCTCCTGTTTGTCGCGCTCGTACTTCTCTCGAAGCTTCTCGCGCTCGGCTTCCTTGTCGAAGTCGCTCATACTCGTCTCAACGGGCTGGAACGTCGAAAAGGCTGCGAAGAGGGGTGAGAGTTTGAGAAACGGATACGAGCGACCGCATCGCTATCGGTCCTCGCCCGTTCGGCGGTACATTCCCTTCGATTCGGGCCGCGTCTCCTCGAACCCGAATCGGTCGTAGAAGCCGTCGATGTCCGCCATCAAGTTGACGTACGCCCGAGGCGGGGCGTTCTCCTCGAGGTGCGAAACGAGCGCGGCCATCATCGCCGTCCCGAGACCGTTTCCCTGGTGTTCAGGACGGACCGCCAGGTCGCCAATCTGGAAGACCGTCCCGCCGTCACCGACGATTCGCCCCATTCCCACGACCTCCTCATCGGGCCCGTACGCGATGGTCACGCCGTGAAGCGAGTTTGGAAGACCGCGTTCGATTCCCTCGCGCGAGCGAGCCGGAAGTCCGGCGGCGTCGCGAAGGTCGGCGAACTGCTCGGGTGTCGGGAGGTCTTCGCGAAGGTCGTAGGATTCGGGAATGGTACCGAAATCGCTCTCGGCGGTATCACCAGTCATACCGGAAACGAGGATTCCAGCAACCGAAGGAGTGCCGACTTCGACGCGGCGACGACCGGCGACATCGGCCGCCGGTAACGTCGACCGATGAATCCCTCTACCGTCGACCGGTGAGTTTCGAGCCAGACACTATCTCTCTGCGACGGCTCGCTCGAGCGCCGCGACCGCCTCCTCGGGCGTATCGACGGCCTCGACGCCGGGAATTTCGTGGGTGTCGATTCCGACGACCGGGCGGTCGTACACCTGTGCGAAGCCGATTTCCGAGAGGGTACCCGCGCCTCCAGCCAGCGCAACCACGCCGTCGCCGTTCATCGGAACGAGCACGTTTCTGGCGTGGCCCAGCCCCGTCGCGATCGCCGTGTCGACGTACTCGTTCGCGTCGGTTCGGCGATCCGTCGGGAGGATTCCGATCGTCTCGCCGCCTTCGGCTTTCGCGCCGCGACAGACCGCTTCCATCGTCCCGCCGAGACCGCCACAGACGACAACGTGGTCGGCCTGGGCGAGTGCTTTCCCGATTGCAACGGCAATTCGTTCCTCTTCGTCGGTGATGGTCCCGCCACCGATCACACCTACGCGCATACTCGAGTCTTGGCGCCCCGTTGTATGATCGGTTCGGTCTCAGACGAGACGGTCCAAACTGGTCTCGACAGCTCCGACTCGAGCGGGGGCGATCGGACGTTCGGCGAACACCGGTTCGACGATCGGTAAATCGTTCAAATCGACGGGTTTCGACGGATTTAACGCGGGGGACGATGCACCTCTACGTGGTATGACGAAAGTTAGCGTGGTCGGCGCGGCCGGGACGGTCGGGGCCGCCGCAGGCTACAACATCGCGCTTCGGGACGTTGCGGACGAGCTCGTCTTCGTCGACATTCCGGACAAGGAAGACGACACGGTCGGACAGGCCGCCGACGCGAACCACGGCGCGGCCTACGACTCCAATACCGTCATCCGACAGGGCGGGTACGAGGCGACCGAAGGCTCCGACGTCGTCGTCATCACGGCGGGTATTCCACGGCAGCCGGGACAGACTCGCATCGATCTGGCGGGCGACAACGCGCCGATCATGGAGGACATCGGCTCCTCGCTCGCCGAGTACAACGACGACTTCGTCACGATCACGACCTCGAACCCGGTCGACCTGCTCAACCGCCACCTCTACGAAACCGGCGACCGGGCGCGCGAGCAAGTGATCGGCTTCGGCGGTCGACTCGACTCCGCGCGGTTCCGATACGTGATCTCCCAACGCTACGACGTTCCCGTCCAGAACGTCGAGGCGACGATCCTCGGCGAACACGGCGACGCGCAGGTGCCCGTCTTCTCGAAAGTTCGAGTCAACGGCCGGGACCTCGAGTTCACCGCCGACGAAAAGGAAGAACTCCTCTCGGAACTTCAGACCTCGGCGATGAACGTCATCGAGAAGAAAGGTGCGACCGAGTGGGGCCCAGCTACCGGCGTCGGCCACATGGTCGAAGCCGTCCTTCGGGACACCGGAGAAGTGCTTCCCGCGAGCGTCACACTCGAGGGCGAGTTCGGCCAGGAAGACACCGCGTTCGGGGTTCCCGCAAAACTCGGCTCGAACGGAGTCGAAGAGATCGTCGAGTGGGACCTCTCGGAGTTCGAACGTAACGAACTCGGCGAAGCCGCGGAGAAGCTTTCCGAACAGTACGAGAAGATATCCTAACTCGCGTCGACCGTCGCGACCATTTCTCGAGCGGTTCGACTCGAAATCTCCAGTAACGCCTTTCGGCATCGACGATTCTCGATTCTGAATACAGAGATTTTAGCTGAGGAGGCGATCAACTATCTCACCATCGGTGATTTCATAACCATGTGCGAGTATAATACAATTATGACTTCTAAAAACACAAGGTTCACACGCAGAAGATTCAGCGTTCTCGCGGGTGCGGGCGTCGTCGGACTGAGCGGTTGTCTTAGCGGAGACGACGATGACGAGCCGGAAGACGACGAAGAGTCGAGTGACGACGGGGAGCCCGGAGATGACGAGGACTCGGGAGAAGACGGCGAAGTCGATGTCGACGACCAACCCGACAACGCGACCGCGACGTTCGCCACACCCGAGGACGGCGACGCCGTTACGTCGCCGGTCGAAATCGAGGCCAACGTCGACGGAATCGAACTCGCGGAGGCCGGAGACGCCGTCGAGGGCGAGGGTCATCTGCACGTGCTGGTCGATCACGAAGGCTTCGAAGACGGCGATATCATCCCCGGCCCGGGAGACGAGGCCGAAGCAGATGGCATCTACCACTGGGGTGACGGCCGCTCCGACGGAGAGATCGAACTCGAACCCGGCGAGTACGAACTGACCCTCCAGATCGCCGACGGGCCACACCGCGCCTTCGGCGAACCCGACGAGATCACCGTCACGGTCGAAGAGTAAGATCGACCGGAACTGGCCGATCCATTTTCTCACGCGGTTTCTGGTCCGAGTTGCCCGTGGCTTGCGTCCAACTGATTCGGTCAATTCCTGCAGCAGACCAGGCTGTCAATACCCTGTAGACAGCTCCTGAAGCGTCTCGAGAGCGTCTTCAGCCTCGAGTTTGCTCCGTTCGAGGTCGTCGGTCGATTCCGAATCGAGATCGATCCGATCCGCGAGCACGAGCAACGTTTCTAACTGCGTGATCTCGAAGCGTTCGATCGCTTTTCCAGCCACAGTCGCTTCAAAGTCGTCGAGATCGGGGCGTTCGAGGTCGTTACTGATCGCGTCACGATCCTCGATAATCCCCTCGAGCGCGGCCGGTTCTCGACTGGACGGGTCGGCGTTGATCGCCTCGAAAACGTCCTCGACTCGGTTTTGTTGCGCTCGGGTGGCCTCGTGGTGGGCCGAAAAGAAGTCCTCGATGTCCTGGTCCGCCGCGTTCGACGCCAGTTCGGGCTGGAGGTCGTCGAGCGCGTGTTGGACGCCGTAGTATTCCTCGAGCGTCCGTTCGAACAGCTCTCGCTCGCTTTCGATTACCATGGGTTTGGAGAGAACACCGCTCCGACGCAAATAGCTATGACTTTCATATTCAGCCGTCCCGGTCGACCGTGTCCGCCGGCTGAGATCCGATGTCGACCCGGTCAAACGAGCGCCGCTTCATCGCTTTTCGACTCGTGTCTCGAGCGGACCGGGATCGAGCGTCACCCCGAGCGACGGCTCGAGGGTCTCCGAGACCCGGCTGAACTCGACGCGTCGCACCAGCGATGCGAGTGCGAGTTGCAATTCGACCATCGCAAAGCGCATCCCGAGACAGTGACGCGGCCCGCCGCCGAAGGGAAAATACGCGTACTCGGGTCGGTCGGCATCGGCGAGCCAGCGCTCGGGCCGAAACGTCTCGGGATCGGCCCACCACCGCTCGTCGCGGTGGATGCCGTACGCCGAGAGCTGTAGGGTCGTTCCGGACGGAATCCGGTATCCGGCCAACACCGTCTCCGCCCGCGGCTCGCGATAGACGCCCGTTACCGGCGGGTAGAGGCGCATCGCCTCCCTGAGGACGGCTTCGGTGTACTCGAGATCTGCGAGATCGCCGACCGCGGGGTCCCGATCGCCACAGACGGCCTGGAGTTCGGTCTCGAGTTGATCGCGAACGGTCGGATCGTCTGCGAGGAGCCAGCACGCGACCGCGAGCGTGGTCGCGGTCGTCTCGTGACCGGCGAAAAGGAACGTGACGAGTTGATCTCGAATTTCGTCGGGCGAGAGTCGCGATCCGTCCGGGTACTCCGCTCGAGCCAGTACCGAGAGAAGGTCCGCACCCGTCGTGTCAGTCCGGCGGCGCTCCGTGACCAGTTCGGTGACGAGTTCCTCAAGATCGGCCATCGCGGTCTCGTACTCGTTGCCGACGCGATCCGGAACCCACGAGGGCACGACCGAGCCGATCGCGAGTCGTCGGGGCGACGCGTACTCGTTGACTGCGGTCGCCGCCCGCGTGACGACCGCAGCGCGATCGGCGGCGAGCGGCAAGTCGAACAGCGTTCGAGCGAGCACGCGAAGCGTGTACGTCGACAGCTCGTCCCGAAGCGAGACGACATCGCCGTCGTCCCACCCGTCGACGAGCGCGTCCGCCTCCGCGACCATCCCGTCGGCGACGGCGCGGATGCGATCGGGCGTAAACGACGACTGCAACAGGGTGCGCTGTCGACGCCACCGCTCGCCCTCCGTGAACGCGATTCCATCGGGAGCGATGAGTTCGCCGAAATCGGTCTCGAACTCGCCTTTGTCGAACTCGTCCGACCGCGAGACGAGGACGGCCTCCACGACGTGCGGATCGTAGACGAGCGCGAACTCGGTTCCGTAGGCACCATAGGAGACGATATCGCCGTACTCCTTGGCCGACTCGAGGAACGCGAGCGGATCGCGCGCGATCGAGAGCGTGCTCCCGATCAGCGGAAGGCCGCGCGGTCCCGGCGGTCGGTCGGCGCTTGAGGGATTGCTATTGGAGCCATCTATGCTCGAAGAAGTAACGCTCGAGCCATCCGCGTTCGAGTGCTCACCGCTCGAGGAATCTGCCGACGACGACGCTCCGCCGTCGGACCGAAGCGCGTGCAATTCTGGCTCGGACATGGGTGTACGGAGGTCGGGATCGATGGTCGGTGTTCTCCCGAAGCACTGAACTTCTTTATTACGGGGCGTGACTGGCGAGTATGCAATCGACGGATCTGACGCTCCGACTGCCCGAGCGAATGCAGCTTCCGGTTCCCAGGCCCGATTCCGAACTCGAGTTTCACCGCGAGGAGCTGCTCTCCTGGCACGTCGACCCCGAGACCGAACGGGTGCGATTCCTCTCGTTGATCGTCGGCGACCGCGACGCGATCCGCGAGACGGCGGCCGAGATCGGCGTCGTTCACCAGTTCGATATTACGCCCGTCGACGACGACACGTTCTACGGCTACGCCGAGATGGAGCTCCGGGCCGCCGACGAGACGTTGCTGGGTACGTTCGACGACGCAGGCCTCGTGATCGTGCCGCCGATCGTCTACACCGGTCGCGAGAGCGTTCACGTTACCGTCCTCGGCGAACCCGACGCGCTCGCGGGGCTGGTGAGTCGGTTCCCCGACGACGTCGGCGTGGAGGTCGAACGGGTGAGCGATCACCAGCGAAAGGCCGAGACGCTCGCCGGGAGACTGACCGCACGGCAGTTCGAGGCGATGAAGAGAGCTCGAGAGTCGGGCTACTACGACGTTCCTCGGAACGGATCGCTGGCCGAGGTCGCGGCGGCGCTCGAGTGTTCCGAAAGCGCGGCGTCGACGCTCCTGCGGACGGTCGAGTCGAAGCTGGTGGATGCGGCGTTGCGACGATAGCGTACGAGGAGACGGAGCGTCGGGTCGATCAGGGAATCAACTGCTCGCCGTCGTCGTCGTAGATCGCGATCGCGTCGACGGGACAGGTTCGAGCGGCGAATTTGGCATCGAGTTCCGAGCCTTCGGGAACGTCGCGGACGAACATTCCGTCCGTCTCCTCCTCGCTTCCCTCGAGAACCGCTTTTCCCGCGGACTTGTCTTTCGAAAACTCGTCCCATTCGGCGACACACTGGTACATCCCGATACACGTGTCCTCGTCGAACTCGACTTTCATACTCGACGATTCGAGAGTCTCCGACAAACCGCTTCCGGACCGAATTCCGTGGGCGGCAGACAGAGTGATGATTGTTACACACTTGCCCATCAGATTAAAATGAATTCGATACAGGATTAGTATTATAATGTCCAAGAAGGAAACATCGCAGAAAGGCGGTAGCACAGAACGGGGCCACTCGCGTCGACGAATCGTCGTGGCGGGTGCGGGACTCGCTGGTACCGGCGTTCTGGCGGCCGGATTTCAGATCCAGACCGCTCGCTCGCAGGACGAACCACCGAGCGGAACGGGACAAGACGTCTACGCGGACGGCTGCGACGACGTCGACCACTGGGAACTCGACCTCGAGGAGGCAGACGAGAGCTGGAGTGCGCGTTCGAGTCCGAATAGATACTGTTCGGTTCCGTGCACGCTCACCGAAAACGACGAACTGGCCATCGGACAACAGGTCCGTGTCGGAAGCGGCGACGACGCCGACGAGTTCGAAAACGCGGTCTACACCGTCGCGTCGGAGCACGAAGACGACACGCTTCGGTTAACGCCGAGCGGTCTCGATCGAATCGGAACGAGCGACTCGGCGACGGCGACGGTCGGTTCCCAGGCGGTCCACCCGAGTTACGATACCCGACAAGGTGGAGAACTGAACGACGAGTACATCGAGTACGTCCTCGAAGCGGACCAGAATAATGGTAGCGACGACGTCATCGTGATCGCTCCCCACGGCGGCTACATCGAATACGGGACGGACTTTCAGGCCGATCGAGTCGTCGAGGAATTCGGTGCGACGGGCTGGGTCTGTTCGGGATTCAACGAGGGTGGCGGCGCGTTTACTCGCTGGCACAGCTACTCGACGGAAATTCACCCGGAGTCGTTTCCCGAACTCGAGTCGCTTCTCGAGCGAAGTTTCGATTGGGGGGTCGCGTTCCACGGGTACTCGAACGACGGGATCCTCGTCGGCGGTACCGCAGACGACGACCAAAAGGAGATCGTGACCGACGCGATCTCCGAACAGGTCCCCGATCGAACGGTTAGCGTAGTCGAACGCGACGCCACGGAGTACACCGGGGCGAACCCCAATAACGTGCTCAATCAACTCGCGCCGGTCGGACAGACGATCCAGCTCGAGCAACCGACCGACGTCAGACAGGAAGAGTGGGCGTCGGTGGCCGACGGCGTCGCCGAAGCGCTTGAGGAGATCACCGAGTAGTTCCGCCGGCGCTCACACCGAGACGATACTTTAAACCGCGAGACGGCACAAGAGCGAGTAATGAACGTCGAGGAGCTGTCGGGGCTCCCGCCGGGGGCACTCGAGCACTTTCGGGACGAAGGAATCGAGGAGCTGTACCCGCCCCAGGCCGAGTCCGTCGACGCGGGAATTCTCGAGGGGGAGAGCCTCGTCGCCGCCGTGCCGACCGCGAGCGGAAAGACGATGATCGCCGCCCTCTCGATGCTCTCTGCGGTCCAGCGCGGGGGAAAGGCGCTCTACATCGTCCCGCTCCGCGCCCTGGCCAGCGAGAAGAAGGCGGAGTTCGACGCCTACGAGAAGTTCGGCGTGACGACCGGCGTCACGACGGGAAACTACGAGTCGACCGACGAGTGGCTCGCCTCGAAGGACCTGATCGTCGCGACCAGCGAGAAGGTCGACTCGCTCGTCCGAAACGGCGCGGATTGGCTCTCGGATCTCACCTGCGTCGTCAGCGACGAAGTCCACCTGATCGACGATCGGAATCGCGGACCCACCCTTGAGGTGACCCTCGCGAAGCTCCGGGAGCTCAACCCCGGATTGCAGACGGTCGCGCTCTCGGCGACGGTCGGCAACGCGGACGAGATCGCAGACTGGCTCGAGGCCGACCTCGTCGACACCGACTGGCGACCGATCGACCTCCAGATGGGCGTCCACTACGGCAACGCACTCGAGTTCGACGACGGCTCGACGCGGGAGGTTCCCGTCGAAGGATCCGAAAAGCAGGAGGCCGCCCTCGTCCGGGACATTCTACAGGAAGGCGGCTCTTCGCTCGTCTTCGTTAGCTCGCGTCGAAACGCCGAAGCCGCCGCACGGCGACTCTCGCAGGTCTCGAAACCGGAACTCACCGAGGAAGAACGCGCCGAACTTTCGGAACTCGCCGACAACATCCGGGACGTTAGCGACACCGAGACGAGCAAAGACCTCGCAGACTGCGTCGAGCGCGGGGCCGCGTTTCATCACGCGGGACTCGCAAGCGAACACCGAACGATCGTCGAGGACGCCTTTCGCGACCGCCTGCTCAAGATGATCTCCGCGACGCCGACGCTCGCCGCCGGCGTCAACACGCCAGCCCGGCGCGTGATCGTCCGCGACTGGCGACGGTTCGACCCGACCGCAGGCGGTATGTCGCCGCTCGACGTCCTCGAGGTCCACCAGATGATGGGGCGAGCCGGACGACCGGGACTCGATCCCTACGGCGAAGCCGTCCTGCTCGCGAACAGCCACGACGAGCGCCAGGAGCTGTTCGACCGATACGTCTGGGGCGATCCCGAGCCCGTTCGATCCAAGCTCGCCGCCGAACCCGCGCTCCGAACGCACGTCCTTGCGACTATCGCCTCCGGATTCGCTCGAACCCGTAACGGGCTGCTCGAGTTCATGCAGGCGACCCTCTACGCGAGCCAATCGAGCGAAGGGAGTCGACTCGAGTCGGTCACGGACGACGTGCTCGAGTATCTCGAGTCGAACGACTTCATCGAACGCGAGGGCGGAGCGACGACGGCAGGAACGGGGGCAACGACGACCGACCAGCAAGCAGAACCCGGTGCCGACGCGTTCGTTTCCGCCGCGGAGCTCACGGACGACGATTCGGGTTCCGAAACCGCTACCGGAGAGGGTTCCGGCAACGAGGTCGAACTCACCGCCACCAGCCTCGGCCACACCGTCTCGAGGCTCTATCTCGATCCGATGACCGCCGCCGAAATCGTCTACGGGCTCGAGTCGGCCGACGACCGGCCGACGGCGCTCGGGCTCTACCAGCTGATCTCGAGAACGCCGGACATGTACGAACTGTACCTCCGTTCCGGCGAGAACGAGACCTTCGGTGAACTCTTCTACAAGCGCGAAACCGAACTGCTCGGCGACGCGCCGAGCGAGTACGAGGACGGCCGATTCGAGGACTGGCTCGCCTCGCTGAAGACGGGCAAACTGCTCGAGGACTGGGCCGAGGAACGCGACGAGGAGTGGCTCACCGACGAGTACAAGATCGGGCCGGGCGACCTCCGCGGGAAGGTCGATACCGCCGAATGGCTCCTGGGTGCGGCCGAATCGCTCGCGAACGAAATCGGGAGCGAGTGGACCGTTGCAGTTCGAGAGGCACGCGCCCGCGTCGAACACGGGGTCGGCGAGGAGCTCCTCGAGTTAGTTTCGGTTCGGGGTGTCGGTCGAAAACGCGCTCGACAGCTCCACGACGTCGGCATCGAAGGCCCCGCGGACCTCCGAAACGCCGACAAGGGAGTCGTCCTCGCGGTGTTAAAAGGGGAGAAGACGGCCGAAAACATCCTCGAGAACGCTGGTCGCGAGGACCCGTCGATGGACGGCGTCGAGCCGCGAACGGATCTCGAAGGCGTCGAGGTGACGACGAGCGCGGGGAGCACCCGAGCCGGGACGGCGGACGAAAACGGCGGAGCGGACGAAACCGACGACGATCAGGCCAGCCTGGGTGATTTCTAATGGAGCTACTCGAGGGGCGACTCGAACTCGAGGATCTGGACGCGTTCGTCGCTCGGGTTGGCGAGTTGGGCGATCGACACGGAGTCACGATTCAGGCGTTCGACGCGAACTATATCGCGGGCGAACGCCACCTCGAGCGAGCCGTCGAATTGGCCGACCGCGCGATCGTGCGCGGCGAGAACGTCGCCCGCGATCGAGCCGTCGAAATCCTGCTGTACGCCGCCGGACGCAGGCAGATCGATCGAGCGCTCGAGATGGGTGTAAGCGAGGGAGAGAACCGCGTTGTCGTACTCTTTGATGCCGGCGACAACGGCGAGGCCGGCGGAGACGGCGGCGAAACGCGGACCCGCGAAGCGGTAATCGAAACAGAGCAGTTCGATCCCGAGCCGACCCTCGAGAGCGCGGACGAAGAGACGCTCCACTCGTACTTCGACGTTACGTCGGCCGAACGCGAGGCAACCGACGCGAGCCTCGAAGACCTCGTCTGCGAGCGAGTCGCGTTACTCGAGGTCGAGAAATAACACGGACCACAAGCTCCAACTCAGGTGCGAACGAGCACTACGTTCTTGGTTATACCGCCTGAATTCAGCCCATGGCCACCCTCGAGGATCCGATCGAAATCGGAGACGTCACCGTTCCGAACCGGCTCTATCGCGCTCCGTTACTCGAGTGTGCCGGAAACGGTTCCGACGCCGTCGACACCCTGATCGAGGATCTCGAACCCGCAGCGGAATCGGGAGTCGGGCTCATCTGCCAGGGGGCGACCATCGTTCGCGGCGAGGGCGGCTGTGCCGCGCCGGGGATGACTCGCGTCCACGATCCCGATTTCGTGTCTCGATTATCGCGACTCACCGAGCGGATTCACGACCACGGAAGTCGGATCTTCGTCCAACTCGAGCACGGCGGCCTCCGGAGTATGGAGACCTGGCACGCCGAGTACCGCGCGGAAAATCCGGATCTCGAGCAACTCGCCGTATCGAAGCCGCCGTGGCAGTTGCGAGTGCTCGATCGGCTCGGGTTTCTCTCGTGTGACCCTCACGTGCTGACGACCGAGGAAGTGTACGAACTGGCCGCGGACTTCGGCAGGTCTGCGAACTACTGTATCGAAACGGGCTACGACGGCATCCACCTCGCGGGAGCCAACATGGGGATTATCCAGCAGTTTCTCTCGCCGTTCTACAACCGGCGAGAGGACGAGTTCGGCGGAAGCCCCGAGGCTCGCCTCGAGTTTCTCGCGTTGGTTCACGACGAAATTCGCGACCGGGCGGGGGACGTTCCGCTGATCACCAAAGTGCCCGCCGAAACGGCGGCGCCGCCGTGGCCGGTCGTCCGTCGGACCCTCTCGCTCGAGGACGGTATCGAAACCTGCCGTCGACTCGAGAAAATCGGCTACGACGCCGTCGTTCCCGTTAACGGGTCGGTCGTCTGGGACATGAGCATCGTTCGAGGCGAGTATCCCGACCGAGCGTGGGCGAACGAAGCGATGGTCGAGGGGTACGACGCGGCTTTCGGCGGACCGAATCGCCGACGGCTCGTCGCCGCGGCGAACTGGATACAATCGCTACAGTACGATTTCGAATCGGCCTGGAACGAAGGATTCTGTCGACGGGTTCGCGACGAGATTTCGATCCCGGTACTCGCCGAGGGCGGGATACGGGAACGCGGCGAGATGGATCGGCTGCTCGGCGACTCGAGCGCGCGGACTGCAGCCGAAAAGACCGCCCCGACGCGGGCGGCTGACATGGTCGGCATGGCCCGCCCGTTCTACGCCGAACCGAAACTGGGTGCGCGACTGCTCGAGCCCGAATCGACGGAGACGCGGGTGCTATGTGAGAGTTGTAACAACTGTACGGTACCCCAAGTGACCGGCGCACCAGGCATCTGTCGAACGCCCGCCGTGCTCAGCGAACGCGGCGAACTCGAGCGCGCCGGCGCGTACGACCGAGGGAAGAAAAATTAGCTGTCGGCCGTAACCGGTTCGTCCGTGAACTCCTCGAGGGTGCCCTCGACGGTGTAGTCGGGTGCCTCGACGATCAGTTCCGACTCTTCGGACAGGCCTGGGAACCTGATTTCGGTCTTGTACGTCCCGTCACCGTCGATGGCGGCGACCTCGTAGTTACCTCCGTTGGGGGTGGAAATGTGGACGTAGGCCCCCTCGTAAACCGGATCGGACTCGCCTTCGATTTCGTGGGTTTCGACGTCGGCATCAGCCTCGTTGTGTTCGGTCGGATACCCCGCTTGTTCCCACCCAACGTAGCCTTCATCGATGGCGTAGACGTCCTCGAATCCGTCAGCCTTGAGTTGGGCTCCGCGTTGGACGGCAAGCGAGTGCGGACAGTCACAGTAGGTCACGACCCGCGTGTCGGTCGACCAGTCGTCGGTCGGGTCGTTCCCTTCGGTATCGATTCCCGGACTCAAGACGGCTCCGGGGATGTGTCCGGCATCGTACTGCCTCGCGCCGCGCGTGTCGACGAATCTCGCCTCGTCGTTTTCGAACCACTCGTGGACGTCCTCAGCGGGGGCGAGCGGGATCGTCTCTCCTTCGAAGCTGTCGGTTTCGTACTCGGATTCGTCGTCGTTGTCCGTCTCGCCGCCGGTGCCGAGGTCGTCGACACAGCCTGCGGTGAGTGCGAGGGATCCGCTCCCGACGACAGCGAGAAGCGACCGTCTGTTCATATCGATTCGTACGAAATGAATTTAAATAGTTCTTCCGGTGGATCGTAACCCGGCACAGACCCCCTCGTTTCGACTGGAGAATGGGAGACTGGATCGGACGACTGCTCGAGGTGAAATGTGGAAAAGTAGTCCCGGAAGGATTCGAACCTTCGTCTCGGCCCCCAGAAGGCAGAAGGATTGGCCACTACCCTACGGGACTTCATCCGGACAAAAGGTGGTCGATCACAAAACCTTATCGCTTTTTGTCGGCCACAGGCCGTTTGTAGTGTTCCTTACGGTGACAGTTAGCACAGAGAAGTATGCACTTCCCGATCTCCTCTTTTACTCGGTTCTTGCTATATCCGTACGTAATCATATGTGAAATCGTCATCTCTTTTTCATCCCCATCGAGATGGTGAAAATCGAGACACGCCGGATCGGTTTCCGAACACTGCTGACAGCCATTTGATTCGCGTTTATACTCGTACACCCAGACTCGAATTCCTTTGCGGCGTTCAAGCGTCCGTTGAGAATTGCGTTCGACGTTTCGATAGTGCCAGCGCTGATCAACCGTAAGCTCCTCCCACACCATCCCGTCGGGTAACTCGAGTTCGTCTGGTTTCGGCTCGACTCGAGAACCACCCGAAGGGTACGTCTCGAGCCCGGCAGCCGCTTTTGCCTCGTTCCAACTTCCGAGCGTCCGGATAATGGTGGCAGAGGCTGGCGTCCAGCCTAACTTCTCGTACTGGGCTTTCGAGGGCGATTCCCCGAGTTCCTCCGAAGCCCGTCGCAACGCCGTGAGACAGTCCTCGACAGTCGTCACGGACGGTTTGGTCCCGTTATCATACATAAACGATCGGGCCCGGTTGTCACTCGAGAAGTCCCGGGGAAACCCAAACAGGTACCAATGAGTGAATCCGATAGCGGTCGACTGGTTCACTCATCAGTCGACGCTTGGAGCGGTACTCGCTCGATCGGGTTCGAGATTCGACTATCACTCGAGAGAATGTAGTTGGGACAGGAACGTAATCGAGGCCGAACCGATACCCCTTTTCCGCTCTCTATCTATCCCCGAGTATGTACGTTGGACGCTTCGTCGTCGTCGGCCCCGATGTGGGAGCCTACCGCGTCTCCTCGCGGTCGTTCCCGAACCGAAAGATCACCGCTCGAGAGGACGCCTTGACCGTCGGACCGACCGAAGACGCGCCGGAGACGGACAATCCCTACGTCGCGTACAACTGTCTCCGCGTCGTCGAAACGCCGTCCGGAGAGACCGCCGCCTTCGGAAACGGCTCGCACGTCGATCCGATCGCGGAGAAACTCGAGCGGGGCTATCCCACGCGGGACGCGCTCGCGACGAGTTTGCTCGCGCTCGACTACGAAAAGGACGACTACGATACGCCGCGGATCGCCGCGACGATCGGCGTGGACGGCGAGGCGCTGATTGCCACCGTTCGAAAGGATTCGCTCATCGTCAAAACCGTCGAGGAGCCGACGCTCGTGGCGACCTACGAGACGGACACTCCCGGAGCGTTCGAGTTCGAAGCCGCAAACGCCGAGGAGGCCGCAAGCGAGGCCTACGATCTCGAGTTCGAACACGCCGTCTGTGCGGCGGGCGTCGCCCGAACCGAAAACGGATTCGAAACGGCGATCGAGAACGGCGACTGATCGCCGACGCTATTTTTCGGCGGGTACGTCGAACCACCACCGAACCGCAGGAAGCTACAAACGCCTCGAGCGAGTTGTGTCCCCCATGAACGTCGGCCTCATTTCCGACATCCACGGCAACCGAATCGCCCTCAAGGCCGTCCTCGAGGACATGCCGCCGGTCGACGAACTGGTGTGTGCCGGTGACATTGTCGGCTACAATCCGTGGCCGGCCGAGTGCGTCGAAGCCCTCCGAGAGGGTGCGATGTTGAGCGCCGTCGGAACGCGGACGGGAGAGCCGCGGGATCGCGACGTACCGACGGTGCTCGGAAACCACGACGCCGCCGTCGTCGAAGGGACATCGTTTCGATTCAACGGCATGGCGCGCGCCGGCGTCGAACACGCACAATCGGAACTGACGGACGACCAGCGCGACTGGCTCGGGTCCCTGCCCGAGGAACGCGTCGAATTCGACGGGCGAGTAAAGCTGATCCACGGCCACCCCGACGATCCGGATCGGTACACCCGCCCGGAGGACTTCTCGCCGCGACTGCTCGAGGACGAAGATATTCTCGTGCTCGGCCACACCCACGTCCAGCACGTCGAGACGTATTCGGAAGGAATCGTCGTCAACCCGGGCAGCGTCGGACAGCCTCGAGACGGCGACCGGCGGGCGGGGTACGCCGTCGCGGATCTCGATGCAATGACCGTCGAAACCCATCGCATCGAGTACGACGTCGAGAGCGTGCAGGAAGCCGTCGACGCGGCCGGGCTCCCCGAGCGTATCGGAACGCGGCTCGCTCGAGGGAAGTGATGTAACGAGCCTCGAAGCGGTGGAACGCTCGACCAGGGCGACCTCGAAGGGGTTTTCACGAAGCCGTTCGTGAGGTGGTGATATGGTAAGCACCTGCCACACCGGCCGTATCGACAGGAATCGACGGCGAGCGACTGTGGCACGGTGTTGTGGTCGATCCGATCGCGGGGGTCGACTCGGACGGAGGGAGCGGTTTGCTCGCGTACGACCGAATCGGGCGTCGAACGAGGGCAGATGATCGGTCGAATACGCGAGGACGCGCTCACGATGTGTAATCGCGACCCCGCCGCAACCGGCTGTCTCGAGGTCGTGCTCTGTTACTCCGGATTGCACGCCGTCTGGGCGCACCGGATCAATCACCGGCTCTGGAATCTAGGTTTCGAGCTTCTCGCTCGAGTAATCTCGCAGTTCGTCCGGTTCCTGACGGGCGTCGAAATCCACCCTGGCGCATCGATCGGACGGCGCGTAACGATCGATCACGGAATGGGCGTCGTCATCGGCGAAACGGCCGAAATCGGCGACGACGTGCACATGTATCACGGCGTCACCCTCGGCGGGGACACGAACGAACCCGTCAAACGACATCCAACCCTCGAGGACGGGGTCCAGGTCGGCGCGAACGCGACGCTGTTGGGCGACATTACGATCGGGAAGAACGCGGCGGTCGGCGCCGGGTCGGTCGTGACGGGCGACGTGGACCCGGAGACGACCGTCGTCGGTGTTCCCGCCGAGCCCGTCGACTGATCGAGTACGCGACGAGAGAGGAGCGTCGAAATCGATACTCGAGAAGGGTGGAGGCCGATGATCACTCTTGGTCGTTGTCCACCGTCCCCTCCGATCCCGGCGGCGTCCCTTCGCCCGTCACGCCGTCGTCTTCCTCGAGATCGACGTCTGTCTCGTCGGCGTAGTCGCCGGCGGCGTCGGAACCGCTGTCGTCAGCATCCGTTCTTTCATTGACGGCGTCGTCGGTCGTTTCCGTATCGGAGGTGTACGCGAGTTCTAATGTGAGCTTCGCCGTACAGTCCATGCGCCCCTCGTCGAGTTCGGTCTCTTCTTCGTGTTGATCGAGGTACGCGTTGCAGCGGTTGTGCTCGACGACGTTCATCAGCGTCGCCGCCGAGCCACACTCCGGACAGTCGATGTAGTAGTTCCCGTCGTCGTTCTGGTGCCAGGCGTCCGGCTCGAGTTCCATCCGGGCGACACCCGACTGATCGCTCATGGAGACTGATAGGACGGTGAGACGGGTAAATACGAACCCGGCGAATGCAACCCGCTCGAGGGTCGACCACCCGGTGGCGGTAGAGGGGGATCGAAAATCGAAGTTTCAGACCAACGGCTCGAGCAGGTCTTCGCCCGCATCGAGCAACTCCTCGATCCGCTCCTCGTCGCTCGCTTCGGCGTACACTCGAAGCACGGGTTCGGTTCCGCTCGGCCGCACGAGAAGCCACGAGCCGTCCTCGAGCAGGAGCTTGAAGCCGTCCGCGGTGTTTACGTCCTCGACCGCCGTCCCGGCGACCGTCTCGGGGATTTCCTCCTCGAGATCGAGCAGAACGCGCGCTTTTTCTGATTCCGGGCAGTCGACGCTGACCTTGTCCTGCGCGACGGTGCCGTGGTCCTCGAGCAACCGGTCGACGCGGTCGTCCAGCGGTTCCTCGGCGTGCATCGCCGCTGCGAGGAGGGCCATCAGGACGCCGTCTTTCTCGCGGACGTGGTCGCGAACGGTGAACCCGCCGGACTCCTCGCCGCCGACGAGGGCGTCGTGGTCGGCCATCGCCTGAGCGACCCACTTGAAGCCGACCGGAACTTCGTGGACGGATTCGCCGTGTGCGTCGGCGACCCGGTCGATCAGGTAGGTCGTCGACACGGTTCTGACCGCAGCACCGTCGTTCGACTCGAGCAAGAAGTCGTAGAGTGCGGCGAAAAACAGGTTTTCGTCGAGGTACCCTCGCTCGGGCGTGACGATCGCGAGACGATCCGCGTCGCCGTCGTTCGCGACGCCGAGATCGACGTCGGAATGGTTGTCATCGGGGTCGCCCGAAACGATCTCGATCAACTCCTCGAGGTTCTCGGGTGCCGGTTCGGGGCCGGTTCCGCCGAACTCGGGGTCGAGCTCGCAGCGCAGTCGTTCGACGGACGCACCGGCGCGCTCGAGGAGGGAATCCGTCGTTCCCCGACCGCTTCCGTGCATCGCATCGTAGGCGACGGTACGCTCGGAGAGGTCGGCGGATGCACCGGTCGTCTGCTCGAGAACGTCCGTCGCAGCCTCGGCGTGCGAGTCGACGAAATCGACCTCGCGGACGGAACCGTGCTCGGCTTCAGGAAGCGGTTCCGGTTCGGCGAGTCGGTCGGCGACGGCGTCCATCACGTCCGGGAGCGCGGGTGCGCCGTCTTCGGGAATGAACTTGACGCCGTTGTACTCCGGCGGATTATGCGAGGCGGTGACGACGAGTGCGCCAGCGAGGTCGCGGTCGACGATGGCGTGGGCGATCAGCGGCGTCGGTCGGTCACGCTCGCTGAGCAGAACGTCGTACCCGTTCGCACAGAGCACGCGGGCGAGTTCTTCCGCGAACCCGCGCGAGGTTTCGCGAGCGTCGTACCCGATCGCGACGGGAGCCTCGAGCCCTTCGTCGCTGAGGTACGTCGCAACTGCCTGTCCGACCATCCGCACACGGGGTGCGGTGAACTCCTCGAGCGTCGCCCGCCAACCGTCGGTTCCGAACGAAATCGTCTCCATAGCGCGAGTATCAGCGGCCGGTGCGAAAAAAGCGACGACGCGCATCCGTTTCGAAGAATCGGCGGTTGGAAACGTAACACTGAATATTCGAACGGTCGCCGAGTCACCTCGAATACTCTCTCGGTCGGCTCAAGGGGGTCTCGGGCCGACGGGACTTCGACTCGCAAATTCCGCCCGAGCGGCGATGGCGTTTTCACACCCGGGCTGGTAACCCTCCCTATGACTGGTGGTCCCTCCGTCCTCGCCGTCTCCGGCAGCCTTCGGGACGAGAGTTACACCCGGACGGCGCTCAAGTACGCCCTCCGGGCCGCCGAGGAAGCGGGTGCACAGACGCGTCTTCTCGACCTACAGGAGTACGACCTCCCGCTCTACGACCCGGATATCGATGGGCAGGGAGACGGCGTGGAAGTCAAGCGACTCGTCCGCGAGGCGGATGCCGTCGCGCTCGGAACGCCAGTCTATCACGGCTCGTACTCCGGCGTCCTGAAGAACTTTCACGATTACTGCGGGTTCGACGAGTACGAAGACACCACCGTCGGACTCCTCGCGACCGCCGGCGGCGGCAGCTACGGCTCGACACTTGACCACCTCCGCATTACCGTCCGAGGCGTTCACGGCTGGGTCCTCCCCCATCAGGTCGGACTCCGGAGCGCGTCGGGGAAGTTCGAGGCCGACCCCGACGCGATCGACGGAAGAGCGTTCATCGACCCGAGCCTCCAAAATCGCGTAGAGAAACTCGGACGGATGCTCACCGAGTACGCGTTCATCGAACCCGACGTAAGTTCGCCGCGGACGGCGAACACGGACGACTGACGATCCCGCTCTCTGTAACGCTTCGAGATCCGATTACTCGAGGCCGACGAGTCGTTCCTTTTCGGTCCGCGAGCACTGTTTTATCTCGTACTCGCGCGACATCGCGGCCGACTTCGAGTCGTATTCCTCGTGATAAACGAGCTCGACGGGCGTCCGTGGTTTCGTGTACTTCGCACCCTCACCCGCGTCGTGTTCGGCAACGCGGCGCTCGAGATCCGTCGTATAGCCCGTATAGAGACTCCCGTCAGCACACTCGAGGACGTAAACGACGTGATCGCTCATCGAGTATGGATTTGGCGAGGGGACCAAAAAGCGTCCGGACCCCGGATGGGTGACTCGGGATAGTTCGGTGCTCGAGCACCGGTCGTGTTTGCGCTCGCTGGAGCAGATTCAGACGCGCCGAGCACGTTCTCGCGCAGCTTCTGCGATTCCTGCGTTCGCCGAGCAGCTCGTACACGCGTGGACATCGCCGTGTTCGTCTGCAAACACGCGAACGAAGCGTTCCGACACGTGCGCGCTGCAGTGGTTACACTCTGGCATAGTTCTCCGGCGTTTGCCGGTAGAACGAAATAGTCGTCGATACGCTAAATAAGCTTCCCCTAACACAGTCTCGAGTTTCGAAAAGAGAAAGATATTATTCCAGTATCCATTATTCGGTACGCTCTGTGGAGCCCCTCACGCGTCACTTGACCGAGTGACGGCTCTATCAACAGCCTGTGCGATCAGCGTCGCCTGCGCCCCGGCGACGAAGCCGGCGTCGATGTTAACGACCGAGAGGACGGTACAGGACTGAAGCATTCCAGCCAGCGCTGCCCCGCCGTCACCGCCGTGCCCGTAGCCGCTCGAGACGGGAACCCCGATTACGGGAGCGTCGATCAGTCCGGCGACGACCGTCGGTAGCGCACCTTCGCGACCGGCGGCGACGATTACGATGTCCGCGGTCCGCAATCGATCGACCTGGTCAAGGACGCGATCGAGTGCGGCGACGCCGACGTCGTCGATCCGGTCGACGGTCGCTCCCGCGCCTTCGCAGACGACTTGTGCTTCGTCCGCGACCGGTCCGTCGACCGTCCCCGCGGTAACGATCGCGACTCTCGCCTCGAGCGACGGCCGTTCGTACCCCGATGTCTGGATGAGGACCGACGTACTCCAGCGTTCGATGGTCGCGTCGGGTTCGGCATCGTCGACGACGGACTCGAGCACCTCGAACTGCTCGTCCGAGATTCGCGTAACGAGCGAGCGTCCCGTCGTTTCGAGTGCAGTCGCCGCAAGCGACGCGACCGATTCGGGCGATTTTCCCTCGGCGAAAATAGCTTCGGGAATGCCGCGTCGTTGTCGTCGGGTCGCATCGAACCGCCCAGCATCGTCGGTGACGTACCCAGCGAGTTCGGCTTCGGCCTCGACCGGAGAGAGCGAGCCCTCCGCAACGGCCTCGAGAAGTTCGCGCATATTCGTTCTCATCGGCGCACCTACTCGAATCCGTCGACACTCGCCGTGAAACGACCCGAGGACCGCGCGCGAGCAGGTCTTCGGGGTATATAGCCGATCAAAGACCGATCGAAAATTCATCGGACATATATTTTCCGGTGAGATCAGGCGTCGGAACCGACGAATTGGCCCCTGCAGACCCGGTATTGGCGGTAGTAACCGAAACAGTTATAAGAGGTAAACGGAAACGAACATTCCGTATGGCAGATCTGATCGTCAAAGCCGCCGTCAAAGAAGCGCTCGATGATAAGAACGTCGCCTCGGACTTCTACGAAGCACTCGACGAGGAAGTCGACGAGCTTCTCGAAGACGCCGCACGACGTGCCGAAGCAAACGACCGGAAGACGGTCCAGCCCCGCGACCTGTAAGGATCGCCCGCTAAAACTTTTTATTGACGCTACAGCCGAGAGCGACGGCACTACCGTTCGTCGTTCCGTCGCAACTACGTTGCTCGTATCGACAACCGACTCGAGCGAAAGCAAGGAGACAGAAAAACGACTGTGGGCAGTTCAGTCCCGGTGGTTTGGGAAAAAACGCCTCAGCGCTGGCGTCGTTCCTCGAGGTACTCCTTGGTCCGCCCGAGGACGACGTAATCGGTTTCCTGAAGCTCCGCGATCGACGCCGAACCCGTGACGAACATCGCCGTCCGAAGCTCGAGCGAGAGCGTTTCGATCAGGTCGACGACCGCGTCGGTGCCCTGTCCGGCGGGGGCGAGAAACGGCTTCGCCAGTCCGCCGGCTCGAGCGCCCAGCGCGATCGCTTTCGCGATGTCGAGCCCCGATCGAACGCCGCCGCTGGCGACGACGCAGTCGTGGGATTCGGCGGCCTCGAGCGTGCTCACCGCGGTCGGCACACCCCATGCACGGAACAGCTGGCCGATTTCCTCCTGTCGATCGGCACCGACCGCGGCGGCGCGATAGGATTCGATCCCGGACCACGTCGTGCCGCCCTTCCCGGCGACGTCGATGGCGTCGACCCCCGCCTCAGTGAGTCGCCGGGCAACGTCTCTTGAGATCCCGTTGCCCGTCTCCTTGACCACCACGGGGACGCTCAGTTCGTCGGCGACGCGCTCGATCTCCTCGAGACAGCCGCGAGCGTCGATGTCGCCCTCGGGCTGGACGGCTTCCTGCAGGAAGTTGAGGTGGATTGCCATCGCGTCCGCCTCGATCATGTCGACGGCGCGTTCGACGTCCGCGACGTCGTACTCGAGCAACTGTGCGGCCCCGACGTTACCGTAGAGGAAGGCGTCAGGTGCGACGTCTCGGACGACCGTGTAGGACTCGAGCAGGTCCTCGTCGGTGAGCTCGAGGCCGGCGCGTTGGCTGCCGACGCCCATGGCGATCCCCGTCTCTTGGGCGGCCTCGGCGAGCGCTCGGTTGAGCTTCGTCGTGTTCGGGTGGCCGCCGGTCATGCTCTCGATGACGATCGGAGCGGCCAGTTCGTGCCCGAACAGCGTCGTCGTCGTGTCGATTTCGTCGCGATGAATCTCGGGAAGCGCGTCGTGGACCAGATCGATATCGGCGAATCCCGTCCCCGACGTCTCGACGTCTTCCTCGTGAATGATGCGAATGTGGTCGTCTTTCCGGTCGGAAGTCTCGGGCATCGGTTCGTCTCTACTACGGCAGTTACAACACGGGATTGAAAAGGTGTCTGTTCGGGGTGGGGGTTCTGTCAGGGAACCTCACCTACGGGATTGGGGCGTGTCCAGCTGCCGGAGACGCTTTTGGTGAGTGGCACCATACAGCAATTATGAGACGACTCCTGCTCGTCGCCGTCGGTCTCATCCAGATGGCCGTCCCGAATCGAATCATCGCCACCGCGGAACCCCTCGCGTTCGAAAATCCCGACGAGGGTCAACTTCAGCCGTGGACTGTTCCGATGGCCCGACTCGAGGGACTGGTCTTTTGTTGGCTCGTCCTCACTGGGAAGGCGAAAGCGCCCGCGGTGAGTCGGACTATCGGTATCATCGGCATGCCGGCGTTTCTCTTCCCCCGACGGTTCGTCACGCTCGCGCTGGGGACGGCCTACGAGAATCCCGACGACCTCGAGTTGAAACCGTGGGTCGTCCCCGCGACGCGAGCACTCGGCGTGTGTTACGTCGCAATCGCGTTGTTTTCGGGGCGAGCGAAAGCCTCCTCGAGTGTAGAGTGAGGTAACCTCTCAGAACGCGAGAAAGACTCGAAAGAAGGAAAGAGGCAATTCTCGAGGCGAAACGAAGGGGTTCGAGACGGGGTCGAGTGGAAACGAGGGGGTTCGACGGAGTGGAAAGGGTGAATTCGACGAGACTACTCGAGGGACGGATCGGTCACGCGAGAGCCACAGGGCTGGGCGCGGTGTGCCACCGGCCCGGCGCTAGTGACGACCAGTACAGGGTCGCCACAGCGTGGACAGGGCGAGCGCACCGAGTCGTCTTCTGAACTCGATTCGATGGGCAGTCGGTCGCGAGCTCGACGCGCCATTAGTCAGCGACGACGGCGACCTCACTCACGACGAAACCCGAAACGTCGTCGACGTCGTAGGCTATTGATGTGATGGACTCCGACAGACGTGCTACTAGATAACCCATATTGGTCGCCGAGGTGCGATATCCGACTTCCAGAAGTGAGTGGTTCCGAACCATCGTAGTGAGTCTCTCCACGCTACTCAATTATTTTATCTCGAGATAGACTTATTGCACTAGGGCAGGAAGGGATGAGTATGACCGAAGACGCTCCCGGAATCGACGCCTGGAAAGCCCAAACGAGCGCGTTCGATAGGGTCAGATCGGTCGCGGAAACCATCGCCCAGCCCCGTCCAGCGCCAGACATCGCGGAGGAAGCCCACGTCGCCGAAAATACCGCGAGGAATCATCTCGAGCGGCTCGCGGAGATGAACGTACTTCTAAAAACTGACCGCGACGGCACGACGTTGTACGCGCCGGACCCGCTCCACACGCGGATGCAATTGCTTCGCGATCTACTCGATTCGCACGACCGCGACGAACTCATTCGGTTGAAAGCCGATCTGCAAACGGAGATCGAAACGTGGCGCGAGGGGTATTCGGTCGATTCGCCGGACGAGCTCCGCGGACGCGCCGCCGAAACGGACGAATCCGAAGAAACGCGGGCCGTCCTACAGACCGCGAACGACTGGGAACTCGTCCGATATCGCCTCGAGGCCGTCGAAGACGCCATTGAGAACTACACGACCTACACTCGAGACACTCGCGCATCCGCATAGGATGGTCGGTAACGACCGTTCGTACGATTCAACACAGGCGTCACACCGGGCGCTTCGAGGTATTCAGCGCGAACTCGATCGACACCCGGCCGTCGCCGCGGTACGCGGGTTTCCGTCGGGAGAGTACACGAAAGTCGTGGCGGACATCGCGATAGACCGTGTCGAGTTCGACGCGGATTCGGCAACGCTCACCGTCCGCTGGTTCGCCGGCGAGACCGACTCCGACCGGCCGGAGTTTTCCTTTCACTACAGCGACGACACGGGAGACTTCGGTTGGCACCATCATCCGCAAGAACACGTCGAAGGGTGGGGACACTTCCAGGAGCGGAGTGACTCCGAAACGGCCTACACGTACGAATCTCACACGTTCTCTTCGAGAAATCCGACGCGAGTCGTTTGGGAAGCACTGTCTCGGCTCACGACCGAACTCGAGGCCGAGTGAAACGGATGGGGACCAGACGAATCAGGCGAAAAGAACGATGAGGATCGCGACGATGAGGAGTTCCCCGCCGACGAGGATCGCCAGAACGATCCACTCCATGTTTCGGTCGAGCCAGCCGCCGAAACGCGCTCGAGCGGACTCCTCCGCATCCGCCGCGGCGTCGGTCTCCTCGTACCGTTCGGGCGCGTACTCGCTCGCGACGGTCCACCCCGATTCGGCGTCGAACGACGCCGGAATCCGCGAGCCGATCAGCTCCTCGAGGTCGAGCGGCGAAGCGCCGGCCACCTCGAGAAACCGGAGGAATTCCTCGCACTCCTCGAGCGAGCCGTGTTTCGGGCCGTCGAAGTACTTCGTGAAGTCGGTGTCTCCGTGGGGCGTCTCCATCTCGACGGCGATCGAGGAACTGCCCTCGGGCGAGGAGACGTCGACGACGATCAACTCGTCTTCCATGTCGTTGCGGTAGGCCTCCTCGAGTTGCTGTTTGACCGATTCATCGACGGTCCCGACGGGCGGCTCTCGAGCCGTGTCGTTGACGCTGTCCGACGCTTCGATCTCGGCGTCTCGGTCGTCCTCGATCGTTCGACGTGCCATTCGCTCACTAGTACGACGGAGGGAAGAATAAGCGTACAGGTCGTCGACACGTCCGACCGGGAGGAAACGGTCGGGGTGGCCGGGTACCAACGGCCACACCGATCGCTCAGTACTCCTGAACCTCGACGCCCGCCTCGGTGCCGATGTAGGTCGCGTCCGTCTGCCCGACGAACAGTCCGTGCTCGAGGACACCCGGGATCGACGCGAGTCGGCTCGCGAGGCGCTCGGGTTCCTCGATCCGGCCGAACGAGCAATCGAGCACGAGATTCCCGTTGTCAGTCACGACAGGGCCGTCCTTGCACTCGGCCTCCCGAAGGGTCGGTTCGCCGTCCAGTTCCCGAACGGTGTCGGCGACGACCGAGTGGGCGTCGGGCACTACCTCGAGCGGAACCGGTCCCTCGAGCCGGTCGACGAGTTTCGAGGGGTCGGCGACGACGACGAACCGATCCGCCGCGGTGTCGACGAGTTTTTCCCGCGTGTGGGCACCCCCGCCGCCCTTGATCAGGTCGCCGTCGCCCGCGTCGGACCTGTCGAGTACCTGTTCGGTGCCGTCGCCGGTTTCGACCACCTGATCCGCGCCGTCGATGGCGAGGTCGACGCCCGAGACGGCGTCCAGCGAGGTAAGCGGAATCTCGACCTCGAGTGCAAGTTGACGAGATTGAAAGGACGTGGGAATGGCCCGAACCTCGAGTCCGTCCGCGACCCTCTCGCCGATCGCCCTGATCGCGTGGGCTGTCGTGGAACCGGTTCCGAGCCCGACGACGAACCCGTCTTCGACCTCCTCGGCGGCGCGTTCGCCCGCCCGGCGTTTCGCCTCGTCGGAGCCGCCAGTGCGCTTCATGTCTCGAGCACTGTGGGGAGTCGGCAAAAACGTTGCACCTCCGGTCGAGCAGGGCCGGACGACGGGGAACACGAAACATCGCGGCCCTCGGAAAAAACCCGCGAAGGTTTTTCGCCGGAGGTGTTGAGGGGATCACTATGTCGAATACGGGGGCGGACTCGAATCCGGAGACAGACCCGACCAGCGGCACACACCCGAACGCAGGCACTGCGGTCTCTCTCGAGAACGTTCGCAAGACCTACCAGCTCGGGGAGCCGGTCCACGCGCTCGACGGCGTCTCTCTCGACGTGCCTCGAGGATCCTACACCGCGATCATGGGACCGAGCGGCTCCGGAAAGTCGACGCTAATGAACCTCGTCGGCTGTCTCGATACGCCCACTGACGGGTCGGTCGTCGTCGACGGCCGAGACGTGAGCGGGTTGTCGGGGCGCGAACGAACCAGCCTCCGCGGCACAGAGGTCGGCTTCGTCTTCCAGACGTTCAATCTCATGCCGCGGCTAAACGCCCTCGAGAACGTTGCGCTCCCCCAGTTGTTCCAGGGCGTTTCCCGAAGCGGTCGACGCGACCGAGCGCGCGAACTCTTAGAGCGCGTCGGGCTGGGCGACCGAACGGATCATCTCCCGAACGAGCTTTCGGGCGGCCAGCGCCAGCGGGTCGCGCTCGCTCGAGCGCTGGTGAACGACCCGGCGATCGTGCTCGCGGACGAGCCGTCGGGGAACCTCGACACCGAGACGGAGTCACAGGTGCTCGACCTCTTCGCCGAGTTCCACGGCGGCGGGACGACGATGATCGTCGTGACCCACGAGCGCCACGTCGCCGAGCGCGCCGAGCGGATCGTCCACTTGCTCGACGGCGAGATAGAACGGGTCGAAGAACTCGAGGGAGGGAAATAATGCGGCCGCTCGAGAGTCTTCGCCTCTCCTGGCGCTCGATCGCGGGTCACAAGCTTCGGTCCGGACTGACGATGCTGGGGGTCATCATCGGCATTGCGGCGGTGATCGCGTTCGTCACGCTCGGCGCGAGCCTGCAGGCCGGCGTCATCGGCGACATCAGTCCCGACGACCAGCGCAACCTCTACGGCTGGGCGGCGGATCCCGACGTGGAGGCCGGTCCGGGTGCCGGCGCACAGC
The DNA here is from genome assembly GCF_055379965.1 of Halostagnicola alkaliphila. NCBI lineage: Archaea > Methanobacteriati > Methanobacteriota > Halobacteria > Halobacteriales > Natrialbaceae > Halostagnicola > Halostagnicola alkaliphila. Next base: position 536,424 of record NZ_AP043826.1, on the reverse strand, counting down.
CGGTCTTCAGCCAGGACGATCTCGACGCCGTCGGCGAACTCGAGGACGTCGAGGCGGCCTACGGCTACGCGCCGTTACAGACTCAGACCATCAGCGACGGGAATGAGACGGTGCCACAAGGCGATGGCGTCGTCGCCTCGGGCTCGTCGTACATCCGGGCGGACACGCTCGAGGCGGGCGAGCAGTTCGAGCCGGGTGAGGAGCAAGCGGTGCTCAATCCCGCGGCGGCCGGCCAGTTCGAGGAGGACGTCGAGGTCGGCGACGAGCTCACGATCACGCTGTTGACCGGCCAGCAAATCGAGACGGAGGTCGTCGGCATCACGGATACCTCCGAAGGGTTGAGTCCCTTCGAGGGATTCGAGAACTCGCCGCGGGTCTACGTCCCGACCGAGCCGTACTACACTGAGCAGGCGGCTGAGATGGGCGGCGGACAGCAGGACGAAAACGGGCAACAAGCTGAAGGAGGAGCGCAAAACGAAGCGGGACAACAAGACGGAGAAGCGCAACAAGACGAAGCGGCCGACGACGCCTGGTTTACCGCCATCATCGTCGAAGCGGAGTCAACCGACGAGGAGGCGATCGAGGGCGCTCGAGACGCCGCGACGACCTACCTCGAGAGCGACGAATCGGACGCGAGCGAGTTCCTCGGAGACGATCTCGTCGTGTCGCTCGAGACGAGCACGGAACTGCTCCAGCAGCTACAGGACATTCTGAGCCTGCTCCAGAACTTCATCGTCGGCATCGCGGCGATTTCGTTGCTGGTCGGCTCGATCGGCATCGCGAACATCATGCTGGTGTCGGTCACCGAGCGAACGCGAGAGATCGGGATCATGAAAGCCGTCGGCGCACAGAACCGGGACGTCCTCGGGCTCTTCCTGATGGAATCGGTGATCCTCGGGTTAGTGGGGGCGATACTGGGAACCGCACTCGGGTTCGCCACGGGCTATCTCGGCGCGTGGTACATCGGGCTCCCGCTGGTCTACCCGCTCGAGTACGTCGCACTCGCCGTCGTCGTCGGGATTCTCGTCGGTATCGTCTCGGGACTGTACCCCGCCTGGCGAGCGGCGCGGACGGATCCGATCGACGCGTTGCGCTACGAGTGAGCGCCTATCGCTCGGCTCCGATCAAGAGTCGAATCGGCTGTCGTCCCGAGGATCGACTTCGTCGGCAGGGTTGTCGCCGTCCTTTTGTGCCCCGGCTCGATCGCCGTTGGTGTCCCTGTTAACTGGAGGCCGGTCCCGATCCCAGTAGGAGTCCGACTCGTGGTCGTCGATCCGGTCGCCATCGGACGGGCCGAATTCGTCGTCCTCGAGCGGGCCCACGTCCGGATTCGAACGAGCGGTGGGTTCGGAATACTCGTCCGCGGACGAACGACTCGGATCGCGAGCCGCTTTCTCGTACCCCAGCGTTTCCCGAGCGGAAGCGTGTTTTTCGGGGTACTCGCGCGCCAGATACGCACCGATGAGACCGCCGAACACGGAGAGTCCCACGACGTAGACGAAAAAGCCGCCGGCGAGGACGCCGAGAACGAGCAAGCCGACGGCAGCTCCGCTCGCGGGCATCCCGACCACTCCGAAACCAAAGCCGAATAGCACGACGCCGACCATCGCGATACCGGCCATCGGCAGGAACATGATCAACCCCGAGAGCGCGCCGGAAATCGCACCGTCACGACCGTCCGTCCCCTCGAGGAACCCGGCCGCAGCACCGCCGAGAATCGTCGAAAACGGGATGAACGAGAAAACGACTGCGACGAGCGCACCGATAACCGCGTTCACGAGTGTCCGTCCGGAAACCATACTTAGGCCTCTAAAGGGCAAGCACCGAGAAAAAGACAGGGGATAAAACAGACAGCGAGACAGGGGCTCAAGTGAGCGGGACAGCCGGAAAACACGACCGCTGGAAATCACCCTCCTCCCGCGCCTGAAGGCGCAGGTGTGCACTCGCACTATATATCAATCGTTACCGGCGGGCCGAGACCCCGAGTCCTCGCTCGGGCCGTTCGGGTCGTCTGGTTCTTTCGGTTCGAAGCCCGAACCCTCGAGGTCGACGCTCTCCTCGACGATTTCGGTGAACGTTCGGCCACCGTTGACTTCGTCTCCGAGCAGGTCGACGGCTTCGACGAAGACGGCGACGATCAGCGGGCCGACGACGATACCGATCGGACCGAGCGTGAACAGGCCGCCGGTAAACCCGACGAAGTAGAGGCTTCCCGGCAGATTCGCGGATCGACGGGAAAAGTACGGTCGGACGCCCACGTCGGGGAACCACGCGATCAACCCGACGCCGAGTACTCCCACGAGGATTCCGGCGACGAGTTCGCCGACCGCGATGTGGTAGATCGCAATCGGGGCGATGAGCAGACTCGGCCCGATGATCGGCACGAACTGGAGGATCGCGGCGATCATCGCCAGGGTAAACGCCATATCGTATCCGAGAGCTAAAAACAGCGGATAGCCGATGATCAGCGTTGCAACGGAGGTCGCGAGTTGCAAGACGTAGATGGCGTACAGCGTTTCCCGCGCGCGCTTGGCGAGCGCGTAAACGATGTCGCGGTACTCGTGTGGGACCGGTGCGATGGCCGCTCTTCCAGCCGCATCACCCTTCCTGAGCAAGGCGAACAACAGGATGACAAACAGCGCGAACTTGATCGCGAGGACCGGCAAATCGGAAGCGAAGGCGATCGCGACGTCGCTCAGCCAGGAGAGAGCGAACGACTGCACTTCGCCCGCTTCGAGCGTGTACGTCTGGTCGTATACGTCGATCACGAGTTCGGCTGGAAGGCTTCGAACGAGCGCCTCGAGTTCCTCGAGACGGAGATAGAGCGTCACAAAAATCGGCGAGAAGACGGCGAGGACGGTTACAAAGCCGAGCGTCGTCGAAGCGATGGCCGCCATCCGCTCGGTGAGCCCTCGTCTAACGAGCCAGCCGTGGACCGGGATAAGAACGTATGCGACAGTCAGCGCGAACAAAATCGTCCCGAGCACGTCGAGTAAAATCGCTCCGGTGAGCACGCCGAGTACGGAGACGATTCCGGCGATAACGAGTCGGCGATTCGATGGCACAGATACACCTCACAGTCGATGCCTAAAGTCGTTCGGACCGCAGAAGCGCCGATCACGGCGTTTAAGACTACCCGGTGTCACAACCGAGTAATGCAACGACGTACGTTCGTCCGTGCCGTCGGCGGGGGCGCAGCAACCGCGGGACTTGCCGGCTGTCTCACCCGAGAAAACGGAGAGGACGGAGAAAACGGAGAGGAGGACGAAGGGGAACTCAAGGTCGCGACGTACTCGTCGTTCGTCGAGGGGGAACTCGAGGACGGGGACTCGCCGGCCGAGTGGCTCAAAGAGGCGTTCGAAGCGGAGTACCCGGACACGGAAATCAACTGGACGGTCCCCGAAGAAGGACTCAACCTCTACATCCAGCAGGCCCAACAGGAGAGCGACGTCGATGCGGATCTCTTTCTCGGCCTCAACGTCGACGATCTGGTCCATATCGACGACAATCTCGACGAGCAGTTGTTCGAACCGATCGGCCGAGACGAACTCGAGAACGCGAATCGGATTCGAGATGATATCGACTTCGGCGACCCGGACGACCGGGTACTACCCTACGATACGGGATACATCAGCCTCGTCTACGACGAGAGCGCGGTCGAGACGCCCGAAACGTTCGACGACCTGCTCGAGGACGAGTACGAAAACGAGTTCGTCGTCCAGAACGCGCAAGATTCCGATCCGGGACAGGCGTTCTTGCTCTGGACGATCGACCGGTACGGCGAGGACGACTACCTCGACTACTGGCAGGATCTACAGGACAACGGCGTCATGGTCGGCGATAGCTGGACGGACACCTACTTCGGACCGTACGAGAACGAAGAACGGTCTGTTATCGTCTCCTACTCGACCGATCAGGTCTTTCACGCGGGCGGCGACGATCCCGATCTCACGCGAAACCAGATCGCGTTCCCCGACGACCAGGGCTACGAGAATCACGAGGGGATGGCCGTCTTCGCCGACAGCACCAAGACCGAACTCGCACACAACTTCATGGATTTCGTCCTCACGAGCGAGGCCCAGGCCGCCATCGCGGAAAAGAACGTCCAGTTCCCCGCGGTCGCGGACGAGTTCGTCGACCTCGAGGAAAGCTTCTACGACTACGCCTACGAACCCGAGGAGTCGGTTACGTTCACCTACGACGAACTCGACGGCAATCTGAACGGCTGGGTCGACGACTGGGAACAGACGATCGTCCAGTAACCCACCGTGGCACCGAGCGACGAACACGATGGGGCCCGGAACCGGATCGCCCAACGGCCCGTTCGTCGCTTTCTGGAGGATAGCACGCTTGCTGACTGGATCGAGCGCCACGCGCTGACACTGACGGCGCTCCTGACCGCGGGGGTGCTCGCAGTGATGCTTTACGTTCCCGTCGGGATCGTGTTTTCGAACGCGGTCTTCGTCGACGGCGTTCCGACGCTCCGCCATTTTCAGGAGATCCTCGCCGACCCGTTCTACTTCGGTTCGCTGGCGTCGTTCTTCGAAAACCCGCTCGCGATCGGGAGCCACCTCAGCGCGATCGTCGGCTGGATCGGCGCGGTTTCGATCTCGCTGTCGCTCGAGACGCCGCTTCCGGGACTCGACGTTCCGTTTCCCTGGGTTTCCATCCGGACTCCAGGCGTACAGGGCGGACTGTTCGGCTTTACGGCCTATCAGGCGGTGTTGTCGACGATCGCCAGTTTGGCGCTGGGATTGCCGGCAGCGTACGTGCTCGCGAACTACGAGTTTCGGGGCCGCCAGACGATTCGATCGCTGACGATCCTGCCGTTCGTCCTCCCTGGAATCATGGTCGCCGTCGGGTTCTACGCCATGTTCGGGCAGGCGGGCACGCTCAACTCCGTGCTCGGAACCGTCGGGCTCGGGCCCTACTCGTTCATGCAGTACAGTCCCCTCGCGATCGTCATCGTCGCCCACGCGTTCTACAACGCGCCGCTGATCGCCAGAATCACCGTCGCCGCCTGGGAGTCCGTCGATACGCGAACCGTCGAAACGGCCCGCAGTCTGGGTGCGAATCGCCGCCGTGCGTTCCTCGACGTGGTCGTTCCCCAGTTGCTCCCTGCGGTGTTCACCGGCGCGCTGTTGACGTTCATCTTTACGTTCATGACCTTCCCGATCGTCCTCGCGCTGGGCGGCCTCGAGCTGGCGACCGTCGAGGTCTGGATCTACGATCGAATGCGCCGCCTGGATTACGCCGAAGCTGCGACCCTTGCGATCCTCGAGACGATTCTCTCGCTCGGGCTCACCTACGCCTACCTCCGGTACGAATCCGCCCAGTCCGGGCTTTCACGGGCCGCGTCGCCACCCGGCAGAGAAAAGCTCTTTCCGGACCTTCGAACAGCCCTATCCCCCAAACGGCTCGCCATCGTCGGCTACGGCGTCGTCGCGCTGATCGTCTTCGTCGGCCCGATGGCGAGTCTCGTGATCGGAGGGATAACCGATAGCGGCGGTTTTACCCTCCGGCACTACTCGTTCCTGCTCGAGCGGCAGGTCGACGGCGCGGATTTCCAGACCCAGCCGTATCCGGCGATTCGAAACTCGCTACTGTTCGGTCTGGGAACGCTGCTGATCGCCGTTCCGATGGGCGTCGTCGTGAGCGTAGTGACGGCTCGGGCCGGGCGAAGCGGGGCGATCATCGACACCCTCGCGATGGTTCCCCTCGCCGTCAGCGGTGTCGTCTTCGGTATCGGCCTCTTACAGGGGCTCGTTTTCGGTCTCTCCCTTCCGTTCGGCTGGCAGTTCCAGGTGACCGGCGCGGTCGCCATCGTCGTCGCACACGCCGTCGCCGCCTATCCGTTCGTGACGCGAAACGTCTCGCCGCTCCTGTCGAATCTCGATCCAGCGATGGTCGAATCCGCTCGCGCACTCGGTGCCTCCCGAACCCGCGCCCTGCTGGACATCGAACTCCCGTTGATCGCCAGCGGAATCGTCGCCGGGGCGGCGTTCGCCTTCGCCATCTCGATCGGGGAGTTCTCTTCGACGGTGATTTTGGCCGGCGGCAGCGATACCTACACGATGCCCGTCGCACTCGAGCGCTATCTGGGTCGTCGATCCGGACCAGCGATCGCCATGGGGACGATTCTATTGGCCGTTACCGCCTCGAGTTTCGTCGTCATCGACCGCGTCGGCGGGAGGTTCGAGCAGTGACCGAACTCACCCTCGAATCCGTCTCCAAGCGGTACGGAGCGGGAAGCGGTGCAACGACGGCCCTCGAGGGAGTCGATCTCGAGGTTCGAGACGGCGAGTTCTTCACGCTCGTCGGGCCGTCGGGCTGTGGCAAGACGACGACGCTCCGGACGATCGCCGGCTTCGAGGAACCGACGACGGGAACGATCACATTCGACGGCGAACCGATGACCGGAACCGCTCCCGAGAACCGCGACGTCGGCGTCGTCTTCCAGAGTTACGCGCTCTTTCCGCACATGTCCGTCGCCGAAAACGTCGGTTACGGGCTGCGGTTTCGCGAACCGCCCGCCGGTACCTCGAGCGAACGACGCATCGAGGAACTGCTCGAGTTGGTCGACCTCGAGGGAATGGGCGGGAGAGACCCGACGCAGCTCTCGGGCGGACAACAACAGCGCGTCGCGCTCGCTCGCGCACTCGCACCCGAACCGAGTATCCTCCTGCTCGACGAACCCATGAGCGCGCTCGACGCACAGCTCCGGGAGTCGCTTCGCAGACAGCTAAACCGGATCCAGGAAACGCTGAATATCACAACTGTCTACGTGACTCACGACCAGGAAGAAGCGCTTGCCGTCTCGGACCGCGTCGCCGTTATGAACGAAGGGGGGGTCGAGCAGGTCGGAACGCCCGAAACGATCTATCGAACGCCGAAAAGTCGGTTCGTCGCGGAGTTCATCGGCGACAACAACCTCTTCGAAGGGCAAATCCTCGAGAAAGGGGCCGAATCGACACTGATTGGCGTTAACGAACGGACATTTCGACTCCCTTCGCTCGAGGGGGGAGACGACAATCCGACGCAGTACGGAAAAGCCGAACAGAGCGGCCAACTAACGATCTGCGTCCGCCCGGAGCACCTCTCGCGAACCGCAGAAACCAACAGATTCCCCGTGAACGTCGAAACGAGCGAATTTCTCGGAACCACCGTTCGCGTCCACGGGAAATGGAACGAGATGTCGGTTGTTCTCCGCCTCGAAGAGGTTCCTGATGGCAACCTCACAGTCGGCTTCGCTCCGCAAGACGCCATCATTCTCGAGACGTAATGGCCACGAACCGACGATGCGGAGGGGACGCCGTTCGTCCGGGCGAAGAAGACGAATCGCCGGTCGACGATTGTAGACCACCTCGTGCGAACATATTCGGGACTGTTCTTCAGGGTTGAGAACCGGAACGGTTACTGAAGGAATTGACCGCTACAGTACTTTCCAAAGCCGACTGGTAACACGACCGAGTTCACGGATACTCCGTGACACTGAACCCGTACCGATAAACCGGGTTTCGAGCGCATCGATATCGCTGCCTCATCGAGGCTTTCAAGCGGGATCGGCGTTCCAACACGGCTGGCTCGACGTTCCGATACGATAAATCGACGTTTCGAAACTGCTGGCTTAACGTTCCAACACAGTTGGCTCGGTCGTTGTACTAGTTGGCCACCGGATCATTTGCTTCCGAATGCCCATCCAGCACACACCGACCAACCCGGCGAAATCGTCGAACTCACCGAGGTCGACGAGCGCTCTCCAAACCCACGATTCAAGCACATGAACGGATACACGGCGGTTATTATGATCGCAAACACTGCAACCTTCCTCACCGGCGGTGCAGTCGCGATGCTCGCGTTCCGCGCGTACAGACGAACGAACGCCCCGGCACTCCGAGCCGTCACGATCGGGTTTTGCTGTATTATCGTCGGCTCGGTTCTCGGCGGGCTCGCCCACTATCTCGAGGGTGACGTGGCGCTGGGCGTCGCCGTCCAGAGCTCGTTTACGGCCTTTGGCTTCGCGATCCTCCTGTACTCGCTGTACGCCGAAATGAGCGACTCGGCGTCCGGCTCGACGACGATCATCCGATAAGTCGAACTCGACGATCGAACTACTGAACCGCGCGTACCAGCGTCGACTCGCTCGAACTGACCCCGACTCGAGTTGGCTCCGGCTCAACTGGCTTCGGCTCGAGAACGCTACGACTCGAGTCGGCTTCGAAACCGCTCGAGTCCGAGTTCGAGCATGTCGAGGCTCACCGGCTGGAATTCCTCGTCTGCGGCGAGATACGGGCGAACCGAATCCCAACTGTCCCGCGCGTACCGTTCGTCGAGCAGGACGCGAACGCCGACATCTTCGGGACTGCGAACCACCCGACCGATCGCCTGTCGCGCCTTTCTGACCGCGGGAACGGTCAGCGCGTACTCGAATCCGTTCCCGAACTCGTCGTCGTAGGCGCGGCGAACGGCCTTCGTTCGCGGGCTCGAGGTGTTGACGATGGGAACCCCACAGACGACCGCCGCCGAAAGCCGGTCGCCGCGGTAGTCGACACCCTCGGTGAGCGTTCCCCGCAAACTCGTGACCAAGACCTTCCCGTCGCCCGAGAAGAACTCGTCTTTCAGCGACTGGGTCGTCTCGTCGCTGCTGGAGGCGTCCATGAGGACGGGTTTGGCGATCCGATCCTCGAGCGCCCCCGCCGCCCACTCCGCTTCGGCGTAACTGGGCATCCCAACGAGGACGTTCCCCGGAAGGTCGGCGACCTGCTCGAGCGCGTCGACGTAGCTCCTACGGGTCGGGTTTTCTTCGCCGGCGCGGCCTCGGTTCTCGTAGGTAAATTTCGGCGCGGCGACCGCGAAGCTCTCACGGTTTTCGGCCGGGAAGTGTAACCCGTACTGTCGTTTGGCGACCGGACGGTCCTCCTCGCGTTCGAGGTACTCGAGGCCTGTCACCTCGGTAAACGCGTCCATCGGCTCGAGGGTCGCGCTCATGAGCACGCCGCCGCCGAACTTCGAGAGCTGCGAGCCGATCGCATCGCTCGGAACGCAGTTGTGTAAGGCGAGTTGAGCGGTGTACGCTCGCCGCCACGAATCGTCGGGCTCCATCTCGTTCCACGTTCGCTCGAGTTCGATCTCCCTGAAGTAGTCGGTGTGGCCGCGGCGATACCACTCGCCGAGAAGACGGCCGGCGGCGGGCATCGACCGAGTCCGTTCTTCATCTTCGGCGGAGTTCAGGATCCGCTCGACGATCGCGCCGACCGCCTCCGCACGGACCCAGACCGAGTCGGCATATCCCGCTCGAGACGCCCATTCGCTGATTTCGTCCTTGGCGGGGTCCGCGGGGTCTCGAAGCGGGATCTCGTCGTCCTCGAGTTGGGTCAGATCCGCCTTCCAACTCCCGTACTCCGTCTCGAGGTGAGCCTCTACACGGCGGTCGAGTTCGCCCCGAAGATCCTGAACGAACTCGAGGGTCTTCTCGAGTTCGTCGTAAGAGACGTCGCTATCGGCGAGTTCTCCCCGGATGAGGTCAGCGTCTGCGGTCTTGGACCCGCCCTCGGTTTGTCTTCCCTGCCGTTCGTGTCGAACCGGCTGGATCACGCGCGAGAGTTCCGTCTCCGCGTCCCGGAGCGTTCTGTCGGCGACGCCGTCGCTCACGAGGTTTCGAACCCGCGGCTCGAGCATGTGGGCTTCGTCGCAGACGACGAACGTGGAGTCGTCGAGCAGCGCGCCGGTAAACGACGAGGTCGTCGTCGGGTCGAACGCGTGGTAGTAGTTCCCGATGACGACCTCGACGTGACCGAGCACGGCTCCCATCACCGAGTGCGGACAGGTTCCGTGACTGGCTGAGAGCCCGACAAGGTCTTCGGGCGAAACGAGTCCCGTCTCGGTGAAATCGAACGGGACCGCTTCGGCGGCGTCGCCGTCGCTCCCCTCGTCCGGAAGGTCCTCGAGGTACTGCGCGTAGAACGGACAGTACTCGACCTCGCTCCCGGCCGGTCCGCCGTCGTCGTACTCGGGGAGATCGGAGGGGTAGGGAGTCGCCTCGCCTGCAGTCTCGAGAAAGTTGGCCGAACCGCCTCGAGAGCCGCTGTCGGCGAGCCCAATCTGTTGACTTCGCGCGCGAGAGGCGAGATTACCTGCCGTCGTCGAGCCGCCTTCGCCCGTGAGTGCTCGCGTACGGTCGCGAAGGGTCTCACACCGATCGTAGACGTTGCTGTCGTCGATTCCCGCCTTTCCTTCGCGGTTGTACGGGCAGACGTCCGCCTTTCCGACGAGCGTGAGCCCGGAGACGGGGTCCCAATCGGACGGGAGATTCGCGTTGATCGTCTCCAAATCCTCTTCGAACTGATGGAGTTGCTGTTTGACGCTCGTGAGGACGAACACGCGCTCGTACTCGCTGTCGGGATCGCGAACGAGGTCGATCCCTGCGGTGAGCGCGATCATCGTCTTGCCGGTGCCACACGCCCCTTCGATCACGGTATAGCCGCCATCACGTGCGGTTTCGATGGCTGACTCGATACCGTCGACTTGCTCGTCGTAGGGGGTTGGGTGTCCGAACACCGAGCGCCAGTTCGTCATGCTGTGCGTATTCATCGTCGGTCAGCCATATCCTTGACGGACCTCGATTGGTCCGCCTTCCGGGATAAACTCTTGTACCCCGATTGGCCGTCAGGAGGTCCGGTGGTAGAGTGTTCTTTCGCCGACAGTCTTGCATCGTATTCGATCGCTATTCGTCCTCGAAGAATTCAGTCCGAACTCGGCCGTTCAACATAAATTCTCATGAAGAATCCTCCGTTGATACTGCCAGCGTGGGGCTTACACGTGTTGGACACCTAGGGGAGATATGAGAGTCCCAAAACAACTACGAGACGTCGACCGACACGGAGCCACCGTTCGGACGTACAACTACGACGACAGCGGCGTTATCGTGGTCGACTTCGGCGCTGCTGCCAACGACATCGCAGTTGACGTCGTCAACGACACGGCGATCGTCGTCACGGACGGCGAGCAGTTCGAGTTCGAACTGCCAGCCGACGCGAGCGAGGTGACCGTGAACAACGGTATCCTCACGATTGCGGAGTAGCGCGATTGTCCGAGCGTCAACGCAAATTATTTTCCCCGATCAGTAGTCCTCGCGTAACCGGATTTCATCGTCAGTGATCGAATCGATCGCATCGGTTCTGAGCGGGTAGGTGCTCCGCTCGTCGGCTCCTCAGGTGAGTTTGGTTTTCAGTTCGCCGGTAATCTCCGGATCCGGGTCGACGGAGGCCGTTCCGTTCTCGACATCGTCGACGATACGGATTCCGGTTTCGCTTCCATCGACGACGCGTTTCGCTCGTTCATCCACAGTTGCGTCTTCGGACATGTAAACGGCTACCTCAGCTCGAGAAACGGATGCAGAACTCTCGAGTAGCGGCTTCGAACCACAACCCACTCGAGTCCGCGGCCACTACCGTCCCTATGAGCGATTCGTTCGACGTCGAGACGTGGCGATCGGAGCTCGAGGAGAAACGCGCCGAGAAAGACGAGTTCTTCGACGAGCACCCCCAGTCCCCGATCCCGCCCGAAGAGCGCGAGGAGTTCTCAGGTCTCGAGTACTTCGAGCCGGATTCCGACTACCGCGTGCACGCGAGTGCCGCCGTTCACGACGATCCCGAACCCGTTACGATGGATACGACGACGGGTCGAGAGGTTAGATATCTCCGAGTCGTGACGCTCTCGTTCGACCTCGAGCGCGACGATCCGGACCTGGCGGACGGAACGTACGAACTGGCGGCGTATCAGATGGAACGGCCCGAAGAGGAGCCGCTGTTTATCCCGTTCCGAGACAAGACGACGGGACAGCAGACCTACCAAGGTGGCCGATACATGGAATTATCTCCCGATCGAGATCTCGAGGACGGCGACGAAATCGTTCTGGATCTGAATCTCGCGTACACGCCGTTTTGTGCCTACAGCGAGACGTTCGATTGTCCCCTCCCTCCCAAGGAGAACTGGCTCGAGGTGACGGTTCCTGCGGGCGAGCGATTCGAGAAGTAACGCGCTCGAACGGAGAAGTTTTGGGAGCGGCGTGCAGGGTTATCGCAAGGAGAGGACCGTTTCGACTCGAGACGGATTTGTGCGCGAGGAGAGTTACAGTCCGATACTGGAGGGTGTACGCGTTTGAAAGGGGTCTCGAGTGGAAATTGGGGGGTTCGAGAGTGGCCACCATTCTCGCTGGCCGCTAGCTGAGAACGGCGGACGGGGACGATCAGGGTGCGACGCCGAGACAGACGGGGACGATCAGGGTGCGACGCCGATGGTAAGTAAGGTTCCGTACTCCCGATAGCGTTCGACCATCTCCTCGCGCGTGTCCCAATTGTCCGTCGGGAACTCGGCTTCATGTGGGATCGTCGTCTCGCGATCGGGAATGTTGTCCTGCTCGGCGACGTGAAGGCCCGCGTTTCGGAAGGCGCTTCGGTACTGTTCGCGGTTCCATCGCGTCATTTCGACGGCGATGAACTCCTGCCACTCGTGAGAGTGGACGTTTTCCTCGTAATAGTTCACGGCGCAGTAGAAAGTCCCGCCGGGTGTGAGGACTCGAGCGATCTCCTCGAGGGTCTCGTGGGGGTCCGCCGCGTAGTAAAAAGATTCCATCGACCAGACGTGATTGATCGAGTTGGTCTCGAACGGAAGCGAGTCGAAATCACCGACGACGTAGTTGACCCGTGAATCGTCCGTGTAGTCTGCGGCGTTGTGTGCCATCTCCGGCGACCCGTCGAGTCCGTAAACGCGGCCCGCGTCGTTGGTGTCTCGGATCGCACGACCCGCGTACCCGCTTCCACACCCGAGATCGAGAACGGTGTCGCCGGCTTCAACCGGCATTCTGGCGAGCGCGTGTTTCGCGGTGTGCCAATGTCGGTCCTCCATCCCTTTATCGCGACCGTCCGTCGCCCACTCGTCGAATTCCTCGCGAACACTCATATGGGACGTATTGCGTCGCAGGAGACAAAACGCGTTCGCATCGCCCGACTGGGTACGTTCGTATCGGCCGAACCACATGCGTTCGAAGCTGATCGATCTCGTACACATCGATCGGATCGAGTAGACGACCGATACACTCTTTAGGGTGGCCTAAAAAGATGGAGACAGAGAGGTTTAGGCTGGCCGAAACCCCTGGGCATCGGGTTGAGACCGCCTAGTAGTGGTAGCTGTCCCACCTCTCGTCCATTTCTCCGAAAAGCAATCGGAAGGTATTAGTGTTTTAGGTTAGCCTAAAATACATATGCAACAACGCGACAGCAACCTACCGAACCGAACGACGACCGGACGACGACGATTCCTCGCCGTTACGGGTATCTCCGCGGCTGGCATCGCAGGGCTTGCAGGATGTCTCGGAGACGATGACAACGGTGCGCCGATCGCGGAATCCGAACCGCTATCGGAATCCGTCGATTCGACCGCCGTCGAGTGGGACGACCTCGGCGATCTCGAGGGCGAAATCACCATCTACTCCGGGCGGACTCGCGACCAGATTCATCCGGTCTTCGAAGCTCTCGAGGACGAGTACGACGATCTCACCGTCAGCGTCGATTACGACGATAACGACGTGCACGTGAACCAACTCATCCAGGAAGGTGAAGCCGCGGGGGCGGATCTGATGTATTCCCAAGACCCCGGCGCGCTCGGAGAACTCGAACGAGAAGGTGCCGTACAAGAGCTTCCGGAGGATATCGTCGAGGCCGTTCCCGAAAGCTACCGCGACCCGAGCGGGTACTGGACCGGCGTGACCGGTCGCGTGCGCTCGATTCAGTACAACAGCGAACGCTGGGACGGCGACGAAGACGACTTCCCGACCGACATCACGGAGTTTGCGACCGACGACCGGTTCGAAGGGATCATCTCGACGCGACCGAACTCCGGGACCTTCCGCGGGTTCATCCAGGCGATGGTCGAACGCAAAGGCGAAGACGAAACCCGCGAGTGGGTTCGGGCAATGGTCGAAGACCAGGACATCCAGCTCTTCTCGGGCGGCTCCGATCAAGCCGAGGCTGTCAACACCGGCGGTGACGACGATCCGATCGTCGGCCTCGGAAACAGCTACTACGCCGCACGCATTCTCAACGAAGATCCCGACGCGCCGATCAGAGCGACGTTTACCGAAGAAGACGCCGGCTGTCTGTTCAGCGTCGCGGGCGTCGCCGCGACGAACAACGTCGGCGACCCCGAACTCGTCGCAGAGTTCATCCGTCACCTCATCGCCGCGGAGGGTCAGGAATTCATGATGGAAGCAAACGGCGAATATCCCGTCGTCGAAGGTGTCGACTACGTCGGCGACCTTCCCGATCTCGAGGAGATCAACCCGCCGGAGTTCGACCTCAGCGAGTTCGATATGGATCTCCAGGAAGCAGGAGACCTTCTTGAGGAAGAGGGAATGACGGTCTAATCCCAGCTCCAGCAGTCACCGCTCATCGTCAGTAGTGGGACGTTTTCTCCATCCCCTCTCTATTCCGTTTTGTTCACGGCTTTTCTCTCAGTGCTCTTTCGTTCCCTCAGTGGTCGCTTTTTCCGACACACAACGGAGCCGCTTCTGGAAACACTTGCCCGACTTCTCTTCGAGCGGCTTCGGGGGATTTAGGTGAACCTAGCCCAAACGAACCTGTGAAACTCGCGAGTCCAGCAAACAGGTTAGACGACCATAATGAAATCACTCACGAACTATCTGGATGCTTCACGGCGACTCGAGTCGATTCTCGAGCGTCTCGGTGAAACCGACCGATCGATGGCCGCGTTGGGAACAGCGAGCGCCATCGTTGCGTTCCTCGTCGTTTCACCGATGTTCTGGCTGGTCTGGCAGGCGACGACGGTCGAGCCCTCACGAGCCTATGGACTCATCGTCTCCTCACAGACGGCGTGGGTGACGGCAAACAGCGTCGGGCTGATGGCCTTGGTTACCCTGTTTTCGATTCTACTCGGCGTTCCGCTCGCCGTTCTGACGACTCGGACTGACCTTCCGTACCCACACTTTTGGACCATCGTCGCCGCACTGCCACTCGTTATTCCGAGCTATATCGGCGCAATCGCGTTTACCGGCATGTTCGGCTCCGGCGGGGAAGTCGACTCGGTGTTCGGAATGACGCTTCCACCCGTTGACGGACTTTCCGGTGCGGTATTTATCATCACGCTGTATACGTACCCCTACGTTTTCCTGACGACTCGAGCCGCGCTATTGTCGATGGATAGCTCGATCGTCGACGCCGCTCGGACGCTCAACGCCGGACCGTTCGAAGCGTTCCGCCGCGTTACGTTACCCCAGATACGACCAGGAATCGCCGCCGGCGCATTGCTCGCCGGTCTCTACGCGATATCCGACTTCGGGACGCCGGCGTTCATGCAAGCGAACGTCTTCACGAGTTCGATCTACTGGGAGTTCAGTAATTTTGCCGTCGAATACGCCGCGTTGCTCGCGTTGCAACTGGTCGCGATCGTTGCCATCGTTCTGGTCATTGAGGCTGGCATCGGACAAGACGAAGACGCCGCCGGGGGTCCGGGGCAGGGTAGTAAGATGCGACTCGGCCACTGGAAGTGGCCGGCGATGGGCTTCGTTTCGACGATCGGAATCGTCACCCTCGTCGTCCCCGTCGCCATTTTCACGAACTGGCTCATTCGCAGTCAGGGCGATCCGATCCCGTCACTCGAGTTCGAGTGGGGATACGCCGTCAACTCGGTCTATCTCGCCCTGTTGGCCGCGCTGGTCGCGTGTCTGTTCGCACTTCCCGTGGCCTACTACTCCGGGCGAACTAACTCACTCGTTTCGCGGATCCTCGAGCGAGCAACCTACATTGGATTTGCCGTACCAGGTGTCGTTATCGGACTCGCGCTGGTGTTTTTGGGAACCAGAACATTGCCTTCGATATATCGGCAAGGAGTTTGGTTACTCGTGTTCGCGTACGTCGTCCGTTTCCTGCCCCAAGCGGTCGGGACCGTTCGCTCGTCAGTACTGCAGGTCGACGAAAAAACCATCGAGGCCGCTCGGACGCTCAACGCCGGTCCACTCGAGACGTTTCGACGCGTTACGTTGCCGTTTATTATGCCGGGTGTGATCGCCGGTGGCATCCTCGTGTTCCTAACGACGATGAAGGAGCTTCCGGTAACGTTGATGCTCCAACCCGTCGGAATGGATACGCTCGTCTCTATCGTCTGGGACGCACAGGACGCGCTGGCCTATCGGTACGCGGCCGTTCCAGCTCTGCTTTTGATCCTCATTTCGGGGCTCTCCATGGTGATCTTGCTCCGGCAGGAAGGCGGAGACATCAGTTGAAATCATACTGGCGTAGAACTCGCATCGCCCTCGAGAAACAACGCCGTCCCGTAGAGACTCGACAAGATACCGAGACAACGTACCGGTTGCTCTCACAGACAATAGTGAACTACCCCTGCCTACTCACTCGCCGCTAACGCGGCTCGTTCCTTGAGGCAGGGGCTTCCTGCTTCGACGACGCGACTTGCAGACACGGAAATCGAGTCTACAGCGGTCGCAGTCTCCACAGGCGTTTCTTCGGAGTGAACCACTCCTAGTTCCGACAAGCCACGTGACTTGACGTTCAACGCCGCATTCCAGTCTCTATCCAGTTCGAACTCACACGACGGACACGAGTGCTCGCGCACCCACAACGTCTTCTCGGTCTCCACACCACACGACGCACACTCTTTCGTCGTCCCACGAGGTTCGACTTCAACCACGTAACAGCCGTTTTTCCGACCGTGGTGTTTGAGAATCGTGATGAAGTCACGCCAGCCAACCTCAACCTTGTTCCGAGCGTTGCCATCTGATTCCAGCATCGACTTCACATTGAGGTTCTCGACGAACACGGCGTCGTACTCCATCGCGTAGAAATGAGCGAGCTTGTGCTTGTAATCGCGCTTCTTGTTCGACATCCGAGTGTGAACCTCAGCAACGCGGCGACGCTGTTTCTCCCAGTTTCGAGATTCGTGTTGTTTGCGGGAGAGCGAGCGTTGCTCGCGTTCGAGTCGCTCTCGCTCGTCGGACAAGTCAAGTCGCCCGATTGAACGTCCGTCCGAGTCGTGAACGAAGTTGAGGACGCCGAGGTCGAGCCCCACGGTGTCTTCAGCATCGATGTCTTTTACATCGGGTTTATCGGGCTCTTCTGTACTGATACAGAATGAGGCATACCACGCTCCTGTAGGTTCTTTCTTCACCGTGACCTCTTTGATAGCGTCGTGTTCGGGCAAGTCACGATGGAGTCGGATTGGAATCTCCAGCGTTTCGCCGTGGACTTTTTTGAGTCGGAGTATCGCTCGGTCTCTCGGGCCACTCTTCTTGTCGAGTTCGAAGCCCGATTGTCGATACGTAAAACTCCGATACTCCCGCGGCGACTTCCAGTGCAACGAACCAACATCATATCCCTTGTCTTTCAGCTTGCCGAGGTTGTTGATGTTGGTTCGAATGCGTTCGACAGCTTTCTGCAACACAGTGGAGTAAACCTGTTTGAGATCAGTCCACTGTTGTTTGAGATTGGGTAGGTCGTCACGGACTTGCCAGACGCGTTGTCGAAGCGTTCCTTCGTCTTCTGGGATCTTGTTGAATTCGTGGAGCGCGTGGTTGTAGACTTGTCGCACGATGTCACGAGTCCAGTCAAGGCTAATGGAAGCCACACAGTACAGAAAATGGCAGTACTGAAAATAACAGTGCTGAAAGCGGTACTGGAAATAACAGTGCTGGAAATGCCAGCACTCCGTCCATCGTAGGGTCTGTATCTCGAGACATCCGCACGCTTAAGTCGATCCCGAAAGTTGATATCCTCAATATGGATTACTCGCTCGAAATCGACGAGACACCGGAGACAATTCCAGGTGGGACTGGCATCCTTCTACTTCATCCGAGCACAGGCGAAACCGACCGCATCGATACGGAATTTTTCAAAACGGATACCGATCACTTCCTCGTCGTCTCCACTCGAACCACTGCCCGGGAAGCGAGACAGAAACTCGAGTACTACGACGTCGACGAGGAATCCGCCGAGATACTCGACACGCTGAGCATCGAACGGGGCTACTCGCGGCGCTCGAGCGATACCGTCCATTACGTGAGTGCACCGGACAACATCGACGGTATCCTCGAGCACATCGACGGCTTTCTCGACGCACACGACGGAAAACTTCGGATCAGCTTCGATTCCGTCACGGAACTCGCCTACTACGCCGACGACGAAGCCGCCCTCGAGGCCGTCGAACAGATTCTCGGACTGCTCGAGGAACACGATGCGATCGGACTCTTTCACCTCTCCGAAGAAGTTCACGACGACGACATCGTCGACGCGTTTCGCGACCTCTTTGACGGCGTGATCGACCTCGACGAGGACGGTACCGTCGCCGTGGAGTTCTGACTCGAGCGTACCGAATCGGTTCGGATACTCAAAACCGATCGCGTCAACTGCGGTTCGTCCCCGAGCGCATTGTTAGGGTTCGTCCTCGAGGGTTTGTTAGGGTTCGTCCTCGAGCGCGTCGAACGTCTTTTTGACCCACTGAATCCCGTACTCGGGACCGTGGTCTCGATAGGCCTCCGTTTCGAGCGCGCCGAACGGCGCCGGGAGTTCGATCGCGTGTTTGATCGAGGCACACGCGAGCTCCGTCGCATCGGCGAAATCGGTTTCCCCGCGCGCAACCGCCCGCGGGAGTTTGCCTACTCGTTCCTCGAGACTCGAGCCCGCATCCTGCCAGGCATCGGCGAGTTCTGGGTGATCGTCGTGCCAGTCGGCGAACTCGTCGCGGGTCTGTAGACCCGTCCAACCGTCGAAGAGTGCCGCTGCGATCTGGTACGTCGAGTTGGGATCGAGCGGCGTCGCGGCTGATAGTTCCGGATATTGGTCCTCGAAGAATCCCAAAAAGTGCTCTGGAATCTCCAGAGAGAGTTCGACGAGCGCCTCTGCGAGCAGGAAATCGATGAACGCGTCCGGAGAGCCCGCCACTCGAGGCTTTACGATGACGACCGGCGGATCGGTCTGTCGAGTCCAGGCGACGCTCCCGTCACCCGGCATTCCGATAGTGAAATCACTCCCCGCATACCGATTCAACAGTTCGGGTGCATCGTCAGGAAGCCACGATGCGGGATACGTCGTCGGCTCGAGCGAATCGACGACGAGTCCGAGATCCTCAGCTTGCGCTGGCGGAAGCGTTTCGAAATCTTGGTTGCAGTCGAAAACGAGGGTGTTTGGTGCATATTCATCTCGAACGTCTTCGACCGGCCTCGAGAGCGGACGATCCTCGAACATCAGACGAAGACGGTCTGAAAGACGAGCAGGATCGACAGCAGGGCCGACGCGGTGACCGTGGTGAGAACGATCTTGGTTGCAGTACTCATACAGGAGTCGTCTCGGTCACGTTGCTTAAATCCATCTTTCTCCAGCGAATTGGACGGGGCCAACGGTCGTTCGAGCCGAGGCCAACGGTCGTTCGAGCCGAGGCCAACGGTCGCTCGAGTCAAACCAATACTGGAGACAAGAGCGCACCACCTCTCGAGTTGAAATTGTGCCTTCTGGAAGTAATCAGAGGGACAGGCTTATCGAGCGGTGATTTGAGAAAGATCTAGTCGAACAAACCCCCATCGTTTCAGCTGGAGTGAGAGTCGAAACAGCAGGAGTGGCAGTCGAAATGGATCCTACTCTTCGCTTCCGTCTCGCCACGAATCCGGGACATCGATGACGTATCGGCCGTCCTCCTGAAGGGAGATGATGTACTCCTCACGGTTGTACAGTTCCATCAAATTCAGCTCGTACTGGCCCGGTTTGAGGATTTTGATACTCTCGAACTGTTCGTTGAGTTCCGCTCGGAGATCCTCGAGCGATGGCTGTTCTCCCGTCGGTTCGCTCACGACACGTCCGTGGTCCGGTGCGGTGGCGTCTTCGATCGGTGCTGTCGAATCCGGAAGCTCGTCCGATTGAACGACATCGCTTCTGGCACTCGCCTGTGCGGTATCCTCACTTTCGATAGGATCGGTTTCGACCCGGGCGGTACCTGTTTCTTCGGGTTCAGTTCGTTGGGAATCAACCGGTTCGGAATCGGCCGATCGGGGATCAGTTCGCTCGGAAGCCGTCCCATCGGTTTTCCGATCAGTACTCGTGGCTCCGGATGCGGACGGCGATCCTTCGGATGGGATATCGGACGGTTCCGACCGTTGGCCCGCTTGCGGATCTGTAGTACTCGCTGAATCGGAGGACTCCTCGAGATCAGAGTCTGCAGTTGATCGGTCTTCGGGCGGTCGTGCGGAGTCCGGCCACTCCGGAAATTCACCGCTCGAGGACGGAATCTCCTCGCTATCGCTCGCAGTCGTCCATTCAGAAACCGTATTCTGAACTGGCTTTTCTGAGTCGGTCTCGCGGTCGGTTTCGTCGCGCGTTGCAGACGAGTTTTCAACGTGAGGATTAGACGACTGGGAGTTTTCAGCGTGAGGCGTAGACGAGTCAGCGTTAGGCGTAGACGATTGCGAAGCGTCTGTAGTTTGCTGTGTGTCGATGCTGTGTGTAGGTTGCTCCTCGCTACTGCGTGTGGAAGTCGTCGTCTCTGGACCGGTCTCCGACTGACTCGAGACCTTGCCAGTACTGTTAGATCTATCAACAGAGTCAGTCTCAGTGTCAATGGAACCTGTCTCAGTGTCAACGGAATCTGACTCAGTAGACACGAAATCCCGAACCGTTTCGGCCGCTCGAGCGGCGACGCTATCGGTTGACCCGTTCGACGGTGGATCGGGGGGTGTACTCGAGTCGCCCGACTCGACGCCGGGTGCGTCTGCTTGCGCCGTTGTGCCTGCTTGAGTTGCTGACGACGGGGCAAACTGGAACTTGTTGCCGCCACAGTCGGGACAGCCAGAGAGCATCTCCTTCGAGCCGTCGGGAAACGTGCGGCCGCAGTTCGTACACTGATGTGGCATTAGTTACGGCTGACGAGCGCGCTGATGAGCGTTTCGTCCTTGTGAAGTGTCTCGATCTGGTTCGCCGGGCCGATAACGGTGAGTTTCTTCGTCGACTCGTTGTTACCCATGATTCGACCGAGGATCGACGAATTACCCGTACTCGACTTGGGATAGGTCTCGATCTCGATACCGTTGAACTCGTCGGGGCTGATTTCGGCCATCGTCACCTCGATGAGGCGACTCTCCTCGTCCGGCGAGAGGCCTTCCTCGAGGATCACGATATTGCCGTCGTGGACGCCGTCGAGGATCATCCGGATCTTCTCCATGCTCGCCATCCCCTCCATTCGTTCGCCGCTGATGAGATCGATCTGTACACCGTCGGGGCTCTCCGGTCCATCTCCGTCGTCTGCGTTCGTTGCTTTCGGCATCTCAGGTCACCCGAAGTACTCCGCGATGTTTTCGTACACTTCGTCCATGTTGTCGCCTTCTTTCGCCGACAACGGGACGGTCTTGTGCTGTGGGAACGCATCCTCGATACGTTTGACACTCGCGTCGTCGAGATCGATCTTGTTCGCGAAGATGAGGACTGGGAGATCGCGCGATTCGATGATCCCGATCAACATCGTGTTGACCTGCGTGATCGGGTCTTCGGCGCTGTCGAGCACGTAGATGACGCCGTCAACGTCCTCGCGAAGCCAGTGCATGGCTTCGGCGACACCCTCCGTCGCTTCTCGAGAGCGGCGGATCGCGTCGTCCTCTTCCATTTCGCCGGTAAACTCTTCGTAGTCCACCTTGGTCGTGACACCAGGAGTGTCGACGATATCGATAGTGACTGACTTTCCATTGCGCTCGATTTCCACGCCTTCTTTTCTACGCGCGCGCCGCGTTTCGTGTGGAATGTGACTTTCCGTTCCGATCGCGTCGCCTGTCCAGTCTCGAGCGATTCGATTCGCTAACGTCGTTTTCCCGGCGTTCGGCGGCCCGTAGATTCCAATCCGCTTTGGCTCCTGTTCGGAAAATAGCCGATCCGTAGCGCGAGAGATACTATCTTTAAGTCCTTTTAACAGTCCCATCCTAGGGGCCTCCAGCACCATATGGGTGCATCTGCGCGTACTACGGAACTGTACTCACTTAAGCCTACGTCAGACGTATTCACTATTCAACAAGAAAGACGGTCAATAGTGTGAATGAGAGAGTGGGAGAGTGGCATGATTGCGGTGGAAGCAGAAGGATCGGATAGTGTGGAGTGGATTGACATCCTCCCCGCGCTGAAGCGCGAGGATTCCCACGGCGCGTATCCCCGTCCTCAGAAACCTTCTGATGGGCTGCACGAGAGCTTGCTCTCGTGAACGCTGTGAACGGCGAGACTTTGTGCTTACTCAGCACGGAAAGTTGAATCAGGGTGGAATGGCAGCAAAACAGATGGTGAATTGGGAGTCAATGTGCAGACGATACGGTGGCAACGAGTACCCACTCGAAAGAGGGGTAATTGAGATCGAGGTCGATCGCGATCAAACGGAAGGTTCCGATGACGTTCATTTACGATACCTCGAAAACACAGGATAGAGAGTGAACCGAGCGCAGTCATAGTATCTCGAGGGTCGGTATAGATTATGTGTACTAGAACCATACTAGTATAAGCGTCCATTCCCCCACCCCTTTGTTTCGACTGGAGATGGCGAAAAGAGGAGGGTGGTGAGTTTCGATTTGGAGGGATTTTGGGAGAGCAAAGACGAGAAATATGATTAAAAGAGTGGTAGAAGGTGTCTCGAGGGTATACGGAGTAGTTGAGGGATTCTAGTAAGTGAACGGCTATAGAGCAGGTATTCTAGTAATGACTAGGGTTACTTAATCTAACTCTAGTAAAACAATGGTTTTGCTAGTTCTGCGGATACTGTTTCTCGACTATTGATATAAATCTTCCCATAATAGAAACCTCCCCCTCCCCACCCCCTCTCGGAACGTTCTCCAGTCGAAACAAAGGGGTGGGGGTTAGAAGCGGGCTTTGGTACTCTAGCACATACTCACTCATATATACACATTCTTTCTCTTCACATTTTCTGCTCTCCTTTCTGGTTATCATCTCCGGGTATCACTACAGTGGATGCGATCGCACTCAATTATGGTCATCAATCGACTCATTATTCCCTCAATTGACCTCAATTGAAGTGGTCGAAGTCCTATTTAGACAACCGACTTGATACGGCCGACTTGACAAGTACTCGTCTCCAATTACCCCTTCTCCTACCACTTTCCCCAACAACCTTTCCTTAACCACCCTTTCCTCAACTACCCTTTCCCTAACCACCATTCGCAAATAATTTCTCCTCATCTCTCTCCGATTCTGGGAACGTAGTCCACCACACTGATCTCACCGAGGCTCTTCCGTTCATGTCCGAAATGGTAACAATAATAATGGTTATGGGAATCCGAAGGGAAGAATTTAATATCTAGGTGTTCCTCTGGTTCGTTTGCATCAACTGGACTCCGATCGCGAACTCGTACGCTTGAATAAGTTCTTTCAGGGCCGTACGAGGCATAATAGATCGCGCCCGGGTTACTTTCCACTCGAAATGAGGGGGTGTACGAACGACGAATGTCTGACGATGAATTGGATATGACGGATTCGAATCGTGACGTCGAACTGGGCGGCCCAGACGGGTTCTCCACGGAACTGAAAGGCTCCGGTCTCGGCGACGAAGAGCAGAATCAAGGGCTGTTCGACGACCTGTTGAGCGGTGAACCCATCTTTGAAAACAAGGAGGTTCTTCGACCGTCGTACACTCCCCACGAACTTCCCCATCGGAGCGATCAGATCAACAAAATGGCGACGATTCTCGTCGCCGCGCTTCGCGGTGAAACGCCCTCGAATATTCTCATTTACGGGAAAACCGGTACGGGGAAAACTGCGAGTGCCAAGTTCGTTAGTAAGGAACTCGAGAGCACGTCGACGAAATACAGCGTTCCCTGTGATGTCGAGTACATTAACTGCGAAGTAACCGATACGCAGTACCGCGTACTCGCACAGTTAGCGAACAAGTTCATCGAAGAGAACGAACGTCGAATCGACAGCCGACTCGAGGAACTTCGATCGCTCGTGGAATCGGTCGAGGAGTTCGACGCGACGAACGAGCGCTCCTCGAGTTCCGATAGCGAGCAGGATTTCGCAGCGTCCTCGGACTGGAAGCAACTCACGGAGGGTCAGTCGAACGACGACAACGGGCCGACGGCAGAATCGTCGTCACCGGCGAGTCGAGACTCACCAGAAAATAGCTCTTCGAAAAACCCTGAAGCCGACACCGCTGTCGACCAGACGAGTATAACTCCCGTGGACCGTTCCGATTCGGATTCCGATGGCTCTTCACCAGACGAGGGCTCTCCACCAGACGAGACGGGGACACGCGCGCGAGACACAGCCCCGAATTCCCCTGATTCCCACCCCGACGCAACTGATCCGCATTCCACGACTGAATCCGGTTCTGCTACGTCTGAGGCTTCGGGTTCGGACACTACTAATTCGGACATTGACCTTACGTCGGGCGGTTCTCCAGTCGAAACGAAGGGGTCACCGGAGGGCGAGGGGGCAGCGTCGTCTGCAGTCGAACCGTCTTCTCACCCGCTTGAGTCGACGCCGTTCGACTCGATTGAGGCTATCGAGGATCGGATTGAAGAACTCGAAGAGGACAAAGAGTCATTCGAGGAAGTGCCGATGACCGGCTGGCCGACCGACCGCGTGTACAGCGTCTTCTTCGACGCGGTCGATTACTCCGAACGGGTCGTCGTGATTATGCTCGACGAGATCGACAAACTCGTGGAGAAAAGCGGCGACGACACGCTCTATAATCTTTCGCGAATGAATTCCGAACTCGAGAATTCGCGGGTATCGATCATCGGAATCTCGAACGACCTGAAGTTCACCGACTTTCTGGACCCGCGCGTGAAGTCGAGTTTGGGCGAAGAAGAGATCGTGTTTCCACCATACGACGCGAATCAGTTGCGCGACATCCTCCAGCACCGGTCGGAGGTCGCGTTCAAGGGCGGTGCGCTATCGGGTGATGTTATCCCGCTCTGTGCGGCCTTCGCCGCACAGGAACACGGGGACGCTCGTCGCGCACTCGATCTCCTTCGAACGGCGGGCGAGCTCGCCGAGCGATCGCAATCGGAGACCATCGTCGAGGAACACGTTCGACAGGCACAGGACAAGATCGAACTCGATCGCGTGGTCGAAGTCGTTCGCACCCTTCCAACGCAGAGCAAACTCGTCCTCTTCTCGATCATTTCCCTCGAGAAAAACGGCGTCAAGAGCA
This sequence comes from Halostagnicola alkaliphila, assembly GCF_055379965.1. Classification (NCBI taxonomy): domain Archaea; kingdom Methanobacteriati; phylum Methanobacteriota; class Halobacteria; order Halobacteriales; family Natrialbaceae; genus Halostagnicola; species Halostagnicola alkaliphila. The sequence goes on along the minus strand of NZ_AP043826.1, from coordinate 511,212 downwards.
TCAATACGGGAGAGGTCTTTAATATCTACAAGCGCCTCTGTGAGGAGATCGACGCCGATGTCCTCACGCAGCGCCGAGTGACCGACCTCATCAGCGAGTTAGACATGCTCGGTATCGTCAACGCCGTCGTCGTCTCGAAGGGCCGATACGGCCGGACGAAAGAGATCAGCCTCTCCGTCCCTCTCGAGGAGACGGAGGCCGTCCTGCTCTCGGACTCGAGACTGAGTGATATCGACGATATCCAACCGTTCGTACAGGCCAGGTTCGAGAACTAAGTCGAGCAGTCTCTCTCATACTGGTGTGTCGGACGACTTTACACATCTAGCTCGAGGTCTGCTAGCTCAAGGTTTGTCTCCGCGATTACCGGACTTCGACCTACTATTACAGGACTTCGACTCGAGACTACGGTCGCAGGCCGACTGAACTCGAGTCCAAAAGGCTACCCAAATTTTGACTCGAGAGTGATTCCGCTAGCCGGGAATGCTTCCACACGAAATGAACGGCTTACTACCGGCCGAACCGCCGCTTCCCGGCGACCGCGGCAGTCCCTGCGAGACCGCTTGCTCCGATCGAAACTGCGCCGATCGCTTCCGGCGTGATCGGCGACGAGACACCTGCAATTCCGAGCAGGTAGTCGTCGAAGAACAAGCGGACGTTGCCGAGCCACGGGATCCGGAAGGAGGCTTTTCCGGTAACCCACTCGGGGTGGACGATGCTATCGTCATTCGTTCCGGCGTTTGCTTGCTGGTCGTAACCGGCGTTGTTGTCACCTTTCGTGATGAACCCCTCGTGTTCTGCCGGACACGTCTGTACGTCGTCGCAGGTCACGTCCTCGCCGATAATCTCCGGATCCGCCTGTGCAACCCAGTCGTCGCCCTCGTCGACCCAGAAGTGAGCTCTGTGTATCACCGGTGTTTCGGTTGTGCTTCCGCCCGGTTGGAACACGACGACATCGCCGTGCATTCCGAATTTGTCGTGGCCACTCTCTTGACCGTTCTCGAGCGTAACGACACCGGTTCCATCGACCGGATCGTCACCCACGAACCGATCGTCGTCGACGACGAAGACCAGATCTCCTTCCTTCATGTTCGGATCCATGCTCCCGCTCTCGACGGCGACCAGGGGCGGCCAGATACCGCTGATACCGAACAAAATGAGTCCGATGACGGCGACGATCGCGACACTCGTTAGAATGTCCCTGACGATCAGGACGGTTCCGTCGTCCGTTTTGAGAAACCACCGGACGATTCCATCGTCCTCGATCGTCACCTGTTCATCGCTCGTCTCGTCCCTGGATTGGCCGCCCGAATTCGACGAGGTGTTCGAGCTCAGCGCCGAATCGCGATCTGGATATCGCTCAGGCCGCTCTGACTCGTGGGGTTCAAACGAGGGAGCGGATTCTTCTTGCTTGTCAGGGCTCCCTGTGTCGTCATCCGAGGCGGCCGTTCCACGCTCGGACGCGGAATCGTCCTCGGGATTTTCTCGAGTGTCTTCGGTAGGTCCCGGTTCACCACCCTCGTCCGGGTGCTGATCAGTCTCGTCCGACTCGGACGACGAACCGGTTCGGTCTCGGTCGTCGTACGCATCGCTGCCGTCACCATCGCCCATTGAATTTCATTTTGCGAGGACCGTGCATCAACTTTCCCCTCCACATCACTCGACAAAGAACGATCGATTCGTCATCCTTTTCTCACCAGTCACGAATGCGAATTGTGTGCCACTCGAGGGACCAGCTCGGATCGTCAGCGAGTTGACTACCCGCGGGTACAACGCGGAGCGAGAAGCCGTAACGCTCATTGCGGCCACGGAGCACCCACAGCCGACCCTCGAGCGCGTCGTCGACGCGCTCCCCGAGGGAACGCTGGTCGTCCGTTCGGATCACGTCCGGAGAGTTCTCGAGGACGCGCACTCTTCTTCGAGCGGTTCGAGACCGGATTCCGCCTCGACCGATTTACCATCAGGAACTGTATCGAACGATTCCACGTCGGAACCCGTTACGTCCGATACCGCCGACACGAATCTATCCGGCCAGCAAGACCCCTCCGTTTCAACTGGAGACACCGATCCGGATGCTCGTCCCCGAGGCGAGGAAACTCCAGTCGAAACAGGGGGGTCTCCCGACCGGATAGAACGGTCGGGCGATCTCTCGGAGCGTTCGCTCGAGATCGCAAACGACATGACCGGCGATAGTACGGGAACGGGCGAGTACAAGGACTTCGTCGCCGTTTTTCGAGATCGACTCGAGCGACTGGGATCGAAACTTCGGGGCCGGTTCAATCATCGGCCCGCCTCGGCTATCCAGAGCATGCCTGGCGGAAGCGAGGCGGCGATGGTCGGACTCGTCAATGACATTCGTTCGACCGCGAGCGGCCACTGGTTGGTCGAACTCGAGGACGCCACGGGGACGTTTCCGTGGCTGGTGATGAAAGACAGGGAGTACGCCGAACTCGTCGAGGAGTTACTCTGCGACGAGGTGTTAGCGATGGAGGGGACCTTAGCTGACGATTCGGGGATCGCGTTCGTCGATTCGATGTCGTTTCCAGACGTTCCGCGTATGTACGAGCCATCCACCGCGGATCGTCACGTTCAGGCGGCGCTCATCAGCGACGTTCACGTGGGGAGCCAGGAGTTCATGCACGACGCGTGGAATCGATTCACCGACTGGCTTCACACGGAAGAAGCCCAACACGTCGAATACCTCTTGATTGCAGGCGACATGGTCGAGGGTGTCGGCGTCTATCCCGATCAGGACGAGGAACTCGACGTCGTCGATATCTACGACCAGTACGAAGCCTTCAACGAATGCCTCAAACAGGTTCCCGGCGATCTTGATATCGTCATGATTCCGGGGAATCACGACGCGGTTCGACTCGCGGAACCACAGCCAGGTTTCGACGAGAACCTGCGGAGCATCATGTCGGCTCACGACCCGCGAATCGTCAGCAACCCCTCGACGGTCACCCTCGAGGGCGTTTCGGTCCTGATGTATCACGGCGTCAGCCTCGACGAAGTGATCGCCGAACTTCCCGAGGAGAAGGCCAATTACGATAATCCCCACAAAGCGATGTACCAGCTCCTCAAAAAACGCCACGTCGCGCCGCAGTTCGGCGGCCACACGAGACTCGCTCCCGAAAAGGAGGACTATCTGATCATCGAAGACGTGCCGGACATTTTCCACACCGGCCACGTCCACAAACTCGGCTTCGGCAAGTATCACAACGTGCTCGCGATCAACTCCGGTTGCTGGCAGTCCCAGACGGATTTCCAAAAGAGCGTCAATATCGATCCTGACGCCGGATACGCGCCGATCGTCGATCTCGATACGCTCGACGTGACCGTCCAGAAATTCAGTTAACCTGGCGTGTTTCGGAACGCGGAATCCCGGAGGTCCCCAGAGCGGTATGCATCACGACTCACGGCTCGAGTCGAAACTTCTGGGTGCGAGCGTTTTCGAAACGAGGGCCTGACCCGCAGTTTCGAAACCCGAGTTCGTCCGCGGCGTCTTTTACGCCATCGGCGTCGGGTGAGATTAAGAGTTCGACGGTCATCGATTCACACTCGGCGAACCGAACCGGCTCGGCCAGCAGTTCGACGCAGGCGTCGTCCGTTCCCCCAATCTGGGTGACGTGAACGGTGTCGTCTTTCGCATCGAAACTCACGAACCCCAAGAGGTCTTCCGGATTTGATTCGTTGTACTGCGTGTCGTCGGTCGTGATGTCGGCGTTCGGATCGTGGGCGCTGTCTTCGGCGACGCGTACCGTCCGATCGTGTACGAGGTTTCGCATCACGTCAGTCGGTGAGTCCGCGATGGACGCAAGCGCGTCGGCATCGGCCTCGAGTGCGTCGCGTATGTTCATTGGTATGTGGTAATGATACGCAGTAACATAAATTTCGTCCGTTTTCTGCCGCTCTCGAGTCGGTGATCGGGACGTTCTTTTTCGGAGACAGTCCTATCGTGAAAGCCAGCCACGCTCGAGAGCGGAGGTAAAAATACGCTCGATGGGACACAGTTATTTGCCCGCTCTGGTAATGGACTCGCATATGAGCAGAATCACGGCCACTCACATCGATTGTGGGGTGTCTCTATGCGCGTTGTAACCAAATTCGGGGGAACGAGTCTCGGTTCGGGAGATCGAATCAATCGCGCCGCCGATTCGGTCGCCGCAGCTGTCGAAGACGGCCACGAAATCGCCGTCGTCGCCAGCGCGATGGGATCGACGACCGACGATTTGCTGGATGATATTACGTTCGAAACGGGCGACGAAGACAGAGCCCAGATCGTCAGCATGGGTGAACGGACGTCCGTTCGGATGCTCAAGGCAGCGCTTTCGGCTCGCGGGATCGAATCCAGATTCCTCGAGCCGGGTAGTGAGGGCTGGCCGATCATCACCGACGAACACGGCGAGGTCGACGTCGAAGAAACACAGCGTCGCGCCTCCGAAGTCGCGGGGTCGCTCGAGAACGAGGTTCCGGTCATCACGGGATTCCTCGCGGAGGGCACGGACGGCTCGATCACCACCCTCGGTCGGGGCGGAAGCGATACGACGGCCGTCATGCTCGGCAAGTACATGGACGCGGACGAGGTCGTTATCGTAACCGACGTCGAAGGCGTCATGACCGGCGACCCGCGCGTCGTCGAAGGAGCCAGAAACGTCGGCGAGATTTCCGTCGACGAGCTTCGAAACCTTTCGTTCCGCGGCGCGGAGGTCGTCGCACCCTCTGCGCTCTCTTACAAGGACAACACCCTCGACGTTCGCGTCGTCCACTACCAGCACGGCCACCTCCTGAGCGGCGGGACGAGCATCGAAGGCGAGTTCCAGAACCTCGTCGACCTGCGAGAGCGCCCCATCGCTTGCCTGACCGTCGCCGGTCGCGCGATTCGGAACCAATCCGGCGTCTTCCAGCACCTCTCCGAGGCGCTCGGCGAGAGCGACGTCAACATCGAAGCGGTCGCCAGCGGCGTGGACACGGTGACGTTCTACATCGACGAAGAAGAGGCCGAGCGAGCCGAGAACATCCTCCACCGCGAGGTCATCGCCCGCGAGGAGTTCTCGAGCGTGACCGTCGACTCGCCGATGGCCGTCGTTCGCGTCACCGGCGGCGAACTCCCCAACCAGCCGGGGATCATCAGCGACATCGTCAATCCGCTTTCGGAAGCCCGAATCAACCTCCAGGACATCATCACGAGCGCGACCAGCGTTGCGCTGATCGTCGACTGGGACGACCGCGAGGAGACCTTAGAACTGACCCAGGACCTGTTTTAGACGATCGGCGTTTCGGCGACTCGAGGCCTCGCTTCGCTACTTTCCTCAACCGAGATTTCGCACGCTCCACAGCGTGGACGGGCGCAGATGGCCTTCGTACTGGATACGAGTGTCCTATTCCGACGCGATCGACGTATCAACGGAGCCGACGAAGACGCCGACTATCGAGAGGAAGATACCGAAGTACGCCGCCCCCCACGCACCATCCCCAACCATAATCGATAGTAGTGTGAAATTGATGCCGAGTAGGACGAGTTTCAACCCAATCATATACTAAACAACCAATAACTGATGAATATATGTTTCGGATACAGATTGAAATATTATTTCACTCTTATTTGACTCCCAAGGGATGACGAAATATAGTCTATTGTGGACGCCCACAGTAATACCCGAGTGAGTCAACGACCTCTTCACCTTCACTGGATACTGCTGGTGCCCAGTATGGGAAATATTGTGATGGGCTTGAGTGTCGATCCCACGCTGGATTCACGGTGACGTCAACGACGTGTTTTCCGTCCATTGTATCACAGAATCCAACAGACTCGCCAACACTATAGGATTCGTACTCGATGGTCGTGCGTGAGGCCGTTGTCGAAGGTCTAAGTTCGATCTGGTGAGAGACGCGGCCGCTTGAGGTGTCAGACGTGTCTGCGAGGGTATTAGCGGATTGGCTAATTGAATAATCAACACCGATTGTATCGTTGGTGATACCACCGCCGAAAGTCACCCGTGTTCCGTCATCGATATCGTTTTTCGGCGCAATATCCTCGGAACTGACATTGCTGCCACTGCCCCAGTCTGTAACGATCTCGCATCGCTTATTTCGACGGTCGTTATAGGCTGATTGACAGTAATCTGACTGTCCGCTATTGCACAGGTTCCTGGCCGAATTCATTCGAGCCTTTGCCTTCACGGCGTATACGTTAACTTCACCGGGAACTCTCCGAAGTTCGTGGATCCGCTTTACGTTTCCGTACGGCGGTTGTTCGGACCAGACCGATACGTCTCCATCGCTGTCATTAACCCCCGACAGTTCGCTCCAGTCGATATCTCCTCCCGAGTGGGGTGTGACGATCTGTTGACGTTCTTTTCGTTGTTCCAACCGAGAGAGGCTCTCTTCCAACATTTCCTGTATCTTTTCTTCCGGACTTGAAGAGGCCGTAGACTGAGTGGTGATTTCAGTATCTTCCGTCTCTTCCGTCTCGATGGTTTCCACGAAGTCTTCCGAAACATTTCCGTCCGCGTCAACAACGAGATTATATCCCGTTATATTTGCGTTCTCTTCGAGATTATCCAGATTTCTCAACTGATAGTTTTTGAGTGAACCTCCGTCTTCAACAAACTCGTTAAATTGGGACCGGCGGGCATCTTCAATTTCTTCGGGCGAGAGTGGACTCAATTCAGATCCAGGCAGTGTTTCAATGTACGCGTCATCAGTTTCTGCAGACACCTGCCCGAGTATTCCACCCGACGACACAAGCACTGTGGATGCCTGTAGAATTCGACGACGACTCATCGTGTGATTCTCGTTCTGGCTATGATCTTTATCAACCATACTCTATATGTTGGTAGTACAATAATAAATCTTTACACTAATCAGTTAGGTTATAGAATAAATAACTGTATAGGTGAAACACATATGTGTGCTGGAGGGAACCATCTGGACTAACACCGTACTATGAGCGAGACGCTGGCCCTATTGCTCACCAATTAACGGGTAAAAGGACCTCTAGACTACTACAGGACTTGTTCTATCACTCGAGACCGTGTTCCGACCGCCGTTTGGCTACCGACGTGCAGGCACAGTCAGGCACAACTGACTTTGACGTATATCGCACTGTTTGAACCATGCTAGAACTCGCACTCATGTTCTTCGTCATCGCGATTATCGCCGCCGTTCTCGGCTTGTCGGGAATCGCTGGTATCACGATGACGATCGCGAAGTGGCTCGTGCTCATTTTTCTGGTACTGGCGATCCTTTCGATGCTTCTCTAATCGCTCAGCTGCCAAAACTAGCTCCTGAGACCGGCGGTTACTCGGCGTCGATCAGCAACGAATAGAGGAGACACCCGAGCCCGCTCACACCGCCGAGTCGACTTTCTCCGAGCAGTACGAGGAGAAGTGCGACGAGAGCGATCCCAACAGTGCGACACTGACGGTGAGGTTCGCCGTGAGGTCGTCGGCGATTCGATCGTCGCTTCCGAGATTCGTTCATCGAGTGCTGGGGGGAGTTGGCGATATAAATCACGTTGCGACCGTCCGCCGAGTCAGCAAAACAGCGAACCCGGAGCCTCACTCCTCAGTAAGCAACGTTTCGGTCGCGTACTCCTCCCGCAACACCTTCTTGTCGAACTTTCCGGTCGCAGTCTTTGGCACCTCGTCGATGAAGACGACGGCGTCGGGCGTCCACCAGTCGGGGTACTCCGCGCCGACGAATTCCTCGAGTTCGGTTTCGAACTCTTCCTCCTCGAGGTCGGCACCGTCGGCCGGGACTACGAACGCGGCCGGTCGTTCCTGCCAGCGTTCGTGGGGAACGCCGATGACGGTCGCCTCGCTGACCGCGTCGTGGGCCATGATGGCGTTCTCGAGTTCGACCGAGGAGATCCACTCGCCGCCGCTCTTGATCACGTCCTTGGCGCGGTCGACGATCTGAATGTAGCCCTCCTCGTCGACGGTGACGATATCGCCGGTCTTGAGCCACGAACCCTCGAAGTCGGCGTCGTTCGCGTCGGGGCGTTCGAAGTACGAATCCGTTACCCACGGCCCACGGACGTAGAGCTCGCCGAAATCGTCTCCGTTCCACGGGATCTCCTCGCCGTCGTCATCGACTACCTTGAACTCGAGACCGGGAACGACCAGCCCTTGTTTGCCGCGTTTGTCGTACTGTTCGTCGTCGGTAAGTCTGCCGAGTCCCTCCTTGAGGTGAGCCACGGTTCCGATCGGGGACATCTCGGTCATCCCCCAGGCGTGGACGACGTCGACGCCGAGGTCGTCGTACTGCTCGATCAGGCTCTTCGGAGCTGCGCTGCCGCCGATGACGATCCGCTCGAGCGAGGAGAGATCGGCCTCGTTCTCCTCGAGATACTCGAGGATGCCGAGCCACACCGTGGGAACGCCGGCCGAGAGCGTGACGCCTTCGTCTTCGATGAGCGAGACGAGATCGGCGGAATCGGGTGCGGGCCCCGGATAGACGTGTTTCGCGCCGGCTGCGGTGGTCGTAAACGGCAGTCCCCAGGCGTTAACGTGGAACATCGGGACAACGGGCATCACCACGTCTTCGTCGCGAACGCCCAATCCCTGCGGGGTGAGCGTCGCCATCGTGTGCGACCAGAGCATCCGCTGGGTGTACTCCACGCCCTTCGGTTTGCCCGTCGTTCCGGAGGTGTAACACATCCCCGCTGGCGTTTCTTCGTCCAGTTCGGGCCAGTCGTACTCGGTCGAGTGGCTCCCAATGAACGACTCGTAGTCGGTAACCGGCTCGAGACTCGTTTCGGGAACCTCGGAGCCGATGACGACGTACTGCTCGACGCTCGAGAAGGCCGTTTCGTCGTAAGCTTTCTCGAGCGGTTCGAGCAGCGACGGATCGACGAACAGGATTTCGTCTTCGGCGTTTTCGACGATGTGCTGAATGTGTTCGGGCGGCAACAGGGGATTGATGGTGTGGAGTTGTCCCCCGATATTGGGTGCGCCGAAGTAGAGTTCGGCGTGCCTGCTGTGGTTCCAGCAGAAGGTGCCGACGCGCTCGCCGTTGTCGCTGTCGATTCCGACCTCCTCGAGCGCGTTAGCTAACTGGCGGGTTCGGTCGGCGTACTCGCTGTAGGTACGGCGTTCGATTCCCTCGTGCGTTCGCGAGACGACCTCTCGGTCGGGATACAGTCTCTCCGCACGCCACAAGAACGGCTTCAACGTCTGGTCGTACCCTGCCATGTCTCTGCGTTCTGCCCTATCGTTCATAATAGTACGTGTTGGTCTCAACGCCGCGAATTGAACGGTATGGGACGAACGTTCCCGTCGCGTCGTTTCCGTTCATCACTGTCCGAAGTCGTCGGTTGGGTGCCGACTCGGCACCTCGATGGGCATGTTATATCAGATAGGCTAAACAACCTCGGGGTCTTCATCCGATTCATGGTTTCCTATAAGTCCAAAGCGGTCGAACGGATCCGGTTACCCTCGAGCGAGGAACGCGAACGCGCGCTCGAGGAAGCCGGCTACAACGTCTTCAATCTCGCAGCCGACGACGTTTATATCGATCTTCTGACAGACAGCGGAACGGGGGCGATGAGCGACGACCAGTGGGCCGCGCTCCACCGCGGTGATGAATCCTACGCCGGTTCGCCGAGCTTCGAGCGCCTCGAGTCGGCCGTCGAGGACGTGATGGGATTTCCGCACGTAATCCCGGCCCACCAGGGACGAGGGGCGGAAAACGTCCTCTACGGAACCTTGCTCTCCGAAGGCGACGTCGTTCCGAACAACACCCACTTCGATACGACTCGAGCTCACGTCGCGAATCAGGGTGAGGAGGCCGTCGACTGCCCGACTGAGGGGGCTCACGATCTCTCGGCGGAGGAGCCGTTCAAGGGAAACTTCTCGGTTGAGCGCGCTCGCGAGGCCGTCTCGGAAGTCGGTGCGGAGAACGTTCCCGTCGTCATCTCGACGATCACGAACAATTCGACGGCGGGTCAACCGGTCAGCATCGAGAACACGCGTCGCGTTCGAGCGTTCGCCGACGAGATCGACGCGACGTTCGTCATCGATGCCTGTCGGTTTGCCGAGAACGCCTGCTTCGTTCGCGAACGGGAAAACGAGTACGCGGACGCGACGGTCACCGAGATCGCCCGCGAACAACTCGAGTACGCCGACGCCGTCGTGATGAGCGGGAAGAAAGACGGCCTCGTGAATACGGGCGGGTTCGTCGCAACTCGAGACGAGAGCCTCTTCGAGCGTTGTAAGAGCCGAGCGATCCTCTACGAGGGATTTCCGACCTACGGCGGGATGGCCGGACGGGACCTCGAGGCGATGGCCGTCGGACTCCGCGAAGCCGTCGAAGACGCCTATATCGAGGATCGGATCGGGCAGGTCCGGTCGCTCGCCTCGATGCTCGAGGAAGCCGGAATCCCGATCTATTCGCCGGCGGGCGGCCACGCGGTGTATCTCGACGCGGGCTCGTTCTATCCGCACCTCGACTCGAGCGGGTTTCCGGGGCAGGTGCTGGTCTGTGAACTCTACCGCGAAGGCGGGGTTCGGGGAGTCGAGCTCGGGAGTTTCGCGTTTCCCGATTCCGATCGACCGGAACTGGTCAGACTCGCGATTCCGCGCCGAACGTACCATCGAGAACACTTCGAACACGTCCTCGAGACGGCCGTCGATGTCTACGAGAATCGAGAAAACGTGAACGGGCTCCGACTTGCAACCGAGCCTGAGATTCCCGAATTGCGGCATTTCACGGCCGAGCTCGAGCCGATTTCGGACTGATCGGGTCACGACCTCACCGCTACGGAGCGACGCTTCAGCGTTGTCGCGGCCGGCAGTAAGGAGTACCGGCTCCGATGTGGGGATCGTTAGCTCTGCAGGACGCGCCGTGCGCGGTCGCCGAGCGTCGGTTCCGGTTCCGCGCTCGTCTCGCTCCCGAGTCGCCGTTTGGCCTTCGTCCGAAGGCCGCCCGAGCCACCCGACGATCCGGACGTGTCGACGATCCAGTTGGGAAGCTGTCCCTCCATCTCCGAGCGCTTTTTCGCTTTCATCTTGCTGTAGCGCCGCAGAAGCAGGCCGATCCCGATGAACATCCCGGCGTCGAGCAGTTCCCGACGAAACCGCGTCGAATCGTCTCTGACCGCGAGCGCCTTCAACAGCGATATGACACCGATTCCGAGATACAGCAACGAGTTCCGCGACGGATCGCCACTGAGTATCCGTTGTAGATTCATGCGCACCGACGTACCACGTTATTACCCATAAAACCGCCCCGCGCCTTCAACGAGGGCGTTCCAGCGAGCCGCGATACCGCTCACCGTCGATCGGTTCGATCGAGAACTCGAGCGACTCGTAAAACGGGCACACGTCGGCATCAAAGCGCGCAGTCAGTCGTCGCTCGCGCTCTATGGCTCGTTCGATCAGGCTTCGTCCGATCCCCTTCCCGCGATGTCGTCGACGGACGCCGATCGCGCTGATGTGTGCCCCGTCGCTGCGGCCCTCGGGTTCTCCGACAGGCTCGAGGACGATTGTCCCGAGTACTCGTTCGGCCTGCGCACTCGAAGCGTTCGACCCTTCGGTCGACTCCCATCGATCGCCGGCAACGAACACGTCGTTCGCGTCGATCCGGGCTTCGACATCACCGGGCTCGAGCATCGCGGCGTCGAGGATTCGCCGGACCTCGAGGACATCGTCCGGGGAAGCGGTACGAGTGAACATTACTGTGCGACGGCGTCGATCCCGAACGGGGGTATTCCCGACAGCGATAGCCGGTTCGGATCGCTCGAGCGAGCAGAGGCCAGATCGGTTGTGCACCCCGAGCGGCCGGTGACGCCTGTTCCGGTCATTGGCGAATGGGTAGGGCTCAACGGAGAAAACTGTCGGCCTTTCAGCGGTGTTCGGGTTGTCCAACTATCACGACCCCGCCCGTAATTAGCTAAACGATTAAGGGGAAATAGCTGTCATATAGTGACATATGGGTCATGTGAACACGCTACCTCAAACCTTCATCAATCTCGGTCGTTCGCGGAGCGTCTCTCACCGTCGACGCCCCTCGAGACAGCGGTCAGTGCGAGGCGAACGATCGTGAGTCTAATCGCGATTATCGATATCTCCCATCCCGACCTCGCGCTGGCACCGACGGTCCGCGAGTGTCCGGAGACGTCCATCGAAGTCCTCTCGCACACGTCGACGGACCCCGAGACGGGAATGTTCTTCTTCCTCGTCGACGGCGCTGACGAGACGTTCGACGAGGCGCTCGAGCGAGACCATACTGTCGACACGTGGTCCCTCGTAGACGATCTCGAGCGGACGCGTATCTACCGGCTTCAACACACCGAGGGGACGAAACTCATCTCGCCGATGACGATCGAACTCGGCGGGTTACTGTTGCGGGCGGAGAGCAACGATCGCGGCTGGACGGTACGGCTCCACTTACCGGATCGAGAAGCGCTCTCGTCGGTGTGGGAGTACTGCGAACGTGAAGATATTTCGTTCGAGCTGTATCGAATGTTCCGCCGAGACGAGTGGACGGACGGAACGTCTCCGAACGTCACCGACGAACAACGCGTCGCACTGGAAACCGCCCACGAGGAGGGATACTTCGAAGAACCTCGTAAAACGTCGCTCGCCGAACTCGCCGATCTGCTGGAGATTTCACCGACGGCCGTCGGCGGCCGCATTCGTCGGGGGACGGGACAACTCGTTTCGAACACGCTCCTCGAGGAAGACGAGGGGAACTCCTAGGTCTCCTCGGAAGGCGTCGTACTCGTGTCCCCTCTCTCCGACTCCCCGACGAACGGTACGTACAGGTAGAACAGTTATCGGGCCGAGATTGCGCTCCTCTGAATCTTGTCCGAAGGGCCTGCTGAATGCAGAGAAAGGACGTCGCAAACTAATTCCGTTTGTTTCAGGTGTTCTGTGTTGAGACCTCTCTGTCAGTAGACCTACTTACGAACTATACGTTGCCCATTTAATATGTAGGGCATTCGACGAATGTGTCTACACTTGATCCGTGTTTTTCTGTTTACGGGGTGGGTAGGCGCAAAACCCCGCCTTTCAGGGCGGGGAGGATGTCAATCGGGTAACGACTCTCACTCGGTCCGCTAGTCGTTCAAAACGCGTTCTTCGGGCGATGGTCGGCCCGGGTAGATCCCGTACCTCGCGAACCAGTAGAGTACCGTAACCGCGAGCGCACAGAGGACCGCGGTCCCGGCGAGCGCCTCGAGTGCGGCGGCCGCGACGGGTCCGGAGAACGCGTTCCCGACCGCTGCGGCCTGCTCGCTCGAGGGTGACGTCGCGAGGCCGTATGGGAGGAACGCGACAAACGCGAGCGCCCACCACCGTTTCGTCGTGAGCCGAAGGGAGTCTCTCGGGCGGTCGTCGACGGTACTGGCGACACCGAAGAGGCCGATACCAATCAGGAAGAGTGCGGGAACCGTGCGGGCGGATGGGACAAACCCGTCGTTAATCGCGACGCCGAGCGCAACGACTCCGGCTGAAACTGCAAGGAGGAGCGAGGGTGCTTCGGGGAGGGGCTGAGACATATTGAACAGCAGTAACGGCTGATCGTACAAGTGTCTCGCGAACTTCGAAACTATCGGTTTTGGTGAAGAAACGGTTCGCTGACTCCCATCGGCGTACAACAAAGAACGTATTACCACCGCGGACGAGACGAACGTGAGATCAATGCGACAGGACTCGAACGAAATCGCCGTCGAACGAGCACACGCCGAATGCCGCGCGAGCACGTAGAATAATGTCGATACTCAACCAGCTGTGGAAGCGCTACGTCTCGAGTTCTCCCGACCAGTATCAGGCGTACGTCGCCTTTCCACCGAGGGCTGACCAGCTGTCGATCGGCGATGTTCACGACCGGATCGAAGAATTAGAACGTTGTTTCGAAGGTCGGCTCGACGTCTACGCCAAGTCGCGGGGCGTCGCGGTCGCCACGGACCGCGTCCCGGCCGAGCGATTCGACGTGGACGCGTTCGAATCGGTCCTCGAGCGGATTGAGGACGCCTACGCCGCGACGCACCGACTCGCCCAGGTCGAGAAGTGTCGACCGGTCGACGGTCGTCTCGTCACGTCCTACGTGGTCGTACCCGTCAAGCCGCTCTTTCCGCGCGCTACGACGGACCGGTCGAACCGGTCGACGGAGCGGCTTTCGCCGCCGATCGAGTGAGGGGTTCAGTCGTCTTCAGCACCCGGCCCAGCGCTGGGTTCTGATCCTGGGTCGCGGTCGCCGCCGCGTGGCCCCTCATCGCTTCGCGTGTTCTCGGTCGGCGTGACCGTACTCGTCCGCCCCATCCAACGGTCGATGTTCTCCGAGACGTAGTCCTTGCCGCCCCAGCCGAAGGCGACGCCGGCACCGATGGCGACGGCGGCCGCGAGTCCCCACGCGAGCGCTCGAGCGAAAACGTACAGGATGCCGACGTTGATCCCCATCGTGTCGAGGCCGATGACGATCGCGGTGAAGTAGAGGAACATGCGAGCCCCGTTCGCGAACCAGCCCGCGTACGCCGTCTGGGCCGCAGCCTGCGTTCGTTCGATGACGTCGCCGATGAAGTCCGCGACGACGAATCCGAGGACGATGACGAGCAGGCCCGCGATGAACGCCGGCAGGTACGAGACCGCCGTCGAAATCCACTCCGAGAGCGTGGGGATCGCGAGCGCGTTCGCAGCCGCGAGGATGGCGATCGCGTAGACGAACCACTTCGCCAGCTTCCCGAACGCACTGGAGACCGCTCGTTCCGTGCCGCCGAGTATCCGCCCGAGCGGGGTCTCGAGCACCATGCGATCGAGTTCGACGCCGTCCGCGAGCCGACGGACGACCCCGGCCGCAAGGCGACCGATGACCCAGCCGATGAGCAGGATGACTATCGCACCGACCAGTCGCGGAAGGAAGGTGATCAGTTCGGCTACCGGGTCCTGTAACCATTCTGGGACCTGTACCTGTTGTGCGGGTTGGATTTGAACCATGCCTATCGTAGTTCCGGCTTCCCGTTCTTTGTAATTGTCTAGGTATTTTTGAGTCTGTAAAAAACCCACTTGCCGATGTGGCCGACACGACCGATGAATTGTCTGCTACGGCGAATCACACGCCACGAGGCTCGTTACAAATCGACACTGGCTGAATCGTCCGTCTACGTATCAACGGACACGAACGCTGTCGAGACCGCGAGACGGAGACCCGATAACAGACGATTGACCGGAAACGATGAACGAAGTGACAGAAAGTGCTACAAAGCGGATAATTCGAATCGACGACGGCTGACCGAACGTCTCAGTTCCCGTTCATTGCTCGAGCGCGAACACGATCGGAAGCGCAGGTCGACGCCGCTCACTCGTCCCACCGCTCCCAGCGGGACCGATCGTGATCACGCGGTCGAGCGTCGATCGAAGTCGGTCGATCGCGGTCGCCTTTCGACGATCGAACTGCTAGTTATAACGCGGTGAGTGGTCTCCTATACGAGGCCAGTACGGCCGCTTAGTCCGCAAACGAAGCGCGAGACCACAGGTTGAGAGCGCACGATATTCGCCACCGTGGGTGGTTTGGTAATACCGTATTACTCGTCCTGCTCGAAATCGACTCTCGCATCAGTGCATACTGGCGGTACGTGAGGCGTGGCCGTTCCGGGTGGGATTTCTCGTCGAGAACAGCGGAACTCCACGGAGCGGACCGAACCTGGCGGAACAACGCTGGCACTGCGTGTCGATATGCCAGATGTGAATCGACGTGTAGCACTGACGCCGCTTACCCGCCTTTGATCAGCCGAAGCACCGTAACGTGCTCCGACTCGACCGGCTGATCTTCGGGGACGGGACGGCCGTCGACGAGGACGGACACCTCGTGGGGGCTTAGGTCGATTTCGGACAGAAGGTCAGCGTAGGTCGGTTCCCCAACCGCGCTTTCGGCCGATTCAGTTGGGACGTCCTCGAGGGAAAACTCGTGGGTTTCCTCGCCTTTGACGTCCACGGTAACGCGCATGGTCGTCGTTGTCGCCGTTCGAACTTGAGGGCGTCGTTGCTCGGTTTGGAAACGTACTCGGACCTGGTGTTCGGTTCGCGAGACCTTCGGACGGATGCGAGAGACGGAACGCTCACTCGGATGAACGACCGTTCCTGACGAACAGCACGGCCGCACACACGAAGAGATAAATCCCCAACAGGAAGTGAAACCAGCCGTCGGGAAGACTGTCCGAAATCCCCATGAAATAGTCCAGAAAAAGCAACGCACTCACCGAGATGAGTATGGTCACTTCGAGATCATCCGGAACGTACTGGCCGATATTCGTCATTCGAATGTAGGTTTGTTACTATCGGTTGATAACTCTAGCTACTTCACTCTCTTCAGGCCCATCGATCAAGTAACGGGACGCGACGAGATCGACCGAATCAGTCGGCGGCCGGTCCCTCGGGACTCGTCGGCGTCGGCGACTCGCGGCTTCGCCGTCGCTGCCCGTACAGCGCCATCGAGAGTGCGCCGAGACCGAGCAGGAATATCAGGAAGTTAGCCAGCCCGCCGACGATGGGAACCTGCGTGAGTATCGCGCCGCCGACCATGCCCACGACGAGCGCGAGCCAGCGATTGCCGACGCCCAGAAGTGACAGGAACCAGGCGGCCACGGCGAACCGCCCGTAGACGACTCCGATCCAGACGACCAGCGCGAAGAGGAACCCGCCGACGATCGAGAGCGGAATCCCGATGACCGTAATCGCGATCGCGACCAACGCGATCGGAATTCCCACCAGCAACAAGAGCCCGACCAACCCTGATCGGACGGGAGCGGTCGCGACGCGTTCGGCGACGTCGTCCGAAAACCGAGGGAAGAGCGCGAGCAACGCCGCCCCCAGCAACAGGTTCAACGCGAGCGTGTAGAGCGCGAACAGCCACGACACGATCGGCTCGAGCGCCGGTTCGAATCCGATGCCGAGCGACGAATCCTGGCTGATGTCGCCCGCAACGACGCCGGTGTCACCCTCTAAGCTGCCGTTGTACTCGAGGTCGCCCGCGATAGCGGCCGTCTCGCCGAGCTGGATCGTGTCGGCACCGATCGCCGCGTCGCCGTTTATCGTCCCGTCGACGGTGACGGTTCCGGCACCGACCTGAAACTCGCCCTCGACCGTTCCGTCCTCGCCGAGGATGACGTTTCCGCCGGCCGCGCTCACGTCTCCGCTGACGGTGCCGTCGACCTCGAGGTTGCCCGAGACGCTCGAGATGTCGCCGCCGACTTCGCCGTTGACGTAGACGTTCCCGGCGACCGAACTCACGTCGCCCGTGACCGTGCCGTCGACGATGACGTTGCCCGCGAACGCCTCGACGCTGTCGACGGTTTCGCCCTCCTCGACAGTGACGGTGCCGCCGACGCCGTCGGATCCGCCGATCGATTGGGCGGCGGCGAGTCCGGGTGCACTCCCGAGGACGAGCGCGGCGATCAGGACGAAGACGGCGACTCGAGTGAGTGTGTCGCTCGTTCGCTTCCTCGAGGCGTCACCCGCAGGGCGCTCCGAAGCGTCGCTCTCCGATGCTGTCATGGTTATCGTTGACATATCGAAAGTACGTCGTCACGGACGATAAAACGGTGTCTGTGATGACATCTTTCGAGAGCGTTTGAGCGGGTGACTTGTGGGGGGTTCAACGATGCTCTCGCTTCGGTCGTTTTATCTTCGGCCCTCCCCTTTCGGCGTGTATGAGCGAGGCCGACGCCGAGACCGCGGAGTCGACGCCGGGGCGGACCGAAGTCTGGATCGAGAAGTACCGCCCGGAGCGCCTTGACGAGATCAAGGGCCACGAGGATATCATCCCGCGACTCTCCCAGTACGTCGAACAGGACGACCTGCCGCACCTTATGCTGGGGGGGCCAGCCGGAACCGGAAAAACGACCGCCTCACAAGCTATTGCGCGTGAAATATACGGAAGCGACTGGCGGGAGAACTTCCTCGAGTTGAACGCCTCCGACCAGCGCGGAATCGACGTCGTCCGCGACCGGATCAAGAACTTCGCCCGCTCGAGTTTCGGCGGCTACGACTACCGAATTATCTTTCTGGACGAGGCCGACGCGCTCACCTCCGACGCCCAGTCCGCGCTTCGCCGGACGATGGAGCAGTTTTCACACAACACGCGATTCATTCTCTCGTGTAACTACTCGAGTCAGATCATCGACCCCATCCAGTCCCGGTGTGCGGTGTTTCGGTTCACCGAACTCTCCGAGTCGGCGATCGAGGCCCAGATCCGCGAAATCGCCGAGAACGAGGATATCGAGGTGACCGACGACGGCGTCGACGCGCTGGTCTACGCCGCGGCCGGCGACATGCGCAGAGCGATCAACGGCCTGCAAGCCGCGGCAGTGATGGGTGAAACCGTCGACGAGGAGGGGGTCTTCGCGATCACGGCCACCGCCCGCCCCGAGGAGGTCGAGGAGATGGTCAAACAGGCCATCGACGGCGACTTCACGGCCGCTCGCTCGACCCTCGAGACGCTCCTGATGGACCGCGGGCTCGCGGGCGGGGACGTCATCGATCAACTCCACCGCTCGGCCTGGGAGTTCGACCTCTCGGAGAAAGCGACCGTTCGACTGCTCGAGCGACTCGGCGAGGTCGACTACCGCATTACGGAAGGCGCGAACGAGCGACTACAGCTCGAGGCCATGTTGGCGGCGCTGGCGCTCGAGGACGAATCCTGATCCGAAGGCGGTTTCGACGGTTGTTTCTGCGCTTGTCGGCTCTATCCGGTGAGTGTCGACTTCGCTGCCGACCACTCCTCACGATTCGGGGTGACCCATGGAACGAGGACGACCGCCGCGAGGAAGAGTGCAGACCAGGCCACGATGAAGGCATCGTTGCCGATCCCCAGGTCGGTCACGAACCAGGTTCCGACGACGACCAGAACCCCTGCGACCGGGAGGACGTACTTCAGGACAGTGTCCCGAATTAGGTCCGCGACGGTCGGTGCGAACTGCCACGCGAGCAACGCGCCGACGCCGCCGCCGAAGACGATGTGGGAGTTCCGGCTCCCGACCAGTACGACTGCGGCTATCCCGAACGCCGTCCCGACCGCCAGCGCGGCTCTCGTCTCGTCGGTCGAGTAGTGTCGAACCAGGTAGTATATTGCCAGAAAAGCGAGCCCGTAGGCGATGCCGCCGGCGACATCGCCCGGGTAGTGAACCGCGAGGCCGACTCGAGTCAGCCCGACCCACAGCATGACGGCCGTTCCGACGACGGCTCGTTTCGCGAGCGTGCTAACGGGGAGGTCGATGACGAGCATGCCGACGATGACCGTCGCCGCCATGGCGTGGCCGCTCGGGAAACTCGCGGTGGAAATGTGGGCGGCGTGTTCGTACCACGGGACGAACCAGTCGGGGAACGATTCGGCACCCACCGGGGGACCGACGGTCGGTCGGGTCGCCGTGTGGTAGGACTTGGTCAGCGACATCAGGCCGTAGTAGCCGATGACGCCGCCGAGCCACGGGGCGACGAGGTCGCGCTTGCGCCAGTAGGCGGCGATCATCGCGGGAGCGATTAGGTAAACGCTCCCCAGATACGAGAGGACGACCATGAGGACGCCGAGCCAGGTGGGGATTGCATCACGGACGGCTTCGACAACTGCTGGATCGAACCACATCGCGCAGTGATCAGAGACGACAACGTGTAGTATTTTCGTTTTGGATAACATTTCTAATGTCCCTCTGCCACTGACTCATATGATACGTCGGTCGTCGTTGGTGTAAGCTCAATTAGTGTGATAGCTTGCTCTCTATCCCACTATGAATACATTCGAAACCCGTTATTTTCTGCCTCTTTCGGGGCTATTTCGTCAGTTCTGAAAACTGTGGCCGGCGAGCCAACCCTACTCAGACTGTTGAGGTAATTTGTCGTCTTGCGATTATTTCTCCGATACACGTTGCGGAACTGTTTTAGGGTTTCCAGAGCCAAACACACGTAGAATGAGCGAACTGGAGGAAGAATACCGCCTCGAGTACTTCGAGGAGGAAGGCTTCGAGCGAAAGGCGTGCTCGGAGTGTGGCGCGCACTTCTGGACGCGCGATCACGACCGGGAGACCTGCGGGGAGCCTCCGTGTGCCGAGTACGACTTCATCGAGAACCCCGGCTTCGACCGGGAGTACACCCTCGAGGAGATGCGCGAGGCGTTCCTTTCCTTTTTCGAGGAGAACGACCACGAGCGTATCGAGCCGTATCCGGTCGCGGCGAACCGCTGGCGCGACGACGTCCTGTTGACTCAGGCGTCTATCTACGACTTCCAGCCGCTGGTCACGAGCGGCCAGACGCCGCCGCCGGCGAATCCGTTGACGATATCTCAGCCCTGTATCCGGATGCAGGACATCGACAACGTCGGGAAGACGGGTCGCCATACCATGGCCTTCGAGATGATGGCCCACCACGCGTTTAACGCGCGCGAAGATATCGACGACCCCGACCAGTACGCCTACCAGGGCGAGGTGTACTGGAAGGACCAGACGGTCCAATACTGCGACGAACTGCTCGAGTCGATGGGTGCGGACATCGAGGACGTCACCTACATCGAGGATCCCTGGGTCGGCGGGGGCAACGCCGGGCCCGCGATCGAGGTCATCTATCGGGGACTCGAATTGGCGACGCTGGTCTTCATGTGCATGGAGCAAGACCCCGACGGCGAGTACGAGCTCAAAGACGGGAACCGCTACTCCTACATGGACACCTACGTAGTCGATACGGGCTACGGCCTCGAGCGCTGGACCTGGATGAGCCAGGGAACGCCGACCGTCTATCAGGCGATCTACCCCGAGATGATCGACTTTCTCACGGAGAACGCGGGTCTCGAACACACCGAACGCGAGGAGGAGATAATCTCCCGCGCGTCGCGCCTTTCGGGTCAACTCGATATCGACGACGTGGACGACGTCGAGGCAGCACGAGACGACATCGCGGACACACTCGACATTCCGACCGAGGAGCTTCGAGACCTCCTAGAGCCCCTCGAGTCCATCTACGCCATCGCGGATCACTGCCGAACGCTCGCGTACATGCTCGGCGACGGCATCGTCCCCTCGAACGTCGGGACGGGCTATCTCACGCGGATGGTGCTCCGCCGGACGAAGCGGCTCTGTGACACCGTCGGCGTCGACGCGCCGCTGGACGAACTCGTCGACATGCAGGCCGAACGCCTCGAGTACGAGAATCGCGATACGATCCGGGATATCGTCCGCACGGAAGTCGAGAAATACCGCGAGACGCTCGAGCGCGGCGGCCGCCGGGTCGAGACCCTCGCCGAGGAGTACGCGGAGAAAGGCGAGCCGATCCCGACCGACGAACTCATCGAACTCTACGATTCCCACGGCATTCAGCCCGACATGGTCGAGGAGATCGCCGAGGAAGCCGGAGCCGAGGTCGACGTGCCGGACGACTTCTACAGCCTCGTCGCGGACCGCCACGACACCGCCGAGGCGCTCGAGGAGAGAGACGATAACGAGGACGCCCGATTCGGGGATCTCCCGGAGACGGAGAAACTCTACTACGACGACCAGCAACGGACGCAGTTCGAGGCCGTCGTACTGGACGTCTTCGAGCGCGAGGAGGGGTACGACGTCGTGCTCGATCAGACGATGTTCTATCCCGAGGGCGGCGGCCAACCGGCCGATACGGGGACGATCTCGACCGAGGACGCCACCGTCGAGGTGCGAGACGTGCAGGTCGAAGACGGCGTCATCTTTCACCGGACCGACGAGCGGCCCGGCAAAGGCGAGTTCGTCAACGGCCAGGTAGACGGTCCTCGTCGCCGACAGCTCATGCGCCAGCACACGGCGACCCACATCGTCGTCCACGCCGCCAGAGAGGTACTCGGCGAGCACATCCGCCAGGCGGGTGCCCAGAAGGGCGTCGAGTCCTCCCGAATCGACGTTCGTCACTACGACCGAATCGGCCGCGAGGAGGTCAAACGGATCGAACACCTCGCGAACGAGATGGTGATGGACAACCTTTCGGTCACCCAGGAGTGGCCCCACCGGAACGAGGCCGAGGCCGAACACGGTTTCGACCTCTACCAGGGCGGCATTCCGCCGGGAACGAACATCCGTCTGATTCAGGTCGGCGAAGACATTCAGGCCTGCGGCGGAACACACGTCTCTCGGACCGGTGATATCGGGACGATAAAGGTTCTCAACACCGAGCGCGTCCAAGACGGCGTCGAGCGACTCGTCTTCGCCGCTGGAGAGGCGGCGATCGATTCGACGCAGGAC
The DNA here is from genome assembly GCF_055379965.1 of Halostagnicola alkaliphila. Lineage (NCBI taxonomy): Archaea > Methanobacteriati > Methanobacteriota > Halobacteria > Halobacteriales > Natrialbaceae > Halostagnicola > Halostagnicola alkaliphila. The sequence goes on along the minus strand of NZ_AP043826.1, from coordinate 489,023 downwards.
AAAGAGGATGCGCTCTACGAAGCGGCCGAAACGCTCGACGTGACGCCACAGAACGTTCCCGAGACCGCAGCGCGGTTCTTCACGGAGTGGAAAGAGCGCGGGAAACAGATCGAGGACTTAACGGAGCAGTTAGCCGCGGCCCGCGCCGGCGGCGGTGGCGGCGGCGAGGAAGTCGAAATCGGCGAGACGACGGCGGTCGTCCAGCGCATCGACGCGGATATGGACGAACTCCGCGCGACAGCAAACGCCCTCGTCGAGGACGGGACGGTCGCCGTCCTCGGATCGGGCCAAAGCGGTGCGCAGTTCGTCGTCGCCGTTCCCGACGACACCGAGGTCAACGCCGGCGACGTCGTCGGCGAACTCGCGAGCAAGGTCGGCGGCGGCGGCGGCGGTCCGCCGGACTTCGCACAAGGTGGCGGCCCTAACGAAGAAGACCTCGACGACGCACTCGAGGACGCGCCGGATATCCTTCGGCAAGTGCTGAACGCCTGAGCGGGCGTTTCGAGTTTTTTGTCGCGTTATTCGTTTAGATTGAGTAGGTCCGTCGCGGCTTTCTGTACGCCCTTAGCGTGCGCTTCGGGCGTGTAGACGCCGAGTCGCCACTGGGCGCGCTGGGCCGCCTGCAGTCCCTGGACCAGCGGCGACTGCTCGTGGAGTCGGCGAACGTCGCCGTTGACGACCACGCGCGAGTGCGTTTCGGGCATGCTCGGCCGACCGGGACAGTCGATGACGACGGTGCCGCCCTCGAGACCCAGGGCATCCTCGAGGTCGGCCTCGAGTCCCCTCCGTTCCTCGTGGTCGGTCTCGAGCACCCAGTCGGGGACCTCCTCGAGTTCTACCCAGACGGCTCGTTTGTACAGTCTGCGTTCGGCGAGCCGTGCGGCAAGCGGTGCGGTCGTCTCGTACTCCCGGAGCGCCGCCAGTAGCTGGGCGTCGGTCATGCGGGCGAACTCCTCGATGCCGAGGTCGGTGCCGTCCAGTAGCTGTTCGCTCGCTCGTTCGAGCATCGAACCGGCGATCCGAGAGACGTGGTGGCGGTAGACGGTCGCGTTCATCAGCGCGCGGGCGACGAGCAGGCTCTCGGCGGTGGCGACGTTGCCCTCCGCGAGCGCCAGGTCGCCGTCGACGAACTGGAGGACGCGAACGAGTCGGCCGGGGTCGACGGTCCCGTAGGGAACGCCCGTGTGGTGGGCGTCGCGCACGAGGTAGTCCATCCGGTCGACATCGAGGTCGCTCGAGACGAGTTGGCCGAGTTTCCCCTCGCCGGCGATCAAGTCAGCGACCGTTCCGGTGTCGAGGCCGTGGGACTCGAGTACGGTTGCGAGTTCACCGTCGGCAAGCAGGTGGTCGATGTCGTCGTGGTGGCGACCGAGTCGGCGCTCGATGATCCGCTCGGTCTGGTGGCCGTAGGGGCCGTGACCGACGTCGTGGAGCAGGGCGGCCGCGCGGACCGCCTCCGCTCGAGCGCCGGTGATCTCGAGGTGGGAGAGCGCCTGCTGTGCGAGGTGGTAGACCCCGAGGCTGTGTTCGAACCGAGTGTGGCTCGCGGAGGGGTAGACGAGCCGAATCGTCGAGAGCTGTTTGACGTGTCGGAGTCGCTGCATCGCCGTCGTGTCCAGGAGATCGCGGGCGACGCCGTCGACTTCGATGTAGTCGTGGACGGCGTCTTTGATCGCGTTCATACTCGTTCTTTCTGCGGACGTGTCAAAACCGATACGGTGTCGCGTTCGATTCGTCCGGCAGGGATACCCCACGTCGTATGACAGGTTACCGTCCACTTGTTGGTGAACGATACCCGGTACTTTACCCGCGTGGGCGACAATCACACAGTAGATGGAAACGGAGTACGGATTGGTAGACAGCGAGGCCGTCGAGACACCGGGTAACGAGTGGGAGGAGATCGACGTTTCGGAGACCGAAGCGGATCGAATCGCGCGCAAACGCGACCGCGAGTTCGAGCAGTTCGAAGAACGGATCAAAGACGCCGATCAGTTCAAGGTCGAACAGTCGGTGTTCGACGACGCGACGTTCGCGGCTCTGTACAAACTCGTCCAGGACGGCCACGTCGAGGCGTTCGGCGGCCCGCTCTCGACCGGCAAGGAGGCGAACGTCTACCACGCGCTGGGGGGCGACCGCGAAGTTGCAGTGAAGATCTACCGCATCAACTCCTCGAACTTCCGACAGATGCGGGACTACCTCGAGGGCGACCCGCGCTTCGAGGGTCTTGGCGGGAAGAAAAAGGACGTCGTGCTCGCGTGGGTCAAAAAGGAGTACGCGAACCTGATGCGGGCCCAGAAGGCGGGTGTCAGAGTTCCGGATCCGATCGCGACCGAACGGAACGTCCTCGTGATGGAGTACATCGGCGACGAGGACGGCCGTGCCAAGCGACTGGGGGAGGTCGAGATCGAGAACCCCCAGACTGCGTACGAAGTGGTTCGAGAGTACATGCGCCGGCTCTATTCGGCGGGGTTGATCCACGGCGACCTGAGCGAGTACAATATCATCTTCGACGAGGGACAACTCGTGTTCATCGACCTCGGACAGGCGGTTACCATCCACCATCCGAACAGCCAGACCTTTCTGGAACGCGACTGCCGAAACATTGCGAACTACTTCTCCCGAGAAGGGTTCGAGGTCACCGAGGACGAGGTCCTCGAGTTCGTGACCGATCCGGAACCCGATCCCTCGCGGGACTAATTTCGCTTTCGCAGGAACTCGGACGGATAATCAACGCACCGTTCTCATCTGTTCACTCTTCGTTTGATCGTTCGTCCCGCCAGGTTTCGTAGCCGTAGCCGACGAGGGCGGAGAGCCCGAAACTCCCCGCAAGGAACGGTGCCCAGTAGACCCAGAACTCATAGCGCGGGGCGATGAGGTTGCCGATAGAGGTCCCGATCACGAAGATGAGATAGCCCGGAAGCGCGAGCGGCGACATCCACTCTGATCGAAACCATCCAAGCGCGAACGGGACCACGAGAAGCGCGTACGTCGCGAGCGTCGCGGGACTCCCGAGAACCCGTCGGATCGAAGGCCGAGAGATGTTCATGATCTCCCCTCCGTCTCGAGCAGGCCGTGTAACTCGAGGACTTTCGCGGCCCCGAACCGAGTGTGGCGGTTCATCGCGTCCTCGTCGAGTACGAACGAGGTCGACTCGAGCAGGTAACTCGTCGAGCCGAGCTCTCGGTTGGCGGCCTGAAAGAGCAACGGGCCGTTGATATCGGTCGGACTCGAGCGGAACCGATGGAGCGGCATGTACCAGGGGACCACCGCGTCGTTGAGCGCGTTCGCGAGCGTGGGGCCCTGAGCATCCGGCGAGTGAAAGACGATCTGCCCGACGTACTGGTGGTGGACGCCGTAGATGCCGAGCGACCGGTGGAGGTCGAGGACGACGTCGGGATCGTATGACTCGACGGCGCTCCAGATGCCGCGCGCGAGTTCGCTCTGTGGGTCGTCTCCCGGCGGAAAGTGCCGGTTCAGATCGCCGTCGATCCCCTCACGTTCCCCGTTTTCGACGGCGACGCGATCCGTTTCCGGGACGACGACGAGCGTGCCCGCGTCCGGGTGCCAGTCGGTTATCTCGCGAGCGACCTCGATCCCGTTTTGCTCGTCGCCGTGAACGCCGCCGAAAACCATCGCCGTCGGGCCGCTTTCGGGTGCGTCGATCTCGTACAGCGTGGTCTCGTGGACCGTCTCCTCGAGGATCGACTCCGAGCGCCGATCGGTGTCGCTCGAGGCGTCGGCTCGTCGTGCTGCCGCGACCGGGCCACCGCCAGAACCCGGCCGGGTGAGGGCGCCAGTGGCGATCGAACCGACGATGACACAGCCTGCGGCGAGGGCGCTTCGTCGCTTCATCGTTTGGGGTCTCTCCGTTCCGCGTTATGCACCTTACTATCGAGAGATAGAGTCCGAAATAATTGACACGATACGGCGGACGGCCGAGCGAAGAGTAGCCGGAAACAGAACATCGTGTTCGACGATATATTCGAGCGGCGTGACCAAGAGCATTCCCCGAAAGCCTTTTTCTGGTGCCAACGAAAGGTCAGCCAATGAGAGTCGCTCTCGCTTGGCGCTGGGACGTGCCCTCGAGAGCGGACAGTCCTGTCGTCTCGGCCGACGCGGCCTAACCCGTCCCCGGGGCGACACTCGCTCCCTCCGTTCGTTCCGTTTTCACTTCGCCTCGAGCCACAGCCGAACCCACACCACAGCTACTCTAATAAACGAATGACGAATACGACCGACACGACCGACGAACGTACCGATTCAGGATCAAACGGCGAACGGACTCACTCACAATCGACCGAACGCGACGACCGAACCGACGCAGAATTCACCGAACACGACGAACGCGCTGTCGCAGAATCGACCGAGCATGACGAGTTCACCGTCACGCCCTACGCCGTCGAGGGCGAGATCGACTACGAGAAACTCCTCGAGCGCTTCGGAGCCGATCCGTTGACCGAAGACCAGGTTGCCCGATTCCCGGACCATCCGCTGCTTCGACGCCGAACGTTCTACGCCGGCCGAGACGTCGATCGATACCTCGAGGCGGTCGAATCGGGCGGACCGCACTCGATCATCACGGGGAGGGGGCCGTCGGGACCGATGCACCTCGGCCACGTCCTCCCGCTGTATCTCGCGAAGCGGTTCCAGCGGGAGACGGGTGCGACGGTCTACATCCCGCTTTCGGACGACGAGAAGTTCCTCGCGAAAGAGCAGTCGTTCGACGAAATCGGCGAGCACACCCGCGCGAACCTCCGTGACGTTCTTGCCGTCGGTTTCGATCCCGATCGGACGAGAATCATCGTGGATACCGCCGAGGCCGACGTGGTCTATCCGATCGCGGTTCGACTCGCCAAACACCTCACGCCGGCGACCGTCGAGGCCGTCTACGGCGAGCAAGAGACCGTCGGCCTGCAGTTTTATCCCGCCGTGCAGGCGACGCACCTTCTGCTCCCCCAACTCGTCGCGGGACGCCAGCCGACGCTCGTCCCTATCGCGATCGATCAGGATCCACACGTCCGCGTCTGTCGCGACGTGGCGGCGAAGGAAGCGCTGCCCGTCGACAAACCGGGCGCGTTGCTCGGACGCTTCCTCCCGAGCCTCGAGGGGCCGGGGAAGATGAGTTCCTCCGGCGACGCGCCGTCGATCGAGCTCACGGCCGACGCCGAAACTGTCGCCGAGACGATCCGTGAACACGCCTACACCGGCGGCCGGCCGACGCTCGAGGAACACCGCGAGAAGGGGGGCGATCCGACCGTCGACGTGCCGTTCCAGTACCTGCGATTCTTCTTCGAAGAAGACGACGACGAACTCGAGCGCATCGCCGCCGATTATCGCGCGGGAGACTTGCTGAGCGGAGAGTTGAAAGAGATCGCGATCGAGCGAATTACCGACTTTCTGGCCGCCCACCAACGCCGACGCTCGGAACTGGGCTCGCTTTCTACCGAACTCGAGCCGTATCGGCTCACAGGGGCAGAGCGAACGCGGGCGCTCGAGGCGGCCGGCGTTCCGCACTTCCCCTAGATCTCGGCTTGAGTCGGCTTCGAGCTATCTTGAGTCGTTTCCACGACCCGCTACTGGTAGGTGACAGTCACGGCGAAGAACGTGGAACGACCGTGCAACCAATACTCTTAGCCGTGTTCATTCGGGCATCATCAGCGTGTGTTCGTCGTTCGACTGTATGTGAACGGACGCCTCGTCGATCCGTTGCTCGTGGTGGTCTTCCATCTGATCCATCGCGTAGCACGCCGTGCTCGAGGCGGCCCAGCCCGACGCGACCACCTTGGTGGAGACCGGGATGCCGTCCTCCATCGACGCGGCGGTCAGGATCGGGAAGACGACTCGGTTCGTGAACTCGCAGGCGGGGCCGCTCCGTCCGACGGTCTCCGAATACTGGTAGCCCTCCTCCGCTTGGCACTGCCAGTCGCGCTCACCACAGGTCTCGTTCCCCGAACACTGCCAGTCGCGTTCACCGCAGGTGTCCCGTGCGGTGGTGGTTCCAACAAACGTGAGCGATGCTACGCCCGCACCGAGCGATGTTAGCATGCGTCGCCGTTTCATTGCAGTACAATATATCTCGCCCTAGAATATAATTTTTACCTGTGTCTGTTGATGCGAGAAAACACCGTTGTGGAGTACATGTGGCCCTTACGGAACGGTGTTCGGTTCTGGCGGAACCATGGACGCCTTGATGGTACGATATCCGCCCGGAGGAACGAAGGAACCACGGAAACGTGACGAGTACACTCTCGATCGTCACAAAACAGCAGACACCTCGAAACAAGGGGTTGACCATTCCCGAATCGATTTGTTCCTTGCTCTCCCGTGATCAGGTATGCACGTCGGGATCATCGCGGATACGCACGACAACGTTCCGGCAATCGAACGAGCGACCGACCTATTCAGCGAGGAGGGCGTCGAAATCGTGGTCCACTGCGGCGATTTCGTCGCCCCGCTCGTCCCCCCGTACTTCTCGGAGTTCGAACTCCACGGCGTCCTCGGAAACAACGACGGCGACGCCGCCAACTTACAGTCGGCCTTCGACTCCTTGGGCGACGAGAGCGAACTTCACGGTAGATTCGCCTCCCTCGAGTTCGACGGCCTCTCGATGGCGGTGCTCCACGGAGAGTCGCTCGAGGAAGTTCGTGCCGTCGCCGAGGGCGAGAGCTACGATTACGTTTGCTACGGCCACCATCACGCTCGAGAACACTCGGAAGAGGGTCGAACGACGGTGATAAACCCCGGCGCTCACTTCCCGCCGACGCCCGACGACGACCGGACGGTGGCGATTCTGGATACTCGCTCGGAGTCGGTTCGGTTTCGGTCCGTGCTCGAGTAGTCCGATACTGGATCGCCCTCGAGCCGCCAAGCGGTCGAGGTATCTGTGCGTTCGCACAGGCAAGTGAAACTAGTAAGGGCGTCTTCGAAGTAGCCGTCGGCGATGACAGCGCGCTCATCGAAACGACTCGATCCGGTCGCGCTCGGATTCGCGGTCGCATCGCTCTGGTCGATCACCGTCGCGGGCCTCGGACTCACGTCTCAGGTCGGCTACGGTCAACGCTGGCGCACGCTTCTGGCCGAAATCTACCCCGGCTTCGAGCCGGACGAAGGCGGCCTCGGTGCCGGAATCGTCTGGGGGAGCCTCGACGGGCTGTTCGTGGGAGTGGTGCTCGGTTGGCTTTACAACCTGTTCCGGCGCTGACTCGTCGAACTGGCGGTCGTCGAAGAGACCGAAACCTCACTCGAGGCGCTCGAGCACCGTCTCCCGAAGCCCCTCCGGCGTCTCGACGATCGCGTCGGCGGGCGAGAGATCGAGGCCCGTGTGGGCGTCGATCCGGTAGGCGACGGTGATCGTTCCGGCTCGAGTCGCCGACCGGACGCCGTTTTCGGAGTCCTCGACGGCGACGCAGTGCTCGGGCTCGTGTTCGACTTCGTCCGCTGCCTGCTCGAAGATGTAGGGATGCGGTTTGCCGGGCCCCTCGATATCCTCGCCGCTGACGATTTCGTCGAATCGCCCCTCGAGATCGAACCGTTCGAAGACGATTTCGATCCAGTCGTGGGGAGAAGAGGTAACCAACGCGACGGTCGCGCCGCGGTCGTGAAGCTCGTCGAGGTGGTCGTGAAAGCCCGGCAGGAGCGAGACGTGTTCGTTGTAGATCTCCCGGGCCGTCTCGGCGAAGATGTCGACGAACCGCTCTCGAGAAATCGCGGTCTTGTAGTTCGACTCGAGGTACTCGTAGGTTTCCCGGTAGTTCATCCCCGAGACCTCGGCGACCGGCACCTCCTCGTCGGGAACGGTCGTCGGAAGAATGTGTTCTCGCTGTCGTTCGACCCAGTAATCCTCCGAATCGATAATAACGCCGTCCATATCGAAGAGTACAGCAGCCATTAGTCGTCTCGCAGTTCGCTCGCCGAACGGATAGCCGTTGTCCCGCTATTCGGTACCGTTGTCGTCGATCACGGCGCTCCGATACGCAACGGTAGTACGCAACCGGTTCGTTCAGTCATTAGGATAGACAGTCAATGACGGGAAGTACGTCTCGTAAAACCCATCATCGAAGCTGAGTAACGCGTCTCCGTCAACAGTCGCGTGTCCACCGATGACAAAGTCTGCAGCGATATGTTGTCGGGGTGTGAGATACTCACTACATGCTTCACAACGGACGGTCTGTTTCGTCCCGCACGATGGACATTGAAGTCCTTCCGGTCGTCGCATCGTGTACTGCTGAAATTGCTCGCCCGCGCGAAATAACGCCTCTTGTGACGGTTCAACGAGTTGAATACTAACGTCCGCAAGAAATTGGTCGAGTTCCGGTGGGGCATGGAAATGGCCATCTGCTGCGAGTTCAGCGTACACGATCGGCGAGATAACGACCCGTCCATCTTGATACGCGCGCCGAAGTTCCTTCTCGCTTCTATCTGCGTGTTCGTCTTCGTACAAAAGTGCGAGGAGGACGTTCGTATCGACCGCCGTGATCACGGATCTGCCTCCGGTTCCTCGTCCGCTTCATCGCCAACGTCACGCGGGTACTCCCCGCGAAGCCGGCGCATCCGATCCGGCATCGTCTCATCGCTTTCGGCGCTTCCTCTGTATTTTTCGAACGGATCTTCTCCGTTCGCCGCCGTCGGCGCTTTCTTTTGGATCTTGTAGCCAGAGTTGACCGCTTCGAAGGTAATCTCGTCACCTGGTTCGATACCAAGCGAATCCCGAATTTCCTTCGGAATGGTGACTTGCCCTTTGGTGGTAACGCGCGGCATATATTTACTATGGGGTAATACCTGATGAGTATTACGCCTGTTTTAATACCTCTCTCCCGGAGGCCGTGGTCAGTGGATGCTACGTTCGCACACGTAGCGTCGGGCAAACAAATTCAGCTATCGATGCACCGTCCCTTGTCGCTCGTGTTCCAGTACCTCGGCGGCCGAGTCGGCGACGTCTGCGCCGAACTCCCGCTCGAGGAGCCACAGCGCCAGATCGATCCCCGATGTCACGCCGCCTGCCGTCAGGATGTCGCCGTCGTCGACGACCCGCGAATCGACCGCGTCGGCGTACTCGGCGAGATCCTCGAGCGCGGTGTGGTGGGTCGTTGCGGGTCGATCCTCGAGAATCCCCGCGTCGGCGAGGATCATCGCGCCCGTACAGACGGAGGCGATCGTCGTTGCGCCAGCGTGCAGTTCGGCGACGGCCTCGGAAATGCGGGTTTCGCCGATCGCCCGCCGGACGCCCCCGTCTTCGCTCGACCAGCCGCCGCCGGGGACGACGAGCAGATCCGGTTCCCCGAGCACGCCGTCGGGTTCGACGCGCATTTCGTGGCTCGCCCGAACGCGATCCGTCGGCTCGAGCGTGACGAAGCTGGTCTCGAGGGATGCACCTGCTTGCCGGCCGTAATCGAACACCTCGTACGGGCCGACCGCGTCGAGTTCGTCGAACCCGTCGAAGAGGACGATCTCGATCGTGGTTGTGGTCATACGTTCCGTTCGCCCTCCCTCGCTGTCAGCGTTACCCTTTGAAACCCCTATAAACCGTTCGCTGAACGGTATTCGGGCATAGGTATATACTACTTCGTGTGGACGTTCCTGATGGGTTTTCCATGGTCACAGTTAGCAAGTTACAAACCATGTTCACCGACATGGTCACGGCCAGATATTACGAGGAGCGCCTTCAGGAGGAGTATCTCGAGGGGAAACAGCCGGCCTTCGACATCTCGGCCGGGCCGATCCCCGGCGAGTTACACCTCGCGGCGGGTCACGAGGCCTCCGCCGCGGGCGTCTGTCAGCACCTGCGGGACGACGACACGGTCACGGCTCCGCACCGACCTCACCACATCGCCATCGCCAAGGGGGTCGATCTGAACCGGATGACGGCGGAGATATTCGGTCGCGAGACGGGCCTCAGCAAGGGGAAAGGCGGGCACATGCACCTGTTCGATCCCGAAGTCAACTTCGCCTGTAGCGGCATCATCGCCGAGGGCTGTCCGCCGGCCGTTGGAGCCGGACTCGCCGCGAAGAAACGGAACGAAGACAGCGTCGCGGTCGCGTTCATCGGCGAGGGCGCGGTCAGTCAGGGAGCCTTTCTCGAGTCGCTGAACCTCGCCGCGGTCAAGAACCTGCCGGTGGTCTTCGTCGTCGAGGACAACGACTGGGCTATCAGCATGCCCAAGGATCGCGTGACGGACCTCGAGGACGCCTCCCAACGCGCCGGCGGGTTCGATATGTCCGGCATGCGCGTCGACTCCGACGATGCGACCGCCATCTACGACGCCGCCAAGGAGGCGGTCGGTCGGGCTCGAGACGGGAACGGACCGACGTTGCTCGAGGTGCAGGTCCACCGGCGGATGGGCCACTTCATGGGCGACCCCGAGAGCTACCGGCCGGAGGAGGATTCGGCGGCCGCCAAAAACCGCGATTCGATCGAACGACTCGCCTCGGAGTTGCGTGCGTCAGGTGTCGAGGACGAGGAACTCGAGAAGCTACGGGAGAACGCCCACGAGCGCGTCGACAGCGCGATCGAGTGGGCCAAAGAACAGCCACAACCCGATCCCGAAGACGCCTACGGGGACGTTTTTGTCGGCCCCGAATCTGGCGTGACGACGACCGAGCCGACCCACGAGCTTGCAGGCGATACTCGAGCGGGAGGTGAGGACTGATGGCACAGCAAGAACCCGCGCAGGCGATCGACCGCGAACTCACGATGAGTCGGGCGATGGTCGAGGCGATCGCCGACGAGATGCGAGCAGACGAGGAGGTCTTCTACATGGGCGAGGACGTCGCGGACTACGGCGGCATCTTCGATAGCACGCAGGGCCTTCTCGAGGAGTTCGGCCACGACCGAATCATGGACGTGCCGATCAGCGAGACAGCCTACATCGGTGCGGCCGTGGGGGCCGCACAGGCGGGTATGCGCCCGATAGCGGAGCTCATGTTCGCCGATTTCTTCGGCGTCGGAATGGATCAGATCTACAACCAGATGGCCAAGAACACGTACATGAGCGGGGCGAGTGTGAACGTCCCGATGGTGTTGACGACGGCCGTCGGCGGGACGTACAACGACGCCGCCCAGCACTCCCAAACCCTCTACGGCACCTTCGCGCACCTCCCAGGGATGAAAGTCGTCGTTCCCTCGACAGCCTACGACGCGAAGGGGCTGATGCACAACGCGATTCGCGACGACGACCCGGTCGTTTACATGTTTCACAAGCGGCTCATGGGAATCGGCTGGATGCCAGCACCCGACGGGCCGAAGACGCCCGTTCCCGAGGAGGAGTACACCATTCCCTTCGGGAGCGCCGACGTCAAACGCGAGGGCGAGGACGTCACCCTCGTCACGCTCGGATTGCACGTCCACCGGGCGATAGAGGCCGCCGAAGACCTCGCGGAGGACGGAATCGACGCCGAAGTCGTCGATCTCCGGACGCTCGTTCCCCTGGACACCGAGACGGTCCTCGAGTCGGTCGCAAAGACCGGCCGACTGGTCGTCGTCGACGAGGATTACCGCTCCTACGGCGTCACGAGCGAGATCGTTGCTCGCGTCGCGGAGGAAGATCTGGCGTCGCTCGAGGCCGTCTCCCGACTCGCGGTTCCGGACGTCCCGATTCCCTACGCACGGCCGCTCGAGAACGAGGTAATTCCGGCGACGGCGGATATCAAAGACGCCGTGAGATCCGTCGACTCCTGACCATGTCGGGAACCGATCACCTCGAGATCAACACGGCCGATGTCTGGCCCGAGGACGCAGACGAGGACGAAGGGGTCGTCACCAACTGGTTCACGAGCGAGGGGAGTCAGGTCGAGGAAGGCGACACGCTCTGTGAGATACAGGTCGAAAAGGTCAGCGTCGACGTTCCGGCACCCGCTGCGGGGACGGTCCACGAAATCGTCTGCGACGAGGATGACGAGTTCGAGCGCGGCGATACCTTGGCGGTGCTCGAGGTGACCTGATCGATCAGTGCCACGTTTACCATCCCACTTACACTATGACACCACCCACCGAAAACGGCGACTCGAGCGAAACCGATAGCTCGAACAACGATTCGGCGGACGAAACGCGCACCGTCCTCGAGGAACGCAAACTCACCGGCATGCGCCGAACGATCGCGAACCGACTCCAGGAGAGTTCGCAAAACGCGGCCCACGTGACGGCGAGTCGCGAGGTCGACGCTGAGGCGCTCTCGAGGGCGGCGACACAGGCCTCGGAGGCCGCCGATGTCGATGTGTCGGTGATCGACGTAATCCTCCGCGGGCTTTCGGAGACGCTCGCGGAACACCCCGAGTTCAACGCGACGCTCGAGGATGGCGTCCACAGACTCTACGAAACCCAAAACGTCGGGATCGCGGTCGATATTGACGCCGGACTCGTTGCGCCGGTTCTCGCCGGCCTCGAGTCGAAATCCCTTGAGGAAATCGCGCTCGAGCGACGCGAACTGACCGAGTCGGTACAGTCAGGCGACTACTCGATGTCGGATCTCCGCGGCGGGACCTTTACCGTGACCAACCTCGGCGTGCTGGGCGTCGACTCGTTCACGCCGATCATCAATCCGCCCGAGGTGGCGATCCTCGGGGTCAATCGCATTCGAGAACGCGCACGGCCGGACGAGGACGGCGGCGTGGAATTTCGCAAGCAGATCTCCTTCGATCTGAGCTTCGACCATCGGGTCGTCGACGGTGCGGATGCGGCGCGATTCCTCGAGACGTTGTGTGCGTCTGTGGAGAATGCGGAGCAATTCGTGGCGAATCCCCTCGAGGACTGACGTTCGATAGATTCACGCCGTCACAGCTGAGTTACCGCTCCTGGGGCCGAACGGGCTGATAACGAGATCATCGTATGGGAAGACGGGTCGTTTCGAATGCCCGTCGTCCTCGAAGCGGATCACGCCGAGCGCCTCGAGGGTCGTTAGCTCCTCGTGAACGTTCTTCTTGTCTCGATCGACGAGACGAGCCGTCTCTCGGATACTTGAGGGTGCTTCGTCTCGGATAGCTTCTAATAGCCCGTACGTCCGTTCGTTGAACGTCTCACCGAGAATCTTCACGTTCGGGAACGTTACCGTCGTCGGCTGTGTAATCGATTCTCCGCGTTTGAGCCCCTGAATCGCTTCGAGACCCTCTCCGTATGCATCCTCATCGTTCTCGACGGTGACCAGGAGTACGGACGTGTTGTCTGTCATCTGTCTTACCTCGTCGTTGATGGATCGAACGCCTGCTTCGGGATTTCCGACCAGAACCGCTCGTAGAGTTCCTCGATCCCCCGGAACTCGATTATCTCCGCTTCTGGATCCGGTGCAACGTGCAACTCGTGACCCTTTGTATCCTCGTGGGAATTATCGTACCTGCGGATGGTTCCATCTTCGAGCGTCTCGGGTGTGGCTGTCAGCGCGCCGTAGTGGAACGTATAGCGCTACCCTGACGGATATGCCGGATCTTCGGTCCGACGAACGAAGACGCGGACGACCGTCCTGTCCTCGTACACCGTCGCCTTCTCGTACCCGTCCAGATCGTCCGCAGTCGGACCCATCCTCGACCGTTGGTTGTGTAGCCAACGAGTTAAGACTGGCGGTGGCACCCCGTAGTTTATATACGAACCCGCGGCCAGACCGCCCATGATAGACGACGCAATCCGCGTGCTCGCGGGCGACTGCACCGTAATCACCGACGGAACGGCTCGAGAGGAGTACCGCGGCCGCGTGACGACCCTCGTCAAACCTGACAACACCGTTCTCGTCCACGATATCGACGGCTACCAGCCCGTCGCGTGGCTCACCCGCGCCGACAGCGTCTCGAGCGACCGCTCGGACGGCTTCACGCTCGTGGCGAAAAAGGATACCCAGACGCTCCGAATCGCGGCCCACGAACAGGACGGATTCGCCCACTATCCCGCCTCCGCGGCCGGGACGCCCGTCGGAAGCTGTCCCGACTGCGGCGGCGCGCTCGTCCGCTCGAGCGGCGTCAATTGCGTGGACTGTGGAAACCGCTACGGCGTTCCCTCGGACGCGACCATCCGCGAGGACACCTGCGACTGCGGGCTCCCGCGGATGCGCGTCGAACGCGGGTTGGCGTTCAACGTTTGTCTCGACCGCCAGTGTGAGTCCCTTGACGACGCAGTTAAGGAAGCCTTCGACCGCGAGTGGGATTGCCCCGAAGCGGACTGTGACGGAGACCTGCGGATTTTGAGACGCGGCGGCCTGCTCGCGGGTTGCGAGCACTACCCCGACTGCGACACCGGCTTTCGGGTTCCCTCGGGCGTGATCGACGGCGAGTGCCGGTGCGGTCTTCCAACCTTCGGCACCGCCAGCGGAACCCGGTGCCTCGACGCGACCTGCGAGGGGATGCCCGAGCACGCGACGAAAGCCGCCAGCAGCGATTAATACGCGGTGACTCCCATGCGGAGTGGCTCGCGGTGCAGACCGCGCGGCTCGACCCACCCCGGATCCACAGCCCCTTTGTGCTGGGCGGCAAAATCGCGACTATGACACTCGAGGGGCGATACGACGAGGAAGCGGGGGTTGTCCGCGTCGGCGCGGACGCGCGCCAGCGCTATCACGACGCTCGAGGCTACGGCTACCCGCTCGAGGGAAACGAGATCGCGCTCGCGCCCGTCGAGGCGGCGCACCTGCTCTACCGCGGGGACCTCGAGGCGGTCGTCGACGACGGTCAGCGACTCGAGTTCCGGGACGTGCTCGCCCGCGAGCCCGGCACCGATTTCGGGGTTCGGTTTCTGGTCTACGCCGACCTGCGCTCGAGGGGATTTTACCTCTCACCCTCCGAGGAGCCGTGGGTGACCGACCCGCCGGCAAGCGATTTTGCGGTGTTCCCCCGCGGCAAGGGACCTAATGACGGCGAGATCGCCTACGCACTGCAGGTGATCGGCGAGCGAACCGATATTCCCGCGGGAGCGCTCGAGGAGAGCGTCCTCGCCGTGGTCGACGAGGAGAGCGAGATCACCTACTTCGACGTGAACCCGCGAAATCCGGCGGGGAGTTCTGCGACGGCCGAGCCGGACCGCGGGATCGACGCCGACCTCCTCGCCGACCGCGTCGTCGTCTGGGAGCCGCCCGCGGATCTCTACGAGACGACGTTCTACGGCCAGCCCCTCGAGGGCCGGGAGTACGACCGACCGACGCTGCAGTGTTCGTTGCTCGAGGCGGCCCACCTCGCGGATCGGGATATACTCGAACTCGAGCCGTCGGTCGTTCGCGAACGGGGTCGGGAAGTCGAAGGCGAGCGCTTCGATCGACGGCTGACAGTGTACAAGACGCTCCGCGAGCGCGGCGTCGTTCCGAAAACTGGCTACAAGTTCGGTGCGGACTTTCGGACCTACGCAGAGGTGGAGTCGGTCGACGATCTGGGTCACTCCGAACTGCTGATTCGGGTGCTTGCGGACGATCACGTCTTCGAACCTCGAGACCTCGCGCTGGACGTTCGGCTCGCCCACGGCGTCCGGAAGACGATGGTGTTCGCGCTCGTGGGTGACGGAGCGGGATTGGATGAATGCGACGAGGTTGAGTGGTGGTCGCTCGAGCGACTTACACCGTAACAACGTGTGTAACGGACTGTCTACTGTACTGTAGTGAGAGTGCCCCACTCAGGAACAGCCATCGTGCTGGCAACACTGATTTCCACGTCATTCACGGGTCACTTCGATCCGCTCACGGTTCTTTTCACTCACCGTTCGCTGTCGAGACCCAGCTTCGCCGCGTCCCGCTCTCCCCGTTCATGTTCCGAAACCCTCACTTCGTTCGGATCTCGCGCTCCCCAGCCGACTCGTTCGCTCGCTTGGCTCACGGTGGTTCGAGAGACCGTCGGTCTCTCGTCACTGAGCTGAGCAGAGCTCAGCGAGGTCCAAAAGAGCGTTTACGCTCTTTTGAAGATCACGAAACGGGCTGCCGTTTCGAACGACTTCGCCGTTCGCTGTTCCGCGACGCTTCGCGTCGCGCTCCGCTCATTCGTCCACTGGAAGACGCTTCGCGACTTCCAAGCCGTTCGGTTACGGAGTGACCGAAGACCTCGCACGGCTGTCGATCGTGGTTCGCCGCGTTGGAACCACGATCGAGTGCGCGTCACTGCCAGGTGTCTGGTCGATCACGTCGAATCCACCACGAAGCCGAAGCCTTTTGCGCGCTGGCGCGCCAACACGGTGATAATGACCGGAGACGATCCACTCGAGGAGTCCGGGGAACCGAGAACGGACGGCGGTGAGCGATCTCGTGGATCGCGATCCTCGTCGGAGCGGAGCTCTGACGGTGGAACCGCAGGTGCGGATAGCGAGGGATCGAAGATTCCTCGAACAGACGGTGGAGCCGTCGACGACGTTGCACTGGACCCGTGGGGTTCCTCGAGCGTCTCCGACTACCGGAACCTGTTCGAGGAGTTCGGGATCGAGGAGTTCGACGAGATTCTTTCCGAAGTTCCGGATCCACACTACCTGCTGCGTCGGGGCGTCATTTTCGGCCACCGGGATTATCGACCCGTCGCCGAGGCGATGCGCAACGACGAGCCCTTTGCGGCGCTTTCGGGATTCATGCCGACCGGCGACCCTCACATCGGCCACAAGCTGGTGTTCGACGAGATCATCTGGCACCAACGGCAGGGAGCCGACGCGTACGGGCTCATCGCGGATCTCGAGGCCCACTCCGCGCGCGGGCTGACGTGGGACGAGATCGACGAGCACAGCCGGAACTACCTCCTCTCCTTGCTCGCGCTCGGGTTCGATCCCGAGGAGGGTGAGCTCTACCGGCAGTCGACCAACCGCGAGGTCCAGGACCTGGCGTTCGAACTCGGCGCGGAGGCCAACTTCTCCGAGTTCGAGGCCATCTACGGCTTCGACGGCGAAACCGACGTTTCGCACATGCAAAGCGTCGTCACCCAGATGGCCGACATCCTCTACCCGCAACTCGAGGAGCCGAAGCCGACCGTCATCCCCGTCGGCCCGGATCAAGACCCCCACGTTAGGCTCGCTCGAGACCTCGCCGAGCGGATGCGGTTTTTCAAGGTCTCGAAGGCCTACGCGAGCTTCGAACTCGACGACGAGGAACGCGAACTCGTCGCGGAGTTCTACGACCGCCTCGAGCCAGCGGACTTCGACGACGACACGCTTCGCTGTGTCCACGTGGCCGACGAACTGGAACGGACGCCGCTCGAGGAACTCGACGTTCCGGCCGACACCCTCGGCTCGGTCGTCTCGAAGCTCACTGAAGCCGGGAAGGAACCGGTCCGACCGCGAACGCGGTTTTTCAACCGGCGGGCGACCGAAGCGGCATTCGAGGCGCTCATCGATTCGATCGAGGGCGAAAAACGCGTCTACGAGAGCCACATCGACGCCTTCGACCTCGACCTCGAGGGAGCGAAAGCCCTCGCCAAGGAAGTCGAGGTCGACAACGGCGGCTACGGCTTCCTCCCGCCGTCGTCGATCTACCACCGATTCATGACGGGACTGACGGGCGGAAAGATGTCCTCGTCGATCGAAGCTTCGCACATCTCCTTGCTCGACGATCCCGAAGCGGGCTACGACAAGGTCAAATCGGCGACGACGGGCGGGCGCGAGACGGCCGAAAAACAGCGCGAACTCGGCGGGAGAGCCGACGAGTGTCCCGTCTACGAACTGTACGCCTACCTGCTCGCAGGCGACGACGACGAGTTCGCGAAGGAAGTCTACGACGAGTGCGTCGGCGGCGAACGGCTCTGTGGCGGGTGCAAGGAACAGGCCGCCGAGTTGATGCAAGAATTCCTCGCGGACCATCAGGAAAAACGGGAGGAAGTCGAAGACTTACTTGAGCAAGCGGACATCGAACTCGAATCGCCACGACGCGGGTAATCTCGCTCGAGCCGTCACTCGTTTCGGTCGGGTGCGGACGCTGCTTCGGTCGACCGCCGGCACTTTTTGTCGGACCGTGTGGCCGTCCCGCAAGGTTTTTGCTCGAACCGGCTCACTTTTCGGGTATGGCAACCGAATCCCACGTTCGTGCCAGTGTCACTCGCAAGCCACAGCGGTCGATTTCGGGATTCGGCTTCGCTTTTTTCCGGTGAACATCGGTGGACGCCCGTAAGGCTCTACCAGGCCTTGCAAGTCGAAACCGACCGAACCGAGTCGGAACCGCTAACTGACCGACCCACAGCCATTGAAGTAAGCGAATGAAACTTCCACACGCACAGGCCGCGGTCGTCGAGACCGCGAGCGCAGACGAGGCACAGTCCGTCGAGGCCCTCGCTGCGGCCACCGATCTCCCCACCGAGACCGTCACCGGCGCGGTCTTCGAACTCGAGGAGGAACGGCTGGTCGCGCTCGAGGAGCGCGTCGACGAAACGGTATCGATCACGGAAGAGGGCCGCGAGTACGTCGACGATGGCCTTCCAGAGGTCCGTCTCTACGAGGCCGCACTCGAGTCTGGCGCGGACGACGACCCCGTTTCGATGGGGCAGGTTATCGGCGCGTCCGGTCTCGAGGGACAGGCGGTCGACATCGCACTGTCGAACTACGCTCGGAAGGGATACGGCTCGATTGACAGCGGCGAGATCACCGCCGACTCCGACGCCGATCCCGACGCGGATTCGGAGGCCAACGCGCTCGAGGAGATCGCGGCAGCGACGGGAGCCAACGACGGAGCAACGGGAGCCGACGACGCCGCGGACGACGCCGGATCGTCGCCCGCCGACGCGCTCGAGGCCGACGAGGAAACGATTGAGGGACTCGAACGACGAGACCTGCTCGAGCGGAGTGAAACGACCGTCCGGTCCGTGACGCTGACCGAACTCGGCGTCACGGAGCTGATGGCGGGGATCGAGACCGCCGAAACCGTCGGACAGGTTACGCCCGAACTGCTGACCAGCGGCGACTGGGAGGACGCCGATTTCGCCGAGTACAACGTCGAGGCCGACGCGGAACCGGAGCAGGGCGGCAAGGTTCACATCCTCCGACAGACCGCAGACCGCGTGAAAGACGTCCTCGTCGGCATGGGCTTCCAGGAGATGGAAGGCCCCCACGTCGACGCGGACTTCTGGATCAATGACTGCCTGTTCATGCCCCAGGATCACCCCGCACGGACCCACTGGGATCGGTTCGCTCTCGAGCAACCGACTCATATCGACGACTTACCGGCGGATCTCGTCGAGCGCGTCGAGCGCGCCCACCGCGAGGGCGTCGGCGACGACGGCGAGGGCTATCACTCGCCGTGGGACGAAGACTTCGCGCGTGCGCTCGCGCTTCGCGGACATACGACATCGCTTTCGGCGCGCTATCTCTCCGGAGAGGAGATCGGACGATTAGAGCCGCCACAGCGCTTCTTCAGCGTCGAGAAAGTGTACCGAAACGACACGCTCGACCCGACGCACCTCCTCGAGTTCTTCCAGATCGAGGGTTGGGTGATGGCCGAGGATCTCTCCGTGCGAGATCTGATGGGTACCTTCGAGGAGTTCTACGCCCAGTTCGGGATCACGGACATCGAGTTCAAGCCACACTATAATCCGTACACGGAGCCGAGCTTCGAGCTGTTCGGCACCCATCCGACGACGGGCGAACTGGTCGAGATCGGTAACTCGGGTATCTTCCGCGAAGAGATGCTCGAGCCACTCGGCGTCGAGTGTGACGTGATGGCTTGGGGGCTCGCCCTGGAGCGCCTGCTGATGTTGATGTACGGCTTCGAGGATATCCGCGACATTCACGGGACGCTGTGCGATCTGGAACTGCTGCGAGAGACTGAGGTGACCTACTGATGCCAACGGTCGAAATCGACCCCGACGAACTGCGCGAGTTGACCAACGCCGACGAAAAGAGCGATGACGACCTGATCGACGACATGTTCGCGCTCGGCCTCGAGTTCGAGGGCCGAACCGAGGACGACGAGTTCGAACTCGAGTTCGCGCCCGACCGGCTCGACCGGCTTTCGGTCGAGGGCGTCGCTCGATCCCTTCGTTACCAGTATGGCGACGACCGGGGCGTCTACGTGCCGAATACGAACTCCGCGGAGTGGACGATCATCGTCGACGAAGCGGTGCCCGAGGAACGACCCTACGTCACGGGCGCGGTCGTCCGCGGCGTAAACTTGGACGAGGATGCGCTCGACTCGCTCATCCAGTTGCAGGAAAAGCTCCACGCGACGATGGGCCGCAAGCGCGCGAAAGGAGCGATCGGGATTCACGACCTCACCATGCTCAAAGGGAGTTCGGTCGGAGACGCCGACTCGAGCGTTCGCTACACTGGCGTCGAACCCGAGGGGGACAGCTTCGTTCCGTTGGACGCGGACCGGGAGATGACTCCGGCGGACGTCCTCGAGGATCATCCAACGGGAGAAACCTACGCCGACCTCGTTCGCGATGCCGAACGCTACCCGGCGATTTACGACGAACTGGGGCTGTTCTCGTTCCCGCCGGTGATCAACGGTCGGCGAACTGAGGTTACGACGGGCTCTCGAGACCTGTTCGTCGAGTTGACCGGCACCGATCAGTGGACGATCGACAAGATGTGCGCCATCATCTGCTACGCGCTGAGCGCTCGCGGCGGCACCATCGAGGAAGTGAGCGTCGAGTATCCGAATCACGAACTGATTCGTCCTGATCTCTCGACGGAGACCAAAACCGTAACACACGACCGCGTCGAGACGATTCTCGGCATCGATCTCGATCCCGAGGAGGTTATCGATCTAGCTGAACGGGCGGGACTCGAGGCCGAAACGGCGGAAGCCGACGGAGGGAGAAGCGTCGAGCGAGCCGAACGCGACGACCACGACCGCGAGGATCTCGTCTACGAGATGACGATCCCGCCCTACCGCGTCGACGTGCTCCACCCGATGGACCTGATCGACGATCTCGGCCGTGCCTACGGCTTCAACGAACTCGAGCCGCGCTATCCCGACGTGGGGACCGTCGGCGGTCGTCACGAACGGAGTCGGCTCGAGGATGCGACTCGGCGGAGTCTCGTCGGTCTCGGCTTCGAGGACCTGCTGAACTTCCACATGATCAACGAGGCGGAGAACTTCGATCGCATGGCGCTCCCCGCTGACGGCGGCGCCGGCGAGCGTGCCGAAGGCGAGGCCGTCTACGGCGCCGGCGAGCCGGCGACGATCAAGGAACCCTACAGCGAGGACTACACCATGCTCCGAACGTGGGTGCTTCCCTCGCTCGTGATGGTCCTCGAGCGAAACACCCACCGCGCGTATCCACAGGATCTCGCCGAAATCGGCTTCGCCGCTGAGGTCGATGAGTCCGAAAACACGGGCGTCGCCGAGCGACGGAGCGTCGGCGGCGTGCTCGCGCGTCACGATGCGGCCTACGAGGACGCAAAGGGTCGACTCCAGACGCTCGTCCGAGATTTCGGCGCTGAACTCGAGACGCCCCCAACTGACCATCCGTCGTTCATCGACGGCCGAACCGCCGCGGTCGTCATCGACGGCGAAGAAGTTGGCGTCATCGGCGAACTCCACCCGAAGGTGCTCGTCGAACACGACCTCGAGGTGCCCGTGGCGGCCTTCGAGTTCGATCTCGAGGCGCTGGACTGAGAACCCTTGAACTGAGACAGTCTCTGTTGATTGGATGCGGTGAGGCTACGATATTCTACCGCGAGCGAGTGAAACGAGCGAGCGGGCCGAGGAACCCTTGAAGCCGCGCCAACGGCGCGGCTGAGGGTGTAACGTTGTGCTTTTAATCGAATTTTGCCGAGGGACATCGCGTTCACGCCAGCTATGTCTGGCGTGAACTCGGTAGATCGTGGTTCGAAAGACGCCTGTGGCGTCTTTCGTCACTAAGCGGGATCGAAGATCCCGCGAGGTCCGCGAACCCAAAGGGTTCGCTTGATCACGAGAGAGCGAAGCTCTCTCGAACGACAGCGCAAAACTTCGTTTCTAGAAATTGTGTTCGACTTCCTCCTCGTCGGCTTTCTGAATGATAATCTTTCCGTCCCGAACACGGACGAAGACCTCGTCGCCGATATCCATGCCCGCCACCTCGAGTTCGTCCTCGTGGAGATTGAGGTGGACGTTGTGGTAGTTCCCGTCCTCGTCTTTGGCGCCGCTTGGACTCAACTTCTTTTTCCGGACCATCGCGGGGTTCTAACTCGAACTTCACTGCAGGATATACTTAAGTGTTTTCTACGCAATATCGATGTACCACGTCTCATACGTTGTACGTATGTGAATATATGCGACGACTTTCACGCCTACAATCAATTGGTGAACGGTGTTGGCGTGACGAGTTCACTTAAAGATACCGGCGCAGTCGGTCGGTTTTGGGGGATATCTTTATGTCGGACCGTGTGCTGAATTGACACGGAGGGAAAAACCATGGTACGTGAAGATGGTAAGCGGAACTTTGCACTGCGCGCGTCGAACGGAAACGAGGAGAGCGTCTTCTCCGGGAACACACCTCGGCAAGCTGCACTGAAAGCAGCGCGGCGACTCGAGCCCGGCTCGAGTGAGGATGCCGCCGAGCGAGTCGAACTCCGACTTCGAGAGAAGGGGACGGACAAAGTCCACATCTACAACGGCTGGGCCTGGGAGGAAACTGCCCCGGACGACAAGCCGGACTGGATGCCGGACGAGATCACGGAAGCGAACGTGGCCAAGCAAGGAATCGAACACCTCGAAGAATAATCGATGGTCGGAGATTCTCGGCAGCCTACTTCTCGAGTGATAACCAACAGGAGACGGTAGCACTCGGTTGCTAACGCGAAGTGTACGGTACTGGCAGATCTGTAATTCGCGCCGAGTTCGTGACCGTCTGTCCAGTTCTGTAAGATCATAATACAGCCTAGTGCTATGGCTATCTCGTAGTATTGTTCTATCTGGGTAATAAGTACGTTTATAGGTTCTTGACTGCCCATGATTGGATAGTATATGAGTCCGTTCGTTCACCAAATCTGCGGTAAAGATGGTGATTGTTTATCAGAGGTGTGGTCAGGTCGTGTACCGACTTCGTCGGAAAGGCCTGCTCGATCGGCAGCAGAGCGGGTACGGACCTCCGGTACTGAAAGTTGGCCCTCGCACTCGCCGAACGGATCGCGTGAGGTGGCCGTATGATCGCTCCGAAGTGGAAGAACCTGATACTCGCGACGGCGATGTTCAATCTCGGGTTCGTTATCTGGTTCTCGTTCGCTCCGTTCACGGGCGATATCGCCGACGAGTTCGGCCTCTCGGTGGCTCAGCTCGGGGTCGTTTCGAGTGCGGCCGTTATTGCCGTTCCGCTCGGACGCATCCTTGTCGGGCCGTTTACGGACCGGTTCGGTGCACCGATGATTGCCGGGATCACCCTCGTGGTCGTCGGCATCTTCTCGATCATCAGCGCGTTTTCCCAGACCTACGAGGTGTTCGTCGGTTCGCGAATCATTGCATCGCTGGCCGGCATTACGTTCGTCATCGGGATCCAACACGTCGCTCAGTGGTTCGAGGAGGAAAACCTCGGACTTGCTGAGGGGATCTTCGCCGGCGTCGGCAACGCCGGTGCGGGACTGGGCGCGTACTTCACTCTCCCGCGGCTTTTTGGCGAGGGGTACACGGGGCCGCTCTTTGCCTCGAACTGGCGAGCCGCGTTCTTCTACACCGGTGCCATCGCGGTCGTCCTCGGCATCCTGTACTTCGTCCTCGGCGATGCCGCGAAGACCGAAGAACGACGACTGGCGGCCAAAAACGGCGTCAACAGACAGCAGTGGCTTTACATCGCAACCCGACACGGGGCGGTCGTCCTTTCGGCGGCCTACGTGATGACCTTCGGTCTCGAGGTCGCGATGAACGGCTGGCTGGGGACCTACTACCGCGAAGGGTTCGGGCAGGGAGATATCGTGATCGCCGCGACGTTCGCCGCGACGTTTTCGATCGCAGCCGGACTCCTTCGTCCGATCGGCGGCTACACCAGCGACGTGGTCGCTCGCAAGGAGATATCGGTCCTCCCGTGGTTCGAGGGGCGATACCGGGAACAGTGGACCTTCCTGACGCTCGCCTTCGTCGTCCTGACGATGTTCGGGATGACCGCCGCCGGATTGAGCGGGAGCATCTATCTCGCGGTGATCGCCGGCTTCTTCGTCGGCGTCGGCTGTGCGTTCTCCGAGGGAGCTATCTTCGCTCAGGTACCGGCGATGTTCCCGGATAACTCCGGCACCGTCGCGGGGGTCGTCGGGGGTCTCGGAACCATTGGTGGCACGGTCTACCCGCTCGTGTTTTCCGCTCCGTTCCTTCCGAATCTCCACGTCGGTTACGCGATCGTCGGCGCAACGATGATTCCAATCCTGGTCCTCTGTGCGTGGGTGTTCCAGCCGGAGATCGCCGAGAACGCGACCGAGGACGGCTGGTTCGTCACCGGCGACGGATCGACCGGAACCGGTTCTGCCACCGCTGCCGACGACTGACCGGACGAAATTCCCGATGGGCTTTTCCTTGCCACCCATAAACAACGGGTGATGACCGTAGTTACCCTCGGACCCGAAGGAACGTACTCACACCGGGCGGCCCAGGCGGTCGACGACGATATCGACTTTCGTCAGTCCGTAACGGCGATCGTCGACGCGGTCGCGAGCGGGGAGTACGATCGGGGCATTATCCCCATCGAAAACAGCATCGAAGGAAGCGTTACGGAGAGTCTCGACGCGATCGCGGAGTACGAAATCGCGATCGTCAGCGAGATCGTCACTCCCATCAATCACGCCCTGCTCGCCCAGTCCGACGATTTCGACACGATCGCGAGTCACTCCCAGGCGCTTGCCCAGTGTCGATCCTACCTCGAGAGCACGTATCCTGAGGCGACCCTCGAGGCCGTCGCCAGTACGGCACAGAGCGTTGAATACGCCCGCGAGGATCCGTCGGTAGCCGGCATCGCCCACCCGGACAACGCGGGCGACGGCATCGAGGTCATCGCCGACGACATTCAGGAGCAGTCTTCGAACGCGACCCGATTCTTCGCCGTTGCGCCGGCGGCGGACCGTTCGCCGGGCGGCGGCAAAACGTCGATCGTCGCCTACCCCGACGTCGACTATCCGGGACTGTTGTTGGAGTTGCTCGAGCCGTTCGCCAACCGAAACATCAACCTCACGCGACTCGAGTCCCGACCGAGCGGCGAGCGGCTGGGTGACTACGTCTTCCACATCGACATCGAGGCCGGACTCTACGAGTCCCGAACCGAGGAGGCGCTGGCCGACCTCGAGGAACTCGCGGAGAACGGCTGGGTTCGCCGGTTGGGGTCGTACGACACCCAACACGTCGTCGAATAGCGCGACCGACGGGTACCGCAAACTGTTTTCCGCGCCTCCGAGTAGGACCGAGCATGCCACTTTCGGAGGGAACAGCAGTTCAGGCCGTGAGTGCGACCGATCAAAACGGCGACGAGCGCCGCCTCGAGTTCGCCGAGCCGACGGTACTGTACTTCTACCCGCGTGACGCGACGCCGGGCTGTACGACGGAGGCGCGACAGTTCGATCGCGAACTCGAGAGCTATCGCGATGCGGGCGTCACCGTCTACGGCGTCTCGACCGACGATGTCGACTCCCATCGGGAATTCTGCGAGGCGGAAGGCCTCGAGTTCGACCTGTTGGCTGATCCCGAGGGCGAACTCGCGGACGCCTTCGAGGTCGACCGGAGCGGCGGCGCGGCCGCCCGCACGACGTTTTTCTTGGACAGCGGCGAGGTGAAGACGGTCTACGAGAACGTCGACCCGGACGGCCACGCTCGAGCGGTGTTGGGCGACGCGCTCGAGGACGGGCTGGTGACGCTGCCCGAGTAGCCTCGCGTTATCGGGTACGTCACCGTTCCCGATGGTAGCGGCGGCTGTCACGTTCTGTCGTCAGTTGACGGGCAGAATTTATTCTACTCGAGCGCGTACGACGAGCTATGCGACAAAACCCGTTCGACGATCTCGAGGAAATGCTCGACCGAATCAGCAAGCAGGTCGAAGAGGGGATGATCGGCGGCGGCGGCGGCCTCCAAATCCCCGGCTCGGTCGCCGTCGACGTCGCCGATCACGGTGAGGAGTTCGTCGTAACGGCGGATCTCCCGGGCTACGAAACCGACAATATCGAGCTCACGCTCTCGGAGGGATCGCTTCGACTCGAGGCGACCCGCGAGGACGAAACGGCGTTCGAAGAGGGCGAGTACGTCCGTCGCGAGCGGACGAGCCAGTCGGCGAGTCGGCGGATCCGTCTTCCGGAGCCGGTCGACGAGGAGGCGGTTTCGGCGACCTTCACCAACGGCGTGTTGACGGTGACTCTGCCGAAGGTGAGCGGAGACGACGAGTCGAAACAGATCGATATCGAGTAACGAATCGAACGCCAGCAGGCTCGAGGACGGCCGAGCCGACGAACCGTTCGGGATTCTCCCGAACGAACCGATGAGTTTTGGTGCAGCGTTTTGCTTGAAGCGATCGACCAACGACAGGAGAAACCAACAGTGACAGCACGCAGACAGCGACGAACGCGAACCGACGATTGGATGGAAAGGTATAGGGCGGCGTCCCGAACACACGTAAACAAGAGATGAGCGAAGAGGGATACGACCACGTGGCGGTCGAACGGCGCTGGCAGGAGGCGTGGGACGAGGGTGACGCGTACCGGACGCCAGACGACGTCGAGGATCCGACGTACGTCCTGGGGATGTACCCGTATCCGTCCGGCAAGCTTCACATGGGCCACGTCCGAAATTACACGATCACGGACGCCTACGCACGATACCGTCGGATGGCCGGCGACGAAGTCCTCCACCCGATGGGATGGGACGCGTTCGGCTTGCCCGCGGAGAACGCGGCCAAAGAGCGCGATACGAACCCCAGAGACTGGACCATCGACTGCATCGACACGATGCGCGACCAGATGATGTCGATGGGCTTTGGCTACGACTGGTCTCGAGAGATCGCGACCTGTGAACCGGAGTACTACCAGTGGAACCAGTGGCTCTTTTCCCGGTTTCACGACGAAGGGCTGGTCGAGCGACGCGACGCCGAGGTCAACTGGTGTCCCGAGTGCGAAACCGTCCTCGCCGACGAGCAGGTCGAAGGCGAAGCCGAACTCTGTTGGCGGTGTGACACCCCCGTCGAGCAACGCGAACTCGAGCAGTGGTTCCTGAAGATCACCGAGTACGCGGACGAACTGCTCGAGGACATCGACGACCTCGAGGGCTGGCCCAACTCGGTGCGCCAGATGCAGCGAAACTGGATCGGCCGCCAGTACGGCACTGAACTCGAGTTCTCCATAGCGGGCCACGGCTCCGTCGAGGCCTTCACCACCCGCGTCGACACCATCCACGGCGCAACGTTCTTCGCGCTCGCGCCGGATCACCCGATCAGCGAGCAAGTGGCCGAGGATGACGACGACGTTCGCCACTTCATCGAGCACGAGGCGGACCCCGAGGGCGACGAGCCCAACGGCGTCGAAACCGGCCTGACGGCGACCAATCCAGTGACCGGCGACGAGATTCCGGTCTACGTCGCCGACTTCGTCCTCTCGAATGTCGGAACGGGCGCGCTGATGGCCGTGCCGGGTCACGACGACCGCGACCACGCATTCGCAGAGAAGATGGACGAGGAGATCGTTCCCGTCATCGCCCCCGAACCTGAAGATTGGGACGGCGAAACGGTTCCCGACGCACCCGATGTCAGCGAGGAGGCTTTCACCGACGACGGCGTTCTCGTCAACTCCGGGGAGTACTCCGGCCTCGAGAGCGAGGTCGCCCGCGAGCGACTCACCGAGGATATCGACAGCGCCGAGGAAGCGACCCAGTACCAGCTTCGCGACTGGGGGATCTCCCGCCAGCGCTACTGGGGGACGCCGATTCCGGTCGTCAAGTGCGACACTTGCGGCCCCGTGGTCGTTCCCGACGAAGAGCTTCCGGTCGAACTCCCCGAATTCATCAACACGACCGGTAACCCGCTCGACGAAGCCGAGGAGTGGAAGCGAACGACCTGTCCGGAGTGTGGCGCCGATGCGACTCGAGAGACGGACACGATGGACACGTTCGTCGACTCCTCGTGGTACTTCCTGCGATACGTCTCGCCGAATCTCGCCGAAGCGCCGTTCGACACGGAGCGGGCTAACGACTGGATGCCCGTCGACCAGTACGTTGGCGGCATCGAACACGCCGTGATGCACCTGCTGTACTCGCGATTCTTCACGAAGGTGCTCGCGGACCACGAAGGGCTCGAACATCGCGAACCGTTCACGAACCTGCTCGCACAGGGGATGGTTCAGCTCGAGGGTGAGAAGATGTCCAAATCCGTCGGCAACGTCGTCTCGCCCCAGCGGATCGTCGAGGAATACGGCGCGGATACGGCCCGGCTGTTCATGATGCAGGCCGCCCAGCCCGAGCGGGACTTCGACTGGAGCGAAGACGGCGTTAGGTCGACTTACGCCTTCCTGACCCGACTGAAGGGGATGGTCCAAGCGTACGCCGAAAGTCCCCCCAACGGCGACGACGACGCTATCACGAGCTACGTCGACGCGGAGATCGACGCGGCGATCGCGATCGCCAGCGAGGAGTACGACGACCTGACGTTCAACGCGGCGGTTCGCGAGAGTCAGGAACTGGTTCGGACGCTTCGCCAGTACGCCGACTACGCCGAACCCCACGCGGAGACCTACGAACGCG
The DNA here is from genome assembly GCF_055379965.1 of Halostagnicola alkaliphila. NCBI lineage: Archaea > Methanobacteriati > Methanobacteriota > Halobacteria > Halobacteriales > Natrialbaceae > Halostagnicola > Halostagnicola alkaliphila. The sequence continues at coordinate 460,488 of NZ_AP043826.1, read as the reverse complement.
GGCTGTCGGCGGTCGTCCGATTGCTGGCTCCGGTCGCACCACACCTCACCGAGGAGCTGTACGAGACGCTCGGTCACGACGAGTTCGTCGTCGACGCCCCCTGGCCGACCGCGACGGTCGACCGCGACCACGTCGACAAGCGGCGCAGTCTGGTCGAGAACACCCGCGAGGACATCCGCCAGATTATCGACGTCGCCGGAATCGAGAACCCGAAGTCGATCGACGTCGTCGTCGCTCCGGAGTGGAAGTACGACGCCTTAGAGATCGCGATCGAGAGCGACGCCGACAACCTGATCGGCGAACTCATGCAGAACCAGGAAATTCGAGAGCAAGGCGACGCGGCGGCCAGCTACGGACAGGATCTTCAGGTCGAACGAGAGGCACTCACCCGAACGCTCGAGGCCGAGGCCGAACACGCCGCCCTCGAGTCGGCCGCGTGGTTGATCGAACGCGAGTTCGACGTGCCGGTTCGCGTCGTCCGCGCAACCGAGGTCAACGACGACGTGCTTCGAAACGCCGAGCCCGGTCGACCGGCGATCGAGATCGAGGATTGACACCTCCGCACGCTGTTCGTGCGAGCCGCGCCCACCTGCTGTCTTGAGTACCCGGCAACGCACCCGCGTTCTTTTATCCGTTCGTTCACCGTACGAACGTCCACTCCGTCGGATCGCGATGAACTCCGAACAGACTTCCACGAACGTCGATAGAACCGCCCGATCGCGTCGCGGTAGCCGCCGTAGGCGAGATCGGCCGCGGACGCCCCACGTCGCCTCGATGACCTGGCGGGACGGGCTGTTCGTCCACTGGCCGATAGATCACGACGCGCTTCGACCGCACGTCCCGGATTCGCTCCGCCTCGAGACGAAAGAGGATTCGGCCTGGATCAGCGTTCTTCCCTTCGTCCTGTCGAACGCCGGGTTTCGCGGGTCGCCCGAACTTACCCGGTTCGCATTTCCCGAAATAAACGTCCGGACGTACGTTCAGTATCGCGGCGAGCCGGGGCTGTTCTTTTTCAGCATCGACGTCGGCAATACGCTCGTCGCGACCGCGGTCGGCAGAGCGACCCGACTGCCGGTCTACAATTCGCGAATGCGCGTCGGCAGAGCTGACGATCACGTCTCGTTCTCGAGCGAACGAACGACCGATCGCTGGCAGACCGATTTGTTCTCGGACGGCAGGCCGACGACCGACGGTCGAGGGCGATTCTCGGTCAGTTACGAGCCGGACGGTGCCGCTTATTCGGCCGAACCGGGATCGCTCGAGTACTGGCTCACAGCTCGAAAACGGTTTTACGCGCCCGAGAGCCGCGGCGTTATGACCGGCGAGATAGCCCACGAACCCTGGCCGCTGCAGCCGGCGACGGCGACGATCCACGAGAACGACCTCTTTCGGTCGAACGGATTGCCGGAACCGAACGCGGACCCCATCGTTTCCTACTGCGAACGACTCGAGATGACCGGATCGATACTCCGTCGAATCCGTCAGGAGTGACCTTCAAGTGAGCGCGTGACCTCGAAATGAGTGTTTTTCTCACTCACGGCTACTGTTGACAACGACACCCGATACCGATGAGTTTGTTAACTCCGGACTGAAAGAATCTTTCACACCTTATCAATGTCGTCTACTCAGACAAGCGCGCCGACTGACGATCGGAACTCGTTCGTGTACGTCGTTGCGGGTCTGGCAGCCCTCAACGGCTTACTGTTCGGATTCGATACCGGCGTGATCTCCGGTGCGATGCTCTACATACGACAGACATTCGAGCTGACGACGCTTCTAGGGTATTCGGTGAACCCCTCCTACGTCGAAGGGGTGATCGTCAGCGGCGCGATGATCGGCGCGATTTTCGGGGCCGCACTCGGCGGCCGGCTCGCGGACCGCCTCGGTCGTCGCCGACTCATTCTCGTCGGTGCGGTGGTCTTCTTCATCGGCTCGCTCATCATGGCGGTCGCACCGACGGTTGAGATACTCATCCTCGGCCGGATCATCGACGGCGTCGGCGTCGGCTTCGCGTCCGTCGTCGGACCGCTGTACATTTCCGAAATCTCGCCGCCGAAGATCCGCGGCTCGTTAGTCTCGCTCAACCAGCTGACGATCACGAGCGGCATCCTCATCGCGTACCTGGTGAACCTCGCCTTCTCGAGCGGCGGCGAGTGGCGCTGGATGCTCGGGCTCGGGATGGCTCCCGCAGCGATCCTCTTTGCCGGGATGTTGTTCATGCCCGAAAGTCCGCGGTGGCTCTACGAACAGGGACGTGAGGCGGATGCGCGCGAGGTGCTTTCTCGAACTCGCACTGAGGGACGGGTCAGCAACGAACTCGAGGAGATCAAAGAGACGATTCAGACCGAATCCGGAACCCTCCGAGACCTGCTCGCGCCGTGGGTTCGACCGATGTTGATCGTCGGCGTCGGTCTGGCGGCGTTCCAGCAGGTCACTGGGATCAACACGGTGATGTACTACGCGCCGACGATCCTCGAGTCGACCGGCTTCGAGGACACCGCGTCGATTCTCGCGACCGTCGGCATCGGTGCTATCAACGTCATCATGACCGTAGTCGCCGTTTTGCTTATCGACCGAACCGGACGCCGGCCGCTGTTGCTGGCGGGGCTCGCTGGAATGACTGGGATGCTCGCGGTCCTCGGTGCGGTGTTCTACCTCCCCGGTCTCTCGGGCGTCATCGGCTGGGTCGCGACGGGAAGCCTGATGCTGTACGTCGCCTTCTTCGCGATCGGTCTCGGCCCGGTGTTCTGGCTGATGATCTCCGAAATCTACCCGATGGAAGTTCGGGGAACCGCGATGGGCGTCGTCACGGTCGTCAACTGGGCCGGAAACCTGATCGTTTCGCTGACGTTCCTCCGGTTCGTCGATGTCTTCGGCCAGTCCGGGACGTTCTGGCTTTACGGCGCGTTCTCCCTGCTCGCGCTCGTGTTCTGTTACAAGCTCGTTCCCGAAACGAAGGGCCGGTCGTTAGAGGAGATCGAAGCGGACCTGCGCGAGACGGCGGTCGGGAACGGTCTCGAGGAGCGCTCTTCGAAAGCGACGAAAACGGACGACTGACCGCCCGAACGACGCGAACTATTTTCCGGTGTCGATCATCCCGAACTCGTAGCCGTCGCCCCGTTCTCGAGCGTTCTCGTAGACGACGTGGGCCGCCGCGACGTCCTGAATGGCGAGGCCGGTGGAGTCGAAGACGGTGACGCCCGTCTCGTCGGTTCGACTCGGTTTCTTCCCGACGACGAGTTCGCCGATTTCGCCGTGAATATCCGAATCAGTGAGGACGCCGGTGCCGTAGGGGACGTTGATCTCGCCCGAGTGGGTACACTGCTCGTGGTCGTCGATGACGACCGTGGCCGACTGCAGGAGAGCGTCCGTAAGTTCGTGTTTCCCCGCCGCGTCCGCACCGATCGCGTTGATGTGGGTGTGGTCGTCGACGTCGTCCGTGCCGACGACCGGGTCCTCGACGGGTGTCACCGTCGAGAGCACGTCGCAGTGGCCCGCCTCCGAAATCGAGCCGCTCCGGATGTCGAACTCGTCCTCGAACGTCTCGATGAATCGCTCGAGTCGCGCCTCGTCGAGATCCGAAACGACGACTTCCTCGATCGGACGAACGGCCGCGATGGCTTCGAGTTGCGTGTACGACTGGACGCCCGCACCGACGATACCCAGACTCGAGGCGTCCTCGACGGCCAGATAGTCCGTTGCGACTGCCGCGGCCGCGCCGGTTCGTTTCATCGTCAGTTCGGCGCCGTCCATGATCGCCAGCGGAAACGCCGTCTCGGGGTCGGAGTAGATCATCGTTCCGAGGACGGTTGGCAGGTCGTGATCGGTCGGGTTGTCGGGGTGGACGTTGACCCACTTCAGACCCGCGGCGTCCCATCCGTCGGAAGCAGTAGAACCACTTTCTGTAACCTCGAGATACGCCGGCATCGAGCGGAAGTCGCCGTTGTACTGTGGCAGATCGATGTAGGATTTGGGCGGCATCTGCGCGTCGCCGCGTTCGTAGGCCCCAAAGGCGTCTTCGACCGCCTGAACCACGTCCGCCATTCGAGCGTTTTCATCGACGGCGTCGCTATCCAGAAGGAGCGTATGCATGCGTGTAAATATTGCGCGGTGCTATTTAGTTTGTGTCAAATGGATCGTCGTTCGGTCGTCTAGTCGGCCGACTCTCGAGCGGTCAGAGTTATTTCTGAGATAGAACGTCGTGGAGTCAAGCATATATGCTCGGAAAGGAAATGTGCGGATATGGTTGATGGTGATTCACTTGATCGAATCGGAACGCAGTGGAGTCCCGTGGTCCTTCGACTGGCGCTCGGAATCGTCTTCGTCGTCGCCGGTGCCGGAAAAGTTCTCGAGATCGGTCCGAAGGCGAGCGGAATCGCCGGCTTCACCGACACCCTCGCCGGGCTCGGCGTTCCCTTTCCGACGCTGTTCGCCTGGTCCGTCGGGCTGCTCGAGTTGGTCGGCGGACTCTTGCTCCTAATCGGGTTGTTCACCAGATACACCGCGGCCATCCTCGCCGTCATCATGGCCGTCGCGACCGTCCTCGTCCATCTTCCCGAGGGATTCGTCGCCGGCGAGGGCGGCATCGAGTACACGCTCGTCCTGACGCTCACCTCGCTCTCGCTCGCGCTGAGCGGGCCGGGCGCGGCGTCGCTCGAGCGACACCTCTTCGACGACGAACTGTTCGTTCCGACTGACTCGAGTCGTGGCCAACGGGCCGGCTGATCCTCGGTTCGGCGTCGCCACTCGAGGTCGGTGAGAACGCAAAATGAGAACAGTTAGACGTGGATCCCGGTTCTTGAGTTGTTCCTCGAGTGCGGGCCGTGCTCGATCGATCGCCCCGGTTCGCAGTACCGGGGCAAGGGTGTCCTCCAATTTGTACCGTGAGGGCCGCGGCCCGAACGGGCCGACGACCGATGTGGAGTACGCGGCGCGCAGCGCCGCGTCGAGGCGAACGGCGATCGGTGTCTCGCCGCCGAGTTCGACCCACTACCCTTGTTCGTACACCAGGCCGTCCTCCGTCGTGTACGAGAACCACAGTTTCCTCGGCGGTGTCGAGTCGTCGGTGGGATCCGTCGGTATCTCGACCATGCCGCGATCGTCGGCCAATTCGTACTCGAGGGTTCGTGCGTCGTCGTCGAACGGGTCCGTTCGGTACCCCTTCCCAGCCTCGATATGAAGACGATCGTCGTACAACACCTCCGCAGCCGATCCGCGAACGTCGACATGGAGTGCCACGTCATCGTCAGTAAGGTTGTTCACGACGAGAACGGCAGTGTCCTCGCGTTCGTCCTCGTATAGGGGAAGTGACTCGACACACCCCTGTAACGAGATGAGACCGACGACGACGATAGTTCGGAGGATTTGCCTCCGAGAACGCGAGTACATGTGCAACGAGTGGTTTTCATCACTATAAGTAATTGTTCGTTCCTCCAACACCAGCTACATCACGTCTTCAGCTTTGATATGGAAGGTATCGCCCTCCGGCGTGTGCTGGAAGGCCTCCGACTCGTTGTACGAACTCGTTGAAAACGATATCTGTGCAGGAGACGAGACTGACACTTCCGGCTCGGTTCCCCTCGGAGTCCGCTCTGTCGGAACCGAGCCATCAACGACGGATTCGACACCTAGCATGACCGTTCAGTCGATAGAAATAGAGAGGGCCAAACAAATAGTGATTGACCAAATTACTTTGCGTGATCGCTGAGAAGCGGTTCGAAGAAACGAACGAAGTTCACTGCGAGTGGGCCGACAACTGACTTGGAACGAGTGAAGCGAGCGAGAACCTCACCTTTCCGCGGAATCTTCGATTTCGTACCTCTTATGATGTTCTCGCTCCTTGCTCGCGGCTTTCGCCGCTCGCTTTTCGGAGGTCTTCGCGCTACTCAGACCTCCCTCACATCATGCCGCCCATGCCACCGCCCATGCCGCCCATGCCGCCGCCCATTCCGCCTGGGCCGCCTGGGCCGCCGGCTGGCATGTCGTCGCCGTCGTCGTCGTCCGGTGCGCCGCCTTTCAGCTCACCGGCTGCGATGACGTCGTCGATGCGAAGCAGCATGACTGCGGCTTCGGTTGCCGATTCGATCGCCTGGCTCTTCACGCGAAGCGGCTCGTAGACGCCTTCGGCGTCCATGTCGATGGTGTCGCCGGTGTAGGCGTCGAGGCCTGCGGCGGTGTCGCCGCCGTCGTGGGCGCTTCGCAGTTCGACGAGCGAGTCGATGGGGTCGAGTCCCGCGTTCTCGGCCAGCGTTCGTGGAATGATCTCGAGGGCGTCCGCGAAGGCCTCGATGGCCAGCTGTTCGCGGCCGCCGACGGAGTCGGCGTGGTCACGCAGTGCGAGCGAGAGCTCGATTTCGGGCGCGCCACCGCCGGCGACGACCTGCCCGTCCTCGAGGGTCGTTCGGACGACGCCGAGTGAGTCTTCGATCGCGCGGTCGACTTCGTCGATGACGTGTTCGGTGCCACCGCGGAGGATGAGGGTGACCGCCTTCGCGTCTTCGACGTCCTCGACGAAGATGCGCTGATCGCCGGCGATGTCCTTCTGTGCGACGCTGCCGGCGAAGCCGAGGTCGTCCTCGGTGAGGTCGTCGACGGTCGAAACCGGACGAGCGCCCGTCGATCGGGCGAGTCGACTCGCGTCACTGGATTTGACGCGGCGGACGGCAATGATGCCCTCCTGTGCGAGGTAGTGCTGGGCCATGTCGTCGATGCCGCCGTCGACGAAGACGACATCGGCGCCGACGTCTGCCAGCTGGTCGGCCATCTCCTTGAGCTGAGCTTCCTCTTGCTCCATGAACTCCTGGAGTTGGTCGGGATCGGTGACGTTGACTTCGGCGTCGATTTCGGTCTCTTTGACCTCGAGAGCACCGTCGACGATGGCGACGTTTGCGTCCTCGGCGAAGTACGGCATGTTCTCGGAGACGCGCTCCTTGTCGACGATAACGCCCTCGACGAGTTCGGAGTTCTCGATCGAGCCGCCGACGACCTTCTCGACTTTGACGTTGTCCGTGTCGATTCTGTCCTCGTCTGCGACCGTCTGGACGGCGCTGACAACGAGTTCGGAGAGCAGGTCTCGAGCGTTTTCCGCACCTTTGCCAGTCATCGCCGTCGCGGCGATTTGCTCGAGGATTTCGGTGTCGTCTTCGTCGACGTCGATGGCGATGTCCTCGAGGGCGTCCGTAGCGACCTCGGCGGCCTGACGGTATCCCTGCGCGAGCGTGGTCGCGTGGATATCCTGATCGAGGAGCTCCTCGGCACGTTTGAGGAGTTCACCGGAGACGACGACGGCGGAGGTAGTGCCGTCGCCGACTTCGTCTTCCTGCGTCTGGGCGACTTCGACGATCATGTTGGCCGCCGGGTGGTCGATTTCCATCTCCGAGAGGATGGTGACGCCGTCGTTGGTGACGACGACCGAGCCCGTCGAATCGACGAGCATCTTGTCCATTCCTTTCGGGCCGAGTGTCGTCCGGACCGATTCCGCGACGGCTTTCCCGGCCGTGATGTTCATCGATTGTGCGTCTTTCCCGGAGGTTCGCTGGCTGTCCTCCGAAAGTACGATGAGGGGCTGGTTGCCCATCTGCTGTTGTGCCATAGTCAAACGAAGGATTGTTTGCTATTCTATATAAGCCTTTTCCTATTAGTCAAATGGCTCCCCCCAATATAGCTTGAGTCGGGTGTTTTCGTGATATCGGCTGGATGGGTATTTATAATACATTTGCAGTGAGTGAGAACGTACGGGTTGCTACGACGGTGGGATTCCGATCGGCTGACGCTCTGTTCAACGGTCAGTTGCATCGGTCCGGTGAATTGAGACTCGTGATGAAAGGAGTCGTGTAGCGAACCAGCGGCAAGAATCGAATTGCGAAGCCGGTGGTGCGAGTTAGGATTTACCGCCGGGATACTCGTGATACTGCATTCCCTGGTGTTTCATCTCGTTGTGTCGCTCCTCGAGGAACGAGTAGACCGCGCCGTGGGGTGCGCCGTCGAGTAGCATTTCGGCGGCCGTCCTGACCGCGTCGACTTCCGGCGGAGCGCCGATGATGCCGAGCGTCGAGCCGTAGATCACGACCGAAGCGCCCGAAAGCTCTTCCATCAGTTCTCGGGTTCGGCCGCCTTCGCCGATCAGCCGCCCCTTCTTGCGTTTCATGTCGTTTTTGTTTCGCGAGGCAGTGTCGATGTCGACGATGTCGAACAACATCATCTCGTCGTCGAGCAGTCGAAGCGCGTCCTCCGGCGGGAACCCGCGCCCGATCGCGCGAACGATTTCGGGTCCTTTGAGACCCTTGACCGGATCGCCGACGGTTTCGATGGCGACCGATCCGTTCTCGGAGTCGATGTCCAGTCGCACTTCGGCCGCGGCTTCGATCTCTCGCATCGTCTCGCCTCCTTCTCCAATGAGAACGCCGATACGGTCCTGCGGAATCTTCACGTGCTGCATGTGCGCTACTACTAGCCGAGACTGCAAAAGGGCTTGGACCGCGTGCGCAGGTCGTTCCCACAGTCCTCGAGACGTCCGCTACCGGAATCAAAAACGGGTACCGAACGACGATGACCTACACGATATCGACGGTCTTCGTCTGCTCCTGTGGTACGAGCGGGAGTTCGGGAAACGCCACGCTGACTGTAAATTCGAGTTCGTCCGCATTCGCACCGAAGACCCCGACCGGGACCGCTTTCTCACCTCGTAGATACGTGCTCGTACTCGTCATCTCGACCCCGTCATCGGGGATGTCAGTCCCCGATTCCCTCGAGGGAGCTCCGATCCCTCGCCCGTTAACGGTTACCCGGATGCCCGCCTGCGCGGGTTCGCCGACGTTGCGAACCGTCACCTCGTGGGCCTCGTTCTCGCCGGTCGCGATTTCGTCGGGGAACCGGCCCCACTCGAGTTCCACCGCGGGAAGCGACTGGGCACCCTCGTAGACTCGTTCGGCGACGCCCTCCGAGAGATCCGCCGAAACGAGCCCCTCGATTCCACCCTCGACGATGTCGCCGGGGGTCGATTTGCCTTCCTTTGCGAGTTTGCTCGCGCGACCGGGCCCGACGCCGTCGATGGCCGTCAGTCCGACCGCGTCCTCGGCGACACCGTTCTCGATCCGGGCCTCGACCCGTTTCGCGAGGTTCGCCTCGTGTGGGCTGGAAAACCGCTCGAGAAATGCTTGAAGCGCTGAGATGAGCCGCGTCGCGTTCCGGCGGATGACCCACGCGTCGCTTCGCAGTTCGCTCGGCGTGTTGGCGCTTGCGGCCCCTCGCAAAATCGCGAGCACCTTCCGCTGTCCGGCCTCGAGATCGTCGGTTTGCTGGCCGACCAACACGGCGTTGATCGCGTCGCGTTCGGACTGGCGAGCCGAGACCGAATCGAACTCGACGGCACCGGCGACGGTCTCGAGGATATCCGCGGTCTCGATTTCCTCTCGCTCGGTCAGCGACGCGAATCTGGCCGCCGTCTCGAGTCGAAGGTAGTACTTCGAGGCGAGCACGCCCCGCGGCGTCGCCTCGATCGAGAGGTCCTCGCCGGTTTCGACGAACCCGCGCTCGACCAGTCGCTCGAGACAGTCTCGAACTCGCTGTCGGAGGTTCGGGAAGTCGTACGCTTCGGGCTTGGACTGTCCCCGGACGTAGTAAAACGTCGTCTCGAGCCAGTCCATCACGTCCTCGAGATCCGTGATCGTCCCCATCGCGATCTCGGCGTTAAGGTGGGTCTCGAGGCTTTCGGCGAGTCGGGATTCGATCTCCTTGCCGTCTTTGAGCAACTGTCTGTACTTGTCGGCCTCCGACGCGTCGCAGACGACCCAGCCGTAGCCAACGTCGTCGTACCCGGGCCGGCCCGCCCGCCCGAGCATCTGGAGCACGTCGAGGGGGCTCATGTCGACCTCGCCCTCGAGCGGGTCGTGGAGTTTCGTGTCCCGGATCACGACGCAACGCGCCGGGAGGTTCACGCCCCAGGCGAGCGTCGAGGTCGAGAACAGCAGTTCGACAATACCCTCTTTGAACCACTCTTCGACCAGATCGCGGTCGTTCTTCGAGAGCCCGGCGTGGTGAAACGCCACGCCGTCGAGGACGGATTTTCTGAGCGTGTCGTTCTCGAGTTCCTGGGCGTCCGTATGAAAGTCGTAGTCGCCGCGAGCCCCCATCGGCACGTCGCGCTCGGCGATCTCGTCTCTGGCTTTCTCCGCCGCCCGAACCGTATCCTGCCGGGAGGAGACGAACACCAGCGCTTGGCCGTCCTCCCGGAGGTGGGGTTCGGCGAGATCGAGCGCCCGGTACAGCCGTCGGTACTTGTCCGCGAAGGCGTTCTCGCCGTGGGTGTAGGTCTTGACGCCCGCGTTGAGATCGACGGGGCGGTACTCCTCGTCGAACTCGAAGGTCGTCTCCGCGCTCGCGTCGAGCCACGCCGCGACGTCCTCGACGTTCGGCATCGTCGCCGAAAGCGCGACGATTCGTGGATCACAGAGCCGTCGAAGTCGCGAAATCGTCACTTCGAGCACCGACCCCCGTCGGTCGGCGTCGAGCAGGTGTACTTCATCGATGACGCAGACATCGATGTCTGTGACGAAGTCGTAGCGTCTCGAATCGTGTTTTCGGGTCGCCGAGTCGAGCTTTTCGGGGGTCATCACGAGGATGTCCGCCCGGCGGGCGCGCCGCGGGTTCAGATCGCGCTCGCCCGTGACGACGTAGACGGAGTAATCTAACTCCTCGAAACGATCCCAATCGTCTTCCTTCTCGTTCGTCAGCGCTCGCATCGGGGCGATAAACAGCGCCGTACCGCCGTCGGCGAGCGATTTACAGATTGCTAGTTCCGCGAGCGCCGTCTTGCCAGAGGCGGTCGGCGCGCTCGCGACAACGTTCTCCTCGCGCTCTAACAACGCGGGAAGGGCCTCGCGTTGCATCCGGTTGAACTCCTCGAACGCGAAGGCGTCGGCGAACTCCGGCAAAACCTCGGCGACCTCCATCGTTCGAAAACGGGCAGTGGTGGGTGAAAGGCGTTTCCTTCGCGTTCTTCGAAACTTCTGGACAGAATAGACCGAGGTCGTTCATCGGTAATCCGTCCATACACGGTTCGAGAGTAGCCTCTGAAGCTGTTCGGAACCGCCGGCCGAGTCACGGCATTTGGCGGTTATATTCGATCTTGCTGGTTCGACGGCTCCTGCTCGGAGACGTTCTCGAGTTGGTCGCTTAACAGGCTGCTGGCCTGTTCCGGTCTGGGGACGCGTTCGAACGTAAGCTCCGGATCACCGGATCCGGCGGTATAGACGGTCAAATTTCCGTAGCCCAACACTCGTCCGACCGCGTCCTGCTCGAGGCTAATGTTTTGGACTCGATTGAGTCGAAACTGGGTTACGTCCCTCGAGATGACGCCGTGTTTCTTGTAGAGCTCGGCGGTGGTGATCACGTAGCGGGTGTTCGTCCAGACGAGGTATCGAACGAGGACGAGCGAGATGCCCGCGAGCGCGAACACGAACCCGACTGCCAGGAAGATGGTGTTTTCGGTCGTCGTACTCCACCCGATGATGAGGATTCCGACCAGCGTGACGATGACGCCGACCGGCAGGCCGGTCCCCATCGAGATCGGATGCGGACGGCTCTCCCAGACGATGTCGTGTTCGTCGCTCAAGTGAAACCAGTCCGGCGTGGAGCCGAAGGCCATTGCTTTCTCGATATTCCGTTCGTCCCCGTAAAGCTGTCGCGGGAATGGTGAGATTACCGGCCCCTCGAATCCTTCCGCGAACGACAACGTCCTTTTGCCCGTCCGGGACGAACGCCCGTGCATGACTACGCTTGAGGCCAAACTCGAGGCCGCCCGCGCCGATCTCGAGACCCGCGACGGCGTTCTGGTGGCGTTCTCCGGCGGGGTGGATTCGAGCGTCGTGGCGGCCATCGCTCACGACGCCCTCGGCGAGGACGCCGTCGCCTGTACGGCAAAAAGCGAGACGCTTCCGGAGGCCGAACTCGAGGACGCCACGCGGGTCGCCGAGGAGATCGGCATCCGCCACGAAATCGTTTCCTTCTCGGAACTCGAGAGCGACGAGTTCGTCGAAAACGACGGCGACCGGTGCTATCATTGCCGGACGATGCGGTTGGGGGAAATGCTCGAGACGGCAAAGCGCCTCGACATCGAGACGGTCTGTGACGGCACCAACGCGGACGATCCGGGGGAGGGCCACCGACCGGGGCTCCAGGCAGTCGACGAACTCGATGTCGCCTCCCCGCTTTTGACCCACGAAATCACTAAAGCCGAGGTTCGAAAAATCGCGGAACGATACGACCTCTCGGTCGCCGACAAGCCGTCGATGGCCTGTCTCTCCTCTCGCATTCCGACGGGACTCTCCGTAACCGAAGAACGCCTCACCCGAGTCGAACGGGCTGAGGCGCTCCTCCGAGAGTGGGGCTTCGAACAGTTTCGCGTGCGCGATCACGACGGGCTCGCGCGCATCGAGGTCGCGCCCGACGAACTCGAGGCCGCGCTCGACCGAACGTTCGTCGAGGCCGCTCGAGACGCGCTTTCTGATCTCGGCTTCGAGCACGTAACGCTCGACTTACACGGCTACAGAACCGGAAGCGTGAGTCCCGAAAACGACGACTCGGTCGTCGAAGATGTCTTCTCGAGTCCTGAGCATTGATACCATTACCCAATGACGTGGTTCGGGAAGTGGATGCGCGTATTCTTCGACTTCGACGATATTTGGAGGACGTTCGTCCAAAATATAAACTGGTTAGAACAGCAAAACCACTCATTGGTCCGATTATTTCACTAACGTTCGGGAATATTGCGTAATACGATACGAACGTATCCCTTCCGGGAGTAGAGACACCCAATGGAGATCGAGGTTCCCCCAAACTGGAACGAAGAAGAAAACAGGAGCTACACGCCGGCAGAACTCGACCGAGAAATGCAGTACCGAACGTACCTCCACGAATCGGGCGACCTCCGTCTCAAAGTTGCGCCGGCCTCGCTCGACGGCGAAGACCACCCGGGCTATACGCTCACGACGACCAGCTATCCGGGACTCGATTTTTCGGAGACTGAAACCGTACGGACCGTCTTAACCTTCGAACGGTGCGGAAAAATCGCCCGTCGCTTCATGGAACTCTTTTCCGCGAGTTACGACGGGCCGGGATCGCTCGAGGACGCCGTCGAGTACGCTCACGATCGGACGTGTGAGCACCGATAGGATCCTCTCACCTCGAATTTCTGCACTCAGCGGCTTTCATCGGTAGCTTCCGTCTTCTCGACACGCCGTTTCGAACGCGATCCCCGTCCGTTTACCATTGGCGCTAACCGTTCCCCTTCAAAACCGCCAACTCACACGAACGCTGGCGTTCGTTCAAAAATACGCTCGTGCGACCAGCAACATCTCCTCGATCAGAAACTACCTACTCGAACAGTTCGGGAGCCGCGTCGATCGAAACGTGTTGCTGGCGCGAGTCTCGCTCTCGTCGCTCCTCGCCGTGTGGGGTGCGTTCTCTCTGCTCGAGCACGTCGATAGACGGGCCGGGGTGGCGACGGTCTCGAGCCATCTCAGTCGTCCGACGGCGCGGCGGAGCTTTCGCTCTCCGAATCGGCGACACCCTCCGCAAACGGGTACCACGCCTGCTTGCCGTCGCCCATGTACGGCGCATCGAAGTCCGATTCCGCCGGTTCGCAGAACTCGACGAGCGCTTCGGTGCCGGTCGCTTCGACCCATTGCCGGAACGTCTGCCCCTCCGATCGGTGGGCCGCGAAGGCCTCGAGCAGCCGTTTGATCGCCATTGGTGCTTCGTCGGCCGGGACGCGCTGTTGAATCCACTCGACGAACGAGGGGTTCTCGCCGACGCCGCCGCCGACGCCGATATCGAAGGCTTCGACCATTTCGCCGTCCTTGCGTGCACGCATCCCCTGCAGGCCGATGTCCGCGGTCATCGCCTGTCCGCAGTCGGCCGTACAGCCCGAGTAGTGCATGTGAATGTGCTCGACGTCGTCTGGAAGCTCGACGTTAGCGTTGAGCCAGCGCAGCATCTTGGCCATCCGCGCTTTCGTCTCGGTCAGCGCGATCGAGCAGAACTCGGTCCCGGTACAGGCCATCGCGCCACGGTCGAAGACGCTGGGTTCCGGCGGGTACTTCGAGACCAACGGTTCCTCGAGCAACGCATCGAGGTCCTCGTCGGGGACATCAGTGATGATACAGTTCTGTCGACGGGTGAGTCGAACTTCGCCGGAGCCGTACTCGTCGGCCAGATCGGCGATGCCGATCGCGTCTTCTGCGGGAAGACGGCCGACGGGAACGGTCAGCCCGACGTAGTTCTTCCCGTCGATCTGGTCGCCGACGCCGACGTAGTCTCCGCGGCCGTCGCCCGGCGATCGACCCGCGTTGTACGTGTACTCCTCGCGGAAGTCCTCGCCGGCGGTTTTCAGCTCGAAGTCGACGTACTCCTCCTGGAGCGTCTCGCGGATCTTCTCCTCGCCCCAGTCCTCGACGAAGAATCGGGAGCGATTCTTCGCACGAGTGGTCCGGTTACCGTAGTCGTGATAGAGTTGAACGAAGCCGCGGCCGACCTCGTAGGCGTTTTCGGGCGTGACGAAGATGTCGAGGGGCGTCGCCGCACGGGGTTTGCGGCCGCCGAGGCCGCCGCCGACGCGGACGTTGAATCCCTTGACGGTCTCGCCGTCGATCTCCTTGCGCGCCGCCTCGAAGCCGATGTCGTTGAGCGAGTCCTGCGCGCTGCCGTCTTTGGATCCCGTCGCGCTGATGTTGAACTTCCGGGGCATGTTCGCCAGTGCGTCGTCCCCTCGAAGCTCCTCTTGGAACTCCTCGAGCAGCGACAACGAGTCGACGTGCTCGTCGATCTTGCCCGCGAGTGCGCCGCCGGAGATGTTTCGCATTGTATCGCCGCCCGCGGATCGACTCGAGACGCCCGCAGCCTCGAGGTGGTCCCAAACGTCCGGCACCTCCTCCAAGTCGATCCAGTGGAGTTGGACGGATTGGCGGGTCGTTAGATCCAGAAAGCCGTTTCCGAATTCCGGGTTTTCTATCGGACCGGTCGCGTAGTCTCGAGCGACCTCCCCGATCGCCCGGAGCTGTCCAGGCTCGAGAACGCCGCTCGCGTTCGTCAACCGCATCATGAAGTACGATTCCTGGCCGTCGCGCTGGTGGAACAGACCCCAGAACTTGAACCGCGTGAACCACTTGTCGTACTCGTCTTCGGGAATCGAGTCGAATCCCTGTTCGGCGAACTCGAGGATGTGTTCTCGAACCTCGTCCCCGTAGCAGTCCTCCTTGTACTCTTCTTTCTTATGAACCATCACGGACCACCTCGACACTGACTGAACGCCCGTCCTCTAAATCGGCAGATTTCAATTGGATCATTGCTCAATGTACGCTTCATAGTCATGGTAGTGAACAATATAATGCTAACCGTTTACAAATGGCCATATTTGAGCGTATTCCCGGACGAGTACTCGATGTACAATGATATATGGTTTGTATTAGGATCATGATTGACAGTATTCGACGCCGGTAGTCAGCCGTTTTTTCATTGTTGGTCATCCCGAATGCCAACGCTACTCCAGTCGATCGTTCCACCGGGCACCGCTCGCGTCGAACACGGCGCTTGGGCCTCGAGCCTCGAACCGATGAAACGCAATAGGCATCCTAATCCGCTGGACACGTGCAGAATTTCACCGGCAGTCCGCTCTGCGTTTCGACCGTCGAGCACCGCGGCGCTTCGGTAGCGTTTTCCCCTCGGTTATCTTCTATTCGGCCATGACAGCGTATCCGCCGATCAGCGAGCAGTTAGACGATCTCGAGGACGCGCAAACGGAAGGCCGCCGGAAGATGGACTGGGCAGCCCAGCACATGCCCATCATGGAGGCCGTCGGCGAGGAGTTCGAGGCGAACCAACCCTTTGAGGGCGAGCGAATCGCGATGGCGATGCACGTCGAAGCCAAGACGGCGATTCTGGTCGAATCTCTCGCCGACGGGGGCGCCGAGGTCGCCGTTACGGGTTGCAATCCACTCTCGACGCACGACGACGTATCCGCCGCGCTCGATACCCACGAAAACATCACGAGCTACGCGAAACGCGGCGTCGACGACGACGAGTATTACGAAGCGATCGAAGCCGTCATCGACCACGAGCCGACGGTCACCGTCGACGACGGAATGGACCTCGTCGCGGCCATCCACGAGGACTACCCCGAACTGATCGACGGCATCGTCGGGGGTGCCGAGGAGACGACGACGGGGGTTCACCGACTGCGCGCGATGGACGAGGACGGCGCACTTGATTATCCCGTCTTCGCGGTCAACGACACGCCGATGAAACGGCTGTTCGACAACGTTCACGGCACCGGCGAGTCCTCGCTGGCCTCCATCGCCATGACCACGAACCTCTCGTGGGCGGGCAAGAACGTCGTCGTCGCGGGCTATGGCTACTGCGGGAAGGGCGTCGCGAAGAAGGCCACCGGTCAGAACGCGAACGTCATCGTCACCGAAGTCGAACCGCGCCGCGCGCTCGAAGCGCACATGGAGGGCTACGAGGTCATGCCGATGGCCGAGGCCGCCGAAGTCGGCGACGTCTTCCTCACGACGACGGGCAACCGCGACGTCGTCGTCGAAGACCACTTCGAGTCGATGAAAGACGGCGTGTTGCTCGCGAACGCGGGCCACTTCGACATCGAAATCGACCTCGAGGCGCTCGACGACCTCGCGGTCGACCGGTACGAGGCTCGCGACGGCGTCGAAGCCTACGAACTCGAGGACGGCCGCCGCCTCAACGTGATCGCTGAGGGCCGACTGGTCAACCTCGCGGCACCAGTCTCGCTCGGCCACCCCGTCGAAGTGATGGACCAGAGCTTCGGTATTCAGGCGGTCTGTGTCCGAGAAATCCTCGAAAATACCGAGGCCTATGATGCTGGCGTCCACGACGTCCCCGACGAACTGGACAAGGAGATCGCCGAGATCAAGCTCGAGGCCGAAGGCGTCGATTTCGACTCCCTGACCGACGTCCAGCGCGAGTATATGGGCTCGTGGGATCACGGGACGTAACGGCTCGTCTCGAGAACTCCTAACGCTCCTTATTCACCGTCTCACCTGCTTAATTCTTCTCATGTTGGTAAAACTAAAGTCTGTATAGAGGCGCTGAAAATCACATTAAACGGTTGCTTCCTGAAGAACTATTTCCCACTCGATAGGAAGTCAGCTCTCGATATATGGGGGGATGGAACCAACGAGTATCTGTAAGAGGTGTCTGACAATGACAGAAACTTCGGTAAACCGGTTGGAAAGTACGCTCGGGGGAGTTACGCTCGAGGGACGTCCGCATCAGCTCACCGCGTGGGCGATCGTCGGTCTTCGAGTCCTGATGGGCTGGGTTATGCTGGCGGCGGGCTGGGGAAAAATCACTGACGGATTCAGTGCACACGGCTATCTCGCGAACGTCGATCCGGCGAGTCCGGCCAGCGGACTCTTCGGAATGATGGCCGAAAGCGCCGCGATGATGGGTGCGGTCGACGTGATCGTTCCCTGGACCCAGCTCCTGATCGGACTGGCGCTGATCGCCGGCGTCTTCGTCCGGTTAGTCGCACTCGGAGCAGCCACCCAGATGGTGCTGTTCTACTTCGGAAGCTGGGACGTCGCCGGCGGACTGGTCAACGATCAGTTTGTCTACGCCGCGGTCTTCCTTGCGCTGGGGGCGTTCGCGGCTGGACGAATCCTCGGGGTCGATCGCTATCTCGAGGAACACCCGATCGTCGAACGCGTTCCGAAGCTTCGCTACCTCCTCGGTTAGGTGGCGGCGCTCACCGGTTGCTATCCGATGTACCCGCTCGCCGGGGAGTTTCTCCCCCCTTCTCGACAATTCGAAAAAGCTCGCTATTGCGGACGATTATCCGATTCGTGGGTATATGAGCCCGATACGTTTTGGAATGCTCAACTAATTCTGCCATCTAGTTACGTATGTCTTCGAAAAATCGATAACTGAACACAATCAAAACATATATCCCTCCTCTCGACAAGATGTGGATACGGAAACGATCCACAATGTCCAACATTTCGCGTCCAGACGTCCCGGACGACGGGACGCTCGAGACGGAGTCCGAATCGGCCGCAGCGCTCGAACACGTAACTGCGGAGTACGACGACGGCCCGAGTGCCTGTACGATGTACCCTCGAAACTGTACCGATCACGAGATTGCGACCCACTGGATCACGGCCGAAAAGGGATCGTACGTTGATCTTTCAGAAATGCGGTAACAGGTTGGATTACTCCCCGCTGGCGTTTTTCACGGCGACAATTCTCTCGAGTTCGGATAACGACGAGGGTTCGAGGCTGTCGTTTTGTTGATCCGGTCCGAACCTCACTTCCGGAAAAGGAACGCCCAAGGGACTCGTCGGTGTATCGTCCCGTATGTCTTCGCCCGACTCCTCCGAGAGCCCAACACAATCAGTTCTCGTTGGGCTCGGTCTCGCCGTGTTCGCGTTTATCGTTGCGTACGTATTCGTGGCCCCGCTCGGATTCGTTGACCCTGCTCTGGGGGATCCGGATCAACAGGCAGAACGAGGGTCGACCATCGCGATGCTGGTGCTGAACTTCGCCGGGTTCTTCGTCGCCGGCGGCATCTATCTCGCCTACACTGATCGAGGCTGGTCGTACGTCGACCTACGAATTCCGACGCTCCGCGACTGGCTGTGGATCGCCGTCACGACGGTCGGGAGTATCGCCTTTATCATCGCGTTCGGCCTTCTCGTCCAACTGATCGAGTTACCTCAAGCCCCCAACGAGGTTATCACGGTCATCGGGGACGATCAGGTCCTGCTGCTCGCGATGTTCGTGATCGTGATCTTCGCAAACGCCCCCGCCGAGGAGTTTCTCTTCCGAAATATCATCCAGAAACGGCTCTACAACTCGTTCAGCACGAACGGAGCGGTCGTCGTCGCGAGCCTGATCTTCGCGGCCGTCCACCTGCCGTCGTATCTCGTCGGCGGGCCGCTGTTCGGAACGATCGTGTCGCTGTTTGCCGTCTTCTGTGCGTCGTTGATCTTTGGCTATGCCTACGCCAAAACGGACAATCTCCTGGTCCCGACGGCCGCCCACGCGGGCTTCAACCTCTTCCAATTCGGCATTCTCTACCTTCAACTCGAGTACGGCGATCCAGAGGAACTCGAGGAAATGCAGTCGATGATCGTCGAGACTGTGGTCATCTTGGTTCCGTTCTGATTGGGTTCTACCGCGATCTATCCCAATTCACTCGTCCGCACACTTTACGTTGTCCCGCGGTCCGTCCCGTTTAAGAGGGCCCGCAAGTGAGTGAGAGACATGTCTCAGGCGAAAGGCGATCGCCGCGAGCGCGAACTCGTCAATCTCCTCGACGAGTCGGGCTTTGCGGTGATGCGTGCCCCGGCGAGCGGGTCGGCGACGGAGCGAGAACTGCCGGACGTTCTCGCCGGCGACGGCGACACCTTCTACGCGATCGAAGCGAAATCGAGCTCCGGCGATCCGATCTACCTCACCGGCGAAGAGGTCGAGGCACTCACCTACTTCGCGCAGAACTTCGGCGCGAAACCGCGGATCGGCGTCAGGTTCGACCGCGAAGATTGGTACTTCTTCCATCCGGGCGACCTCCACGTCACCGACGGCGGAAACTACCGCGTCAAAAGCGAGACTGCCATCGCCGAGGGCACCGACTTCTCGGAGTTCGTCGGCGAGTCCGAGAAGGTCACGCTCGAGGAGATCGACGAGGACGGCGTCGAAACCGGCCCCGATCCCGACATCCTTCGGGTCCTCAACGCGGTCGAGCAGGGCGTCATGGACATCGAGGAAGCCGCGACGTTGCTCGAGTAGCGTACTAGTCGCTGCCTTCCGAATCAATCGTCCGCCGGCATCGACTCCGAGAGCCGTTCCGGCTCGACCGACTCGAATCGAACGATGGCATCGAAGTGTTCGAGTGGCACCCGCTCACCGTCCGTGATCCCGCGTGCCTCGCGTTCGTCGAGTTCGTTCGCCACGAATCGCTTCGCGACGAGCGCCGTTCGTCCGTCTCCGTCCTCGAGAGCCGTCTGGGCCTGCTCGAGGAGGAGTGCGGCCGTAAAGACGTCGAAGATGTAGTGAGCGAGTCGCTTGGCGGACAACTGCGCGTAGTCCGGATCTTCGCCGGCGAGCGTCGCCATCGCGGTCGCCAGGTCGTTGTACTCCGACTCGACGACTTCTACAGGTTCCTCGAGTGCAGGGTGGGTCACGCCGTTCAGCCGTTCCCGAACGGTCTCGAGGAACGGTTCGTGCGCCTCTTCGCGCTCGAGCGCTCGGAGCACGTCGAGCGAGAGGATGTTTTCGGTCCCCTCCCAGATCGGGAGGACCTGGGCGTCCCGAAGCAGCCGGTTGGTGACGAAGTCGTTCACGTAGCCGTTGCCGCCGTGGACCTCCATGGCGTAGGAGGCGGTGTCGACGGCCATCCGTGCGGTTCGTGCCTTCGCGATGGGAATCAGGAGCCGCATCAGCCGGTAGGCGTCCTCGGCTTCCGCCGGGACTGCAGTGTCGGTTTCATCAGCGCCGCCGCCCGCTCCGTTCGCGCGTTCCGAGCGCTCGAGTCGCTCGCGCTCGGAGAACAGTCGCGCGGCCTCGAACGTGAACGCCGTCGCGGCCTCGTGGTCGACGGTCATGTCGACCAGATCCGCTTTCATCAGGGGATACTGGTCGATCGTCTCGCCGAAGGCCTCCCGATTTGCGGCGTATATCCGGCTCTCGAGCAGTGCCCGGCCCATGATTCCGCAGGACGCCGCGGCGTTCGAAAGCCGTTCGATGTTGAGCATCTCGGCCATCTGCGTGAAGCCGTTTTGCTCCTCGCCGACGAGGATCGCTTTCGCGCCGGTGAACTCGACTTCGCCGGTCGGCACGGAGATCGTTCCGAGTTTGTCCTTCAGGCGGCGGTAGTACTGGTCGTTGAGTTCGTCAGGTGCCAGTCCACTATTCGCGTTCGACTTCTCGAGACGATCACGTTTGGTCGTCACGCCGCCGTCCGGGTCCGCGTGGGGAACGAGAAACAGCGAGAGCCCGGCCGTCCCTTCGGGTGCGCCCTCGGTGCGAGCCAGCGCGAGCGTCCCTTCTGCGTCGATGTTCGAACAGAACCACTTCTCGCCCTCGAGTCGCCAGTAGCCCGATTCCTCGTCGTAGGTCGCACTGGTTTCGTTGGCTCCGACGTCGCTCCCGCCCTGTTTTTCGGTGAGAAACATCGCGCCCTCGACGAGGTCGTCGTAATCGCGGCTCGTCAGCGCCCGGTAGTACGGCTCGAGGTTCTCGTCGCCGAACTTCTCGAGGACGAGCGCCGCACCCGTGGTCATCGCGACGGGACAATCGAAGCCGGGATCGGCGTAACAGAGCAGGTACTGCATCGCGAGGTTGTGGCTGAACGGCATGGGCTCCTCGCGACCCGGTGGGGCGTGGAACGAGTCCGCGACGATCCCCGCCTCGTAGGCGAGTTGCTCGTCCTCGTGTTGCTCGGCGGGATAGCGAACGTAGTTTTGGATCTCTCCGTGTTTGTCGTAGGACTCGAGCACCGGTCCGTTGTCGTCGACGTAATCCGCGTTATCCGCGATCGTGTACCCGACGGTTCGGCCGAACGACGAGAGCCTGGACTCGGCCCACTCGAACTCGGAGTCAGTGTAGGTCCGCTCGAGTTCGCGCTGGAGGGCACGATCGAGCTCCCAGTAGTTGACGCCTCGTCCCTCGTCGAACTCGCCGAAATCGATCCCCGATCCCATACTATGGTAATAGTTGACGAACAGCAATAAAACGGCAGTATCTCAACCCATTTTCGGTTCACGAGCGTTGTCTATGGCGCTCTCGAGCGGTGGGACGTTCGGAGCGTCTCGTCTTCTTACGCGCTTTCGTCCGTCTGCCTCTCGTCGAAGAACTGGTTCAGCGCCGCTCTCGTACCGGCATACGACGCCGCCACGACTGCGAGGAGGAACAAGATGGTGCCGAGAACGGTGTAGCTGAACAGGATTTCTAGCGATACCATGGTGGTGCTTGCACGCACCTCTCAAAAAGAGTGTCGGCTATCTAACGTCTCGAGTGAGTTTTCGAGAGAGCGGCGAGTCTCAAGGCGGATTCGGTACTGCTTTCCTCTACCCGTCGCCGTTCCGTCTCTACTCGTTCCCGTCTCGCCGGCTTCGATTGGCGTCGGTGACTCGTTCGAGGCGCGTTCGCGGGAACACGTACACCTTCAGCGAGCCGGGGACGACGCCGTTTCGGGCGACGGTCGCGTGCGGGTAGACCGCCCCGACGACCGGCGTGTCGGGATCGTACTCCTCGTTCGTGCCGTACTCTGCGACGGTACTGCTCGCGTCCGGAATCCGGACGTAATCCGCTCGGAGATCCGAGACGTCGACGACCGTCAGGCGATCGTTCGTTTCGCGGTCCCGAACCGTCGCGCCGGGATAGATTCGGTGGCGCTCGCAGTAGAACGGCCCGCCCTCGTCTTCGTCGGCGAAGATCGACTCGCCACAGTCTGTACACTCGACGGCGATCTGTCCGAGCGGCGGGACGCGTCCCGCCGTAATTTCGATGGCGACACGGCGAATGTGCTTACACCGGACGTTCCGAAACACGTGGTCCGGACAGGTACATCGCCCCGCCTCGAGGTCGATGAGGTACGTGTTTCCGCTCTCGGATTCGACTTCGTAGAGGCCGTCGCCGAGCGCGAGGACGGACATCGCCTCCGTGCGCGCACGAAGCGATCGCTCCTCGAGTCGTCTATCGGTCGGTACTGGAAGGCTCGTTTTCGGTGACGCGGTTGTTATCATGGGTGCGTCTGGGGGTCGCAGGCGGTCGGCTGGCTATTCGAATGTAGTAGGTGCTCGGCGATAATAACGGCAACGCCTGCGAACTAAACGCCCGTTAAACACGCTCTAGTTCCTGATCTCTCCGATCGATTGGCCTCTCTCGTCTCGCTCGAATCACTCAAAATTCCGCGTTCGATCGCTACCGTGAAAGCAATTTTCTCGCGCGGACGACGCCTTCGATACGCTTTTGAGCGGTCCGAAGAAACCAGCGAGTAATGCTCGAGCGTGAGCGAATCATCGAAATCGTCGTGGCCCTCTCCTCGGTCGCCGTTATGATCGGGACCATGGTTTACATCGGGTCCACCTACAGCGGATCCAACAACGCGCTTTCTCCCGAAGGCGGCGAAATGCTCGTTGCAGCTATCGTCGGCTTCGTGTTCTTGCTCGTCGCCGTCGGGATCGTGCTCGCGTACGTCCTGAACGATCCCGGAGACGGCCTCGAGGACGAGACCGAGGTCCAGAGTTCGATATAGTTCGATTCGATACAGTTCGATCC
The DNA here is from genome assembly GCF_055379965.1 of Halostagnicola alkaliphila. Classification (NCBI taxonomy): domain Archaea; kingdom Methanobacteriati; phylum Methanobacteriota; class Halobacteria; order Halobacteriales; family Natrialbaceae; genus Halostagnicola; species Halostagnicola alkaliphila. Next base: position 437,181 of record NZ_AP043826.1, on the reverse strand, counting down.
GATACAGTTCGATCCGATACAGTTCGATCCGGCACGCCGCCTTCGAGCGGACTGTTCCCCGAACAACTTATTTCTGGTCGGAGGAATAACACGTCCACATGAGCAACCTGACCGTCCCCGCGTGGGTCCAACGGATCGTGATCGGCCTCATGCTCATCTTGCTGGTCTCCGGCGTTGTCGCCGAAGTCGGCGAGCTGTGGGTAGGCCTTCTCCTCGGAATTGCCCTCGCGGTCCTCCTCGCTGCGTGGCTTGTTTCCGGTCGCTCGAGTCACGACGGGACGGCCGAACCCGAGACCGGAGTGGATGATTCCGACGAAGACGACGCTGATCAGGACGGAAATTCCGTCTGGAACGCGATCCCGTCTCGGCAGTATACGGGTCGACACGTCGAATCGGGCGGTCTCGCTCGAGACGACCAGGAGAAGGCACTGGCGGAAATAGAAGAGGAAGCCAGAAAACAGGCTCCCGAAGAGTTCCGCGAGTGAGCACTGTTCGGTGCTTCTGTATAAGTTGACGCCGTCAGGCGTCACCTTCGGCCGTCGTCTCCCGCCAATCCTCGAGTTCGTCGTCGTCGGCGTCGTCGATCCGGTTCTCGTAGTAGGCCATCGGGTGGGGAATCTGTTCGCAGAGGTCGTCTTTGTTCACGCAGTCGCCGTAGGACTGCATCGTCGCACACGAGGGCGGCGAGTACTCCGTCGGCGAGGTGTCTCCTCTGATGTGGTCCGTCTGGTATCGCGTCATCTCTTCGCCGAACGAGGAGTTCACCCGGTAGAGATCGACGATATCGTCCGTTTCCATCCCGATGCTCGCGAGAAACGCCGTGATCGCAAAGCGGGAGTGGTGGGGGAGGTGTTCGCCCTTCTGGATCTGGTCCAACAGCGCCTTCATACACGGCGGGAACAGATCCGGAACGACGGTGTCGATCTCTTGAGTCAGGTCCATTTCCGCGAGCACCTCGCGGATTTCTTCGGCCTCGTCCTCGAGTCCCGCACCGATGGTGTCGGGAACGTCGAACGGCAGCCCGTCCTCGATCCGTTCGCGGACGGCCTCCCGAAGTAGCGTCAGCAGCTGCGCTTCGTCGACCGGAACCTCGCCGTCGACGAGGGGCTGGTTGACGAGTCGCCACTCGTCCTCCCAGAGATCACCGGCGAGGGGAAGGTACGTTCCGACATCGATCCGGTACCTGCCGTCGGCGGTCGTTTCGACCGAATCGCCGAGATCGAACTCAGATAAGAGATCCTCGAGCGAGAGCCCCGTCGTCTCGACGCTCTTCAATTCCGTCGTGTCCTCGAGGTCGTCCGTAAACCGGTCGAAGGCCGTTTCAGCCTCGGCTCGGGCATACTTGCGGACCAGTATTGATTCATTACCCAGTGAAACGAGCACTCGCGCGACGGGGTAGGATAGCAGTTCCACGCGGGGCTCCCGGTGTGCCTCACCCGTCGTTCCCTCCTCGAGCGAGGCGACGACGCGCTCGCGGGCGCGATCGACGACGTCCCGGTCCTGCTCGACGACGGTGGCCAGATCGACGGCCTCCGTGGCGACCGAGTCGCGGGCTGCCTCGAGGAAGGGGTATCGGGCGTGCAGTCGCTGCATCGATAAGACGATATTACTGGGGCAGGTTAAACGCGCTGGTTGTCGACGGCGGCCGGCTGTCAGCAGGGTCGTTCGTTCTCCGCCTCCTCGATGATCGATTTCAAGACCGTCCGTCACGTCGATTGACGTATGCCACGGGTCACTCGAGACGGCGTGTCGATCTATTACGAGCGAGACGAGCGCGAGGACGGGACGACGATCGACCCAGTCGTCTTCGTGCAGGGGCTGGGCTACGGCCGATGGATGTGGCGCTGGCAACGCGAAGCCGTTTCCGCGGCGTTCGACGTGATCGCGCCCGATAACCGAGGGACCGGGCGGTCGGACGCCGGACTTCCGCCGGGCGTTTCGAAGCTTCCGAGGAAAATTCGGGCACCCGTTCTCTCAAAGCCCGCGAGCTATTCGATCGAAGGGTTAGCCGCGGACCTCGAGGCCGTCCTCGAGGACGCCGGAGTGCTCGACGCCCACCTGGTCGGAGCCAGCATGGGCGGGATGATCGCCCTGCAGTACGCCCTCGAGTATTCCCGAGCGAAGTCGCTCACGCTGTGTTGTACGAGTCACGGCGGAACGGACGCGGTTCCAATCCCCGAAGAGACCCAGAACCACCTCTTCTCGACGCCCGACGGCGCGAGCGAGCGAGAGAAACTCCGCCATCGAATGCGCCCCGCGTTTACCGAGCGATTCACTAATCGGAACCCCCATCTGATGGACCGAATTCTCGAGTGGCGACTCGAGCAGGACGCATCCGAGCCCGCCCGCGAAGCGCAGGCTGGCGCGGTACTGAACTTCGATGTGGCCGATCGACTCGACCGAATTCGAGTGCCGACGCTCGTGCTTCACGGGACTGCGGATCGAATCGTTCCCGTCGCAAACGCCCGACTGCTCGAGAAGAAAATCCCTGATACGCGCCTCGAGACCGTCGACGGCGGCTCACACTGTTTCTTCATCGAAGCGAATGACGAGGTAAACGAGCACATGTGCTCGTTCCTGAACGAACAGGATTGATAGTCTTCTCCTGATCGGAGTCACCGCATTTGGCGGCCGGCGTCGATCAACTGTTCCGTTGTCCGCTCGGTGATTCTGACTCGAGTCGAATCCGTCCGTCGAACCCGACACGGACTTCGTACCCCTCGTAGGGGAACGTTATCTGGTGATCGCTCGAGGTGCTTCCGATATGCTCGCGAACGTGTTCGTAGAGCGAGTCGAGTGCCTCGGGATCGATCACGTCGTAAAGCGGCGGCAACGACGTGGGTTCCGTTCCCGAGAGCGTTGCGACTGCAGCGATGAGGGCTTCGCTGGGTTGCCGACCGCCGACCGAGATGACGTGACTCGACGGAGAACCTGCAGAATCGTCGGGAGAGACCATACTCTCTAGTGGGGTAGAGACGGTAACTCCTCTCCTTTCTATGATCTCCTTACATACCGGTCTTTTCGATCGTCATTCGACCGATTCGGTCACTCCGATTGGAGTCGCCTGCGAACCGAGCTCCCCGACTCGAGAAGACCATTCCAGTGGCCGTCGCTTCGAACCCGTTCGATTCTCCAAAACCAGTCCCGAACACGTAACCCGGTTCGTTAGTCGCTCTGAATGCGCGGCGCGAGCATATACGTGACCTGACCGTTCCCTTCGGCAAATCCGAAGTACATCTTGATCGGGAACTCCTCGCCGAGTGCGAGGGTCACTTCGGTATCGGATGGAATCGCCTTGTCCATGTCCTTGAGATAGTCGAGCGAGAACAGCGACCGTGCCGGACCGATCTGCAGGTCGATCAGATCGTCCTGAGTCAACTCGAGGTGGACGTCGTCGGTGTCGCCTTCCGCGTTGACGTAGAAGAACTCCTCACCCTCGTCGATGCCCAGAGCGATGTGATCCGAGACCATATCGGCGGCTTTGACCGACCGATTGAGGTCCTTGCCCTCGAGGACGACCTCCGCGGGGAGGTCGAGATCCGGAATGTCGGGCTCCTGTCGGATCGAGTCCGGGTCGATGAGCGCGAGCGTGTACTCGAGCCCGTCGATCTGGATGTGGAGCTTTCGGGTCTCCTCGTCGAGTTCGAACTGGATGAGCTGGCCGGATTCGGCCATGCCCGCGATGTCCTCGAGTCGCGAGAGATCGACACCGATCAGTCCGCCGTCCGCTTCGTAGGATTCGAACGCGGCTGCATCGAGCGAGAGGTCGACCATCCCGACGTTTGCGGGGTCGACGGCCCGAATCTCGAGGCCTTCTTCCTCGAGGTGAATCTTGCACTCGTCGACCAACACACTGATCGAGTCGAGCGTGCTGGTGAGTGTTTCCGCGCTCACGATGGCCTTGAACATATGTGACGGGATACGAACGGTCCGCATAAAAAGCCACCTTTTGCGGTCGATCGGAATCGTTGCTCGATGAGGGAAATAGCTGATATTGGTAGCCAGTCGCAACCGAAACCCGGTCACGCAAAACAACGACGGCCGCAGGTGCGTCACGCCTATCAGCGTCGACGGCGTCGTTCGTGTATGAACCGATATTCGTTTCGCTCGCGCGGACGAACAGCACGGGATCTGGCGAGGTACTGATGACTGGGAAAGACCACTACTACAACAAGTCCAAGCAGGAAGGGTATCGCTCTCGAGCGGCCTACAAGCTCAAACAGCTCGCCGACCTCGAGAACGTTATCGGTCAGGGAGACACCGTCGTCGACCTCGGGGCCGCGCCGGGGGGCTGGCTTCAGGTCGCCGCCGAGCGGGTCGGTCCGCAGGGAACCGTTATCGGAGTCGACCTCCAGCGGATCAAATCACTCGAGGACCACGACAACATCGAGACCGTTCGCGGCGACATGACCGAGGACCGAACGCGGGATCGAGTTACCGATACGGCGGATGGTGTTGTCGACGTGGTCGTCTCCGACATGGCACCGAACATGACCGGGGAGTACCACCTCGACCAGGCTCGCTCGCTCCACCTCGCTCGACAGGCCTTCGAGACGTCGCTGGAACTGCTCGACGTCGGCGGCGACTTTATCGTGAAGGTGTTCGAGGGGCCGGATGTCGACGAGTTCCGCGAGGACGTCGAAGAAGAGTTCCAGTACGTCCGCGCGACGAGCCCGAAGGCATCGCGCAAAGAGTCCTCGGAGATTTACCTCATCGGGAAGGGCCGACTCACCTCCCCGGTTAGGGAAGGCGACGAACTCGAGGTCGAGATCGTCGACGTCGGTGAGGAGGGTGACGGAATCGCCTCCGTCGAGGGCTATCGACTGTTCGTTCCCGATACCGAGGAAGGTGAAACGGTGGCGGTGACGGTCGAAGACGTCAAGCCGAACTTCGGGTTCGCACGGCGGCTCGATCGCGACTGAACCGCCGCCCGCTCTCCTGTCACTCCGAGTCACTTCGGCTCGAGATTTCTTCAGTCGGGCGCGTGTGGGACGCTATCGGTACTCGAAGAAGTTAGCTAGTCCGCCGGGGAACTCGAAGACGACTCTTCCTCGAGTTCGTAGCTGATTTTCACACTCGTCACCGATCGCTCGGCGGTCGCGATGTACAAGTCCTCGACCGAGTCGAAGACTGCCGTCGGAATCTGTTCGTCTTGTAAATTCGCCTCCGCGAGCGCATCGTAGAGGTGTCCGGTCGCCTCGTGGAGGGCACACTGCGTAACGTCGGTCGCGGGGATTTCGGTCGTTCGTTCCATCGAAGTTTCACCACTGTCACTCGTCGATTTCCACTGCATTCCGTGAAATCGTTGACAGTAGTTGGGTATCACTGCTGGCGGGTAAGATAGTGCTTGAGTAGTAAAGCCGTTTATGCCGGGGTGGATTCTCTTTCGGGTCCGTGTTAGTTTTTAACTCGGACCCTGTTGGCCCTCTAGTCGCTGTCGCCTTTCTCGTCGGTGTCACGGTTCATTCGTCGGGCTCGAGACGGTCGTGTCGGTCGTCGATCTCGTCGAGGATGTCGAGGTTCTTGCGGATCGACGATCGGATGGCGTCGCTTCGATTGACGAATTTCCCGTCGTCGCCGACGTGAGCATCGAGGTCGTCGAGGAGTTCCTGTGGAATTTCGACGCTGATCTTGGGCATACGAGCCGGTTTGTAGTGTTGTCCCTTAACGTTTCCATCCCACGGCTTCGACGCCACCAAGTGAGCGTGCGGTTGGGAATAAATAGCTTGGAACCGAGTCGCCAATTCAGGAGTCCGTTTCGCCGGTCATTCGGCGATGGCACCGGTCTCCGGTTCCGGCTCCCCGCCTCCACCACCGCCGCCGAAGAGCCGTCCGCCGGCCGTGAGAACGTACAGGATACCTAAACCGAGAACGTAGGTGAGCGCGATCGGCGTTGCGAGTGCGATCATCGTGAGTATTCCCTTCGGGCTCGCGAACGCTGCAATCACGAAGACGCCGACGACGACCGGTCGCCACTGCGCTAACATCGTCCGGTAGTTGACGACGCCGCCGACGTGGAACATCGCCATCGTGACGATGATGTTAAAGAGGAAGCCGACGCCCAGCGTCGTGTAGATCACGAGCCAGGAGAAGCTGTTGATCCGGTAGGTAACGTCCATCCCGTTGTTGACGGCGTCGGTGATGAGATAGGAGATCACCGCGGGGGCGATCCAGTAGAACCCGAGGAACAGTCCGACGGCGAAGCCGCCGAGCATCGTGACGCCCCAGATGAGAGCGACTCGTGCGTGCCCCGAGACGAGTCCGCGCTCTTTGAGGGCCGGCCAAGCCCAGTACAGGACCAGCGGGAGGATGGAGATGATCGCCAGGATCGTACTGACCTTGACCATGAAGATCAGGACCTCCACGGGATCGAGCGCGATGACGAACCCGGCATCGCGGATTAACTCCGTCGTTGTCTCGTCGCCAGCCAAGTTCGCGTCGTTCGCTTCCGCGACCTCCACGAGGACGTCCTCGGGGACGCGGTCGACGAACTGGGCGAGGATGATCGTGAATCCGCCCTGATACAGCGCGAAGAACGTCCCGCCGAGGACGGCCATGAACACCCCGACGATGTAGAACATCTTCGAGGTCAGACTGTTGAGGATGAACGCGATGTCGTAGGCGTAGCCGCCGATGTCGTCCTCGGTCGTCTCGTCTTCCGTGAACGGATCGAGCATCCCCGCGGCCGTACCCGAGAAGAGGCCGCCTTCTTCCGCTTGACCTTCGTCGGTTGCGGCTTGGCCGCCCGCCGAACCGCCGGAACTGTCTCCGCTCTCGCTTGGGTCACCGCCGTCTCCGCCCTGTTGGGCCTGAATCGAATCGAACCGGTTGAGAACCGTCTCGGCTTTCGCTTTGTTGTCGTCGTACATTGCCTGCCGAGAGATCTCGAGGGCTTGCTCTTCGTCCATCTCGAGAAAGACTTGCGCTGACACGTCTTCGATGTCCTCAGCCTCGATCGTCTCGAAGTCGATGTCGTCGGGGCTATCCGCGTTTCGGATATCTCCTGCCCGCGGGTACACCGGCGACCGGAGGACGCTGAGCGTGTAGCCGACGAGGATGAGGAAGCCGACGCCGAGTCCGATCAGGAGGCCGACCGCGAGCTCCCCTGCCAGTCCGTATTCGATCGCCATCGACTCGAGGGCGGTCGGTCCGCCGGGCTCTAAGCCCGACGGGAGGAGCGGATACACCGACTCCTCGAGGTAATCGAATCCGCCCTGATTGACGAAGGCGGCCGCTGCGACGCTGATGGCCATCAAGAGCCCCGAAAACTGGAGCACCCGTCGCTTCATGAACCCGGTTCCGGTGTCGAGTTCGGCGGCACCGCGCCGCCGGATGTTAGTCACGACCTTCGCGAGGCCGAGACTGAACATGTAGAGTGCGAAAAGCGGGAGCGCCCACATGATCAGCGTGAACGGGTCCGGCGGGGAGAACATCGCGCCGAACACCGTGATGGCCACGAGGGCGTGGCGCCATTTGGCCCGGAACGTTTCGTAGGAGATAATTTCAGTATAGGAGAGAACGCTCATCAGGAGCGGCAGCTGGGCCGCGAGCCCGAACGAAATGGTCAACAGGGCCATGAACTCCGTAAATTCGGTAATCCCCCAGCTCGGATCGACGCCGGCCTCGTAGGCGACGATCGCGAGGAAGTCGAACGCGTAGGGGAAGAAGATCGCGTACGCGTAGAACAGGCCGATCCAGAACAGGGCAAACGAGGTCAGCCCGAAGCCGGCCATGTACCGTTTCGAGACGGGGACGACCGACTTGAGTCCGCGCTGGCGAAGCGCGTCGCGAGAGTAGTAGATAACCGCCGGAATCGCGACGATGATCCCGACAACCATCCCTATTTTCGCCTGCAGGAGGATCACCTCGAAGGGCGTTCGGGTGATGATGTTCGTCGCCTCGGAGACGTTCGCGCTCATCTCCGCTCGCGCGGTCGCCTCGAGGAAGTCCCAGATAAAGACTCGAAGGGCGTAAAACGAGCCGACGAAGCCGATCACGAAGACCATGAACACCTTCTGGAGGTTTGCCTGGGCACCTGAGAGAACGGCGCCGATGGTTTCTCTACCGGTGTTGATAGCTCGGGCGGTGTCTTCGCTGACCGCAGAACTCATTGCTGTCAGTGGATAATTTACATCCAGTTATCAACCTTTCGAGTACAGAAGTACGAAACGAGCGATTGCACCCGCCGGGGACCCCCGTCGGTGGAGACTGTGACGACTCGTGTCACTCTCGTCGAGTGCTCGTAAGAAAAAGGCCTATAACCAGTGGCGGGTCTATGTCACCATAGATGCCGGACGAGTCGGCTGGCGGTGGGGACGATGAGCGGATCGATGAGTCTGTGACGGACTCCGAGGAGCCGTTGCCATCCGATGACTCACAGACTGCGTCCCAACCGGAGTCCGAGTCGTCGCCTGACGATCTCGAGACGGATGACGCCACCGACCTCGAGACCGACGAGCGGGGAGGTACCGACGATGACGGCCCCGAAACCGGCGATGGAGACGACGCAGAGACTACCGCTGTCGACGAAGATACTGAGGCCGTCGACGACCCCGACGCTGCCGCCGACGACGATGCCGATACCGAGGATGCCGACGGCGACGCGGATACCACCGACGACGCCGTTGACACCTCCGATGATTCTGCGGCCGAGAAACCGGAGGCGAAGACCGACGGCGAAGGGTACGTCGGCGACCAGCCGGACCAGGACGAAGAGTACCCCGACCCTGACGAGGATATCGGCGGCATCTCGACGCCGCCAGACGACGAGGAGATGCCGCTCGCCGACCACATCGAGGAGATGGTGCTGCGGCTCGCGGTGGTCTTCCTGTTCGGTGCCGCGGGGACTGCAATCGGGATTCTGTGGGCTTCGGAGGCGATTTCGTTCATTTGGACGGACGTCGTTCCGCAGGCGTCAGAACGGCCGCCCCACATTTATCACCCGCTCGAGCTGTGGCTGACCCGGATCAAACTCTCCGCGTTGCTGGGGATCATGATCGCGCTGCCGATGCTCGTCTACCAGTGTTACCTGTTCATGCGGCCGGGCCTGTACCCGAACGAGCGCAAATACTACCTCGCCGCCGTTCCGACCAGCGTCGTTCTCGGCGGGCTGGGCATGATCTTTTCGTACCTAGTTGTCCTGCCGATCCTGTTCTCGTACTTTACGTTCTATTCGGAGGGCAGCGCCGATATCGCCTACGCGCTCGGTGAGACCTTCGACCTCGTCATCACCCTGACGGGCTTCCTGGCGATCGTCTTCCAGATTCCGCTCTTTATCATGCTCGCGATCATGCTCGGCGTGACGACCCGCAAGTGGCTCGCGGAGAAACGACTCTACTTCTGGACTGCCTTCGCGGGGCTCTCCTTTATGTTCACGATGGATCCGACGTTCATGGCTCCGATCTTCGTGGCCATTACGATGATCCTCCTGTTCGAGGGAACGCTCCTGATCGTGAAGTGGACCGGCCGAGAGTAGGGGGCCGAACGGAATCGCGTCACCTTGAGAAGTTATGACCCCTCGAGCGTGTCGTGTTCGAAATCCTGCTCTCATCGCTCTTACTCGATCGACACTATCGTATGCGATGTCCGTTTATTCTTGGCGGCCATCGGTGGAACATATCTCCTTATATTCTCCTTATACGTCCCCACATTGAGCGAACCAACACGAAGAACGGGGAAAACTGTAGTAGTTAAACGATTATGGTTTAGTAGCTGGAAAGGTTGTCTTCTCTCGTGAAATTGTGAAATGGTTTCGGATGAATGTTCTGGGTTGTGGAGCGTATGTAAACCCAACCGAAGTCTTTCTTCGAACGCGGGGAGGTGTCGGATATGACTGATCACGTTCCAACCACGTGTATGCGGTGTGCGGTCGGCTGTGGCCACATTCAACGAGCCGTCGAAACCGGTTACGGACTCGATATCGTCCGCGGTGACGCCGCCCACCCCGTCAACAAGGGGCTTGCCTGTCAGCGCGGCGTGAGCGAGACGGCAGACCCCGGCGGTGAGTGGCTGACGCGTCCGCTCGTCCGACGGGACGGCGAACTCGTCCCGACGACGTGGGAGAACGCCCTCGAGCGCGCCGCCGAAGGGCTCGACCTGGCCCTCGAGAAGGGGGCGAACAGCGTCGCGGTGCTCGGAAGCGGCCAGCAGACGAACGAAGCGGCTTACGCGCTGGGCAAACTCGCCCGCGGCGGCTTCGGAACGCGATACTACGACGCCAACACGACGCTTTGTATGGCGAGTGCGGTCACCGCCTACTACGACGCCTTCGGGAGCGACGCGCCGCCGCCGACCTACGACGACATCCCCGAGGCCGAAACCCACCTCGTCTGGGGGGCGAACCCGGCCGCCGCACACCCCGTGATGTTCCGGTGGATTCGCCAGTCGGCCTCCGAGGAGGGTTGCGAACTGATCGTCGTCGACCCCGTCGAGAGCGAGACGGCCGAGGTCGCAGACTCACACGTCGCGCCGGATCCGGGCGGTGACCTCGCGCTCGCTCGAGCGATCCTTGCGCGACTCGTCGAAACCGACCGGGTCGACGACTCGTTCGTCGCCGAGGCGACGACCGGGTTTGAGGACCTTCGAGCCCGGCTCCCCGACGCCGCCACCGCGGCGAACGAAGCGGGCGTTCCCCTCGAGACCGTCGACGAACTCGCCGCGGCGCTCGAGGACGACACCCTCCTCTACTGGGGAATGGGCGTCAACCAGAGCGTCGACGGGACGCCGACCGCGGCCGCCCTTATCGACCTCTGTCTTTCGACGGGCAACCTCGGCCCCGGGACCGGACCGTTCTCGCTGACGGGACAGGCGAACTCGATGGGGACCCGGGTCTGCTCCTCGAAAGGAACCTGGCCCGGCCACCGTCCGTTCGACGATCCGGCCCACCGTAACGAGATCGCTGACGAATGGGGCGTTCCGGTCGAAACCTTGCCCGACGACCCGGGACCCGGACCCGTCGGCATCGTCGAGGCGACCGAGGACGAAGTCGAGGCCGTCTACGCGGTCGCCACCAACCCCGCCGTGGGGATGCCCGACGCGAAACGCGTTCGAGAGCGACTCGAGGCCACCTTCCTCGTCGTGCAGGACGCCTTCCACAGCGAGACCGTCGAGTGTGCGGATGTCGTCCTTCCGGCGGCGACCTGGGGCGAATCGGAGGGAACCGCGATGAACATGGAACGGACCGTTTCGCGGGTTCGCTCCGCGACGGAAACGCCGTCTGGCGTCAAATCCGACCTCGAGTTGATCGGCGAACTGGCGACCCGCCTCGCGCCGGGACTGTTCGAGACATCTCCCGAACCGGCGTCGATTTTCGACGAGTTCGTCGGTCTCACCGAGGGAACTCTCGCGGACTGTTCGGGTATCGATTACGACCGACTCGAGGACGAGCGCGCGGTTCGCTGGCCGGCACCGACACCCGAGGACGCTGGCGGCTATCGGTACTACGACGGCTCGGCGAGCGACCAATCTGAGGGCTCAACCAACGACCGGTCCGACGATTCCTCGAGTGACGAACCAGCGAGCGACCGATGGTCGTTCCCGACGCCGAGCGGTCGCGCACAGTTCTCCGACGGCGAGGGAACCGGTCTTCCGGAGCCGCCGGACGAGTCTTACCCGCTGACGCTGACCACCGCCCGCGAATCCGGCGCGTACAACACCGGCGTTCGCACTCGAGGGGACGAACCGGTAACGGCTCGAGTGAGCAGCGCAACCGCCTCGGCGCTGGCGACCGAACTCGAGGGGCCGGACGACGAGCGGTACGCTCGAGTCACGTCGCGACGAGCGTCAATACTCGCCCGGATCGAAATCGACGAGTCGATTCCGGACGGTGTCGTCTGGCTGCCGATTCACCATCCGGACGTAAACGACCTCACGATTCCGGCCGTCGACCCGCGCTCGAAGGAGCCGAACTTCAAGCAGTGTGCCGTGCGTCTCGAGGCGCCGACCGACGCTGCGGCGAGCGCGCTCGAAGAAGTCACTGTCTGAATTAGTCTCGAGACGCCGCCGAGTAGAATCGTCCCGGGCTGTCTAGCGGAACGATCCGACGCGCCCGTCTCGAGACGGGCGCGACCCTGTTTCTCGGCCGACGGACGTTGGTGCCTCTGACACACTGTGTTCGTTCGCGAGCGAGATCCGTCGGTTCGATGGGCCAGATCAGTTGGTGTGGCAGGCCGGTCCCCGAGTACCCTGCAGGCGGTCACACCCACTCACAATATCAACGTATATTTAAATAAATCTTCGTGTCAGTACAGTCGTTGAATAAACTCGATACGCGGCGACGAACACGCCGAGAGCGTTTATTTTCGCGCTACTCGTTTTCTTCAACCCGAGCGGAAAGCGCACTCGCACGCTCCCGTGCACGCTCGAGAACGCTCGTCTCATCGACTGTGAGCACCTCGCGGTCGCGCATCAACACGGTGCCGTCACAGATCGTGTGTCGCACGTCGCTCGCTTCGGCGGCGTATGCCAGGTGACTCACGAGGTCGTGTCCCGGCGTCAAGTGCGGTTTCTCGAGGTCGACCACGGCGAGATCAGCGGGTGCGCCTGCTGCGAGGCGACCGGACTCGAGACCGATGGCGTCGGCGCTGCCGGCGGCGAGCATCTCGACGACGGACTCGGCCGGAACAGCACTGGCGTCCGACGACGCGAGCTTGCCGATCATGGCGGCGTCCCGTGCTTCGTCGAGCATCGAGAGGTCGTTGTTCGAGGCCGCGCCGTCGGTTCCCAGCCCGACCGTGACGCCCGCATCGAGCAGTCGCTGGACGGGTGCCATTCCACTGGCGAGTTTCATGTTCGAGGCCGGACAGTGGACCACGCTCGTTCCGCTCTCGGCGAGGAGGTCGATCTCCGTTTCGTCGACGTGAACGCCGTGGGCGACGAAGTCTTGGGGCTCGAGCAGACCGTGTTCGTCGGCGTACTCGAGCGGTCGAATCCCGTGTTCGTCGACGATCGGAGCGACTTCGTCCTCGGTTTCGTTCGCGTGGTAGTGAATCGGAACCTCGGCGTCGCGGGCTTTCGGAACGTACTCCTCGAGGTACTCCGCCCCGACGGTCGTCAGCGAGTGCGGGGCGAACACCGTCGAGATCCGACCGTCCGCGGCACCGTCGAACTCCTCGGCGACTGCGAGGCTCTCGGCGGCGTCTTCGTGTGCTCCCTCGTCGTCCTTGGCCACGGTAACGATTCCGTGCCCGAGCGTGGCTCGAACGCCCGTCTGTTCCACCGCCGCGACGATTTCGGGGACCTCGAAGTACATGTCGGCGAAGGCCGTCGTTCCGCCCTTGATCATCTCGAGAATGCCCAGCTCCGCACCGACGCGGATGTCTTCTCCCGTCATCGCACCCTCTGCGGGCCAGATATCCTCCTGCAGCCACGCGTCGAGCGGTTTGTCGTCCGCGTAGCCTCGGAGCAAGGTCATCGCGACGTGCGTGTGGCCGTTGACGAATCCCGGCGTCACGAGCGAGCTCGACGCGTCGATCGTCTCGTCGCCCGCTCGTTCGAGATCGAGCCCGATCTCGAGGATCGTTCCCGCATCCTGATCGACCAGTACGTCGGCGCGTTCGACCGCGGCGTCGGGTAACAGAACCTTCCCGCCGGTGATCTCAAGCGTCGTCATTGGCTGAAGTTTTTCCTCCGAGAGTGTGAGGCTGTCGATCAGTCCGAACGTCCTCCCGAAAACTGCCTTCGAGTACCGGCGAATCGAACTCCAGTCGGCGGGTTTAACAGTCGTATACTCCAATATAGGCGTATGAACGGTTCCGACCGCGACGGCGACGCCGACAACCGTCGGCATCGCTCCGGGGACTCGAGCCCGGACGACAGCCAGACAGCTCGCAGCGGGCGGCGTTCGGACGAAGCCCGCCCGCCCGGGGAACGGGGAGATCCGAATGATCCGGACGGACCGGGCGACGAGACGATGTTCCCGAATTCGAGTCCCAATGCAGTCCGAAACTGGACTGCCCATCTGTTACTCCTCGCACTCGTCTCGTTCGTCTCGGCCGTCACGACGCTCGTGGTCTACGACGCGTTTCTCGCCACGGTGGGTGCGACGATCCTCGGCTTCGGACTCGCCATCGCCGCGATCGTCTCCCGCGCCGTCTTTCCGCAGATCCTCTACGCGCTTTCGGACGCGTGGGCCGAGCATCGTACCTACGTCTGGTTCTCGACCGGGCTCTTCGCGATGGGGATCGCCTCCGGAGTGGCCCTCGCCGCGGCGGGCGTCGATCTGACCGAGCTATTCATGGAACTCATCCTCGAGGAACTCGGAGAGGAGGAACTCAACGGCGTGGGCGGTGAACCGAGCGGACTCGAGGAAAACGGTGGACTCGAACTCTCGGCGATGTTCTTTATCCTCAATAACACGCCGCCGTTCCTCGCTTCGATCTTGGGTGCGCTGACGCTCGGTCTGTTCACGTTCTTCGTCATGACGTTCAACGGCCTGATCGTCGGAAACATTGCCGTTGCGATCGGCGCAGAGGTCGGCTACGGCCTGATCGTCGCGTTGCTCGTCCCGCACGGAATCTTCGAGCTGACGGCGCTTTTCATCGCCGCAGGCGTCGGGTTCCGGTTCCTCTATCGGGCGGGTGAGCGAATCGCCGGGAAACGTTCAGCGCTGTTCACCAAACCCTACCTCGCCCGAACGACGCTGTTAGTGATCTTCGGCTGGCTCATGCTCGTGGTCGCGGCGTTCGTCGAGGCCTACCTGACGATCCCGGTTGCGGAACTCTTCTTCCCGGGACAGGCGGAGTAATCGCCCGCAATCGCGTCTTTAAATCCGGTCGCGAATCCAATCGAACGGTTGCAACACCAACAATCGGTAGTCCTCGTGGGGGTCGTAGGTCGCGAACGCGAGGCTGTTCGCCATCACGCTCACGCTCGAGATGGCCATCGCGAGCCCGGCCAGTGCAGGATTGAGTAACCCGAGCGACGCGATGGGGACGAGCGTCGTGTTGTAGATAAACGCCCAGAAGAGGTTCTGGCGGACCTTCGAGATCGTCGCTTCCGAGATCCGGACGGTCTTCAGAACGTCCGCGGGGTCGTCACGCATCAGCGTCACGTCTGCCGACTCGATCGCGACGTCGGTTCCCGACCCGATGGCAACGCCGACCTGGGCCGTCGTCAGCGCCGGCGCGTCGTTCACGCCGTCGCCGACCATCATCACGCTCCCACCGGTGCCGTCTTCGCGGTTGCCACCCTCTCTGCGTTCCTGTAGCGCGTCGACGTGATCCGCCTTGTCTTCGGGCAACACGCCCGCGCGGACGTTCTCCGTCTCGATCCCGACTTCTTTCGCGACCGCTCGAGCCGTCCGCTCGTTGTCGCCGGTGAGCATCACGACCTCGGTCCCGCGCTCGCGGAGCGCCGCAACCGTCTCCGTGGCGCTCTCTCGAATCTCGTCCGCGACCGCGAGGACACCGAGGAGTTCGCCGTCGACTGCCACCGGTATGGCCGTCTTCCCCTCGCGCTCGAGACGCGTCAGGATTCCTTCGGCTGGCTCGGGATCGATTCCCTCGTCCTCGAGGAGCTTTCGGCGTCCGATCAGGACGCTTCCGCGGTCGGTCTCGGCGCGGATGCCGTGGCCGGGAACGTTCTCGAACTCGCTGACCTCGCCGATGTCGATGCCGCGGTCGTCTGCACCCTCGACGATCGCTTTCGCGATCGGGTGTTCGGAGCCGGATTCGGCCGCTGCCGCCGCGCCGAGGAGGAACGACTCGAGGTCCTCCTCGCGTCGGGCGAGCACGCCGCCGTCTGGAGCGGTCTCGGAATCACCGTTCGTCGACCGCCCTTTGCCGCCGTCGGGCACAGTGCGGTCGACGAGCTCGACGTCCGTCAGGGTCATCTCGCCGTGGGTCAGCGTGCCGGTCTTATCGAAGACGACGGTGTCGATGCCTCGAACCTGTTCTAAGACGTCGCCGCCCTTGAACAGGACGCCGTTGGTCGCCGAAAGCGTCGAGCCGACCATCGTTGCGGCGGGCGTCGCCAGTCCAAGCGCGCAGGGGCAGGCGATCAACAGGGCCGAGGCGAGTACGATCACCGAGAACTCGAGAACCGGCACGCCGCCCGCGACGGGGCCGCCGCCGACCGGCTCGAGGACCGGAATCCAGGCGCTGAGCGCCGAGGAGACGTTGTACAGCGCGTCGGGGAATGCGAGCCAGACGACGGCCCAAAGAATCGCGTTCGCGATTACCGCGGGCACGAAGTACGCGCTCACCGTGTCGACGAGTCGTTGAATCTCGGGCTGGCGAGATTGGGCTTCCTTGACCCGATCGACGATCTGCTGGATCGCCGTCTCGGAGCCGACCTTCGTCGTCTCGACGCGCAAGACGCCGTTCTGGTTGACCGTCGAGCCGACGACCTCGTCGCCCTCGCCTTTCTCGACGGGCATGCTTTCCCCGGTGAGCATCGACTCGTCGACCGCACTTTGCCCGTCGACGACCACACCGTCGGTCGGGATCTTCTCGCCCGGCCGCACCTTCAACACGTCGCCGACTTGCACGTCCTCGAGCGGGACCTGAACCTCCTCGCCGTCCCGAATAACGGTCGCCTCGTCGGCTTCCATCTCGAGGAGTTCCCGCAGGGCGCTGCCAGCGCGGGCTTTCGAGCGCACCTCGAGCCAGTTGCCGAGCGTGATGAACCAGAGGATGAAGGCGACGGCTTCGAAGTAGAGGTTTCCGGTGAGCGCCCCACCGACGACGGCCGTACTGTAGACGTATCCCGCGGAAGTGCCGACGGCGACGAGCGTGTCCATGTTCGCCCGTCGGTTGTTCGAAAACGCTCTCCACGCGCCGACGAGGAATTCCTTGCCCAGCGTCGCCATCAGAACCGTCGCGAGGACGAACTCGAGGCCGTCGATCCAGACTTCCTCGACGCCGAGCAGTTCGTGGGGCATATCGATGAGCCCCAGCATGGCGAGCATGATCGGCACGAACGGCAGGGTCAACAGTCCGCCGGCGATCACGAGCCTGCGCTGTCGGCGAAGCTCTTTCTCGACGGCGCGCTCGCGCTGGCTCGAGCCCTGCGTTTCCCCAATTTCGTCACGGGCGGGATCGTAGCCGGCGTCTTCGACGGCCGCGTGGATCTCGCCCAACGAAACGTCGTTCGGATTGTACCGGACTCGAGCCTCGTCGGAGGCGAAGTTCACGTCCGCACGGATCACGCCCGGGAGACTTTCGACCGCCTCGCCGACTGTCTCAGAACAGGTCGAGCACGACATCCCCATGACGGTGATCGTTTCAGTTGCCGAGACCGCCTCGTAGCCGCCGTCCTCGATCGCATCGTAGATCTCGCTCAGCGAGACGGTCTCCGGGTCGTACTCGACGGTCCCCTCGTCCGTCGCGTAGTTCGCGCTCGCCGAGACGACGCCCTCGAGGTCCGACGCGGCGTCCTCGACGGTCCCCGAACACGTCGAACAGGACATCCCCGTGATCTCGAGGTGCGCTCGTCTGGTTGTCATGTATGGTACTACGGGATACACGTTCAAGCGAATTGTGGCTTCGTTTCTGGTGATTTGAATCCAGGAGACTTTGGAATTTTAAGGGATCTCGGATCGAGATTTACGTTGTCGCCTTCAGGATCGTTCGTCGGGGCCGCCGCCCCGCCGGTCCGCTGGCGATTCGACGGGCGGAGCGATAGTTAGCCACGATTTCGGAAACGGATCCGCTTTACTTTCTTTTGTTCGGGGTAGACGTTACTTCGGATACGAAAGTCGCGTCGTCGAACACCCCCCAATTCGAAACGCGAATCGGCAAAAAGGAGGAGAGCGTTAGATACTGTATGCCATTCCGTCCTCGAGGAACGCCGTCTAGCCTACACCCGCGGGGACCTCTTCGACGAGGTGTTCGAGTACCGTCGCGAACGACTGACAAACGACTAAGACGGAGCGATCTATGACCGATCAACACGAGGACTCGACTTCGTCCTCGGCGGACGACCGAACGGTACCGACCGACCGCCACTGTCCGTGCTGTCGAATCTGCGGGCTGGATTCGCCCGACGGGAGGTCTCGAGAAGCGGACGGACCGTCGCGGAACGAAACCGAAGATCGACTCGAGCACGACTCCAAACGACGGCACAAGGGCGGCGAGGAAGTTGACGGGACAGACCAGCGCGCGGATCACGACCACGGGGCGACCGGCGACCACGGCGCGGACGTCGATCACTCCGGGCACGAGGCGATGTTCAAGAAACGGTTTTTCGTGTGTCTCGCCCTCTCGTTGCCGGTGCTTTACTACAGCCCGATGCTTCAGGGCTGGTTCGGATACGACGCGATCGCGTTCCCGGGAAGCGAGTTCGTCGGCCCCGTACTCGGGATTCTCGTCTTCGCCTACGGCGGTATTCCGTTCCTTCGGATGGGCGCGGTCGAAGCTCGCAACCGCGAGCCGGGAATGATGTTGCTGATCTCGCTCGCGATCACCGTCGCGTTCGTCTACAGCGCAGGCGCGGTGCTGTTCGACATCGGCGAGCCGTTCTTCTGGGAGCTCGTCACCCTGATCGTCATCTTCCTGCTCGGCCACTGGATCGAAATGCGCTCGGTCAGGCGAGCGTCGGGCGCGCTCGACGAACTGGCCGAACTGATGCCCGATACGGCGGAACGGCTCGCGGAAGACGGCGAGACGGAGGAGGTCCCCGTCGACGACCTGACGGCTGACGACCTCGTGCTCGTTCGTCCCGGAGCGAACGTCCCGGCCGACGGCGTCGTCGAGGAGGGGGAATCGAACGTCACCGAGGCGATGATCACCGGCGAATCGAAGCCGGTGAAAAAGGATCCCGGAGACGAGGTTATCGGCGGCACGACGAACCGGGACGGGAGCCTTCGCGTTCGCGTAACCGCCACCGGCGACGAGACGACGCTCTCGGGGATCGTGCGGCTCGTCGAGGACGCCCAGGAGAGTCGCTCGAAGACGCAGGTTCTCGCTGATAGAGCCGCAGGTTGGCTGTTCTACGCGGCGCTCGGCGCGGCCGCGATCACGGCGATCGCCTGGACGGTCGCGGTCGGCTTCGGTCTCCCCGTCGTTGAACGGGTCGTGACGGTGCTGGTCATCGCTTGCCCGCACGCGCTGGGGCTCGCCGTCCCGCTGGTGGTCGCGATCAACACCTCTATGGCCGCCAAAAACGGGATGCTCGTCCGCGACCGGATCGCGATGGAGGAGGCCCGATCCCTCGATGCGGTCGTCTTCGACAAGACCGGAACGCTCACCGAGGGCGAACAGGGCATCGTGGCTATCGCGACGGCTGAAGTGATGGACGAAGACGACGTTCTCGCGCTCGCGGCCGCCGCGGAGGGCGACTCCGAACACATGATCGCTTCGGCGATCCGCGAGGAAGCCGCCGAACGGAAGCTATCGATCCCCGATACCCGCGAGTTCGAGGCGTTGAAGGGTCGAGGCGTTCGGGCGACCGTCGAACTCGAGACCGCCCCGGTTTCGGGTGGAACCACCGGTTCCCACACCGAGAGAGACGGAGAGACCGTCTACGTCGGCGGGCCGAACCTGCTCCGGCACCTCGGAATCGATCCCGAACCGACTCTCGAGGCCTTCGCCGCCGAAGCGGGCGAACGCGGACAGGGCGTCGTCTACCTCGTTCGGAACGAACGCGCCGTCGGCGCGATCGCACTCGCTGATGTGATCCGCACGGAGAGCTTCGAGGCGATCGACGCGCTCCAGGAGATGGGTATCGAAGTGGCCATGCTCACCGGCGACGACGAAGACGTCGCTCGAGCCGTCGCCGACGAACTCGGGATCGACACGACGTTCGCGGAGGTCCTTCCCGAGGACAAAGACGAGAAGATCCTCGAGTTACAGGATCGAGACAAACTCGTCGCGATGGTCGGCGACGGCGTGAACGACGCGCCCGCGCTCACCCGGTCGGACGTCGGAATCGCGATCGGATCGGGAACCGACGTCGCCGTCGAGTCAGCCGACGTGATCCTCGTCGAGAACGACCCGCGCGACGTCGTTTCCCTGATTTCGCTGAGCAAGCGGAGTTACCGGAAGATGCAGGAGAATCTGGTCTGGGCCGCCGGCTACAACGTGTTCGCGTTGCCGCTGGCAGCCGGGATCCTCGCGCCGGTCGGGATTTTACTCTCCCCGGCCGTCGGCGCGGTCCTCATGTCCGCGAGCACGATTATCGTCGCCATAAACGCCCAACTTCTGCGACGAGCGGATCTCTCACCTTGACCCTCTGTTCCGCTCCTCATCCGCGACTCTCCACCGCTCGAAAGGAAAGACAATTCCCACGGGACCGCCAATACCCGTTAAATGCGTATCGCCGTTCCCAACAAGGGCCGCCTGCACGAGCCGACGATCGATCTCCTAGAGCGGGCGGGACTCCACATCGAAAACGGTGCCGACCGCAAGCTCTACGCCGAGACGGTCGACCCGGACGTGACGATTCTGTTCGCCCGCGCGGCCGATATTCCGGAGTACGTCGCCGACGGTGCCGCCGACCTCGGGATCACCGGCCTCGATCAGGCTCGAGAAGCGCGGACGGACCGCGTCGAGGAACTGCTCGACCTCGAGTTCGGGCGCTGTCGACTCGTTCTCGCCTCGCCGGAAGACGGCGACATCGACGCCGTCTCCGATCTGGCGGGCAAAACCGTCGCGACCGAGTTCCCCAACGTCACCCGGAACTTCTTCGACGACGCCGGAATCGAGCCCGACATCGTCGAGGTCACCGGCGCGACCGAACTCACGCCCCACGTCGAGATGGCCGACGCCATCGTCGATATCACGTCCACGGGGACGACCCTGAAGATGAACCGCCTGAGCGTGGTCGAGGAGGTTCTCTCGAGTTCCGTCTACCTCTTCGCCCGGGACGACGTCGTCCAGGATCCGAAAGTCCAGGAGATCAAAACGGCGCTCTCGTCGGTCCTCTCCGCGGACGGGAAACGGTACCTGATGATGAACGTGCCCCGGGACAAACTCGAGGACGTTCGCGAGGTCATTCCGGGACTCGGTGGACCGACCGTCATGGACGTCGCCAACGGCGAGGGCGAGAAAGTCGCGGTTCACGCGGTCGTCGACGAACGGGACGTCTTCGAGACGATCACGGAAGTCAAGAACGCCGGCGCGAGCGGTATTCTGGTGACCGAAATCGAGCGCCTCGTCGAGTAGCGTTTCGTCGGTCTCGTCGCTATTTTCGTTGTCTCTGCTGTCGTCAAGCAGCGGGGACGGTCCGGGGTGTCCTGAGACGAGCTCGTTGTCGGCTCGATCGATGAGACTGGTCGAAAATGAGCGGGGAATGGAGAGAGAACGAAAGCGTCAGGGGGACCATCTGCCGGCTGCGCCGCTCCCGACATAGGGCTCGAGTGTTAGCAGGTGCGCCGCTGGTGAGACGAGCCCGACTCCGCGCTCGTACTCGACGATGCCGTGCTCCTCGAGGGTCGGAAGGTGCGTCTGCGAGAGCGAGTCGTGCACTCGCTGACACCGCTCGAGGAAGGTCGTCTCGAGGGTCGGATCGTTTTCCGATTCCGAGAGCGCTCGGACGAGTTGCTGGACGGTAACGGATTCATCGGCTGCGAGCACGTGCCGGATGATTTCGCGGCGCCGCCGACTGCTCAGGACACTCCGGAGGGCATCCAGTGTGAGTTCCTCGAGTCCTGTCTCCGCGCTGGAGGGCGACACTCGATCCGTCGTGTCTGTCGGGTGCGGAATCTTCATCGGCAACTGATGATCCTGTTCTGGGACCTGTTAAACGGGGCCGGTCGTTCGTCGGCTTTCGGTGATTCGCCGTCGATTCAGATACTTTCGGATCGTTCGTCCCCCATTGAACGGTTCCAATTCGCCGAAAGCGACGATCGCTGATTTAAACCAATATTTCGACCACCTTAATCAGCTATTAGACGCTATTACTCGCCGGAAAACTCGCTAAAACAGTCTCTCGAGCTTGACACTCTGGAGTGAGTTACTTTCGCTATCGATTTGATGAGAGCGCCTGTGATGCGATCGATTCTCGTCTCTTACCGGAAGTCGCCGGGGGACAACTGCCTAAGTCTTCCGAGCCACACACTCGCTTCGCTCGCGTGGACGCCGACCCGGGACAGCGATCACCGATGACCAGTTACAACCGATCGTATGAGTCGGTGTCTTCGCCGAGAAAATCGAACCGCAACTGAATTGAAACCGCGAGTAACCGGTACCGCCCGCTCGAAACGAACGTAAACGTTGGTTACTCGAGCAGACCGAGGTCCTCGAGACGGGAGACGATCTTGTCGACCGCGTGTTCGGCGTCGACCGGTTGCTTGCCGCCGGTAATAACGAGCTTCCCGGAACCGAACAGGAGCGCGACGACGTCGGGGTCGTCGAGCCGGTAGACGAGCCCGGGGAACTGTTCGGGTTCGTACTCGATGTTCTCGAGACCGAGTCCGATCGCGATCGCGTTCAGGTTCAGGTTACGACCGAGGTCGGCCGAGGTGACGATGTTCTGGACGACGATCTCCGGATCTTCGTTGACCTGAATCTGGAGTTCACGAAGTTTGTCGAAGACGATACGGAGGCTCTCGTGGACGTCGTCGGTGCTTTTCGCGCCGGTACAGACGATCTTGCCCGAACGGAAGATCAGTGCGGCGGATTTTGGATTCTGGGTACGGTAGACGAGACCGGGGAACTGCTCGGGGTCGTAGTCGGCCCCCTCGAGGTCCATCGCGACACTCTGGAGGTCGAGTTCTTGCCCGATGCCGGTCGACGCCACCACGTTTTCGATGTTGATGGTGTCCTTCGGATCCGTCATAAGTCGCTTAAAAAGACGTATTTAAGGTTTATAAAGGTTGGTACCGACACCGGTTCTCTCCGGTTTGTGCGACGGTTGTCAGTTCTGTTTATATCGGGTCGAACGTCGCTTCGGCGGTTGTAACCGCCCGATTACCGATCCTCGTTCGCCAAACGAGTCAACGAAAACGGTAGGCTCATACTCGGCCCGCGGTGACGAACGGTCGTGTACTTCCTCGAGTTGGGCGGAGAGGACGATCGGTTCGCGAGGCGGGAAGCGGCGAGTGCGGCGGCCGATGTCCGGATCGTCGCCCCCGGAATCGCGATCGCACGCGGTATCGCCCCAGAGCGGGTCCGCGGGCTCGCCTATATCCACCGGGCCGGCGAACTGCTCGGCCGAACCGACGCGACCCTCGAGAGCGCTCGAACGCTCCTCGAGGCCGCGTCGCTCGAGCGGGAAGGGTCGGTTGCCGTGCGAGCGACCGATGTTCACGGCTCGAGCGGCGTTTCAGCACCCGAGGCCGAACGAGCGCTCGGGCAGGTGCTCGTCGATCGCGGCTTCTCGGTGGACCTCGAGAATCCGGACCACGTCCTCCGCGCGGCGTTTTCGGTCGGCGAACTCGCCGAGGACGAGGACCTCGAGCCGATACTGGCCTCCGATTCGCGAGCGGACTCGAGCGCACCGTCACAGAGCGAGCACGTCTCGGTCTGTGCGCTCGGCTGGCTTACCGCCGAAAGCGTCCGTGACTTCGGTTCGCGTGCGCCCACGGACAAACCGTTCTTCCAGCCCGGCAGCATGGACCCGCTGCTCGCTCGAGCCGTCGCGAACATCGCTGGCGCACACGACGGCCGGCGAATTCTCGACCCGATGTGCGGAACCGGCGGCGTTCTCGTCGAAGCGGGCCTCGTCGGTGCGGACGTCGTCGGTACCGACGCCCAGAAGAAGATGGTCCGTGGCGCACGCCAAAACCTCGAACACTTTCTGAACGACCCCGCCGAGTCGCCGACCGGCGCGACTCGAGGGTCGTGGCACGTGGGTCGCGGCGACGCGACCAGACTCCCGCTCGCCGAGGACTCCGTCGACGGCGTCGTCTTCGACGCTCCTTACGGTCGCCAGTCGAAGATCGACACCCACCGACTCGAGGACCTCGTCTCGGGTGCACTTTCAGAAGCTCGCCGAGTCGCCTCGCGGGCCGTCGTCGTCGCCGATCGCTCGTGGGCGAGCGAGGCGAGGGCGGCTGGATGGGATCTCGAGTCGGCCTTCGAACGCCGGGTGCACCGGTCGCTGACGCGGTACGTGCTGGTACTCGAGTGAGACGTTCGGCAGGTCAAACGTAGGGAGGGTCGTCTCGGTACTGCTCGACTAGTGACGTTCCAGGCCTGAACTGCTGGAAACGTACCGCAATCGGCAGTGCGTTACTTCTCTCGTGCTCGCAACTCACGAAGAACCGCCGCCGCCGGTCGCTCTTCGTCCCCGGTCCGTTCGAGTCCTCGAAACTCGCGCATCGGGCCGACCGGCCGAACGACGAGTGTTCCGTCCTCGTTTTCGACGAACGCTACTCGCCCTGGCGTGGATATCCCGTGTCTTTCCCGGAGGTGATTCGGAATCGTCACCTGTCCGTTCTCGGTGACGGAGACGATTTCCTCTTCGCCCGTGGAGTTGTTGTTCGAGGCCACAGTGGTACTTTTACAACACAGGGATTAATGTTGTCCCCGACGAGGCGCGTACCGTTCCTGTCGTCGAGAACTCGAGTATCGGCATTCGGAGAGCACTTACTCGGTCGCAGACTTCGCCCGCTCGTGAAGCCGCTCGCCCTCGTCGCTCTCGACGGTGAGTTCCGGCACCGGAATCGGCGTTCCGTTCTCGTCGATCGCGACGAACGTGAACGTCGACTCGGTCGTGAGTTCCGTTTCGCCCGACCGGGGCTCCTCGCGCCACGCCCGCAAGGCGACGTTGACGCTCGTTTTCCCGGCGTCGTAGACGTAGGCCTCGATGAGCGCCGTCTCTCCGAGGGGAACCGGCCGAACGAAATCGAGTTCGTCCACTCGAGCGGTGACGCAGGACTCGCCGGCGAACCGGATCGCGGACATGCCGCCGACCTCGTCGAGCCATTTCATGAGGTTCCCGCCGTGGAGGGTGCCGTTGTTGTTCGCGTGATTCGGCTGGACGGGAAATCGGTTTTCGATGTAGGTCTCGAGGAGCGCGGGCATGCCTACGCGTTCTCGAGGCAGGTAGATAAACCGTGCGCGGTTCTGAACGGCCGGCGCGCCGGCTGGGTCGATCGGCTACGTCGCGGCCTCGAGTCGCCGACGCGTCGTCACCCAGACGACGAGCGCGCTACAGGCGAGCAAGAACGCGTACGCGGGTCGCTGGATAGCTTCGGGTTCGAGGTCGACCGTCGGTGCGGTCGCGAGCACCACCAGTGCGCCGATGAGCAACGTGAAGGCGCCGTACCAGAGCGGGTCGACGATCTCGGGGCCGACGGCTCGAAGCAGGTATTCCGAGAGAAGCGCGGCGACCGCGAGTCCGCAAACGAGTGCGAGTGCGGAATCGAGCGGGTTCCCGACGAGTCCGGTGAGCTCGAGACCGACGCTCACCGCCGGAAAGAGCGGAAATATCGCCCAGAGCCGAGTCGCGTGAGAAATTCCGTCGGATGCCGATTCCGTCGCCGCGTCGGCTCGCCCCTCGTGTGCAGGCTCGTCTCGACGTTCAACCATTGCGTCCTAACTCCGCGAGCACGCGCGAGACGTGAATCCGATCGCTCGAGCCTTCCTGCATTTCGAACTCGGTATCCGCCACGAGCCGGTGCATCCGGGCGAGTTCGTCGCCGTGGTATCGTTTCCGCGCGACCGAAAGGATCTCCTCGAGCACTTCCCCGCCGTCGAGTCCCTCGTCCACGAGCAGGTCGTCGAGGGTCTTTCTCGCGTCGGTGAACTCGCCGGCCTCTGCGTCGTCGACCATCGACTCGACTTCCTCGGCCAGCCCGACTTCGCCGATGGTCTCGTAGGCCCCGGTCATGGTGAGTTCGCCCTCGTCTTCGACGGTCGTCTGGGCGGCCAGGATCGCTTTTCGAAGGTTCCCGTTCGCGTAGCCGGCGACGAACTCGAGGCCGTCGGCATCGTACTCGACGCCCTCGCTCTCGACGATCCGCTCGAGGACGGCGACGGTTTCCTCGCTCGAGGGTGCCCGAAACGAGACGGGGAAACAGCGCGAGCGGATCGGCGGGATAAGCTTCGTCGGCTGGCGCGTAGCGATGACGAACTGTGTCGTTCGGTGGTGTTTCTCCATGATCCGGCGCAGAGCCTGCTGGAAGTCCTCGCGAATGTCCTCGGCGTTGTCGAGGAGGATCGTCTTGTACTCGCCCGAAACGGGGGCGTAGCTCGCGGATTCTTTGAGCACGTGGTTGATCATGTCCCGTTTGGACATCGACGAGCGCCCGACGAGAAAGCCCTCGAACCGGGGGTCGTTCTTGATTTCGGTCTTCGTCCGGCCGAAGAAGTCGGCGACGTTGATCTCGATCAGGTCGTTGTCCACGTCATCGCCGTAAACGTCGCGAGCGAGCGCGCGCGCTGCAGCCGTCTTGCCACTGCCGGGTGGTCCCTGGAGGATTAGGTTGATCGGCTCCTCGGCCGCCCGCTCGAGGTACCTGCGGGCGTCGTCCTGTGGCAACTCCTCGAGAGTCGGGGCGTACGTCTCGGTCCACAGCGGCGCATCCATCGCCAGTCGGTACGAACGGGACGGGTAAGAATCGGTCGATTACTCGTCGTCTCCGTCGGCCAACTCCTCGAGCGTAAACTCGGCTTCGACGGGCGTTCCGTCCTCGGTCTCGACCTGCGTCGCGCCGGCGATGTCGTCCGGATCGCCTTCGTACAGTACCAAACGCAGTTCGTCGTCTTCGCTTACCGAGTTCTCGAGATCGATGGTGACGTTCTCGTGATCGCCGGGTGAGAGCTCTTCGCTCGTTCCGAGCGCTTCGCTAGCGTCGCCTGCTCCGTTCGGAGACGGTCCGTTCTCGTCGTCTTCGCCGGCGTCCTCGACGGCTACGAACCCGTCCGCGGGTGTGACCGCGTTCGCCGTGACGCTCGTCTCGTTTCCGTCGACGGGTTCGACGTCGGGCGTGCCGTCGAACTCGAGGTCGATCATCTCCACCGCGCCGTCCTCGCTCGTGTAGACTCCGATCGTCTGGTTGCCGGGATCGGCACCGTTCGTATCGATATTGAACTCCACCTCCTGGCTCTCCTCGGGCTCGAGGTCCAGAACCTGCTGCTCGAGGACGACTCCGTCGAGTCGGAGGTCGACGTGTTGTCGATCAACCTCCCCGGTCGGGTTTCGAACCTCCGCGGTCACGGTGATCGTCTCGTTGGTCGTGGCGGACGACGGCACGTCTATCGATTCGACGCGAAACGAGTCGTCGATGGAGCCGTTGGTGCGATCGGCCATCGTCACCGCCGCGGTGTCGCTGACCGGATAGCCGTCTTCGATGTATGGACGATCTTCTTCCCCGTCGGTTTCGTTGTAGGCGTAGCTCTCGTCGTCGGTGCTATCGTGATGGGCCGTCGCGGTCAGTTGGCCGAGCATTTCGCGCTCGTCCTCGGCGGACTGATTGATAGTGACGTTTTCGTGTGTCCCTGACTCGAGGTAGTCGGAGACGCCGATGGTGTTCCCGGAGCTATCGGTCACCACGACGAACCCGCCGTCCGAGACCGAAACCGTCGTCACGGTGGCGCTGGTTCCATCGCCCTGTTGATCGTCGAATTCGATCGACGCTTCGGGCTCTTCGTCGACGCCGAAAATAGCCGGGGCCTGTCCAATGACGGCACCCGCCGCGAGGACGACAACGAGCGCGATCAAGATGGCAACGATCCGTTTGAGCGTACTAAATTCGGGTCTCATCTCATGTCCCACTGGATATGAATCCCTTTGCGGGCCGCAGACGTAAAACGTCGAGTTTGTTCGGCCGTTCACCGCTCCCTTCGTCGCCTCTGTTACTTCATAGGTTCTCCTTACTGTCTTTCGTTCGGATAGGTGACGATGCGATCCGAAGCGCCCCGGATTCTCCCGTCAGTTGCACTCTGCGCGCTACCCACAGTGTGTCGTTCCGACGGCAGCGTTTCGACAACCGAACGATTGACTGACACCATCCGTCCCACCATATAATCATCCCCTCCATATATTAACTCCAATTGTTGTACTTCTAATATGTTAGAAGATTATAGCTACTAATAAGTAATTATCTAGTTAGTATAGATTATCTAGAAGTAAAATACAAAGCTAGATAAACTTTATTTATTATCAGGGTGTCTTCGCTGATATGAGTCCTTCAGTAACGAACGCCGCCTGCTATCCGGACACTGCTGATGAGAGGACGTTCTCACGAAGTGCTCATGCGCTCGTTTCGTCAAACTGGTTACCCAGCTTTCCCCTCTCTCCTCGAGAACGCGGTTCGGAGGGAACAGATCGATGATCGTTGCTGCGCTGCTGACGATCGTCGGACTGTTGATCGGAATCGGAGTCGTTCAGGCGTACGCGCTCCGTCTCTCCGGCGTCCTCGTCGTTCCGCTGTTCGCAGTGTACGCTCTCTATGATGTGCTTGCACTCCCCGCGCTTGTTATCGGTGTGACCGCCTCGTACGTCGGGTTGGCACTGTTACAGCGTCGGACTCTGTTGTTCGGCCGGCAGCTGCTTCTGGCGAGTATGAGTATCAGCATGGCGGTCCCGTTTGCCGTGTTCGGCGGACTTTCCGCGCTCGGTGTTTCCGACCTCTCCGTCTCGGCGTTCATGTTCGTCGGGAGCATCCTTCCGGGCGTCGCCGCGTACAACTACCACCAACTCGAGGCGGACCGACGCCTCGAGGATGTCGTCGCGAGTATCGGTGTACTCCTTGGACTGATCGGCCTCGGCGCGGCGCTGGTCAACCTCGAGTTAGCTCCCCACATCGGGCGGCTCACTCCGCCGTTGTTGTTCGGTCCGGAATCGGACATCGCCGCTGCCAGAGGAGCCGTGATTACTGATACGGACCGCTTCCTCGACGCCTCTCTCTCGACTGTCCTTCTGGCGATCATCCTCGGAATGATCGTCTCGGAGGGTGCATATATGCGATGGGGCGTCAGACTCAACGGAATCATCGCGCTCCCGTTGCTCGCGCTGTTTGCACTCCAGTCGGCTGTCGTGCTCCCGCTATACGTTCTCGGTGTCGCCGCCGTCTACGGATTGCTCACCTTGATCCATCGTTCAACCTTGTTGTACGGGCGGGTGCTGCTCGGAACCGGCCTCGTTATCGCTATCACGGGATCCGTCCCGATCGCGGTGATCTTCTCGGTCACTTCCGGATCGCACCTGTTCTTTACGGCCATTCTGATCGGAATCGGCGCGTACAACCTCCATCGGATGCCGCCGGAACACCGATCGGCCTCAGTCGCGCTGTCGGCCGGCGCGTTCGCGCTCTTCCTCGGAGGGCTCCGTCTGGTTGTTTCCCCGGAGGAGGGTGGGGCGCTCGACTTAGATCTCATCGAACTAAGCGACGTTTTCTCCCTCCATTTGTGGGAGTTAGATATCGTTCTCCAGTCCAATCTGCATCTCCTCCCGCAGATTGCGTTGCTCGCCGCCGCCTTCGTTGTCGGCACGATAACAGCGTTCCGTCTCGAGCGGCTCCGCCCCTCGAGTTCGGATACCGATCGACAGTACGTTAGCACGCACAATAGCCACACCTAATCAATTAACACTACAGCTCCAATACCAATGTCTTCCAACATATCTTCGACGGTAATCCCAGAGCCGGTCACGCGGCTCGCTCGACGCATCGCTACCCCGTTCACGCGCGGCACCGAACACCGGCGACGACTCGAGGAAATCGACGTCAAAATCGTCGTCTCCGGCACACGAGGCAAGTCGGGAACGACCGAACGGATCTACGAAATTCTCCGGTCCCGGGGATACGACGCCTACGCCAAGGTGACCGGAAACCACCCCCTATCGCTGTACGACGGCGACGAGAACCCGATCGACCGCGGCGAGCGCGTCACGCTCTACGAGAACTTCGACGAACTTCGAAAGTACGCCCCCGTCGACGCGCTCGTCCTCGAGAATCAGGGGATAACGGACTACACGACGCGGATGATGAACGAGCGGTTCGGGAAACCGGACGTGCTCGTGCTCACGAACGTTCGACAGGACCACCGCGATACCCTCGGCGGCACTCGAGCGGACATCGCGAGGGCGTTCGCCCGAGCGACTCCATCCGGAACGCACGTGGTAAACGGCGAACAAGACTCGCGCCTTCGGGAGTACATCGAACGCGAACTCGAGACGGTCGATGCGACCGTTTCTCACGTCGACGTTCCCGAACGCCATCGGGACATTCCGGCCGCTGAATGCATCTACGCGCTCGATCACGTTCTCGAGGCGATCGACGAGGAACCGCTGTCCGACCGTCAGCGCGAGTCGATGCTCGAGGAGTTCCAGGTCGAGTGGACCCGCGCGCTCGGCGGACAGGTCTACAACGCCGCCGACGTCAACGACGTCGAAAGCACCGAGATGGTTCGCCAGGCGCTCGTCGATGAAGGAGAACCGATTCAGCCGTTCGTCTATCTCCGACGAGACAGGCGTGCGCGAACCGCGTCGTTTCACGACTACCTCGAGGGACTCTTCGAAGACGGCGCGATCGAACAGGCGCGGGTCGCGGGCGGGCACGCGGATCTGTTCGTCGAGAAAGCGTCGTTTCCCGTAATCGGCCACGACCCGGAAACCGAATCGGCGCTGTCGGTCCTCGAGGAGATGGTCGCGGATGGCTGGCCGGTTCTCGTGATGGGCAATACGGTCGCCGAGTTCATGCGCGACCTCGACGACGAAATCGACCGTCACGCGACGTCGATAGAATCGCTCGATGCCCCCGAGACGGATCGCGAACCGGAGTCGTCAGGAAAGTCGATTGATCGGCAACTCCTCGAAAAACGGGTCGACTACCGATCGGCCCGGAGATCCGACGACGAACCGCCCCGAGCTCCCCCCGTACAGAGGTGATCATGTAGAGAGCACATCTCCCGCCAGCGGGTCGAGTGGCGATCCGCTGGTACCCGATCGTAGTAGCCTCGCCCACCGATTACCGCTCGGGAGGCGGTTCCCTCCCACCGAAGTCACAATACAATGACAAACGATTCAGACACCAACGGACGCATCGACCGACTACGCTCGTCGCGACGGACGTTTCTGGCCGGCGCCGTCGGTACCCCAGCACTGCTCGGCCTCGCCGTCGGTTCGTACGAGGCCGCATCGAGAGTAACGAGCGACGAGGAGTTCGAGACTTGCCTCGTCTGTGACCTCACCGACGACCAGGACGACCTCGCCGGAGATCCGACGTCGATATCCGCCGATCCCCGCTTGTTATCGGCGCACGATCTCTCTGTCGGCGACCAGCTACGCATCACCCGCTCGAACGATCAGGACGAGTTCGCAGTGTATACGATCGCGAACGAGCGACCGGAATCGCCCGAGACCATCGTTCGTATGTCAGACAGCGCCCGCTGTCGGCTCGACCTCGGGTCGGTGGCGACGGATCCGGGCGACGAGAGCTGCCCCAGCCCCACCGGCAGTTGTTCGATCAGCGGCGAGGAGTTCGACGGCGACATCTCGACGACGATATCGAACCCAGCCCTCTCCGAATCGGAGGCGAGAGAACGAGGCGAGTTGATCGAACAGCTCGACGATAACGGCACAGACACTATCTTCATCGCGCCACACGGCGGCGGTGTGCAACCGAAGACGGACGAGCAAGCAGAACACGCCGCGGAGCTCGGCGACGCGACCTGCTGGCGGACGAAGGGATGGGGCCCGGGCGGCGGCGCGTTCCAACGGTGGTACGTCCCGTCCACGAAACTCAGCTCCGAGACGTACCCCGAACTTGGGGCGATCGCGGACGACGAGTTCGACGTAGCCGTCGACTTCGGCGGCGTCTGCGAGGAGGGTATTATCGTGGACGGAAACGCGACGGCATCCACGCTGGAGGACGTGCGCGATTCGATCAACGACGCGCTCCCGTCGTGTGCGGAGCAGGCGACGCTCTCGGACGACGAGGGCGTGACGGGGGAGGGTCTGCTCGTCGACGATCTCGGTGACGAGAGCATCTTCCTCTGCCAGAGTTACGCGACCCGGCGGGCGTATTGGGAGGAGATTGCCTACGGCACGGCGGCAGCGCTCTCGGACGATCTCGAGGTCGAGGAAAGCGGAAGCTGTCGATGATCGAGGAAGGGGCCGGAGATCGGTTCGCCGGTGATTGATGGAATGACGCGGGTCGAGAGTTTACGTTGGTGGTGGACGCCTCGTGGTGATAATCGCGCGAGTACTGAGGAACTAGCGGATTGGGCCCTTCGCGCTGACCGAAACCGGCTCGATCCGAAGCCGGTTTAGTCGCCGCGTCCCGAACCGTACGTAATGCCATTGCGCGTGACGTTTCTCGGGACGAGTGGGGCGATTCCAACAGCGCAGCGGAACCCCACCAGCATTTTCGTCGCGCGCGAAGGTGACGAGTTGTTGTTCGACGCCGGCGAGGGAACCCAACGCCAGATGATGCGGTTTCGAACGGGATTCTCGATCTCCCAGCTCTTTATTACGCACCTTCACGGCGATCACGTGCTGGGAATTCCCGGATTGCTCCAGACGATGGCCTTCAACGATCGGACTGAACCGCTCGCGATTCACGCGCCGCGGGACACTCGATCGCAAGTGAAGTCACTGGTCAACGCGCTGGGTAACCGGCCCTCGTTTCCGGTCCAAATCAACGAAGTTGGCGGCGGTGACGTCGCCTACCGCGCCGACGAGTACGAGGTTCGGGTTTTCGACACGGACCACGACACGCGGTCGGTCGGCTACGCGCTCGTCGAGGACGACCGCAAGGGACGATTCGACCGCGAACGCGCCGAAGAACTCGGCGTCCCGGTCGGCCCGAAGTTCTCGAGCCTTCACGAGGGCGAAGCCGTCGAACTCGAGGACGGCACCGTCGTCGAACCCGATCAGGTCGTCGGCGACCCTCGTCCGGGCCGCTCGCTCGTCTATACCGGCGATACCCGCCCGACGACGGCGACGCTCGAGGTTGCCGAGGAACCGGACCTGCTGATCCACGACGCGACCTTCGCCGACGATCGAACCGAGCGCGCGACGGACACGGCCCACTCGACGGCGCGACAGGCGGCCGAAATCGCCCGCCGAGCCGGGGCCGATCGCCTGGCGCTGATGCACATCTCCTCGCGCTACGCCGGCGACGTCGAGGACCACCTCGAGCAGGCTCGAGACGTGTTCGATGGCGAGGTGCTATTGCCGGAGGATGGGGATCGTCTCGAAGTACCGTACCCGAATAGTTGACCGCTAGAGCAGGTCTTCTCTCGTGCTGTCGTCCCTACTCACCGGTACCGTTCGTGGGTGATACCTTGGATGTTCTCGAAGTGATTGTCGCCGGCAAGGACGGGTTCGTCGCGCTCGAGAGCGGTTGCGGCGATTGTCGCATCAGCCTTTCCGATCCCAGGGCCGTCGCCGTCGTCCGTATCGGCCATGCGTTCGCCGAGTAGCCGCCCCGCACGTCGGGAGATACTCGGTGTCATATCTACGACCGGGTATGAATCGAGTACGGCTTCGACTTTCTGGCGCTCTTTTCGGGTGTTCGATACCGTTCCGACGCCGATGTAGAGTTCCAGAACGGTCATCGAGGGAAGTACCAGTGGGACGCTTTCGGCTTCGAGTTCTCGTTCTTTCGTGACGGCTGCTTCGACATCGTCGATGACGTCCAGAACGAAGCTCGTATCGACGATCATTCGAAGCGCTCCGCGACACCACGAACTTCCTCACGGTCCTCCTGATCAGCTGCTTCGATGGCCTCTCGCATTTCGCCTACCTGGTCTTCATCGAAGACGTCGCGGAGGTCACGGAGTGACCGCCCGCCAATGAGGCGTTCCACAGCTTCGCTGAACGACTCGTTATCACGTTTTTTCGCCTTGATGCGTTCGTAGACATCATCTTCGAGACGAATTTGCTGTGACATTCTTGTTGACAGCGTTGACGCCCCACGAAGATTAAGGTTCGTATATGTAACAACTTCTATAACATCTTCCTCACTGTGAACGGGGCGATTCGCTCGTCACACCGAGCTGACTCGAGCCACGAAATCCCCCGCAAACAATACGTTGGAAGGCTCCTCCCCCATTCGAGCGAGAGTGAGTCGACCGTCTCCATTCGAGGTGCCACACCCGCGTCGGATTTATACATTTCTCGCCCCTATACTCCTCCGTGAGCACCCGAACGAGTGCGTTGAATGCAGTCGTCTTCGGCGTCGATATTCAGAGCGGGGACGTCCGCGGTGACTCGCCTTCCTACGCACTGGTCCAGTACGACGGCGAGGACCTCACTCGAGATGTCGTCACCCACCGCAAGCTCAGGCGACTGATCGACGACCACGAGCCGGCGATCATCGCGACGGACAACATGTACGAGCTGGCTCCGAACAAAGATCAGCTGATCCACTTTTTGGGGTCGCTGCCCGCCGAAACGATGCTCGTGCAGGTGACCGGCGCGGAACAGCCCGAACCGCTTTCTCGCGTCGCCAAGCGCCACGGAATCCCCTACGGCAAGGATCCGATGGAGGAGGCCGAAGCCGCGGCAAAGCTCGCGGCCCACAACGTCGGCCACGAAGTGTCGGCCTTCACCGACGAGACGACGGTAAAGGTCTCGAGGGGCCGCTCGACCGGTAAAGGGGGTTGGAGCGAAGACCGGTACACCCGACGGATTCACGGCTCGGTGAAGAAACGCTCCCGCGAGGTGGAATCCGAACTCGAGGCCGAAAACCTCGAGTACGAAACCGATATTCGGGAGTCCTACGGCGGCTACGCGAACGCCGTTTTTACCGTCCAGGCCCGCCCGGCGGATATCCCCGTCTCGAACGAGCGCTCGGGGGACGTCCGGATCGAGATCGAACGCGAACGGCGCGACGGCATCGAGTTCCGACCGCTGGCGAAGCGACGCGATCACGTCGTCGTCGGCATCGACCCCGGAACGACCACCGCCGTCGCCATCGCCAGCCTTGAGGGTGAGATCCTCGACGTCTGGAGTTCGCGCACAAGCGACACCGCGGACGTGATCGAGTGGATCGTCGAGCGCGGGCGGCCGGTGATCGTCGCGGCGGACGTCACTCCGATTCCCGAGACCGTCGAGAAGTTCCGCCGGAGCTTCGACGCCGCGGCCTGGACTCCCAACAGCGACCCGCCGATCGACGAGAAACAACACCGAACGCGCGAGCACTCCTACGACGACGATCACCAGCGTGACGCGATGGCCGCGGCGCTGTACGCCGTCGACGACCACGAAGACCAGTTCGAGCGCATCGCCGACAAACTCCCGCCGGGGATCGACCGGGGCGAGGTGACGGCTCGAGTCGTCGCTGGCGAGGAGAGCGTCGAAGCCGTCCTGCGCGATCTCACCGACGAGGACGAGACGGAAGAAGAGACGACCGAGCACGAACCGCGCGAGCTGACCGCCGAAGAAAAGCGAATCAAGTCCCTCGAGCGGCAGGTCGAACGCCTCCAATCGCACGTCGGAACGCTCGAGGACCGCCTCGAGAGCAAAGACGAGGAAATCGAAGACCTCGAGGCTCAAATCGCCGTTGCCCGGACAGAAGAGCAGCGTAAGGTTCGAAAAGATCGGGAAGTCACCCGCCTCGAGCGAAAGGCCGACCGGCTCGAGGACGAACGCGACGAGGCCCGCGAGACGGTCGACGAACTCGAGGACAAAGTCGAGCGGATGAAAGCCCTCTGGAAGCTCGATCACTCGAACTTCAGCGACGTGTCTGCGAAAAAGGAGGGACTGGTTCCGGTGAAGGTGATCGAGCAGTTTACCAAGGGCGCGATCCGCGAGGCCGACGACCAGTACGGACTCGCGACCGGAGACGTGGTCTACGTCCGCGACGCGAGCGGGGCCGGCAAATCGACCGCGGAACTGCTCGCGTCGTTCGAGCCGCGCGTTATTCTCAAGGACGGCGGGCTCTCAGACGTCGCCGATCGGATCCTCTTCGAGGCGGACCTCCCAGTCGGCCCCGCGGGCGACGTCGCCATGCAAGAAGTCGACGAGCTCGCCGTGGCTCGCGAGGAAGACGTCGAAGCCGTCATCGACGACTGGCACGAGCGCGCTCGAGACCGCAGGCGCGACCAGAAGGCCTCGATGGTCGACCAGCTTATCAGCGAGCATCGGGCCGGGGACAACGAGGCTTGAATCGCGTCTCGAGAGCGTTTTGGCTTTCGTCCCCTCTCTCGACCTACATCATGCCAAAGGCGCCGAGCATCCCCGAAACGAGCGCCTTGACCGTGAGTCCGAGTCCGACGAGAACGAGCGCCATACCGGCCGCGACGATAAGATTCGCATAGGCGATGAGAGCGATTCCAACGAGAACAATAGCGAGTCCCGCAATACCCAGCGGGCCGAGCTTATCGAGCATACGATTGAGTCGATAGCCGACGAAAATAAACGGCGTGGTTTGCGCTTTCGGCGAGCTGGAGCGTATTTTTTCTCGAGTTCTTGAAGCAGGACACCGTCCCCGGGGAGATCGGTCCCATCGAGCGAGCCTTGATAGAGTTTAAAACCCTCGCCCTCCAACCACGACGTATGAGCGAGGACGAGGGCAGCCGCAAGAACCTCCGAATGCCCGAAGACGACGAGGTTTTTGCGACGGTCACGAACATGCTCGGGGCGAACCGAGTCACAGTACGATGTGCTGACGGGACAGAGCGCACAGCACGCATTCCAGGCAAAATGCAAAAACGCATCTGGATTCGTGAGGACGACGTCGTCCTCGTCGAACCGTGGGACTGGCAGGACGAGAAAGCCGACATCACCTGGCGCTACGAGAAATCTGACGCCGACCAACTCAGACGGGAAGGGCATATTCAGTAGCAACGAAGTTTTAACACCGAACTTTTGCTCTGCGGGTGCGCCGAAGGCGCACCCTCGGCAAAACTTCGATGAAAAGCACTCCTCCTTCTGTTCCGAACGCATAGCGTTCTTCACATCAGTCGTCGGCCCGAGCGAAGCGCAGTTCTCGCCCTGCGGGCTCCGAACCGCGCTTCGCTCGGTGAACGGCGTTGCTCACGGGTCACTTCGTTCCCCGATCGCCTTTCACGGTTCTCGTCCCTTCGGGACTCCGAACCGCGCACCTCGGGTTCTTCGAACCGCTCACTCGCCGAGAGTCTACTCGTGAAACGTTTCACGAGCCGACAAATCTGTGGTTGTATCGACCATCGTGACCTGAGGGTGTCCGGTTAATGAACGGAACGCCTGCCCTCCCCCGGTTCGCACGCCTCTCGTCGTACTCGAGGCGTGCTCACGGCCATTCGTTGAGTATCCAGTCGATTTCTGTCAGGATTTGACGCCCATCGCCCCTTCTTCCATCCGCTATCAGTAAGTATGTTCTCCTTCAGAACTTCTGTCATGATGGAAGCCGCGCGCTCCAAAACGTGGACGCGTGGGCATTCGTTTGAAATGCCCCGGGTGCAGAGACACCCGAAGCGTGTGGCTTCCAAGCGGACACTTGGCTGCCATGTTTCCATTACTGCCACCGAGACAAAAAGGTCTCGAACGACAGTTCAGTATCAATTTCGATCAGCAACCGGTCCCGTACGGCGGGTCCTACCCCGCGAATTGCGCAGATCGGCGGGACTGCGGTCAGCGCCTCTGGAGGCGATTCGGATGACCTCGAGAAGCGACGCGACGGATTCGAGTGCTGAAGGAACGAACTCGAGTGCTGGTTCCGAAGATGGGACGAGCGTCGACCGCTCCCCGCCAGCAGTTTGCTATCGGTGCGGCGAATCGGTTCCGGTCGGTCGCATCCTCGCCGTTTCGACCAGCCCCGGTCCGGACCTCGCGGAGCGCTACGCCGCGGTCACTCGAGCGTGTTGTCCCGATTGTGCGGCCGCGATCGGGATGCTGGCGCTTTCAAACGGGCCTCGAGCGGCTTCGTCGAGCAAGTCGGAGTAGCTCGAGGGGAGCCATCTGGCTACTGTTTCCCAGTAATACGTACGTTGTTGCGTTTCGACCGTTGTCCGTGCCCCAATACCGTAACTCGAGTGCTGATCGGACGAACTCAGCGTTGACCCCAACGACGCGACAGCCTTGCGCTATTCATTGGCGTCGGAAGTTGACTCAGTGGGTTGTTTCTTGTCTCGAGTATCAGTTCCTCCTCGTGAGTCGGAGCCGTAGGTTCCCACTATTGAGCACAATAAACAACCTATTTTGGTTGTACTTCGACGCTACAACTCTATCTAGTTGTAGACTTGCAGAAATCCGTGGTAATTGACATCACTGTCGGGTTCTGAGACTGTTGTTTCGGTATCACCCCGTCAAAGTCAGTCGGATTCGAAATATTCCTACAGACCCGCGACGTCTTCGATCGCGTCGGTGAGTTCCGTGATGCTCTCGAGATCGTGTTCGCCCATGTGTCCGATGCGGAACGTCTCCTCGCCGAGTGCGGAGCCGTAGCCGTTCGAGAAGACCATGTCGTACTCCTCGCTGACGGCGTCGATGGTTTCCGCGACGTCGATCCCCTGCGTGTTCTCGATACAGCTCACGGTCTGGGATTCGTAGCCCTCCTCGGGGAACATGTCGAAGTGCTCGCGGGCCCACTCGCGGGTGTACTCCGCCATCTCGCGGTGGCGCTGGTCGCGCCCGTCGTGACCTTCCTCGAGCATGTGTTTCATCTGCTTGCGGTAGGCGAGCATGATCGGGATCGCTGGCGTGGAGTGGGTCTGGCCCTTCCGGTCGTAGTAATCGATCGTGCGCTGGAAGCCGCCGTACCACGAGGCCGAATCGGACTCGAGTTCGCGCTCGTAGGCGTCCTCGCTGACGGCACAGACCGCCAGGCCGGGCGGCATGGCGAAGGCCTTCTGGGTGGACGTAAAGATCACGTCGATGTTGTGCTCGTCGATGTCGACGTAGTCGCCGCCCAGCGCGGAGACGGCGTCGACGACGAAGTAGGTGTCCGGATACTCGGCGATGACGTCGCCGATCTCTTCGATCGGATTGCGGACGCCGGTCGAGGACTCGTTCATGACGGTCGCGACCACGTCGTAGTGCGTGTCGCTCTCCTCAAGCGTCTCGCGGATGTCTTCGGGTTTGATCGCCTGGCCCCACTCGTATTCGAGCCGATCGACGGTTTTGCCGAGCCGTTCGGCGACGTTGGCGTGGCGCTCGCTGAAGCTTCCGCAGGTCGGGACGAGGATGTTCTCGTCGACGAGGTTGAGGGTCGAGGCTTCCCAGAATTCGGTGCCCGACCCCGTGAGGATGATGACGTCGTTGTCGGTGCCGAGGAACTCCTTCGTGTCCTCGACGATGGTCGTGTAGAGGTCCGTCATGCGGTCCATGCGGTGGCCGAACATCGGCTCGCACATCGCGTCGATGACGTCTTCGCGCACTTCGGTCGGACCCGGAATATACAGCGTTTTGTCGGGGTAGTCGTCTTGATACTCGCTTTTTTTGGTCACGAAAACCACCTGATAGGAGCTACTGGGTCGCGCGACGGTATGGTACTTTTGATGGCGCACCGAACTCGGAACTTCCGCTGTGGATTTACTCTTTCTCGAGTGAACGAAGAACGGTTGCATCGATTTCTGCCTCCGCCTTCGACCGTGGGTCTCGAGGGTTCAGTCGGCACCCGGAGACGAACGGGATTTCGACGCCGAACGACTCTCAGTCCCACGATTTGTAGAGCGAACGTACGGATTCTTTCGGACCACGAATCCGTTCGTCGGCACGGAGGGACGCGTGTCCCCGTCTTCGACCATCGGCCGAACGAGTTTCCAGAGGCTGTCGATCTTACAGAGGGTAAAGCCGAGGACGATCAGGCCGAAGCCCGCGACCGTCGCGACGGTGATCGACTCGCCCAGCAGGAGCCAGCCGAAGACGGCGGCGATCACGGGCGAGGTGTAGTTGACCAGGCTGAGCTCCGTCGCGCCGACCCGCTCGAGCAGGATGAAGTACGCGAGGAAGCCGCCGGCGGTCGAGACGACGCCGAGGTACGCGAGCGCGACGGCGATTTCGGTCGTGAACGCCGATGTGACGAACCGCTCTCCGGGGTGGAGCCCGCTCAGGCTGTGGAGCATGACGGCACCGACCCCCATCGCCCACGTCTGCAACGAAACGACGGGTAACGTCCCTCGAGTTCGTTCGAGGACGACGGAGCCGATGGCGATCGATATCGCGGATCCGAACAACAGTCCCACGCCGAGGGCCTGACCGCCGAGCGAGCCGCCCGAGAGGGCGATGACGACGACGCCGACGAGGCCGAGTACCAGGCCGACGGCGGCTGGCGGACGGATTCGTTCGCTCGGGAGCAACGCGAGTGCGATCGGCGGCGTGACGATCGGCGTCAGGCTCAACACGATCGCGGCGACGGCGCTCGAGACGTACAGCTGACCGGCGAACAACAGCCCGTAGTGGGCACCCACGAGGAGCACGCCGCCCGCGAGGATCGATATCACGTCGGCACGCGTCCGCGGACGCCACTCGAGACCGAGCGCGGCGACGGCACCGACGAACAGGACGGTGGCAACGTCGAGCCGGAAGGCGGCAAAGAGGATCGGCGGCAGCGATTCGAGTCCGATTTCGATGGCACTGAACGCGGTTCCCCAGGCGAGTGCGAGCGCGGCGAAGAGGAGAATATCTCTCTGTGAATTCATTTTATTATGGGAGGTGTCTCGAGCACTTGTATGTTGTTATATGTGGTGTAGGAGGTCCCTATCTACCAAATTCTGGAACACATGTTATCATTGGTCGTGGGTTCGTTTACGTGTGGTACTAATTCGTATGACATACGGATACACCGACAAACGATCAGCTATCCATCGCCGATTCGGTGTCGTGTAAAATCGCGACTGTCGCACTGGGTGTACAGAGCGTTAATATTGGAACACTTCTCGAGATGACCCTCACACGTTCGATTATTCGACCGACACGACGGCTGGTTCGATTGTCGTGTCGTTCTGTCGTCGTGTAGCTAGAAGGGTAGGGCGTCGAAAAAACGTGACAATTCAGTTATTCGACGACGATGTCGCCTTCCATCGGAGCGTGGGGCGCACAGCGATAGATAGCCATTTCGTCGCTGGCTTCGAACTCGAGCCACTGCTCTGGACCGCCTTCCTCGGTCGCGAGATCGTCGACGACTTCGTCATCGTCGTCTCGAATCTCGATGTTGTGGTCGACGTCGTCACCTTCGGTCCAGCCGATCTCGTACTCTTCACCGTCCTCGAGGATGAGCGTTGGGTTCTCCTCGTCCTCGATCTCTTCGGGTGCGATACCGACCCAACCGCCCTGCTGGGCGTCGAATTCGATTTCCGTGTCTGGGTCGATATTGATGCCATCCTCGCCGCCGTTTTCGTCGTCGTCCCCACCGTTGCCGCCGTCGTCGTCATCACTGCATCCTGCGACCAGCGCGGTTGCCGCAGCAGCGCCTGTGACCTTCAGTGCGGTTCGTCGTGAGACCGTTCGCTTTCGTGCCATCGTGACTTTCTTGGTACTACGTACATAAAAAGTGATTCCCTCTGTCGTTGCGCAGTCATGTGTATGCATACCACATTACTGGCGACAACTTCCCGCAAATCAAACGGAAGACGAGTTCACGCGCCGGTGTGGATTTTATGCCTCGCCCTCACGAACATGTTTGTGTCCGGTTACTGATAGTCTGAGAAAGATAGGAACGGCGACGATCGCGATGGCGATCTCGAGGCCGCCGACCACGAGAAATGCCAGATCGTACCCGTACGTTGTGGCGACGGTGCCGCCGATGAGGAACCCGCCCAGAAAGCCGAGGCTCCCCGCGAGATTGAACCCGCTCATGGCGACGCCCCGTTCGTCGTCCGCGGCGATATCGGTAACTAGCGCCATCGTCGCCGGAGAGACGAGCGCCCCGAGGACGCCGACCGTAACCATCGCGAGTGCCGCGAGGGTCACCGTCGGTGCGACGTTAACGCTCAGGATGCCGACGCCGTAACAGAGCGAGCCGACCACGATTGGAATCGTTCGGCCGATCCGATCCGAAAGGGCTCCCATCGGGTACTGCAAGAGCGCGAACGGAGCGAAAAAACACGCCAGCAAGAGGCCCGTCTGCGCGGGATCCAATCCGAACGTGTCCTGAAAGTAAAGCGTCCCGACGAGGGCGAAGAACCCGGCCGTGAGCCGATCGATAAACCCGAACACGTACGGGATCGATAGCGTCGGCCGTTGTCGAACACCCTCGAGGAGGTCTCGAGCCGTCCGCTTACCGCTCGGTGCTCTATCGGAGACGAGGGTGACGAGGCCGCCAACGCAGACGAGCAAGATCCCCGCGACGACCAGCGGCGCGAGCGGATCGACCGTCGTGAGCTGACCGCCCATCGGTGCCCCGAGGGCGGCTCCGAGCCCGATCGCGATCCCCGCAGCGCCCATATTCTTCCCGTGGCCGCCCTCGAGATCCATCAGCATCGTCATCGTCAGCGAGAACGCGCCGATGGTCATCGCACCTTGCACCACTCGGAGGACGAGCACGCCTTCGAAGGGGATCGAGCCGAGCAACGGAGCGGCGGCGAGCGCCAGATAGCCGACGGCGCCGGCGAGCGCACCGGTGACGATGAAGGGCGTTCGCCGCCCCGTCATATCGCTGGCGGCTCCCCAGACGCCGACGAAGACGATGTACGCCGCGAACTCCGCGACGAGGAACCACATGCTCGCGTCGAGTTCGGTCGCCGCGAACGGCGATGATTCTCCGCCCGGATCCGCGCCGAGTGCCTCAACAAGCGTTGCGACGCCCGGATAGAGCAGCAGCTGCGAGAACAACACCGCGAAGACGACGGTTGCGAGGACGAACCGATCGCGACGACTCGAGGACACACTCTCCCGTAGCGTCCACACCCCTATGAAATCGTTCGTCCCGGCACTGCGAGTCGTTCGCAATCACGATTACGGCTATATGTGCGAGTTAATACCAATCAGTATTTGCGGTTTTTGCCGTTACTGAGATGCATAAGTCCGTGGAGAAGTATGCATGCAAAACATGAGCGACGACAGGAGCGACGGGACCGACGAACCCAAACGGTGTCGATTCG
This sequence comes from Halostagnicola alkaliphila, assembly GCF_055379965.1. Taxonomy (NCBI): domain Archaea; kingdom Methanobacteriati; phylum Methanobacteriota; class Halobacteria; order Halobacteriales; family Natrialbaceae; genus Halostagnicola; species Halostagnicola alkaliphila. The sequence goes on along the minus strand of NZ_AP043826.1, from coordinate 394,387 downwards.
GAACGCGAAGCGTCCACGCCGGACAGTCTCCGGACCCCGAGACGGGCGCGATGGCCCCGCCACTCTATCAGACGACTTCCTACGTTTTCGACGACGCGGACAGCGCTGCGGATCTCTACGCCCTCGAGAGCGAGGGCCACATCTACTCGCGAATCTCGAACCCAACGGTCCAGACGTTGGAACGTCGGATGGCCTCCCTCGAGGGTGCGCCGGGCGCGGTGGCGACCGCCAGCGGCATGGCCGCGCTCGACTCGGCCGTGCTGGTCCTCGCCGAAGCGGGCGACAACGTCGTTCTCTCGACGGACACCTACGGCGGGACGACCGCCTACTTCTCGAAGACGGCGTCCCGACGGGACATCGAGACGCGACTGGTCCCCACCCTCGAGTACGACGCCTACGAGGAGGCGATCGACGAGGATACCGCGTTCGTCCACGTCGAGACGATCGGCAACCCCTCGCTCGTGACGCCCGATTTTGATCGGCTCTCGACTATCGCCCACGAGCACGGCGTCCCGCTCGTCGTCGACAACACGTTCGCGACGCCGCACCTCTGTCGACCGCTCGAACACGGCGCAGACGTCGTCTGGGAGTCGACGACGAAGTGGCTCCACGGCTCGGGGACGACGGTCGGCGGCGTCCTCGTCGACGGGGGCGAGTTCCCGTGGGGAGAACACGGCTACGAGGAAATCGCCGGAGAAAACCACGCGTACCACGATGTCGACTTCTCGCGGGACTTTTCCGACGCGCCGCTGGCTGCGGCGGTGCGATTCCGCGCCTCGCGCAGTCTCGGGAATCAACAGTCGCCGTTCGACGCCTGGCAAACCCTGCAGGGACTCGAGTCCCTTCCCCTGCGGATGGACAAACACTGCGAAAACGCCACTATCGTCGCGGAGTACCTGGCCGATCACGAGGACGTGGCGTGGGTCACCCATCCGGGTCTCGAGACCCATCCGACACACGAGAACGCCTCCGAGTACCTCTCCGATTACGGCGGGATGATCGCGTTCGGCCTCGAGGGCGCTAACGGGTCCGACGCGGACCCGTCTGCTCGCGAGACGTCGTCTCGCGCTGGCTTCGAAGCAGGCAAACGCTTCTGCGAGGAGGTCGAGGTCGCCCAGTTCCTCGCGAACATCGGCGACGCGAAGACGCTGGTGATCCACCCCGCGAGTACGACCCACGGCCAACTTTCGCCCGAAGAACAGAAAGACGCAGGCGTGACGCCGGATCTGGTCCGCCTCTCTGTCGGCATCGAAGACCCTGCGGACATCCTCGCGGATCTCGACTCGGCCATCGAAACGGCGTCGGCGGCGAGTTCGACCGCGAGTGGCGGGTCTCGAGGAACATCCGCGGAGGAACGACCGTGACGACCAAGGAAACCGTCGATCTCGGCGAGTTCACCTTCGAGAGCGGCGAGTCGATCCCCTCGCTCGAGGTCGCCTACGAGACCTACGGCGAATTCACGGGCAATAACGCCGTCCTGATCTGTCACGCGCTGACCGGTAGCGCACACGTCGCTCGCCGACCCGATTCGGGTGACAAGACGGCGGGACAGGCCCGCGCCTGGTGGGGCGACGTGGTCGGTCCCGGCAAGGCCATCGACACCACCGAGTACTTCGTCGTCTGTGCGAACGCGCCGGGTTCGTGTTACGGAACGACCGGTCCCTCGAGTACGAACCCCGAAACGGGCGAGCCCTACGGCACCGATTTCCCGCCAGTTACGGTCGGCGACTGGACTCGTTCCCAGCGGAAACTGCTCGACGAACTCGGCGTCGGCCGCCTCCACGCCGTCGTCGGCGGCAGCGTCGGCGGCATGAACGTCCTCGACTGGCTTCGACGGTATCCCGACGATATCGAGTACGCAGCTTCGGTCGCGGCCGCGGCCCGACTCGACGCGCAGTGTCTCGCCCTCGACACCGTCGCTCGGCGAGCGATCACGAGCGACCCCGACTGGAACAACGGTCACTACTACGGGGGCCCAGAACCCACCGACGGACTCGCTCGAGCGCGCCAGATCGGCCACATCATGTACCTCTCGAAGGCCTCGATGGCTCGAAAGTTCGGTCGTCGCTCCGCGGGCCGCGAAGCGACTCGAGAGAAGCCGACCGATCCGGCCGGTGCGTTCTTTCCCTACCGAGAGGTCGAATCCTACCTCGACTATCAGGCGGAGAAGTTCACGGAGCGATACGACGCGAACAGCTACCTCTACCTGACCCGCGCGATGGACGACTTCGACCTCGCGGCGGGTTACGAATCCGACGCTGACGCCCTCGCCGCGTTCGAGGGCGAACTGCTGATCCTCTCGTTTACCGGCGACTGGCACTTCACCGTCGAACAGGCCGAAGTCCTCGCCGAGTCCTGTCGTGACGCGGGCGTCGACGCCTCTCACCACGTCGTCGAATCCGACCACGGCCACGACGCGTTCCTCGTCGAGCCCGAAAAGGTCGGGCCGCCGCTGTCGGCGCTTCTTTCCTCGGGTCTCGAGGGGCGCGCGATCACGGATACCGCCGAGGACGAGGAGGAACCGGAGGCGTTCGCGCCGGTACACACGAGTCTCTTTTCGGAGTAACCGGTCCGATTCGGCATTCTCTCGTCGGCGGTCGATTCGACGCGCTTTATCGCCGTCAACGCCAGATCCCACTCCGCTAGACCGAAACACACATTCCTTTTGCCTGAAATGATGGTGACAATGGACAGACAGCTCGAGTACGACAAAGGCCCCGCGGTGGACGAACAGGATGCAGAGACGAGTTCGGACGATGCTTCGGCCCGGGACGGCGCCTCGAGCGACAACAGAGACGACTCGGGCCACGAAGAACTCGGACTCGTCGAGTCGGCCCGCCGGTCAGGTAAAGCGGGACTCGGTTTTGGTGTCGGTTCGTTCGTCGTCGTGTACGCCCTCTCCTACCAGCTCGCCGCCGCGATGTTCTCGGGCGGGATGTTCGCCGGGGCGGAGGACCAACCGAGTCGGTGGGTAGTCGCTGGCCTGACCATGCTCGGTAGCCATGGTGCCCAGATCATCGAGGGAGAAGAATCGGTGCAGATGGCTTTCAGCGTGTACGGCAGCCTCACGTCCCACGTCTCCGCGTTCGTTCCCGTTCTTGTGCTTTCGCTCGCCGGATTTCTCCTCGTTCGCTATCTGAGAACGTCGCGCCTCGAGGAGACGGTCAGGAACAGTGCGATCGCCGGCAGTGTTTTCGTCTCGAGTTACGTCCTCCTCGCGGTCGCGCTGGCCGAAGTCGCGACTTGGGCTCCCGAGGAAGCGGAGACGGCCGGTGGCGGAACGGCTGGCGCAGGGGAGGAATCCGAGGCGATCGCGGTTGTCGTCGACTCCTCGATGGTGCTGACGACGGCGGGTACCGTGATCTCGGTTACGCTGATCGGGGTAGTGATCGCGCTGTTGGCCCCCCATCTGTCGAGGCGAACCGATGCGAACCGCCCGCACGCGACGGACTCCACCCAGCCCGAGGCGGACGAGCCATCGTCGTAACTCGTCTCGCCGGAGAACGACTCGAGAAATCGATTTCAGCGGATCGGAATGTCCGACCTTAGGTTCGATCGAGGACGCCTTCGGCCAGCAACGTATCTCTAACTTCAGCCATCGACGTAACGACGACCTCACAGGCCGGTTCGACGGCCGGTTTCGGATCGAACCCGATCGGGAGGCCGGCGACCTCGAGCATCGGGAGGTCGTTTGCGCCGTCGCCGACGGCGACCGTTTCCGCCATCGAGACCCCAACGTCGCCGGCGAGGCTTTCGAGTGCGGTATCTTTCGTTCCCTCGACGAGCGGTCCCTCGACGTCCCCGGTCAATTCGCCGTCTTCGATCGGGAGTTCGTTCGAGACGATGTAATCGACGGCGACGCCTTCATCCTCGAGCGCCGTCGCGACGCCGCGCTTGAAGCCGCCGGTCAGGATCGCGGTGGTGACGCCGGCGTCGTTCAGCGACCGAAGTAATCCGGCTGCTCCTTCGCGGAGTTCGACCTCGTCGAAGGCGGACTGGGCCTCGGCTTCGGAGAGCCCCTCGAGCAGCGCCGCGCGCTCGCGGAGACTCTTCGCGTAGCCGATTTCGTCGTTCATCGCGCGTTCGGTAATTTCCTCCATTTCGCTGGCGACCCCGCAGCGGTCGCCGAGCAGGACGGTCATTTCTGAATCGGAGAGCGTTCCGTCGAAGTCGAAAGCGACGATGGTCATCGACCGATGGTTTTCAGGCCGGGAATAAACCAGTTCAGGTTTTGGATCGCCGTTCGGCGGCTGACCCCGTTTTCGTTCGTTTGCGCTCGTTCCCCGCTAGTACCGAAATCTCTCGACGGCGAAGTGTCGGCAGGTTTCGACGGGGGGCGACAGACCTTTGTGCCACTGTGACATGGATCCGAGTGCATCGACATGAAACCGTGCCAAAACTGTCAGGCGGTCATCGACGAGTATCTCTTGGACAAACAACTCGAACCCCTGCGTGAACTCACGGTCGACGATTTCAACGTCTGCGTCGACTGCGCGACCATCGTTTCCGATGCGTGCGTAGAGTGCAACGGTGCGGTCTACGTCCCCCGAAATGCGACTGCGACGCCCGACTACTGCCCGGCGTGTCGATCCGACCTCATCGACCGAACGGGTCAGGATCCCGGGTGGAATCTCGACACCCCGTCCGTCTGAACGGCGCGTAACGGTACCGTCACGGATCCGGTTTGCGGATCCACGTTTCCTCGAGAGTAGATAACGACGTAGCGTCGCCCAACGTGGGTTACCTCTACCGATTCGGTCTTTTGCCCGTCGAGCCGGCGTGAGAGACAGCGACTTTAACGGGTCGGTGTCTACCCTCGAGCAATGTCAGTCGCCGACGAATCTTCGGACGACAACCCCTACCTCCGCGATCCGCCGACGGCGTTCGATCCCGTCGAGGATCTTTCGACGGAGGAGGCCGAACAGCAAGCCGAGCAGTTACGCGAGGCCATTCGCGAACACGACCGTCGCTACTACGTCGAGAACGATCCGATCATCGCCGACAGAACGTACGACGCGCTCTTCGACAGGCTTCGGGAACTCGAGGACGCGTTCTCGCTCTCTCATCCAGACAGCCCGACCCGAAGCGTCGGCGGGGAGCCGATCGACGCCTTCGAGACCGTAGAACACGTTGCGCCGATGCTCTCGATCGCCCAGAGCGGAGACGCCGAGGACGTCCGCGAGTTCGACCGCAGAGTTCGCGACGAGGTCAGCGATTTCGACAATATTGAGGATATCAGCTACGTCTGCGAACCGAAGTTCGACGGCGTCTCGATGGAGTTCGTCTACGAGGAGGGGAGCTTGGTGCGAGCGGTCACTCGCGGCGACGGCCGCGAGGGCGACGACGTCACCCGAAACGCGCGCACGATCGGCTCGGTTCCCCAGAAACTCCACGGGGACCCGCCAGACTTCCTCGCCGTCCGCGGCGAGGTCTACATGCCCAAGGACGAGTTTCAGGCGCACAATCGCGAACGAATCGAGCGCGGCGAAGAGCCCTTCGCGAACCCGCGAAACGCGACCGCAGGTACCATCCGCCAGCTCGATCCCGCCGTGGTCGCACAGCGCCCGCTCGAGGTCTTTTACTTCGACGTGCTCGAGGCGAGCGAACTCGAGGACACCCACCGCGAGGAACTCGAGCGATTCCCGGAACTCGGCCTGCGGACGAACGACCGCGTCGAGATCGTCGAAAGCCCGGAGCGGAGTTCCGCGGACGCCGCAGGTGACGAAGCATCGGGAGACGCGATCGAGGCGGCCATCGACTACCGGGACCGGTTGCTCGAGGACCGGGACGACCTCCCCTACGAGATCGACGGCGTCGTGATCAAAGTCGACGACCGCGATGTCCGCGAGGAACTAGGTCAGACTGCTCGTCACGACCGGTGGGCCTTCGCCTACAAGTTCCCCGCACGCGCTGAAATCACTCCGATCGTCGATATCGCCGTCCAGATCGGCCGGACTGGTCGGGTCACGCCGGTCGCGCTCCTCGAGCCGGTCGACGTCGGCGGCGTGACGGTCTCTCGAGCGAGCCTGCACAACCCCGACGAGATCGCGGAGAAGAACGTCAACGTGGGCGACACCGTGCGCGTCCAGCGAGCGGGCGACGTGATTCCCTACGTCGAGGAGGTGATCGAGAAAGGGAGCGAGGGACACTACGAACTTCCCGAGCATTGTCCGATCTGTGATAGTCCGATCGAACGCGACGGCCCGATGGCCTTCTGTACCGGAGGCCTCGCCTGTGACGCCCAGCTTCGGCGCTCGATCGAGTACTACGCGAGCGATGACGGCCTCGACCTCGAGGGCCTCGGCGAGAAGAGCGTCCGCCAACTGGTCGACGCCGGCCTCGTCGACTCCATCGCCTCGCTCTACGAACTCGATCGCGAGGAGCTCACGGCACTCGAGGGCTGGGGCGAGACCAGCGCCGACAACCTGCTCTCGGAGCTCGCTGAGGCCCGCGACCCGCCGCTTCCGGACTTCCTCTCGGCGCTCGGCATCCCTCACGTCGGACCGGCGACCGCCCGCGAACTCGCTCGGGAGTTCGGCTCGTTCGCGGCGTTTCGCGAAGCCGTCGAGGACGAACCGGATCAACTCGAGGGCGTCGACGACGTGGGCGAGACGGTCGCCGAGACGATCCACGAGTTCTTCGCGAGCGAGGCAAACGCCGAGGCGGTCGACGACGTGCTCGAGCGCGTCTCGCCCCGAGAGGTGGATTCCGAGATCGACGCCGGTGACGAACTCGAGGGCCTTACGTTCGTCTTCACCGGTTCGCTCGAGGGCGTCACCCGCGGGGAGGCCCAGAAGACCGTCGAAGCCCACGGCGCGAACGCGACGGGGAGCGTCTCGGGGAACACCGACTACCTCGTCACCGGCGAGAGTCCGGGGGCGACGAAGCTCGAGGACGCCGAGGAAAACGACGTGGACGTGCTCGAAGAAGGCGAGTTTCGGGAGTTGCTCGTGGAGAACGGGATCGATCTCGAGGAGTAGGTACCCTTCGGTACTGGCGTACGGGACGGCGGTTTCCCGAAAGTGCACACCGCTTGTCGGATGGGTGGACCCGAGCATTATTATACAATACACGAATTATGTATTGTATGTCGAAAGCCAGCGGGGATCCAGAACGCGCCATTAATGGATTCATGTCGGTGGCACAGCTTCTCGAGGAGCCTCGCCTCGCCCGCCTTTATACGTATATTCTCCGTGAGGGCGACGTGACGATCGACGATATCGTCGCCGATACCGAAATACCGCGCACGACCGCATACGCAGATACCGGTGTACTCGTTGATCTCGGCGTCCTCACGCGAGACGAGGAACAAAAAACGCACGAGTTCTCGGCTACCCCGATCACGCTCACAACGAGTCTCGACGGTGATACGTATACGATTACGCCGACGCTCGTCGAGGCGATCGGTCGGTCTCCCACGGATCGAGATTTGGACCTGCTGATCGAAAAACACGGGGTGGGTAAGCTCGCTGCAGCGCTTACGTACGCAATTCCATACGTTGAAGGTGGCATGACGGAGCGCCTCGCAGCCCGCGAACTCGAGTTACAGCCCGCGTTCGCAATTGCGGTGCTTCAGGCACTCCGCGAGGTAATTCTCGAGATGCAGGAGTACGATCCGTACTTCGATCGGATTCGGAATGCACGTGACGAACCGATCGATGGGGAAGTATAGCCGGCTTCCGATACATGGAAGGGATAAGCGAGCCGGTCCCCGAAAACGCCGTTTGGGTCGCCGATTCGGGTCTTTTCATCGCCTGCGGTCGTCAACAGCATACCAAGTACGTGGCATTAGAACAGTTCGCTCGTCGAAACGAGATCTCGTTCGTGGTTCCCCGGCGAGTGTATGAAGAACTCGGCGGTGCGCCAGATCGAAGTACTCCCGGTCAGACGCCGATTACTAGTGCCATCGATGCTGGTTGGGTGACTGTCGCTGACGAAGTAGACTACACGAATCCGACCGTGTCGAGCGTTATGGATCATGTTCGGAGATTCATTTCGCGGAAGTCCAATCGTTCCGAGGACGACATCGAGAAGGCAGATACTGCACTCGGGGGCGTCGCAGCTCAGCTCTTGGAAGGCGGGAACGTCTCCGTGATCTGTGTCTGTACGACTGATCTCGATGCGGGAAACGGCGTCGTTGCTGCACTAGAAGCTCACGGATTTGCTGGCCAAATTGTGTTCAAAGAGGGGTTCGAACTAATCGAAGAAATCACGCAGAGCTAGCGCTTCATCGCAATCGTCGTGGTTGGTTGCGTCTGTTCGGTTTCCGCCACCGTCACGCTATTACCAGTCCACTCCAATTGTACCGTATGAGTAACGGTAGCATTGGACGGGAGTCGGCCGACGAACTCGAGAGCGTCTGTCGCACCGCGGTCGGCGACGAACTCCGAAGTATCACCTACTTCACCGAAGACGACGTCGAACAGTTGTATCTCCGGTCAGACCTCGAGCAGACGGCCGATCTGGTCGGCTTCGCCGAACACGAGGCGCTGGGCTTTCGGTCGCAGTCGGCCTATCGTAACTCCCAACTCGGGGAGTACGAGGCGACGATACGGATGTTCGAAAACGGCTACCTCACGCGTGTTATCGCCGGTGATGCCGGCGTCTGGGTGACGACCGATCCGCCTCGATCGAGCGGTTCGAAGAGCTCTCGACGGCGTTACGATCGGTTCTCGAATCAGCAGAGTAGACACGTTTCGATCATGGAGCGGGGCTACATATCGAAACAGATCGGCCACCCGAAAACGAAATCGTGAACGGTGGTGTCCATGCGGACTACAGATCGGTCCGATCGAACCACAAGAGCGCGACAATCACCGGAAGGACGATCCAGAGTAGCAAGACGACGAACGAGAACCAATCCTGCAGGAAGAACGGGATCCCGTCCGCGAAGGCTCGCTCTTGGACCATCCCCGCTCCCTCTAATCCGCTCGCTTCCGTGGTCAGTGTCAGCGCGTTCGCGAACGCGTTACCAGGGTCGATGTTGCTGATGAACAGGGCCCAGTCGGGGAGTCGTTCGGTCTGGAACCGGTTTCCGTTAGCCGTGAAGGTGTATTCGACACCCGAGATGTATCCCTGCATTCTCAGCATGTCGAGTCCGATAATCATGATATTCCAGATAATATAGAAGAGGGCAAAGATGAAGAAGCCGGCTGCAGCGGCGATGGTCGTCGATCGAGTCAGCGACGAAATGGAGACAGCGATACTCGTATACGCGATCCCGTAGATGATCGAAATCGCCAGCAAGCCGAGGAAGTCACCGATCGCGAAGGAACCGATCATGACCCCGACGACGATACCTGCGAGAAGGAAGCCGATCACCAGCGAAACTGTCAGAACCGCCGATCGGCCGATAAGCTTCCCGAGGATGACGTCTCGTCTGGAATGTGGCAACGACAGCAACACCTTGATGCTGCCCGACTCCCGCTCACCCGCAATGGCCTTCCAGCCGAGGACGATCGCGATAACCGGGATGATGAGCCTCGTACTTTGACTCAAGATCGAAATCAGGGCTTCCGTGGAGAACTCGTCTTCGAGGTACCCGACGAGCGCACCGAGCCCGGTGATGATGAAGAAGAAAAAGACGCTGAGCCCCCAGAACAGCCACGAACGCACGGCGTCCTGAAAGTCCTTCTTCGCGATCGCACGAACGCTTCCGGGATTGACCGAACTCATACTCGAGCCTCCGTTGTGTACGACCGGAACACTTCATCGAGCGATGCTTCCTTGGTCTGGAAGTCCTTGACCTCGAGACCTTGGTCTTCGATTTCGCTTAGCACGGTCGTCTTCGAGCCGTTGCACTCGACGACGAGCGACGGCGGGCTCTCGTCGGTTCTGATGGAGGTGACTTCCGGCAACGCGCGGATTTCGTTGACCACGCCGTTGTCGATGCGGTCGACGTTGACGCGAAGCGTGGTTCCGCCGCTGACGGAGTCACGGAGTCCTTCGACCGTATCGATCGCGACCATCTCTCCCTCGCGGAGGATGCCGACGCGGTCACAGACCGCTTCGACCTGCTCCATGATGTGACTCGAGAAGAAGATCGTTGCACCGCGGTCGGCTTCCTCGAGGACGATTTCTCGCATTTCGCGGGCTCCGTTGGGATCGAGTCCCGTCGAGGGCTCGTCGAGGATCAGGAGGTCCGGTTCGCCGATCAGGGCCATCGCGAGCATGAGCCGCTGGGACATCCCCTTCGAGTAGCCGCCGGCTTTCTTGTCGATGGCGTCGGCGATGCCGACGCGTTCTAAGAGCTCGTCCGGATCGTCGTCGGCGTTCTTCGAGTCGAGGGCGAACTCGAGATGCTGACGGCCGGTGAGCCGGTCGTAGGTCTCGAACCCTTCGGGGAGGACGCCGGTCCGTTGGCGGATGTCTCGGCTCTGTGCCTGTGCGTCCATCTCGAGGACGCTTACTTCACCGGCCGTTGGCCGAATGAAGTCGAGGAGGATGTTGATCGTCGTGGACTTTCCAGCACCGTTAGGACCCAAAAAGCCGAACACCTCGCCCTCTTGAACCTCGAACGTGAGGTCGTCGAGCGCGAGCGTTTGGCCATAGGATTTTGTCAGGGCATTGGCTTCTATCGCGGCCATAGGTGGCCTCTCTCACTGGGGGCCGATAAGGTTTTTCCACCGACGGTGGCGGTGAGATAACGCACCTGGGGGCTTGAGACCCGTCTCGAGACCAAATCGACGTTTTTCGGATTAAATTGCCTCGTCCGGGTCGTACTTTTCTGCAGTCCGCTCGACTTCGCCAGCGTAGCGCTCTCGAGTCTCCTCGTCGGGGACCGCCTCGAGTTCCTCCGCGTCGATGTCGGCCGCCGCGGTCACCGCCGAACCCTGCTGTAAGGACATCGCCGACCGTTCTCGCTGTTGGTACCGCGAACCGTCGGGCGTCGCGTAGACGATCGTGACGAGGTTTCGATCGTCGAACGTCCGCTCGACCAGCCAGCACCGTTCCGTCGAATCACTCATGACTGTCTGTTGTGGGCCGACCACCGAGAAAGTACCGCGCCGGGGTTCCGGAAATAGTCGATCCTTCGAGGGACCGACTCGAGTCGGTGTGGGAGACGCTGTGACGGTAGGCTGAAACCCCTCGACTCCCTAGGCCCGCCGATGAACGCCGAGACGGTTCGCGAGCGAGCGAAATCGTTACCGCGAGAGCCCGGCGTCTACCAGTTTCGAGCCGACGACGTCACCGTCTACGTCGGCAAAGCCGTCGACCTTCGGGATCGCGTACAGTCCTACGCCGACCCGCGAAGCGCGCGGATTCGCCGGATGGTCGACCGAGCCGACGGAATCGAGATCGCCGTCACGGACACGGAAACGCAGGCGCTGTTGCTCGAGGCGAACCTAATCAAGCGCCACCAGCCCCGCTACAACGTCCGGCTGAAAGACGACAAGTCGTATCCCATGGTCCAGTTGACCGACCACGCGGCACCCCGAATCGAGATCACGCGCGACCCCAACGAGTCCGCGACCGTTTTCGGCCCGTACACGAACAAAGGGCGGGTCGAAACCGTCGTCAAGGCCCTGCGGGAAACCTATGGCGTCCGGGGCTGTTCGGATCACAAGTATTCGGGTCGAGACCGGCCGTGTCTCGACTACGAGATGGGACTCTGTACCGCACCCTGTACGCGAGAGATCGACCTCGAGAGCTACGGGGAGGACGTAACCGCGGTCGAACGATTCCTCGAGGGCGAGACGGGGATCCTCGCCGACCCGCTGCGCCGGGAGATGAACGCCGCGGCCCAGGAGCAGCACTTCGAACGCGCGGCCAACCTCCGAGATCGCCTCGAGTCCGTCGAGGCGTTCCACGGCGAGGGCGGCGAAGCCGTCCAATCGGCCGGCCACGAACGGGCCGTCGACGTGCTGGGCGTCGCCGTGGAAGGCGAGGACGCGACGGTCGCCCGGCTTCGCGCCGAGGACGGCAAGCTGGTCGAACGGGACCGCCACGGCGTCGACGCCCCGGCACCCGACCGCGAGAGCGAGCGCATCGCGCCCGTTCTCGCGGCGTTTCTCGTCCAGTACTACGCCGAGCGGGACCTGCCCGACGCGTTGTTGTTGCCCGAACGCCACGGCGACGAGGAGGTTGCGGCCTGGCTCGAGGCCGAAGGCGTCGACGTTCGCGTCCCGGGTGCCGGACGGGAGGCGAAACTGGTCGACCTCGCGTTGAAAAACGCCCGTAGAAACGTCGGCGGTCGCGACGAGTGTGGCATGCTCGCGGACGCGCTCGGCCTCGAGGCCGCCGACCGGATCGAGGGCTTCGACGTGAGCCACGCCCAGGGGAAATCGGCGGTCGGCAGCAACGTCGCGTTCGTCGACGGCAACGCCGAGAAGGCCGACTACCGTCGGAAGAAACTCACCGACCAAAACGACGACTACGACAACATGCGCGCGCTCCTCGAGTGGCGCGCTCGCCGCGCCGTCGAGGGGCGAGACGACCGCCCCGATCCCGACCTGTTGCTGATCGACGGCGGAGCGGGTCAGCTCGAGGCGGCTCGAGACGCGCTCGAGATTGTCGGCTGGGATCGACCGGTGATCGCCTTGGCGAAAGCCGAGGAGCAGGTGATCACGCCCGATCGGGAGTTTTCCTGGCCGTCGGACGCCCCGCACCTGCACCTTCTCCAGCGCGTGCGCGACGAATCTCACCGCTTTGCGGTGCAGTACCACCAGACGATCCGCGACGAGGTGAAGACGGTACTCGACGATGTGCCCGGCGTCGGCCCGGAGACGCGAAAACAGCTTTTGGGGCGGTTCGGCAGCGTCGAAAACGTCCGCGAGGCGACGCTAGAAGACCTGCGAAGCGTTTCCGGCATCGGAAAGAAGACCGCGGAGACGATCAAGTCACGGCTGTAGGGGGCGACGGTGACTGCCACGTCGAACGCCATCACGTTCGATCAGCAATACATATCTGTCTTCGAGTTGAACAGTTCCCTATGAGGGAGTTCGTTCGTGCGATGGTCGTCCCCTTCTTCATGGCTCTCTTTCCGTCGGTTTGGTTCATCAACCGGAACCTGACGACGGATCGGCTCCCGCCCGCAATCGAACCGAGTCCGGAGCTGATTCTGCTCGCTCTGGGCGGTGCGGTCGTCGGTTCGGCCGCCGTCGCGGCGCTTCTCGCGTTCGTCGGCAGGAATCGAACCACCGGGGCCCACGAACTGCCGTACCGGCAGCGAATCTTCCAGCCGGATACCAACGCGCTCGCCGTGTTCTTGGGGTTCGTCGCGCTCTGTGGAATCTGGGCGCTCGTCGAATTCGCCGGTATCGGCCCGGCCATCCTCGGCGACGCGCTGACTGCTGTGATGATCTTGCTCGGGCTTCCGCTGCTCGTCCTCGCACCGCTGGCGATTCACTCGGCGCTCGCGACGACGGTGGCCCTGATCGCGTGTGCCCTCTGGCTCTCCGTCCTCTCGGTCGGTGCGACCGAACTCGTCGCGCGACGGTCCGGAAATCCGACCGGTAACTAGGTCTATTGCGCTGGAACACCTCCGCTTACACGTGCCCGCAGACGACCCACTCGACGACCTGCTCGACGAACTCGACAGCCAGGGAGACCTCGAGACCTCCCAACAGAAGCTCTCGATTCGGATGGAAACCCGCCGGTACGGCAAGCCGGTGACGATCATCGAAGGATTCGACCTCTCGGATTCGGAAGTACAATCTGTTGCGTCGGATCTCAAGAGTGCAGTCGGCGCCGGCGGGACGGTCGACGACGGACGGATCGAACTACAGGGCGACCATCAGGATCGCGTGCCGGAGTTGCTTCGCGACCGCGGCTTCGAAATCCGGAGCTGAGCACACTCTCTGGGCTGAAGCGAATCCGCTTCTCTCGATAGGGGTCCATCGCAGCGGATAGTGATTCCTCGAGCATCGAGAACACCTTTACCGCTCTCCGCCCAATTTCGGGTATGCACGTTCGGCTCGCGACGACCGAGGACCTCGAGTCGATCAGCGCCGTGGCTAGGGAAACGTGGCACGACACCTACGACGAACTCGAGCCCGAGACGATCGACTGGGCCATTGACGAGTGGTACGGCGAGGGCGGGATTCCGCTCGAGGCGCCCGGAACCGTGATGCTGGTCGTCGAGCTCGAGGACGGCGAGTGGGAGGGCGGTCAAGAGGTCGAAGACGGAGGCGACGACGGAGATGGGAGAGACGATGACGCAGACAAGCGGGACGACGAGGCGGAGAACGACCTCGTCGGCTTTGCCCAGGCCGTCGTCCACGGCGACACCGCGGACGTGCTTCGGCTGTACGTCCATCCCGACTATCAGGGCCGAGGGATCGGAACGACGCTCCACGAGCGACTCCGAATCCAACTCGAGGCCTACGACGTCGAGCGCATTCAGCTGATCGACTTCGCGTTCAACGACGAGGGCCGGGGCTTCTACGAGTCGCTCGGCTTCGAGCAAACGGGCGAGGGCGAGGTCGAGATCGACGGCGAGTTCTACCCGGAGCTGGTGTACACGCTCGAGGTGTGACGACTCGAGTAAGGAGTTGGTCGCTCGCTCGAGTCGCCCTCGAGGGGTCACCGCTCGAGTTCGACCCCCTTCCTTCGGGTGGAACTTCCGTTGGCTGGAAGGATCTCGTTCAGACCAAAGACGAGAGCAGATTCGTTTCGGTACTGACGCCGCCTATCAGCCGTTCAGCGCACGTGCGTGAGTTGACCGTCGAGCTTCACTCGTTCCAGCAGATGCTCGTCAAGCCGGGAGAGCAACGAGCCGTGGGCTACGCAACGAGTCCGAAGTCGACCGCGAGGGCAGCAAGCAGAACGAGACCGATACCGCCGATCCGAACGGTTCCCGCGAGCGCTGTTCGTTCCGCCGGAACCGATTCGGCGATAGCGAGGACGACGAGAATCCATCCGATCGTCACCCAGCCACCGTAGCCGCGAACGTGTGGCAACGTAAAACAAATTGCTGCCACTAGAACGGCTACCGCGTTCCCCGGCCACCCTTCCGGCTCCTTGAAAGGCGACACGAACCAGGTCGGGCTGGATTCCGTTTTCGTAGACGCCATCGCCCTCGTATTCGTGTCATACGAATATAAAAACTGGGGAATCCACGCTGTTCAGTTCTGGCTTCGAAATGGGTTCGTTTACCGATCAATGCGCTATCGCCGGCACCTACCCGAACTCGAGTGGAAGTTCTTTCGTGATCGCCGTGGGAGGCACGGTCATGGAGATCAGACCAGCCACGGAAGCCGACCGACAGGCCATTCGCACCGTCGCCCGGGAGACGTGGCACGACACCTACGACGAACTCGAGTTCGAGACGATCGAGGAAACCGTCGCGGAGTGGTACAGCGACGAGGCTCTCGAGCGCGCCCTCTCGAGACCGGGAACGGCCTTTCTCGTCGCCGTCGTCGACGACGAGATCGTCGGCTTCACCCACGGCGTCGTGGAGGGTGACGAGGGGGACATCCTCCGACTGTACGTCCATCCCGACCACCAGAACGACGGCATCGGAACCGCGCTCCACGAGCGCCTTCGAGCGAACCTCGAGGACTTCAACATGAATCGAATGCGAGCGATGGATCTGGCGGGCAACGAGGGCGGGCATGCGTTCTACGAGTCACAGGGGTTCGAACGGACCGGCGAAGGGGAAGTCGAAATCGGCGGCGAGAAACGGCGAGAAGTGGTGTACACGCTCGAGTTGTGATGATCCCGGACGTTCAGTCATCCCTTTATATCTCGTTTCATCTCCTCGGACACTGTCTGATTCTGTGCAACGAGGGAAAACAAACGCTGTTGATTCACGTCGTAGTACAATCGACGAGAACGATCGCCTCCCTCAGAACTCCTCTGCAGGCGGCGCAATTCCTTCGTCACCGCCCTCGAGTTCGAACTCCTCGCGAACCTCTCGCATCCGGTCTCGGATGTCCGCCGCGAGTTCGAACTCGAGGTTCTCCGCGGCTTCTTCCATCCGATCCTCGAGTTCCTGAATATACCGGGCGGCTTCGTCGTCGTCCTCGAGGTCGCGTCCGGAGACGCTCGAGGTATCGGTCTTGCTTCCCGGCAGGTTCGTCTCGCTGACCTCCTTCTCGATGGTGGTCGGCTCGAGGTCGTGTTCCTCGTTGTATCGCTGTTGAATCCGACGGCGGCGCTGGGTTTCCTCGATCGCGTCGGCCATTGCGTTCGAGGGCTCGTCGGCGTAGAGGATGACCTCGCCGTTGACGTTTCGGGCCGCACGCCCCATCGTCTGGACGAGCGTCGTCTCGGACCTGAGGAATCCTTCCTGGTCGGCGTCAAGAATCGCGACGAGCGAAACCTCCGGGATGTCCAAGCCCTCCCGGAGCAGGTTGATTCCGACCAGCACGTCGATCTCACCCAATCGGAGCGACCGGATGATCTCGTGGCGCTCGAGCGTATCGGTCTCGTCGTGCATGTACGCCACGTTTACCCCGGCTTCCTCGAGGTACTCGGTCAAGTCCTCGGCCATCCGCTTGGTGAGCGTCGTCACGAGTGTGCGTTCGTCGCGTTCGATCCGGCCGTCGATCCGGTCCATCAGGTCGTCTATCTGGCCGCTCGCGGGCGAAACTTCAACTTCGGGGTCGACGAGGTGGGTGGGCCGAACGATCTGCTCGACGATCTGTTCGCTCTCCTCGCGTTCGTAGTTGCTCGGCGTCGCCGAGACGTACAGCGTCTGGTCGGTCTTTTCCTCGAACTCCTCGAAGGTCAGCGGGCGGTTGTCGTAGGCCGTCGGGAGCCTGAATCCGTTCTCGACCAGCGAGTCCTTCCGGGACTTATCGCCGGCGTACTGGCCCCGAATCTGGGGGATCGTCTGGTGGGATTCGTCGACCACGGTTAGGAAGTCCTCGGGGAAGTAATCCAGCAGCGTGTAGGGCGCTTCGCCGGAGTCGCGATCCGAGAGGTACAGCGAGTAGTTCTCGATCCCCGAACAGTAGCCCGTCTCCTGCATCATCTCGAGGTCGAAAGAGGTCCGCTCCTCGATCCGTTGGGCGGCGACGAGGTCGCCCTTGCGCTCGAAGTAGCTGATTCGGGAGTCGAGGTCGTCCCGGATCTCGTCCATCGCGTTCTCGAGTTTCGTCTCCGGAATGGAGTAGTGCTCCGCGGGGTGGACGAGCACGGCCTGCTGTTCGCCCTTGGCTTCGCCCTCGAGCGGATCGACCTTGATCATGCGGTCGATTTCGTCGCCCCAGAGCTCGACGCGGACGGCGTAACGGCCGTACATCGGGTAAATCTCGACGGTGTCGCCGCGCACGCGGAAGGTCCCCTGCGTGAAGTCCACGTCGTTGCGCTCGTAGTTTAGATCGACCAACTGGGCGAGCAAGTCGTCGCGGCCGACTTCCTCGCCGACCTCGAGTCGCAGCGACATGTCGATGTAGTTTCGCGGGTCACCGAGGCCGTAGATCGCCGACACCGAGGCGACGACGATGACGTCCTCTCGGGTCAGCAAGGATCGCGTCGCGGAGTGACGGAGGCGGTCGATTTCGTCGTTGATCGAGGCGTCCTTGTCGATGTAGGTGTCGCTCTGCTCGACGTAGGCCTCGGGCTGGTAGTAGTCGTAGTAGGAGACGAAGTACTCGACGGCGTTCTCGGGAAACAGGCTCCGAAACTCCTCGTAGAGCTGGGCTGCGAGGGTCTTGTTGTGGGCGATGACCAGCGTCGGTTTCTGGATCTCCTCGACCGTCCACGAGACGGTGTTGGTCTTTCCCGATCCCGTCACGCCGAGTAAGGTCTGTCTGTCCATCCCCGACCGGTATCCCTCGGCTAACTCCTCGATCGCCGTGGGTTGGTCGCCGGCGGGATCGAACGGGGCGTCGACCTCGAACGGCTCGGCGGCGTCAGGACGGTCCGGCTGTAGTGGGCCTCGAGTGTCGCTCACGATGACCCGAATAGGAACTCGAGGCACTTTACCCGCACGCTTGGCGCTCGAGGCGGGGGCTCGAGTCGATCACACTCAGCGGAACTCTCGAGTCGACGGTAGACGCAGAATCAACTGAACAAGTGGATATGTTACTCGAGTGCACTTCTGCGAGCGAATAGGCCGAACGGTTCGGGAAATGGTGGCGTCGAGGGGAGATCGCGCCATCAGATTCCAACCACTCTTCCGGAACAGTACACAAGGAAGCGAGTTCCAATGAGTCTGTTTGGATACGTTGCCCGTAGTGAATCGTCATATAGCGTTGGATTTGTCTAGCTCACAGCACGCTTGATTTTATAGACGTTTCCTCGTCATTTCTACTGATTGTAGGGCTCCGATAAATGGACAGATACCGCGACTTGATCCGTCACAACTAGGAGTTGAAGTGGAAGACGGCGGATGCTTCATGTTCAAATTCTCTTGCTTCGCCGATTCAAACTCATAGTCTTACCTATCTATCTTTGTTTACACATTTAAAATATTATGGCTAATAAATTTAGAATTTAATTGTTTCAGAACTTGTAAAAGTATAAATATGGTTGGGTGATATACATCTAAGTATGCGAGATAAAGACAGTATTCATCGGAGAACCGTACTCAAATCAGGTATGGCAACCACGGTTGGAAGTCTTGGAATAATGGCTAGTGGCAGTTCCGTCGCTGCATCTAGGGATCCCGAACTGCCGGATGAAGCCAAGCCTCTTTATCCCATGGAGTCAGAGGAAGGGGAGCTATCAATAATGAGTACGGGTGAAAGTACGGCTGTAAGTGAGGGCTCAATGCATGAGGAATTCGGTTGCGATGAAGTAGATTGGGCCTCTACTGTTTCCGCTGGCGAATACAGCCTCAGTGTCAATCGAACGCTCACGTTTCTCCGGTCAAATTTCATGAACGGATACCATGGCTACGATGGTGACGGCCATCTATACGAATTTACTCTATCGGCGTTCGGTGCTGATGCATGTCGAACTGAGAACACCCCAACCCTCTGGGGCAGTTGTTCCACTGCGAGAGAAGAATCGTCGTTAACACCGTTCGAAAACCGAGGTCAGAGAATGTCTGTGGAGGTGAATGAGGGAGATTTCATCGGGAATGACTCCCTAGGAACATTTTTCAATTACGAAGACCCCCACATTTACGGTCGATCGTATTTCAAGGATGACGAGTTCATTGATCACGAAGACTGGGTTGCAGACGACCTGGATAATGAATCATTTGATCTTGAAAGGGAATCTGACTACATTTCGGGATTTGGAACTGCGTTCGGTATTGGGGGTGCAACCTTCTCTGGGGGCCTCGCATCAATGCTTCCCGCCATAGGCGCGGGACTGTCTGTAGGTGGACTAGCGCTCTCGCTCATCAGTGGAGGAGATGGCGAGGCTGAGATGTCTGACGACAGCTTCACGTTCGAATTTGATCCAAGCATCGGCGGTGGTGGCTCGAATCAGTGGTTCGAACACTACATGTATTTCAGCATATATGTGCCTGCCGGCGAGAGCTGTCAATTAGTAGTTGAGGATTCTGTCGATATTGCCGATTTAGTGGCGTCGGGCCGCGGAGGCTACCGTGAGGAAGTTTCGGATGAAACACAAGTGGAGAGCTACCTTAATAACTACGACACCGAATCATGGTCGATTAATTTACTAGAACGAGACAAAGACGAAGATAGCCCACCGGCATATATCTGGTAACCGTTTGCTCGATCTTCAGTCGCTTCAACTCATCACCCAACATACGCAAATACAACCAATCCACACCATTAAACACATTCCTTATTATTAGAGAACTTGATTGCGGGAGATGGTCTTAGTCATTTTTCCTCACATTCAACCTACCATCTTCTTGTAGCCAAAAACTGACGTGAATATCGGCTTTCGTTCGATCAGATGTCCACTCGAACGTCCCGTTTTCGAGGACCCGATCTTCGTATAGATCGTCAACTCGGAAACGCAACGAGAGTGGACCATCTAATTTACTGTTAATTCTGAGATTTGGCACAAGTTGTCCGACGGACCCATCTGCTTCATGTGCACCTTCAATCTGGAACGAATCCCAAACGACAGTTTCACTGTCTTCTTCCATGAGAAAGTTGAAAGTCTTTTCCTCCTCATATGCATTAATAAACTCAATGTGTACTTGTTTATGATTGGCGTTGAAAACGTTTGTACACCCTGCTAGGCTACAACTGACCACAACTCCTGTCAAGATAGATCGTCGAGTATACGAGGACATTGTTACAGAACTAATGTGCGAATCATATTAGCCTTACCTTGCTCTGTTTGCTTTTCTATCGACTCCAAAGTTAATTTCCAAACAAGGAAATCCGGCACTGTCTAGTTGAGCCAGTTTGAGAAGTGAGCAGGTCGTTGAGTTAGTTTGGAACAATGCTCGCAGACCTGCTCAGCGAGTCTTATGACGCGGACTTCAAAGAAACTTGGGAGAACGAGCGGACGGCGACGCCCGTCAGGGCGTTTGCCGTCCGCCTCCATGCCACCGGTTGCTCACTTCGCGAGACAACAACTATTCTCGCTAAACTAGGCGTTGAACGCACTCATGGCGCAGTTTGGAATTGGGTACATCGGCTGGCTGACAGCGTTCTTGACCCGCCGAGGGCGAAGCCCTCGCGGGTCGCGGTTGACGAGACCGCTGTCAAAATAAACGGCGAATGGTCTTGGTTATACGCTGCAATAGACCTCGATACGAAATTGATTCTCGACGCTCAGTTGTTCGGACGCCACGGCACCGATCCGGCGGCTGCGTTCCTGCATGGACCGCGAGAAACACGATCTCTCCGAGGCGGTGTTTCTCGTTGACCAGTTTGGCTATCAGACTTCCCTTGCGCGGTTAGGACTGAACGGTCGGGTTGACTATACCGACCGAAACCTCATCGAAAAGTGGTTTCACACATTCAAAATGCGCGTCGACCGTTTCCATAACTCATGGGTGGGCAGTCGGCGGAGCGCTCGCAAATGGATTGAACAATTTGTGCATTACTACAACCGCCAAAGACCGCATCAATCACTCGATGGACGAACGCCGGCTGAGGAGGTGCTAAACTAGACACTGCCGGAAATCCCTTAATGTATACTTTTCGACTTCTAGGAGGAATTGGCTCTGGTAAACCATCAGAATGCGCCGACTTGGTTCGTTACAAGTAGAAGTTGAAGCGAAAACGGTGGATGGTTCATGTCTAAAATTTCCTGCTTCACTATGGTGGTAGTGACGTTAGCTAAAAGCGCTGTTGGTGGTTGAGGCGCATCCACTACCCCGAAGGGCGGCGGCGGATTCGCCGACTACGCCGTTTTTCGCTGCATTGTCTGTGGATTTACTTGGAGAAATCAGCATGATTCGACGGCCACATCATCGAAGAACTGAAAATCATCCTGTGTTATGACTGTTGCGCCAATTTCCTTGGCCACGGCGGCGATCAATGCGTCTCCGACGAGGGAATTCATTTTATCTCGATTTATATGCTCGTCTCGATGGAGTGTTGCTTCTAGCTCTCCTGCAATAACGCTATGTTCGACGCGAAACGGGACGATAGTTAGCCACTCGAATTTCGAGCGTATCTCGAACGGATCGAGTTGTCCTTGTAGTTCTCGTCCGACCGCGATCTCTTTGATGTTCAGGGTCGTCGTTACGGACTCGCTCTCTTCGTGTGACTCGAGATATTGCTTAACCTCGTCTCGGCCCGCCCAGTAATGGATGAGAAAGGTCGTATCAAGCAGTTTCATTGTCTGTGTCTGCCATCTTCTCGAGTGCTTCTCGTTGCCGCGTTGCTAGGCCCTCACTCGTTTGACCACGGGAGTCCGCAACGATTTGCTCGAGCTCGTCAGCGTCTCCTTCGGGGAGCGTTCCGAACTCTTCACGCCAGTCGGTGGTCGTTTCGTCCAAGAGGCGATCCATGAGATCGGTAAAGCTCTCATCCTCCCGTTTTCGAGCCTTCAAACGCTCGTATATCTCATCTCGAACGCCGATCGTATTCGTCCCCATGGTTTGTGTTTGTGTACACAAACACAAGTTTGTTACTGCTCCTTCGATGACGTTCGTGACAACTGATTTCCCTCGCGATTACTGCCCTTCGAGCGAACTACCTAACTCAGCCAGCAATTGAGCCGCTTACCGCCGTCGCCGGAGACCAACGAGTACCGCGAGCAAGAGCGAGAGCGAGCCGACCGCGACGGCCGCTCCGAACCCGCTCATCGGCTCGTCACCCGTCGCTTCCTCGATCTCGATCGTTCCGGTCCGCTCGATCGCGTTCTGTCTGTAGTCTCCAGACGTACCCGCCGAACTGTCCGTGAACTCGAGTTCGCTCGTGCCCAGTTCAGCGTCTTCGTCGACCTCGAACGTGATCGTCGCGACCGGGGCGTAGTTCGTCGTGCCGTTACCGGGTGGGTCGCGTTCTTTCTGAATCGTGACGTTGCCGGTCTCCTCGTCGACTTCGTTCGACCGGTGGAGTTCGACTTCGTCGCCGTCTATCTCCTCTTCGAACCAGGTACCGTACTCGACGTTCGCAACCGAGAGGTTGTCGGCATCGTGGCCAACGGTCACATCGATATCGGTCACGCCGTTTCCAGAACCGTCGCCGTGGCTCGAGAAGAGCACGTCGACCTCGACGGTTTCACCCGGGACGGCCGTCACGTCCTCGTCGTCGAACGACATGACCGCGGAGCCGTCCCCGGCACCGACCGGCGCGACCAAGAGCGCGCTCGCGACCAGACAGACCGCGACCACGACCGCGCCTCGAGCGAGCCGTCCCGTCGTCATTCGTCGACCTCCGGAACCGTCAGTTCGACCGGCGGCATGTCCAGAAACGCCGTGTCGTACCCTTGGTGGCGCGCGACCTGCGGGAACGAATCGATTTCGACGGTCACGTCGTCGCCCGGTTCGACGCCCTCGAGGGCCCCGCCGTAGTGGAGGTCGAACTCGTCGTCGATCGTCTGCTCGAGCGAGACCGATTCCTCGGACGCGCCGTCGACGGACGCCGACAGCGACATGTCCGCCAGCGGCACGCGGTTGTACGGCGTCCGCGGCGAAACGAGGAGGTACCGTTCGTCGCCGTCGACGAACCGCGAGCCGGACTCGAGCAGTGTCGCCACGAAAACGGCGTCGCCGCTCGTGGCCTCCTCGTCCCCGTCGGCCGGCTCGAGGCGGGTGCCGGGGTACTCCTCGGCGGGTGGTAACTCGGAGTAGGGAACGTGTGCGTGATTATCGTGCTCGCCGTCAGCATCGTGCTCGTGGTCGTGATGATCGTCCTCGTCGCCGTGTTCGTGGTCTTCTTCGTCGTGTTCGTGACCGTCGTCGCCGTGTTCGTGATCGTCGTCTTCGTGGTGGTGATCTTCCTCGTCCCCGTGGCCGTGTTCTCCGTGGTCCATCGGCTCGAGCGCGCCGAGTTCACCCCACTCGTCTTCGTCGAAGTACTCGACGCCGGCGACGACCTCCTCGCGGAACTCGTCGTCGTACTCGAACTCGAACGAAAGCGTCTGGGTTTCCTCGTACTTGCCCTCGAGTTCGCCCGTCGTTCGAACGTCGAGCGGCGGCAGCGTCACCTCGGCGGTGTGCGTGCCGTCCTCCTCGAGGGTGACGTTGTCGCCGAAGTGAAAGCCCATCTGCTGGGAGATCATCGGCCACGGCGTCCGCGGCGAGCCGACCTGTTCGCCGTCTTTCTCGACTCGAAGCTGTGCGCCGCTGTCGACGGGGAGGACGATGCCGGTGTCGGTGTCCCAGACGGTCATCATGAGGTGGACGCCGTTGCCGTCCTCGGGCACTTCTTCCTGGATTTCGTTCCCGCTGATGATCCAGAACGGGTGCGTGTACGAGAGCATCGGTGCGAGCGTGTACTCGCCAGCTTCGACCGGCTCGAGCATCCGCATCGCCTCGCGATGTGTCGGGAGATAGACCGCGTCCGGTTTGTCCTCGATCTCGTAAAACTGGGGCATCGCGGGGTCGTCGGTCGGATCCGGATCCGCCGATTCGTCGTCGAGCTCGAGCGTACAGCCTGCGAGGCCCGCAATTCCCGCGGCTGCGCCTGCGTGTGCGAGAAATCGTCGTCGATCGATTCGCCGCTTCATGTGGTGTGTGTCTGACATTGGTTGCTTGTAATCGTTCGCTTTGGGGTCGACTATTCGGGCGACGCCGGTGGCAACGAGCGACGGGATCGAGGCGGGACGAGGTAGTTTCCGCGTCGATTGACGAAGATGTAGCCCAGTATGCCGTGATTCTGGCGGATGCCGATATCCAAGTCGTCTCCTGTCATCGCGTCGCGAACCGCTCGAAACTCCTCGAGTCCGCGCTGGAGTGAGAGGAAGTGCAGCCCCGGACTGTCGCCGTCGACCGTGTTGAAGTCCCGCCGCAAGAGAAGCGGATTGCCGTTTTCTCGAGCCCGCGCGGCCTTCTGGGCGTGTCCCACGACGCCGGGGTTCGTCGCGTCTGCTTCGGTCGCCTCGATCCGCTCGTCGGTGAGTCCGCTCGAGGCTCCCAACGCTTCGCCGACTTCGCCGACCAGATCCTCCTCTGCGTGTTCCGGGCTGAACGTCTTCATCACGCGCTGGGTGTGGTTTTCCTGTTCGAACCAGACCTCGAGTTGAATCCCCATCGAGGAGAGCTGCTGTGTCGTCCCCTCAGCGAAGGGACCCTCTTCGATGGTAACCCGATCTTCGGTCGCCTGACTCTCTCGGAAGCCGGATCGAAAGCCCATGAAAAACGGAGCGTCCTCCGGCACCGAGTCCGGAACGCCACCGACGTCCGCGTGCTCGGCCGGGAGTCCCTCGCCGACGAACCCGGTCCGGCGGTGCTCGTCGACTCGACCGAACACGCCCGTCAGATCGTCCTCGACCGGTTCGTCGTTTAGCTCCTCGAGTTCGCCGAAGAGGGCCTCTTCCGCCCGGAGCACGACATCGGCGTGGTCGCTCGCGAGGTGGAGAACCGCGTCGAACTCGTCGAATTCGGGATCCTCGTTGACGGTCAACGGCTCCGGAACCGGCAGGTCGACCGCTTCCGGCAGCGACTCGTCGAACCGGTCGAAGTACGAGGGCGTATAGCCCATCGTAAACAGCAGTCCGTCGTTGCTCCACTCGTATGCCCGCTCGAGCGTTCGCAGGCTCGCCTCGACCGTGTCCGATGCGTCGTCGAACGAGTTGCCATCTCCATCGTCGAATTCGATTTCGAGGGAAAGCGCGACCAGCACGTGGTGCTCTGGCGGTTGGACGTTGCCGTCGTCGTCGGTCTCGAGAAACTCGTTCCAGGCGTGTTGGCGTTCGGGAAGCGAGTCGGGGTCGTCGGTTCCCGTCGGAACGTCGATATCGTCCTGCTCGTCGACGCAGGCGCTGATGGCGCTGGCTCCGCCGACCGCGACGGCCATTCGGAGATAGTCCCGACGAGAGAGTTCATTCCGCGCTGGAACTGTCACTGTCGAGGTGTTGGTCTCGAGAAATATATATGTGTATTTCAGGCTCGGTTCCCGCCGTTACCGTGGACGTATTCGCGTTGCCTCTCTGGTGTGATTTCCTGCCCGAAAGCTATAGACGGTCAATTTTGATTGTCTCGATGAAATCGAACGCTGTCAGGCTGTCGTCGGATACGGCAAAGGTTGTGACGGTTCCGAGTCCACCCGCCCCGCATCGGGCGATCGAACCGAACCGGTTCGGTCCGTTCGATGACCACGACCCACAGCGTTTTGAGCGATGTCGTGGTGGCGTCTGGGTATGGACGCCGCCAAACTTCAGAACGCTCGGACGGAACTCGAGGACGCCGTCGAAACCGCGGACGACGATATTCGAGACGACCTCCGTGACGCGGCGGGTGCGTTCGCCGAACTCGCGACGGAGACCGAAAACGTGGACCACGCCGTTCTCGACGAACACCTCAACATCCTCCGCCAGTTGAAACAACGAGCCGGGGGCGACGCTGAGGCGGCCGTCGATCGTGCGCTCGAACACGCTGAAGACTACCGCGAGGAACTCGAGCAGTCGTAAATAGTGCTCTCCGTCGTCCCGAATAACCGATACTCGAGACGGCCTCGCTACGATTCCCTCGGCGAGCGATCCTGCACGTCCACCTCGGCGTTCGTCTCCTCGAGTAACTCCTCGAAGCCGATGTGCTCGAACTGGTCGACGACGGCGGATCGCTCGCCCGCGTCGACGTGCTCGAGGACGACGCCCATCACCGTCGGCGAGACGCTTTCGCCGGAGAGCTCCTCGGTCTCGAGTCGCTGGTCGACTCGAGCGACGAACTCCGATTTGGGAAACCGACGGCCCGACTCGCCGTCGGTTAGCGGGCTGCTCAGATCCCCCGGCAGTTGGGCCGCGAGGTCGGTCGCCTGATCTTCGCTCAACCGCTCGCCGAGCGTCGAGAGGACCGCCCGCGTCGCGTCCATCGCGGTCTCGTCGTGAATTCCGCCCAGCTCTTTCCCGTCGATTCGCTCGTTTACGGTCTCGAGAAACTCCGTCTGGTCCATGTGCGGCCACACAGCGGACCGCCCCCTGAGGGTTCGGGTAGCACGTGCAGGCGGTGTTTCCGTTATCGACGTCGTCCTTTCACTCGGTCGCGACCGCGTCGAGTTCCTCGAACAGGTCGTCGTAGCCGAAGGCCTCGAACCGGTCCAGAATCGTCTCTCGCTCCGTTTCGTCGACGTGCTCGATCACCGTCGAAACGACCGCCAGCGTGATCGTCTCCGTCTCGCCTGTATCCGTCCTGTCGGCGCGCTTTTCGATCCGCTTGAGGAACTCCTCGGTGGCGAGGCGTTCGTCGTCGTTCCCGTGGGTGAGTTCGTCGCCGATCTCCTCGGGCAGTTCCCCGTGGAGCCGTTGGGCGTCGTCGGTCTCGAGTTGCTCGCCGAGCGTTTTTAATACTGCTCGAGTGGCGTCAACGGCATCGTCTCGGTCCGCGAGCTCCGCCCGCTGTTCGACGGTATGGTAAAACTCGTCTCGTTCCATACTAGTGGTACAGCCGGCCGGTCGGTGGGCGTTCGGCTGGCGAATGCATGTCGGGGAAAATCCGAGGCGAGTGAACTGTGGTGGGTTACTCGAGTGGTCCAGCGCCGCCGGCTACTCGAGCGAACCAACCCTGCAGGCTACTCGAGTCGATCCAGCACGGCCTCTTTCTCGTAGGCGAGCGTCAACGACCGCGAGCGCCCGCGGCCGTCGATTTCGGCGTAATCGGCTTCGATCAGCCCGAGCTGGTCGAGTTTGTTGACGATTTCCGAATACCGCGTGTAGCCCAGTTCGGTTTCCTCGCGGAACGCCTCGTAAACGTCGCCGGCCTGTTCGCCGTCGTTGGTGGCGATTACCTCGAGCAGGGCGCGTTCCGTGTCGCTGAGCCCGGAAAGGCTCTGGGAGAGGCTCACGTATTTGGATTTCTCGTAGGCGTTCTCGACGTCTTCGCGCTCGACGACGCGACTGGCGCGCATCTCGGCGGTGAGCCCCGCCCGTCGAAGCAGGTCGATCCCGACCCGGAGGTCGCCGCTGTCGGCGGTCAGTTCGCCGACGTACTCGAGGGTGTCCCGGGTGATGACGCCCTCGTTGAACCCCTTGCGGACGCGCTCGTCGAGGATGTCGACGATCTCGGGCTGGTCGTACACCGGAAAGTAAACGTCCTCGGGGCGGAACACGCTCTGGACGCGCGAGTCCAGTTCGTCGATCACCTCGAGGGTCGGATCCGAGGAGACGACGACGACGCCGATCTTCGCGCCGGGGTACTCCTCGTGGGCTCGAAGCAGCGAGTAGAGCGTATCGGAGGCCTCGTTTTCGTAGAAGAGGTAGTTCACGTCGTCCAGCGCGACGACGAGGACCCGGTCCTCCTCGACGAGTTTCTCGGCGATCTGGCCGAACAGCTTCTTGAAGGAGATTCCCGACGAGGGCGGTTCGTAGTCGAACGTTCCCTCGAACAGCCTCGAGAACACCGAGTAGCGCGTCGAGTTGACCTGACAGTTGACTCGAATCGTCCGAATGTCGCCGGTCTGCGCGCCGACTTCGTCGAACAGCTTCTGAATCGAGGTGGTCTTGCCGGTCCCGGGCGGTCCCCGAACCATCACGTTGAGCGGGCGCGACCCTCGAACCGCGGGGCGCAAGGCGTAGGTCAGGCTCTGTGTCTGACTCTCGCGGTGTTTGAACGTCTCGGGGACGTAGTCGATCTCGAAGACGTGCTCGTTCCTGAACACGGATTCGTCCCACGACAACATCCCCTCTTCGGGGTCCCCATCCATTAGTTTCACCACGCTCTCCGAGCTACTTAGTTGTTTTTGGCGTACGGGTGGTTCCGTTTCCGATAATATCCCGTTTCAGGCCGTCTCGATCGGTTCGATCCATCGGTCGAGATCCGCCGGAGCGATACGGGAACTGTGGGCCACTCGAGCGTGTGCTCGAGCCAGCGTCTCCGCTTCCCCGTCGCCGTCGGCCCGGAGCATGAACGAACAGCGCTCCCGCGGGCATTCAAATTGGTATGGCATACCATAGGGTCCGTTCGAACGGGAATAGTCGTTGTACTTGCACACTCGTGGAAATTTACCCGTGAAAGTTTATCGGAATCGTCGGATTCCGAATGCTGAACTGATTCTCGTATTACCCATTGAACAGGACGATTCCGACGATCACCGCAGTGATGGCCATGAGCGCCCCGCCCGTCAGGAAGAGCATCGCGTAGGAACTCACCGAGAGCAAGAATCCGAACGCGACGGGCGACACCGAAATCGCGCCCGTCTTTCCGACCTCGAGGACGCTGACGATGCGCCCGCGGACGTCGGCCGGGGCGCTCATCGTGACGATATCGTTCGCGACAGGGTCGAAGAGGCCGTCGCCCATGCTGGTCAGAGCGAGGATGGTGATGACGATCCAGGTATCGGTCGTCAGGAGGAGCGCCCAGGTCCCGACGCCGAAACAGAGCAGGCTCGAGACGAGAATCGTCGGCCGGCTGATGCGAGTGGCGAGCCGTCCCGCGTAGGGAGCGGCGACGAACCGGCCCAGCCCGAGGACAGCCACCGCCACGCCGCCGATCAACTCGCTGGTTCCCAGCACGGTCACCGCGTACAGCGGGATGAACGTAAACAGCGCGTAGCGAACGAAAAAGAGGACGATGACACCGAAGATGACGATACCGGCCTCTCTCGTGAGCGCGTTCCAGACTTCCCGTGCCATCGCGCCAATGCGGGAACTGACGGCCGGAGCGGGCGTGTCGCCCGCCGGGGGCGTGTCCGGGTTTCCGGGCGTTCCAGTGCCGGGTTTCTCGGGCGTTCCAACGTCGGGGCTCTCGCGCGTTCCAGTCTCAGGGTTCGGCGAGGCGTCGGATTTGCTGCTGGCAGAAACTCCCTTCGAAGAACCTGGATTCGGCGACGAATCGGGTTCCGGGAGCCAGAAATAGCACATAATGAATGCGACGAACGTGATGCCGTACAGCCCGAAGGGGAGCCGCCAGGAGACGTCCACGAGAACGCCGGCGGCCAGCGGCGAGACGATGCCGCCGAGTCCGGTAATGCTCGTGAGGTAGCCCTGTGCCGTGGTCGCGGTAGCTCCGTCGTAGAGGTCGCCGATTAGCGTAATCGCCATCGGAAGCAGGCCCGGGAAGGCACACCCCTGAACCGCACGGAGGAGCAGGATTACCGCGAAGGTATCGACGAACCCGATCAGCACGCCGGCCGCGCCGTAGACCAGCAGCGACCACAGAAACACCGTCCGTCGACCCCAGATATCCGTCACGACACCGACCGTCGGAATCGCGACCACAGCCGTCAGGAAGAAAGCGGTCATCACCATCCCGACTCGAGCCTCCGTCAGGTCGAAGGTCGACGCCATCCCCGGCAGCGCGGGAGAGACGAGCGTGCTCGAGAGCACGCCGACGCCGGCGAGTCCAAGAATGGCGTAGAGCTTCGGATCGGTTTTCAGCGCGTTCGCTCCCGTCATTCGGCTACCTCGCAGTCGCCGTTCCGACGCTGTGCCGGCTCTCCATCCTTGTCACGTGTTGGCAACCGATCACGGTGGGACGTAACGCGACGGATTGTAAATAGGTACCGACTCTCGAGGGTTCTGAGTCCGTTTCGGATACTCGGTGGGGAAGTCTTTCCGGGGAGTCACTGGACTTCCCGGGACCTCACTCGAATTTCTCGAGCAGTCGGTCGTAGAAGACGGCCTCGCTTTCGTCGGCCAACTTCTCGACGATCAGCTCCGGCGTCGAGCGCGCGAGGTGGTCCTTGATCGGCGAGCGGTTAACCTCGAGTTCTCCGTCGACGAGCCCGATCGCTTCGATGCCGTCGACGGTCACGTTGTAGGCGGCCATCTCGCGGATCTCCCCCGCGAGGTGGGAGACGAACACCGCCGTCGCCCCGTTTTCCGATAACGCTTCGAGGATACCGGCAATGATCTTCGCCGACGCCCCGGGTTCGGTGATGCTCT
The DNA here is from genome assembly GCF_055379965.1 of Halostagnicola alkaliphila. NCBI lineage: Archaea > Methanobacteriati > Methanobacteriota > Halobacteria > Halobacteriales > Natrialbaceae > Halostagnicola > Halostagnicola alkaliphila. The sequence goes on along the minus strand of NZ_AP043826.1, from coordinate 364,126 downwards.
CGAGTTCGTCGACGAGCACCAGCGATCCTTCTCCGCCGTCGGCCAGGTCGGCGAACTGCTGAACCGTCGACTCGAACGCACCCGCGTCGAGGGTCCCCTGGGTCTTGGCGTGATAGTGGAGGTCGTCGAACCGTTCGAGGCGAACCCGATTTGCGGGGACTGGAAGTCCCATGTGGGCCAGTACGACGACGCTCGCGACCAGATCGAGCGTCGAGGTTTTCCCGCCGCTGTTGACGCCCGACAGCAACGCGACGCCCGAAACGTCGTAGTCGACCGGCTCGATCTCCTCGAGTGGCTCCGGGAGGAGCGGCGATCGGCCGTTTTCGATCTCGAACCCGTCTTTCTCGCTCCGGTCGTCGACGTTCGCGCTCGTCGAACCGTTCGAGGCACCGCTGTCGACGAACTCCGGCATCGTACACTCGAAATCGCGCCCAAATCGGGCGATCGCGAGTTCGACGTCCAGCTCGAGGGCGTTCCGGACGAGCTGTTCGGCGCCGTCGCGTTGATCGGCGAGATCAGCCGCCAGATCGCGTTTCAGTCGCGCGCCGCGGCGCTCTTTGGTCGCAGTAAGCTCCTCTCGGAGCCGGCTGACGGTTGCTTCGTCTCGTTCGACCGGAAACGTCGGCTCGTCGCCGTAGACGCGGCGGGCGAGTTCGGCCTCGCCCGCGTCGAGGTCGAGCGCGTCGATCAGGTGCTCGCGGGCGGCCTCGACGGCCGCGGCGTACTCGTCTGCCAGCTCTCGAGAGAGCAACGAGTCGACGCCGGCTCCCTGTTCGACCAGCGAAAGCAGGTCCGAGCCTTCGATCGTAACGTCCTGTTCGCGGATCGCCTGTCGAAGGTGGTCATTCGCGACGGATTCGCCGGCTCCGACGGCCGCGTCGAGGTCGTCGATCGCCGTCGCGAGCCGATCCAACTCCTCGTCACCAGCGACCGTACCGTTTTTGTCCACTCTCGAGAGGCCGTCCTCGAGCGCCGCGAGATCGCAGTCCGTCTCGAGGTTGGCGTTGCGATGGACGTCGATCGCCGCGCGCAAGCTGTCTCGATTGCGCGCGAAAAAGGCAAGCGAGCGCTCGGGGACGACGTCAGCCGGATTTTCGAGGGCATCGGGACGAACTTGGACGTCGCCCTCGACGGTGACGCCGGCGAACGCCTCGTCGAGCGCGATCACCGTCGAGTAGCCGCGAGCGAGCTCGGCCAGCCCCTGTGCGTCTTCGACGACTTCGACGGAGAGTTCCGGGATCGCTTCTCGAGCGGCCGTATACCGTTCCGCGTCGGTCGTCGCGAGACACCGCTCGCGAACCTGGACGTCGCCGCCGGTCTCGAGCGGTTCGACCCCCTCGAGCGCCTCAAGGACGGGCGGGCTGGGGTCGCGCTCGAGCGCCTCTCGCGCGAATCTCTGTACTTCTTCGATCCGCGACCGGCACGGACTCGGGTAAATCGTCTCGAGACGTTGGGCGCCGTAGCTTGTGACGGTGCGATCCTTGCACAGCGAGAGCACCTCCCGGTAGATCTCGCGTGCGCGATCGGTCGCGAGAAAGCCGCCGGGATCGTCGTGTTCGCGTCGAATCGCCCCGCGCGCGATTCGGGCGGCCCGCCCCTGCGTGATCCCCGGTGCTTGCGCGAGCGCCGCCACGTCGCCCGTTCTGAGCGCCTGCTCGGGGTCCTCGAGCGCTGCCAGCGATCGCGCGGTCTTCTCGCCGACGCCCGGAATCGTCTCGAGCTCCATCGACCGGGCTATTCTATCGAAACGAGAAAAAGGTCCCGTCCGCGCGGTGGTTCACTCTCCGGCCGCGATCGGAATGAGCGATGGGGTCGCTCAGCAGTATCCGCCTCCCGGAACGCTGTAACCGGACGGAATCGCCGGTTCCAGAGTTCCGAGAGCGCATCCTTCATTACTCGCTGTCCCCGACCACCTGGTGTGGATCTCTCCATCGTCGACCTCGCGCCCATACCCGAGGGCGGGTCAGCAACGGAAGCGTTCGAGAACACGGTAGAACGAGCACAGAACGCCGAGGAACTCGGCTACTCGCGCGTCTGGGTCGCCGAACATCACGACTTCGCCGATTCGTTGGCGAGTACGACTCCCGAAGCATTGATTCCGCATATCGCCGCCAAAACGTCGGATATTCGTGTTGGCTCCGGCACCGTCCTGCTCAATCACTACAGCCCGTACAAGGTCGCGGAGACGTTCAGCGTCCTCGACGCGCTCGCTCCCGGCCGGATCGACCTCGGCCTCGGTCGCGCGACCGGAAACCCGGTCAGCGACCGCGCGTTGCAAAACGATAGGAGCCAGCACCGTCCCGGCTCCAACGAGGATCACGAAGAGAAAATCAACGAAGTGGCCGCTCACCTCTACGACGGCTTCCCGGACGAGCACTCGCTCAGTCAGCTCGAACTGGCTCGCGCACGCGAGACCATTCCGGATATTTGGGTCCTCGGCTCGAGTCCCTCGAGCGCCGCTATCGCCGGTCAATTGGGGCTTCGATACTGCTTTGCGGCGTTCATCAGACCCGAGCCCGCGGTTCGGGCGCTTAAGGCCTATCGGGAGAACTTCCAACCGTCCTCGTTCGGGGCCGGTCCCGACGAACCTCACGGGATGATCGCGGCGAACGTCACCTGTGCGGAGACGGACGAGGAGGCCGCTCGGCTCCGCGCGACGACCGAAGCGACGCATCAGCGGCTCCGACAGGGAACGATCGATCGGCCGCCGATCCGATCGACCGAAGCCGCGATCGAGGAACTGGGGTACGTTCCCGAGCCGACCCCGACCGCACTCGAGCCCGGACAGTGGCCCCGCCAGATTTCCGGGAGTCCGTCCACGGTGCGGGAGCTATTGGACCAGATGACCGCCCAAACGGGCGTCGACGAGGTCGTCATCCAGCAACAACTCGCGAATCCCGACGACGTGCTCCGGTCGCACGAACTGCTCGCGGACGCGGCGGATCTCTCGCCGCGCTGACTCCTCGGTTCAAATATAACTAATTTGGCGGACACAAGTCCGCGGAGTAAGCCTTTCTCACACAGTATCGGGTGTCTTTTTCTCAACCACTGTTCTTTTGCGAATAGATTGAAAACGTCAAATATGGTGGCTTTCGACGAGTCGATTGCGCTGATTACCGGCGGGGGATTGGGAATCGGACGAATGACCGCACTCGAGTTCGCAGACTGCGGCACAAGCGTCGTCGTTGCAGACCTCGACATCGAAGGCGGTTATCTGAGTCAGTGAGCGACTCCTCCGTCCCCTTTCGTTTCGAAGAGGACTTTCGCGAGCAGTTCCGGTAGCGGTGGCTGTGTATGCACCCCCAACGAACTTCCTCGTCCGAACGGTACGGACCCTATGGTTCGTCTCCCACGGCTCGGTCGGAACGAGAACACGACAGCCCAGACCCCGACGGATGAAGATCGGCATGCGGCGTCTTCTGACAGCGCCGGACTCGGACGAAAACTCGCCGTCGCGCTCGGAATCGGAGCGCTCGCGTACCTGCTCGTTCGCCGCCGAAACCGCGAGGATTCGGGCCTCGAGCGGCAGTTACCCGATCCGTTCGGGTCGGACGAATTCGAGGGCGACGGGCTCGAGGGCGCACAGAAGATTACGATCGACGACCCGTCTTCCGAGTCGGATCAAGACGATGCGGATGGCGATGGCTCCATCGAATCCGCCTCGACGACGGACCGCTCGGCCGCCGAAATCGGCGAGCTCGCGGAGACGGACGTGCAGGAAGAACCCGCAGAGCCGGGCGAGATGACGATCGACGAGGAGGTTGCGGAGGAAGTCGTCGACGGCGAAACCGACGAGGCGGACGAACGCGAGGGCGACGACGAACCGCAGGTCGAAGACGACGATACGACTGGTACAGACGACACTGACGCCGAGGACGCCTGATACGGACGACGCCGACAGGTGCCGACGACACTGACGCTGGCGAAGAGAACGAACCCACTGAAACGAGCGAATAGACGCCAATCAAGCCGTCACAACGCGACGGGACGAATCGGTAACTCGAGCACGACGAACCGCTCTGGGCTTGCGTGATCCGGCGCTGTCGTTATTTTGTTGGCTGAGAAAAGACACGTATGGCACTCACACGGTTCCTCGGCTCGAAAGCGACCCGATCGCTAACGGTTCTCTCGGTCCTCGTCGAAGCGAAGCGATCGTTCGACCGCGGAAAGCGGACTCGAGCGGCTCTCTTGTTGCTCGTCGCCGTCTTCGCCTGGAAATGGGCGGTGATCGGGATGGCCGCACAGGGCGTCGTCAAACTCCTGCGGGGCGGGCGCTCGTCGGGTGCCAGCCCGAGCTAAGTTTTCGCGGGTCAGAGACCGTCAGCCGACGCGCCGTTTTAGATGATGCCGATTATGAACGCGAGACCCATCGCCACGAGGACGATCGCGGTGATCGTCGGCAGGTACGGCGTGTACCGTTCGATTCGGCTTTGATGGTGTTCGTAGCCCGCGATCAACAACAGCGTCGGGGCGATGATGGCAATGATCACCGAGATGGAGTAAATGAGCATCAACTCGAGGCAGAAATCCGTTCCGACGCAGATCGCCAGAATCTGGATCGGTTCCTCGTGAGCGAACCCCAGTAGTAAGGCGGTCATCCCGAGGGCGTAGAGTCCCCGTTCCGCGTGTTCTTCCTCGAGATGCTGATGCCCGCCGCCACCGGGGAGATAGCCTCGCAAGCGGCTGAAAACGCCGCGCTCGGATGTGTTCGTTTCTCGAGTCTCGTGACGGTGGGTGGCGCGAGTATCGTCGTGGTGGTGCGTCTCGTCCCCGCCGTCCGTATGATGGCTGTGGCTGCTGTGTTCGTGGGTATGATCGTGATTGTGATGACCGTCTCCGTCGTCTCCGCCGTTTGCTCGTTCGCCGTCGTGGTGGTCGTGTTCGCCGTCGTGGTGGTCGTCGTGATCGTGTTCTTCTACCGCGTGGCTCCCGTGGCGATACTCGCGAATTCCGAGCATGATCAGGAGTATCCCGGCGACGTATCGCATCCACGGTCCTTCCGCAAAAGTGGCGAACGTACTGAACCAGAAGTACGCGAAGACCAACACAACGCTGCTCACGAGGTGACCGACACCCAGTATGAGCGCGGCGACGAACCCGTAAAACAGCCGGCGCTGTCGATTCAACGCGTAGGTCGCCGCGATTGGCCAGCCGTGATCCGGCAGGACGCCGTGAACGAATCCGATGACGACGACGCCGAGAACGACCCCGATCTCCATACTGTACCCGCAGGCAGGTGTCGGTAAACAGGTTGTTATGACCGTTCTCGAGAAGTCGTAATACGACTGTTAACGGTTGCTAACTCGGGCGGGGTGAATGTTAGAAGTGACGTTGATGGCGAGGGTAGTTGTGAACTCGACCCGAGTCCTCAGTTGCCGTCGTCGTATTCGTACTCCGTCTCCGGATCTTCGACGCCCTCGGTTCGCGACCCGACCCACGCGCCGAGTGCGAGTCCGTAGACGAGGTGTCCGGCGTGAAACAGCGCGAGCTCGTCGTTCTCGAGTCGAATATCGAGGATCTCTTTGAGCATGATCTGGGAGCCGAACGCCGAGAGGACCATTCCGTACACCGATCCCCAGATGATACCCCGTTGTTCGGCTTCTATCGAGCGCTCGGCGTCTTGCAGCGCGAAGAGGCCGCCGAAGACTGCCCCCGCGCTCATCCCGTAGATGAGGTGCAAAACGAGTCCGGCGACCGGATGATCGTCCGGCTCTCCGTCGGCGACGTACTGCGTCCAGAAGTTCGCCGACGGCGGGAGCGATCGGAGGATGGGGAGCCGAAACGCGGTCATGATACAGGTCGCGACGAATCCGGCTTGCAGCCCCCGAACGGAAGCCGAGGCGGCGTGTTCCGCTCGTGATCGCGTTCCGTCCTCTTCGGTATCGCTACTCGAGTGCAACTGACGTAACCGATCGAATACGAACATTGTAGCCTACAGACCAGTCACACAACCTGTGGAAACTTAACGTTCGTGCGTGCACTAGCCGCTACGCTCACCGCTTTATCCGTCGATCCTTTGCTATCGCTCTCTCCGCTGTCGTCTTCCGTTCTCGTCGTCAGTGAGTGCCCGCGTTCGGTTCGTAATACATACCGCTACTATGCACTCGACTAATATCTCTCCGCACGTCTAGCGTACTCACACCACGTCTACTGGTGACTTCTCGCTCGTTCGCCGCCGTTTCGGGAACCGTAGACGAAACTCGACGAACACCTCCCGATTTGCGGTATTCGAAGTGATACTGAATAGAAACCCAAATGGATCTGTCGCAATTCCCGTTTTCAGCTCTATTTCTGCCCTATCCTACAGAAGTATATAACACAAGCATTATACGGCTCGTGGCACTTGATGTAATTGTAATGGCGAAAGGTAACGTTGATTTCTTCAACGACACAGGCGGCTACGGTTTCATCGAGACAGACGACGCGGACGACGACGTGTTCTTCCACATGGAAGACGTTGGCGGCCCGGACCTCGAAGAAGGCACAGAGATCGAATTCGACATCGAACAAGCACCGAAAGGTCCCCGCGCAACCAACGTCACTCGTTTGTAAACGAGTCCGCGTTCAGTAGCCGGATTTTGCTTTCTTCACAACTCGAGAGCGATCGCGCTCTCGATTTGATCCACCGTTCTCGAGTGACAACGCTCGCGGCCGTTTTTCCCTGTTCACGAAGACTGCGTCGGTACGCCGTTTCAATCCATCCGCTCTTGACAAGCGGACGAGGGGACACCACCACGATTTTCACCACGGGCCGCCATCACACTCGTATGAGCAGTTCGCGAAAGCCCGATTGGCTGAAAAGTCGGCCACCGTCGGGCCGGGAGTTCGCCGATATCCGTGAGACCTTGCGGGAGCAAAACCTCCACACCGTTTGCGAGGAGGCCAACTGCCCGAATCTGGGCGAGTGTTGGTCCGGGCGCTCGAGTGCGCCCTCGGCCGGTGCGGGGGACCCGGACGGACGGGCCGGCGGCGGGACGGCGACGTTCATGCTACTGGGGGATCGGTGCTCTCGAGGCTGTAACTTTTGCGACGTCGAGACCGGCGGGATGGAGCCGCTCGATCCCGACGAACCGGAAAACGTCGCGAGCGCCGTCGCCGAAATCGGTCTCGATTACGTCGTCCTCACAAGCGTTGACCGCGACGACCTGCCGGACCAGGGCGCGGGTCAGTTCGCGGAAACGATTCGGGAGATCAAACGACGCCACCCCGGCATCCTCGTCGAAGTCCTCATTCCGGACTTTCAGGGTGAAAAACGGCTTCTCGACAAGATAATCGACGCCGAACCGGACGTCATCGCTCACAACGTCGAAACCGTCGAACGGCTCCAGTTCCCCGTCAGAGATCGTCGCGCGGGCTACGAACAGACTCTCGGGGTGCTCGAGTACGTCGACCGGAACGCGGACATCTACACCAAGACCTCGATCATGCTCGGCCACGGCGAGTACGACCACGAGGTCTATCAGACGTTAGCCGACCTGCGCGAGCGGGGCGTCGATATCGTTACGCTCGGACAGTACCTCCAACCCTCGCGATCACATCTCGACGTGAAACGCTACGATCATCCTGACAAGTACGAGACGTGGCGACGCGTCGCCGAGGAGGAACTGGAGTATCTCTACTGTGCAAGCGGACCGATGGTCCGCTCGTCGTACAAAGCCGGCGAACTGTTCGTCGACGCGGTGTTACGCGAAGGCGAGAGCGTCGAGCGAGCACGCGAGCAAGCCCGAAGAAGCCACGTCTAACCGCTATAGATAACGCGTCCGACCGCCGTCGATGCTTTTTTCGTCGCGATCACGGCACGCTGTTTTGTCAGCTTTCTCGAGAGCTGGCCGTCTGTCCAAAACGTGTGCGAAAAATCGTTATCTTCTGAACGCTCGATTCAGACAGTCCGTAAAATAAGACATTCGTCCGCCCATGATTCGACTCGCTGAACACATTTGTACAATGATGGCAATTTTCCTTCTAACAGTAAACTATTTACGAAAATTCTTTACCTCGAGCGGTTGTTGATACGGGTATGCTACGGAGGTTCTTTCCATGAGTACGTTACAGCGCGATCCTCGAGAGAAGGTGCAGGTGCTCGATGACTCCGGCCAGCTCCTCGAGGGGGCGTCGGTGCCCGATATTTCGTCCGAGGAGATGGTCGAGATGTACGAGGAGATGCGACTGGTTCGTCACTTCGACCAGCGGGCGGTCAGTCTCCAGCGGCAGGGTCGGATGGGAACGTATCCGCCGCTGTCGGGACAGGAAGGGGCACAGATCGGGAGCGCGCACGCGCTCGCGGACGATGACTGGGTGTTCCCGAGCTATCGCGAGCACGGAACGGCACTCGTTCGGGGTACGTCGCTGAAACGGACGATGCTGTACTGGATGGGCCACGAACTCGGAAACCGGATATCCGAGGATTCGAACACGTTCACTGTCGCCGTCCCGATCGCCACCCAGATTCCACACGCGACGGGTGCCGCGTGGGCGTCGAAACTCAAGGGCGAGGAGAAAGCCTTCCTCTGTTACTTCGGCGACGGGGCGACTAGCGAGGGGGACTTTCACGAGGGGCTGAACTTCGCGGGCGTCTTCGACACGCCGACGGTCTTCTTCTGTAATAACAACCAGTGGGCGATCTCGGTTCCGCGAGAGCGCCAGACCGCGAGCGCGACTCTCGCCCAGAAGGCTTCAGCGTACGGATTCGAAGGCGTTCAAGTCGACGGGATGGACCCGCTGGCGGTGTACAAGGTCACCCGCGACGCCGTCGAGAAGGCGAAGGATCCGGGCCAGGGCGAACTCCGTCCGACGCTGATCGAGGCCGTCCAGTACCGTTTCGGCGCACACACTACGGCCGACGACCCGTCGGTCTACCGCGACGACGACGAGGTCGAACGCTGGAAACAGAAGGACCCGATCTCGCGCCTCGAGACGTTCCTGCGATCGGAAGGGATCCTCGACGACGAACGCGTCGACGCGATCGATTCGCGAGTCGAGAGCGAGGTTGCCGACGCGATCGAAGCCGCCGAAAACGTCGAGCGCCCCGATCCGGAGGAAATCTTCGCCCACGTGTACGAGGGAATGCCCAAACGATTACAGGAACAGCTCGAGTGGTTCGAAACGATTCGAGAGCAACACGGTGACGACGCGCTCCTGGAGGACTAACAATGGCAGCAGAATCCACGGCGGAGGTCGAAAATCTCACGCTCGTACAGGCGGTCAGAGATGGATTGTACACCGAAATGGAACGCGACGAGGACGTCCTCGTCATGGGCGAAGACGTCGGCAAAAACGGCGGCGTCTTTCGCGCGACGGAAGGTCTCTACGAGGAGTTCGGCGAGAACCGAGTGATCGATACCCCGCTCGCCGAATCCGGTATCGTCGGGACGGCAATCGGGATGGCGGCGTACGGAATGCGCCCCGTCCCCGAGATGCAATTTCTGGGCTTTATCTACCCCGCCTTCGACCAGATCGTCAGCCACGCCGCTCGCCTCCGAACGCGCTCGCGCGGGCGATACACGTGTCCGATGGTCGTTCGGGCCCCCTACGGCGGCGGCATTCGCGCTCCCGAACACCACTCCGAGTCGACCGAAGCGATGTTCGTCCACCAACCCGGGCTCAAGGTCGTCATCCCCTCGACGCCCTACGACACGAAGGGGCTCCTGACGAGCGCGATCCGCGATCCGGACCCGGTCATCTTCCTCGAGCCGAAGCTCATCTATCGCGCGTTCCGCGAGGAAGTCCCCACGGAGTCCTACGAGGTGCCACTCGGCGAGGCGGCGGTCCGTCGGGAAGGATCCGACATCTCTGTCTTCACCTGGGGTGCGATGACGAGGCCGACCCTCGAGGCCGCCGAGAACCTCGAGGGCGAAATCGACGTCGAGGTCGTCGACCTGCGGACGATGTCGCCGCTCGATGTTGACACCATCGTCGATTCGTTCAAGAAGACCGGTCGAGCCGCCGTCGTCCACGAAGCGCCGAAAACCGGCGGATTCGGCGCGGAGATCGCCGCGACGATTCAGGAGGAGGCGCTCCTCTACCAGGAGGCGCCGGTCGAGCGGATCAGCGGCTTCGACACGCCCTTCCCGCTGTACGCGCTCGAGGATTACTACTTACCAGAACCCGCGCGTATCGAGTCGGGTATCCGAGACGCGGTGGGGTTCTAGATGGTTCGCGAATTCAAACTCCCCGACGTCGGCGAGGGTGTCGCCGAAGGCGAGCTGGTCTCGTGGCTGGTCGAAGAGGGCGATTCGGTCTCCGAGGACCAGCCCGTCGCCGAGGTCGAGACGGACAAAGCCCTCGTCGAGGTTCCCTCGCCCGTCGACGGTTCGGTGCGGGAACTGCGCGCCGAGGAAGGCGAGATCGTCCCCGTCGGCGACGTAATCATCACGTTCGACGTCGAAGGCGAGGAGACCGCTGACGCGTCCGCCGCCGCCGAAGATGGCGACGGTGCGTCGAAAGCGGCGGAATCAGCGGCGACAGCCGATTCCGGATCTGAATCCCAGTCTTCCGTCGAAGCCGAACCCGCAGGCGACCCTGGCGCGACGGGCGGTGATATCGAGGAAGTTGCGACGCCGGAGGGACGAGTCTTCGCGCCCCCGCGTGTGCGACGCACGGCGCGCGAGGAAGGCGTCGACCTCGAGTCCGTTCAGGGGAGCGGTCCCGGCGGGCGGATCACCGAAGGCGACGTTCGGGCGGCCGCCGAGCCCTCGGCGGCCGATTCCGTAACCGAGGCCGCGTCCGGATCGGATGGCGGGGGCACCTCGAGCGTCGACTCCTCCTCGAGCGGTGGCGCTTCCTCGAGCGCCAGCGCCGTTTCCGGGAACGAAGCCGAACCGGCGGACTCGAGTGCGGTCGCGGATGCGGCCGGTGAGGTGGCCCAGTCCCAGGAAAGCGTTGAGTCAGCCGACCGCGAACGAACGCTCGCAGCGCCCGCGACGCGTCGACTCGCCGAGGATGAAGACATCGATATCGACGCCGTTCCGACGGACGAGACGCGGGACGGCGAGCCGTTCGTCACGCCCGAAGCGATCGAGGAGTACGCGACGATGCAACGGCAAGCCCAGGAAGCCGACGCGGCCGCTATTTCCTCAGCCGGCTCGGCCGCCGACGAATTCGAGGGGGAACGCGAACGTCGGGAGCCGTTCACGGGCGTCCGAAAGGCCATCGCCGACGCGATGGTCGAGTCGAAGTACAGCGCGCCACACGTTACCCACCACGATGAGGTCGACGTCACCGAACTCGTCGAAATCCGAGAGCGGCTCAAGCCTCGCGCCGAAGAGCAGGGGATCAAGCTGACCTACATGCCGTTCATCACGAAGGCCGTCGTCGCCGCCCTCGAGGAGTTCCCCGAGATGAACGCGGTGATCGACGAGGAAAACGAGGAGGTCGTCTACCGGAATTACTACAATATCGGCGTCGCCACGGCGACCGACGTCGGGCTGATGGTCCCCGTCGTCGACGACGCGGACGGGAAGGGGCTGCTCCAGATCGCCTCGGAGACGAACGAACTCGTCCAGAAGGCTCGAGAGCGCTCGATCTCGCCCGACGAACTACAGGGATCGACGTTTACGATTACGAACGTTGGCGGCATCGGCGGCGAGTACGCGACGCCGATCCTCAACTACCCCGAGTCGGGCATCCTCGCGATCGGCGAAATCAAGCGCAAACCCCGCGTGGTCACCGACGAGGACGGTACCGAATCGATCGAACCGCGCTCGATCATGACCCTGTCGCTGTCGTTCGACCACCGGCTGATCGACGGCGCGGTCGGCGCGCAGTTTACGAACACGCTCATGGAGTACCTTGAGGACCCCGAACTGCTACTGTTGAAGTAGCGGGCGAGCGAAGACCCACGCGAGCGGAAATAGAGACTCACTACAATGGTCGTTGGAGATGTCACAACTGGCACGGACGTACTGGTAATCGGCGCTGGACCCGCGGGCTACGTGGCCGCGATCCGCGCCGGACAACTGGACCTCGACGTCACGCTCGTCGAAAAGGACGCCTACGGCGGGACCTGCCTGAATCACGGCTGTATCCCCTCGAAGGCGCTAATTTCGGCGACGAACGTCGCCCACGAGGCGAGCCACGCCGAAGAGATGGGCATCCACGCGAACCCCGCGATCGATCTCTCGGGGATGATGAGCTGGAAAGACGGCGTCGTCGACCAGCTCACGAGCGGCGTCGAGAAACTCTGCAAGGCGAACCAGGTCAACTTGCTCGAGGGAATCGCCCAGTTCGACGGCGGAAACACGATTCGGGTCTCCCACGACGGCGAGGGACAGGGTAGCGAGAGCCTCGAGTTCGAAGACGCGATCATCGCGACCGGCTCCCGTCCCATCGAGATCCCCGGCTTCGAGTACGGCGACGAGCCCGTTCTCGACTCGCGGCAAGCGCTGGCCCTCGAGTCGGTTCCCGACTCGATGGTGATCGTCGGCGCGGGCTACATCGGGATGGAACTCGCCGGCGTCTTCGCGAAACTTGGTACCGACGTGACGGTCCTCGAGATGCTCGAGGACGCGCTTCCGGGCTACGACGACGAGCTCTCGCGTCCCGTTCGCAAGCGCGCGGAGGAACTCGGCGTCGCGTTCGAGTTCGGCTACACGGCATCGGAGTGGCACGATCTCGAGGACGGTGACGAGATCCGTGTCGTTGCCGAACCCGCCCAGGAGGCGGCCGCAGACGGCGGAGAGATGGAAACCCCCGAAGCCGATTCGCTCGAACTCGACACCGAGAAGGTACTCGTCGCCGTCGGCCGCGAACCCGTCTCGGACACGCTCGATCTCGACGCTGCGGGGATCGAGACCGACGAGCGCGGGTTCATCCCGACGGATGACCGAGCGCGAACCAACCGAGAGGACGTCTACGCGGTCGGCGACGTCGCCGGCGAACCCATGCTGGCTCACAAGGGATCGATGGAGGGACAGGTCGCCGCCGAAGTGATCGCCGGCGAGCCGTCGGCGATCGACTACCAGGCGATGCCCGCGGCCGTGTTCACGGAGCCCGAAATCGGAACCGTCGGCTTGACGGAAGATGAAGCGGCCGAACAGGGATTCGACCCGCTCGTCGGCGAGTTCCCGCTTCGTGCGAGCGGGCGCGCGCTGACGATAAACGAATCCGACGGGTTCGTCCGCATCGTCGCCGACGAGGAGGCCGGATTCGTGCTCGGCGCACAGATCGTCGCTCCCGAAGCCTCCGAACTGATCGCCGAACTCGGCCTCGCGATCGAACTCGGGGCGACCGTAGAGGATATCGCCCGAACGGTACACACCCATCCGACGCTCTCGGAATCCGTGATGGAGGCCGCCGAGAACGCGCTCGGGCACGCGATTCACACGCTCAATCGGTAGGACGGTACGCCGTCCGAGCGCCGCCCGATCGTTTCTGTACCCTTCGACGGCTACACCCTCGTCTTTCTCGCTTTTTCCCGAGTCGTAGGAACTCCCGTACGACTCCTTCACCCCTCGGTGTGAATCCGTAACTGTACCATGGGGAACCTGAATTCGACTGCAACCGTTCGACGTCGCACCGTTCTTTCAGCTGTCGGTGCAGGTGGGCTGATGGCACTCTCGGGGTGTACTTCTTCGCTCTTCGAAGCGGATCCCGACGTTTCTGAGTCCGACGATGGCGACGAAGACGATGAACCGCTGACCGACTATCCCTACACGGCTCCACCCCAAATCGTGGATCTCGCCGGTCAGGGATACGAATCGACGCTCCAGACGGTCTCCGCACGCCACGAACTCGTGACCGAGGAGGCCAGCGGTGGCCCACTCGAGCTTCCCGAGGTGTGGGCCTGGCAAGCGGACGATCGAGATCCGTCGGTTCCTGGTCCGATCTACCGAATGGAAGAAGGCGAGACGTTCGAGCTCACGTACGACAACGATCACGACCGACCGCACACCGTTCACGTCCACGCCGTCGGGAAGGTGTGGGACGATGACGGCGCACCCGTTACCAACCGCGACCGCGTCGGGGCTGGCGAGAGCCACACCTACACGCTCGAGGGTGACGTTCCGGGGACGCACGTCTATCACTGTCACTATCAAACTCACAACCACCTCGATATGGGAATGTACGGTATCATCCGGGTCGATCCGGAAGGATACGAACCGCCGGATCGGGAGTATTTCCTGACGCTTCGCGACTGGGATACTCGCCTTCACGAGCAAAACGCCGGCGGCGACGCCGATTACTCGCCGACGGATCGCTCTTCGGACGCCTACACGATCAACGGGCGGAGCGCTCCCACGACGTTCCACCCCGAACTCGGATCGCCGCTGATCGTCTCCGCGGGAGAGACGGTTCGCCTCCACATCGCGAACAACGGTTACGAAAGTCACCCGTTCCACACCCACGGCCACCGGTTCACGGTCGTCGAAAAAGACGGCTCGCCGATTCCCGAGTCGGCGCAGTACGACGAAGACGTCATCAATATCGCCCCCGCCGAACGGTTCACGCTCGAGTTCGAGGCGGAGGCCGATCCCGGCATCTATCCTGCTCACTGTCATAAAGTCCACCACGTAACCACTAACGGAAGGTATCCGGGCGGAATGGCGACCGCTATCGTCTACGAAGAAGCAATGGAAACCGAGGAGTTCGGCGAAATTATGGACGAAGCGGGATACGAAGAGTAGGCGTTTTCAGCTCCTCCTCTCTCCGCTGTGAACGTCGTTACTGCACGTACAGCGAGTATGCGATGATCATAAATCCGACGAGCACCAGGAGGCTCTCGACGAGAATTCCAACCGTCAGCCCGATATTCAACACTTCGTGAACCATTCCCGCGAGAACGAATCCGAGCGTGACAATTCCGAAACCGGCAGTGAGGTAGCCGAGTGCGGGTTGACGCGTTCGGCGGTACGCCTTGAACGCGAAGTAGGTAATTATGCTCCCAACGACGAGTAATAACGTTTTAACGACCATCAACGCCATCGAGGCGGTGGTCGGTTCGATTAGTTCCGTGCTCATGTTTCCTTTCGCACCTCCGACCACAGCTCTGCAAGCCGTTCGTCTGCAGTTCGTGCTGGCCGTTCGATTCGGACCGCCAGCGAACGGTCGTCTTCGAGAACGAGAGTTATCTCTTCGAACGCGACCGTGTACTTGCTCGCGTGGTGGCCGTCGCGTCTGATGTCGGTCGACTCCTCGAGTAGTGTCGCGTCGGTAAGTAACTCGAGTTTTCGATACAACGTCGATTGTGGAATTTCACACCGCTCGGTCAGCTCGGACGCTGTCAGCGGCTTGTCGAGATTCCGGATAATCTCCCGACAGTCGGGGTCGTCGAGCGCAGCACAAATCTCTTCGGCCGAGGGCATCGACTCCGAAGCGATCGGGTCCCGGACCATTCGTCTCCTTCTAGTCACCCCCGTGATTTATTCGCATCGATGCTGATCACCGCTGTTGCCTGCTGGCGCCTCGAACACGAACATATTAGATTCCGATTGCCGGTCGTGTGTCGGTCCCCGTCTCGGTGTGGCAACGTGATACTCGGCCCGGTGTTCGAAAGAAAGAGTTCTTGCGTGCACACTCGAATACAAAACTGCGCGGGTATCATTCGGTCAGACCGTGTCTGCAAGGACGGAATGATCGGCCGACCTCCGCCCGCGTGATATTACCGTTTCTCGAGCGAGTGCGCTATTCTGATTTCGTTCTCATTTATTACTGTCAGCGAACTCATTGGCAGGTGGAAAACCGTGGCATGGTAGCGGTTTCCGGAGGGAGGTTCGTTCGACGGCCTTATGTAGGGACCGTCTCCTCGTTATGAATGTAAACGACGTGACGCAGGATGTCGCGTCCCCTCTGGCCGGATTCCGGCACGGAGGGCAGTTCGTTCCCCCTCGAGTCGAGGTCGTTCCAACGACCTTAAGTGCTCGAAGGGATTCGACTATGAACGTGACCGCGATCGGGGTCGACCCGGTCGCCTCGAGACGACGCCCTTATATGGTGTCGTCGTCTACGAATGGTTACGTGAAATCCGGTGCCGGGGATCGATTCCGGCGCCGATTCAGATCCGACGGCCTTATAAGGATAGGGCAGTTCGGATATGAACGCAACGAACACGTGATCGACGGGCCGTTCAACTCGGCTCGTCATCTCGGACTACTACAGTCGAAGGGGTTTTGTACCCTGGCTGACTTAGGATAGAGTCCGAAGGAAATGAGGATCTCACCCCTGCGGTCCGCCGTTAAGATGGGATCTGATGTTAGCCTTGACAGTTCGGTGACGCTCGATCGGTCGACGATCTGGTTGCCGAACTGTGGACCACGCAATGTGTGAGTGTGTATTTATACCATTCACCGCCAAACCCCCCTGCTCTGCAGGGGATTTAGCATTCCGGTTGATCCTGCCGGAGGTCATTGCTATTGGAGTCCGATTTAGCCATGCTAGTTGTACGAGTTTAGACTCGTAGCAAATAGCTCAGTAACACGTGGCCAAACTACCCTATCGAGCACGATACTCTCGGGAAACTGAGGTTAATAGTGCATACGGCTCGCTGCCTGGAGTGGCGCGAGCTAGAAATGCTCAGGCGCGATAGGATGTGGCTGCGGCCGATTAGGTAGACGGTGGGGTAACGGCCCACCGTGCCAATAATCGGTACGGGTTGTGAGAGCAAGAGCCCGGAGACGGTATCTGAGACAAGATACCGGGCCCTACGGGGCGCAGCAGGCGCGAAACCTTTACACTGCACGAGAGTGCGATAAGGGGACTCCAAGTGCGAGGGCATATAGTCCTCGCTTTTTCCGACCGTAGGATGGTCGGCGAATAAGTGCTGGGCAAGACCGGTGCCAGCCGCCGCGGTAATACCGGCAGCACAAGTGATGACCGCTATTATTGGGCCTAAAGCGTCCGTAGCTGGCCACGCAAGTCCATCGGGAAATCTACTCGCTCAACGAGTAGGCGTCCGGTGGAAACTGCATGGCTTGGGACCGGAAGATCCAGAGGGTACGTCTGGGGTAGGAGTGAAATCCTGTAATCCGAGACGGACCACCGGTGGCGAAAGCGCTCTGGAAAGACGGATCCGACGGTGAGGGACGAAAGCTCGGGTCACGAACCGGATTAGATACCCGGGTAGTCCGAGCTGTAAACGATGTCTGCTAGGTGTGGCACAGGCTACGAGCCTGTGCTGTGCCGTAGGGAAGCCGTGAAGCAGACCGCCTGGGAAGTACGTCTGCAAGGATGAAACTTAAAGGAATTGGCGGGGGAGCACTACAACCGGAGGAGCCTGCGGTTTAATTGGACTCAACGCCGGACATCTCACCAGCATCGACAGTGTGCAGTGAAAGTCAGTGTGATGAGCTTACTGGAGCCACTGAGAGGAGGTGCATGGCCGCCGTCAGCTCGTACCGTGAGGCGTCCTGTTAAGTCAGGCAACGAGCGAGACCCGCACCCTTAATTGCCAGCAACACCCTTGAGGTGGTTGGGTACATTAAGAGGACTGCCAGTGCCAAACTGGAGGAAGGAACGGGCAACGGTAGGTCAGTATGCCCCGAATGTGCTGGGCTACACGCGGGCTACAATGGTCGAGACAGTGGGATGCTACGCCGAAAGGCGACGCTAATCTCCGAAACTCGATCGTAGTTCGGATTGCGGGCTGAAACTCGCCCGCATGAAGCTGGATTCGGTAGTAATCGCGCCTCAGAAGGGCGCGGTGAATACGTCCCTGCTCCTTGCACACACCGCCCGTCAAAGCACCCGAGTGAGGTCCGGATGAGGCCGGCGTTACGCCGGTCGAATCTGGGCTTCGCAAGGGGGCTTAAGTCGTAACAAGGTAGCCGTAGGGGAATCTGCGGCTGGATCACCTCCACAGACCGGGACCGGGGCGACGCCCCGGCCCACAGCGGTTTCGCGATTCGGTCCACACGTTCGATCGACCACCGTCAGGCCGACCGAGCACCTTAGAACTGTCAAGGCTAACACTCCCGATTGATCCCCAGTCTGCACATCAGCAGAGTGGGGTGGGCCCATAGCTCAGTGGTAGAGTGCCTCCTTTGCAAGGAGGATGCCCAGGGTTCGAATCCCTGTGGGTCCATGACTCGGGTTAGATCAAAACGAATCGTGTCCCTTAAGTGGGAGACAGCGCTTTGATGTAATCCGAAGCAACGAACCAATGCACCACCCCGCGCAAGTGTGGGTGGGAAGGGTTAATGCAGGCCCGCTGTCTACGGGCGTGCAGATGATACCGTGTGTACGTGTAGTCCAGGCGTCCACTGGACCCGTTCCCGGGTCACTACTGATCCGAAAGAACGTGGCTACTGTGCCAGCTGGTGGATCGCTCGGCTCAAGAGCTGAAGAAGGACGTGCCAAGCTGCGAAAAGCCTGAGGGAGCCGCACGGAGGCAAAGAACTCAGGATCTCCGAATGGGAATCCCCACCGCAATTGCTTCGCGCAATGGGGAACGTCGAGAATTGAAACATCTTAGTATCGACAGGAAAAGAAAGCAAACCGCGATGTCGTTAGTAACGGCGAGTGAACCCGACACAGTCCAAACCGAAGCCCTTACGGGCAATGTGGTGTTCGGACTGACATTCAGCACTGGACCATCTACAAGAAATCTCCTGGAACGGAGTACGAAACAGGGTGACAGTCCCGTATGGTAGATCAGTACAGTGTGCGTCAGCTCCAGAGTAGCGGGGATTGGATATTCCTCGTGAATGTTGCGGGCATTGACCGCAAAGACTCAATACTCCTTGAGACCGATAGCGAACAAGTAGCGTGAGCGAACGCTGAAAAGCACCCCAAGAAGGGAGGTGTAATAGGGCGTGAAATCAGTTGGCGATAGAACGACAGGGCACACAAGGTCCGACACGAAATGAATCAGATGCGAATCTGTAGTAAGCAGTGTCGGAAGCCGGTGTTCTGTCGTACGTTTTGAAAAACGAACCAGAGAGTGTGTCTGATTGGCGAGTCTAACCTGATCATCAGGGAAGGCATAGGGAAACCGATATGACCGCAGTGCTTTGCACCAGGGTCACCGTGTTCAAGCGCGGGGAGCCACTCGGACACGACCCGAAACCGGACGATCTACGCATGAGCAGGACGAAGCGTGCCGAAAGGCACGTGGAGGTCCGTTAGAGTTGGTGTCCTACAATACCCTCTCGTGACTTATGTGTAGGGGTGAAAGGCCCATCGAGTCCGGAAACAGCTGGTTCCAACCGAAACATGTCGAAGCATGACCTTCACCGAGGTAGTTTGTGGGGTAGAGCGACGGATTGGGAGACCGGCCTCCGAGAGGAGTTCGCCTCCCTGTCCAACTCCGAACCTACGAACGCTGTTGACGTGAGGAGTCCGGTGCGCGGGGTAAGCCTGTGTACCGTGAGGGAGACAACCCAGAGCTGGGTTAAGGTCCCCAAGTGTGGACTAAGTGCGATCGAAAGTGGTGCCGAGCCCTAGACAGCCGGGAGGTGAGCTTAGAAGCAGCTACCCTCTAAGAAAAGCGTAACAGCTTACCGGCCGAGGTTCGGCGCGCTGAAAATGATCGGGGCTCAAGTCCACCACCGAGACCGAGCGACACATTTTACAATGTGATTCCGTAGGTTGGCGTACTGTTCGGATGGAAGCATGGAAGAGATTTCGTGTGGACCGTTCAGTAACGAAAATTCTGGTCATAGTAGCAGCGTTAGTCGGGTGAGAACCCCGACGGCCGAACGAGTAAGGGTTCCTCAGCAATGCTGATCAGCTGAGGGTTAGCCGGTCCTAAGTCTCACCGCAGTTCGAATGAGACAAAAGGGAAATAGGTTAATATTCCTATGCCAGTGTGAATTAGAAGTCGACGCTTTGGAGCCGCCCAGGCCGGGCACTCGCCCGGTGTAACCATCGAAATCCGTGGAAGCCGTAATGGCACGAAGCGGATGAATGGTGGGATGCCGCAAGCTGGGTCAATCTGGAGCCCGTGAAAAGACGATCACACTGTCCGTACCGAGATCCGACACAGGTACTCGTGGCGGCGAAAGCCAAGGTCTGTCGGGATCAACCGACGTTAGGGAATTCGGCAAGTTAGTCCCGTACGTTCGCAATAAGGGATGCCTGCCTCGGAGAGAGGCAGGTCGCAGTGACTCGGGCGCTCCGACTGTCTAGTAACAACATAGGTGACCGCAAATCCGCAAGGACTCGTACGGTCACTGAATCCTGCCCAGTGCGGGTATCTGAACGCTCAGTACAATGAGAAGAAGGACCCGTTAACGGCGGGGGTAACTATGACCCTCTTAAGGTAGCGTAGTACCTTGCCGCTTTAGTAGCGGCTTGCATGAATGGATCAACGAGAGCGCCACTGTCCCAACGTTGGGCCCGGTGAACTGTACATTCCAGTGCGGAGTCTGGAGACCCCCAAGGGGAAGCGAAGACCCTATAGAGCTTTACTGCAGGCTGTCGCTGAGACGTGGTCGTCATTGTGCAGCATAGGTAGGAGCCATTACACAGGTACCCGCGCTAGCGGGCCACCGAGGCAACATTGAAATACTACCCGATGATGACTGCGACTCTCACTCCTGGCGGAGGACACCGGTAGCCGGGCAGTTTGACTGGGGCGGTACGCGCTTGAAAAGATATCGAGCGCGCCCCAAGGTTTCCTCACTCGGGTCGGAGACCCGAGTAAGAGTGCAAGAGCATAAGGAAGCCTGACAGTGTCGAGCACAACAATCGACGCTGACGCGAAAGCGTGGTCTAGCGAACCAATTAGCCTGCTTAATGCGGGCAATTGCTGACAGAAAAGCTACCTTAGGGATAACAGAGTCGTCACCCGCAAGAGCACATATCGACCGGGTGGCTTGCTACCTCGATGTCGGTTCCCTCCATCCTGCCCGTGCAGAAGCGGGCAAGGGTGAGGTTGTTCGCCTATTAAAGGAGGTCGTGAGCTGGGTTTAGACCGTCGTGAGACAGGTCGGCTGCTATCTATTGGGGGTGTTACGGTATCTGACGAGAACGTTCGTATAGTACGAGAGGAACTACGAATGGGTGCCACTGGTGTACCGGTTGTTCGAAAGAGCACGTGC
This sequence comes from Halostagnicola alkaliphila, assembly GCF_055379965.1. NCBI lineage: Archaea > Methanobacteriati > Methanobacteriota > Halobacteria > Halobacteriales > Natrialbaceae > Halostagnicola > Halostagnicola alkaliphila. Next base: position 343,154 of record NZ_AP043826.1, on the reverse strand, counting down.
CGGGCAGCCACGCACCACGGGGTAAGAGCTGAACGCATCTAAGCTCGAAACCCACTTGAAAAAGAGATACCAACTGAGATCACTCGTAGAAGACGAGTTCGATAGACTCGGGATGTACGCACCAAGGCAACGAGGTGTTGAGTCCGCGAGCACTAACAGATCGAGCCACCATTCATACGCATTTGGATCATGTACGGACCCGGAAACGGGTCCAGGCGTGAACTGGACTACACGTACACACGGTTCGGCACCGTATACCGAGACTGGAGTCACACGCTCAATGGAGCGTGTGTGGCGGTTCGAATCCGTAGCTCGGCGTTACGGCGGCCACAGCGGCGGGGTTCCTCCCGTACCCATCCCGAACACGGAAGATAAGCCCGCCTGCGTTTCGGTGAGTACTGGAGTGGGAGACCCTCTGGGAAACCTGATTCGCCGCCTTCACTCATACTTTATATCACCTCAATCAGTGGGAACGCTGGTTGGGGTTTTGCTATTTCGTATTCGAGTACCGACAGCGACGAGCCGCGTTCGTATAACCATCGGGGACCGTAACCGTTATGCGCGCAACTCGTCTACCACTATCTGCGCCAAGGTGGCAGAGTCCGGCCGAACGCAGCGGCCTGCAGAGCCGCCCACCGCCGGTTCAAATCCGGCCCTTGGCTTCCATTAACTTCCTCAAATCCAACTGGATTATGAGATCGTAGATATCGTACGCGCCCAAGCTACACGTTTTGTTATTTCCGGAGAATATCGTACATACCCTCGCGATAGCGCCACCTAACGGAGATGCTGTCACATGAACGGGCGATCGTTCGATCTTCTCGGTAGAACGCAATAAGTGACTGACTCGAGGAAATACTGAGCATCTATAACCGGTGATGGCGTCGCTAGCCAGCAAAGGGCGCTGGTAAAAACTTATTGTAAGTTCTCTTCTCTCAACCCAAACACCGGTATAAGCGTATTAATCGCTCTCTTCTCTCATAGACACGTGATTCGCTCTGTTCCAAAGCTCGAGAGAACACTTGTTCCTGACACCGCCAGTAGCTGTTCAGCTGATCGCGGAGAAATCCAGTACGTGTTCTAGCGATACACCCTCTAACCGTAGGCCTACTCCCGTGGCAACTGCGTGGCTGTCGTGATCGAGATCGCGAAAAAACTGCTCGAAGCTCGCCCGGAAGCGACTCTCGATGAGTCGTGGTGGCAACTGTGTGTATTCCTATGCACCGCGGTACATTGCTCGCAAGATCCAGAGGAGTAGGTACCCGGCTTCTAAAGTGTAATCCCGAACGCGACATCGTCAGTGTGGGCGCTAATATACTCCGGCGGGATGGCTAGAAGTATATCCATACTTCTTTCTTCGCTCTCAGTGACCGAAACGCGTTCGGTAAATTCGCGACCTTCTGCAGTGAAGCACCGCCGATGCCTAGAGAGATACCGATCTCTGTCAAATCCCGCTGGTTCCGTTGCTATCGACTCACGATTTTGTTCGCCGACAGAAAGCGGGCCGGGCGCGATTTGAACACACGGTCGGACGTGCTCACTATGTGGCGCGCGACCTCCCTGCGTCCAAATCTCTCTGGCCGCTTTGCTCCTCACGAAAGTATTCGTCGCAAAAGCGGGCCGGGCGCGATTTGAACACGCGACCGTCTGGTTAAAAGCCAGACGCTCTGCCAAACTGAGCTACCGGCCCTGTATCTTGTACTATCGGCGAGTAGTGGTTAAACGTTTCTTTCTCCGACGGTGAACTGAGCGGTGAATCGGTGGTCAACGCTCATTCGAGGTGTTGCTCTACTGCTTCCGAAACGATCTCGCCGGGAGGTCTGCCCTCGAGAGACGCCTGTTGTCGAAGGTCGCGGTAGATAACCGGTGGGAGGCTGAGCTCGAGGTGTCCCAATTGGACATCGTACTGGGCGAGGGCGCGGTCGATGGGGGTGTCATCGTTGACGGCGCTTGCAACGCTTCTGACCTGTCGAACGGTGAGGTCGCCGTCGAGTGTGGCCCACGCCAAGAGGAGGCGAGATTCGCCGGAAACGCGTGCGATGTGTTTGGCCGCGGTTGGTGCGATCTGTCCGAGTGCGACTTGCCGTCGTACGGATCGTGGGAGATCGTGAACGCGAGCCCACTTTCGGATGAACGAAACGGTAGCGATTTCGGGTTCGGAATCTCCTTCATCGAGATCCATGTCGTCAACCCCATCGCGTGCACGCTCTGCGGCGGCTTTGTACGATCCTTCGCCGCGGACGAGGGCCGCACACGCGGCTGCTCCCCGAAGCATGTAGAGGTGATCCCCCGTGGTGTTCCCGGCCGCAAACTGTCTGACCGTTTCGGCTGCATCGGCGAGACTGTCGGGGTCGTCAGGGTCGAATTGGACGGCTTTGCGGGCGCGGTTGCCGGCAACCGATTCGTCACCACGGATGACTGGTGCGCCAACAGGTGACTTACGGTCTGTTGGAACCGGTTGCCCAGTTTCTTCCGATGGTTGATCGCCGCGCCGATTATCGCTCATGACGACATAGTAGGGAGTAAGCCGTCAAAAAGCTCCTGCTCCGGTATCGGCTCACTCGTCGCGTTCTTCGGCGAGGTGTTCCCAGATCTCCGTACAGCCCGCACCAACCTCAACGTCGTCGAGATGACTGTCGTCGCGTTCGTCGTCCTCGTCTACTGCCTCAGTCGCACATTCAGTTTTCGTCATATTGGCCCTCCGATCGGTGTAGTTCTGGCGCGACGTCGGCCGAAACGTGCTGTCGTCTGCCGAGTCGATTTCGTGAAACGCGGATCATAACCGCTCGTTTGTTCGACAAGCCCATAAGTTCGCCCTCGGGTGCAAGCGATACCCGTACTCGCTCGTGCCGGAAAGGATATCCGGTATCTCGGTTTCGGTTTAATGGGTCGAATCCCGTTGAGTACTGCGGTTTTGTTCACTCGACTCGTCACCAAATTTCTCACCTCCTGTTCGAGCGATAGGGTGCCGTAGCCAGGTGTGAGTATTAGGTCACTTTTCGAACAAATAGTAGGACGGCTACAGTACAACTGCTTGTCGACGATCCCGTTTTATTCTATTCGAGCTATCAGTCGAAGCCGCGGCGGCTAAGTGGATTCGAAGCGACACTGTCGCTATGACGAACCGCCAGATGTCAGTTACTGCGTACACGACGTTAGATTACGTCGATGCGGTTGCAACCGGGTACGAGTTCGAAACGGAGTCGGTTGCCGTGGTAGACGCGACGACAGATTCCGAGGATCCGGACGATGTCAAGCTACAGGTCGAACTGGATAACCGAGCGGAAGAGCACTTCCCGGCGCACATGGTGGAGCTCCAGTTAGACCCCGATCAGGCTCGAGCGCTGGCGGCGGACCTCGAGAAGCACGCCCAGCGTCTCGAAGTGGAAGATACCGATAGCTAACGTTTCTCGTTGACTCGAGTACGTCTGAACCAGGAGAGCACCGCGATCTGTCCGACGGTTCGTTTTTATGGTTCGGTGTGATAGTCCCGTTTATGACGGCCCCTGTTCCAGAGGGGGGAGACAGCCTCTCGATTCGGCAAGCCCAACGGGCCGACCTCCTTGCCGTCGTTCGGATCGAGAACGCGTCGTTTTCCCAACCCTGGCCCTACGATGCGTTCGAGACGTTTCTCGGCGAGCCGGGGTTTCTGGTCGCCATCGGCGAAAATCGGTCGATCGTCGGATACGTCGTTTCCGATGTCACGCCGAACTACGGGCGCAACCTGGGTCACATCAAGGATATCGCCGTTCATCCCGACCACCGTGGCTCGGGAATCGGTTCGGCATTGCTCACTCGAGCGCTTTCCGTGCTCGGCACGTACAATGCACACTCGATTAAACTCGAGGTTCGACCGTCTAATGACGGTGCGAGACGCCTCTATCGAACCTTCGGCTTCGACCCGCTTCGACGCGTGCCGAACTATTACGATAACGACGAAGATGCCATCGTGATGATTTACGAACTCGAGTAGGATCGGACATCGTTCTCGCTTCCTTCGCGTAGTGTTGGATTCGTGTACCGTGATCCGGAGACGTGGCGATTTTACCGCTGGCTACCGTACGTGCCGGTATGGGATACGCTTGTCCAGTCTGTGCAACCGAGGAAGCCGACGGCGTGCATCTCGCGAATCATTTCGCAGTAACCGCCTCACTGGGTCGAGAGGACCATCTCGAGTGGCTCGAAACCTATGCGCCCGATTGGAACGAGCAGGGCCCGGACGAGCTCGCCGAAATCGTCACTGAGCACGCGTCCGAGGTTGAGACACCGGCGATCGAACGGGGAAGCGACCACGGTCACTCTCCGTCACTCGAGGCCGAACTGGCCACTCAGTCTCGTCAACCGGGTCGTGGATCGATGACGCAGGAGCCGAGTCCGGAGGCTCAAGGCGCTCTCGAGGAGGCTCGCGAACTGACTCGACAACTGTACGAGTCGTCGGACGGAGGCGAGAACGGAGATGACGATTCACCCGCGGAGTCACGGGACCATGACTCCACGGAGACGACCGCGGAGTCGGACAACGAAACCCTGTAATCGCCCGCTCTCCTCTGTCCTGCTATGCACACGATGGGTTCGTTTTCCCCCGACTCGGTCGCGGATGCGCGCGAACGCTACGAGAGTATCGGTCCTGCGGCACAGACGGTCGTCCGTGAGGTCGCCAAGGCGATGGAGTTCGACCGTGAGGAGTATCAGAACCGCGTCTCGAGTGATGTCGTCGAGACGGCTCGAGACGCCCTCTTCGCGAGCATGCTCTCGGTTCGCGTCGGCACGCGCGAAGCGTATACCGAGTGGCTCGAGGAGTACGAGGGGGAGGTGACGGAAACGGGCCACGAGTCCGTCGACCACGTCGTCTGGCACGCTGGCCCGAACGGCGAGGCGGTCGCCGCGACCTTTCAGGACGAGGAGGACGCTGCGGTTGCGACGCTTCGGCGGCAAGCGTTCGGACGACTGTATCGAGAGCTCTTGTAGAGCGTTTTTCCAGTTCAAGCGGGAATTCTCCGGAGCGGAACGCTTGAGAAGTGCCGAAAACGGCACCTATTACCGACTCCAGACCCCATTCGGGTTCGATGACCGACACAGACGAGCCACGCGAACCGACTGTCCCAGACGAGTGGGACGTTATCGAGCGCGAAACCGAGTACGAGACGGGCTGGTACGACGGGGGCTACGATCTGGTCGAACAGCCCGACGGAACCGAGAAGCGCTACTACTGGGCGGAACTGCCGCCGGCGGTCGTCGTCGTCGCCAAGGTTCCGGGAACCGCAATCGGCTCGAGCGACTCGACGGTCGAGGGTGATCGAATTCTCTTCGTCGAGCAGTACCGCCCGGCGATTCGCGAACACCACCTCGAGTTGCCCGCGGGGATCGTCGAAGACGGCGAGTCCTACACCGAAGCCGCGGCGCGAGAACTCGAGGAGGAGACGGGATTCGAGCCCTCGACGATCGTGCTCCTCCAGGAGTACGCCGTCGCGACGGGTGTGCTTGATCACGACCGTGCCGTCGTCTATGCGGACGGGCTCGTTCCGGGAGAAGCCCAACTTGACTCCAACGAATTTCTCGAAGTGACGTCGCTTCCGGTCGAGGAGGCGTTCGAGCGGGCTCGCGAGCAACCCGCGAACGATTCGACGATCAGCGCGTTATTGCTGGCTCGCGAAGACGGATTTCTGTGACGCGGTCGCGATTTCATCAGCGATGTCGACATCGGGTTCGACCCGTGGTCTTATTCGGTCCGAGGTCTAACACCCGGGCAAATGGACGGCGAAATTTCCACCGAAGCGGTCAACGAACTCCTCGAGGACGACGCCGATGTTCGGATAGTCGATATCCGTGACGAACGAAGTTTCGAGCACAGCCACATTCCAGGCAGCGAAAACGTTCCGTTCCACGAACTCTCGGGACGCATCGAGGAGTTCGAGGGTGCACAACGCATCGTCACCGTCTGTCCACACGGGAAAGCGAGCGTGCAGGCCGCCAACCTCATCGGCTCGTACGAAGGGAGCGCCGATGCGACGGTCGAGAGCATGGAAGGCGGTCTCGAGGAGTACGGGCTAAAGTACGGACTCGTTTCCGAGAAAGAGTCACCCGAGGAATCGGCACAGAGTACCGAATCGCCGTTTTGAATGCACTTGCGGTTTTGGAGCCGAATTGAGCTTCCCGCTTAGAGCCGAGCTGAAGTGACGTTGCAAGCGACGCTATTCGAACTGTTCAGTCGAATCTCCGCGGAGAAAACGGGGGACGATAGCGAAACGATACGGGACTGTCGTGGGTTCGGGAGTCGTGTCAGATCATCCTATGCGACATTGAAGCCGCGGTCCCGAAGGAAATCCTCGATGCGACCGGAGTGATTTCCTTGTAGTTCAATCTGACTGTCTTCGACTGTGCCGCCACAGGCGAATTTTGACTTGAGATCCGACGAAAGACTGTCGAGGTCGACGTCTTTGGGGTCGAATCCTTGGATGATCGTTACCTCCTTACCGTATCTGCGCTCGTCAATGCGGATGGTGAGTTGCTGTTGACCTTTGGCAACGTCTTCGCAGACGCAAAGCTCATCAGGCAGCCCGCACGTCGAGCAGACTTCCGACATTACGTTCGACCGTACGAAACCAGCATATTAAACACTATCGGGACCTTCCCTCCCTCGTGTGGTTCTTTTTCAGTGGTCGGTTCGCGTCTCGGGCGAGTTGCCGATAACTGGGAGTCGTTCACGTGCTAGTTCGTCTACGAGTTCGATCGCTTCGTCAGCCCGTTCCTGACTGATTTCCCCGCTATACTTGGCTAACTCGTACGTTTTACCGACTTCGATGATGCGCGGGTCCAGTTCGTCGGTCTCCGAGAGCGTCGCGAGATACTCGCGCGTCGATTCGCTCTTCCGTCGCGACCGGTAGGTTCGCTCGAGTAGGATTTCGAGTCGATTGTAAGCGCGTTCGGCGTCCTCGCTCGGCGTGTCTCGCGAACCGTGCCAGTAGAGGTGAGCCGTCTGACTCACGTGGGAACCGACACCGCTTCGCCGGATTCCTGCACCGAGTCCGACTAGTAGGGAGAGCCCGATTACGATGTCTTCGAACGAGAGCGACGGGAGGATGGACTCCTCGGTTTCCGATTCGGTATCCGTTCCGCCGGTCTCGTCGGGATCGGGGCTACTCTCGTTTCCGTTCGACTCGTTGCCCGATTCGGATTCGTTGCCGTCTTCCGATCCGTTCTCGTCGGGATCTTCTGTCCCGTTCTCGTCGGTGTCTTCGCCGTTTGGATCCTCATCTTCGTCTTCTTCCTCTTCGAGCGGGACGTCTTCGCTCTGGTCGGTATCGATACCGCTCTGGCCCTCGTCGCGTGCATCCTGTAGAACATCGTCGTGGGCGTCCTGACGGTCACCCGGTGGCGTCGGTTCGAACTCGACCCAGCCGTGACCGGGGAAGTAGACTTCGACCCAGGCGTGGGCGTCTAGACCTCGAACGACCCACTCGTCGTCGTCGACCTGTTGACCCTCCGCGTAGCCGGTGACGTATCGGGCGGGGACGTCCTCCGCGCGGAGCATTTGCGTCATCGCCGTCGCGAAGTAGACGCAGTAGCCCTCGTCCATCTCGAGGAGGAAGTCCTCCGCGACGTTGCCCGACGGTTTCTCGACATCGAGGGAGTAGTCCTTCGAGGATCGGAGATGCGATTCGATTGCCACAGCCTTCTCGTAGGGGTTGTCGGCGTCTTCGACGATTTCGGCCGTTTCTTCTTCAAACTCGCTTGAGGTGTCTTCCGGCGTCTGGCGGTACTCGCTAGCTTGAATTTCGTCCGGATAGTTCCGTCCGGCTGTTCTGAGCTCGCCGGGTTCCGGGTTGAGGATCGCGCTTTCGACGGTGTACTCGTCGCGCTCGAGAAGCGTTTCGACCGGGTGAATCTGCCCGTGATCCGTAACTTCAGCGACCGAGATACCGCTCCCTTCGACCGACAGCGGATGGGCTGCCGTCGGCATCGTCCCGATTTCGGTCTCGACGTCGATTTCCTGTTCGACGGTGTCGTAGTCACCGGGTGGCGAGTCGAGGCTGCCGTCGTACTCGGTGGTATCTCCCGTTCGAACCCATTCGTCGCCGGTAAAACGATCGTAGACGCCCGTTCGCCAGTAGCTTGCCTGTTCGGATTCCGCCGTGAACCTGACCTCGGGAGAGAGATCGACCTGCCCGCTGATTCCCGAGTGACCGGGCGAAGAGTCGATCGTCCCTTCGAGGGTCTGTGGACCGTCGGTATCGAGGAAGGTGGGACCACCCCCACCGTCTCCGCCGGGGACGAACGTGACCGACAGCGAGAGCGCGATCATCAGCGCGAACAAGATCGCGAGGATATCCGCTTGCGCGATCGATCCGCCGCGGTGGGCGAGTTCGCCGAACGCGACCGCGGTAATCGCACCCAGCGTTCCGAGCATGGTGACGGGTATTCCCGCGTTTCCGGTCAGAACCAGAAATAGCAGGGCGAATCCACCGGGAACGACGCTCAAGACGTACCGCTCTCGCATCGCGAGATACCACGAGAGGAAGACGGGACCCGGCGCGAACCCGAGCGCCCACGTTCCCGCTTCGACCATCCTGAGTATCGGGTGCCCTGTCGCGAGGGTGATCGCATCCGAAAGGAGGGCGTCCCACGCCGAAATCGCGACGCCGAGTTCGACGCCGGCCGCGCTCAGGTAGTACGAAAACCCGACGGCCGCCGCGACTGTTGCCGTCAGTACCGCGGTTCGCGGTCGAATCGCGTATGCGAGTACTGTCGCGGCGACCAGCATCGACGCGACGACGGCAAACAGCGTCTCTGAGCCGCCGACGACCGACGTAACGTCTTGGTGCAACACTCGGACGTAGGAGGCGGTTAGAATCCCGATACCGCCCAGTGCAAGGATTCGGAACGTCCGCGGTCCGATCGTTCCCTCGAGGTCGATCGACGCGACCCCCCGCTCCGATCGTGAACTCATGGGGACACCTCCGATTGACCGTCCGTCTCGAGAGATTCGGGAGATCGGCGGGTTCCTGTCGTATTCGCCCGTTTCGCGGCTCTTCCGCGGAGCCGGTGGAAAGGTATTTCGTGGCCGTCGACGAGCACGACGGTCCCGTTCGCGTCGGCCTGAACGAGGATGTCGGCGTCGGTTCTCGTTTGTTCGTCGAGTTCGCCGGCCTCGACCACGGCGAGTAGACCTAACACGTCACGGTGGTGTTCCTCGCCGGTCGAGGGTGGCCGCGTTGCGTCGGGGAGCGCCACGCCGACCGAGACGTTCACCTCGAGTAAGTAGGTTGTGACGCTGGCGACCGCGGCGGCCATCTCGTCTTCGCGGCCGGGGATACACTCCGCGGCGATCGAAGCGGAGCCGCGATCCTCGTCGTCGATAAACTCCTTGACGACGAGTTCGCCGTCGGAGCGTTTCGCGGCGGACTTCCAGTGGACGTCTCGCAGCGAGTCGCCCCGAACGTACTCTCGCAGGTGATCGAACTCCTCGCGGCTGGCGATGCCGGCGGCGTCGGCGAGCGCCTGCAGGTCGCGATTCGACCCATCGCTGAGATCGTAGACGCGGGGAAAGACACGTACCGACGCCGTCTGGCCGTCTTCGAATCGGCGTTTTACAAGCCCCAAAAGGTCGGTGATCGTGATCGAGAGCGGTCCGACATCGTGTTCGCCTCGGGCCTCGAGTCGAACGTCGTATCGAAAGCGATGCTCCGTGGAAATCGTCGTCTCCGCTCGGTTCGCACCGGCGGCGGTGAGGCCGCCCGTCTCGCTGACGGCGTCGTGAACGGTTGCTGAGACCGGGTTGTTCGGCTCGATGTGCGCCTCGACCGTTCGCTGTTCGCCGATAAAGCCCGCGTTGATCGGTGTTCGGTTCACCGCGGGTTTTTCGGCGCGATACGTCGTCACGATTGCCGCAAGGCTCACGATGCACAGCGGAAAGATGATCGCACTCAGCGCGCGTGGGCCGTACTGCCACGCCATGGCGAACGAAAACGCCAGAATGGCGACGACACCGACGCCTCGACGCGTCGGCCTCATTCGACGGGGACGCTCTCGAGAGCGTCCTCGACGACGGCCGTTCCGTCCCGCTCCCGATTGGTGGTTTTGATCCGGTGGCTCATGACGACCGGAGCGACGTGTTTGACGTCGTCCGGGATGACGTATCCCCGCCCCTGACTGACGGCGTGGGCCTGTGCCGCCTGCAGGAGCGAAATCGTCCCGCGGGGGCTGATGCCGATGTGTGCGTGTTCGCGCGTGTAGCCGGCTAGCCGAGTCGCGTACTCGCGGACGGGCGCTTCGACGGTGGCGTTGGCGACCGTTTCGTGCGCCCGAACGATCGTTTCCAGATTCGTGACGGCCTCGAGCGAGTCGATCGGGTGATGGCCGACGGTTCGGCCGAGCATCTCCGACTCCTCGTCGGGGTCGGGATAGCCCAGGTGGAGCTTTTTCATGAACCGGTCGACTTCGGCGAACGGCAGGTCGTAGGTGCGATTCGGTTCGACGGCGTTCTGGGTCGCAATGACGGTAAACGGGTTCGGAAGCTGTCGCGTCGTCCCGTCGACGGTGACCTGTCTCTCTTCCATGGCCTCGAGCAGCGAGGACTGCGTTTTCGGCGGCGCGCGGTTGATCTCGTCGCCGAGCACGATGTTGGCGAAGACGGGGCCGGGTCGAAACTCGAACTCGCGAGTCTTCTGGTTGAACACGTTCACGCCCGTAACGTCCGTCGGGAGCAAGTCCGGGGTGAACTGGACTCGGCTGAACTCGCAGTCGATCGAGGTGGCGATCGATCGGGCGAGCATCGTCTTGCCGACGCCGGGAACGTCGTCGAGGAGGACGTGGCCGCGGCCGAGAATCGCCGTGATGACGTGACTGATTGCCTCGTCGTGGCCGACGATCACCCGGCTGACGTTGTCGTGAATCTCCTCGGAGAGCGCGGCAACGGTCTCGACCGGGAGTGACGAGTGGTCGCTAGCTGGTCTGGCTGTCGTGTTTGTGTTTGTCATGGATGGCTGGGTGCAGTAACCGAATACGAGGACCTATTTCGATCGGCTATTTGTGGGGTATCTATCGTTCACCAATATATGTTTTGTGACAATCAGGTTGGGTCGGGAGTGTATTGCCTGAGGCCTGTTGACGTCTCTTCGTAGTAGGATTCGAATCCACGTCGATCCTGATATAACTGATCCTCGAGGAGCGCTCGATCGCGTCGCGGTTCGTTCGGTAAACCAGTCGACACGGTTGCGTCGCTCTTCGATCGGTGAGTTACTCGAAAAACGATACCCCTTCTCCGGGCGCTTAGAGGCGCTCGACGTTTGTCGCGCGCGGGCCCTTGTCTGCTTGCTCGATATCGAACTCGACTTCCTGACCCTCCTCTAGGTCAGGGCCGCCGACGTCTTCCATGTGGAAGAATACGTCTTCGTCAGCGTCCTCGGTTTCGATAAAGCCGTAACCGCCTGTGTCGTTGAAGAAATCGACCGTGCCTTTCGCCATTGCAACTCTAAAGAGCAAGGACTGTAGCATAAATGTTCGGGATAATTCAGCGAGAGTTGCCGGTACTGTCCTGTGAACCGGCGTGGGGCCCCAACTTTCGTCACCATTCCTTACACGACGGACAAACGAGCCCCTCGTCTTCGCGCCAGGCTCGAGCGACTGTTTCCCCACAGTCGTCGCAGGTGTACGTTCCCCAGACGTACGTCGATATCGCCGGTTCGGCGTCGGTGTTTGTGTCGATTTGGTTCCCCTCGGCGGCTTCGACCGTGGATTCCGTCTTGTCGGCGTTCGTTGGCTCTTCGCCGGTGTTTGCCTGTTCGTCGCTGGTGTCCGCTCGCTCTTCGCTGGCGTCCGCGTCGCCTTTCGAATCCTGAAACGACGAGAGTGTCGCGTCCTCTGTCACGGATGGGGATACGGAATGCCGGGGCTTAACGGCTCCGACGAGGATCGGTGGGTGGATAGACGGCGCATCGAAGGGAGGTCGGTAATTCTCCCCTTCGAGTACCGCGTTACGGACCGGCACGGCCAAGTATCATGGGTGACAACCCGCACGTATGGACACCGCCGTACCGCTGAACGTCATCGTGGACAACATCACCGAGATGAACGAACTCTTCACCGACGTCGCGTTGGGCGATGGGGTCGCGCCGTTGCTCGTCGCGGTGGGCACACTCATCATCATCGCCAGTCTGGGAATCTTCGGCGTGCTAACCCTCGGGGCCGTCGGCAATCTCTTCACCGCGAACTAAGGGTAGCAACCGGTTGGATACTGTTTCTCTTACTCTCCGGTCGCTCTCCCGAGCGCCTCGCTCGCTCGTTCTATCGCATCCTCGAGATCCGGCCCGAGCGGCGAGCCGACGACGATTCCGTCGACGTGCTCGAGGGCCGCTTCGAAGCGCTCGGCGACTGTCTCGGTCGTCCCCGCGATGCAGAACACGTCGATCATTTCGGGCGTCACGCGACCGAAGGCATCGGGCAGGTCTCCGCGCTCGAGAGCTTCGCTGACCGCGGTCGCCGCTTCGCGGTCGACGTCGTGGCGCTCGAGAACCGGGTCGGCCGCGCCGCCGACGATGAACGCGACGGGCGGACGGGCCGCTTCCCTCGCCGTCACCTCGTTCTCGGCGACGCTCACGCTGGCGAACGCGAGCGATTCGAACGCGCCGTACTCGGCGGGGCGGTCTTCGAGTCCCTGCTCGAGCTGGTTACTCGCCCACTCGAGGTCGGCCGGGTGGGCGGCGTTGATCAGGACGCCGTCGGCGTGTTTCGCGCTCATTCGGAGCATGTGCGGTCCCTGTGCCCCGACGTAGACGGGGATCCGCTCCGAGGGCGGCTCGAGGTTGAGCGAAGCGTCCCTGGCGGTGAAGGTCCCCTCGTGGGTGACCGTTTCACCCGCCCAGAGGTCTCGCGCGACGTCGAACGTCTCGAGGACGCGCCGAAGCGGGCGGTCGCGATCGATGCCCAGGTTCGCGAGCGAGGAGCGGTCGCCGGCACCGACGCCGAAGGCCGCACGGCCGTCGCTGACCTCGTCGATGGTCGAAACCTGTGCCGCGAGTTTCACGGGGTGGGTTTCGTACGGGTTGACGACGCCGGGTCCGATACGGATCTCGTCGGTCTCCTCGGCGATTTTCGAGCAGGTGACGAACGGGTCGCGGTTGAAGTAGTGACTGCTCGTGAACGCGATGTCGAACCCTTCGTCTTCGGCTTGTGCCGCGAGCGAAGCGATCCGCTCGGGCGGGTGCTCGGGGGTGAGCTCGATCCCCCAAGTCGGGCCGTTGCTTTCGTCGCTCGAGGACCCGTTTTGGGTTCGGTCGTTCTGGCTGTGATCACTCATCCGTCGAACCTCCATTCTCGGAGCGCCTGGCGGATCAGATCGTCTTCGACCGATCGGAACAGTTCGTCGCTTCCGTCGTGGTCGCCGAAGTCCCAACCCCGAACGACGACGGCAGGCGTTCCGCCGTCGCCTTCTCCCGTCACCAGGTTCGCCGCCGCGGAGAGTTCATCGACGACCGACTGGACGGTGACGCCGAGTTCGTGGCCGTCGCGGTCCTCCTCGCCGCGCCAGTCCCGGCTTGCGTGCATGCCCGCCCAGCCGAGGGCGACGCCGCGCTGGCCGTGTCGGAACGGCCGTCCGCAGGTGTCCGTGACGATAACGGCGACGCCCTCCATCCCGCGTTCCTCGAGTCCGGATCGAATCCGTTCGGCGCTCTCGGTCGGTCGCTTGGGCAGAAGCAGGATATCGTTGTCCGGCACGTTCGAGCGGTCGATTCCCGCGTTCACACAGATGTGCCCGAACCGAGTTTCGGTCAGGAGAAACGGCGCGTCGATCAGTAATTCGGTGCTCTCCTCGAGCACCGCCTGTGCGAACCGCGGGTCCTTCTCCTCGCCGGTAATCCCCTCGAGTCGGTCGGCGATCTCGGTCGCGCGACCGCTGACGGGGAACGCTTCGAGGTCGACGGCTCGATCCTCCGTCTTCGAGACGATCGTGCTCGCGACGGTGAGCACGTCGCCGGCCTCGAGGGCGGCCCGATCCGCGACGAGTTCGGCGATGTCGTCGCCGGGACGGATCTCGGGTAGGTCCGTCACTGCGTGTAGGTCCATATCGGAGAGAGGGTGAGCCGCGCCAAAAACGCACCGTCATCGGAGAATGGCGTCGGTATCGAACTCGTCGCTGCCGTGCCGAAACGTCTTCCCTCGAGGCCGGTGTTCGCCCACGTATGACCGACTCGAGAGCGGGGAGCGAGGACAGCGAGGAGAACGCGCCCAGTCACGTCGTTACCGCGTTTCTTCGAAATCGCGGCGAGGTGCTCCTGTTACGACGCAGCGACGCGGTCGGTACCTATACGGGTCAGTGGGGTGGCGTCTCGGGCTTCGCCGAAGGCGATCCCGACGAGCAGGTTTGCGTCGAAATCGCCGAAGAAACGGGCCTCGAGGAGCGCGTTTCGCTGGTCCGCTCGGGACGCGAACTCCACGTGACCGACGAGGACCTCGAGCGCGAGTGGATCGTTCACCCGTACCTGTTCGACTGCGAGTCGAGGGCGGTCGAACTGAGCGAGGAACACGAGGAGTTCGAGTGGGTCTCGCCGACGGTCGCGCTCGACCTCGAGAACGGAACGGGAGCGATTCCGTCGGAGATCGCTGGCATCGATGGACGGGCGACGGTCCCGAAGCTCTGGGAAGCCTACGAGCGCGTCGCGCCTTCGGTTCGGTCGGTCGCCGCCGACGACGAGCACGGCGCTGCCTTCCTCTCGATCCGCGCCCTCGAAGTGCTCCGGGACCGTGCGGGCTTGTTAATCGACGAGCGCGACGATGTCGGTGTCGACCCCGCCGGAGAACGAGACGAACTCGCGGAACTCGCTCGGCGTCTGCTCGAGAGCCGACCCTCGATGGCCGTCCTGCGAAACCGGGTGAACAGAGCGATGGCGGGTGCCACGACGGAGGTTGAATCTGACGAGCCGGTCGCGGACGATTCGAAAGCCGGCGCTATTGGAATCCTTGAGTCGACGATAGCCGGCATCGATCGCGCGGTCGAAGCCGACCGCGGAGCTGCCGAGACCGCCGCCGAACTGATCGAAGGCGATACGGTGTTGACCCTCTCGCGCTCGGGGACGGTCCTCGAGGCGCTCGAGAGCGGCTCACCCTCGCGCGTTTTCGTCGCTGAATCAGGGCCAGCCCGCGAGGGCGTCGCCGTCGCCGAAACGCTCGCGAACGAGGTACCGGTGACGCTCCATACCGACGCTGCGGCGCCGTCGGTGCTCGCACGCGAGGAGGTCGACCGCGTCCTCGTCGGTGCCGATACGATCCTCCCTGACGGCTCCGTGGTCAACAAGACCGGCACGCGATCGATCGCGCTCGCGGCCGCTCGAGAAGGCGTTCCCGTCTCGGTCGTCGCTGCGACGGACAAGGTCTCGACTCGTTCGGAGGTCAACATCGAGTCCGGCTCGAGGGACGCCGTCTACGACGGCGACGCGTCGATCGACGTGCTGAATCCGACTTTCGACGTGACGCCGGCCGACTGCGTGAGTGAGTACGTCTCCGAACGCGGCGCACTCTACCGAGTCGACATCGAGTCGGTCGCCCAGCAATTACGAGAACTGACGGCGTGGCTCGAGGCGTGAACCGCCTCGGATCGCGGCCCGAGGCTTTCGCGTGAAACGACAGACCGAAACCCCTCGAGGCCGAACGCTCTCCCGGCGGCCGTGACGAAGAGTTACCCCCTCCGAGCCCCTTGTGACGAGGAATTTTCCCGAGCCGCCGTCGTTTCCGATCTCGAGTAGTCGTTTCTGTACGTCGCGCGTATCGCTCCCGAGTCGCCCTCGAACGCAGAAACCTTGAACACGAAGCCGTCTGTACCTCTGGCCATGCAATTCGATCTCGACCGGCTCGGCGTTCACGAGTCGGTCAGTGCCGTCTTTCCTGCCCGCGTACTCGTCGATCATCTCGAGGACCTCCCGCTCGAGGTTGCCACAATCGGCGACGACGAAATTACCGACTGCGACGCCGTCGTCACGCTCGAGTACGACGACGCCATGCTCGAGTGCGAGTGGATTCACTCGATTCAGGCCGGCGTGGATCGATTTCCGTTCGAGACCCTCGAAGCCGAGGGCGTGATCTTGACAAACAGCACTGGAATTCACGGCCGATCCGTCGGAGAAACGGTCGCGGGATATCTGCTCGCGTTCGCTCGTCGGATTCACGACTACGCCGCGAACAAACGGGATCGCCGCTGGGACCGTCCGGAGTGGGACGAAGCCTTCACGCTTTCCGGAACTAGCGCTTGCGTCGTCGGAACCGGAACCCTCGGAACTGGAGTCGCCGACGTGCTGGAATCGCTCGGAGTCCGCGTGACCGGCGTTCGCCGATCGGCGGAGCCGCTCCCAGCGTTCGACGATATGTACGCGACCGACGACCTGCTCGAGGCGATCGCCGACGCAGATTTCGTGATCGTGACCGTCCCGTTGACCGACGAAACGCACCACCTCTTCAGCACCGACGCGTTCGCTGCCATGCGCGAAGACGCCTACTTCATCAACGTCGCCCGCGGGAGCGTCGTCGACGAACCCGCGCTGGTCGACGCCCTCGAGACCGACGAGATAGCGGGTGCGGCACTGGACGTGTTCGAAACCGAACCACTTCCCGAGAAGTCGCCGCTCTGGGGGGTGGACGACGTGATTATTTCGCCCCATTGCGCGGCGTTCACTCGAGACTACGCGTCCGATGTCGGCGAAATCGTCCGCGAGAACGTGGGTCGGCTCGGGCGCGACGACGACCTGAAAAATAGGGTCGTTTGAGCAAATCGTTGGTTCGTAGTGCAGCGCATCCGATTCGATGGCCGGGCGCACGGCTCGAGTACGACGAGAGCCGTGCAACCCTACGGAAGAGCAAGCTCTTCCGAGCTTCGAGGGACCACCGGTCCCTCGAGCAGTCGGGCGGCGTTGCCGCCCAACGGCCTCGCGAACGCGATGCGTTCGCTCAACGGGGGAGGGCAGGCACGTGCCCGATAATTCACCGTGAGCGAGGCCGCAGGCCGAGCGAGCGGGCCGACGACTGACTCGAAGTGAGCAATGCGAACGGAGAGAAAGGAGGAGTGTCTTCGTGAGTGGAACGAACGAAGGCTCGGAAGTCGCAGCCCGCGAACGTAGTGAGCTGGAACGTCTTCCGGTGCTTTTCATCAAAGTTTTGCCGAGGGTGCGGCGCAGCCGCACCCGCAGCGCAAACGTTTGGTCTAGAAAAACTTGAACAGGTCGTCGCGCTCCTGTTCGTGGAGGTGGGTGCGGACGGCCTCGAGCATCGGGTCGAGTTGTTCGCGCTTGGCGCTGATCGGCGCGATCGTGTCCTGCCACTGTTTCCACGGCGGGTAGAGACCGAGTCGCTCGGCGAGTTCGTCGAGTCGTTCGTCGCGATCGTCGACCTTGTCCATCTTGTTGACGGCGACGACGGTCGGAATCCCCAACTCCTGCAGGAAGTGATACATTTCGACGTCGTAGGGGATCGAATCCGGGCCGGTGTGGCGGTCGATGATGTCCACGACGCTCTTCCCGTCGACAACCAGCACAGCAACGAGGATGTTGTCGGCGTACTCCTCGAGATAGTGTACGATATCGGTCTTGATCTGCTCGCGATGGTCTTCCTCGACGCCGCTCATGAACCCGAATCCGGGGAGATCCGTGAGGACGAAATCCTCAGCTGACCAGTCGTAGTGATTCGGCGAGCGAGTGACGCCCGGCTTGCCGCCAGTGTCGAAGGAGTGTCCGGTTAACTCCCGCATGAGTGTGGACTTCCCGACGTTAGAGCGCCCGACGAGTGCGACTTCGGCGTCGCAGTTCGGACGATTTTCGAACATACCTGACATAGGAGGGCGGCGAGTAATAAGGGCCGCGACGGCCTTCGATCGGACGAGGTGCGACTGGTTTCGGATCCCGAACGACAGCGCCGCATCGTCGGGCGTCGTTTCCGAACACTGGAATTATCATACCGGGGGGCGAGATACGGGTGTGCGGCTCGTACAGTTGACGGTTCCGACAGGCCAACGGCAAACTATCCTCGAGACGCTCGATGACAAGGGAATCGACTACGTCGTCAACGAGGAGACGAGCGACCGCGACTATACGGCGGTCGTCTACTTCCCGCTTCCCTCTGCGGCGGTCGAACCGGTTCTCGATTCGCTACAGGATCAGGGGATCGACGACGAAGCCTATACGGTCGTCGTCGACGCGGAGACGGTCATCTCTCGCCGGTTCGAGTCCTTACGAGAGGAGTACGAAAACGGGGACGTCGAATCGGATCGGATCTCGAGACAGGAGCTGCAGGCCGAAGCAGAGTCGTTGACGCCGACGTTCGGCGTCTACGCGACGATGACGATCGTGAGTGCCGTCGTGGCGACGGCGGGATTGTTACTCGATTCGCCCGCCGTCGTCGTCGGTTCGATGGTTATCGCCCCGTTGATCGGGCCGGCGCTCGGTGCCGGTGTGGGCTCCGTCCTCGACGAAGAGGACCTCTTCCTCAAGAGTATCAAGTATCAACTCGTCGGCGTGCTCCTGGCTATCGGGGCGGCCGCGGTGTTCGCGTGGACGGTTCGGGTGACGAACATCGTCCCGCCGGGGCTCGATATCTCGGCCGTCGACGAAATTTCCGAGCGGCTCGCGCCGGACCTGCTTTCGCTGGCGGTCGCCCTGGGTGCGGGTGTCGCCGGGATCGTCTCCATTTCGACGGGTATCTCGGTCGCGCTCGTCGGCGTGATGATCGCCGCGGCGCTTATTCCGCCAGCCGCGGCGGCCGGAATCGCGATCGCGTGGGGACAGCCGTCGGCGGCGATCGGGTCGACGGCGCTCGTGTTCGTCAACGTCCTCTCGGTGAACCTCGCGGGACTACTCACGCTGTGGTACGCCGGCTATCGCCCGGAGAACCTGTTCGAACTCGGCCCGACTCAACAGCGAGTCAGGCGTCGAGTGGCGGGGTTGGTCATCATCGTCCTCCTGTTCGGCGTGTTCCTTGGCGGGATCACGTACTCCTCGTACTCCGCGGGGACCTTCGAGGAGAATACCCGCGAAGAAGTCGAGCTTCTCCTCGATCAGGAGGAGTACGAAGCCTACCAGCTGCTCGAACTCGAGGTGGTGATGGACGACGACTACCCGTTCTTGAGCCCTGAACGGGTGATCGTGACGATCGGCGGTCCGCCGGACGAGACGGCTCCAGAGTTAGCGGACGAACTCCACGAACGGATCAATCAGCACGCGGACGAACCCGTCGGCGTCGAAATCCGATACGTCGAAGTCGCCGAGCGTTGAGTTTGGCTTTCCTCAATTGATTTGCGTCGCGCCCCATCCTTGCACAATATTTCGTTTCTCGATCGAACGACCGAATATCGGCGTACACAGGCCAGACACTTTTTGTTCCACGTGGTGGGGTGTCATACGTGCGCCTCGTTCACGTCACCGTTCCTGACGGACGCCGAGACGCGGCCCGTGCGGCGCTCGAGGACGAGCAGTTCACCTTCACCGTCGTTCCGATAGTCGCCGACGACCACGTCATGTTCGAAATTCCGGCGCCGAGCAACGCGGTCGGTGACGTGCTCGACGCGCTCGAGGGGGCCGAGGTCGATGTTACGGAGTACACCGTGGTCGCCAGCGGTGAGACGGCGATGACCGAAACGTCGGAGACGCTCGAGCGAGAGTACGCCGGCGATTACAAGCCGATGACGGCCGTCGAGCTCCGGACGAAGGCTCGCGACCTGAGCAGGGACACCGCATCGTACGCGGCGCTAATGATCCTGAGCGCGCTGATCGCGACGGCGGGACTGCTGATCAGTTCGCCCGCGATCGTCGTCGGGTCGATGGTGATCGCCCCGATCATCGGCCCGGCGCTAACCGCGAGCGTCGGGACCGTCACCGGCGACCGGAAGATGATCGCGGACAGCTTCTGGATGCAACTGTACGGGCTCGGGCTCGCTATCATCGCTGCGGCGGCGCTGGCGGCGGGATTTCGGTTCGGCGGCTTCGTTCCGACGACGATCGATCTCCCGGCGCTCGATCTGTTCGGGGTTCGACTCGCGCCGAACATGCTTTCGCTGGTCGTCGCCGTCGCGGCGGGAACGGCGGCGGGCGTCGGCCTGACCACGAAGGGGCCGACCTCGATCATTGGCGTCATGATCGCCGCGGCGTTGATCCCGACGGCCGCCGCGACGGGAATCTCGATCGCCTGGCTTGAGCCCGAACTCGCCATCGGGACGGCGGTCCTGTTGCTCGCCACGTTGGTCGCGATCAATCTCGCCGTGTTCGCCGTCTTGGTCCTCCTGGGGTACGCCTCGAGAGAACGCACCTCGCCGGGCGGCGAACTCGATCGATCCTTGATCGCGACTGGCGTGCTCGCGATCATCGTCGTCGCGCTTACGCTTTCCGTGGGATTTGCCACCGTCCAGCAGGTCGGCGTCGATCGGGAGGTCGCCACATCGGTCGAGGAGACGCTCGAGGATCCGGCCTACGAGGACCTCACTGCCGTGTCAGTTCAGACCCAATACGCCGATATGTCGCCCTATACCGGTCCGCGGGGCGTGACGGTCGAGGTAAGCGAAGAAGGTGATGCGGACACCGCGGCGTTCGCCGCCGATGTCGCCGAAACGATCGAAGAACGGACCGGCGAGGCCGTCGACGTTCGCGTCGAACCGGTCGAGTACGAATCTGCGTCTGCATGAAAGCGGTGTTCCCAAAGATCAACGGTACGTACTGGTCGCGGAAACGTGGGCTGATCTGCTCGGAACGTTCTCAGCCGTCGAACGGCAGCTCCGGCTCGTAATCGATCGCTTCGACCGCGGCCTCGACGACCGTCTCGACGTTCTCGCCGGTTTCGATACTCATGTGGTAGTCGGCCTCCACGTCCCGCGAGAGGTCCGCTTTGTTCCCGATCGTCAGCACCGGAACCTCGTCGAATTGGTCCTCGATGGCTTCGCGCAACTCGAGTTGAGACTCGAGCGGGTAGCCACACTCGCCGCTTGGATCGAGGAAGACGAGGACGCAGTCCCCGAGGTGCTCGAGGGCGCTGACGGCCTGTGATTCGATCTCGTTTCGCTCCTGTGGAGGTCGATCGAGCAGTCCCGGCGTGTCGACGATCTGGTAGCGGATGTGGTCTCGTTCGAAGTGTCCGAGTCCGATCCCGGTCGTCGTGAAGGGATACGAGTCCGTCTCGCCGCGGGCGTTGGTGATGTCGTTGACGAACGAGGATTTGCCGACGTTCGGGTAGCCAGCGACGACGATCGTCGGTTCGTCGGCGTTGATCTCGGGGAGATCCCGAAGCGCGTTTCGCGCGTCGTTGATCAGCCGGAGGTGTTCGTCGACCTGTTCGACGATGTCGGCGAGCCGGGCGAACGCCTGTTGGCGGTGCTTTCGAGCGGTGTCGATGTCGGTCTTGCGGAGCCGCGACTGGTACTCCTCGTGAATTTCGCGGGTCTTTCGGCCGGCCCACCCGACCTGCGAGAGGCTCTGACGAAGGGCGTCGACGCCGGTCGTCGGCTCGGCGTCCTCCTCGGAGTGGGAGATGGAGACGTCGAGGATTGCGTCGGCGAGTTCGTAGTAGAACGGGTCGACGTCGTACTCGAAATCCGGCCACGCGGTCACGACGTTTTCCAGATTGTCGGACATAATGTTCGCCGCCGTCTGGAGCATCGACTGCTGGGCCTCGAGGCCGCTCTTGGCGTTTCCGGATCGGGCCGCCCGGGAGAACGCCTTGTCGATCAGCTCTTCCGACGTTGGCGTCGTCGGAAGGTCTTCGAAAATCATAGTCCCCAATAGCGCCTCGACACTAAAAGGGCGTTCGTTGTTCGTTCGTCGTTTGACTTCTCTTCTCCGCCCGTTCGCGTTCGATCCGCCGCAAACTCTTCCGCCCGAACGTGACCTCGAGGATCCGGCCACGTCCTTATCTCGTTCCGGAGCGTACGTTCTCTATGACTAACTGGCGAGCGGTCATTATCGGGTTCGTACTCACGATCGTAGTCTCGATCATCGGGCTCGCGGTTCCCGGAATCGGGCAACTCGCCGCTGGCCTTATCGGCGGGTTCGCCGCAGGCTTCATCGCGGGCGGCGGCCTCCTTCGTGGCGGCTGGCACGGCCTGCTCGCCGGCGCGTTCGGCGGCATACTCGGCGGCCTCATCGTCGGGATCATCGTCGGTCTCACCGGGCTCACTCTGGGACCGATCGGCGGACTGTTCGGCGTCGGCGTCTTCGTCTTCGCGGCCTTGCTGGCCATGATTATGGCCATCGAGAGCGCGCTGGCCGGAGCAATTGGTGGACTGTTGAACGCCTAGATCGCCCTTTCTCGCGGAACTGCCGAACGGCGCTGTGACACCGACCTAAGCCGTCTCCTGTACCGCTTTCAGCGCGGCGCGCTCGACATCGATCTCTCGCTGGGTTCGAACGCCGAGCCGCCGGAAGAGCGGAACCGGCGGGCACCACCCTTGCAGGGCGTGTTGCAGGAGGAAGGTCGCAATGATCGCCGGCATCACGAGGAACTTCCTGTTCACCGTCGCTCCGAGCCCCAGAAACACCAGCGTCAGCGCCGACGCGTTCGCCTCGAGCATTCGCTCGATATCCCACTCGCGCTCGAGTTCCCGGAGCCGGTCGTCGATTTCGTCGGGATGGGCCGCGTAGTACTCGAGTCGATCGCCCATTTCCCGTCGAAGTTGTTCGTTTACTTCTTCGTGGGTCTGTGCTGGGACTCGTTCGGCCGTTCCGGGCAGCAGTCGGTCGGATAGCGCCTGTCCCGACTGCGCCTGATCGGAGACGTTTTCCTCGCTCATTGTCGGTCCTCGCTCATCGTCGAATCAGGCCGCGGCCATCTCCCGACAGCTTTCGACGCACTTCGGCAGAACCTCCGCACAGGCCTGACAGTGATCGTGATCGTGCTGTTCGCACTCTTCGGCACACTCCTCGCAGACGTCGGCGCAAATCGACGCCAGCTCTCGATGATAGCCCGAATTGCGTGCCATAAATCGTGCGTGCAACGTCGCCAGGTCCGCTACGTCCCGACAGAGTCGGATGCAACGGGCCATCTCTTGGCCCTCGCCCGCACAGGCGTCCGCACACCACTCGCAGACCTGTGCAGCTTCGAGGCAGTTGTCGATACATTCTTGCATGTGGTCGTCCGCGTGCTCGAGTTGCTCGAGTGCCATCGTAGGTACTCGAACACGGGTGACGGGTTTC
Source organism: Halostagnicola alkaliphila (assembly GCF_055379965.1). NCBI lineage: Archaea > Methanobacteriati > Methanobacteriota > Halobacteria > Halobacteriales > Natrialbaceae > Halostagnicola > Halostagnicola alkaliphila. The sequence continues at coordinate 320,004 of NZ_AP043826.1, read as the reverse complement.
AAGCTGGCACGGGCGAGTGCAGGGGTGTCGAGTGGGCTCGAGCAAGAACGGCGATTCGGAGTCGTTGCTCGTCGGCTTCGCCTTCACCGTCTAGTTCTCGTCCGAACAGGGTTCGGTAATCTGCCGGTTTCTAGTCGCGGAAGTAATCTATATGATTTACCACGTCCTGTTGATCTTTGGAAAATAAACGCCGAATCTTTCCCTCAACGTTCAACAAAGAATATGTACAATACTCTCGGTAGCATTCACCATGGTTGGTAGTGAACGTCCTGCACCCTTGATCGCCGCGGGGGCCCTAGCAGGTGCGTCGGCGTGGATACTGGGATATCTAATCACGTACGCCGGCGCGATAACCGACATCAGGGCGGACGAACAAGCCGAAACTTTGGGACTCGCGGTCGAGGGGTCCATCGAGTTCGAAATGGTCGGCCTGTTGTTCTACAACGCACACTACGTCGACGCTGAAGTGCCCCAGTACAGCGTGTTGCAAGCGCTCGAGCCGACTCACAATTTCGTCCTCGCAGACGGGGGGAGCACCCTGTTGTTGTTTCTCGTTCCGGTAGTGGTCTTGCTCCTCGCCGGTGGGGTAGTCGCGTCGTCCGCCTCGGAGAACCTCGAGTCCTCGGCGACCGCTGCACTGACCGGCGGAGCGGTCGTCGTCGGCTACTTCCCGCTCGTCGTTCTCGGTTTGTTCGTTTTTACCATCGATCCGGGCGATGGGGCGATGCGTCCCGCGCCCATCTTCGCTGTCGCGCTTGCCGGGCTGTTGTATCCGCTCGTGTTCGGCGCGATCGGCGGAGTTCTTGCCGGCGCCGCTACCCGCATCTCTGGAGGGCTCACTTCGGACCTCGAGGATAGTGAAACGGGCCACTGACGCTCCACTGTTGACTCGATTGCGGACCGTTCATCTCGAGAACGGCGATGGGTCGGTGGTCTCTTCCCGTTCAACCAACACGAGGCTCGTACCCGTCTCTTACAGATCGATTAAAGACAGAGACGTTCTGCCTAATACTCGTTCTCTCCTGAATAATCCTTGACACGACTGGGTAAGTTCGTCGGTTATCTGGTTAAATTGACCAACTTTCGTGTATAACACACAAAATAGCACAAATAGAGAAATAATCAAGATCTATCTATATACACTTGTCTTCTGTGTCGTATCTGCGTGATACGTGTGGAATCGTCTCCTCGTATTGCCCCCGTGAGAGAAAATCGCAACCTTGCGGGCTATTGTCACTGACCTGTGGAGGATCTTTTATGGTTGAAATTCGGCCAGAATTTGAAATAGTATCCTCGAGAAGCAACTTCTATTCTTCCAAAATAAATATACAATAAAGGCAGACGCGAGTTCTCGTTGAGACGATGATTTGATTCCATCAATCGTTGCGACGTTCACAATTGGATCACTGTTATAATAGGCCTCAACTTTGAACAATATCTTTGTTTAATACTGTCCGAATCCGATGAATTTCTCGCCTTCGACACTGGCGGGAGCCATCGAAGGCAGTGATCAAATGACACGACTCAAGCAAACGCAAGTGATTGCACTGGCAGTAGCGATTTTCATGGTCACGTCGGCCGCATTTGCCGGCGTCGGCTCGGTTGTAGGGGCGAACACTCAAGCCGACGGCGGCGACGAGGTCGACGAGATCAATGCGATCGTCGAGGACATCAACGAAGAACTCGAGAACGTCGATGACGTCGAAACGATCGACGAAGTCGAAGATGACACCGCGGACAACGTACAGGACGACATCTTCACACAGGTCGTTGCCGAGATCAACACCCAGTCAGAGGAACTCCTCGGTGAGGAGATTGCCGACGATGTCGACACGCCCGAGGAAGCGCGCGAAGAGGCTGAGGACATCGAAGAAGAGTACGGTGCCCCAGCTCAGGAAGCGATCGATGCGTTGAACGACGCTGCCGATAGCGTCGAGGAAATCCAGGACCTCGCCGAGCAGGTTGACGACGGCGACGAAGCCGATGAGGACGACAGCGACGAAGCTGACGAGGACGATAGCGACGAGGCTGACGAGGATGACAGCGACGAAGCTGACGAAGACGACAGCGATGAAGCCGATGAGGACGATAGCGACGAGGCTGACGAGGATGACAGCGACGAAGCTGACGAAGACGACAGCGATGAAGCCGATGAGGACGATAGCGACGAAACCGACGAGGACGACAGCGACGAAGCTGACGAAGACGACAGCGACGAAGCCGACGAGGACGACAGCGACGAAGCTGACGAAGACGACAGCGACGAAGCCGATGAAGACGACAGCGACGAAGCCGATGAAGACGATAGCGACGAAGCCGACGAAGACGACAGCGGCGAAGTTGATGATATCCCGATCGATGAATCGGATATCCCTGAAGACGTTCTAGTTCATGCGGAGAACATCACTGCCGAAGAACTCACCATCGAAAACCTCACCGTAATCGTGCTCGAGGAAGGTGATTTCGATGAACTGCCAATCGACATCGACGAGCCGATCGATGAGGACCCAGTAGAGGAACCTGACGAGAGCGAGGACTCAATCGACTGCTGACTCGCCAACAAGACAATAGTCGCCAGATTTCCGACTGATTTTTTCTGCTCGTTCGTCGGTAACGGTCCGTGGTCTGCTCCGACGAATAATTCTGCAATCGGACCGATACGTTCGCGAGCAACTTAGTCACGTCCACCTCAAAAGCGGTTGATGTGGACGTATTTCGCTAGTTCTGATCGCGTAATACTGGAACTGGAGGCGTTCCTCGACCTCTTGTGACCGCCAACATACTGCGAGGCCGCTTCTCGCTCACGTCCACCTCGAGTTGCAACGTAGCCTCCCCGGTGATACCACGATCGTTCGGCCGAACGGTAGCGAGTGCGGTGAACGAACGGTGAAGCGGACGATGTCGGGAGCGAACTTCTTGGTTCGATCAATTCGTTCGTTCTGGTTCGATCAGGTCGAGTCTCGCCGACTCGTATACAGATCCCCTATCGAAACCCGTCTCGCGGTGCCATCGCCCCTTCGATTGTCACGATATTTCGGCACCCGCCCAACGAGAGACTCGTTCGGTGCTCTGGGCAAATCCGAGGGAACGCACTTCATCGGCCCCAACTCGCCCGTTTTCCAACTACTCGTAGGTTCACTCCCGTTCCTTGTGTGATATGTGATCAGTTGTGAGTATCATCGCAATCTAACTCATCGATAATAAATAATGTAGTACTCGTTCGGACGGTTGACGATGAAAGATACTCGCATTTCACGTCGAACACTTGTCAAACTATCCGGAACGGCAGCTATAATCGGTGTAAGTGGCTGTACCGAAGATACCGGTCAAGAAAGTGAGGAGGACGATGACTCGCCAGAGGACGACGACTCTAACGACGAACCACCCGAGGAGGATCCGATCGACGATTCGGTGGCCGGAGTCGACGAGACGGTCGAGGAGGTAAACGTCGGGCCGGTTGCCGATGTGAACGAAACCGTCGAGGACATCAACGCCGAACTCGAGAACGTCGACGACGTCGAAGGGGTCGACGAGGTTGAAGCCGAAACCGCTGACGACGCTCAAGCGGAGGCAGACCGACTCGAGAGTGAGACCGATAGACTCCAAGATGAGATATTCGATCAGGTCGTTGCTGAGATCAACGTTCAGTCGGAGGACCTTCTCGGCGAAGAAATCGCTGATGACGTTAGTACCCCCGACGAAGCCCGTCAGGAAGCCGACGAAATCGACGACGAGTTCGGCGATGCAGCCCAGGAAGCAGTCGACGGGTTACGCAACGCTGCAGACGGTGTTGAGGCAAACGACACGAACCTATCCAGTGCTGTCGATGCGCTCGAGACTGTCGATGAGGACGAAGAAGACGACGACTAATCCGTTCGGTGTTGAGTACCCCGAAGACCTTTCAGCGCGTGTTTGAACGACTTTTCAACGTGTATTTGAACGCCCAAGTCGAGAACCCTGTCGAAAATAGCGAGTACTCGAGTACCACATGGGTACTCGTCACGACCGTTGGGTATCAGTGGGGCGGATGAGTACGAGTGTCGGGCGGTTCGACCGGCTACGTTCTCAGTGTCCGTCTGCTCTTTTCGCGTCACTGACCGCGTCCATCACTCGCTTTACTCGGGTTCTACACCCGGAACGTGATCTTTGTGGACGATCCCTCGTTTCGAATCGTTTTCTGCGGCCGCTTCACACCGGGAAATCAGCGTCCGAACTCGGTCGATGCTCGCCGAGAATTCGAACTCGTCGCCGTCGTGCTCGGCTCTCGCGTTGCAGTATCGCAGGTACAATCTCGCTCGCCAGTCCGTATCAACCGACCACCAGACGGCCGATGGATCGCTATCGATCTGGCTCTCCCACGTCTCGACTAACTCGTGCATGAATGCCGCGAGATCCTCCTCAGTTTGCTGGATTCGCAACTTGTCGTCAACCGCTCGAGAGAGGAACGTCGACTGTTCGATCACGGTCGTCGTCGCAGTTTCGTTCTCGAGGAGGTCTCGTAGGGCACGCAGATCTTCTCGGTAAATTGCAACGGCACACGCGACGCTATAGGTCTCCGTCGGAAAATGCTCATATTCCGGAATTGGGAGTTGGGCCGTCTCCTCGGCCCCGCTCCCGTCGTCACCAAACAATCCCATAGCTGTTCCTCTGAGCCATCTGGGATGAGTTTTGTGGTAATTCCTATAACACAACATTACAAAAATACTGAATTTATTACAGTCACGAAAGGAGATACTATCGGTTGTCAAGCATCTCGTGATCGACGTCGGGGCTGTATCTGATCCACTTTGTCGTCGAACCGGCGGGCGTTCGCGGAATCGTCTCGCTTCGGACGCATCGACCCTGCGTTCCGTGGGTGTTCACCTCTATCGCCGCGCCTCGAGTTCGTCCTCGAGCTCCTCGAGACTCATCTCCTTCATCGAGAGCAAAACCAGCAGGTGGTAGACGATATCGGCGGCTTCGTAGGCGATTTCCTCGCGGTCGTCGTCTTTGGCGGCCAGAATCAGTTCCGTCGACTCCTCGCCGAGTTTCTCCAGGACGGCGTTTTCCCCTTTCTCGTGGGTAAACAGCGAAGCAGTGTAGGACTCTTCGGGTAGCGTTTCCTTGCGGTCTTCGATAACGGCGAACAACTCCTCGAGTGTTTCGTCCATTTATAATTCACCGGGAACGTCACGAATGTCTTCGAGTTCGGCGAACTTCTCGCTGTCGTCTCGTCCGTCCTCGAAGACGGCCTCGGTGACCTCGATGGGGACGTTGGTTCGAGCCGCGAGCGCGAGCGAATCGCTCGGTCGGGCGTCGATCACGGTTTCGCCCCGCGGCGTATCAACGTGGATGTCCGCGATGTAGGTCCCACCCTGTCCGTCGGCGCGCTCTTCGATTTCGTTGACGACGACTCGGTCGACCCGCCCGCCGAGTTCTTCCATTACGTCGAGCAGGAGATCGTGGGTCAGCGGCCGGCCGATATCTTCGGCCTCGAGGCCTCGAGCGATGCTCGTCGCCTCGTTGAAACCGATGAAGATCGGGACGATGTCATCCTCGCCGTCGATAGCGAGGATGAGGACCGGAACTGGTCCCTGTTGGGTTCCCGCGACGCGGACCGCGTCGATGGACGCATTCATAGTTCGACTCATGAAGGCGAAGGGGAAAAGTCTGTACGCCTGCGACGTTCGCTTTCCGTCGGATCGCCGACTGCAAAACGGAGTCAGTACCGCTCGAGTGCCGGCACTGACGCCGCGTCGTTCTCGAAAAACGCCAACCCGTGAATTCGATCGTCGGTCGTCAACTCGGGATGAAACGAAGTGCCGACGACGGGGCCGTCCCGCACCGCGACCGGATTTCCATCCCACGACGCGAGCACCTCGGCGTTGCCTACGTCGTCGATGGCCGGCGCGCGAATGAACACCGCGGGAAACGGCTCCTCATCGGCGAGGCCGGTCACCTCGAGTGGCGCTTCGAAGCTGTCTTTCTGTCGCCCGAACGCGTTTCGCTCGACGGTCACGTCGATCAGATCCAACGTGTCCACGCGCTCGTCGCCCGCGTCGCTCGAGGCGACGATCAGCCCGGCGCAGGTCGCGAACAGCGGTTTTCCGCCCTCGACGTGTTCTCGGATCTCCGGCGCGATTCCCTCCGAGTGGACGAGCCTCGAGATGGTCGTCGATTCGCCGCCGGGCATCGCGAGCAGGTCGCAGTCGGGGACGATACCCGACTCGCGAATTTCGCGAACCTCGACCGTCTCGCCGCGGGCGTCGCCCGCCCGTCTGATAGCGTCTGCGTGTTCGGAAACGTCGCCCTGCACGGCCACGACGCCTGCAACCAGTGACATGGCCGACCTAAGTGGAGTGTCGTCAAAAATCCCGCGTCACGCACCGTGGTTGGTTCGAGTTGTCCGATACTCCGCGGTAGGAGTACTGAACCGTCAGAACATGTCGCTGTCTATCGGTTGAGATCGAAGACGAAAACGAGTAAAGCGTTATGAGACGAACGCCAGCAGCTGGATGAGAACGCCCATCATGACACCGGTCGCGATGACAGTTTTGGGGTCGATGCGAATCGCGTTCGAGTCTTCGGCGTCGAAGTACCGGACCAGTCCGGCACTGGACATCAGTCCGCCAGTGTTTTGTCCTTTATCCATACCTCTCCATTGGTCCGCCAGGCACTAAATCTTTCGACCGTACGGATCCTATTCGCACTCGAGCGGCGTCGGCGATCACGGCAAATCCGCACTGGTGGGAAACCCTTATGCGCGCTGCGCGGGAAGAGCCAATGAACGGTATGACTGTCACACTTAAAGACTTCCACGCAGACTGGTGTGGCCCGTGCAAGACCCAGGATCCGATCCTCGAGGATCTCGAGGACGACTGGGAGGGCCGATTCGAAGTCGAGAAAGTAAACGTCGACGAACAGCAAGACGTCGCAAACGAATATCAGGTACGTTCGCTGCCAACGCTCGTCATCGAAAACGAAGACGAAATCGTCGAACGGTTCGTCGGCGTTACACAGCGCGAGGATATCGAGGACGCCCTCGAGTCCGCTGGCGCGTGATCTGAAACCAGCAATTCGTCGTTTTCACAGCGCCTCACGCCGACGAGTCGTCGGTATTGTTCTCACTCGAGTAGACTGGTACCGGACGCTCGAGCCTCGCTTATCGCGTCCAGAAAAACGAGAGTGGGTTTCGGTGATAGTGACTGTACTTCGATGGTTCTGATGGCTGTCCCTTATTCTGATTTGGTGTCGTTGTCGTCGCTGTCACCGTTGTCGTAGTCTTTCTCACCGGTATCTTCCTTGTCGTCGTTCGTGTCTTTCTTCTCGTCGTCCTCGTCCTTCACGTCGTCAGCCTGCTCGTCGTATTCCTCCTTCTCGTCGTCATCGTCCTTGGTCTCGTCATCCTTCTTGTCACCGTCTTTCTCGTCCTTGTCTTCCTCTTTCTCGTCGTCATCTTTCGGTTCGTCGCGGTCCTTCTCACCGTCGGTATCCTTCACATCCTCCTTCTGATCTTCGTCATCTTTCAGGTCATGGCGGTCCTTTTGATCTTCTTTCTTGTCCTCGTCTTCCTCTTTCACGTCGTCTTTCTCGTCGTGGTCCTTCTCATCGTCTTTCTCCGACACATCCTCTTTCGGCTCGTCGTCATCCTCGTGCTCGACCGTGTCTTTCTCATCGTCCGCCGTTACGTTGCCTTCCTTCTCGTCTTCATTCGTGACGTTCTTTGGCACGTCCTCCTCGCGGTCATCGACCGCTTTATCATCCGTGTCATCGACGACACCTTTGTCATCGATCTGGCTGACCGTCGGTTCGTCAGCGTCGTCGGCGACTTCCTTGTCGACATCGTCATCGGCTTCCTTGTCACCGTCCTCGACGGCCTTGTCGTCGTCAGCGTCGGCGAGGGTCTCGACCGCGACATCATCCGCTTTCTCGAGCGCTTCCGTTTCTTTCTCTTCGGTATCTGCGACCGGTTGTTTGTCGTCAAGCGCGACCACCTGCTTGCCGTCGTCAACGAAACCGTCTTGTTTGTCGTCGTCAGTCACGGCGTCCTGTTTGTCGTCGTCAGTCACAACGGCCTTAGCGACATCCTTGTCATCGTTCTCGTCGGCGGGTTCTTTGTCGTCACTGTCGGCCGCTGATTCCGCCTCGTCGCAGTCGATCGTGATTTCATCGTTGTCGATCGGAACCTCCGTCTTGTCGTTCGCGTTCGCCGAAAGCGCGTAGTCGCCGTTCTCGAGTTCGGAGAACGTGATTTCGTCGTCGCTCGTGACGAGTTCAGTTTGGTTCAGTCCGTCATCGTCGCCGTCGTCGGCAGTCGGGTCGTCCGCAGCACCCGAGTCGTCGGACGCGTTCAGTGTTACCAGAACGTCCTCATCGTTCGAATTCGTTACCGTAATCTCGCCGCCCTCCGCAACGCACTGATCGGTGGCGGTGAGTTCCTCGAGACCGTTCTCCGCGGTCGCCTCCCCGGAGGATGCGCCGACGACGGCAGCGCCGCCAACCATCCCGACAGCCATCACGATTGCGAGAAAAATCGCGAGTACACTTCGTTTCGATACTGGTGTCCGTTCGTCTGCAATTGTCGTGGATTTCATGTCTCTCATCCGATACCTCCACACGGGAATTTCGGCCTTTGTTATGCCCGGAATATGGTCGTCTGGCACCCTTCTTCGAGTTGTTCCCCCGTCGAAACCTCGAACTGTCCGACCTGAAATACGACTCTGCTCGAGTGGAACTGTTCTGTCGCCGACCACTCCCGTTGAAGGCGTGTCCTCGAGAATCGGTCCGGCGCTGCGCACGAATACCTCTCTGGAACCCGACTATCGACGGACCACCGATCGACGAAAACGACCACTCGACGGAGTAATACCGTATATAACTCCGATTTGCTGTATTATTTTCTCACCGAATAATAGTTGTCCGACGCCGTCTCCCGTTCTGTCGTCGTTTCTTGGTGGAAATCTCCGTTGTCGAGACGACTAGTGGAATTTGACGCCGACGTCGTGTAATTCCTCGTTGTGGCGTGCAATGTTGATAACCAGCGGCGTGACGCTCTCAACTTCGGCTGCGTTCGCCAACGGCCCGGCGTCGAGAACGCGAAGGCCGTCGATCTCGCTTGCCAGCGACGTGACCGTCTCCTTAGCGGTTCCCTCGCCGACGACGAGCGTATCGAGGTTGAGGTCGTGATCGAGGTCCGAGAGCTCTCCCGCCGCGAGGTTGTGGAACGCGCCGACGACTGGGGTTTCGTCGGGCGCTCGACTCGCCACGAGTTCGGTAACGCTGCCGGCCGACGGCGGGTGATAGTGCATCCCGTCCTCGTCGCCTTTCATCCCGACCGCGGGCGTGACGAGGATCGTGTCCTCGTCGAGTTTCTCCTCGACGGCTTCGACGGTGTCGCCGGCGTAGTACGGCGGCACGGAGAGAACGGCGACGTCCGCCCGATCGGTCGCCATCTCGTTCGTGAATCCCTTGACCGACGAATCGACGCCGCGATCCTCGAGTATCTCCTCGTACTCTTCGACCGAGTCTCGAGCCTTCTCCGGGTCTCGAGAGCCGATCAGAACCTCGTGGTCGGTGTCGTGTGCAAAACGCAACGCCAACCCTTCGCCGATATCGCCGGTTCCGCCCAGTAGTGCGATTCGCATACCCGTCTCTCGGGGTGGCACTCGAATAAAAGGGAGGGAGTTCGGCCGAACTCGCCGGAATCCCGGTTGGGGAGGCAAATCGCGATTGACGCTGGGTTCGGAGTTCGGCGAGTGGCGGAGAAGAGCGACCCCTGTCGGAGCCGCTGGGATCAACCGTCCGATTATTCTCGGGATCGCTCCCAGCAGCCGACTTTCGAGGTCCCAAAGGACATTTGACACTACGGAAATACGTATCCGCATGGGATTTTCAGTATCGGCCCGAACCCGTCGCGTTCTCCTCGTCGGCTGTTTGGCCTTCTTCGGTCTCCAGAGCGTCGCCGATCTTCTGAACTACGGCTCGAGCGCGTGGATCTGGGCCGGAGGGTACGCCATCGCGGCGTTTTTTCTTATCGGGCCGCTCGCCTGGCTCGTTCGTGACCGCGTTCCGGCCGAACGACGGGAATCGCTCACGTATCTGGTACTCGGTGCCGTTTTCGTTTGTTTCTTCCTCGTACTCGGAGTCGAACTCGCGCTTGGCGGCGTCCTCTTTTTCTTCGATGCGTTCATCGTCGGCGGTCTCGTCGGGTCCTCAGTCGCACTTCTCGCCGAGCAGACGGTCGTCCCGGAACGGTTCCGCGCGGATGAAAGCGGAGGTTCGTAGACCACATACAGGGCCCAAGGGACGGGATAAGGGACGACGCGTGATTTTCGACTCCGAGGTGGCGTCAAACTCTTCTCGCGTCTCCTAACCGAGCACGGAGTACCGGAAACGCCACGCTCATGCGCGCTCGCTCGAGTCACTCACGTAGACTCTCACTCACATGAACTGGCAGTATCGGCACACGGTTCTCGTTTTGTGTCTGTTGGCGTTTTTCGTCACCTACTTCGCTCGCCTCGCGATCAGCCCGGTCGTCCCGTTGATCACCGAGGATTTCGGGATTACGAACACGCTGATCGGGTTCGCGCTAACGGGGATGTGGCTCGCCTACGGTCTCGCTCAGTTTCCGAGCGGCATCCTCGCCGATCGGTACGGTGAAAAATTGATTATCCTCGTCGCCGTCGGCGGAACGACGGTGATGAGCGTCGCACTCGCGCTGTCGCCGCTGTACGGCGCGTTCGTCGCGGCCGCGATCGCCCTCGGCGGCGTCGCGGGGCTCCACTACGCGGTCGCGACGACGCTGCTGTCGCGGACGTTCGACGATATCGGCACCGCCGTGGGCTTTCATTCGATCGGAGGGCCGCTCGCGGGTCTGGTCGCACCGGTTGCGGCAGCCTGGGTCGGCGTCCGGTACGGATGGCGTCCCGCCGTCGCGTTGACCGCGATCGTCGGGGTCCCGATTTTCGTCCTCTTCGTCTGGCGGATCCGTCCGACCGAACCGCGACGGCCGGACGAACCGCTCCGGGAGAGCCTCGAGTTGCGCTCGCTGGTCGGACTGGTCTCGCGACCGACGATCGCGTTTCCGCTCCTCATCGCGATGGCCGGAACGTACGTCGTGCAGGGCTTGCTATCGTTTTTCCCCGCGTTTCTCGTCGCGTTTCACGGCTACACGCCGACCGCGGCCGGCGTCGCCTTTTCGGTCTTTTTCGTCATCAGGGCGTGCGGCCAAATCGTCCTCGGCCGCGTTTCGGACGTGTACGGCCGGGACGTCGCGATCGGCAGTTCGATGCTCGCCGGAGCGGTCGGAATTCCGTTGGTTGTGCTCGGCTCGGGGCTTCTTCCGATGGCCCTTGGAATCGCCTTCGCGGGCGTCGGATCGAGTTTCTTCGCGGCGATCGATCCGCGGTTCATGGACGCGCTCCCGGTCGAAGAGCGCGGAACCGGGTTCGGCCTCGTTCGAACGGTATACACCGTCCTCGGTGCGAGCGGATCGGTCGGCGTCGGCCTCACCGCCGACATCTTCGGCTGGGGCGTCGCGTTCTGGTCGCTGGCGATCCTGTTTTTCGTCTCCTTTCTCGCCCTGACGGCAAACCGAGCCTTCGGGCTCGGCTACTAGCGTCATTGGAGGTCTCGCTCAGGCGATCACCTCGACCATCGTCTCGTCCGCGTCGTCCGCGCCGATGACACGAACTGGGAACTGCTCGTCCCGACTGGTCGGATACGTTTCGAACTCGAGCGTGGCGGTTCCGGTGTCGCCGCCCGAAACGGTGACCTCCTGCGTGTCGACCCGCTCCGGGTCGTGGCCGACGATAAACTCGAGTTCGTCCGATGCGGTCGATCCTCCCGTGTTCTCGATCTCGATAATCGCCTCGAGAACCCCGCCCGCATCGACGGGCGAGTTCGTCTCGAGAATCCGAACCTCGAGCGTTCCGTCGTCGGTACCATCGTCATCTTCGACCCGGTTGACGATCCACGCCTCGTCGAGTTCTCGAGTGGTGCCGTCCGCACAGACGATCCAGGGACTGACCCGGCAGGTGTGACAGAGTGCGCTCCCGGTGAGCGGAAGCGTCGCCGTATCGAGCGTGCCGGAGAGGTCGGTCACGTCGATGATGGAATCGGCCTGGGTCAACCACCAGACGACTCGATCGAGGGATCTGTCCGCGCCCGAGACGGAGACCTCGAGTTCGAACTCGAACTCGTCGTCAGGCGAAAATTCGAGCGTCTCTTCGCTCGGGCTTCGGCGTTCGATCGACGGCGATCCTTTGCTGCCGCTCGAGACGTCGATCTCCCAGTACGCGGCGTAGGTTTCGTCCCCGCCGCCGAACCCGCTATCCCCCCGTCGAGCCACCGACGCGGCGATCTCGTGCGTTCCCGCGGAGTCGAACGTGTGCATGTGGAAATACCGCCCGACTTCGGCGAAGTACGCGCCCGTCCAGGGCCCCATCCAGGCCCCGGTGGACTCGCCGTCGACCCACCAGTTCACCTCGTGACTTTCGTCCGGATCGACGGGCTCGACCTCGAACAGCACCGTCGTTCCCGGCTGGACGGCGAGTTCGCTATCCGGCATCGCGGTGGAGAGCTCCGACGCCGCGTGCACCGCCACGGTTCGTTCGGCTCCGGATCCGTCGATTTCGATTCGAACCGGGAATTCGTCGTCGCTCCGGACCGGATACGTGTCGAATCCCTGATTGACCGTCACCGTCTCGCCGGCTTCGATCGTCATCGTTCGCCGTCCCAGTCGTTCTTCGGCGTAGCCGACGACGAACTCCACCTCGGGTCGAACGGCCGACGAACCGGTGTTTTCGATCTCTGCGGTCACCTGCAGATACTCGCCGGCGTTGACCGGCGCGTTCGTCTCGATGATTTCGATCTCCAGACTCGAGGTGTCGATCTGTCGGTTCGTGGCATCGGTCTCGAGTGCGGTCGTTGCATCCCCTTCGGTTCGCCCGCGCAAACCCGATCCACCTCCGAGTTGCGTCCCGGCCAGGACGATGCTTCCGGTCGTTACCCCCTGTAGCACCCGCCGCCGCGTGAGATCTCGTCCCCTCATAGCGCACGCCGACTCGATGCCCGAACGCAAAAGGAGGCTGACCGTTCCGCGATCAAACGCAGTATTTCGACTCGAGGAGCGAGCAGGCTCGCGATTCAAACCGATTTTTATTCTTCTCCTACGACGGGTTTTCCGCAGACGATTGTAGCGTCCCGTTCTGGCTGTCGCTCTTCGAGAGCTACGGCGCGTCGTCCTCGTCGGGGTTTATCGCCGCCCCGAGGTCGCCCCCGTCGTAGGCGTCTCGATTTCGGAGCTCTCGCATCCGCTGTTCGAGTCGGTTCTCGAGCGCTCGGCGGTGCTCCTGGTCGATGTCCGGGTCGTCCGCGAGTTCTTCGAGATTTCGGTGGGCGCGCTCGAGGAGGTCGACCGCAGCCTCGGTCTCGAGATCAGTCGCCCGCTCGAGGGCGGATTCGACGTCCGAAAGCGTCGCGTCGGCCATGGTCGGCGATTCTACGGGGCGGCGTTTCAACGTTTGCGTGCAGACCGACTCGAGATCCGGATCGATCCGTCTCCCCGATCGGTCGACGCGGCAGTGTAACGACCCAACGAGTGCCTCGCGGACGATATCTCTGCCGACGAGCACCCCACGGACGGTTAAGACGATTCGCCACGGACGGAATGTACATGGTCACACCGGGCCGGAATCACGACGGCGATACCGCGGACGAGGAGTTCGGTGGGGCGCCGTTCGACGAACTCTACGACCGTGCGGTCGCGGCGCTGCTCGACGTTCCCGTCGAAGAGGCGTGGATCGAAACCGACGCCGGGCGAACGCACGCGTTGCTCTCCGGCGATCCGTTCGCGCCGCCGGTGGTCGTTCTTCAGGGCGGGAACGTCACAAACCCGGTCACGCTATCGTGGTGCCAGTCCCTCGCCGACGAGTACCGACTGATCGCGCCCGACACGATAGGCGAACCCGGCAAGAGCGCCGCGGTCGCGCCGTCTTCATACGGGAAGTGGGTCGTCGACGTTCTCGACGCCTTCGGTCTCGACCGCCCCGCGATGATCGGCATCTCCCACGGCGGAGGCGTCCTTCTCGAGACGGCGGCGACGGCTCCCGATCGCGTTTCCGCGGCCGCGCTCGTCGTTCCCGCGGGGTTCGGAACCGCGTTCTCGTTGGATCTCGCCCGCGTGATCCTCCCGTCGCTGGCCTATCGTTTCGTCCCCCATAGACGGTTTCTCATCAGCGCCCTCGAGGCGATGTTCACCCAGCCGGTCGAGACCGTCGACGACGTGGTCCTCGAGACTATCGCCGCGGCGCTCCGGACGGGAGATCTGAGTGCGGACTTTCCCGGACCCGACGGGTCCGACGCGCTGTCGGGGTTCGACGCGCCGACGCTGGTCGTCACCGGCGAGCGCGATCCGTTCTTTCCCGGCGATCGACTCCGCGAGCGCGTCCATCGTACCTTGTCGCCGAACGTCGACTACAGAGTGTTGCCGGCGGAACGACACTTCCCCTCGCCGGCGGGCAGAGCCGACGCGACGGCGGCAATTCGTTCGGTTCTCGAGGCGCAGTCGTCGAGGTGACGCGATCGAATCCTCGAGCGGCGGAGGACTCGTCTGGTAGACAGATCCTGAGACGATCTCGAGCGGCCGGGAACAGATACAACACGTCCGCCTTCGTTCGTTTCGCCAATGGCTGAGCCCGCCGTCATCGCCCACCGAGGATTCGCCGGCGTCGCCCCGGAGAACACCGTCGCCGCGGCACGCAACGCGGTCGAAGACACCGACGCGTCGATGCTCGAGATCGACGTCCAGCCGGCGGCCTGCGGAACCCCGGTCGTGATCCACGACGAGCGACTCGAGGGGACCCGCGACGGCCGGCCCCTAACGGACGCCGAGGGCCTCGTCTGGGAATCCGACCTCGAGCAAGTGCAGGGCGCGAAGGTTCTCAGAACCGACGACACGGTGCCGACGCTCGAGACGTTTCTCGAGGCGATCCCGAATACGATGGCCGTCAACGTCGAACTGAAAAACCCCGGGACGGAGTCGCTTCGCTTCGGCGAGTCGCTCCCGAAGAGCGACCGCGAGGAGCGAAAGGCGGTCTGGAAACCGTTCGTCGAACGGGTCGTCGCCGACTGTGACGCCTTCGCCGGCGAAATCCTCTTTTCTTCGTTTTGCGAGGGGCCGCTCGCGGCCGTCCGCGACATTGGGCCGTCCTACGCCGTCGCCCCGCTGATCTGGGACGACATCGAGGCCGGCCTCGAGATCGCCCGTCGCTACGATTGCGAGGCGATTCACCCGCCGCGAAACGCGATCGTGGAAACGCCGCTGGCGAGAACGGACTACGCCGGATTCTCGGACGACGAACCGGAAATCGACTTACTCGAGGTGGCACACGAGGAAGGCCGAGCGGTAAACGTCTGGACCGCCGAGACGTGGATTCAGTTCGACCAGCTCGCCGAGGCAGGCGTCGACGGGATCATCGCAGATTATCCCGACCTCGCGATCGAATCCTAAAATCCTTCTCGCGCTCAGTGTGAATCCGCGTCTCGAGGCGGCAAATCCTCGGTAGCGGGCCCCTCGAGAATCGTCCCGTCGGGGGCGAACCGCGAGCCGTGGCACGGACAGTCCCAGCTGCACTCGGCGTCGTTCCAGTCGACGACGCAGTAGGTGTGTGTACAGACGGCGGAGACGGTGTGGAGGTCGCCGTCGCCGTCTCGAGCGGCCGCGATCGGCTTCGGCCCGTCGCGGATGACTCGTCCTTCGCCCCGTGAAATAGACTCGAAGTCCGGCGAGAACAGTGTTCGGAGCCAATCGGTCGCGAATTGGCTCGCGGCGTCGGCGTTTTCGGTGAGCGCGTCCGCCGCGGAGGTCTTCGGCGTGAACCGGAGCGGATCGAACAGCTCGGCTTCGGGCGGTCGCTCGCCGTCGATCAGCTCCGCGAGCAGTCGCCCGGCGGCGACGCCGTTCGTCATCCCCCAGCCGCGAAAGCCGGTCGCGACGTAGACGTTCTCGCTGGCGACGCCCGCTCGACCGACGAATGGCACCCGGTCCGCAGTTACGTAGTCCTGGGTCGACCACCGGTAGTCGATCGACTCGACTCGGAAGCGTTCGCGCGCCCAGCGTGCGAGCCGCCGGTACCGATCCGCAGTCGAGCCCCCCTGCCCGGTTTTGTGATTCTCGCCGCCGACGAGCACTAGTGGTTCCTCGTCGTCTCCCGCCCGGTGGGTCCGGACCGAACGGTACGGGTCGCCGGGGCGGTAGTACATTCCCGACGGCGGCTCACCGCGGATTCGAACGCCCAGCACGTAGGACCGTTTCGGGTGCATTCTGGTGAAGTAACCCGCCCGATCGAGGATCGGATAGCCGGTCGCGACGACGACGTTGCCGGCCGTGACGGTGGCCCCTCGTTCCGTTCGAAGACGACACGGGTTCCCCGGTTCGACGTCGGTTACTCGAGTGTGCTCGTAGATCTCCGTTTCGCCGTTGGTTTCACCTCCTTCGTCAGTCTTGTCTCCGATTTCCCCGTTTTCATCAGCACTGCCTCCACTCTCTCGACTTTTGCCAGTCTCGTCGCCACTCCTATGTAACTCCTCGGCCAACCCGAGGAGGTACCGCCGGGGGTGAAACCACGCCTGATCCTCGAATCGCAGCGCCGCCGAGGCACGTTCGAACGGCGGCACGGACCGAACTTCGCTTGCCTCGAGCCCCGCCACCGTCGCCGCGTCGGCCTCCCGTTCGATCTCGTCCCGATTGTCGCTATAGAGGTACGACGGCTGTCGTTCGAACCCGCAATCGATCTCGAGATCGTCGATTCGCCGTTCGACCTCGTCGATCGCCCGCTCGTTCACCGTCGCGTACCGCCCCGCGGCGTCGCGGCCGAACTCCCGGCGAAGGTGGTCGTAGATCAACCCGTGCTGGCTCGTCAGCTTCGCCGTCGATTTCCCGGTGACGCCCGCCGCGACGGAGTCTCGCTCGAGGACGACGACCGACTTCCCGCGGTCCCGCAGGTCGATCGCCGCCGAGAGCCCCGCGATTCCCGCGCCGACGACGGCGACGTCGACGGATAGGTTCGACTCGAGCGGGCCGTAGCCGGCCTCGAGGGTCGTCGCGAGCCAGGGTGAGGTCGGCTCGCCGGGAAGGTCGTCGCCGGGCCGGGTAAATTCGTCTGCCATCTGGCCCGTCGATACAATCGCTGGCGGCAAAAAACGAGCGGGGAACGGAGTGGTCCGCGAGCGCCGAGGACGGGGGCAGGAGTAAAAGGAGTGCGTTAGTTGCCAGGTTCGTGCTGATATTCGGGCGGAGCATCGTCAGTCTGGATCCCCTGGGACGCGCCGTACACGCTTCCCATCACGCTCTCGTGGTCGTCCTCGTGAATCCATTCGGTGGTGACTTCGAGGTCTCCCTCGTCCGTGTCGTCAGTTTGGCACACTAACGCCTCGCCACATGCGTCGCGCGAGTCGGTCGCGTTGTACGCGATCGCCGCGTCGCCGTCGAACTCCTCGACGACATCCACGGTGGTCGTCGTCTCGTGCCCCTTGGATTCGAGGTGAGTCTCCCACGTTTCCAGCGCCGTTTCGATCCCTTCGACGACGCTTCCCTCGTCGTATGCGTCCGCGATGCGGAGCTGAACGTTCGTGTCCCGGTCGATCGCTCGCTCCTGTTCGGGAGCCATGATCGACTGCGGTTCGTCGTCGTGGTCGAGCCCCAGCGTGTGCCCGAGTTCGTGTTTCGTCGTGTTTCGGAGCGTGGCGTTCGTGTATCCTGCCTCGACGCGGATCTCGGCCGTCTCGGGAGCCTGCTCGGTGACGTAGTCCGCACAACCGATGTGGAACGAGTCGAACGCCTCGCCACAGCGCTCGAGGTCGGCCACGAACTCGATGTGCTTGTCCGGGTCCGGATCGGACTGATCGAGTTCGTACGAGATCGGATACCCGGCGTACTGCTCGCTCTCTTCCTCCCAGTATTCTAGCGAATCCTCGACGACGTGGCGTTTGTCCATCTCGACGGCTGAGTCGTCGTACGCGACTATCAGCGTCTCCGCGCCGTAGGGGTTCGCGTCGGGCACGTCCGATTCTGCGGTCGAATCATCGGTCCCGTCCGAGGGCGTCCCGAGGCCGTCGTCGATACCGAGCCCTGCACAACCAGCCATCACGACGAGCCCAACGACGACGAAGACTCCGATGGCGGTTCGCATTGATTCACAGACGTATCGTGCAGCCATTATGTGTTGTGGCGCATTCTGTCAACCGTTTCGGGATTCGAGGAGGCCAGACAAAGCACAGTCGATAGAATCAATCTTCGCCCTCGAGTACGTCCGGCAACTCGTTAATCGACTCGAGGATGACCGACGCACCCTCCTCGTCGTACTTCTGCCGCCCGTCCTCGCCCGTCAGCCCGCCGGTCAGTACGCCGATTCCGTGGTAGGTTCGATCCGGATCGTTTTCGCTCGCGTTGACGGCCGTCCGCACGTCGTCGAGCGTGTCGCCGACGAAGACGACGGTGTCGGCGTCGAACTTCGCCGCGAGCGTGGTCAGCGCTCGAGGGTGTGGCTTGCCCTCCTCCCAA
This sequence comes from Halostagnicola alkaliphila, assembly GCF_055379965.1. Taxonomy (NCBI): domain Archaea; kingdom Methanobacteriati; phylum Methanobacteriota; class Halobacteria; order Halobacteriales; family Natrialbaceae; genus Halostagnicola; species Halostagnicola alkaliphila. The sequence continues at coordinate 301,463 of NZ_AP043826.1, read as the reverse complement.
TCGTCCATCGTGAATCGGTCGTCGGCACCGATCTCGAGGCCGACGCGCTCGAGGGCGATTTCGGCCTCGGCTTCCGGCCGTCCGGTCACCACGCCAACGTCGTAGTCTGCCGTCAGGGCGTCCCGCGTCTCGTCCTCGAGCAACACCGGTTCGTCGTGGATGAATCCGCGCGTTTCGATGTCGGGGTCGCCGCCCTCGAGACCGCGGTAGAGCTCTTCGCCGAGATAGAGCTGTTGGAACACGTCCCGGAGCCGGTCGCGATCCCACCGGCCTTTGACGCGTTGGATCGCGTTCGCGCCGATCTCCTCGCGGACGACCGCGGTAGCGGCCTCGAGACCGCCCCCGTTCGCCGCGATTCCGTCGGTAAACTCGCCGATCGAGCCGCGATACCCCTCTTCGGTTGCCAATACGTAGAGGGCGGCCGCGTAGGTGAGTTCCCAGTCGTTGTTGAATCCACCGGCGTCCTTGAACTGCTGGATGTCTTCCTTGCGAATGGTTCGGTCATAGACTCGCTCGACGGATTCTATGATCGCTCGTCGGTAGGAGTTTTCGACGTCGACGAGCACCCCGTCGATGTCGAGGACGACCGCGTCGGCGTCGATGCTGGGGGCTGCGTTCATACGTGGCCGAACGGACTCGAGGTGATAAAACACGCCGAATTCGGTCGGCTGAACCTCGCGTCTGTGAACTGGCTGGCTCGAACCAGCAAACGGAAGTCTCCGTCCCCGAAATGGGCGCGTGATGAGTGGGCGAACGGGGACCGTCGTCGATATCGTCGCGAGGGGGCTCGAGCGACTCGGCGTCATTTCCGCCGAGCGGTTCCGGCCGACGATGGAGCTCGCGTTACCCCGGATCGGGACCGGGTTCGCGATCATGTCCAAGCAGACGGCGGACCTGGCGATGGTCGGCATCGCGGTCGGCACGACTGGAACCGCGGGACTCGCGTTCGCGTTAGCCTACTGGGAGGTCGTGACCATGCTGGGACTCGGCCTCGCGGGCGGCACCGTCACCCTCGTCTCGCAGAACTACGGCGGCGAGCAGACCGAACGCGCATCGATCGTGGTCAAACAGAGCGTTCTGGTGGCGATCGCGTTCGCGATTCCGATCATGGCCGCCTATTTCTTCCTCGCGGAGCCGTTGATCGGAGTACTCGCGAACGATCCGGACTCGCTTTACCACGGAAGCGTCTATCTCGCCCTCGTCGCGCCGGCCGTTCTCTTCGAGTTGCTCAATCTTATTGCCAGCCGGACGTACACCGGGATCGGAGACACGTTCACGGAGATGATGGCCCGCGGCGGCGGCGCGGTGCTCAATATAATTCTCAGCGCGCTCCTCATCTTCGGCTTCGATATGGGCGTCGCCGGCGCGGCCATCGGGACCACGCTCTCGACGGGATTCGTCACCGTCGTCCTCGCGTGGGGGATGGTCGGGCGGAACTACGGCGGGTTCGGGATGGAACCCAGCCCCGTTCCGATCACCCGCGCGGGACCCCTTTTGGACGTCGGGATCATCCGTCAACTGATGGAGATATCGATACCCGAAATCGGTCGTCGACTCGCACAGGGGATCGTCGTCTTCCCGCTGTTGTGGATCACGGCGGCGTTCGGTCCGGTAATCGTCACCGCCTTCGAGGTCGGCAGACGCGTGCGAAGCCTGATCAACAGCATCAACTGGGGGATGTCCCTGGCCTCGAGTTCGCTCGTCGGCCAGCACCTCGGGGCGAACGAGGAGGACGAAGCCGAGGCCTACGGCGGCGCGATCATTCGACTCTCTCTGGTGATCTACGTCACCGCGGCGGCCCTCGTCGTGCTGTTCGCCGAACCGATCGCCAGCATCTTCGTCTCGAGCCCTGACGAGGTTTCCCAGGCCGCAATCTTTGTCGCCATCGGTGCGATCAGCGCGGTCGGCTTCGGGATCGACGGCGCGGCGGCGGGAGCCCTCCTCGGTGCAGGCGCGACCCGCTGGCCGTTCGTCTCCTCGCTCGTCGGTCGGTACGCCTTTGCGCTTCCCGCGGCCGCGCTGGGGCTGGCGACCCCGCTCGGTATCGCCGCCCTCTATCTCGCCTTCCTGCTCGAGACGTTCGTTCCGGGCGGAATCAACTACTGGCTCTTCCGGACGGGCCGCTGGAAGGAAGTGAGTCGGCGATATCGTCCGGGCTCGGCAACCGACGCCGACTGACCGGTCTCGAGCGCCAACTCAAAATCTGCGCCCTTCTCAGAACCCGAGCGCCAGCGCGACCTGTACCGCGAGGGCCAGCAAGCCGACGGCATAGAGCACGTCGAGGAAGAACCACGAGAGCAGGTTCGCGAGGTAGATCACGATTACGAACGGAACCCCGAGGAGAACGACGGGCGAGCGCCGCCATTCCGATCGCGATCGATTCCACAGCGTCTTCGCGTCGCCGGTGCTGGGAAACGCCTGAACGCCGACGCTAAATCCGAGCCAGCCGAACAGGAGCGCGACCGCGAGCGTTTCCGTCGTCGTGAGAGTCGGATCGAAACCGAGCCCGAGGTCCGGACTGCCACTCGAGAGCACGAACGCGGCGAAGCCGACGAACAGACAGAACGCGATCACCGTGTTGAGCAGAAACGGGGCGACGCTGATGACGAACGACTGCCAGTAGCGGTCGGGTTCGCGGTGTTTCACGTATCCCGCGGGCGTCCCCAGCCGGAAGTACGCGACGTCGACGACGGGGACGCTCGTTAGGTCGCAGGCCTTCTTGTGGGCGAACTCGTGGACGACGACGCCGGGAGCGGTGAGGAGACTGAAGAAAAACCCGATGAACGCGAGCATATCCCAGAACGGCAGTACGGAATCCTAAGTGTTCTGGGTCGGTGACCGTCTCCGAACTCGATCGGGTGGTTGGCTTACTCGACGACGAACAGCGTGTCATTCGACGATGAACAGCGTGTCGCCGGGAATCGTCTTTCTCTCGACCGGCACCGTCGGCTGGTCGCCGCCGAGGGTCGTAAACACGAACGTCGCGTCGACCGCTCGAGCGACTTCGAGCGTTGGTCGATGCAACTCGGGTGGCAAATTCTGGGCGACGATCGCGTCCGCACCCTCGTACACCTCGAGGGCCGGATCGACGATATTGTCGCGAACGAACGTTACGCCCGTGGGTACGTCACGCTCGTGAATGTCGGTCGCAGTGACGGAAACCCCCGATTTCGCCAGCAGACTCGCCAGATCGGTTCGTCGCCCGATTCCCACCTCGATCACACGATCTGCGCTCGAGAGGTAATCTCGGATTGCTTCGATATTCTGGCGAGAGTGTGCCATGGCGGGACGTTTATGGCACCTGCGGCCATAGTCGTTTTCATGCTCGTCGATATCGTTCCGGTGGGATCCGTTTCCGCGGAGGTCAAGCGGGCGGCCTCCGCAGCGTTGCGTTCGGTCTACGACTGTGAGGTGACGGTCAACGATTCGCAGTCGATTCCAAGCGGTGCGTACGATGACGGACGAAACCAGTACTCTGCGGAGGCGTTCATCCAGCTCGCAGAACGGTCCGGCCGGGGCGACAAGAACATCGCGATCACGCCACATGACCTCTTTTACCGACGCCGAAACTACGTTTTCGGACTCGCCTACCTCGATGGTAGTGGCAGCGTCGTCTCGACGTATCGACTTCAGACATCCTCGGACGGCGGCTTCTCGAACAAGAGCGCCGCCGACATCTTCGAGGACCGGGTCCGAAAGGAAATCGTCCACGAGATCGGCCACACCTACGGGCTCGAACACTGCGACAACAACCGCTGCGTGATGAACTTCTCGCCGACGGTTCGCGAGGTCGACATCAAAGAGGAGAACCTCTGTGGCAGCTGCCAGCGCTTAATCAAGTAGGCTCGATGTCGCGACATTCCCTCTGAACACCTAGTTTTTCTTCCCCTCCCTTCCTTGTCGGATCAATGCCCACCACAGCCCCCTTCGAAACCCTCACTGCGGAGTACGACGACTGGTTCGAGACGAATCGCGACGCCTATCGAGCGGAACTAACCGCTCTCGAGCGGGTGTTCACGGAACGGCCACCCTCCGCGGCCAGCGACGCCGAATCTGTCAAACCGACCACGCTCGAGGTCGGCGTCGGAACCGGCCGCTTCGCCGGCCCGCTCGAGATCCCGGTCGGAATCGACCCGGCGATGAATCCGCTCCTCGAGGCTCACGACCGCGGCGTCGATCCGGTTCGAGGCGTCGCCGAACGGCTTCCAGTGCGCGACGATACGTTCGAGCGCGTCGTGTTCGTCACCGTCTGGTGTTTCCTCGACGATATCGAGGACGCGCTCGCGGAAACCCGCCGCGTCCTCGCGTCCGACGGGGAGCTCGTCGTCGCGTTTCTCGATCGCTCGAGCCCGATGGGGCGGGCGTATCAGGAGAACAAAGACGAGAGCCCGTTCTACGCGGACGCCCAGTTCGTTACCGGCGAAGAGGTCTGTACCCATCTCGAGGCCGCTGGGTTCGTGGTTCGCGAGCGGCTCCAGACGGTGTTCGACGAGTCCACGATTGAATCCCCCAAAACTGAGGCAAACGGTGAACCCGAACTCGTTCGCGAGGGCCACGGGGAGGGACTGTTCGGCGTCGTTCGAGCCACGCTCGAGTAGTGTCGATCCGCCCGACAGTCGCTTCGCACCACCGGAGGGAACAATGATTTAGGCTCGAGCGCCCTACGAACGGTCGACACTACTGCCGTGATACTCGACAGTCTCTCCCAGCAGAGTTCGGTTGGCGCGGCTGTGATGAGCGACCGTCTCGGGGATAACCCCGGTGGGAGCCGATGACCGACGACGAGCGGGAGATCGAAATCGAAATCGAGACCGGCGACTCCTCGGACGAGGAGTCGCTGGACGACGAACTCTCGAGCGATACCGAGTTCGAGACCGGGCCGTGGAGCAACGATCCAAACCGTCTCGAGGATCCCGAAACGATTAGCAGACGCGATCTTGAGGACGAACTCGGCCGCATCGACGTGATGTCGACGCCGGAGGGCTACGTCGAGGGACGCGTGACCGACCTCGAGACGGTCGACGAGACCACGGTTCGTCTCGAGGTCGCACTTCCGCACGACCGGATGACCTCGTTCGTCCTCGAGAAACCCATCCCGTGGTCTGAGGACTTTCTGCTGGCGCGAATCGTCGAGGACGTCGGCTACGACGCCGCCTCCGTGGGCCACCTCGTCGGCGAATCGGTGTTCGTCACGCGAGCGGATCTCGAGGACGACGACACGACCGGCTGGGACGGGCTCTGGACGAACTCCGCACGCGTGGCGGGTCGGACGGTGAACTCGCTGCTCGAGTCCTCGCTGGGCGGCCGCTTCGAGAAGACCGAAACCGGGCCGACCTGGCGACTCGTCGATCCGCGCGAACGCCCCGACCCCGTCGAGGAAAGCGAATTCGACGCTGTGACGGTCTCGATCGCGCTCGGGCTGATTCTCGCGGGAGTCCTCGCGGCCGCCGCTGGCGCGGTGTTTGGAGTTACGGGTGGTGTCGTCGTCTCGAGCGCCGCGATTGCGTACGCGATACCGGGCCTCATTCTCGCGCTGGTCGGGTTTTTGATCGCGTATTCGCTCAGCGGCGACGCTGACTAACCATCTTTCTGGACTGAGCACGCGAGATTTCGCTGTCTCTTCGCCGCAATCTCATTCGGCTATCTGCTGAGAGAGAAAGTCGACGAGTGACGAGATATCCGTTTCCGGGAGCGATTCTTGTTGAAAGACGCCCTTGAACGAATCTTCAAAACTGTCCTCGGTAAGTCGGTCGCGAACGCTCGCTATCTGCGTTTCGAGTGCTTCCTTGTCTCCACGGTGAAGGTGCTTTTCGATTCGCTCGAACGACGCTTCCGACCCGACGACGACCAAATCGCGGGTATCTGCAAGCCGTCCACTATGTAGTTTCAGCGCGAAGAGTAGTTCCGCCTCTGGAATCCGAACCTCGAGATCTTCGGCAATGGCGAGGGATGCAGTTGTACTGTGTTGTTCGAGATACCGATACGACCATTCGGCGTCGGTCTGTCGACACCGAAGCGCTCCCACGAGCGCATCGAATTCGACGACGTTCTCCCCTACCGGCTTTTCATACCGGACGATGCGTCCTTGATACACGTTGGAGATATCGTTGTCGAACACTTTCGCATACCCGCTCTCCGTAAGGACCGTATCGTACTCCTCGAGTGAAGACTCTGGAAGCACCATATCGACATCGGTTGTGAACCGCGTTTGGAATGCTGACACGGCCCACCCACCGACGAGGATGTAGGGTAATTCGGCATCTTGAACCGTCCGATGGGTCTCTATCAGTTCCGCTTGTCGTTCGGTGAGGCTCAACCGTCTTTCATCTCCATTTAGTTGGCGTCGTGGTGATTCGTTTTGATGTCCACTCCGTACTCGTTTGCGACCATCTCCAACGCGGGTTCGTACGCGGGACGGTTCTCTCGCATCTGCTCGACTGCATTTTCTACGGGAATTACTGGACGTCCATCGACCCATTCGATGTCGAATCCGCTGTCGACGGGATACAAGACGTAGTAGATACTCCCGTCAACGTCGCTTGCAGGCGGCCGCTCGGCTATTGCAGTCTCGAATCCGAACCGGTTGAGAAAGACTTCCCATCGTTCGACATCGCGATCGTGCACCCGCAAAAAAATCGGATAATCTTCGGTATCTCGAGCGATCTGGTACCCGCCGTGGGTCCAGACGAACGCAGCGTCGATCTCGGTGAACGCGAATTCCATCCCAGCGAACTGCGGGATGGTGTATGCTTCATCCGGTGAAACGTGACTGCGACGGGTAACCGCCCCCATAATATCTTCGTAACATTGGCGCATCTCGTGGTCAACAACACGAATTCCAGTATCGGTTTTAGCGATAATATTTTCATCGGCCAACCGCTCGATCCACTCGTACGTCCACGAGTACGAGTTGCCAATTTTGTTAGCTATTTGATTGATTGAGTCACCTCTATCCGCTGCTAAGACGATTTTCGCAGCAGTCGGATCGATCAGCTCATAGGCGACCATCTGTTTGTCTCGTAGTTATCTCTATAGAGATAGCCATACAAAATTTTTTCTCTCACCGGTCTCGCTTTGCCGTGTTGTCACCACGACGGACTCACTCGAGCCGACTGACTATCGCGACCCCGAGGACCGAAAGCAGTCCGACGAGACCCAGGAGACCGAGTACCCCGCTGAACAGGAGCAACTGTGTCGCGACGAGTGCGACGAACGCGCCAAAGTATCGAACGATTGCGGGCGAATCGATAGCAAAACAGACCGCGCCAGCGATCGTGATCCCGATTCCGTAGGCGAGTGCGATCGTCGACAGACCGAAGGGGTCGGTAAGGACGCTTGCGATGAGGGCAACGCAGATTCCGAGGACCGCGACCGCCGAGGACCGGCGTGAGAACTGACGGCGGGAAACTGAACTCATGCATCAAAATGATAACCACTTCGCATGAACGTTCCGATCGTCAACAACTCGAGGCAAAAACAGGTCGACCGATCGCTCCGATCAGACCGAGTAGTAGTACTCGCCTTCGCGTTTTTGCTCCCGATCTAACTGCGAGTCGGGCTTGTTGATCCGCGGGCGCGAGGTTCGCTCGTCGCGGCGGAACGTGATATCGAGGTTCTCGAGGAAGTCGTTCATCCCCTCGCGCATCGGCTGTGGGGTCCCGGCGCGGCCCTCGAGGGCCGGTTCGCCGTCGAAGACCATCAGGCGATCCGCGAGCAGGTCGATCACGTAGGTGTCGTGGTCGATCACGAGCACGGTCGAGTCCTGCATCTCGGCGTGGCGTCGAATCGCGTTCGTCGCCTGCACCCTCTGTTCGACGTCGAGGTGTGCGGATGGCTCGTCGAGCAGGTACAGATCCGCGGAGTCGGAAAGACAGGCCGCGATGGCGACGCGCTGGCGTTCACCGCCCGAGAGATCCGAGAGGTTCTGTTCCATGATCCGCTCGAGTTGAAGCGGTTGGGCGATTTCGGTGTTCCAATAGGACGAGCCGAACTGGTCGGTGATCGACGAGAGGAACACGTCGACGCGCATGTGCTGGTCGATGGTGACGTACTGCGGTTTGTAGGAGATGTCGAGATCCAGATCGGCGTCGCCTGTCGTAGGCTCGAGATCGCCGGTCAGCAACTGCGCGAACGTCGACTTCCCGATCCCGTTCGGGCCGACGATACCGAGCACTTCGCCTTCCATGATCTCGCCGCCCTCGACCGCGAGTTCGAACTCGCCGTCGCCGTAGGACTTCGTCATGTCCGGGTACTCGACGAGCGAATCGCGATGGGTCGCGTCCCGCGGGGCGTGTTCTTCGAACTCGATCTGGTTCGGACGGATCCGCATGTTCTCGTTCTCGAGGTAGCCAGAGAGGTACTCGTTGATCCCGTTGCGGACGGATTTCGGCGTCGTGATGACACCGTAGGCGCCGGGCTCACCGTAGGCGACGTGGAGGGTGTCACAAAGCAAGTCCAAAATCGCGAGGTCGTGTTCGACGACCAGCACCGACTTGCCCTCCTCTTCGGCGAGTTCTCGGGTGAGCCGCGCGGCGGTGACTCGTTGGCTGATATCGAGGTACGGCGTCACCTCGTCGAGGAAGTAGAAGTCGGTGTCGCGAGCGAGCGTGGCCGCGATGGCGACCCGCTGGAGCTCGCCGCCCGAGAGGTCGTCGATAGACTGGTCCATGACGGGACCGATCGAGAGCCGCTCGACGAGATAGTCGAGCGCGTCGCGTTCGTCGGTTTCCTCGAGCAACTGTCGCGTGTTGCCGTCGAACTGCTCCGGAATCTGATCGACGTACTGGGGTTTCCTCGAGACGGTGACGTTGCCGTCGCGGACGTCCGCGATGTAGTCCTGCAGTTCGGTGCCCCGGTAGGCGTCTAACACTTCCTCCCAGCCCGGTGACTCGTTGTACCGGCCGAGGTTGGGCTCGAGTTCGCCCGCGAGGATCCGGACCGCGGTCGTTTTCCCGATCCCGTTCGGGCCGAGGATCCCGGTGACCTGCCCCTCCTGTGGGGCGGGGAGTCCGTACAGCGAGAAGGCGTTCTCGCCGTAGCGGTGGATCGGCTCGTCCTCGAGTTCCTGTGGCAAGTTGATGATCTCGATGGCGTCGAAGGGACACTTCTCGACGCAGATACCGCAGGTTTCACCGAGACAAATCTCTTCGGAGATGCGGACCTGTTCGGGCTGGCCCTGATCGGGCTCCTCGCCGCGGAGTGTGATACACTCCTTTCCCGTCCGATTTGGCGGACAGTAGTTCTTGCACTCGTAGTTACACCGATCCGGCTGACATCGGTCCAAGTCTACGACGGCGATGCTATCGTCTGCCATCGTTAAATCGTGACCTCCGTCGTGAGCAAAATACCCCACGTCACGAACCACAGCGAGAAGGTCATGAACGCGATGAACAGGTAGTGTTTGAACCCGAACTCGTCCTCGCCGTAGATTCCAGACACCTGAATGAGTGGGAACTGGATAATGATCGCTCCGAGGACGATCAATAGCGCCTCCTGATTTTGCGCACCGGCATCGCCCGTCCCGTAAAGAGAGAGACAGACAAACGCGGCTACGACCCCGAGCAACGCTGACAGCGCCGTCACGCTGATCGAGCGAATGTGCTCGTATCGGTCGCTAATCGATTCCGTCGACATGAGACGCACTCTGTCGCCGTCGGTGAAAAGCCGTTCGCATTGTCGGGAACGCGGACGTTCTGGCGCTCGAGTATCCACAGTTTGTCGTCCCTCCGTAGGGGGTGCGTTCGTATTCTCTGGCCGAATGGAACGATTGCGGCCGATACTGACTGACCGGTCAATTAGACAGATATCGCGGCTGTAACGATCCATACCGGATTTTTTCTCAAGAGGCGGTTGGAATACTTATGCGGATGCCCCGGGAGCAAGGCTCAACTTTTATGCTTCTGGGAGTTTTCGATTCGTAGTATGGAAGAGACCGACGGAGAGGAAATCGAAGATCTGCCGCCGAGTGCCAAACTCGTTTTCAAGGTACTCGAGTACGATGGTCCGCTGACCCAAAAACAGATCGTTCAGGAGTCGATGCTCTCTGCCCGAACGGTCCGCTACGCCCTCGAGCGACTCGAGGAGATCGGCATCGTCGACGAGGATATCTACTTCGCCGATGCTCGCCAGAGTCTCTATCGAATCGAGGAACCGGTCGCGGCCGACGGAAACGGTGTCGAGGAGGCACCCGCGGAGAAAGACGCCTGCTGTGCCGAATAATCCGTCCCCGGCGTAACTGTGAGAACGGCAGGATTATTTTAACGCGGTGACGTTCTCGAGTATGGACAAAGAGCGGCTTCCACAGTGGGGTTGGCTGTTGATCGGATTGTTCGGGATGGCGATGGTATCACAACTTCTCAACGCTACTGTTCTTGGTCCGATCGGACTTACCGAGGATTACCACGTCGTAACTCTCATAGCCGGAATGTCAGTCGTCGTCATCTACATCAGCGTCTGGTACGACGACGACCGCGAACACTACTGGGAGAGTTCGAAAGCGAGCATCTTCGGCGATGTGTTTTTCATCCTGCTGGGGGCGATTGTCGCGTCCGGGTTCGCCGTCACGTTCGCACTCGATGCCGGATTGAGGCAACTTCTCCGCGAGTTGTTGGGGATGATCGCCGGCTTCGTCACCGCCTGGGGGTTGTTTTACTGGCGCAACACCGATCTGTACCGAGTCGGAAGCGACTAAGCTCGCCGGCGGAAATCGAGTTCTTGCTATCGTTCGGTTCGCTCGCCGATTCCGGGCGTCGGCGGGACGGTTCGTTTGTGTTCGGACGCGCCGTACATCGCCAGCACGTCTTCGGCAGTCGTTCGGTCGATCCCCATCTCGTCGATAGCGGTCTCGAGCGACTGGTTCCGGTCGACGACTCGTTCCAGCAACGGATCGATGACGGCGTACGGTGCGCCGAGTTCGTCCGCATCCGTTTGTCCGACGTAGAACCCGGCCGTTGGCTCCTTATCGATGATGTCGTCGGGGACGCCGAGATAGCTCGCGAGCGCGCGGACCTCCGTCTTATAGAGGTCGCCGACCGGATAGCAGTCGGCGGCACCGTCGCCGTACTTGGTAAAGTAACCGAGCAACGACTCCGAGCGGTTCGCCGTTCCGAGAACGATTCGTGACTGACGATTCGCCGCGTAGTACAGCGAAACCATCCGCATCCGCGCGGCGACGTTTCCGAGCGCGTGATTGCGCTGGTTCGGTCGAGACATCGATTCCTGATCCGGCTCGAGCGCGGGCGAGACCGTCTCGTCGAAGGCACTGATCAACGATCGGAGGTGGATCTCTCGAAACTCGATCTCGAGTTCCTCGGCGGCCGCTCGAGCGTCGGTCATGTCCGCTTGCTCCGTCTTGTGATACGGTAATCCGAGCGCGAGTACCCGTTCGCTTCCGACCGCGTCGGCGGCGAGCGTCGCGGTCAGGGTGGAGTCGACGCCGCCGCTCATCGCGACGACGACGCCGTCGGCATCGGCTTCGTCGACAATCGATTCAATGGAGGATGTCGCGCGCTCGTGGACGGTCCGCAGGCTGTCCCGATCGGTCAGGAACAGGCTCCCATCGGATGCGTGACTTTGTTTGTCAATATTCACGTTTTTCACCGCTACGGCGCAGAGAGTAGCTAGTCATCGTCTGAATTATTCGATATTCTACTCGTATTTAGAAGTACACCTTAAACAACTAGTAGCCAGAAAGTGCGTACCGTTACCAGTCGAGTCCGTCACATCTCTCCGTAGACAGGTTTATTTTTCGGACGGTTCCAGTAGCTGGTACGACCTCGGCCCCAGTTCACAATGTCCCTCCAATTTGCCCTCGAAACCGGTCTCGAGCCCGATCGCGAGTTACGTCTGCGGATGCTCTGTGCGCTCTGTCTGATCGTCTTGCTCCCGTTCGCGTTCGTCTACACGTTCGTCTTTCTCGCGAACACGGTCGGAATCGCCCTGCTCGAGTGGGCGAACGAGCGGCCGTACAACGGCGAGTTTTACGTCGACCCCCTGCTCCTGACCGTCTTCGTCGTCGGTGGGCTCGTCGTCCAGTACCGCTACGGGCCGAGAGCGGTCCTCGATTCGGTCGGTGCGAGCCGCGTCGACGCCGACGCGTATCCGACCCTCCACGCGACGGTTACTCGACTCGCGGCTCAGGCCGACATCCCAAAACCGGACGTCGCGGTCATCAACAGCGACGTTCCCAACGCGTTCGCAGTCGCCGGCGGCGGAACGGAGTGCATCGTCGTGACGACCGGGCTTCTCGAACTCCTCTCGGAGGAGGAACTCGAGGCGACGCTGGCCCACGAACTCTCACACCTCTCGAACCGAGACGCGAACCTGATGACGACGGCCTGGCTCCTGCCGACGATCACCTACTTCCTCGCAATTGCGGCCTTTTACGTGCTGTACGGCCTCTTTCGATTGCTCGGATCCGGCGGCGGTACGTCGGGCGGGAACCGCGATGGTCGCGGGATCGCTGTCGCCATCGTCGTCATCGTTGCCAGCGCACTGATCACGCTCGCGGTGTCGGCGATGTTCTGGTTCGCGAGCGTCCTCCTCTATCGCGTCCTCTCGAGACACCGCGAGTACGCCGCGGATCGGGCGGCCGCGACCATCACCGGCTCCCCGGCGGCCCTCGCGAGCGCGCTCGAGAAGGTTGACGGGACGATGCCGGAACTCCCGGACGAGGACCTTCGCTCGCTCGACGGCGGGGCCGAAGCGCTCTACCTCGCGCCGCTGGAATCCCGCGCGTTCGGTTCGAAGGAACTGATTAGCACCGACATCTTTCCGGATACGCACCCGAAGACGAGCGACCGAATCGAGCACCTTCGCGAACTCGAGCGCGAGGGGGTGACCGAATGAACGGCGACCGCCCGGACCTCTCCCGGAGACGGGTATTGGGCGCGCTCGCGACCGCCGGATCGGCCGTCGTCGCCGGCTGCGGCTATCAGCCCGGCGGCGGAGACCTCGACTGGCAGGAGTCGACGGGACACAACGTCGGCTTTGGCTCCTCGAGCGACGAACGCTGGCGCTCGGACGGGACCCACCTCTTCCGGATCCGCAATCGGAGCGGTCGCGAGCCGGCTCCGGGCGGGTTCGAGGATGTCGACGGCGCCCACGTTACGGCCTCCGACTCGAGCGGTTCGACGGTCTGGAGCGGCGACGCGGGGAGCGAGTACACCGGCGTGCCGAGCATCGCGAACGGGCGGGTCTTCTTCTCGCTCGAAGACGAAACCGTGGCGGCCCTCGAGCGGTCGCCCTCCGACGACGATTCCGGGCGGGACAGCACTGACGATGCCGAAACCGCGTGGACGACCGACTGGGGCGGGTCCGCGCTCTCGCTCTCCGCGTCGGACGAGATCGTTGCGGGCGTTCACGAAGAGGGAGTCGTCGCGTTCGATCCGGACGACGGCGAGGAACGGTTTGCAATCGCCCTCGAGGCGGAACCGTTCGACGAAATCGACTCCGTAGCGGTTGGTGGCGAGATTGTGTGGGTCGTCGCCGTCGATACCGACAGCTCCGATGGCAACGACGGCGATCCCGACGACAACGCCAATACTGACATCAACAACGACAGCGACGCTGATAACGAGGACATCAACAACGACGGCACCGACGACCCAGTCCTCCTCGGCTACGATTCCGCGGGCGAGGTGGTCGTCGACCGCTCGCTTCCGTCGACACCCTATTGGCTCGAGGCGGCCGGATCCGTCGCCCTCGTCGGGATCGAAACGTCGGACGGCGAGGACGAACTGTGGGTGATCGACGACTCTGACGACCGTCGCGGACGAGTGGCGCTCGAGCGTGCATTAAGCGAGCCGATTATCGTCGGCGAGACTGCCTACTTCGACGCCGATGGAACGATCTCGGCGATCGACACGTCGACCGGCGAGCGCCGTTGGACGAACGAGGCCTACACGATCCGTGGCGACGTCGCCGCCGACGGCGAGCGACTCTACGGACAGGGGACGGACGAAGCGATGGAGCGCTGCGGGCTGATCGCTCTCGACCCCGACGGCGAGGCGGCCTGGACGGCGTCCGTGCCGACCGAGGTCGGTTGCTCGGGTGAGCTGTTCGCGCTCGAGGATCGACTGGTGGTCGTCGATAACGGCGAGCTGTACGGTTTCCGAAAAACGTCCGGACGGCGGTTTACTGTTCTGTGAAGTACTCTGCCGGCTCGGCTCGTGGTATCCGCTTACTTTTAGATAATTGCACCGTGGCTGTGGTAGACGTGTTGTTTATATTTTATTAGATGGGGGCCATATTTGTTTCCATGGCTCGCTTTCTCTCCACGAAGACGCTACAGACGAGAATCAGCGCTGCGTTTGCAACGGTGAGAGATGTCCGATTCGAACCGAACGCTGATACCGTCGTTGCGATTCTGTCATTGCTCACTCTCTGGGGTATTTATTATTTACAGTCGGTACGCGACTCGACCGAGTCACTTCTCCTGTTCTTGCTGGTCGGAAACTTCGCTCTCACTATTGTGTTCCCCATTTACTACGCGTGTTATGTGCGAAACGAGCCGCTCTCGGAGCTCGGTATTACGACTCACGGGTGGCGGCGAGCTGTCGTTGCATCAACTATTGCTGCGCTGGTACTCCTTCCCGGCCTCATCTTTGTGAACGAACCTGCCGCCGTTTTAGTCCCTCATATCGTCACGGTCGGGCTGATGATTTGGGAACCGTTTTTCGTCCACGGATGGCTTCAGATTCGGTTCGAGCAGGCGTTCGGTGCTGGCCCCGGTATCGTACTCGCTGGCGCCGCCTTCGCATTGTTTCACGTGGGAACGACGACACTGGCCGGATTACTCGTCCTCTTGTTTTTCGGGGCTATTCATGGGGCACTCTTTCGTGCGTTCGACCGGAACCTCCTCGTTCTCTGGCCGATCCTGTGGGCTATCGGAAGCTCACAGGGGACACTCGACAGTATCGTATTCGGCTGGGAAGAAGCAACAGCCTACCTCGGTATTCTCCTCGTCACCGCGGTCATCCTCTACCTCACTCGGAAACGGTTCAATTGACCTGTCGAACCCTCGGCCTCACGGGTCGCTTATCTCCACCAAAAAGGCCGCTCACTCACTGCGCTCGCTCGCGGTCCAACTGCTTAGGAGGGCACAACCGTAATCGGGTCCTTCTGATCGATCGCCTGCTCTAACTCGTCGGCGATCGCGCTCCCTCGAGAGACCTGAATCTCACACGCGTACCTTTTTCTCGTCGGGTTCCCCCTTCGGGGTCACCCTCCTCGAAAAATCTACGCTAAAAAGCCGCTCGTTCGCTCCACTCACTCGCGGGACAACGACTTACGACGGCACAACCGTAATCGGATCCTTCTGATCGATCGCCTTCTCTAACTCGTCGGCGATCGCACTCCCTCGAGAGACCTGAATTTCGCCGCCGCGGCTCACCGTGGCCGTAAACAGGTACTCGCCGTTTGCCTGCACTTCGACGGTCTCACTCTGGTGGCCGTCGACGGGGACCACGATGTGCCTCGAGGTGATTTCCGGCTGAACGATCTGCCCGGCCTGTTGGCCGCCGCTACTTGCTCCCCCATCCGCGTGACTGTTGCCACCCGCGTGTTGCGTTCCGCCGCCCGTACCGCCCTCCCCGGAGTGGGGATTCTCGTCGTGGGTGCGAACGTCGATGTCGATGCCGAGTCGGTTCTCGACGTCGTTGATCCGGCCGCCGCCCTTCCCGATGACACTCGAGATGTCGTCGTCGGTGACGTAGACGACCGCGCGGTCCTGGCTCTTGAGTTGGACGTCGACGTAGCCGTGGGCGATCGAGCGAATCTCCCGTTCGATCTCCTGTTTGGCGATGCGGTCGACGCCGGATTCGGATCCCGGTCCGCCGTCCTCGTCGCCGTCGAGCGGAACGGTGACGACCTGGCGGTTGAACGTGTAGATTTCGTACTCGGGAACGCCGGTTTCGAACTCCTTGACCTGAATCACCGGTCGTGCGAGGTCCTCCTCGGTGAGTCCCGCGGGGACCTTGACCTCCGTCTGGACGTCGTAGACCTTCGCGACCTCCCCGGCCTCGATGTAGACGACGGTGTCGACGACCTGTGGGATCATCCCGAGTTCGACCCGGCCGATGAGCCGCTGGAGGGCGTCGATCGGCCGCGTGGCGTGGACGACGCCGAGCATCCCGACGCCCGCGAGTCGCATGTCCGCGAAGACTTCGAAGTCGTTGGTTTTGCGGACCTCGTCGTAGATGGTGTAGTCGGGCCGAACCATCAACAGGGCGTCAGCGGTCTTTTCCATCTCGCCGCCGAGTTCCGTGTACTGGGTGATTTCAGGGCCGACCTGCAGGTCTCGGGGCTTTTCCATCGTCTTCACCGAGTAGTCGTTGTCCGAGATGTACCGGGCGACCGCTTGGGCGAACGTGGACTTGCCCGCCCCGGGCGCGCCGGAGATGAGGACGCCGCGCTGGCGCTCGAGCAAGCGATCTTTCAACTCGTCGGCGTGCTCGTAGTCCTCGATGTCGGTCTGGGCGATCGGGCGAACCGCGGTGATCTCGATCCCGTCCGCGAAGGGCGGTCGGGCGATGGCGATCCGGAAGTCACGGAACTGGACGATCTGCATCCCGGACTCCTTCAGTTCGATGAAGCCGTCGCTCGACTCCTTGGCTCCGTCGACGACTTCGCGGGCGTACTCGTCCATCGTCTCCTCGTCGAGCGGTTCGTCGGCGATCTCCTCGTAGCGCATCTCGCCGAGCGCACCGCGTTTGGCCATCGGTACGGTGTCCGTCTTGAGGTGGACGCTCATGGTCTCCTCGTCGAAGTAATCCTCGACGGAGAGGGTACCGACCTCGCGAACCTTTGGGGAGAGGTACTCGACCTCGAGACCTTTCGCCTGGGCGACTTCGGCTTGCACGATATCGCTCGTGATGAAGGTCGCCTCGAGATCCTCGGCCAGATCCCGGATCAGGGCGTCTATCTCTCCTTCGGAGGCGTGGCCCCGCTCGATGGCGTTCGGGCGCTCGCCGACGTACTCCACGTCGATGACGCCGTCGTCAGCCAGGTCGGCGAGCCGTTTGAGCTCCGAGAGGCCGTCCCAGCCGCTATCGTAGCCGTCGTTAGCCTGCGCCTCGAGTTCTGCGACGACGGCTTCGGGTACCGAAATCGTCGCTCCCTCGAACTGCCCGTCTTCGATCGTCTTCGAGACGCGGCCGTCGATGACCACGCTCGTGTCCGGCACGACGTTCATGTGTCGATCTACGGTGGCCGACGCCAATAAGGGTGTTCAACGAGCGGGATGGGTTCTGGTGGGCTCGAGCGCTGTTTTGGGGTCGTTTCTACCGCTGGTCGCTGGAGGCGGTCCGATGGAGAGTCGTCGAACGCGTCGGTCGAAACAGGATCGTCAATGGATACTATACGAATCCGGTAGAAGGAGTTATCCACGACATGAAAGCGATCTACTTCGACGTGGACGGAACGCTCTTGCACTTCACTCGAGCGTACGACGACCTGCTGGCCGAAACGTTCCGGGCGGTCGAAGGAGAAGTTCGGGACGAGTGGCTCGAGGCCTACGACGAGACGTTCTACGACGTATTCTCCGCGTGCGAGCCCGATCCGTCCCGAAACGCGTTCGCGACCGTCGGCGAGAACCCCGACGAACTTCTCGAGGAACTCCGCGAGCGCGAAGTCGAGGCTTGCCAACCGCCCGAACGCGTCCACGCCCACCTCGAGGCGCTGGGGGAGGAGCATAACTTGGGCGTGCTGACGAACGGGGTTCGGTCGTGGCAGTTGCACAAACTCGAGGCGCACGACCTCGACGCGCATTTCGATGCGATCGTCTCGTCCTACGACGCGGGTGCGCACAAACCCGACCCGGAACCGTTCTCGCTCGCCGAGCGACGCCTCCCGGCCGACGAGTACGCGATGATCGGGGACGCAGACGGCGATATCGAGGGCGCGGCGCAGGCTGGATGGGCGGCCCACCGATACGAGGAAGACGGGTTCGGGGAGCTTCCCGAGGTTTTCGGATGGAATTAGCAGCTTCGTGCAGAGCTAACGGTCCCGGAATTCCTCAGCGCTGTGAATCTCGCAGGATCAACGCGCCGATCGCGAGCGTTCGTTTCGCGGCCGTCGCGATTCGAAGCACGTACGCGGTCAACATCAGGAACGGAATCAGCGTGAACGTGAAGGCGATGCCGACGGCCCAGAGGACGTTCTCCGCACCGAGGGTCGTTCCGGGGAGCGTCGAGGCGTCGACGAAGGTCAGCATCATCCCCGAGACGAGCAACGCCGGAATCGCGGCGTAGAGGATCAGCCTCGAGAGGTCGATGAGCTCCCATTGGAAGTACAACGTCTTGATGTGTTCTCTGGCGGGAGCGAACATGACCAGCGACGTTCGGAGTTCGTCGAACGCGTCGAAGTGTTCGTCCTCGAGGACGTCCTCGTAGTCGTCTTCGATCCGCTCGATCTGGAAGATCTTCCAGGCGTAGTTGTAGTCCATCGACGCGTAGACGACGTCGAAGGTGCCGAACTGGGCGCCGTCGAGTTTCTCCTGAACGGTTTCGGAGTTGCCGATGATGCTGTCGACCAGTTCGTCGACTTCGTCCTGAAGCTCCGGATCGTTCGTCGATTGCACGCGCTCTCGGACGTCTTCGGCGCGAGTCTGGGTCGCGCCGACGATCTCTCGGAGAAAGGTCGACGGATCCGCGGGCGCGGGTTTCCCGACGAGTTCCTTGACGTAGTCTCGAAAGTCCATCGTCTCGCTCATTCGGGTTCGTTGTTCGCCGAGCGGCCCGTTTTCCTGGGAGACGATCAACTGGCTGATGGTGACGACCAGGGTGACGCCGGTGATGAGCGCGCTGACCATCGAGGAAAACAGCGACTCGATGACGCCGCGATCCTCGAGCAGATCCGAGAGCGTCGGGTCGGCGAGGGCACCGAGCATGAACAGCACGAAGAAGGTGGCAGAGAGGACGGCGGTGACGAGCAGTCGGTTCGCGCCGACGAGCAACCAGAGCTTGAGCCGGCTTTCATCGGCTCGTTCCCGCATCGTGTCCTGCGTACTGACCTGATCGTCACTCATTGTCGTTTTCCGTCAGTCGCTTTCCGTCGCCGTCGCCGCGAACGGGACGCTTGAACACGAGGAACTTCGTTCCGCCGCCGCTGTACTCGATCGTGTCGACGAACTCCCAGCCGTCGCTTCCGTACTCGTTCAACAGGTTTTCCGGATCGTCGGCTTCCTCTCTCGTGGCCTCTCGAGGGGGCCTAGCCGTCTCGTACTCCCATATCGCCTCGGCATCCGATGTCATGGGCGCTCTACCACGAAATCACGGAAAACGATTGGCCCTGTATGCGTCGTTCGTCCGGGACGGAACCACCGTCCTGCTTCGTCGCTGCGGTGCAACTCGTTATTTCTCATTTCGTCTCCCCGTGTATCGTTTCGGCACTGTCGTCTCTATATCACATTCGCTATATACGACCCTATATTTATCAAAATTATAAAGGATCAATCGAGGTCCCACCAGTATTCAACTGTCATGCGAGACACGACAAGTATGCTGAACCGGCGGCGATTCGTGATCGGAACGGGCACGGCGATAACGGGCGGCGCGGTCGGATCGTCGACCGACGTCGTGGCGAGAACTGACGAGACCCGAAACCAGAACGCCGACAGGGGCGATGATTCGAACGCTCGCGACGACCGCGGGACGGTCATCGCTCACCGTGGATTCGCCGACACCTACCCCGAAAACACGATCGGGGCGTTCGAACTCGCAACCCAGGGCGGAACCGCCGATGCCGCTAATCGGCGACGGGCGGACTGGGTCGAACTCGACGTCTATCCGACGCTCGAGGGCGACATCGCCGTGTTTCACGACGCCGAATTGGACGACCTGACCGATATCGAGGGCGCGGTCTACGAGACGCCCGCCGAAACGGTGTTCGAGGCGGAGGTCCTCGAGAGCGGCCAAACCGTTCCGTCACTGGACGAAGCCATGGACGCCATTCCGGCCGAAACGGGGGTCAACATCGACGTAAAGGAGGGGTCTCCGGACGTCCAGTTCGGTCGAGTCGAGGACCCGGCGACCGAACGGGAGGAGTGGGAGTGGCTCGAGACGGTCGTCGAGATCGCGACCGACTACGAGAACGAACTCCTGTTCTCGACGTTCTGGGAGGGCGCTCTCGCAACTCTGACGGAGATCGCTCCCGACGTTCCGGTCGCTTACCTCCTCTCGGCCTCGATCGAGGAGGGGATCGCGGTAACAGACGAGTACGACGCCGATGCGATCAACCCGCCGCTTGACATGATCTGTAGAACTCCGTTCTTCGACGACGGCGCGTACGAATCGATCGATCTCATCGCCGAAGCACACGAACGGGACCTGCCGGTCAACGTGTGGACGATCAACACGTGGTACGAGGCAGAACGACTCCTCGAGGCGGGCGTCGACGGACTCATCCTCGACTACTCCGAGATCGTCCGCTGGGGCGCGCTCGAGCAGTACTGACGGTTGTCGAGGTCTCGCCACCGACGGATGGCGGTGGCGGTTACGAACCCTCGACGCGGTTTCGCTCCGACGTCGGTTCCGGTGGGATGAACACGCTCGAGGCCGAACTGCTCGGTATGACTGTCGTCGATCTCACGCGAAAACTGGTCTCCATCCCGAGCCACGAGGACGAGACTGCGGCGGGCGATTTTCTCGAGGAGTGGCTTCGGACCGAAACTGACGCCGCGGTCGCCCGAGACGAGATAGGAAACGTCATCGCGCGAAAGTGCGCTCCCAATCTCGGCGAAGCGGGCCCGATCGACTCGGGAACGTCGGACGACGGTGACACTCCGTCATCGACGAGGACGCTCGCGTTCGTCGGCCACCACGATGTCGTTCCGCCGGACGAGTCCCAGGTCGCAGACGGCGAGTACGTCGTCGAGGAACGCGACGGCAGAATCTACGGCCGCGGAGCCGCGGACATGAAAGGAGCCGTGGCCGCCGCGGCGATCGCGTTCCGGGATTGTGACCTCGAGTCCGCCCCCGGCGACAATTTCGGCTCGAGTGCCGACTCCGATTCGGGCAGTGACTTCGACTCGAGTGCCGACCCGGACTCGAGCGCCCACGCTGACGCCGACGCTCGTCCTAGCGAACTCGTCTTCGCGAGTTTTGTCGGCGAGGAGATCGGCGGCACGGGCGCTCGCCACGCCATCGAGAACGGATTCGCTCCTGACTACGCAGTCGTCGGCGAGGGGTCGACGAACTACTCCGGACCGAACGTGACGGACGTCGCCGTCGCCCACAAGGGTCGGCGCGCGAGCACGATCACCGCCCGCGGAGCCGCCGCACACGCGAGCGAACCCGAGGCCGGGGAGAACGCGATCTACCGCGCCGCCGAGGCCGTCGATCTGGTTCGGGAACTCGAGGTCCCGACCCTCGAGGTCGCCGGGGACCGACTCGCGGGAAGTCTCGTCGTCACCGAAATCGACGGCGGTTCGGCGTGGAACGTCGTTCCCGAGGAGTGTTCGATCACGATCGACGAGCGGACGGTTCCGGGCGAACGGGCATCCCTCGAGGCCGCGACCGAACTCGAGGGGGTCGAGTGGACCATCGACCAGGACCTGCCGCCGATGCAGTGCGACGATTACGCTTTCGCGGAGGCCGTTCTCGAGGCCGCGGATCGGTCCCAATCGTCCGTCCCGGAACTCGTGACGAAACCCCACGCGACGGACGCGGGGTGGCTCTCTCAGGCTGGCACAGAGTGTGTGATCTGTGGCCCCTCCGAACCCGGCGAGGCGCACACGAAGACCGAAAGCGTCTCGATTTCGGTCCTCGAGCGCTGCCTCGAGACCTATCGACGAACCGCAGAACGGTGGATTTGAGGCCGAATTCGGCCGTTCATCGCGGGAGTGCGCTCTTCGACCCGCGACTCTGCCGGCGGTGGACTTACGAGCCTCCGGACTGTCAGTTCGATTAATGGATCCCGGAGGCAACGACCTGGAGCAAACCGACCGGCGCGAACGATCGGCTCGGAACGAACCGCGGGCTCGAGACGGCTCTGAGCTGTCAGGCCGGAATGGGTTCGACCCGGATATCTCGTCCGAAACGGACGACTCACCCGACGCGAAAGACGACGCCGAAGGCACTGAGACGGGCGAATCCGGGGACTCTTCACGCTCGAGAGGGTGGGCCTGGCGGATCGCGATGGCGCTGCGAAACGGGGCGTTCGTCCTGCTTCCGATCGGTTTCATCGGGCTAACGGTGACCGACGCGTGGCTCACGCCCGACGAATCGCCGTATTCGTTGCTCTTTGCGGGCGGAATCGTCTGTGCGATCGTATCGATCTATCTGGCGATCTATCAGCACGATATCGACGACTGAGACGGCTGTTTCTCCTTCTGGAATTGCCGACGCCCTTTTTCGTATCCGCGTGTCGACACCCTTCTTAATGAGTTCCACAGAGTCGTCGGGACACGCCAGCGGCTATTCGGTGAGAGATGCGTTCGGCGTAGTCACCGACGGACAGACGTACAAGAATTTGCTCTATTTGTTGGTAGCATTCCCGCTGGGCTTTGCCTACAGCATGGGACTGATGTTTGGGCTGGCATTCGGTACGATCCTCTCTATCTTGCTCGTCGGCATCGGAATCCTGCTCGGGACCGTCTTCGGTGCCCGATTTCTCACGCGATTCGAACGATGGCTCGCGAACGCCCTACTTGCGCTCGAGATCAAAAGCGCCGACGACGTTCGTTCGTCCCCGGAAGACGGTCTCTACGTCACGACCCAAGCGTATCTCGAGGCTCCCTCGACCTGGCGAGGACTGAGCTTTCTCGCGTTGAAGTTGTGGGTCGGACTGCTCGGATTCGTTCTGGTCTTCCTGTTCTTTAGTACGCTCTCGTTGCTCACCGCACCGCTTCACTATCCCTACGAGGCGGAACTCGTCACGATCAACTCCCAACCCATCGCCTGGACGATCGAGACGCTCCCGGAGGCGATGGTGGCGGTTCCGGTCGGAATATTCCTTGCAATCGTCGCCCTCCACGCGACTAACGCGTTCGCGACCGTCTGTGGGTGGATGGCAGCGGCACTACTCGGCGAACCGGACGGATCCGATGGCTCGCCTGAAGAGACGACCGACGAACCGAGGTTCGAGATGCCCGACGAGTGGACCACAAAGACCCCCGACGAACCGACGACTGAGACGGACGGACCCGACGGCCGAGCGATCCGACGAACCGACGACTGAAACGGTCGACGGACCGAAGCCGACCGCGGAGTCAACACCGACCGCCCGGCCGAACGACCCGAAGAGGACGGTGCGAACGGCGACCAACCGGACGATCGATCCGACCGCCGACTCCCGTTTTCGCTCACCGGAACCCGGACGTTGATGGGTCCGGCTCGAGTACTGTAATTCAATGGCAACGGATCAGACACAGACGACCGACGCGGCCGAGGCCTACGACCGCCTCGAGGAACGCGTCGAACGGATTTCGAACGTCGGCAACGCCGCGGGTATCTTGCGCTGGGATCAGGAAGTCATCATGCCCGAAGCGGGGACGCCGGCGCGAGCGAAACAGCTTTCGACGCTTTCCTCGCTCAGCCACGAACTGCTGACCGCCGATGAAACCGGCGACCTTCTCGAGGAGTTAGAAGCCTCGAGCGACGACCTCACGGACGAACAGCGAGCGGTCGTCCGCGAGGTTCGGCGGACATATGACCGGGCGACGAGCGTTCCGCAGGAGCTCGTCGAAGAGATTTCGGAGACGACCTCCAACGCGCACCCGACGTGGATGGAGGCCCGCGAGGAGGACGACTTCGAGCAGTTCGCGCCGACTCTGGAGACACTCGTCGAGCTCAAACGCGAGTACGCCGAGCATATCGATCCCGACGCGGACCCCTACGCGGTTCTGTTCGCGGAGTACGAGCCGTACCTCGACCTCGAGACCGCAGAGGAAATCCTCGAGCGGCTGCGGGACGAACTCGTCCCGCTGATCGAAGCGATCGACGACAGCGACGCTGCCCTCGCGACCGACGCCTTCTCCGGGCAGTTCGACGACGACGATCAGGAGGCACTCGCTCGAGACGTCCTCGACGCGCTGGGCTACGACTGGAGTCGCGGCCGCCTCGATACGGCGCCGCACCCCTTTTCTTCGGGAACTCAGTTCGACGCCCGCGTGACGACCCGGTTCGACGAGGAAGACCTGCTCGGCTCGATCACCTCGGTCATCCACGAGTTCGGCCACGCGAACTACACTATCGGGCTCCCCGACGAGAAGTACGGAACTCCGCTCGGTGAGTCGCGAGACCTCTCGGTCCACGAATCCCAGTCGCGGCTCTGGGAGAACCACGTCGGGCGCTCCCGGCCGTTCTGGGAGCACTTCCTCCCGACGGCTCGAGAGCGGTTCCCCGAACTCGAGGACGTCTCCCCACGGGAGGCCTACGAGGCCGCGAACCAGGTATATGACGACAACCTGATCCGCGTCGAGGCGGACGAGCTGACCTACCACCTCCACATCGTGATCCGATTCGAGATCGAACGCGCGCTCATCTCGGGCGACCTCGACGTTTCCGACGTCCCCGAGGTCTGGAACGACAAGTACGAGGAGTACCTCGGCGTGCGTCCCGAGACCGACGCCGAGGGCTGTCTGCAGGACATTCACTGGAGCCACGGCTCGTTCGGCTATTTCCCGACGTACTCGCTGGGTTCGGTGCTCGCGGCGCAGCTCTACGCGGCCGCCGAGGACGACCTGGGAGCACTCGACGACCGCATTCGTGACGGCGAGTTTGACGATCTCAACGGCTGGCTCCGCGAGAACGTCCACGCCCACGGCAAACGCTACACCACGCCCGATCTGATCGAGGAGGCGACGGGCGAGTCCTTCAGCGCGGACCACTTCCTCGAGTACGTCGATTCGAAGTACGGCGAACTGTACGAGCTCGAGTAGCGCTGGCTTGCGGACTATTTCGGGACAAGCTACAACCCGTTTCGTCTCGAGAACACACCTATGTCCGACGAGCGACACGCACAAGAGCCGACGGCGGACTCGGAGGAGCCCGAGACGAACGCCGATACTGCGCCGACAACAGACCGCCCCGCTGGCCGGCTCGAGGGACAGACGACGATCGTCACCGGTGCCAGTTCGGGAATCGGAGCCGCAACGGCTCGAGCGCTCGCGGCCGAAGGGGCGAACGTCGTCCTCGCCTCCCGGAGCGAGGACGTACTCGAGGAGCTAGCGGGCGAACTCGAGGCCGATTTCGGCGTCGAGACGCTCGTCGTGCCGACGAACGTCCGCGAGGAGTCCCAGGTCGATTCGCTCATCTCGAAGACCGTCGACCGCTTCGGCGGGATCGACGTGTTGGTGAACAACGCGGGTCTGGCTCGAGGAAGCGCCGTCGAAGACCTCGAGACCGAGGCGTTCGAAACCATGCAGGAGACCAACGTCGACGGCGTCTTCTACGCGACGCGGGCGGCGATCCCCCACGTCCGAGAGCGCGACGGCCACCTGATCTTCGTCGGGAGCTTCGCGGGACAGTACCCGCGACCGTTTAACCCCGTCTACGCGGCGACGAAGTGGTGGGTTCGCGGCTTCGCCAAAAGCGTCGCCGCGCAGGTCGGCGACGACGATATCGGCGTTACGATCGTCAACCCCTCCGAAGTCCGCTCGGAGTTCGAAACGACCGACGGCGACACCTTCGCCGAGCGGTTCGATCCTGAGGAAGCGACCGAGCCGGCGGAAATCGCCGAGGCGATCGCCTTTGCGGCGACGCGAGAATCCTCGAGCGTGAGCGAACTCGACCTCTTTCGCCGGGACAAATTCAGCGGGTTTTGAGCCGATCGCTCGAGTCGACTGCCTCGAGTTTCGCCGTACGACCCCCGACAAAACGGGGTTGGCTGTGCCGGGTACAGACTCTCGAACGGAGCCATCTATGATCGTTCCATGAAAGTACCAATTCCGGGATTCAAGGGGGTCTACTACGACACGAGCGCCGAGAACACGGCTGCGACGGTCGCGCTCACAGCGGCCGGGCGGAAAGCGCCGAAACCGCACGGATACGCCGTCCAGTTGCTGCCGTACCTGTGGTCGTTCGATGTCGACCTGCAGGAGGTCCCGAACGACCACCCCATCCAGTATCTCCACCCGGAGGGTGCACAGAGTCTCGCTGAACTCGCGGACGACCATGCCGGGCGCGCCGCCGGCACCGACTTCGAGACCGTCCTCCGATTCGCCTGGGAAGTAAACGCGGAAACCGAGGCCGCGGCCAAGCGCGTCTTCGGACGCGAGGACCCGTCCACGGACGGCGTCGTCATCGAAATCGAAGACGGAACCGTCGACGTCGACGGCGACGAACTCGAGACCGACGAATTCGATATCGATGAGGAGGACAACGAATTCGACATCGACGAGGAGGCCAACGAATTCGACATCGACGAGGAGTCCCGCGAGTTCGACACCGACGAAGAGCCCGGTAAGCGGTAGACTGCTCTCGAGGACCGACGCTGTTTGGTAGTGGCCGATTGCGCCCGAAGCCGTCTCGAGCGACCCTGTTTTTAATCCTCCAGTCCGACTAGCCAGCTATGCGAATCGTCACGACCCTTCCGTCGGCGACCGAGATCGTCACCGCGCTCGATCTCGAGCCCGCGGGGGTCTCCCACGAGTGCGATTACCCGCCGTCAGTCCGATCACTGCCGTCGATTACGGCCTCGAGCGTCGACCCCGACGCCGCGAGTTCCGAGATTGACCGACAGGTGCTCGAGTCGGTTGCGGACGGCGACGGGGTTTACGACGTCGACCTCGAAACGCTCGCGGAACTCGACCCCGATCTCGTTCTCACGCAGGGGATCTGCGACGTCTGTGCGGTCGACGAGGTGGTGATCGAGGAGGCCATCGAGCACATCTCCGCCGAGGCGGAGATCCTGACGACCGACTCCCACACCGTCGGCGACGTACTGGGTGATATCGAGCGCGTCGGCGAGGCGACGGGGCATCCGACGCGAGCGAGTCACGTGGTCGACGACCTCAAAGAGCGCATCGACGCGGTTCGGTCGCGAGCGAGGGACGAACCCGACGATCCTAGCGACGGATCCGACGACGCGGCTTCGCGTCCACGCGTCGCCATCTTCGACTGGACAGACCCCGTCATGATCGCGGGCCACTGGACGGCGGAACTCGTCGAGTGGGCCGGGGGCTCCTACGGACTGGCCGATCCCGGCGAGCGCTCGAGACCCCGCGAGTGGGAGGAGATCCGCGCGTACGATCCCGAAGTTATCGTCGCCGCACCCTGCGGATTCGACCTCGAGCAGACGGCCGCGAACCTCGAGGACCTAACCGGACTCGAGGGATGGGACGAGCTTTCGGCCGTCGAAGCGGGACGTGTCTGGGCGATGGACGGCAACCACTATCTCAATCGACCCGGCCCGCGGCTCGTCGACACGCTCGAGGCGCTCGCCCCGATTATTTCGCCGGACCTGTTCGAGGGTGCTCCCGAGGAATCAGTTGCGCTCCCGCTCGAGCGCCTCGAGGAAGTCCCGGCGTAAGCCGTTACTCATGAATCAAATCGGCTTTCTTCGAGACAAATGATCGAACTCCCAGCCGACGTCCGCGAGCAAATTCTGGCGGCCGCTCGAGCCGGCGCGCCGAATGAAATCTGTGGCGTTCTGGGCGGGTCGTTCGACGCCGATTCCCGCCGCGTTTGCTCTCACTACCCGGCCGAAAACGCCGCCCGGAACACCCGAACACGGTACCGACTCGATCCTGAAGAACAACTCGAGATTTTCGATCGACTCGAGGCGCGAGGCGAGGAAATCGTCGGGTTCTATCACTCCCACCCGCGGGGGCCGCTTGAGCCGAGCGACACGGACAGGGAGTTGGCGACCTGGCCCGATCGGTCGTATCTCATCGTCTCGCTCGAGGCGGACGGTTCGGGCGACGAGGGCGGGGACTCGAACGGAGACGACTCGAGCGGGGACGACGATTCGAACAGTGAGGGCGACCCGAGCGCTGAGAACCTCCGGCGAGCGCGGCTCGGTTCCTGGCGATGGCGCGACGGTGCCGATGGTGGAGCGACCGACCCCGATGATAAAGACAGATCCGGTGAGGAAAACAGATCCGGCGACGAGAAAGACAGACCTGACGACGAGGGATACTTCGAGCGCGAACGGATCGTCCTCGAGTAAGATTTCGTAGGATTTGCGTTGTTTCGGTCGGGTTCGTCCCGATCTCAAAGTTCCGCGATCGTAATGCCGTCCGGTTGGAGCACGACTCCCACGCTGTCGGTCGGCCCCTGGAAGACCTCCGAGTGCGAGGCGACATCGTCGACGCCGACGCCGACCTCGAACTGACCGCCGTCGGGAAGCGACGGGAACTCCCGCTGTTCGCCGTTCGCGAGCTGGAGGTCCTCCTGGAACACGACGCCGTTGGCGTCCTTTACCTGTATCCGGACCGTCGAGTCCCGCGGCAGTCCGTTCTCGACGATGACCGACCCGCCGCCACCGACGACCCCCTGAACGGCGCTCTGGACGGTCGATTGCGCCGTCGCGATGCGGCGTTTGAACGCCTGTGGATCGTCGCGGTATTTGAGGGCGACCACGCCGACGAGCAGGAGGCCAACCAACAAGAGCGGGAGAGCCAGCGAGGAGAGTCGATCGAGGAGCGACGTTCCGGAGACGTCGATTTGTGTGCTCCCTTCGGCGGACTCGCCCGCGGTCGCAGTTTCGTTGTTCGCCGTCATTCCGAACCCGTACTCACCGTCTTCCTCGGGCGGCTCGATATCGGCCGAGACCGTTTCCGAGTCGCCGGCATCGAGCGTTACGTTCTCCTCGGTGACCAGTTCGCCGTCTAGCATGAACTGGATGGTCTGGGTGTCCGAAATCTCGCCCGTGTTCGTTACGTTTCCGCTCATGGTGAGTCCCGAACCGGCGTCGTCCGCTCCCTCGAGTTCGACGGCTTCGACCTCGAACACCGGCCGATTCGTCGTCGCCGTATCGGACGAATCGCCCGCCTCCGCCGTCACTTCGATCTGGGAGGATGCGTGATCGGTCGGCTCGAAGGTAAATTCCGCCTCGATCGTTTCGGATGCGTTCACCGATAGTTCCCGGGATTCGGTTCCGTCGGATTCCACGCTGGCCGGATCGTCGACGGACACCGTGACGTTCACCACCTCCGGCGTGTCGCCGTCGTTTTCGATCTCGACTACCGCCTCGAGGGATTCGTTCGACGCGAACGGATCGTTAACGCTGACATCGGTCGTAACCGCTCGAGCGAAGTTGACAGTGTCACTCCGGCCGGGCGTTTCGACAGTTACGCTCGTCACCGGAACGGTGTCCTCGTCGAGTTCCGTCGCGAACGTTACGTCCGTCGGCGAGCCGTCCTCGACCGTCACGTTCGTTTCGTTCGCGACCGAACCGTCGACGAGGAACGTCGTCGGAACGTCGGTTTCCCCGCCCGGAACGTCCCCGTCGTAGTCGATTTTCGTCTCGACCTCGAGTTCTTCGGAGAGGTTGGCGGCCGGCTCGTTGGTGATGTTCGCGGACATGCTCTCGTTGTGGTCTCCCCGTGAGACGACGCGAACGTCGGCTTGTTCCGAGTTCGAGTCGCCCGGAACTTCGACTTCGATGTCGAGTTCCGAGCCGTCGTCGCTGCTCGTCTCGTAGACGAACTCCTCGCTCGTCGTTTCGGTGGGGGCGAGATTCAGGGCCGTCGATTCTTGCTCCTCGCCGTCGACCGAGAACGTCGCCTCCCGATAGCCCAGGTCCAGTTCGCCGAAGCGCTCGAACTCGGCCTCGACCACGAGATCTTCGCCCGCAACCGGTTCGTTCGTCTCGAAATTCGTGATCGCGATTTCGGCCTCGGTGACGTTGATCGACTCCGTGAACTGCTCGGAGCCGATCTCGAATCGTAGTTCGTCAATCTGATGGTCGCCTTCCTCGAGGTCGTAGTCGAAGGGTTCTAGGTCTGGTTGGCTGCCACCGCTAACGTTGATGATCCCCGCTCCTCCCATCGAGACATCGTCATAGCTTCCGCTGGTATCGACACCGTAGAGGTTCGCTTCAGTTTCTACTCCGTTGAACCCTTTGTTAGTCACGTCAACAGTGATCGAGAGTTGTTCGCCCTCAGAGGTTTCGTCGCCTCCGTGGAATTCGGCTACGAACGTGCTCTCCTCGTAGTGTTCGTACTCGACTTCCGTTCCGCTAACTTCGGCCTGTTCTGCCCCATCTTCTCTATCAGCCTTGACGATTCCGTCATCCTCGTCAACGTATAGCTTATCACCGTCCCCATCCGTCGTTTCGATCGATCCGTCTTCGGTAACCTCGGTCTCAACATCGTCGCCAACGGTGACAGGTGTACTGTCTCCATCGTCTAGTACGACAGGGGTTCCGGAAGCAACCACGACGGGTTGTCCTTCGACTGTTACCGTGGGATCTATCGGTGTTTCGTCGGCATCGGCATATTCCCCACTGACGATATCTCCATCGAATGTAACGACGACGTTGTGGTCGTCGTAGTCCGAATCGTCGAACGGTTCTTCAGCGAGGAGCACCTCTATTTGAGTTCCGTTCCCGTCGGCAAACGACTCGAGGTCGCTGGCGGCGGCATCCGAAGACCCGGCCGCGACCCCGGAACCCGCACCCAACACGAGTCCGAGGAGTGCGAAACCGACCGCGAACGCGGCAAGTGCCGCGAGCGCAGATCGAGTTCCTCGAGCGAGACCGTTTCGAAGTACGTCTCGATTCGGTCGTGTTGATCGGACGCGTGCAAAGAGAGAGGTATACCTACCGAAACTGACTAGCGAGTGCGAGAGCGGATTCGTTTTCATCCAAACGACACCAATCGTATGTTTCAAACTGTTTGGATGGGGTATTGAAATACTCTCTGGGCGATTATTATATACTAACTGATGTTTTGGGCTCGGACGGCCAACGCGCTTTTCACGTAGTTGGTGCTACGCTGACGTATAGATGTCACGGGAAGCCGGCTCTCCCAGCAGGGACGCTGACGACGATCTCGAGTTGGAATTCGATTCCGGATCGTCACGAGCAACGCGAGCGACGCAGTCGAAACGCACGGCTCGATCGGATCGAACGCTCAGCCGTCGAGAAGCGTTTGCGGCCGCCGGAACGCTGTCGCTGGGTGCGATTGCCGGCTGTCTGAGCTCCGTTCCCGGCCTCGAGGGCGACGGGCAGGAACTGGTCGAACCGACGGATCCCGGTGACAATCCGGACGGGACTCCGGAGGAGTTTCACTACTGGCTCGAGACCAACGGTATCACCGTCGACGAGCTCTATTACGATCAGGCGGAGAACGATTTACACCTGTTCTACGAGTCGACAGCGGACGAAGAGATCGAATCGAACGACGAAATCGTCATCATCACGCAGGTGTACACCGACGGCCTCATCGAACACGGCTCCGATATCGAGAACCTGTTCACGGAAGTCCGAGGCGGCTTCGACGGGCAGGCCGACGGGTGGGGAATCCAGACGGAGTGGGCCGACCAGTATCTCGCCGAGGAAATCTCCTGGGAGGCGCTGTTCCAGACGATTATGCAAACCAGAGATTACGGCGATGCTGGTGAAATCGGTGACGACGATTCGCTAAACGAGAGCGATCTCTCGGAAGACGACGTCGGCGACCTTTCCGACGGTGGAAACGAGTCGACCGACAGCGAAAGCGAATCGAGCGACGGTACCGAAACCGGAGACGACGAGTCTACTGACGAGAACGAATCCGACGACGGAAGCGATTCGACGACAGATTCGGAAGGGAACGAAACCGATGCAGAATGACGTTTCGAGCTGTGTTCGGGCGGTTCGCCGTTCCATTGGGAATACTACCATTCCAAGTGCGTTGAAAATCAACGGAAACAGTAAGTACAGGTGGGGGAGATAGTTGGCCATGCATCGGCTGGTGGGACATTCCCCTCGAGGAAGGTGAAAACGCAACAATGACGCTATTCGAACTCGAGCGGAACGCGGAATTCGAGAAACTCGTCGAGCATCTCGAGACGAGCTCGAATCCCAAGGTACGGAGCCGAACGGCGGAGATACTCGGTAGTCTCGAATCCGAGGAAGCCGACAGTCGGTTTCCGAGACAGGATATCGTCGACGCGCTGGTGGCGGCGGCGAACGACGACGAGAGCCAAGCCGCACGCGCCGCCGCGATCGACGCCCTCGACCAGTACGGACAGGAGGCTCTAGAGCAACTTATCGGGGAGATTATCGGCCAGAAACTCGAGGACGTTGCGGAGTGGAAAAAGGCCCAGGCGCTCGCACAGAGCCTGGACGCCGACCGACCGGAACTGCGGATGGCCGCGGCGACCGGCCTCGGCCGAATCGGCGAGGACAACGTCGTGAGGCCGCTGGTCAACCAGTTGAACGACCCCGATCCCAGCGTGCGAAAACGCGTCGCTCGAGCCTGCGGTCGCATCGGAGCAGCCGAAAGCGTTCCCGGCCTCTCACAGCTCCTCCACGAGGATCAGTACGACGTTCGCGTCGAGGCCGCCTACGCGCTCGCGGATATCGGGACCGACAACGCGATCCGCGAACTCTCGAGCGTTGCCGATGCGGAGGACGAGACTTTGCGACGGATCGCCGTCGACGCGCTGGGGCGACTCGGAAGCGTCGAGGCGGTCGGTCTCCTCGCGGAGGCGTTGCGCGACGACTCCGAGACGGTCCGCCGGACGGCGATGTTCTCGTTGGTGCAGTTGCTCTCGGAAGCCCCGGCGGACGCGAGCCACCAGGTTCGCGAAAAGATCGTCGGCGAGTTAGAGCAGGCCAACGCGAGCGAATCGGTCCAACCGCTGGTCGACATCTTAGAGCAGAGTACCGAGACCGCCCAGCGCCGGAACGCGGCCTGGTTGCTCGGTCGGGTTGCGGATACCGAACACCGGAGCGAGGCCCAGAACGCGTTGATCGAGACGCTTGGCGACGAGGATACGATGACCTCGAAGTTCGCCGCGACGAGTCTCTCGATGCTCGACGGGAACGAGTTAGAAACGCGTCTGCTCGACCTCGTCGAGAACGGCCACGTCGACGTGGAAACTCGCGTCAGAGCGTTGTTCGTCCTCGGGAAAATCGGCGGGGATCCGTCGCGCGAGCGACTTTCGGGGTTCGTCGATCGAGTAGAGAACGACCGACTGCGCAAGCGCGGCTTCTCCGCGCTCTCGAAACTCGGCGGTGTTGGCGCACCGACCGGTGACTTCGCATGAGCAAATCCGAGACGAAACTCGCCGACGTGACGGGCCAGTTCACCCAGGTCGTCAAAGACGGCCGAAAGCTCTCCGATACCGACTGGTCGAACGGACGGATCGTCCTCTCGAACAAGCGACTGGTGATCGCGAGCAACAGCGGGAAACAGACGATGCCGCTCGGACAAATTCAGTCGATCCGCGGCCGGTACGACGTCAACCAGACGATCGCGAAAGTTTCGGATTACATCAGCATCAACGCCGGTCAGAACGTGTTCCTGGTCTCGATGGGCGAGGTCGAGGCGTTCGAACTGCAGATCCAGAAAGCGATTCTGGACGGCGAAATCGTGCTGGTGAAACATCCCGCGGTGAAAGGCGGAGTGGTTCAGGACTCCTCGTGGAAGAAAGCCCGCGTTAAGATCAACGAGGGCGTCGCGAACTTCGCCGTCGAGAACGGCAACTTCGTCCAGATCGAAGTGGACGACGTCGGCACGGTCGAGAACGACGAACGCGGGGTTCGAGGCCAGGAGCGGCCGGTTATCGAGGCCGAACACACCGAGGAGGGAACGAGCGTCCAGACGTACCTCTCGGGCGGCGGCCAGAACTGCGCGATGCTCAAATCCGTCCTCGACCGCGGGGCCGAGAAAAACGCCTCCCAGATCGACCTCTCGAGTCAGGAACAGGAGGTGCTGATGGCGATCTACTCGGGCGTCTCGCCGTTCGAGGTGCCGGAGTTCCTCGATATCGACACCGACAACGTCGAGGAGATGTACGAACGCATGATCGAACTCGACGTGTTAGAGGAAGTCCGCGTCCGCCGGGAGGTCGCGTTGAAACCCCGCGGGCGAAACATCGCGAGCGAGTCGATGAACAACAAGTAGCGCGCGGGTTGCCTTCCGACTCGAGCTGTTCTCGGTCACTCTTCTTTCCACTCGCCGGGTTCGGTCCCGTGTATCTCGCCTTTGGCCTCTCGGGCGCCCGGCCACTTCGC
Source organism: Halostagnicola alkaliphila (assembly GCF_055379965.1). Lineage (NCBI taxonomy): Archaea > Methanobacteriati > Methanobacteriota > Halobacteria > Halobacteriales > Natrialbaceae > Halostagnicola > Halostagnicola alkaliphila. Next base: position 267,356 of record NZ_AP043826.1, on the reverse strand, counting down.
GAGCACGACGAGACCGAGATAAAAGAGTCCGAGTAACCCGGCGACCGCAGTTCCCGGAATGCCCGGCAACTCGGCCGCTTCCGTCCACTGGGCTTCCGGGGTGAACAGCGTCACTTTCGCGACCCACGCGACGCCGAGAACCCCGAACAGGAGCGCGTAAATGCGCCGCACGCGTCGGGACAGCGCCTCGAGCGCGCTGACTTTGAACGTTGGGGAGCGCAGATCGTCACCCAGTTCCTCGCGCCACCGGGGATGTTCGACGCCGGTCGGATCGAGGGCGTTCGCGAAGACGTTTTCCTGGAAGAAGCGCACTCGAGATCGGTAGACGTCGTAGAACCGATACCGCCGAACTTCGAACGAGAGGAAAATCGAGAGGATAACGATGCCGACCAGAAGCAGGTACGCGGGCATATCCGGGCTCGAGAAGACGACCGAAAGTAGCGCCGCCAGAACCGTAATCGCCCAGTTCGTCGTCTGGTCGATCCGATCCTGGGCGGTCGTCGCGTGGGCCACTTCGCCTCGGTAGTAGTGTGGGAGGGCGTCGAGGAGCGATTCCGCGTCACCGGCGATTTCGGCGGCGATCTCCTCGTCTTCGCGTTCGAGGGGCTCGTCGGTGCGATGATCGTCGTCGGGCATGTAGGCTGATTCGAGACGGACGGCTAAAATCCCGTAGCGGAATTGTGAGAAGTCGGAACTGTCTGCTCTTCGGAGACACTCCGTAGGTGATAGTCATCTCGAGAGAGTGGCGTTCGCCGATCTACGGGCCGATGAGTGCGGCGTATCGAAGGTCACCCTTCGTTTTCAGCGAACGGCTTTTCACAGGCACACTCCTTGTTTTCAGTCAAAGGAACGGTTCGTTAGTGGCCCACGATACTTCTATTTCAACGTGAAGGTGAGAGACGGTGCCTAGTGGTCTTCCCTGCTTTCGAGAAATAGGTTTCTGGGACCGTCTCGTTCTTCAGGTTGCTCGTATCCTCTGAAGTACTGTTATACACGATTACACGTTCTTCTAGAAGCCGATAAACTCAAATAAACGAAAGAGAGATTCTTCCCTACAATGAATCGGAGACTCCTTCTCGCCAGCGCTGGGACGGTAAGTTTCACGGGTTTTGCAGGCTGCCTGGGCCTTACTGGACTCGACGAGCATTCCTCGGAACCAGGCGGTGTCGAACAAAGCGTGCTTGAGGAGACGGAGTACGAAAGCGTCGGCATTGAGGAGATAGTCGTCGAAGAGGAGGTTGATTTAGTGCTCTACGAAGAGAGCGTGTCCGTCACCAATCAGCTAACCGAGTACGAAAAATCGGTCGATATGGGACCGCTCGGCGATCGGCGCGGTGCCGTCTTTCTCGTGCTTACGACGCCACAGGTGAGCGTCTTCGGTCGAGAGTTCAACCCCGTTGAGGAGATGGATGCCCAAGAGTTAGTCGAACTCGTCGAAGACAACTACGATGACATCAGTAACATCTCACGCGAGGAAGACGATGATGTCATTATTCTCGATCAGGAGACGGTTCAGTCGCGATTCAGTGCCGACGCGCGATTTGACGGGCAGGACGTCGACGTCTATCTTCACGTGACCGAAGCGATCGAGAGCAATGACGACCACCTCGTGACTATCGGTGTCTATCCGGAGCCGGTGCGGATAGAAGAGGAAGAGAACGTGCTCACGCTTATGGAACGTGTCATCGAAGAGTTCGATGAGGCTGACGGCGGAGCATCTCCTACCGAGTCGGGCGACGAATCGAATGGCGACAGCCAGGAGGACGATATGGTAGATGATGACTCCGTCGACCTCTGAGACCGTTACCGTCCCGAGCGATACGGCTCTGCGATTCTCTGGGCGCTTCCTGTTGTCTACGGAAACGTCACCGGTTTTTCGTCGCGATTGAGGTTTGAGTTGGGGAACTCGGTGAGGAAGGGTTTCGGAGCCGCCTCAGAGAACGTTATATATTGTCCTATGTTGATGTTTTAGACTGCCAATTATCTCAAATGGACTATATTCTTACTTATAGGGCTTATGGCCCTATTCGGCTGAACATTCATGTCTTTCGAATATTTTATACGAAGCTCTTCACACAGTGGTCGTATGGACGTTCGCGTCGGGATAATCGTTTTTCTCGTGATGGGTGCGGCCGTGGTGGGTGGACCGACCGTGACTGCAGACGCCGCCCAATCGGATCCACTAGTCTCACAACCCGAGGACATCGACACAGACGAAGTTCGAATGAACATCGCGGTCGAATCCGACGGATCGGCTGCGTGGACGATCGAACTCTGGGTTCACCTCGACGATGCCGAGACGATCGATGCGTTCGAATCGCTCGAGGACGATATCGACGAGGACCCAGCCACCCACACACAGGAGTTCGCGGATCGGATCGAGACCACGGTCGACGGGGCGAGCGTGACAACGGACCGGGAGATGTCAGCGAACGACTTTCAGGTCGAGACTGACCGCCAATCGTTCGCACGCGAGTACGGCGTCATCAGCTACTCGTTCCAGTGGACGGGCTTCGCCGGCGTCGAAGACGATAGGGTGCACGTCGGTGATGCGATCGACGGAATCAATATCGACGACGGAACGCGGTTGTTGATCGAATGGCCCGAGGGACACGACCTCGAGTCGATTTCCCCTGACCCTGACGATCAGCGCCACCAAGCGGCGCTTTGGTACGGGGGCGAAACCGACTTCATCTCCGACGAGCCGAGTCTCGTCGTCTCGTCCGCCGACGAGGGACTGAGCACCGTAGTCGCCGCAGTCGGTGCTGGGGTCGTCGGTGTGGTCGTGATCGGTATCGGCTGGTGGTATCGAACTCGTCGGGGTGAGTCCGAGCGGACGGTTGCCGATAGCTCGCCCGCTGAATCTGCAGATGAGACGTCTGATAGCTCGGACTCCAGTGCCGAACCGTCGCCCCTCCCACCGGAGCTCATGAGTAACGAGGAGCAACTCCTGCATTTGCTCGAGGAAAACGGTGGGCGAATGAAACAACAAGCGGTCGTGGAAGCCCTCGACTGGACGGACGCGAAGACGAGCAAGGTCGTGAGTGGCTTACGAGAGGAGGAGAACCTCGAGTCGTTCCGACTCGGTCGTGAGAACGTGCTTTCGCTTCCCGATGAGACTGAGGAGGCGTCAGCCGACCAATCGACGTGACGTTTTGTGGTCTCCGATTGACAATCAGGCGAAGATCATCGTCTGTCCGGCGGAATCGACAGCAGACAGCGGAACGAAAACCGAGTTAAACCGTCGAAAACGTCGTTGAACCGCCGATAGTATCGTGATAGTCTATTAGTGGAGGATGTCTGGGGTCGAGTACAATGAGCAAAATCACACCGATCGTGCTGGCCGTGGCACTCGTTGTCTCGCTGGCTGTACTGCCACTGGGGGCAGCGGGGGCCCTTGCGGATGATCCCGACCAAAGCGAACAGGTCGAGCAGGAATCGAACGAATCTATTGCCCCCGGCGAACGGCTAACCGGCGTTATCGGAGTGCAGGAAGCCGAGATCGACGCTGAGGTCTCGGATCGTGCATACGGTATCAAGATTGCGAGCGCTCAGACCAACGAAACGAAAGCGGCCGTCGTTGGCGAGCAACTCGAAAACGTTGACGAACGACTTGCATCCCTCGAGGAGCGCCAGGAGACGCTCGAAGCGGAGCGCGAGGCTGGGAACATTAGCGAGGGACAGTACCGAGCCGCAGTTGCGACGATCGAAGCCGAAACCCGAACCGCAGACCGACTGGCTAACAGTACGGCGACCAATGCGAGCGAAATCCCGGCGGACGTACTCGAAGAACGCGGTATCAACACCAGCGCTATTCAGGAACTCAGCGACCGTGCGAACGAACTTAGTGGGCCAGAAACGGCTGAAATCGCTCGATCAATCGCTGGCGATTCGGTTGGTCACTCGGTTGTGAGCGATCGGGCCCCAGGCGGTCCAGTCGACGCTCCGAACGAGGGCGTCGACGGGAACGAAACGCCGGACGTTGCTGGGGACCCGGCTGGCCTGGAACGAGAAAACGGCACTGATGACGCTGCGTTTGCTGGCCCCGAGAACGGGGCTGCTGAAGAAACTCCCGGAGAACAGGCCGAAGATAGCGATGGGGACACGGTCGGAGCGGAAGACGCTGACGGGAACGAATCCACGGATGGCGGTTCTGACGGTGAATCCTCGAGTGAAGACAACGGCGGATCCGACGCATCCACCTCGGGCGGCAGTTCGGACACTCACCCTTCCGATAGCGGCTCTAGCAACGCGCGACCGGCACTCGCCTAAATCATGCGGGGAACAGTCGCTGTGGTGGGATTGGTGTCGCTGGTTCTGTTGAGTGCAGTAGCCACACCAGTTGCCGGCTCGAGTGGCGTGCAGAACATTTCCGGCCCCGCGGACACCGAGGGGCCGACTATCCACGTCGAACTTTCCGACGAGGGTGATGCAACAGTGACGCTCGTTTCGGTCTACGACGTTACCGATTCGGACGAACGCGAGTCGTTCGAATCGATTCGAGCGGACGAGGAGACGCAGGCCGAACTACTCGAGCGATTCACCGATCGGTTGGAAACCGTCTCGGCTGAGATCGACACGTCCGACAATACGTCGATTGCCGGGGACGAGGTCACCCTCCGGTCCGCTGACGACCGCGGTATCGTGTCGCTCTCGGTAATCTGGCACGAGCTGGCGGCTGTCGATGGTGACTCGCTCGTCGTCGACGAACCGTTTGCGAGCGGTTTCGAGACCGATCGGCCGCTCGTCCTCGAGGGCCCAACAGGGTCCACACTCGAGTCGTCGACACCCGAACCGACCGTCGCGGACGGCGAACGGGCGATGTGGGAGACGGAGACCGAACTGGACGGATTCGAAGCGGTCGTCGCCCCGGCGAGCGAGGAATCCGAGAATGAGGTGTCCGACGGCGAGGAGACCGAGTCTGATGGGACACCCGGGTTCGGCGGAATCGTTGCAGTCGGTTCGATCCTCGTTCTCCTCGGCCTTCGGTTACGGTAACTCGAGTCGCTTTCAAACCCCTTCGGGTGTGATCTGTTTACCGAAGCGGCGGAGTCCGTCTGCACCCGCTGAGATTGTGAGAACGGGATCGTCGGAAGGGAGCTACTCGAGCAGGTTCCCGCTCACGCGACAGCCACACGGACCCGCGGTGTGGTCGGCGGGGCCGGTGCTGGTCACTCGAGTAACGGGTCGGCCACAGCGGGGACAGAGCGGGAATGGACAGTCCGCCGGGTCCAGGTCCGTCTCGTCCGCCCAGTCGGGGGCCGAATCGGGGGTGCCCTCGAGGTCTGACTCACGGTCGGCACTCGAGTCGCGTTCGGAGTCGCTCACGTCGATATCACCCGCGGGCCGTCGGCAGTGACGACCAGTGGGATCTCCCGAATCGAGCACCGGACCGCCGTTTTCGGCCCGCCGGACTCGAGGACGCGCTCGAGCGCCTCGGGGTCGATTTCGTCGGCCAGCCGGTAGGCGTCTCGCGAGAGTCCGTGGGCCTCGAGCGTTTCGACGATTTCGACGACGAGCGGTCGACTCGAGGCGGTCATCGAGTCCCACCTTCGGGGACCGATCGGCGGGAACGCAACCGCTCGAGGGCGCTGGTATCTGGTATTCGATTCAGGTGTCGGACGGGATGTTTAAGCCCGCGGAGAATGAATCCGAACATGGTTGACAAACCCTCTCGGGTTTGGAAGCCACGTCTCGGGTGCTTCTACCACCCGGGGCATTTCAATACAAAACGCCCCCGTGTGCGGAGTCCATGACTTCCATTTGGGCCGATGTGCTGTAGTGTCATATAATTACTGTTATGGAGTGAAAATAATATCTGGTCTTCCTGAACGTTCGAATCTCGGATAGGCGTTTCCGCCTCGAGAGCTCACGTTTCAGGTGGAGCTCACCTCGCCCTGTGGGAACGCCTACCGTGGCTACGTCTTGCGGTTTGGGAACCGTTCTCGAGTGGAAGCGAACGGGTTCGAATCGGGGCGTAATCGGTCGCGTCTGCTTTTCTGAGATCGGGTCTCTGCGCTCGTCTCTCCGTACAGAATTCGCTCGAGAATCGAATACGCGACCGGCGACCGGTCACGCGGATGCCGGCGATTCGGAGGGGTCGTCGAACATAACGCGAGATACTGTCATGACACGGATGGCGCGTCACAACAGCTATATCGATACAGAGCGAACGGGAAGGCAAGATGGCGACGAACAACGACAAAATCCAGTTCCGGGGGAAAGCTGAAAAGGAGGCGACACAGATCGTCGATCAGATGCGCCTCGGCGGGATCAACACCAGTGAGCTTGCTCGACAGGGCCTACAGGAGAAACTGCGAGAAACGCTTTCCGACGAGGAGAAAATCACCCTCCATCAGCGGTACAAACGAGGAGAGCTTTCCGAAGAGATTGCAGAGATCCTGTTGGGCGATGCGTTGGAGGAGATCAAGCGCGAACGGACGGCCTTCGAGGAGGCTTCGGAGCTTGATACTTCCAAGAATAAGGATGGTAGGCAGTAGTTGAAGCGAGTCAAATCCGGAACCCTGTTCTGGTGCGTTCACATTATTTGAACCTATCGTGATTGTTACTGGTCTTCGGATGACTCGTATTAGATTCTTGCTCTCTACCAGTAGATAGTAGCGTAATTTCTTTATTCAGAAATGTGTTTGAAACCGAATCGGGTAGTTCGGTAACTACGTGTGCGTCCTTACTTGCCTACACCTGCGACTGCTCTGTCTCCTCCTTCGCGTTCTGCACGATTTCGTCTTCAACGATCTCCGACCCGGAGCGGTCCTTATCGGATTCCGCGATACCCAGAATCGTCTGAATCCGGGGACTAAACCCCGGATCCAGCTTACTGAGCCCCCGTTTGAGCCCATCTGCCACCTCTTCCCCAGCATCTGTGAGTCGGAAGATGTGCATACGGTCGTCCTCTTCCAGTTCCGCGAGGTCAAGGTCCTCCAGTGACTGCATGATCTCAGTGAAGCCTGGGTCGGTCGGGCCCCAACGTTCCCTCGTGAAACCCCAGTCTTCCTCTTCAAGTGCGTTCACTCGATACTTGTAGAGGACTTTCTGGTACTTCAGTTCCCCATCGATCTCTCCATCGAACTCATCGAGCATGAGGAGATGAGGGTGGTTCTTCCCCTCTTCGTCCTTCATTATGCGTACCTCCCGAGAGATGCCTGAATCCGCTGCCGAGTCAGCTTTCCAGTCTTCGGGAACTCCTCCAGCATTTCTTCGTTGGAGGATGTGCAGATGAATTGCTCGTCACACGACTGGATGAACTCAAGAAGGTTTTCCCGACCTTCCGCGTCGAGGTTCGAGAAGGGTTCGTCGCAGACGATTGTCGACCACTCAGTCGCTCCCGCTTCTCGGACGAAGCGATTGTACGCAACTGCAAACGAGATGTTCATGAAGGAGATCTCCGCATCGCTCAGGTCTCCCGCTCGGTCGTACTTTCGGGGCCCCTCAGACCCAGGAATCTCGATGTCCCCATCTTGCATCATCTGGATCTCTAATCCGATCTCGCCGGCCATCTCCTCGAAAACCTCTTGCCATTCTTCGGAGAACTCATTGATCTCGGCGTTGACGCTCTCCTCCCGCATTTCTTTCACCTCGTCCTTAGCCTCCTCCAGACGTTCCTGTGAGGAATCCAACTCGTCTTCCAGTTCCTCAATTTCGGTTTCTCTCTCCGAGATTTCCTCCTCGGTCTCATCGATGCTCGACTGATAGCGTTCCAGTTGCTTTACGGTTTCTTCGACGATAGTGGAGAAGTCGTACTCATTATTTCGGATGACTCGCTCAATCCGGCCGTCGATGTCGCCCAGTTCGGGTTGCTCCTCTCGAATGTTGGCAATCTCTTCGTTGACTTCTTCTAGCTCAGATGCGATCTCCTCCAGTACTTCCTCGATTTCTTCTAGCTCTTCTTCGGAGCGGCTGATCTTCTCATCGACATCCGCCTCTAGGTCGTCGCTACGACCGTCGACGGCACAGAATGGGCAGCGCCGCCCCAAGCGACTCTCCGCTAAGTCCGTATCGACGTGGCCGCTACAGGCGGGACAGACGAAGTCGTTGACCGCTTCAGCGATGATTGCGTTCCTCTCCGACTCTCGGTATCGTTCCCACTGCCTCTTATCCTTCCGCTTACTTCTCTGCTTGCGCTGGAGGAAGTCCTGCTTCTTAGACAACTCGGAGAGTGTTTCTTGAAGCTCTTCGTCAGACTCTATTGTCTCAATGATGTCTTCGAGTTTCCCGGACTCTGCAAGCGACTTTATTTGTTGGAACTTTTCTAATTGATTTTCGTCGCTACGAAGGTTGTTCTCGCGCTCGCGCTTATCCCCCCGATCCCGACGTAGACTCGCCTTGATTTCTGCGATTCGTTCTTCCAGTTGTGAGATCTCTTCCTCAGTCACCTCGATACTCTCTTGGGTGTCTTGATCAACTGCCGACCGAACGTGATCTAGCCGAGCGTCTTCCGAAAGCCGCGAAAGCGGCATCCGTTCGATATGGGTATGGACGAAGTGGTTTTTGATCAGATCCGTACTTGAGACCTCCGTGGACAGATCTTCCGCTAGCCAGTCTGCGAGCTCTTCCTGAGCCTCATCTTCACTCTTTTCGGTATCGTCTTCCCTGAATTGCGCACCCAGCTTACCTCGGCGGAACTCGACTCCGTCGGTGAATCCAAGGCTTACGTTGTTGTTCCGGCCAGTGGACAGATCGATCGTTTCTTGTGGTCCAAGAAGATTGTACAGAATCGCGTTGAATGTGAGAGTCTTCCCGGTGCGATTGCCGCCCTGAATGAGCAGATTCTCTCCCTCAATATTCGTATGTTCGAATCCCCCGTACTCCTCTTTCGCAAATTCCCGAGAGTAAACATCTCTTACTTTCATCTATTCGAACATTACGGGGGTCATTAGAATAATCTTCCTTATTTTTATAATCGGCAAGCTACATAGTATAACAATAGAGAGGCCAGTAATTGTGAGAAGCCCGAGAGTTTCCAGTGGGTCTGTTAGCAGGTAAGCATGGATTCCGGATGCCGTGGCAACAAGCAACCCAGAATAGAATAGACAGGTGTATTGGAAGACTTGGCCGTCAAACTTGTCGAAGTCATCTTTCTTATCTTCATTGTCAAAATAGAAATGTCCCTGATCATTCTTTTTGTTGATCTCTCTCTTCGCCCGGACAATGATTGGAAACGAAACAAAGAATATTGCCTGCTTGCTGAGCAATTTCAAGATGAGGCCAAACATGAAGCCGAAAGCTGCTGCTGCAAGTACTAACTCGTTTCTGGCGATATTTGGAAACCAGTATTTTCCAGTAGAGTAGGCAAGAATAGACACAACGGTTCCCCCGGGCCCGGCTTGTGTAATGATACGGATCAGAGACACACTACTTGGTTGCTATGTCGACTGGCTTATTCTTGGCTATGATAGACTGCGCTAAGAAGCCCTATGTGCTGAACGACAACTACGTGTGCTTTTGACCATGGGGGTGGTTTAAACTTCAACAAAAATAATATATAGTAATTCAATAATTATGTATGTGGATTGACTCCTTCTATTTAGTACCTTTCAGGAGTATTCTCTGGTAATGGATTCGGAGGACGAAGAACTCATTCGGCTATTTACAGATGCCACTAATCGGGAAGTTTTGACCGCTCTCACTGATGCTTCACACGGACTTTCTGTGACCGAGATTTCTGAACAACTCGTTTCGGAGGACAAAGGGAACATCGAGCAGATGGTTATCTCGCTCCATCACAACTATCTGCCTCGGCTTGACGAAGTAGGGCTGATCAAATACGACCGCGATGAAAACATCGTCACCAGCGAGAACTGCTTGGCAAGTGACGTCAAGTGGATGGACATAGACGTACTCAATGACCAGATCTCACGTTCAAAGCGGGTCGCAGAACAGACGAAAGCACCGTTGGACGACTGGAAGGGCGCGAAGCCGTGTACGACTACTGCCGGGGATTGGCTGATAGAGCCGAGGATAAACTGCTTCTGATTTACGGTTCTGATGAACTCCTCGACGAGGAGTGTCTCCCCCATGCAGAGAGAGCTATCGAACGAGGAATTGAACTTCATGCCGGAACGAAAAGCCGAGAGTCGCGGGAGTTTTTCCGTGATCGTCTTCTAGAAGCGACGATTTGGGACCCCCAGATGGACTGGATGTACGAACAGTCGCGTTATCCTAAGGTAAGTCGTCTGATTGTTGCTGATCGGGCGAAAGTCGTTGTTGGTCTGTGGGACGAAGATGCTGATGGGACGAAAACGGAGATCGGAATGGCCGGTGAAGGAACGACTAATCCCTTGTGGTCCTTGTCCGTGAACTACTCGGTCCTCGATTAGACCATCTCGATTACCAGAGTGACGAATTCCTTGGAAGTCTTCCGTTTGAAAGCTGACCACCAATATCCGCTGCGAGGAATGAGTTCGATAACTGCTTTTCCTATACTGAACGCGAGTTTCACGACCCACTCTGAATAAAGAACCCGTATTATCAACTACTGCTACTATGCTCCGCGTAGTGCTATTTCAAACGTATTCCTGCGAGTAGTGCAGTAATGCGCTCTCAGAAAGAAAGCGGTTGCACCTTCTCACGAGGCTGCGGTTGCCGTGTTGCTCCCCTCTGGATCGAACGGGAGAGTGATCACGAGTTCGTCGAACCAGATGACCGGGCGTTTGCTCTGCCCGTCCGCTTCAAAAAAGAGGATGTTCAGCTGGGCAAGCCGGTTGAGTTCTTCGTGGACGTTCTTGATGTCCCGATCAACAACCCGTGCGGTCTCGTTGATGCTGGCTGGCTCTTCGTGACGAATGGCCTCGATAAGATCGAGAACACGCGGTGTCAGCGTCTTCATAAGCTCGTCGTAACTCGTGAACGAGAGCGTCGGCGTGGAATCCACTGCGTCGCCTCGTTCCAGCGCCTCGATGCCGTCGGCGACGTCGTCGTGGAACTCGTCGGACGATTTCACGGTCACGACGAGCGTTGATTCGGCTCGAAGCTGTTCGCGCTCCATCGGGTGCAGCGGCGGCGTGGTATCGTTCATAGTATCACCGTGGAGATGGCCTCACTCGAGCTCGTACTCGGTTTTCGGAATGTCACTCCAGAACCGTTCCCAGCGTTCGACCATTCCCGGAAACTCGAGTATCTCTGGTTCGGGGTCCGGTGCAACGTGCAGTTCGTGCCCTTTCGTGTCTTCGTGCGAATTATCCAGTCGACGAATCGTCCCATCAGCAAGCGTGCGAGGTGGGTGCCATCGCTTCGCTCACGCCATCGAGGTCATCGTCGGTCACTGAGGCCATCCTCTCCTATTGGTACAGAGGCCAATGCAATAAGGCCATTGGTCGCAAGAACAATACCTGTCTTCCTCCCCCCACTACTCGCCGGATTCCTTTCGCCAGTCCCGTCTTCGTCGATACTCTGCCTCTATAGGATCGACCGACGAGACCTGTAGTCCGTTTCGTCCGCTCCCTGCTCGAGGTAGCCCACATCGCGCTCGAGCGACCCTGTCGTTGGTCCGATACGTTGCTCATCCACCGCGTCGATGGATCAGTGTGCTGTGCAAAACCGTCATGTCAGTTCCCACCAGTTATGGGAATGTGCCAAAAGTAGATTCGAACGGACGAGTCGTCCTTCCGCAGGAGCTTCGAGAACGGCTCGGGATGACGCCCGGGACAGAGGTAACGATTTACGAGGAGAGCGGAACGGCGGTCGTCGAACCCGAAGATACCCCCGAACGGAGTATCGAACGCATGGACCGTCTCGTTGCGGAAACGGCTTCAGAAGACGGGGAGACGGCCCCGGTTGACGACGGTGGTGATCCAATTGCTCGGAAGCATCGGGCTGTTGTTCGAAGCGGCGCAGCAAACACTACCGACGAGTGATGCGACGTTGAATTTCGAGCCGGCGGCTCGTCGGCGTGCACTCGAGATCCAGAAGACGGGTTCGACCGGCGGTACTCAGGAGTGGGTTTCGTCCGAGTTCTGCTTGAGGTAGCTCACGTCGCGCTCGAGTTCGTACCCGCGCGGGACGCCGATGTTATCGAGACAGCCGTCACAGATCGGCTTCGCGTACGTGCGATTGTTTCGTTTCCCCAGTACGTTGACGTCGTCCAGCGACGTGAGTTCATCACAGCGACTACACTCGACTTTGGTTCCGTCGATGATGTCCATGCTCGAGAAATTCAGGCCAGTGGGCTTAAGTGTCCCGTCCGAATTAATTGATGGATATTTTATGGTATGGCCGATCGGCAAGTAGAACTAAATAGGAAAACGCGACGACGGCAAGTAGATTTAAGGTATAACGCCATCGGCAAGTAGAGTTATATAGTGTCAGATATGGCGAATAGACTTAATACAGGTTAGTTAGAAATCGTTGATACGTTCCGGCAGTTCCCAGCGGAGGCACACACGAACTTCGGGGGTGGTGCTGGACGCAAACACAACTAACAATGTTCGAACGAATCACAGACGAAGAAGAACGCGGTCAGGTGGGTATCGGTACGCTCATCGTGTTCATCGCGATGGTGCTTGTCGCAGCGATTGCGGCAGGTGTACTGATCAACACGGCCGGTCTTCTCCAGTCGCAGGCGGAGGCAACGGGTCAGGAGAGTACAGCACAGGTTTCCAACGTCGTCCAAATAGAATCAGCTACGGGTCAAGTAGCTGGCTCCGGGGATCTTCTCCAGAGCGTTGATGTTAAACTGGCTGATGATGGCACTACTGCAGATGACCTCACTACTGCCGATAACATCGAAGTGTCAGATGGTGGCGGGAACGTATTAGCATCTGGTACTCATACAGAGGTTGAGGATCAATTGGCCGGTAGTGATCTGACTGATACTGATACGATCTCAGTTACTACAGATGCCGCTGATGAGTCTAGTTCGAGTGACGTTGACTCGAGCTATGTGAATGAAGATGGAGAGCTAATACTCACTGCAACACAATACGATGAAACAAACAACAATCTCGTAATTGAAAACCCGCTCGAGAGCACAATTGTCTCAGTTTACGACCAGACTGGCGCAATTAGCTCCGTTGATATTACCAGCGATGATCTTAACCCTGGTAGTACGGATCTTCAGGCAGACAATGTGGATCTCGGAGATCTCACCAGCGGCGACAACGAGATGATAGCTACCGTTGATGACGGTGGCGAGTACGATACTGAGTCAGCCACGCTTGAAGTCGACGCACGGGCGTTGAATAATCCAATTCACGTTGTCGAAGATGGAGATGGAGGTATCGCTCTCGAGATTGACGCTCAGTACGAAAGTGGAAGCGGAACCGGCGACTACATCGAGAGCGCCTCGCTGATGGTCTCGCTCGGACCCGGTGCTGACGCAGTCGACCTCGAGGCAGCAACGTTCGAGTACGTTGGCGAAGAAACCGAACGTGGACAGGCAGCCGACCTCGATAATCTCGACATCGAGGATCTGAACGGAAACAGTCTTGACGACGGCGATCTCGACGACGCTGTTCTCACGTCTGACGACCGATTCCAAATCGAACTCGAACTCAACGGTGGGGGTAACGAAGACTTCACGCCGATTGAAGCAGGTGGCTCCGCCGAGTTCCGTATCGTAACCGCGGATAACGCACAGACCACCGAGGTCCTGATGGCACCGTCGACGCTGACGTCCGACGCAATCAGTCTCTAAATCGGCTTTAGAGACCTCGCGGGTAATTATATTTATTGATGCTCGAGACGGCCACTGACGAAGATAGACGCGCGCAAGCAGGCATTGGAACACTCATCATGTTCGTAGCGATGGTGCTCATCGCCGTCGTCGCGGCGGGTGTTCTCGTGAACACTGCTGGCGTCCTTCAGTCACAGGCCGAAGCGACCGGGCAGGAGAGTACGGCACAGGTTTCGAACACCCTCGAGGTGTACACCTCGGTCGGGACCCTCGACGAAAACGGACACATCGAGACGGTCGATATGACGGTCAGTTTAGGCCCCGGCTCCAACCCCATCGACCTCGGGAACATCGTCATCGACTATCTCGGGCCGAACGACCACGCCTACGTCAAAGGCGAGCACGTCGCCGTCGACGGCTCCGAGGGCACGGTGCTCGAGGACGGCTCCGACCGCGGGACGATCACGCTCGAGCTCGAGGAGAAAGCCCGCCCGCTCGAGCCGGGCGACGGCGCGGCGATTACGATCATCACCAACGACGGGGCCCAGATCAGCCGGGAACTCATCGTGCCGACCACCCTCGACGGCGAAGCAGGCGAGAAGATCCGCCTCTAAGTGAGACTCGTGTCTGAGTTGGGCCCGTGCCTGAGTTGGACCACTGTCCGAACGGGGCCCCTTCTTTTGAGTTGGTAATTCGACGCTGAGGGTGATTCCCCCTCGAGTTGAACCCGCCTCTCCGGTAGCACCGCCCTCGAACTCACTCTGCGTGGTTCGGTTCGACTCAACCCACCTAGCGAGCGCCGGGGCGGCGAGAATTGTGACCGACGGACGGCCGAGAGCGTCTCGGAACTCGATTCTCGCTCAGTCACATTTTTTAAAATACATGTTTTGTGAAGACTCAACGAACGAACTAGCAATAAGTTTGATAGTGTTTTCATCGAAAACCACGTGTGGGGTCGGAGGAGAGTCCGATCACTACTGTGAGAGGCACCCGGAAATTCACTCCCTCACGCGCCCCGAACTGATATATGTTCAAAAGGCCGCCCCCGGCCTTTTTCCGACGCAGCTATCACCCCTTGCTATCGGGCTGTCGCTCTCTTCCCATCGGGCCGTCAACGCTCCTCGCGGCGGCGTTACTCGAACGACGCTACCACCGTTCTCGAGTCGCACCGTTCCCCGTCCTCGTCCGCGTTAGGGTGGTCGATCGTTCGCGGCGGTCGCCAATCGGTTTCGAGAAAAGGAATCGGGGATAGTGTCCGTTATCCGTTGGTTTCGTTCCCGTCTTCGCCATCGTCCGTTTCGTTGTTTTCGTCGTTCATTCCGTTCTCTTCTTCGTCGGTTTCGTTCCCGTTCTCCGTATCCTCTTCGTCCGCGGCTGGATCCTCCTCGTCCTCGGCCGGGTCCTCTTCCTCTTCAGCCGGGTCTTCCTCTGCTGGATCTTCCTCCTCTTCAGCTGGATCCTCTTCCTCCGGCGGTTCCTCGTCTTCGGGAGCCGCTGGATCCTCTTCTTCGGGGTCCTCTCCGTCGTCGTTGCAACCGGCCAGCGCAACCGCGAGACCGGATCCGGCGAGTACGGTCAACCGTCGTCGTGTAAGCGTGGGTTCTGTCATGCTGCACTCGAGTCTGAGTCTGTGAGAGGGAATAATACGGATTGATCGTCCGAGCCGTTAACTCAACTTACCTGTAATTCAGTCGGATTACGGACTCTGAATCGTTGATAAGTCGCCCGTACTACTGAAAATAGGCTCGTAGTCACCTCCCGGCCGAAACTCCCAGACGGAGTCGTGCTAAAAGAGGCTTTCTCCCCGAAGAAATGTTAAGTTCAGGTTTATCGGCTACCCGCCCTCCCGAATCCTCTCACTACGCATTCGTTCGCCAACTAGAGGTACCCCGACAGCGGACTTTTAATTGGTATTTCTTCACAATGTTGCATACTCGTTCTCGAGCGGCGAATACTCGAGTTCGTTCGATCCGCGAGCACACCGCGGCTCCGGTCGAGCGGAAATCAGCTCCGTGGATTCTCGTTTCCGAGTCACCCGTCTCTACTTTTGGGTCTGATTGTCCTGACACTTGCTATCATTCGATGGCCAGAGCGTTTTTGCACGTGCATTGTGTCTCGGAGAAATAATGGGGTTTAGCACGAGCGCTGCGGTTGCGGTTATGCTCATCGGCTTTCTCCTAGCGGCGGGTGTTCTGTTTCCGGCGGTGTTTGCGGCCGGTGGTGATACCGGCAGTGCGTTCTCGGCCCAGGCGGAGCAGACTCGAGACCAGATAAACACCGCTATCGATATCGTGGAGTCCCCTGATCCGGACGCAGACGAACCGACCGTCGTCGCGTCCAACGACGGAACGACGACCATCGACGTGATGAAAGTCGACGTGTTGGTCAACGGCCAGTACGTCCACTACGATCACTATGCGACCACTGTCGTTACCGAGACTGGCGAGGAAGATCCCGTCGAGTACGAGGAGACGGATATCTGGCATCCGGGTTCTGAACTCGAGATCGAACTCGATCTCGATGGGATTTCGGGCGTCGACAACGAAGACGATATCGACCGCGTCAAGCTCGTCACCGAGTACGGAATCACGGCGAGTGCGGAGTACGAGGAGGGATCGTAGATGGCGAGCGTTTCAGCGACACATCTCATTTTGTTTATCGCGAGTATCGTGGTCGCGGCGGGGATCGCGGGCACGCTCGTCCTCGAGGTCGACAACTTGAGCGGGGCGATCGAAACGCAGGGCTCGGCGACATCCACGGAGATCGAAACGGAGATCGATATCATCAGCGACGCCGGTCAACCGGATTCGATCTACGACGCCGGCGACGAAGAAACTGACGAGCGGATAACGCTCTACGTCAAGAACATCGGCTCCGAACACCTCGAGGCCCACCATTCGGCCGTCGACATTCTGGTCAACGGCCAGTACGTCTCGAGCGATCACACGGAACTCGAGCACCTGTACGCCGACAGTAGCTCCTGGCAGACGGGTGACGTGGTCGAACTGACGATCGATCTCGAGGGGGCGAACGGCGATATCGAGATCGACGGCGACACGAGCGCGACGGTAATCGTCAACGACAACGAGGACAGCATCGACTTCCACGTCGCGGGCGACGACGGCGGAGACTAACGCTGATTTGGTGACTCACACATATGGTACTGGACTTCAGCGGACTCGGCGGCGATGACGCATCGGACGACACGAGCGGCGGCGACGACCTGATGGGTGGTGCCGACGACGGGCTGATGGGCGACGAGACGATGTTCGCCGACGACGAGGACGACGATTCGGAGATGGAACTCACCTATCAGCTCGACGAAATCGAGAAGGAGGTCGAATCTCTCGAGAACAAAGTCGAGACCGTCCGCGGCGAGAACGAGCAGATCAGCGACTCCATCACGACCGTCGAGAAAAACGTCGACAAACTCGTCGACCTCTACGAAATCGTCACCGAGGGCGTCAATCCCTTCGCCGCCGACCAGGAGATCGGCAACGCTTTCGACACCGAAGAGAGCGGGATCTTCGGCGGCGATGACGACGACCTCGGCGGCGAGATCGACGACGAAATCGTCGACGCGGAGGCGGACGATTTCCTCGACGACGATATCGAAGACGACGAGGACGAAGACGACGGGTTCGGCGACGAGTTCGACGAGGACGGCTCGCTCGAGGACGATGCGTTTACGGACGACGGACTCGAGGACGACGAGTTCTCCGACACGCTCGGTGACGAGGAGGAGGCGTCGGGGGACGGCTCGGAACTCGACGACGAAATCGAGGACGATCTCGCCGAGGAGACTCGACCCGACCCGTCCGCCCAGTCTCCGGTCGGCGGGATCGATCTCGGCGAGAACGGTCAGGTCGGCGATCCGCCGTATCTCGCCACCCAGCCCTCGAGAAGCGACGCAGAGCTGATGACCATCGAGTGGCTCACCTTCCTCGTCGAGACGGTTGGCGTTTCCGGCGCGGCTCAGACGCTCGCCTACTACGAGTCGGTCGGCTGGATCTCGCCGCCGGTCGAGACGTACTTACAATCGATGCTCAACGGCTTCGGCGACGACTCGCAACCGGCGACGGCAATCGCCTCGGACCCCGAACCGCGGTCGGTCCTCGAGACCGACGAGCACAAGCGGAGTTTACAGTACATCGCCTGGATCGCAACGCCGGAGCAGGCCCCGGAGCTGGTGACCGAGACGCCGGCTCGGGAGGCACTAACGCCGCCGGACCAGGAGGCGACTGGCCGGTGATTTTGCATACAGCGAACCGACACGTTACGGTACCCGACGGCGGCGGTCACCGTCCTGTTTCGACGGCGACCGGTTCCTCGAGCCGGTGGCGGCCAGGGTCCTGTGTCGGATGTTGAAACTGCATCGGTGCAGTGGCCGACCTCGTATCGGCGCGGTGGTCGTTACTGTACTGCTGTGATGGTCACCGCACGCGGTCGAAACGAGCGGACAGAGAACGGTTGAGGAAGATTATGGGAATCGCAGATAACACGGCGGCGGCGGCCAACGTTAGCGGATCCATCATCCGCTCGTACGAGGAGATGGAGCTCCCGGCAAAGTACTACGTGCTGGGGGTCTTGGTCCCCGCCTTCGTGTTTTTCTTGGGAACGTTCGTCGTCGCCTTCCTGCTGGACGTCTTTTTGTTCGTCCGGTTGTTGGTTCCCGTCCTCGGGCTGTTGGTCTTCGTGACGGCGCTCGGCTATCCGCGCCTCGCCGTGGACAGTCGACGCATCGAGATGGAACAGCGGTTCCACCTGCTCGTGATCCACATGACGGTCCTGGCGACGACCAACATCGACCGCATGGAGGTCCTTCGCCAGCTCGCCAGAGAGGATCAGTACGGGGAGTTGGCGGACGAGATCCAGCGGATCGTCGATCTGGTCGACGTCTGGCACCTGAGCCTCGGGGACGCCTGTCGCCGCCGCGCCAAGGCCGTCCCGAGCGAGTCGGTAACGGACCTGTTCGAACGGATGGCCTACACCCTCGAGGCTGGCCAAGAACTGGACAAATTCCTCCTCGAAGAGCAGGAAGTCCTGATCGAGCAGTACTCGACGGTCTACAGACAGTCGATGAACAACTTGGACGTCATCAAGGATCTCTACCTGTCGATGATTATCTCGATGACGTTCGCGCTCGTGTTCGCGATCGTTCTCCCGCTCCTGTCGGGGGCGAACCCGACGCTGACCGTTTCGCTCGTCATCGTCCTGTTCATGTTCGTCCAGATCGGCTTTTTCTTCGTGATTCAAGCGGTCGTTCCGAACGATCCGATTTGGTATCTCGAGGAGGGATACCGGACGAAAACGAAACAGCGGATGCTCGCGTCGACGATAGCCGGGTTTTCGCTCAGCCTCTTTTTCGTCGTCATGATGACCTTGGTCTTCTTCCGGCTGATTCCGCCGCTGTTCCCGGTTCGGTCGATTCCGTTGCTGTTGTACATGCCAGTCGCAACCCTCCCGATGTTGATTCCCGGACTCGTGTTCTGGTACGAGGAGAAGAACACCTTCGAGCGGGATCGGGAGTTCCCGAACTTCATTCGCGCCCTCGGGACGACCGAGAGTGCAAAGCAGGCGACAACTGGGGAGGTACTCGACACGCTCCGAACGAAAGATTTCGGGCCGCTGTCCGAGAATATCGACAACCTCTACCGGCGGCTGAACATGCGCTTGAGCACCGAGAAATCCTGGCGGTATTTCACCGGTGAGGCGAACTCGTTCCTGATCCAGAAGTTCAGTAACATGTACCTGATCGGCCGGGAGATGGGTGGCGGCCCGAAACGTCTCGGCGAACTCATCAGTACGAACATGAACGTGATCCTCAACCTTCGCGAGGAGCGAAAACAGAAGGTGACGACGCTCGTCGGCGTCATCTACGGGATTTCGGTCGCCGCAACGTTCGCGTTGTTCATCGGACTGGAACTGGCCGTGATGCTCTCGGGGTTCGATATCGACACCGGCGAGAACATCGTCTCCGGGTCGTTGATTCACACTGACCAGTACAACGTCTACGTCCTTCGGTACCTGATCGTCGTCGTCCTCATTTTCAACGCGTTTATCTCCTCGCTCGTGCTCCGGCTCGCCGACGGCGGCCACTTCGGAAACTCCTACCTCCACTTTACGGCGTTGCTCTGGATCGGCGGCGTCACCGGCGCGCTCACCCAGCGGCTGATCGACATGCTGATCTCGGTCGATCTGTGATTCCGGTGGCCACAAGAGCAATAACCCTCACATCGAAAAATTCGCTCAGAGAATGACTCAAGGACCACGACACTTCGGACTGCGTTCGCGTGCGGTCGAATCGGTACACAGCGGCATGTTGCTGTTCGGCTACGCGCTCGTGCTGGCGGTTTTCATGGCCGGTGTAATCTTTCTGAACGGATCGTAGGACGCGCAGGACGATTCCATCGCTCCGGAATCGCCGTAATAGCCTCTTCAGAATAGGGTTGTCTTAGGGGACGCGGACGACCGATCACAGGCCGGGTAAGATTCTCCCGTCACTCGAGTTTCGCGAGCAACTCGCCGATCGTACTCGACTCGTTGAGGCCGTGTTTGCCGATTTCCTGTCGGATCCGGTTCTCGGTCAGCGGTGCGTTGAACTCGGATCTGGCGAGCAAGAGCGAAACCGCTCGAGTCGTCGGCGTGTTCTGTGAGACGCTCTGGGCGTACCAGAGGACGAGGTTGTCGAACGTTCCGACGACGTCGTCCGAGGCGGTCCGGTGTCGGACGGTGTTGTCGTCGAACTGTGAGATGAGATCGATCGCGTACCTCGAATCGAGTCGCTCGAGTTCGTCGGCGAGGACGGTCCGAGCGGCTTCGGGGCTCCGTATCTCTCCCCGCGTCCCCGACCGGTCGGGTCCCCCGCCTCCGTGGTCGGCCCCCGAGCGGGCTGGTTCGGTCGATTGCGTTCGGGGCTCGAGTGACTCTTCCTGTGACACGTTTGGCGGGCTCTTGTTCGGCGAGACGACGTACCGACTGTCCGAAATTTCCGCCACGTACGGGCTCTCGGAGATATCCAGATCGTCGGGCGAGAGAATCCCCCCGCTGTCAGCAGGTGTTTGCTGTTCCTCGGGGAGAACGGGTGGAACGTCTGCGTTTTCTTTCGGATCGTCGGTGTTACCGTCTGTCATGGCCCATCCCTCTACACGGGAGTTAGGGCCGAGGGAGAAAGAATCCTTCGCCCGACCTGACAGTGTGAAAATCCGAATCGTTCCGTCGAGGTACTCCGTGACCGCCGGTGAATTCGCTGCCAGCAACGATCGATTTCATCGCTATCGCCCCGGCGGAGGGCGTCCGGTTCGATATTCGAAATTCCGGTGCTGGTGGGGGAGCCTTGGCTCCTCCGGCTGACTCGAGTTCTTCAGAGGGCGAGTCGCCTCGCGTGTGGATGTTCGCGTATCGTGGAGTTCTCGAGGGTCACCGCCCTCGAGGACGAGGCCCGTTCGGTGTCGGTCTCTGCAATTCGGTTATCGGTTTTCCGTCCGCGTGCGACAACTGTCAATTATTACTCTTTGCTGTTGGAGAATTTAAAAGCGCAGTAGTGGCTCCCCCGTCCCACAGATATCGAATCTAACGCGTTGTAAGCGCGGTTTAGTGCGTTCGAGAGTCCGGATCTCGTCGGCCACAATAACTTAATACATACGTTCATAGTTACATACCATATGGGTACCCTCGTCGCCGAGCAACACGGAGATTTATCGGTTTCTCCTTTGAGACACGTACCAGTACGCTGGGGCGAGGAGGGACACAACGACCCGCTTGAGGGATGAACAGTCATGCTATCTATAATCGGAGATATGTTCGGCGGCGATAACGACGACGGCTCCGGAGGCGGTGATTCCAGTTTGATGGGAGACGACAGTATCTCCGGGAGCACGAGTGACGGCGGCTTGATGCCTGATTCAAGCACCGATGGCGGTGGCGCCGTGGGAGGCGGTGATGATCTCCTCGGCGGTGGCGGCGGCGACGATATGATGGGCGGTGGCGGCGGTGACATGATGGGCGGCGATGGGATGATGGGAGGCGGTGACGACATGATGGGTGGCGGCGAGATGTCCTTCGACGAGATGGACGACGGCGGTGACGCCGAAGGCGGTGCATCCAGCGAGATCGAAGCCCGCGTCGAAGAGATGGAAAACGACGTTGGATCGCTCTCCTCGACGGTAAACACCGTCCAGAGTGAAAACGAGAAGATCGGCGAATCGCTCGAGGATATCGAGGAGAACATTCGGAAACTGCTCGAAGTCTACGAGATGGTAACGCAGGGGGTAAACCCCTTCGTGGAAGGCGATTCGTTGAGCGACTCGTTCGACGACGGAAGCGGCGGTGCACAAGGGACCGGTGATTTTGGCGATAGCAGCATTTTCGACGGCGACGAGGAGGAGGAAGCGGCGGTCGACGACGATATCTCGGATGCGGACGCGGAAGACTTCCTCGACGAGGATGTCATCGAGGACGATCCGGACGACGGGTTCGGTGACGAGTTCGACGATGCTGACGACGAACTCGGAGCCGAAACCGGCTCGGACGACGATATCGGCGGCGGGGACCTCTCTTTTGACGAACTCAAAGACGAGTACGAATCGGGATCCGCGGAGTGGGACGGCGAGGGCGACGAGACGACCGACGACCTCGAGACTGGCGAAACTGGCTCGGAAACGGAAGTCGATACCGGGTCGACGGAGGCGACCACCGCGGCCGATGTCTTCGACTCGGATACCGCTCCGTCCGAGGCGGCCGGAGCCCCGGTCGACGACAGCATCGAAAACGCCTGGAGCGACGGCGGTCGACCGTACCTCGAGTCGCTCCCCTCCGAATACGATACGGAGTTTCTCGTCATGGAGTGGCTGGATTACCTGGTCGAAGAGGTCGGCCTCGAGGGTGCAGCCCAGACGGTTCGGTTCTACGGCTCGGTTCACTGGGTCGATGACCCCGTCGAGGAGTACTTGCAAACGATGCTCAACGGCTTCGGCGGCGGCCCCGATGTCGACGACCCGCAACCGAACTCTTCGCTCGGTATCGACCATCGTCGAAGCCTCTGGTGGATCAGTCAGGTCGCATCGCCGAAGAAAAAGCAGCGCACGTTCGGCGAGTGGGTCCGAGAAGAAGGGATTCCGGCGAGCCGACTCGAGACCGAACTCGATGCCGCCGAAATCGAAGAGCGGGCGACGGCCCTCGAGACGGAGCCCGAACTCGACCGCGATGACGAGCTCGAGTCGACGACCGAGAGCGAGGTACCGGTCGAGGCGGACTCATCGAACGCTGTTCCAGCGGCCGCGGAAGGGACAGATGGGACCGACGCCGAGAGCACCGGAACGGAGCTCACCTTTGTGAGTTATATCGGCGTCGAGAACGACGACGGGTCCCTGGCACCGGCCTCGAACGGCTGGATTGTCCAAGGCGAATCGGGGAGCGACCAGTCTGAACCCGACCGATCCGACGACCAGCCCGCACTCCAACAACCTGACGATCAGTCCGAGTCTCAGCAATTCGACGACCAGTCCGAGTCCCAACGAGTCGATACCCCCGACTCGAGCGAACAGGAGACTACGGACGAGGGAGTTTCGACCGACGACACGCTTTCGACTGGGATCGACGCTGATGCCGTCGAAGAGTCGGTAGCTGTTGAGACGACTGACGCCGCCGAACGGCCTGTGGATGCCGCCGAGAGCGTCGAGGAGCCTTCCGCTGGCGAAGCAGTTGCAGCTGTCGAAGAAATTTTGGATACTGACGAAGCCGACGCCGAGACGCCGATCCCGGCCGCGGCCGAAACTGAGGCTGTTGGGGGCGCGCCGTTTGAGACCGACGCTGAGGCTGTTGAAGACCTAGCCGTCGACGACCCCGTGGCTGAAGAGAACGCGATCGCAGATGATTCGCCGCCGTCTCCGGGTACAGACGACGACTCGCCAGCCCCAGTTTCGGACGACTCGCCAGCCCCAGTTACAGACGATCCGGAAACACCGGTCTCGGACGACGTATCGTCCCCAGTTGCGGAGGACCAGTCGGCGACAGTTCCCGACGACTCACCGGACGCGGACGAGTGGGACGAGGCGGCGTCCGAGGCGTCAGAACAAGAACTCGAGTGGCAGGAATCCGACACGGTCGATGCTGAATCGACCGAACTCGAGCAAACCGAACCCGAATCGACGGCGTTCGAATCGATCGAGACTGAACCAGTTGAGGCCGAGACCGAACCAGCTGAAACTGAGACTGAACCGGCCGAAACTAAACTAGCCGAGACCGAATCGGACGCTGCTGAACTGACCGAATTCGAACCGGCTGACACCGAACCGGCGACCGATGTCGACGAGTCGGCGGAGTCTGACTCTCCGGAACAGGAATTCGACTGGAAGGAGTCCGAAGTCGACGAGGAACCCGACGATCCGGCCGTCTCCGAAGCCGATACCGACGACGAAATCGACTGGCTCGAGAATTCCGACGAGAGTGCGCCGGACGCGGACGACGATCCCGGTGATCTCTGGGGTGAGGCGGAGTCAGACGGGCAAAACGCGCTCTGGGACGACTCCGAACCGGATTCGTCCAACGCGGACGGCGAGGACGATGGCTTCTGGCAGCCGTCCGACGAATCGGGAAACGGACCTGAGGCGTCCGAGTCGGGCGACGATCCAAGCGCTCGGAATCCGGCTGAGGTCACTCCACAGGGCGTGGACACCGACGGCGGTCAAGCGCTCTGGGAGAACGCCGACGGGTCGTCGGCTTCCGCTGAGGACTCCTGGGAGACGCACGGAGACGCGAACGCCGAGCGCCACGACGGCGTCTCGGAATCTGAAGAATCCGCAGATGCGGAGGAACAATGAGTCAACTCAATAATATCTTCTCTATCGGCCTCGACGATCGCGACCGACTGAACAAGGAACTCGGTGGCGGCATTCCGACCGGGAGTATCGTCCTCATGGAGGGCGACTACGGTGCCGGAAAAAGTGCGCTGTCACAGCGCTTTGCCTACGGCCTCTGTGAGACCGGGAAATCGGTTTCCTTTCTCTCGACCGAACTCGAGGTACAGGGCTTTGTCAAACAGATGCACTCGCTGAACTACAACGTCGAAGAGCATCTCCTGTTCGAGAACATGCTGTTTTTACACGGCGACCTCGACAGTGGGAGCGTGTTATCCGCCAGCGACGACGAACAGACCCGACAGGATCTGCTGACCGATCTGATGGAAGAAGAAACCATCTGGACGGCCGATGTCGTGATCATCGACACCTTCGATGCGATCTTGCGAAACGATCCGAAGTTCGAGGCGCTGGTCAGACAGAACGAGGAACGGCAGGCCGCCCTCGAGATAATTTCGTTCCTCAGAGATATCATCTCACAGGGAAAGGTTGTCGTGTTGACGGTCGACCCCTCGACCGTCGGCGAGGAGGCGATCGGGCCGTTCAGATCGATCGCGGACGTTTTCATGGAGTTAGAGATGATCGAAGTCGGAAACGATATCCGACGGCAGCTGTTCATCAAGCGGTTTGCGGGGATGGGCGAACAGGTCGGTGACCGGATCGGTTATTCGGTCCGATCGGGGACGGGAATCGTGATCGAGAACCGGAGCGTTGCCTAAGCGAGTTAGTAATGACTGAGCTGGGAACACCAAAGCCGTCGGACGAGCTTCGAGAACTCGCCGCGCGTCGACCGCACCTCCGCGAACACCTAAAGAAATTCAGACAGATCACCGGCGAGTTTCCGGTCCTGATCGACGAGCCGTCCGCGGAGTACGAAACTGATCACCCCAACGTCCTGTATCCGGTTGGGGGCCCGATTTTCAGTCACATTTACGGCGATGTCGGTGCGAAAATGCAGTACTTCACCGTCGAGCCGACGCTTTCGGAAGAAGAGAAAGAGGTCTTCCAGACGGTCAAAGACTCCCTGTTGCGCCGGAGTACGAGCAAGACCGCACCCGAAAACGACGCCGAGTACGACGACCAGATCGAGGAGTTGCTCCAAGAGGCAACCCACATCAAGGGTGACGACCTGGAGAACTTTCTCGATCGGCTCAAAGTCCAGTTTCACCCGGGCATTCAGGAGATACCACAGGAGACCTACGAGAACATTCGGTACCGGTTGAATCGAGATATCGTCGGTCTCGGGCCGCTCGAGCCGGTTATGCGTGACCCGGCGAACGAGGACATTCACGTGATCGGCCCCAACGAGTGTTACGTCGATCACGGAACCTACGGCATGGTCGAGACGACGGTCGATTTCGGCACGCAAGAGGAGTTCGATAGCTGGCTGAGTAATATGGGCGAACGGATCGGGAACCCGATGACGGACGCCGAGCCGATTGTCGACTCGACGCTCCCGGACGGCTCCCGTCTGAACGTGATTTACAGCGACGACGTGAGCGTGAAGGGCCCCAGTCTCACGATCCGTCAGGGCGACGAGGTGCCCCTTTCGGTCACCCAGATTACGAATTGGGGGACGCTTTCGCCCCAGCTCGCGGCGTATCTCTGGCTGTGTCTCGAGAACGAGCGAACGGTGTTCGTCGTCGGCGAGACGGCGTCGGGGAAGACGACGACGCTTAACTCCATCATGTCGTTCATCCCGCGGGACTCGAAGATATACACCGCAGAGGACACTGCCGAGGTGCTGCCGCCCCACGACACCTGGCAGCAGCTACTGACTCGAGAGAGCCGAAGCGAGGACAGCGCGGACGTCGACATGTTCAATCTCGTCGAGGCGGCGCTCCGTTCCCGCCCCGAGTACATCGTCGTGGGTGAGGTCCGTGGTGAAGAGGGTCGAATGGCGTTCCAGGCGGCCCAGACCGGTCACCCGGTCATGCTAACATTCCACGCGAGCGATATCGTCTCGATGATCCAGCGATTTACCGGGGACCCGATCAACGTCCCCGAGACGTTCATGGACAACGCCGACGTGGCCCTGTTCCAGAATCGGGTGAAACAGGGCGACGACGTTCTGCGGCGGGTCACGAGCGTCCAGGAGATCGAGGGCTACTCCGATCAGATGGACGGCGTCGTCACCCGGCAGGTGTTCTACTGGGACCCCGTCGAGGACGAAATCGTCTTCCAGGGGATGAACAACTCCTACGTCCTCGAAGAACAGATCGCGACGCTGCTCGGATACGCCGACACGCGAGACATCTACGACGACCTCGAGTTCCGATCGAACATTATCGAGCGGATGATCCAGGAGAACATCCTCGAGTATCACGAAGTGAACTCGACGATCGATCAGTTCCAGCGGGACGGCATCGAAGGGCTTCCGTTCCATATTACGCGTCCGGACTGATCGTCCGCAGCCGATCGAACGACTCGTGTTCACTCGGGCGAACTAATCCTTCTCTTGGCGACACTGGTTCCGTAACGGCGAGAAGAATTAACTACCCGTAGAATTATTCAAATAGTTAGCACATATCGTTCGGACCTTGGTAGGTGTGCGTGCGATTACGAATCAAGATAAGGGATACTAATGAACTACGGGGTTTTGGGGGTAGAACGGATTCGGAGGCAGTATAGTGCGAAACTCGCCGTCATCTTCGCCGGTATCATCGTCACGACGGTTGTCGCCGGGCTGATTTTTCGGCTTCATATCGTTTCGGGACCGTCCGAAACCGTCGTCGAGCGATCGACTGCGTCGCTGGCTGGTCTGTTGCTGGTGACGTTCATCAATCTGGGCGTCGCCTGGATCGTCGTCGGCGGGAACGTCGGGATGGAACTGCGACAACTCGAGTCCGGGGCCGAACGGATCGGCAACGGCGACTTCGATGTCAATCTGGAGACCGAGCGAACCGACGAGATCGGCGCGCTGTACACCTCGCTCGCCGAGATGCGCGATTCGCTCGAGACGACGCTCGAGGAGGTAACGGAAAAAGAACGACAGGCACAGGAAGCCAAAGAAGACGCCAGAGAGCGTTCGGAGGAACTCGAGGTGCAACAGGAGAAACTTCGAGAGGCCCAGCGGGAGGCCGAACGGCAAAATCAGGAGTTGATCGACGAAGCACAACGGTTCTCCGGCGTGATGGAAGCGTGCGCCGACGGCGACCTGAGTAATCGATTGGAGCCCCAGATCGAAAACGAGGCGATCGAAGCCATCGCCGACTCGTTCAACGAGATGCTCGAGGAGATCACCGACGTTCTCGAGAACGTCCAGACGATGAGTTCGACCGTCGACGAGATGGCGGTCGACCTCGAGGCCTCGAGCGAGCAGATTCGAGACGCGAGCGGCGACGTCTCCGAGTCGATGCAAGAGATTTCCGAGGGGGCAACGACACAGAGCGAGCAACTCGATATCGCGAGTTCGAACGTCAGCGAACTCTCCGCGGGAAGCGAAGAGGTTGCAGCCGCGACGAGCGACATCGCTGAAACGTCCGAAGACGTGACCGCGAGTGCGAGCGAGGGACAGGAACACGCCGAACAGGTCGAAGCGAACATCGAGAGCCTGGTCGAGATGACCGATTCGGTCGTCGAAACCGTCGAGGCGCTCACCAACGAAGCCGAACAGATCGGCGAGATCACGGAGCTCATCGAAGACGTCGCCGACCAGACGAATTTGCTGGCACTGAACGCGAACATCGAGGCCTCGAGCGCCGGTCAAAGCGGCGAGCGCTTTTCGGTCGTCGCGAACGAGATCAAGCAGTTGGCCGAGGAAACGATGGACGGTGTCGACGATATCGATCGGAGACTTAGCGCGATTCAGGACCAGGCGGCGGTGACCGCGGAGGAAGTCCATTCGGTCGACGGGGAGTTGAAACAGACCTCGCAACTGGTTCGACAGTTGAACGAACAGCTGACCGCGGTCAACGAGGGAATCGAGCAAGTCGATATGCGAATTCGAGAGATCGATTCGACGGCTGACGACCAGGCCGAGGCCGCACAGGAACTGTCCTCGGTACTCGCGGACGTGACGAACGTCTCGGCGGAGACGAGCAACCAGTCTGAGAAAGTCGCCGCGGCGTCCGAAGAGACCACGGCGACGATCGAACAGGTCTCGAGTTCGGCGGATTCGCTCGGGAACCAGGCGGAGGTCCTGGCATCGATGATGAGCGAGTTCGACCTCGGGGCTCGAGCCGGTTCGGCTTCCGAACGGACGACACTGCAAGCGGACGGCGGCTGGACGGATGGTGCGGTGGACGGGAAGGCGGACGGCGATCACAACTCGACGGATGACGGCGCTCGAGTTGACGAGGAGGTGGACCGATGATCAGCGAGCTCGTCCTCTACAGGTGGTTCGGCGTGCTGTTGCTCGTGGGTTCACTCGGTATCATCGGGGCGTCGCAGTGGCTGTCTGCGGACGTTCGCAAGTACGGGTACATTCCGGGACTGGCCGCCGCTGGCATGGGTCTCTCGTACGTGCTCATGTCGGTCGAGTTTCTGATGATCGAGGTCGAGCCCGGCGTCGAAACGTCGGGCGCTCGGTTTATCGGATACACGATCCTGTGGCTCGCTTTCGCCTACGTGTTGAAACAATCCGCTGGCGTCGGTCTTCGAACCACCGGCGCTCTGATCGTCGCCCTGTTGTGGGCGAACTGGAGCACGCTCGGCGGCTGGTTGACCGACGGGTTCGTCCAACTCGGTATCATGACGCTGATGGTGGTCATGATCGGGGTCACGGTCTATCTGCTCACGAAGCCGTTCAGGCGGCGGGCCGGTCAGCAGACCGACGAACGCCAGCTGCTGTACGTGAAGATCATGTACCTCACTATTCTCACGTGGGTCGCCATGCTCGTTTCGGGAGTGCTGGCCGAATACAACCTCGAGGTGACCGACACGTTCGTCGGCTCGAGTATCGCGATTTACGCCGACATCGTGTTGATACTCGGGTTTGCCGTCATCCTCTTTGGCGGTCGCGACGCGCTGGCTCAGGTCGTCGAAGCGGATTCGACGGCGCCAACGGCGGAGAGCCGCAACGATAGTGGTCGGGACCCGAGCGGTTCCTGATCGGAGCGCGAGCCGAGATCCTTCGTTCCGCACACGTCCGTGTTTGTGGACTCGTCGTTCGTCGTTGCGACCGGGAGACGGCCAATCTTATTAAGTAAACTGAGTGTGTCGAACCGCTCATGGACGTACTAATTACGGACGATTCCGGATTCATGCGGGATCTTCTCCGGGAAATTCTCGAGGAGGAGCACAACATCGTGGGGGAAGCCGAAAACGGCGTCGAAGCCGTGGAGTTGTATCAACAGGAACAGCCGGATATCGCCTTCATGGATATCGTCATGCCGATCAAAGACGGGATCGAAGCGACCGACGAGATTACGGATATCGATCCTAATGCGACCATCGTCATGTGTACGAGCGTCGAGCAAGCCGAGCAGATGAAAGACTCGATCAAAGCCGGTGCGGACGGTTACATTACGAAACCGTTCCAGAAGGAAAGCGTCCTCGAGGAAGTCAACAGCATCACCGCCGGGTAATTTTTCATGGAAATCGATATTCAGGCCCTCGAGACGTACAACAAACTCGCTCACGACGGCGCACAGTCGGCGGTCAAATCGCTCTCTCAGCTCACGGGGATCAACACTCGAGTCGAAGTAACCGACGTTTCGTTGATGTCGCCGACCGATCTCCAGTACGAGTTCATCGGCAACGAGTACGCTGGCGTCAGCATCGATCTGACCGGAGAGATACAGGGAGAGACGGTTCTCGCGTTCGACGAGCAGGCGCGGACGGCAGTTACCGACGTGCTCGTCCCGGCCGACGACCCCGAGATGAAAAAGAGCAGTATCAAAGAGGTCGGCAACATCATGACCAGCGGCTTCATCGACGGCTGGGCGAACCACCTCAACACGAAGATCAAGAGTTCGCCGCCGACCTATATAGAAGGAACCGGGACGGACGTTCTCCCGCGGTCCGCGACGGAGGGTGACAGCCACCTCCTCGTCTTCCGGAGCCGAGTCGAAGCCTCACGCGGTGGCGTGAACGAACCCGTCGACTTTCGCATCCTGCTCGTTCCCGACCAGGCGTCGCTCGAGACCGCACTCGAGCCACAGACCGAGACGAGCATCTCCTTCGAAAAGCTCGAGGTGTTCAACGAGATGACCAAGGAGGGCGCGGAGAAATCGGCCGACAACATCACCTCGATGACCGGCATCGAGACGAGCGTCAACATCAGTCGGCTGAGCCTCGTTCCCTTAGAGGACATCCCGGCCGAAGTCGGGAACAAACGCTACGTCGGGACCGTCATGGAATTCGAGGGCAAATTGGGCGGCTACCTGATCATCCTCTTCGATCAACCCTCGGGCCGTGCGGTCGTCGATTCGCTCGTTCCCATGGAAACCGAAGGCGAGTGGGGCGAGATGGAACAGGGTGCCTTACAGGAACTGGGCAACATCATGACCAGCGGCTTCATCGACGGCTGGGCGAACGTGTTGAACGCGGAGATCAAACACTCGCCGCCGAAGTTCGTCGCCGACATCGGCTCGTCGATCATGAGCCCGATCATCGCTCAGATCGCCCAGACCGACGACCACGCGTTCATGCTCGACTCGAGCATCGAAACCGACAGCGACCGAGTGTTCACCTGTCAGATGCTCGCCCTACCGCGCCGAGACGAACTCGAGGAGGCCTTGGACGAGATCCTCATCGACAACTCCGATAACACGAAGGCCGATCCCGACGATCTGTTCTGAAAACACTCGGCTTCGTTCGAGAAACGACCTGCTGGGATTTTTCACGCGTTGACGTCTTCGATGCGTTGACTCACGACGATTCGACCCTGCGGTGTCAGCGAGATGCCCTCGCCGTTCTCGACGACCAGTTGCTTGTTTCGGACCGAGTTCAACACGTTCGTCACGTAGGTCGGATCGCCGTCTAACATGTTCGTAAAGTCGATATCGCCGCCCGTGGCGTGAACGCTGACGAGGACGCGTTTCTCCGGGTTGGTCAACTCGATCTGTTCGACCTCCTCGCGGACCTCGTCGTACTCGAGCCTGAAGTATCGCGCCAGCAGATTTACGAACTGACTTTTTGCGGGGGCGATCTGTGACGTCTGGGTCATGCCCGACTCCTGATCGGTGTGTTTGACGACCAGGGTCACTCGATCGTCGCTGTCGCCGATCCTGTTCGTCCGGTCGATGTTCATCACCGTCGCCACGTCGATGCTGAAGCTGCTATTTTTGGTCCTGACTTCGACCTGCCTGTTCTTGATGTGAAGGCTTCCGAGAACCACGCTCGAGTCTTTCAATCGGCCGCCGACCCGTGCGGGGTGTTTGACGGCGACTTTCTGTCCGTTGAGTAAGGTCCGAAAGAGAATCGCGACGAATGTTTCGACCTTCTCGTCCGAGCTTTCGATGACCGCACTCTGGGTGCCGTCGTCGGTTCGGTAGCCGATCGTCGCCGTATCTCCGAAGAACCGTTTGACGTGTTGGGGAACCGTTCCGACGTTCACGTCGATGACTTTCGACAGCGGGACCGTTTCCTTTCTTTTGCCCGTTGCAAGAACGATCCGCTTTTCGGTCATGATAATCCGCCCCTCGACCGGTTTGCCCGCGTTCTCACCACCGTTGCTCAAAATAAAGCGACCAGTGATATCCGCGACGACATCCTCGTCCATGGCAATTGCTACTGACTGGATTATCTTAGCTTTTCGGACATTCTCGAGGTCCGACTGGACGGTCGCACGCGCGCTCGCTGGCGGTCAATGACGGCCTTTTTCCCACTCGAGACCCGTTGTCGAGCTATGAGTGATCCACGTGCGGAGTTTCTGGCGGGCGAGCGGCCCGACGACGTCGCGCTGTTTCTGGCCGAATCCTACGTCGAAGACGACAGGTTAGAACAGTTCGGCGAGGAGGTCGAAGGCGGGGTGTTGATCGTCGTCGACGGCGAGAGCGGGCGAAACGCGTTCAAGGCCGCGACCGGCACGGACGCGATGGCCTTCGCGAAATCGGCGATGGCGACCGAGAGCCCGATCGACGACGACCTCACGGACGGGGTCTGTCCCGAGGGAGACGGTTCTGACGACGAGACGAACGAGCACGGCGTCCAGTACATCTTCGCGTTCGCCGAGGAGCAAAACGAGGAGGTTGGCGGAGTGTATGCCGACGGAGATGTCGTTCACGCGTACGCGCAATGTCAATGTGAAACGTCGTACTCGGACCGCTGGGTTGCCGAGTAGTCGCTCTCGTTTTTCGTCGCCGTCGCGGTTTTTTCCATCGCCGTCGTGATGCTCTCTCGCGCTCGAGAGGATATCCGCTTTCGAACCACCCTAAAGGACCATCTTTATCCGTCCCAGCGGGGTACGGCCGCCTATGAGTTCCTTCGAAACGCCACACGAGACCGACCGCGGGTTCGGCATCTCGAGTCGCGAAGCTCGCGTGATCGGCGGGGCGAGCATCCTCATGGCGATCAACATTGCCCTGATGGCCGTCTTCGTCGAGACGCCGCTCGCAGTGGTTAACGACTACCTGTTTCAGGCACCGATCATCGGCGTGCTCGTCTACGGTGCGGCGATCATGGTCGGCGAACTGATCGCCGAGCGGGGCGTCGAGGGCGGTGACTTCGGCATCGCCTTCGTCGGAATGGTGGTCTTGCAACTCGCGTTCGGCACGTTCGGCGCGGGCGTCCTCTCGTTCGCACCGTCGGAGAGTCAGCTCGCGATCCTCGGCGTGACGGCGATCATCGTCGCGATCATGACCGCACTGATATCGGGATACGTCTACGCGCGCTCGAAGACCTTCGAGAGTTGGGGATCGTACGCCAACTACTCGTTCATCGGCGGCGTGATCGCCATCGCCATCGGGACGTTCTTCGCACCGGTCCTGCCGGTCGGGTTCGTCCTGATCTTCCTCGGATTCATCCTGCGGCTCGGCTGGGAGATCTGGCGCATCCGAGATCAGCGGGACATGCCGGTCGGCCTCCAGACCATCGGCGTCTACATCGCCGTCGCCGGCGTCTTCGTCCACGTCCTGCAGCTCGTGATTCGGTTCTTCGCTCGAGAGTAGAAATCGTCGCACCCATTTTCGTTCGTAGAACCGGCGGTAGCCAGCCCGTTTGATCGCGTAAGAACGGATCTATGGTGTCGTAAAATCACACCGCGACGATTTCTCACGCGTACTCGAGCGAATCCGTATACTGATCGAGCAGGAGCACAACTCCGCCACCCAGTACGCCCGCGAACACCGTTCCGGCGATGAGACGCGGCGTCCACTGGGCCGTTTCGGCCAGCGCTCGCTCGACGGGAAGACGCAGTGCGCCCACCATAAGCCCGGTGAGAAACGCCATCAGGGCGACGCGATATCGCTCGAGCGCCCATTTCACCAGGCGAGCGATCGTCGCGAGTCCGAGGACAGCGCCGGTCATGAAGGCGACGAGAAGGGGTCCGGTTTCGACCAGCGCGTCGATGCTTCCGCCGCTCGGGAGGGCGAAGGCGGCACCGACGAATTCGTTCAACGCGCCGAGGAGAAATTCGTACTGACCGAGAATGTAGAGAAACGCCGCGCCGGAGATACCGGGAAGCACCATCGCCGAAATCGCGATGGCACCCGCGACGAAAATCATCGGGAGGCTTCCCGCTGCTCCTCCGCTCGTCACGCCGCTCACGGTAAACGCGATCACGATAGCACTGACGCCCGCCGTCCGTTGGCCGATCGTCTCGAGGTCGACGTCTCGATAGATCACGACGGCGGAAGCGGCCATGAGACAGAAGAAAAACGCGCTCATCACGGCGGGGAAGGACGTGAACGCGACTTCGATGACGCGGGAGGTCGCGAGCACCGCGGTGGCGATTCCGAACCCGAGGGCCAGCAAGAACGGGACGTCCATTTCGAGGAGCAGTTTGTACGATCGCTCGCGGGCCGCGCCCGTTCGGATGTCCATTAGATTCGGTAGCACGCGCAGGTCGAGGGCGGCGATCGCGGTGACTAGGCGTTCGTAGATACCCGTGATGAGCGCGATCGTGCCGCCGGACACTCCGGGGACCATATCTGCCGCCCCCATACAGAACCCCTTGAGATATATTGCGAGCCAATCGCGGGCCCGAGCGGAACGGACGACTAGAGAAGATCGACGTTGGGCTTCGTCTTCCATACTCAGTGTCGCCCCGGGGAGTGTCCGCCGCCATCGAGCATTGACTAGGTGTACTATAGTACGAAATAAAGGGCTTTCCCAGCGGCTTACTCGTCCGCTTCGTTCACTTCGCTCGCTTCGTCCTCGACGACGGCACCGAACGCGTCCAAGATTACCTGCTTCGCGACGGATCCTCGAGTCGTCCAGTGGTTGGCGTAGTCGAGCATGTCGTCGTAGATGTCGGGCTTACAGCCCGCGGCCTTGGGGTGACCGCCGCCGTTTACCTTCCCGGCGACCTCGTGACACAGTTCGAATTCGTCGGTGCCCCGGATCGAGGCCGAGCCGGCGGGTTTGACGATGATGGAGGCGTCGGCTCCCTGCTCGCGCATCGCTTCGGCGACTTCGTTCTGGGAACACCGGCCGTAGGTGATGCCGACGGTGTAGTCGCCGACTTCTCGAAGCTCCGAGCGGGAGACGGCTCGCTCGATCAGGGCCTCTTTCTCGACCCGGCGTTCGGCGATGTACTCCTCGACCCACTCGGGGAAGTTCGCGCCGTACTCGCGGACGACCTCGACGTACTCCGCTGGGTCGGTCCAGTAGGCGTAATCCGCGAGGTCGTCGCTTCGGGGATCCTCGCGAAGCCAGAGGTCGTGATCCCGCGTGACCGCGGCCAACTCCTCGAACTTCTCGTCGAAGTCGTACTCGAGCGAGCGGTAGACGACGTCCGCCGTGCACTCCTTGTCCGAATCGCCGACGACGAGTGTGACGCCGGCGTCCCGAACCGACGCCGCAACGTCGTCGTCCCACTGGTGGTGATCGTACCACTCGATGCTTCCTGCGGTTTCGAGCGCCGCCTCGAGTTCGTCCTCGACGTACTCGTATCGGTCCGGACAGAGGTCACAGACGTAGAGGTCGATCCCGTCCGCGCCGTGGTCGGCGACCTGCTGGAGCGAGTCCTCGAGGTTGTGCGGGCTTCCCGGAACGAGCGCGACTGTGTGGGGGGTCGGCTCGGGTTCCTCGAGGAGTTCCTCGTCCTCATCGGCGGTCTCGTCGGTTTCGTTGGTCGCGTCCGCCTCGTCGCTCTCTCCCGTATCGGGCCCCGGAATATTTTGGACATCGCCGTACAGTTCGCGCAACAGCGCGACGCAGGCCAGCCCGTCCGCATCGGGGTCGGCGACGACGGCGACATCCGCGCCCTCGAGTGCGGATTTGGCTTCCTGTTCCTCGAGGTCCTCCTCGAGGGTGTCAGGCATGAAAAAGCCCGTCCCCGGCAGGACGGACTTGCGAGCGAGCGATAACTCGCCGCTCTCGATGATATCTTCGTACATACCGTCAGTTGAGAGACGCTATGGGAAGAACCCGCCGGTATCGATGCTCGAGCGGGCCGGCCCAGCAATCCCTTCATTTGGGAGCGGTTTCGAGCGTCTCGATTGTAACTACTTCCAGTTTTTCTTCCCAAATATGGATTGTATATGGGTGCTCGATAACCTCATTCAGTTACGTCTTTGCCCATACCTTTTTCAGGAACGCGTTCTTCGTGGTATCTATGTCGATACAACGACGAACGTTTCTCGCTGCTGTGGGGAGTAGCGCCGGGATCGCGCTCGCCGGCTGTCTTAGCGGGGACGACGACCCCGACGGAGACGAGGCGGGGATCGTCGGCACGACGCTGACGCTTACGACGACGACCAGCACCTACGATACGGGCTTGCTCGACGAGATCAACCTCCCGTTCGAGGAACGCTACGGCGTCACCGTCGACACCGTTTCCCAGGGGACGGGTGCGGCCCTCGAGACCGCCCGATCCGGCGACTCGGACGTCGTGATGGTCCACGCCAGATCGCAGGAAGACGAGTTCCTCGAGGACGGCTACGGCGTGAACCGACGCGATATCATGTTCAACGACTTCGTCGTCGTCGGGGATTCCGACGACCCGGCGGGGATCGGCGGGGGCGAGGACGCGGCCGAGGCCTTCGATTCGATCGCCGACTCCGAATCGTTGTTCGTCTCGCGCGGGGACAATTCCGGAACGCACACGAAGGAACTCGAGCTCTGGGACGAGGCGGGGGTCGCCGTCGAAGAGTCCGGCGACTGGTACGTAGACGGCGGCGGCGGAATGGGCGAGATCCTGACCGAAGCCGACATGCAAGGTGGCTACACGCTCGCCGACCGAGGGACCTACATTTCGATGCAAAGTGATATCGACCTCGAGATCCTCGTCGAGGGCCCGATCGAGGACGGTCCCGAGTTGCTCGCAAACCCCTACGGGATCGTCGCCGTCAATCCCGAGGTCCACGATAACGTCGAGTACGATCTCGCGATGGCTTACATCGGCTACATCACGAGTCCCGAGGCGCAAGAGATAATCGGGGAGTACACCGTCGAGGACGAGCAGCTGTTCTTCCCCGAGGCGCTCTCGGAGGATCCGAACTTCCACCAGTACGTTCCCGAAGAGTGGACCGGAGGCGACGGTGAGTAGCTGTCGGGTTGCTGTGCGATGATGACCGCGCGTATCACGCGCTTGGGGGAATCGCGACGCCGGGCTGAGAAACGTCTGTTAGCCGCGTCCGCGACGGCGCTCCGTTTCGAACACTACTTCCCGACGGAGTCGAGCTATTCGGACACGAGAACACCGGTGCGTTCGCCATGATATTCGACGCCTTGCTCCCCCTCGTGGCCGCGTTTCCCTTCGAGTGGACCTACGTTCGGAGCATCATCGAGGTCTCGCTGTACGTGAGCCTCACCGCCGTTTTCCTCAGCACAATCGTGAGCGTCCCGATCGCGTTGCTCGTCGGATTCAGGGACTTTCGTGGCAAGAACTTCCTCACGTCGATCATCACGACCGGGATGGGGTTCCCCAGCGTCGTCGTGGGACTGGTCGTGCTCTTTGCGGTCTCGAACGAGGGACCGCTCGGTTCGTTCGATCTCGTCTTTACGACGGAAGCGATGATCCTTTCCCAGATCGTCCTCGCGGTACCGGTTATCACCGGCGTGAGCCTGGCCGCGGTCTCGAGCGTCGAACAGCAGGTCAGGGACGCGGCGTTCGCGATGGGCGGCACGCGCTACGACGTGGCACTCGTGACGATCAAGGAAGCCCGGTACGGGCTCGCGACCGCAGTTCTCGCGGGTTTCGGACGGGCGATCAGCGAGGTCGGCGGCGTCCTCATCGTCGGCGGCAACATCGCGGGTGCGGACGGCGAATCCGTGACCCGGACGCTGACGACGGCGATCCAACTCGAGGCCAGGCAGGGCCGCTTCGAGACGGCGATGATCCTCGGCGCGATCCTCGTCGCGCTCGTCCTGCTCGTGAACGCGATCGTCGTCCGTCTGGGCGACGACGGGGGTGGCTACCGATGACGCTTCGAACCGTCGATATCGATCACGGCTACGACGGCGAAGACATCCTCGAGGACGTGTCGCTCGACGTTCCACCCGGTGAAATCGTCGCGATCATCGGCCCCTCCGGCGTCGGGAAGACGACGCTCCTGCGCTTGCTCGCGATGTTCGAGCGGCCCCTCGACGGCTCGCTCGAGTACGACGGCACCGACGTGTGGGACGCATCCGAACAGCGCCGACTCGAGTACAGACGCGATATCGGGATGGTGTTCCAGGAGGCGAGCCTCTTCGACGCGAACGTCCGGCGGAACGCCGAGTACGGCCTCCACATTCGCAGGTCGTGGCGAGATCGGCTCCACCGCGAGTTCGCCGACCTCGTCGGGCTCCGAAACGGGGCGAGTCCGGCGATGGAGGCGCTCGAGGTCGTCGGCCTCGAGGGGAAACTCGAACAGCACGCCGAATCGCTCTCGGGCGGGGAAGCCCAGCGGGTGGCCTTCGCTCGCGCGCTCGCGTACGAACCTGACTTTCTCCTGCTCGACGAGCCGACGTCGGACCTCGACCCCCGAAACACCGCGGTGATCGAGGAGGCGGTCCGCGAGGCCGGAGATCGCGGTATCGGCGTCGCGATCGCGACCCACGACATGAACCAGGCCGAGCGGATCGCCGATCGAGTCGCCGTTATCCTCGGCGACGGGATCATCGAGGTCGGCGAGACCGAGACGATTTTCGAGGATCCGGCGGACCAGCGCACACAGAAATTTATTGATGGCGAGTTGATTTATTGAAAGACGAACTCGGCCCGATCAGGTTTGGCGGAGCCGCGAACCGACGGCTCATCGAACGACTCACCGACGACCGAATACACCGATGACACTCGAAAAAGAGTACAAGACGGAACTAGCCGTAGACGGCAAGACGATCGACCGGCGCGACATCGAGATGCTCGAGGCGATCGACGAGCGCGGCTCGATGCACGCGGCCGCCGACGCCCTCGGGCGATCGTACGCCCGGCTTCAGGGCCGGATCGTCGAACTCGAGGAGTCGCTTGGCGACCTCACGGAGCGACGCCGCGGCGGCAAAGGCGGCGGCGGGACCGAACTCACGCAAACGGCTCTCGAGGTCCGCCAGCAGTTCGAGCGCCATCAGACGGAGCTCGACGGGGTCGCTCGAGCGACCGAATCGGTGTTTCCGGGAACGGTTCGAGAGCGGACGGGAGCCCTCGGCACCGTCGAAACGGTTGTCGGCCCCGTCGTAGCGCTCGTTCCGGAGGGGACGACCGACGTTCAGGTCGGCGTTCGATCCGACGCTGTCGTCCTCTCCGCACCCGATGGATCCTCTGCGGGCGAGGAAACGAGTTTCCGCAACCAGTTCACCGGGACGGTTTCCTCGGTCGACGCGAGCGACGGAATCGCGAGGGTTACGCTCGCGCTCGAACGGACTCGAGATTCGGCGCTCGACTCAGACGCGGCGGACGACTCCAGCGATCCGTTCGAACTCGAAACCATCGTTACGCAGAGGAGCGTCGACGCGTTGGATATCGACCCCGGAACGCGAATGCGCGCCTCGTTCAAAGCGACGGCTGCTCGAGCGATTCCGAGGGCTGTCGCCCCGTCCAGCGACGACCAGCCCGATCAACTGGATTGAAAACGAACTATCGGCTTCGCCGCAGAATCAGGTGTTGACGGCGTCTTTTGCGGCCGAATCGCCGCTCGAGGGGTCTTCGGACGGCTCGAGCTGTCGAACCGTCAGGACGGGAACGGGCGACGTTCGGACGACGCGCTCGGCGACGCTTCCCAGCAGCAGTCGGTTTTCGCCGTGGCGACCCCGCGTTCCGGTCACGACGAGGTCGGCGTCGGTGTCTCGCGCGTACGAGCATATCTCCGCGGCGGGGCGGCCCTCACGGACGTCCGTCGTGAGCTCGAGGCTCGAGCGCTCCTCGACGGTCGCGAGCGCGGCGTCGGCGTGGGTCTCGAGGGCCGTCTCGAGTTCCTCGCGGAGCTGTTCGGGCGAGGCGTCGACTTCGCCGGCGTCGATGACCGAGAGGGCGTGGACCGTCGCGTCGAAGCGGTTCGCGAGGTCGAGTCCGACG
This sequence comes from Halostagnicola alkaliphila, assembly GCF_055379965.1. Taxonomy (NCBI): domain Archaea; kingdom Methanobacteriati; phylum Methanobacteriota; class Halobacteria; order Halobacteriales; family Natrialbaceae; genus Halostagnicola; species Halostagnicola alkaliphila. The sequence goes on along the minus strand of NZ_AP043826.1, from coordinate 227,329 downwards.
TCGACGGCACGTTTCACGCTCTCGGAGCCGTCAGTTGCGACGACGACCGTTTCGAACATACGGGGACGTTGCGTCCGAGCCGATATAAACGTACAGCAGAAGCGACGCCGAAAACGGAGGGGAACGAGGAGGGGGCTTTTTGAAGTCCGGGTACGCACTCACGAGTATGGACGCTAGCGATCCAGTCGCCGTCGATACCGTCCTCGCCCCGGTCGACGGCAGTGTCGAGTCGGCTACCGCTTCCGAGTACGCCGTCGCTGTCGCCGATCGGTACGACGCGTCCGTCCACACGCTGTACGTGCTGGGACGCGGCATCGTCCGCGGCATGGACGCCGGAACCGTCGACGAGTCCGATATCGCGGAGAGCACGCAAGACTTTCTCGAGGATATCGGCCAACTCGCCGCCGACTCCGACGTCCAGTTCTCGCGATCGGTGACACACGGCTTTTCACAAACCCAGAAGACGCGCCACCCCGGCAGTGCCGTCCTCGACGCGGCCGACGACATCGGCGCCGACTTCATCGTCCTCCCGCGGGAGTCGGTCACCGATTCGGACGCCGATATCCTCGAGAAGGCGGCCGAATACGTGCTCGCGTACGCGAGCCAACCCGTTTTGTCTGTCTAACTTCGTTTTGTCTGTCTAACTTCGTTTTGTCTGTCTACCTTTCCAGCCCGTCCTGTCGGCAGTTCGTCCATCCGTTTTTCCAGTGACCTCCTTCGAACCGCCGGTACCGTTTCCTCGATTGCTGGTCGAAGAAACGCTGACAAAAAGATTTTAGTTATTTGAAATTAGTAGCCGAGTGTAATACGATGGATCCGCGACAGTCTCTCGAGTCCCCCCGCGATACCTTCCGGTGGTTACTCCACGAAGGGGCGCTCATCGCCGGTATCTTTCTGTTTTGGATCGGAATAGTATTCCTTCTTCGGACGTTCCTGTGGCTTTCACGGGTTGTATTCGAAGGGTTTGGAATTTACCTCGGAGTGTCGCTCGTTTGGTCCGTTCACGACTCAACTCTGCTGTGGGTACTAGCCTTTCTGGTAGCTGGGGCAACAACCACACTCTACGTTTTCGTTCGAGCGGGGACAATACTTCTCGAGGCCAGTTATTCGTGACGAACCGTGGAAAATTTGGGGAGGGTCGATCTGCCGGACGTTCTCTACTGGACGGTCTCACTCGAGGCGGGGCGTTCACCGTCCGAACGGGCGACTTCACTCGAGACGAATCGTCATCTCCTGTTCGAAGCTCTCGCTTCCCGTCTGATGGAAGCCGACCCGTTCGTAGAGCGCGATCGCGGGACCGTTCCACCGCTCGACGGTAAGCCAGACCTGCTTGATGCCGATCTCGCTCGCGTGGCCCAGCAGGTGCTCGAGCAACTGCGTGCCGATCCCCGCCCGTTGGTAGTCCTGCAGGACGAAAATCGCCAGTTCCCACTCGATATCGGCGGGATCGTCGACGTTCGCGGGGTCCTCGGAATCCGGGACGAGCGTCGCGTGACCGACGGCGTCGCCGTCGTGACGGGCGATGACGTTTACGCCGATGTCCACGATGGACTCGAGCCAGTTACGAATCCGCTCCTCGCCCGTCGGCGGGATGCCCTGCGCGCGGTCGACCGGGTCGAACGCGTCGTACATTTCGATCAGGTTCTCGAGCACCTCGTCGTCGACTTCGGTCGGTGCCCGGATCTCGATCGTTCGTTCGTTGCCGTCTTCGAACGAATCGGGCGGCTTCGGAAACGGCCCGGAGGGTTCGTCCGAGTACTCTCGTGTTCGTTCCATCGTTATCGAACCAGTTTGACAGTCGTCGGTGCGTTCAACAGGACGAACTCGGCGATCGGGCCGAGTCTGATCTTTCCCATCGGGCTGACGGTTCCGCCGCCGATGACCAGTTGATCGAATTCGCCTCGCTCGGAAAAGTCGACGAGTGCGCTTCCCGGGTCGCCCTCGAGGGTTTTGACCTCCGTCTCGATGCCGGCTTCGGTGAGGAGCTTCGTCGCCTGTTCGTGCATCTCTTCCTGGGATCGCTTGGATTCGGGTTTATCGACGATGACGACGGTGAGGTCGTCACCGACGTCCGACGTTCGCTCGATCGTTCGCCGAAGCGTTTTTATCGATTCGTCGCTCCCAGCGAGACCCAGCAATACCTTCATATCTCCGTGTGCGTGCCGACGGACGAAAATGATTGTGCCCAGCCGCCCGTTCTGAGGCAGGTCCGTGTGAGAGTAGCAACTGTGCATGGGACTCACAGACGCATATCGCACAATGTGTGCGTGACGACGGCGTTAAGGCCGTGTGGCCAATAGGCTCACGGAATGAGTGATGCGGCGCTCGATGTCGTCGAGTTTTTGCTCACGACGAGCGTATATTCAGACGATAGATCGTTAGACGAGAACGACTTGCAACCCGGTGTCCGTCAGGTGTTTTGGACCAGCGGCTCGGGGGACGAGGACGAACAGGGCGGAAATCGACAGGGTGGAATCAGCCGTCCGCTGTCGGCGACCAATCAGACAATTCGAGAGGCGACCGGCGTCGACGCCCCGTGGAACGCCGTCGGCGATCTCATGTTCACCGATCGCGACGAGTTCTCCGGAACCGTCTCGCTCACCCAACGGGACATGGCCGAGGATTGGTTCGCCGAACGTGCAAGCGACGAGCGGGTCCTCGAGAACCCGACCCTCGCGAAGCACTTCGAGGACCGCGAGGACCTCGATGTCGATCACGAGCAAGCTCGAGAGCGAAACCGGCCGATCCAGGCCGATCGGGTTTGGATCGACGGCCTGCTCGAGGAGTACTTCGACGAGGAAGAAGACGATGACATGCTCGACCTGGTCGAGATTCGTGCCCCCGAGGAGGTCGACATTACGCTCGACGATCTGGTGTTGACCGAGAGCCAGGAGGACGAAATCGACAAGATCGCGAAAGCGATCGAACACCGCGATTACCTCGCGAACATCGGGCTCCGAGAGATCGGAAAGCTCCTGTTCGTCGGCCCGCCAGGGACGGGAAAGACCTCGACCGCGCAGGCGTTAGCTCGAGACATGGACTTGCCGTTCGTCGAGGTCAAACTCTCGATGATCACGAGCCAGTACCTCGGCGAGACGGCCAAAAACGTCGATAAGACCTTCGAGGTCGCCAAACGGCTTTCGCCGTGTATCCTCTTCATCGACGAGTTCGATTCCGTCGCCAAGACTCGCCGGAGCGACGAGCACGCGGCGCTCAAGCGAGCGGTCAACACGCTCTTGAAGAGCATCGACAACATCTCGCTGATTCAGGACGAAGTGTTGCTCATCGGTGCGACCAATCACCCGGACCAACTCGACGCCGCGGCGTGGCGGCGGTTCGACGAGATCGTCAACTTCCCGAAACCCGACTCCGGGATGCGCTCGGACATCCTCCAGGTGATCACGAGCACGATGGATATCGAGGAGTTCGATCCGGGCGTCATCGCCGAAGCGACCCAGGGACTCACCGGAAGCGACCTCCGAATGGTTCTCCGAGAGGCCGTTCTCGAGGCGCTGACCGAGAACCGTCGAGATCTCACTCAGGGCGACCTGCTCAACGCGGTCGAGGAGTTCGAAGAGCGCGATAACCTGAAGAATATGGACATGATCGACGGCGATCACGACGCGCTGGTTGCAGGCGGCGATATCGGCGGCGAAAGTGAGGACGACCGTTCGCACGATCACGACCACGATCATGCGCATGATCACAGTCACGACGATTAGCGTCGGCTCGTTCTTCCCCACTACTCGACTCCCCGCAGGCGATCTCTGACGCCACTCTTTTCGTCCCCCCGTCCGATACCTGTACGTATGTCCACCGATCGGAACGTCTACGGAACCGAACTCCAGCCCTGTAGCGCCGATCCGGAGACCGGCTTTCTCCGCGACGGCTGTTGTCGGCGCATCGAGGGCGACCGGGGTCGCCACGAACTCTGTGCCGTGATGACCGAGGAGTTTCTCTCCTTCAGTAAGGCGCAGGGAAACGACCTCACGACGCCCAAACCGCAGTTCGAGTTCCCCGGCCTCGAGCCCGGTGACCGCTGGTGTCTCTGTCTCGGCCGCTGGATCGAGGCCGAGGAGGCCGGCCACGCGCCGCCGGTCGTTCTCGAGGCGACCAACGAGGCGGTGCTTCGAGATGTCGAACCGGATCTATTGCGCGAACACGAATACGAACGAGAGACCGGTTCCGGCTGGCGGATCGACGACCGAGGAAGTGACAGCGACGAACGCGGAGTTCTCGACGACGAGACGTGACGATGCGAGTCACGTTACTCGGGTCCGGCGATACGACGGGGACGCCAACCGTCGGCTGTGACTGTGACACCTGCGAAGCCGCTCGAGACCGCGATATCGAACGCACTCGGTTTTCGGTCCATGTGGAGAACGAGCGAACGGACGAGTCGTTCCTGATCGATTTCAGTCCGGACTTTCGCTATCAGTTTCTGCGCGAAGACGTGCCGTTGCCCGACGCTGCGGTTATCACGCATATCCACTTCGATCACTTAGACGGACTGGGCAACGTCTTTCGAGTACTCGATGAACTCGACGTGTACGCCGCGGACGAGACCGATCCGAAGACGGGCAAAAGCGTCGCCGAGACGGTCGCGAACGATTACGACTACCTCGACCCGGTGACGGTCCATCCGACGACGCCGCTCGAGCCGGTTCGTCTCTGTGGCTTCGACGTAACGCTCGTCCCCGTCTCCCATCCACCGTTGGTCTGTTACGGGCTGGCGATTGAGGACCCCAAGACGGGCTCGAAACTGTCGATTTCGGGCGACACGAGCTACGCCGTTCCCGAGGAGTCTCGAGCGGTGCTGGCCGACGCCGATCTCCTGCTGGCCGACGGGATCGTTCCGGCACACCTCTGTGAGTTCCATCCGATCGGCGGTCGCCACGAGAATTTCGACGGCGTTCCCCGGACGTTCGGCACGAAACACATGACTCGAGAGGGAGCAATCGAACTCGCCGACGAACTGAACGCCGAGAAGACGCGACTGGTTCACGTGGCCCATTACTACCCGGCCGACGAAGCGTTCGAAGAACCGCTGGCGCTCGACGGCGAACAGTACGTTCTCGAGTAAACTCGTTCCTCGAGCTACCCGAACTGATCTAGCCCCGACTGCCGCCGGCGCTCGCCGCTCGGGTCGCACCGCCACGGCGTTCGACGGCCACGTTCGGCCTCGAGGTCGATCTCCGGCTCGGTCGCCGGATCGTGACCCGGACACGAAGCGCCACACTCCGACTCGGCGTCGACGATTCGCCCCTTCCAGGAACAGAACGGGAGCGGCGTCGACGAGTTCGGCACGGATTCGCCGCGACTCCCCGAGTTCTCGACCCCCTCCGTTTCGTCTCCAGCACCGGTTGTCGACGGCTCGCAGGCCCCACAGTCGGGAAACCGGAACGTTCGCCACCCCTTTCCGAACGCGCGCTCCGCCATTTGTCTCCGCGTCCGGGCTTTCCGTTCGGGCGAGACGACCGCCACGTCGGTGTGGCCCGGCTGGTACTCGAGCGGCTCGATACCCGGCTCGTCCGGTGAGAGCGGCGTCGGTTCTCGGATTACCTCAATCACGAGCCCTCCCTCTCCGACGCTACCATCCGTCCCCTCCCTCGAGACGCGCCAGACGCCGACCTCCTCTGGAATTCGGTTCAGGTGCGCGCCGGTGACGTAGCTCTCGGTCGCGAGGATGGCTTCGTCGACGAGCCCGAGGCTCGCGTCGGTCCGGAGCTGGGCCTCGAGGTCGCCCGGCGTTCCGAGATCGGGTTTGTTTTCGATGCCGACGATTCGCGAGTACCAGTCGGGATAGCGCGCGACCTGTCGGACGTACTCGCGGCCGTTTCGCAGTTCGGATTCGAAGAAGTCGATCTCGAGGGCGCGTTCGACCGCGCTTTTCGCTCGCTCGGGGTGACAGTCGTCGGCGAAGGCATCTTTCCAGTAGCGAGCCGTTCCGGGGCCGACGTCGGCCTCGATGGCGGCGTCGGGGATCGTCTCACTCGTCAGCGCCAGTCGCTCTTCGAACGCCGGCCCCGGCTCGACGCAGACGACGTCGAGGATCCGCCCGCCCGGCTCGGCGACGGCTCCGCCGAGTTGCCTGGCGACGATGCCGTCGCCGGTCGTTCCCGGCCGGCCGGCGGACTCGAGGTGGGCACACAGCTCGAGTTCGAACGCGAACTCAGACACGACCGAAGAGAGAGAACGGATCGACAAAAACTGTCGGAATCTACCGGTCCGACGGCCGCGTACGTGCCGAGACGGGTTCCGGTTCAGATTCGGCCTCGTGTTGTCGGTTCGGGAAACGGCCCTCGTTCTCAGCATGACGGTTCTCTCGTTGTCTCATTTGTCGGTCCTCGAGACGGGCCGAGAGCGTCTCTGCAACCGTACGGACGAGCACTTGTCCCGCGATCGGAATGCCGACGAGAACGACGAACCCAGTGGTCAACGCGGCTGAATACACGACCGGTGTCGGCCCGTCGGCGACGGCGACGACGGCCAAGGCGCTGGCGAGAACGACGAGCAGGAGGATCGCAGTCGCGACACTGAGTACCAGCTCGTCGAGCGGGCTTCGAGAAGCGGCCGGTTCGACGGAATCGGGCGGTGAATTGGTGTACATGACTCGAGTTGGCTCCTCGAGTGAGTGGACGCCCCGGCCGAGAATAAGTATAATCTGAAATATGGTTTTGTAATGTATCGGACTGAAAATCGTTCGAGTAGTGATGGGAAACCACGGGTGCCGAGGAAAAACGCCGGCGTCGCTCGGGCGCAGAATCGTTGGTTCTACCGCGGATGTGTATCCGAATTCGCTAGTCGACCACCGTCTCGAGGACGTCCAGTTCGTCGTCGAGCGTGATCCGAAGGCGGTCCCCGGCTAGCGGAATGGCGACCTCGAGTCGGTACGGATCGCGCTCGAGAATCGACGTGTGTTGGTCTGAGACGCACCAGGGGAGCGTCCAGTACGGGCGCTCGTCGAGCGAGACGCCCCGCTCGCGGTGGAAGCTCACGACCGTCGAGTGGTCGAGCAGTTGCAGTCCGACGGCCGAACACAGGCTGTGGCCACACTGCTGGCAGTCGTGATCGACGCGGACGCCGGCGCCGAGACAGCACTCCCCGTCGGCTTCCTCGACGACGGTCGATTCCGTTCGGCCGTTGCACTCCGGACACACTCCGTCGGCCGCCAGACAGTGCAGGTGTCGAACCCGCTGATCGAACGCGTCGGCTACCTCCTCTAACGTGCGGTCGTTCAGTCCGCCGGGCGGAAACGAGTACTCGCCGTGGCGCTGGTCGCAGTCCGTACACTCGATCGCCAACTGCTCGTCGACGTACTCGGCTTGCAGCGGACCGCCGCAGGTGACACACCCGCCCTGGACGGGAAACGGTTCGATCGTCGGCGTTTCGGTGAACGAGCCCGCGATAACCGACCGAACGACCTTCTCCCCGGCGTGTTTGAACTCGTAGCCGCCGTTCGCGGTCGAGGCGGAGTCGCCGTCGAGCGAGCCGTCGACGTTTCTGATGAAGTGCCCCGTCAGCTTCTGGAGGTGGTAGTTAAACTGCGCGGAGTCGCGCATCCCGACCCCGCGCCTGAGTTCGGAAAACGGGACGGGCTGTTCGTCGGCGGCCCACAGCGCCTCGAGGATCGCCAGCCGGGTTTCGTTCCCGATCAACGCGAACGCGTCGGCGGGATCCAGACAGTCGGTACACTCGAGGACTCCCTCGGATTCGCCCGACTGTCGTGAAGCGTTTGATCGGCTCATGTGGTGGTTCACGCGATCAACTGACAAAATCGTTCCCTTAGTCGAAATTTTGTAACGATTCCAACCAATGTAGTTCTCCTGCCCGAACCGCTCACGAACTACGGTTGGAATCGTTACAAAAACGTTTACACGAACTACCAATTGGGGTGACCGACAGTCACTCGAGTACGTTTCCGGCGGCGGATTCGCTCCGAGAACAGTAGGTTTATCAAGCGCACACGGGAAGGCATATTCAAGATTACTCATCGTCTTATGGCAGGAAATCAACAACCGGAGGTGAACATCGGGCTCGTCGGCCACGTCGACCACGGCAAGACGACGCTGGTACAGGCGCTCAGCGGCTCGTGGACGGACCAACACAGCGAGGAGATGAAACGCGGAATCTCCATCAGGCTGGGCTATGCGGACGCAACCTTCCGCACGTGTCCCGGGATGGACGAACCCGAGTGCTACACCGTCGAAGAGGAGTGTCCGGACGGCTCGGAGAGTGAGCCGCTACGGACCGTTTCGTTCGTCGATGCGCCGGGTCACGAGACCCTGATGGCGACGATGCTCTCGGGAGCGTCGCTGATGGATGGCGCAGTGTTGGTGGTCAGCGCCAACGAACCCGTTCCACAGCCCCAGACCGAAGAGCACCTGATGGCGCTGGATCTCATCGGTATCGAGAACATCGTCATCGCACAGAACAAGGTCGACCTCGTCGACGGCGAGACGGCGCGAAACAACTTCGAACAGATTCAGGAGTTCGTCGAGGGAACCGTCGCCGAAGACGCCCCCGTCGTCCCCGTCAGCGCGGGCCAGGACGTAAACATCGATCTGCTCATCGGAGCCATCGAATCGGAGATCCCGACTCCCGAACGCGATCCGGGAACCGACGCTCGACTTCACGTCGCCCGGAGCTTCGATATCAACAAACCGGGAACGACCTTCGAGGACCTCACCGGCGGCGTCCTCGGCGGCAGCCTGGTCGCCGGCGAATTCGAGGTCGAGGACGACCTTGAGGTGAAACCCGGCCGCGAGATCGAAGAGGGTGGACAGAGCGAGTACGTTCCGATCGAAACGACGATCCGATCGCTGCAGGCCGGCGGCGAAAACGTCGACACCGTCACGCCTGGCGGACTGCTCGGCGTCGGAACCGGTCTCGATCCGTCGCTGACGAAAGGTGACGCGTTAGCTGGCCAGATGGCCGGCCCACCGGGTTCGCTTCCACCGACGTGGGAGAAGTTCACGATGGATGTGGACCTGCTCGAGCGCGTCGTCGGCGTCGACGGCGGCGAAACCGTCGACGAGATCAGTACGGGCGAACCGCTCATGATGACCGTCGGCACGTCGACGACCGTCGGCGCGGTCACGAGCGCGCGCGAGGGCGAGTGCGAGGTCAAACTCAAACGCCCCGTCTGTGCGGACCCGGGCGCGAAAATTGCGATTAACCGCCGGATCGGCGCTCGATGGCGCCTGATCGGCCTCGGAACGCTCACGGAGTAAGTCACAATGAGTTCGCGGGTTGCCCTCGATACGAGTGCGCTGATGATGCCGGTCGAACTCGACGTGCGGCTGTTCGACGAACTCGACCGGATACTCGGGGAGTTCGAGCCGACGACACCACAACCCGTCGTCGAAGAACTTCGTCGCTTGTCGGAGAAAGGCGGCACGGAGGGCACCGCGGCGAACGTCGGCCACGACCTGGCGACCGACCGCTGTCTCGTGGTCGACACGGAGGAATCGTACGCGGACGACGCGCTGGTCGAACTCGCACGCGAGGGCGCGGTCGACTACGTCGTCACGAACGACCGCCCGCTACGCGACCGGGTGCTCGAGGCGAGTAGACCGGTAATTGCATTACGCGGGAGAAACAAGTTGGCAGTAACTCAACCATAGATGTACAAACGGGCTAGATTAACTGACACCGTAGAAGTACCGCCAGAGGAGCTCGGCGACGTTTCGCCGCTGCTCGTCAAGCGACTACTCCAGGACAAACTGGAAGGACGAATGGACGAGGAAGTCGGAAGCGTCGTCTCGGTCACCGATGTTATCGATATCGGTGAGGGGACGGTTCTTCCGAACGAGCCGGGCGTCTACTACGAGGCCGAATTCGACGCGATAACCTTCGATCCGCAGATGCAGGAGGTCGTCGACGGCACCGTCGTCGAAGTCGTCGAGTTCGGTGCCTTCGTCGGCATCGGCCCCGTCGACGGACTGCTCCACGTCTCCCAGATCAGCGACGAGTATCTCGCGTTCGACGCGGAGAACCAGCAACTCGCCTCGAACGAGTCGAATCGGACGCTCGGCGTCGACGACGCCGTTCGCGCGCGGATCGTCACCAAGAGTATCGACGAACGCAATCCGCGGGACTCGAAGATCGGTCTGACCGCGAAACAGCCCGGTCTCGGGAAACACGGGTGGCTCCAGGAAGACCGAGAACAACGCGAAGAAGCCGCGGCAGGTGAATAACGATGGCTTCGAATCGCCTCGTCTGTCGAGAGTGTCACCGGGTCAACGACGCCGACGCCGAAACCTGCGAAAGCTGTGCGTCGTCGTCGCTGACCGAGGACTGGGCGGGCTACGTCGTCATCGCCCATCCGACGGAGAGCCAGATCGCAACAGAGATGCAGGTCACCGAACCCGGCGCGTACGCGCTCAAGGTCCGGTGACGCGGTCAAACCGTGACTCGAACTGGCCCTGATGCCGACGACGACACAGGTCACAGCGACGACAACAACGCCGACGAAGTCGAATCTCCTCCGCCGAGTGACACTGACTCGAGCAGCGACGGCCAGTCCTCGCTCTCGCTTCCTGTCGACGCTCGAGGGGAGCTAAAAGACCCATTTGGACCAATCGAAACCGACGCCGATGTCCTGTTAGCATCGGTCTCGGGACCGCTCGTCGCCGTCGGCGACGTCGTCACCTATCACTTTTTACAGACCGGCCACCAGCCGGATGTCTCGCTGGTCGACGGCCGAACCAAACGCAGCGCCGTCGACGAGGAGATCGAATGCGCCGTCACCGACGGCGTCAACCTCGAGGTCGAGAACCCGCCGGGGGTCATCACCGAGGAACTCGTCGGCGCGCTAGTAGAGGCACTCGTGGCCGACGACCCGATTACGATCCTCGTCGACGGCGAGGAGGATCTCGCAGCGCTGCCCGCGATCGTCGCCGCACCCAACGGCGCGAGCGTCGTCTACGGTCAACCTGACGAAGGAATGGTCCACGTTCGCGTCGACGACGAGGTTCGGAGTCGGGTTCGGACGTTACTCGAGCGCTTCGAGGGCGACGGCGACGCAATCTGGGCTCTCCTCGAAGACGTCTAATGCGCCGATTGCGGTCCTAAAATCCGGATTCGGACACACAGCGAGAGTCGAGAAACTATTTACTCGGCGGCGTGAACGTGATGTATATGTACGATTTCGTTGTCGTCGGCGTCGGCCCGCCGGGGGCGCGCTTCGCCCGACGAGCGGCCGAGAACGGCTACGACGTGCTCGCACTCGAGAAAGGATCGATCGGCGAGCCGCTGGCTTGTTCGGGACACGTCAGTACCGATATCTGGACGTTCACCGGGGAGGGTGCTCGCGAGGAACTCCTTCAGAACGAGGTTCGCGGTGCGCGATTTCACGTCCAAGGGCCGGGGAGCGAAGCCTACCCCTTCTACAAGGACGAAGTCGTGTCGAACGTGATCGACCGTGTCGGGCTGGATCGCCACCTCGCGGCCCTCGCACGGGAGGCAGGCGCGGACGTTCGAGACGAACACACCGTAACTGCCGTACGCGAATCCACGGAGTCGGTCGAAATCGACGCGAAAGGGCCCGAGGGGGAGCGGACGTTCGAGGCCAAGATGGTCGCGGGCTGTGACGGCCCGCGATCGAGGGTTCGCGAGGCGCTTTCGCTCCCGGAACCGGACGAACTGCTCCACGGCGTTCTCGCGTTCTCGGACGAGGCCGACGACGAGGACTTCGTCGACGTCCACCTCACCGCGCCCCGGTTTTTCGCGTGGCGGATCCCCCGCGGCGACGCCGGCGTCGAGTACGGTCTCGCCGCGCCGCCGGGCGTACAGGTGAACAAGCACTTCGAGGAACTCGTCGACGGCTACGAGGTCAACGTCTCCCACCGGTGTTCGGGAGCGATTCCGATCGGACCGCCGGATCGCGTGACGACCCGACGAGGCTTTTTGCTCGGCGACGCCGCCGGCCAGACGAAACCGTTCACCGGCGGCGGCATCCTCTACAGCATGACCTGCGCCGATCACGCCGCTCGAGAAATCGATCCCGACCGCCCGACCTCCCTCGCGGCTTACGAACACGCCTGGCGTGAGGAACTCGAGCGCGAACAACGATTCGGCCACCTTATCCGTCGCGCTTACTCGCTTCCCGAACCCGTCCAGCGGATCGGGCTCGGCGCGCTCTCGGGCGAAATCGGCGTTCACATGGATCGACCGACGTCAGCGTTCTCCCTCGAGCACGCTCAGGCCATGGTCTCGAGTCTGCGGCGGTGACCGGATGGGGGACGATTCTTCTCGGGTTGGGCTGCTCTCAGCTCTTGTACCGCTCCTCGAGCAGAGGTTCGGAAGGTGAGTAGCTACAGATAATTATATTTCTATCATGGTGAGTCGTATATTTAATCACTCCAGTGGGAAGCAGTCCGGGGGACCACAAACCTGATCGCTATTTACTCCAGTAGGGAGTAGCGAGACTATTTTTGTAAAATCTCGCTGGACTCTTCAAACAGGTCGATAACTCGCTGTTCGATTTCATCGCGAATTTTATGCATGTAGTCTAGATTCTGTCTTTTGAGGTCATCAAGCGCCCACTCACGTCAACGTCGCTCTCGCTAAGTATTGTGCTGAAGCGTGACCATGCAAATCCTCTTCTCAACTGCGAGGCTAAACCTGTGCCACCATAACCTTCATATGAATCGAGAAAATACGATATGATGGTGATGACTCAGAGTACCCTCAACCGAATCTGGAATCGTCTCGCAAACCGATACAGGCAGGATGAGGGGTCCGAATGTTGTGGAACGGCTATCGAAGAAGTCCAATCTGATTCGACAGAAACCGAGTCCGAAAGCTGCTGCAAATAATTCGAATCGAGAAAATCAAATATGCCTAAGACAGATTCGCTACCCGACGAAGCCTACAGCGCACTCGAACGGCTGTACGACGATCCAGAAGAACGAATCGCCACCTTGCAGGATATCCGGCCATCTGAACAAGATGTCGCCGGTCAGGAGACCGTCTTCAAGGCCCTCGGGAATGAGGACCGCCTCCGAGTTCTGAGCGCACTCCGCGAATCCGAGTGCTGTGGTTGTGAGTTACAGATCGTGCTCGACGCACCCCAATCGACGGTCGCCACCCACCTCCGGAAGCTGAAAGAGGCAGGACTGGTCAAATCCCGGAAGAAGGGTAAGTGGAGCTATTATCGCATCGCCGATACCGCAGTCTTCGAACTGCTCGACCTCGCCCACGCCATTCAAGAGGACGTTTGAAATGCTTCCACCAGGCCTTACCAACGCACTCCTCGACTCGTGGGATTACTTCCTGCACCTCGCCGTCGTTCTCGTACCGCTGTTCATTGGGGCCTCCTTCCTCGTGGGCCTTGCACAGGAGTATCTCCCCCCAGAGAAGGTCGAACGCAAGCTCCATGGTCATGACGAAGGGACTGGCAACGTTGCTGCAGCTGGCTTCGGTGCGGTAACTCCGTTTTGTTCGTGTTCGACTGTCCCTATCCTCGCTGGTTTGTTGCAAGCAGGTGCGCCGCTTGGACTCGCGTTCTCGTTTCTACTTGCATCGCCCCTGGTCAACTGGATTGCAGTGGTTCTGCTTCTCGGCCTCTTCGGAATTGAGGTGACTGCCTACTACGTTACGATCACCTTCGTTGCCGCTGTCGTTGGTGGTATCATCATCGGACGGCTCGGATTAGTTGACCACGTCAAAGAGGTCCGCATTACGGATAGTACGAGTCAGGCCGTAGCGGACGGCGGGACCGTTGATTGCTGTGCCGGAGGGACAGCGAATGTAGAGCAGACGCATCGACAGCATTTCGAATCGGCCGCGCGTGAAGCGTGGTCGTTCTTCGTCGATACACTTCCGTATCTTATACTCGGAATGACGATCGGTGCGCTGATTCACGGCGCCGTTCCGGTTGATGTGATTCATACCGTCCTTGGTCCGGAGAACCCGCTCGCCGTGCCGTTAGCGGCGTTAGCTGGTGCCCCGGTTTACATTAGCCTCAGTGGCATGCTCCCCATCGCCGCCTCGCTCAGCGAACAGGGGATTGCGGTCGGGACCGTTCTTGCGTTCGTTATCGGTGGCGCAGGCGTGAGCATTCCGAATCTAATCCTCCTAAACAAGCTGTTCAAACGCCGACTATTGCTCGTCTACGCTGGAACCGTCGTCACAATCGGTATTACCGTTGGCGTCGTGTTCAATCTCTTCATCATCTGATCTCCATAATATCAGAGACCAACGCTTAGACACTCTAGTGAAGGTAGCAAGCCTGTTGGATTGCAGACTGGGTCCTGACCCATCAAACCAGCAGTCGACACAATCCTCGCCACAGCAGACTCCGAAAAACATGACACTCTACCGATAAATAACACTGATTGAAAACACTATCTTTCAAGAAGAGTCGACTTTCACTGACGATGAACAGCACGATCTTCTCGAAGAGGCGGGATTCCAAGACGTCCAAATCGAACCTCAGGACGAAACCCAAGACTTCATCCGGAGTGGGGTGACGACCGCGACTTAGACGAGGTACTCGTTTCTGCGACTATTCGGGCACACAAACCGAGCAATTAGCCACTTCGTTGGAATTTGCTCGTAACCCTTTCTGAATAAGTACCACTGAGTAGCGATTCGAGCTCGCTGTTTCCATCTGTTCACCGCACGAAAGACCGCCTGTTCTCGTTTGTAGATTCGTTATCCTCCGAACTTGTGCTCGAGTCACTCGTCCGGCTCGTCGGCCGCGCCGACCATTCCACAGACGATCTTCTCGGGCTCGATGATTTCCTCGCCCGACACCGCGTCCGAATCCAGCACCAAGATCGTGTCCTCGGGCATTCCCTCTTCGATGCGAACGTCGTGGCCCAGCTGGTCCTCGAGATCCTCGGCGTTGTCGATATCGGCCCCGTCGGTCTCGAACACGAGTTCCGCGTTGAGCGACGAAAGGACGAGCACGAGATCTGCCGTGTCGGCGTTTTCGACCGCGTACACCTCGAGCAGCGATTCGATCCCGTCGTAGCTCACCTCCTCGAGCGATCTGATCGTGACCCGTTCCGTGTCAGAACCCGCGGCGTCTTCGGACTGGGTTCGCACGCGTGCAGACAGCTCTTCGAAATCCGTACTCGAGTCCATACCGGATCGTTACCGTGTAGGACCAAGTCGCTGTACCCGGCTAGTACAGGCGGCCGAGATTTCGTTCCCGAAATCTGACCTCGAGATGCTATGCTGCCGCTTTCGTTCTGACAAAAGCTTTAACGGTCGGTCTCGAAGGTATTTCAACTAAGTATCATGAGGGATTATCTGCCGACGGCGGCCGTGCTGTCGGGCTCGTTGTTGCTGTTCGTTCCGTTGACTTTCCTGACGGTCCTCGCTGCGGCTGATACCCTCCGGATCGTCGCAGGTTTCGGCCCAGCCCAGAACGGGTTCGTCCACGCGACGGTCCTGTTCGCGGCGTTAGGTCTCGGGTACGTCACCGCGATGGAGATCTGTCGGGTTCGCTTGCACGGGTTTTCGGAACTCCATAGGGGGACCCGTTCGCGGCAACTGGCCCGACACGGCGTGTTGGGCGTCGTCGCACTCGCTGCGGCCGTTGTCCTCGTTCGGATCCTGGTTGCCGCGATATCGTTCGGTTTCGCGAACAACGATCCGGCTATTCTCGGACTCGGTGTCGCGGGGTACTGGCGCTCTCGTGGGTCGCTGTCCGCTCCGTAAACGCATTCCGCAGGGGAACTCGCCGCATTCAAAACGAGGCCTCGAGGTAACCGCCCCTCGAGTTACTCCGCCGAGGAACTCGCGTCCAGACCCACAAACGCGAGCGAAATGAGCGAGGCGTTGATTCCGACGAGCGCCACGACGAGCAGCCCCAGGGGCGGTTCGCCGTCGGGCGAAAGGGCGACCAGAACGAGCGCCCCGACGCCCGCCGCCCCGAGTCCCAGCGAGAGGACGAGATCCGACCACCTGTTCCACGAGTCTTCGAGCGTCGGCTCGAGTCTCGCGAGCCACCAGTCGCCCTCGACGGCGTTTGACTCGTTCGTTCTCGGTGTAATTCCGAACAGTCGGAGGATTCCCGTGGGCCCAACCGCGGCGGCGAGCGAGCCGATGCCGACGACCAACAGGGCGACTGCGGCCCGAATCGTCAGCACTCGAGACTCGAGGAGCAAGTAAAGGAGGAGGAGACACAGGCTGGCGACGCCAGCTAACACGCCTCGAAGGGCTCGAATTATCGACGCTCGCATGCTGTGTTACGACGTTTTTCGCGAGGGATAGTAGTTATCGTGATCTCTCACCCCGGGGGAGGTCGGCGAGCCTTCTGTTGGCCAACGAGTGGAAGCCACTCGCCAGCGAAATCCAGGTACCTACTCGTAGACGGGCAGCCGAGCCGATCGGTCGGACCCCTCGACGAACGGCAGCGTCGTTCGCTCTGCAGGGACTTCTTCCCCGTCCACTCGAATCGTTAGCTCCTCGGCCTCGAGGCCGTAGTCGACCGTCGCGAGAGCGATCGGGTACTCGAGCATCGGGCTCGTCTCGGCGCGGGTGATCTCGCCGACCGCGTCGTCGCCGTTGAAGACGGCCGCGCCGCTCGAGGGAATCGTCTCGTCTCCGTCGCTCCCGTCGGCATCGTTATCGCTTTCCTCGCCGCCGCTGGCCTCGAGCGACAGGCCGACGAGTTGCTTGCTCGGTCTCCCCCGGTTTTCGACCCTCGAGACGACCTCCTGGCCGACGAAACAGCCCTTCTCGTAGTCCACCGCGTGA
This sequence comes from Halostagnicola alkaliphila, assembly GCF_055379965.1. Taxonomy (NCBI): domain Archaea; kingdom Methanobacteriati; phylum Methanobacteriota; class Halobacteria; order Halobacteriales; family Natrialbaceae; genus Halostagnicola; species Halostagnicola alkaliphila. Next base: position 210,613 of record NZ_AP043826.1, on the reverse strand, counting down.
TCGAGTCCGAGAACGTTCGGGATGCGTCCCTCGAGTTCGGTCTCGAATAGGGGTGAACCAGCCTCGAGCGTGAGCGTGTCCCAGGTTCGGTAGCCGAAGGGTGCCGCGTTCAGTCCCTGATTCAGGAGGGTATCGTAGACGGCCGCCGCGTCGTCGGCTCCGCAGATAATCTCGTAGCTCTCCTCGCCGGTGAGCGCGTCCGTTCGAATCACGGTGACGCCCTCGTCACCCATCGATCCGCGAACGAAGGAGTAGCGTTCGTCGGGCGTCGACGACTGGTTTAACACGCTGGCGACCTTCTCGGTGGCTTTCGGGCCGTGAACGCCGAAAGTCCCGAACTCGTCGGTCGCGACGCGAATCTCGACGTCCTGAATGAACACCTTCTCGGACCACTCCTCCGCGAGGTCGTCGGCGAGATCCGGTGGGGTGAACAGGAGCAGTCGCTCGCCCGCGTTGTAGACGTAGAGTTCGACCTCGATTCCGCCTTGTGGGTCGAGAACGAGCGCGTAACAGCCGTTTCCGTCGTCGGCCGGAACCCGATTCGTGACGACGTTGTCGACGTACTCGACGCGCTCGTCTCCTTCGACCACGACGACGCCGTAGGCCGACTCGATCAAGCCGGCCGCGTTTCGAACGGCTCTGTGCGCCCGCTCCGGGCGACCGTAGTGTTCGACGATAGTTCGCCCCGCTCGGTCGCCAAACGTTGCCCCGTGGTCCTCGTGTAGCGACTCGATGACAGTCATACAGTGATCGAAGGGCCAGACGCTATCAGGAGTTTCGATCTCTCGAGTCTTTTGACTCCGTTCGCGCGGTGCGTCGATTGTTCGGCTCCGTTCGCGCGGTGTTCAGATCGTCAGAACGGAAACTGATCGCGAATCCAGTCGCGAAGTGACGACTCCTCGTTCTCGTCCGGTTCGTCGGGAACCACTCGATCGTCTGGTCTGATGACCGCGCCGCGCCCGTCTCGCTCGACGACGATCAGATCGTCGTCTTTGAGCGTCGCCAACGCGTCCTCCAGGTCGTCTATTTCGACCGAAACGGCCGCGCGAAGCTCGAAGACGGTCATCCCGTCTTCGATATTGTTGACGAGCACGTCGAGTACCGCCACTTGCGTTCGTTCCCGGTCCCGGTACTCCCGCTTCGCTTTCATTCAGTGACGTATTTGTCGACCCGGGATTTGACGTTTGCCGTTCGGTTGACCTCTGAATGGATCCCGTTTCTTCGTCCGTCGGCATATCCGCCGGAGTGAGGTCGTTTCAGGGTTGTTTCCGCAACCCTGACGGACGACTGTCTAGCCGTCAACGAGAATACCACTTGCAGTACGTTTTTTATGCCGTGAATAGATACGATTGGATAATGGTATTGCGATGTTCGCTGCTCGGCCACAACTACGGCGAGCCCGAAGTCGATCGCGAGCGTGAAGAACGGGGCAGCGAAGTCGTCCTCACTGTCACGGAGTTTCAGGCGTGTCAGCGCTGCGGTGAGCGAAACATCATCAGCGAGAACACGGAAGTGACGAGTATCGTCCCCGACGAGACGCCTCCCCGCGCTTCGGACGCTCCTGATGGTACCGACCGAGCAGCTGACGCTGCTCGTTCCACATCGGCCGACCCGTCCGCCGAACGGGCAACGGGCATCGAACCCGACTCGAGTGGTATCGTGGATGCCGAGCGCGACGCTGGATCCGTCGATGTCGAGACCGCACCGGGAGACGCCGTCGCGGCCGACCAAACGCCGCCCGAGGCCGCTCCGGATGGTCCCGCCGACGAAATCGACGTTCCGACGGACGAAAACGACGAGCCGATCGTCGACGATGGGGAAATCCTCGAGGACGACCAAGGCGATGACGCCTCGATTTCGGGCGATCGACGCCACGGTGAGTGGCCCGACTCGGAAGATGTCGGCCCGCCCGTCGGAAGCGATACGGAACCCAGCGCCTGGCCCGACGACGAACAAGCGCGTGCACAGGCCGTGACCGACGCCGACGAAGCCGGCGACCGCTCGTCGGAATTCGAAGACCAGCCCGAAGACGACGCCGTGATCCTCGAGAGCGGGTCGGAGACGACGGCCACGTCGAGTGGCAAACAGTTCGACCACTCCGTCGATGCGAGCGGCGAGCCGATCGCTGAACCCGACTCCGATCCCGAGCCGGCCGAGGGCTCCGAGACGAGCGCCGTTCAGGCCGAATCCGTCACCGAGTCCGCCGCTGGCTCACGCTCGTCGGGTCCCGAAACCGGTATCGCCAGTGCCGAGAGCGCACCGGCTCCGGGAGAGAGTTCGCGCCCGGATGGAGAGGCCACGGAGTTTTACTGTCCGCAGTGTCGGTTCGTCGCGCCGGGCGACAGCGGCTCGCTCCGAACTGGCGACATCTGTCCCGAGTGTAAGAAAGGATATCTCGGCGAGCGAACGGCGTAGCGATCCAGTCTGTCCGTTCGTTCAGGATTCCGCCGATCGATCTCCGATTACTGTTTCACCGTCTTCAAGGCGGAGGTTTCACCCTCAAGGAACCGGGCTTTCGGCCCCGGTGAAAGTACGAGCGAGTAGTGTAGGGTCACTTACTCTTGTTGCTAGTCTGGTGATACTGGTTTTGCGTTCGCGGGGACGTCATTCGGCGACAACCTCGTCTTCGCCAGCCGGAGACTATGAAAAGAGGTAAACACTCCGCCGTATATCTCCAATTCATGAAGGAGTACAAGATGCGACGTGGTGAACACCTCGAGGATCGGATTCCGGACATGGAAGCCACGGTCGAGGAGTACTTCGGACCAATCACCGGCACAGAGGAGTTCAAAGGAAGCGATCTCTACGTTATCGCTGAACCGGACAACCCCGTCTTCGAACGTATTATCGTCGGTACAGTCGAGTACTCCGGCAAGAAGGACAAACTCGCCGTCGATTTCGTCGAGCGCGATCCAGCCGAACTGGGTCCCGACGAACTCGAGGCGGCTGGCGACGCCGTCGACGCGAAAAACGATTTCCTCCTTGAGGCGACCGCTCGAGACGCTAAGTCCCGACGCGATTCGTTGAAACGCTCCGTCGAGGACGATCCGGACCACGATCTGTAAGCGGTTTCTCGTTGCGTTTCGATCCGTTTTCCGTCGGGAGCTTGCGGTTTCGCCGACCACACAGTCGGTTTTGAAATTCGAGGGATGTTCGTTCTGCGCTCGAGACGGCGTCTCGCTCTCCGGAGCGTCTGCTTCGAAATAGCTAAAACGTTTTCACCGCAATCGCCCGCTAATGGAACTGCAGACGTTCATCTTCGCGACGGCAGTTGCACACCTCGGATTCGCGATGTTCATCGTCGGCCACGCGAACTGGACCGATCAGGAGTCCGGCAACTGGCCGTACATCACGCTCGCGTTCGGACTCGCGGGGCTTGCAGGTTATTTCTTTTACGACGAACTCGAGGGGTCGGGCAGCATCTAGACGGGGGAAAGACCGATTCGACGACTTCGATTAGGCTACGCTAAGAAGACGTGTCGCGGCCGGTCCGCGAGAACGTCGCGCCCGAACTCGACAGTTTCGGCGAACGCGTCGCTTCGGAAGAACTCCATCGCGTCCTCGCGGGAATCCCAGCGACTGGCGATGAACATGTCGAGTTCGTTTTCGCGGTTGATCAGCAGATCCGTTTTCCGGTGGCCGTCCATATCGGCCAGCAGACCGGCGACGTCGCCGAACGTCTCGACGAAGTCCTCCCGGTGTTCGTCCTCGACGGTGTAGAACATTCCCATCGTTCCCCAGGAGTCCGACTCGTCGTCGCCGGCTTGTCGAACGATTTCGGGGAGATCGGAGAGAAACCCGGCCGCCGTACTCGCCGCGCGCTCGGTGTCCCAGAGACTCACAATAGCCGTTTCGGCGTCCTCGTCTCGAGACTCGTAGACGGCCGTCTTCACGTGCGTGTCGTAGTGATCGAAGTTCGTCCGCAGGCCGTCAACCTCCTCGAACAGTTCCTCGGGGTCTGCCGCCGAGTAGAGGACGACCGCGTGAACGTCCTCGCCGTGTGGCTGGCCGGCGTAGACGCCGACGTCCTCGAGTTCCTCGCGGATGTCCGCGTCGTCTTCGCTGTCCCGTCCGGAGTCACCGCCGTGGTCGTGGTAGCTGTCTCCACCGGACCCGCCGTGATGTCCGCTGGAACCGCCGTGGCCGCCTTCGCCACCGTGGTGGTGGCCGCCTTCGTCGCCGTGGTCGTCTCCGTGCGCGTGGCCCGAACTCGCGGCCTCCTGTGGCACGAACTCGCCCGAGAGGTACGCGCCGAGGTTTTCGGGTGCGAACCGGCGGCCGAAGAGGAATCGTCCGAACTCGCCGAATCGGGAGCTCGAAGGGTCGAATCGCATTTCATAAAGCAGTTCCTTGATGTCCGTCGGATCGTCCCCGAAGAGCGTGATGCCCCACTCGTAGTCGTCGAGACCGATACTGCCGGAGATGATCTGCGTCACTCGGCCCGCGTACTGCTTGCCGATCTCGCCGTGGCCGGACATGTAGTCGGCTCGCTCGTCGAACGAGAGATCGTACCAGTTCCACTCGTCGTCGCGGCGTTTGTCCATCGGATAGAAGTTCGCGTACTCGAAGTCCGGAATTTCGGGTTTGAGCCGCGATTCGATGTAGCGGGCCATGCCGGTATCTTCGACTTCGCCGTCTTCTTCGAAGTACTCTTCTGACATGTAGCCCGAGACTTCGGTCACCGAGACGTAGGAGTCGACCTGCTCGGTAAACTCGGCGAGGGCGGTGTGTTCGAACCGCCGCTCGAGGACGTCGATATCCGCTGGTGACGGGCGAAGATGCAAGAACATGAGGTCGGCTTTGTGGCCGAGAATCCCGTACGTCGCCGAGTCTCCTTCCTCGGCGTCCTCGAGTCGTTCGCACGCGGAGAGGTACTCGATTCCCTCTTCGATCGCCTGTTGGCGGCGACGCTCGGGAGCGTCTCGCCAGGCGTCCCAGTCGATCGACCGGAAGTCGTGAAAGACGTACCAGCCTTCCTCGGTCTGTGGCGGTCTGCGTCGTTCCATACGACGGGGTTAGGTCGGGGTCGCTAAGAAGGACGGGGTTTTCGTCGCAGGTAGCCGTCGGCTACTCACGCCACAGGTTCCGACGCCGGCCGCCGATTGCGCCGACCGAAACCATTTACGTCCGCCGATTTAAATCAGGGCGTATATGCGGAAAAGCGGGCCACCGAAAGGAGTTATCGCCTATTTCGTTCTCGAACTGCTCGAGGAAAAGCCGCGATACGGCTACGAGATACTTAAGGAGATTCGCGACATCAGCGGTGGCCACTGGGAACCGTCCTACGGCTCCGTCTACCCAATCTTGTACAAGTTCGAGGAGAAGGGGTGGGCCGAACGAATCGAACGCGAAGACGAACCCGACCGGAAGTACTTCGAACTCACCGACTCGGGGTACGAGGAACTCGAGAACCGTCGCGAAAGCGGGTCGGAAAAAGCTCGAGACTTCGCCGACGTTATCCTCGGATTCTTCCACGTCTATGCGGCCTTCTCGACCGACGACCGGTTCGAGATTCCCGACCTCGAGGGCGAGTGGCGCTTCGACGAGGAGTTCAGCGCGTGGGTCGTCGAACAGGTCGTTCGCCACCACGAGCACTACTTCGACGCCGACTTCGAACGCATCGAGGACACGCCCGAGGAGTTTTACGAACGACACGACGTCGCCCACGACGACGAGTAACTGTGGACGGGTATGCGGACCAGTCGTTCGTCGTTGGTTTGCTCGAGTTCTTGTGGTAAGTACAGGCGGTACACATATCACACCAACCGCGAGCGACCGAAGGGAGCGAGCGGGCCGAGGATTCCCTCGAAGCCGCGCCAACGGCGCGGCTGAGGGGGTGACGACGTGCTTTTCATCAACGTTTTGCCGAGTGCGGTCGCGGAGCGACCGCACGCAGAGCAAAAGGTTGGCATCTGTAGTGAACACCAGCAAGCTATTGGACGCTTCTCAGGCCAGCATTCCCGGCGCGAACAGCATCGCGAGGAAGCTGATCAGCATCGTCACGCCGACGATCGTCGTGACCATCCGAATCATGCCACGGTTCGCCTCGATCGGTAATCGGGAGGCGACGGCTTCCGTGCTCGTCCGGAGGATGTGTCCGCCGTCAAGCGGGAAGGCGGGGATGCAGTTGAAGAAGCCGAGCTGGACGTTGATCCAACCTGTCCAGAACAGCAGGTTCGCGACGATGAACACCGTTCCGTCGCCCAGCGCCGCTAGCGACCCCTGCACCTCGTAGAAGTTCTCGACGCCGCCGGTGAAGCCGGCGAAGTTGAACGGCAACAGGTCGGTGATGCCGATGATCGGGAGGAACAGGACGAGTGCCATCTTTCCAAGGAACGAATCGGTGATCCCGCCGAAGCTGTCGTCTTCGTCACCGCCGAGGATCGAGAGGTACTCGCCGGCTGGATAGTACTGGATTCCGAGGTCGTTCATGGAGAACCCCGAGACCTCTTCGATCGTTCCCACGCCGAGGAGCCCGTGGCCGAACTCAGGGTGCTCGTCTACCGTCACGTCGTACTCGACGGACTCGCCGCCGACGTACCCCGAAATTAGCACCTCGTCGCCGGGATCGGTTTCCTCGAGGACGTCGTTGAGATCGTCGGTCGATTGGGTCACCTCGCCGTCGATCTCCGTGATCACGACGGGTTCGTCGGTCGGTGCGCCCGCCTCGGCGAGCGGCCCGTTCTGTCCCACCTCGACGACCGCGCCGGTCGGCACGTCCTCGAGTTCGACGATCTCGCCGTCGTCGCCGCGTTCGACGGTGAGCGTGACGGTTTCGTCGTCGCCGACGGCGTCGAAGAATTCGGCTTCCGTGCCGACGTCTTCGCCGTTAACCTCGAGAATCGTATCGCCGATGTCGATGTCCGCGGGTCCGCCTTCGATCGCGACGGTTACGAGTAACGACCGCTCGACGGTCGTCGTTTCCCCTCCGTTGAGTTCGACCTCAACCTCGTCGCTGTCGATTTCCGTAAGCAGTTCGTCGAGGTGGTCGTTCGATTCGACCTCCGTTCCGTCGATCGCGGTGATCCGATCGTTCGCGCCGATATCGGCGTTCGCGGCGGGAGAGCCCGGTGCAGCGCCGCCGACTGACGCACCGGGAGCGACCGCGATCGCACCGGCGATCGGGCCAAAGAGTAGTGCGAACGCCACGAGAGTAATCGCGAAGTTGTTCGTCACGCCGGCGGCGAACATCCGGGTTTGTCCGCCGCGACTCGCGTTTTTCGAACTCTCCTGTTCAGGTTCGACGAACGCGCCGATCGGCAACACGGCGAGCATCGCGACGCCCATCGATTCGATATCGATGTCCTCGACCCGACAGAGCAGTCCGTGTCCGCCTTCGTGGACGACGAGGCCGACGAGCAGGCCGAAGATGATACCCGGCGTGGCAGAGAGCGGCAAGAAGTCGTTGACGCCGGGGATAACGAGCACGTTCCGCGGCGTCTGAATTCCGGACGGCTCCGGCGACATGAGCGCACCGACGGCCGCGAGCAGGAGGAAGACGAACATACTCCCCATCACGACGATGGCGATGCCGACGCCGAAGTTCGCCCAGGCTCGCCAGAACCGTTTGGGACCCGCGACCCAGTCTAAAAACGCCCGTCCGCGTTTCGTGTGAATCGTCAGAATCGGCCCCTGCGCGCCGACGTACGACGGTAATAGCCCTCGCTTCCGAAGCGCGATGATCGCGAGCCAGTACGCCGCGAGACCGACGAGAATCCACGATAAGATCCCCGAGGTAAACATCTCGAGGAAAGCAGGTGATGTCGCTGTAAACGGACCGGACTCCATTATCACCCTATCAGGGAGGGGCTCTCAAATGGCTTTTGTCTACGAACGCTCCGAAATTCGACGGCCCACCGTTTCGTTACCGTTCGCGTCGAAGACGCGCGACGACGAACCCCTGATCTACTTTCGCGAGGAACGGCCCGAGCTTCGGCCCCTGCTCTTCGTCGAAAAAGAGCGTATAACCCGCCGAGAAGAACGATCCCATCTCGACGTCGTGGCGCTTTGCGGTCTCGTAGATCTCCTCTTGTATTTCGTCGGGACCGTGTCCCTCCTCGATGAAATCCGCGAGTTCCTCGAGCGCAACCTCGGTCGTTTCGTCGAAGTCGTGGTCCGGAATCGCGCTACGTTTGAGTTCGTAGTCGAACTCGTTCTCGGTCCGGCGCGCCCAGTTTCTGGCCTGCTCGACGCGACCGAGCGCGTCCGCGACGGCCCACTCCGGCGCGTCGTCGGGAATGTGGCCCTCGCGACGCGCGATCTCTTCGCGCAGGTCCAGATCGTCGGTCATGCCCAGTACCGCCGCGAAGGTGTAGGGAAGTCGGATCCGCTCTTCGTCCGGTTCGTCGACGACTAACGGATAGACGCGCTCTGCGAACGCCTTTTCGTCCTCGCTCGCTTCGACCTCGCCGTAGTAAACCGACTCGAAGCGGTCGAACTCGTCGACGAGCAGGTCGAGTCGTTCGACGCTGAAGTCTCGAGCCTTGCTCGGATCCTTCGCGAAGAAGTACCGGAGCACTTCGGGCTCGATCAGTTCGAGAACGTCCGAGACCAAGATTACGTTCCCCGCGGAGGAGGAGAAGGGCTCGCCGTCGAGGGTGAACCACTCGTAGACCATCGGGACCGGCGGTTCGATCCCGAGCACGTTCTCGGCGACGTCGATCCCGCTCGGCCAGGAGCCTTCGGCGTGGTCCTTTCCGAAGGGCTCGAAGTCGACGCCGAGCGCCTGCCACTGGGCAGGCCACTCGAAGCGCCACGGCATCTTCCCTTCGCGGAGCGTCGCGGTTCCCTCGTGGCCGCAGCCGTCGATGGTCTGGTCGCCGGCGTCCATATCCGTACAGCGGTAGTCGACGGTTCCGGCCTCGAGATCGATATCCGTCACCGTCTCGGTGAGCTTTCCGCAATCGGAACAGATCGGGTTAAAGGGGACGTACTCGCCGTTCTCGTCCACTTTGTCCTGATATTTCGAAAGGACTTCGCGCGCCGTCTCTCGGTTCTCCAGGACGTCTCTGGTAATCTCCTCGAGGTCGCCGTCTTCGTACAGCTCGGTGGTCGAGACGAACTCGAGGGGTACGTCGACCGCCTCGGCGCTGTCTCTGATGATCTGTGAGAAGTGGTCGCCGTAGGAATCACAGCACTCGAAGGGGTCCGGAATGTCGGTGTAGGGCGCGCCGAGATTTCGACCGAGCGTGCCGGCGTTTACCTCGCCCAGGTCGACGAGGTTCCCCTCGAGATCGCAGAGGGTTCGGGGCAGACCGCGAAGCGGGTCGCGGTCGTCGCCGGTAAACACTTGTGTCACGTCGTGGCCGCGCTCTCGGAGGACCTCGGCGACGTAGTAACCGCGCATGATCTCGTTGACGTTCCCGAGGTGGGGGACGCCGGAGGGTGAGATGCCGCCCTTGATGACGACGGGTTCGTCCGGCTCTCGCGCTTCGACTCTATCCGCAACGTCGTCCGCCCAGAAGGCGTGGTGCGTTTCGCTATCGTCTTCGCGCTGGAGGGTGTAGGGGCTCGAATCGGTCGTTTCGTCGTTTCCAGCGCCCTCGGTGGTCTCGGTTTCGTCGACGTTCGTCGCGTCCGGATCGGGACTCATTGCTCGTCGCTCGCCCAGTAGGTCGGTTCTTCGCCCGCTCGTTCCGGGATAACGTCGGTTCCTTCGTGTTCTCCCTGTCGAACGGCTCGCGCGATTCGGTCCGGGTCGGTGCCGTCGAGGACGATGGTGCGCATCCCGGAGCGTTCGATGATCTTCGCGGCCAGCAAGTCGACTGGTGCGGAGGCTCCGGCGTTCATCTCGAGGCCGGCGATCACGTCGACGAGCTCGCTCGCGGTGAGTTCGTCGTACTTCGTCGCGCCGTCGGTTTCGTTGGGGTCGTCGCTGTAGACGCCCGGAACGCTGGTCGCGTAGATCAAGAGGTCGGCGTCGACGTACTCCGCGAGGGCGGCTCCGACGGCGTCCGTCGTCTGTGCAGGTGCGACGCCGCCCATAATGCAGATATTCCCGCGACGGAGGGCTTCGCTCGCTTGTTCGTAGTTCTGTGCGGGTGCGGTGACCGACTCCTCGCTGAGCGCGGCGATGAGCAATCGTGCGTTCAGCCGAGTGACGTCGATCCCGAGCTGATCGAGCTCGATCTCGTTGGCATCGAGCTCTCGAGCCGCGCCGATATAGTCGCGAGCGACGCCGCCGCCGCCGACGACGGCCCCGACGCGACACCCTTCCGAGACGAGGTTTTCGACAACCTCGGCGTGTTCTGCGACTCGAGCCGAACTCGGGTCGGGCACGAGTACGCTACCACCGATAGAAACGACCACTTTCATACTACAGCGGTGTAGCGTGGTGGCGGGCTTAAGGATTATCAAGCCTGACTCCGAGCGGGTGGGAGTCTCTTTCACCGTGTCGACGGGCGTTTCCCGGTGATCGACGGTCCGCGTTCGAGGGCGACAGCTACAAAGACCAACGCGTGCTACCGTTCTCGTATGCACGTACTCGGTATTCTCGACCGCGGCTCGAGCGACGGGACGCTCGATCAGGTCGTCGACCGCGTGGTCGATCGCCTCTCTCGAGCGGGACGCGTCGGCGTGGTTCGATACGATGCGACGATCGCCGACGGGACACACGAATCGCTGACCCCCGGTGGCGACGTCACCTACGATCTCGGTGCCGACGGTGACTGGACGGCAGCCGGAACCGGACTCTCCGTCGGAGACGCCCTCGACGCGCTGGTCCCCGACTGCGACTACGCGGTCGTCGTCGGCGTTTCGACACCCCGATACCCCTCGGTCGTGGTTGGCGAGGGGGATGAACAGTCGGCTGCTGGCACCGTTCTCGCGTCGATCGAGTCGTCCAGCGACCTCGAGGAAGACGACCTCGTCGATGCGCTCGAGGCCCACGAACCGTACGAAACCCTCGAATCGCTCGTCGCCGAGGTCAAACGGTCACCAGAGGCGGATCAAGCCGGTGCGATCGCGACGTTCACCGGCCGCGTCCGAGCGAAAGACGACCCCGGCGACGAGCGCACGGAGTACCTCGAGTTCGAGAAGTACGAGGGCGTCGCCGAACAGCGCATGGCTGCGCTTCGCGAGGATCTCGAATCCCGAGACGGCGTCTACGAGGTCGTTATGTATCACCGGACTGGCGTCGTCAAAGACGGCGAGGATATCGTGTTCGTCGTCGTTCTGGCCGGTCATCGCGAAGAGGCGTTTCGAACGGTCGAAGACGGAATCAACCGATTGAAAGACGAGGTCCCACTGTTCAAAAAGGAGGTCACGGTCGAAGACGAATTTTGGGTCCACGAACAGTCTCGATAATTTATCTCCCTGTCCTTGTCGATGGATTAACGAATATGGTGTCATATCTTGAATGTTTGGAAATCGTGAGTTTCAAAATCGAAATAACGTATTAGATACTGTTATAAAACTTCTAACTTGATATGAAACAGTCCTAATGGCGATTATAAATGGGTGTGAAACGTCTCTAGCCCCCTTTCTCCCTGAATACAGCCGAAATTTTGCTAACCGACCTTCCTTTATAACATACTACCCCGACAAGGAGCTATTGTCGATGAGCACTACAGCCCAACCCTCCACGGAAAGCAAGGAACGTCGCCTCAAGAATTACCTGCGTAATCGCGCAGAGGACGGCGAACTGTACTTCAAAGGGAAGTTCATCGCTGATGATGTCGGCATGTCTCCCAAAGAGATCGGCGCGCTAATGGTCAAACTCTCGGAGTCCGCGACGGACCTCGAGGTCGAGAAGTGGTCGTACACGAGTGCGACCACCTGGCGCGTTGAACCGGCCTAATAATTGGTGTCGCCTCCAGGTCACACGTTGTCCACCCCCTGTCCGTGTCGGCGCGTCAGTGACGCTATCCGGCACACTCTTTCCCACCGTTTTCTCGAGACACGGTACCGACCGATACTCACTGTCTGCCACCCGGCACGTTATTTATACGAACTGAGGGTGAACCACCGATGATGGACGGTCCGGATTCGTCCGACGTCGGACGACACTGGTATTCCTCTGCCGGAACTGATGTCGATCCTCCCGACGACGGTCCCTCGCTCGAGCGAATCGAGTCGACGTTCGTCGTTTCTGAAACGCGAACGGAGGAGGAGACGCTTCTGTACTTCGGTACGCCGCTCGTGTCACCGGAGGCGATGATGCGCGAACTGTGGTCCGTGTTCCGCGAGTCGGGATACGAAGCACAGCTCACGGTTCGTGACGGAAACTACGTGATCGTCGCCGAACCGACTCAGGTCGGTATCGACGGGATCCCTTGGACGAACCTCTTTTTGTTCGTGGCGACGGTCGTCTCGACGCTGTTCGCGGGCTCGATGTGGTACTACATCGATCCGTTTTCGAATCCGATGGAGATCTGGCGGGCCTGGCCGTTTACTGCGGCCCTTCTCGGCGTACTCGGTGTCCACGAGATGGGGCACTATCTGATGAGCCGGTACCACAAAGTCGACGCCTCGCTCCCTTATTTCATCCCTATACCGACGCTCATCGGAACGATGGGTGCGGTCATCAAGATGAAAGGCCGAATGCCCGACCGCAAGGCGCTGTTCGATATCGGCGCTGCGGGTCCGCTCGCAGGGTTAGTCGCCACGGTGGGCGTAATCAGCATCGGGCTCCATCTGCCGCCCGTTGAGCGTCCTGAGGCGCTGCTTAATAACCCGAACACCGTCGAGTTCATCATCGGGTATCCACCGTTGATGGAGATGCTCGCATCCGTCTTCGATCAGCCGCTGTATCAGGACGACCCCACGAGAGACGTGAATCCGGTCGTCATCGGCGGTTGGGTCGGGCTGTTCGTCACGTTCTTGAATCTCATTCCCGTGGGCCAACTCGACGGCGGGCACATTCTCCGCGCGATGGCTGGCTCCGTTCAACGAACGATCGCAGCGCTCGTTCCGGGCGTCCTGTTCGCACTCGCGGGGTATCTCTACTACGTCAACGGCCACGACGGCAATTCGATACTCATCTGGGGCTTTTGGGGGCTGATAACGGTGTTTATTGCCACTGCAGGTCCCGCTCACCCCGTTCGAGAGGACCCGCTCGATAAGAAGCGGTTCGCGCTCGGAATACTCACGTTCGGCCTCGGAATTCTCTGTTTCACGCCGGTTCCGGTGACGGTGGTCGGCTAGTCGTTCCTCGGCTCGAGTGCAGGGCTATCGTTCCCGGCTTGTGGTCGCTGGTGTGTCGTTGTCGTTTCGGCTCCTGCTCACCCGTGTGTGTATCCCCGATCCGGCAGCGGCTCTTTATCCATCGTTATGCCGTCCTCGACGACCGTCCCAATCGAGCTCAGCCCGACTGTCGTCGCTTCTCGAGCCGATTCGAACGCCGGTTCGGGAATCGTCGCGACGAGTTCGAAGTCCTCTCCGAAGGTAGTCGCCCGCTCGAGCGCTTTCCCCTCCGTTTCGGACGTCTCGAAGACGGCGTCGTCGATCGGGATTTCCGCTGCGTTGATTGTGAACCCACAGTCCGAAGCCTCGGCGAGCTGGTGGAGTGATCTGGCGAGTCCGTCGCTTGAGTCCATCATCGCGGTCGCGTCGGAAGCGAGCACCCGTCCGGCGGCGACTCGAGGCTCGAACCGAAACAGCTCGTTCGCACGGTCGCCGTCTGCGTCTCGGTCGCCCGAGCCGTCCTGGTTACGAGCGCGCTCGAACAACTCGAGTGCGGCCGCGCTGCGTCCGAGCGTTCCGGTGACACAGACGAGATCGCCGGGTTGGGCACCGCTTCGGAACACGGGCTCGTCGGTCGTGCCGAACGCCGTCGTCACGGCCGTAAACTCCTCGTGATCGTCGAGGTCGCCGCCGACGTACTCCGCGCCGACGAGCGAACAAACGTCGCTCGCGCCGCGGACGAACGCTAACAGCTCTTCCTCGTCGAATTCAGGGGCGGCATAGGCTGCGACGGCAGCGGTCGCCGTTGCACCCATCGCCGCGACGTCGGAGAGCGACGCGCCGACCGCGCGCCAGCCCGCGGTGTACCGGCTCGTTCCCGGCGGAAAATCCGTGGTCTCGTGAAGCATATCCGTCGTCACGACGAGATCGTCGACGACGGCGGCGTCGTCCCCGACCGGCTCGAGTTCGTCCTCGAGCACTGCCAGCGCGGCGCGTTCGTCCATACCCTTCCTTTCGACTCGAGGGCGAAAAACGGTCCGGCACGACGGAACCTCGTCCGATACGGCGGAATCGCGACCGACAGACCCGAGACGCCGGAACCGCGTTCGATTGCCGGAACTGCGCCGGTGATTCGATCACCTCAGACCCGGGCACCCGTGTCGTGTCACGACGGACCACAGTTTCCGGCTGCACCCACAACGATGGTCTTAAATGCCGCGGAAGGGAACCAAACGCCAATGGCTACGATGTACGACGTTCCGGCGGACGCGCTCATTGATGCGCTCGCCGAGGACCTCGAGGACCGACTCGACGAACCCGACTGGGCACAATTCACGAAGACCGGCGCAAGCCGCGACCTGCCACCGAAACAGGAGAACTTCTGGGCAGTCCGCGCCGGCAGCCTGCTCCGCAAGATCGCCGACACCGGCCCGGTCGGCGTCGAACGCCTCTCGACCGAATACGGCGGTGCGAAGGGCGGATCGAACCGCTACCAGGTCTCTTCGGACAAACGAACTGACGGCTCGCGAAACATAATCCGAACCATCCTCCAGCAACTCGAAGAGGAAGACCTCGTCGAGACCGCGGAGGGTGAGGGTCGCCGAATCACGGCCGAGGGTCGCAGCTTCCTCGACGAAACCGCCGGCAACGTCCTCGAAGACCTCGACCGACCGGAACTCGAGCGCTACGCGTAGACGACTCACCGCCGCCGTCGACGGCTGGGACGTTCCACGTCGTCGACCGGACGGCTCGAGACGAGGCGACTATCGACTCGTTTTCGAACGATTTCGTTCGGAGAGCGGTTGCACTGATCGCCCGGGTCCGTAATCATTTTCCCCACTGCGGGAATAGATGAGTGTATGAGTGACACGCCTGATGACGAGAATATCGAAGAGCTCCGTCAGAAGAAAATGGAGAAGCTACAGAACCGTGCGGAAAACCAGGGCGGCGAAGGGTCCCAGGAGGCCGCGAAACAGCAAGCCGACGCCCAGAAGCAGGCGCTGCTTCGGAAACACCTGACCGACGAGGCCCGCCAGCGGTTGAACACCGTCAAGATGAGCAAAGAACAGTTCGGCGAGCAGGTCGAACGACAGGTCGTCGCGCTTGCCCAAAGCGGGCGTATCCAGGGCAAGATCGACGACGAGAAGATGAAACAACTGCTCCAGGAACTCCAGCCCGAGAAGAAGAGCTTCGACATCAAGCGGCGCTGATGGAGCTCGGATTGCTCTACAGCGGCGGCAAAGACTCGACGCTCGCGGCGTTGGTTCTCGAAGAGTTTTACGACATCACGTTGTTGACCGCCCACTTCGGCGTCACCGACGACTGGAAACACGCCCGAGGGACGGCCGAATCAATCGGTTTTGCATTTGAGCGCCTCCAACTCGAGCCAGGTGTCGCGGAGGAGGCCGCCGAGCAGATACGCGAGGACGGCTTTCCCCGCAACGGGATTCAGCTCGTCCACCAGCACGCCTTAGAGCGGGCGGCCGAGGAAGGGTACGACGCCGTCGCCGACGGCACGCGGCGGGACGACCGGGTTCCGACGGTGTCGCGAGCGCAGGCCCAGAGCCTCGAGGATCGCCACGGGGTCGACTACATCGCCCCGCTCTCGGGTTTCGGGCGGACGGCCGTCGATTGCATTGTCGAAAACACCCTCGACGTGACCGTCGGCCCGAGCGAGGAGATCACGCGAGCGGATTACGAGGCCGAGCTCAGGGCCCTCATCGTCGATACTGATGGGGAGGCCACGATCGGGGAGCTCTTTCCCGATCACGAGCAGACCCACGTGACCGACGTTCGATAGCGAAGCGGTCTGTGTAGCGGTCAGTCGGGACAAGAACCCGCGTAACGGTCGTTCGGTGATTGGTGCCGTCCGCGACGCTGGTTCTCGAGCGATCGCTCGGTCGAACGCGAATCGCGTCCGCGAACGAAAGGTTAGAAGTTCGCGCTCGCTAAACGGATGCTCATGTACGACCGGATCAAGGGCTTTCGTGATATCTATCCCGGCGAGATGGCCGCTAGACGGAAGACCATCGATACGCTGGAGGACACGGCCCGTCAGTACGGCTTTCGCGAGATCGAAACGCCGGCCGTAGAGCGCGCGGCGATGTGGACGGACAAGAGCGGCGACGACATCGTCGACGAACTCTACTCGTTCGAAGATCAGGGCGGACGCCACGTCACGCTCACGCCCGAGCTGACGCCGACCGTCGCGCGGATGGTCGTCGCCAAACAACAGGAGCTCTCGAAACCGATCAAGTGGTTCTCGACGCGACCGTTCTGGCGCTACGAGCAGGTCCAACAGGGGAGACAGCGGGAGTTCTACCAGACCAACGTCGACATCTTCGGCTCGAGCGAGCCCGAAGCCGACGCCGAGATCCTGGCGTGGGCCGCGGACGCGCTTACGGGACTCGGCCTCGAGGCGGCGGATTTCGACTTTCGTATCTCCCACCGAGATATTTTGGGCGGCGTGCTCGAAACCTACGACGCCGATATCGACACGGAGGCGGCGATTCGCGCCGTCGACAAATCCGACAAGATCTCGGCGACCGAGTACCACGGTTTGCTCGTCGACGCCGGACTCACAATGGACGAGGCCGAGGAGTTCGACGACCTGATCGCGTCGGGCGACCTCGAGGCCGTCGAGGCGTTCGCCGGCACCGAGCGCATGACCGAGGCGGTCGAGAACCTCCAGAACGTGCTCGAGGCGGCCGAGGACTTCGGGGTTCGGGAGTACTGTACGATCTCGCTCGAGACCGCGCGCGGACTCGATTACTACACGGGAATCGTCTTCGAGTGCTTCGACTCCGCGGGGGAGGTCTCGCGCTCGATCTTCGGCGGCGGCCGCTACGACGACCTGATCGAACAGTTCGGCGGCCAGCCGACGCCCGCGGTCGGCGTCGCGCCCGGCCACGCGACCCTGCCGCTGTTGTTGCAGCGAGCTGGCGTCTGGCCCGAGGAGGAAGTGACGACGGACTACTACGTGTTGCAGGTTGGCGACACGCGAACGGAAGCCGCTCAGATCTCTCGAGCCCTGCGCGATCGCGGCCACGTCGTCGAAACCGACGTCTCCGGCCGATCCTTCGGCGCACAGCTCAACTACGCCGACTCGATCAACGCCGAGACCACCGTTATCGTCGGCGAACAGGATCTGGCGAACGACGAAGTGACGATCAAGGACATGGAGTCGGGCGACCAGGTTCAGGCACCCGTCGACGCGTTCCCCGGAGACCTCGAGCGGCCGACGGCCGAGGACTTTTCGTAACTCGGTACTGCCTCCGTTTCGTTGGAACCTGTCTTGGCTCGACTCCCAGTTCCCCTCTCAGTTGAGTTGCGACCACTTTTCCGCGGCGGTGTAAGGGTTAACTGACCGAGCGGTGTAGCCGTCCCGATGGCCGATTCACCGCCGAACGTCTTGCTCGTGCTCACCGACCAGGAGCGCTACGACTGTAGCGCGCCCGACGGGCCACCCGTTGAAACGCCGACGATGGACCGACTCTCGAGCGAGGGCATGCGGTTCGAGCGCGCGTTCACGCCGATCAGCATCTGCTCGAGCGCCCGCGCGTCGCTGTTGACCGGCCTGTTTCCCCACGGCCACGGCATGCTCAACAACTGCCACGAGGCCGACGCGATCCAGCCGAACCTTCCGCCGGAGCTGCCGACGTTCTCCGAGTTGCTCGCGGATGCGGGCTACGAGCTAACCTACACCGGAAAGTGGCACGTCGGCCGGGATCAGACCCCCGAGGAGTTCGGTTTCTCGTATCTCGGAGGCAGCGACAAACACCACGACGACATCGACGACGCGTTTCGCGAGTATCGCGCCGAACGCGGTGTTCCACTCGGCGATACCGAATTCGAGGAGGTAATCTACACCGGCGACGATCCGCGCGACGGAAGCGAGGGGACGTTCGTCGCCGCGAAAACGCCGGTCGACGTCGAGGAGACTCGAGCCTGGTTTCTCGCCGAACGGACGATCGACGCGCTCGAGGGCCACGCCGATGGTGACGGCGGAGATCCGTTCTTTCACCGGGCCGATTTCTACGGCCCGCACCACCCCTACGTCGTTCCCGAACCTTACGCCTCGATGTACGACCCGGACGATATCGAGCCCCCGGAGAGTTACGCCGAGACCTACGACGGGAAACCGCAGGTTCAAGAAAACTACCTCGAGTATCGCGGCGTCACCGGCTTCGACTGGGAGCTCTGGGCCGAAGCGATCGCGAAGTACTGGGGCTTTGTCAGTCTGATCGACGACCAACTCGAGCGAATCATAGCGGCCCTCGACCGAACCGGATTCGCCGAGGAGACGGTCGTTGTCCACGCCTCCGACCACGGCGATTTTGCGGGGGCTCACCGGCAGTTCAACAAAGGCCCGCTGATGTACGACGATACCTACCACATCCCCCTGCAGGTTCGCTGGCCGGGCGTCGTCGAGTCCGGATCGGTCTGTGAAAGGCCGGTTCACCTCCACGATCTGGCGGCGACGTTCCTCGATATCGGCGGCGTTTCGGTTCCGGAGTCGTTCGACGCTCGGAGTCTCGTACCCTTACTCGAGGATAGTGATAGCGCGACTGCGAGCGGCGGTGACCCGACTAGTGTACAGACCCGTCCGGATTCGGTGTTCGCACAGTACCACGGCGACGAGTTCGGCCTCTACACCCAGCGAATGGTCCGGACGGAACGATACAAGTACGTCTACAACGGCCCCGACGTGAACGAACTGTACGACCTCGAGGCGGATCCCGCGGAGCTGCAAAACCTGATCGAGCATCCGAACTACGAGCGGGTCCGGTCGAACATGGCCGAGCGGCTCCTCGAGTGGATGGAGGCGACGGCGGATCCGAATCGAGCATGGGTGCCCCAGACGTTCGAATAACCGCTTCCCGAGGGGTACCGGATTCCGGCTACTCAGTGCGTTAAAAGCAGCAGTTTCTCGTCCGTTCGGGCAAGACAGAACGGTTTCTCCGGCGGGCTGTCGAACGACGACGTTGCGTTCTCCGTGACGAACAACCGGTCGAACGGCTGGTCACACGACGGACAGCCGAGTTCTTCCCTGTTTTCGAGAACGCGCGTGTCCCCGGTATCGTTCAGGAGCTTCAGTTTCGTCCGGTAGTCGTGAATGCTAAAGCCGTCAGTGATATCGATTCGTCCCATTTCGGTCAGTGTATACTCCCGACGGGACCCATTTCAACTTCACTGCCAGCAGTACCGACGAGACAGAGAACTACACTCAATTGATATTTGAGGGATGGTACCACTCATGTTCCTCCTCCTACCCCGTCGCAGTCTCCTCTTTAGCACCTATAGATATAAAATATCCGAAACTTCCAATTGCCGATACGTATAAGACCGCTGATTACATGTGTGGATATATCTCGGACCGCGTACGCTATGAGTACATCAGATACTATTCAACCGATTCTCGAGTTCGTCGAGGAGGAACTCTCCTTCGCGACGAGTTACTACAACGAACGATATCTCGATCGCCGCGTTACCTCTCGAATGCGTCGAACGGACTCCGAATCCTACGGCGACTATTACACGCTGTTGAAACGGGACGAAATCGAACAGGAGGAACTTCTCGATGCGTTGAGTATCAACGTCACCGGGTTCTTTCGAAACCCCAGCGTTTGGGAGGGGATCCAGACGCTGTTGCAGAAATTGACCGACGAACAGTCACGCGTTCGCATCTGGAGTGCGGCGTGTGCGGACGGCCGCGAGCCGTACTCGCTGTCGATGCTCGCCCACAGTGACCGGAACATCGACGAATCTCGTCTCAGTATTCTCGCGACTGATATCAGCGACGAGGCACTCGAGACCGCACGGGATGGCGTCTACCAGGACCTCCAGACGGACGATATCTCGAGTCAACTGGACTTTCTCGAGCGCCCGAATCGCTACATTACGAAAGGCGACGGGCAGATCGAGGTTGCGGATACGATTCGGGACCCAGTCGAGTTCGAGCGCCACGACCTGATCAACGGCCGCTCGAAGTCCGGCTTCGACATGGTCGTCTGTCGGAACATCCTCATTTACATCAACGACGAGCACAAGACGCCGATTTTCGAGACCATCCGCGACTCGCTCGACGAAGGCGGCTACATGGTCATCGGGAAATCGGAGACGATCCCGATCGGCATGCGCCGGGAGTTCGATTCGGTGAACGCGGGCGATAAGACCTACCAGTACCCCGCTGTCGAGTGATCTCGCCTACAGCGTATCCGTTCCGGTACCGTCCGCCGATCCGGTCAACGAAAAGCCCGTCACGGTGTCTTCGGGATCTTTGAGGAACGTGTGGCGTCCGGTAACGTGTGCAGAGCCCCTAATTTCGGGTGTCGTAACAGCAATCCCGTCCCGTTTTTCGACCTCGAGCAGCCGTCCCTCGAATCGGGTTCCGATAACGCTTTCGTACGTGTACGGTTCCTCGACCTCGAGGGCTCCCTCCCGCTCGAGGAGCGTCATCTTCGCACAGGTCCCCGTCCCGCAGGGGGATCGGTCGACTTGGCCGTCGCCGAAGACGACGACGTTTCGATCCGCCTTCTCGCCTTCGCCCCGTTCGTAGAACTCGACCAGCGAGACGGGGTGGTGCTCGCCCGTAAACGGGTGGACGACATCGAGGCGGTCGTTGATCGTTCGCCGGAGTTCGAGGCCGTCCTCGACGAAGGCTTCGACGTGTTCGGGCTCGATAGTTCGCTCGAGAACCTGGGCGTCGACGAGCGCGAAGACGTTCCCGGCGAAGACGATATCGACGGGGACGGATCGCGTCGCCCCGTCGGTCTCGACCGCGACCGTGATCACGTCGTAGACAAACGACTCGACGTTTCTGATCGCGACCGACTCGACGCGGCCCGTCTCATCGAAGACGGGATGAGTTCGAACGAGACCGGCTGGCGTTTCGACGGTTATCGTCTCCCGGGCCTCGAGCTGGCCCGTCTCCAGTAGTGCCGTTACAGCGCCGATCGTCCCGTGGCCGCACATCTCGAGATAGCCGCCGGTGTCCATGAAGAACAGGCCGAGGTCGGCTCCCTCGGCGGCCGGTTCGACCGGGACCGCGCCGAACATGTCGTCGTGACCGCGCGGTTCACAGAGGACGAGTTCCCGGAGCCAGTCTTGGCCGTCCGCGAACTGCCGACATTTTTCCGCGACGGTTCCGCCGTGGAGCCGCGCGCGATCGGTTCCGCTCGTGATGATTCGCGTCGGCTCTCCGGCCGTGTGCGTATCGAGGGTTTCGATGAGCGTCTCAGTGTGCATTGTCTGTGGCTATTGTCGCGTGAATCGTCGTTGTCTGCGTGGGTTTCGCTGTCTGTGTGGTCGCACTGTTCGCACGTGGTCGCACCGTCCGCATCGTCTGCACGAGTCGTCCTCTTTGTGCGAGCCGTGTCCCGGGATACGCTAGGTACTCGATAGCTGTACAAAAACCCGCAACCGTGAGCCTACAGCCGCTCGAGGGACTCGATCTCCCGATCGCTCCAGTCGTAGAAGTGCCGATCGGTCGTCTCGAGGGTGTCGACGCACTCGTTGTACTGCGCCCTGGCTTCCGCCGCCAGCGGGTCGTTCGGATTCCGTTCGATCCAGTCGCGCAGTTCCGCGAGCGCCTTCGGCGAGTAGGTGTCGAGGCGGTCCTGTTGCTCGAGTATTTCGACCTTGCGGCTTTCCTGGCGGAGCGTTCGGGTGAGCGCCCAGATGGCGACTCCCCAGAACGCGAGCAGGGTGAACGCGAGCATGCCGATGACGCCGGCGGTCAACGCCATCAGTCGTCACCTCCGGTGACCTCGGCGGTATCAGTTTCGGCCGCGGAGCGATCGGCGACGGACATGATCCCGTAGCCGATGATCGGGAACAGGACGATGACCAGCATGCCGCCGATCATCTCCGGCGTCCCGAACTCGTCGTAGGCGAAGTAGCCCATGATGAAGATCATGACGGCGGGGATAACGTACTTGATGACGGGATCCCACCACTTGCCGACGTAGATGCCGGCGTTCTTGTTCACCGCGAGGACGCGCAGTCGCTCCGGCCCCATCACCCAGCCGATGACGAGGATGATCGCGAGCGTCGCCAGCGGCAGTCCCCAGCTCCCGAAGATGAAGTCGGCGAAGTCGAGGAAGTCGGCTGAAAACGCACTCGGGAGGCCGATGAGCCAGATAAGCCCGCAGATCCCGAGGACGGTTTGGGTCCGATCGAATCGCGTTTCCTCGGCGACCGTCGTAACGCTCACTTCGGTGATCAACAGCCCGGAGGTGAACGTCGCGATGAAAAAGCCGACGAAAAACAGGATTGCCACGAGTCCGCCGAACGGAATCTCGGGGAACACTTGCACGAGCGAGACGAACGCGAGCCCCGCACCTGCGTCGGGTTCGACGCCGACCGCGAAGACGACCGGGAAGATCGCGAGCGCGGCGAGGATCCCGATGCTCGACTCGCCGAGCGCGGTGAAGACGCCACCCCCGAGTGGAACGTCATCGTACTCCCGGAGGTAGCTTCCAACCGTCAGGGCGATCCCCCACCCGAGCCCCGTCGAGAACAGCGCCTGTCCGAGCGCTTCGATCCACGTGCTGCTGAAGGTGAGATACTCCCAGTCGATGCCGAAGGTGAACGCGATCCCCTCGCTGGCACCATCCAAAGTCAGTCCGTAGCCCGTCATGATGACCAGCGAGACTACGAGCGCCGGGACCGCGTAGACGACGATCCGCTCGACGCCGCGTCGGATCCCGAGGATGAGAATTCCCGCGACGCTCGCCATCACGAGCGTGTGGAGTCCGATCATCAGCGCCGGATTCGCGAAGAAGTTGTTCATGAACGTATCGGCCTCGAAGCCGGTAGCCGTGAACGTAAACAACAACGAGTGCGCCGCGTAGTACAGCGTCCACCCGATTAGGGGCGAGTAATAGGACATTAGCGCGATGTTCACTAGGAGGACGACGACGCCCAACCCGACCATGCCGCCGGGTCCGAGCACGTCCCGGAACGCGCCGATGACGCCCTTGTTCGTGTATCTCCCCAGCGCAACTTCGGCCATGAGTCCGGGTACCGCCAGTAGAAACAACAGGACCAGAAACGCGAGCACGAACGCGCCGCCGCCGTTTTCGCCCATCACGTACGGGAACCGCCAGATGTTTCCTGCGCCGACCATCGCTCCGACCATCGCCATCAAGAATCCGAACCGAGTTCCCCACTCCGCTCGAGCAGTTTTCGCCTCACTTTCTGCCATGTTTGACACTAGCTAGCACAACAGCTGCAAACGTGTTATACGTAATGTTCCCATGGTCGGGGTCGCGCCGACTTCAGCCGATGGTTCGCCACGCTGGCAGTAGTCTCGGTTGTTGTTATCCGCCGTGGCCCGGATAATCCCGCTCGAATCGGTCCTCGATCTCCCCCTCGTCGAACTGGATCACGACCGGCCGGCCGTGCGGACAGGAGTAGGGATTCTCGCAGGCATCGAGCGCCTCGAGCAGGTCCACGACCGACCCCTCAGTAAGCGACGTGTTGCCCGTAATCGAGGGGTAACACGCCAGATCGCCGAGGAACTCGTCGGCTAGCGCATCGACCGTCTCGGAGCCGGCTTCGCGGTCGCCGGCGATGAACGACGCGAGCACGTCCCGGAGCCGGCTCGGCTCGAGCGTTTTCTCGAGCACCGCGGGGACGGTCGTCACGGCAACGGTCCGGTCGTCGACGCGGTCCGCGTAGAAGCCGAGCCGCGAGAGCGCCTCGCGGTAGTGTTCGAACGCTTCGGCTTCGGCGGCCGTTAGCTCGAGGTCGACCGGCGAGGCCAGCGCCTGCGCGGCGGGATCGTCGGCGAAGGCTTCCCGCAGTCGTTCGTAGTTCACCCGTTCGTCCGCGGCGTGTTGATCGATCAGCGCGAGGCCGTCGGGGGTCTCACAGACGAGGTAGGTGTCTCGCATCTGCCCGAGGACCCGAAGGTTGGGCAAGGAATCGAACTCGGTTTCGTCGCCGGTTGCGGCCTCGCCCGCGAGCGTTCGTTGCTCGGTCCCGCCGGAGAACTTGCGATCGGACTCGAGGGGAGTAGAGGGTTCCGTCGAGCCGGATCGTTCCGTCGGGTCCGTTGTCTCGGTACTCGATTCGATTCCGGACACAGACGATTCGACGGAATCGTCGTCGGGACTCGAGTCTCGGCCCTCCGACTCCGAACTGCGATCGTCCGGTTCCGATTGGGAAACCCGGTTTCCCGCGTGCGTCGCGGGCGTCGTTCGAGCCGTTTCCCCCTCGGACTCGGAGCTGGTTTCGCCTACGTCCGTCTCCACTTCTGTCTCTGCACTGGTCCCCCCCTCTCCACCGGTCGCGGGGCCTGCTTCGCTTTCATCCACTGTAGATTCGGGTGATCCCGAGGCAGACTCGGCCGGTTCCGAGGAACCCTCGGACGCCTCGGTCTCCGGAACCCGGCTCGAGCTGTCTCCTCCCGTCTCGATTGTGTCATCCGCACCGCCGCCGTTTCGATCCGGCTCGATCCGCGTCTCTCGAGGAGCGGACCGACCTCGCGGCGCGCTCGAGCGGAGCAGTCCGTGCTCCAACAGCGCGGATTCAACCGCGGCGTCGACCGCCCGGCGCACCGCGTCGTCGTCGTCGAAGCGCACCTCGCGCTTGCGCGGGTGGACGTTCACGTCGACGGCCTCGCCCGGCACCTCGAGAAAGAGGACGACGAAGGGGTAGCGGTCGTTCCCGAGTTGGGTTCCGTAGGCACCCATGATCCCCTCGCGGATCGCGTCGGCGGTGACCGCACGGCCGTTGACGTACGTTGCGAGGTAGTCCCGGCTCGAGCGGTTCGTTTCGGGGTGTGAAACAAGGCCCGTCACCGACTCGAGCGGGCCGACGGGGAGCTCGTCGCCCTCGGCTTCGACGGGGATCATCGCCTTCGCGACCTCACGGCCGTACACCGAGAGGATGGCCTCTTGCAGATCGCCCGTCCCCGTCGTCGAGAACACCTCTCGGTCGTCGTGGGTCAGCGAGACGGCGACGTCGGGATTGGCCAGCGCGTAGCGCGTGACGACGCGATTGACGTGGGCGAACTCCGTCGCCGTGGTCTTCAGGAACTTCCGGCGGGCGGGCGTGTTGTAAAACAGATCGGCCACCTCGACGGCGGTCCCCTGCGGACAGCCCGTCGGTTCGACGGTGGTGACCTCGCCGCCCTCGTAGACGAGTTTCGTGCCCGCCGCTGTCGTCTGTCCGTCCGCGGATCCGTCGTCGTCGGCTCGAGGCCGCGTCTCGACTGTCAGTCGCGAAACGGAGCCGATCGTGTGCAACGCCTCGCCGCGAAAGCCGAGCGTGGCGACGCCCTTCTCGAGATCCTCGAGCCCCTCGATCTTGCTGGTCGTGTGCTGGAGGATCGCCGCGCGAACGGCATCCTCGGTCATGCCGTAGCCGTCGTCGGCGACTCGGATCAGTTCCGTCCCGCCGTCCTCGACTGCGATGTCGATTCTCGAGGCGTCGGCGTCGAGGCTGTTCTCGAGGAGTTCCTTGACCGCGCTCGCGGGCCGCTCGACGACTTCGCCGGCGGCGATGCGGGCGACGGTATCCTCGTCGAGTTCGCGGATGTCGTGGTCACTCATCCTCGAGCCTCCGTTGCCACTCCTGTACCTTGGTGATCAGTTCGACGGGCGGCGTCTCGTTCACGTCGATATCCTCGAGGTCCTTGAGTACCTCGACTGTTTCGGGCCCGAGGCCGGCGTTCGCCTCGGCTTCGGAATCGGCGACGGATTCCGCGTCAGCGGCGGATGCTTCGCCGGTGCCGGCCGTGGTGTCAGCCGTCGACTCCGCGCCGAGACTAGCCTGGGTACCCGCCCCCGACGCGGCTCCGCCGTCTGTCGTCGCCGCTCGCTCCATCGAGCCACTCGAGAGATCGAAGACGGCCTGGACCGGCTCCGAGGAGCCGTCGCCTTTTGCCTCGATGGCTTTCTCCTCACGCAGGCGCTCTAAGACGCCCTGGGCCCGGTCGACGACCGGATCCGGAACGCCGGCGAGGTCTGCGACGTGGATTCCATACGACCGATCCGTCGGGCCGTCCCGGACCGTCCGCAGGAAGGTCACGTCGCCGTCGCGTTCGTCCGCGGCGATGTGGACGTTCGCGACTCGAGGCAGGTGTTCCGCGAGGCCGGTCAGTTCGTGGTAGTGGGTCGCGAAGAGTGTCTTCGCCCGAATTTCGTTGTGGAGGTACTCGGTCGCCGACCAGGCGATCGAGATGCCGTCGTAGGTCGCCGTGCCACGCCCGACTTCGTCTAAAATCACCAGCGACTCGTCGGTCGCCGTGTGGAGGATGTTCGAGAGCTCGCTCATTTCGACCATGAACGTCGAACGTCCCTGCGCCAACTCGTCGAGCGCTCCGACGCGGGTGAAGATGCCGTCGACGAGGCCGATTTCGGCCTCTCGAGCGGGCACGAAGCTCCCGACTTGTGCGAGCAGAACGATGCAGGCGACCTGACGCATGTACGTCGACTTTCCGGACATGTTCGGTCCAGTGACGACGAGGAACCCCCTGTCGTCGGTCATCCGCACGTCGTTGGGAACGAAGTCGGTCGTCTGCTCGACGACGGGGTGGCGTCCCTGGTCGATCTCGAGGTCGTCACCCCGACGCAGTTCGGGCTGTACCCAGCCGTTTTCGGCGGCGTGGCTCGCCAGACTCGAGAGCGCGTCGACGGTCGCGAGCGCTCGCCCGACGTCCTGCAAGAGCGCCGCTGCCGCGGCGACGTCCTCGCGTACCTGCTCGAAGAGCTCGTACTCCAACTCGCCCCGCTGCTCCTCGAGTCTGAGCATCTCGCGTTCTTTTGCCTCGAGTTCCGGCGTCGTGAATCGCTTGGAGTTCTTCAGCGTCTTGATCTGCTCGTAGTGATTCGGGACCTGATCTGCGACCGATCGACCGACCTGAATGTAGTAGCCGTCGGTCTTGTTCCGATCGACGGTGACGTGGCTCAGGCCGTGTTCGCGTTTCTCGCGGTCGGCGAGGCCCTCGAGCCACCGCTCGACCTCGTCGTGGCGGTCGATCACCTCGTCGAGTTCCTCGTGGTAGCCCCGCTGGAGCAAGCCGCCCTGCGTGACCGTGGAGGGCGGTTCCTCGGCGAGCGCGTCGGCGAGCATCTCCCGAAGCTCCGAAACCGCCGTCCGGTCCGGCCGATCCACGATCGCGGACAGCGGCGAGTCAGCCAGCTCCTCGTTCGAGGCGATCACGTCCGCGATCCGCGGGAGCACCGCGAGCGTTTCCCGCACCGCGACCAGATCCTGCGCGTCGGCGCTGCCGTGAGTCGCCTTCGAAGCCAGGCGCTCTAAGTCGTAGGCCTCGCCGAGCACGTCCCGGAGTTCGTCTCGAGCCAGCGCGGCCGAGGAGAGGGCGGCGACGCTCTCCTGGCGCTCCTCGAGAACCGATAGCGACCTGCGAGGTCGCTGGAGCCACTCCTTCAGGCATCGTCCGCCCGCGCTCGTTTCGGTGTGATCGATCGTCGCGAACAGCGATCCCTCGCGCTCGCCCTGCATCGTTTCCGTGAGCTCGAGATTTCGTTGGGTGGTTCCGTCGAGGGTCACGTGGTCGTCGCTGTGATGGGTCGCGATTCGGGTCATCGACGCGAGCACGCCGGCTCCCGTTTCCTCGACGTACGAAAGGATCGACCCCGCCGCGGAAACTGCGGGTTGGGCCGCGTCGAGTCCCTCGAGGGGTTCGCGTCCGAACTGCTCGCGAACGACGTGTTCGGCGCGTTTGGGTGCGAACGATTCGGCTTCGTGGAGCGTCAGCGTCGCGTCGGTCCGGTCGCGGATCTGCTGGAGGATCTCGTCGTCGTTGCGAATCGCCGGGCCGGGAAGTACCTCGACGGGATCGAACCGGTACAGTTCCGTCAGCGTCTCCGCAGCGTCGTCGGCACCC
This sequence comes from Halostagnicola alkaliphila, assembly GCF_055379965.1. Lineage (NCBI taxonomy): Archaea > Methanobacteriati > Methanobacteriota > Halobacteria > Halobacteriales > Natrialbaceae > Halostagnicola > Halostagnicola alkaliphila. Next base: position 182,631 of record NZ_AP043826.1, on the reverse strand, counting down.
GCGACGAGGAACCGGCCGGTCGTCACGTCCGCAAACGCCAGTCCGTAGGGAGCATCGTCGCCCTCTCGAACGACGGCCGCCAGATACTGCGCGTCGGCGTCGGTCGTCTCGAGGAGCGTACCGGGGGTCACGACGCGAACGATCTCGCGCGCGTGGCCGTCGTCGGTCTCGTACTGGTCGGCGACGGCGACGCGGTAGCCGCGTTCGACCAGCGCCTTGAGGTAGGGCGTGAGGTCGTCGAGCGGAACGCCCGCCATCGGGTACGACGAACCGTGGGAGGACTTCTGGGAAACCTTGAGGTCGAGTTCGTCCGCGACGAGTTCGGCGTCCTCGTCGAAGAACTCGTAGAAGTCGCCACATTGCATCGCCAGCACCTCCGCGTCGGTCGTCTCCTTGAGCGAGAGAAATTCGCCGACGATACCCGTCGCCTCTGTCATACTCGAGGGGTGTCCTTCCATCGCAAAAGACCTGCGGGTTCCGCGGCGGAAGTGGTCGGCACTTGACTCAACGCTCCCAGCAGTGCCCGACTTAGCGTCCCCAACCGTACACGGTGGAGTGAACCGGGGCGACCAACATAATCGTGCCAAACACGAACGACTGTATCGTCAGTTGAAGTCGTTCTTCGTATGCCGTCGGATCGTCGACTTTCTCGGCCCCAAGTGCAAGGAGGTAGTAGAGTCGCTTGAACGGGTTCCGTCCTTTTGGGCGACTCCGCTCCTCGCTCATTCGCCGAAGCTGCCAGAACGACCAGACGCTGTAACTGAGAAGCGACGACCAGATGCCGATCCAGGAACCGAGCAGTGCGATAACAGGGATATCGGTGATCGTCAGCGATTGACTGACGTCTGGCCGAATAAGTGCGCTCCCTACCGTTCCGATCACCGACAGGACGAACGAAATCCACGAAGCCGCGAGAAGCTTCCCGAAGACGCGCCCCAGATTGTCGGGGTTCACTCGGAGTCTCGAGCTGTTTTCTCGAGTGCTTGCTTGTTCTTTCATACTCTCACAGACGTGGCAACCGGACAGTCGCTGACTCGCCGCTGTGCAACGAACGGGCTCGCTCACCCATCAGTATCAGAACAACACGCCGCCGAGCGGGACCTCTTCGTCGGGTTCGACGAGGACGGGAAAGCCCGATTCGTCCGGAACGCCGACGGTCAGCGCCTCGGATTTGAAGCCGGCGATCCGAACGCTCCCGAGGTTCGTCGCACAGAGGACCTGTCGGCCCACCAGCTCGTCGGGTTCGTAGTGGTGATCGAGCTGACCGGCGGACTGGATCTCGCCGTTTCCGTCGCCGAGATTGATCCAGAGCTTGGTCATCTTCGGTTTGTTCGCCTCCGGGAACGATTCCGCCTCGAGTATCTCGCCGACCTGAATGTCGACGTCGAATGGGCTTTCGACCATGCCTGAATCGATGCGCGGGGCGAATATAAACGTCAGTCGATCGTCCGGTACAGTTCGAGAACGCGATCCGCCAGCGTCTCGGTGTTGGCCGCAACGAGGTACGTCATCGCCTCTTTTCCGACGGCTCCGCGATCGATAACGGCGATCGGACGGTCGTCACCGCCGTCGAAGACCGTTTCGACAGCCTCCGGCGTCACCCACTCGTCGGCGTCCGATCCGGTATCGCGGGACAGTTCCGTGATCGCCCACTCGAGTTCCTCGAGGGCCTGTTCGACGTCCTCGTTGAACCGGAGGTTGCACGCGAATCGCAGACTCGGACACACCTCTCGAGCGTCGAGCAGGAATCGCGCGACGTTTCTCGAGGCGCCGAACCGAACCGCACCATTCGGGTTGATTCCGCCCAAGGTTCGGGTGATTCGGCCTTCGACGGCCGCGGTCTCCTCGACGGCGTCCGCGTACGGCGTCGCACCGACGACGTTCGTTCCGACTTCCGGCACGAGCGGCGAGATATCCGCCTCGACGATCCGCCCGACGGCGTTTCGCACCAACTCGGTCGTCGCTTCCATCGAAGCCCGATTTCGCTGTTCGACGCCGTGGTTGACCGCACCGGCTCCTTGCCCGACATCGTAGTGGTATCGAACTGCGCGGGTGAGAACGTCGGTCGCGCCGCTGACTGCGTCCTGGAGCGAATCCCCCTTCGCGAGCCGCGCGGCGATCGCCGCGGCGAGCGTACAGCCCGATCCGTGAGTCGCATCCGTGTCGACGCGCGTGTGTTCGAACGTTGTGACCCCGTCTTCGGCCACAAGCACGTCGCTGATCGTTTCGCCGGGGACGTGCCCACCCTTGACCAGCGCCGCGTCCGTACCGAACTCGAGAAGCGCTTCCCCGGCCTCGATCGCACTGTTCTCGTCTTCGACCGCAATCCCGGTCAGTACCTCGGCTTCGTCCGCGTTCGGCGTGACGACCGCGGCCTCCCCGATGAGGTCCTCGTAGGCGCGTTCGGCTTCGGGCTCGAGCAGTCGATCCCCCGAGGTGGCGACCATGACGGGGTCGACCACGAGCGGGAACGCGAAGCGCCCGGCCTCCGTCGCAACGGATTGGACGATTTCGGTCGTCGCGAGCATCCCCGTTTTCGCCGCCCCGATATCGAAGTCCCCCGTCACCGCCGAAAGCTGAGCTTCGACCTCCTCGAGCGGGAGCGGGAACGATCGTTCGACGCCGCGGCTGTGCTGGGACGTGACCGCGGTGATCGCGCTCGTCCCGTAAACGTCGTGTGCGGCCATCGTCGCGAGATCGGCCTGGATTCCGGCACCGCCGCCGGAGTCGCTTCCGGCGATCGTTAGGGCGACCGGTGGTGTTTCTGGTGCTGGCGTTCGCATGCCTAGTTGTCTCTCGCCGTTGTACAAATGGGTAGTGGGCTCCGTGTCGCAGTGTTGCTCGCCGCGGCGGTCGTGTCAATTTCACTGACCGGCCAATTCGGCGTACGCCCCCCACGACGGATCGACGTCGGGGTGTTCGAGCCGCTCCCCGTCGACGAGGACGCCTCCGTCTGGAGCGTCCCGCCGATCTGTCTCGACCTCCTCGCTCTCGCCCGCCACTCGTCCGGTATCGGCGTCTACCACCCGCCCGATTTCGGCAACGACGGTGTCCCGGTCCTCGAGGGCGTTCCGGACCGCATCGACGCCCGCCGGATCGACGGCGATCACGAGCGAGCCACAACTCGTCGCGTGCCACGGATCGATCTCGAGTTCGGCACAGACCTCGGCGACACCCGCCCGGATCGGAACCGCCGCGCGGTCGATTTCGAATCGGACATCTGGGCCGGCCACTTCGTTCGTACTCTCTGACGCCCGCCGGTTCGCGCCGTCGGCCATCTCGTTGAGCGCCCCAGCCAGGCCGCCTTCGGTAACGTCGTGCATCGCCGTCACGGGGCCGGCCGCGGCGGCCGCGAGCGCGTCGCGGACGCAGTGGACATCATCGAGCCGCTCTCGCGCGTCCGCGAGCACACCGCCCGGAAGGTCCAGTTGATCCCCGAACAACGTACTTAGCAAGCCGACCGACTCGACGCCGGGGCCGGTCGTGAGGAGGAGTTTATCGCCGACTCGAGCCCCGTCGGGGCGAACGATCTCGTCGTGGTCGCCGACGCCCATGGCGGTCGCCGCGCCGACCCACGGATGGGACGGGTCCGAGTAGCGGGCGGTGTGGCCCGTGACGACGGAGACGCCCAGATCGACGCACTCGGCGTGGATCGTCTCCCAGACGGTCGCGAATTCCTCGTCGCTCATCGATTCGGGAAGGGTAAAACAGATCGAGAGATGCGAGGGCGAAACGCCGCTGACGGCGACGTCCGCGAGCACCAAATCGAGCGCGAATCGCGCGGCGCGCTCGAGGCCGAGCGGCGGAAGGATCGAAAGCGGGTCGGTCGCGGTCACCAACGCTCGCCCGTCGACATCGAGGACGCCGAAGTCGACGCCGTGTTGGGGGCCGATCGCGACATCGTCTCGCCGCGCGCCGAGATTCGGGGCGACGTGGCGTTCGAAGAACGTTCGGTCGATTTTTCCAAGGTCGCTCACGAGGATCGCTTTCGGTCAGGATCTCTTATCGGTGCTGATCGCCGAACAGCTTCGGCCGTCCCGAGACAATAACGGTTCTGTGACAGTCATCTCTCGCGGAATGAACTGCGGGACAACGGTTTAGAAGCCGTGCGTTGAGCGTTCACGGAACGTGATACATTCAATCCGAAAAAGCGCGGTTCTGGCCGTCGTACTGGTCGTTCTGATCGCCGGTTGCTCCGGCGCGATGCCCGGCGGCGACGACCCCGGAGACGAGGAGGTCGAGCAGACGGAGATCCTCCAACAGGTCGAAGCCGTCGACACGTACCAGTACGAGATGACGCAAACGATCGAAACGCCAAACGGTGAGGAAACGGTTGTCTCGGAGGGAACGATCAACGAATCGGCGAATAGATCTCACGTGAGTTCGACCGCCGACAACCAGCTCATCTCCGAAAACGAGACTGTCGACGTCGAGGAGTACATCATCGAGAACACGATGTACGCATCGATCGACGGCGACTGGTTCGAGATGGACCTCGAGGGCGACGTCTGGGAGGAAAGTGCCCAGCTCGCGGCACAGACCGACTTCATCGAATCCGGGACGCTCACCGAAGACGGCACCGAGACCGTCAACGGTGTCGAAACGACCGTCGTCTCGGTCGAATCGACCGACGAACTCAAAGCGGAGCTCGAGAGCTCCCGGGACTTCCAAGCGACCGGAGCGACCGTCGAGGACGTCTCCTACGAACTCTACGTCGACGAGGAGACGAACTACATCCACGGTATCGACGCCGATCTGACGATGACCTCCGGCGGTGAGACCATCTCGTCGTCGACGGAGATGACGATCTCCGAGCACAACGAACCGGTCGATATCCAACTCCCCGAAGACGCCGAAACGGCGGAGGACGTCGAAGATGCTGAGGATATTGAGGATATAGAGGACGTCGAAGACGCCGAAGACGCCGAAGCTAGCGAAGGCAACGAGTCAGCGTAGAGCCGCCGGATTACCCTCGTAGTGCCGGACCAGCACTGTGGCGCTGTGGCAGGAAACAGAGCCGGGTGTTCATCGGATCGAGACGACTTCCGGACCGGTCTGACCCGCCCATCGTCTTTTTGGCGTCTATCGCCGTAGGGCAGTCAGCCAATTTCCGAAGCGAGTAGGGTTGTAAACGATATTAATTACGTTTCCCTCGAGAAATAACGTCGAAGGGTTTCTGAGAAGAATAAAAGGTATCGTCGGCCTAGTGGCTACAGATGGCGCATTCGTCACAGTATTCGACTCGAGAGTCGCTCGAGTTTTCGACGAGCGAACTGACGGGTGCGCTAGGAGATTCGGTTACCGTCTTACCGCTGCTGGTCGCACTCGCAGCGACGACATCGGTGTCGTTGCCACACGTTCTCGTCGGATTCGGCGTGTTTCAGATCGTCTGGGGACTCTACTACGGGATGCCGCTATCCGTCGAGCCGATGAAAGCGCTCGTCGGTCTGGCGATCGTCGGCACGCTCTCGTATCCGGAACTCGCCGCCGCAGGGCTGCTCGCGGGAATCGTCCTGCTCGTCGTCGGCCGGCTCGGACTCGTCGGGAAGCTCCAGACCGTCGTCGGCGAACCGGTCATCCGCGGTATTCAGTTCGCCGTTGCCTTACTCTTACTCGAGGCCGCGGTCGGACTGTCCGTCGAGAGCCTCCCCGTTGCGGCCGCCGGTTTCGCCGTCGTCGTCGCGTTCACGCTCGTCGGCTATCACCAGCAGAGCGTGCTGGTCGTGCTCGGACTCGGGGGGATCGCCGCGGTCGCGTACGCGGGCGTTCCGACTCCTCGAGTTCCCGAAGCCGCGCTCTTCCCGGCGGGAACCCCCTCGTTCACCGGGGCGGCGCTCGAGGGTACCGTCGCTCAACTGGGGATGACCGTCGGCAACGCGGCGATCGCCACCGCGTTACTCTGTGGGGACCTCTACGACCGGGACGTCTCTGCCGACGATCTCTCCCAGAGTATGGGCGTTACCTGCCTCGCGGCGGTTCCGTTCGGCGGCGTGCCGATGTGCCATGGAAGCGGGGGGCTCGCCGGAAAATACGCTTTCGGAGCCCGAACCGGCGGCGCGAACGTGATGCTCGGGATCGGCTACCTCGCGCTCGCGCTCGTCGCGGCCGGCGCACTGTTGGCGGCCTTCCCGATGGCCTTGCTCGGCGTTCTGCTGGTCGTCGTCGCGCTCGAACTCGGCCGCGCCGCCTTCGAGCCCGTCGATACTCACCAGTCGCTCGCGCTCGTCGTCGGCGTCGGTGCCGTCGGCCTGCTCGTCAACGTCGGCGTCGCGTTCGTCCTCGGAGCGATCGTCTTTTGGCTGCTCGCGCGACGGAAACGCGGCGTCTAGGTTCGGACGGAGGCCCACCGATACCGACGAGAAAAGCGCACGCCTTTTTCGGTCCGGCCCCAACTCGCGTTCGATGACGAACTGGACGGACCTCTTCGATCGGGCCGAGTCGGCCGACGTCGACCGCGAGACGATTCGGGAGACGTTCGAGGCGCAGCGTCGCGAATCCTCACCGGACGAGAACCCGCCACAGTCAGACGGAGACGAGGAGAGGGGCGGCCGATGACTGACCAACCGGTTCCGACCCGCGTCGTCGCCGACGCGGACGTCTTCGCGGCCGATCTGTTCGTCGGCGGCGACGCTCGAGCGGCCCTCGATCACGTCCGAGAACACTCCTGGGTCGAGCTCCTCGCGAGCGACGAACTGCTCGCCGAGACCGAACGGCTCGTCGCGTCGCTGGCCGACAAGGAACTCGCGGCCGCCCACCGCGAACGACTCGAGGCCGAGCGCGTTCGCGTCGAACAGCCCGCGGAGGACCACCCCGCGCTGGCCTCGGCCTATCAGGGCAACGCCGCCCACCTGCTGAGCTACGACGAACGACTCGGATCGGCGAAAGCCGGGTTGACGCTGCAACCTCGAGTGTCGCTCAGTATCCGTCCGCCGGACGCGTTCGCGACCCTGTTCGATCCCGAAAGTTTGTACCGGACCGTGGAGGGTCACGACGGGGCGTATCCCGGCCCGGATCGGGATCCTCGAGACGGGAAATCGCCGTAGTGTCTAGTGACCTGCTTGCATATTCGTCAGTAATGCGAACCTCCCTTATTGAGCAATTCGAGAAGAAGATTCTCTCTCGTCCGTCCGGACTGCCTTTCGCGATGGATTCTCGAGATGGATTTACAGCTCGAACGGTCGGAAGATCGCAGCGTTTTCGAACGATCGGAGTACTCGTCGGGTTCCTGTGCACGGACAGTATATAAACGAACACCCGAATTATATATAAAGTTTAAGTGGAAAGACGAAGCAATTCTTTGCTATGAAAAGTAAACCGAATACCCTTACCGAAGGCGGTGTATGCGTTTGTGAGTGATTACAGAGACGCTGTATTTGTAAAACAGAGTTCCTTTAGCTGACTTGTCTATCTTTTATATCGTTCCGACGTGGCGGTGCCGTGCAACGACATACAGTATCGCTGCAGCCCAGAGGCCGGTGAGGAATCCGAACATGCCGGGGCCCGACGGCCCTGGTACTTGCTGAATCGCCGCGGCTAGATAGACGAGCGCGTAGCCGCCGATCGGGAGACCCATATACAGCCACATATTCGGAATCCAGTCCGTTTCCGCGGCTCGAGGGGCGGTCGCGTCGATAAAGAGCGAAACGAACGCGAGTACCGAAAAGAACGCGAGGCAGATCATGAGCAGACCAGCGAGCAATCCGTGAAGCTCGCTCTGGGACTCGAGGGCGAACACCCCGACGAGCGTGACCGGTGCCGCGAGCGCGTACACCGCCACGGGGATCCACCAGCGCGAGTTCCGAACGGTTCGATCCACGGTTTCGTTCGGTTCGACGACTCTCTGATTCCGATCGAGTCGCGTCGCCATCCACCCGACGAACATAGCGACCGCCGTGGTTACGAGTACGGTGAGCCCGACGCCGAGGATGATAGTAGGCGGCGTCAGAACGGCGGAAATCGCGGCCAGCTCCGCGGAGGCGTTCCACATCGTCGTCGCGGTGTTGGCGAGATAGATGAGTACCGTTCCAGTCGAGGCCGCGAGCCCGGTCCATATGCCGGCGCGTCGAGCCGTCGTTTCCCGGTCGCTGTAGCGGTAGCCGACGACCAATGCGGCCAGTAGCAGTGGTGCACCGGAGGTCGTTCCGCCGAGGAAAACCACCCCGTCCGTGACGGGTTCCCGGGAAAGGAGGAGGGTGAACGGAACTGTCGCGAGCCCGGCGAGAATCGCGAACCGTAACGATTCGTCCGTCAGGCCGTCGCGAACGGGTTGGATGGGTGGGAGGGGAGATCGAAGCGAGGTCATACGATAATTGGCTTATATTGACACATGCTCTTGAAAGTACTGTTCGTCACGACCGATCGTCGGACGCTAAAAATTGGGAACGACGGTTGCCGACTGCCAAATCAGGAACGGGTGGCAGTTGTCGGGCGAAAAATCACGATTGAATATGACTATTCTTCAACCCGTTTGAGGACAATCCCTTCATCGAACCGACCCCGCTGTTCAGCCTTCTCTTCGCGCTTTTCATGTAGTTCAGCGACACTTTCTCCCTTGTTCTTCCGAATCGCGTGGACAACCTCCAAGACATCCGCTAACTCCTCCAAAGAGCGAGATTCTCGATACTCTACCACTTCTTCCTCCAATTTTTCCACTAGCCGGTTAGAATATGTTTCGCCGGAAACACTGGTGGTCACGGGCTCTTCTCCGTTCTGTTTGATAACTGTTGGAATCTCGTCCCTGACAAGCTTGTCAAACTCACGCGTCATTAGTAGTTCTTCGAAAATTCAATTAAAAAGGATACTGATGGACGCTCAATAGGCACACACACTTACCAAATCGAGGAGTTCAGTTTCAGACGTTGAACTGGATACAGAAATCGCGCTACCAACTGCTGCTAGTGACAGGCGGTTGAGGCCGCTCGAGCGGCAGGTTCCACTCGAGGACGGTCATCAATATACCGCTGGAACCTCATAACGGCTCGCAGACGAGCTACCGTTCCTCGTCGCACCACTCGGCGAACGTCGCCAGCGCCCGGCCGCGGTGGGAGACGGCGTTTTTCTCCTCGGTGCTCATTTCGGCCATCGTCTGGCCGTTGTACTCGAAGATGGGGTCGTAGCCGAAGCCGCCCTCGCCTCGAGGCGCGACCAGCGTTCCGGCCACGGAGCCGTCGAACGTCTCGGTCCCGTTCTCGTCGCAGTAGGCCAGCACCGTCCGGAATCGTGCGCGTCGGTTCTCCTCCTCGCTCGCCAGTCGCCAGAGCCGTTCGACGCCGACGGTGTCCTCGACGAACGAGGAATAGGGGCCCGGAAACCCGCCGAGAGCGTCGACGAACAGCCCAGCGTCGTCGACCAACACCGGCTCGTCGGCACCCAATTCTTCGTAGGCCTCGAGCGCTCCGTGGGCGGCGATCTCCGCGAGGTCGTCGCTCTGGACCTCCGTGTAGTCGTAGTCGACCTGTTCGACGGGTTCGATGCCCTCGAGGTAGGTGGTCGCCTCGCGCACCTTCCCCTCGTTTCCGGTGACGAACTGGATGGTCATACGAGAGGAGGTGTTCGGGAGGGCTAAAGCGTCGTCGGTGTCTTTCCCGGAGACGAGGACTCGAACACCCATACGGTAGGGGACGGTCTCTCTCCAGCTGGACAACGATATGGTAAAACTACTGAGCGTGCAGAACTCTTGGCAGGGTGCGAAAATATTAAAAATCAACACTTTCTAAACAAATTAGAGGAATATGGATCATGGACATTTCTAGAAGAAAATTCGGTACTCTGTGCGGAGTCTGTCTTACCGGAACTGCTGGCTGTCTCACCGACTCGTCGGACGATACCACGATTACCGGTGAAGTCAGTGCTCGACGGTTGCTCGGAGTGACAGCCGATGGCGGTCATGGATCCATTCTCTCTGCTGACGAGGACGGAATCGAAGGATTCGCCTTCCCAGATGGAGTTGACGCTGACGAACTCGATCCCGCTCTCGAAGCGGGGGATTTGCCCATGAGCGAATTGCACGACGAATTCGAACGGCTCGAGGCAGAACTCAGCATCGAGCTCGCAACCGACGATCCGGAAAACGATCTCGAAGCAGATGAATTCGGGACGTATTTGACGTACTTCGACGTGTTCACGGCCGTTCGAGTCGACCAAAGCTACGAGTTCGTCGTTTCGACTGACAGCGATCGGTTCTTGCTCGAAGCAGTTCCCGAATGACGGGAAACCATTGGTCGTGTCCCACAGTCGTCTGAAGATCGCCTCTGGTAGCGTCAACTGATACGGATTACTGCAACGATTTACCGGCGGTGAGTCGAACCGTGTGTGACGAGCCTCGGTGGAGGAGCGGAGCGAGTCCACCGGTGCAACCGCAGGACTGGACGCGGTTGCGCCGGAAATGACTTACAGTAAACCGTATGACTCTCCATTGCAATTGCAGCTTTGGCTGACCGCTCGAGCGTTCTGCTCGCACGGGCCACAATGAGAGCCGCGTCCTCGCCCTCCCCAACCGACTCGTTCGCCTTGCGCGACCAGGCGTCGCACTCGGCTCACTCGCCCACTGGAAGACGCTTCGCGACTTCCAAGCCGTTCGGTCACTCCGTGACCGAAGACCCCGCGCATCGTTGAGTCGCGCCTCGCAGCGGCTCACGGTTCCTGATAGTCACCGTTCGCTTCTCGAGGCCTTCACTCCGCTCACGCCTCGCTTCGCTCGCCGCGACTCAGCGCGCGCCACCGCACACTAATCACTTCTCTACAAATCAACTCACAATTCGAGGCCGCGGACCACCCTCGATTCGGCCTTCTGGAGGTGTTCGGCGGCCGTCCCCGGCGCAACCCCCAACTCCTTGGCGACGTCCTCGACGCTTCCCGCTCGAGGCACGTCGTAGTACCCCTTCGCTCGAGCGACGCGGAGGGCTTCCCGCTGGCGCTCGGTCAGCGACATCGGGGCGGAATCGGGCCGCTCGTACTCGCCGATCCGCTGGACGGTCGCGTCGATCCCGTCCGGAACCGTCTCGAGGGCGCGCCGGAGGTCGTCCGATTCGCCGACGACCGAGAAGCGGATCGTCCAGTCGTCGCAGTACTCGACCGGCGGGAGGGCGACGAGCGTGCCCCGCGTAAACGCCGCGAGCAACTCCTGGCCGACCTCCTCCGGAGCGTCGCGGACGTAGACGGAGAACGACCGATCGCTCGTTTTCGTGAGATCGTATGAAATCGTCCCGCCGAACTCCTCTAGGGCTCGTTCGTAGACCGTCGCGTCGCCGACGACGTGGAAGATGAACGACCGCTCCTCCTCGCCGCTGAAGTTTCCGTGAACCATTCGGTAGGAGTCGAACGCGTCGTGCTCGGCGACGAACCGGTGCATCGGATGGATCGTCTCGGCGTCGTGGCGCAGGATCAACCGAACGGTCTTCATCGTCCGCAGATCGGTTCGAGTATATAAATAGCCTAGCGACTGGTGCACAATCGATTCACGAGATTCGTTCGAACGTCGAGTTATGTCGACAGGTTCCGAATCCGAGGCGCTCGAGGAAAACGTGCGAACCGACACGGCGAACGCGGGGGACGGGCGGACCGAAGCCGATCTCGAGGACCTGCTCGGCGAGGCGATCCTCGCTCGAGACGACCACGTCAACGCGCCGGGGATCGTCGTTCGGCCCGACGAGGTTACGGGCGTTCTCGAGACGCTTCGCGAGCGGGCCGATTTCGACCACTGTGCGTGCGTCACCGCCCAACAGTATCAAGATCGATTCGAGACGATCTACCACCTCCGGTCGTACGCCGATCCGACCCGAGAACTGAGCGTCGTCGTTCCGACGGCGATTGACGATCCGGTCAGCGAGTCGGCGTCGTCCGTCTACACGACCGCGGAGTGGCACGAACGCGAGGCCTACGACCTCGTCGGGATCGAGTTCGAGGACCATCCCGACCTGCGACGGATACTTCTACCCGAGACCTGGCAGGGCCACCCGTTGGCGCGAGAGTACGATCAGACGAAGCCACAGGTCGTCACGCTCACGGAGCACGCGAACCCGATCGCGGGCGACGAACGCGACCCCGAATCGGAGACGATGTTCCTCAACATCGGTCCCCACCACCCCTCCACGCACGGGGTCCTCCACGTCAAGGCGATCCTCGACGGGGAGACGGTCGTCGACGCCGAGCCCGACATCGGCTACATTCACCGCTGCGAGGAGCAAATGTGCCAGCAGAGTACGTACCGTCACCAGATCATGCCCTACCCTGATCGCTGGGATTGGGTCTCCTCGGGCCTGCTCAACGAGTGGGCCTACGCTCGAGCGGCCGAGGATCTGGCTGATATCGACGTCCCCGAATACGCGCAAGTGATCCGAACGATGGGTGCAGAGCTCTCGAGGATGGCCTCGCACTTCATCGCGCTTGGCACCTACGCCCTCGACGTCGTCGGCGAGTTCACCGTCGCCTTCCAGTACGCGATGCGCGACCGCGAACTGATCCTCGATATCCTCGAGGAACTCACCGGCCAGCGGATGATGTTCAACTACCTCCGACTCGGCGGCGTGGCCTGGGATCTGCCCGAACCGCGCGAGGAGTTCGTCCGACGAACCCGGGACCTCCTCGCGGAGTTACCCGCGAAGATCGACGAATACCACGACCTGCTCGTCGGGAACGAAATCTTCCAGATTCGCTGTGTCGACACCGGCGTCCTCGAGCCCGACGTCGCGAAGGACTACGGCTGTACCGGCCCGGTCGCCCGCGGATCGGGCGTCGACTACGACCTCCGTCGGGACGATCCCTACGGCTACTACCCGAACCTCGAGTGGGACGTCGTCACCGAGGACGACGGCGACAACTACAGCCGCGTCCTCGTACGGATGCGAGAGGTCGAAGAGTCCGCCAAGATCGTCGCACAGTGTCTCGACTTACTCGAGGAGTGGCCCGTCGACGAACGGGACGTGCAGGCGAACGTGCCCCGAACCCTGAAACCCGACGCGGATTCGGAAATCTACCGCGCCGTCGAGGCCGCGAAGGGCGAACTCGGGATCTACATCCGTGCGGACGGAACGGAGACGCCGGCGCGGTTCAAGATCCGAAGCCCCTGTTTTTCGAATCTCTCCGTACTTCCCCAACTCGCTCGAGGGGAGTACGTCGCCGACCTGATCGCCTCGATCGGGAGCCTCGACTGTATCATGGGCGAAGTCGATCGATAGCGATGGGCCTCGAAACGCTTCGACGTAATCGAAATCCTGATAGTCTCTAATCGGATGATATACCGACCGTACCCCTAAAATATGGTCGCGCCGTATATCCGGAAATGCCCCACCAATCGCGCTATATCTACGCGTTGGGATTCCTATTTATCGTCGTCGCGGCACTTCAATCGATCCTCGAGGTAGCCGGTGGTGGGGACGCGCTGGTCGCGGTGATCGATTTCATGCTGATCAGCTTTCCTGGATTTCTGTTTCTGTACGTCGGCAGCTGGCTGTCGCGCACCGACCTCGATCCCGACCTCTATCCGCGAATCGTGGGCTGGTGTCTCGCCGGTATCGCCGTGATGTTCGTCTTTCTCGTCCTGCGGATCGTCCACCCCAACGTCGCCGCTTCGTTCACGTTCGGCGAACGCGCGATCGCACTCGCGCTCGGATCCGTCGCGGGACTCGGGATCGGAATTCTCGAGGCGCAGGCGCTCACCCGCGAACAGGAAGTCACCCGGCGAAACCAGGAACTACACCGAACGCAGGCACAGCTCGAAGACGCGAATCAGCGGTTGAAAACGTCGAACGAACGATTGGATCACTTCGCCTCGGCCGCCTCGCACGACCTCCAGGAACCACTGCGAATGATCTCGAGGTATCTCCAACTGCTAGAGAGCCGATACGCCGACGACCTCGACGAGGACGCCGAGGAGTTCATCGGGTTCGCGGTCGACGGAGCAGACCGAATGCACGTGATGGTGAACGACTTGCTCGAGTACTCGCGGATCGAAACGCAAGGGAATCAGTTCGAGCCCGTCGATCTCGACGAACTACTCGACGATGCACTCACGAACTTGCGGATCAGGATCGGCGAGAGCGACGCCGAGATCACGAGGGACCCCCTTCCTCGCGTTCGGGGCGATGCGAGTCAACTCGGCCAACTGTTCCAGAACCTGTTGAGCAACGCGATCGAGTACAGCGGCGACGACCCACCACGAATTCACGTTTCGGCAAAGAAGAACGGCTCCGAATGGGTGATTTCGGTCCGCGACGACGGGATCGGGATCGATCCCGACAACCAGCAACGCATCTTCGAGATCTTTCAGCGACTCCACGCCGTCGACGAACACGCCGGATCCGGGATCGGACTCGCGCTCTGTCAACGGATCGTCGAACGGCACGACGGGAGCATCTGGGTAGAATCGACCCCTCACGAGGGATCGACGTTCTCGTTTACTATCGCTTCCGATCTTGAAACGACGCGTTCGGCGGAACCTGGGCCGGAAACGTAGCGTACGAGGGCGTTCGGATACGTTGAACATTCGCGATTCACCGAAACGACGCGCTCAAGGAGCCCGCTATCGGAAACGAACGAGGAAGCTGAGTCCGCTATGAGCCGATCAGTCGTCGCCGTCGTCGTCGACGATCACTTCGACCGGTTCGTCGTCCTGAACGTCTTCGGCTTCCTCTGCGGAACCGCTCGCTTCCTGCTGATAGAGCAGGGCACCGGCGACGAGGACGACGACCCACGATCGCCAGTTGGCGAGGTTCAGGGTGTAGCCGACGCCGAAGGGCTTCTCGACGAGCATTCCTTCGCCCGGTTTCCAGTACGAGGAGAGCATCCGGCCGATACTTGGACGTTCGAAGTTGTACGGTACCCCGAGGATCTCTCCGGAGGTCGGCTTGTCTACCATGGACGGACGTACGGCCTCGCCTGATAAGAATATTGTGTGACCTTCTCGCCCTCGAAGAATCCTCGCTTCGTCGAAACCTACTCGAACGTCGCCCGCTCGAGTGCAACCTCGAGGCCCGAGATCAGCCCGCGTTCCATCGCTTCGACGGAAAGACTCGGTTCCCCGTCGTCCCGCTGGGCGGCCTGTTCGTGGGAGAAGGGAACGTGGACGAAGCCCGCGTCGAACGTGTGGGCGTTCGCGTCGGTTTCGGCGAGGTGGCAAGCGGTGTACAACAGGTTGTTACAGAGGTGGGTTCCGGCGTCGCTCGAGAGCGCAGTCGGAACGCCGTCCTCGACCATCGCCGCCTTCATCTTTCGAAGCGGGAGCGTCGCGAAGTACGCCGCCGGACCGCTTTCGACGACGGGTTCGTCCGCCACCTCCCGCCCTGCGTTGTCGGGAATCTCCGACGCCGTCGTATCCCGGCAGTTGATGCCGACGCGCTCGAGCGAGAGGGTGTTCCGACCCGCGGCGAGGCCGAGCGAACAAACGATGTCGGGGTCGTAGGTTGCGAGGGCGTCCTCGAGTTGCGCTCGAGCCCGGTCGAACGTGACGGGGAGCACCGTCCCGACGACCGCGGCGTCTGCGATTTCGGTTCCGTCGAGTCGCTCCGCCAGTCGTTGGGCCGGGTTCGTCTCGAACTCGCCGAACGGTTCGTAGCCGGTGAGAAGGACTGTGCTCATGAGTCGTCTAGTGGTTTCAGGCTCGAGGAGTGAGAGAAACGTTCCGATTCGAACATCGATATCCGTTCCGGATCCACCGAATACACCGATACATCTAATACATTCGATGACAACCTATCTACATGCCGATCGATATCGAGACGTTCGAATCTACCGCCGAGGATCGACTCGCCAACGGTGGCGAGACGAATGCCGAGCGGGTCATGCAGTTTCTCGCGGCCCATCCAGACCAGGCGTTTACGCAAAGTGAGATCCGCGACGCGACCGGTGTGAAAGCTGGTAGTATCAGTGTCGTCCTCTCTCGCCTTGAGGACCGGGGTCTCGTTCGACACAAAGGCAAGTACTGGGCACTTGGCGCAGACGAAGAGATTGCAGCGTACGCGAGTACGCTCGAGAGTACCCGCACTGCGAACGATCGCTTTGGCGAGGAAGACATGGACGAGTGGCTGGAACACGCCGTCGAAGACGAGGATCAGAAATGAGCTATCAACGAGGGGACGTTGTTTGGGGACCTGACCCGTTCAAATCGACAGAAAACCCTCGTCCGTGGCTCATCAACAACGATACACACCCGTTCGGCGAGGAGCAATACATGACGGTCACACTGACAACGACGCCACACGATGGCACCGTTCCGATAGATTCTGCTGACTGGATAACTGGTGGCATGCCTAAACAGAGTTACGCGTCGCCGTGGTCGACTGCATCTCCGAAACACGCTGCGATCGTTCGTCGACAGGGTCGTCTGTGCGAGACGTTCGTACAGACCGTTATCGAGTCCATGCAGGCGTATCTCGCTCCACCGACAGACATTCAGTAACGACTGCTTTTTGGAGACTACCTACGACTCCGAAACGTACCGTCCGCGTCCTTCGACGTCCTCGAGTCGCTCGAGAACTCGCTTTTCACCCTCGTCTCGATACCCCGCCCGAAGCGCTTCCCGGAGCGGGTCGGGGTCGTCTGCGGTACCGACGAGACTCTGATCGAAGACGTGGATGTCCATCGCGTAGTCCTCGACGTGGTCCGTGTGGTAGCCGAGACCGAAATCGATCAGAGAGGTTCGATCCGGTCGCCGCTCGCGGTCTCCGTCCGTTCGCTCGTTCGCCGTCGCGGTCTGTCGCCCGACGCGGACGTTTCGCGTCGTCGGGTCGCCGTGGACGAATCCCGCCCGGTGGATAGTCGCGAGGTGGCGACCGACGTCGCGAACGCGCTCAGCGGTCAGAGACTCCCGGAGGTCCGACTCGCCGACGTACTCGAACTCAAGCGTTGCTTCCGTGGTATCGACATCGGTGAGAACGGGCGTCGGAACTCCCTCGCGTCGGGCCAGGTTCGTCAGCCGGGCTTCGATTCGCGTCCGCTCGCGACGCAGTCGTTCGTCGAGTTCCGGGTGACGGTAAGACTTCGACCGGCGGTTCTTGGTCACCCGACCGAGATCGCCTCGATCGGGCTCGAGGGTCACGAGCGCCTCGGCACCGCGAACGTCGCCGGCGTCGTCTGCGAAGCCCTCGATTCGGTCGGAAGGCCCGCGCCAGGTGACCGGCACCTGGTCTGGACGGAAGTTCGGATCGACGTGCGAGTCCTCGAGTTCGAGCGTGTCGCCCGCCTCGTACATCTTCGCCCCGAGAACGGCGATCATGCCGGCGTTATCCTGCAGGAATCGCGGGTCGGGCGCGTGGAAATCAGCCCCGCGCTGCTCGCACATCTCCTCGAGCATCTCCCGAAGGCGCGCGTTCTGCCCGACGCCGCCGCCGAGGACGAGTTCGTCGCTACCGGTTAGAGACAGCGCGCGCTCGGCGACTTCGGTGAGCATCGCGAAGATGTTCTCCTGCAGGGAGTAGCAGATGTCCTCAACGGCAGCCTCGTCGTCGTACCGCTGTTTCGCGGCGCTCATGATTCCCGAAAACGAGAAGTCCATCCCTTTGACGACGTAGGGGAGGTCGACATACTCGCCGTCTTTGGCCGCGGCCTCGACCTTCGGCCCGCCGGGGTGATTCCAACCGACGTGTCTGGTGAACTTGTCGATGGCGTTGCCGACGCCGGTGTCCATCGTTTCCCCGAGCACGCGGTATCGACCGTTCCGATAGGCTAGCAAGTGAGCGTTCGCCCCGCTCGCGTTCAGGCAAACCGGGGAGTCGAACCCGGAGGTGTGCCTGCCGATCTCGAGGTGGGCGACCATGTGATTGACGCCGATCAACGGCACCTCGAGCGTCTGGCTCAACGCGCGGGCCGCGGTCCCGACGATTCGAAGACAGGGACCGAGGCCGGGGCCGCGGGAGAAGGCGACGGCATCCACGGGCGGCGAATTCGATCGCCCTTCGGTCGACTCCCGTTCGTCCGCAGTTTCCTGCAGTTCCCGCGCGTGCTCGAGGGCCGCCTCGACCACGCGCGGAATCGCCTCGTGCATGTGCTCTGCAGCTTCTCGAGGATGGATGCCGCCGCTTTCGGGTTCGTAGGCGTCGCTCTCGATGAAGACGCCGTCAGAAGTGGCGTTTTCGGCACCGGCGGCGGCCGCGTCGCTCGTCAGGTGACCATCCGAAGAAATGTCCGCGTCGGCGTCGGAATCGTAAACGGCCGCACTGGCCGCCCAGGCGGTGCCCTCGATTCCGAGGATTCGCATTCGTTATTCCCACTCGGTGTAGCCGCACTTGCCGCAGTGCTGGCGGTCACCGTGGTCGGCGAGGAAGGTATCGCCACAGCGCGGGCAGCTTTCGCGATCGGCCGAGCCGTCGTCGTTGTAGACTTCGTGTCGGGACATTTATGCTTCCTCCGCTTCCGCTTCGGCGGCTTCCTCGTCCTCCGCGTCGGCGACGATCTTGTTGCGCTCGAGCATGTGGTCCTGTTCGACGTCTCGAGCGAAGTCTGCGGTTTCGTAGACTTTCGCCTGTCCGACGGTCTTTCGCATCCCGAACTTGGTGTCGAGCTTGCGGATAACGACCTCGCCGGCCTCTTTGTTCAGTTTCGCTGCGAGACTGTCACGGACCTGGAGACGAGACGGCGTGGCCTCGTCGTGGGTCAACTCGAACGTGACGTCCGTTCGGTGCAACATGGGATTCTCCGTTTCGGAGATGATGTCGACGTCCATGATATCACTCAGTTGCTCTAGTATCCCCGTGTAGCGCCTAAAAGGATTTCGAAGCGGGGGACGAGACGGGTGGGTCCCTTCTCTCACAGGTTTTCGCCGTGACTGGTTCGTTCCAGTCGCAGCCATGCCCTAACCGGCTGCGCTAAAGCGACCAGACGACCAGTCCTCGCGGCGTCCGCGTTTCGAGTTCGTCCGGCCACTCGAGCTCACATCGCTCCCACGAGTCGCCGAAGTCCTCGCTTGCGAACAGTCCCTTGTTGTTCACCCCGTAGACGACGCCCGGCTCGCCGGTCGTCTCGAGGACCGTCCGGACCACGCCGTCACCTGATGGAAGGCCGCGTCCGCCGAGTCGTTCCCACGGCGTTCCGTCTCGCTTTCGGTAGACGTGAGCGTCGCCTCGATGTGCGGTGTGGGCCGTCGTTGCGCCGCTCGCACTCGAGACGAGCACCGAGTCGGGGTCGCCTGGATCGACGGCCAGTCCCCAGCAGTAGCGGTGCTCGAGTCCCTCCTGTGGTTGCGACCACGATTGGCCGCCGTTCTCGCTCTCGGCGTAGCCGTCGCCCGCGGCGGTGTAGACGCGTCCCTCCGCGTCGGCGTGGACCGCCAAAGTGTGGTTGTCCCGTTTCGAGCCCTCGGGCCGTTCGTGCCACGTTTCCCCGCCATCGGTGCTGAAGACGAACGCCCCGGCTTCGATCCCGACGTAGAGTCGGTCCGGGTCGAACGGATCGACCTCGAGCCAGCGAACGTGGTGGGTGCTCGGCCGCGGCGGGAAGAACCACTGTGGCTCCGAGGGAAGGTCGTCGACGCCCTCGAGTTCCGCCCACGTGTCTCCGCCGTCTTCCGACCGGTAGACGCGACTGGGTTCGGTCCCCGCGTAGAGCACGTCCGAGTCGTGGGGGCTGATCGCGAGCGACATGACGGCTTCGTTGCCGCCGTGGGCGTCGCCGTCACTGCCGTCGGTTCCGCCGAGTTCCGGTTCGCTTCCGTCGTGTCTCACGAACCCAGTTTCAAGGCGGTCGAATGTCTCGCCGCCGTCCGTGCTCCGGAAGAGGCCGTTTTCGAACGTCCCGACGAAGACGCGGTCGGGCGCGTCGGCCGAGGCGGCCACGCACTCGAGGTCGTAGTCCTCGAGTCGTTCGGTGACGCGCCACTCCTCGTCCGGGATTTCGACGGTTCCGTCACTGTCCGCCCGTTCGCAGACGAGCAGTCGATCTCGCATCGCGGCGTACGCTCGAGTCATGCCGGTCGATACGGCGGCGAGCGTGAGAAGTGTTCGGCTCTCACGTTGTCGCTCCGTTCGCTTCGAACTCGTCGACGTAACCGTCGAATTCCACGGTTTCCGGGGGAGTCACCGCGACGATCCCGTCGCGGGGGCGCTTTCTCGCTCGGAACCGCTCCCGGCGACGATCGTGGACATGAGTCGAGCTTCGATCCGTCGGAGGTGTTGTCCGACGGTTCCCGGCGAACAGCCGAGTTTGGCAGCGATATCTTCGTAGGTCACCCGTCGTGGCTCCTCGTAGTATCCAGCTTCGACGGCGAGTCGCAACACTTCCCGCTGGCGATCCGTGAGGTCGGCGAACGCGCGTCGGTCGGTGGGTTCGTAGCTTCCGAGGCGCTCGATTTCGACGTCGATCGTCGATCGCGTTTCTTCGATCAGTCCCCGTAGCTCCTCCTCGGGGCCGACCTCGGAGACGCGGAGCCACCGGTTCTCGGGTCCCGTGTACTCGAGGGGATAATCCAACAACACGGCGTACCGCCGGTGGATGTCGAGCAATTCTCGCGTGAGATCGCTCGGTTCGTAGTGCAGTTGGAGGATCGTCCCGGTGCCGACTCTCGTGAGTTGGAAGTCGATGACGTTCGAACCCCCCTTCTCGAGGTAGCGCCGGACATCCCCCTTACCGCCGCGAAGTTCCTTTCGCATGATGACGGTATCGTCGGTGAGCCGGTCGATGTCCTGAATCGTCTCGAACGTAATTCCCCGCTCACGCAACCGCTGTTCTCCCCGATCGAAGTATCCCTGGTGTGGCTTGAGAACGTATGTCACATACCGCATGCGATTAGCGTACAATGCTACCAATGATAACCATTACGAATTCCCAACTGAACGAAAAACGATCTTTCACCGTACTACTTCCGCTCCGTTAACGGTGGAATGCTCCCGCTCCGGTACCGGAAGGACGGTAACCCGCAAAGTAGCGATCCGATTCATACGACGACTGTAGGCAAGTACCGGCACACCCGCGACCCGCCTTCGGGTGCGGCTAAATAGTTCACCAGACCGTATCAGTCGTCGTCCGTCGGTGCCGTAACGGGATCGACGCGTTCGCCTCGAGGCCCCTCGAGATCCACGGCTGGCAGCAGATCTCGGAGATATCGGCCCGTGTGTGAGGCGTCGAGTCGAGCGATCTCTTCGGGCGTTCCCGTCGCGACGATCTCGCCGCCGTGTTCGCCGCCTTCGGGGCCGAGGTCGATGACGTGGTCGGCGTTTTTCACGAGGTCGAGTTCGTGTTCGATGACGGCGATCGTGTTGCCGTTGTCGGTCAGGCGGTGAAGCACGTCGATCAGCTTTCGCTCGTCTTCCGAGTGAAGCCCCGTTGTGGGCTCGTCGAGCAGGTACAGCGTCTCGCCCGAATCCTTCTTGCCGAGCTCCTCGGCGAGTTTGATCCGCTGGGCCTCTCCGCCGGAAAGCGTCGTCGAGGGCTGGCCGAGTTTCATGTAGTCCAGCCCGACGTCTTTCAGGAGTTTGAGCCGACGACGGATCTGGCTCGAGGACTCGAAGAAGTCGTGGGCCTCCTCGACGGACATCTCGAGGACGTCGGCGATCGTCTTGTCCTTGTAGGTGACGTCCAGCGTGGCGTCGTTGTACCGTGCTCCACCACACTCCTCGCAGGGGACGTAGACGTCCGAGAGGAAGTTCATCTCGATCTTCACCGTTCCCTGGCCGCCGCACTCCTCGCAGCGGCCGCCTTTGACGTTAAAGGAGAACCGCCCCTTCTCGTAGCCGCGCTGTTTCGAGAGTTTGGTCTCGGCGAACAGCTCGCGGACGTAGTCGAAGACGTTCGTGTAGGTCGCCGGGTTCGACCGCGGCGTTCGCCCGATCGGCGACTGGTCGATCAGCCGCACGGTCTCGATTTCCTCGAGCCCCTCGAGCGAGTCGTGCTCACCCGGAATAACGCTCGTGTTGTCGTTCATCTGTCGGGCGAGTCCCTTGTAGAGAACGTCGTGCATGAGCGTCGACTTTCCGGAGCCCGAGACGCCCGTGATCGCGGTGAAACAGCCGAGTGGAATGTCGACGTCGAGGTTGTCAAGATTGTGCTGGCGAGCGCCGAGAATGGTCAGCGCACCCTCGGGATCGCGTCGTTCTTCGGGCACCGGGATCGCCCTGCGTCCGGAGAGGTAGTCCCCGGTGATCGACTCCTCGCAATCTTTGAGCTCCTCGACGGGGCCGTTGACGACGACCTCGCCGCCGCGCTTGCCCGGGCCGGGCCCCATGTCGATCACGTTGTCGGCCCGGCGCATCGTCTCCTCGTCGTGTTCGACGACGATCAGGGTGTTCCCAAGGTCCCGAAGCTCTTCTAAGGTGTCGAGCAGTCGGTCGTTGTCCCGCTGGTGGAGCCCGATGGAGGGCTCGTCGAGGACGTAGAGTACGCCCACCAGCCCCGAGCCGATCTGCGTTGCCAATCGAATGCGCTGGTTCTCTCCGCCGGAAAGCGTCGAGGCCTCCCGATCGAGCGTAAGGTACTCGAGGCCGACCTCGCACATGAATCCGAGGCGGGCGCGGATCTCCTTTAAAATCTCCTCGGCGATGACCTTCTCGCGTTCGGAGAGGTCGGCTTCCATCGATTCGAAGTGGCCGAGCGCGTCGCCGATGCTCGCGGCGTTGATATCCGTAATCGTCGTGTCGTCGACCAGCACGGCACGCGAGGCCGGCTTGAGACGCGTTCCGTCACAGGCCGGACACTCGGTGACGCTCATGTAGTCCTCGATGTGCTCTCGAGTCGAGTCCGAGTCGGTCTCGAGGTATCGGCGATCGAGGTTCGGGATAACGCCTTCGAAGCGCTTTCGCTTGCGCCGGGTGCCGTTTTTCGTCCGGCGCTTGAACAGCACCTGCTCGTCCGTGCCGTAGAGAAACGCTTGCTGGACGTCTTCGTCGAGTTCTTCGAACGGCGTCGACAGCGAGACGTCGAAATGCTCGGAGACGGCGTCGAGTCTGGTCTGGTAGTACGAGCGGTTGTAGCTCCAGGGTTCGAAGACGTTTTTCAGGGTCTTTGTCTCGTCCTGAACCACGAGATCCTCGTCGACCTCCTTGGCCTCGCCGAGGCCCTCGCACTCGGGACAGGCGCCGTGGGGCGAGTTAAACGAAAAGCTCCGCGTCTCGATCTCGGGAACGTCGATCCCGCAGTGGGTACAGGCGAGATCCTTCGAGAACTCGACGACAAGCCGGTCGTCGTCGCCGGCTTCGTCGCCGAGCGCGCCGGTCGAGCGCGATTCGGAACCGAGCTCGATGTCTTCGGGTGCATCCGGCAAAATCACTTTCATGACGCCGTCGGCTTCCTCGAGCGCCGTTTCGACGCTGTCGATGATCCGTGGCCGATTCTCCGTCGAGACCGAGATTCGGTCGACGATCACGTCGACCGTGTGGTCGAAGTTCTCGTCGAGGTCCGGGTTCTCCAGGCTCAGATCGTGTTCCTCGCCGTCGACTTCGACGCGGGCGTACCCCTCAGAGACCAGTTCGTCGAATAAGTCCTCGAAGGCACCCTTCTGGTCGCGAACGACGGGTGCCGCGAGCTTCGCCTTCGTTCCCTCGGGAAGCTCGAGGATGCGTTCGACCATGTTCTGGGCGCTTTGCTCGCCGACTTCGCGGCCGCATTCGGGACAGTGTGGCGTGCCCACGCGGGCGTACAGCAGCCGGAGGTAGTCGTGCAGCTCCGTGACGGTCCCGACCGTCGATCGCGGGTTGTTCGCGGCGTTTTTCTGGTCGATCGAAATCGCAGGGGAGAGGCCTTCGACGGTCTCGACCTGCGGTTTGTCCATCTGCCCGAGGAAGTTTCGGGCGTACGCCGAGAGGCTCTCGATGTACCGACGCTGGCCTTCGGCGTAGACGGTTTCGAACGCCAGCGAGGATTTGCCCGACCCCGAAAGGCCGGTGACGACGGTAAACGACTCGCGGGGAATCGAGACGTCGAGGTCCTTGAGGTTGTGTTCCTCTGCACCCCGCACCTCGATGTACTCTTTGCTCATCTAGACGTTGGCAACTGCCCCAGAAATGAAGGGCTGTCGGTTACGGGATCGGCCGGAGTGAAAGTGAACGTTGAACCGGCCGTACTGACCGTCGCTGTAGCTATCAAGTAGCGACACGCGTCGCTCTTTCCCCTCGTTTCGTCGGCCTGCAAAATACGTTAAAACGTCGTCGGTTCCAGCAACTCTTCGAGAAGAATCTCTTCACAGACCGACGGTACCTGCGGCTGAATCGCGGATTCGCTCGAGTCGACCGTGTGACCCGTTTCGAGATGATGATCGAGCGCCTGTTCTGACCGTTCTCGCGCGGTGTAGCCGTCCGTTTCGTGGACGGACCACTCGCAGTTATGACAGTACTTCATCGTGATTGTCGTTGGGTCGGTTACCCCCTCGAATGCCGACTTCGACGCCCTCGTCGTTCACGACGACCACCGTGTGACCGCGATAGGCGAACGTGATTCGTCCGGTGCGCTGGTGTGTAGTGGTCGTCGGATCGAACAGTGAATCCAGTGCACTGGTGTTGACGACGGTGTGAAGCGGCGGCGAGACGTCGACCGGATCGATCCCCTCGTGAGCGGCGACCTCCTTGACGATTTGTACCGACACCGAATCTTGCGGATTTTCATCCTGTGGAGGGTGGGTTACCATCATCAGAATAAGGCCGTATAGACGTATAAGGGCTGTGAACAATTCCATCTCGTTATGCCAGCAGAGAAGATCAATTCTGGTTAGCGACCACTGTGAAAAATCGGGGTTATGACGGTCGGGGCGTCCTACGATTCGTCTGATCCATCTACCAACGTCGAGCCGAAATGATTGAACGGTTGCGAGTACTCTTCTCGAAGGATTTCGGACATTTCTATCTCGAGGCCGAGGTCGTCTAACTCCTCTGCAACCGTTTCGATACTCTTGGCATCGAGACAGACGATTTCCACGTGGAGGTTTCGTTGTCCGGTGAGTAGTTCTCGAACGTTGACCACTCCGTCGATTTCGGTCGCCTCCCTGGCGAACTCCGTACGTTCTGCGATCGGGGCCGTACAGACGAACAGAATGTGGTGTGGAACGCCCGCTTCCTCGTAATTGATCTTCGGTTGACAGTCCTGAAGGATCCCTTCTTCTTTGAGCTGTCGGATCCGATTCCCGACGGTGCTCGAGGAAACGTCGATCTTTTCGGCGATATCCCCGTGGCTGAGGTTCGTCCGCATCTCTTGTTGCAGGAGGTAGAGAATAGCTCGGTCCGTTTCATCGAGTTCCATGGCATCCAGTTCGAGTGCTACCATGTTGGGTTTTTTCCAACTTCTCGTTCCGTAGTCGCTCGAGCGCGCCGTTCCTGAGCGATCACTCTCAAATCTCCCCCCGGAGAACGATCTCCTCGCCGACCGACTCGAGCATATCCTCGGTCACGGTGTAATCCTCTCCGTCCGTATCCTCCATTCCGATTTTCGAGAGCAGTTGCTCGAGCATGCTCGGATTCGGATCGACGAACGCGGTGTCGTCCTCGACGCTCGAGACGATTCCCAGCGTCTTCCCCTCGGCGTCGACGACTGCTTTGCCGACATCGTCGTCGGTGAGTGGAGCGGTCATACTGGATGTAACGAAACTATCCGGATAAGCCTGGACCCGTCGTGTTCCAGCATCGTTTCAGCAATAGCACCGTTTCAAATCAGTATCATTCCAATCCAGCGTCGTTTCAGCGCCGAACGCTGGCTCCGCCTCGAGGTTCGATACGTCAGCTTTCGTCGGCCGATTCCGGGCCCGGAACGATCGTCATCGGGGTTGTCGTCAGTTTGGAAAGTCGTTCGGTCGTACTGCCGATTATCGCCCCCGTCAGTCCGCTCGTTCCGCGCTGGCCGACGACGAGCAGGTCCGCGTCGATCTCCTCGGCGTACTCGAGGATGGTGTCAGTCGGTTTCCCTCGCAAGACGTCGACGCGAATCTCGAGGTCGTCACCGTCGTAGGCCCCGCGCGTCCCTTCGACCAACCGGTTCGCGGCCTCGTTGAGTTCGCCGACTTCGTCGACGCCGAAGGACATCGGCGACGTCGTCGTTTCGACGACGGTGAGCACGTTGACGATCGCGTCGGTGCTCTTCGCGAGATCGATAGCGTGCTCGAGGGCGTTCTCCGCGGAATCGCTGTCGTCGATTGCGACGAGAATGCGGTCGTACATTGTGGATCTGACTGCTGTCCGTCTATCGTTTGTCAACCGATATAAACGATGTCGCTTCTATCGCTTCGGTTACTCCTCGCTCGCTTCGTCGGCTTCGTGATCGACCGCCTCGAACAGTCCGTCGAAATCCTCGGGCAACTGGTTCCGCGCTTTCTCGAGGTTCCCCGGTGGCGTGTCCTCGGCGATGACCGCCATGATCTGTTGGGCGTGGTAGTTGGCGTCGGAGCGATCGACGCCTTCGCGCTCGGCGACTCGATCGAGGAACTCCGAGTAGTCAAAGCGCTGTCCGTGCTCGGCTTCGGTGAGGTACCGATCGATCTCCATCGGGAGCGGACTGGCGAGATCGGTCGCCTCGCCTTCGTGGAGTCGCTCGCCAAGCGTCGTCAGGGTTGCCCGGATCGCGCGGACCGCCTCGCCAAGCTCTGCGAGCTCGAGCCTGTGTTGGACCTGTCCGGTGAATTCCTTGTAGTTCATCCGTCGCTGGTGGTCACACCGCCAAGCGGTATATAGCGCAGGGGCGGGCTCCACTGGCTGGATTCGACCCGCGGATCGGCCGCTTGCATCTCCGAACCGAAACTCGAGTAGCTCGCTCGAGCACGCGATATGCAGGGAAAACTGGGACAAGGGTTGATATCGTATGATTTTTGATGTGATTTATACTCGTCGCTACGAACTACAAACTCCCGACGTGACGGCGGGGGGACCCGGTCCACCCCTGGAATCCGTCGTCGAGCACCGCCCACTGAGAGGGGATACCTCACCGATCCCGGACAAGGTACACTCTTTATCGTTCGGGATAGTCGGGATAACATGAACGACGAGTACGATGTGGTGATCGCCGGCGCAGGCCCCGCTGGGGCCCAGTGTGCGCGCGATCTCGCGGCGCGGGGCTACGACACAGCCGTCCTCGAGACGGAGGTCGAAGACGAGTTCCCGCGACAGTCGAACAAATCGACCGCCGGCACCTTCCCGTCGATGATGTCCGCGTTCGGGATACCCGACGACGTCGTGATGAACTACACCGAGAACGTGGTCCTCGAATCGCCCAACGACTACTACGTCCGACAGCAGCCGGGCGCGGTCCTCGAGTTCGCCGACTTCAAACGCTATCTGGTCGCGGACAGTCAGGAGGAGGGTGCCGAGTACATCTTCGACGCCCACGTTACGGAACCGATCACGGAGAACGGGACACCGATCGGCGTCCGATACAACGGTTCCGAGGAGGTGTACGCCGACGTCGTGATCGACGCGACGGGGCCGAGCGCACCGCTCGCGAAGAAACTCGGGGTCAGCGAACTCGAGCGTCAGAACCACGCCATCGGGATCGAGTACGAACTCGAGGGGATCGAGATCGACCGACAGGGGTACGCGGATCTAACGGACGCGATGATGCTTCGACTGGACCACGACCTCGCACCCGGAGGGTACTCGTGGATCTTCCACACGGGCGAGGACACGGCCAAGGTCGGCCTCTGTTACATCCAAAACGACAGCCACCAGAACTACGCGCGGGACGATTTCAGCATCGACGACTACCTCCAACACTGGCTCGACACCGACCCGCGGTTCGCCAACGCTTCGAGACTCGAGGGGAAACAACACCGCGGCTCGGCGCACATCCAGATGCCGGGGCAACTGTACACGGACCGATTCATGGCCATCGGCGATACCGTTCCGACCGTCGACCCGCTCTGGGGTGAGGGGATCAACAAGTGCATGCGCTCGGGCCGGGCCGCCGCGACCGCGGCCGACGCCTGTCTCAAACACGGCGAACTCGAGCCGACCGCCGAGAACCTCGAGGTCTACGAGACCCTCTGGCATCGAGACGTCGCACCTAACATGGATTCGCGACTTCTGATGACGGAACTGCTCTATCTCGCGTCGAACGATCGCTACGATCAGCTGATGGCGGATCTCTCGAGTCTGGACGAGGACACGCTCGCGAAGGCTAACAAAGGGAGCAAACGCGCAATTCTACAACTGCTGACTCCCGGCGATCTTCCGTTGCTCGCGACGTTCGCCCGGCAGCGTCTCGGCCGGTAGTCGCGCCGTTCGAACGACTCGCGGTTCTCTCCTGCTGATTCTCCGTTCTTCCCCAACATCCTCACTCAATCGAGCCTCCGTCGACGACTTCTGGTTCACCCCAGTCCGTTTCGTCTTCCACGAATAGTTCGAGCACCAGAAGCGAGAGTGTGAAGGGAACGATTCCGAACGCGATCATCTCGAGCGTTCCCGGATTAGTGACGACGAACGCGTCGCCTGCCCACCCGCCGGCGAACAACTGCTGGACGGTCTGGAAGGCGACGTGAAAGCCGATACACGCCCAGACGTCGCCGGTGATGGCTCGGATCAGCCCGAGCACGGCGGCCACTGCGAGGAAGATCACGACGCGTTCGACCGTGGGCGCGGCCCCGATGGCGACCGCCCAGAGGGTAAACAGGACCGCCTGACCGCCTACTGCCAATCGCTGTGGAAACGCGATAGCGAGGTTTCGATAGAGGTATCCGCGGAACACCAGCTCTTCGGGAAACGCCTCGTAGAGAAACACGAGCACCATCAGGCTGGCGACGAGCAGGAGTAGCTCGCTGAGGGATGTCCCGAGGGTAATTTCGACCCATCCGAGCGCCACGACTGCCGTCAACCCGACGGTCGCGGGGAGCAGGTAACACGCCGTGCCGATCAGGAACGACCGCCAACCGGAACGAAGCGGGGAGAGTCCCAGCCCGGCCCACGGGCGTCGGTCGAGAGCGCGGCGGGCCAGTACGACCACCGGAACGGTTAGGACGGTGGCGAGGACGGCCGACACGACGTGTCCGGCACGATCGTAGCCCGCGCCGAA
Source organism: Halostagnicola alkaliphila (assembly GCF_055379965.1). Lineage (NCBI taxonomy): Archaea > Methanobacteriati > Methanobacteriota > Halobacteria > Halobacteriales > Natrialbaceae > Halostagnicola > Halostagnicola alkaliphila. Next base: position 153,732 of record NZ_AP043826.1, on the reverse strand, counting down.
GGCCGCTCGGCTCACGTACTGGATGACGAGCCAGATCACCGTTACGGCGACGAACATGGCCGTAATTCGCCAGAACAGCGAGAGGCGGTGACCGGCAACATCCTGGGGTCGGTCTCCGCCGGAACCATCCGTTCGGACGTGACGCGAATCAGTCATCTCGAATCACTTTCGTTCGATATCGGCTCTGCAACGAGTCGTTCGGATCCGTTCGAGCAGACCTCCCAACGGATCCGACGGGTTGTTTCCGCTCTCGGCCGTTCTCGTCCTTGGCCGTTTCCGCTCTTCGACGTTCCCGGTCGAGCCCTTCGTTCGGCCCGGGGCGATTCGGCGGTGTAATCGTGAAACGCGCATTTGGGTTTTGGGGTTAGCTCAACACCGCTCGATTGAATCGGTAGTAGCCGATTCCGAGCGGGACGATGATCCACGCTGCGACGAACACCCAGGCGAACCAGGTCTCGAGGTAAAACGGGACGTCGCCGGCGATTCGATCGGCCGTCGAAACGGCTTCGACGCCCGGGATGTCAACGAGTGCGCTCGAAATCGCGCCCAAGGGCTCCCAGACGCCGAATCGTTCGATGAGAAGGTACCACGCGGGAAGGTCGGTGGCACCCGGAAGCTCGCGCTCTAGGAGCCAGTAGATCCCCATCGGAACGGCCCACCAGATCCAATCGAAGACGACGTAGATGCCGAGGACTCCGGCGACGGCCTTCGCACGCGTGCTGACGGCCGCGGAGACGCCGACCGCCACCGAAACGTACACGAGTCCCATGAGGATCGAGAAGGCGAATAGTCCGACGTAGTCGGCGACAACGAAGCCGTCGTAGAGGAGACCGATCACGACCGCGCCGACGAGAAAGCCGATCGCCGTCGGGACGGCGACGACGGCGGCCCGTCCCAGAACCTTTCCGACGACGACGTCTCGGCGGGTGTTCGGAAGCCCGAGAAGGAATCGGATACTTCCGGACTCGCGTTCTTTGACGATCGCCTGATAGCCGACGACGAGTCCGATAACCGAGATCATCAAGGTCATCCACGTGAACATGAAGCTCATCGCTTCGTCGAATCCGGGTGCCGGTCCCTCGCCCGGGATGTGAAGGAGGTGCGGTATCGCCGAGATTCCCGCGACGGTCAGAATCATGAGGACGGACAGCGCCCACAGCATCATCGATCGAATCGCGTCCTCGAAGTCCTTGCGGGCGACGTGGATCCAGCTCATGCGCTGCTTTCCTCCTCGGTGACGACGGTCTGCTCGCGCGGCGGGCTATCGGCCGGTGAGTGGGAATCGTTCGTGAACGCCGCGAACAGGTCCTCGAGCGACGCCTCCTCACTCGTGATGTCCGTGACGACGGCCCCGGTTTCTTCGACGGTGTTGATGACCGGCGCCTTCCGCCTCGAGTCGGTCAGTGCGGCGGAGATCGCCGTGCCGTCGACGGACACGTCCGTGACTCCCTCCAGCGACTCGAGCGCGGGGACGACGCCGTTCTCGACGGCGTCGACGGTCACGATCAATCGAGAGTCGGCCGCGAACTGGTCTTTGAGCGCATCGATGGTGTCTTCGGCGACGAGCCGTCCGTCGCGCATGATCCCCACGCGATCGCAGATCGCCTCGACCTGCTCCATGATGTGGCTCGAGAAGAAGACCGTCGTTCCGCGTTCGTTCTCCGACCGGATGATCTCGCGCATCTCTCGGGCGCCGTTTGGATCGAGTCCGGAGGACGGTTCGTCGAGGACGAGCAGGTCGGGATCGCCGACGAGCGCCATCGCGAGCGCGACGCGTTGTTTCATCCCGGTGGAGAACCCGCCGGCTTTTCGGTCGGCCGCGTCGGCGAGCCCGACGCGCTCGAGAAGGGAGTCGGGATCGTCGTCGGCTCCTTTCGTGTCGACGGCGAACTGGACGTGCTTTCGAGCGGTCAGGCGCTCGTACATCCCGAAATCTTCGGGAAGCACGCCGATCGACTGCCGAACGGCGAGCGATTCGCCCTCGATGTCGTGCCCGAGTACCGTTCCGGATCCCGACGACGGCGGCGTGAATCCGAGAAGCATGTTGATCGTCGTCGACTTCCCGGCACCGTTCGGCCCGAGGAAGCCGTAAATCTCCCCTTCGTGGACCTCCAGATCCAGGGAGTCGACCGCCGTTATGGTCCCGAACTCTCGAGCGAGTGCTTTTGTGTGAATTGCCTGCATATTCCACCGGTAGTTTTCCGATCGGCAAATAGGTTGCTACTTCCCCTCTGCATCTTCCTCAGACGGCGGAATTTCTCGTTCGCAGCCACTTCGAGAACGCCGCTCTCGACTCGAGAGGTCCCACTCACTTCCACGGAGGTGGGTAAAAAATCTCCGTCTGTGTCTCGAACGTAATCGACGGAAACGAACGACCGCTCGGTCACTCCGCCGACGAGTCCAGCAACACTCGAGAGATCACAATTTCGTCGATCGTCTCTCGAGTCTCCGCGGGCGCGTCGTCCTGGCCCAGATTGATCTTCCTAATGTGTGCGCCGGTGATCAGGTCGTCGATAATTCTCGCCGTTCGAACGGGATCTACGTCGGTAAAGACTCCCCGATCGATTCCGTCCCGTATGATCTCGGTCACGTGCTCGATGTATTCGTCGGATATCTGGTTGATGAGTTCTCGATGATCTGGGTTGTGGTGGGCCTGAGATTGGATATCGTAGATTACGGTCATGAACATCCAAAATTCGTCGTCGTTCATGTTCGACCCGAGCAGTATATTGTCGATCTCTTCGCTCAATTTCGCCACCGGATCGCTGTCCGACGATTCGAGCGGCTCTTCGTCGAACTCGAGGAGGTACAACAAGAGCTCCGTTATCAGTTCGTCTTTTCCGTCGAAATAGTGGTTGATGAGCTGTCGACTTTTGCTGAACTCGGCGTCGATATCTCGAACTCCGAGATCCGCGTAGCCTTTTTTGTACAGCGCGGCGACCGTCGCTTCGATGAGTTCTTCGTACGTGTCGTCCGGAATCGACGGAGAGTGTGAGGTCGTCATTTCGTGGTCGGTAGTACCGGGAGGTAACTGCTGAAGCGACTTGAACGGTTCACCTGACTCGTCGTCCGGCGAAACCGTCGCGATAGACGCGCTCGCCACGCGAGAGGACGATTTCACCCCGCCACACCTCTATTGAGTGCTCCCGGAGACCTCGAGTCCGCTCCGGTCGAATCGCCGCCGACGAACCGCGGCGTCTCGCACGGCTACACCTGCTCGGGCAACCATCCGCCGTCGACTTCGACGTTCTCGCCGCTCACGTACTCGTTTTCGGGATCGAGGAAGAAATACAGCGGTCGGATCAGGTCCTCGAAGCTCGCGGGCCGCCCTCGAGGCAACTTCTCGGGAAATTCGTCCGAATTTTCGACGACGTACGGCGAGATGGCGTTGACGGTGATCCCGTCGTCCTGCGTGTCGGCGGCGAGCATTCTCGTGAACTGGAGGACGCCGGTTTTGGCGACGAAGTACGGGAAGTTCTTCGGATTCACCATGGCCCGATCGCTCGAGGCGTAGCCGACGTTGACGATTCGGCCGTAGCCGGCCTCGCGCATTTCGGGGAGGACCCGCTTCGAACAGAGGGCAGTGCCGTTGAGGTTCGTCTCGAGCACCCGATTCCACGTCTCGAGGTCGATCTCTTCCCAGTGGGATGGCGCGAAGTCGCCGACGTTGTTCACCAACACATCGACCGAGCCGAGTTCCGATTCGACGGCCGAGACGAGTCCGTCGACGGAATCGGGGTCGGTGACGTCTCCCTGCACCGTCATCGACTCGGCCGCGCCGCGTTCGCTGGCGGCGGCCGCAACGCCTCGAGCCTCGTCGGCGCTCGTGTGGTAGTGAACGGCAGTTTTCGCGCCGCATTCGGCAGTCGCTAGCAGAAGTTCCCGTCCGACACCTCGCCCGCTGCCGGTGACGAGGACGACCTGGTCCGTGAGATCCGGTCCGTTCATACGCCTCGTCCGCTCGCTGGTGGGTTAGAAGTATTGCATTCGGCTACTGGGAAACGGGGGCGGCGAGTAACTGCGTTCTCGATCCGTTCGCCGTTTTCGGTCCGTTCGCCGTTTTCGGTCCGCTTCTCGAGTCTCGGACCCAGTTACCGGGTCTGGGAATTCAGAGCGCCGCGTCTCGAGTATTGAACCGCGTCACGAGTTGACTTCGTGTCTCGAGCGCGCGCCGTCGGCGCTCGCGACCCTCAGTACTCGATAGTCAGTTAACGTTTAAGCGGGTGGGGTGAGTTTTCGGTTGTATGTCGCTCGATACGATTTTATTAGCCGTCGGTCCGACCGACTCCGACCGAATCGATGCGCTCGCACAGACTGTCGTCGATGTCGCTGCACCAGCGGATGCAACGGTCGTTCTCGCACACGTTTTCACGCAAGACGAGTACGAAGAAGTCTGTAGTCGACTCGACTTCGATCAGTCGCGCGAAGACTTCAGCGCTGACGATGTCGCAAGCCACCACGCAACGATCCGCGATCTCGAGAGCGTGCTCTCGGATCACAACGTTTCCTACGACGTCCGCGGTGCGGTCGGCGACCACGGCGAGACGATCGTCAACCTAGCGGAGACCGTCGACGCCGATCGAGTCGTCGTCGGCGGGCGGAAACGATCCCCGGCCGGCAAGGCGGTGTTCGGCTCGACCGCACAGGACATCCTGCTGTCCTCGCCGGCTCCGGTCACGTTCGTCCGCGGCGACGACTGATACGGATTACTGTACCGATTTACCGGCGGTGAGTCGAACCGTGTGAGACGAGCCTCGGTGGAGGAGCGGAGCGAGTCCACCGGCGCAACCGCGTCCAGTCCTGCGGTTGTGTCGGAAATGACTGACAGTAAACCGTATGACTCCTTACCACCGTCCAGCTCTGCGTTTCCACTCCCGTTCTTGAACCCGCTCGGGGACGTGTCGCTTCCCGTCGACGAGTTCGCGCCGCACTCGTCGCTCGAAGTCGACGGTCTCCGCGAGCAAGGTTCCCTGAAAGTCCTCGAGGACGTCGTACGACCAGCGCTCGTCGTCGACGACGCCCCGGTGTAACAGTTCGTCGCGGATCGTGTCCGCGAGCGTCTCGTTGCCGGATTCCCTGAGAAGGATCTCCGCACGGCGGAGGTGATCCATTCCGTGTCCCGTCGCGTGATGGAACTCGATTAGGTACCCCTGGCCCCGCTGAACCCATTCCAAACCGAGTTCGACCTCGTGGAGCGCCTCGAGTTCCGCGTCGGTGCAGCTCGTGGCTCGATCGCTCGGTGTATCGTCTGTGGCCATGTGTGTATATTTGTTGTTTGTTACCATGGGTCTGGCGGTAGGCGCTCCGAAACGACGCGTTCGAGCACTCGATTCGTGAGATTGACTCACTCGCTCACGAGTAAACTGGTAACTTAAGTAACGCCGCGGCTGTCAATACGATAGGAATGGTCTACTACGCGGGCGTCGATCTCGGCGCGACGAACGTGCGTGCGGTCGTCGCTACGGATGACGGAACGATCATCGGTCGGAGTCAGGGCGCGACACCGCGGGGCCCGACCGGGATCGACGTCACCGAAGGGATTCTAGCGACGGTACGAAACGCGTGTGACGAAGCGGGGATCGACCCAGAACAGGTCGTCGCCGCCGGCATCGGTTCGATCGGTCCGTTCGACCTCGCCGAAGGGACCGTCATCGACCCGGCGAACCTTCCGAACACCATCGATCGCATCCCGTTGACGGGTCCGATTTCGAAGCTCCTCGAGACCGAGGAGGTGTATCTCCATAACGACACCGCGGCGGGAGTCATCGGCGAGCGCTTTCACGCGGATCGAAATCCGGACGACATGGTCTACGTCACGCTCTCGTCGGGGATCGGGGCCGGCGTCTGCTGCGACGGGAAAGTCCTCGACGGGTGGGACGGCAACGTCGGCGAGATCGGCCACTGCGTTATCGATCCGCGGGAGCGCCTCACCTGCGGTTGCGGCCGGGACGGCCACTGGGAAGCCTACTGTTCGGGGAACGCGATCCCGGACTACACCCGACTGCTCGCCGAAGACGACCCGACGATTTCGACCGATCTCCCGCTTGAGGACCCCGATTTTTCCGCGAAAGACGTCTTCGATCTGGCCGGCGAGGACGAACTGGCCGACTACACTATCGAGCAACTCGCCCACTGGAACGCCATGGGCGTGACGAACATCATCCACTCGTTCGCACCCATCCTCGTCTCCTTCGGCGGCGCCGTCGCGTTGCACAACGAGGAACTCGTCGTCGACCCGATTCGCGAACGCGTCTCGGAGATGGTGATGACGAACGTTCCCGAGATTCGGGTCACCGATCACGGCGACGACGTCGTCGTCGAAGGTGCCATCGCGAGCGCGCTGACGGCCGGAACCGGAGACCGGCGCCGGCTCGAGAGCGATTGAGACGAGGACAGCGGAACTGAGATGAGCGTGCGGGACTGAGACGAGGACGGCAGAACTGATGATGGCGCGGAACTAGGGTGAGAACGCTGGGTGCGCGACGACACCCTTTTTCCACTCGGGGTATCCGTCGAGGTTCGCGAGTCAATGACCGCGTTTGCGAGGCGGTGCATTATTGGTCGCAGCGCCCGGCTTTGACAGTATGCGAAGACGAACCGTCCTGCGGGCGACCGGCGGCGCGGGACTGTCCTTCTCGGTCGCCGGCTGTCTGTTCGACACCGGCCCTGAGGACGTTTCTGAACCCCTCTACGAGCCCCTCGATAGCACCTCGCTCGAGGGTGCCGCGGAAGCCGTGGTCGGCGACGACGGCGAGACCGCCTACGTAGCAAGCGTCGACGGGTTCGCAACCGTCGACGTGACCGACCCGGAAGATCTAACGGTGCTGGTCGAGCCGAAGAACCTCCTCGAGGACGAAAACGCGGGCGAGTTCGAGGGCGAACCGTTCTTGGACATCCTCGACGTGAAAGTCGGCAACGAACGACTCGTGGTTCCCGGCCCGGCGAACGAGGGGATGGGAAACGTCTTTCACGGCTTTCTGGTCTACGACGTGAGCGATCCCGCGGAGCCGGCTCTCGCGGCCGAACCGTACGAAACCGGCTATCACATCCACAACTGCTTCGTCGACGGCGACCTCCTCTACGTGGTCGCGAACTACGTTACCGACGACTCGAGCGCCGGCGGCGGTTCGACTCTCGACGACAGCATCGCTGACGCGCCGACGAACCCGCTCGTCGTCTTCGACATTTCGGGAGACAGCATCGAGGAGATCGGGCGCTGGTCCCTGCTCGAGTACGACCCGGAGTGGGCGGACGTCGACTGGATCCTCCGTTATCTCCACGACGTGTACGTCCGCGACGACCTCGCGGTGCTCGCATACTGGAACGCGGGAACGTTCTTGCTCGACGTGAGCGACCCCGCCGACCCGCAGTTCGTCTCGAGGCTCCTCGATACCGACCTCGAGACGCAACTCGAGTACGATACCCGATCGGAGATCAGCGACGCGCAGCTCGGACTGCCCGGAAACGACCACTACTCCGCAGTCGACGACACCGGCGAGATACTCGCGATCGGCCGAGAGAGCTGGGAGACCGGTCTCGAGGGGGCGACGGGCGCAGGCGGTATCGATCTCTACGATCTGTCCGATCCGACCGATCCGATTTATCGGTCGACGATCGACGCCCCAGAGGGGTACGACGAATCGTACGACGGCGAACCGTGGACGACCTCGCACAACTTCGAGTTGCGGGACGGGGAGCTCTACTCGTCGTGGTACGAAGGCGGCGTGAAGATCCACGACCTCTCGGATCTCGAGTCCCCCGAGGAAGTCGCCTGGTGGCGCGAGCCGATGGACGCCTCTTTCTGGACTGCTCGCGTGCTCGAGCCCGGCGAGTCGTTCGTCGCGAGCACCACTGCCTACACGAACACGGACGGGCCGGAGAGCGGGCTGTACACGTTTCCGATCGAGTCCGGTGAACAGGCCGATCCCCCGTCGCTAACCGACTCGGACGTCTTCGATTCGGACGACGAGTGACCGTCGATTCGGACGACGAGTGACCGTCGATTCGGACGAGAGTGGCCGTCGATCGGACGAACGATGGTCGATTCGACGGCTCGAACGAATCAGCCGCCGAAACCTTCACTATCGTTCGGACGCAGCGGAACGTATTCTTTCCTCGAGACACTAGTGGGACCAATGAGTGAATCCCAGGAGGAATCGTCGCTCCACGAGCGCGTCGAAAAGTGGCTCGCTCGGGAAATGCCGATCATCCAGATGCACGGTGGGACCAGCGCGGTTCGGGCGGCGGACCCGGACACCGGCGAAGTGATCATCGAACTCGGCGGCGGCTGTAGCGGCTGTTCGGTGAGCGACGTGACGACGGGTAACATCGAAGCGGAACTCCTCAAATGGGACGAAATCGAGGATATCACCGTTCGGGTTCCCGACGCTCGAGACCAACTCGGCGGCCCCGACCAGGCAGAATCGATCATGGGAATCGACCGAACGGAGGGCGGCCGCGGTGACTGGGGGTCGTCGAACCCCGGCGAGGACCATCTGTAGGTAATCGGACGAGACGAGGTAGCCGGACTCGAGTCGCCGATTGGCGTTCTCGGTGCTATCCGTTGTTGCACTCGAGATCCGATTGCTGTCGCTTCGACCCACTGCGATGACGCTATCGGCCAACCGTCGGACAGTGTGTGGTAGGCGTTAGCGAGGCCGGACAGTTTTGGGAACGACTATACGTTTTTACCCGCCCATTACTCAGATACTGACTATGACGACGTGTAGACGCCTTCGGGGAGGTGCCGACGATGGGTGATTCGTCCGTCCCCGACGACACCGAATCCAGCACAGTAGACGGGGCAGCGTCCGCCGAACCGAGCGCCGACGGCGGCCTTCGTGCCTACACCGTCCGCCTCGAGCTCGTCGACGAACCCGGCGAGTTGCTTCGCGCGCTCGAGCCGATTTCGAAAAACGGCGGCAATCTTCTCAGTATTCACCACGAGCGCGGGAACATCACTCCGCGCGGACACATCCCCGTCGAAGTCGACCTCGAGTGCCCGCCGGATCGGTTCGAAGATGTCGTCGAATCGCTCCGCGAGGGCGGCGTCAACGTCATCCAGGCTGGTGCCGAACGCTACGGGGGAGAGGTCTCTGTCGTCCTCATCGGCCACGTCGTCGATACCGATCTTTCGGATACGCTCTCTGCGATCGAAACCGAAGCGAACGCCGTCGTCCTCGACCTTTCGCTGGCGGCTCCCGACGGAACGAAAGGGACCGCCAGCGCGCGACTCCGACTCGCGATCGATACCGGCCGAGCCGACGAGGTGCTCGAGTCGATTCGATCCATCGGCGCGACGAAGGATCTCACCGTCGTCGAACCGCTTCCCGGAGGTGAGGCCTGATGCGACTCGCCGTCTTGGGTGCCGGCTCCGTCGGTACGTCCGTCGTCAACCTCGCGGGCGAGTACGGGCACGACGTCGTCGCGCTTGCCGACTCGAGTACCGCGGCGGTCGACGAGAGCGGTATCGACGTCGAGAGCGTCCTCGAGCGGAAAGCCGGGGGTAACCCCGTCGGTGATCACGATCCGGAGGTCGTCTTCGAGACCGACTACGATGTCCTCGTCGAGGTCACACCGACGACACTCGGCGATGCGGAGCCCGGATTCACGCACACGAAACGTGCATTAGAGGCCGACCGACACGTCGTCCTAGCGAACAAAGGCCCCGTCGCAGAACGGTACGAAGAACTGCAGGAACTCGTCTCCGCGAGCGCCGGTTCGATCCGGTTCGAAGCGACGGTCGGCGGCGCGATCCCCGTCCTCTCGACCATCGAAGACTGCACACCAGAGGCGGTCACCGCCGTTCGCGGCGTCCTCAACGGTACCGCAAACTTCATCCTCACCCGGATGGCCGCGGAAGGACTGGACTACGAACACGTGCTCACCGAAGCGCAGGATCTGGGCGTCGCCGAAGCCGACCCGTCGTTCGACGTCGACGGCACCGACGCGGCGCTTAAGTTCGTCATCCTCGCGAACGTCCTGAACGACGGGGGCTTTTCGCTCGAGGACGCTACCGTCGACGGAATCGAAAACATCCCCGGAAGCGCACTCGAGTTGGCCGCAGAAGACGGCCGAACGATCCGACTCATCGGCGAGGCGACTCGTGACAGCGTGCGCGTCGGGCCACGATTGGTCCCCGAACACGGCGCACTCGCGGTGACCGGTACGCAGAACATCGTCCAGATCGAGACGCGACACGCGGGGTCGCTGGCCTCGAGCGGTCGCGGTGCGGGCGGCCCCGAGACGGCAACGGCTGTGCTCTCGGACGTTGGTCGTCTGCCGGAACTGTAGTTGCGGTCGGTAGGCTGCTTTCTCGTAGTGATTAGTCGCCGATCACGACACGAAGTGGAACCCGACGAGTGCGATCCCGACGTACAGGACGTGATAGAGCAGCGTCGACGTTCCCATGTGGACCGTGTATCTGGTCATCGAATACGAGCTCGCGCCGGCGGGGATGGTGAGCAGCCCCCGAACCCAGGGGATGAAGTTCGTCACGAAGATCGACGGGCCGCCGTATTTGTCGAACCAACTATCGAAGCGCTCGAACTGCGTGGACTCCGGCTCCAGGGTCGTATATGGCACTCGAGTCACGAACAGCGGTCCGTAGCGTCTGCTCCCGACGAAGATGGCGAACTGGCCGACCATGTACCCGATGGAGACGACGACGGTGATGATCCCGATCTGGAGATACGTCGCGCCGCTTGCGATGACGTACCCAGGGAGGAAGACGCTCGTCGGAAACACCTTCCCGATGAAGGCCCCCTTCAAGGTGAAGATCACGAACAGGACGGGGAGTCCGAGGAGCGCGATCGATCCATCGGTGAACGTCGATGGCGGGTGGAGGATTTCGAACATTGGATTTCGCGGATTCGTGTGCGGTCAGGGGGGATTCGTTCGGATGGCGGGTCTCGGGCTCTACCGAATCGTCTCCAGACGATCCGTGCGTTCTACGACTCCTTTCATATGTTTGAACGATGCCGGACGATATAAAACGAGATTCGCAGTTTCAGGTTTGGAAAACGCTGATTGGTCCGAAACTGGTTGTTACACGGGGTTCATCGATACCGTGGGAACCAGGGCAATTGGCGGACGCGAGTTCGATGGACTGGCGAACGCCGACGGTTGCTTCAAGGGGTTTCGCCGACACGTTCGTTCGTGTGAACGTGGCGCAAACCGGCAGACGTAGCCGGGCTCGTTCGAATACGCTTTCGAAATGGTTTTAACCGCTACTGCCAAAAGAGACCGATATAAGCGCCTTGCGCGTGAGCTACAACAATGAGCGAAGACAAACCACACCAGAACTTGGCCATTATCGGCCACGTTGACCACGGGAAGAGTACGCTCGTGGGGCGACTCCTCTACGAGACGGGGAGCGTACCCGAGCACGTCATCGAACAGCACCGCGAAGAAGCAGAAGAGAAAGGCAAGGGTGGCTTCGAGTTCGCCTACGTCATGGACAACCTCGCCGAAGAGCGAGAACGTGGTGTCACCATCGACATCGCACACCAGGAGTTCGACACCGATCAGTATTACTTCACGATCGTCGATACGCCTGGCCACCGGGACTTCGTCAAGAACATGATCACTGGCGCGTCCCAGGCAGACCACGCAGTTCTCGTCGTCGCGGCAGACGACGGCGTCGCTCCACAGACTCAGGAGCACGTCTTCCTGTCGCGAACGCTCGGTATCGAGAAACTGATCGTCGGTATCAACAAGATGGACATCGTCGACTACTCCGAGGACGACTACAACGATGTCGTCGAAGAAGTCAACCAGCTCCTCGATCAGGTTAACTTCCAGGTCGACGACGACTCGTTCATCCCAATTTCGGCGTTCGAAGGCGACAACATCGCCGAAACGTCGGACAACACGCCGTGGTACGACGGCCGATCCCTCCTCGAGACGCTTAACGATCTGCCGGAGTCCGAGCCGCCAACGGACGCGCCGCTTCGACTCCCAATCCAGGACGTTTACACCATCTCCGGAATCGGTACCGTCCCAGTCGGACGCCTCGAGACCGGTGTCATGAACATCGGCGACAACGTCTCCTTCCAGCCCAGCGACGTGGGCGGCGAAGTGAAGACGATCGAAATGCACCACGAAGAAGTGCCAGAAGCTGGTCCCGGTGACAACGTCGGATTCAACGTTCGCGGCCTCGGCAAGGACGACATCCGCCGCGGTGACGTCTGTGGCCCGGCTGACGACCCACCGAGCGTCGCCGAGACGTTCCAGGCGCAGGTCGTCGTCATGCAACACCCCTCCGTGATCACGGCGGGTTACACCCCGGTCTTCCACGCACACACCGCACAGGTCGCGTGTACGATCGAATCCATCGACAAGAAGATGGACCCAGCCTCGGGCGAAGTCGCCGAGGAGAACCCCGACTTCATCCAGTCGGGTGACGCTGCTGTGGTCACCATCCGACCACAAAAGCCACTCAGCATCGAGCCATCGAGCGAAATACCAGAACTCGGGAGCTTCGCCATCCGCGACATGGGTCAGACCATCGCGGCAGGAAAGGTCCTCGACGTCAACGAGAAGTAAATAGATGCAACAGGCACGCGTTCGACTCGCGGGCACGAGTCCAGAAGACCTCGACGACATCTGTGACGACGTCCGCGAGATTGCGAACAACACCGGCGTCAACCTCAGTGGACCGATTCCACTGCCAACGAAAACCCTCGAAATCCCAACCCGGAAGTCCCCAGACGGCGAAGGGACTGCGACGTGGGAGCACTGGGAGATGCGCGTCCACAAGCGCCTGATCGATCTGGACGCCGACGAACGCGCACTCCGTCAGCTCATGCGCATTCAGGTGCCGAACGACGTTTCGATCGAGATCGTCCTCGAGGACTAACTCGAAGCCGATCCCGATCGCGTTTTTTCACCTTCAAACCGAGCCGCGTACGGAGTGCAGACTTTTGTATTTCGCCCTCGGAGTACAGGTATGTCGACTCGCTCCGGGAACGGGAGTCCGATCTTTGAGTTGTTAGTCGTCTTTCTCATCGTTCTCGCCGCGAAGTTCGTGACGGAACTTCTCGGCATGATGAGCGGACTGTTCGTTCTCTCCCCGCCGATATCGAACGATCCGTGGACGATCGTGACGAGCGTCTACGCCCACAACGGTATCGGGCATCTGGTATCGAACTCGATCGCGCTCGTGCTCTTCGGCTGGCCGATCGCTCGAGCGACGACCAGGCTTCGTTTCCACGCCTTTTTCCTCGTCACGGGCGCTATCGCGGGGATCTCACAGGTTCTGGTGATGTCCGGGATCATGTCGATTGCGGGAATCGGCGGGTCGGCTCCGGGTGTGCTGGGTGCGAGCGGTGCCGTGTTCGCCTTGCTCGGATATCTCGTTGCTGGGAACCGCCTCTCGAGCGGGTTTGCCTCGGTGATCGACGTCCCGAACTGGGTGACCTACGTCGTCTTCTTCGCACTCGCCGTGATCGTGACGCTCACCACACTCGCACCGGGCGTCGCATTGATCGCACACTTTACCGGATTTCTGGTCGGCTTGCTCGCCGGACGCGCTCGAGTGTTGCGGACCGAGTCGTCGACGCGGCTGGATCAGCCGACGATTTAGTCTGCGCGCTCGAGGTCGGTTGCTGTGGGCTTTCGAGGCGTCCCCGAAACACAAGCCTCAAATAGAAACCAGAGTTAGGTTTGCTCGAGGGCTCGTAGATCAGTGGTAGATCGCTTCCTTCGCAAGGAAGAGGCCCGGGGTTCAAATCCCCGCGAGTCCATCGGATTGTTGTCACGTTTCGAATTGTCCGGATAGTTGCGTCCTTAGCGACTAACCCTGAATTATGCAACCGCTCTTCGAGCGTAGAAAACCCCTTTGAAAATCGATTGATTAACGGTACGGGATCCACCCCCGTGCAGGCTGTCGATTTCACCGAAGGAAATTCGGGGTGTTCGGCATGACGGTTGCACCTTGGCCGTCTGTTAACGATTCGACTTGTCAGAATTGCGGAACCCACGTGACCGACAAGTTCGGTCGGGTGTTCGGCGACGACGATGACCGAGCCCATCGCTGTGGAAACTGCGATTCGTACCGACGACTGAGCCGCGGATCCGGAGCTGGCCTCGCCGTTCGCGCTCCCGATCGCGAGAACGGAGGTGGAATCGATGGGTGAGCAAGCGAGTGCGTACCCGTCGAATAGTCTGCTCGTTGTCGATGGCGTTCCAGCCGTCATTTGCGACTACTGTGATACGATCTGTAACGTCAAAGAGCCGAAGCAGTGTCAGACGTGTGGTGCTGAATTTTCGATTAAATCGGAGTGGTCGCTATGAAGGGAGTAGAGCGCCGTATCCAGCGATTGCGCTTGCCCGTGCGACACACCTGCGAAAAGACGCTTTTCGAGGTTTCGGGCCGTGAGGGTGATCGGTGTCCGTTCTGCAATGGGCGGTTAGTTCGGGGTGGTTTCGATGTCTGAAGCTGCCAAAATGCTGGTTCTCGAGTGTTTGGACTGTTCGGAAACATGGTCCTTCGAGAACTGCGAGAACGGGTACAATCGGATGATCGCCGCCGGATCGAATCACGTCGTCGATTCGGACTGTGATACCGTCCTCGAGTCGGCTGTCTTCCAGGAGCACGAAGGCGATCGCGAGATTCGGGCCGACGGCGGCAACTCTGTGGACGCTATTGAACGGGCGTTTTCGCCGATTTGCCCGAATTGTGAGGCCGACGGACGGAAACAGCGTGTTGTGAATTTGCGGCGGGTAAGGTGGATCTGTACGGCGTGCGGTGAACGTTACAGCGAGGGAGGTGAGCGCAATGTCGAGTGACGGTACGGAGCACTACCTGTACATCGGCAAGCGTTGGGGAGAGAAGGCCGAGGAGAACGTCGAGAAGTGGGGTATCCAAGAGGTTGAGACCCTGCTTCTGGCGTTGCAGGAAGAACTCGGCGAACTCTCTCAGGCGCATCTCGAAGCCATGCACGAGGGCGGCGATCCGGAACGTGTCGGCGACGAACTCGCCGACCTCGGTGCCCTTTGCTTCCAACTCCAGTGGGCGCTAAACGAGCGGTCTGTAGGTACGGGAACGGAGGAATCCCTATGAGCGCCGCCTCGAGCGGGACTGAACAGGCCCGTCTCGATGTCGGGGATACGCGGAAGCCTGCCGCAGTCAAAGACGCCCAGCGAGTCACGACCGGAGATCTCTCCGCGCTCGCCATGTGCGCTCACCGCTATGACCCTGCGGACGTTAGGGGCTGGTACACGCACGATTTCGATGACGTTGTCCGGCAGTGGATCTGTTCGAACGTCGAAAGCGTCATCGCGCGGATCTCCCCGCACTGCGACAACATCCGCGGCGATCGTCCACCACTCCACCCTTCCGATGACCTTTGGGTCGGCGAGTCCGATATCGGACCGGTTCAGACGACGCTCGTCAACGACGACGGGCGGCAACGTGAGACGGGAAAGCAGCAGAACGGAGGCGATTCGTGATGTCCTCAAACGATACTGAGCGCGAGCTTCGAACAGTCAAATCAAAAATCTCGGAAGCGAAGCACACTCTCGAATCGGCTGCTCGTTGGGAGGAGAACGCCGAAAATGCCCGATCCTACCGATACCAGGCGAAGCAACTCGGCATCGCGATAGATGAACTCAAGCAGTACACGGACACGGACACTTGCCGATCGGGAGGTGACGAGCGGTGAGTTCTCAAGCGCGCATCTCTGCGAAACACGGCGGGGAGAACGCAGAAGCCGCCGTTATCCAAACCGTCCCCGAGATCGAACACCTCACCGATACCGAAGACGTTCACGCCGACGCCCGCGCCACCACCGTGATCGTACCGGACGCCCAGCTGCCCACGGTCGCGCTCCCGGTCGTGGAGATCGGGACGCTCATCGAGATTAAATCGGTGATGGTCGTCTACGGTGAAGGACAGACTCGAGGCCGCTACTACCTGCGAGAACAGCAACACCAGCACTTGCTCGAGAAGGGAGCGATCTACCTGTTCGCTGTCTGTGCACCGATGCCCGACCGGCCCATTCTCGCGCTGAAGCTCGTTCCTGCGACTGTCGTCAACGACCTCGTTTCGTCGTGGATCGATGCCGGTGATCGAGCCGATTACGCGCAAATCGCGTGGAGCCGTATATTCGATCCGTCCGAAATTCAGCGGAAGGGAGGTGCGTCGGCGTGACGGTTCGAACGACGTACTTCACCGGGCTCTCGCCGTCGTCACCGTTCGAACCGAAGGACGATGACGACGTTTTCGGAGTGGTCCGACGACCTCGAGACTTCATTGATAAGCTGGTTGATCGAAATATCCCAGCTGTCGCACCGCCCGAACCGCTCCTCGAGGCGTTCAAGACGGTCGAGAAAGCCGCCGAACTGAATGACGATCCGATACCGGCGGCTGTCGCGTGGGATAACGTCGACTACGAACAGCGATATCGCGCGCATCTTGCGCGGGCGGGTCCGGCTGTGGTCGTGAATGAATTACGCGATCGCGCTCGCGAGCGTGATATCTGGTTGGTCTGTTGGGAGAAGGATCCGCGATGGTGTCACCGGCGGTTGCTCGCGGAGACGATCGTCGCCGAGCTCGAGGATATCGAGCTGTTTCACCATCCAGATCCGACCACGATCCCGCTCGAGGTCGGCGACCAGGAGGGCAACGCCGACGCCACCCTCGCGGACTTCGCCGGTGATGCGTGATGGCGCAGGTCGAAACGACGCCTCACGAAATTCACGGGCGCTGGAAATGGGATAACTGGGGACGCGGGCCGTATGACGCGCTCTCGTCGGTCATGCTCGGTGAACCGTTCGAGGGACACACCGAATTAGATGTCGAGATCGACGGGGAACCGTGGCACATCGTCGTGAGTTACAGCAAATCCGGATTTGCACCTCGATTAAGCGATGGTATCAACGCCGAACGGCTCTACGAATGGGATATCGTCGGTAGTGGCCCTGGTGAGTCGAAAGCGTCGTACAATATCTCGCCGCGATTCCCCGATATGCGTCACTGGGAAACGGGTGAGCCGGTTCAGTTACCCTGGGAATCGCAGTTCGGTCAGGTCGAAGGCGTCGACGTTGAGTACGAACCGTCTCACATCGAAGCAACCCGCGCGCTCGAGTTGCTTCCGGAGTTCTTCAGCGCGATTTTCGAGAAGGCAGGCGAGCGAGTTCACCCGACCTACTTTCGCGAGCCCCCGCACCCGGAGTACAGTCGCGAGTGGGCGTACGAGCGGTATGTTCGTGCCCGCCGATCATGGGCTGAACGGCTCGCACAGTCGGGCGTGATGCACAAAGTGATGCTACACCTCGCCGAGCTCGAGGGCGTGAAAGCCGAACTGTCGCTCGATAACAAGGAGGTGATTAACCACCAGAACCGAATGGAACTCGACCCGGCATCGGTTAGCGAGTTGCTTCCCGGCCACACGTACGGGCGAAAGTTCGAAATCTATCAGTTGAAAAACGCCGACGCCGTCGCGAAGGACAATCCATCCTACCACCCGAAGGTGGAGGTTCTGGTGAACAAAGCGATGAACGACGGTGAGGCGTGGTCGTGGTCCGAACGCGACGAGGTAACGGAGGAAATCGAGGAAACACTCTTGAATTTCCTCGCCTGGGAAGATATCCCGCTCGGACCCGACGGGAGTGGTGTTTACGTTGATGACTACCACTTCGAAGCCGTCGCGAGAGACGATCCCGTCGAGATCTACGCGGATCCGACGCCGCGGCTCGAGGCCGAGTCGAACCACCTGTTAATGACGACGCTACGAGACATGGGCGAGACCGCACGGGACGTGACCGAGACCGTCGCGACTGACGGCGGATCAACTGTCGACGACCTCACCGACGATCTCGGGAAGCACCCCGCGACGATCTACCGAGCGATCAACGATCTTGGCGACATCATCGATCTCGACAGTGGTGACGTGTCGTTTCGAGCTCGTAAGTACCAGGAGGAACTTCGCGGGCTCGTCGAGAGTGCCGAGTACGCGATCGAGAGCTACGCCGATCGGATGCAGCACGTGATGGGCCTTGCCGACCACGTTGCCGAGTCGTCGCCGTTCCAACAGTGGCTTGCCGAGAACGGTGCCGAGCTCAAGTTCGACGACGATGGGAACCCGAAGCGAATGCGGATCGATACGATCCTCTCCGAACTGAAGGGGAGTAGTTTCGAAAACGCCCAGGCGGTCGCTCGAGAGGCGATCGAGAAGTGGCGGCATTCAGGGAACGATCCGGCGGTGTTCGCTGGGATCCCGATGGTGTGGAACTCACCAGAGGGAGGTTCGCACTCGCGTTTGCTCGGGAAGCTCGATCCCGACTGGTAGAACGACCTTCTTGAGTGGTAACGCCGTTTTGGCACTTGTTTTCTACAAGTACACTTTCTGTTTTTGACGAACTTCACAAGTTAGTTTGTGTTCCGTCTCTCGAGCCCGTGGGTCGCACGGCGATCGCTCCGGACCGCATGCGGGGTCGTTTCGCGCTGCGCGCGAAAGCCCCCTTGGCGTGTGTCCCCAAGGGGACAGAGCCAAAAAATTACAGCGCACCCCCTCCGCCTCCGCACGGAGATCTCCAGTTGAAGCACACGAAACGGGGGTTAGACAGTTTCGAAGTTAGCGGTGCATTTTTTATCTGATTGGTCCGTTCATGACATTATGAACGTGATTGTGGCTATCACCCTTGGACAGTTCCTGAGTATTCTGGGTGCGATTGTTGTTCTCATTGGTATGGTTATTCTCTATTTCTTGTGGGAGTCATCTCGACGAAGCGCGTAGCCACTATTCTCCGCCACCGCTGGGGGTTGCACGTCGCGAAAAACGGTTTCCCGAATATGCACACGAGATCGAGAACGCCGTGTGCATATCGAGCGACGATCGCCGCGACGAACCTCGAAACCACTCTGGCGAACTGATAGAAACACCCCGATTATGGGCTTTGGGCCGGGTTCAGTGAGTCGAAAAAACTAGGATTCGGGGGGTCGTGTGTACGAGTATGCGAATCCGAACCGACGGCAAGTACGATTACCGGCTGGATCCGATCAACCGAGCAGCGGACTTCTACGACTGTAACAAGACGAAAGCCGTCGTCAGTGCGTGTGACGATGTGCCGAAACTCGTTGCAGCTGCACGCCAGGTCCTCGAGCGCGACGACCTTACGAACGAGCAACGTCAGGAGATCGCGGAAACACTCAGTACTCGAGTCGTCAGCTTCGAAGCAGAACAGTCGGTGACCGTCGATCGAGATTAGAACACGTCCTCGATCGAGATCTTCGCTTGCTTGGTGTCGCGGTGATCGCCGCCCCCGTGCCAGCGCAACGTGGGCAGCCTGGATGCAGGAATGGACGTCGTTTTCAAAATCTGCGTTCCGGTCCCTCGCTTGCGATAGACCGCAAATCCGTACCTCCCACCGTTCCGCTGTAATCGGCCGTGATACTGCTTGTACACCTTGAAATTGCCGGGCTGGCCGTCAGCGTGTTTGTATTTCGTGGCCTTGAACTCCCACGGAACGCCGTTTTTGAGACCGTCGTACCAACTGGTATCGACTCGCTTTCCGTTCTCGTCGACGAGATCGACGCGATACTTTTCTGCGAGATGGTATTCACACGCTGTTCCGTGCTTGTTGGCCTTGTGCGACGGCATATCAGTCCATCCCCACAACGCGCGCGCCGCGATTTTTCAAAAATCGACTCTCAAAAAATGACAGGTATCGGATAGGTAACGCACACGCCACGCGCAGATATATATAAAACTCCGCTCGCTCAGATACGCTACGCCCACGGCCCGCTTCGCTCCCAGTAGGGAGCAAGCGCGGTGGGCTTTGGGCTTGACAGTTACTAAAGGGGGGTCGGTTGCGCTTTACAGCTTGGCAACCCGACGCCCTCATGCGATCACCTTCTCCACGTTGTCAACCCACTCCGCTTTCTCGCCGCCTTCATCAATCTCTTTCCACCAGTTTGAGACGGTAGCGTGGCTATACGGCACGTATACGGAGGTTTCGCGGGCCGACATACCTTGCTCTCGACAGGCTTCCATCGTCCATGCAGCGACCGTTTTCACGTCGTCCTCCGCGATCGCCGGGCCGTCCTTCTCGTCTCCGGAGGGAGCGCGCCACGACCAGTCGGCTTCATCGTGCGTGTGAGGCTCAAAATCGGCCGGAGGGATGCCTTTCAGTGGCCGTGGATCAACATCCTTCAGTTTCCCACCGGAGATGCGATCCGCGACGATCGCCTTGCCCTGGTCGTTCCGATCGGGCTTTTTGATAATCGTCCCGACGCGCCAGAGAAGCGGATGAATCGAACTCTCGTCGTGACCGATATAGATCAGAGCGCCGTTGTACTTTCGGATTTTGAACACTAACGGACCCATCAGTTTGCGGACTAACTGGCCGTCCTCGCCGGACCCACTCGCGTTCGTCGAAAACTCGTCGCCGATGAACAGCTTTGGCTTCTGCGAATGCTCAACTGGATTTCCATCCTGTCCGACCCATTCCTCGAGCAGCGGATAGTTCGGTATCCAGCCGTCCTCGAGTTCGCCATTGTCACGTACCCAGTCGGTATTTCGCGGGAGCGTGCGAATGTTTGAAGCGATCTGCATATTGCCGTCAACCCAGCGATCGCGCAGCTGCGCCAGGAGGCACGCAAAGTTCGTTTTCCCGGCACCCATCTCGCCGAGCAACACGATCACCGGGGCCGGTCCGGCCACGATCTCCTGCAAGCGCGTGATGGCCTTGATTCCGGAGAGGTCGGCTTCTTGAGCCGGGTCGCCGAGATAGTGCTTCAGCGTGAGCGTATCGCCGTTATCGAGCGCGTTCCGCGCTGTATGGCTTCCCTCTCCTTTCAGGATATCTCGGTTCTTCGCCACGTCCATGTACGTGGCCGCCGCTTTGCCGTCCCATCGGTCCGGATCGTGATGGAGCGCGCGCATCGTCATTTGACGGTCTATCTGGTCGTCTCTCACAAATCCGGTGTGAGGGAGCACCTCATCGGGGTCACGTGCCAGTTTTCCGTCCTGAAACTCTCGAAAGCCGCCGACTGTGTAGTTGTCTTGTTCGTCACTCATATCCGCTCCCTCCGTCTGTGGCCGCCTGCTGTGCCTGCTCTTGGGTCGCTGGCGGGCCGCTGGTTGTCTCGATTCCGTGCTCGTCGGCATACTGATCGACGTAGCGAGAGACGTTCTGAATGTCGTCTGTCGAATTGTTCTCCGCGTCTTCGCGTGCCGATTCGAACCGTTCTTTCACTGCCGTTCGTGGATTCATTAGACCGCGTTCGTCGGCTTCTGCTTCCTCGTTGATGAGGTCTTTCTGGATCTGAAGCCCCATTTTCGAGATTCGACCGCGGAGCCGATTCGACGCCAGGAACTCCTCGACGAGATCGCCGTGAACGTCCTCGAGCATCGCTTTAATCGTGATGAGTTTCGAGTCCGATAGTTCGCTAAAATAGCATCCTCGAACGATCAACTGGTCAATATCCTCGTGATTCTCGAACTCTCGAACCTCGAACGCCCCTCCGTCGTTGACTGAGTACGGGCTCGGTCCTTCGATTTTCTTATTACTCCACACCGACGGTTCGACGTAGTATTTCTCTCTCACGTCAGTTACGCCGTTGATGTGGTGAACCTCCACCATACGGCGTTTCCGAAGCCATCGGACGCCGGTCACGAAAATCCCGAACAGGGGCGGGCCGAACAGCAAGAGCGCCGCGAGAATCCCCTGAGTGACGGGCGGAACGCTCGGTAAAGACGGCCGCCAGAGGAACAAGCCCACGCCCACGGAAAACATCAACCCGAGAACGACTAACTGCCCCTCAGCCGCGATATGCGTTAATCGGTCGCTCCAGCCTCCGTACGTGTTGCTTGTCTCGCTCATGCTTTCATCACTCCGCTGTCTTCGCGATAGACGACGTATCCGGCCGCTGTCGCCGCCAATCCGGTCGTCATGCCGATCCCCCAGAACAGTCCACTAAGCCCGCCGAAGTAGCTCAGCGGGTCGTCTGGATCGCTCTCGACCATCTCACTCGAGAGTCGGACCTGCGCGCCTCCGACGTTGACCGTCACCGAGTGGCCGCCGTTCAGCGACTCCACGGGCATCGTGACGACGTGGATACCCTCATCGATCGATACCTCGTGCGTCGGCGGTTGTACCGCGCCTTCGTCGCCGACGCCTGCGATACTGTCCACAATAACGATATCGAGCGGTCTTTCGGCGGAGATTGCGACTTGAACGGTACCGTCATCGAATCCCCAACCGGCTAACTCTCCGATCTCGCCGAATTGGACCGTCTCGTTCCGTTCTTCGATTATCGATGCTTGCTCGAGCGCGTCCGTTTCGTTCCCGTCGATCTCGTCGGACTCGAGCTCGTCCTGGTCGTCATCGCTCTCGCTCTCCTGCGCGATCGCGGAGCCCATGCCCATAGAGCCCACTACGCCAGACAAGACAATCGCTACCACCAGTGCAAAAATGCAAAAACGTCTCATCGTCAGTTACCCAGGCCAGGGATCAGATCGCTGACGACCGACCACGCTATACTGACGACGACGAGCCCCACGATCGCGACGCCGACAAGTGCTGACCCTTCTGGGATGTCTGGCCTTGGATCTTCCATCCAGTCGGGCCAACCAAGATCAACATCAACGTCAGTCCCGCCATTTCCGTCCTCATAGACATAGTTGTTCTCGATTTGTTCGATTAACTCGGTTTGCTGTTGCGTGTACTCTGCAAACTCCGACGAATCATACACATCGTACTCCGTCCCTCCTTCCCAGTGTTGAGCGTCATCCTCCGATATCTCATTCCCATCAGCATCTTGCATTGAGTCGATTGTTAGATGGCCACCGATTAAGGAGATCTCATCACCAGTCGGGGCATCATAGAATATACTTTCAGAGAGGATCCCTGATAAGTCAACCCCGACAGGTTGCACCCTTATATCCCTTATCGTACTCTCATAGTCATAGACAGACAGTTCTAACCCCTGTTCAGACTCAATCGTGTGAAGCTCTCCATCATTGTAACCCGCATAGAATTCGTCTCCTGTGAGAGACTCTTCGACGGCGTAGGCATTCTCTGATGGGCCGCTGTAGGTCCATATCTCATTTGTTGGTTCGCCGTTCTCAAGATCGAAGAGACGAACCACTCCATCACCTCCAGCCAGTAAGATACGGTTATCAGATACCATAGCTAAATCATTGATATCATCAGGATACGACTGGGTCCACGTTTCTGATGGATCATTGATGTCAATTCCGTGAAGGTTCGAGCTCCAGTCCGATACGATTAGAGTCCCATCATCGGTTAGGTTGATCGCGTCACTTCGACCCTCAAGTCCCTCATATGGCCAGCCTTCGAGCAGGTCCCCGGTCTGGGAATCCAAGCCATACACATATCCATCCCCAGGATAGAACACCATGTCCTCAGACGGATGCGCGATTAACGAATACAAAGCTTCATTTGCCCGATCATTGTCATCCCATAAGAGAGATTGATCCTCCGGATCTATCGCCTGTAATAAGGGCTCACCTTGATCCGTTGATCCAGTGAGGAACACTATTTGATCGTCATGAGATAGTGCGACCCCATTCGCCCTACGGATATCCGGATGCGTGTACTCCCAGAGTTCACGACCAGTCTCCGCGTTAAATGCATATAATGATTCTTCACCCTCAGTTACATACAAGGTCTCCCCTTCTGAATCAATATCCGAATCTCTTGATCCAATCTCTGTGTTGCTCCACTGATTCGAGTCCGCTCCGGCATCCGCAAGATGGATGCCGTCATCTGTCAACGTATATAGAGATGTTTCACCGATCTGGTACGAGTGTCCAGGGCGGAGCCCATCTTCTGGAGTCTCCTCCGCGTAGAGCAGTCCAGTATAGGATTGATCTTCAACGAAACCGGAGTTAGACATGTTCCTATCACCATCCTGAATAGTTACCTCTCTCTCAGTTGGTCCGGTATACGTCACCTCCATTGATGCGGTCGTTTCGAGGTTCGGTTGCTCCATGTCAAGACGGTTGTAGATTGCCAAATTGAGCGAACTTGATGTAACCTCAGAATCGCCCGAATACTCATTGAATAGACCATTAATTCCCCGAACATCTGACGGGGACAGTTGATCCGCGTCCATCAATTCATACATATCCTCGACGAGTTGCTCGTCAAAGTTAGCAGTGATTCGGTCGCTCTGATATTCGATTTCGTAATATGCCTCCATCCATCGATTCATATTCAGCAAGAATGCCGAATCGAGTTGGTCGGACGGATCATCACCGACCTGCACGCTCTGGATAATCACGTCAAGACTCGTTGTTACGTCCTCTTCTTCCTCATCTGGATGCTCAAAGACGAACTCTTCATTCTCATCATCATAAAGATCAAAAAGATCTTGGTCGATGGGGATCGTTCCGCCAACTTCAGATTCGGACCCGAATCCATCATATTCCATTGCTGGTATCTCGACGGTAACTTCGTCTCCATTTGTTAGCTCGAATTTAGATTCAGTCGTCTCATCGAACACATAGAGTTGAACCTCCTCTTCTTCGGCTACGGCAGTTCCGGAGATCTGAATAAAGTGGTCTCGAACATCATCCGATTCGACCGCGTGCGTCATGATGACGCGCAGTTGTAAGATCGATTTGTTTAGGACCTCCAAATGATTCCATTCAATCTTTGAATAATAATCCCGAATGGCCTGCATTGCATTCTGATGCGCCTGAATTTCGGTCAACCCGTCCTCCCACGCAGTCGCGATCGCGTGACGGGCCTCATCAGACGCTAACCCAGAGGTCCGCTCGAGGTCGTTCTCGATTTGATTGAGATGGATATCGAACCCCTCTGATTCAGAGATGCCCATCGAATGCAACTGGATCTCGTCTTCGGGCAGCCCCTCCGGTTGCAAGATCCGATCGACATAATCGATCAGGTTCCGAGCCGTCGCGAACGTCGATGTATCTGGATCATCGGGGTCGTACGCTGGACGGACCTGTGGATCAACGAGTTCGTAATCGTCTTCCTCGATATCGTCTCCAAACGACGAATCTTCTTCCTCGTCCGCACCGACAACGCCGACGCCGATCGCCGCCGTTCCCGTCGCGCCGATCCCGCGCAGCACTCCGCGCCGTGTTGCCGAGTGTTCGACCATCTCGTGAAATGCCTGTTCCTCTACCGTGTCCGAATCCGTGGGCTGTGGGCTCTCTGTTGACATTATAGTAACCCCGCGATCTGTCCGAACAGCGATGCCATTATTAGCAGACAGCCAACGAGCGAAACGACGCCGAAGGCTGCCAGTAGTTCGACCGTCTCAACGTCCATCCCGTCGAAAAATTGCGTTATCATGTTTCCTTCCCCTTGAGTTTCGTTATTTGTAAGCGAGCAGGTAGAAACCGGCTCCGTTCAGCATGACCACGAACATCCCCAACCACCAGTAAGCGGCAATAGCGACCTGAATGGCGGGCACGAGAGCGGCTAAGATATTCAGTATGAACATCGAGAGCATCACTGCCAGTTCTTCGTCAGTATAGTCAGACAAGTCCACTTGCTCGTTCGTGATCCACGCCGTTCCGATGACGATCATCGAAAAGATGAACGCCCAGGTGAATTCGGTCCCGTGGGCGGCATAGAACGCGTCCCCGAGATACCACGTGATGGGCGCGTCGATCCCGACTGTCGCGAGGCCGCTGACGACGAGCGTGCACGCGACGAACAGCGGAGCCAGGAGTGAGTCAATTAAGTCGATTCCTTCTTTCGATCGGATATTTGTCGGAAGCGTATCCGGCAAGGCTGAAGTTGCCATACTCAAATTCCGTCAGCACGGGGGGTCGAAAAGCTAAGGAAAACCAAGGTGACGCATTGGTGTACCCCCCAGTGACACCAACCTTTATACCGGGGGAAGTTGCGAGCGATGTTATGGCATTGAACAAACTCAGGGAATTAGACAACTATTCCTACGGAGTGACGGTTCCAAAAGACGACCTGCGCATTGACGGATTGCTCGACGAAAACGGCGATCTCGACGACGACCATCTCTTTCACATTCAGCGTACAGGTGAAGGTGAATATTCGCTCGAACTCATCGACGGAATTGAAGCTTAAGCTGGTTCAGCTTCCGCAGTAACGCGATCTGAGCCATCCGGCCCACTCATCTCAATATCGATTCGACGGCTTTCTCCCTCATCGACATACGCTCTTTCCGATTCCCGTTTCAGAGTGTTACCGTTCTCGTCAAGAATGATCGCGGTCGCCTCGACATCTCCCTCGTCACCGTCGTTCTGAACTAACACCTGAACGTCCGCAGTTCCGGTCAAGGAACCCATGAAGTCTGAGTCCACGTTGATATCGGTAACTTCCGGATCTGGTTCCGGTTCCGGTTCTGGTTCAGGATCTGAATCGTCGTCATTACCACCGTTATCGTTTCCGGCTTCACCACCATCACCAGTGTTCGAAATGTCTCCTGAGCACCCTGCTAACGTAGTTATCAGCAGTGTGACCCCACCAATCACCGACCTTCGAGAGTACATATTAACTCTCAGTCACGACACTGGTTTGTAACTACTGGCCGTTCTCGAGGTCGTCCTTATCCAAATCCCCATTGAGATATTTACGACCCCGTTCGGTTATTTGATAAATTCCACTTGATTCCTCATAATATTCGACAAGATCGTTTTCGAGAAGTTTACTCATTCTCTGAGTGACGTATCCTCGATTGAAGTCAATATTTTCAGCAATAATTCTCGGTGTTGCAACAATATCTGGATTAGGATCGTTTTCGAGAAATTCCAAAATCCGATCATCCGCGTTCGTCATCCAGACCACCCGAGGTCGTCGCATCTTAGCTTTTCTGCACAGTACACCATGAAAATCTGTCCGGTGTTCATCTCATACACATCCAATCTCATAGTTGTAGCTAATAGAACGCTTAGTTAATTATAAGTAAACGGGGTGTTTCAGCCAGTGCAACGGAAGCCAGACGGACCCGCCGCTGCCCGGTCGGGTCCTCGCGAAAACGCGGACCCGGTGTAGAGGCACCGGCCCGCTGGCCTCCGTAACCAGACTACGGAAGCATGATATCGCGCAACGCAACGGGGGATAAATCCCTCGAAGGACGGACGTATAGCCTCCGACGAGAATCAGGTTTAGTTTTACTTTCGCGGTGCGCCTTTGGCCTCTCGTTTTTATATCCCGGCGAGACGCCCGAGGTGATGCCTGCAACGAAAGAAGAGATTCGACTGTCGAACCGAACGGATCGCTGGCGGTTCATGTGTCCGAACGGCCATCGATCCTGGGAGCCCACGAACAACCACTTCTGGTGCCAGCAGTGCGCTCGCTCCTACGACAACGATGTTGAACCGGAGTTCGAGACGCTCCACGATCTGAAAACCGAGGAAGAAATCCATCGCGACGAGCTCGTTCTCCACCAGGGGAACACACTCGAGGTCCGGGGGGAGGCGTGAGCAAGGACCTCCAGCCTCTCGAACCGAAGGAAGGCGTCGATCGCTTCCTCGAACACCGAGCACCGAGTATTCGCGAGTCCTCGATGCAGAACGCGCGGCATCGTCTCTCTGTGTTTCTCGAGTGGTGTGAAGAAGCCGAGATCGACGACTTGAACGACCTCACCGGTCGTGATCTGTCGGCGTTCGTGGCTTGGCGTCGGGGTGAGGTTGCCGCGATCACGTTGCAAAAGCAGTTGAGTAGCGTCCGGATGGCGCTCCGGTGGTGGGCCGATATCGAGGGCGTCGAGGAGGGTCTTTCCGAAAAGCTCCACTCACCGGACCTACCGGACGGAGCCGAGTCGAAAGATGTGTTCCTCGAGGCCGACCGCGCGAAGCAGGCGCTTCGGTACTACGATCGCCATCACTACGCGAGTCGAGATCACGCACTGCTCGCTTTGATTTGGCGAACGGGGATGCGACGAGGTGCGGTACGTGGGCTCGATGTTGACGATCTCGATGACGATGACCAAGCGATTCGAGTCGAGCACCGCCCCGATACGGATACGCCGCTCAAAAACGGCGATGGAGGGAGTCGCTGGGTCTATCTCGGTCCTCGTTGGTTCAAGATTCTCGAGGATTTCGTTTCGAATCCCGACCGGAAGACCGTTCGCGACGAGCACGGTCGCCGACCGCTGTTCACGACTCAGCAGGATACCCGCCCTACCGGCCACTCAATCTACAAGTGGGTGATCCGGGCGTTACACCCCTGTCGGTACGCTGAATGCCCACATGACCGACAGCCGAGCGGCTGTGAAGCTCTTGGCAGTGGTGCGGTCCCGTCGAAGTGTCCATCGGCGCGGTCTCCCCATGCGATTCGCCGGGGAGCGATCACGAACCACCTGAACGAGGAAACGGCACCGGAGACGGTGAGCGAGCGGATGGATGTCTCGCTCGATGTGCTGTACCAGCATTACGACGCGAGAACAGAACGCGAGAAGATGGCGGTCCGCCGTCAGAACCTACCAGAATAAGATCATGATTTGCAAAACCACGCGACTCAACGAGATTTCACCATCCCCGCGAGTCCACTCGGCTTTTGCCTCGCCAACAATCCCAACACGGCGGACGATTCCACACACTTCTTTAAGTACAGAATCGCCCATCGGTGGGACTCTCCAGCAACGTTCTCCGCTTGAGTTGAGTCGTTCTTCGCTTCGTCATGGCTTCCGTCCGGGGGTAGCTACAATTACACGTCATTACTCTGTACTTTACTTTTTCGGAGAGGGGTGCAGCTCCGTTTCTTTGCTCCTTGCGGTGGTTGCCTTCGGGGATTGGTTCACTCACGGCTCCCTGGCGGTCGCTGGTTGCGTCGGTCCGTTCTAGAACAATCCGCTCGAGACGGCCTTATTAACTCTCCAGGGAACTTTTTAGTAATTCTGTCACGTAATACTCGCACGTATGACTACCGTATCAGCAAAGATCCCCGATGACATGAAGGAAGAACTCGAAAAGGAAGATATCAACGTTAGCGAGGTTATCCGTAACGCGCTCAAGGAGGAAATCACCGAGCGCCGGCGCGAGAAACTTAGACGGGATGTAGATTCCCTTCGAGAGAAGGTAGGTGACGGTGTTGAAACTGACGAGATTGTTGAAGCAGTTCGTGAAACCCGTCAAGAGAACTAATGTCTGAATATCTCTTCGACGCAAGCTCAGTGGTAGACATTATCATTGGTGAAAACGGAGCCGATGTAGACGTTAGTATCTTGTTCGATGAGTATATGCTCGATTTGACGATGTATGAGGCGGCGAATGCACTTTGGAAAACCGGCCTTGCCCACGATAATCTAACTGATTCTGAATTAGAAGACGCTGTTACTATTCTCTCACGACTTGGTACAGAGGTTCAACTCGAGACCGTAAGTAACGAAAACCTCTCTACAACGATGGACCTCGCCCAATCAAACGGACTCACGTTCTATGACGCGGCGTATCTTGCAACCACAGAGCGTAATGATCTCACCTTGGTAACTGAAGATAGCGCGCTTCGAAAGGCTGCACGTGAGCAAGAGATTCCAGTAGATAGCGTGCGTACGGATAGCTCACTATAGTTCTCACTTTCCAATCTGACAGTCGGGAACGGGACGAGAGAGTGCATTGATCTACTCTAGGTGAGTCCATTTCCTTCACGTCGCTTTCGCTCGTTCAGTCATGGACTCGCTGAACATCGCAAACCTTCGGTTTGCTCAATCCCAGTGAATTCACTCGTTATTAAACGGTTTTGCGCATCAGTATAACATGAACTCGAATAACCTCGCTATATTGTACCGTTTCGCCTATCCGCTTCAATTAGGAAGCGGTGCTGTGTGGTGCCTAGTAAGAGAGAAGATGTATTGAACCGTATTCCGAGAGGATAGTGTCGCGTTTCTGGTTGCTCCCGACGGAGTGAGCCAGCCGAAAATACGCGAACGGAGCAGGCGTGCGATGAGCATACTGCAAGCTATAAGTTCGCATCGGCTCCATCACTCGAGTAGCAGATGGCGACCGAATATCAGGAATTCTCGAGCGACGGCGAGCGGATCGTACAGATAAAGCGAGGCGGGAGCATCTGGTCGTTTCAGGTGCTCGACGACGATCGCCTCGACGCAAAGACGGATGCGGCCGCGTTCGCGACTGACGAGGATGGACAGTTACCGGATCCGGTCAGGCGGAAGCTCGAGGCGGAGGGCTGGGAGCGGATCGATCTGGACTGAGGCAGGGACTCGAATCGATTGTCGTCTCCGTGAGGTTGCGATGGCTGTTGCCCGTCTATCGCTCGAGACCGAGATCGGGATGGTCCCACTCGAGGCAGTACCGGTGGTGGGCGAGCCACTCCTCGAGGTCGCGACCCGTCCAGACGGTACCGATTTTGGGGAGTCAGCCGTCGAGGCAGACCTCGTTGATGGCGAGCTCGTCACCGGTCGCGGACGCGCGTTTTTCGCGGAGACACCTCGTTTCCGCGGCGACGGAAGCCGACGACCCGGTAGCCGACGCTGTGTTTTCTCGCGAGCTCCTGGGCGATTCGTTCGGTATCGCCCGCTCGATTGCACCGAGTTAGGTACCGACGGGTTTCGTTTCCGATTGTGGCGTTTCGACGAGTGGTAGTTCCAGTCGATTGTTCGCAGTATCTCTCGAGCGAACTCCTTTCGTCCACCTTTCGCCTGCAGACTCGCCCCTATATCGTATCAGACCGCGTAGAATCTGTCGGGGAAATACCCCTCCACGGAGATTTACAATATGACGCACGTACTCAATTGGTTCGAACTCCCCAGCATTGACTTCGACAGGGCAGTCGACTTTTATTCGATCGTTCTCGAGCGCGATATCGAGGTTCACTCGCCCGAGGACGGCGATCCCGTCGGACGGGCCGGCATGTTCGATACCGAGGACGGAGAAGTCGGTGGCATGATCGTCGAAATCGACGAGTATACGACAGAACGTGGCGATACGATCGGCTATCATCCGATGGACGACGGACTCGTGATCTATCTGACCGTCGACGACGATCTTGACGACGCGATCGCTCGAGTCGAATCGAACGGTGGCGAGACCCTCATTTCGAAAGAACCGATCCCCGAGATGGGCGGCCACTACGCGGTTATTACGGATTCTGAGGGGAACCGGGTCGGACTGGTATCCGAGGAATAACGTCCGATACGTCTTTCTTTTCGAGAGTGCTTTCGGTTCGGCGTGAGCGCCTCGGTTTTCGTGCGTTTTCCGACGGACTCT
Source organism: Halostagnicola alkaliphila (assembly GCF_055379965.1). NCBI lineage: Archaea > Methanobacteriati > Methanobacteriota > Halobacteria > Halobacteriales > Natrialbaceae > Halostagnicola > Halostagnicola alkaliphila. The sequence goes on along the minus strand of NZ_AP043826.1, from coordinate 122,581 downwards.
CGTTACCGAACTGTCCGCACTGTAGGTGTCGGTTGTGCTAGTCACCAGCGCCGGGTCGATGGCCAATCAGGCCCGACCCTGTGGCTGCCGCGTCCGGAATCCGTCGCTCGAGTAGTCGAGGTGGTTGCGCGAGTAATTCAGCATGACCGCCCTCGAGTTGCCCGAACGGTTACGATACCGTGGACACGAGTTCTCGAGTTTGCTGGGCACGGAACTTTTATGCTTGCCGATAGAATATGGTTATTATCAGAATACGCCGTTCATTGAATGGAGAAAAGATTTTATTGAATCTTTGTATTGGCTTATTTGAATGGCTCCAAACCCTCTTGATCGATCTGGCTACCTTCGTCGACGCATCCTTCAGTCCGCCGCGAGTATCGGCGTGTTGAGTGGGACGGCGGCCGGAGCATCGTCGCACCGAACGGACGCGGACGAAACCGGCGTTGACGGTGACGCGAGCGACGAGACTCGAGACGAAGACGCATACAGTGCCTCGGGGACTCGTTCTTCGAGCGGTATAGACATTACACTCGTTACCGGACACAAAATAACCGTCTGCGAGTGCGAAGACGATGGTTTCGAGCTCATCGCCGAGCCGGGATTGGAATCGCTCGACGTCGTCGAAACGGCTGAGGGAACGTACGTTCTCCCGAAGGCGGTCGACATCGATCGGTACGGTCGAGAGTGCTTTCATATCGAGTACCTCATCGATCAGGGGCTAACAGACGAGGAGACCGATACGATTCCGGTCATCGTCATGGTCGACGACGAGGTGGACGCGCCGAGCGAAACGCGCCTCGAGACGGTCGACGCGGTCACCACGTCGACGTCGTTCGATATCATCGACGGCGTCGCCGGAGAGATTTCGAAGGAGGCAGCGCGCTCCGCCGACGAACCGCTGTTCACCGCGTCGCACGTCGAACGGATTTGTCTTTCCGTGATCCACGAGCCGATGGTTGATGAAGCGTCCGCGGAGGTCGAGGCTCCCGACGCTCGCGAATCGTTCGACGTCGACGGCTCGGGGGTTTCGGTTGCTGTTCTCGATACGGGCATCGACGCAAACCATCCTGACTTCGGGGATCGCATCGTCGACGAAGTAGATTTCGGACCGTCCGGTCCCGATCGTCGCGGTAGTCACGGGACGCACATCGCGGGAGTCGTGGCCGGTGACGGTTCCGCCGATGACGGGACGTACGTCGGGGTCGCACCGGGTGCCGACCTCATGGACGTGCGAGTGATGCCGAGTTCCGGCGTGGGGCCTTCGTCGTGGCTCGTAGAAGGTATCGAATACGCCGTTGCGGAGGGAGCCGACGTTATCAACATGAGCCTCGGGGCTCCGCCAATGGAAGACGATCCGGTCGAGGACGCCGTTAATGCCGCCGTCGATGCCGGCGTCGTCGTTGTCGTTTCGGTCGGCCACGAGCCGGCATCTTCAGGACGGCCGGGATACGGCACGTTCAGCTCGCCCGCGTACGCCGAGCGCGCGATCACCGTGGGTGCAACCGATGATGAAAGCGAGGTTTCTGCTGTCTCCTATAGCGGTCCGACACCGTACGACAGGCGAGTCAAGCCGGATGTCGTCGCACCCGGCTACCGGATCACCGCTACGGGAAGCGACAATACGGAGGAGTTTCCGTACGCAACCGATTCCGGAACGAGCGTAGCTGCGGCGATGGTCTCCGGAATCGCGGCGCTCTTGCTCGAGCAGGATCCGGACCGCGATCCTGCGGATATTGCTGACATCGTTCGGTCGACGGCACGACCGATCGACGGCGAGAACGTCTTTTCACAGGGAAGCGGTCGGGTGAACGCGAGGGCGGCGCTCGAGGCCGACCTTCGCGTCGAAAACACGATGACGAACTTTGGCGTTCGTCCGACTGGGGTTACGGATACCGCGACGATTCCTGTCGAGAACGTCGGAGAAGAGTCCCTCGATCTCGAGGCCGAGGCGACGGTGTTTAACAACGACGATGGGACGAATCATCCGGAAACCGCGACCGTAGAGCCATCGACACTGTCGCTTGATTCCGGCGAGCGCGCCGAATTCGTGCTCGAGATCGATCCGGAAGGCGCGAGTGGAGTAAACGGCGGTGTCCTCACCATCGATCGTGCCGATCTATCTGCGGCGGAATACGGGGGAAATAGCTACCGAGCTCTTTTCGGATTCATCAACGAAACTGAAGTGATCGTCGAGAAGATACCGCACGAGCACAACGATGATTTTGGCGACGATTCGCTCTACGTCTGGTCGCGTGACGGGGAGTTCTCCGAACTCGATATGTACGGGTTCGACGACGACGGAACGTGTACGTTCCGGACCCCCGGAGACGGCGAGTTCGTCTTCTGGAGCAGCGGTTCTCTCGACCGCGGCTCTACCGGCACCGATATCGCGTTAACTGTCGATCGAACGGAGGTCGTAGACGGAGAGCGGACCCACGTTACGCTTGACGAAACCGAAACGGTTCTTCGCGAACTCGAGACGGAGCGGCTCGAAGCCGAGTCGCTCGTGGGAAAACGGATTCGGACAGGATTACACGGAACGTCCGACGACGGTGGCACCCACCACTTTGCGACGATGTTGCAAGGTGAGTACGAGCAGAATACGATCTACGTTAGCCCGATCGACGAGGACGATCCAACGAATCTCACGTCCGAGTACGTCATGGTCCCCGCCGACGAGGACGACGGAGAACTGAATCTCGACACGTCAACGGTGTATCACCTATTTTACGGTGACCGTTCGATCAGCCCGGATGAGAACGTCGTCTCGATCGACCCCGACACGCTCGCCAGAGAACAGTTCCTGTACCATCGGGCGGACGAGGACGTAGCGTACGAGGTAATGCCGCTGGCGACCCATCCCGACGAGGACCGCTTCCCGGTTTCCTCGGTTCCAGAAAATCGTTACGCCATCGGCGAGGATCGTATCGAACAGACGTGGTATCTCAATACCGACGGCCGGTACGGCGGCGAGTGGACTGCTTCGATCGACTGGGGCGGACCGCCCTACACGTACGACATCTTTCGCGCACCCGAACTCCGACCCGAACGAGGGGCGACATATTATCAATCGTTCAACCGCGACCCAATCGTGAGCAAACTCGACTCGTGGAACGCGACCGACGGCGACCTCGAGTGTCGCGGATATTGGTACGGCGACCAGTCTCAGCGAACGTTTACGCCAAACGTCGTAAACGTCCACGGGGCAAACTGGTACGAAGTCTTCGTCGACGGAGAAGAGGTCGATATGGGTGCCGTCTCCTCTGAACCTGGCTTTTCGACGACGGTCTCAGATATCGATGCGGGGAGTACGATCGAGCTTTCGATGCGCGGCGGTGAACTGTCCTACGAAAGTGACAACGAACGCGAAACGACCACGGTCACGGACTACGAGGTGAGCTACGAGGAGGGAGTAAAGCCGCCACGGATCGACACCGTCCATGCCGCCGGTCTGAATCTCTCCAACGAACTTTCACCCGGATCCGTGCCCATCTTCGTCGAGGTATCGAAGCCGACGAGTGAGTTCGAAGCGTTCGTTGCGGAGACCGACCAGGTTGAGGAGACTCCGTTCGTAGACGAGAGCGACTGGACGGAACTCGACGTACTCCACGCCGCTTCTCGGTGGTTCGTCCTCGGCGTCGACGCGAGTGCGTACGAGAACGGGATTGATCTGGCGTTCGCCGCGACCGACCGCGACGATAATCGCGTCGAAACTACTAGCTTTGCGGCGTTGGATGTTCGGACGGACGAGACGGTTTCCATCGAAATCACCGTTCTTGCGGGTCGGATTTCTCCCGATTCGAACCGGTTGATCCCGGTTACGATTCGATCGACTGACGAGTTAGATCTCAACCGGATTGAGACCGACAGTCTTCGGTTCGGGTCCACCGAAGCCATCCACAGGGGAACGGGCGCCGAAGCCGAACGCCCACAGCGGATCGACGATGGAAATGCTATTCACGTGTGTGTCAACTCAGATGCGATTATTTCCAACGATTTCGTTAGAGCGTCGTTGAAACGATTTGCGTCGGTTGACGGATTCGAGTCGGAGGTTCCACTTCCGCTCACAGTTGTGGGCGAACTCGAGGACGGGACGCCGTTCGTCGGAACGACGGTCGTGATGACCGCTCCGCTCTGACGGTAATACGACACTTCGGTTCGCTCTCCGTCACTGGCGGTGACTTAGCGGGGAAACGATCGGCGGAGTAGATTTTTACGCTGGGAACTACACCTCAAGCCTTCGCTTTCGATCGAGTTGTCGAGAGAGCGCCATCTCACACGGCGCGCTGGAAGTCGGTCGTCTCGCAGTCACTGCATTCGTTCGCTCCGTTTTCCAGAATCCCGGCGTACGGTGAGAGAAACATCACCAGGTCGTCGCCACAGTTCCCACAGACACCCGTTACTTTAGTTACCCCTGGATAGAGATCCATGGTCGTGTGTTACATTATCATTGCTCACGATAAACCTTACCACATGGAATCCAACCCGTTTCTGAGGAGGAGTTAACGACGGTTAACTAGAGGCCTAATTTTTTTACCCTGGAAACTATTCATCACAAGGGACACATTGATGTTTCCTTGGGTGTCATGCTCTATCGTGATAGTTGATGCCCGCTGAGGACTACAAATTGATTAACGAACGGGTGGGACCGATCGCGGCGGTCGCGTTACTGATCGGAACGGCGGTGGGGATGAGTATTTTTATCGTACCGACGCAGATGGCCGCGTCCGCGGGGCCGTCGATCACGCTCGCGATTCTCGCGTCCGTCGTCCCGATGATCCTCGGCGTCCTGTTGCTCTTACAGTTGGGGGGCTCGATTCCGGTCGCCGGGGGAACCTACGTCTACGCCTCGAGGCTCGTCGGGCCCTATTGGGGGTTTCTGGGGATCGCGGTCCCCGTCATGGCCGTCTGGTCGTACCTCCTGTTCGCGGCGCTCGGTTTTGCCGAGTACTTGCCCGTCTTCGTCGAGACACCCGTCGTCGTCGCCGTCTGGCTCCTTCTCGCGGCGTTTCTGGCGCTCAATTACGTCGGTATCCAGATGGCCGCGAAGATCCAGATCGGGCTGGTCTGTGTCCTGATCGCCGCGATGATCACCTTCATCGCCGGCGGCTTCGCCTCGATGGACACCGCGAACTTCACGCCGATGTTCCCCGACGGCGAGGGCGAACCGTTCGCCGAGGGTCTCGGCCCCTTCTTCTTGGCTATCGTCACGCTGTATATCCCCTTTCAGGGATTCGCGATGATCATCGAAATCGGCGAGGAAATCGAGAATCCGGCGAAGAACATTCCTCGAGTGCTCGCGGTCGGCATGTCCCTCGTCGCGGTGTTGACAATCGGTGTCATCGTCGCGCTCGTGGGTGCGGTGCCGTGGGAACAGGTCGCCCAGGACGGCGAGGCAGTCGACGGCGGCCTCGCGGCGGTCAGCGAGGGAATCCTTCCGGGATGGGCGATCGCCTTCATCGCCTTCGGCGCGCTCGTCGCGGCGGCCACGACGGTCAACACCCTGTTGACCTCCTACTCTCGGACGATCATGCGTGCGGCTCGCGACGACGTCGTTCCGGAGTTTTTCGCGGGGATCCACGACCGGTTTAACACGCCCCATCGAGCGCTCCTCCTGCTCGGACTCCCGCCGTTGCTCGTCGCACCCTTTACCGGTCCGCTCGACGGGATTCTCACCGTCGATATTCTCGACTGGCTGGTGACGGTGACGGTGACGGGAATCTTCGTCGCCTTCATGATCAGCGGCGTCGCGCTCTGGAACCTGCCGAAGGTGTTCCCACAGCGCTACGAGTACTCGTTTTACAAACTCCCGATGCCGGTGCTCAAGGTCGTCGCAGTCGGTAACATCGTCGCTTCTGGACTATTTATGGTGCTGGTCGCCGCCAGCGCGCCCTCCGCGCTCGTCTTCGTATTCACCTGGATCGCTCTCGTTTCGGGACTGTACGTCTACCGCATTCGGGCGGCCGAAAAGAACGGGGAGGACCTCCGCGAACGGATGGCCCTGCTACACAAACACGAAACGATCGGTGGCGGGAGTAGCGACGGCGACGATTGACTCTCGAGCACCGAGTTCTCTGGTAGGGACTGCTGTCCGTGTTTCCGGAGCGACCGCAGGAGGGCCGCGGCCGCTCCGGAAAATCGTTACAGTAGACCGGATATGACGCGTCCCGCTCGCTCGTTCTGCGGTCGAAGAAACCGGTTGTCAGAAGTCGACGCTAATCTGAGATCAATAACCGACGCCGAGTCAGGATCAGTATCCGACTTCGGGCCGGAGTCAGTAACCGACGCCGAGTTGGGTGTGGATCGCGTCTCCGGATTCGAGTTCGTCGACGAACGCGACCGCAAAGTCTGCCATCGAGATGTGGCTCTCGCCGTCATCGGTAGCCACGAGCCGTCCCTCGGCGGTTCGGTACTCTCCCGTCCGCTCGCCGGGTTCGATCTGGGCCGCCGGCGCGATGTACGACCACTCGAGGTCGTCGGCTTCGCGGATCACCTCGAGGGCGTCGATGTGAGCCTGTGCGAGGGGAACGAGATCGTCCGGAAACTCGTCGGTCTCGATGAGTTTCGTGTCCGGGTCGACACCCAACCCTCCCGCACCGCCGGTCCAGACGAGGCGGTCGACGGTCGTTTGCCCCAGCCCGTCGATGAGGGCCTCCGCCATCTCGAGGAGGATGTCGACCGCCTCGTCTCCCGTCGGGCCGAGCGCCGATGCGACCGCATCGTGTCCCGCGACGAAATCGGCGACCTCGTCGGCGTCGGTCGCGTCGCCGGCGACCGTCTCGAGATTGGGATCGGCGATCCCGTCGATCTCCCCGTCTCGGGAGACGCCGGTCACCTCGTGGCCTCGCTCGAGGAGCTCGTCCGTGATCCGCCGTCCGATTCGTCCGCTCGCGCCGAATACGAGTACGTTCATCGTGGTGGGTTCCCACGTTGGTTCTCCTCTGTGGTAAGTCTCACCACGACTTCTGTCAATTCGTGTCGCGTTCGTCCGTTCGTTCACCCTCGAGACTGCTGGTGATAGTTTCGAAACGAATGGACACATCGTCGAGAAAGCCTGTTCACGGCGGAAGACGGGTATCCACGCTCGCCGAGACGGGACACGCGAGAAGAGACGAACTGCCCTGCTCTCCGCCGGAATTGGCTACCCTCGGCCGGAACGTAGCTACTCTCCGCCGGGACTCGGCGTCTCGACGTGTGAGAGGTAGGCTGTGAGGTCCGAACTTGTGACGATCCCGATGACTCCCTCGTCGCCGTTGACCACCGGGACGTGATGGAAGCCGTGCTCGACCATCATGTCTGCGACCTCGCGAATGCTATCTTGTGCCGACGCGGTGATAACGTCCGTCGTCATGTACCGCGAAACCTCTGTCTCTGCTTTCGGGTAGCTCTCGGCGACGATCGTGATGAAATCCGTCGATGTCAGGATTCCCTCGAGTTGGTTCTGGTCGTCGACGACGACGACCGAGCCGATTTCGTTCTCGAGCATCTGTTGTCCCGCCTCCTCGACCAGCGTGTCGGGGCTGACCGTGTGCAGAGTGGTGGACATCAGTCTCGCGACAAAAATATCGTCCATACGACTGTGTTATGCGTGAACACTATAATGTGTATCGAAGCCGGATTCGCCCAACGGCAAATGTAACCGTCTTCAGTTTATTCTCTGGAACGTTCCGATTCGCTGTCACCGAACGCGGTCGATCTATCACAGACGGCGATAATCTCGCGTGCTTGCGTTTAAGTACGAGACGGCCCCATAGACGAGACTATACGAACAGATGGTCGGAACCACGCCCACCCTCGAGGGGACGCTCAAAGTCTTGCCGACGCTTCCCAGTGACATCCTCGAGTTCGTCGCAGCCGAGTACGACACCCTCTGTGACGAGTACGGGTCCGAAAACGTCCTCGTCCTGAAACGACATCCGTCTGGACTGGAACGCGTCCGCGAGGCGCTCGCGGGCGAGTACACGACCGCGGGCACGGAACCGACTGCAGGTACGGAGCCGGTTTCGGATTCAGGGACGGCTCCGAGCGAGAACACCGCGACTGCCGGTCCCCAGTCGCCGCGCCTCGAGTCGCTTCCCGAACACGCCTCGAAGGTTCTCGAGGAGTACGATCCGACGCTCGACCGCCTCGAGTACGAAGAGCGGATCGAACTCATCTCGCTGGTGATCGACGGCGCGAGCCGAGACGTGCCGCCGTATCTCGAGCGGGCGGCCGACCACGAGAGCTTCGTCCGTGACGTCGGACAGTTGTTGCTCGAGGCGACCAGACAGCGCATCCGGCTAGCGGACGACGATGTCGAGTCTCCTCCTTCTCATCCCGATACTCGCGTCCGAACTGCAGCGCTCCACGACTGCCTCGAGTTCCTCTACGCGATGAACGACCGGTTCCACGAGGAACTCGAATCGCGGGGGTACGTCGAACGGGCCGACGTGGTCCCGCGGGCGGTCGACCTCCTCGAGGCGGACAGAGATGGCGTTAGAAGCCGCGTCGCATCCTCGTTCGATGCCGTATTCGCGCTCGAATTCGAGGAGTTTCGCCACCTCGATCGACGGTACCTCGCGGCGCTCTCTCAGGATGCGACCCTCGTCTGTCTCGGCGAACCGCACGCGAGCACCGAGCGAACGCGCGTCGAACCCGGTTCGATCGAGGAAATCGCTGACGGCCTCGAAATCGAACACGTCGCCGAGGGCCGATCTGCGGGCGATGGCCGGACGCGTTCGGACTCCGACCCCGGTCTCGACTCTCGTCCTCCACACCGTCCGATCACGGAATTTCTCGCCACGGGACGAACGACTGGTTCGGACGGTGAGCGAACCAACACGGGGACCGCCCGACGCATCCGTGCTCGAACGCGCCGCGAGCAAGTCGATGCGGTCGCGACGGAGGTCCAATCGATCCGTGATCGACGGGACTCCCTGCGATACGATGACATCGCGGTCGCCGTCCCTCGAGTCGAACAGGTTCCCGAAACCCGAACCCGACTCCGAGACGCGTCCATCCCGACGGCCACGATCGGCGTTCCCTCGCTCGCGGAGGATCCCGCGGTCAACGAACTTTACGCGTTCGTTACGCTCCAGTGTGCTCGCGAGGACGGGACGCTCCCCGCAGGTCTGGACGAGGCGGAGCCAACGCAAGCCCGCCGTGATACGCGCCGAAGTGAACAACGAATCGTTGCGCACGATCGCCTCGAGGCTCGCGTCGACGAATTTTCCGTGGATCTTCTGGATCAGTGTACTGGTGCGAGCGTCTCGCGATCGGTCGAACGCTGGATCGTTCGGACGGACCTGAAAGGTCGCATCTCGAACGAGGAGGCGTGGATCGACGCCAGAGAGCAGTTCGAGGGTGTTCGACGGGTGCTCGAAATCGCTCGCTTCGTCGAGGAAACGGACCTCGTCGGTCCCGACTGGGAAGGCCTGCGACGGATGCTCGAGCGGACGATCAGATACGACGCCCCGCACGTCCACGCGGTCGACACCCAGGCGCAGGCGGGCGGAGTGACGGTCTGTGCGATCGACGAACTGGCGTCCGATCCACACGCCGTCGTCTTCCTGCTCGACGTGACGGAATCGAACTATCCCGGCGACCCGGCGCTAACGCAACTGTTTCCGACGGCCTGGCTCCGCGAGATGTCCCACTACCCGGCCGTCACCGATCCCGATCCGCGGGATCTCGAGCGAACCTTCGAGCCGATTACTGACGGGGAATCCGTCACGGATCCCTTCGAAACCTATCACGCCCAGCGCGCTCGTAGACGGCTGGCAATCGGCACGCGAGCGGCGACCGAGCGCCTCTACTGCTGTTCGTACGAACGAGAATCGGACGGACTCCGCCGGACCCACGACGAATCACGATACCTGAAACTCCTCGAGCGGGAACCGAACTGTTCGCTCGAGGACGTCGACACAACGGGCCGAGAGGCGGCTATTTACGGCGAGTCGAACGCACTCGAGGCGCTGCTCGACCAGCCCCGCGGCGAACTCGATCGGCTCTTGCGAGAGGCGAGCACCGGCGGCGACGCCGACCTCGCGGAGACCGAGGCGCTGTTCGAGGAGATCGCGCTCGTTCTCGCCGAGAGCGATATCGACGAGGAACTCGAAAACGCGGTGTACTCTCAGTTCGAGTTCGCCGCCGGGGAGGTGAGCCGCCGTGAGTGACCGACGGCTCTCAGTCGACGCGCTCGAGTCGTACCTCCGCTGTCCTCGTCGGTACGAGTTCGCCCACGTGCAGGAACTACAGAGGGACGAGGCCGACTCGCCGTCGACGGACCGAGTCGCCCTCCTTCGGCGAGCGATTTGTGACGGGCTTCGAACCGGCGAAACCGATTCGGAACTCCTCGAGGAGGTCATCCTCGAGCGACTTTCGACGCTCTGGAGTGAGTACGACGAACGGTTTCACTCGCGAGCCCAGCGAGAATTCGAACGCCGGGTTCTCGACGCGACCGCGCGGGCGTACGTCGATGCGGTCGGGACGGCCCACGCGTCGGGTCTCGATGACCTTCGAAACACGAACGCTGCGGGAGAACTGATTGGTCCAGCGCTCTCGCTGTCGTCGAGCGTTTCGGTTTCGATGGCGAGTTCGGTTCCATCCGATTCCGCCGAATCGCTTCGTTCCGTCACCCTCGAGTCGGCCGTCGACTACGTTTACGGCGAGGGATCCTCGCTCGTGGGCGTCCGCTTCGTTCCGACGATCGACTCGCTCGGACTTCTCCGCTACCGGTCGTCGTGGGAGGGAGACGTCGAGACGCTGTTTTCGGATCACTTCGAGCCCGACGATTCGACGTTCGAACCCGGACCGGTCGGCACGCTCCTCGAGACAGCTGTTGTTCTCGACGGGCTCCGCGACCTGTGCGATCGACTCGGTCTCGAGGGTCGAACCTGCCGGTACGTTCTGATTCCGCTGGCAGACCGCTCGCAGAACTCGGTCAATTGGGTCAGCGAAACCGTCGAGACGAGCCTCGAAGGAATCGACCTGACAAACGTCTTCATCGATCACCACACGTTCGGCATGACACACGAACACCGAAACGAAACGATCGAGAGTCGCCTCGCAACCGTCGTTGAACGGCTCATTTCCGAGTCGTTCGATCCCTCGAGACAGTGGGACCAGATCGAATCCGAATCGTGTCCAGGCTGTGGGTACGCGGTCTGTTGTCCCGAGTACCTCTCTCAGGAGGTGCGTTTCGATGGGTGATCCACACGAACCGAGGCTCGATGATTTCTCCGGGTCGGTCGGATCAGAGCGGGCTGATCCGACCGAGTCAGATCCGCTCGAGCCGAAGGGGAATCAGCGAGCGGTTATCGAAAGCGAGAGCGCCTCGACCTCCGTCGACGCGGGTGCTGGAACCGGCAAAACGACGACGATGCTCATGCGGATCGAACGCGCGATCGAACGCGGAGAGGTCGACCCCGAGAACGTGCTAGTCCTCACCTTCGCGAACGAGGCCGCCTCGAACATTCGCGAGGCGGTAACGGACCGGCTCGACCCCGAAGCCGCCGCGGCCATCGACGTCTACACCTACCACTCGTTCTGTTACCAGCTCGTTCGCGAGTACGCCTACTATCTCGGGCTCTCGCCCGATTTCGAGGTCGTGACCGAACGCAAGCGACGGCGGATCGTGGGCCGCCTGCTCGCCGAAACCGAGTACGACTTCGCGGCGGCCCCCGCCCGCGGCGACGGCTCCCCCGAGGACCTCGCCGACGCCATCGACTGGTTCATTGCGACGATGAGCCAGGAGAACGTCGATCCCGAGAGACTCGAGTCACAACTCCCCCCGGTTCGCACGCTCGAGTTGTGTACCGAGTTCGTCCTCTGGCTCGAGGAGACCGCGAGCGAGGAATTTTCCTTCGACAACGAGGCATTTCGGTTCTTCAACGATCCCGACCACCTCGAGGCGGCCCGCGAATCGCTGATCGAATACGGCAAGCTGGTCGGATTCTGTCGTGAGAAAATCGCGGAAGCGCCGAGCGAGTTTCGAGCGGAGCCGGTCGTTCGGACGATCGACCAGTATCTCCGGGCGCTCCAGACCTGCGTCACCAACACGCTCGAGACGCTCTCGCTCGAGGAACCGACGACGAAGCACCTGCCGAGAGCTCTGTTCGGAAACGAAATCTGGGGCGATTCGACCGGTCGACTCGAACAGACGCCGTTCGGCCGGCTGAAACATTATGTCGAGTTTCTGCGGCTCGCCCGACACTATACCGACGTCTACGCGGATTACCGGGAGACCTTAGCGCACGATCACGCCGTCGACTTCGACGAACTCGTTCGGACCGCGACCGGGCTACTCACCGAGGGAGATGATGGGCCGTCCACGGGCGACGACACGGCCACCAGTACAGCCGGCAAGACAGAACCGAATTCCGTCGCCGACGAAATTGCGGGTCGTTGGGACCACGTTTACTGCGACGAGTTTCAGGATACCGACGAGACGCAGTTCCGACTCATTCGAGCGCTCACCGAGGGGGCGACACGTCCCGACTTACTCGCAATCGGCGACAAGGATCAGGCGATCTACGGCTGGCGGGGCACCGATCGGAAGGGTCTCGACCGACTTGCCAACACCGATAACGACCACGAGTCGATCGAACTCGAGTTAAACTTCCGCTCGCGTCAGGAGATCCTCGACTTGACGAACCACTGTTCGTACGGTCCCCAGGACTCGAAGACGCTTCGAGAGAACGATCGGACGGCCGGCGAGTACAACGAGCCCGACCCGCCGCATCGACTCTTGAAAGTCGAAAGCGACGAACTCCCCCGGTCGCCATCCGAACAGGTCGGCGCAGCGGTTTCCCGACTGCTCAACGACCAGTTCGAGAACGTCCCGCAGCGCTCGCTCGAGGACGTCGCGATCATCGTTCGAACGAACCGGCAGGCACAGGCCGTCGCCAACGAACTCGAGAACCTTCGGATTCCTTACGAAGTTTCCGGGTCGCCGCGAGGTGAGATTTCACCCGGTATCCGGACGGTCCTCTCGTATCTCCGCGTACTGGTCGATCAGGACGCAGATGTGCACCTCCGTCGCGTGTTGCTCTACCGGTATCGAATCCCCGAATCGGACCTCGAGGCGCTCGCTCGCCGCGACGGCTCGCTGTACGAGGCGTTGTTCGACCTCGATCTCACCGGTCGCAGTGAGGACGATGGCGGCGAGTACGGATCGATCGACGCCGTCAACCGACTCGAGCGGGCCCGCGACGACCTCGAGGCCCTCGAGTCGATTCAGGATGTCTACCCGCTCTCGGAGTTCGTTCGGCGCTTCCGAGAACAAACGAACCTCGAGTGGTTCCTGACTGCCGACGAGCGAACGGAACTCGAGCGGATCGATCGGTTCATCGAGGGGTATAACGGGGACTCGGTGCTGGACCGCCTCACGCCGCGGTTCGTCGATGCCATCGAGCGAACGTTCCGCGGGAGCGAGTCGTCGTTCAGTCGCGGATCGCGATCGGCGGATAGCGTCGACGTGATGACGGTCCATCAGGCGAAAGGGCTCCAGTTCGACACCGTCCTCGTCCCCTTCCTCTCGGACGAAGAATGGTGTGTCGACGGTGATTACGCCCGAAGAGATCGGTACCGGCTCCTCGAGGCGACGCTCGCCGACGAAATCGACTCGCCCCTGCTCGAGAACCTCGCAGCCGACCCGCTCGGCGAGGAGTGGCGCGTGTTACACGTCGCGCTCACTCGAGCCGAAAACCACCTGTTCGTGTTCGGGTCGGCCTACGAGTACGACGGCGACGAGACGCAGTTGTCCGTTTCCACGGCCGAGAGTTGTCTCGCCGACGAAATCGAGTGGTCCGTGGCAGGGAAACGGATGGACCTCTGGACGACGGTGATCGAGAGCTTCGAAACCGTTCGTGAGCAGTACCCGGAAACGGTCGTCGACTGTACAGAGACGCTTTCGGACACCGCACGCACGAACCCAGGAACGATCACGTACTACCAGGACTACGACGATCGGCGGATCGAACCGCTCGAGACGCGACAGGCCATCGAGACGGTCCACCAGCTCGGTAGACTGCTTCGGGAAAACCGATTGCTTCCGGCCGCCGACGCCTCGAGCGTGCTCGAAGTCGAGGACCGATTCGACATCCCGACGGACCGGCAGGCGAGCGCGCTGACGGCGGAGACGGTTCGGTTTCCAGTCGAGACGCTCGAGAGCGTCTCCGAACTCGAGGCGACGATCCGACACAGCTACAGCGCGCTCGAAACCCACGAGACGTGTCCGCGAAAGCACTACCTCGATCACGTCGTTCGGGCGTTCGACGATCCGGATCGAACGCTCGCTCGAGACCTCGAGGCGTCGTTGTCGGACGCGGATCAGTCGACGACGAACGGACGGGAAAACAGCCGTCTCGTCGGTTCAATCTTCCACGACGTTGCCGAAGAGGCGTTCCACCGCGGCTACGATACCGAGGACGCCTGGCGTGAAGCGGCCACCAGACAGCTCACCGCGCGAAATTCCCTCGAGCACCGCGAGGCCGTCCTCGGCTGCATCGGACGGTATTTCGAGGCCGAATCGCCCGAGTTCGACGTTCCGGTCGCCGACTGGAACTCCGTCGCGGCCGAACTCCCGTTCGTCCTCGAGGACGTTTCCGGCGTTGCGGGCGATGTCGTCGGCTACGCCGATTCGGTGCGACGGACGCCTTCGGGTGAACTGGTCGTCCTCGATTACAAGGCGACGGTCGAGCGGATCAGTTCCGACGACGCCGTCCAACTGTCGCTGTACGCTCGAGCGTGCGAGCGGGTGTTTGAGGAGCCAATTGCCGCAGTGGGCTACGTGTACGTCGGCGAGGTCGACGAACCGCGGGTGGAGCTCATCGACCCGGACGACCTCCCGGTGTGGTCGGCAGTTCGAGATTCGCTCGAATCCGTCGACGAACCGGCGTTTACTGAGACGACGCCGGGTTCTCATTGTCAGTTCTGTGCCCACCGCTCGCTGGGCTGTGGTCCCGACGAGCACATGCCCAACGAAGCCGACGAAATCGAAGAGATCAGCTCGCTCGAAGCGGACGGTGGCAGTACCGGAGAGTGACCTACCCGCGATTCTCGAGTAGTCAAGTTTGTGCCTGATCAACGAGACACATTTGGCAGTGGCGTATCCACTAGTCGAGTATGATCGAGGCGACGCTCTGTTTCGTCGTTCGGAACGGCCGTGTACTGCTGATCGAGAAACGCCGCGGGCTCGGCGACGGACTGTACAACGGCCCCGGCGGAAAACTCGAGGACGGCGAAACGCCTCGGGCGTGTGCGATTCGGGAAACACGCGAGGAGGTGGGTATCGAGGTCTCCGAGCCCGAGAAAGTCGGTGAGTTACAGTTCGTTCTCGACGGGACCGTCCACACGGACTGTCACGTCTTTCGTACGGATTCGTTCGAGGGCGAGCCGACGACGACCGCGGAGGCGTGCCCGGAGTGGTTCGCTATCGAGGACGTCCCGTACGATCGAATGTGGGAAGACGATCGATACTGGCTCCCCGGCGTCCTCGAAGGGAAAACGGTTCGAGGCGAGTTCCGCTTTGCGGGCGGTGAACCGCTCGACGAGGCCAAGTTCGTCGATCACGATCTCGAGTGGTCCGTCTCGTTTTCGGAAGCGCACCGATGATCGGTCACCAAACCGCGTGTCGCGATCGCTCAGTTCGCCTGTTCGGCAGGTCAAAACCCGTTGAGCAGAGTAATCGCCTCGCCCTCGTGCGATTTGATTCTGTTGTATAATCTCGCCGAATTAGGACTTTTCAGAAGGGATTTATGTGACGACTTTTTCATAGGGCAAATGCTATGTCATCGAACCAGACGCGACGTCGAACGTTCATCGGAACAGTTGTAGGCGTTGCTGTAGCCGGACTTGCCGGTTGTATGGATGACGATGACAATGGAGACGATCCCGGAAACGAATCCAACGGAAACGGCAATCAGTCCGAGGACAACGGTGGCGGCGAGCTCGGACTGGTTGGAGAACTCGATGTCGTGATCGACGAAGATACCGACGCTGTCGACGAAGACGGCTCGGTCGGTATCGCTACGGATGTCTCTATCGACGGATCGATCGATGCGGACGGTGACGTCGAACTCGCCGAAGATTCGGAAGTCGACGGTGATGTCAACTCGGACGGTGGCGTAACTGCCCACGCAGACGTCGACATCGACGGCGGTATCGACGCTGATGGTACCGTCGATCTCGGAGACGACACCGACGTGGACGGAGATGTCACCACGACGGGCGACGTCCAGACGGGCGAAGATGTCGACATTGACGGCAATATCGAAGCCGACGGTGACGTTACGCTCGGCGCTGAAAACGACGTCAGCGGTGACGTAACCGGCGCGACCGTCGAGCAGGGGAGCGAAACGGAAATCGACGGCGAGGTTACCGAGACCGAATAACGTCCCTGCTCGCGGAATCAGTTCACAAATCTTTTTAGACGGTGTCGCCCGGATCAGCGCCACGGCCGCCGGCCCCTCGCGATCAGTTGTCTGGCACCGCTCGCTATGGTTTGAGAACGACTTTCCCCGAACTCTTGCGGTCCTCGATATACTGGTGTGCGTTCGCCGCCTCCTCGAGCGGGAACGACTCGCCGACGATAACCTCGAGATCGCCCGACGTTAGCCCCTCGGTGAGTTCCGGAACGGCTTTCATGATCTTGCTCGGGTCGTGGTAGGACGCCTGCCCGAGGTGAAAGCCGGAAACGGTCTTGTTCTCGAAGAGGAGCCGTCGATTCTGCGCTTCGGCCGGAACGCCGCTGGCGACGCCGAAGGTGACGAGCCGACCGAAGTGGGCGAGTGAGTCGAGACTGCGATCGAACACGTCGTCGCCGACGCTCTCGAGAACGAGGTCGACGCCGTCGCCGTCGGTTTCCTCCTCGATCGGTTCTCTGAAGTCGACCTCCGTATACTGGATCGGATGATCACATCCCAGTTCTTCGGCGAGTTCGAGCTTTTCCTGCGTGCTCGCGGTTCCGAAGACCTCGGCACCGGCCTGGGAGGCGAGCTGTACGGCGGCCGTGCCGACGCCGCCCGCCGCGGCCTGGATCAGGACCGATTCGCCCTCCTCGAGGCCGCCCCACTCGAACAGACAGGAGTGTGCGGTGAGGAATTGGACGGGAAATCCGGCGGCTTCTTCGAAGCTCATGCCTTCGGGAATCGGAAACAGCATCTGCGCGTTCGCGGTCGCGTACTCGGCGTAGCCGCCCGTGTTGAGCATCGCGACGACGCGGTCGCCTTCCTCGAGGTCGACGCCTTCGCTTGTCGCGTCGATCGTTCCGGCGGCTTCCATGCCAGGCGTGTAGGGCGCGTCAGGACCGCCCGGGTAGACCCCGCGACGTTGCATGATGTCCGCGAAGTTGATTCCCGCGGCTTCGACCTCGATTCGAACCTCGCCGGGATCGGGATCGGGTTTCTCCTCGTCGACGACCTCGAGTTCGTCACTGTCTCCGTACGCTGTTATCTCGATAGCTCGCATAAGTTACCATTCGTAACGCAGTCGCATAAAAGGGTGAGAACTGATAGGAACCGGGCGACCGTTTCTACTCGAGCGCTCGGAAAGGGTTTCAGCCGGGCTCCGGATGGGCGATCCGATCGGTTCCGAACGGCGGACCAAACTGAACTTCCGACGGCGGATCCAACCGAACTCCGACCGGCGGAACTGACCACGTCCGAAGGGCGATCCGATCGTACACTCGTCAATCGCGGGATGAACCGACGATCACGTGGGGCCGTCGTCCCACCCCTGATGAACGGGCTCGAGGTCGGTGTGGTCGTGATTGTCGCCATCCTCCCAGGTGTCTCCCGTTTCGCCGGACGGCCCGCGTCGGGTCTTCCACTCGAACTCGCCGGGGTCGTCGACGGTGACCTCCCAGACGTTACCTTCCGACCAGGTTCTTTGACCCCGCCGCCCCAGTCGGTGAGTTCGTCGGTACTCCCGGTGAAGTAGACGGACTCGCCGTACTCGACCTCGACCGTCGTCCGCAACGTGAGTTCACCGTCTTCGTCATCGCCGACGACGAGCGAGGCGGTGTCGGAATCGTCCGAAATTGTGACTATCTGGTTGTACTCGCCTTTCTCGAGGTCGTCCGTCTCCACGTCAAAGACGACCGAGGTAGACGATTCGGCATCGACGCAGACGCTCTCGCTCGCCGCGTCGGTTCCGTCGACCGCGAGCACCACCTCGTCCTCGAGGTCTTCTTCACCGGCACTGACAGTAACGTTGACTTCGGCTGTTTCACCCTCGTCGACCACGTACTCGTTCGAGTCGAACGAAACTGCGTCTGCGTCCGGGTTCGGACCGGCGTCGTCGGGGACATACATAACGTATCCCTCGCCGGGGATCTCGAGCGTGACCTCGCCGCTTTCGCCGACCTCGAGGTCATCGCCGTTGCCGGTGGCGTCGACGAGGATGGTCTCGCTCCAGGACGTTTCGACCGCGACCGATTCGGGCTGGTTCCCTTTGTTGATTCCCGCGAGGAGGTTACCTTCCCGCTCGAAGACGTAGTGGTCGATGCCGACGTCGCGGTCGAGGACATCGCCGCGCGCGTACTCGTTCGAGACTCCGACGAGCGTCGACAGATCGTCGTCCTCGAGTTCGTGGTAATCGCCGGGCCCGGAGCGATAGAGTATCGGCATGCCGGCGTAGGCGAGGACGAACGCTTCGGCGAGTTCGACCTCGCGACCTTCGGGGACGGTCTGTGCGTCGTCGGTCTCCTGGACGTTCGGGCCGACGGTGTCGTGATTCTGGACGAACGTAACGGCCGCGCTCGAATCTTGATGGACGACGCCGGGTGCGGCGTTCTGGGAGAGGTTCTCCATGCTGCCGTTATCGAACGCGTCCGCGATGGCCGAGTACAATGGGAAATCGAAGACGGTCATCCCCGTGTCGGCCCACTCGAGCAGGCCGTCGACGTCGCCTTCGTCCCAGACTTCGGCGACCCGCCAGAGGCCGAGGTCGTCGGCGAGCGGATTGACGTGCTCTTCCATGTACCACGGCCAGACGTGGGCGGCCGCGTCGTAGCGGAGCCCGTCGGCACCCAACTCGGCGACCTTCTCGAGGTAGGCCTCGTGGGCGGACTGGACCTCCGGGTGGTCCACGTCCAGCGACGGCAGACCGAGCAGATCGCACTCGTAGTCTGCCGCCTCGCCGTCGAGCTCGCAGTCGTCGCCGAGCGTCCCGTTGTCGTGGAAGTGTTCGTCCTCGTCGAACTGCGGCCAGTCGACGGTTCCGTCGGGGCCGTCGGGGTTGGCCATGTGGTTGAGGACGACGTCGACGATGACCTCGATATCGTGCTCGTGAGCGGTCTCGATCAGCGACTCGAGTTCGGCTTCCGTTCCGAGCGAGGAGTCGAAGTTCTCGAGGTCGACGGGCTGGTAGCCGAGCGGGGGATGGGGATCGCGGTGGCCGAAGGGGCCGACCTCGTCGTAGTGGCCCGTGCTTCCGTCGTAGGTGAGGTCGTCCCAATCCAGCTTTCCTTCGGCCGGCTGTTGAACCCAGATGGCGTCGAATCCCGTTTCGGCGATGTCCGGAATTTGTGCTTCGATTTCGTTCCACTCCCGATGGAAAAACTGCAGGGCAACGGTGTCTTCGTCGGCTTCGGGCTGCTCCGGCAGCGACTGTGCACCGGCCGTTCCGAGCATGGAACCGGAGACCGCGAGCGTTCCGAGCGCCGCGCTGGCTTTCATGACCGTTCGTCGATCGAGACTGGTCCGTCGGTCGATACCGCCCTGTCGTCGCTCCCTGTTTTGCCTGTGGTCATCTCCCATGGCAACAGGGTCAATAACGTGGGAAGTAATAATACATAATGTTTTTAACGACAGTTCGAAACTCCATCATTCGAGGATCTGACACTGGTCGTCCGGGCCGAATCCTCGAGTGACCGTGACACTCCCCGACCCACCTTCGCATCGTTTAAGGCCGCGCTGACTGCATGTCGTGGTATGAGCAACGAGAGTCAGGAACTCGGGATCACCGAGTCTAAATCGCACAAACCCGGCGAGTGGTACGCCGAAGTCGTTCAGAAGGCCGACATCGCCGACTACGCGCCGATGGGCGGCTTCATCGTGACGAAGCCCCGCGGGTACGCCCTCTGGGAACGCCTGCAGGACGAACTCGACGGCTGGTTCAAAGAGACCGGCGTCGACAACGTCTACTTCCCGATGTTCATCCCCGAGTCCTTCTTGGAGCGCGAGAAGGACGTCGTCGAAGGCTTCGACCCCGAAGTCGCCTGGGTCACCCACGGCGGTCACGACGAACTCGAGGAGCGACTGGCGGTGCGGCCGACGAGCGAGTCGATCATCGCCCCGTTCATGGCCGACTGGACCCGAAGCCACCGGGACCTGCCGCTTCGGCTCAACCAGTGGTGTTCGGTCGTTCGGTGGGAAGCCACGGAGACGAAGCCGTTCTTCCGAACGAAGGAGTTCATGTGGCAGGAGGGCCACACCGCCCACGCGACCAACGAAGGTGCGTGGGACGAGGTCTGGACCCGACTCGGCCAGTACGAGCGAGTGTTCGAGGACGTGCTCGCGATTCCCGTGCTTCGCGGGAAAAAGCCCGAACACGACAAGTTCCCCGGCGCGGATACGACGACGACCGTCGAGGCCCTGATGCCCGACGGGAAATCCGTCCAGGGCGCCACGAGCCACCACCTCGGACAGAGCTTCGCCGAGGCGTTCGACATCACGTTCGTCGACGAAGACGAGGAAGAGCAGACGGCCTACACGACCTCGTGGGGGCTCTCCTGGCGCGCACTCGGCGCGCTCATCATGACCCACTCCGACGATCAGGGGCTCGTGCTTCCGCCGACGATCGCCCCGACGCAGGTCGTCATCGTCCCGATCTGGCAGGAAGATACCAAAGACAAGGTCCTACAGTACTCCGCGGAGATCGCCGCGGAACTCGAGGACGCCGGCGTTCGCGTCGAACTCGACGACCGGGACGAACGCAATCCCGGCTTCAAGTTCAACGAACACGAACTCAACGGCGTTCCGCTTCGACTCGAGATCGGTCCGAACGAGGTCGACGACGAGGAGGTCACGCTGGTTCACCGACCGGACAACGAGAAGGTCTTTGAGGATCGATCCGGCATCGTCGATACCGTCGAGTCGAACCTCGATGCGGTCTACGACAAACTCTACGCCGCCGCAGAAGAGACTCTCGAGAACAACGTTCGCGAGGCAGACAGCCCTGAAGAAATCATGGGGACGATCGGCAAACACGGCGGCTACGTTCGAGTGCCGTGGTGTGGCGACCCGGCTTGCGAGGAGGCGATCAAGGAGAAGGTCTCCGCGGAAATTGTTATGCAGCCGCTGGCTGAAGAAGGCGGCTCGACGACGGGCGTCCCGGAAACCCCCGACGACGATGACGCGGCGTGTGCGGTTTGTGGGGAACCCGCGGATCAGATCGCCTACTTCGCAAAATCCTACTAAAATCGCCCGTCTCTGACCGGTGACAGGGCCCTATTCGGTCGCTTTTTCCGGTCTGTTAGATGTCCGGTGAACCCGTTTCTCGCTGGTCGGGCCCATAGCTATTTACCGCTCCGTTCCTCGAAATCGAGTAGAACATCGTTTATCAGCGGCACAGGAGAATACCCCGACCCTTGAGGTCGGGGATGAATCCGATAGGCAGAGCGAAGCTAACCATTAAATAGACACATTTCTAACCAGTAGACCGCGATGGAACACAGCCACCGTTACCGCGCTTACCCAAGCGACGAAGTAGCGATGGCTGCCGAACATCACACCGACGTTCATCGCCAACTCTACAACCACGTCCGTTGGGACTACACGAACAGTCCCGACGACGACAAGCCGAGCGAGTACACGCAAAACAAGAAGCTCACCCAGTGGAAACGACAGTGGCCTGTATTCGCGGAACTGCACTCGAAAGCCGCACAAGCCACTGTAGCACGCTTCCACGACAACCTCTCGAACCTTCGCAAGAAGAAAGAGAAGGGATACAACGTCGGGTGGCTCAAGCGACAATCATCCGCCGAGTACCGAAGCGTTACGTACAACCAGTCAGGCTTTGACCTCGATAACAAGAGGGGCCGCGACGGGTATGCGTACGTGCGCTTCAGCAAAATTGGCTGGGTGAAAATCCGCTACCACCGTAAGATTCCAGAACACGCGACTATCAAAGAAGTCACGCTCAAAAAGGAAGTGACTGGTGAGTGGTTCGTCTCGTTCAGCCTCAAAACCAATGAAAAACACGTTCCAGAGAAACCCGCACTGGACTCGCTCGATGCGAGCAACAGCGTGGGAATCGACCTTGGAATTCTCAACTACATCCACACATCAGACGGTAAAACAGTGGAGTGGCTCAACCTCGAAACCGAGTACGAGCGACTGCGCCGCGAGCAACGCAAACTTTCGCGGAAAGAACACAGCAGCCAGAACTACGAGAAACAGCGTCGGAAAGTCGCCAAGGTGAAGCGGAAGATTCGTCGGAAAGTGCTGGATTACCAGCACAAGCTGACGACGTGGCTCGTCACAGAGTACGACGCCGTGTTCGTGGAAGACCTCAACGTGGCTGGCATGCTTCAGGGCGA
The DNA here is from genome assembly GCF_055379965.1 of Halostagnicola alkaliphila. Taxonomy (NCBI): domain Archaea; kingdom Methanobacteriati; phylum Methanobacteriota; class Halobacteria; order Halobacteriales; family Natrialbaceae; genus Halostagnicola; species Halostagnicola alkaliphila. The sequence goes on along the minus strand of NZ_AP043826.1, from coordinate 100,059 downwards.
CGGGAACGCTCGGAACAAGCAGGATGCCGCGTGGCGGCAGTTCATCACCTTGCTTGAATACAAGGGTGACTTGTACGGCACCCACGTTGTGAAAGTACCTGCTCGTGGCATCCGTTCTAGCTTAGTGACCGACTGAGACGAAGATCACGCCGAAATTACGTCGAGTCTGACCACAATCACACCGAGATCACTGCTGTTCCGGCAGACCAGCTACTGTTCGACCTTCTCTCCCGTCGAAGGCGGCGCACTCGCGGTCGTGAGTGCGCCGCCGTTCCAAAGCCGTCGCTGATCAGGCCGGGCGATCCAGACCGTCTCGTCAGGCGAGTTCTCTACCAGAACTCGCCTGACTCTACTTGTTCACGTAACCTCGGACGATGTGGATTTGGATCTCGTGACGACCACAGCAACAACGAATCAAGATCCGGTAGTTCGTACCCCAGATCCAGCATCAGGTACAACTGGATCAGGTGCGCGTGCCGTTCGACGGCGTGTGAACAGCGTCGTCGAGGGAGGCGCGTCGACGACGCCTCGGCGTCGTCGGCGCAGTCTCGCTGTTTTGCGTCCAGTTTCTGGAGTTCGTCGACAATAACTCGGCTCATCAGCAACGAGAGTGCTGCCATGATGATCAGCGCCTCGATGATGTAGGCGTCCGTCGTGTTGATCTCGTCCAAACCGAACCGCGATTTCAGTTCTTTGAACAGCAGTTCGATCTCCCAGCGCGCCCGATAGAGCTGTGCGATATCGGGCGCGCGGTAGTCGTCTCTGTCCAGATTTGTCAGGTACAGATGATACTCGCCGCTGTCGTCGTTGCGAACGCCGACTAATCGGAAGGTTCGGGTCGCGCTGGCGCCCGACCCTCGTTTGCGGTCGAACGAGAGCGTGATCTGTACGTCGATTTCCTGTCGCTGCAGGTCGTCCAAGACGGCCTGCAGCGACTGCCCCTCCAGCGGAATGCTGTTCCCGCGACACGTCCGGAGTTCTTCGACGATCTCGAAGTCAGCGTTGTCTTTGACACGGGAGACGAACCAGCCGTCATTGGCGTCAATGCGGTCGAACAGCCAAAAATCGTAGTAGCCGAGATCGAACAGGATGAGGGCGCCAGCTACCCACTCACCGGTGGGTAGCTGGCTCCGTTCGTGGGTGGTTGCATCGGTTGTCTGGAATCGTGTCGGAAGCCCCGCCGAGAGCGATTCGGTGAGGTGAAGTTTCGCCCCGGCTCGGTCGTCATCGAGTGCATAGACGTCTCTGGCGTCTTGGTAGAGCGAGATGACCGTAGCATCGACGATGAGGACGTCTCGAAATCGTTCGAGACGTCCGGTAAGCTCGGTTTGGCCCGTATCGAGATTCTCGATGGCGTCATCGAGAATCTCTCGAAGGAGTGCAACGAATCCCGGTTTGAACCAGCCGTGAAACGTTGCATACGAGAGTTCGTCACAGTCAGCCATCTCGACGTAGCGTTCGAGAAACGCCTGAATGGATCGATCAGATCCGGCAGCGAAGCCGAGTGAAAGCGTGTAAAACAGGGCGACGACGTCGAGTTTCCGCTCTCGCTGGATGAGATTCGTTGCGCGAGCACGCTCGCGCAACTCATCAGATGGAAACGCTCTTTGAATCCGATTCACAACTACTGAATCCGGTGGTTTGTACACACTTCCCACCGGATTCTCACATTCCTAGTTACTGACGATTCTAGCTTGGCGTCTCTGGATACCCCGATCTGCTAAACTAGAACGGATGCTGCTCGTGGAACGACGAAAGAGTGTGCGTGTTGTGGAGTGGAGACGGCGAAGCCTATCTGGGTTCGTGAACACTCGTGTCCGGCGTGTGGGTTTGAAACGGATAGGGATGCGAATGCATCGATGAACGTGTTGCAGAGAGGCTTTTCTGAATTAGGGCTGGGATGGCCCGAATCAACGCCCGTGGAGACTGTGGCCGCTGTGGATGCCGCTGGCTTTCAGCGAGTAGCTGCAAGTCATGTCGTAGAAACGGGAAGCCCCGCCCCTTGAGGGCGGGGTGATTCACCACTGAAGGCTACGGGGAACTGGACAGGAACGGAGAACCACCCCGTCAGTACCATTGTTAATTGATATTTGTTAATAATCAGCACACCTAATCACTTAGCCCGCAACTCCTTACCATCGGAAACTAACTCGAATACGTGGTGTTCGCTTGCCCAAGCGATCACTACGTGCCTCTGACACTTTTCCTATAACTTGGGTAGTTCTGGGTGTGGAAAATGACACCTTATATCTGATTATATGTGTCTATAATACACCTAGTCATTATGGGTCAGCCTCTTATGGAAGACGCTCACAGTAGGGGTATGCCACAGCCACAAAGAGCATCATCCACCGACCGTTCACAGGGCCTCGCGGACCCTGCGGACGAGCGGTCGAACTGCGGTGTCGGCGTCGTGATGGACCTCAACGGTGCAGTCGATCACGATGTCGTCGCCGACGGACTCGAATTACTCGTCAATCTCGAACATCGCGGCACGACCGGCGCCGAGGAAAACACCGGCGACGGTGCTGGAATCATGTTACAGCGCCCCGATGCGTTCTTCGACGCCGTTCTCGATACTGCGCTTCCCGAAACCTACGCCGTCGGTTCGCTCTTTTTGCCCCAGGACGACGACGCACGTGACGCCCTCGTCGATATTGCAGAAGAGACGTTTGCAAGCTACGATCTCGAGACTCTCGAGTGGCGGGACGTTCCGACGAACAACGACGGACTCGGCGAGACGGCAGTCGCGTCCGAACCAGACGTCTGGCAGGTCGTTCTTGCCCCTGCAGACGATATTTCTCAGGAATCGTTCGACCGTCGACTCTACGTCGTTCGACGCGCGCTCGAGAATTCTATCGAGTCCGCCTCGATCGAAAACGCCGAGCGCTTCTACGTCTGCTCGCTCGATTCGAAGACCATCGTCTACAAGGGACTATTGAAGGGCGAACAGGTCGAATCTTACTATCCGGATCTCAGCGACGACCGCCTCGAATCGAACTTCGTCATGGTCCACGAGCGGTTCTCGACGAACACGCTCGGGGCCTGGCACCTCGCACACCCCTACCGGAACATCATCCACAACGGGGAGTTCAACACGATTCAAGGCAATATCAACTGGATGCGCGCCCGCGAGACGGACATCGAGAGCGACGTGATTTCCGACATTGATGCCGTCAAGCCGATCATCGACGATCCCGACCAGTCCGACACCGCGAGCGTCGACAACGCGCTCGAACTGCTCATGCAGGACGGCCGCGATCTGGAACACGCGCTCCGGATGCTCGTTCCGGAAGCCTGGCGCGGCGACGACTCGATGGATCAGGATCGGAAGGACTTCTACGATTTTCACGCCTCGCTCGTCGAACCGTGGGACGGGCCCGCGCTCGTCGCGGCGACCGACGGCGAACGCGTCGGTGCCGTCCTCGATCGTAACGGCCTCCGCCCGTGTCGCTACGACGTGACCACCGATAACCGGCTCATTATGGCCAGCGAGGCCGGCGCGCTCGAGACCAAGCCCGAAAACATCTCCGAGCGCGGCCGGCTCCAGCCCGGTCAGCTGTTTCTCGCCGACCCCGAGGAGGGCCGCGTGATTCCCGACGACGAAGTGTTCGAGGACCTCGTCGACGACCGCTACGGCGAGTGGGTCGCCGAGGAGCAGGTCTCGCTCGACGATATCGTTTCGACGGGGGATAAGACGCCCCAACAGCAGGTTTCGGAGCTTCGAAACTTCCAGGCCACCTTCGGCTACACGCACGACGAACTCGAGAACCTGATCGAGCCAATGACCAAGAAGGGCAAGGATCCGGTCGGCTCGATGGGAGACGACACCCCGCTGTCGGTGCTCACCGAGTTCAACCGTCCGCTGTTTTCGTACTTCAAACAGCTATTCGCACAGGTCACCAACCCGCCGCTGGATTACATCCGCGAGGAGCTCGTTACCTCGATGGAATCCCGGCTCGGCTACCAGCGGAACTTGCTCGACGAGTCGCCCGAACACGCCCGACAGCTCGTGCTCGACTCGCCGATTCTGACCGACGCGGAACTCGAGTCGGTTCGAGACTGCGAGGCCAACGGAATCACCTCGACGACGATCGACATCACGTACGAACCCGCAAGCGACGAACCCGGCCCGGATCTCGAGGCGGCGATCGAACGCGTTCGCGAGGACGCCGTCGCGGCCATCGAGGACGGCTCCGAAATTCTCGTCCTCTCCGACCGCGGGGTCGATGCGGACTCGGCGGCGATTCCAAGCTTGCTCGCGACGGGTGCGGTTCACCATCACCTCGTTCGCAACGGCCTTCGAAACCACGTCGGCCTCGTCGTCGAGTCCGCGGATCCGCGGACCGTCCACCACTTCGCGACGCTCGTTGGCTACGGTGCGGGCGCGATCAACCCGTACCTCGCCTACCAGACCATCGAGGACATCACGTCCGGTCCCGACGGCGCGGACACCGACGTCGCGATCGACGCCTACGTCGGCGCGGTCGAAGACGGCCTGCTCAAGATCATGGCCAAGATGGGCATCTCGACCGTCGAGAGCTATCAGGGTGCCCAGATCTTTGAGGCGGTCGGACTCGACTCGGAGCTCGTCACGGAGTACTTCGCGGGCACCGAGAACCGAACCGAAGGGATCGGACTCGCCGAGATCGAATCCGATGTCCGCGAACGTCACGAGACGGCCTTCGGCGACGACGAGTCCAAACTCGACCGTCAAGGTGAGTTCGAACACCGATCGAACGGGATCCACCACCAGTGGAACCCCGAGACCGTCGGCGCGCTCCAACAATCGGTCCGCTCGAACGACTACGAGCGCTACCAAGAGTTCGCCGAACTGATCAACGACCAACAGACGGAGCTTCAGACCCTCCGCGGGTTGCTCGAGTTCGATTCCGATCGAGAGTCGATCCCGGTCGAAGACGTCGAACCCATCAAGGATATCGTCCAGCGATTCTCGACGGCCGCGATGAGTCTTGGGAGCCTCTCGCCGGAAGCCCACGAGAACAACTCCATCGCGATGAATCGTTTAGGCGCGAAGTCGAACTCCGGAGAGGGTGGCGAACCGCCGGAACGGTTCGACACCGAACGCGAGTGCAACGTCAAGCAGGTCGCCAGCGGCCGATTCGGCGTCACCTCGACGTACCTCTCGAGCGCGGACGAACTCCAGATCAAGATGGCCCAGGGATCCAAGCCCGGAGAGGGCGGACACCTCCCGGGCGCGAAGGTCAACGAGATGATCGCCCACGTCCGCAAGTCCACGCCGGGCGTCGGCCTCATCTCGCCGCCGCCGCTGCACGACATTTACTCCATCGAGGACCTCAAACAGCTGATCTTCGACTTGAAGACGGCGAACGAGGACGCCGACATCAACGTCAAACTCGTGAGCGAAGCCGGTATCGGCACGGTCGCCGCGGGCGTCGCGAAGGCGAACGCCGACGTGGTCCACATTTCGGGCCACTCGGGCGGAACGGGTGCGTCGCCCCGAACTTCGATCAAGAGCGCCGGTCTCCCCTGGGAGCTCGGCCTCGCGGAAGCCAACCAGATGCTCCGGGAGACGGGACTGCGCGACCGGATTCGCGTCTCGACCGACGGCGGGATGAAGACCGGCCGGGACGTCGCCGTCGCCGCCCTGCTTGGAGCCGAGGAGTACATCTTCGGCACCGGATCGCTGGTCACTAGCGGCTGCGTGATGGCTCGACAGTGTCACAAGAACACCTGTCCGGTCGGCGTCGCCACCCAGCGCGAGGACCTCCGAAAACGGTTCCCCGGCGAACCGGAACACGTCATCAACTACATGACGTTCATCGCCCAGGAACTGCGCGAGATCATGGCCGAACTTGGCTTCGAGACCGTCGACGAGATGATCGGTCACGTCGAAATGCTCGAGCAACGAACCGACGTCGAGCATCCGAAAGCTCGAAAGCTCGATCTCTCCGCACTGCTTGCCAACCCCGAGGGCGATGTCCGCCGGAAGATCCGCGAACAGGATCACGAACTCGAGGAGCAACTCGACCGCAAACTCATCGACGCGGGCGAGCAGGCGATCGAGAACGAGAAGCCGGTCACGCTCGCGACCGACGTGTCGAACGTCGACCGCGCCGTCGGTGCGATGCTCTCGAACCGCGTTACCGACCGCTACGGCGAAGCGGGGCTGCCCGAGGACACGCTGACCGTCGACCTCGAGGGAACCGCCGGACAGAGTTTCGGCGCGTTCCTCGCCAGCGGCGTCTCGATGCACCTGAACGGCAGCGCGAACGACTACGTCGGCAAGGGACTTTCCGGCGGCAAGGTGACGATCCGAACGCCCGACTCCGCGAGTTACGACCCGGCTCAGAACGTTGCCATCGGTAACGTCGCACTCTACGGCGCGACGGGCGGCGAACTCTACGTCAACGGCGTCGCAGGCGAGCGATTCGCCGTGCGAAACTCCGCGGCCAAGGCGGTCGTCGAAGGCGTCGGCGACCACGGCTGTGAGTACATGACCGGCGGCGTCGTCGCCGTGCTGGGCGAGACGGGCAAGAACTTCGCCGCCGGGATGTCCGGCGGCGTCGCCTACGTCTACGACCCAGACGAGGATTTCGACGACCGCGCGAACACCGGTATGGTGACCCTCCACGAAACGCTCGACGACGAGGACGAAGCGATGCTCCGCCGACTCGTCGAGAACCACGTCGCCTACACCGGCTCCGAGCGCGGGCAGGAGCTCCTCGAGAACTGGGAGCGCGCCCTCGAGTCGTTCGTGAAAATTATGCCCGACGCCTACCACGAGGCGATCACCGAGGACGGCCGCGACGACGTTCGCGCCGAACTCCCGGCCACGCCCGAGAGCCCGACCGAAGCCGAATCGGCGGGCTACGCGGCGAGCGACGACTGATCGGCATTTTTGTTCTTGAATTGACCGTCAGTTGAATCGGCTCGTTGTCGTGTGAATTTGGTCCACTCGTGTCGACGATTCTCGCAATCGAGGATACGAACCCGTATATATTTCAACAAACAATATAGTATAGCTAATAATAATGTCGAGCATAAAAAGGAAGCTACTCACGAGAAAAGCATGGAATCACGGCTGGCTCCTCCTCTCGAGCTGCCTATTAGCCGTTTTTGTCGGATCTGCGATTAGGGTTTTCGTTTTCCCCGTCGACTCCGAACTCGTTGAATTCGCGCTCTATGCGGGAATCGTCACGACCCTCGTCTTCTCTTTCGGATACGTGGCCGCTCACATTGACGAACGGATTTAACAGGTCACTCCGAACGACTGAACTCGGGGTCGAACATCTGGGCCGACATCGGCGCCGGATCGCCCTCGGTGAGGTTGTATGCAGAGAAGTCCTCGAGCCCCGCTTCTCGAAGCAGTTCCTCGTCGTAAACCGCGTTCCCGGTGTACGCTGCGGGGTCGCGACTGAGAATCTCGAGGACGGTGTCGGAGACGATCTCGGGCGTTCGCCAGTCGTCTTCGGTGCCGAGCCCGAAGTACCGCGTCGCGCGGGTGTCGATCGCGGTGACGGGCCAGAAGGCGTTACACCCCACGTCGTGGTTTCCGAGTTCGCTCGCCAGCGAGAGCGTCAGGAAGGTCATGCCGAGTTTCGACCAGGCGTAGGGTGCCTCGCCGGGCGCTCGGTCGACGGTCACGGGCGGCGCATTGGTCAACAGCCACGAGTCGTCCACTTCTTTGAGGTGGTCGAGGAACGCTCGAGAAGTGAGGTGGGTTCCGCGCACGTTCACGTCGGTCAGCAGGTCGAAGCGGTCTGCGGGGATATCTTCGACGTTGGCGATCTGAATCGCGCTCGCGTTGTTGATGACGATGTTGACCTCGCCGAACTCGTCGATCGCGCGTTCGGCGGCGGCCTCGACCTCCTCTTCGTCGCGGACGTTCACCTGAATCGGCAGGGCTTCGACGCCCCGCTCGCGAGCCTCCCGAGCGGTTTGCTCGATGGTCCCCTCGAGGTCTCGGTCCTCGCCGTAATCGTCTTCCTCGCTCGTCTTTCCGGTCGAGACGATGTTACAGCCCTGCTCGGCGAGCGCCAGTGCGATTTCCTTGCCGATTCCTCGCGTCGTTCCGGTGATAAAAGCGGTCTGTCCGGTCAGGTCCGGCTTCTCGAGTGCCATGGTACACTATTGCTCAGCACGACTATAAAACTTCAACCTAGTGGAGAATTGTCTCTGTCGTCAGTGGTGGTGACGAGGTCGCAGAGACGCAAGGTGACGGGACGACTCAAATTCTCGCGTCGGGGACGACGGCGAAGACGCGATGGGGTGCTCAGATTCCCGCGCCGGTCGGCGCGTCCGGCAGGTCAGCCGGCTCGGCGTCGAGGCCGAGTTCCTCGAGCGCGGCGGCGAGATGCTCGTCTTCGGCGAACTCGGAGCCGTCCTCCTCGCGGATGCGCTGGGTCGTCGCGAGCACTTCGGCGCGGCGGTCGTCCGGAATGTCGTACTTGTCGGCCGAGAGTTCGATCGTGAGTCCGTTGTGGTCGCGCGTGTACAGCGAGTGGAAGATGCCGCGATCGAACTCGTTGTAGCCGTAGCGTGACTCCTCGAGTTCGTCGCGGATCTCGACGAAGTCCTCGGCGTCGATCGAAAACGAGAGGTGATGAACGGACCCGACCTGATTGCGAAGCGGTCGGTGATCCGACTGGCGGTCGTCGGTCACGAAGAAGGTGAGGATTCGCCCGTCGCCCGTGTCGAAAAACAGGTGCGTCGAGTCCGGGTCGTCCAGGTTTGGTTGTCTGAGCACCAGCGGCATGCCGAGCAGATCGCGGTAGTACTCGATCGTGTCCTCCTCGTTGCTTCCGATCAGCGTGATGTGGTCGGTTCCGGTGACACTGATCGGACTTTCCGGCGGCGTCGCGGTGATCTCGGGTTCGTCAGTCATCGTTCGTTTTCGGTCTACGGTCGCCATCCGTATACCTGTGATCCCTTCCGCCCGTCCCGGCTTTCACGCCTCTGCTGGCCTTTCACGCGTCTGAACGACGGACACCGTCGGAAGGATGACCACCGTCGGAAACGTGTGAGGGCCAGAGGGCGAGGAACAACGAACCCTTTCGAGGACACCGTCGAACGGACACACGATCGGAACGGAGCGCCTGTGTTACGTACCGGTGCGCCTGTGCTACGCACTGCCGGTGACGACGACCGGCCGTTCCGCGTTGAGGATCGTCGACTGGGTTACGCTCCCGAAGACCGCTTTACCGACCGGCGACCGTTTTCGGCCGCCGAGGACGATCAGGTCGACGTCGAGGTCGTCGGCTTCGACGAGGATATCCTCGGTTGCGTCGCCGCTTTCTTCCGCAACGACGGTCTCGATATCCGCCTCCTCGAGGATCTCTTTCGCGCGTCGGACCGACGCGATTCGAGTCGCGGTCTTGTACTGGCTGTACTCTTCGGGAATTTCGTCGTCCTCGCCGAAGACGAACAGCAGGGTCGCTTCGATGTCGTCCGTTTCGTGTGGAAGCGAAGCGACGTACCTCGCCTGTGCTCTCGCGCGGTCTTCGTTCGTATCGACGGGCACCAGAACCTGATACATGAGAATAGGTTCGGTTTCGGCAACTATAAAATCGACTCCGGGTTTCGAACCCGCTCGAGAGGGTTCGACCCCGCGTAGCCCGACCCGCTCTCGTGGACTGATCGACGAACTCCCGTTCGACCGGTCAGTGGTACTGACGGTCACCGTTCGTCACTCGATTTTAAGGTGGTTCACTGCCACCGTGGAAGTATCAGATGTCACGTGACGTGCTCGATCGGGACCCCGACGACCGCGTGCAGATCCTCGACCCGACCGGCGAGGTGATCGCCCCGAATCTCATGCCCGATCTCGAGGCGGAGACGCTCTACTCGATGTACCGAGATATGAAGTTCTGCCGGCGGTTCGACGAGCGGATGATCAGCCTCCAGCGACAGGGTCGGCTGGGAACCTACGCCTCGCTCGCAGGCCAGGAGGGCTCTCAGATCGGGTCGACGTACGCCCTCTCCGACGAGGATATGCTCTCCTTTCAGTACCGCGAGCACGGAGCGATCGTCTCGCGGGAGCTCCCCTGGGAGTACCTGCTGTACTGGATGGGCCACGAGGACGGAAACGCCGCCCTGACCGACGTGAACGTCTTCCCGCTGAACATCTCTATTGCTGGACACATCCCCCACGCCGTCGGCTGGTCCTGGGCGGCCAAACTCAAGGGCGACGAACGCGTTGGAGTCGTCCACTTCGGCGACGGGTCGACCTCCGAGGGCGACTTCCACGAGGCGATGAACTTCGCGGGCGTCTTCGACACCCCGACCGTTTTTCTGTGTCACAACAACCAGTGGGCGATTTCGGTTCCTCGAGAGCGCCAGACGGCCTCGAAGACGATCGCCCAGAAGGCCAACGCCTACGGCTTCGACGGCGTGCAGGTCGACGGGATGGATCCGCTCGCGACCTACGTCGTGACGAAGGCCGCTCGAGAGAAAGCGCTCGGCTCGCCTTCGGACGCACCAGACGGACGGGGAGCCGAAGATGAGGACGGCTCGAGCGAGCAGTTGCGACCGACGCTCATCGAGGCGGTTCAGTACCGCTTCGGCGCACACACGACCGCGGACGATCCGAGCGTCTACCGGGACGACGAGGAGGTCAAGCAGTGGCGCGAACGGGATCCGATCGACCGGTTCGAACTCTACCTCCGGAATCAGGGACTCATCGACAACGGTCACATCGAGGCCGTCGAAGCCGACGTCGAGGAGACCCTCGCGGAGCTCCTCGAGCGGGCGGAAGACTACGAGGCGGATCCCCGGGCGATGTTCGAGTACACCTACGACGAGCCGACGCCGCGACTCGAGCAACAGCGCGAACACCTCGAGTCGCTCCGCTCGACCCACGGTGACGACGCGCTTCTCGAGGACGAATAGCGGACACTTCCCGGCTACTGCAGGCTCACTCTTAAAACGGCAACTGGGACAGGCCAATCGCTTTGGGTGCCTCCCAAGAACACTCTTTCATAGCTCTCCATGCAACTCGAGCAACCAGCGACAGAGACAGGAACCGACACTGACTGGACCGACACCATTCCGAACGCATTCGACGCCAGGGTTCTCGGGATCGTCGTGGTCCTCGCCGCACTGGCAGCTTCGGTCAATTTCCCCTACGGCGGCTTCCCGATGGCGGGCGTCGCGTTCGCGACGCTCACCGTCATCGGCGTCGTCGGTCACGTCCTCGGCGAGCGAAAATTGCGCCGGATCACCGACGGTCTCGCGGAGCGCTGGAGCGCGAAGGGTGTCACGATCGAAGAGGTTACCCGCTCCTCGAGCGGGATGCGAACCGAGTGGACGCTCCACACCGTCGACGGCGAGGTAACCATCGGCGGCCTCGCACTCGCTCCGATGTCGCGGCTGTCTATTGAACGGAACGGAATCAGCGACTCGATGTCGGCGGACGAAGCCGAAGACGACCTCGAGACGCTCGCGAACGGACTGTATCGAGAGATATTCGAAATACAATAACCCGGGTCTACTATTCTTATCGTGAATCTTGCTCCCGTCGAAGAGTCGCCGTTGCCCGTGCGACATAGGAGTTTGTGTCCCAACTCCGAGCACCACTCATAATTGACACGAGGTTCTCGGCTTCCGACGGCGAAAGGAGATCGTTTCGGACCAACAGCGTGAGAAAGCTCGGCGTCGTCACGAGACGAGTGTCGGCTAAGGATGCGTGGATAAGCGCGAGTCGATTAAATTCGTCACAGAGGAATTGCGCTGCATCGAGGTCGTTTGCTAACGTGACAGCTGCATTTTCGCCGTCGTCGAGTGGAAACGTCTCGTCGAGTTCCGTGCAACGAACGTCGAAACCTGACCGATGATCGAGGACGGCTTGTGCTGCGTCTCCCGACTGATCCTCGTATGAAGCGGTTTCACGGAGTTCCGAGACGACTTGTTCCGGAACGATGACTTGATATTCGTCGAAGAGGAGCACGAGTGGATTCTGCTCGTGGTTTCGTACAGTCCCGAAACTAACTAGGGCGGACGTATCTGCAATGATACGTCCCATTTACGAGTCGGTGAGTTCCGCCGCGGCATCGTCGATGAACTCGTCGCTTAGCTGGTCCTTGAGGACCCGGAAGTTCGCGGCTTCTTCGTGTCCGACGAGTTCCTTTAACTGTTCGAAAGTGATCTCGTCGTCGTAGTACGCACCGGCGATCTCCTGTGTAATGTCGTCGTCGTGGGCTGCGTCACGGAGGTACTCACGCAGTGCATCGGTGAGGATGTCTGTCCGGTCGGTTTCGAAGACAGTCGCGAGCGCATCTGCTCGGTTTATCATTCCCTGGGGAGCCCGAAACTGCACTCGTTTCTTGTTTTTGGAACTCATGTGTGTACATTGTGAGCGTAAATAAATAGCTCTTGCTGTGGATTGGATCCGATGATAGTTTTCGTCCGGGATGGACTGGGGGGTTGCTTATCCCTCGAGCGCATCTGCCTCGAGCGGATTCGATTCTTCCCAGTATCGCTCGTGGAGGTCTTCGCCCCACATGCGGACGTGCTGATTGTCAGTGTCGAGCGCCGCTTGTAACACGCCGTCGTCGTCGCGAACCATCAGACTCACCACGTCGTCGGCGACGGTCACGGCGTGGGGAACGTCGCCGTCGAAGACCCGAATCGCGGCGTTATCGCTCTCGAGCAACTCTCGAAGCCGCTCCCGGAGCGCCGAATCGTCCGCGAGTGCATCGATCGCAGCCGCCGAAAACACGCCCTCGAAGGTTTGGTCGTCCTCGAGCACGTGGCGCCACACCGTCTCGAGACTCCGCTCGTTGAACGCGTAGGAGACGATTCGAACGCTGCTTGCACCCCGAATCGTTTCGGTTACTCGCCCAACCGGTGCCCCCGGCCTCGTCTGTGACGGCGTTGTAATCGTCGCGTCTCGGAGCGCGAGGAGATCGAATGCCATCTCGTCGGTCGGCAACCATTCGACGACGTCCCGGAGCGTGAGTTCCGTCTCGACGATCTTCCGGAGGTCCGTAAATCCGGCCGCGATGAGCCGCCCCGTCGCCGTCACGTCGTAGCCGTCGCTCGTTCGGATGATCCAGTTTCGCTCGTCGAAATCCCGAAGGATGCGCCCGAGCGTCGGCTGTGAGGCACCCGTCGCGTCCTCGAGTTCGCGCCTCGTCGACGGCGACTCGCGTAACGCGTTCAACACTGCGACCCGGTTCGGAGAGAGCGCGAGAAACTCGATCTCCTCGAGCGCGAGGTCCATACCCGTCGTTCGAACCGTTCCGAAAAGTGTGTTTCGGGCCGTGAATAGATTTCACTCCGTGAACGACTGCAGCGCTCGAAAGAATAGCACGCCACTACATAGTTTCTTACCGTGTAATTTTTACTGAATTAATTTATGTGGCTCACGCTCTTCCGTTCTCATAAGAGATGATCACGGAACTGCTGACATTCGGTCGGTTCGAACGAGACGCCATGGAGGTGTCGACCTAACGTGTCTCGAGTTCGAACTCTTGTTCTATTCGCCCTCGCGAGCGTCTTCTTCGGCGGGACCTTCGTCGCGGCCAGAGCCGGACAGGAGTTCATCCCGCCGCTACTGTTCGTCGCGCTTCGCTTTGATATCGCCGCGGTCCTGCTGATCGGCTACGCCGTCTTGACGACGCCTCGCGAAGATCTCGTCCCCGAAACTCGAGGCGATATCGCGGGCATCCTCGCCGCAGGCGTCTTCGCCATCGGACTGGCGAACGGGCTCCTGTTCGTCGGGCAGGGCTACGTCACGAGCGCGGTCGGTTCGATCGTCTTCAGCCTGGTCCCGATCTTCTCGCCGTTGCTCGCCGGCGTGTTGCTCACCGACGAGCGCCTGACGGCAACGGGTGCTGTCGGCACCGCCGTCGGGCTGGTCGGCGTCGCGATGGTGATCGGCATCGAGCCGGGGAACCTCCTCGGAGCCGCGAACGGCGGCACCGCAATCGTCCTCTTCGGCGCGATTAGCGGCGCGCTCGGCGGCGTCCTAATTCGCCGCGCGAACGTGACGACCTCGAGTACCGTCCGGACCGCCTGGGCGCTCCCGGTGAGCGCGCTGATGCTCCACGCGATGAGCTTCGGCGCGGGCGAATCGTTCAGTGCGATCGAGTGGACGACCGGGGCGATCGTCGCGCTCGTCTACGTCAGCGTCTTCGCCGGCGCCATCGCCTACATCGCCTACTTCGAACTCATCGACGAGGTCGGGGCGATCCGCTCGAGCCTAACCTTCTACGCCAGCCCGGTCTTCGCAACGCTCGGCGGCTGGCTCTTCCTGGGCGAACAGCTTTCGGGACTCGCCGTCGCCGGATTCGCGGTCATCGTCGCCGGCTTTACGATCATCGGCTACCGAACGATCGTCACCTCGCTCGAGGAACCGATACTCCGGGCGATTCGCCGTCTTCCGCCGATTCACCTGCGGGGGGACGACCGCCGAGACTCGAGATTCGAGACCGACGGCGACTAACGACCTCCTGACGGAGTCGATGGCTCGACCGTCCGACGGAAAACGATTATAGTGGCCGGCGCCGACTCTGCTCTCGATGACCGAATCCGACGAGTGTCCGTTTTGCGAGATCGTTCGCGGCGAACGAGAATCGGAGGTGCTTCTCGAATCGGCGGACTACTGCTGTTTTCTCGACGCCTATCCCGTGAACGAGGGTCACGCGCTCGTCGTCCCGAAAACGCACGTTCGCTACCTCGAGGACCTCGAGGATCCGGGACTCTACGAGTTCCTGCGAGAGACGCTAGCTGAGGTGAACCGGCGGTACGAACCGGACTCGACCAACGTCGGGATCAACAACGGGCCGGCTGCCGGGCAGACGATCCCGCACCTCCACTGGCATATCATCCCTCGGTACGAGGGCGATATGGACGACCCGACGGGCGGCGTGCGAGGCGTGATCCCCGAAGAGCGAACCTACTGAGGCCGGGGAAACCACTGTCGTCCTCAAAGGACGTGGTTTCGAAGGGCCGCAACCGAGTGCGGCCAGTCGTCCTCGAGTTCGACCAACGCGGCCTCGACGTCGGTTCGATTCTCTCGCATCCACGCCTCTTCCTCGTCGAGTCTGTCCGACCACTCTTCGTGAGAGTCGATACCGAAATCCGCGGCGGTGTAGGTGTCGCCGTCGACGGTGACGGTACCGTGAATATCGCCACAGTTCGAGCACCGCGTCGAGGCGATGACGAAGTACTGCTCGAGGCGTTCGACGACCGAATCGTCGATCCCCTCTAGCGATGTCGGTTTCTCGTCCTCGGATTCACAGTCGTAACAGAGCGTCGTCCGGCTTCCCAGCGGTTTCCCGCAGTTCAGGCAGCTGTTCGCCATGGGCTCGCTGGCCTCGTTTTCACGTAAAAACTCTCGCTCGAGCCGAGATTCGATCGGGCGAGGACTCGAGCGGAGTTCGACTCGGCCTACTCGAGCCACTCCGGCGTCCAGTCCACGATCCGTCGACGAACCAGTGCGTACCCCACCGAAAGGACGAGGCCGCCGACGATGACGGCGCTGATCCAGCCGTCGAAGACGAGCAAGCCCGGCACCGCGAGTGCGATAGCGAGCGCGGCGTCCTCGGGCGCGCCGTCGTATCTGACCCACCGCCGCGGACGGATCCATCGGGAGCGGAGGTGGTCGTACACCGCTCGCTCGCTCCGGTCGTTCCACGGGTCCATCTCGGGGCCGCCGCCGAGGGCATCGCTCATCGCGTGGAGCCACGCGGCGACGGCGAACGCGGCGACCGCGGCGGTTACGGCGGTCGGAACGAAGAGTGAAACGGCGACTGCAACGCCCGCGACGACGCTTCCCAGCACCGGTGCGTGAAGCGTTCGCCGGTGCTCGAGCACGAGGTCGAAGTCTGGAAAGAGACCGCCACAGATCGCACCGACGGCGAGGGGCACAGCGAGTTCGGGAACGGCGTAAGCGACGGGGGCGACGACTGCGAGGCCCGCGAACACGTGCGTCGTCGCCATCATACGCCTCAGTACGCGGGCGAGCGGGAAAACTGTACGCGAATCGCGCTCAACTAGCCATCATTCGATGTCCTCGGGAGCCATCCCCTTCTCGGCTAACTCCTCGAGCGCTTCATCGGTCTTCTCGAGGTGGTCGATTCCCATCCCCTCGCGAACGGATTCGGCTTTCGTGAACTGGATCTCCTCGTAATCGACGACCTGCACGCGATTGCCCCACGGATCTCGGAAGTCGAGTCCGCGCGTATCGAGCACGTCGACGTCGAACTCCTCGAGTCGCCGCTCGAGGGGTTCGGTATCATCAACCACCAGCCCGAAGTGGCGGTGCTCGTCTTCGTTCGGCGTCTCGTGTTCTGATAACGCGATGAACTGGTCGCCCATGTCGATAAAGGCGCTCGTGTCGCCTCGTCCGCGCAGGTCGAACTCGAAGAGGTCGCCGTAGAACTCGAGGGCGTCGTCGATGTCGCCGACCTCGAGGGCGACGTGGTTGATTCCGACGGGACGGACCGCATCGGCGGATGAGTCGGTCATCGTTCGGCTGAACGTCGTTGATGCCAATAACGATAGGGACAACTTTCGTCCTCGAGTCCGCACTCACTACAGCGTTTTTTCGCAGGGGGTTTCAGGATAGTTCTCGCAATCCCGTTCAACCAGATACGGAGCGTCTGCTTCGAGTTGCACCCCGATCCACTGACAACTGGTATCGCTAGTATCGGTGCCGAGAATAACATCACTCCACTCTGCAGACTCGTCAGTTCTCGCCGCAACACTGTATTCGTGTTCCGCTTCAGTGTCCCATTCACAGTCGACGATTTGCGTTGACGGAGACTCTGAAGCAGATGAGGCCGTGATCGTTGTTTGCTGAATCGTTTTTTCGTCCTCGTCTATCCGAATCTCAACAGTCATCTCCTCATCGTGAAAATTTTCTACTCGAACCCCGCCAAGTTGTACCTCGCTGTCCGAGGAGATGCACCCACCTACTACTGGGAAGCTAGCTGCGGTTAGCACGTGTCTGCGTCTCACATCCTCGTCTTATTCTCACCGTTAATAAGGGTGGACTCTCTCTCAAATATATAATAAAAGCAGACAGAGTACCCCTACATAGTCTCGGTACTGTCGATCTCGTCTGTCTAACCACTTATTTCGCTCCTCTGGCAGCATCACTAATGGCCTCAACCATTGAGGAGTAGGCGGCGTCAAACGTGCAGAACGGATCGCTCGGCGCGAGATATCGTCGCTACCCCTTGAGGTTCTCCCCCTGATAACTTCCGTCGTAGAAGTCCTCGTGATCGGCTTTGACCAGAACGAGCTGAGCGATCCGGGCACCGCGTTGGATTTCGATGTCGTGGTGGACCTGCAACAGCCCTTCGCCGCGGCCCTCGTAGCCGGCGTCCCAGACGGCCGTGTTGAGCATGCAGGAGTTGCGCATGAGCGAGGAGCGCGGGTAGACGAACCCGATGTGGCCCTCCGGAATCTCGATCTGTTCGCCGTAGCGAGCCACGTAGGCTCCCTCCGGGAGGTAGTACGTCTGGGGCATCTTCTCCTCGAGTTCCTCGAGCGGTCGGGCGACGCGCTCGCCGACGGACTTGCCGTCTTTCGTGATGCGGCCTGGCTCGAGCTGCTCGAAGACGATCTCGAGCGTGAGATCGACGCCGTTGGGTTGAATCTGCTCGTCGGTCGCCGGGGAAACGTAGTCGGCGACGAAGGCACCGGAACGGAACATATCCTCGAAAACGGGACGGAACCGGGAAAAGCGTATCGCGTTCTCCCCGATTCGCGGAGGTGTCTCATTCTCACGGTGGTTTCAGTCATAGTGTCGAGTATGCTATTAGTGTACGTGGCTCGTGGGCAGTTAATTTTGGGTGTGTACATCCGTGTACTTTCGGCGCAACATTTGCGCCATTGATACCGATTTTTCAGGAACTAGCATGGTCGACCCGGACGGAAACACGCTGGATTTATCAGGACGGAAAGCCGAGATTCGGACGCTATGGGACAGACTCTCACCGAAAAGATTCTCGAGGATCACCTCGTCGAGGGCGAACTCGAAACTGGCGAGGAGATCGGCATCGAGATCGATCAGGTACTTACACAGGACACGACCGGTACGATGGTCTGGCTGCAGTTCGAAGCGATGGGACTGGACGAAGTCCAGACCGAAATCGCCGCCCAGTACTGCGACCACCAGACGTACCAGTTCGACTTTAAGAACACGGACGACCACCGCTTCCTGCGTTCTGCGGCCGGTACATTCGGCGCTCATTTCTCCCGACCCGGAAACGGTATCTGTCACAACGTTCACCGCGAGAACTTCGCAGCGCCCGGCAAGACGCTGCTCGGTTCCGACAGCCACACCCCGACGCCCGGCGGGCTCGGCGAGCTCGCAATCGGCGCGGGTGGAATCGACATCACCGTCGCGATGGGCGGTGCACCCTACTACGTCGAGATGCCCGAAGTCGTCAACGTTCGACTCGAAGGCGAACTTCCCGACTGGGCGACCGCGAAGGATGTCATCCTCGAGATGCTCCGTCGTCTCACCGTCAAAGGTGGCGTCGGCAAGATTCTCGAATACACCGGCCCAGGTGTCGAAACGCTCACCGCTCCCGAGCGGATGACGATCACCAACATGGGAACGGAACTCGGCGCGACGACGTCGATCTTCCCGACCGACCACCAGACCGAGGACTACCTCGAACGCCTCGGCCGCGGAGACGAGTACGTCGAGCTTCAGCCCGACGACGACGCGGAGTACGACGACGAGATCGTCGTCGATCTCTCGGACCTCGAGCCGCTGGTTTCAAAGCCCTCGATGCCCGACAAGGTCGTTCCCGTCAGCGAAGTCGCCGGTCAGGACGTCGAGCAGGTTATCGTCGGCTCCTGTACCAACGGCGGCTACGAGGACATCCTCCCCGTCGCCAAGATGCTCGAAGACCGCGAGGTCGCGATGGAAACCGAGACGATCGTCGCACCCGGTTCCAAGCAGGCCTCCGAGATGCTCGCCCGTCAGGGCTGGGTTGCCGAGATGATGGCCGCTGGCGTCAACTTCTCCGAGGCGACCTGCGGTGCCTGTATCGGGATCGGCCACGTGCCGGCCTCCGATTCGGTCTCCATGCGAACCTTCAACCGAAACTTCGAGGGTCGCTCCGGAATCGAAGACGACAACGTCTTCCTCTGCTCCCCTGAGGTCGCCGCCGCCGCGGCGATCAAAGGCGAAATCGTCGATCCACGGGACCTCGAGGACGAACTCGACAACCTCGAGGCACCCGGCGTCGAACTCCCCGAGGAGTACGACGGCTCCAAGACCGACCTCATCGCACCCGACGAGGCGGTCGACGACGAACTCATCAAAGGACCGAACATCGGCGACGTCCCGATCCGAGACCAGCTCGGCTCGGACGTCTCCGGCGAAGCGCTCCTGAAGATGGAAGACAACATCACGACCGACCACATCATCCCTGCGACCCAGGACATCCTGATGTACCGGTCGAACGTGCCGAAGCTCTCGGAGTTCACGCTTAGCCGCGTCGACGAGACCTTCGCGGAACGCGCACTCGACGCCGACGGCGGCTTCCTCGTCGCCGGCGAGAACTACGGCCAGGGCTCCTCGCGAGAACACGCGGCACTCTGTCCGATGTACCTCGGTATCGAGGGCGTCCTCGCACAGAGCTTCGCCCGGATCCACCGCGCGAACCTCTTTAACTTCGGTATCGTCCCGCTGACGATCGACGAGGAAACCTACGAGAACATCGATCAGGGCGACGAGATCGAAGTCGTCGACGACGTCTACGAGGCAGTCGCGAGCGGACAGGAGGAGTTCACCGTCCGCGTCAACGGCGATTACGAAGTCACGGCGACGCTCGACGCCTCCCAGCGCGAACGCGACATTCTCGCAGCCGGTGGCAAGCTCTCCTGGACGAAAGAACAGGCAGAGGGAACCGGCGCCGCGCCCGCCGACGACTGATCGGAACCAACTCGAGGTTCCGAGCTTACAGGTTTGCGCTTTTCTATCTTTTTTGTCTGATACTGTCCCACCAGTCGCTCGTCGATTTCGACGGGCCACGCGGTTGTGCGGTCTCTACGAGCGGAGCAGTCGAGTGTCTCGGCTCGTACGCAGGTCGACGATTCTCGCGATGACGATAGGCCGACGGCCCTTCGGACGGACAACTATGGCTCCGTATCCGCCGGCGGAGTCCGCTCGTCTGAGAAGACATATCCGACCCGGTCCGCTACTGCTGATATTCGAATGCCTGGATACGAAAACGCGGGGTATCGGCGGCTGTTCGAAGGTGAGGAACTCACGTTCGGTTTGAGTTTTCCTCTTACGGATTCGAACCGCTCGAGGCCGAACGTCGACGAGGAGATGCGCCTCGTACGCCGAGCCGAATCGTTGGGCTTCGACGCGCTCTGGTGTCGCGACGTGCCGACCTACTGGCCGTCGTTCGGCGATGCGGGCCAGACGTTCGACCCGTGGACGTGGCTCTCACAGGTCGCCGCCCACACCGACGACATCGCGCTCGGGACGGCCAGTATCGTCCTCTCGCTTCGCCATCCGCTTCACGTCGCCAAGTCCGCGGCGAGCATCGATCGACTCTCGGACGGGCGACTCGTCCTCGGCGTCGCGACCGGCGATCGAGACCCCGAATTTCCGGCGTTCGACGTCGACCCCTCGAGTCGCGGTGCCCGTTTTCGGGACGCCGTCGAGGTCCTTCGGACAGTCTGGCGGGAATCGGCACCCGAACTTGAGACCCGCTGGGGAACGCTTTCGGGCGAACTCGAACTCGTTCCGAAGCCGACGACGGAGACGCTTCCCTTGCTTCCGACGGGCCACGCCCGACAGGATCTCGAGTGGATCGCAGAAAACGGCGACGGCTGGCTGTTCTATCACCTCCCGGAGTCGACCCTCGAGAGCTTCCTCACGGATTGGCGCGAGCACGCGGGCGAGAAGCCCTTCTCCATGGCGATGGGTGTCGAGTTCGCCGACGAGGTGGGGACCGAACCGACGCCCATTCACCAGGGAATGCGAGCCGATCCCGAGTGGTTCGTAGAGTACTTCCGGGACATAGAGCGGTTGGGTGTCGATCACGTTATCGTCGGGCTCGGCGGCGACGACCGAGAGCGAGCGCTCGAGACGTTCGAAGCCGAAATACTCGCGGAATTGTCCTGACGCGGTCGTCGTGGAAAAGCGTTCACCGCGGACGGTTCTTCGCTCGTCTCACTCCCTGTCGGCCGATTCGTCGGACTCTCCCCCGGGATCGCTCGTGACCGACCCGGCGACGCGTTTGGCGACCACCGAGGGAACGTCGGAGGGCATCGTGAGCCGGCGCTGGATGAGAACGAGCCCGGCCGAGAGAACGAGCAACGTCCCGCCGACGAACGGATCGCCCCGAACGAAGAGGAACTCGAGCCCCGCGAGGGCGGCGGGAATCGCGAGGATGAGCACGCCCGCGAGCTTGATCGTGTCGATGATGCCGGCCATTGGGTCGGGCTACGAACGACAGCCTCAAAAAGACGCCGACGTCGGCCGACCCGGAACGGCTTTGGCTCGCCGCCCGTCATCTCCACTCGAAAGTCAACTATGTTCACGGGAATCGTCGAGGAAACCGGCGAAATCGTCTCGCGCGAAGAGACCGAGGACGGGCTTCGATTCCGGATCGCGGCCGAGGAGGTTGCGACGGGTCTCGAGCACGGCCAGAGCATCAGCGTCAGCGGTGCCTGTCTCACCGTCGAGCGCTTCGAGGGCCGATCGTGGTTCGAGGTCTTTCTGGCGAGCGAGACGGTCGAGCGGACCTACCTCGGCGAACTGGACGAAGGGGACGCCGTCAATCTCGAGCGAGCGATGCCCGCCGACGGGCGCTTCGACGGCCACGTGGTCCAGGGTCACGTCGACGCCGTGGCGACGGTCGAGGCCGTCGAACCCGTCGGCGAGGACTGGTACTTCGAGTTCGCGCTCCCCGAGGGCTACGACCGCTACGTCGTCGAGAAGGGGTCGATCACCCTCGACGGAATCAGTCTCACGGTCGCGGAGCTGACCGACGACGGGAACGTGACGGTCGCGATTATCCCGACCACGTACGACGAAACCGCCCTCTCCGAGAAGTCGCCCGGCGATCCGGTCCACCTCGAGGTCGACGTGCTCGCGAAGTACGTCGAACGATTGGTCGAGTCCCACCTCGAGTAGCGACGGGCCTCGACCGTATCGATATGGTGTTATCGCCTCTTTCTCTCGTTCGCGATAGTATATATCAAAGTATTTATAATTCGAGACAAACTATTCGACGGTATGGGTGGGTACCTTTGAGTTGGAATCCAAGGATCACCGAATACGACGCGCTACAGGGGGAAGCTAATGTATATCTGTGAGGCGTGCGGCCGAGAGTTCGAGTCCGAGCGAACGGAGTGTACCGATTGTAGAACACAGTTGACGCCTCTCCGGGAGCTAGACTCCTTCGGCACCTACACGCGCCTTCGCGATCAATCGAGAGACGGCGACTCAGAACGTGTACAGGACTCGAGCGGATCCAGGCTGTTGTTTCCGGTTGCGGCCGTTGTTGGTGCGATAGTGCCGTCAACGGGCTACGATCGTCTCTCGTACGTCGTTTCGCTGCTGGTAGTTGGATGGGGGTTCATCGGGATACATGCGGGATACTGGCTCGGCGGTCTGATCGTTATCATCTCCTCGGTTTTGCTCACTCCACCGTCCCGCCGCGCGACCGGATCGTTCACGGGGATACTACTGTTCGTCGTCGTCTTTTTGCTCGGTCGATCCTCTCCGACGACGTGGCTTTTCTGATCGGGCGACGAAAACCACTACCGACTGCTATCGCTGTGCCGGCTCGAACTCCGTCCGTTCGGGCGTCAGGTCCGTTCCATCGATATCCTCTCGAACCTCGCGGTATGTTCGACGGTAGCGGGCGATTTTCCGGTAGAGGTAGTAACCGAAGATGGCATTGAACACGACGATGAAGCCGACGAAGGCGGCATCTGGGCTGATCGCCAACAGCTCGGCGGCCGTTGCCGGAACGAACTGCACGGTGGAGTTGTACAACCCGTGAACGAACGCAGCGACGAGCAGTCCTTTGACGATCAGCGGGCCGGCGTTTTGCGGGTTGAATTTCGCAAGGCCGAGATAGAAGCCAGCGATCGCAGAGTAGATGACGTGACCAGGGCCCGCGAGCGCTCGAGTCGTCGCGATTTCAGTCGCCCCGACGAGCAGGCCGGTGCCGGCCTCGAGATCGGTTAGATAGCCGCCGATGTAGATCGCGTTCTCGATGGAGGCGAACCCGAGCCCCGCGACGGCACCGTAGACCGCCCCGTCGATCACCGCGTCGAAACTGTCGCTTCGGTAGGCGTAGACGCGAACGGCGAGCAGTTTGACGACTTCCTCGACCGGGCCGACGATCAGGAAGAAAAACAGGAGACTCCCGAGGACGGTCGCTCTATTGAGGAATTCGCCGCCGACCGTGTTGATAACTGCTGCGAAGGGGGCGAATAAAACGACCAAAACGAACGTCGCGACGAGCAAGCCGAGGGGCTCTCTGGTCGTGATATCCGCGTACCAAATGTAGGCAGCGAGTAACGCCGCGGGAACGACCGACAGCAGGAAGAAGACGCTGATGAGCGGTTCCTCGGCGACGATGATCGCAGGTGAGAGCAAAATCGAGGCCGTGATCCCCAGTGCGACCAGGAGAACGATTACGGGGAATCCGTAACTGAGAGCGGTATAGACGCTGTAAGCGAACCGGTCGAGCAGCGAGCGCGGCTCCCACGTCGATACCTCCTGTAAGTCCATCGAGTCGTCTGCGGCCCGTTCGATCGGATCGCGTCGCCGTGACATATCACCCAAATCACCGCCCGTTCGGAAAGACGTTTCCGCCCGGTGAACACGGAATCCACAAAGGCCTCCCCTTCGTATAAGGTCGTATGCACTTCGATCAGCGAACCCAACGCGCGCTTCGAGACGTTGGCCTCGAGACCGAGGATCTCCGCGAGGCGTCGACGGCCGTCGTCGAGGCCGTCGAGGCCGACGCCGACGCGCTCGAGTCCTTTTTCGACGAGTATGAGACGGTCTACTCGGACATGGACATGGCCCACTCGAGCGAGGAGTACCCCGAACACGCCGTCGAGTACCTCGATCTGATGACCCACGCCGACGAGATGCGCGGCTGGCTTCGATTCGATAGCTGGGGCGTCTACGTCGAGGACGGGCGGCTCCTCGAGGACGAGTATGTCGAGTTGACGCTGGGCCCGACGGTCGACGGCCGGGTCAGATTCGCGCCGGACCGAGACA
Organism: Halostagnicola alkaliphila; assembly: GCF_055379965.1. Lineage (NCBI taxonomy): Archaea > Methanobacteriati > Methanobacteriota > Halobacteria > Halobacteriales > Natrialbaceae > Halostagnicola > Halostagnicola alkaliphila. The sequence continues at coordinate 75,848 of NZ_AP043826.1, read as the reverse complement.
CGCTGCGATGACCGGGGTCCGCGTCCGCGGTATTTACACGACTGCCATTACCAAGTTGCTACGGAACGCAGGGCTCGAGGTCGTTCAGGCCTCCGAGCCGATCCGGGAACGGTTCGACGCCGAGTTCGCGGTCGCTCCCGCGGCCGTGAGCGTCGACACGACTCGAGACAGACAGGGTGTCGGGATCTCCGGCCCGCCGGAGGCCGTCGAAACCGTTGCGAGTGAACTCGAATCCGTCGCGATCGACGCCTTCCGCTGGGAGAGCGACGTCCCCGTCGGAGCCGTGTTCGACGCCGAGGTACTCGAGGCGTCGGGCGGAAGCGGCGCGGTCGTCGATCTCGGCGACGGCCGTCGGGGCTCTCTCAACTACGACGACGCTGACGGCTACGTCGACTCGGGCGATCGGTATCGCGTGCAGGTTCGCGAGTCGACGCCACCGTGGGCCGACGACCGGCCGCGGGTCGCGCCAACACTCGAGGTCCGAAGCGGCCTCTGTACCGTCTCACGTGACCGTAACGGGATCTCGGCGGCGCTATCGGGCGAACGCGCCAACGAACTCGTCGGCATGACGGACCTGCTTTCGACGGACGTGCCCGACGACTGGGGACTCCGCTGGCACCACACCGCCGCCGACGCGGATCTCGAGGCGATGGGAGAGGCCGTAGAGCGTGCGGTCGACCGAGCCGAGACGCTCGAGGAGGCGGTTTCGATGTCCGATTCGGAGCCTGACGAACCAGCACAGGTCGCCGTGCCCAGGGCGACCATCTGGCTCTGGTTCGGCCGCAAGTCGCGGTTCGCACTCGACGAGGCCAGACGCGCCGTCGAGACGACGATGCCGGGTCACCACCGAACGAAGGCCGCGGACAGGACGGCGAGCTCTGCGGTGGACTTTGCGGAAGCCGTCTGTGACTCTCTCGCGGGTGAGATGGGGTCAGGCGCTCTTTTCGGTTCGGGCGCGAACTCCGATCTAGACGCAAACTCCGGTTCGGACGCGGATGCGAACGGCTCGTTCCCGTTCGCCGCCGTCGCTGGCCAGTTCGGCCCTGAACCGGGCGACCGTCTCGAGATCGGGCACGGAAAACCCGACGGGAGGTTGATCTCGCTCGGCTACGGCGACGTCGTCGACTGGGAATCCGACGGGCGGCTCACGCTCGAGCGGTCGATGCGCGGGGGCGGCAGCTACGACGCGCTGGGAACGCCGAAGGAGGACGGCGACGCGGCCGTCACGAAGTTCCGCGAGGGACGCTGGTGGTATCCGACGACGTACAAAGCCGACGACGGCTCGACGAAGGGAACCTACGTCAACGTCTGTACGCCGGTCGAACTGTTCCCTGACACGGTTCGGTACGTCGATCTCTACGTGGACGTGATTCGGACGCCCGCCGGGGACGTCGAAATCGTCGACGAGGCGGAACTCGAGGCCGCGCTCGAAGACGGCGTCGTTTCCGCGGCGTTAGCGGAGAAGGCACGAAGCGTCGCCGGCGCGGTCGAGCGGGCGCTTTCGAAGTAGCGGTGGCGGACGAGTCGTCGGGAGATTTCCGGTCTGAACGCGGAGAATCCGTCGTTAGTCCGAGGCCGCTGCGATGTCGCCGACGGATTCGACTGGCTCGCCGGGAAGATCGGCTGTCGGGAGAAGATGAACGTAGTCGTCGAGGTCGAGTGCGAATTCGCGGGCGGTTTCCGGGTTGACCCAGTAGAGGTCGAATTCTGCGCCGTGTTCTTCGCCGCCATCGGTCACCGTGTGGGTCCACTCGTCGCGCGGTTCGTGGACGCTCGAGTGGAAGAAGTGGCGGACGTACCGCTTTGGGGGAGATTCTCGTCGCGTCCAAACGTCGGTCGAGAGGTGTCGGGTCGCGTTGAGCGTTCCGAGTCCGCTCTCCTCGATGACTTCCCTGAACAGCGCGTCTCGTGGGGTTTCGCCCTGCTCAAGGGTCCCCTTCGGGATCTGTAAGCCGTCGTGTCCCGGCCCTTCGAACACCAACAACTCGCCCGTAGCGCGCGTAATGTAGGCGCACGCCTTTTGGACGTACGTAATCTCAGACATGATGCCAAGTAGCACAACGACCGGAGTGAAAAGCGTATCCTCAAGGGGATTAAATGTGATTAAGGGAATTCGGGTGAAACGGGAGTCAGTTCCGTAATTACAGTGTGGGCAACCCGCCTTCGCCGATGGCGGACCGATACGGATTCGATTCAATCCGCGGTCGATGTCGCGTCGCGTTCTGTGACCGACTCGTCGTCTCGCCGTGTGAAAACCGTCGCGAGGGCAGGTCCGGAGATGTTGTGCCAGACGCTGAACAACGCCGGGATCAGCGCGGCGATCGGATCGAAAAACGCAACCGCGAGCGCGACCGCGAGTCCGCTGTTTTGGAGGCCGACCTCGAACGCGCAGGCGCGTGCTCGATCCGTGCTCATTCCCGTTAAAGAGCCGACGCCGTAGCCCGCGCCGAGCCCGAGCGCGTTGTGGACGATCACCGCGAGGAAGACGATTGCGCTCGCGGTGAGGATCTCCTCGACGTTGAGGCCGACGATCGCCGCGACGATGAGGACGATGGCGAGTACGCTGATCGCGGGAAAAATAGAGAGCCCGGCGTTCGCAACTGTCGGCGCGTACCTGTCGAGTAGGACGCGCAAGAGGAGGCCCGCGACGACCGGAATCAAGACGATAAGGACGATCTCCTCGGCCATCGCGCCGAAGGTGACGGTGATCTCTTCGCCCGCGAGCAGGACGATCCACGCGGGCATGACCAGCGGCGCGGCGAGGGTCGTCACCGACGTGATCGTCACCGAGAGCGCGACGTCGCCGCGGCCGAGGTAGGTCATCACGTTCGAGGCCGTTCCGCCCGGTGCGGCACCGAGCAGAATCAGCCCGACGCCGATCTCCCACGGAAGGCCGAGAAGCACGACGAGTAGATAGGCGAATATCGGCATGAACACCCACTGGGCCGCCGCACCGATGAACACGTCTCGAGGTCGCTCGAGAATTCGGCGAAAATCCGCCGGCGTGAGCGTGAGCCCCATTCCGAGCATGATGATGCCGAGCATCACCGAAATATACGCCCCCAGCGGCGTGAACGTCGACGGCGAATACAACGCGAGTGCCGACCCGAGGAGAATCCAGACGACGAAGTACGTGCTCGTAAACGCCCCGACGCGTTCGAGGTGTCGTATCAGGCGCATCGGCTCGCCTCCTCGGACCCTGCCATACTCTTTCATGGGAGTGTGGCGGCTGATAAACGAATCGGTGGTCGACCGACAGTCACTCTCTCGAGGGTGAAAACCGCGTCAAAATGGGAACCGGTCCACGGTCCGCCGGGGCTCGAGCCCGCTCACCGAAGTCTCAGTCGGCCGCGAGCTTGTCGAGTCCCGCCGACTCGATATCCGATCCGTCGACCGACGAGCGAAGCGAGTCCATGCCGTCGTCGCGGTCGATGTCGAAGTCGTTCTGGTACAGTTCCTCGACGCGAGCCATCTCCTCGTCGGTGAGTTTGGGCACGTCACTGGCGGCCGCCCACTCGTCGATATCCGCCTTCGTCCGGAACGTCGGCGTCACGGTCGCGACGGAGTCGTGGGAGAGCAGCCACGCGATCGAGGCCTGGCCCATCGTTCGCTCTCCCTCCGCGGCGTCGGATTCCGCGCGCTCTAAGAACCGCAGCGACTCGAGTTTCTCCCAGCCCGTTTCGTACCACTCGTCGGGGCGAAAGCCGCGGTGGTCACCCTCGCCGAGTTCCGTCTCGGGGGTGACCTGCTCGTTGAGGATGCCCGAGGAATGGGGAACGCGCGGGATGAGACTCGTCGACGAATCCGTTCGTTCGATCGTCTCGAGGAAGTGATTGCCGACCTCCTGTTCGAGCATGTTCCAGACGAGCTGGACGGAGTCGAATTCCTCCTCGATGGCGAGGTCGCCCTCCGCGAGCCAGCCGATCGAGGGGCCGAGCGCGAGCCCCGTCGCGTCGATCTTGCCTTCTTCCTCGAGTTCGTCCAGCAGTTCGAGGACGTCCGGCGTGATCTCGGAGACGTCGGCGTTGTGGAGCTGGAGCACGTCGATCGTGTCCACCTGCAGGCGATCGAGGCTCTTCTCGACGGCCTCGCGGAGATACTCGGGGTCCATCTCCTTGGGGAGTTCGCCGTGGCCCGCCTGGGGGTTGTTGTAGAAGTCGTAGCCGACCTTTGTGGCGAGGGTCACGTCCTCGCGAACGTCGGCGAGCGCATCGCCGATGAGTTCCTCGCTTCGCCCGTGTCCGTAGACATCGCCCGTATCGATGTAGGTGACGCCCTGATCGACGGCGTACCGAACCATTTCGATCGCGTCTTCCTCGGAACGGTCGCCCCACCAGTCGGTGCCGACGACCCACGCGCCGAAGCCGACCTCGCTGACCTCGAGGCCGGAGTCGCCGAGTTCGCTGTAGTGCATACGCGGTCGTTCGAAGCGAGGGGACTTAGGGTGTACGGAACGTGCCCATCCGGTGGGAACTCACCCGTTATACGGTGGCCTTTCAACTCGGACGAATCGGAACTCTCTCGAGGCCGTCGGCGTCTCACCGTCTCGAGGCGGTCACTGTAACAGTCTCTCGAGGCGGTTAGTGTGTTAGTGCCCAACCGATCACGTCGTCACCGTCGTCGGTCAGAGGTGATCGACCGGAGAGAGATCGAACCCCTTACGGTAATTTGTGTACTAGAGATGCGTATGGCCGAGCTCCGCTCCCGGAAGGGACACTGGATCCTCACATCGATCGCCGTCATCGTCGCGCTCGTCGGCATTTTTCTCCTCCAGTCCGGGACGGTATCTTTCCCCGATCCGCTGGGAATGGTGGGGGTCGTCCTCGGAAGCGTCGCCGGATTTCTGGCGATCATCGTGGCGGTTCTGCTCGCCGGGGCGTTGTGTGCGTTCGCGCTTGCTCGTCTCGCATCACTGCTGTTTTCCTGAAACTGGTACTCGAGGCCGAGTACCCGATCTCATCGGATAGAACCGCGACTGTCCGGCAAGTCGATCGGACAACCGAACCCCTATGACCTCCCCGCCAGTAATACGTCTATATGACAAAGCGGCACGTCTCGCTTCCCGAGGAGGCAGAGGCGGGTATGCGGGAGTTCGTAGCGGAGGTCGACGAACGACTCTCGAGCGACGAAGACACGTGCAGCGTCGTCGAAGACGTTCTCATCGACCTTTCAGGGGACAGAGAGGCCTACGATCGATGGCAGGCCGGCGAATCGGTGTCGACGGCAGAACGCGTCCGGTTGCAGAGCTACGACCCGTGTCACACGACCCTCGAGAGCGAGTACTACGCCGAAAAGGACGAGGAGAAGTTTCGCAGGTCGAAACACCTCCAGTGGCTCTGGCGGCAGTTCGACAGTCTCCCGATCGCGGACAACGTCGAGTTCGCGCTTCGGTTCCGCCGAATGCTCGCGAACCACCTCTTCGAGGACTGCGGGGAGAACTGCCGATTTTTCAAGGGCATCTCGTTCACCTACGGCCACAACATCACGATCGGCGACAACACGGTCGTCCACGACGATGCCCACCTCGACGACCGGGGGAAACTGACGATCGGTGATCGCGTCTCCGTTTCCGACGGCGTCCACGTCTACAGTCACGATCACGATGTCGTCGACCAGACGGCGGTTCGAAACTTCCACACGATCGTCGAAGACGACGTTCGTCTCACGTACGATTCGATGGTGCGTGCGGGTAACAAGGTCGGCGAGAACGCCATCGTTGGCGCGCGTGGGATCGTCCAGCACGATATCCCCGCCCACCACATCGCCGTCGGAATGCCCGCAAAAAGCGTCAAAATCAAGCCCGGCTGGGAGTCCGTCGCCACGCCGATCGAGGACGCCGGCGTCAACCGACAGGAACAGCGTCACCTCGAGTACGATCTCGAAGACGACCTCGAGGACTTCGACGAGTTCCAGCGCGATCTCGAGCCGTCGAGCTGAACTGTCCGCCGGTACTGACTCTCTCGTTGCTTGAACGCAGGGAATAGCCAAGTGTGTGGAGTGCGTTATGTTCACACATGGACCCCTGGGGGTGGCTCGCCGGTTACGTGGTCCTGTTCGCCCTCCTCCACCTGTTACTGTATTATTTCTACGTCCGTCGAGCGAGCGACGACACGACGTCGTCGCCGTCGTTTTCGGAGCCGGATCAGGGTCGTCCGAAATCCTCACCCCAGACGCCGTACGATCGCTATCCTACTCAGGAGGAGTTCGACGACCCGTCAGAACTTGAAGAGAGCCTCGAATTCGACGGCGAAACGATGCAGTGTCCCCACTGTGGCGCTCGAAACGAGTCCGACCAGACGTTCACGTACTGTTGGAACTGCGTCTCATCGATTCACCGATAGCGTCGTCGGTAATCTATTCTTTCGAAGACCGTCGGGCGCGTCGAAGAACGCACGCTTCTGGACCGAGCGGGACCAACTCTCGAGATCGAAGAATCGCGGATACGACGGCGAGTGACCTACGTTGAATCGGGTAACCCGGCCTCGAGCGCGTCGAGGTGGTCAACGCCGACGACGGCGACGACGGACCCTTCTTCCCCCCGTTCCCGAAGCTTCTCGATCATGCACCGTTCGCGGGTCTCGTCGCGATACGCGAGCGAACTCGAGGACGCCCCGTCCGTTCCGCCGAGGAGCGCCTGGACGCCGGCGACGTGTGCCCGTTCGTGGGCGGCCTGCGTTTCCGGCTCGTCGTCGTGCCCACAGGAGTACTCGATCGGTTCGTCACAGGCGACGGTCATCGAGGTCACGTCAGTAAGCGTTGCGGCGACGCGACAGGCGAGCGCGTCCCGCGTCGCCCCGCCGAGACTCGAGACCACGCGCCGAGCGGTCGAGGGCGAGACGCGATCGGCGACGAGTCGAGCGACGAGGCGGCGGAAGAACGGCCAGTTCGGCGCGTCGATACCAGTGATTTCTGCGTTCGAAACGGCTCCGATCGCGGCGCTCATTTCGCCACCAAACCGGGGTGGTGACCGCTCGTCTCGAGCGTAGGCTCGGTACAACGCCACGGCGGCCGAAGGCAACTCGAGGGCGAGGATATCGGGTTCGGTCCGTTCGAGGACGGCCCGGACGCGGCCGACGCTCGCGGGGTGGTCGTGGACGACACCGAGGAGAACGATATCGTCATCGGGACGCCCGACGGAGCGACAGAACTGGGAGGTAACTCGGGGATCATCGACGGCGGTCGCGATCGAAGACGCAGCCATGTGGAGACGAATAGTACTACGGTAGGGCGACCATAACCCTTCTGTTATTCGCGGAAGTCGCTCGTTTCTTTCGTGAAACGATCGCTCGGCGTGACACTAGTTACTTGTTACCGGGAGAGTCTTGCTTGAGTGTCAGTTCCGCCCTATCCGTACTCAAGTGGCTGAGATGGCCTTCTCGGAGCCGCGCCCGCTGTTCGGGCTCGTTCCGGCAGGTAACATTCTGTGAGCTATGACAACGGTTTCGGTGGTTTATCTGGTCTGGGTCCCTCCATGACGGTGGATACTCGGTAGCGAAAACCGTCCCGCGGTTACGGACGAATCGTTTGCACGTCGGGCGACCAGACGCGTGTCGAACTGAGAAGCGACCATTCGCCGAACGAAGAACCAGTCGCTTGCCGAACGAAGCAACAGTATCGGGCGCTCGGCCTCCTCAAGGAGCGTCAATCGTTGTTCGGTGCGGTCCATTGGGGGAGACGAAAGACGGCGCGTTCTCGAGCGCGTCACTCGAATCCAGCGACGTCGAAAACTGAATCACACCATGCGGGAGAATCTCGAACCTTCGGACACGGGAAAACGCGTACTGAACGCCGACGGAACTGCAGTCGGACGCATCGCCGATGTCGAAAACGGTCGCGGATACGTCGTTCTCGATCCCGGCCTCACCGAGACGATCAAAGCGAAACTCGGCTGGGGGTCCGTTACCGAAGAAGCACACCCTCTCGACGCGGGAAGTATCGAGAAGATCACCGAGAATGCGGTCTATTTACGCGGGACGCTGTGAGCGAGTAGTGGATTACTGATCGTCGAACGGAGACAACGAGGTTGCACTCGCTCGATACCGCCGAAACACGTCGTGAGCCCACTCGAGTGCCTCTGTCGAGTCGTTTCGGATCACTCCCCGATGTGTCAGGTCCGAATTGAGCAGGATGACGTAGACCACCGATTCCGTCGGCGTTTCGACGATCGATAGCTCGTAGGGGACCGTTTGGACTGCGTAGAAATCACCCTCACCGTCGACGAGTACTTCGCGGAGCCGCTGGGTGTATTCCGTTAGCGTATGCCTCGCGAGATCCTCCGTGAGAATCAATTCGACGTCGAGATCACCGTTCACGGACCGCTCGTAGAACTGCCGTCGAAACTGTGGCATCCTGTCGGCTGCGGCCATTCCTCGGACCCGATCGGCTCGACCGATCAGGTCGACGATTTCCTCGAGCGGTTCGCTCGGGGCGTGGGGTGGGATCTCGAGTAATGTTGCATTACGAACCATATCGACGGTTATCGGCGTTTCTGCTGGCAACTCTCGCAGCAGATCGCTCAGTTGCGAAACCGACTCGAAGGTTTCTAAACTCCGGCGGTGCTCGGACAATGCGAGTCGACCCGCGACAGTCAGTCGAAAGCCGTCGTCGGTGCGCCGAATACAGTCTAACCACTCGAGTTCGCGGATGGCTCGATCGATCGTCGATCGGGAGCAATCGAGGACCTCGATGAGTTCGGGCTTGGCGGCCGGCCCCTCCTCGAGTCGCTCGAGGAGTGGCGAGCGCTTGGCGACCGTTTGAAGAATATCGGGATCAGCGCTCGGATTCCCCATCTCACCTATTGGACGCGGAGGAACGGCTAAAAAGTTCCCGGTCCGGCTGACTCCCTCCTGGAACCGCTATCGTTAGACGCCCGTACTGTAGCGCAAGATACCTGCGAAGCCGCCGAAGGCGTTGTAGAGCTGCTCGCCTTTCTCGAAGTCAGTCGAGATGAATTTCGTTTCGGTCCCGCGCTGTTCGGCGATTTCGATGAGGTGATCGATCGCGTCTTCCCGATCTTCCTCGTCGGCCTCGAGGGCCGTTCCACACTCCGAGCACTCGTGGTTCGGTATCGATTTGCGCCGGTCGATCACTTCGTAATCGGTGTTCGAACACTCCGGACAGTCGAAGATGACGACATCGGACCGAAGATCCTCGCTAATTAACAACGTCTCGACCGACCCCATGATGAGATTATCTCGCGTCTGCTCGAAGCCGTAGGTCGCCTTCTCGCCGGCGTGGAGTTCCTCGAAGAACTGCTCCATCTCCTTCTTCTCTTTCATCACTTCCGCGTCGGCGAGGGCGTCCTCGGCGTTGTCGACGAGTTCCTTTAGACCGGACTCGTCGGTGTAGGAGACGTCAAATTTGCCGATGACGTTGTCCTGAATCTCGTGGTGGAGGTAGTCACCGTCGAGAAATTCGTCTTTGGTCGGCGAGGGGCCGCCGACGAGGATGCCGTCCATCTCGTGTCGTTTGGGGACGAACAGGTCGTTGCCCATCTCGGCGACCTCCTGATAGAAGTTGTCGATCGCCTCGAGACGGAGCCGAGCGAATCGCTGAGCGGACTGGCCACCTTTTCGCTGTTTGCCGGGAACCAGCGACGAGGCGGATTTGACCGGCTCGATGCGTTTGCCCCGAAGCCAGCCGACGTTGGCCTCGCGCCGGTCGAGCACGATCAGGCCGTACAGGCCGTTGTCCGCGAGCATGTGCTCGAGCGGTTCGGTGAGAAAGTCCGAATCGCAGTGATAGCGGAAGGATTCGACGGGCTGGGGCGGGCTCTCGAGGACGTTCGTGACCATCTCTGTCCTGCCGCCGCCGGAATCGACGGCCCCCGAGAACAGGACGAGACCGTTGTCCGGCGGAAACGTATCGTAGTACCGAAGGCGATCTTTGATGGACGTTAACGCGTCCTGAACGTTGGTCCGTGTCTGTTTTGACTTGATGTTGGCCGCTTCGGAGTGTTCCTGGGTGACGTGTGCGACGACGTCACTGATCTGGCGGTCGTCGGGAACGTAGATCGTCACGAGTTGTGTTCCCGACCCCTCGAAATTCTTGAGATCCTCGATAACCTTCCGGAATTCGTATTTCTTCCGGTCGGAGTGTTCCTGCTCGCCCTCCTGACTCATTGGTCGTACAAAGCACTGCTGCGGGTAAGTATTTGTTGACCTGCCCGAGTGCGCGCGTAGACGGGGGGCTCGTCGTCGCCGTCAACGCGCTTTTTCCGTCGTCGGTGGGGCTCGGATCTGCAAATTCGGTTCGGTCGTCCTCGAAACGTTATATTTCGGACCGGTACCGTACGGATATATGTCACGATTTAAGGTGTTCCCGCTACACTGTGGCGGTATAATCAATATGTCCGACAAGACGGTATTCGCCATCGGGAGTGGAAAGGGCGGTGTTGGGAAGACGACGACGACGGTAAACCTCGGTACTGCGCTCGCTCAGACGGGTGAACGCGTGGCGATCGTCGACACCGACCTCGGCATGGCGAACCTCGCGGGGTTCGTCAGTTTGAGTACGGATTCGACCACCCTCCACGACGTGTTGGCCGGAAACGCGTCGGTAGCGGACGCCACGTATCCGTTGACGGACAATATCGTGGCCGTTCCGAGCGGAACCGGACTTGAGGAGTACGCCGAGACCTCGCCCGAGGGACTCCGGGAGGTCGTCGATGAACTGCGCGATAAATTCTCGTACGTCTTTCTCGATGTCGGCGCTGGCGTCAGCCACGAAACCGTTCTCCCGCTCGGACTCGCAGACGCCGTCTTGCTCGTTTCGACGCCGGAACCCGCGTCGGTTCACGACACGAAAAAGACCCTCGAGTTGACCGACCACGCCAGCGGAAAGGCTGGCGGATTGATCGTTACCCGGACCCGATCAGGGAGCAACGTCTCTCCCGAGGATATCGCCGCCCGACTCGACATTCCGCTGGTGAGTGCGATTCCGGACGATCCCGCCGTCCGCGAAAGCCTCTATGCGGGGACGCCGCTCGTCGTCTACGACAGCCAGCAGCCTGCCGCGGTCGCGTACAAACAGTTGGCAGCCGAGTTTTCCGAGATCGTTGCGGAGATGGATACTGCGGATCCGTCCGACGACCCGAACACCGAGCAAGATATCACCGGCGGTGAGGCGTCCAGCTCGTCGGATTCTTCCGGTGGGGATTCAGATTCCAGGGAAAACCGCTCGAAGAGTACAACGGAAGTCGAGACCGATTCCTGATCGACGACTGCCTCGTGCGTTGACCAGTATTCCGTCTTCCGCTACCGCGAAGGTAGTTTGGACGTTCACCGCCGTTTCTTCTACGTTCGCCGACTTTCGTCGGGTAGCTGTTTGCTACCACTCCGCCTTTCTACTTTTTGGCGGGGACAGTCCCATAGCGGCCGATAGCCGAATACCGATTCTTTCGGAAGCGATCCCGGGTAAACCGGTACCTGAACAGTTGCACGACACACCATCACAGCTTCTGAACGGTTATTCGCGGTCAACAACCCGATAGCGAGGGACTACACGTGAACGTTCCGGATAGCAATCCATTCCAGAAAGAATGATCTGATTACTAATCAGGGGTGGTCTGGAGTGGGTGAATATGGAGCGAAGAAAGATCCTCCTCGGCAGTGGTGCCGTGTTCGCAACCGCACTCGCGGGTTGTTCAGACAGTACAAGCGAAGAGAACGGCGGTGATGACGACGACGGTGGTGGCGGTGGCGATGACGGCTCCGACGGTATCGATGACAGTAATGGAAACGAAAGCGACGACGATTCCGACGACGAGGAATCGGACGAAGTCCCCGGGTTCGACAAAGACAAGCTCGATCTGGGTCACACGGACGTGAAAGTCGACGACATCAAACGCGACGGCTACCACGTCGAAGTCGAGGTGACCCTCGAGGACACGTTGAGCCAAGACGAACTCTACGCGGTCGTCGAAGAGCTCGGCATCGTCGCCGCGGAGGCGATCGACGATCCGGAAACGTTCGTGGAATCGGTCGAAACCATCGAGTTTACGATCTTCAACGCGGACGGAAACACGGTGTTGAGCTTCTACGTCGATGTCGCGTGGGCGGTCGCGTTCGTCCAGAACAACATGTCCGAAGAAGAGTTCAAACATAAAGCGCTCGCAACCGCGTAGTCGGACACCGACTTTTTTCGGAGAAACGGAACGCGATGAGTGCCCAGAGTCGCCGTTTCACCGTCTGGACCGAGCGTTACCGGCTACACCGAGGCCGATCCACTATTTCGAAGTATCCCGCCGCTTCTCAAGGGACACCATTCCACGTCACCGGACCGGTTCCGCAAGGGAGGTCTCCGCCGCCACCGCTATCGGATCATCTCGCGAAGAGATTGTGACGCCCGTTTTTCACATCGAGCGCGGCGCGGCGACGCCGAGCACCGACAGCGCGTTCGCGACGGTGTGTCGCGACGCGGCGACGAGCGCGAGTCGCGCCTCGCGAACCTCGGGGTCGACGTCGTCGGCGAGGACCGGGCACTCGCGGTAGAACGTGTTGAACGCGTCCGCGAATTCGCGGGTGTACGTCGCCACCTGGTGTGGCTGGAGGTCTTCGGCCGCCTCGTCGATCACCGACGGGAATCGCGCGATGGTCTCGAGAAGGTTTCGTTCGGCCTCGGTCTCGAGGAGATCCGCGTCCGCAGCCGCCGACAGGTTTTCGACGGCCGCGTCGGCGTCGTCCGCAGCGTCGCTTTCTTCTAAGATCCCACAACAGCGCGCGTGGACGTACTGGACGTACGGCGCGGACTGGGCCTCGAAATCGAGTGCTTGCTCCCACTCGAAGGTGATCGCCTTCGTCGGCTGTTTCGAGACGATATCGTACCGAACCGCGCCGATACCGACCTGGTGGGCGATGCGCTCGATGTCGTCCTCCTCGAGGTCGTCGTCGCGGATGCGGTCGTCGAGACGCGTTTCGACTTCGTCGCGTGCGCGAGAAATCGCTTCGTCGAGGAGGTCGTCGAGGTCGACGCCCGTTCCGCGGCGAGTCGACATCTTCCCCTCGGGGAGGTTGACGTAGGAGTAAAGCACCTGCTGAAGGCCGTCCGTGTCGTCGCCGAGTAACTCGAGCGTCGTTCGAATCTGTTTGGCCTGCAGTTTGTGATCCTCGCCAAGCACCGTCACCGCGCGGTCGTAGTTCTCGAGTTTCCACTCGTGGTGGGCGAGATCTCGAGTGGGATACAGCGAGGTGCCATCGGAGCGTAAGAAGACGAGGTTCTTGTCGATTCCTTGCTCCTCGAGTTCGAGTTGCCAGGCGTCTTCCTCGTAGACCGCGCCGTCGAGTTCCTTGAGTCGCGAGACGACGTCGTCGGTCGAGCCATCTTTCATGAACCGCGTTTCCTTGACGAACTCGTCGAACTCGGCGGGGAGTCGAGCGAGACAGGTTTTCATCCCCGAGAGCACCTGGTCGACGACCTCCGTGACGCGCTCGTAGGCCTCCTCGTCGCCGGCCTCGAGTCCCTGCATGATCGACTCGATCTCGGCCTCGGCTTCCTCGACCTCGGATTCGGACGCGTTCTCGAGGTAGGCGTTTCCTTTGCGGTAGTATCGAACCAGATCGTACTCGATGCGGTCGCGTTCGGGCTCGTCCTCGAGGGCCGCTTCGTCGAAGGTCTCGTAGGCCCACGTGAAGACGGCCATCTGCCGTCCCGCGTCGTTGACGTAGTAGTGGCGATCGACGTCGTAGCCCGCCGTATCCAGCAGGTTCGAGACGGCGTCGCCGATGATCGGATTCCGGGCGCGACCGACGTGGACCGGCCCCGTCGGGTTCGCGCTCGTGTGCTCGACGACGACGGATTCGTCCCGATCCTCGAGGTGGCCGTAGCGCTCGTCAGTGGCCCGGTCTAGGGTCGCCTCGAAGTACGCGTCGCTCGGCAGAAAGTTGAGGTACGGCCCCTGCGTTTCGACTCGAGCGACGGACGTCAGTTCGTCGGTATCGATTTCGTCTGCGAGTTGCTGGGCGACCTGCGGCGGCGGTGCGCCCGCTTCGCTCGCCAGTCGGAAGGCGACGCTCGAGGCGATCACGCTGTCGACGTCTTCGGGCGGCTTTTCGATCCCGAGATCCCCGGTCGGGAACTCGAGGGCCGAGAGCGCCCCCTCGAGGGCGTCTTCGACCGATTCGCGTAAGGTGAGGAACATACGGATCCGTATTCAGGGCTCGAGTAAAGGGGTGTCGGGTTCGAACGATCTCACGTCGTGATCACGGGCCGACCGATTCGGATGTGGGGATCCCATCGGATCGGACGATCGGTCCGAATTTCGCCTCGAACCGGTTATAGCTCCAAAATGCTGCCGTCCTCGTCGTCGTCGCTTTCGCCTTCGTCAGATCCACTCTCGTTTTCATCGTCGCCTTCGGGCGGGGCGCCCGAAACGTCTTCCATGAGCGAGACGATGTTCGATTCCTCTTCGTCTCGGAGTTCGTTCGGATACACGCCGATGGTCAGGATAAGGTCCTCGTCCGTTTCGACCGCTTCGCTGATGTGGATCGAGACTTCGACGCTCGAGCCGTCGTAGCTCGATTCGGCCGTGAATCTGGACTGGGTCGTTTCTTGATCGAGAATCGTCACGGTGTCGTCCGATTCGTGGGTAACGTCGTCCATGCCGTCGTAGTTACCTTCGATCTCTTCGATTAACTCTTCGGCCGACATCTCTTCGACTGGGTTGAACTGCTGGCCGAGGACGCTGGCCTGGGGCGTCGAAACGACGAGGAAGACGCCGCCGTCGTCCAGCGTGAGGGGCCCGACCGACACCGGCTTCTCGTGTTCGGTGATGTAGTTGGTTACGGAGACGTCTTCCGAGAACAACAGGAGGTCGACCGACTCCTCAACGGTGTCTTCGACGACCGCACTCTGTTCGTATCCGGTCTCTTCGCGTGCGACTTCGTCGACGCTCGCGGGCGACGCTTCGTGTTCGTCCATCCCGATCGTCCCGAGACAACCGGCGACGCTCGATATCCCGAGGACGGCCGCGCCGGCGAGCAGGCTTCGACGATTCATACGTGAGAATTACTGTCCGGTTTATAAGTGTTTGTTGGATACGTGAGGGACTGTCGCCGGCCTAACAGCTCTTCGATCGACGTCTACGCCCGCTGTGGATCGTGGGGACGTCCCAGACTCCAGCCCGTCTACGAGATTTTAAGGCCGCTTCCGGTCAACGGGACGACGATATCGTCATCGTCTCCGAGTATCCCCAATTCGCGGTATCGAGAAACTGCTGCCGGCGCGATCGCGCTGGTCGGTTCGACGTAGAAACCGCTCCGGTGTAGTCGGTCCAGCGCGGTTTCGATCGGCCCGTCCTCGATTGCGATCGCATCCCCATCGCTCGCCTCGATCGCCTCGAGGAGTTCCGCTTCGCGGGCCGGTTCGGCGATCTGAATGCCGTCGGCGACCGTCGTCTGTGTTTCGCCGTCTTCGTCCGACGCTCTCGCGTCAGTTTCCCCCTCGAGTCGTCGAACGATCGGCGCGTGGCTCGTCGCCTGGACACCGAGCAGTCGCGGACAGTCGTCGGTGATCCCCGCTTTCTCGAGGCGGGTAAACCCCCGGTAGGTCCCGAGAAAGAGCGTTCCGTGGCCGATCGGTAGGACGACGGCGTCCGGCACGTCCCACCCGCGCTGGGCCGCGAGCTCGAACGCGAACGTCATCGTCCCCGCGTAAAACGCCGGGTTCCACGCGTGACTCGCGTACCATCCCGCTCCCCCGTCCTCCACGGCGTCGATGCAAGCGTCGGTCACGTCTTTTCGCGTCCCCTCGACCTGCACGGGTCGGGCGCCGACGCGTTCGATGGCCCGCAGTTTGGAGCGTTTGACGTCCGACGGAACGTAGATGTCCGCCTCGAGGCCGGCGCGAGCAGCGTAGGTAGCGATCGCGGCACCCGCGTTCCCCGACGAATCTTCGATCACTTTCTCGACGCCGAGGCCGGCCGCTCGAGAGAGCGTCGTCGTCGCGCCGCGATCCTTGAACGATCCCGTCGGGAAGACGTACTCGAGTTTGAACGAGGCGTCCCACTGCGGTGTCTCGACCAGCGGCGTGAATCCTTCGTGAAGCGAGACGCGTTTGTCGATCGGAAGCAAGTCGGCGAACGCCCAGAGCCCGTCGTTCGACGTCTCGACGTCCAACTCCGGCCGCGCGTTCACGGTCTCTGCGAGCGGTGCGTCTTCGATAAACTCGAGTGCGCGCCCACAGGAACAGCGCCAGGGCTCGTCGGGACCCGCTTCGCAAACGGTGTTACAGTCCGGACAAACGAGATCCGCCGGCATATCAGTAGGAGTCGACGTCGGTTCCGACCGAGCAGACGTACTCTCCGGTCGCGACCTGCGGGAGTCGTCGCGTCCGCCAGAGGACGCCGTCACTGTCTGCCGTAACCTCCGCTTTCGTCTCGCCGAAGACGCTCGTTACTTCGAACAGGGTCTCGCCGGATCGAACCTGCTGGCCGAGTTCCTTTTGAATCCTGACAAGTCCGCCGACGGGCGAGCCGTATTGCTCGAAGCTGCTCGCGCGAATTTGTCGATTGAGATCGTGGCCCGTCGTGAGGAAGTCGTAGTACCGGAGCACGTTGAAGACGCCTTCAACACCTTTCTGAATACTACTCTCGTCCCAACCAACGCAGCCGCCGAGTTCCGGATCGACGGTCGGAATCCCCTTGTCGGGTGCCGCCCGTGCGAGTTGTCCCTCCGGTCCTTTCTGGTCGAGCACGTAGCCACAGCCGAACGCCTTCGCGAGCTCGAGACAATCCTCGTGCATGCGGTGGCGCTTTCCACAGCGAACCCGAACCTCGTCGATCATCCGACTCGTCGACCCCTGGTGGAGGTCGAGGATCAGATCGGCGGTCTGTGCCACGTCGAAGACGGTGTGGGCGATCCGCTCGCTCGAGGTGCCGTTTTCCGAGCCGGGAAAGGCTCGATTCATCTTGGTATCGTCGATCGGATTTCGATGTTCGGCGACCTGAAACGCGTGATAGTTGACGATCCCGACGATGAGAATCGTTCCCGAAATTTCGGCGGGATCGAGCCGAGGAACGACTCGCGTGAGCACCCCGACACCGTTCAATTCGTCACCGTCGCTCGCCGCCTGCATGTACAGCGTTTTCCCGGGTTTCGCGCCGTTTACCACGGCGACGGGTAATCCGAACGGGCTGCCGTCTCTCGTCTCCCCGACCTCGAGACGGCCCGTGTCGATCTCGCCGGGCCCCGCGCTTGCGGTTCCGAGCGTCGTCGTCATATCACCGACGACGAGAGCGCTCGCCTTTACTGGTTCGGTCTTCTGGTCCCCGATCGCGCATTCCTCCGATCGCTGTCCGCTGGGAATCGATATCTGCTCTCTCAAAGACCCATCCGTTGGGCTCTCATGCGGACTGCTGTAATTCATTGTCGGCACAACCGCGTCCCTTCCTGCGGTTGCAACGGTTGACTCGCTTCGCTCCTCCGCCGAGGCTCGTCTCACACGGCTCGACTCACCACCGGTAAATCGTTTCAGCAGACTGTATCAAATCAGCAGACCGTATCAAATACTCTCTCCTCGAGGAGACCTGTGTCTCCAGCGTCGTGGGTTCGCGAAAAATCTCCCTTCCGCTACGATATCGACGGAAGCGCCCTCAGCAAGAGTCTATCGGAACGTTCGGTCGCCGAATTCGTCGTCCGCTGCATCGTCGTCGCTGCTACCGGAGAGACGGGGCGTGAAGCCGCCGGTGAGGATGACCGCGACGACGATCAGCGTCGAGGAGAGAACCACGTAATCGTCGCCGGGATTGTACCCCGCGAGGTCCGATCCCGTCGAAACGACGAAGATCGTGATGAAAAAGACGACCGTTGCGAGCAGCACCATGACGGCGATTCCGATGACGATCATCAACAGCGACGAGAGATACTTGACGAGTGACATACTCGCGATTCACAGTAGGCGTATGTAGTGATTTCGTCTTCGAACACGATGGCGCGGGCTGACGACCTCGCGATGAGGCGTCGCTTCCTCGGGCAGAGCCGGGCAAACTTGGGGCAACTCGAGCAGATTCGACCGAGTTTGTCCTCGTGTCTCGAAAATGATCGTACTGAGTACGCGGCGATGACTCCATCACTGAGAAAAAATTCACGGATTCAAAAAATCCCTTGTCCCACAGCGAAGACTTCGTTAGTGGATAGAAAATCTTAATATGCGAAAGTAGCAATACCCCGATGATGACTAGGTCTAACCAAGACTGGTGGCCGGAGAAGTTGAATCTGAAGCTCCTCGACCAGAACGCTCGTGACGACGACCCGATGGGCGAGGACTTCGATTACGCCGAGGAGTTCGAAAAACTCGACCTCGACGAAGTGAAGGCGGACATCGAAGACGTGCTGACGACGTCTCAGGAGTGGTGGCCGGCGGATTACGGACACTACGGGCCGTTGATGATCCGAATGGCCTGGCACAGCGCGGGCACCTACCGTACCACCGACGGCCGCGGCGGTGCCTCCGGCGGCCGACAGCGCTTTGCGCCCCTCAACAGCTGGCCGGACAACGTCAACCTCGACAAGGCGCGTCGTCTGCTCTGGCCCGTCAAGCAAAAGTACGGCCGCAAACTCTCGTGGGCCGACCTGATCGTCCTGACCGGGAACGTCGCCCTCGAGTCGATGGGATTCGAGACGTACGGCTTCGCCGGCGGACGCGAAGACGCCTACGCTCCAGACGAGGCCGTCTACTGGGGGCCAGAGGACGAGTGGCTCGGATCCGAGCGCCACGACGAAGAGGGCAACCTCGAGGGGCCACTCGGGGCCGACCACATGGGCCTGATCTACGTGAACCCGGAGGGGCCGAACGGCGACCCCGACCCGGAGAAGGCTGCGGACTACATCCGACAGACGTTCGATCGCATGGCGATGAACGACGAGGAAACGGTCGCGCTCATCGCTGGCGGACACACGTTCGGGAAAACTCATGGCGCTGCCCCCGACGATAATCTCGGTGCACAGCCCGAAGAGGCCCCCATCGATCTGCAGGGTCTCGGCTGGGACAACGAACACGGGACCGGCAAAGGGAACGACACCATCACCAGCGGCCTCGAGGGCGCGTGGACCGACGCGCCGATCTCGTGGGACAGCGGCTTCCTCGACAACCTGTTCGAGTACGAGTGGGAACTCGAGCAGAGCCCCGCCGGAGCCTACCAGTGGCGTCCTGCGGACGAGTCGGCCGACGACGACGTGCCGGACGCGCACGATCCGTCGGCATCGCACCCGCCGATGATGCTCACGACGGACCTCGCGCTGAAGGAGGATCCGGACTACCGGGAGATCTCACAGCGGTTCCGGGAGGATCCGGCGGCGTTCCAGGAAGCCTTCGCGAAGGCGTGGTACAAGCTGATCCACCGCGATATGGGTCCGCCGATCCGGTTCCTCGGTCCCGAGGTTCCGGACGAGGAGATGTTGTGGCAGGATCCCCTCCCCGATGTCGACCACGACCTGATCGGGGACGAAGAGGTCGCCGAGTTGAAGGAGACGATCCTCGGCACGGATCTATCCACCTCCCAGCTGGTCAAGACCGCCTGGGCGGCGGCCTCGACCTACCGCGACAGCGACAAGCGCGGCGGCGCGAACGGGGCCCGTATTCGCCTCGAGCCACAGCGAAACTGGGACGTGAACGATCCGGAGGAACTCGAAACGGTACTGGAGGCCCTCGAAGAGATCCAGGAGGAGTTCAACGGTTCGCGCTCCGACGGGACGCGAGTCTCGCTTGCGGACCTGATCGTGCTGGGCGGCGCGGCGGCTGTCGAGGATGCGGCAGCGGACGCCGGCTACGACGTGGCTGTTCCGTTCGAACCCGGCCGAACCGACGCCTCGCAGGCACAGACCGACGTCGAGTCCTTCGAGGCGCTCAAACCCGAGGCGGACGGATTCCGCAACTACCGCAGTGACGAGGCCGATCGTCCGACGGAAGAACTGCTGGTGGACAAGGCGGAACTCCTGAATCTGACGCCCGACGAGACGACGGTTCTGGTCGGCGGCATGCGCGCGCTGGACGCGAACTATCAGAACTCGGACCTCGGCGTCTTCACCGATCAGCCCGAGACGCTGACCAACGATTTCTTCGCGAACCTGCTCGACAACGACACGGAGGTAGAAGCGGCATCCGAATCCGAAGAGATCTTCGAGGTTCGCGACCGCGAAACGGGCGACGTGAAGTGGAAGGCGAGTCGCGTGGACCTCGTTTTCGGTTCGAACTCCCGACTTCGAGCCATCGCGGAAGTCTACGGAACCGACGACGCCGAGGAGAAGTTCGTACACGACTTCGTCGACGCGTGGGACAAAGTGATGAAGCTCGATCGGTTCGACCTCGAGTAATCGCTCTCGAGCGCTTCGATTCGGTGAGCGCGGACGACGTTCCGGCCGAGTGTAGCCCCAGTCTACCATTCGGTTTCGCAACGTTGGGTTTCCCAACCCTGTCGTGACGACGTATCGAACGATGTGACACCTTTGTTTTCGGGACGCCTGTGATCGTTCCGGCTGCTCTCTTACACCGCAGTTGGCGGTCGATATTTAGGTCCCAGCCCGCCTAGGAACAGGTATGGTTACCACACTCTCGGCGGAGCGACTCGCGGAGCTACAGGACGACGACGAGTCGTACGCGCTCGTCGATACGCGCCCCGAGGAGAGCTTCGAGTCGTGGCACGTCGCCGACGCGATCAACTTTCCCTTTGGGCCCGAGGAGGAACTCGACGGCCGCCTCGAGGACCTCGAGAGTCTTCTCGACGGCACCGACCGAGTCCTCACCATCTGTGCGAAAGGGATTTCGTCGGCCAATCTCGCGACGAAACTCGAGTCGGCGACCGACGAGTACGATGTCGCCGCCATCGAGGGCGGGATGAAAGGCTGGAGTCGGGTCTACGACCGGGCGGAGATCAACGTCGGCGACTCCGTCTCCCTCCTCCAGATTCAGCGACGGGCGAAGGGGTGTCTCTCCTACGTCGTCGGCTGCCCAGAGACGGGCGAGGCGCTCGTCGTCGATCCCACGGCAGACACCGACGAGTTTGCGGTCGCCGCCGAAGAAGCCGGACTCTCGGTCGTGGGCGTCCTCGATACGCACGTCCACGCCGACCACGTCTCGGGCGGACGGGAGCTCGCGGACAGGCTCGAGGTCCCCTACTATCTCGGCGAGCGGGCGGCCGAACGCGGCGTCGAAGTCTCCTACACGCCCCTCGAGCGAAACGAGGTGCTCGAGGTCGGGACGCTCGAGTTAAAGGCCCTCGAGACGCCGGGTCACACCAGCGAGATGATTTCGGTGCTGATCGACGACCGGGCGCTGCTGACCGCCGACACGCTCCACGTCGATTCGACGGGGCGAACGGAACTCGAGTTCAACGAGGACGAAGGCGAGAGGGGAGCGCGGATGCTCTACGAAACGCTCCACCGAACGGTGCTCGCCGAACCCGAGTCGATCGTCGTCTGTCCGGGCCACGTCACCGTCACCGCCGACGGCGAGTTCGCCCACGGCGCACCCGGAGAAGCGATATCGACGACGATCCGAGAAGCCCGAACCGGGATCGATATTCTCGAACTCGAGGAAGAGGAGTTCGTCGAGCGGATGGCCGACGCCGGCGAAAAGCCCTCGAACTACGAGGAGATCATCGACCGAAACCGCGGCACGCTCGGGGAGAAACTGGATTCGGAGGACCGGGTCGAACTCGAGTTGGGGCCGAACAACTGCTCGGCCTAACGGTGGAGGTGTCACTTTGAAGGAGACGGTACGTACAGGCGGAGACGTTACCGCTTGCATCCGCGAGCGAACGGGTGCGCGGCGCAACGCGCCGCGAGTAGGCGAACGGGATACCGTGAGCCAAGTGAGCGAGCGGGCCGACGACCGACCTGTAGGGGAGGGAGGAGTGCTTTTCATCGAAGTTTTGCCGAGGGCGCGACGGAGTCGCGCCCGCAGAGCAAAAGTTCGGTATGCACGTGTACTTACCGACTGTACGTCTCTAATCGAACGATCGAGCCGTTCTCGAGTTCGAAAAAGTCGGCGAACTCGAATAACTCAGTCTCGCCCTCGAGCACCCGCCCTCGAACGGCGACCCGGTCACCTTCATCCCCGACGACAACAGCGTCGAGTTCGTGGCTCGTGTCGGGATTCGGCCGTCCTTCTCGCATGAACTCGACGAACGCCTCGCGGCCGTCGAAGGTCCGATCCGGCCGCCGCTGGACGAACGCCGGATCCAGGAATCCCTCGAGCGTCTCGTACTCGTGGTCGTCGAGCGCGTCGTAGTACCGTCTTACGAGGGCTTCGCCGTCCATATCTGAACGGGTTCGCTCTCACGGGTGAAAAGTGCAAGCGTCTTGGAGGGACAGACATCTCGAAAGTCGTTCGGAAACCGATCAATGTCCGGACAAAAACCTCGTTCAGGGAACGGTTTTCACCTATGCCGTGGTGGGAACTCGCATGGCTACCGATTCCGACGACCTGTACGAAGTCTCCTCGCTCGAGACGCTCGAGGAGGAGGGCCGAACGCTCGTTTCCCGCGGCGGGACGGCGCTCGCCGTCTTCGCCCACGAGGGCGAGATACGCGCGGTCGACAACCGCTGTCCGCACATGGGATTTCCGCTCGCGGAGGGCACTGTCGAGGACGGCATCCTCACTTGTCACTGGCACCACGCGCGGTTCGAACTCTCCTGTGGCGACACGTTCGATCCGTGGGCCGACGACGTCCAAACGTATCCGGTCGAGGTTCGGGACGGGACGGTCTACGTCGATCCCACGCCGGAGCGAGAAAAACCGCCCGCGGAACACTGGGCTGACCGCCTCGAGACGGGACTCGAGGAGAACCTCCGGCTCGTCATCGCCAAATCGACGATCGGGTTGGTCGACGTGGGCGTCGACTATCGTTCGCCCGTGGAAACGACGCTTGACTTCGGCACCCACTATCGCGAGTCCGGGTGGAGCTCCGGGTTGACTATTCTCGGTTGCATGGCGAACGTGATGGACGACCTCGAGGCCGACGATCGAAAGCGGGCGCTGTACACCGGCGCTCGTCACGTCGCGAGCGATTGCGACGGCGAGGCGCCGACCGTTTCCCAGCCCGCGTTCTCGACGACCGACGTCTCCCTCGAGCGGCTGAAATCCTGGTTCCGCGAGTGCATCGAAGTCCGGGACGCCGACGGGGCGGAGCGCTGTCTTCGCACGGCGATCCAGGCCGACTACTCGGAGGCCGAGGTCGCAGAACTGATCTTCGCGGCCATGACGGACCATCCCTACCTCTCGACCGGCCACGTCCTCGATTTCGCAAACAAGGCCTTCGAGACCCTCGAACACGTCGGCTGGGAACACGCTCCGACGACGCTCGCGAGCCTGGTCGAACCACTCGCGACGGCCTCCCGAAGCGACGAGCGGTCCTCGTGGCGACAGCCGGTCGACCTCGTGGCGCTTCTCGAGGATGTCTACGGCGGCGACGTGACGGAAACGAGCGGCCTCGAGCGACTTCTCGAGGAGGGCGAGGATGCGACGGCCGGTCGCGACGGCGGCGACTGGCAACCGCCTTCGGACTTCCAGGAAATCTTGCTCTCCGACGATCCGGAGGCGATCGTCTCGAGCCTTGCCGACGCGATTCGCGCAGGCGCAGGTACCGAGGCGCTCGCACGGGAGACGGCCCAGGCGGCCGCGACTCGAGTCGCCCAGTTCGGCACGGCGAACGAGTTTTCGGACTGGAACACCGTCCACCACACCGTTACTTACGCGAACGCCGTCCACCAGTCGACGCGCCGGACCGACGCGATCGAACTCTATCGGGGCGTCTTCGACGTCGCTCTCAACGTCTACCTCGATCGCTTCCTTAACACGCCGCCCTCACCCGTTCCGTCACCCGCCGATAACGAGACGGGCCGCGATCCGGACGACATTCTTGAGGAGCTCTTCGAGACGTTCGACGCCGAAGGCGAGGTGAACCGCGCGGGTCGTCTCGTCGCCGAGTTCGTCGGGTGCGACGGCGACGTGGCTGACCTGAAACGGACGCTGGGCCATGCCCTCTTGCGCGAAGACGCCGGATTTCACACGCTCCAGAACCTCGAGGTCGCGTTTCGGCAGTTCGAATTGGCTCGAGAACGGAACGGAGACGGGGACGGCGACGAGGTCCGGCAGTGGGTTCCACTGATCGCGACGGCTCGATATTTGGCCGCGCACTTTCCGACCCGTCGAGAGGCCGAACAGACGTTTACCATCGCCGCGCGACTGAACCGCGGCGAGGCGATCCACGAGGCGTAGCCGCTCCGATGTGAGACAGTCCGATCGTTCCGATAGTTGTCCGCGAGACTTGGCGAATTCAGGCACGCTCCTTATCCAACACCCGGGATAATCCGAGCTCGATGGCCGACCGAAACCTCGTAATTATCCTCGTAACCGCCACCGTCTTCGTGGGGCTGGTGGCGGGATGGGTAGCCGGAGCCTTCGGAGAGGGAATGGTCGGCGGCACGGAAACCTTCGGCTTCGCCGCCGGCGCGTTCCTCCTCGTCGTCGTTCTCACCTTCGCCTGGTTCATCGTCACGGACAGCTTCGGCGAAACGGACTGACTCGAGTCACACGCCTTTTCTCCCACCCCGTCGAAAGCCGAGTGTGGAGTGTCACGTCTACTACGAAGGTGACGACGACCCGAAGAAGTGCACCGCTCGTCGCCTCGAGAAGTTCGACCGAGCGATCCTCCATCGGTCGATGCGACAGGTTCCTTACGGGGTCGTTCTCAACCCCCACGCCGAGCAGGCGCTTTCGCCCGCGGACGCCGACGACGGGCTCGGGACCCTCGTCGCGCTGGACTGCTCGTGGGAGTCCGCCGAGGAAGCGTCGTTCTCGATGAAGGGAGTTCACCGCGCGCTCCCGTTTCTCGTCGCCGCCAACCCCATAAACTACGGCAACCCGTTCCAGTTGACGACGGTCGAAGCGCTCGCCGGGGCGCTCCGCATCTTCGGTGAGGACGAAGCGGCCGAGGACCTCCTCGAGCCGTTTCGGTGGGGGGAAACGTTCCTGACGCTCAACGAAGAGCCACTCGATCGGTACGCCGAGTGTGCGGACTCGAGCGACATTGTCGCCGTGCAGGACGATTATCTAGCCGACGAGTGAGCGGTCAATCGCAATCACGCCGCCGGCTCGACCGAAAACTCCGTGCGACGAAACTCCGCGGGAACTCCTGTGAGTCCGGACCGCAGGCATTATATGCGCCACCGGACAACCGATCTGTATGGCCAGTTTCGACGCTGCGGAAAAACGAATGCTCGAGAAGATGATCTGCATGCGCTGTAACGCTCGCAACTCGAAGGAAGCGAACCGCTGTCGCAAGTGCGGATACAAGAAGCTTCGACCGAAAGCGAAGGAAGCCCGCGCGACATAGTCAAACGGTTCGATTTTCGTCCGATCAACAGATTCTCGAGCGGCGGTATCGCGGTTTCGATTTCCGAAATCAGCTCCCGAGCGGCGGCGCTATTCGTCCGGATACTTCGGCTCGCGTTTTTCGGCTCGCCCGAGCGCCGTCTCGACCACGTCCGTGACGTCGCCGTGGAAGACGCCGCCGTGTCCCGCGTACATGTGTTCGACCGAATCGGGCAGTCGCGAGAGCAGTTCCTCGAGGCTCTCGATGAGCGTCTCGCGAGACTGTCCGGCCATGTCGGTTCTGCCGAAGCTCCCGTAGTCGAACGCGCCGTCGTCGTGGACGACGACATCGCCGGAAAACAGCGTCGTGTCGGAGACGAACGAGACGTGGTCGTCGGCGTGACCGGGCGTGTGAACGACTTCGAAGGACTCGTCGCCGATCCGGACGGTATCGCCGTCGTCGATCCCGTGCGTTCGTAGCGAGTGGTCCCCGTACGCGTACACGTCTGGATCGAACTCTTCACAGACGGCCTCGAGCTGGGCGACGTGATCGCCGTGCTGGTGGGTCAGGACGATACTGTCGACCGGTTCGCCGTCGAGATGCGTTCGAATCTCTTCGACGACGCCGTCCCACGCGCCGGCGTCTATAAGTGTCGTCTCATCGCCACGAACGAGAAACGCGTTGCAGGTGAACGTCTCGGCATCCTCGGTGACGTGATGAACCTCCATGGACGGGTTCTCGGCATCTGGCGATATAATACTGGCGTCGATACTCTCGAAATCTGACACACTCAATCACCCATGGAACTTTTGATGCCCCGGGACGTATAGACTACTGTATGGGATTCGGAAGCTACGACGAATCCGAACAGCAAGAGGTTGACGCAGATTTTGACGATGATGACGCGGTAGAATCCGAACAGAGCCACCACGACGGCACACTCGAGTTCGAAAACGGTGCCTCGAGCGACGAACTGCTCGACCGCCTCGAGGAGATCAAGGACGAAGACGACTCCTGATGAAAGCCGGGGTGCGGGCGCTGGGTATCGCCGACTCGGCCACCGGTGAGCGAAGTACGCTCGCCGGTGCGGTCGTTCGGGCCGATCGGATCGTCGAGGAGTTCGCATTTGCCTCGTGTACGGTCGGCGGAACGGATGCGACCGACGCGATCATTTCGCTCGTCGACGGGTTCGATCGGCCGGACGTCGACGACGTAATACTTGGTGCCGTCGCCCCCGCATGGTTCAACATCGTCAACCTCTCACGTATCGCGAGAACAACTAATCGATCGGTTATCGCGGCGACGTTCGAAGATAGCGACGGCCTCGAAGACGACCTCAGGGACGCTTTTTCCGGTGACCACCTCCAACAGCGCCTCGAGACGTATCGCTCGCTCCCGCCGCGGCGGACGGTGTCGGTCAACGACGAAACGGTGTACGTGCGTACAGTCGGGGTCGAGCACTCGAGGGCGGCGGAACTCGTACGCGCGTTCACGCCCGACGGCGGTCGACCCGAGCCGATCCGCGTTGCTCGAGCGGCGGCGCGTGCGGGTCACGAGTATCGATTTGGCGACCGGTAGCGGCCGTGCTGGTTTGTCGATCGAGAGCAATCTGCGGATTTGGTGACCGAGGGCGATTTCCTCCTCCGGGTTGAGACGGACACTCCGGCGGCGACCACGCAACTGCGACCCGAAACACGTAGTACCGGGGCGGCCAAGCGACGACCATGGACGAGGAGATGGACGGACTCGAGGTAACTGCCTGTGAACGATGCCCGAAGCTGGTTGATTCGCGGAGTCAGATCGTCAACGGAACGGGCCCCGAAGACGCCGATATCCTGTTCGTCGGCGAAGGACCGGGAGCGAACGAGGACGAACAAGGCGAGCCGTTCGTCGGCCGAAGCGGCTCGGTGCTGGACGATACGTTGCTCGTGGTCGGCCTCGAGCGCGAAGACGTTCGAATCACCAACTGCGTTCGGTGTCGGCCACCCGAGAACCGCGACCCGACGAAATCGGAACTCGAGAACTGTCGCGGCTACCTCGAGTCCGAAATCGACCGGATGGATCCTGACGTGATCGTCACGCTCGGAAAGGTCCCGAGCGAACATTTGCTCGGTCGGTCAGTTTCGGTGACTTCGGAGGCTGGAACCGTCGAGGAGATACGGGTCAACGAGACGGCTCGTCGGGTCGTGCTCTCCGTACATCCTGCGGCGACGCTGTACGATCGAAGTCAGGAGGATACGTTCGAGGAGGCCCTCGAGACGGCCGCGGATCTCGCCGGCGTCGACGGGAGCTCGAGTAACCAACGGCGATTAGACGGTTTTTAATCGCTGTGTGCCAGAAATATTAATGTCCTCATCTTAATTTCTCTATAGTACTCTGTTCGTGACATAGAAAACACTAAATGTGTTCCACCTCAGTAGAAACTATGTCAGAACGTGGCCGAATGGGTGGTAATCGACGCGCCTTCTTAACAAGCACTGGTGTTGCTGCAACCGTTGGACTTGCGGGGTGTATCGGGGATCTCGTCGGCAGTGACGACGATGACGACGTGATCGATATGGTCCTCAATCCGGCGGAGGGCGGCGTCGATATGTCCGAACAGTACGCACAGTTTTTCCAGTACGTAGAGGACGAAGCCGATATTACGGTCGATTACAGCGAGGCCGAAAGCTACACCGCGACGGTTGCCGCCATCGAGAACGAACAGGCCGAACTGGCCGACATTTCGCCGACCGGCGTCGTCGCCGCTCCGGATTCGATGGACATCCTCGGAATGCGCATCCAACACGGTGCCGCAGTGTATTTCTCGACGATCGTGACGACGCCCGACAGTCCGATCGATGAACTCTCGGACATCGAAGAGGACCAGGAAGTTGCCCTCGCCGACCAACTCTCGGTCAGCGGCGGACTCTATCCACTGACAATGCTCCACGACGGCGGGTTGGATGTCGGCGACGCACCCGACGGCTCCCCCAATGATTTCGAGGTCAGTTACTCGGACCACGACACCGCGCTGAACGAGGTCTTCGAACGCGAAGACGTCGTCGCAGCGGGGACCGGTGCGTTCGTTTCGTCCGAGTACCTCA
The DNA here is from genome assembly GCF_055379965.1 of Halostagnicola alkaliphila. Classification (NCBI taxonomy): domain Archaea; kingdom Methanobacteriati; phylum Methanobacteriota; class Halobacteria; order Halobacteriales; family Natrialbaceae; genus Halostagnicola; species Halostagnicola alkaliphila. Next base: position 47,456 of record NZ_AP043826.1, on the reverse strand, counting down.
CTGAGGATCAGATGTCCGACGATTTCATGGAACACTCCGCCGAAGTCGACAATCTCGACACGGGCGACGAAGAGTTGCAGTTGCTCGCTGTTTCTGACCCGATCCCCCGCGCACCTATCGTCGCACGGTCAAACTGGGACGATCCCGTCGTCGAAGAAATCGAAGAGGCCTTGTTGGAAGCGGAAGAAGAAGACTTAGTTGATGAAGATGCCGAGGATCCGCTCTGGTTCACTGGTGTTGAAGAAGCCACAATCGAGGACTACGAACCGATCGAAGACGCGATGGACGCCCTCGATCTCGAGTTCGAAGACGTGGCTGACGAATAACTCGTTCGTCAGGTCGTCTCTCGATCCAGCATCACGTAACTAATTGAACACTATGGATGCTTACAACAGATGAGTACTATTGAAGTAAACAATCTCAGTAAACAATTTGGCGAAACGCAGGCCTTAGACGATGTCTCGTTTGAGATACCCGATGGCGAGTTCGTTGTCGTCTTAGGAACTTCTGGATCTGGCAAATCTACCCTCCTCCGGTGTATGAACGGACTGACTCGGCCCACATCCGGCGAGGTAATCATCGACGGCACCGAGATTCACGAGCCCCACCCCGATACCGCGATGATTTTTCAACAACACAATATCATCGGACAGATGTCCGCTTATTCTAACGCACTCACCGGGTCGCTCAAACGCACTGGATTGCTCAGTAGCATTCTCAAACGCAACGATACCGAAGACAAGTACCGCGCACTTGAGGCGCTCGAAACCGTCGGATTGCTCGACGAGGCTCAGCAAAGCGCACGCCGGATGAGTGGCGGTCAACAACAGCGAGTCGGAATCGCTCGCGCGCTCGTTCAGGAACCCGAGACGTTACTGGCTGACGAGCCCGTCGCGAGTCTGGATCCCGGTAGTGCCCAGCAGGTGATGGAATACCTCTTGACAGCAACGGAAGAACACGGGCTAACGACGGCTGTCAGTCTCCACCAGGTCAACCTCGCCCAGGAGTTCGGTCAGCGCTTTATCGGGCTGAAACACGGCGAGGTCGTGTTCGATGGCTACAAAGACGAGTTCGATCTCGATGTCATCGAACGGATCTACGAAGACGTTAACATCGATCAACTGACTGGCCTCGGCGCTCGTCAGGAAGATGAAAGCGATAGCGACTCGGGAACAACGGGGGTCGTCGACGTATGAGTACGGACACGGAACAGTCTTCAGAAACGGTTTCAACGGCCGTCGAAGAAAAGCTTGAAGCCATTCACCGCGCCCGGCGGCGTCGGTGGATTTTCACGGGCGGTGCCGTTGCGGTCTTGCTGTTCGCGTTTAACTACGCGTTGACGATGGTCGGCTTTTCGCTTCACGACCTCTACTACTACGCACCGTTTTTCGCCGACGCGCTCAATCAGTACTTCCCGCGAACGACCTACTTCGGGTTTTTGCCGTTTATCGACTTCATGCAGTACGTCGATTTCATCCTCGAGCGAAACCTCTTCCATGAGGCGGCAATCACGCTCGCGATCGGATTCGGCGGGACCATCCTCGGATTTCCGCTCGCGTTGCTGTTTGCTGTGCTCGGATCAGGTCGCGTGACGCCGTTTCCGTTTAACTTCCTGTTCCGCGGCGTAATGTCGTCTATCCGCGCGATCCCGGCACTCGTCTGGGCGCTAATCTACGTCCCGCTCGGCGGCGTTTCGCCGTTCACTGCGACGATCGCGGTCGCAACGGACACGGTTGGTAATTTAGGCCGGTTGTTCACTGACGAACTCGAAGAGATCGAAGACGGCCCGATCGAAGCTATCCGTACCACGGGTGCCGGCCGAATTCAAGTGATCGTCTTCGGCATGCTCTCGCAGGTGTACACGCCGTTCATCGCGTGGACGCTGTACATCTTTGAGATCAACATCCGAATCGCCGTCGCGTTGGGTATCATCGGTGCGGGCGGGATCGGACTCGTACTGAGCACCCAACAGCGGTTGTTCGCTTACACCGAGATGATGGCGACGATCCTCGTGATCTTGCTGCTGATCATCACCGTCGAAATCATTAGCCAACGAACTCGGTCGTACATTCGAGAGGGCGACGAAGCGATGGGAATCGTGGAGTTACTGAAAGGATTCCCCAAACGGATGGCGGAGTCGCTCGCGAAATAACCGTCGTTTGCGATCGGTTTCTCAACCCCAGCTAAAGTGATCAGGAGATTTTAGCAAGTGGCTTGCTCGAAGAGTAACGCACTTGCCGCCACGCCTCCGACGTATCCGTATGAGTACGATGCCATCGCCGCCCGAGGAGGAACTCGCCTCCGTCGTCGTCGTCGACTACGGGCTCGGGAACCTCCGGAGCGTGACCCGCGGGTTAGAGCGCGCGGGCGCGGCCGTCGAAATCACGGACGACCCCGAGGCCTTCGAGGCCGCCGACGGGGTCGTCCTCCCCGGCGTCGGCGCGTTCCGAGAGGGCGTCGAGAACGCCGATTCGATCCGCGAGGACCTCCACGCGGTCGTCGAGCGCGGACAACCCCTGTTCGGAATCTGTCTCGGAATGCAGATGCTGCTCACCTCGAGCGAGGAGGCCGAAACCGACGGCGAGGAAGCCGTCGAAGGATTGGATCTGATCCCCGGAACCAACGTTCGGTTCGACGGCGGACAGAAGGTGCCCCACATGGGCTGGAACGAACTCTCCGTCGAGCGCGACCACCCATTGGTTGACGGCGTCGATGGGGAGTACGCCTACTTCGTCCACTCCTATTACGCCGTGCCGGACGCGGCGAACGCGACCGTCACCTCGACCGACTACGAACAGGAGTTCCCGTCGATCGTCGCAAACGACGCCGGAACCGTCTTCGGAACCCAGTTCCACCCCGAAAAGAGCGGCGAGACGGGACTCCAGATTCTGCGAAACTTCGTCGAAATCTGCGCCGAGGACTGATACGGTCTGCTGTAACGATTTACCGGTGGTGAGTCGAACCGTGTGAGACGAGTCTCGGTGGAGGAGCGAAGCGAGTCAACCGGTGCAACCACAGGACGGGTCACGGTTGCACCGGAAATGATTTACAGCAGTCCGTCTGACGAGTCGCCGTCCTCCCGTTCGCGATCTTATAGAAACTCCCGAACCTCGGAGTACCACATGTCGTGGTAATCGACGTGGCCGACGCGCCGAGCGATGGCGACCGCCAAGGCGTGCCAGCAGATGTCCGTCGGATCGTCGTCGTCGAGGTTGTACTCGCTGTCCTTACACGTACAGCCCCGGCCCTCGACGATGTACTCGTCGTCGTACCCCACGACGATCGTGAAGTCCTGATAGGATTTCACCCGTCGCTCGCCGACGGCTTCGATGGCGCGGACCCCGCGGTCGTCGTGCAGCCTCGTGATCTGCTCGACGATATCGGGCGAGAGTTCCCCCGACTCCTCGAGTCGGGCTTCCCACTGCTCGACGGGATTCGAATCGGGCACGACCGAATCTCTGTTCCGAACTGTAAAATCCGTTTGGTTGTCGTGGCGTTTCGTTCGGTGCGAAGATCCCGGAGCACCCCGAGAACGGGCACAGGGTATTCGAGGTCAGTCCTCGCCGTGTACGAACGCCACTCGAGTCAGACCACGCCGTTTTTCGCCCCGCTCCACGGAATACGACCATGCGCGTCACGGAGGGAAACGTCGAACTCGAGGTTCCCGGCGAACAGACGGAGGGGTTCGAAGAGTCGGTCTTTTACAACCCGCGCCAGGAGATGAACCGGGATCTGACGATCGCGACGCTTCGCGCCTTTCGCGAGCGCGAACCGCGAGCCGAGACGTACTTCGATGCGATGGCCGCGAGCGGCGTCCGGGGTGTTCGCGCCGCATGCGACGGGTGGGACGTTACCTGCTGTGATATCGACCCAGAGGCCGTGTCGCTCTCTCGAGAGAACCTCGAACGAAACGACTGCGAGGCGACCGTCGAGCGGGCCAACGCCAACGCCCTGATGCACGAGTCGATGTTCGACGTGATCGACCTCGACCCGTTCGGAACGCCGATGCCCTTCGCCGACGCGGCCTTCGCGAACTGTCACAACCTCGTCTGCGTCACCGCAACCGACACCGCACCGCTCTGTGGTGCCCATCTCAACAGCGGAATCCGCTCCTACAGCGCCGTGCCGCGAAACACCGACTATCACACCGAGATGGGCGTTCGGACGCTCCTCTCGGCGCTCTCCCGAAGCGCCGCTCGCTTCGACGTCGGCGTCACGCCGATCTTGACCCACGCGACGAGTCACTACGTTCGAACGTATCTCGAACTCGATCGGAAATCGACCGCCGCGGATCGAGCGCTCGAGGAGCTGGGCTACCTCTCTCACTGTGAGGACTGTCTCCACCGCGAGTCGTCTGCGGGACTGATCGCGGATCCGCTCGAGACGTGTCCGAACTGCGGCGGCGAGCGGATCCTCGTCGCGGGACCGGTCTGGCTCGGGGCGATTCAGGACGACGAGTTTCTCGAGGCGGTTCGCGGGGAGCTCACCGACGAATTCGAGACTGCCGAGACCGCTCGGGAGTTACTCCGCACGCTCGAGGCCGAACTCGAGGAACCGACCCATTACGATCAACACAAACTGTGCAAGAACTGGGGGCTTCCGGCGAACGCGATGGACGACTTCATCGCGGACCTTCGCGGCGCGGGCTATCGGGCGTCGAAGACCCACTACGGCGGGACGACGTTCAAATCCGACGCGACCGTCGAGGAGATTTTCGACGCGACTGCGGCGAGGCTCACGGGGTAGTGACCGATACCCCCTCTCGAGGGTGCCACCAGTTGCGAGATACCCGGTTCCTTGTGATCGCCTACTCGAGATCGGCGTACAGGCGAACGAGGCCACACTCCGGACAGCAAAACGCGTCGACGCCTGTCGTCGACCCGACGCCGAGCTTTCCGAGCAGTCCGCTTCGTTTGCCGGTTTCGATGGTCAACGAAAACCCGTCCTGCGATCGAAGCGTCGTTTCCGCCATCGATACGGAACAATCCGGGCACCGAAATTCGTTCATGGAGTCTCTCTCGAGAGGAGACACAAAACGCTACGTCTCACTGATCACGCACAGAATCTGGGCCTCTCGATATTTGCCGCTCCGCAACCACTAGTGCCACGTGATCGACCGCAAACGGGTGTTCGAGGTGACTCGACGAGTGGTTCACCTTTCGCGCACCGAGCAGTTGACGCTGTTAGCTGCCGGTGTCGCCTTCTACGCGTTCATTTCACTCGTCCCGCTAATGCTGCTCGCGCTCGGGCTCGCAGCGACCATCGGCGGCGAAGCGTTAGCGAATTACGTGACGACAGCGGTCAGCGATGTCCTCACGCCATCGGCACAGCAACTGCTCGGCGAGACGCTCGTCGATGAGACGGGGCGTCGAAGCGCGACCCTCGTCGGTGCGCTCGGATTGCTCTGGGGCTCGAGTCGAGTCCTGCGCGGGCTCGACCGAGCGTTTTCGAAGATCTACGGAACCGCCGCGTCGAAGTCGCTCATCGACACGTTCTGGGACGCCTTACTCGTCGCGGCCGCCGTGACGGTCGGGCTCGCGGCCGTTGCGATCGTGGAGGTCGTCGTCGCTTTCGTTCCGTTCGTCGGCGTTAGCGTAATTGGCCCGGTGCTTGTGGTGCTCGGATTGTTCGCCGCGTTTCTCCCGATGTTTTTCATCTTCCCAGGCGTCGATATTAGTCTCCGCGAAGCAATTCCTGGAACCGTCGTCGCTTCGATCGGCTGGTTTCTCTTGAGCCGGACGTTTTCCGTCTACGCCGGGTTCGTGGACGACTACGCCGTGTACGGCGCGCTGGGTGCGGTGTTACTCGTGCTCATTTGGCTCTACATCGGCTCGATTATCATCATCTCCGGCGCGGTGTTGAACGCCGTCCTTGCGGGCCGTGATACGGATCGGCAGCTACAAAGTCCCGGCGTGCGACAGGTTTCGACAGAAGCGATGACCGACGACGCCACGGGTGCCGACGGAGATCGATCGGAAGACCGCGAAAGCGCCCGCACGCGGGACAGATCCGACGATCCGGAGGCGCTCAGAGAAGAGATCGAGCGGCTTCGTGATCGCCTCGAGTCTTTCGAGGAGGATGTCGACCAGCGGACGGTCCAGCGTGACTCCCTGGAGGGCGAACTCAAACGCTACGTCCGAAAACGAGTGCGGCGCGGACACCTCGTCGGGTGGGGTCCGTACCTCGTCTTGCTCTATGGAACTGCGATGGCGATTGCGGCGTTTTACTTCCTCGAGGGGGGATGGGCTATCCTGGCCATGTTCGTCGTCTGGACGTCGACGCTGGGCGTCTACGTCCTGATGGTACTGTTCGGTACCGGCATCTCGGTTCTCGGGATCCCGGGCCGGATACGCAACCGAATCGGCGAGTGGCGGTCCTAAAGAATTATCGATTACTACTGGCCGTTGGGTTGCCGGGGTGAGTCTACCCTCGAAGATTGTTCGAGGCCGTTTCAGCTCTGAGCGAGAAACCCGCCGAAAGCTATAGTGTTCCAAGGGGTGATCGGTGAGAATATGGTGTTCGAATCGGCGCACGTCGAGGCCGTGCAGAACGCGTTCCCGGAGTGGATGGCGTTTTTCTTCGCGTTTCTCTCCTATCTCGGCAGTGTCTGGTTCGTCGCGCCCGCTGTCGTTCTCACGTACTGGCTCGTCGACCGCCATCGGTTCGCGCCGTGGCTGGGAATCGTCATGGGTGGGTACGCGATCATGGTCGGTCTGAAAGGCTACTTTACCGTCGAACGACCGGGGGTCGGTCCGGCAATCGCTCCCGAGAGTCTCTCGCCGGTTTTCTCGCATCTGTACGCACCTGCCGTCGAGGTGGGAACGACGAGTTTCCCCAGCGGACACGCGATCGCCGGAACGGTGATCTGGACGATGATCGCCCTCGAGACCGATATCGGTTCTAAGCGCGCTCGATACGCGGCCGGGGCTGCGATGATCTCACTCGTCGGGTTCTCGAGGATCGGCGTCGGGCTTCATTACCCCATCGACGTGGTCGTCGGGACGGGGGTCGCGCTTGCGTACCTGCTCGTCGTCCTCTCGATTAAACGGCGGCTCGCCGACCGTGGAACGCACGCAGCGACGACCGGTGTTTTCGTGACCGTCGCCGCGATTTCGCTTTGTTCGTTGGTTATCGGGAATCGGCTGGATGCGGCAGCGCTTCTCGGTGGTGCGATCGGTTCGTTGCTCGTCTGGCAGTTCGGGACACCACCCCAAACTGGGTGGCCGATGACGGCGCGGGCCGTTGTGCAACTACTCGCGGGATTCATAGTTTTGGGCGCTGCTGCAGGGCTTTTGAGCCTGTTCGAGAGTTATCTGGTCTGGTTCGTCGTCGGACTCGCCGCGGGCGGGATCGTCCTGGCGCTACCACGGTTCGTTACGGATGACGCCGCTTCGTCGACGACGAGCGGCGCTCCGGAAACGATTCGATAGGTCGCGGCGCTCTCTCTCGAGTGCAACGCAAGAAAAGAATAAAGACAGCAAGCGGCCACAGCAGCTAGGTTGGAGCCGTTATCCGAGAGGGTTGTGGCTTAGAACGTCTCGAGGTACCGGTCGAGTTCCCACTGGGAGACGTCGACGAGGTACTCCTTGAATTCCTGGTTCTTAGCTTCGACGAACTTCGGTCCGATGTGGTCGCCGAGCGCGTTGTAGATAACCTCGTCCTCCTCGAGCGCGTCGACGGCTTCGCCGAGGTTCGTTGGGAGCGTCTCGATACCGTACTCTTCTCGTTTCTCCTCGTCGAAGTCGTAGATGTTCTCTCGAACTGGATCCGGACACTCGAGACCCTTTTCGATCCCTTCGAGGCCGGCGTGGATGAGCGCGGCGAACGCGAGATACGCGTTACACGAGGGGTCGGGGAAGCGAGCCTCGACACGCGAGGCGGCTGGGACGCGTGCGGCTGGCTTCCGGATCAGTGCCGAGCGGTTGCGGTCGGACCAGGCGACGTAGACGGGTGCCTCGTAGCCGGGAACGAGCCGTTTGTAGCTGTTAACGGTTGGGTTCGAGACGGCCGTGATCGCCGGCGCGTGCTCGAGGATACCGGCGGTGAAGGCGTGGGCCTCCTCCGAGAGGTCGAACTCGTCGTCGCCGTCGTGGAACGCGTTCTCGCCGTCCTCGGTGAACAGCGAGAGGTGCGTGTGCATGCCCGAGCCGTTGATCTTCGGAATCGGCTTCGGCATGAACGTCGCGTGCAGGTCGTGTTCGGCAGCGATTGCGCGAACGACGGTGCGGAACGTTCCGACGTTGTCGGCCGTCGAGAGAGCGTCGTCGTACTCGAAGTTAATCTCGTGTTGGCCCTGTGCGACCTCGTGGTGACTGGCTTCGATTTCGAAGCCCATGTCCTCGAGGCCGTAGATGATGTCGCGTCGGACATCGCTCGCGAGGTCTTTCGGTGCGAGGTCGAAGTAGCCGCCGGCGTCGTTCGTTTTCGTCGTCGCACGTCCGTCCTCGTCCTCTTCGAACAGGAAGAACTCGGGTTCCGGTGCGGCGTTGACGGTGTAGCCCATCTCGTCTGCCCGCTTGAGCGCCTGTTTGAGGATGTAACGTGGGTCTCCCTCGAAGGGTTCACCCGTAGACGTGTTATACACGTCACAGATCATTCGAGCGGACGCGCTCTCTTCGCTATCTCTCCACGGGAGAACTGCGAACGTGTCCGGGTCGGGGACGAGGCGCATGTCCGATTCCTGAATACGAACGAAGCCCTCGATCGAGGATCCATCGAAGTAAATACCGTCCGTGAACGCTTTCTCCGCCTGACGGGCCGGAACGGAGACGTTTTTGACGGTGCCGAGGATGTCGGTAAACTGGAGACGAAGGAAGTCGACATCCTTCGCTTCGATCTCGTCCAATACGTCCTGTTCTGCAGATGTGATGTTTCCGCTTGTCATCTTTCTCGTCGTCCTATCCGAGGATCCCTACTACTAAAACCCTACTGTATCGAGCAAATCTTCTACTCTTCCGAGGAAACTGGATATTCGTAAAGTTCTAATGTGATGGGCGAGTGGGTTGATGTGATGACGTACGAAAATCTCGATGCAAAGTTGGTGAATGCACTGCTCGGCGATGGCCGAGCAAGTCTGCGAAGTCTTGCCGAAGAGCTCGACGTGTCTGTAACGACCGTTTCGAACCACCTTTCGGATCTCGAGGATCAGGACGTAATCGACGGCTACACCCCGCGCGTCGACTACGACGCGGTTGGATACGACGTGACGGCAGTCATCCAGCTCAAAGTCGAGGGGAACGCGCTTCCCGATATCACGGAAACGCTGCGCGACCACAAGCAGATGACCAGCGTCTACGAGGTCACCGGCGACTACGACGTGATCGCCATCGGCAAGTTTGTCGACACCGACGGGATGAACGATCAGATCAAAGCGCTGCTTACCGACCCCGACATCAAAGCCTCGAACACGAGCGTCGTGCTCAACTCGGTTTCGGAAAACGAACAGTTCGAGCTCGAAGTCGACGAAGACGCGTAATCGCGTTCCGACTCGTGCGGTTTTTCTCTTACTCGACGAGCGTATCCGCCGCCGTTTCTCGGTCGCCGGCTTGTGCTCCCCAGAGCGTCTCGTATCTCCCTTCCGCCTCGAGTAGCTCCTCATGGGTTCCGCGTTCGACGATCCGGCCGTCCTCGAGGACGAGGATCGCATCGGCGTCTTTGACCGTCGAGAGCCGATGAGCGATGACAAGCGTCGTTCGATCTTCGGTCAGCCGATCAATCGAGCGCTGAATCAGGAGTTCGGTCTTCGTGTCGACCGCGCTCGTCGCCTCGTCGAGAATCAACACTTCGGGATCGACGAGAACGGCCCGCGCGAGGGCGATCCGTTGGCGCTGGCCGCCCGAAAGCTTGACGCCGCGTTCGCCGACGCGCGTCCCGTACCCCTCCGAAAGATCGTCGATGAACTCGTGAGCCTGTGCTGCCTCCGCGGCCGCTCGCACGTCCTCGTCGTCGGCGTCGAAGCGACCGTACCGGATGTTGTCGGCGATCGTGCCGTCAAAGAGGAACGTATCTTGACTCACGTAGCCGACGGTCGAGCGGAGATCCGAGAGGGTCAGGTCTCGAATGTCGTGACCGTCGAGCCGCACCGCCCCTTCCTGTACGTCGTACAGTCGGAGCAGGAGCTTCAGCGCCGTCGACTTCCCCGCACCGGTCGGTCCGACGAACGCGATCGTTTCCCCGGGGTCGGCTTCGAAGGAGACGTTCTCGAGGACCGTCTCCTCGAGTTCCAACCCGTCGCTCTCGCCAGACCGCGACGCGTTATCGACGTAGCCGAAGGTGACGTCGTCGTACTCGACCCGGCCCTCGGGGTTCTCGAGGGGGACCGGGTCGTCCGGATCCTCGACGTGGACGGGGATGTCCATCAGTCCGAAGACGCGCTCGCTTGAGGCCTTGGCGTTTTGGTACTGATCGACGATGTTCGACACTTCCGCGAGCGGGTCGACGATTCGCTGGGTCAACATCAAGAAGACGACGAAGTCGCCCACGGAAAGGGTCCCGGTGAGCGGCCCCGGCGCGGCGTCGTTGACGAGCCAGAGCCCGCCGACGAGAAAGGTTGCGGCGAACGCAACGCCGGCCAGGAGTTCCATTCCAGGCCGGTAGAGGTAGCTCAGCTTGAGCACGTCCATCGTCTTCTCGAACAAGTTTCTCGAGGAGTTTCGAACGCGACCGACCTCGTACTCCTCGCTCGAGGTCGTCTTGGTGAGACCCATCCCGGCGATGGCGTTCTCGAGGCGGGTGTTCAGCCGCCCGACGGCCGATCGCTCGCGGACGTATCTCGGTTCGACGACGCGCATGAACCAGACCGTAAAGACGACCATCGCCGGAATCGCGAACAGGGTGACGAACGCGAGCTGCCAGTTCAAATAGAAGAGCACGGCCGTGATGCCCCCGACCATCATGATCAGGCGCGCGGAGTTCATGAGGGCGTTATCCAGGAACATCTCGAGGTTCTGGGTGTCGTTGTTCAAGACGGCCATAACCTCGCCCGTCTGCTTGTCGTCGAAAAACGTCATGTCGAGCCGTTGCATCTTCTCGAACGTGTCGACCCGCACCGCGTGCATCACGCCGTGGGCGAACATGTTTGCCGTGACGCCGTAGATCCAGGTAAAGAGCGCGACGATCAGAAAGGAGCCGGCGATAGCGATAACGGTGAACCAGAATTGCTCGGCTTCCCCCGCTGGGAGCCAGGCGTCGGGGACGAGCGGCAGTTCGAACGGTCCTTCGTTGGTAAACAACGCGTCGATTGCGACACCCAACAACAACGGCGGCACGAGACTCGCCATCCGGGCGATAAAATTCGCGACCATCCCCGCGGAAAACCAGCCGGCGCGGCCGGGCGTGTACTCGAGGAATAGCCTCGAGAGCGGTCTCTCGACCTCCTCGCGGTAGGCGTCGAATGGCGTCTCGTCGTCGTGGGTGCTCACTACCCACGGCGTACTATTTCGAAACGTAAACCAGATACGGTTCTCGTTGCTATCGGTGATCGGTTCCGGTGTGAACCGACCCGGCTATCCTCATCTGACGTACAAGACGAGCAAGCCGAGGACGAGGAGGCCGATGCCCCACCACAGGGAATCGCCGGGAAGGACGAACAGGAGGAGCGTGACGAGTCCCGAGGAGAACAGCGACCAGCCGATCGTGGTTTGGTAGGCCATAGGAACCGTTCGTGGCCCAAGATAAAAGAACGCTCTCCCGATCACGTAACGAATACGATCGCCGGTTCACAAAAAATGCGTCGCAAACTGATCGCCCGTGCGATACTCGAGCGGGTGAGGCGATGGATGGGTTTGCGGGCCGAGTTTACATCATGCCGCCCATGCCGCCGCCCATGCCGCCCATGCCGCCTGCGCCGCCGGGTGCGCCACCCTCGTCGCCGCCCTTGTCTGTCGAGAGGTCGCCGGCGGAGATGATGTCGTCGATCTTGAGAACGAGGTTCGCGGCCTCGCTTGCGGAGGTCACGGCCTGCTCTTTGGCGTGAGCCGGTTCGACGACGCCAGCTTCGAAGGTGTTCTCAACGCCGCTCGAGAAGACGTTCAGGCCGGCCTGCACGTCGCCGTCCTCGTGAGCCGCGCGGAGGTCGACGAGCGTGTCGATGCTGTCGAGGCCGGCGTTCTCGGCGAGCACGCGCGGGACGAGCTCGAGGGAGTCGGCGAACGCCTCGACGGCGAGCTGTTCGCGTCCGGAAACGGAGTCAGCGTAGTCACGGAGACGCGATGCGAGTTCGACCTCGATCGCACCGCCGCCGGCCAGAACGCGGCCGTCGGAGACGGTCTGTGCGACGACGTCGAGTGCGTCGTTGACGCCGCGCTCGAGTTCGTCGACGACGTGGTCGGTCGAGCCCCGAAGGAGGAGGGTAACGCCGTGTGCGTCCTCGCCTTCGACGTAGAAGAGTTCGTCATCTTCGTCGCGGGTAACGTCACCGAAGCCGAGGTCGGCCTCGGTCGCGCTCGCGAGGTCCGAGACGACCGCGGCGTCGACGACTTCCGAGAGGAACTCGAGGTCGCTCTTCTTGGCGCGACGGATGGCGAGGATGCCTTCCTTCGCGAGGTAGTGCTGTGCGAGGTCGTCGATCCCTTTCTGACAGAAGACGACGTCGGCGTCGAGGTCAACGATCTGTTGTACCTTCTCCTTGAGCTGTTCTTCCTCGCGGTCGAGGAACTGCTGCAACTGATCGGGGTCCGTCACCGAGACTTCGGTGTCGACGTCGGTTTCCTCGATCTCGATCGGATCGTTGAGCAGGAGGACGTTCGCGTCTTCGGCCTCGGTCGGCATGTTGTCGTGGACCGGTTCCTTGTCGATGATGCCGCCCTCGAGGAGGTCGGATTCGCCGACTGCGCGGCCGGTCTGGGTCTCGATGTTGAGGAACTCGAGGTCGACGACGTTCTCGCCGTCCTGGGTTTCGACGGTGACGCCGGAGACGGCGTCAACGATGAGCTGTGCGAGGTGCTCTTTGTTGACCTCGGCACCTTTGCCTGTCATCGACGTTTCGGCGGTTTTCCGGATGAGGTCCTCGTCGGTCGGGTCGATATCCTCGGCGATATCGTCGACTTCGTTTCGAGCCTGCTCCGCGGCCATGTGGAATCCTTTGATGATGGCCGTCGGGTGAATATCCTGCTCTAAGAGGTCCTCGGCGTTTTTGAGGAGTTCGCCCGCGATCGCAACGGCGGTCGTGGTGCCGTCGCCGGCTTCGTCTTCCTGGGTTTCGGCGACCTCGATGATCATCTCGGCCGTCGGGTTGTCGATGTCCATCTCCTTGAGGATGGTGACGCCGTCGTTCGTGATGGTTACCGATCCCATCGAATCGACGAGCATCTTGTCCATTCCCTTCGGACCGAGTGTCGAGCGAACGGCCTCCGCGACCGCTCGAGCGGCGCTGATGTTGTAGTCCTGCGCGTCCTGATCTTTGACGCGCTGGGAGTCCTCGCTCATCACGATCATCGGCTGTCCCTGTTGCATTCGCTGACTCATAGTCAGCTGATTCTATGTTTGTCCTTCTATATAAATCTTAACTTCCTTCGATACCGCGAGGTGATGACAAGTCGACCGCGTGAGCTACGAAACCGCCGTACAACGTTGGTGTGATCCGGAATGTGTGTTACAATATAACATACGTTTACTGAAACGCGTGTCTCCCTATCCGTGCTACTTTTATACTCCTCTTCTTGGGCTGTCGGTTACGCCGGTTCGACCAGCGACGGGTCGTCGATCGCCGGGCTGTTCACCGCCCTCGAAACCGGATAGGCGACCATCTCCTCGTCGGGATGGGGCTCGAGCGCCGATGGCGACTCTTCGCCTCGTAGCCACTTTTGTTCGCTCTCGCGCTCGAGAATTGCCGCCATCCGATGGTGGAGGTCTTCGACGAGATCGTTCGGCGTCGTCGTGATGATCGTAAAGGTCTCGAGCGGACCGTTCTCGCCGCCGTGTTCGGTGTCCTCGCTCCCGCCACCGAACGCCTCGAGTCCGGTCTGGGTCGTCGACGGTTCCCAGCGCTCCCAGAGCCCGGCCATCGCGAACGGTCGATCGTCCTCGAAGGCGACTCTGTACGGTTGCTTCCGGCCGTCGTCACCTTCCACCCACTCGTAAAACCCGTCGGCGAGCACCAGCGCTCGACGCTGTTCGTAGGCCTCGCGAAAACTCGGCTTCTCGTCGACGGTCTCTGCACGCGCATTGATTAGCCCGTCACTATCGTCGTCGGCCCACGACGGAACCAGCCCCCACTCGAGGGACTGGATCGATTCCGGCTCCTCGTTCGTAATTACGGGCAGTCGCTGGCCCGGAGCCATGTTGTATCGCGGTCCAAACGGCTCCGAAAACCGGGCGTCGAACCGATCCTCGAGGTCGTCCTGATCAACGAAGAGCGTATAGCGGCCACACATACCGTCCACAACGGGTTGCACCGATAAGATCCTTTCATCGACCCATCGTCGGGAGCCACCCGCTGATTCCCGTTCGTGAAACGATCGGCCGAAACGGTATGGGGTCCGTACCCCCTCGATTTCGGATGGTAGGTGCCCCGTTACCATAATCGATCTCGGTGGATCGACTGATGATTGCTATGGACGATCGATACGAACTCGTCGTGTGTGAGGACGGACTGCTCGAACTGCGCGACCGGGACGACCCCGACTGCTGGATCGCGACCGACTCGCCGCTCGAGATCAAACAATGACTGGGAATTGAGCGGCTCGAGCGGCGGGTGGGAGTGTCTTTTCTCTCGAGAGCTGCCGAAGAGCGGTTGCGAGGGGACAAATGCCGTTGTTCGTGAGCCAAGTACGCTCAAACCGACAGAGTCACTTATTACCAAAAGTCAATTTAATATAACGAGGTAGATTAAAGCATGGATATGATAGCAAATGTTGTGGGTGTCGCCGTGTTGCTCGCTTTCGGCTATACGTGCGTTCGGTGGTATTTGAACGCCGACGATAGCCTCAATAGCGAGTGGTTTGGATGACTTTCGTTGCCGTACTACCAGCACAGTTGTCTCACCATTGAGCGTCGGACGGTTCTCTGATACTCTGCCTCGAGGGATCCGATACGGTTGTGAATGCCAGGACAGGGATTTGAACCACGGTCGGACGTGCTCGCTCACGGCTTCGCCGTTCGCAATCGCGGTCGCGTTGCGACCGCGCTCTCGCTGTGCGCGACCTCCCTGATTCAAATCCCTTCTTCGGGTTTTGCCGAAATCGCGACTCGCTTCGCTCGTCGATCGATTTCGACAAAAACGCCAGGACAGGGATTTGAACCCTGAATCCCAAAGGGAACACGCTTTCCAGGCGTGCGCCTTACCATTCGGCCATCCTGGCTCACTCGTAGATAACCGGGTCGGTCGTTTAAAGACTACGATCGGAGAATCGTTCGTCCCACTGCGGTCAGTATGCTGAGTGTTGGCATCATCGGAAATCTCACTCAGATCCGATTGCGAGACTGTCGCCTTCTAAACCCCTCGAGAAGCTTATTCTCTCGCCCGCGCAGCCGACCATTCGGCGATGTGATGCTCGAGCGCGTACGTGAGCGCTGCCGTCCCACAGCCGACGAGCACGGCGACGAGCATCGCCTGCGCGATCGAAAGGAGCGGCCCTCGAGCCAGCGCGTAGCCTTGAATCAACACGAGAAACGCCATCGTACCGACTGCGCCCCAGAGCAGAGCAGATTTAGTTCGTGGATTCACGTCGCTCGATCGAGCGGTATCCCGGAGCGACCGTAAGCGTAACGAACGAGAACTGGCGCACCCACAAGCCGTGGTGATCCTCACACCAGCACGTCGACTTCGTACCCCTCTGACCGAAGATCCTCGAGGAACTCCTCGACGTGGTCGTGCCCGCGCATCTCGAGGTCGATCTCGACTTCGGTGTCGCTCATACTGATGTCTCGAGAGGTGCGATCGTGCTGGATGCCGTAGATGTTCGCCCTGTGAGCCGAGAAGATATCGAGGAGGTCCTCGAGCGCCCCGGGGCGGTCCTTGAGGACGGTTCGGATCTTGAGGTAGCGTCCCGTCTCGACCAGCCCGCGAACGATGACCGTCGAGAGCATGTTCATATCGATGTTTCCGCCACAGAGTGCGGGCACGATGACCTCGTCCTCGTCGTAGTCGAACTGCTCGAAGAGAACGGCAGCGAGCGGTACCGCCCCGGCACCCTCGACGAGGATCTTCGAGCGCTCGAGCAACTGCACTAGCGCGGTCGCAATCTGCGGGTCGGAGACCGTGACCACCTCGTCGACGCGCTCTTGGATGATCGGAAACGTCTGTTCGCCGATGCTTCGGGTCGCGATGCCGTCCGCGACGGTGTCGACCGCATCGATCGTGACGAGTTCGCCCTTCTCGAGCGAACTGGCCGCGCTCGAGGCTCCATCGGCTTGCACGCCAATAACGCGGACGTCCGGACGCTGTTCTTTGATCGCCGTCGCGATGCCGCTGATGAGTCCGCCGCCGCCGATGGGAACCACGACGGTGTCGACGTCGGGACAGTCCTCGAGGATCTCGAGGCCGATCGTTCCCTGACCAGCCATCACGTCCGGGTCGTCGAAGGCGTGAAGGTAGGTTCTGTCCTCTTCGCGTTCGATCTCGTGTGCACGTTCGGCGGCCTCGCTGTAGTCGACGCCGTGGAGGACGACCGACGCGCCGTAGTTTTTGGTTGCCTTGACTTTCGCGATCGGTGCGTTTTCGGGCATGACGATCTTCGAGTCGACGCCGCTTCGAGTGGCGGCTAGAGCGACTCCCTGGGCGTGGTTTCCCGCGCTCGCGGTGACCACGCCGGCGTTTTTCTGAGCCTCCGTGAGCGTCGCGATTCGGTTCGTTGCCCCCCTAATCTTGAAGGCTCCCGTTCGCTGGAGGTTCTCGAGTTTGAGGTGGATCTCGGCGTCGGTCATCGCAGAAAACGTGTGCGAGTACTCACACGGGGTGTGTCGTGACGTCTCCTGTACTCGCGGCCGGGCGTCGAGAATAGCGTCCAATCCGAGCATATACTCGAGTACTCGGGACGAATTGTAAGGATTGCTGTCGAATGCTGTCTATCGTCGCCCGATCACTACACATCGCTCGCCAGAATTGTTGGAAGGTAGTGCCGTCAAAAGAACAGCACTACGGGAATACAGGGAATGCACGGCGTGTGACGTGCGATTATACAGGAGGACCGGGAACATATAAATCTCATGCCTCCGCGGTGGAAGTGTAACCGCAAGCGGGAAGCGTGGTGAAACTGATGTCTGACACTGAGCAGACGGTCGTCATTCGAAGCTGTACACGCCGACGGTGTTCTCCGCCAGATGCCGACGGACCCGTTTACGGAACGGTTCGTTTTCTGGCCAGTATTGGCCGTCCTCGCGTTCGCCCCCGACTTCGAGCCGGTCGGGATCACCGATATAGGTCCAGATGATGTCCTCGGTGTCCGTTTCCTGTACGTCACCGCTACCGGACTCGACGTTCGGTGACACCTCGTGATCTTCAACGGGGACCATGTCCTTCGACACTGCGCTCTCGGGTCCATCGATCCGGGGGATTCCTGCACGAACGTACAGCCCCTGATCGATTCCCTCGTAGGCGTCGAGCGCCTCGAGACCGCGTTCGTCGACTTCGAGTATTCGCCCGTCGACGCTTCCGCCGGGAACGAGCGTCGGATACTCTCCCTCGACGCGATGGAGTCCCTCGAGGGTCGCGTTGCCGACGAACTCGTATTCGATGGGATCGGTCGTTCCGGCTCCTCGAGCCATCTCGCCGAGCACCGCTTCGGCTCGGGCGGTATTTGTGAGTGTTCCGTAGACGAAGACGTACATGTATTTTACACCTCACTCTCGAGGACCTTGCTCGTATCGCCCAGAAGCCTCCTGCTCGCAAAAATCAGTCCGAAAGTCGCTCTATCGTTCGTCGATCGCCACGAGGCCTTGATCCTCGGGGCCGGTGTAGCGTGCGCGTGGCCGGATGAGCCGATTGTCCTCCTGATATTCGAGGACGTGGGCGATCCAGCCGCTCGAGCGACTCATCGCGAAGATCGGGGTGTACATATCGATCGGGATGCCGAGTTGGTAGTAGACCGAGCCGGAGTAGAAGTCGACGTTCGGGGCGATCCCCTTCTCGACGAGTCCCTTTTCCTCGGTGAGGTAGTCCTCGATCGTGTTGGTGATGTCGTCCCACTTCGAGTCGCCGGTTTCGGCGAGCTCACGGCTCCGTTCCTGCAGGATCTTCGCCCGCGGATCTTTGACATCGTAGACGCGGTGTCCCCATCCGGGGATGCGTCGGCCTTCCTCCGTCGCCTGTTCGACCCACTCGAGGGGGTCGAGTCCGCTCTCGTCGATTTCGATGAGGACTTCCATGACGTCCTGGTTCGCGCCGCCGTGGAGCGGTCCCGAGAGGGCACCGATGCCGCCGGTGACCGCGGAGTAGATATCCGCCATCGTCGAGCCGATGACCATCGAGGTGAACGTCGAGGCGTTGAGGCCGTGATCGGCGTGAAGGATCAGCGCCTGATCGAACGTTTCTGCGGCGACTTGGTCCGGCCGTTCGCCGGTCATCATGTAGAGAAAATTCGCCGCGAGACCGAGTTCCGTATCGGGATCGACGGGCTCTTCGCCCTGTCGATACCGCTCGAACGCCGCAAGAATCGTCGGGATTTTGGCGGTGATTCGACGACCCTTTCGGAGTGACGCTTCGCGATCGGCCGGATCCGCGTTGGGTTCGGGCTCGGATGCAGAAAGCATCGAAACCGCGGTGCGCATCGCCGCCATCGGCTGCTCGTCGGCGTCGGCGAGCGCCTGAACCGTCTCGAGGATGCTGTCGTCGACGGTGCGCTCTGCGGCCATCGCCTCGGAAAACTCCTCGAGTTCATCCCCGTCCGGAAGTTCGCCGTGCCAGAGGAGGTACGCGACTTCTTCGTAGCTCGCCCCGCGGGCGAGGTCTTCGATGGTGTACCCGCGATAAACCAGGCGACCCTCGTCGCCGTTGATGGAGCTGAGTCCTGACTCTGCGACCAACACTCCCTCCAGCCCTTTCTTGAGGTCGTCTGCCATACCTGTCGTTTCGGACCCCGATGGAAAAGTATTGTCGTTTGTCCGCTGTGACGGCCGAACGCGGGCGATGTTCCGGTTACTGGGTGGAACACCGGATTTTTCGTGAATATCTCGATTTCGTCGACTTTGCCATGAATAGAACTGTTTCCCGAGTTAATCGTACGAAAAGCGTGTGGATGTGAAGCAATCGTGCGTCGAGTGCGTGTTACTCGTTTCTGAGTGATTCAACCGCCCACGAGACGAAGAGAAACCCGACGACAGCGATGACGGCGATCGAGAGCGTTAGCTCGCCGCGAACGACGATCTGGAAGACGAGAATCGCGAGCAACAAGATGGCCGCCTGCCAGAGATAGTCGGGGACAGAATCGGTCAGCGTCATGATTCTCGCTCGTTCGACAGCACGCAAATACGTGTCGAAAGAGACGAAAACCGAGGGTTACTGAACGCACAGACCGATTCCGATCGTTCGAGACAGCCACCGAACGAAGCGATGGCGCAAGCACCAGACCGAATCCTACAGAACCGATACAAGGTCCAACCGATACTAGTGTCCGAGCTTCTCGCGTCCGATCTTCACGCCGGTCGGGGTGATGATAATCTGGTCGTCACCTTTCCGGACGATGTCGCCGTCGACTTCGTTCGCGACCTGTCGAAGTTCGTCAACGATGTGTTCGACCGTCTTATCGTTGGTTCGCAATCGCGTGATATCGGCGATAACGATGTCGCCGTCGTAGACGGTATCTTTGATATCGATGGCAGCCTCTTGTCCATCGACCTCTGCCACGTGTACCTGCATCGCCGCTTCGGTCGTGTTATCGGTAACGTCGTCGAGGTTCAATTCGACGTAATCCCCAGCGGATCGGGACTGGTCCCCGCCGAGAATTTTGGTCATAAGTCCCATTGACAAAATCCAGCCTCGCCGTGAGTATAGTTCTTACGTCAGACACCGTCTGGATTGAACGAATTACTGCAGCGCGAACAATTCTTCGAGGCCGGTGCTATTACGAGCCGAACGCAGAGCCCCCTGTCAATATATCGCGGTACCGATGTCGTTCAACATCGCTACAGACTGGCGATGGCCGGTTCTTTTCGCTCTCGAGCATGCGTCGATTCGGGTGTCTTTCGGTGGCGAGGTGTTAAGGTACCAGAAGGCGAGTACCAATACGAAATGGAAAGTCCCACCCGTCAGCGCGAGCGTGAAACCGAAACGGAGCAGGAAGCGCACGAGTCGGATGGAGAACGGGTGTGTTCCGAATGTGAATCCGGGACACTCGTCAACAGCGACGATCAGGGCGAACTCGTCTGCGATCACTGTGGGTTGATCGCCGAAGAGACGAACATCGATCGCGGTCCGGAGTGGCGCGCGTTCAATCATTCCGAACGCCAGAACAAGTCCCGCGTCGGCGCGCCGACGACGAAGACGATGCACGATAAGGGACTGACGACGTCGATCGACTGGAAAAATCAGGACGCCTACGGCCGCTCGCTTTCCGCTGACAAGCGCAGTCAGATGCGCCGTCTTCGCAAGTGGCAAGAACGGATCCGGACCAAGGACGCCGGCGAACGCAACCTGCAGTTCGCGCTGTCGGAAACCGACCGGATGGCCTCTGCGCTCGCGATTCCCCGTTCCGTTCGGGAAGTCGCCTGCGTGATGTACCGTCGCGCGCTCGACGAAAACCTCATCCGCGGTCGATCGATCGAGGGCGTGGCGACGAGCACGCTGTACGCCGCCTGTCGTATGGAGGGGATCCCACGCAGTCTCGAGGAGGTCGCCGCCGTCTCCCGAGTCGATCGCAAGGAGATCGGCCGGACCTACCGGTACATCGCACAGGAGCTGTCGCTGAAAATGGAGCCGGTCAATCCGAAGAAGTACGTCCCGCGCTTTTGCTCGGAGCTCGAGCTTTCAGAAGAGGTACAGGGGAAAGCGAACGAGATCATCGACACGACGACCGAGAAGGGACTGCTCTCGGGCAAGTCGCCGACGGGCTACGCCGCTGCGGCTATCTACGCCAGCTCACTGCTCTGTAACCAGAAGAAGACCCAACGCGAGGTCGCAGAGGTCGCACAGGTTACCGAGGTCACGATCCGAAATCGCTATCAGGAACAGATCGAAGCGATGGGCATTCACGAGTAAGCGAAACCGGCCTCGAGAGTCGCGATTGTCGGCGGTTATTTTTTAGGTTATCCCGAAAACTCGTAGAGATCGTCGCCGACGTGGTGGAGCGAGTCGACGACCTTTCCTTCGTCTCCGACCATCTGCGTGCCGTCGACGCGGGCGCGACCGACCGCGAGTATTTTCCCGTGTGATTCCTCGGCGATGACGACCAGGTCGCCGTCGTCGATATCGCCGCTTGCCTCCGTAATCCCGGGTCGCATGACGTCCGCCCCGTCGCTGACGAACGAGATCGCACCGGAGTCGACGGTGACGAGTCGTTTCTCGGGTTCGTAGACGTTGGCCCCTCGAACCGTCAGGAACGGCTCTTCGTCGAAGTACGCGATTCGCGGCTCGCCGTCGACGAGGATGACCTCCCAGTCGACCGTTTCGAACTCGACGCGCTCGTAGGTGTCACCGTCGAGTTCGATGCCGAGCTGGTTGGCAAGCGTCGTCTCGAGATCGGAGACGGCATCGCTGCGGAGATGGTGTCGAGATTTGACCTCCATGCTCGTGTGGACGGGCGGTTCGTGTATAAAACGACCGTTCTCGGGCCCTGGATTCTCCGGCGCTATAGACCGCCCGAATGCTCGCTCCGGCGGACAATCGCCACCACCAACGGGTGTGGTAATCGCTAAGTGGACTCGTACCCACCCGATTCGTATGTGGTCCGTCAGCACCGATACCGAGACGGTCACCTGCATCGCCTGCGGCGAGACCGTCGATCGTGAGATGGCTCGAGAGTACGACAAGTACGGCAATCGCTGGGAGCGCGACGGAAAGGAGTTCGAGCACTTCTGTTCGCCCTGCCACGACGATCTCTGCCACCACGCCCGCACGGAGCTCGAGGACCTGCTCGTCGAAATCGACGCGGGAGAGTGCTCCCAACTCGAGTTTCTGACTCGCTACGTCGCGACCGTCGAGGATCGGTACGGGCCGCTCGAGGAGCGGTGAGCGGCTCAGTTCGTGCGGTTTTGGTTTTCAGCGCGCAGGGAAGTCGTTTTTCGGCATGCGGGGAAGTCGTCCCGACACGGCTTTCAGGGACACGTCCGTACGAACCGGTATGAGCGACGAGACACAGGCCGACGCAGGGACGGCCGAAGGGCAGGGCCCGGTCGAGATCTCTGAGGATCTCGCCCGTCACCTCGAGAACAAGCGCGAGGAGTTATTCGAGAAGTTCGAGATCCGCGACGAGTTCCCACAGAACGTCCTCGACGAAGCCGAAGAACGCACGCAGAACGTTCAAGCCGAAATTAGCGACGAGATCGACGACCGCGAGGATCTTCGGGACCTGACGACCTGGACGACCGATCCGATCGACGCACAGGACTTCGACGACGCAATTTCGGTCGAAGAGCGCGAGGACGAGTACGTCCTCTGGGTCCACATCGCCGACGTGACCCACTACGTCAACCCGGAAACGGCGATGTGGGACGAGGCGGTTGAGCGCGGAAACACGGTATATCTCCCGGCATACACCATCCACATGCTGCCGCCGGTTCTGGCCGAATCGGTTTGCTCGCTCGTTCCCAACGAGGAGCGGTTCGCCCACACCGTCGAGATGCACCTCGACAAGGAGAACCTCTCCTACGAAACGATCGACATCTACAAATCCGTCATCGAATCGGACGAGCGACTCACCTACTCGCAGGCCGAAAACCGGCTCGAGGACCCCGATGCGCCGTTACACGAAGTGAACAAACTCGTTCACAAGCTCGCCGACCGGATGCACGAGATCCGCAAGGAAGACGGTTCCCTCGTGTTAAATCCGAGCCGGGATCGCGCCCACACCATCATCGAGGAGTGCATGCTGAAAGCGAACAAGGCCGTCACGCACGAACTCATGTGGTCTCGCGGCGTCGAGGCGATGTACCGCGTTCATCCCCAGCCCAGCCCCGACGAGTGGTCGAAGGCGCTTCAGGAGATTCAGGATCTCGACGGCGTCTCGATCCCCGGCGACAAGTGGGAGGATCCGCGGATGGCGGTCAACGCGACGCTCGAGGACGCCCCGGCCCGACAGCTCGATAAGATTCAGTGGGCGGTGATGAAGGTCATGCCACGCGCTCGATACATGAACGACCCCTTCGGCGGTCACCACGCGCTGAACTTCGAGATTTACGGCCACTTCACGAGCCCGATCCGGCGGCTATCGGATCTGATCAACCACTGGATCGTCTACCAGAACGACGTGCCGGAGAACCTCATCGAACTCTGCGATCGAGCCAGCGACAGGCAGAAGGACGCCGAACAGTGCGAACGCGAGTACAAGACGTTCCTGCAAGAGGTCGGCCTCGATCCGACGGCGGTCAACAACCGCGGCATCGAAATCGTCGAGGGGAGTGACGCCGAAAACACGCTCTGAGAGGACTTTGCTCTCGAGGTAGCCTCTTCCGAGTTTGTCTATCCCGAGATGGTTTTTCCAAACGCTCTCTGATAGCGGTTTTCGTAGACATGCACCTACAGCGACTTTTCGTACACGTGCTCCTCGATCGGGTCGTCGATCGAGTCTCCGTCATCGATGATATCGTTAAGATCACTCGTCTGAGTCTCGAGACGTTCGAATCCGGTCGATTCGTAGAACGAGATTCCGACCGTATTGCCCGCGAGCACCTTCAATTGGAGCCGTTCAAACGACTCCGCGAGCGCTTGCTCGACGCCCTCGAGTAACGTCGAACCGACGCTGTTGCCCCACGCGTCCGGGTCGACGTAGATTCGATTGAGTTCGGCGGTCGTCTCCGCGCGCTGATCTGTGCCGTCTCCGCAGCGTGCAGGAGTTGCCTGTGCGAAGCCGACTGGCGGCATCAATCGGTCGTCTTCATCGGGTTCGACTGCCGTCCCGACCCCACCCGTAGCGGTATTTTCGAGGAACCCGGTCAGGAAGACGTCCGTTTCACGACGAGCCGTTCGCTGGATGCTTTCTTCGAGGGTGCTCTCGGTGTACCATTTGTCGATCAGCGCTTCGACTCCCTCGGGACCGAGTATCTCGTCGTAGGCCGCGTGCCAGCTCTCGCGAGCGATCCGACGAACAGCCGAAACGTCCTCGAGTGTCACCGGTCTAACCTGTGGCATTCGGTTCGAATATCGCTGGGAACTGATAAACAAGTTCTGGTGGTGTGGAAAGCGCTACCGACGACGAACCGTCGTCTGCGGACTCGATCGATGGGCTCGAACCTCGAGTCAGAACGTCGTACGAGCTACGTAGAACTAACCGATGATTCGGAACGGTCGGGGGCTCAGCTTCGACCGACGATCAGAAGAGACCGAGATTGACCGCGTACGGCCACGAAGCGGCACCGAGTGCGAGGAACACGAGCGACGCACCGAGCAGGCCGACGTTCTTCAGAAAACTGTTCACTTCGCCTTGTTTTTGCTCCTCAGGGGCGTTCCAGAAGTCGTGCATCTTCGGCGTGACGACGACGAAGAAGACGACGAGGGCTGCTGCGGCTAGAACCGGGAAGACGCCGAGGGCGATCCCCAATCCGCTAAAGAGCAACATCGCACCCGATACCGGAATCGCGATCGACGGTGCCGGCACTCCTTTCGCTTCGGCGTACCCGATCATCCCCTCCATGTCGAGGAAGTGATTGAGTCCGGTAAACGCGATCACGAGACCGAACAAGATTCGCCCGACCAACAGCAGTTCCCCGCTCATGGAATTCTCGAGCACCATCAGTTGCTCACCCGCGATTGGGCGACGGCACTGTTCGACTTCATCCAACTCTCCATTGTCTCGTATAACAGTTGCATTACGGTACCAACGTCAGTGCCCGATGAACATATACTCTTCCTGATGTTATGGTTATCAGGTATCCCCTGTGTTACCAACTCATCCGACGACGTAGGTGACTACTGAAATCAGCCTTATAACTAATTAGAGCTAACAGATATTGAATATGATTGTGCGTATTGCCGGCTGATTCCCCGTCTCACGACCGAACCCAGCATCGGCCGGATAAATCGTGTGGCATATGCCCATATGTTCACCCATTGACGAAATCTGCCATCCGATTTAAATAATGGCCCTACATAACGCCTGTCATGCGAAACTCGTTACTGGGTTTGGTCGGGATCACCAACTCAGCAGAATCGAAGGGTGCTTCTGCGGACGCCGCGCAACCGACCGGGAATACCGCTTCCTCCGAGCAACTCGGCCACACCGCCAACTGGGAGGCCACCGACGGAGCGTTGGTAGACCCCGCTGGCGACGTCGAGCGCGTTTCGAGGGAAACACCGTTCGGGGAGGCCACCGCCGAGTCGATCATCGTCAGTTATCTGCAAGGGTCGACTGACCCCATCTTCGTCATCGACTCGGACGGAAACTTCACCCATTCGAACCAGGAATGTCGCGACCTCTTCGGGCGCGTTCCCGGCGAACTGCTCGAGAAGAACCTGTTCGACCTCGACGAGGCCGACAACTCCGTGATGAAAGAAGTCCTCGAGACGGAGGAATCGATCCAGAACCTCGAGGGGGTCGTCGAAGTCGACGACGAGACGATCCACGTCAGCCGAACGTTTTTCCCGTTGTTCGATGCCTCCGGCGACCTCACGGGCGCGATCGAAATCAACCGCAATGTTTCCGAACGGGTCGAGGCGGTCAACCGACAGGAGACCTTAGAGCAGTACCAGGCCTACCAGCAGGACGTCGTCGAATCCTTCCAGGGGTGGATGGACGGACTCAGTGACGGCGATTTCACCATCGATCCGGAGGTTCCGGAGCCCGAAGGCGATTCCGAGGAGATTCGAGATGCCTACGACCGCTTCTCGACGATGGCCGAGGATCTCTCGAGCGCGATCGACACCATTCACGACGCGCTGGCGGAAGTGCGACACAATTCCGGACAGTTGGCGCAGATCAGCGACGATCTCGTCGAGGCGGCCGAGGAGACCTCGAGTGCGACCGAACAGATAGAGCGGGCGAGCGAAGCCGTCGATTCCAAAACGAGCGAACAGGCCGAACGGGCGGCCGTCGCCGAGGAAAACGTCTCGAACCTTTCGGCGGCGATCGAGGAGATCACGGCGAACGCGGGCACGATCGAGCAACGTGCCGCCGAGGCGAGCGACCGAACCGACCAGGGTGCGACCGAGGCCGAAACCGCACTCGAGCGAATGGACGAGTCGATGGACGCGTCCGGGAAAACGGTGACGCAGGTCCAGACGCTTCGAGACCAGATGAGCACGATCGGAGAGATGGCGGAACTCGTCGGCGAGATCGCCGACCAGACGAACCTGCTGGCGGTCAACGCCAATATCGAAGCGGCTCGCGCCGACGGCTCCGGCGATCGGTTCGCGGTCGTCGCACAGGAGATCAAGCGCCTCGCCGACGAGTCCAAAGACACCGCCGAGACGATCTCGAAAGACCTCGAGGGAATCCAGTCGGACGTCGAAGAGACCGTCGAGACGATCGAGCGGAGTAATCACACGGTCGAAACGAGCGCCGAGGCCGTCGACGGCGTCGTCGATCACATCGACGAAATCGACGACGCGGTCCAGGAGACCGATCGGGGAATCCAGAACATCGCTCGAGCGGCGGAAGATCAGGCATCCGACGCTCAGGCCGTCCAAGACGTCGTGAGCGACCTCTCCGAGCGGAGCGCCGAGATCGACGATCGGATGGCGGCCGTCTCCACGAACATCGACCAGCAGACGGAGACGATCGACCGGATGGCCGACATCTCGGAAACCATCGACGAGATGGCCGCCGAGATGGAAACCCGCCTCGCCCGTTTCGACCTCGAGACGGCTGGGGCAGGTAGCGGCGCGACGCAGGCATCGTAAGTGGCTCCTCGAGCGTATAGCTACTCGGGAGAAATACCACGCAATGCGCGTTCGCTCGCGTGAGGGTTGGATTTTCGCAACTACGTCGCTCGCCGATGGCGGACAATCGTCGTCATAACCACCGCAACTGCCGCAGTCACCGCAATTACCGACGTCGCAACCCCAAACCCTGGCGTCGGGAGGACACCGTCCGAGAGCACCACTGTCACCGTCTCGGTTTCTTGGCTCTCGACCGGGTTGCTCTCGGCCGTTCCCGATCCCGCGTCCGGCTCTGACGCGTTAATCGAGTACCGTTCACCCGTTCCGGGGACCGTAATCTCGATCATCCCGTCCTCGTCGCTCTGAGTTTCGGGCTCGAAGGCGTCTCCCGACTCGCGTGAAACAGTGACTTCTGCGCCGTCGACCGGATCGCCGCCATCGGTTTCTGCGGTGATTTCGAGGGTTGCATCTCCCTCGAGCGAAACGGATTCGTCGACTCGGTCGTCCGCCGTCTCGAGCGAGACGCTTCGTTCCTCATTTACGTACCCCTCGGCGATCGCGCGCAACTCGTATTCGCCCAAACTCGGGACGCTCGCGGCGGTGTACGTTCCGTTCCCGTCGTGACTCGCGGTGTAGGTTCCGTGATCGCCGACGAGTTCGACGGTCGCGGCGTCGATTCCGGCCCCGAAGTGGTCGTCCGTGAGCGCGAGTTCGGCTTCGCCGTCCCCGCGCAGCGAGGAATCGATCGTCGTCGTCTCGTCGGCGGGAACGTCGTTCGTCTCGGTGACGTCCTCGTACCCCTCCGCCTCGATCGCGGTCGTGTACTTCCGATCGCCGACGAGGCCGGTGAACTCGAAGGTTCCGTCCGATTCCGTCGCCGTCTCGAACTCGGTCCCGTCGTCGGCGGTGAGCGCAACCGTGGCGTTCGAAACCGGATGGCCGGTTTCCTGATCGGTTATGGTACCGTTAAGGGTCGCGTGAGTTCCGACCGCGTCGATTGCGGCGTACACGTCGATAATGCCGTTTCCGTACCGGGTGTCGGTCTCCGCGTCGCACTCGTCCGGTTTTTCGTCTCGATCGCTCGGCGATTCGTTCTGACTGCTCGCGGGTTCGTCCTCGAGCGAGCACGCGTCCTCGGGCTTCCAGGCAGTCTCTCGAAGCGCATCCGTGATTTCAGTCGCCTCGAGATCCGCCGTCGTCGCCGATTGGACGAGTGCGACCGCGCCGGCAACGTGGGGCGTCGCGATGCTGGTTCCGCTTGCCGTTCGGTACTCGCCGTCGGGAATCGTACTCTCGATGCCGACGCCCGGCGCGACGACGTCCGGCGTGGTGTATGTTTCGGGCCAGTTATCGGGCGCGTCGGATCCCCACGCCTCGGCGGTATCGATCTCCTCACCGCTCGAGAACGAGGCGACTCCCGCCGACTCGTTCGCGGCACCGACGCTCAGCGTATCGTAGACGTTCCCCGGCGTGAGCGAGGACCCTTCTCCCTCGTTACCGATCGCGCCGACGACGACCGTTCCGGCGTCGTTCGCGGTTTCGACCGCGTCGACGAACGACCCGCTGTAGCGATACCAGCCGAGACTGATGCTGACGGCGTCCGCGTCCTCCTCGACGGCCCACTCGATTCCCGAAAGGACGGCCGATTCGGACGTTGCACACGTTCCGCTATCGCAATCCGAGACGACGGCGCCGTGCATGAGATCCGCATCCGGCGCGACGCCGATCGGCGTCCCGCTCTCGTCGCCGCCCGTCGCGACGCCCGAGACGAGGGTTCCGTGCTCGTCGTGGACGGTCGGTTCGTCCGACGGATCGGTCGTGAAGTCCTTCCACGCCTCGAGGTCGATATCCGGATGGCTCTCGTCGACGCCCGCATCGAGGACGGCGACCGTGGTCCCCTCGCCTTTCGTGTGGAACCCGTCCCAGACGTCCGTCACGTTGGTTTGCTCGAGGTTGTACGGGACCGAGTTGCCGCCCGTCGAGACGAGGTCGGCTTCGTCGGTTTCAGTCTGTGACTGCTCGTCCGTCGCCGCCTGAATAACAACCTCGTCCTCGAGTCCTATCTCCGTCACGCCGTCGAGTTCGGCGAGTTCTTTCGCGACGGTCGACGAATCCGCGCGGTCGGCGTCGATCGTCACCGTCGCCGCGTTGGCGATCCAGAACCCGTCTTCGAAATCGACGCCGCCGGTCGCGTTCGCGTACGTCTCGAGCGGGGCCTGCGTCTCCTCGGCGGTCGCTTGCCGCGTCGAGATCGAGGCGTCGTCCGTCCGGTCCGATTCTCCGGCGTCGTCGGCGAACCCGACGAGGACGGATTGGTTCCCGGAGGCGTTCTCGAGCGCCGGGTCGATCGCCGTCTCGAGGTGGCTCGACTCGAATTGGCCTGTTTCGAGTTGGCTCGTCTCGAGTGCTCCCGCTTCCGTCCCTGTTGCAGTACCAGCGCCCGCCGTCGAGACGCTCCCGGCGACGGCGGCCGGGCCGGTCGCGAGTGCAAGCGAAACCGCGAGTACTACCACCACAGCGGCCGGGAGGATCCCACGCTCCCCGCCCCAATCAGTCGAAAAACCCGACATTATCCACACGAAGAAAGTCCGGTCGCTTAAGACGTACGGCTACGTTCCATCGTTCCGACAGAACGGCGATCGACCGTCACTCGGTCCGCTCGAAACCCGACGGCGGATCGGTCGCGACGCAGTCGGGACGCGTCGCGAGTTCGGAACAGGCATCCCGCAGCAGACTATCGAGGATTTCGGGCGTCGTGGGATGATAGGCGCGGCTCGGAATCTCGCGAACGTCGAGTGCCATCTCCACGGCCAGTTGCATCGTCTTGGCCATCACGTCCGCGTGGAGGTGCAACCCTTGGTACCCCAGCACCGAGCCGTCTTCGGCGTTGACCACGAGCGTCGCCCGCCCCTCCGGGTGGTTCTTCGATTTGAACACGCCCTCGGATGAGGCCTCGCTCGAGACGACGACCGTCTTCATCTCGCTCTCACTCGCCGTCGCCGGCGTGTGGCCGATCCGGGCGAACGGATAGACGCCGAGTCCCGAGAAAATGACGTGGTGGGGGACGTTCGCGTAGGGCTCGAGTTCCTCCCCTCGAGCGTGCCGGAGGACGTTCTCGGCGGCGGCGAAGCCCTGCTCTTTCGCGACGTGGAGAATCGGCTCCCGGCCGTTGACGTCGCCGACCACGAAGACGCGGTCGTCGTCGCGGGCCTGCATGGTCGAGTCGACCCACCCCTCGTCGATCTCGAGTCGCGTCTTCTCGAGGCCCAGGCCGTCCACGTTTGGTCGACGACCCGTAAAGAGGTACAGCTCCTCCGCCTCGAGCGTTTCTTCGATACCGTCCCTGTCGACGTGCAGGCGGACGCCGTCATTTTCCTCCACCGACTCGAGTCGCCGCTCGTCGGTCTTCGTCAAAATCTCCACGCCGAAGTGCTCTTGATAGAGTTCTAGAATCGTCTCGCCGTACTCGGGCTCCATCTCGTCCAGCGGCCGCTCGTCGTGTTCGATGACCGTGAGGTCGACGCCGCCGACCTCCGAGAGGTAGGGGACGAGCTCGAGGCCGATGTAGCCAAAGCCCATCACGATCGCGCTGTCGGGGAACTCGGTCGCGTCGAGTACGTCCGCGCTGGTCGAAAACGAAACGTCGTCGATGCCGGGCAGATCGGGCACGTCGACGACCGACCCCGTCGCGATCACCGCGTAGTCGGGCTCGAGCGTTCGCCCGTCCACCTCGAGTACGCGGTCGTCGACGAACCGAGCGGTGTCGTGGATGAACTCGACATCGTCCCGCTCGGCCAGGTCGTGGACGTGATCCCGACGGTGCCGTGCGAATCCGTGGATGTGCTCGTCTTTCTGTGCGATCACGCGCTCGGGGACGACCTCGGGGGTTCCCTCGAGTCGGTCGTCGTGTCTGACCTGATACCGGTGCTGTCCGGCCGAGAGGACGTCTTTCGAGGGCATGCAGCCCTTCAGAATACAGAGCCCGCCGCCCGGATCGCCGTCGTCGATCAGGGTCAACTCGAGGTCCCGCTCCGGGTCGTCGCCGACGCGTTCGACCAGTTCGTCGGCGACGGCGACGCCCGCGCTCCCGTACCCACCGACGATCGCGACGTGTACCATACCATCTCTTTCGGGGCGATACAAAAAGTCGTTCCGCGCCTAGAACGTGCTCCGAACAGCCAGAGTATAAATCGAGTAGTTTGGTTGTTAGTAGTTTGTTTGCTAGTGGTTTGTTTGTTCGTCGAGATTGGGATCGTGTTCTTCCGATATGCTGTCTTCACATCCACGAACCAGAAAGCCCCCGACGGGCTCGAGTCGTCTGACGACGTGCGCTCCCCAACTCGCTCCCGATAGTCGCTCGTTTGCAGTGCTAACGGCCGTCGGACTCCTCGAGCCCGTTGGCCCCTTTCAATCCCACCCACCAGCACCTCGCCCTCCCCAGCCGACTCATTCGCTCACGTTGTTCGCTCATTCGCCCCTCGCACAAATTCGGCGAAACGGCTCACACCCGCCGTTTCGCCAGCGCGCGCCACAGCCCGGAGTTGCGAAGTCCGCGGACCTCGGGCCCGATGAGGGCGTTTACTCTTCTCTCGTACCTCTAGACCTGATACTATCGAGAAGAAAATACGAACACAACCGATCAATTCGTCCCTATACTCACCGTCTCGATTAGAGACCGACTCGAGCGGCCGCGGCCGAGAGCAACGCGATAACCGAAACGCCGACGCCGAAGCCGGGCACGCTGTCGCCGAGTGCGCCGTCGTCGTCGCCCGCGTTCTGGACCGCCACGTCGCGCTCCGAGAAGTGGTTGACGCCGATGAGGACGTCGACCGCTGCGTCGGCCTCGCTCGACTGGGAGACCATGTACGCGGATTCGTCGCCGCCGATGGCACCCTCGAGTTCGCTGTAGGACGAGGCTTCAACTGCGGCCTCGCCGTCGACGGTCACCTCGAGGTTCTCAGCCGATTCGGCACCCGCGATCGCCGCCTCGGAGATGCTCGTGATGATGACCGTTCCTTCACTTTCGGCGCGTTCGGCGGTCATCTCGAGACGCTCCTCGCTTTCGGCCTGGGTTTCGATCGCGATGTCCTGGCCGTACGTGGCCACGTCGGCGACCCGTTCGCCGTCCTGCTCGTCGACGTACACTTCGGCGGTCGCCGTGCCGTCGGCGATCAGTTGCTCTTGTTCTTGGGCCTCATCGTCGCGCTGGCCGTCGTCGTACGACCGGTAGACGAGCGTCGAGTCGCTCTCGAGTTCGGCGGTCACGTCGCCGTTGTCGTTGACGTCGACCTGGCCGTCGCCGGCGACGACGAACGCCCCGCTTCGGTTGTCGCTCTCGATCACGACGGCGTCGCCGTTGCTCTCTGCGGTCGTGTTGTGCTCGCCGGAGAGCGTCGCTTCGACGTACTGTGATTCCTCGCCAGCGTCGACGGTGAGGATCCCGCGGTCGCTATCGTGAGCGGTCATCGAAGCCGAGCCTTCGGATTCGACTTCCGCTCGCGTCTCGGTCTGGGCGCTCAACTCGAGTCCCAGTCCGGAGACGTTCGTCACCGCATCGACGCTCGAACTCCCGCCGATTCCCGTCTCACTCTCGTGTTCGCTCTGGGACTCGACGGAGACGTTTTCGAACACCGTCTCGCCGCCGACGTTGTAGCCGGTCACGGCGTTACTCGAGGTTCCGAATTCGACGTGCGTCCCTACGTACGCCTCGCCGTTCGCGTCGACCGACTGGGTCGATTCCTGTGCACCTGCGCCCACAGCCCCACCGACGGCGGCGACTGAGAGCGTCGCGGTCGTCATTAATACTGCGAGTGCGATCGCCGTTATTCTGGACATGACAGTCTCAACTTCCGATGGTACCGTAAAGCAGTTTCTGACAAAACCGTCCAATTGTGATCGACATTCGCACACACGCAATCTCGCAGCGACGATGGCTTCCTCCGGAAGACCGCAAAGAGACGCAAAACCCGTTTCCAGCCGGTTACCGCGAAATGTCCGATGTCTGTTCGTCGATGACTGATTCGACCTCTTCCGGTGTCACGACCGCTACGTCGCCGGGAATCGTCCGTTTGAGCGCCGCGGTCGCAGCGCCGTACTCGAGCGCGCTCGAGACGCCGTCGCCGTCGATTCGTCGAGCGAGGAACGCGCCGGTGAACGCGTCGCCGGTCCCGATCGGGTCGACGGTGTCGGTTTCGTAGGCGTCGTGGTCGTGGAACTCGCCCTCGTGCCAGGCGAGTGCCCCCTCCGCGCCGCGGGTGATGACGACCGTCTCGAAGTCGTGCTCGGTTCCGAGCGTCTCCGCCAACTCCCGGGCGTCGCCCTCGAGATCGAGCACGTGCCGGGCATCTCGAGCGGCGACGACGAGTACGTCGATATCGTCGAAGAGCGCCGTCAGCGTCTCCTTCGCCTCGGACGCGCTCCAGAGTTTCTGCCGGTAGTTCAGGTCGAACGCCGTCGTCGTCCCGGCCCGGCTTGCAGTCTCGAGCAGCCTCGCCGTCGTCTCCTCGAGCGTCGAGGAAAGCGCGGGCGTGATCCCCGAGGTGAAAAAGACCTCGGCGTTTCGGATCTCCTCGAGGTCGAATTCGTCGGCTTCGGCGGTCGTCACCGCCGCGTTCTCGCGATCGTAGACGACGTTCGTTCCGCGGGGTTTGCCCGCCTGCTCGAGGTAGTACGTTCCCTGTCGTCCCTCCTGGGTCCAGACCGGATCGGCGTCGATGCCGTATCGGTCGAGATCGCCGGCAACGCGTCGTCCCAGCGGGTTGTCCGGAAGCTTCGAGAACCAGGCCGCCGACGCGCCGAGGCGTTCGGCCGCGATCGCGACGTTGCTCTCTGCACCCGCCGCGCGAACCTCGAACTCGCCCGCGGTTTCGATTCGCTCGCTTCCAGCCGGCGAGAGTCGAAGCATGGTCTCGCCGAACGTCACGAGCTCGCTCACGGGTTCGGTCCTCCCAGCGGTCGTTCAGTCCGCCGTAATTCGGTCATGTCTGGCAAAACGAAGGGGTGTAATAAAAGGTATACTGATCTCTCGAAGGGGTTCGTCGGGACTGTCCTCCACCTACGCTCGACTCACGAGAACGGCGTCGTCCGCACGCTCGCGACCGAAATCGAAGCCGAACCGCTCGAGCAGGTCCAAACTGGCCTCGACGTGTTCGGTCACGGCCGGAATCCGAACCCGTCCGCCGGCGAGCGCGAGAAAGACGAGCAACTGGTCGCCCAGGTGCCGATCGACCGCCGCTCCGGACTCGAGGAATCGATTCGCCGCGTCGGCCGCGTCCTCGCCGACTCGCTCGGCCGGTTTCCCTCGCTCTCCGAGCGAACTGAAGCCTGCCAGTCCACCCGCGTGTTCCAGCCGGAGGACGATCGCCGAGCCGGGCGAGTCGCTCGAGACGGTGGTCTCCCGTCGGGTTCGGACCTCGGGTCCGCCGTTCCGGTTCGACGAACCACTCGTATTCGAGAGGCGTTCGAGCGCGCCCTCGACCTGCCGAGCGGCCACGTCGCTGTCAGCGAGCGACGCCGATTCGGTCGAATAACACCGAACGCCGTCGACGCTGCCGCGCGTCTCGAGGTCGATCGGCTCGAGTTTCGAGGGAGCCACGTGGAGCGTCGCCTTCCCGCCCCCGTCCGGATAGAACCCGCGCCGGTCAACGTCGAGACAGGCCTCGAGTCCGAAGGTTCGGAGCACCGGGAATTTGACCTCCCTCGAGTACTCGATCGGCGGCGACCACGCGACGTCGGTTCCGCCCGTGGCGGTGATCGAAAGGGGTTCCTCGAGCGCCGTCGCGAGCGGCAAGACGGCGTCGAATAGGAGCGTGATGCTCCCCGCGGTTCCGATGTCGACGGCGTAATTGCCGCCGGAGATGCCGGTTCGGTCCCCCACGGAGCCACCGCTCGGCTCGAACGTCACGGTGTCCGAGCCGACCTCGTCGCCCGAAACGTCGGCGTCGCAGACGGCACCCATCGTCTCGAGGACGGCGAGATGCTGGTGCCTGAGCCCGGGAGTCGACCGATCCCCTCGGACGTTCTCGATCCGGATCGGTACGTTCTCGAGGGCCGAGAGCGAGAGCGCCGTCCGGACGAACTGGCCGCCGGCGTCCGCGCCGTCGAGTTCGCGCATGGATACTGCTTGTGGCTGGGAGGGTAATCCATCTACCGCTGGGAGATAGCGGCCCGGTTCGCGTTCGGTTTCGAGTTCACTTTCGAGAGACTTTCGGTGCTCGGAGGGAGAGTTCGACCGAATGCGTCTCTGGCAGGATCCGCTCCGACGTCGTTGGTTACTCTGGGGAACGCTCGGCGTGACATTCCTTCTGGTCAATATCAACCGACTCTCTTCGGCGGTGTTAGCCGAGGATCTCATGGTCGCCTTCGGCACGTCGGGTGCCCAACTCGGGACGCTCCACGCCGTCTTCTTCTGGGTCTACGCGTTCATGCAGATTCCCACGGGAATCCTCGCGGACCGCGTCGGACCCCGCGTGACGGCGGCCGCGGGCGGCGTGGTGATGAACGTCGGCGCGATCTGGTTCGCCCTCGCGGACAGCTACCTCGCCGCTGGCGTCGCCCGCGGGCTAGTCGGCCTCGGCGGGAGCGTCATCTTCGTCTGTATCCTTCGGTTCTGTGCGAACTGGTTCCGCGCGGACGAGTTCGCGACGGTGAGCGGCCTGAGCTTCGCGGTCTCCGGCGTCGGCGGCGTCCTCGCGACGACCCCGCTCGCAGTCGCCGTCGACGCGACCGGCTGGCGCGTCTCGATCGGCTGGCTCGGCGCTCTCGGGCTCCTCTGTGCCATCGCCGTGTTCGTCTTCGTTCGAGACACGCCCGAGGCGGCCGGCTTCGAGCAGATCGACGGCGTCCCCGGCCAGTCGACGCTCACCAACGCCGAACTTCGCACCCACCTCTCGGCCATCCTCCGGGACCGCTGGATCTGGGTCGTGAGCATCATGCTGTTCTGTGCGAACGGCGTCAACCTCACCATCTTCGGGCTGTGGGGCGTTCCCTACGTCGTGCAGCTGTACGACGTCTCGGTGACCTACGCCTCGGTGTTCACCCTGCTCGGCGGTCTCGGCGTGATGGTCGGGCCGCCCGCGTTCGGCTGGCTCTCGGACCGCCTCGAGCGCCGCGTCGAGTTGATGATCGGTGGCGGAGCCTGTTTCGCGATCACGCTCGCGGTGATCGCCGTTACCGGCGACCCGCCGCTCCCGATCGTCGCCGTCGCCTTCTTCCTCACCGGAGTGTTGTTCGGCTCGTTCCTGCTCGGCTACGCGATCGTCAAGGACAGACATCCGAGCAGTGCGAGCGGCATTTCGACGGGGACGATAAACGGGGCCTCCTTTTTCGGCGCCGCGATGCTCCCGACGGTGATGGGCTCGGTGCTCGACGCCTACTGGACGGGCGAACTCGTCGGCGGCGTCCGGGTCTACACGGAGACCGGCTACCAGCTAGCCTTCGGGATCGCAACCGTCGCCGGCGTGATCGCCTTCGCGTGTACGATCTGGCTGTTCGTCAACACCGATCGCTCGAGCCCCCATCCTCACTCACGAGAGGATCGCTCGAGCGGCGAATAACAGGTTCTCCTTGCGCTCGCGAACGCGGCGATAGAAGTACAGGAGCCAGCGCGAGCCGTAGGGAACGTACTGATAGACCGTGACGCCCTCGGCCGCCAGTTCGCGCTGGGCGTCCTCCCGAACGCCCATCAGCATCTGGACTTCGTACGGCGTTCCGTACTCCTCGTGGAGTTCTCGAGCGTACGCGATCATCGCCGGATCGTGACTTCCGATCGCGATGCCCCCGTCGCGGTTTTCGAAGGCGTCCTCGAGCAGGGTTCGATAGGCCTCGTCGACGCGGTCTTTATCCTTGTAGGCGATCGCTTTCGGCTCGTCGTAGGCTCCCTTGACGAGTCTAACTTTTCCCGGAACGTCGGCCAGTCGGTCGAGATCGTCGCGCGTGCGTTTCAGGTTCGCTTGCAAACAGAGCCCGACGACCCCCTCGACCGTCGTTCGTTCCTCGAGCGCCGCATCCTCTTCGAGCACCACTCCTTCGGAGCCTGCCCCGCCGTCGACGGTCTCGACCACTTCGAGCTCCGCCGATTCCATCGATTCGTCCGTCTCTGCGGGGGAGTACTCTCGAGCGATCCGTTCGTACGCGTCGATGGTGGCGTCCGTCGTCGTGTGGTTTTCCATATCTACCCAGACGAAAACGCCCCGTTCGACCGCGTGCGAAACGATCTGCTCGAGGTTCGATTCGAACGTATCCGGGCCGATATCGAGGCCGATCTGCGACGGTTTGACCGAGATACAGGCGTCGAAGCCCGACCGTGCGATCGACTCGACGAGCGAGCAGTACGCGTCGGTGTCCTCGGCGATCACGTCCGGGTCCTCGTGGTGCTCGCCGAGCAAGTTAAGGATCGCCCCGACGCCGTCGTCGTTGAGCTCTTTGACGTGCTCGAGCGCTTCCGGAGGCGACTCGCCGGCGACGAACCGACTGGCGATCGGTGGAATCATCTAGCGTAATCTAGCGGGGGCGTACTCTTAACCGCAACACCGACCAAACGATTCAGTAACTTTCTCCAGAAATTATCCCCGTCGATCGCGTCCCTCTCACTCACAGTGGGTTGGTTACTTCTTCGATAGCCGGGTCAAGGAGTTTCGCCTCGGCCTTTCGGAGGTGCTCGAGCAGCGTCGTCTTCGAAACGTCCGCCTTATCGGCGAGTTCTCGCGTCGTGATTTCTCGGGGCCAGGCGTAGTAGTTGTGCTCGCACGCGAGTTCGAAGATTTCGCGTTGGCGCGTCGAAAGCAGTGCGACGCGACCGGGGCTCTCGTCGCTGAACGCGTCGTTCGTGGTAATCTTCGTGACCGTAATCTCGGCCGACCCCTTCTCCCTGACGGCCTCGAGTCGCTCGTGAAGCCGGTCGCGATCGGTATCGCCGACGAAGACGGACCAGAACTCGGTGCCGTCGCGGATCCGAACCGCCGACTCCTGGATGAACCCCTCCGATGCGAGCGCGTCGCTGATCGTGTGGATCGGATCATACTCGACGAACAGTTCGCGGGCGGTGTTTCCCGGAACGGCTTTGGACTCGTCGAACTCGTACCTGCGTTGCATTACGACGACGGAGTCCGTCAGCGGCGAGTTTCGAGTCGCCTCGATCAGTTCCTTCGTTTCGGCCAGCGAGTCCCCGTAGGCCGTAAAGTGACCCTTGACCTGGCCGTCGGTTGCGTTGTAGACGGTATGTGCGAGGAGACTGGCGTCGGTCGCCTCCGTTACCTCGAGCGTCCAGCAGTCCGGATGCCAGATCTCGAGCGTGAGCCGTGCACCCCCCGCCGGATACTCGTCCGCGGGCTCTGTCGTCGCCATTGTCTGCTAGTATCACGCACGTACGTTTAAACCTCCCTCCCGACCATGGGAGGGGAGGCTACTATTCGCTGGAGACCGATGAACAACTATGGATCAGCAATCTACCAACGAGACGTACACTCACTATATCGCGGGCGAGTGGACCGACGGTAACGGAGGGGAAACGTTCGACAGCGAAAACCCGGCAACGGGTGAGACACTCGCGACGTTCGAGCAGGGAACCGAGGCGGATGTCGACGCCGCTCTCGAGGCAGCCGATGAAGCCGCCGAAGAGTGGCGAGCGCTCTCCTACATCGACCGGGCAGAGTACCTCTGGGATATCTACCACGAACTGCGCGAGCGGACGGACGAACTGGGGAAAATCGTCACCAAAGAGTGCGGCAAGGAGATTTCGGAAGGAAAAGCGGACGTTATCGAGGCCTACCACATGGTCGAGTGGGCTGCCGCCAACGCCCGCCATCCCCACGGCGACGTCGTTCCGAGCGAAATCGCCTCGAAGGACGCCTACATGCGGCGAAAACCACGCGGC
The DNA here is from genome assembly GCF_055379965.1 of Halostagnicola alkaliphila. Lineage (NCBI taxonomy): Archaea > Methanobacteriati > Methanobacteriota > Halobacteria > Halobacteriales > Natrialbaceae > Halostagnicola > Halostagnicola alkaliphila. Next base: position 8,682 of record NZ_AP043826.1, on the reverse strand, counting down.
GTCGTCGGCTGTATCACCCCCTGGAACTTCCCCGTCGCGATCCCCTTCTGGCACATGGCCATCGCGCTGGTCGAGGGGAACACGGTCGTCTGGAAACCCGCGGAACAGACGCCGTGGTGCGGTCAGATCATCGCCGAGATGTTCGAAGACGCGGATATTCCCGACGGGGTCTTTAACATGGTTCAGGGCTTCGGCGACGCCGGCGCGGCCATCACGGACGACGAGCGCGTCGATACCGTCCTCTTTACCGGTTCCGCGGAAGTCGGCCACGAGATCGCCGGTAAGGTCGGCGCCGAACCCGGCAAGCTCGCGGCCTGCGAGATGGGCGGCAAAAACGGGATTATCATCGCTGAGGACGCCGACATGGACATCGCGATCCACTCGGCGATCATGTCGAGTTTCAAGACGACCGGCCAGCGCTGCGTCTCGAGCGAGCGACTTATCGTCCACGAGGAGGTCTACGACGAGTTCAAAGAGCGCTTCGTCGAGGTCGCACAGAGCATTTCCGTCGGCGATCCGCTAGCCGAGGAGACCTTTATGGGTCCCGCCATCGAGTCCCAGCACGTCGAAAAGATCGAAAAGCACAACGAACTGGCCAGACAGGAAGGGGCCGAGGTGCTCGTCGATCGATTCGAACTCGAGGACGAGGAGATACCCGACGGTCATCAAGAAGGGGCGGCCACTGCCGCCGATGGTGAGCGAAGCGGGAGCTTCGCGAACGGTCACTGGGTCGGCCCGTTCGTCTACGAACTCGAGTACGACTCCGACCTGCGATGTCTGCAAGAGGAGTGTTTCGGCCCGCACGTCGCCCTGATCGAATACTCGGGCGACATGGACCGGGCACTCGAGATCCACAACGACACGAACTACGGACTCGCCGGGGCCATCGTCAGCGAGGATTACCGCAAGATCCACCAATTCCGCGACGACGGCGAGGTCGGACTGGCCTACGCGAACCTGCCGTGTATCGGCGCAGAAGTCCACCTCCCCTTCGGCGGCGTGAAGAAGTCGGGCAACGGCTACCCGAGCGCTCGAGAGGCCATCGAAGCAGTTACTGAACGAACCGCGTTCACGCTCAACAACTCGAAAGACATCGAGATGGCGCAGGGTCTCTCCGCGGATATCTTGACCGACGACTGACCGGGGACAACGGTGGGAGAAGCCGATCGATGAAGACGGTGTGAGATTGAGAAGCCGATCGGAAACAGCCGATCAGTACTCGTTGTCGCGCAATCGGTCGATTTCCTCCTCGATCTCCTTTGCGAGTTCGGCCTGCTGTTCGTTGGCCCTCGCGATCTGTTCGCTCGCAGCGGAGATTTCTTCGGCTTTCCCCATTGATGAGTCGGTCATGCTGGCGACTTCCTCGGTACTCGCGGCCTGATCGTCCGTCGCATCGGCGACCTCCTGAATACCGGTCGTCGCCTCTCGAACGGAGGTTTCGATCCGACTGAGATCCTCGGCGGCGTCCTCGACGAGCTCGACCGCGTCGTCGGTCTCCGCTCCCGCCCGATCGATGCTTTCGACGGTGCTTTCGGTATCTTTCTGGATCTGATCGACCATCTGTTCGATGTTTTTGGCCTCCTCCTGGGACTCCTCGGCGAGCGATTTGACCTCGTCGGCGACGACGGCGAAGCTGTCTCCCGCTTCCCCCGCAGTCGCCGCCTCGATCGACGCGTTCACCGCGAGCAGATTCGTCTGGTCAGCGATCGTGTTTATGACCTTGACGATCTCGTCGATGCGCTCGACCCGTTCTCTGAGTTTCTCGATGTCGTCCGAGACTTCCGCCGCGGCCTCCTCGAGACTCTCCATCTTCTCGAGTGCGTCTTCGGCAGTATCGGAGGCGTTGTCGGCGATATCTTTCGCGTTCTCGCTGGTCGAACTGACCTCCTCCGCGTTCGAGGCGATCTCCTCGACGGTGGCCGAGAGACTCGAGACTTCGCCCGAAACCTGCGACATCGATTCGACCTGGTCCTCGGCGAGCTGACCGACTTCGTTCGACTGGGCCACGGCGCTGTCGGCCGAATCACGAAGTTCTGAAACGCTCTCTTCGACGCTTTCGGTCACCCGTTCCCGGCGCTCGAGTTCTTCCTCGATATCCGCGTAGGAGTGGATGTACGTATCCATCACGACCTGCTGGTCGAGGTTGGTGAGTTTGAGCGCCGAGAGCGCCCGGTCGACGACCTCGTCGACGGCGTCGTCGACCGCCTCTTGTGCCTCGCTCGCGGTGAGCATCGGTTCATCCTGTTGCGTTTCCGCGGTCGTCGCGCCGCCGTCCGTGACCGAAGTCGAAGCGGCGTCTGATAGCTTCGGTCGCTCTTTGGCTACAGCGCCGACCTCGCTCAGAATCCCCTCGTAATAGATCGAATACGCCCCCAGATAGATTTCCGGACCGAGATCGAGCATATCGTGAAGCTTCCCGATTTTGGCCCGCCGGTCGACGTACTCTTTCCCGTACTCCCCGCGACCGAGGTCTCTGAGATACTCCGCCTGCGTTCGTTTGAGGCTCTCGACCTGCTTGCTCGAGGAGTCTATTATCGCGACCGTCTCGTCGTGAGACTGCAAATGCGCGTAGAATTCGTCGACGAGGTCGTCCGCGATGTCGTCGAACAGGCCCGACATCGACTCGAGGCGAGCGACGTCCTCCCGGTCGAACCGCGTGTATTCTTTTCGCCATTCGATTCGGCCCGCATCGATGCCGAGTTCGTTAGTCAACTGCGATCCGATTACGTTCCTCCTCTCGTCATCAGAGATTTTATACTCACTCCCATCGCCGGTCATAATAACGCGTTTGTAATTCTCTGTTACGTATATAAATCCACTTGTTATTCCAACGGATCACGTTTCTAAAGACGGAACTGATCGCTCTCTGGAGTGGACTGCGAACCGAACGTATTCGCCTTATTCGTCCTCTGTGAGCCGCTTCGCTTCCGATTCGAGGTCGTTCATGAGTTCGAACTGCTCGCCCGCGACATCGGAGATCTCCTCGGATTTCGAGGATACTTCTTTAGTCTGACGATTTGCCTCTTCTGTCATACTCGCGACCTCCTCGATGCTCGCGGCCTGATCGTCGGTCGCCTCCGCAACTTGATTGATTCCCTCGGACGTGTCGCTCACCAGTTCCTCGATCTGTGAGAGGTTGTCGACCGTTTTCTGTACCATCTGTACGCTCTCGTCCAATTCTTCGATGGCCGTCTCGAGACTCGTTGCGGTGTGTTCGGTATCCTGCTGGATCTCGTTTACCGTGCGTTCGATGTTTTTGGCCTCCTCTTTCGAGTTTTCGGCCAGCGACTTCACTTCGTTCGCGACGACGGCGAATCGGTCACCCGTCTGTCCGCTATCTGCCGCTTCGATGGATGCGTTGACCGCCAGCAGGTTCGTCTGGTCCGCGATATCGTTGATGACTTCGACGACCTCGTCGATCTCTTCGACGCCCTCGCGCAGCGCTTCGACGTCCTCGGAAACTCGTTCTGTCGCGTCCTCGACGCTGTTCATACTCTCGATCGCCTGCTCGCCGTTCTCGAGCGAGTCTTCGACGAACTCGGCGCTTTCATCGCTCGTCGAACTGACTTCTTGGGCGTTCGAGGCGACTTCTTCGACGGTCGCAGAGACCGTCGAGACCTCGCTGGTGACCGTCGAGATCGATTCGGACTGGTTCGTCGTCATCGAATCGATTTCCGTGGTCGCTTCCCGAACGTCCTCGGTTGCGTCTCGGAGTTCGGCAATCATTTCCTGAGTGTTCTGGGCGATCGATTCGCGACGTTCGATACCTTCCTCGAGGCCGGTATAGGATTCGACGTACTCGTCAACCGCGACCTGTTGGTCGAGGTTCAGTAGCTTCGACATCGAGACGATCCGCTGGACGATCGTCTCGACGCCGTCCTGAACGTCGCCGACGGAAACGTCGGCATCGGCGTCGACTCCCTCGACGCCGATCTCCTCGAGGACGTCGGTTGCGATCTCTTCGGCCAGCACCTCGTAGTACAGACCGTACGTTCCGATCACGATGCTCGGCCCGACGCCGATCTCCTCGTGGTACTCGCCGGTTTTCGCCCGCTTTTCGAAGTAGCGTTTATCGTACGTTCCCGAGCCGATATCGTCCAGGTACGCGGCCGCTTGTCGTCGAAGATCGCTGATACCGTCCGATTCGACGGTCCCCATCCGTTCGGAATGGTCGGCCAGTTTTCGAGTGATTTCGTCCGTCTTCGACCGAACAACGGGAGAAATATCCTCGAGTCGTTGGCGGTCGCTCTCGTCGAACCTCGTAAACTCTTTTCGCCAGGCCAGCGACCGTTCGTCGACTCCGAGCGTCTCGAGCTGGTCAACAGCGACTGCACCCCCACCATCCGTTCGATATGAATCGTCGCTCATGTCAGTCGTTGGTGTTTATCTGGTTACTATCGGGGTTTAGGTTTACTGGCCCAGACCGCCTGAACCCGGTACTTTTTCCGCTCACGAGATACCGATGGTCGTGAACCGTCCGATCGCGTCGATTCGTTTCAGAAACCGCCTACAACGATTCGACGTCGAGGATCATCACGACGTCGCCTTCCCCGAGGACGGACGCGCCGCTGATCCCTTCGGTGCTACTGAGCGAGCCGTGGAACGGCTTGATGACGACCTCCTCCTGGCCGTTCATCCCGTCACAGCGCAGTGCGACTTTTCGAATGCCGTCTTTGACCCGAACGATCAGGTCGTCGTCCCGTTTTTCGGTGTCCGGCACGGAGAGCGACTCGCCGAGGTCGATGATCGGATACGTTTTCGAATCGTGACTGAGGATCTTCGAATCGTCGAAGGACTGAATGTCCAGATCCGAGATGACGGAGATGTCGTCGACGTTCTTGATCGGGATTCCGTACGCCTCCTCGCCCGTCTCGACGAACAGCACGCGTTCGATCGCGACGCTCACCGGGAGGGTTAACGTAACGCACGTCCCCTCTCCGGGCTCGCTCTCGACGTCGATATCGCCGTCGACGCTCTGGACGACGCGGTTGACGACGTCCATCCCCACGCCGCGGCCGCTGATATCGGTGACCTCTTCGTTCGTCGAGAAGCCGGGATGGAAAATCAGCTCGTAGACTTCCGAACGCTCGAGCGACTGGACTTTCGCCGGACTCATCACGTCCTTCTCGACGGCTTTCTTGCGAAGCCGTTCCGGGTCCAACCCCGCCCCGTCGTCTTCGATCGCCAGCGTCACCGTATCCCGTTCGCGCGTTCCGCGAAGCTCGATGGTCCCCTCTCTGGGTTTCCCCTTTGCCTCTCGCACGTCCGGTTCTTCGATCCCGTGATCGATCGCGTTTCGGATGAGGTGGACGAGGGGGTCGCGCATCTCGTTCAAGATCGACCGATCCATCTCGATGTCGACGCCGGTCATCTCGAAGTCAATCTCTTTGCCCTGGTCCTGTGCGATATCGCGAACGAGTCGCGGGAAGTGTCCCGCGATGGTCCTGACCGGAACGAGCCGCATCTCGAGGACGGTATCCTGAATTCTGGAGGTGATCTTGTCGTGTTCGCTGAGTTCCTTTTCGACTTCGGAGACCCCCAGATCCTCGATCGTGTTCCGGAGTTTGATCCGACTCGTCACCATCTCCTCGACCTGGTTGTACAGCTCGTCGATGGTCGTGACGTCGACGCGGATCGATTCGATCTCCGTATCGTGATTATCGAGAACCGACCCACCGCTTTCGTCCGCCGACGAATCGTCATCGTCGCTGGGTTCTTCGTCCGCGAACCGGCCGCGGACGTCGCCGGTTACGTCGACGACTTCCACCGATTCGAGGTAGCGATGGCCGTCGTACTCCTCGAAGATCGCCTCGGCGTCCGCCTGCTCGTCCGGAGAGACGTACAGCTCGAACCCGTTATCGAACTCGCCGGACTCGATGTCGGTTATCGGCGGCTCTCCCACATGAACGGTGTAGCCGTCCTGAATGTCCCCCAGAATAAACATCGCGTCGACGAGATTCGACTCCCCGTCGCCGATGGTGAGATCGAGGTGGAAGACCGAATCGGCTTCGGTCGCGTCCGTCTCTGCGAGGGCCTCGAACGGAATGTCGATCGACGCCGCTTCCGTTTCAGTATCGGAGTCCGCCGCAGTTCCGGATTCGGCTTCGGCGGTGACTTCCGCACCGTCGCTCCCGTCGATTTCGGCTCGGAGTTGATTGACCGTGGCGCTCGGATCGAGTTGAACCTCGCCAGATTCGTCGATCTGTGTGACCATCTCGTCGAGCGAATCGACCGCCTCGAACAGGAGGTTCATCCGGTCGTTCGTCACCGCCATCTCGCCCTCACGCACTTCGTCTAAGAGGTCCTCGAGCGCGTGTGCGAGATTTGACGGCGCTTTGAACCCCATCGCACCGAAGTTCCCTTTGAGGTTGTGACTCACCCTGAATACCGCATCGATGGCTTCTGCGTCACTCGGGTTGTCCTCGAGAGCCAACAGGGAGTTATTGAGTTGGAGAAGGTCGTCCTGACTTTCGCGAATGAATGTATCAAAAACGTCACTCATACCTTGATACGTAGTACGTTGAATACCAATGATTTAGGCTTGTTGGCTGAGTTACCAGATTGGATATGCTTTCGGCATTGGCTGTCCACGGCCGCTATAGGTCCTGAAAACCCCTCTCTGGGGCTGATCGTGGTGTTGATTCTATCCGCGATCCATCAACTCGATTGAACGACAACTGGTTGGCCACCTCCTTCGAACCACCGTCTCGTGGAACGGCCTGCTATCCCCCGGAGAGGGGGCCAGAACAGTTATCCGGATTGCGTCTGACAGTTCTCGTGTAACAGCACACGAACGTCGTATTAGGAGAGAATACAACTATCAGTGTCCGAGGGAGTCGTTTTATGACGAACCACTATAACAGTACGATTCTATCACTCAACCAAACGGGGGAACTGCGAGGATGACTACGGAAGAGCAGACACCGGAGGTGATCGCCGTGTCGCTCCAGAAGGGTGGGACTGGAAAAACGTTCACCGCCATGAACCTCGCAGGTGGGCTTTCGGCTCGCGGGTTCGACGTTCTTCTGGTCGATTTCGACCCGCAGGGAACGTTGACGGCGAACCTCGGCAAACGCGAGCAGTACTTTGATCTCGACACGCTCTCGCTGGATGAGGTATTACTCGACCCCTCGAAGTGGGAGCGGGTCACCGAACTGGTAGAAACCGACCACGAGGAGTTCGATCTGATTCCCGCGAACCAATCGTACAACGGGAACAAAACGCCACTCGACGCGGCGGATGCCGGAGAAAATCGTTTCGGCCGAGTTCTCGACCAGTTCGAGGACGAGTATCACTATATTATCTGTGACTGTCCGCCGGATTTCTCCCCGTACGCGAAGAACGCAGTTACGGCCGGCGAAAAGATCGTCATCCCGATGATTCCGGAAACGGAGATGCCCCACTCCGTCGATCTGCTGTTCGATCAGTACGACGTTCTCGAGATGATGCACGACCTCGATATCGAGTATCTCGCTTCGTTGATGACGGTCAACTCGACGAAGATGACCAAAGAACACCAGCGGATCGTCGACTGGTTCGAGGAGACGTTCGCGGAGAAAGGCGTCGTCACGGACCACAGGGCCGCCTTCGCGAGAGCGAAAAAGAACCAACAGTCGCTCTACGCCTACGAGGAGTCCTTATCCAACGCGGAACTCGAGACCTACGATCAGTTGGTCCAACTCGTCATGGCACAGACCGAGCCACCGGCGTTCGGTATCGACGTCGAGGCGGCGAAAGAGCTCTCGATCGATGGTATCCGCCGTCGTCGAGAACGGAACCACGAACAGGAGGCAAACGCATGAGCGAAGACCCAACAGACCCAGACGACGATTTCGAGGATCAACTCTCCGACGTTGGCTCTCGAACTCGAGAGAAGTTATCGGCGGAAGAACAGAAGAAGGCCGAGAAACTCGGCGTCTCTCCGAGCACGTCGGCGACATCCTCACCTGAAGCGCCAACCGACGAAGCCACTGAAGACTCCGACGAAACTACCGAAGCGACGAAAACCGGCGATGAACCGACCGCCGTCACCGGTACGGGTCCCGAAGGGTCCAGCGATTCGACCGAGCAGCCCCCCTCGTCACCGAACGAAGCCGCTGATACCGGCTCCGATTCGGGGACAGTCTACGAGTACAACGACATGAATGCGGAACTCGAACACGAACCCGAGACAGCTACCGATACCCAGCAGACGACGGCCGAGCCGGTCGCTGATGAACCCGCCGACGGACCGACGGCCGGACTCGGCAGCGTCGCTACCGGCGAACGAATGGCCGTTACGAAAACGGAAATCGACTTCGTTACGGGCGAGGAGACTGAAACGAAAGAAACGGAGAAGACGAAGCTGCTGTACTTCGAACTCAACGACGAACTGTTCGCCGCTCCCCTCGAGAGCATCAGTTCCGTCGAGGAACTGTCGGGACTGACTCGCTACCCGCGTTCACCGGAACCGATCGACGGCGTGACGGATATGCGAGGGAAGATCATCGCCGTCTTGAATCCGAAAGTGATCGTCGACCTCTCGAACGCCAGCCACGAAAACGGCATGGGTGGGGACTACATCATCGTTCAGGAGGAAGTCGAGGACGAACACCGCCTCGGGGTTCGCGTCGACGATATCAGCCACGTCGAATCGGCGGCCGAATCGGACATCACCCCGATCTACGATATTTCGGAGATGGA